>JAUMUG010000012.1 GCA_030530775.1 Lautropia sp. | reverse complement strand
TGGCAACATCCCATATGGGGGTGGGTGTTGCACTTGAAGGTTGAGTCTAAGCCCTGTCCGCAGGCCGCCTGAAAGACAACACTCTGTTTTTCAGTCAGGCTTTTTCAGACGGCATGAAAAGTACGGCGGATTTTCATATTTGGAAAAGGAGCAGACATGTTTACAAAACTGCTTTTAATGCTGGGCATTTTGGCAGTCAGTGCGTGCAGTCAGGTGCAAACGACAAAGCAGGCCGATACGCCAAAAGAAAACAATCCGTCCGCCAAGCCTTTGATCGTCTATCTTTCCCCCCGAGTTCGACACTTATAAGCGCAAGTCATTGATATTGCTGAATTCAGCATCTCGAAATTGGCACTACAGGCGTTTGGCAGAGGGTTCTGGCAGGTCGATGGCGGCGAAGAGCTGACGTTGTTCGGGCGTGATCGAGGTCAGCCCCGATGCCCGTTGCTGGCGCTGGAGCGTGACCTGATGGAACTGGATTCGGCGGGCCATTTCCAGTGCCCGCTCGGGTGAAAGGCGATGATCTGCGGCTTTCAGGCGCATGCGCAGCACGCGACGGAAGGCATCATCAAACCCCAGCTGCTTCCACAACGCCGTCAGCAGCCAGGTGTCGCCCACCGAGCGGGCGGGCGCAAACGCCATCTCGCCCGTTCCCTGCTCCAGCGTCGGCTTGCCCGCCACGTGCAACAGGCCGTTGACGACGGAATCAACCGCACCGGCCTGTACGGATTCGAGCCGCCCGAGCGTGGCGATGACGCGCTGGCGCGACACGCCGGCCTCATCGCGAAAGGCTTCGACGAGCTTGACGTACTGGCGCGGGCCGGATGTGGTGACTTTGACGAACATGTCATCACGATACGAGCCATTCAATCATCACTCAAGCAGTCACAAGAAAAAACGTGTCACTACAAGAATTTTGGCTGGATTGCTGCAAGCGTCTGATTTTTCTGGGAATGAAGCCCCGGAACCCTCGAAATCCGGGGGGCGTTTTGTCGAACTCGGGTGGTCACGATCGAGCCCCCTGCCGGCACGATCGACATTCGCATGACGCCAGCGCCCGACTGGACGCCGGAGCATCCGGTGTTTTCCAGTGCCGGCCTCGTTCGCACCGCCCGAAGACTCTTTCGAGGCCACGTCCACGCCATTATCGAAGACCGGAGCGAAGTGGCCTGAAAAGAACCGGTTGGGAAATGGGCACCGCCCGGTACACGGGATCGCCCGACCAGACGGACAAATCAGCTCGGAGCACCCACCCGACCCCACACGGCACGCTGGGGCAACGAGCTGATCGGCGCTGAGCCCGGACTCTACGATTCCCGCACCGACCACCGCCCCGGCGCCAACCCATCCAGCCGATAAGGACCGATTGCCACCCTCACCAACCGCAGCGTCGGCAGGCCGACCGCTGCGGTCATTCGTCGCACCTGCCGATTGCGCCCCTCGCGCAGCACGATTTCAAGCCACGCATCCGGCACCGTCTTGCGAAAGCGCACCGGCGGGTCGCGCTGCCACAGCGCCGGCGGCTCGATCTGCCGCACCTTGGCTGGCAACGTCGGCCCATCCTTGAGCAATACCCCCCGGCGCAACCGGCTCACCCTTGCCTCATCCGGCACACCCTCCACCTGCACCCAGTAAGTCTTGGGTGCCTTGTGTCGCGGGTTGGTCAGCCTCAGCGCCAGCCGGCCATCATCGGTGAGCAGCAGCAAGCCTTCCGAATCGTAATCCAGCCGCCCGGCCGGATAAACGTCCGCCGGCAATCCGAAGCCGGCCAGTGTCCGCCGCGGCGGCTCGCTGCGATCGGTGAACTGGCACAGCACATGGAAAGGCTTGTTGAGGGCAATCAGCATGGACACATGGTCCTGGGGACATGCCAAAAGGAGACATGCCAAAAGAAAAAGGCCCGGAGGTTTTCCGAGCCTTCGATGTGTGGTGGAGACGAGGAGGATCGAACTCCCGACCTTCGCATTGCGAACGCGACGCTCTCCCAGCTGAGCTACGTCCCCGGCGGGTATGATGGTATCACTGTCCGGCCGGATCGGGTGGCCGCAGTCGGATATTGGGCGGCAGATGTTGCAGATGGCGCGCCACGGAATGCGGGATTCATGGTGCAAGGCACGGCGTGCGGAGTATGAGCGCCTTCCCCGAAAGAAAAGGCGCACCTGCCATCAGGTGCGCCTCAATGACGGCAGCAAAGCTGCCTCTCCTCCTCCTCAACAGGGGTGACGTGTCGAGTAGGGCGACCCGTCAACACCCCCTTTGGTGAGAAAGATATTACTCCCAACGGGAAAAAATATCTTGGCTCCCGGCATAGTAATTTCCCTGATACGGATCGGAAAACAGCACAAAATCTGCCAACCTACAGTACATAAAAAACGGCTGTACCCGGCGCCTGCAATGGTTCTGTGCCCGTTCACGGCCCACGATCTTTCTGCTGAGCCCGCTGCCGGCTCAATACGCCCGTCCGACGCGGAACAGCATCACCAGTGCCAGCGCCAGAAAGACGATGGACGGGATGCTGACCGCCAGCCAGGGCGGCCAGGTGTTGATCAGGCCCAGGTTGGAGAACAGGCCGTTCATGATGTAGAAGACCACCCCCAGCGAGATGCCGAGGAACAGCTTGAGGCCGATGCCGCCGGCTCGTGCCTGGATGTAACCGAATGGCAGTGCCAGCATCAGCATCACGATGATGGCCAGCGGATAGATGATCTTCTTCCACAGCGCCAGTTCGTAGCGGCTGGCCGACTGGGCATTCTCTTTCAGATGCGAGGTATAGCGCCACAGTGCCCAAGCCGACATCCGGTCGGGTGCGATGGCCAGCACCGACAACAGCCCCGGATTCAGCTCCGAAACCCAGGTCATGTCGGGAGCACGCTCCACCCGCGAACTCAGCGCCTCGAAGCCGGCTTCGGTGTGCTGCATCTCGAAGTAAGTGGTCTCGACTTCGCTCAGCAGCCAGCTGCCGCCCTGCCGAGGCGACGGCGGCTGATAACGCCCCTCGGCCGCCTTGATCACCGAACGCAGCCGGAAAGCCCGACTGAATTCATAAATCTCGACTTGCTCCAGCACACCATCATGCCGCAGCTGACCAACGTTGACGAAACGGATCTGCGCCTGTCTGCCATCTTCGTCCCGCACGCTGTCCTTCAGCCACAGCCCGGAACGGAAAGAGCTGCCGGAGGCCTTGCCGAGCACTTCCATGCGCAGCTGCTGGGCGCGCTGCTCGGCCAGCGGCGAAATCCACTCCCCAGCCACGGCCGTCAGAATGGCCAAGATGAAACCGAGGGTGATCACCCCCCAAAGTGCCCGCTGGCGGCTCATGCCGGCTGCACGCATCGCAGTGAATTCAGAATTCTGGGCGAACTGGGCCAATGCATAGATGCAGCCGATCAGCGCCGCCACCGGCATCAGCTCGTAGATGTGACTGGGCAGCCCCAGCAGCACATACAGGATGGCATGCTGCAGCCGGTAGGCACCCTGTCCGATCTCGTCCAGCTCGTTGATCAGATCGAAAAAGGCGAACAGGCCCAGAAAGCCCAGCAGCACCCCCAGAATGCCGACCGCGATCTCGCGGGTCAGATAGCGAACGATCAGTTGCATCGTCTGCCCCCCCCCGACTCAGGATGATGCGCCGGTCACGGCCGGCGGTGTGCTGCGCCGCCCGCCGCGAACACGTGCAACCAGCCTGCTGAAGCTGAAGACACGCAATGACATCCGCCGATGGAACAGATAGACGGCCAAGGCAAGCACCAGCGCATGGGTCACCCAGAGGCCGACGCCGAAGCTGATGCGCTCCTGCGAGATCCAGGAACGCATCACACTGTTGAGATTGGAATACGTGAAGTAGAGCAACACTCCGATCACGATGTTGATCGAGCGTCCCAGCCGCGGATTGACGAAAGACAGCGGAATGGCCAGCAGCGCGATCACGAAGATCGAAACCGGCAGGCCGATGCGATAGGCCAGCTCGCCGAGCGCGGCCGGCGTCGGATTCTCCAGCAGGGTCAACGTCGACGAGCCACGGATGCTTTCGGCCTGCACATTGACCGGCTTGGGATCGAGCCGAACACCGTAGCGTTCGAATTCCATCAGCGAGTAGGCCCCGGTGCCCCACTGCCCATCGTAGCGCCGGCCATCCTCCAACACCAGAAAGCGATCACCGTTCTCTTCGATCCTGACGCGCCCCCCGCGCGAGGAAACCACGATCAGACGCTCGGGCTCACGCTGCACCACGAAGACATTGGAAACCGTCTCGCGGTCCTTGCTGAGCGACTCGACGAAAAAGACCCGGTTGGAAGAGCTGGATTCCCGGAACTGGCCAGGAGCCACCATCGAGACATCTTCACGCTGATTGAAGCGTTCGCGCAGATCGGCGATCTGCTGATTGGCCCAGGGCGACAACACGAGCGCCACCCCGCCCACCACCAGGGCATAGGGCAGCACGAACGACAGCACCGGCCGGATCCAAGCCGTCAGGCTCTGGCCGCTGGCAAACCAGATCACCATCTCGGAATCACGCCAGGCCCGTGCCAACACCATCAACACCGACAGAAAAACGGTCAGCACCAGCAGCACCGGGATGAAACCGATCGCATTGAAGGCGATCAGCGGCAGGATGTCACCACTGGCGATGCGATCGCTGGTGGCACGATTGAGGAACCGGATCAGCGAAGTCGTGACCAGGATGGTGAACAGCGTGGCAAACATGACGCCTGCGACACTGTTCAGGTCCCGGCGCAGCGACTGGCGGAAAATCATCGTGTTAGTTTAACTGCGTTCGGCACACATTCGGCGCTTCGATGCGCAAGGACTGTCGCAATCGGGCCCCGAGAGGCAGTCTGGCGGAAAGGTCACCGGTGACAGACTGCCCACATCGGCACAATTTGTATCCGATTTACAGCCCGCGTTTTCAACCGCCCACACGCCCGAAGTTCGAATGCCACCCCCCCGGCCTATAATGCCGGGTCATATATAGTCCCCTCTTTCCATCGAGGCAACCCGATCACGATGCAGTTCACGCTCAAAACCACTTCGGCCGACAGGATCCGCAGCCATTGCATCATTCTGCCGGTACAAGCCGGAAAGCTGACCCATACCGGCGAGCTGATCGACGCCCGCCTGGGCCAGACCCTGACCGCCGCCCTCAAGTCCGGCGACCTCGGCAAGAAAGCCGGTGCCACCCTGCTGGTGCCCGGCCAGACCGGTCTGACACGGGTGCTGCTGGTGTCGATGGGTGAAGAATCGACCATCGCGGCGCCCAAGTTTGCCGATGCCGTGCGCGCTGCCGTCCGTGCCGTGGGCACCACCCGGGCGGAATCTGCCTTTTGCTGCCTGCACGAAGCCCTGGTCGATGCCCGTGAACTGCCCTGGAAAGTGGGCCAGATCGTGCTGGCCGCCCGTGACGTCGGCTACCGCTTCGACGCCTACAAATCCAAGCCCGAACCGGCACCGGCCCTGAAGGAGCTGGTGATCTCGGCCACCAAGGAGGACAGCGCCGGGCTCGCCAGGGTCGTCGGCCAGATGAGCGCGCTGGCCGACGGCATCGACACCAGCCGCGATTTCGGCAATCAGCCGGGCAACGTCTGCAACCCCGACTATCTGGCCGAGCAGGCCCGCAAGCTCGGCCGCAAGCACAAGCTGAAGGTCGACATCCTCGACCAGAAGCGGATGACGACGCTGAAGATGGGTGCTCTGCTGGCGGTGGGTCAAGGCTCGGCGCAGCCTCCCAAACTGATCGTGATGCAATACAAGGGGGCCAGCGCCAAGCAGGCCCCGGTGGTGCTGATCGGCAAGGGCATCACATTCGACACGGGCGGCATCTCGATCAAACCGGCAGCCGAAATGGACGAGATGAAGTACGACATGTCCGGCGCCAGCACGGTGTTCGGTGTGATGCAAGCGGTCGTGCAGATGAAGCTGAAGATCAATCTGACGGTGATCATCGCCGCTGCAGAGAACATGCCCTCGGGCACCGCCTGCCGCCCCGGCGACATCGTCACGACCATGTCGGGTCAGACCGTCGAAATCCTCAACACCGACGCCGAAGGCCGGCTGGTGCTGTGCGATGCGCTGACCTATGCCGAGCGTTTCAAGCCGGCAGCCGTCATCGACGTCGCCACCCTGACAGGCGCCTGTGTGATCGCACTGGGCCATCATCACGCCGGCCTGTTCGCCAACGACGATGCGCTATCGGCCCAACTGTATGCAGCAGGCAAGGCCAGCGGCGACACCTGCTGGCCGATGCCGCTGGACGATGCCTATCAGGAACAGCTGCGCTCGCCCTTTGCCGACATGGCCAACATCGGCGGCCGTGCCGCTGGCGCCGTGACGGCTGCCTGCTATCTGTCGCGCTTTGCCAAGGCCTACCCCTGGGCACACCTCGACATCGCCGGCGTGGCCTGGCGCTCAGGAACCAACAAGGGAGCCACCGGCCGGCCGGTCGCACTGCTCACCCGCTTCCTGATGGACCGTGCCGGTTGAGCACCCGATCCTTTCGGACGGCATCCCAAGACGAGAGCCCCGCGCAGCCATGCCTCGAGTGGATTTCCATTTCAACGTACCGGATCTGGCCCAGTACGGCTGCCGGTTGGTACGCAAGGTCCGCCAGGCGGGGCTCAACATCGTCGTTCATTGCGAGGACACCCAGCGGCTGCGCCATTTCGACCAGGAACTCTGGCGATTTGCTCCGTTGTCCTTCATCCCACACGTCTCCGTCGTACACCCGCTGGCTGCGCAGACCCCCGTGCTGTTGACGGCCAATGATGCGGAGATCCCCCCAACACATCGGCAGGTGCTGATCAACCTCGGGCAACGCATGCCCCCTGCCTTTACCGATTATCAAAGAGTCGTGGAACTGGTGGGCACCGACCAGCCCAGCCGCCATGCCGCGCGCGAGCGTTTCCACTCCTATCGTGCCCTGGGCATCGAGCCGCGCACCCACGACGTGGAGGAACGTGATGGCACCCGATAACCGAACACCGGGCATGCCCGGCACGCCGACGCCGGCACAACCCTCGCCCCCCCCCCATGGTGCACCGCCGGCACCGCCGCAACACTTCCAGTTTCCGGACGACTCCGACGACGATTACCTGGAAGACGACGAAGCCGGTCCGCTGGATGAAGACGCCGCACTGGCCACCCTGCCGCCGCTGACCGAGGAAGACCGGGCGCTGATCGACAAACTGATGCATTCGATGCGTCTGCTCGACATCGGCATTTCCACCCCCGGCAGCGAAGACGCCGAACTGGCCGGCCCGCCGACACCCTTCCCCTCCATCGACGGCACCGAAACCGCGACGGAGGCCCCGCCGACACCCCGGCCCACGCCTCCCCGCCCCGTGCCCTCGTTGCGTGAAGCCCGGGTGGTACAGGACGACGCCGACGCCATTCCCATGCTGACCGATGTGGTCAACGTGCAGCGCTACCACCAAGACCAGTTGCCGCAGAACTTCGGTGATGTCGACTGGGGCGAGCTGGCCGCCCAGATTCGCGAGAACGTACTGGAGCGGCTGCTGCGCCGCGGCGACATCCTGATGGATGCCCAGATGAGCCAGGCGCTGACACCGGTCATCACCCGTGCCGTCGAGACGCTGACGCTGGACATGCACAACACGCTGAACCGGCTGATTCGCGACATCGTCGCCCGCGCCGTCACAGAGGAAATCACCCGGCTACATGCCGAGATGGCCCGGCAAAACCCGCCGGCCTGACAGCCGTCCGGTATCCCTGCCCGCCCTCGGGCACGGTGGGCCGAAGCAAATGCCCTCTGTCGGCCCCCGGCACCGATGCAACGCAGCATAATCGCATATCGTATTCCCCGAGCAGCGCCGGAACGCTTCGGTCGAGGATATCACCAAGGCCGCGGCCTCCACCAGGCACTGTTCGTGACCGAAACCGCCCCATTGCGGGTGCCATCGTGCACAAAGCGGGGGCACAATACGCCGGAGCCCGCCGGCTTCAGTCACGCCATCTTTCCATGGCCCGAGATCCCGGCTCCCCATTCCAGTCGTACCCGACCTTCTTGCCTTTCACCCGATGAATCAGCCCGCAGACACTGCATCCACCACCGACAACGCCGACGACAACCTGCCCAAGAGCTTCGAACCCGCCGATATCGAAGCACGCTGGTATCCGATCTGGGAACAGCGTGGCTACTTCATCAACCCGCCGCCGCATATTCCGCCGGCCGAGGCGCATGCCAGCGCCTACTGCATCCAGCTGCCGCCACCCAACGTGACCGGCACGCTGCATATGGGCCACGCCTTTCAGCAAACGCTGATGGACAGCCTGATCCGCTACTACCGGATGAAAGGCCGCGACACCAACTGGGTGGTCGGTACCGACCATGCCGGCATCGCCACGCAGATCGTCGTCGAACGGCAGTTGCAGGCCGAGGGCAAGTCCCGCCACGAGCTGTCCCGGCAGGATTTCATCGAGCGGGTCTGGCACTGGAAAGCCGAATCGGGTGGCGCGATCGCCCGCCAGATGCGCCGCCTGGGCGACTCGGCCAACTGGTGTTTCGCCGATTCGCTCGGTACCCAGTCCGGCTATTTCACGATGGACCCCAAGCTGTCCAAGGCGGTGGCCGAAGTCTTCGTGCAGCTCTATGAAGCCGGGCTGATCTATCGCGGCAAGCGGCTGGTCAACTGGGATCCGGTACTGCGCACGGCGGTCTCCGACCTCGAAGTGGACATGACCGAGAAGGATGGCCATATGTGGCACATCCTCTACCCCTTCGCCGATGGCCCGCAAAAGGCCGCCGATGGCAGCACGCTCGAAGGACTGGTGGTGGCCACCACCCGCCCCGAGACCATGCTGGGCGACGTGGCAGTGGCGGTGCATCCCGACGATGAGCGCTACGCCCACCTGCACGGAAAACTGCTGAAACTGCCGCTGACCGGCCGGCAGATCCCGGTCATTGCCGATAGTTATGTCGATCCGGAATTCGGCAGCGGCTGTGTCAAGATCACTGGTGCGCACGACTTCAACGACTATGAAGTCGCCATGCGCCACGGCCTGCCGCTGATCGTCATCATGGACCTGGAAGCGAACATCGCAGGCGAAGCCCCGGCTGCCTACCAGGGTCTGAACCGCTACGAGGCGCGCAAACGGATCGTCGACGATCTGAACGCAGCGGGCCAGTTGAAAGATACCGTCAAGCACAAGAACATGGTGCCGATCTGCGGCCGCTCGAACGAAGTGGTCGAGCCGATGCTGACCGATCAGTGGTTCGTCGATCAAACCCGCGAAGTGCAGCCCGACGGCCGCCCCGGTGGTATGGCCGCCATCACCCGGCCGGCGCTCGATGCCGTCAAGAACGGCGACATCCGTTTCTTCCCCGATCACTGGTGCTCGACTTACGACCACTGGCTGTCGAACATCCACGACTGGTGCATTTCGCGCCAACTGTGGTGGGGACATCAGATTCCCGCCTGGTATGGCGACAACGGCGAAATCTTCGTGGCCCGCGATGAGGCCGAAGCCAAGGCCCGTGCCGAAGCCTCCGGTTACCAAGGTGGATTGACCCGCGACCCGGACGTGCTCGACACCTGGTTCTCGTCGGCACTGGTTCCCTTCACCTCGCTGGGCTGGCCGTCGCAGGACGCCGTCACGCAAGCCGATTTGAACCGCTATCTGCCCTCGAATGTGCTGGTGACGGGCAATGACATCATCTTCTTCTGGGTGGCCCGGATGGTGATGATGACCAAGTACTTCACGGGCAAGGTGCCATTCCGCGATGTCTACGTCAATGCCATCGTGCGCGATTCCGAAGGCCAGAAAATGTCGAAGTCGAAGGGCAACACCCTAGACCCGCTCGATCTGATCGATGGCATCGAACTGGAGCCGCTGCTCGCCAAATCGGTGCGCGGCCTGATGCGCGTCGATCACAAGGCCCGCATCGAAAAATACGTGCGCAAGCATTTCCCACAGGGCATTCCAGCTTTTGGCGCCGACGCGCTACGCTTCACTTTTGCTTCGCTGGCAAACTTTTCGCGCACGCTCAATTTCGACATCAGCCGCTGCGAAGGCTATCGCAACTTCTGCAATAAGCTGTGGAATGCCACTCGCTTCGTGCTGATGCATGTCGAAGGGAAAGACAACGGTTTCGAGAAGCCATGCGAAAAAGACTGTGGCCCCGGTGCCTACCTGGACTTCAGCCCGGTCGACCGCTGGATCGTATCGGAACTGCAACGTGTAGAAGCCGAAGTCGAAAAGGCGATGGCCGATTACCGTTTCGATCTGGCCGCCAACGCGATCTATGCCTTCACATGGAACAGCTACTGCGACTGGTATCTGGAACTGGCCAAGGTCGAACTGAACCATCCGGACGAAGCCCGTCGGCGCGGCGTCCGCCGCACCCTGCTACGCGTGCTCGAAGCCATCCTGCGCCTGGCCCATCCGATCATCCCCTTCATCACCGAAGAACTCTGGCAGAGGGTGGCACCGCTGTGCCATCTGTATGGAGAGCGTGGCAAACAGACGCTGACCGGAGCCGAACTGCAACGGGCACTGGCCGAGCGGCGCTTCTCGATCATGCTGCAACCCTACCCGGTCAGCAATCAGGCCAAGATCGACGAGCAGTCGGAAGCCTGGATGCAGGAAGTGCGTGCGCTGATCGATGCCTGCCGTGCCCTGCGCGGAGAAATGGGCCTGGGTCCGCAGCAGCGCATACCGTTGCTGATCGAAAGCAATGATCCGCGTATCGACGGGATGCTGCCCTTCCTGCCCGGTCTGGCCAAGCTGGCCAACGTCGAGCGCGTTGCCACCCTGCCCGACGACGCCCTGGCGCCGGTACAGATCGTCGGCCAGCATCGGTTGATGCTGAAAGTCGAGATCGACCTCGATGCCGAACGCGCCCGTCTCGACAAAGAGATCGCCCGGCTGGAAGCCGAAATCGGCAAGGCGAACGACAAGCTCTCCAACCCGGCCTTCACCGCGCGCGCCCCGGCCGCCGTGGTCGAACAGGAGCGCAATCGCCTGGCCCAGTTCAGCAGTACACTGGACGATATCCGCGCCCAGCGGGCCAGGCTGGGTTGATCGGTGTTTTTTCATGAAGCCGATTTCCACCCACAGCCGTTGCGCTTGCAACAGCAGTACGATCACGGTGTAAACGACGGCCGGCACGAAGCCGGCTACGCACCAATGCAGGGCAGTGCGTTCCGGCAAGACGGCTACCGGGGTTGGAACCGGTGAGCAGTGCTGCACCATCGGCGGCGACACTGAGGCTGAAGGCAAAGGAGGACAGGCCATAGAAACTTTGCAGGGTGAAGGGCGAGTGGCGACATAGGCGAACATCGCGTCCTAGCAGGCGGGAGTGTCCGAAATTCTGTGTGTGAGGGATGAAGACTTGACCACCGGGGCGCTCGTCGCCTGCGACGAACGAGCGCCCCGGTGGTCAAGTCGGTGCGGCATTGTCACGCCACTGCTCGGGTAAAACGATCACCGTACATGATCGCAAACTGGTTCATCGCCGTCGACCATTGCCTCACGCTGCGGTGCTGATCGGCCGTGATGTTGCGCAGCGCCAGCCAGATCAGCTTGGTCGCCGCCTCCTCACTCGGGAAATGCCCGCGCGTCTTGATGATCTTGCGCAGCTGGCTGTGCAGGCTCTCGATGGCGTTGGTCGTGTAGATCAGGCGCCTGATCTCCGGCGCAAACGCAAAGAACGGAATCACCCGATCCCAGGCCCTGCGCCAGGTACACCGCCTTGTTGCGCACCACACCGTTGTCCCGGATCTTGACCCGCAGCGCATCGAAGAACACCACCGGATACATCGCCTCCAGTGCCCGTGACTGCCAGGCCGTGACTTCGGCCATCACCTCATCGGTCACGGTGCTGATGAACGTAACCCTCCGGTGCGCCCCACCTTGAACCCCATCAGCCTTCCTTGAAGAATTG
>JAUMUG010000005.1 GCA_030530775.1 Lautropia sp. | reverse complement strand
TAGCCGCCGTTGCCTATCAGTGCCAGATGCGTAACCTGCGGCAGACGGGCGGCGGTTTCGGTCAGCACCGTTGTGCTGAATTTGAGTGCGGGAACCTGCCCCTGCGGATTGATTGCCAAATAATCGGCGGATTTGATTTGTCCGCCGAACTGGATCGGAATGGCGGTATATTCCGCACCGCATTCTTTGAGCATCCAAACCACATAAGTACCGCATGAAAAGGGGTGGGTGTAGAGCGTGATGTTTTGCATCATGTTCTCCTTATGGTTGAAAAAACGGTTCGGACAGGCGGTAATGGCAGCCGGCATCAATCAGGGCGGATACGGCTTGGCTCGGTTCGCTGTTTAAAGATTGCGTCATCAGGGTTGCTCCTGTTTTGGTTGGTTTTGAATGCGGTTTTGTAGCTGGAGCCACCCTTAAAAAGGCAGGCTACCGCTTTGGCTGAAAAATTTCAAGTTATACCTATATTTTTGATATTTTATATGCTTATCAAGTCGGTCATAAGGATTTTAGCGTTTGCCGTTTCATGTTCAAGCTTCTAAAATAAGCATTTTCAATAATAAGAAACAATCCGACATGATTAAAGTGCATTGCCTGACCACAGGTTGGGTACAGATTAAAATTCACCATCAACTCGCCCGTTTTTTCGCCCGCCCGTTGCGGGTGCTGGACGTGCTGACCGATATGAAATGGTCTCCCCGACTGCCCATCGGCTGCTGGCTGATTGAGCATGACGAAGGCTTGATTCTGGTGGATACGGGCGAGAGCAGCCGTGCCAACGACAAAGGCTATCAGCCGTGGTGGCACCCCTTTATGCGGTTTTGCGAACGTCGCGGCGTGAAACCGGGCGAAGAAGTGGGCGAAGTGCTGAAAGCCAAAGGCTTTGACCCGTTGAAAATCGATACGGTGGTGATGACCCATATGCACGGCGATCACGCAGGCGGGCTTCCCAACTTTCCGAACAGCCGTTTTGTGCTGACCGACACCGAAATTCAGGGCATCAAGGCTGCCGACGCCGTATTTAACGGCTACCTGACCATGCACTATCCCGACTGGTTCCAACCGCAGGCGGCAGTATTTAATGACGGGGCGTTTGAAAGTTTTGACCGCTCGCACAAGCTCACTGCCGACGGCAAAGTCCGCCTCGTACCGACACCGGGACATACGCTCGGGCATCAGGCAGTGGTAGTGGACATGGGCGAACACTATATTTTGATTGGTGGTGATGCGTCTTATCGTGAAAAAGACATGATCGCGGGCAACATTGATGGTGTGTGCATGGATGCCAAATTACACCAAGAAAGCACCGCCAAAATGCGTGAACTTTGCAAAAGAAAACCCACCATTGTGCAACTGGCCCATGACTAACAAAGCAAATATCGTCTTGAAAATAAAATTTTTACGGTGATAAACCATTAAGGGATAAAATAAGCAAAGTAACGACAACCAAAGAACGACTGATTCATACTGCTTTATTTGAGTTGGGGCGGTGGTGGGCTCGTTGTTTATCGCAATACTGAAACTTGTTGTTTGATATTGGTTTTGATAAAGTATTTACCGCACAAAGAGGAAGCCTTCGTTTGGCGTGCGAGTGCTAAACGCCATTGGCTTTGAACTCGGCTTAGATCGTGTCATGAACTTTTGTCCAAGGCTGCTACTGTAGCCTGATGAATGAACGCAGCGCCTATCCCACCGATGTTGCCGAATCAGCATAGAGGGCAGCCCCAAGGCTGCACCCCTGCCACACCACCCGGCATGCGGGTCCGCACCGGGCGGTTCGGGAAGTTGAGGTCATGAGAGTCGGACAAGACCCAGGCCGTCGAACCACTTCACCGTCAGCACGCCGTTGAGCGCTTTGTCGCTGTTGCGCCACCAGCGCCGCGTCAAACCTTGCGCAAGATGCTCGGTACTTGCGACTATGCGAGTATTCCCGAAAACACGACATGTGATGTTGTTTGCAGCTCCCCGCAGCCACCCGCACCAGTGCTCAAAGCTCGGGAGGCTAGTCTACACATAGTCAACTGTCCGCCACCAATCAAGAGGGCCTGGAGAATATCCAGGCCCTTTTTTCTTTACGCGCATCCCGCGTGACGCGGAGTTCCGAGGGTTTGCCCTGCGGGTGCCATCCCCTTCGGATGGGTCGAATCGGCCCGTTTCCCGGCCAACCCAGTCTCTTTTCTCTGTTTGCCCTGCGGGTAGTCGCGAGGCCGAGGCCTGCATTTACGAGGGCTTGGCGCGGCCTTGCTGCGGTCAACCATGGCCACCAATCATTCACTCAAACTGGACGCCGTTCGCCTATTGTACTAACATCGCGTCAGTTGCACCAACACATGGAGGACCACCATGTCTGCCTCTACATCTTCAGCGACCCGCTCCGCCCGCCTGGGCTTGCGTGCCACACCCGAACAGGAAGCCGTCCTGCGCCGCGCCGCCGATGTAGCGCACAAGTCGCTGACGGATTTCATTCTCGACAGCGCCTGCCAGGCCGCCGAGCAAACCCTGCTCGACCAACGCTTGTTCATGGTCTCGGGAAGCCAGTACCAGGCACTGATGGATTTGCTCGAACAGCCCGAACAGGCCAGCGACGGGATGCGCGATCTCTTCTCCCGTAAAGCCCCTTGGGACAAAGCATGAGCTTGAGCAGCCCGGAACCCCTTGGACCACAGCATCGGCTCGAAGGCTTCGATTGCGGCAAACCGACGCTCAATGACTGGCTGGTGCGCCATGTCCGACAGGCGCAAGGCAGTGGATCGGCCAAGACCTTCGTCGTCAGCGAAAACGACCGCGTCGCTGGTTATTTCAGCCTGACCGTCGGCCAGATCGACACGTTGGATGCGCCGGAGCGCATTCGCAAGGGCATGGGGCAGTATCCGATCCCCGTCGTGATCCTTGCCCGCCTGGCCGTCAGCCTGCAGGATCAGGGCCGAGGGATCGGCATTGGGCTGTTGCAGGATGCCATCCGCCGCACATTGCTGATCGCCGAGCAGGCCGGCATCCGCGCGATGCTGACCCACCCCATCGATGAGGAAGCGGCGCGGTTCTACACCCGCTTCGGTTTCATCGCCTCACCGCTGCGCGAGCAGCAACTCTTGCTGCTCCTCAAGGATGCCCGCCGCTGGGTCAAGTGATCCGGCGTCAAGCATCAAACCCGTCGACCACCCGCCGCTGCGCGATCCAGTCCAGCGGCAGCGGGTTGCGCTGGAACCAGATCAGGCTCATGCAGCGCGGCTGCTTGCCAGCCAGGATGCTCTGTAATGCCCCAGCAGAACCTGCACAGTTCATGCCGCTAAAGCGTAAGCCTGAGCGGGGGTCTTCATGCCCAGCGCCTGATGCGGGCGCCGGTGGTTGTAAAAATGAATCCAGTCGCCAATCACGCGACTGGCCTGCTGCAGCGACTCGAAGCGACACCGATGCACGCATTGATCCTTGAGCGTGCGGATCAGGCGTTCGATCATGCCGTTTTGCTCGGGGCTGTGTGGCGTGATGAACTCCTGACGCAAACCGTAGCCCCTGACCAGCGCGGTATAACTGCGGCTGGTGAATACCAGGCCATTGTCCGAGCGCAACAAAAAGGTTCTGGGTACACGCCCCAAACAACCAAAGCGGCTGATCAGCGCCTCAACCGGAAGGCGGCAACATCCAGTTCTCCACGCGTAGTCCGGGTACCCGCCGGAATACGGATTCATCGTTCGTGACCAGCGTGATGTCGGAAGCCAGCGCATGTGCCGCAATCATCGTGTCCAGCGCGCCAATTCCCATGCCACGCTGCTCAAGCCATGCCCTGATCTGGCCGTAAGCATCTGCGGCGCCATCCGACCATGACAGGACGACAATCCCTTGCAGAAATCGATCCACCTCACGCGCCAGACGGGGTGCTTCAGGCACACGCGCCACCCCATATCGCAGTTCCGCCCGGGTGATCACGGAAATGCAAACAGCCCCCGGCTCGATCTGCCGCAAACGACTTTCCAGAACTGCATGCCGACCACGCAACAGGTAGCTGACGATGTTGGTATCCAGCATGCACCTGGGAATCATCTCTGTACCTTCGGCTTCGGAAACTGTGTGGCTGCACGCTCGGCAGAGACCACGTCATCCAGCGTCGTCCGTTGCTCCAGAACCGGCTGCGCGCGATCCTCAAGAAAATCCGCCGGCACAGCGGACAGGTCCCGGCCCGCCAGAAACTCATCCCATGAAGTCCATCCGTCCCGTCGCGACAGGATCACATCACCTGTCAGAGGATCACGGCGAATGAAAACCTCATCGCCATCAAAGCGAAACTCGGCTGGCAACCTCACCGCCTGGCTTCGACCATTCATGAACAACTTCGCCACCTGCATGATTTTGCCCTCCACACAAGGCGTTCCAATGGTATATACCGTGTAATATATCACATACTGCCAACTCAGCCACAGCGTTCCCAAAGCGCATGTCATCCACTGGCTTCCCCTTCGTGCAGAATCAGGCCGCTCAATCAAGCGCTACACACCAAAGCAGCGCGAACCGGCGCACCCATCCTCTACGCAGACGCGCCCCCGAACCCGGTCTCCCCCGCTCTTCAGCCCAGCCACCCCGACCAGCCTCGTCCCTCATCTCCCCACCAACGCACGAAAAACGGCGACGCCAGCCCAAAGCCAGCGTCGCCGCAAGTACAACTTCAAGGAACTGACGCTATCGCATCAGCGTATCACGCGAGGAGCTCAGGCCGCAGCCCGGAAGGTGCATTCCTGGGCGCCGCCGTCCACATCCCCGCACGTCTCGGCCACGGCGCGCAACACGTTGCCATTGGCATCCAGCGCCCAATCGAAGGGCAGCTCGCCCGACGACGTGCGATAGACGATGTCGCCGTTCGGCTGCACGGTCGTCGTGATCTGGCGGCCACTGTAGGTTGCGGTGCTGCCATTGCCACTCCACGGGAATGCGCCAGCCGTGTCAGTGCGGGTATCGGGGTCGGTGGCTGGCTCGTTGCGTTGCTGCTAGAACATGCCGGCAGAGGTCACCGGCCCTTGCGTGGCGTTGGTCGCAGCATCACTGCCGGTATTGTGTGCATCCGGTTATGCAGATGCAGCATCGCCCGTTGCCGCGGTCGTGTCAGCCGCCGTCCCGCCAGCGCCCGTTCCGGCATCAGTCTGGCCGCCGCTGGTGCCCGTGGCGGTGCCGGTGGTGCCCGATGCCGCGTTGTCTTGAGCAGTAGTATCGCTGGTGCCGGTTGTGCCGGAGGAATCGGTGGCAGGACTCGTGGCCGGGGTCGCAGCGGGCGTTTCTGCGGGCGCGGTAGTGCCAGCCGCCGTCCCGCCAGCGCCCGTTCCGGCATCAGTCTGGCCGCCGCTGGTGCCCGTGGCGGTGCCGGTGGTGCCCGATGCCGCGTTGTCTTGAGCAGTAGTATCGCTGGTGCCGGTTGTGCCGGAGGAATCGGTGGCAGGACTCGTGGCCGGGGTCGCAGCGGGCGTTTCTGCGGGCGCAGTAGTGCCAGTTCCGGAAGCGTTCCCCGAAATCAATGAGGCGTGGATAAAAACGGCCCCAATGTAGAACGCTTGCGGAGTAGTACGCCGCAACTCTTCAAGTCTTGCACGCTCTTCGGAAGAAGCGTAGATATTGCCCCACTTGAAACCGCTCGCCACCTGTCGATTGACGAGTTCGGCACCATCCGGGCCCAGAACCCTGTAGTAGGGCCAAGATCTCGCGCTGGCTAAGTAAACAGCAGAAGGCACATCAAGGCTATGGCTAACCCTGACCTTAACGTCTCCAAGGCAGTTCCCTCCATCGAAAACGGCCTCCCAGCTGCCACCGCTTGTCTGCCTGAAGCGTTCCTTGCCAGGCCAGGGGAACATGTAGCCTCGCGGGACCTTGGTCTGACAGCCAATTGGCGCGGAAATCTCGGCTGCCGCACGAAAATCCCGGTTTTCCGATGTGCCGCTCTCCGTGATTGCCGCCCCAATGCGCGGCGCTTCCGGTTCGCGGTCATCAAACCACGCATCCACGCCATCCGGCACACCGGTGCGCGGGTAGGCGCAGATCACCCGGTCGGCATCCCCCTTGCGGCAGGACGTGAAGCGGTAGTATTTGCCATCCTTCCCTTGCGCGGCGTAGACGATGTCCATCGAGCCGCCCATCTTCGACCACTCGCAGATCTTCTGGCCGCACGCCATCTTGTAGGCAACCTGGTTGGCAGCATGGATCATGGTCTTGTCCGGGAAAGGCAATGCGTAGAAACGCCCCGATGCATGCTTCGTGGTACCGACATCGGCACTCGTTGCCTCGCTGGTGATCTGCGATTCGCACACCAGTTGCAGCCCGGTCTGCGCGTCGGTCACCACCGACGCATTGCGGCTGCAATCGAGAATGTCGGTCGTCGGGGCAGCCGCCGCTAGCGCATCACGCCGGATCACGGCGGCAAGCTTTGCCTGGGCTTCGGCGGCAGCCCGGGCCTCAGCCGCAGCAGCTTCCTGTGCACGGGTGACCGCAGCCTGCTGCTCGGCAATCTGCTGCTGGCGCGCAGCAGCATCGTCGCGCGATTGCTCGGCCGCCAGCGCAGCCTGCGCCTCCATCAGCCGCTGCTGGGCGGCTCCTGCCGACTCATTGGCCTGCTCCACCGCCTGACGTGCGGCCGGCAGTGTCAATCCGTCGATATTCACCGTCACATTGGACGTGGCCGATGCCGAACTGCTGGCCGTGGCCGTACTGTTGGCAGTGGATGCACTGTCGCCACCCCCGCCGCCACAGGCGGCCAGCGCCGACACGATGGCCGACGCCATCAGTACACGAACATGATTCATGAACAAGACTCCGTTTGTCTCTCCGCGCAGGCGGAAAGCGTGATTGATTCAGACGAGACCCGCGCGCAACCAGGCCACTCATGTGTGCCGCGCTCCGCGCCGTCGAGGCGCACATGCTAACCACTCGTCTGCAAACCGTCTTGCCCACCCCGACACTCATCCCTGCTCATCGCCCGTTCGTCGGACGAGCGGTGCTCCCGAGACACACGCGTTGCCATCCGACAACAGCGAGAGGGGGCTCCGCAGGCAGCAGGGCCAACGTCCTGACTCTGACACGCATATCGATCTGCGATTCGCACACCAGCAGCGGCCCGGTCTCCTTGTCCGTCACCGGCAATGCATTGCCACTGCATTCGGGAATCGCGGGGGGCTCGGCAGCATTGCTGGCAGCCTGCTGCTTCTGTGCCTCACCTTTGCGGCAGCGGCCGCCTGCCGCTCAAGCGCCTGCAAACGTGCCGCCTGTGACCGCACAGTACGTTGTCATAGCTGTCGCCCTTGCTGCCCACCGATGATTGGATGCCTGCCTGATCCAGGCGTTCGGTGTAGCGAATGCTGACGTACTGACTGCCTCTGTCGGAATGGTGCGTCAAGGCATACGCTGCCGGCTGACGGTCGTACAAGGCCTGCTCCAGGGCATCCGGCACGAACACTACCGCATGGATCGGCTGAGCCGCCAGCCGACGATACGACGGGAAAAAACATCGATGGCGAAGGCGACATAGACGATGGAAACGTCCCCTCCGGCAGAAAACAGGCTGATAAACACCGAAGTAGCAACCGGCCTGCCCCCATCATGTCTTGCCACCCTTGCAGTCATTGCTTAATATGCTTGCAATGCAGACAAAGGGGGCGCCATATGGCCACCATGACCATTCGCAACATCGACGACCAGCTCAAGGCACGCCTTCGCATCCGGGCTGCCATCAATGGGCGTTCGATGGAAGAAGAGGCACGAGACATACTGCGTGCCGCTCTTTCCATGGAGCATAGCCGTGGCAGCTCATTGGTTGAATCCATCCGTAGGCGTGTCGCCCCGTTGGGCGGCATTGAACTGGACCTTCCTGAGCGGAAAGCGATTCGGACGCCGTCGGACCCATTGACATGATCATCCTCGACACCAACGTGGTGTCGGAAGTCATACGCCCGACACCTGACACCAATGTGCTGGCATGGCTGGACAGTCGGCATCGTGCATCGCTGTTCACAACAACGATCACTCGGGCGGAGTTACTTTACGGCGTCGGGATACTTCCTGAAGGTCAGCGCAAACGAGCCCTACACAAAGTTGTGCTCGATGTGCTCGACATCGATCTTGACGGGCATGTGCTGGGATTCGACCGCGATGCTGCCGATGCCTTTGCCGATATCGCATCGCTACGAAAAAACGCAGGCCGTCCCATCACCGGATTCGATGCCATGATTGCGGCTATTGCCCGCGCTCACGGCGCGAGTCTCGCCACACGAAACATCAAGGATTTTGTCGATTGCGGAATCGAGCTGATCAACCCGTGGCAGTACTCAGGTTGAACACAGACTCAAACATCTCCGTACCATTGTCCAGCCGGATGGCCCCAGTCTCGTGGTGCACCCGATGCACACGCTCGTGGGTCCACGTCGGTCTGCAGCCGGTGAAAGCACTTCCAGAAGCACCGGCCCCCTGCCCGGCGCACACGAAAACACCCGCATGAACCTTCCATGCGGGTGTCGCGCTTCAAGACGACAAGTCTTTCAGGGGTCAGGCCATCAGACTTGCCGTGGCACGGGCCGGATCAACGGCACTCGGCAGGAGCGAAGCGGGCAGCCAGCGTACCAGCGGTCGCGGTCACACCCTGCGGAGCCGCGGCACCAGCGGCCATGCAGCGCCATTTGATCGAATCCGCCACCGGAGACACTGCGCCTGTAACCATATTTCCCAGGACCTGACCGGCAGCCTCAGTGCCCGTGTAAGGCAACAGAATCAACGTCGGGTTACCAGCGGCAACACGCGGCTGATACGTAATGGTCACAACCCCGTTAGTGGGAGCGATCTCCACTGAGCTCACGTTCGTCGAAGGTTGGGGACTCGCATAACCCGTGGCGTAACCGGTTGCCACCCCATCGTTCGATCCACCCGCAGCGATTTCAGCCACGTTCAGCTTGGCCGAAGCCGCCAACGCCAGGCCTTCGGTCACACGGGCGCGAATGGTGTAGTCCTGGTAAGCCGGGATGGCCACAGCAGCCAGGATACCGATGATGGCGACCACGATCATCAGTTCGATCAGGGTGAAACCCTTTTGCACAGTTTTCAGCATCATTTGTAGGACTCCTTGTCCTCGAGGTGAGAATGTTCAGGCTTCGCCGTGGTGGCTGACCCGGTCATTTGAGACACCTTCCTCGTAGCGACGACCGTGCCAACTTCGGACTGCGGTTGACGGCAGCCGACCGACGGCGGAGCCAGATCGACCTCGTGATGCCTGTCACGCACCGACGGCGGCCGGATGCCGTCCAGCGGCCATTTCCGGAGCGTTGTTTGTCAGCAACACGCGGTGATACTGACGTTTTTGGTCACCCCTGCCCTTTTTCGTCTGGTTTCGTCTGCTGGGCTGGTGGGCTGGCGGGCTACTGGGTTGTTGGGCTGGCGTGCTGGCGGACTGCTGGGCTGTCGGGCTGGCGGCACGAACGAATGGCCGCGCAGACCACGGGTCGGGCGATTCCCAATGGCCTTCGACAGCACGGCACGACCGCCCCGGTGATGGCGCAGAGGTAGAGAGGTCGCACGCAGGCACTTCTTTGATCAGCGCTCCGGTGGTGGCTGCGTCGCCGACCTTTTATGTGCATGTCGATATCGTCCGAGCATCTGTACCGTTTGCCGGCATCGGCTTCCAGCTGGAACAGCCCACGGATTTTCAGGGTCTTGACACACGTCAAGCAAGCTCGATTTCCAGTTCATTGATGCCCTGACGATTCGGTAGGATGATGGAAGATTTTGCCCGCTCTCGGGGTATACCCGTTTTTCGGCTTTCTTCTGAAACACATGAAAGGATGAGCATGAAGACGACACGTCGGCAGTTGTTGAAGCGCGGTGCAGGTGGTATGGCCGGTTTGGCGGCCGGCAGTGTGGCCGGTGGACCGATCGGACAGGTGCTGGCTCAGTCTTCCGCGTCGGGCGCGGAAGCCGCCGCAGCCCCGGCACAAGCCGGTTTCACCGGCACGGTGCCCCACGCCACGCACTATGGGCCACTGATGGCTTCGATCAAGAATGGCGTGCTGGACAGCGTGACGGCGCAGCCCACTGACAAAATGCCGACGCCGATGCTGCTGGAAGGGGTGAAAGCGCGCACCTATGACAAGACCCGGATTGCCGGGCCGATGGTGCGCAAATCCTATCTGGAAGGCTACCAGACCGGCGACACCAAACCCGAGCTGCGCGGCAAGGAACCCTTCGTTCAGGTCAGCTGGGACGTCGCGTTGGGGCTGACGGCCAAGGCCATTCTCGATACGATCGAAAAGCACGGCAACGAAGGGGTTTTCAGCAGTTCCTACGGTGGCTGGTCGCATGCCGGCATCTTCCGGCCGAATGTGCTGCAGGGGCGTTTCTTCAATCTGCTCGGCGGCTCATCGATGACCACCGGCGATTACTCGGCCGGCGCAGGCCAGATCATCATGCCGCTGGTGCTCGGCGATCTGGAAGTCTATTCGGCGCAGACCTGCTGGGAGCAGGTCGAGAAGCACAGCGAACTGGTGGTGTTCATCGGCAGCGATCCGGACAAGAACAACCGGGTCGAGTACACGGTAGCCGATCACGATATGTTCCCGAACTGGGACGCGATCAAGAAAGCCGGTGTCAAGTTCATCTCGATCAACCCGCAAGTGACGACGACCGATGAAAAGCTCGGTGCCGAATGGGTGAAGATCATCCCCAACACCGACACCGCCCTGTTCCTGGCGATGAGCCATCACCTGCTCAGCCAGAACAAGCACGACCAGGCCTTCATCGACAAATACACGGTCGGCTTCGACCGCTTCCGCGCCTATCTGGAAGGCAAGGATGCCGACGGCACTCCCCCGAAAACGCCGGAATGGGCCGCCCGGATCACCGGCATCCCGGCGGCGCGCATCCGCCAGCTGGCCGAGCTGTTTGCCAGCAAGCGCACCCAGTTTGCCGGCTCGTGGGCGATTCAGCGTGCCCATCATGGTGAGATGCCTTACTGGGCGATCGTCAACTTCGCCTGCATGCTGGGCAATATCGGCCTGCCCGGCCAGGGTGTCGGTTTCTCGTGGCACTATGGCGGTGGTGGCACGGCGCAATCCGGTTCCACCGCGCCCACCGGCCTGTCGCAGGGGCGCAATCCGGTCAAGAAGATTTGCCCGGCCTCACGCATCAGCGAGATGCTGAACAACCCCGGCAAGCCCTTCACCTACAACGGCAGCGAATACACCTATCCGCTCGTCAAGCTGATCTACAACGCGGGCAACAATTTCCTGTCGCACCAACAGGATCTGAACGAGTTGATTCGTGCCCTGAACAAAGTGGATACGGTCATCGTGCAGGATTGCTGGTGGACGGCGTCGACCCGCTGGGCCGACATCGTGCTGGCCGCCACCACCACGGTGGAACGGGACGATATTTCCTCGGGCGGCACCTACAACATCAACAAGATCTATGCGATGAAGCAGCTGATCGCCCCGGTGGGCGATGCGCTGGACGATTTCGAGATATTCCGTCGCTTGGCCGAGCTGTGCGATGTGGAAACGGCCTTCACCGAGGGGCTGGATCCGATCGATTACGTGCAGGCCGCCTATGAAGCCAGTTCTGCAGCCAAACTGATGCCGTTCGAGGAGTTCTGGAAAGTCGGTTCGGTCACACTGCCGACCCCGGCGGCGGCCAACAGTTGGGTGCGGCACGGTGATTTCCGCGCCGATCCCGAGAAGCATCCGCTGCACACACCGACAGGGCTGATCGAAATGTATTCGGAAACGGTCGAGAAGATGAATCTGCCCGACTGTCCGCCGATGCCCAAGTGGCTCGAACCGGCCGAATATCTGGGCAATGCCAAGCCCGGGCAGCTGCACGTGGTCAGCCCGCACCCCTACAACCGGCTGCATTCGCAGATGGCCAATGCCGAGCCGGTGCGCAAGAGCTATACGGTGCAGACCCGCGAGCCGCTGACGATCAACACGCAGGATGCCAAGGAGCGTGGCATCGAGGATGGCGATCTGGTCGAGCTGTACAACGAGCGCGGTGCCATCGTGGTCGGCGCCCGGGTGACGGACAGGATCATGCCTGGCGTGGTCAGCATCTATGAAGGAGCATGGCCGCAGCTGGACAGCAAGGGCCGCTGCAACAACGGGCTGGTGAATTTCATTACTTCCAGCCGGGCAACCAGCGCGCTGACCCAGGCATCCACCGCCGATACTTGCCTGGCCTATCTGCGCAAATGCACCGATGCCGACAAAGGCGGCAGCCGCGCCTTCGAACCACCCGTCATCATCGAGAAGACCGGTCTGAAGATCGATACCGCCGTATTCGGTCTGGAACGCGCTGCCGCGCTGCGCGAGAAAGCGACCGCCTCGATGACGCCGGGTGAACGGCTGTTCTACCAGCGCTGCACGGTCTGCCACGGCCCTCGTGACCCCGCTCAGTTCACCCGGAAGCAGTGGCATGGCATCACCGACAGCATGTTCCCGCGTGCCGGCCTGTCGGAAGACGAGAAGAAACTGGTGATGGAGTTTTTGATGCAGAACGCCAAACAGTAAAAACGATGGGCTTCTGACACAGTACGCCGAAGCCCACGGGGCAAAGCCCGAGCCGAAGAGCCCGACCCGAAACAAAAACGAGCAAAGCGCTTCGTCATCGGCTACTATCGGCGTATGATTGATTCTCATTCAAAATCGAGCGTCGGTACGGATGCGGGGACCGACGCGGTTCCCTCCGGCGCAGGAGGCAAGGACATGCGGGGCGACGACATGCGCGGCGATACCGCTCCGGTCCCCAACGCGACGTCTGGCACAGTCAAGGACGCACCAGCCGTCGCATCGCAAGACTCCCGAAGCCACGCCGAACCCCCGGCAAGTGCGGCAGTTTCCACCATGTCCGCCCCGTCGACGGATATCGCCCGGGAGCCGCCACTGCTCAGGCCCTATGAATGGGCTTTGCTGGGCAGTGCCTATCTGAGCCAATGCGTGGCCTTCAGCTTTTTCTTCGTGTCGCTGAGCACCATTCTGCGCGCCAATGGCGCGGAGCTGGATCAGCTGAGCTGGGTGTATTCGCTGGGGTTGGTGGCGACGTTGAAGTTTTCGTGGGCGCCACTGATGGACCGTTTCGGCTTTGGGCGGTACGGACACTACGGCATGTGGCTGGTGATCATGCAGGCATGTCTGATTCTGACGCTGGTGCTGATGGCTCAGCTGTCGGTGCAGTCGGATGCGCCGCTGCCCTGGACCGGGCTGATCATCGGCTGCTTCTTCATGTCTTTTTTCACGGCCTGCCAGGACATCGCGGCCGATGGTCTTTCGACCCGCTTGCTGGGACCACGCCAGCGCGGGCTGGGCAATGCATTGCAGATGGCCTGCGGCACACTGGGCTTCATGGCCGGCGGCGGTGTGCTGCTGATGATGTATGAGCACTGGGGTTGGCGGATCGCCTTGATCAACCTGACGGTACTGAACCTGATCACGCTGCTGCTGGCGCTGCTGTACCGTGAACCGGCCCATGCCCGGCCGACGCCGGCGGGTCATCGGGAGCTGGGTCGATACTGGGCCGAGATCGGCCGCTTCTGGCAGCAGCCCGACACGGGCTGGGCCTGGTTTTTGCTGATCATCGCACTGCAGACCGGGGTGTTCATGGCTTACAGTGTGCTGTCACCGATGCTGGTCGATGCCGGCTGGTCGATGAGCCGGATCGGCAGTGTGGTCAATATCCATGGCACGTCGATCGGTACGGTCAGCATGGTGCTGCTGGGTTTCGCCATGCGCAGATGGTCGGCCGCCGTGACGCTGCGCTGGATGGTGCCAGCGCAGCTGCTGGCGGTGGTGCTGATGGCCACGCCACTGCTGAATGGCGCCGGTCAAATGGGGGTGATGCTGGGCGTGGGAGGCTTCATGGCGCTGTATATGCCGATGGGGGTGCTGGGCGGCACGCTGATGATGGGCCGTACCCGTGCCCATGCGCCGGCCACGGATTTTGCCGTGCAGTACAGTGTATATCTGGGCGCCGGCTATGCGGCCGGGGCGCTTGGCCAGCAGCTGGCACAACGGTTGGGTTACGAGAATCTGCTCTATCTGGCGATGGCCTTCAATGCGCTGATGGTGCCGCTTGTGCCCTGGCTGTGGCGGCGTGCCAATCGGCAGTCGGCGGATGGGGGATTTGTGGGGGATCGAGAAACCGGACAGCTGGAAGGACGGGTGGAAGGATCGAAAAACGGCATGCTTGATAAACGGCATGCTTGATTTCAGCCCCGCACCAGAAAGCGCCCCTGCAGTGCCAGCCGCACGGTGAACATCACCAGCAACAGCATCACCGCGCTGCCGAAGGCGGCCAGCACCCAGCCCAGGCCCTGCAGCGGCGGATGCAGGGCCACCAGCCGCAGGCCGCAGCCGGTCATGGCCGCCATGGCAAACGAATAGCCCCACAGGCTCATGGAAAAGCCCCCTTCGGTCAGCCAGGGCAGCAGGCGGATCGAAAACAGCGTGTGCAGTATCCCATAGCCCAGCACCATCAGTGCGAAGGCATCGACATGACCGCCGTTGATTTCGAGGTAAGCACTGCCGGCCACGAAAGACGGTGCCACCGTGATGCCGAGCACACCGCGCATCGGCGGCGGCAGGGGCTGCTCGATGCGCAGACGCAGCAGAATGGCCGCTTCGAGGCCGAACCAGGACAGCATGCCCGCGCCGAAGAAGAGCATGCCGTAATCGGGCAGGCCGATCGCCTTGCAGGCCATGGCACTGACGAAGCCGGCACCCACGGTGGGCAGATAGATGACCGGCGTAGTGGCCTCCATGCTGTGCCCACCACGCCAAAGGCCGCCGGAACGGTACATCGCAAACGACAGCTGCCCGAGCGTACCGAGCACGATCATGGTCAGCCCCAGTCCGTACAGATAAGGCAGCAGCGACATGCCGGTCAGAATGGTGGTGATCGGCACCATGCTGAGGAAGCAGCAACGCACCGGGTCGTGCAGATCGGCCAGCAGTTCCTGCCGATAACCGAGCAATTTGATGACGAAGCCGATCATCAGCGACAACCAGACCACGCCCACCACGGCGAGCATCACCTCGCCCAGCCAGACCGGCGCCAACCCGGCCGAGGCGCCAAAGCGCCATGACAGGCCCCATGCAGTACTGCCCAGCGCCATGCCGAAATAGCTGATCGGAACCGGAAAGGGCTTGGTGGAAGGATTCATGATCTTGTCATGAGACGCAGGGGGTTCGGGAGATTGGGGGTTGGGGTTGGGGTTGGGGCAGGACATGCATGACCCGCATGACTCCAGCACGGTCCAGCGCCGGCGGCCATGCCCGTATGTGCGACAAAGCACCGCACCGCACCGCACCGCACCGCACCGATTGTAGAAGCCTGTGCGCCACGATGAAACGACAGGCGGCGAATGTCGCGCCGATACCTTCTCCAATGTCTCGAATTCGTCCCCAATGCCTCGAACACCCTGCGCGGGGAGCCGTTCCGGTCCATCCCGACAGGCTGACGCAACACGGCCGGCACGGCCTCCCGAGCACGCTGCGCTCAGCCGGGCTAAACTGACGTTCGTCAACGCCGAACGGCGTCAGCTCCTCTACGATTTTTGGCCATGGAATTCGATCTTCTCATCAGTGGCGCCGGTCCGGCCGGGCTGTGCCTGGCGCGTGCGCTTGCAGACTCCGGGTTGTCCATCGGACTGGTTGATCAACAGCCGCAGGCTGCGTTGCAGGAGGCGGCCTTCGATGGCCGCGAAATTGCGCTGACACAACGCTCGGCGGCACTGCTGCGCGAGCTGGGTCTGTGGGACCGCATCGATGGGATCGATCCGGCGGCGCTGTCTCCGCTGCGCGATGCCAAGGTGATGAACGGTGGTTCGGCATTTTCGATGGTGATCGGTCATGGGTTGACTTCGCGCAGCGAACTGGGCTGGCTGGTGTCCAACCACCTGATCCGCCGTGCCGCCTATGCCGAGGTGATGGCCAAGGCCGAAGAGAGCGGCCGCATCACGCTGATGGCCGGCCAGGGCGTCACGCAGGTGCGCCACCATGCCGACAGCGTGCAGCTGACGCTGGCCGATGGCAGCGTGCATTCGGCCCGGCTGCTGGTGGCGGCCGACAGCCGTTTTTCGCAGACCCGCCGCGCGGTGGGTATCGGTGCCAGCCTGCACGATTTCGGTCGCAGCATGCTGGTCTGCCAGATGACGCACGAAGTATCGCACGAGCACATCGCCTGGGAATGGTTCGACTACGGCCAGACGCTGGCACTGCTGCCGATGAACGATGACCCCGGAACCGGTGAGCATCGTGCTTCGACCGTTCTGACGCTGCCGCACCAGAAGATCGAGCAGTTGCTGACGCTGGATGAGGCCGGCTTCGGGGAGGAAATGACCCGGCGCTTCCACGGCCGGCTGGGCAGGATGCGACTGACCAGCACGCGCCACCCTTATCCCCTGGTGGGTGTGATGCCACACCGTTTGGTGACGAAGCGCTTTGCGTGCATCGGTGATGCCGCAGTCGGCATGCATCCGGTCACGGCCCATGGTTTCAATTTCGGGCTGCTGAGCATCGACACACTGTCGCGCGAGATTCGCACGGCACAGGCAGCCGGCCGCGATATCGCCAGCGATGATCTGCTGGCCCGCTACGAACGCAAACACATGCTGGCCACCCGGCCACTGTACGAGATCACCCGTGGCATCGCCACGTTGTACACGACCGAATCGCCGCCAGCACGTCTGATGCGCAATGCCGCGCTGCGGCTGGGTCAGCGGCTGACGCCCTTCAAGAAGCTGGTGGCGGCTTCACTGACGGGTTCGCTCTGAATCATTTCGGAAGGGGCCTGGACCGGCACGATGCACGCTCCCTGCCCTGCTTCCTGCCCTGGCGAAGCCGCGGCGCATGGCGACGATGTGATGCGACCTGCCAGCCGAGCCGTGCATCTCCTTCCCGTCACTGCGGCTGCAGGGCATCAAACGCCGCTCGTGCTTCATCGCCGTGCTGAAAGACGTGCCACTTGCGGCGCGGAATGTCGTCGAAGAGGCGCAGGTAGCGCGGTGCATCGGCGGCTTCGTCGCTGACGTTGCGAATGAAGATACCCACCACTTGAACGGGATACTGGCGGGCGATCCGGGCATAGATTTCCGGATCGGCCTCGCCCGAATCTCCGATCAGCACGAAACGACGCCGCGGAAATTCCCGCATCAGCGAATGCAGATGCCCGAGTTTGTGTGCTTCGGAATCGCCCTTGCCCGGCAACAGATCTTTCCAGGCGGTCGACTCGCGCAGCACCATCGGACCGGCCGGAAAACCCGCCTTTTTCAGAAATACGTCGAGCACCGGCAACAGTTGCAGCGGACTGGATGACAGGTAATGGAAGCGGACATTGCCGGGCGTTCCATCTGACACCGCCACGCCCGGGTCCGCGCCATCGATCTGCCGTTCGATATGGCGATACCAGGCGGCCATGCCGGGAACCGGTTCGAAGGGCTCCAAAAAGGTGTTACGCAACAGTGCCTTGGTGTCGCGCACCTCGGAAATCTTGATGGTGTCGTCGATATCGCTGACGACCGACAGACCTTCGGGCAGGATGGGCCAGAGCTGGCCATGGCGCGCTTCTCCCGGGCAGACGACGGGCAGCCGATAATGGAGGGGCGTCATCTCGCCAGACCAGAGCTCACGGGGCAGGGTCACGGCCGTGTTGGAGCGTCCGGCGGGATCGGTTCGGGACAGTGCGACGCTGCCGTACCCCTCGATCATGACCGACAGTCGTTTGTGTCGTTCGGAATCTCTCAGAAAGAGCCGGGTCCGCCGATCGAACGTGTTGCGCCGCTGCGCATCGAGCGCATTCAGGTCCACGTCCAGATAACGGGCAAACAAGCTGCGCATGCCCGGACGATTTTCGTTCTCGTAGACCCAGACATCGATGTCGGCCCGCAGCGGCTCCAGTCCACCGACACGCAGCAGGCCGGGAATGGCCATCACGCATTCATCGGCTTTGAGCGGTGAACCATGCACGATGCGGTCGAACAGGCCCGCCATCAGGGAGAACAGGGATATCTGCACGATCCGCCGTCGCTGTGGTTTTGCCAGAGGTCTCACGGATGTTCTGCGTCTGCGGCAGGCCATGCAGGCGCCGTCTCCGGGTTCTTCCATGGCATCGGCCACGAACGAAACACACGGCGCCAGCGCTGGCTGTCGGGGTCTGGTCGGCCGGCCGTTTTCATACGATCTTCCATGGATCCATGCTTCCATGGCCCCGTGCGGCCCATCTCAGTGACAGCCGCCGCCGCTTTTGCTGCCGCTGCAACCGCCACATCTGCCACAGCCGGTGTCACCGCTGTTTTTGCCGGTGAAGAAGAATTTGCGCAGGATATAAACCGCTGCGACGACGACGATGGCGCCAACGATGATGTTGTCCAGCATCACAGAATCCTCGAAGTGACTTGGTAGACGATCATGGCAAAGATGTAAGCCCAGACGAACAGACCGCCCGCGATCATCCAGGTCACCTTGGACGATTTGGTCTCACGCTTGATGACCGCCAGTGTGGCCAGGCACATGGGTGCGTAGATGTACCAACCCAGGAAAGCAAAGGCGGTCGGCAAGCCCCAATTGTCGTGCACGATCGGAATCAGTGCGTTCTGCACCGCGTCCTCGGCGTCGGCGCCAACGGCATAGACCGTACCCAGCGCGGCCACGACCACTTCACGCGCGGCGATGCCGGGAATCATCGCAATGCACATCTGCCAGGTGAAACCGAGCGGAGCGAACAGGGGCTGGATCAGATGGCCCAGTGTGCCGGCAAGGCTGTAATCGATGGCCGGACCGGTCGCACCTTCGGGCGCGCCGGGGAAACTGACCAGCGCCCACAACACTACGCTCATGGCGAAGATCACCGTACCGGCCCGCTTCAGGAAGGCTTTGACGCGATCCCAGAGGCTGGTGATGATGTGCTTGAAGTTGGGCACGCGGAAGGTGGGCAGTTCCATCAGCAGCGGAAATTGTCGGATGTTGCCCTTGCTGCGCGCCATGCGCTTGAGCACGTAGGCCGTCAGCCCCGCCGAAACGATACCGGCCAGATACAGGCCGAACAGCGTCAGCCCCTGCAGGTTGAACAGGCCCCAGACCTCCTGTCGAGGAATGATGGCGGCGATGATCAACGCATAGATCGGCAGGCGTGCCGAACAGGTCAGCATCGGTGCGATGGCGATGGCGACGATCCGTTCACGTGGGTCGTGGATGGTGCGTGCAGACATGACGGCTGGCACCGCGCAGGCGAAGCTCGACAGCAGCGGAATGAACGCACGGCCGGACAGACCACTCTTGGACAGCAGATTGTCGAGCAGGAATGCGGCCCGTGGCAGGTAGCCGGAATCTTCGAGCAACAGGATGAAGGCAAACAGGATGGTGATTTGCGGCAGAAAGACCAACACACTGCCCAGACCGGCAATCACCCCGTCGACCAGCAAATCTCTGAGCATGCCTTCGGCCATGTAGGCCTGCACCCATTCGCCGAGGATGCCGAAACCGCCCTCGATGGCGTCCATCAAGGGTTCGGCCCAGGCATAGACGGCCTGGAACACGACCATCAGGACGAGCAGCAGAATCAACATGCCCCAGACTGGATGCAGCACGAGCTGGTCGAGCCTGCGGTGCCAGGCCGGCAGACTCATTTCGGTGCGTACCACCTGCTTCAGGATCTCTTCGACCCGAGCATAGAGCTGGTTGCTGTCCAACGCCTCCAGCGTTCTTGCCGCCTCGGCGGCATCGACGGTCCTGGCACCATCGCGGGGCATCCGGCTCACTTCCAGACAGACGGCACGGATACCGTTGCGGCTGATGGCGATGGTTTCGAGCACCGGCACCCCGAGCAGTTCGCTGAGTTTCTTGACGTCGATGCGCAAGCCCCGTGCATAGGCCACGTCGGACAGATTCAGCGACACCACCATCGGCAGACCGAGGGTCTTCAACTCCAGCATCATCCGAAGCGTCATACGCAGGTTGGTCGCATCGGCCACGGCGATGACACCATCGGGACGCTCACCCAGATTTCCGAGCACGGAATCACGGGCCACGGCCTCGTCCGGACTGGTGGTACGTAAGCTGTAAGTACCGGGCAGGTCGATGATGTGAATGGAAGGATCATCGACGAAGGGGCCTTCACGTCGGTCGACAGTCACGCCGGCGTAGTTGGCCACTTTGGCATTCGAGCCGGTCAGACCGTTGAACAGAACGGTCTTTCCGCAGTTGGGAGCGCCCAGCAAGGCAAAGCGGGTGACCTTCATGATGTAACCGATATTTTTCTAGAGCATGAGTGATGGCGTGACTGCCGTTGCGACGGCACGGCCAGGGCCCTGCACATGGATGCCTGCATGCCCGGTCCGCGTGTCTCCTCTGCTGCAAGACATCGGCTATATCTCGATGCGACACAGTATCTTGTCGGCTTCGGGCTCGCGCAGCGCAAACTGGGACTGATTGCCCAGACGCACGGCGAATGGCCCCTTGCCCAGAACCCCTTTGGCGACCAGCAGCAGGGGCACCCCATCGGAAAAGCCCAGATCGCCCAAGCGCCGCGTGACGATCGAGTCCAGATCGCCAAAATCAGTGTTGGGAACGATGGAATCGATGTGCGCTTGTGCGCCTTGAGTCAGTTCGGTCAATGGAATGACAGCCATGATCTGAATCCGGATGATTTACGATACTTGCTTATTTGGGGCCACTCTAATGCTAACGACAATGATTTGCAAACAAACCCCGGGTTTCAACTCGGCTATCGGGTGTATTCCACCTTGGTGGTCGGCGCCGCCGATCGAATAGGAGGAAGGGCGCCACGAAACGCGTCGCGACAGGGCCTGCATCTCCAGGCATGCACCGATGCCGTCGGCGTCGGCGTCCACGTCCACGTCCACATCTACGTATACGTCCGCACGGACGGATGCCGGATGAATCGCGCATCTCATCCGGCATCCGATCGATCCGGTCGAAGCCCGCGCCCCGGCGTGCCGGGCCACGCTGGATCAGGGCAGCTCGCCACTGCGGCGTTTGGCGATGAAATCCTTGGTTTCGGAGACGACCACGCCGGCCAGCAGCACCAGTGCGATCAGGTTGGGAATCGCCATCAGGCCGTTGAACACATCGGATGCGGCCCAGACCAGACCGAGGTCGACCCCCGAGCCCAGCAGCACCGACACCACGTAGACGACGCGGAACACCGGCATGATGCCGTCACCGCCCAGGTAGGAGGCACACTTTTCGCCGTAGTAGCACCAACCCAGGATGGTGGAATAGGCGAAGAAGACCAGTCCGAAGGTCACCAGCCAACCACCCGGCCCGGGCAGCAATTCATTGAAGGTCTGTGTGGTGAGGGCCGCTCCACTCGTGCCCGTGGTGTACATCCCGCCGATCACCAGCACGACGCCGGTGATGCTGCAGACCACGATGGTATCGAGGAAGGTGCCGGTCATCGAGACCATTGCCTGACGGGCCGGATGGTCGGTCTTGGCTGCGGCAGCGGCGATGGGAGCCGAACCCATGCCCGCTTCGTTGGAGAAGACGCCCCGCGCCACGCCATAACGAATGGCCGAACCGATGGCGCCCCCCACGACGGCATCCAGACCAAAGGCGGAACGGAAGATCGTTTCGATCGCGGGGATGACTTTGTCGAGGTGCAACAGGATGATGGCCACGCCGCCCAGGACATAGACGATCGCCATGAAAGGCACGATCAGAGAGGAAGCCTTGGCGATGCTCTTGATACCGCCCAGAATCACGATGCCCGTGAAGACGGTCAGCACGACTCCGGTGATCCAGGGGTTGACCGAGAAGCTGCTTTCGATGGCCTGCGCCACCGAGTTGGCCTGCACTGAGCTGCCGATACCGAAAGAGGCCAGCATACCGAACAAGGCGAACAGCAGGGCCAACCATTTCATGCCGAGCCCGCGCTCGATGTAGTACATCGGACCACCGGACATTTCACCCTTTTCGTTCTGCACCCGGAATTTGACGGCCAGGATGCCTTCCGCATACTTGGTTGCCATACCAAAGAAAGCCGTCATCCACATCCAGAACACGGCCCCGGGCCCCCCGGAAACGACCGCAGTGGCCACGCCTGCGATATTGCCGGTGCCGATGGTGGCGGACAGGGCCGTCATCAGCGCACCGAAGTGCGAAATATCGCCTTCATGGTCCTTGTCGTGATGAGGAGAAAATGCCTGTTTCAGCGCAAAGGGCAGCATCGTCACCTGCAGAAACAGCAGACGCAATGACAGATAGATCCCCGTGCCGACCAACAGCACCAACATGGGCGCTCCCCAGACATATTCGCCCAGCCAGTCGAAAAACTTTTGCAGTTCTTCCATTTACTCGCTCTCCAAAGTTTCCTGTCAGCAGCGAGCTTCCGAACAACCGAGTCCGCGGGATCGACGCATGCTTCGGCATCGCGACCGCACAGCGCACGCAGGCTTGCGCCCGGCACGGGCGTGGACCGCGGTTTGGCCGCCGCGGGCAAACCGGCTCATGCAATGCAGACGGGCCGGCACGATCTGACGGCGAGGATTTTCGAGAAGCTCGCTGGCACACGGTTTGCTGGCTGCCTGCGCGGCGCGCGATGGCCCGGGAAAGCCATGGCCGGCGCGAAAGGAGCCACCGTGCAAGCCCGAGAGTTTAGAACGTTTTGACAGCGACTGTTCCGTGATGCCGGCGGGGAATACCCGAAGCCGGCATCCCCGCCCCTGCGGCAAACGATCGGATCGGGGCGGCCAGCGGCCTACGCTTCGTCCAGCAGCACTTCATCCCCGAACTCGAAGTCGGTGCGCTTTGAGCTCGTGAGCTCGACCGGCCGGCACGATTCGTGCCCGAATCCGAAACCGGTACGCGCAGCCGCTTCGGCACACGGCCTTCGCCACCCACCTTTGCCGTCGTCGCAAAGCCGGCCGCGACATCATCCGGCCCGCCGCTGTTCGCGCCAGAGCAACCAGCCTGCCACCAGCACCATCAGAGCCAGTCCATACCAGGTGATGGCGTACATCAGATGGTTGTCGTTGAAGGACACGACCGTCAGCCCGGGCATGGGAAACCGTTTGGGTCGACGTTCGGCCCAGCGGATGATGGCGATTTCGCCACTGCTGACGGGCGGCGGCTGCCAGCGTGGCACTTCGGACAGCGGTGCATCGAGACCGGGCAGTATTTCCGGCGCCTGGGTCAGATCGATGAAATACGGGGCGACCCGGCCCACTGCCAGCCCGCGCCGAGTGGCGATGGCCTGCACATCGCGGGAATACCAGCGATCGGCGTCGGGATCGTTGCTGCGCAGAAAGGCGCCACCGGGCTCCGGCATGCGCAGCAGACCGACCACCTCGACCCAGGCGTCGGACGATGATGCCGCATCGGCAGACGCCCGCTGCCCGGGACGACTGCGTTCGGGCGGCACGAAGCCCCGGTTCACCATGACGATGGCACCATCGCGGGTTTCGACCGGCACCAGCACCCAGTACCCTGCCCCGAGCGCGCTGGAAGCCTGCACCAGGGTTTCCTGGTCGTTCAGCAGCCGGCCACGCAGCCGTACATGCCGGTATTCATCCCGTGCCGTGCTGACCGAAGCCCACTGCTCGGGTGGAGGTGCCGACACCGGTGGCGCATGGATGCGGGCATCGACGCGGGCGATCAGATCGCGTTTCCAGGCCAGGCGCTCGACCTGCCAGGTGCCCAGCGACAGGAAAGTCAGCAGCAACAGGCCCAGAAAGACCCAGGCGAGGATACGCACGAAGACCGGGCGCCGTCGTGGCGGGGAATCGAAAGAGGGTTCCGACATTTGGCGTACATCGGTGTGCCGAAAGCCCGGCGGCGCGGAGGCAGCCGGAGCATCGGACCCATCAGACCCGACTGGACCGTATCCGGGTTCAGGGCCGGATGCGCACGTCGTGCGCACCTTCCGGCATCAGGTTGGCATCGAGATGGAACATGACCCACAGCGAACCAGCCAGGGTGATGATCACCATCAGTACGGTGAACATCAGGGCCATCAAGGTCCACCCGCCCTGCGCCTTGCGGTTCATGTGCAGGAAGTAGACCATGTGCACCACGATCTGGATGGCGCCCAGCCCCAGAATCCAGTAAGCCGCAGCGGCCGCTTTCTGGACCCACTTGCCCATCACCATCGCAAAGGGAATGGCCGTCAGGATGACGGACAACACGAAACCGGTGACGTATTCACGCGTGCTGACGTGCAGTTCTTCGTCCTCATGTCCATCGTGGTGGGCCGCATGGCCGACGGTCGAATGCCGATGATTTGCCGTGCTCATTGCAGAACCCCCATCAGATAGACAAAGGAGAAAACACCGATCCAGACCACGTCCAGGAAATGCCAGAACATCGACAGGCACGTGACACGACGACGGTTGGCCTCGATGAGACCATGACGACGCAGCTGAAACACCAGCACGACCAACCAGACGACACCGAAGGTGACGTGCAGACCGTGGGTGCCGACCAGGGTGAAGAAGGACGACAGGAAGGCACTGCGCTGCGGGGTGGCCCCCAGATGGATCAGGTGGGCGAATTCATAGAGTTCGATGGCCAGGAAGGCCAGACCGAACAGACCAGTGGCCACCAGCCACCCGACGGTGCCCTTCAGCTTGCGACGCTGCATCGACGACATGGCAAAGCCATAGGTGATCGACGACAGCAGCAGCATGGCGGTATTGAGCGCGACCAGCCCCAGATCGAACAGCTCGGCCCCCGAAGGGCCGGCTGCATAGTTTCTGCCGACCACGCCATGCACTGCGAACAGGCAGGCGAAGATCAGACAGTCGCTCATCAGGTAGATCCAGAACCCGAGTATCGTTCCGTTCTGCGGATGATGCTCTTCGGTCATGTGGTAGGGGCGATCTCCGACCTGGGGGGGCGGTCCGCCGGGGTGAATGGTTGCAATGCTCATGTCGAGTGCCGGATACGAATGACAGGAACGGGGGATCAGGCGTTGTCCGCGAGGATTCGCGTGCGGGCCGCCTCGGTACGAACCACATCTGCTGCCGGGATGTAGTAGTCACGCTCGTAGTCGAAGGTATGGACGATGACCGCGATCAGCATGACCAGGAAGCTTGCGCCGGCCACCAGCCACATGTGCCAGATCAGCGCAAAGCCACACAGCGCGCTGAGGGCTGCCACGATGAAGCCGGCCGAGGTGTTCTTCGGCATGTGGATCGGGATGAAGCCCTCGGTCGGACGGACATAGCCGTTCTTCTTCATGTCCCACCAGGCATCGATACTGTGCACCACCGGGGTGAACGCAAAGTTGTAGTCGGGCGGTGGCGACGAGGTCGACCATTCGAGCGTGCGGCCGTTCCAGGGATCGCCGGTCTCGTCGCGCAACGAATCACGCTTCAGGTAGCTGACCACCAGCTGGATGACGAAGGAGACGATGCCGAGCAGGATCAGGAAAGCCCCCACCGCAGCGACCTGGAACCAGATCTGCAGCGATGCATCATCGAACTGACTGACCCGGCGGGTGATGCCCATGAAGCCCAGCACATAGATCGGCATGAAGGCCACATAGAAACCGATCAGCCAGCACCAGAACGAGCACTTGCCCCAGAACGGATCGAGCCGATAGCCGAAGGCTTTGGGGAACCAATAGCCGATGCCGGCGAACATGCCGAACACCACGCCACCGATGATGACGTTGTGGAAGTGGGCGATCAGGAACAAGCTGTTGTGCAGCACAAAGTCGGCCGCCGGAATGGCCAGCATCACGCCGGTCATGCCCCCGATGACGAAGGTGACCATGAAACCGATCGTCCAGTACATGGGCACCTCGAAGCGGATACGCCCCCGGTACATGGTGAACAACCAGTTGAAAATCTTGGCCCCGGTCGGGATCGAGATGATCATCGTGGCGATACCGAAGAAGGTGTTGACGCTGGCGCCCGAGCCCATGGTGAAGAAATGGTGCAGCCAGACCAGATAGGACAGCACCATGATGCAGGTGGTCGCATACACCATCGAGGTATAACCGAACAGCCGTTTGCCGCAATAGGTGGCCACCACCTCGGAGAAGATGCCGAAGGCGGGCAGGATCAGGATATAGACCTCGGGGTGCCCCCAGATCCAGATCAGGTTCACGTACATCATGGCGTTGCCGCCCAGATCGTTCGTGAAGAAGTTGGTGCCGACATAGCGATCGAGCGACAGCAGGCCGAGTGTGGCGGTCAGCACCGGGAAGATCAGCACGATCAACACGTTGGCGCAGAAGGCCGTCCAGGTGAACACCGGCATCTTCATCATCGGCATGCCGGGCGCACGCATCTTGACGATGGTGACGATCAGGTTGACACCGGACAGCAGTGTCCCGACCCCGGCGATCTGCAGTGCCCATATGTAATAGTCCATCCCCACACCGGGGCTGAACTCGATGCCCGACAGCGGTGGATAGGCCAGCCAGCCTGCCGTGGAGAATTCACCGACGAACAGTGAAATCATCACCAATACGGCACCGAAGGCGGTCATCCAGAAACTGAAATTGTTGAGGAAAGGGAAAGCCACGTCGCGCGCACCGATCTGCAGCGGCACCACGTAGTTCATGAAGCCGGTCACGAAGGGCATCGCCACGAAGAAAATCATGATCACGCCGTGGGCTGTGAAGATCTGGTCGTAGTGATGCGGTGGCAGATAGCCTTCGGAACCACCGAAGGCCATCGCCTGCTGCAGACGCATCATCAGTGCATCGGCAAAGCCGCGCAGCAGCATGATGATGGCCAGTACGATATACATGATGCCGATCTTCTTGTGGTCGATGCTGGTGAACCAATTACGCCACAGCGGCCCCCATGCCTTGAAATAGGTGAGCGCGCCAAGCAACGCCAGGCCGCCGAGCATGACGGCGATGAACGTCACGATCAGAATCGGCTCATGCAGTGGGATGGCCTCCCAGGACAGGCGCCCGAAAATCAACTTGGCGGGATCGGATAGGTCGAACATCGTGATTTCTTCGCTGTTTGCCTGAATGCCTGGCTGCATTCAGGTACGAGGGAAAACGAACGGACAAGGACAGGCCGGTGCGGCCCCTGGAGGGCTGCACCGGCCGGAATCACAGTGCCGCCGGCGCCGCTTCGGTGGCCGGCCCCGGTTCGGCTTGCTGCGGTGCCTGCTCCCGGACGGCAGCAGGCGACCGGCCTGACGCCGGGGCCGTCTCGACCGGAGCGGGAGTGAACGTCGACACCATCGGTGCGCACAGCGCCTCGGACACGTAGGTGCGATAAAGCGGCAGCTCACCACGGTGCTTGGGCTGATTCAGCGCTTCGCTGGCCACGCCGTCGACGCCCAGAATGCCCAGCCCCCCCTGTTTGTCGATGGCCATGATCATATCCATGCACATGCGATCCGGCTCGACGCATCGATGACGGATGCGGTCGAACAGCCGTGGATCGACGCTGGCGAAATAGGTCGGTGGCACTTTTTCGCTGGGGCGCGCCAGTTCCAGATAGCGTTGACGCGACAGGGACCGGTCAGCGGACTTCACTTTCTCGACCCAGGCATCGAAGTCTCGATCGGACAGGCCATGAAACTTGAAACGCATGTGCGAAAAGCCTGCACCGCTGTAATTGGCCGACAGGCCATCATAAGTGCCGGCTTTGTTGATGATGGCATTGAGATGGCTTTCCATGCCGGGCATGGCATAGATCATGCCGGCCATGGCTGGAATGAAAAAGGAGTTCATCACCGAGGTGGAGGTGATCTTGAAGCGCACCGGACGATCGACCGGGGCCGCCGCTTCGTTCACCAGGGCGATACCCTGTTCCGGGTAGATGAACAGCCATTTCCAGTCCATGGCGACGACCTGGATTTCCAGCGGCTCGACGCCGGCCGGTACGGGCCGTCCTGCTTCGATCTCCTCCAGCGGACGGAAAGGGTCGAGCTTGTGAGTGGTGATCCAGGTGATGGTGCCCAGGATGATGATGATGATGATCGGAATGGTCCAGACGACCGCTTCGATCTTGTTGGAATGATGCCAGTCCGGTTCGTAGCGTGCCGTGACATTGCCTGCCCGATAGCGCCATGCGAACAGCAGGGTCAGGATGATCACCGGAACGATGACCAACAACATCAGACCGGTGGAAATGTAGATCAGGTCGCGCTGCTGCAGGGCGATGTAGCCCGACGGGTTCAGCAGCACGGTGTCACAACCAGCCAACAGAAAGGCGGTTGCCAGCCATGGCAGCAAACGGGGTCGAATGACGGATTTCATGCCGGAAACCTAGCTCCTAGCTCCTATACTCCGGTGTATGCCGGAACCGGGTGGGATGTTCATCGATTTAATATGAATCATTTACGATCTTACAGCGGTCGGCAAAAGCGAGTTCTTACAGTCTGTCAAACTATCATGCTGATCAACTGCGCTGTCTACCGGGACGGTAAAAGAGAGGCGGATATCTCCGCCGAACAAATCCCCGCCGCACTGGCTTCACCCGACACCTTCGTCTGGGTTTCGCTCAAGGACCCCGACCCGGAACAGATTCTGCTGGTGCAGCGTGTCTTCGACCTGCCCGACCTGGCGGTCGAAGACACGCTGCACGGCGGCCAGCGCCCGAAGGTCGAAGAATACGATCAACTGCTGTTCGCCTCGCTGAAAGTTGCGGAACGACGGCAAGACACGATCCATTATGGCGATCTGTTCATATTCACACACGAGCGTTTCGTGTTGTCGATCCGCAATGATGTGAGAAGGGGTTTTGCGGATGTCCGTGCCCGGGCGGAATGCGAGAATGATCTGCTGCGGCTGGGGCCGGCCTTTGTGCTGTATGCGCTGACCGATGCAGTGGTCGACCGTTACTTTCCGATCGTCGACGAGCTGGAGATCCGGCTGGAGGAAGTCGAAGCACTGCTGTTTCGCGAAACGCCCAGCCGCGAGACCATGCTGACACTGCACGAGCTGAAACAAGACGTGGCCGAGCTGCGGCATTCGCTGCCGCCGATGATGGACGAGGCATTGTTCCGACTGTATGGCGGCCGTGCCGCGCCGGCACTGGCCACGGAGCTGAAGGACTATTTCCGGGACGTGCACGACCACCTGCATCGGATCGTGCTGTCGCTCGAGGCGCTGCGCGACAGCATCTCGATGGCGACTCAGGTCAATCTGTCGCTGATCAGCCTGGAACAAAGCGAGGTGAGCAAGAAGCTGGCGGCCTGGGCCGCCATCTTCGCCATGATGACCACGTTTGCCGGCATCTGGGGCATGAACTTCGAGCACATGCCCGAACTGAAATGGGTATGGGGCTACCCGGCGGCGATGCTGCTGATGGTGGGCGTCGCGCTGCTGCTGTACCGGCGCTTCCGTAAGGTGGGCTGGTTGTAGCCAGGCCCATTTTTCAGCTCGCGGTCTTTCTGAGCCCCCCGTTCCTGGGCTAGACTGTGGGGCTGCCGGATTCTCGTGATCGACCGCCCAAACCGGGATCGGTCCGCAATCCGCCGAAGGCTTGGGCTTTCTGCCCTGTGTCTTCATCCCTGTTTCCGTTCAACCGGCGTCAGACTATTTCTCTGATGGCCGACATGGCATGACGTGCCGCCCGATCTCGCGGCACAGGCGCCTGACAGGCAGGTGAAAGAAATACTGGGTCCGAAGTATTGGATCGACACATGTGCAACGGAGCATCCGTCCCGCGAGTATTCTGCGGCGAGACCCGGGCCATGCGTCGACGGTCGAAGAACAGTCTTTCAACCGCCTCCGGGACCGGCCCGTCCTGCCGTCGAGGGGTTTCCGCATCATGGTCCGTCTTCTCTGGATTCTCGCCTACGTTGGCTCGGTTCTGCTGGCCAACGTCTTTCTCGACCATTTCATTCCGCTGCCCTTCTTCGGGCTGCTGAGTATTGGTACTCTGTTTTTTGCAGCCGTCTTCACACTGCGGGATCATCTGCACCGTTACGGGCTGCCTACCGTGATGGTCGGTATCGGCTTGGCGCTGGTGGTCAATGTCGCTTATGGCCTGTATTTCGGGATCGAGTCGCGCTTTCTGATGGCGTCCTTCATCTCGATCCTGGTCAGCGAACTGGCCGACACCGCGGCATTCCAGCACCTGATGCACTGGCGCTGGCGCCACCGTGTGCTGGCCAGCAATGCGGTCAGCGTGCCGCTGGACAGCACCCTGTTCAGTCTGCTGGCCTTTGGTGGGTCGATGTCGCTGTTCGACATTGGCCAGATCATTTACGCCGACATCATCAGCAAATACCTGATCGCCGCCTTGCTGGCCTGGCTGCCCTTTCAGGCAGCCCGGCTGAACACCGGCGGCAAAGCGCTCGAACCAGCGGCCTGACGTCATGAACATGTACCCTCCCTCCGCCAAACCCGCCCACGATCCCGGCACTCCGGCAGCCGGGCAGCCAACGACCGGCAACGACGACGGCGCGGCATCGAAAGGCACGAAGCGTCCGCGCCGCCCGCGTGAAACACGCCGTGCCCAGGCGCGCCGGAATGTGGCCCCTCCTCCCGGTGAACCGGCCGGTTCGGTCGACTCCCCAACCTTGCACGCCGCAGACGCCGTTGCACCAGCCCCGGATTCGGATGCCGCGCAGGACGAACCGGCAGCGGGCTTCCCCGGCCCGATCTCGGCTGCCACCATCACCGGCATGGCGGGAGCCGAACCCACACCCGTGGTGGCTGCCGTGCTGGCTGCCGCACTCGGCGGGCAGTCGACCGGACACGACGAAAACGGCGCACCTGCCGTCGGCGCCAGCCCATTGCCGATGACGCGGCGCGCCCCGGCGTCACAGATTGCAGCCACGACCGGACATGCGGACCGGAAACCGAAGAAAGCCAAACGGGGTGAGGCCGCTCACAAAGACCGCCCTTCCCACATCGACGTGCCGGAACGGCCCGGAGATTTCATCTCCCCCTGGAACAAGGCACGCATCAAGTGCATCAGAAATCCGAATCCCGCGCTCGATACCCATCAGGCGCATGTCATGGAACTGCCCGAACTGTGCCCGGCCAGCCACAACCCGCTGCCCGGATCGACGTTGGTCATCCATTACCGGGGCAAGGCACGATTTCTGGAAGTGTTCTCGCTGTCGGCCTATATTCAGGCCGCTATCGGCCATCCGATCGTACGCGATGTGGAAGCGCTGACGCAGGCCGTGGCGCTGGACTGCGCCCATGCCCTGCAGCAGAAAGTGCACGTCGAGGGCCGTTTCCTGTTGCGGGGTCTGGCCCAAACGGTCATCACCAAGGTGTCTGCCAAACCACTGCACCGTGGGCCGGATGATGACGGCCGCAAGCGCAAGGACAGAAAACGGAAGAAATAGACGGTCAGTGTCCGATCGAAAACGATGAGGCCGGATGCCTGACCACGGTATGTGGAAGGCGTCCGGCCTCGTCGTTCGTTCGAATCATCCCATCAGAAAGCCGGCACGATCGCACCGCCGTATTTCTTCTCGATGAACTGTTTGACCTCCGGCGAGCGCAGTGCCTTCATCAGCTTGGCGATGGCTGCGGAGTCGGCATTGTCGGGGCGTGCCGTCACGATGTTGACGTAGGGCGAGTCGGCGCCTTCGAGAACCAATGCGTCCCGGGTCGGCATCAGACCGGCCGCCAACGCGTAATTGGTGTTGATCAGGGCCAGGTCCGCGTCATCCAGTGCACGCGGCAGGAAAGCGGCATCCAGCTCACGGAACTTCAGCTTCTTGGGGTTTGCCGCCAGATCACGTGAAGTGGCCAGCAGGTTGCCCGGCTCCTTCAGCTCGACCAGCCCGGCCTTTTCGAGCAGCAACAGGGCACGGCCTCCGTTGGACGGATCGTTCGGGATCACCACGGTGGCGCCTTCCTTGATTTCGTCCAGTGCCTTGATCTTGCGGGAATACATGCCGAAAGGTTCGACATGCACTTCGGCGTCGGGCACCGGCACGATGTTGGTCTTGTGTTCCTTGTTGAAGGAATCCAAATAGGGGCGATGCAGGAAGAAATTGGCATCCAGCTGCTTGTCGACAGTGGCCTGGATCGGCTGCACATAGTCGTTGAACACGCGGACCTGCAGCTCGACCCCCTCTTTCTTCAACGTGGGTTTGATGAATTCCAGCAGTTCGGCATGCGGCACCGGCGTAGCGCCGACGCTGATGCGTTCCTGCGCCTGGGCACCCAAGGCAGCGAGTGAAAGTGTCACGGCACCCAGACCGCGAACGAGAGTCTTGATCATGTTGAATCGAATCCTGTAGATGTAAAAGAGACGGTCGGTCCCGAATCGATCCGGATACTGGCACCGGCGCCACACTTTCGCAAGTCCCGGCACTTCACGAAAACGCGGTTTTGATGAGCATTCCGCATATCCTCATGCGACAGGCCCGGTTCGGGCCTCTCCGGATCTCTCGTCGGCCGGTATCGAGGCCGAACGGCAGCAACCACGCCCCGTGTGATGCGATGACGGTACAGGCCCGCCGGCATCGCCGGGCAGGCATGCCGGCATGGCTCCCGGTTCAATGCGCCACGCCCAGCCAGATGAAGCGGACCAGGAAGAGCACTGCCACACCCCAGGTCAGCGGATGCACTTCACGCCATTTGCCGGTCAGCAGCTTCAGCACCGCATAGGAGATGAAGCCCAGCGCCAGACCGTTGGCAATCGAGTAAGTGAAAGGCATGGCCAGTGCGGTGATCACCGCCGGCACGGCCTCGGTGCTCTCCTGCCAATCGACCTCACTGAAATCGCGCAGCATCAGGCAGGCAACGAACAGGAGCGCCGGTGCGGTGGCGTACTTGGGCACCATGGCGGCCAGCGGCGAAAAGAACAACGCCGCCATGAACAGCACGGCCACCGTCAGCGCCACCAGGCCGGTACGACCACCGGCCTGCACGCCGGCCGCGCTTTCGACATAGGCGGTGGCACTGGACGTGCCCAGCACCGAACCGGCCATGATGGCGGTGCTGTCGGCCATCAGTGCCCGACGCAGCCGTCGGGATTGTTCGGGATTGCCGTCACCGACATACAAGCCGGCCCGTTTGGCCACTCCCATCATGGTGCCGGTGGCGTCGAACATCTCGATCAGGAACAGCACCAGAATGACGTTGAGCAGACCTCCGGCCCAAGCGCCCTTGATGTCGAGCTGGAGGAAAGTCGGTGCAATCGACTGGGGCATCGAGATCGCCCCCTGGAAACTGTTGTCACCGGCCAGAAAGGACAGCGCCGTCACCAACATGATGCCCAGCATGACCGCACCGGGTACTTTCATGCGGTCGAGGGCGACGATGACGAAGAAGCCGAACCCGGCCAGAATGACCGGCAGCGACTGCATGTCACCCAGTGTAACGAGCGTGGCCGGTGAATCGACCACCACGCCGGCATTGCCCAGGCCGATCAGCGCCAGGAACATACCGATGCCGGCCGTGGTGCCCAGGCGGATGGTGGCCGGAATGCCCTCGACGATCATCGAGCGCAGCCCGAGAAGTGTCGTCAGCATGAACAGGCAGCCCGACAGGAACACGGCGCCCAGCGCCGCCTGCCACGTGTAACCCATCGAGCCGACCACCGTAAAGGCAAAAAAGGCGTGCAGCCCCATGCCCGGCGCAATGGCGATCGGATAGTTGGCGTAGAGTGCCATGACGGTCGATCCCAGCGCCGACACCAGACAAGTGGCCACGAAGACAGCCTCGCGCGGCATACCGACGTCACCCAGAATCGACGGGTTGACGAACAGGATATAGGCCATCGTCAGAAAGGTGGTGCAACCCGCGATGATTTCGGTGCGTACACTGGTGCCGTGTTTCTGAAGCTGGAACGTTCTTTCTAGCAGGGGCGCCATTGCTAACTCTCGCCTTCTGCCATGGAGGCCGGATCCTGACGGCGGTCAGTGGCCGCGCACGACAGCAGATACCAAAGGAAATGGAAAGGAAGGCAGACAAAGATATACGAAAACGGCGCCACGTTGGCGCCGTTTGCGAAGCTGCGATCGGATATCCCAGGATATCCCCGCCCGGGCAAAGGATGCTGCCCGGCCAAGGAGGCGTCCAACACCCGCGTACCGGCAAAGCCCCGCCGGAAAAAAGATGGATCCGGGCCGGTGGTGAACCGGCCCCAGGCCTCCGATGCGGCGCATCGGAAGCCATGGCGATGATCAACGGCCGATGACCTGACCACCGGTCGAGTCGACCAGCGGGGTCTCACGCACGTTGGTCTTCCGACCGTTCTGGATCTTGTCGATCTTCTGCCGGGCGGCCTCGACCTTGTCCTTGCCCTGCAACAAGGAATAGGTCAGCACAAACTCACGACTCTCCTTGGCGCCAATGGTCGGCACCAGTTTCAGCGGACGCTGGAATTTGCGGTTGTACGAGAAGCTCGTACCCGGCTCCAGACCGGTCACATAGCCCTGGTTCGGCATGTCGGTGTTCTTCCACAGTGAGAAGGCCGGCAGCTGGTTCACGTTGTAGGCCATGGTCACACCGGTGTCACCGGCCGCGTTGTGCAACATGACCAGCGTGTTGCCCACATCGTCACCATAGGGGAAGACGTTGTAGACCATTTCATCGAAATCGAGCGTGTTGCCGCGATAGGTCTGCCAAGTACCCAGGTCCTGCTTGGCCTTGTCGTTGAAGGGCGAAACCTCACGCACCGGCGCAACGAACTTGGCGTCTTTTTCCAGAATCGGCGTACCGAAGTTGGTGTGATAGAGAGCCTGATATTCTTTCTCGTAGTCACCGTTGTTGGTCAGCTTGTCATGCACCGTGAACTCGGTGGCACCGGGAATGGTGCTCAGTTCGGTGTCGATCACGAAATCGACCTTCTTGAAGGCGCGCTCCTGCAGCTGACCTTTCAGACGGATGGTGTAGGGCGGCTTCTCGTCGATCGAGAGCACCACCTTGTTGGCTGGCAGGCTGGAAGCCAGGCCATGCAGAGTCAGCATGGTGCCGTCCTCATCCGGTCCGGGGTGACCCACCCACTCATACCCGCAGCGGGTCACCAGTTCATTGAAGCCTTCCAGCCAACCCAGGCCATTGCGGGCATTCTGTTCGATGAAGGCCGGATTGACCACTTCCTTGACCGGAGAGTCCCAACCCAGACGCACATCGCCCGACACTGCTTTCAGGACGTTCATGCCCCGGGTCGGCACGACGGTGATCACCATGGCGCCGGTATCGATTTCGACCAGGCTGACGCCTTCCTGTTTGCCGCCGTGTAGCAGTTTGGTCTTGACGGTGAATGGTTTGGCAGCCTTGATGCCAAGCTCGGTGCTGCTGAATGTACGCTCGGTCATGGGCTGGTCGGTGTCCAGCAGCACATATTCCGCAGCCGACGCAGATACGGCGGTCAACAGCGATCCAATACCCAACACTACAGCCGGAAATTTCATCATGAGGGACTCCTAGATTGGCAGCATCCGAACACAGGGCACACGCAGCATCGAGACTTCAGAGCGCGCACCGAAACCTTGCCCATATGCAAAGTCACATTAGTTTAAGCCAGTGTCCAAAAGTGAATTCGAATTCACGCTGAAACTACTGAAGAATCCCGGCACACCAAGCAACTTTCCACCCGAGCCCCGGGCCACCCCGTCCCCCTCTTTCTCCTGTTTCTCCCGTTCTCCCGTCTTCTCGCTTCCCTCTTCCCCCCGGCTCTGTATCGCTTCCCCCTTCCTCTTGGTCTGCGCTTCACACCGCCTCTGCCGACGGCGCCAGCGCCTCCCCATCCAACCACACCACCCGCCCGTGGCTGGCATCGTCCAACGCGGTGCGCAGACTCTGCACCTCGGGTTCGGGCACCTGCAACCAGAACGTGACCTGCGCCCCATGCTCGACCTGCAGCAAACAGCCCCCGAGCGCCGACGACTCGCGGCGTACCAGCCCCTCCAGCTCATAGCCGACCCGACAACCCAGCACCACCTGCCGCACGATGGCGACCCGCTCGGCCTTCTGCAGCGCAGTGGCCACCGCATCGGTATAGGCCCGTACCAACCCGCCGGCCCCCAGCTTGACTCCGCCGAAATAGCGGACGACGGTGGCCAGCACCCCCTCCAAATGCTGATGACGCAGCACATCCAGCATGGGCCGGCCAGCCGTGCCGCTCGGTTCTCCATCGTCGACGGCGGCCGACTGCCCCCCGGCCAGCAGCGCCCAGCAGACATGCGCCGCACCAGGATGCAGTGTTTTCAACCGCGCCACCTCGTCATAGGCAGCCGCCCGCCCATCCACCGGCATGACCCGGCCGATGAAGCGGCTTTTCTTGATCACCAGGTCGGATTCGACCGGTCCCGCCAGAGTCGCCCAGTCCATATTCAGCAATTAGTTACAAATACCGAAATTGCAAGACAAGAAGAGTCATTTTGTAAAAAAATCACCATGCTTTGCCGTTTGCTCATTGAATACACAAGCTACGATTGTCCCGTTTGACGCATTTTTCCCATCCTACACTGGACTCACTCATGCGCATCATTACTGTCCGAACCTCTTTTTTCCTGTTGCTTGGCCTGCTGGCAGGCTGTGCCACCTCCATCGTCGACGAGGCCGACCCTCATGCCCCGCTGCGTGAAAACCGGCCCGCGCCCCGGGATGAGGCAGATGCCGAACAGGATGCGCAGCCGGACAGTCGTGGCGGCAAGACCGAAACCATACGCGGCTCGGGCAAGCCCGAATGGGCGGCCGTCTTCGAGACCCCGCCAGGTACGCGCTACGGCGATCAGACCGTCATCTATGTCGATCGCAACAGCCTGACCGAGCACAAGATCGAGAACCTGACCTATTACCAGGCCATCACCCGCGAAGTTCGCTCGGCCCGCAGTGGTGCCCGCATTCAGGAACTGGCCGTGCTCTGCGAGGGTTCACCGATCGCACCGGCCACCTCGCTGCGCGGTGAAGGTACCGAAAACCGCGATGGCAGCTATCGGATCAAGCGGGCGCCGGCGCCGCTGACGGCGTTGTCACAGTTTTCCACCCAGCGGATTCCGATCGATCCGAAAGTGCCCAGCACCTTCGTGGTCCGCGCCATCTGTCTGCTCGGCACCGACCCACACCGTTGACAATATTTGACACACGCTTCGTCTCGCACGACCGCCCGGCCGACGCTGCCGGACGGTCGTAGGGGGTTCCCCCTTCACCATCAAGGTCTCTATACTTGACGCATGCACGCTGCTGGGCTGCCGTCTCCGGTCGTCTGGCACAGGCACAGTGTTCCGATGTGGAGACCTCATGTCAGCAGAAACCCCCAATCGAGCAGCGGAACCGGCTGAAGCCCCGGCGCTGCAGAATCCTTCCGTCTTCCCCCATGGCACCCACAAAGGGCTGGTCACGCTGCTGATCGCGGCCATCGTCGCCTGGGGGGCCTACGAGCTGCTGCCTTACAGCGACAACGCCAACAAGGGCTTGGCCATCCTGCTGTTCGTGGCGATCCTCTGGTTCACGGAAGCCCTGCACATCACCGTCACGGCGCTGATCGTACCGGTGCTGGCCGCCCTCAGCGGCATTCCCAAGATGGGCACCAAGGAAGCCCTGGCCGGCTTCGCCGATCCGATCATCTACATATTCTTCGGTGGCTTTGCACTGGCCACCGCTCTACACATCCAAAAGCTCGATCGCAAGATCGCGCTGAAACTGATCTCCATCTCGGGCGGCAATCTGCGCACCTCGGTTCTCGCTCTGTTCGGTGTCACTGCTTTCCTGTCGATGTGGATCAGCAATACCGCCACCGCCGCAATGATGCTGCCCCTGGTCATGGGCATGCTGTCCGCCGTCGACCAGGAAAAGGACCGCAAAACCTTCGTTTTCGTACTGCTGGGCGTCGCCTACAGCGCCAGTATCGGTGGTCTGGGTACGCTGGTCGGCTCCCCCCCCAACGCCATCGCCGCCAAGGCACTGGGCCTGGACTTCCATGGCTGGATGCCCTTCGCCCTGCCGATGATGATCGGCCTGATGCCGCTGGTTCTGTTCGCGATGTATGTGGTGCTGCGCCCCAATCTGAACCAGAAAGTCACGCTCTCCGAGCAAGAGGACATCCCCTGGACCATGCCACGGGTGTTGACGCTGATCGTCTTCATCGTGACCGCCACGGCCTGGATTCTGGGCGAACAGCTCAAGACCAGGCTTGGCATCACCAACCCCGACACGGTCGTGGCCCTGACCGCGGCCATCGCGGTCGTCGCCCTGGGTCTGGTCACCTGGAAGAACGTGGCCGACAACACCGACTGGGGCGTGCTGCTGCTGTTCGGTGGAGGCATTGCACTGAGCGCACTGCTGCAGAATTCCGGCGCCTCGCAGGCACTGGGTGAGGCCCTGGCCGCCCAGTTTGCCCAGACCCATCCGGTCATCTTGATTCTGGCGGTGGCCGCCTTCATCATCTTCCTGACCGAGTTCACCAGCAACACCGCCTCGGCCGCGCTGCTGGTGCCGATCTTTGCCAGCATCGCCACGCAGATGAACATGCCGCCGCAGGTATTGGTACTGGTCATCGGCATCGGTGCTTCCTGTGCCTTCATGCTGCCGGTGGCAACCCCGCCGAACGCCATCGTATTCGGTACGGGTCTGATCCGTCAGCGCGAGATGATGCGCGTCGGCGTGTTGCTGAACATCCTGTCGATCATCCTCGTGACGCTGTGGTCGTACTTCTTCCTGATGTAAGCCCATCCGCTCGGAATACCGGAAGGCCGATCTCCCGCAACGGTTGAGATCGGCCTTTCGGCCAGATGGAGAGCGGCTGCCCTGGAGCCCCGAACGACGGAGAAATGATTCAGTGCAACGGGGGCAGCCCCCCATCTTCTCCGCCTTCTTCGTCTTCTTCGTCTTCTTCGTCTTCAAAAGCATCATCACCCGGAACGTCTTCCGGACGTGATTCGCCGCCCTCGGCCTCCAGCAGCGCCTCCTCCGCCTCATCCAGCACACTGAAGCTCACCCCGCCTTCATCCGGGCGCGAGGCAGCCAGCGCTTCGATGCGCCCCAGAAACTCCTCCTGATCGATTTCACCATCGATATAGAGTTCACGCAGTGTCCGGTATTCCGGATCGGCCAACAAATCGACGCCCTGACGCGCCATTTCCTCCTCGGCCAGCAGAAACTGCTCCAGTTCCTTCAGATAACGCTCGTCCATGCCTGCCATAATTTCTTTTCCTCGTCGCGACGATGTGTCAGGCCCGTAGGGTGTCATGCACTGGCTCCGCGCGCAAAACCTTCCGGGCGTACCGGACGAGGCGTCCTCTCCCACCGGCAACCTTCCCCTACGAGCAACGGACAACGCCGCCATCCACCTCAAACGGCCTTTCCCCATGGGCTGCTTTCAAAACCCTGCGCCGGCTACATTGCCACACCTGCCCTCACCCGGTTTTGGCGGCAGCACGGTCGTGATCAAGTTCATGCATGACCCGCTCCAGATATCTTCTCGCCACCGATCAGCACGTAACTGACTTCCTTGAAGGCGTCGATCCGCTGCCATTCCTCGATCTCGTCGCGCAGAGACTGATCGGTCAGCGGATGCTGTTCGGCCCACTCCGCCGGAAGAGCCAGCACCCAACCCTGGTGCGGATCGCCAGGCAATGAACGCAGCACGATCGGGGTTTGCCGACCATCGCGCCTGCGCTGCAGGATGACCGCGATCCGCAGACACAGAATCCGTTGCCATTGCCCGATCGTCGGGTTCTGCAGCCTGACCTTCTTCAGGCCACCACTCTGGGCCAACACGAACAGAGCCAGCTCCTGCTGCTCGAGGGCCGAAAAACCGGGCAGATCGGCATTGGCCAGAATATAGGCACCATGTTTGTGGGCATTGTCGTGGGCGATGAAGGAACCGATCTCCCGGATGCGGGCCGCCCAGGTCATGCTGTCGGCCTCCCTCGATTCACCGCACTTGATCTTGCTGCCCGTCAGATCACGCAGCAGGCTGCAGGCCACTTCCGCCACCCGACGACCATGGGCATCGTCCATCCGATAGCGTTCCACCAGATGACTGATGGTGATTTCGCGCTGATCGGAACCGGACTCCCGGCCCAGCAGATCATAGAGGATGCCTTCACGCAGCGCCCCCTCACAGTAGCTCATCGACTCGATACCGAACTCGTCGAAAATCGCCTGCATCGCCGCCAGGCCCCCAGCGATCACCGGCCGCCGATCTGCCTTCAGGCCCGGTAAATCCAGCTGATTGACATGGCCTGCCGCCACGCAGCGATCCTCCAGCTCGGCCAGACCGGCCCGGGTGATCTCGGCGTGCCCCAACGTGGCCTCCAGAATCTGCCACAATGCCTTGGCCGTTCCCGAAGTACCGACGGCATATTCCCAGCCCATGCTCTGAAAGGCCCTGACGTGCGAGGCCAGCCGCTCACCACAATGCAGACGTGCGCGACGCATCAGACCCCGGGTGACCTTGCCCTGGCCGAAGAACTGCTGCGTCAACGCCACTGATCCGATCTGCAGCGACTCCCGCCGCTGGGCCCGCTCATCGATCCCCAGGATACACTCGGTCGAGCCGCCGCCGATATCCACCACCAGACGACGTTTGCCATCGCGCGGCAGGCTGTGAGCCGCACCGACATAGATCAGACGTGCTTCCTCCCGCCCTGCCACCACCTCGATGGTCCGACCCAGCACGGCGCGGGCTTGCACCAAAAAGCTGCCCGCATTGCGCGCCACTCGAAAGGTGTTGGTGGCCACGGCCCGGAACGACTCCAATTTCAGCCCATCGAGGCGCTCGGCGAATCGCCCCAGCGCCTGCAGTGCCCGCTGCTGCGCCTCTTCCGACAGTTCGAAATTCTGGTCCAGCCCGGCGCCCAGGCGGACAGTCTCCTTGATCTGATCGAGGATCCGTAGTTGTGGACCCGCAGAAGAATCATCGATCTCTGCGATCAGGAGCCTGAAGCTGTTCGACCCCAGGTCGATTGCGGCCAAAGGCCTCCGTACAGCGGGATCACTCATGGAGTCTGTCTTTCGGATATAGGTACGGTCTGCATTCTGCAACAAAAAAACGCCGGTGACTTGGAAGCCTGTGCAGCCCGGCAGGTTGACCCACATTTCCGATGGCTCCGTGCGTGCCGCCACCGGTCACGCCACGCTCCCTCGACCAGGCCCCGTCGACCACCCGCCGCGCCCGCGCTCGACGGGATGCGGAAGCACCCGTCCCACGGCCGGGACGACAGGAACGTTCACACGTATCCCGGGTCCCCATGTCGCCCGGTCATGGGCTGATCGGTGTCCAGCAGCACATATGTCGGCCCCTTGCAGGATACTGTCACGCCAGGATCACCGTGCCCCGGTGCTTCCCGAGCGTCGCACATCGGGGCATGGCGTTTCCCGACCGGAGGGGGTTGGGTCGAGGCTCATGGGCAGTGCAGTGTACCGTCAAAACAATAAGATGATGTCCGGATACATCCGGGCCATGATTTAGCGCATATCATCATGAGCAACCGCCAAGGGTCACCTTCCCCTTCCTGACGTGAACGAGACACTCCCCCCCATTTCCCCCGTCCCGCCCCCTCCCTTCAACCGCGAGCAGGGCATCCTCGCTTTCAACCGCCGCGTCCTGAACCTGGCCGAAAGCCCGAACGTGCCACTGTTGGAACGCCTACGCTACATCACCATCGTGGCCAGCAACATCGACGAGATGTTCGAGATTCGTGTGGCCGAACTGAAGGAGCTGGTCCGCAGCAATACCGCCGTCTCCGTCACGGCGCGCAACGAAATCGGCTCGCTGGCCGCCACGACCCGTGAGCTGATCCGCCGACAGTACGAGGTGCTGCGCGATGAGCTGCTGCCCGCCCTGCAGGCCGAAGGCGTCCATGTACTGCAACCGGCCGATTGGACCGAAAGCCAGCGTGCCTGGGCTCATGATGTGTTTCTTCGCGAGATCGAACCGCTGCTGACACCCATCGCCCTCGATCCGGTCCACCCCTTCCCGCGCATCTCCAGCAAAACGCTGAACTTCGCGGTCGAACTGGACGGCCGGGATGCCTTCGGGCGCCGGCCGGGTCTGGCAATCGTGCAGGCGCCCCGGGTGCTGCCGCGTGCGCTGCATGTACCACCCGAGATTTCCGGTGTACCGCATGGCGTGATGCTGCTGTCGGCCATCGTACGCGGTTTCATGGAAAATCTGTTTCCAGGCCTGTCGGTCAAGACCCAATGTGTCTTCCGCCTGACACGTAACAGTGATCTGTTCGTCGATGAAGAGGAAATGACCAATCTGCGCAGTGCGCTCAGCGACGAGCTCGACCAGCGGCCCTGGGGCCGTGGTGTGCGCCTGGAGATGTCGGCCGATATCAGCCCGGCAGTGGCAGAGCGGCTGCGCAAGGAATTCGATCTGGAAGACGATGATTGCTATCTGATCGATGGTTCGGTCGACCTGACCCGCTATGGCAAGGTCATCGATCTGGTCGACCGCTCCGATCTGAAGTTCGCAGCCTTTTCTCCCAGCCAGCCCCCCGCGCTGGCCAAGAAGGATCTGTTCGATGTGATCTCCGCCGGTGACGTGCTGCTGCACCACCCGTATGAATCTTTCCATCCGGTGATGGATTTTCTGCGCAGCGCCGCCCGTGATCCCCAGGTCGTCTCGATCAAGCAGACCATCTACCGGACCGGCGCCGATTCGATGCTGATGGAATCGCTGGTGGAAGCGGCCCGTGCCGGCAAGGAAGTGACGGTCGTGTTGGAGCTGATGGCCCGCTTCGATGAGGAAACCAACATCAACTGGGCTGCCAAACTCGAAGAAGTCGGCGCTCATGTGGTCTACGGGGTCGTCGGACACAAGACTCATGCCAAGATCGCATTGGTCATCCGCCGCGAACATCATGGGCTGCAACGATATGCTCACCTCGGCACCGGCAACTATCACCCGCGTACCGCCCGCCTCTATGAAGACTTCGGTCTGTTCACCGCCGATCAGGAAATCTGCGGCGATGTGCAGGAAGTATTCCGGCGCCTGACCGGATTGGGAACGGCCGGCAGCCTGAAAGCCCTGCTGCAGGCACCGTTCCGGCTGCACGGTACCCTGCTGCAGGCCATTCAGCGCGAAACCGAAGCCGCACTGGCCGGCAGGAAAGCACGCATCATCGCCAAAATGAATGCGCTGCTCGAGGAACGCATCATCGAAGCACTGTACGAAGCCAGTGCCGCCGGCGTACAGGTCGATCTGATCGTGCGTGGCGTCTGCGCGCTGCGCCCCGGCATTCCCGGCCTGTCGGAAAACATCCGCGTCACCTCGATTCTCGGCCGTTTCCTCGAACACAGCCGCATCTATTATTTCTGGGCCGATGGCAAGGAGCTGCTCTGGTTGGCATCGGCCGACTGGATGGAGCGCAATTTCTTCCGTCGTGTCGAAGTGGCGTTCCCACTCAAGGACAAGACACTGAAACGGCGAGTCATCGAGGAGGGTCTGCTCAATTATCTGCAACCCGATACCGCCAGCTGGAAAATGCTGGAGGACGGCAGCTATCGACTGTCGGGTGAACTGATGTCCCCAGAGCACGACGCACAACAGCGACTGCTGAAAAAGCTGGCGGGATGAAGCCGATACACAATGAAGCTGCATACCCGTGGAACCGATACCCTGCAGGCCCTGTTGGCACAGGAAGACACCGATGGCAGCAAGACCATCACCGTCGAAGACCAAGGCCCGAAACGTTTTGTCGTGACTGCCCGTGACGGCCGGACACTGACCGTCGAAGGCACCTATCGGCTGGCCAATCTGCTGCAGGAGCTTTATCTGTCGGAAGATGGCGAGATCGACAGTGAACTGATCGACATGCCGCCACTGGCGCGCATCGATCATCTGATGCGCACCCATTACTGGAAAACGCTGACCCGTCGCATCGATGAGGCCGGCCTTCGCGACACGCTGACCGACGAAAAGTTCGGCAGCGGGTGCCGATATCTGTATGTGCCCGAACAGGATATCGACGGTCTGGCCTATTACCGACGCCTTGCAGCGGCGCATCCCGATATCGATGTCGTGGCGCTGCCTGCCGTGCCAGACATCGAGTATCTGGACAGCATCGAATACAAGCCGGGGCTGCTGGCGCTGAAGTACGATGCCGCCATCGATCAGCCCCTGCCCTATGTGGTGCCAGGCGGCCGCTTCAATGAAATGTATGGCTGGGACAGCTACTTCATCGCGCTGGGTCTGATCGAACACGAACAGTTCGAGCTGGCCCGCGGTATGCTGGAGAACATGGCCTATCAGATCCGCTATTACGGCAAGATGCTGAATGCCAACCGCAGCTATTACTTGACGCGTTCGCAGCCGCCGTTCTACACCGCCTATCTGCGTGCCTTCCTGGATACCTGTGGCCAGCAGATGTCTTCCGAATGGATACGCGAACATCTGAGCATTGCCATCCGGGAATACGAAACGGTCTGGATGACACCGGGTAGACGCCTGACCGCCATCGGCCTGAACCGCTACCGTTCCGACGGGCACGGACGTTCCAAGGAGACCGAACCCGGACATTTCGATTTCGAGCTGAAAAAATACGCCGACCGGCACGGCCTGGATGTGCGTGAATTCGAGCGTCGCTATGATGCCGGCAGGATCATCGAACCCGATCTGGACCGGTATTTCATGCATGATCGCAGCATGCGCGAAAGCGGCCTGGACACCACCACCCGTTTCGATGGTTGCTGCGCCGATCTGGCCTGCATCGATCTGAACAGCATTCTTTATCGGGTCGAAACCGATATCGCCGGACTGATCGACCAGTATTTCGGTGGGCACTTCGATATCGATCCGAACGTTGTCGCGCCCGACACCGCAATCCATCCGCAGGCAAGCACCAGCAACGGATGGCGTGCACGTGCGACCCACCGACAGGCGCTGATGAAACGGTATCTGTGGAACGAAGCCGAGGGCACGTACTACGACTACAACGTGCGCAAAGCCGCCCCGCAGCCCTTCGTGTCGATCACCAATCTGCTGCCGCTGTGGGCTGGCAGCTGCACCCCCGCGGAAGCCGCCCGATTGGTGGCCACCGAATTTCCTCGACTGCTGAAGCAGGGTGGATTGGCTTCCACCGGCCCGATCGACAGGACAAGGCTGACCGGCCCCGAGCGGCAGTGGGACGCACCATATGGTTGGGCGCCTCATCAAATCATGGTCTGGGAAGGTTTGTGGCGCTACGGCTTCGAGTCCGAAGCCCGTCAGGCGGCAAACGCCTGGCTGCAGATGATGGTACGCGCCAGCGTCGAATACAACGGTCTGATCACGGAAAAGTTCAACGTCGAGAAAAGTTCGCACAAGGTCGATGTCGAATACGGTAACGTCGGCGCCTCGTTCGAGTACGTGCCGGCAGGCGGCTTCGGCTGGACCAATACGTCATTCCTGCTGGGCCTGAAATACCTGAGCGAGGAGCAAAAGGCGGCACTGAACGCGCTCGCGGATTGAAGGACGGAACGCACGAGACCGACGCAGCCACCGGACGGTCTCGATCCGAAGGGAATGACAGGACATCGGTCGGCATTGCGCACCGTGACAAGCACGCCCCATCGAATCCGTCGACCCGGCAGCACCGCAGGCATGGTGCAAGGGCACCGAGCGAGCGTTCATGGAATGCAGAGCACGACGTGATCGACTCATGCCCCATGGCAGGAGTGATGAGACCGATATGGAAGACAGGATGCCAGCGGAGCCCATGCACAGTGGCCTATGCCCATGGCGCCTCTGTTGCACTCCCGGGCTTCGGCAGAACCGAAGCCCGATTCTCGGCACCGGCCATCGAGCATGCAGCTTTCTGATAGAGTCGAACGTTTCCACATTCTTCCCTGCCAGTTCCCCGCCCATGACAACGATGCCCACGCGACGCGCCGAAAACGCTGAGACCGATGTGATGGTGCTGGGCGCAGGCATCGTCGGCGTCAGCACCGCGCTGCATCTGCAACAGCGTGCACAGAACGTTCTGCTGATCGACAAGGCCCGACCCGGCAGTGGCACCAGTCATGGCAACGCCGGACTGATCGAGCGGGCCAGCGTCATCCCTTACGCCATGCCGCATTCGCCGTGGGCCTTGCTGCGCTATGCCGACAACCGGCAACCCGATGTACGTTTTCAATGGCGGGCTCTACCGCAGCTTGCTCCCTGGCTGTGGCGCTACTGGCGTGAGTCTGCGCCGGCAAGATTGGCCCGGGCGGCGCAGGACATGCTGCCGCTGATCCAACGCTGTGTCAGCGAACATGCGCCGCTGGTGCAGGCCGCCGGCCTGCAATCGCTGATCCGCCAGTGCGGCTGGATGGACGTCTATCGCCACCCGGCCGCCTTTGCCGAAGCGGCAGCCACCGCCCAGCAGCTCAAGAACACCCATGATCTGCGCGCCGATGTGCTGGACATCGTCGCGCTGCAGCGCCGGGAACCGGGTCTGCTGCCCCAAGCCGGCATGGCAGGCGCCATCCACTGGCTTGACCCATGGAGCGTACGTTCACCGGGCGCTCTGGTCGAGGGCTATGCCAAGTTGTTTCAGCAGCGGGGGGGTACGCTGATCCAGACCGATGCCCGTGCACTGGAACCGGGTGAGCGATGCTGGCGGCTGCATACGCCGACCGGCACACTCCATGCCCGACACGTGGTGATTGCGCTTGGCCCGGATACGCTGGATATCAGTGAAGCACTCGGTTATCGACTGCCACTGATCCACAAACGCGGCTACCACCTGCATTTCCGGCCAGAAGCCGGACAGGCACTGCCTCATGTGCCGCTCTGCGACTCACAGGCCGGTTTCGTACTGTCTTCCATGAGCGATGGCGTGCGCCTGACCACCGGCGTATCGCTGACACTGCCCGATGCACCACCCGACACCGCCCAGTTACAGCAGGCCGAAAGCATCGCACGTACTTTCTGGCCGCTGGGCAGCCCGGTCGAAGCCGAACCCTGGATGGGCCGCCGCCCCTGCACGCCGGACATGCGCCCGATCATCGGGCCGGCAACGCACCACCCGCGGCTGTGGTTCAACGTCGGCCACGCTCACCATGGCCTGACACTCGGCCCTGCCACAGGTCGTCTGCTGGCGGAGATGATCACGGGTGACGGGCCATTCACCAATCCAGCCCCCTATTCGCCCAGTCGATTCAATGCTTAGGATACGAATCATATGGGCACATCCATTCTGGACATTTGTCGATACCATGCAACGCGCACGATGGACACTGTCCTGACATGAACTTCGGGCACCTGCTCGAAATCGAAATGCCGACAGTGCCAGAATACCGGATCAGAGCGTCATCCTTTCAGACGGCCGGCCGGTCAGCGGCAGATGGTTCGACATCTCGAATCACGGACGCTTCGATGCAGCCCGCTACCCGCTCCCTGCCTTTTCGGCCTGCAGACGCTCGAACTTGGCCTGCAGCTGCTCGCGACTTTCGTTCAACTCGAAATCGATCGGGATGCACTCGACCGGACAGATTTGCGCGCACTGCGGTTCATCGAAGTGCCCGATACATTCAGTGCAGCGCCCCGGATCGATGACGTAATACTCAGGCCCCATCGAAATGGCCTCGTTGGGGCATTCCGGCTCGCAGACATCGCAGTTGATGCATTCGTCCGTGATGATCAGTGCCATGTCAGGAACGCTCCCTGCGTTTCTGCAACAGACGCTCTCGCACGAGTGGCGCCACGAAGGCACCGACATCTCCGCCCAGCATCGCGATTTCACGCACCAGCGTGCCGGTGATCGATTGGTGGCGATCATCCGGAATCAAAAACATCGTGTCGATACCAGGCTGCAGGACCCGGTTCAGACTGGCCATGCGCCGCTCGTAGTCGAAATCACTCGCATCACGCAGACCCCGCACGATCAGGTCGGCACCAAGTTCACGCGCAAAATCGGTCACCAAGCCCTCGAAAGGCTGCACGTCGGCATTGTCATGCCGCGCCAGCAACTCACGCACCATCTCCAGCCTTTCTTCCAAGCTGAACAACGTATTGCGCCGACTGCTGGACACGCCCACCACCACCTTGTCATAGCGGCCGGCGATTCGCTCGACGATATCCTGATGTCCGATCGTCATCGGATCGAAGGTGCCCGGATAGACCACGATGGCCATCGAAAACCTCTGGAATTACAAGTTGAATGAAAGATGGGTCGATGCAAACCAGGCCGGATGAAGCGACCCGGGCATCAATCGACGGAATTGCGGGACAATAGATGATAATGAACCTGACCCGCACGGCCGGCACGAATGATACCGATGTCTGTGAGGCCATGTTCGGCCAACCAGCCGGGCGTCAGCTCGATATCCGCTTCCACATAAATGACACCACCCGGCGCCAGCCAGGGCATGACCGCCGGCAGAATCCGCGCCAACCATCCGACACGAAACGGTGGATCGAGAAAGACCAGATCCTGGGGCGCCGGTGGCGTCCGGTCAAGCCAGATCCGAGCGTCGGCTCGCACCACCTGCACCACCGCGTCGGCCTTCAACCGTCGCACACTGTTCTGCAGATGACGCACCACACCGGGATCACACTCGACCAGCAACACACTGGCAGCCCCCCGGGACGCCGCTTCCAGCCCCAGCGCACCGGTTCCGGCAAACAGATCGAGACAGCGCCAACCCGGCAGGGACTGCCCCAACCAATTGAACAACGTCTCCCGTACCCGGTCGGGTGTAGGGCGCAAGCCCTGATGCGCAGGCACGGGCAGTACGCTACGTTTCCACTGTCCACCGATGATCCGGATTTGCGATGCCATGCCTTGCCTGCCCTTTGCCCTTGTGTGCCTGACGCAGCCCCTGCCGGCCCCTGGAATCCGGCATCCGGAATCCTGAGACCCGCTCCCGCGGAGGCCCGCGCCCGGCCCGTATCGTCTACCCCTTCGGCAGGCGCATCGGAGCCCTCGGTGGGGACATGAAGAGGCCAGGCCGGACGCCACCCGAAGACCCGAAGAGTAGCAGAATCCACGCGCGTGCCGTCCAGCCTCTGCGCTCGGACCGGACCAGGCTGCACACCGATCGAAGCTGCAGCTCACGAAAGCCGTCGACAGAGCACTCGATGAGAGGAGCAGGCGGTTTTCTCATGGCCGGGACTCCCCGGAGCACTAAAATCCACCCAAACCTTTTTGGAAGGACGACATGTTCGGTTTTTTCCGCCGCAAGAAAAAAGACGCCGATGTCGCTGCCGAAGCAGCACAAACCACACCTGCCACCGAGGCTGAGGCGTCACGTTCCCCTGCCCCCGCCGACGACACAGCGGCACCGGTTGCCGCCGATACCCCGGCCGATCAGGACAACGGCCCTGCCAGCCCGGCCGCGCAGGAAGGCCCCCGGCCCGCTGCCAGCACAGTGGACCCCGCCTCGCAGACGCCGGCCGATACACCCCCTGCAGTGCCATCCGCGCCAGACACCGCTCCCCCCTCGGCGGATCCGATGGCCGCCGAGCCGGCCGGAACGGCGCCCCCCATGGCCGCTCAGCCCGTGCAGCCCCAACCCCCTCATTCCCACTCCGCGCAGCCGGCCACCGGCACGCAGCCAGCCTGGCAACCGGCCCAACCCGTGGGGCCCCTGCCCGGCTGGACACCCGGTGCCGCCCGCAGTGGCCTGCCCTCACGTTTCCGCGCCCGTTCAGCCAGTACGGCGCCGGACACCCCTGCCACCTCGCAATCGGCGACAGCCACCGAACAATCGCTGCCCTCTGCCGAAACGGTGGCCGCAGCCCAGCCCAGCCCCGTCGCGGCGCCCGCTTCAGCCAGCGAGACGACTGCCACCCGACAGGGCGACACAGAGGCTCAGGCTCAGGCTCAGGCTCAGGCAGCGCAGTATGAGGCCAGACTACAGCCGTCCGCACCCGTTCAGGACGAGCCTCATCAGGCACCGCCGCCGGCCCGGCCGCCCGTCAGCAGCCCGGGCGAGGCTCCGATGACCGCGCCTTCACAGCCTCAACTCAGCCCAGCGGCCACCACGGATACCGTGCGCCCCGGATCCAGCACGGCAGGGGTCGACGACCAACCGGCCCCCGTGCCTCCCACGGACCGGGGGCTCGACGTCGACGAGATCGGCGTCGGCATCGACTCCCATATCGTGCCGCCCCAGGAGAACCACGTACCACGGGAAGCCGAGCGCCCGGCGCGCGCCGGCTGGCTCGCCCGGCTGCGCGGTGGGCTGGCCCGCACCCGCTCGCAGATCAGCGTCATCTTCTCGCGCTCCAAGATCGACGAGTCACTGTACGAAGAGCTGGAAACCGCGCTGCTGGCCAGCGACGCTGGCTACAGCACTTCCGAATGGCTGCTGACCGAGCTGCGTGCCCGTGCCAAGCGCGACCGCATCAATGATGCCGCCACCCTGAAAGCCGCACTGACACAGATCCTGACCGAGCTGTTGACACCACTGGAGCAGCCGATCCAGGTCGACCGCGCCGAACCGTTGGTGATGATGATCGCCGGCGTGAACGGTGCCGGCAAAACCACTTCGATCGGCAAGCTGGCGCGGCATCTGCACCAGATCGATCAATCGGTGTTGCTGGCGGCCGGCGACACATTCCGGGCAGCAGCCCGCGAGCAGCTGGCCCGCTGGGGCGAGCGCAACCAGGTTCAGGTCATTGCCAGCGAGGGCGGAGATCCGGCAGCCGTCGCCTTTGATTCAGTCAAGGCAGGTCAGGCCCGCAAAGTCGACGTGGTGATGATCGATACCGCCGGCCGCCTGCCGACCCAACGACACCTGATGGACGAGCTGAAAAAGATTCGCCGGGTGATCGGTAAAGCCATGCCGGATGCCCCGCACGAAGTGCTGCTGGTGCTCGATGGCAATACCGGTCAGAACATGCTGGCCCAGGTGAAAGCCTTTGATGACGCGGTGCAATTGACCGGACTGATCGTGACCAAGCTGGATGGTACCGCCAAGGGTGGGGCCATCGCCGCGCTGGCCCACACCCGGCGCGACAAACCACTGCCGGTGTATTTCATCGGTGTCGGCGAAGGCGTCGAAGATCTGCAAGCATTCAGCGCCCAGGAATTCGCCTCGGCCCTGTTGCACTGAGGGGGATACAGAGAACGCCGGGAACTCCAGCCACGACAACCGACGGGATGACCGGCTGACCATGGCACGGTCCCCTCCCGAGGGAGCGCCCCACAACAGCCGCCACGGGGCCGAAGCGCATGGCAAGACGACACCACCAGGCAACGGCTTGTGGTCGATACGCCGTCATCGCCCCGCCCCGGTCAAGAAGCCCAAGCCGCTCAGGATTTTTCGACGCCGGCACGCCGTTTTCTGAACGCTTCGCAGGGATCCGGCAGATCCGGCACCGGTGGTGTCAGCACCACTACATCATAGGAAGCAGCCAACTTCGCTGCGCGCTCGGCACCAACCAACTGTGCCAGTGTCGGCCGCTTCCGTGCCTGCCCGGCGTCGTTTCCTGTCGTGCGCCCACTGTGCTGCATCTGCCCCGGGCGCCTCGGCCTTGAAAGCGTCGCATGCCGCTCCACGTCGATGCGGGCCATGGCTTCGGCCAGTCGTCGAGCCGCCATCGTCTCGAACCCGATGACTACCACCTGCCCCTGGGTTTGGGCTCCGAGCCGTGGCTGAGCCCGGGCACCGGCGTCGTACTGTGTCCGGGGCGTGGCATCACGTCGGGCTTGGATCGGAGCCGTAGGCCGAGTCCGTGTTCGAACCCGAGTTCGGGCCCCTGCCGAAACAGGAGCCGCCCAGGCCGGCAGATAGCGTGGTACTCCGAAACGGCGGTTGACGTGTCCGTTGCCGGCCAACAGCAATCTGCGGCCTTTCGGGCCGGCTTCATGGAAAGGCAAAGCCAACGCCGCATCGCGCCAACGCTGCACGCGCACCATGACTTCCAGCATGCTTTCGGGCAGCGCATGGCAATGCCCCACCCGCACGGCATCGGCCAAAGCCAACTGTACCGCGGCATCCCAATCCGCCTGATCGATCAGTCCCCGAAGGCGGCTGTCGGCCCCCGCCATGTTGCCACCGGCTGCCGCGATATGCCCGCCCGCCCCGGGGGCATTGCCATCCACTCCCGACGCATTTCCGTCCGCTCCCGAAGTATTGCCGCCACCTGCCACTGCGTCGGCCGGCCCTGCACCATTGCTGTCCGCGCCGTCGGCGCCCCGATCGGGCATCCGGGCGGGAGGAATCTCCCGCCCATTCTGCGGAGTCGTGCTGCTTTCCGCAGCCCCCTGGTGATCGGAACCTTCGCGCAGAGGCGCCGCGCGCATCAGTGCCCGGGCCTCCCGTCGCGAAAAATTGGCCGCAATCCACGGCAAACCACTGCGCTGTGCGGCCTCGAACAGTGGTCGATAACGCTCCTCACCCCAGCCCTGCTCGTCGAACTGCGCTGCCGCCAACCAGCGCTCAAGCGGCGCCTCCGGCTCGATGCGCTGCAGCTGCGCCAAAGCACCCGCGTGCTCACGATCGAAGTGCTCGAAGACGATGGCAGCGCCGGCGACAGTCGCCGCCCCAGACCCTCCTTTCAGGGCAGGCTCAACGGTTCCAGATGTGTTTTCCTGCCCAATCATAATACGACTGCCGATATGCAAATGATGCGCACCTTCCACGTCGACAGCGACAGGCCCCGGGTCCGCCCCCCGGCCTGTGCCGCTGCGCCCGACGCCCTTCGCCCAACGACTCAGCCAACCGGCCCGCAATCGATGGTGCTGCGGATGGTCGTGTTGCTCACCCATCAGCACCCAAGGTGTAGCAATAACGCGACGCATCAAGAGTTCTTCAGACAGCGGTTCACCGCTGTGCGTATCAAAAATCAGGTATTCGTCATCGGACCCGGGCACAGCGTTCGGCCCGGCCCCGGGCAGTGCCGCCTCCCCGGCCAGCATCGCGCAGCCCGCCAACAGACTCAGAATCGACGAAATAAGCCCAACCCGCCCCATGGAGTTCCCCTTACCCTTACTATTAGGACACGGTAACAACGCCCTTTGCAGCATGTCATTCATCGCCTTCACCTGTCACCGGTCCAGCCCGACCGTGTGTCGTGAACATTTGACGCCTGTACGTCAGAACGGGAACATGGCAGTTGCGATCGATCGATGAGGAAACGCATACCATGCAAGCATTCATTCTTGCCGGTGGTTTCGGTACACGGATCAGCGAGGAAAGCTCGATCCGTCCCAAACCCATGGTTGAAATCGGTGGTCAGCCGATCCTGTGGCACATCATGAAAATCTATGCCTCGCACGGCATCACTGAATTCGTGATCTGCTGTGGCTACAAGAGTCATGTCATCAAAAACTTCTTCCATGAATACGCCATCGCCAAAGCGGATGTGAGTTTCGACCTCCGCTCCAACTCGATGGAAATCCATCGCAATGAATCTGAACCCTGGCAGGTCACGCTGGTCGAGACCGGGCAGGACACGATGACGGGTGGCCGCATCAAACGCGCGGCCCGCTATCTGAAAGGCGACACCTTCCTGTGCACCTACGGTGACGGCGTCAGCGATGTCGACATCACCGCCAGCATCGCCTTCCACAAGGCCCATGGTGCAGAAGCGACCGTGACCGCGGTTCAACCGCCGGGCCGTTTCGGTGCCTTCAGTCTACCGGCCGATCAGAGCCGCATCGAATCCTTCATGGAAAAGCCCCAGGGTGATGGCGCCTGGATCAACGGTGGCTTCTTCGTGCTGAATCGTAGCGTGCTCGACCGTATCAGCGACGACAGCACGGTCTTCGAACAGGAACCCATGCGCTCACTGTCGGCCGACGGCCAGCTGCACGCCTGGCGTCACACCGGTTTCTGGCAGCCGATGGACACCCTGCGTGACAAACACGTGCTCGAAGAACTCTGGGCCTCGGGCAAAGCCCCCTGGAAGCGCTGGTAACGCCAGCCTGCCCCCTTGGCCTGCACGCAGCAGCAGGCGCCCTTTGCACGACAGCCCCATCCGCGGGCTGTTTTGCTTTCCTGGCCACAGGATTGTCCGGGCCGCCCGGCGTCGCCACCCAGCATTTCGGCCACGAGGCTTTCTGGCCACGGGACACGGGCCGATACCGACCGGCCGTGTTACACAGCCCGCCACCTGCACATCCGCCGGTAGGCATCTCATCATCGATACACAAAAGTCCCCCAACCCCAGACAGGGCACAACGACAAAACGCACAAGGAACAAAGGCTTAGCCTCGATACCTCAGGAGCGGCCGCTGCTACGGGTCGGGCGTCCGTCCTGCATGGATACCATGCTTTTTACTTGTGTCAATCATGAAAACTCCCAGGATGCAGTATCCTGTCACGAGGATTCATTTTTACACTTCTGAACACCCATGACCGCCATCTATTTCGATCGGAAGATTGACGACGACAGCCGTCGCGACCTGCTCTACCGTGGTGATCTCTTCGTCTATTCGGCCAACGAGCATTCGATGGCCTTGATCGAAGTTGCACGCAAGCTCATCACAGAGTCATTTCCAGGCCTTGACCCGCTGACCGCGCAAAATCATTTTCCGGTCGAACAATATGCCGAAATTCTGTCCAAACTGAAACCGGCCTTCATCCACCATCCTGATTGCAAGAAAATCATCCCGAAGATGCTGGCCCACATCGGGTGCGATCTGGACCAGTGGTACTTCGACGTACCCCGGATGCGCTCCTCGACCAGCAATGGCTATCTGACCACCGGCATCGCCTACGCTTTCCACGCCCATCGCGACACGTGGTACTCGGCACCGATGTGCCAGATCAACTGGTGGATTCCGATTTTCGATATCGAGGCCGGCAACGCCATGGCCTTCCACCCGGAATACTTCGAGCGCACGACGCCGAACAACTCCGAAACTTACAACTACCAGGACTGGAACGCGAACCAGCGTTTCAATGCGGCCCAGCACATCGGCAAAGATACCCGTCCTCAGCCCAAGCTGCAGGAGGAACTCAAGCTCGATCCCGATATCGTCGTGGTGACGCCCCCGGGCGGCATGCTGTTGTTCGCCGCGTCGCACCTGCATTCGTCGGTACCCAACAACACCGGCAAGACACGCTTCTCGATCGACTTCCGCTGCGTGCACAAGGGTGATCTGCAGGCGCAGCGGGGCGCCCCCAACGTCGACAGCCGCTGCACCGGCTCGCCGATCAACGACTACCTGCAGGGCAGCACGCTGGAACACCTGCCGGACGACATCCAACAGATGTATCTGAAGAACTCACCGATTCCGGCACCGACCTACAAGCCCTGATCGGCAACGTCGGCCATACAGCCGAAAACGGCAGCTCTCCGAAAGGAGAACTGCCGTTGCCATCCCCATGAACGCCGTCGGCACGTACAGCAAGCGATGAACGGCGAATGATGCCGATCAGTTGTAGCGGCGATAGACCACTTTGGTCGGTTCGCCGATCAGCAAGCCTTCGGTCGAACGTGCGTCGAGTGCCTGGCGATAGACCTTGGCTGCACGGCTGAACGCCTCGATGGTGTAGTCGATATCGGAATCTTCGTGCGAATAGCTGACGATGAAGTTGGGTGCCAGAACACCCCAACGGATCAGCTCCTGCATGAACAGGGTGCGAAAAGACTGTGACGGACGCAGCTCGTGATCCAGCGTCGCATACAGCAGGTTACAGGGACGCCCCATCACCGACAGATACTGGCTGATGCCCAGATCATGGGTCACTTGCTGGATACCGACACGCAACCGTTCGCCGACCCGGTACAGATGCTCGACCACCGGTTCGTCACGATAGATGCGCATCGTTTCGATGGCAGCCGCCATGCTCGGGCACTCGGCCCCGTGGGTGGTCGACAGAAGGAAAACCCGTTCTTTGTCATGGCGCAATCCGCCCAGTTCCATCACTTCGCGCCGGCCGGTCAGCGCCGACAGCGAGAAGCCGTTGGCCATAGCCTTGCCAAAGCAGGACATATCGGGCGAAACACCATAGAGAGACTGTGCACCGCCGCGATGGAAACGGAATCCGCTGATGGTTTCGTCGAGCGTCACCAGCGCGCCGTTGCGGTGCGACAGATCGATGACGCGCTGCAGGAAACCCTCGGCCGGTTCATGCCCGCGGGCCGGTTCGAGCAGCACCATGGCGATGCGGTCCGGATACTGCTGGAACAGGGCTTCGAGGCTGCCGAGGTCGTTGTAATTGAACTTGACCGTCAGCGAGACTTCGACCTTGTTGACGCCACCATCCATCGGTGTGGTGCCGATGAACCAATCGTTGTACGAAAAGAAAGGGCTGTCGCTGCAGATGGCCACCAGATCACGACCGGTGTAGGCACGCGCCAGTTTCAAGGCTGCCGTCAGAATGGTCGAACCATCCTTGGCGAACTTGACCATCTCGGCACTTGGCACCAGGGACTGCAGCATCTGAGCGCATTCCAGCTCGATCGGAGCGGGACGGTTGAAATTGTTGCCCAGCAGCATCTGACGATAAGCCGCCTCGATGACCGGTGCATAGGCATGCCCCAGCGTGACGGCCCTCAGACCCATGCCGTATTCGACGAATTCGTTGCCGTCCACATCCCAGACGTGACAGCCTTTGCCGCGCACGATGAAACCCGGCGAACGCTCGGGAAACTGGTCATCGCCCTTGGCATAGGTGTGCGCACCACCTGGAATGGTGTTGTGCACGACGTGCCGCAACGCGTTGGACTGGTCGAAGTTTGTACGTTCGACCATCACGGAAGAGGCCGGTGTCAGGGTCACTTTCATCGGGAACCACCAATCTGTATTGCAGGAAAGGAGAGGTTATTGTGCGGGCGGCCGTCGTTTACGCCACGAAAACGCACAATTTGACGTCACCTTACAACAACATCCAGCAACTGATGGTGCGAAAGTGCCTCAGCCGCCTGATGAATCAGATCAAACGACTGACCGGCGGTTTCCGAAATCTCCAGGAGACTCTTGGTGCCATCCGATTGATTCAGGACCCACAGCAACGCCAGTTGCATTTTCTGGCTTTCATTATGTCCACCAATCAATGAATAGAGGCCGCGCCGCCCCAACTGTGGCTCTCCAAATGGACACAAGTTACGATATGTTGTGTTTCTCTCTACAATACTGATGCTTTGAAGCAACAGGTTGAGCGAAAGCTCCAGATACTCGGGCCGGATGAACTCCAGATTGTCAGCCGACGTGTGGTACTGCGGGTAGCTACCGTAGGTGGAACGGGAGAAGCACCCCATCGGCAAATCGAAGCCGGGTGAGCAATACTGCCGCTCGTCGTAGCCATAGGGAATGAAGGGCAACAGATGATGTGTCTGGCCGCTGTTCGCCAGCACCAGGGCCATGATGCGATCGATCTCGGTATCACCCCGGCGGCTACGCTTGTAGTGGTAGTCGCCACCGTCGCCAACACCCGAAATGACGACGCCGTGACGAACACGCTGCGTGACGGCCTGGCGCTGTGACAGCCAGGTGATGACCCCGATGGTCGAGGGCGCAAAGACGAAACGATAGGTGTAGCGCCGCTTGGGCAAGGCTGCCAGTGCCTTTGCCATCCAGGTCGCCACGGATATACCCGACAGGTTGTCATTGGCCAACGAAGGATGGCAGACGTGAGTCGAGATCAGCACCTCTTCTTCCGACTCACCGGGCAATACACATTCACCGAAAGTCAGTGAGCCAGGCTTCAACGAAGTATCCACACAGACCTCGTATTCGCCATCCGGCAGGGACTGGAGCTGGCGGTCCGTCAGGCAAAACCCCCAGTCTTCCTTGAAATACTGAGTCCGGTAAGGAATCCAATCGGGACGGTCCGGCAACGAAAACAGGTGCGGACGCAGCTCAGCCAGCGACATCTTGCCACGGAAGGGTGCGCTGTAATTGACCAAATGCAGATTATGATCGGTGATGTCGACGATCTTCTTCCCGTCCGGCCCCTTGATCCAGGCGCCACGCACTTCCCATTCGGCGGGCACGACCCAATCGAAGATCCGCGTGCCGGTCGGCACTTCGGTCACCGTGATCGGAATCTGCCGACCGATGATCATCAGCGTGTCCCTCACCCCCTGGCCAGTAATGCTGCGCAACATGGGATAGAGCGATTCGGCGAAGCGGTGCATGGCTACGCCCTGCCCTTGGCTGGCAGCAGCCAGTTCGGCCGCGCATGTCGGTGCACGCAGGGAAGTATCTCGATCGGTCATGGCAAGCTACCTTCAATCAGAAAACACAAGGGACAGTGTGCCATCTCAAGGCGGGAAAGTATCCGACAAAACTGCCCCAAACAACGAAAATCCCCACTCTGCAAGGCAGCTCGGTGGGGATTTGGAACAAACAGACCGATCCGGCCCTCTTTCATCACACCCCCGTTGACCGGGAGCATCGTGCCGCCGCGGGAGACCGAGACACGGCGCCGGAAAGGGCCTGCCTGGCCGTGTCGGGACGAATCGGAACGAGAGAGTCCGGCCCTGCGTAGCGCCGCGGGCCTCGATCAATCGTAAATTTGCACCTCGGGCACCAGTACGACGAACTTGCCCCCCCATTCACGGATGGACGCCATCTGCTTCATCACCTCATCCTTCAGATTCCAGGCCAGGATCACCAAGTAATCCGGCCTGGTTTCGGCGATGCGCTCGGGGCCATAGATCGGAATCTGAGTGCCAGGCAGGAAGTGGTTCTGCTTGTGCGGATTGCGATCGACGGTGTATTCGATGTAGTCGGAGCGTACACCCGCATAATTCAGCAGTGTGGCTGCCTTGGCAGGCGCACCGTAAGCAGCGATCCGCTTGCCCTGCTCATGCGCCTGCAGGACAAAGCGGAACAGACTGCGCTTGCTGGCACGAATCCGCTCTTCCAGCGCCAGATACGGCTCCAGCGTATCCAGACCGGCGGCACGCTCGCGTGCCGCCATCTCTGCCACCCGTGGCGATACCGGCTGATTGCCGGTTCCGGTCGGCTGGCAATAAACACGCAGCGAACCACCATGGTTCGGAATTTCCTCCACATCGAAGACGGACAGGCCGTGGTGAGCCAGGATCCTGGTGAAGGTCAGAAAGCCGTGGTAGCAGAAGTGCTCATGATAAATATTGTCAAACTGGTTCTTCTGCAGCAGATTCAGCACATGGTGAAACTCGAAGGTGGCCACCCCCTGGGGCTTCAGCAGTACGGCAAAGCCAGCGACAAAATCGTTCAGGTCGGGCACGTGGGCTACGACGTTGTTGGCAGCCATCAAATCGGCGGCATGCCCCATGTCACGCAGTTTCTGGGCCGACTCGCGACCGAAAAACATGACTTCGGTCGGGATGCCCAGTGCACGGGCGGCTTCGGCCACGTTGGCCGCCGGCTCCACACCCAGCACCGGCACGCCCTTGGGCAGGAACCAACGCAACAGGTAGCCATCGTTGGCTGCCACTTCGACGACCTTGCTGTCGGGGCCCAGCTTGAAACGCTCGGTCATGTCATCGGCGTATTTCTTGCCGTGATCGAGCATGGCCTGCACATAGGAGGAGAAGTAAGCGTAATCCGAGAAGATCGCTTCACCGCTCTGGAATTCTTCCAACTGCACCAGGAAACAACTTTCGCAGACATAGGCATGCAGAGGGAAGAACGGCTCCATCTTGTTGAGATCTTCCGGCTTGCGAATGGCGTTGGCCATCGGCGACATGCCCAGATTGGCGACGGTGTGACGCAATTGCGTGCCACAGAAGCGGCATTTGGCGTGAGTGGCTGCCTTGGCGACGAGATCGGTATTACCGGCAACGGCGGAGGAGTTTGATCCGGACATGACGTTGATGACGAATTGAAGAATGCGGACAGAAGCAAATGGAGCACGAAAACAAGCCAAACTGGCCTGATGCCTGGCAAGCGCAGGCAAAGCCATGTCCCACACTTGCGATGTGACGAATGACTCTCGGCGTTCTCTACCTGAATCGACGCTCCAGGAGAGCGATGCCCAGGATAACCGAGTCATCACGAAAGAGCATACAAACTGGATCAACGTACCACACAGTCTGACGATCTGCGGCCTTTGGGTCTTGCCAAGCAAGGTAAAAAAACTTAGCCAGCATTTCTTCTGGATCTGCACGTATGGCCGCGGATATGCTTGCCTGCTGCACAGCAAAAACGGCGCCCCAAGGCGCCGTTTTTGCGCAAGCGAGGATGGACCCCGCCCACTTCATACCCTTTTGGAATCAGAAGATGCTTTCGCGGACGAACAGCAGATCGTCAGGACGAACTGGATCATCCAGCTTCGGCTCGAGCACCTGGATGTTACGATCGCCGACCCGACGATGCAGACGGATGCCACGATCCGTACCACGCAGCGTCAGCCCGCCCCCCTTGGCAATGGCCTGGGCCACCGTCATGCCACGATCCAGTGCATACTGACCAGGGCGCTGAACCTGACCATAGACATAGTAGTTGGGCGCCTTGTTGACGAAGATGGTATCGCCAGCCTGCAACACCACGTCCTTGCTCAGGTCACCGGTCGTGAACATCTCGACCAGATCGATTTCCAGGCGCTGCGGACGGCCGTTGCGAGTCGTCATCAAGATCACGGTATTGGCACCGGCTTCCGTCACACCACCGGCGACCGACAGGATTTCCGACAGACGCATGCCCGTGGTCTCGAGCGGATACCGCCCCGGCTCGGCCACGTTGCCCAGCACCGAAACCTGCTGGCTACGGAACTGCAGCACGTTCAACGTCACCTGCGGGTTCTGCAGGAAACGGCCTTCGCGCAGACGGGTTGCGATCAGGTTCTCGGCCTGCTGCGGAGACAGCCCGGCCAGCTTGACCACGCCCAGCAGCGGATAGGAGATCACGCCGCTTTCGGAAATACGTGCCTCAACCGTCAGATCCTGGGATTGGAACACCTGAATCCGCAGAACGTCACCGGGGCCGAGCAGGTAGTCACTGCGGGCGACCTGGGCTGATGCCTGGGGCGCCAAGCCAATGGCTGCCAAGGCGAACAGCGTCAGCAAAAACTTCTTGAAACGGGTAAAAATCATGAATGCCGTCCTATGAAAAGGGTATCGGTATGCCCGGCGCGGCGCCGTTGCCCGGACAACAGCCGAAGCTCGACGCCTGACGAACACGCCAACCGACCGAGAAAGCCGAAGGGTTCAATTCTAGACCAGGGATTCGTCCACCTGCTGTGAATGTTATCGCTACACCATGGATAAGCCTTCTCGACATGGCGAGCGTTGCAGCGGATGTTTCAATACGCAACGGCGCAAATCAGGTGGCCCCGAAGCACTTGCCCGGGGCCTGCAACGGCATCAGAACTTGACTTGCAGCCCGGCGCCGACGACGTTGGCCTTGAAGTCGAGGTTTTCCCGGTTCGAAGAACGTTTCTCGTGGCCCGCATTCAGCACGAGCGCCATGTTGCGGCGGAACTCATACTCGCCCTCGATACCGAAGTACGTGATCTTGTCGTGCCGCTCGGCGACACCGGCTGCCAGCTGGTCACCCTTGTAGCGACGATCGTGGTAGCGGACGTAGGGAGACAGCACGATCTTGCCCGTGGCGTGGATCACCGGCTGGAAATTGATCGAGTAGGTATCGGCGTAGGAAGCAGTCGCCGCTTCATCATCCGGCTCGATCGAACGCGCCAGCGACAAGCGCATCTGCACGGCACCGCTGTAGGCCCATTCCACGTCGAAGCCAGTCGTCACACCACTGAAATCCCGATCGCCCTGGTCATACTCACGACGGGTGTAGCCGAGGAAACCAGCCAGTCGGCTGTCTTCGCTGGGGCGATATTGGACGCGCGTCAGGATCTCATTCTGATCATAGTCGTTCTCACGGCAGGTGCTGCCACTGCACAGCAAGGCAACGCCATTGTCATCGTAGCGCTGACCCGACTTGTAATCACCATCCGCCCTGCGATAGACGAGGTCGACCTCGATGCCGGTGCCCGGTGCGTAGCGCGTGCCGATCTCGGCGGCCTTCTGGTCGAAGTCGGTGTCCTTGTAGACCTCGAGGCTGTTGCGGCTGCGGTCCAGTTCGATGCCGCCGATCAGCGACCAGCTGGGCGTCATGCGGAACCCCGCATTGAAGAAAAACAGCTGTCTGTCGATATGGTTGCGATCACCGGAAGGGTTGGTCACCGAGTTGACGGAACGATCCTGGATGGTCGGCTGATGACGACGCAGGCTCAGACCGGCACTGCCGAACAGAGGCCGGCCGACGACCCAGTCGAGCGTGGCGCCGGCGTTGTAGCCGACGTTGTCGAAATCGTCGTAATCCTGATATTTGTGGCCCTCCACATCGGCGTGGGCACGCAGCCGTTGCTGGCTGATCAGACGATCGAACTCGATACCGAGCCCCCCACTCAGATAGGTGTCTCCCTTGCCTTTGTCCGCATAGATCGCCGAACGGGCGTTGTCGTTTTCGCGCAACAAATTGTCATCGTGGGTAACTTTCAAATTCCCCTTCAGCGTGATGACATCCGCGTCCGGATCGGGCGCCCATTCCAGGTCGGGCGCATTGATCTGCGCCTGAAGCGGCCCAAAGGCCAGCCCACAGATCACACCGGCCACGGCGCTTGCCACCTTGGACAAGCGCGGCAGCGGCTCCTGCGTATTCGGTTTGCGATTGATTTCTTTCATGACGATCCTGTCGTAAAAAGCCCCAAATGAGGAAATAGTACAGCCCCTCCCCATCACCTTATGCGCCACACTAAAGCATTGGGCGACACCTGCCAAGCCCCCTTGACCGATCATCGGCAGACAAACACAAACATGGCAAACCGGATAACATCTCGGAGCTACCTCAGGTTGGTCGGCGTTGTATAAACACGATAACTTAGCAGCTTCTCAGGGGGCGCCTCTCATGATCGTCACCCGGTACGCGGTATGAACAGTCCATCTCTCGCTTCTTCCATCGTCCCGATCAGGACTGGAAATCGTAGCGTCATCTCGCTGGTCAAATCCGTCATTGACCCAGCACTGGCCGTCATCTGCCTGTTGGCAGCCACAGTCTTGGCCGACGAGCCGCTGCGCGCGCAGGAGATGGTGCTCGCGGTACTGACCTTCTCTCTCAATTACCCCGGCAGCGTTCCGTTCCGGGTCTATCAGCCGGGCTATCTGCGCCACCTGCTGGGCAGCTGGGGCCTGGTGGTCGGCCTGCTGCTGCTGTTCGGGCTCATGATCGATGCCCTGCGCCAGTTCGACCCGAACGTGCTTGCCGCATGGGTGATCGCCACACCGCTGGTGCAGGCCGCCGGCCACTGGATATCGCCCAGGCTGCTGCGCAAGCTGGTCTTGATGCGACCCGAACAGACCGCCGTCGTGGTGGCGGCCAACAGTCTGGGCCGCACGCTGGCACGCTCGATCCAGGACGATCCGCTGTCCCAGACACGGATCATGGCCTTTTTCGACGACCGTACCCCCGATCGGCTCGGTGAAGTGACCGAAGCGCCGGTGGCCGGCGGTTTCAGTGCGGTGGCTCAGTTCGTTCGGGCCAACAAGATCGACCAGATCTTCATCGCCTTACCGATGGCCTCGCAGCCCCGCATCCTGAAGCTGCTCGAAGACCTGCGCGACACAACCGCCTCGATCTACTTCGTGCCGGACATCTTCATGTTCGATCTGATCCAGGCACGGGTCGATTCGGTCGGTGGTCTACCGGTCGTGGCCGTGTGCGAAACACCTTTCTATGGCACCACCGGCGTGCTGAAGCGCCTGTCCGACATCGTGATCGCCACGATCGCGCTGATCCTCACGCTGCCGATCACCCTCACCATCGCGCTGGCCATCCGGCTGACCTCCAAGGGGCCGGTCATCTTCAAGCAGCGTCGCTACGGGCTGGACGGCTCCGAGATCAATGTCTACAAGTTCCGGTCGATGCGGGTGCAAGAAAATGGCCCCGAAGTCCGCCAAGCAACCAAAAACGACGACCGGATCACGCCGGTGGGCCGCTTTCTGCGACGAACCTCGCTGGATGAACTGCCGCAGTTCTTCAATGTGCTGCAGGGCCGGATGAGTGTGGTCGGCCCACGGCCACATGCGGTGGCGCACAACGAAACCTACCGGAAACTGATCAAGGGCTACATGATCCGTCACAAGGTCAAGCCCGGCATCACCGGCCTGGCGCAGGTCAACGGTGCCCGAGGTGAAACAGATACCATCGAGAAGATGGAGCTACGCATCCGCTACGACCTGGAATACCTCCGCCACTGGTCGTTGCGTCTCGATCTGAAGATCATCCTGAAGACCATCCTGGTCTCCTTCCGAGATCCGAACGCCTATTGAGGGCCGTTCCGCAGGCCGGTACAGCCTCCGCGCGGAAGGCATCCGTACCGGCCCACCACCCACTGCACGAGCGATTTCGCCGATATACAGCCGGACGACCTTTCCCGAGCCTGTCTTCGAGCCCCCTCTTTTCGCGGTTCCGTCGTGACCATGCCGCACGGCAAGCACCATCTTGTTGTATTCTCTGGGGCGCACAATTTCTTTGATCATCAAAACAAGACGTTGTCAACCGAGTGTATCGAAAAAGCCCTTCAAAAGGCTTGGCACTCTCCCCCGGTCAGTGCTAGTATCTAACTAGCCAGTCATTTACTTGGAATCACTGCTTGATGACGACTCACGCCGTTGCCCTTGCGCACAACCCTTCCAGCGCCGTGGTGCCCGCCGTACCCTCGCTGGGCAACCTCGATGCCTATATCTCTGCCGTCAACCGTCTTCCGATGCTGAGTGCAGAAGAGGAATCGAATCTCGCCCGCCGGTTTCGGGAGCATCAGGACGTGAACGCCGCCCGCACTCTGGTCACCTCGCATCTGCGATTGGTGGTCTCGGTGGCGCGTCAGTATCTGGGCTATGGCCTGCCACATGCCGATCTGATTCAGGAGGGCAACATCGGTTTGATGAAAGCCGTCAAACGCTTCGACCCTGACCGTTCGGTCCGCTTGGTCTCGTTTGCGCTACATTGGATCAAGGCCGAAATCCACGAGTACATCCTGAAGAACTGGCGTCTGGTCAAAGTGGCCACCACCAAGGCCCAGCGCAAGCTGTTCTTCAATCTACGCTCGATGAGGAAAGACCTGGACTCACTCACGCCGGAAGCCGTCACCGACATCGCCGACCAATTGAATGTCCGGGAAAAGGATGTGCTGGAAATGGAAACCCGTATGGGCGGCCAGGATCTGGCACTGGAGCCCCAGGGGGACGATGACCAGGGCCCCGGCTTCGGTCCGGCAGCCTATCTGGCCGCTCCGGCCAGCGAACCCAGCGAAATCATCGAGAACCGCCAGCGCGACTGGCTGCATGCCGAAGGACTGAGTAATGCATTGGCCAGGCTCGATGAGCGCAGCCGTAAGATCATCGAATCGCGCTGGCTGCGCGATGAAGACGAAGGTGGAAGCCGTACACTGCAGGACCTGGCGGACGAATATGGTGTTTCCGCCGAGCGGATCCGCCAGATCGAGGCGCAGGCCATGAAGAAAATGAAAGCGGCTCTGGCCGACTTCGTCTGAATCGCCCCCCGGCCCCCAATCGAGCACCGGAAGCTTGCGCTACCGCAATCGCAACGGCAAAAACGCTTCTCCTCCGAAGTCGGTGTGTCACCGCGGTGTGTTACCGATTTGCCGCTCCATGAAGCACCGTGGAGCAAAAGCGGGGGCTGGCAGAACGCCGCCACATACGACACGCCCGCTGACGACCCACTGGTTTTCGGCGGGTTCTCGTTTCTGACATCACCGACGGGCCACGCCCCAGCTCCCACACAGATATACCAGGACGGAAACACCGGCGGAATGAGCATGGCGGCGGGACAGGCAGCTCGGAAGCCCGTGGCACACGCTGAGAACGGCACGGACACCTGACAGCGACAGGCGCCTGAGCAGGCGCCTGTCGTCACGACGGGTTCGGGACACCGGCACCGGTCCGTCGGGACAAAAAGAGAAAAAGATCACGCCCCTGCGTGCGTTGGTACAGGTAGCATCCCTTTTTTGCAATTCCACAACAATGGCCGGATAAAATGGCCATTTCTTCCGACGAACAGCACTTTCTGCATCTTGGGACGGGTCTATGGCGGTCGTCATCGAAACACTTGCCTCTCATGGCCAGACATCACGCAGCTCGCGCATTCCACTGCGTGCGGGTACGCTGCGCCTCAATGTCCGGCCGGGTGATGTGTTCCGCCTGGTGGACGAAGAAACAGGCAAGGCCCCTGTCGACGTCACCGTCAAGCGCCAGGACACCAGTATTCTGGTGGAAGCCCCCGGCCAGGCTCCCGAGGGTTCCGATGCGGCCGTCGAACTGATCGGTTTCTACAGCTCTTGCAGCGTCAGTGCGCCCTGCCACCTGAATCTGCCCGATGGCGAAGAAGGTGCGATCGACATCACGCCGGCCACCTCACCCATCGGTGCGCTGTCCGATGGTTCCTTCGTACTGCATGATCCTGGCTATCGGGCTGCGCCGGTGGCCGGTACCAGTGAAGGAGGATGGACCGAAAACAAGCCATTGATGTATGGCGTCGGAGCAGCCGCAGTGGTTGGTCTGGTTGCGGCGGCGGCCAGCGGCGGAAGCGGTGATGCCACCGGCAGCACGATACCGCCCGTTGCCGATACCACCACGCCTCCGGTGAACGGAGGTACCGGCACGGTCACGGATCCCGCGCTCAGCGTCACGCAATCCTCGGTCGGAACCAAACGCGCGCCCATCCTGGCAGGCACCGGCACCCCCGGTTCCCAGATCACCATCGAGATCGACACCGACGGGGACAGCAAAGGTGATGTCAGCTATCAAAGCACCGTGGGCGCCGACGGTAAATGGGAGGCCGATCTGTCGACCCTGAAACCGACCTCGGGTGCCTTGCCCACGGGTGGGCTCACAGCCGACTCGTCGGTGCAGGTGTCGCAGACCGGCGCAACCGGCACCACCGTGCTGCCGGTCTTCAAACTGACAGCCGACGACACACCGCCCGCCCAGCCGACACTGGCTGCCGTCGCAACCGACAACATCATCAATCAGGCGGAAGCGACTCAACCAGTCAAAGTCTCGGGCACGGGTGAGGCTGGCAGCCTGATCGAGCTTTCGTGGGGCAAAGCGACGTATGACACGACGGTAGGCCCCGATGGCAACTGGTCGGTCGAGGTACCGGCAACAGCCATTGCCAACAGCGGCAGTGTGGCTCTTTCGGTGACGGCCAGCGACTATGCCGGCAATACAACCACGCCGGTCACTCAAACGGTGAGTATCGACCGGACGCCACCAGCCGCACCGGTCATCCAAGCCACTGGCGGCACCGACAACTACGTGAGTGCCGCTGAACTGGCTGCAGGGACGACGATCTCCGGCACGGCGGAAGCCGGCAGCAGCGTCAAGGTCGACGTCGGCGCCAGCTCCCAGACCGTGCAGGCCGATACGTCGGGCAAATGGCAGGCCGCCTTCACGCCGGCTCAATTGCCAACCGCCGACGGTCAATACGAAGTCACGGCCAGTGCCACCGACAAGGCAGGCAATGCCTCCACCACCAACGCCACTGCGGCTCTGGTGATCGACTCCAAACCGCCTGTGCTGGACGATATCCAGGTCGGCACCAACAATGTCGTGCGCAGCGGTGCCTCGTTCACAGTCACGGGCGAAGCCGAAGGCGGCTCCAAAGTCATCATCGACTACATCTACACCAGCGGCTCCCGCCAGGTGGTCACGCAGCAGTTCACCGTGCCGGGTCAGGGCGACGAAGTGGATTGGACCAGTCCTGCATTCACGGCTGCACGGGTCAACACGGCGCAAATCCATTCGTTGTATATTTCGGCTACCGATGCCGCCGGTAATGTGTCCACAACCGCCCTGGCCTTCGAAGTCCGCCCGACCCTGGGAGCACTGCGCTCATTCGACAGCGACGATCAGGACAGTCCCAGTGAGGACGCCCCCAGTGTCCTGTCCCCCCGTGATCTGCTCGAGACCTCGACAACCATCGGCCTGAACTCGACCTCGTCCAGCCTGTCGCCCGCGACGCAGTCCTCATCCCTGGCGACGACGGCCGGCTCCACCACACAGTCTTCGCTCATTTCGACCAGCGCACCTGCGACAGTCGCTGCCCTGTCCCCCCTGGAAGAAAACCATGGACAGCTGTATAGCTGATGGAATTGCTCTGGCGAGTTTGCGATCTGCGTGCATAATCCTGCATGCGGCGCCGCCTGTTCAGCCGTCCGACACAGCGATGGCGGTCGTGCTATGGCGCGGCCCAGTGCATGACGACGGTGCTCGACAAGGGAGCGGGTCGGAACGCGTGCGCGGCCGCGTACACGACCGACACGCAAAAACCGGGCGATCGACCCTACAAACAAGACACCGGCATGGCTGCAGTCAAGCCCCTCGACCAAGCATGTCTGCACCGTGTCACAATGTAATCCTTAGCATCAAGCACACCTGACTGCATCAGAAAGATCAGGAAGAAGAGAGAGCACTATGGCGCCAAGACTGGACATCTATCGGACCACCGATGGCGGAGTCGAGCCGCTTCGACTCAAGGCCGGCACAAACAGACTCAGGGTATTGCCCGGCAGAACTTTTCGGCTGATCGCCGATGGCCGCGAGATCGATCCGGACTCGGTCCGCGTTCTGCAGATCGAAAACGATCTGATCATCGAAGGCATCGAAACCGAAGCCGGCGAAGAGCCCGCCACGGTCGTGCTCGAAAATTATTATCGGGTCTGCAGCGCAACCGACCCCTGTACCGTCAGCGTCGGTTCCGAAGCGGCGCCGGTAACCCTGGTCGATGTCTCCAACAAGCCGATCGGCGCCCTGTCCGACGGCACGATGGTGCTACGCGACACCGGTTTCCAAGCACCAGCCACCACCTCCGAAAGTGATTTTCCGGTCCGCCCCGTACTCTACGGTCTGGGCGGCGCAGCCGTGCTGGGCCTGGCGCTGGGCAGCGGAGGCGGCGGCGGTGATGGCCAAGCGGACCCCAACGCGGTACCTCTGGCGCTGAAGTCGGCCACCACCTTCAACAACCGCTTCCCCACCATCTCGGGTACGGCTCAGCCGGGCACGCAGGTCTCGCTTCGCATCGACACCGACGGCGATCAACTGGAGAACGTAACCTATACGACGACCGCCGACGCCAACGGCAACTGGTCGGTGAATCTCCAGACGGCAACGCCGGCCAGCGGTGCCCTGCCCGCCACCGGCCTGTCCGACAGCAACGGTCTGGAGATCTCCGGTGTGCTGAACGGCGTGCAGGGTGCGCCCTTGGCATTGATCACCCTGACCTTCGACGATACGCCGCCTGCACAAGCGGTGCTCAACCCGATTGCGGAAGACAACATCATCACCGATGCCGAGAAAGCGGCAGGGGTCACGGTATCGGGTACGGCCGAAGCCAACGGCACGGTCGAGATCACGCTGGGCACACTGACCAAGCTGGTAGCGGTCGATGCCGCCGGCAACTGGGCGACCGCGTTGGCGGCCGATGAAGTGCCGGCCACCGACGGTCAGTATGAGCTGAGGGCAATCGCCATCGATGCTGCCGGCAACCGGGGACCCGCGGCCACCTCGAATGTGACGGTCAACGCCACGGGCACGGCGCCTGCCATCGGTATCGTCGCCGGTAACGATATCGTCAATGCGGCCGAAGCGGCCCAACCCATCAACATCCAGGGGACGGCAGCTCCGGGAGCGACCGTCACGCTGACCTGGGGCACCTTCAGCGGTACGGCCACCGCCAATGCCCAGGGCATCTGGGCAATTGCCGCCACGGCCCCGAGCACCGACGGCAACAGCCAGATCAGCGTCACGACCAGTGCCGGTTCGGCAACCGCAACCCGTACGGTCATGGTCGACCGGACGGCGCCGGCTGCAGCCACGGGCATCACGGTCGATGACGGCACCACCATCACCTACGCCGAAGCGCAAGATGGGGTGAAAATCAGCGGTCGAGCCGATGCCGGCTCGACCGTCACCGTCACATGGGGCAGTACCACTCAAACGGCGACGGCGGCCTCCAACGGCCAGTGGACCGTTTCCTTCGAGCCCTCACAGCTGCCGAACGTGGCCGACGGGCAAACGCTCGCCAGCAGCTTCTCGGTCCAAGTCACCGACGCGGCCGGCAATGCCGGGCCCACCACCAATACCAGCGTCACATTGGAAGGAAAACCGGCCGCCGCCAATACGCCGACGATCACTGCCATCGCGCAAGACAATATCGTCAACTCGGCCGAAGCCTCCGGTGGCATCGAGGTCAGCGGCAGTGCCGATGCCAACGCCCGGATCAGCGTCTCGATCGATGGCGGCCCGGCCAAAACCACGACAGCCAACGCGTCCGGCCAATGGAACATTTCGGAGCTGACGGTGCCCAGTGGCGACGGAACCAAGACCGTGACGGTGGTCGCCACCAACGCGGCAGGGGGAACAGCCAATGCCACCCAGAGCATCACGGTGGATCGAACGGCACCAAGCATCAGCAACCTCAGCGTGCCGGATGGCCCGGAGATCACCCAAGCCGAAGCCGCAGACGGTGTCGTGGTGACAGGAACCACCGAGGCCGGCGCCACGGTCACTGCCACTTGGGGATCTGCGACGGCCACGGGTACGGCCGATGGTAGCGGCGCATGGAGCATCACCTTCACGGCAGGCCAGGTACCACAGGTGCCCACCGGTGGTAGCGCCAGCAGCACCATCTCGGTCATCGCCACCGATGCCGCCGGCAATGCCGGCACCGCCTCCACTCAAAGCGTCACCGTGAGCGGTGCCCCCGCCACCACGGAACCACCCACGACGCCCCCTTCGACCGACACCGGCGCCGGTGGCGGCAACACAGAGGATACGACTGGCGGAACGACCGGCGGAACGACCGGAACGACGACAGGAACCGGCAGTAGCACGGACACGCCCGGTAGTACACCCGCCGACGGCAGCAATACGCAGGCTACCGGCGCAGCCTCTGGCACCGGCACCGGTGCCGCGGCCGAGAGTGGATCCGGCACGACCACCACGGCTGCGATCGATGCCAATGGCGCTGCCGAAACGGGCGCGGCGCCCGGCCCCGAGACACCGGCAGCAGGAACAACCGCTGGCGGCACGGGCAGCGCCAGCACGTCGAGTGCTTCGACGGGCAGCACTGCAGCCGCTGGAACACCCCCCCCTGACGGCACCTCGACGACGGCGGAGGCGGGAGGCAGTTCCGCGGCATCGGGAGCAACGAGCACACCGGGCAGCACGACGGGCAGTATCACAACCTCCAGCTTGACCCAGAAGAGTACGCTGTCGCTGTCGGATCTGGTGAATACGGAATCCTACGGCAGTTCTTCCGGCTCCCCATCGGGCTCGGGCACCGCCGTGCCCAGCTCCACCGGCAGCAACCTGGACAATCTGCTGAGCAGCAACAACCCCTGGGAAACCCAGACGACGCTGTAGTAAGACAAGGCACTGCGCTCGTTGGGCCGCGTGCAAAAGCGCACGAGCGGCCATGGTCCACCGGCTGGCGGCGTGGGCTCATCTATGGACCTCCCCCAGCCGCCACCCAAAAAAACATGCCCGCCCGGACCGCATCGATCCGGGCGGGCCGGGCATGTTTTTGAATCGAGTGCTCCGCATCGGTTGGCCTTAGTGCCGCTTGTTCCGCGTTGTGCACTCTGCATCCATTTCCTTGCATCGGATGCGCTACATTGAAAACTGCTTGGTACGTCGAATCCTTTGCGTGGATCCTATGCAGAACGCATGGGTATGTCGAAGACCGAAGAAGACGCTTACTGAATGCGGATGTCGACCCGGCGACTGCGCTTGAGGCTCTGTTCGCTGCGGCTGCTTTCTTTGACTTGGCCCGCGCCCAGAACCGTGATCCGTGCGGCGGGAAAGCCGCCATCGATGATGCCGGAGGCCACGGCACGGGCACGTCGCTCCGACAAGCTCTTGTTGTAGGCGGCGCTGTGACGGGGGTCACTGTAGCCGGTGACGCGCAAGCGTGCGTAGCTGTTCAGACAGGCGCCCAATTGACGCAAGCGCTTGCGATCCGCGGCATTGAGTGCAGAAGCATTGGTTTCAAAATAGACTGACCCGGCCAGAGTCCGTACCGATTTGGGACAGTTCTTGGGGCGCTGACGGGTTTTGGTACGCACTTCCCGTGCCTGGTTGCGCGCCCTATTTCCGGAAGGGGTGGTGACCACTACATCGGCGGCGCTGGCCAGCGGCCGATCACGGCTTTCGCCAACGACCGCCAGATTGCCATTGGACTGGCTGCCTCGAACATTGAAACGGGCCAGCACACGATAACCTTCCGGCACCTGCGCACGAAAGAGCTTCAGTGTTTCATCGGACTGGGCAGCATTGAGCACTTGGCCAAACAGTTCGACAGCATCGCCCCGCACACGCAACTCGGACACCGAACGTTCCCGGATCAGCGCCGTCAGCGCGGTGAGCCGGCTGGCCCAGACCCCGGCGGCCTCTGCATCGATACGGCCGAGCTTCAGCGAACCATTCACACCGACATCACGGGCACCGAGGCGAATGGCATTCATCCATTGATCACGTGCCTGCTGATCGGGCACTTCCCCCCTGAGCCGGATACCCTGCACTTCGTCGCTGAGGATGGAAAAAACCGGCGGACCGGGCAGCTCGATCATGGCATCGCCCCTGGCAGGTGGCAACGCAGCCTCTGCATCCACCAAGCTGTCTCCGCCGCCCGCCTCATCGTTGGCAATGGGGAACGTGATCGCCTGTTCGGCCTGTTGCGGCAGGCTGTCCTCGACATCGCGTTCAACACCGAACAGCGTGAAAAACAGCAGCAGCACCAGCAAGATGCCCACCTTCAGCGAAGTGAAGCGACGCACGGATTCCGCCGTATGAAGCGGTGGACGAGGTTTGGGTGATACGGCGGACATCAGAGCATTCCTTCAGTATGCCTTCAGCGTCCGGACGTTCCGGCGGACCCACCCTCGGCTGCACCAGCGGCGATCACCGATGCACGGTTATCGGCCTGGATCAGCACCAGGGCATCCTCGACGGCAGCCGCTGCGGCCAGTTTCGACCAGCCGCGCTCCTCTGTGGGATTGACTTCCTCGGCTTCGCCCCGGTTGCGCACGGTCTTTCCTCCATCTTCGGCTGATACATCCAGGCCCGGGGTGTCGCCTGGAACGGGAGCAATGCCTTCGGTGCCATCAGCACTTTCGGTACGCCCGTCCCCGACCTCCTCGACCAGGGAGGCCCCGGCATCGAAAGCAACTTGGGCATCTGCCTCGGACGACGACGATTCAGCTGCGCCAAGGCCAGCGTCATCGACCCCAGCGTCGATCGACTCAGCACCGGCCTCGGTGGTGGCCGTCATGGTTTGCCCCAGCGAGCGCTCCGCCCCGGATGGATCGGTCGTGCCGTCGGTATCGGCCTCGTCGATGGTGTCCACCGGTACCCCGACAGGTCCGGCCTGTTCATCGGTAGCAGCAGCCGTTAGGCCCGCAGCACCCACGGCAGCGGCGGCAGCCGCAGCTGCCTCGGCCGCCGGTGTCTGTCGCGGTTTGGCCATCTCGGCAAACAGCGGTTCTTTGATCGACTTGCGTTCGATGCCCAGCAATTCGCATTGCAGGCGATCGAGCGCGATATAGTCTTCGTTCAGCCAATGGCCGGCCTGCTCGGCCCAGCTCAGCGGATTGGCCAGGGCAAAACGCGGACCGGCACCTTCGAGGATGCGGGTCAGCTCGCCCAGCGAGGTTTCGGCCAAGCGCTCGAAGCTGCGGATGCCGGCATCACGCAGCAGATCGGCCACTTTCGGGTCGATGCCCACCAGAACCTGCAGGTTGTCGCGCCCTTCCGGCGTGCGATAGAGCTGCTTGAGCAGATGTTTGGCGGCATCGAAGGCACCGGCATCGGCGGCTATACGGCTGGCATGATAGTTGACGGAAGCCTCGCGGTCGGCGACATCGTGCTCGCGGCTCAGGATGCGCCCTTCCCAGCTCTGCATCGCGTCTTCGCGATTGGCGACCACGGCCACACGCCGGGCCAGTTCCTGTTCGGTGGCTTCCAAGGCATCGAGGCGACGACTGTAATCGGCTTCCTTGCTTTTGAGCTGGTCGCCGCGTATCGAAATGTCTTTTTCCCGCTCGGTCAACGTCATGCTCATCCGATCGAGATCGGCGCGGCGCTTCTCGGTGTGCTGCTCCAGGCGACCCAGGTCGTCGGAACGCTCCTCGATGCGACGGGCAGCCTGCAGCAATTCGGCATCCCGGGTGGCCAGCGATGCCTGCAGGTCGGCCATGTCCTTCTCGCGCAGCCGCAGGGCCGACTGCTTGTGACCAAGCTCGGTCTGCTGGGCCAACAGCAGCGCCTCCTGCTGCACAAGTGCTTCGGCTTCGAGCTGGGCTTTCTTGCGCCAGTAGAAGAAATCGATGGCGAACTCTATCGCCCAACCGACCAGCAAACCCAGGATCAGCCAACCTAAAGCATTCATACGAAAAAACCCTCAGCCTGCCGGTACGCACCCGTCGCGCCACCCTTGCGGCACGCCCCGGAGGTTATGAATCGGATATACGGAGATCCGCCACCGGATCAGCGCAGCCTCGCCAGCCAAGACGACGGCGATTCACCCGAAGCCATCGCTTCGGGATACCGTGATGCTACCGGAGATCAGGATTCGATCAACAGCTTCAGGTCGCTGACGATGTCGTCGACGGGATCGGTGTATCGGACCAGCAAGCGAAGATTACCATTCTTGTCAATGAGATAAGAAGCCGCCGTATGATCCAGGGTATAGCTGGAACCATCCTGATTGGGTACTTTCTGATAGAAAACGCGGAATTCGCGTGCAGCCTTCTTGGTGGCGGGTATGTCGCCTCTCAGCCCGATGAAGGAAGGATCGAAGGAAGGCACATAGGCCGACATGACTTCCGGTGTGTCGCGCTCCGGGTCCAGTGTCACGAACACGACCTGCAACTTGTCGGCATCCTTGCCGAGGGCTTCACGGATTTCCTTCGCTTTCAACAGTGTCGTCGGGCAGATGTCCGGACATTGGGCAAAGCCAAAGAACAAAAAGACCACCTTGCCCTTGAAATCTTCCAGGGTCATCGGCTTGCTGGTGACCGCATCCGTCAGATTCAGCGCGTTGCCATAATCGGCACCGCTCAGGTCCGTCAGTTTGAAGGACGGTTTCTCTTTGGTGCAGGCGGGCAGCCCCACGGTCATTGCCAGGGCTGCGCCCGCGGTCAGCAGCCGACGGCGGCGGACATCGGGCGTCGTTCCGTCGACGGGGACATCATGTGGAACACGGAAGGAGTCGAAGACTACTGGCGGCATGGAGGAGGATTTCATCGTCAGAGATAGTGGTCGATCAGCAGGGCGCCGAACAGCAACGCCAGATACAGGACCGAAAAGCCAAATGTTTTCTTGGCCAGCGCATCGCTATAGTCCCTCCACATCTGCCAGGCGAGCCCCAGAAAGACCAGCCCCAGACACAGCGCGCACAGCAGATAGAACAACCCACTCATGCCGATGGCAAAGGGAAGAGCCGTCACGATGATCAGCAGGATCGTGTATAGCAGGATATTGAGGCGGGTGAACAGGGAACCGTGCGTAATCGGCAACATCGGCAGACCGGAGCGGCGGTAGTCCTCTGCACGATACAACGCCAGCGACCAGAAGTGCGGAGGAGTCCAGACAAAAATGATCAGGAAGAGTACCAACGCCGGCGCATCGACTTCGTTGGTGACTGCGACCCAGCCGAGCACCGGCGGCATGGCACCGGAAGCACCGCCGATGACGATGTTCTGCGGCGTATTGGGCTTGAGCAGTACTGTATAGACCAGCGCATAGGCCACGAAGGTAGCGATCGTCAATGCCATCGTCAGGGGGTTGACGTATACATAGAGCAGCACCGCGCCGAGCGAACCGAGCAGCAGTGCAAACAGCCCCATGCCGACACTGCCGACTTCACCGCGGGCCGAGCTACGGTGGGCGGTGCGCCACATGACCACATCGACACCACGCTCGATCAGACAATTGAGCACGAAACCCGCTGCCGCCAACAGCCCGATGCCCGATGTACCGGCCAGCAGCAGGCGCCATGGCAGGCTCTCTTCGGTAGCCAAGAACATGCCGATCATGGCACAGAACACCGCCAGCAGTACGATACGAGGCTTGGTCAGCTGAACGTACTGACGAAGAACTTTGGCCAGGGATTGTTGACGGGTGGCGGAAAGGTACACGGCGTCAATCCAGATCGAGGTTCATGGAGTCCCGGCCCGCAGCGGGCCCGGGCGCCAAAGCCATGGACACAATGGCAGGCGAAAGAAGCGGCGCGGCGATGCGCGAGCGGCTTGGCGCAAAGCCCCTCGGAATGATGACAGGTCTCATTCAACATTGAGACCCAGCATGATGGAGACGAAAGTCTAACATGAACGATATGGCGAGCAGCGCTGCCGCGCCAGCCGTATGCAGCAGAGCCGCCAACAACGGCCAGCCCAGAAATATGGTGGCCAGCCCCGTCAGCAGCTGCAAGCACAGCACGACTGCGAGAGCACGGGCCAACCACCGCAGGCCATGCAGATGACGGATGTGCCAAGCCAGGATGCCGGCAAGCAGAAAGACTCCATAGGCCATAAGGCGATGGACATAATGAATGGCGGTCAGCGCCGAAAAAGGCAGCAGATCACCATGGGCCGACATACCCAGCGGCCGCCAGATTTCAAAGCCTGCCGCCAGATCCATCTCAGGCCAGAGGCTGCCCTGACAGCCGGGAAAATCCTGGCAGGCAAGTGCGGCGTAATTGCTACTGACCCAACTGCCCAGGATGATCTGAACCAGCACCAGCATCAGCATCAGCCGGACCCGGCCCCGGAACACCCGGGCACCAGCCTCGACCACCGGTTGGCGGGCCACGCGGTTCCATTGAGCCATCAGCATCATGAACAGCAGCATCGCACCGAACAAATGAGCGGTCACCACCGCCGGACGCAGCCGCAGCGTGACCGTCCACATCCCGAACAGGCCCTGCAGAATGATCCAGACCAGCGTCAACACCGCCAGCCACACCGAAGGAGAGAAGCCGCCATCGTCATAGCGGCCGACATGGTTCAATGCACGCTCACGTCGGCGCCAATCCCACGCCATCGCCAACAAGGCGATCACCATCAGGCCCAACCCGCTGGCCACGTAACGGTGCAGCATTTCGACCCAAGCCTTGAAAATCGTGACCGGGCCATCCGGCAGCACCGCCTCCTCGGCACGGATTTCATCCATGGCGCCCAAAGGCGTGAAACTGCCATAACAGCCCGGCCAATCGGGACAACCCAGACCGGCATCGACCAGTCGCACAAAGGCGCCGAAAATGATCAGATCGAAAGTGATAAACAGCGTCACCCAGAGCAAACGGCGGAAACGGCGCCGGGGCTTGGCCAGAGAATCGGGGGATTCGGCATTCATCGGCTATACCCGCGGAAATGGCTCATCGACTCCGCTGCCGATCCGGGGATCCATATAGCCGGCAGTTGCCGCCGAGGCAGCATGCATCTTCGATTCGCCGGATGCTACGCAGCCCGGCCACGATTCGACCAGGATCCAGCCGCCCAAGAGCACGATCATGGAGATGGGAATCATCACCCAGAAAATCTCGGAACCGAGCGAAGCGTGAAAGCCCGCTGCGCCCCGATCGGAAGAGAAGGCCCGGCGCGTCATTTGCCGGCGGATGGTGACGATGACGATGGCCACGCAGACCAACAGTCCGCCACACATGCAGAACCAGAGCCAGAACGGATGGGTGGCACCACCGCCGGCCGCCATGTGGATCATTTGATTCATCGCTTCTCTCATCATCGTTTCAGCCCCTTCGCATCACTCGGATCGGGACCAAGCCTTCGCCCGGGAACTTCCGAGCCGGCATCCAGGCGTGCCCAAAAACCAACTCGATGCTGAGTGCGGGCAAGACCTCCGGCTCCCTGGCTGCCGGGAAACACAGGGCAGCCAGATCCCCCGCCAGGGACGCTTGACTCCGATACGCCAGCTGCAGCAGTTCCCTGTCCATGACCGGCGCATCGAATCCACAGGCCATCATCGCATCACCCCAGTCGTGCATATCCTGCAGATTGGGCCACCGCGGCGATGCCCCTGCGGCCGCCACATCGGCAGCGGCTGCCGGCAGCCCGGCCACATTGTCCTGACCCGGACAGACCCGGCGCAATTCCCGACCGGTGTCGACACCGAAAGCCGAAAAAATCAGCAGACCGTTTGGACGCAGCACCCGCCGACATTCACGCAGCACCTGCAGCGGGTCATCGAACCAATGGAAAACCAGATTGGACCAGATCACATCCACGCTGTCGGCCGGCAGCGGCAGCCGATGGGCATCGGCCGCCAGCCACTGTGGCAACCGGGGCCGTGCACCGGCACGCAAACGATTCAAGAGACCCCGCACACCGCGTCGTGCCCTCGTCTCCAGCCACCGCCGCTCCCGCAGCGGTTCATCGGCCAAGTCCAGCGCCAACACTTGCGCCAAGGGGAAACGTGCTCCCAGCAGCGGCAGCGAACGGCCCAACCCACACCCCAGATCGAGCACGACCGGGGCCTCTGGCAAGTTCATCGGCTCCAGACGCTCGAGCAATCGCCGCTCGGCCTCCTGCAGCAAAAAATCGGCACGCGCCTCGGGTTGCCGCTTCTGATTGAACAGTCGACGCAACTGGGATCGATCGAGGCCAACGGGTTTCAGCATGAGCCGCAGTATAGAAGAGTCGATCGGCCAGACCTGCGATTACATCCTTTGTCATAAGTCCAATGATGCCCACCCCGGGCACGGACAGTACACGACGAGTCATGATTCGTCATTCGATATTCAGAATGCACACATGCTTTCAAATCTGCTACACCTCAATACCGGGAAGCCGGTTCCAGATGACTGGCAGCCCTTGGGCCGGATCTGTCGACAGCTGCTGGGACGCCTGCTGCCACGCGCCTGCCTGCTGTGCGCCGAGCCCTGCGACCACGAGCCGCTCTGCAAGCACTGCTGGACGGCCCTGCCCGGCCTGCAGACACCACGCTGTCATCGTTGTGCATTGCCGATCCCATCCACCACCCCGGCCTGCTTGACGACAGCCATGCCGATCGGAATGGAGGAGTCTCTTCGGCTACCTGACGCCGTGCCTGTTCCCGGATATGAGCAGCGAGCGGGCTCTGAACCCGGGTCTGAATCAAAGCCAGAATCCATGCCGACACCTTCGCAAGCATCGCTGCCGTCCCAGGGCACTACATTGATACCGTCGGTCTCCTGCCAGACACCAGGCAGGATCGGCCCTGACCCGTGCCGTGAGGACCCTGCCCGCCTGCCCCCACGGTACTACTGCCGTCATTGTCTGCCGGCAGACTCGACACTGGACCGGGTCATCGGAGCAACGGACTACACCAATCCGCTCGACCGAGTCTTTGGTGCACTGAAGTTCGGCCAACAGCTGGCATTGGCGCGGCCGTTGGCCGAAGTGCTGCTGCACCGTCTGGCGCAGGATGACATGCTGCGCACACTGGCCCGTTTCGATGCGCTGGTGCCGGTCCCGTTGTCCGGCGCCCGTCTGGCGGAACGAGGCTTCAATCAGAGCCTGGAGATAGCCCTGGCCCTACGTAGCGCCAGCCCCATCCCACTGCCCCCATTGCGTAACGACTGGCTGCAACGCATCCGGCATACTCGTTCCCAGTCGAGTCTGGACGCCCGGACACGGCACCAGAATCTACGGGGCGCCTTCAGGGCTGCCGCCGGCCTCCATGGCAAACGGCTGGCTCTGATCGATGATGTGATGACGACCGGCAGCACACTGATCGAGGCGGCTCGGGAACTGAAGGCGGCGGGCGCGGCGGAAGTCATTGCACTGGTCGTCGCCCGCACACCCGTGCCATTCGAAGCCCGGTGACGCCCTGGGGCCGTTGCCGAGCGTTCGCGCCGCTGCATCCGATCGGTGACTGCACGGTCCCGGGAATGCAGTGAGCGGCGTGACGGTTGACCATGTGGTCATATGGCGGCGACACCGTATCATCAGATTTTTTGCATCCGCCGCAGACCGTGTTCAATGTCGTGCTCGTCCAGCCGGAAATACCGCCCAACACCGGCAACATCATTCGCCTGTGCGCCAACACGGGCTGCTCGCTGCATTTGATCGAACCGCTGGGGTTCCCGATCGACCACGCCCGGATGAGGCGCGCCGGGCTCGATTATCATGAATTCATCAGCATGAAGATCTACCCGAACTGGCAGGCCTTTCTGGCCGCGACGCAGCCGGGTCGCCTGTTTGGCTTCAGCACCAGGGGGCGCACGAGCCCTTTCCAGTGCCGTTTCGAACCTGGCGATCACCTGGTGTTCGGCTGCGAAACCGCAGGCTTGCCGGCCGAGGTGTTGAACAGTCTACAACCAGAACAGTTGCTGCGACTGCCGATGCGTCCGGACAATCGCAGTCTGAATCTGTCGAATGCCGTGGCCATCAGTGTGTTCGAGGCTTGGCGCCAGCATGATTTTGCCGGCGCGGCACCACTGGACACGTGAACGGCACACTGTCGGAACCACGAAGCGACCACACCAACATCCCTGACAGAGCCGAATGAACCGAACCCCACGCCTGAAATCCGGAGCGGCCGAAATCAGTGATGCGCCGATACACACAAGCCGGACCCCAGTGCCCGAAAGACGGACCCGGAGTCCGGGCCATGACCATCGCAACGACGAAAGACGGTACCACCAGGCCCGGACCGTGGACGATTGACGCACCCATCGCCGATACCGGCCCCGGCGCCGGAAAAAGCGCCAAGGCCAGGGGGCGTCGGGGCCGTCATTCCTGGCGTGGTTCGCGCGCCAATAGGGCGGCCACAGCCTCCCGGGCGGACAGCCGCCCTTCGGTCACGGCCAATACCGCCTGACTGATCGGCATCTCGATCTGCGCCTCGGCCGCGCGCGAGACTACGGCCGGGCAACAGGCCACACCTTCGGCCACATGACCCAGGCTGGCCAAAATGTCGGGTAAGGACCGCCCTTGGGCCAGCAACAGGCCCACCCGCCGGTTGCGGGACAGATCACCCGTGCAGGTCAACACCAGATCGCCAACGCCCGCCAGACCCAGAAAAGTCTCGGCCGATGCGCCATGCGCGAGGCCGAAGCGGGTGATTTCGGCCAGACCACGGGTCAGGAGTGCGGCGCGCGCGTTCAGACCCAGACCAAGCCCATCACAAATCCCGGTGGCCACCGCAATGATGTTCTTCAGCGCACCGGCGATTTCGACTCCGATCAGGTCGGCACTGCGATAGACCCGCATCGCACCATGATGGAAAGCCTGCACCATGGTGTGGCGCAGACCTTCATCCTGCGAAGCCGCAGTCAACGCCACCGGCAGGCCGGCCGCCACTTCCTGTGCAAAACTGGGGCCGCTGAAGCTGCCGAAGCGATAGCCCGGCAATACCTCGGAGAAAACCTGGTGCGGCAAGGCGCGCGACTGAGCCTCCAGCCCCTTGGACAGACAGACGAATCCCGGCCGAAGGGGTTTCTCAGCACCTCCGGCTTCACCACCGGAAACATCGGCTGCATTCAGCCGCGGCCGGAGCGAAGCCACCTGGCGTGCCACCGGCCGAATACCGGCCACCGAGGTCGCGAGAACGACCAGGTCGGCCCCCTTCAGCGCGATGAGCGGATCATCGGTCAAATGCACTCCGGCCGGAACCGGCACCTCGGGCAAATAGCTGCGATTGATCCGTTCTTCACCGATCTGTCGGAGAACGGCTGGATTGCGGGACCACAGCACCACCCGATGGCGGGCTGCAACATGGATGGCCAGTGCCGTTCCCCAGGCGCCAGCGCCGAGAATGCCGACCTTCACGTTTCAAAGCCCCCAGAGCTGCGCACTATCAAGAAAACCCACCTGCCCATCGGTATGCCGCACCCGCACGAAACCTTCCGAATCGGCCCTGTCCTGCTGTAGATCGAAAATGACGCCAGGGGCCGCCTCGAACCAGCTGCCGGCCATCTCGCTCGGCTCCTTGCGCAAAGACAGTCGTTCCCTTGCGATCACGGTCCGGCGATCAGCCAGATCGTCGCGGTGCACCCAGGCGACATCGCCCTCGAAATCCCGCACTTTGACCCAATCCTGCAGCACCGAAATCACTTCGACCGGCATGCCGCGGGGTGCCTGATAGATCCGCTTGGCCTTGTCGGAAGGGGCATCGAACATCACGGCATCTTCGGTACCGATCGAGCGGAAACGCGCCATACCCGGAATCCGGGCCTGACGGGGTTCATCCTGCCGGGCGGCGGGCGCAGACTTGGAAGCTGGCCCAAGGGTGGAGCTGGGCTGCATGGCCGGCAGACTGGTGCTGTTGCTGCTCTGAGCCATCACCGCCGGCAGAGCGGCTGCCATCATGAAACCAGCCAACGATATCGCGACCAGCGCCTGTCTCGTCTTCATCTGTCCACCTATTTCTCAAAACACGCCAGCGGATCCCCAAGGACACCCGCCCCGAGGGATGAGGGCTCAGTGCGGTGCCGACGTGGGCCGATCATCCGTACTCAGCTGACCATCGGCCTGACTGGCGGCCGCCAGCCGTTGCTGATGGAGCACCTCGAAGTTGATTTCGGCCAAATGGATCGGTGGGAAGCCGGCACGCTGGATGACATCGGCGATGTTGGAACGCAAATAGGGATAGATAGTGTTCGGGCACAGCACATTGAGCACGATATCCATCTGATCCGCTGGGATATTACGGATCTCGAAAATGCCGGCCTGCTTGCCTTCGACCAGGAACACGACCTTCTCTTCGAGCTTGGTCGTGACGGTGACGGTCACACTGATCTCGAAGATCCCGTCGGCCAGGTTCTCCTGCGCGGTATCGATCGAGACCTCGACGGTCGGCGGCGTCTGTTCCAGAAAGATATTCGGCGCGTGCGGGATCTCGAGCGACATATCCTTCAGATACATCCGCTGGATCTGGAAGACCGGATTGTTTTCTTCTGCCATGCTTGACTCGGTATGAATGGATAAAAAAGGAAGTTCAGACCCTGTTGCCTGAACCAGCACCCTGAATCATGCCAGCATTGACGAGAGTTTGCCCGCACTGTCGAGTGCGTGCAGATCGTCGCAGCCCCCCACATGCTGCCCATCGATGAAGATCTGTGGCACGGTGGTACGCCCCCCCGCACGTTCGATCATCTCGGGCCTACGCTCCGGCTCGCGATCGATCAGAATTTTTTCGAGCTGCGTCACCCCGCGCTCCTGAAGCAAGCGCTCGGCACGATGGCAATAGGGGCAGGTGGTTTTGGCATACATCACCACTTGAGCAGACATGAAAGACTCCCGCTGAAAAAGAAAGGAAAGGCCGTGCCGGGACCCAACGGCCGGCCCGACTCGGCAAACCAGACCACGTCGGGCCCAGCCGTAAAAACAGATGAGGCCGTTGCACCCAATGACAAGGCATGGGCACACGTCAAGACGCGGATCGGGACCGGCGCACGATGCAAGCCGTGGAAGCCGACCGGTGGGAGCGGACGGATTACTTGACCAGAGGCAGGCCGGCTTGACGCCAAGCGCCAATGCCACCATCCAGGGTATAGACCTCGCCCCGGCCACTGGACTTGAGCGCAGCGGCCGCCTTGGCGGCCTGCATGCCCGTATTGCAAACCAGCAGCACCGGCCTGCTGGCCTCGATGCCCGCCACCACGGTCTGCACGCGATCGGCCGTCACCTGTCTGGCCCCAGGCAGATGGCCGGCGCGGAATTCGGCGTCGCCGCGCAGATCGATCACCTGCGCCCCCTTCTGGTTGATCATCTGCGTGGCCTGCAGGGTACCCACCGTGGCGCCGCCCCGGCCGCGCATGACAGCCTGCCACAGCAGGGCACCGCCCGACAAAACGGCGATGGCGATCAGAAAGACATTCTGGCTGATGAAGTTCACGACAACGATCCCATGAAAATAGGCGAGAATTATATCTTTCCCGCCACGAAATCACGTGCCCGGGACGCCAAGGAGTTGTTCTATGACTTATAAACTCGTGTTGATCCGCCATGGCGAAAGCCAATGGAACCTTGAAAACCGCTTCACCGGCTGGACGGACGTCGATCTGACCGAAAACGGCATGGAAGAAGCCAAGCGCGCCGGCAAGCTGCTGCGCGACGAAGGCTATGACTTCGACGTGTGTTACACCTCGGTGCTCAGGCGTGCCAACCGCACGCTGTGGACGGTGCTGGACGAGATGGATCGCCTGTGGCTGCCCGTCGAACATCATTGGCGTCTGAACGAGCGTCACTACGGTAACCTGCAGGGATGGAACAAAGCCGAGACGGCCGCCGAATACGGTGACGATCAGGTCAAGATTTGGCGGCGCGCGTACGCCATCGCTCCTCCGCCGATGCCCGAGGACGATCCGCGCCTGGCCGAGCAGCTGCGGGACCCACGCTACGCCAACCTCACCAAGGACGAGCAGCCACGCACGGAGTGCCTGAAGGACACCGTGGCCCGCGTGCTGCCGTTCTGGAACGAAAGTATCGCGCCGACCATCCGTTCGGGCAAGCGTGTCATCATCGCCGCACACGGCAATTCACTGCGCGCCCTGGTCAAGCACCTGGACGACATTTCAGACGACGATATCGTTGAACTCAACATTCCGACCGCCCGTCCGCTGGTCTATGAGCTGAATCATGATCTGAAGCCGATCCGCCACTATTATCTGGGCAATCAGGCCGAGATCGAAGCTGCCATGGCCGCCGTTGCCAAACAGGGCTCCGCCAAGAAAAGCTGAGCCCATCGCTGGCGGCAAGTCCTCCGATGACAGCCGAAGTGCAGCGTAAATGCCTCAGGCCTTTACGCTGTACCCGGCTCGATACCGCTATACTGGAAGATTCATTTGAATCTACCAGGCTCATACGCTGCCGCCTATAGGATTGCGCCAAAAAATGTCCAGCCCACTCAGAACCGTCAGCCTAATCGGTATTGGCGCCATCGCCGGGGTTGCGCTCAGTCTTGGCCTGAGCGCCGTGGCTCAGAAGGATGTCGGCAACCGCAACGTCCTGCCGCTCGAAGAACTGCGCCAGTTCAGTGAAGTCTTCGGCACGATCAAATCCTTCTACGTCGAACCCGTCAAGGACGGCAAGCTGATCACCGATGCGATCAGCGGCATGCTGACTGGACTGGACCCCCATTCCGCCTACCTGGATGAAACGGCCTTCAGTGAACTGCAGGTCAGCACCCAGGGGCAATTCGGTGGGCTCGGTATCGAGATCGGCACCGAGGACGGTTTCGTCAAGGTCGTCTCGCCGATCGAAGACACCCCGGCCGCCAAGGCAGGGGTCAAGGCCGGCGACCTGATCATCCAGATCGGCGACACCCCCACCAAGGGCATGCCGCTCGATCAGGCCGTCAAACTGATGCGCGGCAAGCCCAAGAGCCCGATCACGCTGACCATCCAGCGCAAAGGGGTCAACGAGCAGATCGTCCTGACCATCGTCCGCGACATCATCAAGGTGCAATCGGTTCGCAGCAAGATGCTGGAACCCGGTGTAGCCTATGTCCGCATCTCGCAGTTCCAGGAACACACGGTCGACAGCCTGGCCAAGCACCTGACCCAGCTGGGCAAGCAGGGGCCGGTCGAGTCACTGATCCTCGACCTACGCAATGATCCGGGCGGCCTGCTGCACGGAGCCATCGGTGTCTCGGCCGCCTTCCTGAAGCCGCGAATGGAAGTCACTTCCACCGATGGCCGCACCGAAGACGCCAAGCGCAGCTATTACGCCAGCCCCGAAGACTATCTGTATGGTGGCAACTCGCGCATCGACCGAATCGCCTCACTGCCGGCCTGGACAAAGACCGTCAAGATGGTCGTGCTGGTCAATGCCGGTTCGGCTTCGGCTTCCGAGATCGTCGCCGGTGCCCTGCAGGATCACAAGCGGGCCATCGTGATGGGCACCCAGACCTTCGGCAAGGGCTCGGTGCAGACCATCCTGCCACTGGCCGATCGCAAGACCGCCATCAAACTGACGACGGCGCGTTACTACACCCCAAACGGGCGCTCGATCCAAGCCCGCGGCATCATTCCCGACCATGTCGTCGAGGAATCGGCCGACGCCGAGCTCAACAGCTTCCGGATCCGCGAAGCCGATCTGCAGCGTCATCTCAGCAACGATCGCGACAGCACGCCGGAGGTGAAGTCTTCGTCACCATCCTCGATCGACCAGCAGCGCCTGCGCAATCGCAAGCCGGTCGAGTTTGGCGTGCCAGCAGACGACTTCCAGCTGCAGCAGGCCCTGAACTACCTGCAGGGCAAACAGGTACAGAAGATGCCACCGGGCGCGCCGGATGCCACCGATGCAAACGCAGCGGACAAAACCGGCAAAGCCGGTACAGCCGACAAAGCTGATGACAAAGCCGGCACCAACAGGAAACCAGCCGCCACCGACGGCAAGCGCCCCTGATGCCATGAGCTCGGGCTCCCGGCCCGCTACGGGAGCCCGAGCGAAGAAAGCATGAACGACGAACAACTGTTGCGTTACAGCCGGCACATCCTGCTGGACGAAATCGGCATCGAAGCCCAGGAACGCCTGTTGGCCAGCACGATGCTGATCGTCGGTGCCGGCGGCCTCGGCTCACCTGCAGCGCTCTATCTGGCCGCAGCCGGTGTGGGCCGCCTGATGATCGCCGATGGCGACACAGTCGACCTCACCAATCTGCAGCGCCAAATCCTGCACCGACAGGATCGCATCGGCATGGACAAGACCGGCTCCGCGAAGCTGACCCTGCAGGCACTCAACCCCGATGTGGAACTCTGCCTGCTACCCAGGCTCGATCTCGACACCACACACCGCGCTTCGTGTCCCACGACCGCGGGCGCTGCAGCGCCATCCGCCGCCGATGCACGGGAGACAACGGCCCCCCACCTGCGCACCGCCAGAGCCTCGGATCCCGATGCCAGCAACTCCCCCCCGGCATACATGGAGGCATCGATCGTACTGCCCCAGTCGCCCCAGTCATTGTCGGAAGCCATCCGCCAAGCGGATGTGGTGCTGGACTGCAGTGACAACTTCCCGACCCGTCAGGCCATCAACCGCGGCTGTATCCTGCATCGCAAGCCACTGGTCTCGGGAGCCGCCATCCGTTTCGATGGTCAGTTGTCGATCTTCGATCCCCGACAAGACGACTCCCCCTGCTATCACTGCCTGTTCCCGGAGGGCGAAAATGTCGAGGAGACCCGCTGCTCACAAATGGGCGTGTTCGCCCCGCTGACCGGCATCATCGGCACCATGCAGGCCGCCGAAGCCCTGAAGCTGGCAGGTCGCTTCGGCACATCCATCACTGGACAGCTGCTGCTGCTGGATGCCCGCACGATGCGCTTCACGCCGATCCGCGTGCCCCGCGACCCCGATTGTCCGGTCTGTCGTGACCGTATTTCAGCCCCGACGGCCTGAACGAGACTTGCGGCCATTGCGCAGTGGCTGTTCGGCGACCCGTAAACCGCCGCGGTGCAACAGATCGACCACCGCCAGATCACCGACCTGATTGAGCGTGTGCACCCCGTGCAGACCAGCGACACTCTTCAGCTGACTCGGCGTCACCACCCGTACCAACTCTTCGGCATAGCGTGTGGTACTCAGCTCGGTCACCCGGTAAATCGCCAAACCATGCCCGTAACAATCGAAAGCCTGCAACTGCCCAAAGCGGAAGACGCCTTCGGCAGAAGCCGCCATACCGGCATTGCGACCACCATAACTGTCGACGCGCAGCGGGTTCATCGGATGTGGCGTCCAATCCGACGACAGAGGCGAATCGGCATGGAACAGGTGCAATTCGGAATGGAAATCCCGGCTGGACGTCAACAGAGCACTGCCGGTCCGGTCCAGATTGGTCAGCATCCACCAACGCCCTTGCGCCTCGAACAGCATCGTGTCGACAGCCGAGACATTCTGCATCAGCACCGCGGCCGGCTCCCACTCGGTGGGAAAGCACTTGGCGCGCCAGACGGTGATCCGGCCGGACGCGGCCGATTCGGGGCAGATATAGTGCCCGCCCTGCCAGCGAAAATAGAACGGAAAAGACAGATGATGCTCGGTACGGATGATCTCGCCCAAATGACGCAGCCGCACCCGGGGTGGCCGCAAGCTGCCGGGTACCGACTGCACATCGACTTCGAGCGCCGATATATGCCCCCGGCACCTCCGCGGCGCCCATTCCTCGACGAACACCACCGGCTTTTCACCGGGATTCAAAGCCGGTGCAAGAAAAGGATCAGCCAGAAAGCGACGACCAGGCGAGCCAACCGGCTGCACCTTGGCGAAATCGATGGTGGCCGGATGAGTGGCCTGCACGAAGCCCAACTGCCAACTGTAACCACGGTTCTTTCGACGATCCACTGCCTTGCGCAGCAAGCGCCGTGCGGTGCTGCCCAGATAGCGCAACAAGGCACCCACCGGCACCGGCTCGACCCGTGCCACATTCATCCGGGGCGGCAGTTCACGACCACGCAGATGAGCCGCCTGTGCCCCCTCGGGCCAGATCCGGCTCGGCAACGTTGCAGCGGCCATGACCAGCGCCGAGGACGACAAAACCGAGGCGGCCGTTTCAGCGCTGTGCCATCGGGCACACTGCAGGACGGCATCCTTCATCATCCGTACCGCGGCTGACAACAACATCGCCCGTGTCCGCCCCAGGCTCCAATGCGGCTGAAACCAGCCCCGCTGCACCACCCAGGGCGCTTGCATGCCGGCGGCCAGCGCATAGAGCACGACCCCGGCCTGATGCTCGCCCTGCAGGCATTCCACGAAACCAAGCCCAGTCCGATCGGGCGGCGCCGACAGACTGAAATCGAAACCCAGCACACCGTAGCGGGCATGCACGGCCAGAGACGGACACCACGCCTCCGGCACGGCCCCCGCCCGAATCAACAGATCACAGTCGGGCAGAGGCATCCACGATGTCCCCACCCGTTGTTTCGGGCCAGGCCCAGCCGGGGAGCGGGAACTGACGCTGGACGCAATCCCGACGATATCCGGGATATCGGGATGCCAGACCTTGGCCGATACACGGGCCAACCCGAGCCCAGGGTCCACCGGAGCACTGAGCCCCGCCCAGCGCGCGTCCCAACGATATACCCAGCCCCGGAAGCGGTTGGCCCAGCGCCCCCCCTTCGCCACGGAAGGCAAGGATGCCGGGTGCCAGACCCCCAGAAGTGTGATCGACGGATCAGCCTGTAGCCAGGCGATCAAGTCCCGCGCATAACGGCTGACACACGGCGTCTCGACCAGCACCGCCACGCGCAGGCGAGACAGCGAGGCAGTCCCATCCCTCATCAGACGACCACCGTATCCAGACCCAATTTTTCGCGCTCTTCCAACAGCCGGCCCGGTGAATGACGGGTCAACTGATCCGCCACCTCCTTGCCGTAATGCCGGGTCAGATGACGATAGACCGCCTTCATCCGGGTGCTGCGATGGCGCAGATTGTGTGCATCGGAGGCCACTACGGTAGCCCAGCCATGATCCAGGATCACCTCCGCGCTGTCGCGCGCGCGGTCACCGAATTCACCGAGCAGCGACGCCGCGGTCAACTGCAGCAGACATCCCTCTGCCACGAAGGGCTCCAGCACCTGCGCCCGATCCATGACCATCTTGTTACGCTCGGGATGGGCGATCATCGGCAGCACGCCTTCACGGATCAGATAACGCACGGCGCTGATGGCATTGGGCGGTATCCGCCCATCCGGCATTTCGAGCAACATCACCTTCATCCCATCCCAGCCGCCGATGAAGGGAATTTCTCCTTCGGACAGCAGGCGCAGGGACTCGGGCAACAGGTGCACCTCGGCGCCGAGAAACAGTTCGATATCGATTTCCTTGGAAATCACCAACTTCTTGAATGCCTCGAAGCGGGGCAACAGAAAGCTACGCGAGTTGTCCCAGCGTCCGGCATAGATGTGCGGTGTCATGACGATTTTCCTGACACCGTCTGCGTGTGCACGACGAATCAATTTCAGGGCCGTCTGCAAATCTCTGGCGCCATCATCGACTGCCGGCAAATAATGGCAATGAATATCAATCACCAACAGCCACCTTTCTCATGTGCTCGCCGATTTCCGTTGAGTACCGTGTTTGACTACGGTTTTGCGACGTCGACCGTTCTTGGCGTCGGCCGCGCCATAGCTCTGGCGATACCCGTAGCGTGCATAACCAGAGTTTTCACCATAGAAACGATCCGCCTGCGCAAAGTCGTGCGCATTGAGGGCCACTCCCAGTATGGATATACCAGCCTTATCGATGCGATGCAAAGCTCGACGTATGACTTGCAGGGATGTGCTGTCAGAACGGGCGACAAATATCATGCTGGAGGCACTCCGGCCCAGGATCAGCGTATCGGACACCAACTGTACCGGAGGGCAATCGATGATGACCGTGTCGAAGTCACGCTGCAGATCGGCAATCAATTCGTCGAATTCGAAGTTCATCAGAAGATCGAGGGCGTTGCTCACAGAGCGCCCCGCCCCGATGACCTTGAGAGAGGTGCCCGGCACGGTTTTCAGACACTGATTCAGTGATGCCCGGTCGGTCAGCAATTGAACCAGCCCGGGTGTGCCCACCGGCATGCCCAATGACGAGAACACGGCCGGCCGCCGCAGATCGCAATCGATCAGCAGCACCCGCCGGGTTGCCGACAGCGCAGTGGCCAGGTTGCAGGCCACCGAAGTTTTTCCTTCGCCATCCATCGCCGAACTGATGGCGATCACGTTCATGTCCTGTTCCAGCCCGGCCAACGTGACGGTCGTGGCCAGCGTCCGGATTGCCTCGGCAAACAAGGAGTCGGGCTGCACGATCTGCATCCGTGCTGCTTTGACGGCGTTGTTGCCATCCAGCTTCGGAATGGCACTGAGCAGCGGACGGCCCAGCTTGCCCTCGACATCGTCGGTGCGGCGCAGGGTATTCCGAATCTGGTCGATCAGCACGATGGCAAAAAAACCGACAAGCAAACCCAGAATCGCGCCCATCAGCGTCATCAGCAGCTTCTGTGGCTTGACCGGAATCGACGGCACCTGAGCCGCATCGATCAGACGGGCCGCCGGACGCTGGAAATCACCGGCCGCCGTCACTTCCTTCACCCGGGCCAGAAAGGTTTGATACAGCTGGCGGTTGGTGGAGACTTCCTGCTCCAGCTGGCGCGCCACGATCTCCTTGCTGTCGAGATCCTTCAGCGCCTGCCGGGCATTCTCCAGGCTCGCCACCAGCTGCTTCTCGTTGGCTCGCGCCGAGGCCAGCTCACCGCCGATTTCGCGCTTGGCCGTGGCAATCTGCTCCTGCAGATCCTCCCTGGCCTGCTGCAGTTCGGAACTGGCCCGACGGTATTGCGGATGGGCATCGCCCAACTGACTGCGCACCTCGGCCATGCGCGCCTGCGCTACGCTCTGAGCCTCACGCGCACGCGCCACACCCGGATTGTTGGCAATGCCCGGCGCGCCCATCACCTCGTTGAAGTTCGTACTATTGGCCTGCTTGTAGGCTTCTTCGGCCGCCCCCAGACGGGCACGTGCATCGATCAGGCGCTGGTTCAGGAACGAGATCTGTCGATCGGAGCCCTCATCACTGCCTCGCGCCACGATCCCGTTCTCGTTGCGGTAATTGGCCAGCGCCTTTTCAGAGCGGTCCAGCCCCGCCTTCAACTGCGCCAGACGGTCGTTGAGCCACTGATCAGCCTCGCGGGTGGCCGCATAGCGTGCATCCATGTCAGCCCGGATGAAGGCGGTCGGTACCTCGTTGACGATGGCCGCCGCCAGCTGCGGGTCCTGGGACTGGAAGGAGATCTGCACCAGTGGACTCTGATGCGTCCGGACGACCTTCAGATTCTTGTGGAAATAGCCCAGCGCCCTCTGTTCCAGATCGCTGGTACCGGGGGGCGGCGTCTTCGACAACCATTCAGCCGCCGCACCGGGCAGCAAGTTGCGCAGGCCACCGGAAGAAGCCACGAACTCCGGCCGAGCGGTCAAGTTCAGATTGCGGATCACCCGCAGGGCCACATCCGAAGTCTGCAAAAACTCCGCCAAACCCTCTTCGACCGGTACATTGGCAATGCCGCCCCCCACTTCCTGGATCGACACCGGTCCCTTGGTCGACTCGAACATCAAGGTCGAGGTCGCCTCGAAGATCGGCGTGGTCCGCAGGCCTATCACCAGCGCCGCCAGTGCCGTCACCAGCACGGGCGCCAGCAGCTTGCGACGTTCACGCACGACCAGACGCCAATAATCGACGATCACCGGGGTTGCCGTGCCCACCTCGGGACCATACCCACGCCCGGACGGCGCCATGTCGAAGGGAGAGAGAAAGGAAGGGACAACGTGTGTCGCCCGCTGACGATCAGGTTTGCTCACAATGATCTCGGCCGGCAGCGCTCAGTGCCACCAAAAAGTTGATTCATCCACCGGATGAGAACCGACCGTGCGTGCCCCATGCCAAAGTCCTGCTACGGCTTCCGACGGTGCCTGCCCGACTGGTCTCACCCGCTCATTTTCCGGACGCAGCCACATCCAAGGTATCCGCCACCGATTCCGCCATCTGCCAGATCGCCCGCCATCGGGGCAACACAGCCTCCATCGAATAACACCGCTCCGCCAGCGTCCGAGCAGCAAGCTGCAGGCGCGCAAAACGTGCCGGATCACAAACCAACGACGCCGTCACCTCGGCCAGCGCCGACGCAGTCGCCTCGCTTTCCACCAGGGCACCGTCATACTGCACCGCCGTGTCGATCATTTCGCCCAGCACCGCACCGGCCCGGGTCACGACGACCGGCATGCCGGTCTCCAGGGCCTCCAGCAGCGCATAGGGTTGCCCTTCGGGCACCAACGACGGCAACCACATCAGATCATTGGCCAACAGCCGTTGCCGCGTCTGCTCGGGCGGAACGAAGCCCGACGGCCGGACCACTCCCGTCAGCCCCATGGCTTCGATCCTGGCAGGCAGCCCGCCGAGCATCGGCCCGCTTCCGGCCAGCTCCAGCTCGACATCCAGCCCGCGCCGACGCAACAGCTGCATGGCCTCCAGACACAAGTCGACCCCCTTCTCGGGAACGAGACGAGACAGAAAAAGAATTTTGAAGGGAGCGCCCGAAGACCGCGTTCGCTTGATGGGTGGCAGCATCCGTACCGCGTTGCCGACCGGCACGGCCCGCTGGGCGGCATCACCCCCGATGGCCAAGCACTGGGCACGGCTGAGCACGACGACTCGATCGGCACGGGCCAGCACCCACTGGGCCGCACGGCGCAGCCAGGGACGACCATCCTGCGGACCCTGCAGCAGACAGCCATGCACCTGATAGATCACGGGAACCCGCAGCAAGCGTGCGATCAGCACGAAACCGGCATCACGGACCACGCAGACCGGTTTGATGGAACTGTTGACATGAGCAACGACATCCCGGCCGTCACGACGTGCCGCCTTCAGTGCCAAGGCGAATTCCCGATAATCGAGCCACAGCCTGCGCAACTGCGCACGTGCACCCCGCTCACCCGGACGGCGCCCGATCTGGAAATGCTCGAAACGTATGGCCAAGCGCTCGGCAATACATTCGAGCAGCTGCATGTGACGGGTGATGCCACCCACCAGCCCTCGTGCCGGACCTGTGGAAATAACGATGGTGACGATACACTCATTCATGCGTCCATAACTGCTGCAGCAGTTGCCGGCAACCCAGAGGCAGGCCTGGCAATGCGCAGCCGCTACGGCTGCACGGCGCTCGAACCGACCTGCTTGGCCATGTTGTCAAAACGGCGCCACATCCAGTTCGTCCAGGCGATGAAAGACAACAGACTGAGGACGAAGGCACCGAACAGCACTGACTCGGGCACATTCAAGGCCCACCCCAGTACTCCTACCAAACCACAGAAGAATGAACCAATATGGATCGCAAACACAGCCTGACCTGGTGTCAAACCGAAACGCATCAGCAAATGATGTAAATGTTTGAGGTCAGGCGTCATAGGCGTTACACCCGACAAAATTCGGCGAACAATGCACGATGCCGAATCCGCCAGCGGCACGGCCAGAATCCACAGGCAGACCACCGGTTTGAGACTGGCAGCGCCATAGGCCGACGTAACATGGATGGAAAACCACGCCAGAGTGAAGCCCAGGAACATGCTGCCACTGTCGCCCAGAAAAATGGCCGCCTTGCGGCGAAAAGGCGAGCGAAGGTTAAACCACAGGAAACCGGCCAACCCACCGCACAGCGCGGCCGCCAGCGGAATCATGCTGGCCGCGTAAGGTGCCGCCTGCGTATCCAGCACCGCCGCCATCCGCGACGAAACCATCAGCGACACCAAGAACCAAAACAGACTGATGAAGCTCAGTCCGCCGCACAGGCCATCGGCGCCATCGGTGAAATTCACCGCGTTGACCACCGCGACCGTACCCAGGATGCTGACCGGCAGCATCAACCACCAGGCGCTGATGGCACCAAAACCGAACAGATCACCGACGCTAGGCAACATCTGCCCACCCAACAGGATACCGGCGATGGCAGCTCCCAGCTGAACCATCGCCCGATAGCGGGCTCGGATCGGGTTGCGGTCGTCGATCAGTGCCACGATGAACAACAGCAGTCCGCCGATCCAGAAGCCATAGGGAGCCCGCTCCCAGGACGGTCCGATCAACTGCATCAGCACTGCCACGCCCAACACGGCCCATCCGCCGATCAACGGAATTTCGCCGACATGTGCCTTCCGATGGCTGGGCTTGTCGACCCAACCGGTGCGACGGGCCACCGGCTTCAACAGCAAAAGCATGACCATGGACAGCAGCATGCTGCCGACGAAGCTCATCCAGGGGAACTTGGCAACGAAAAATGCCAGGTCGAAGTCAGGCATAAAGGACACCAAAAACATGAGGAAGGGTCATCGGGCGCAGGCGATGAACCCTTCCATGAGCGTTGCCAGACCCCGAGCACCCGCTCGGCAGGACGACCAGTCGTCCCCGAAGGAAACAACGGCTGCCGCAACCTGGCGCACGGCCCATTGTAGACACAGCCTACAGCGTAATGATATGTAGCTTTGGCATGTTAAGCGACAGCGCTTGCATCTTGTACAAATTCTTACACCGCTGTGTTTTTGCGACGCACGCCCTAGCCGTACCATGCTCGCAACGCTACCGGTTGATTCGCCAAAGACCTTCATGCCGCGCCTGCTTGCCCTGCGCAACTTCTACCGTACGCACCAGTCCTCGCTTCATACCTTCGTGATGCTGGCGTCCGAGCGTGTACTGCAGATGTTCATCGGTCTGTGGCTGGCCAGCCAGATTGCCCGAAATTTCGATCATGCCACCTTTGTTCATTGGCAGATCGCCATGTCTCTGTGGCTGGTCTTCGGCACCATCGGCAACATCACCGGTGAACGCATCCTGCTGCCGCTGCTCTGCGCAGCCACCCCGGCCGAACTGCCCAGACTCTGGAACACGGCGCTGGCCGCCAAGTTCGTATCCGGCATCCTGACAGCCGTGCCCCTGGTGCTGTGGTCGCTGACCCTACCCGACCCGGAGATGCTGCCGTTGAGCCTGCTGTGGGGGCTGCAGCTGCTGATCAACATGCCCATCTCGTTGAGCGTGCACGAAGCCTATGCCCGCGACGATTTCCGGACCCCGCAGATCGCCCGGATCATCGCCATGCTGTGCCGCTTCGGCGTGATCCTGCTGGTGCTTTGGCTGAAGGGCCCGGTCACCTGGCTGGTCTGGGGCTGGATCATCGAAGTCCTCGTCATCGGTCTGATCCTGTGCCGCCACTGGTTCAGCCAGCGCCTGTTCTCGCTGCACCAGGTCGACGGAACGCTGATGCGCACCCTGTTCGGTCAGGGGGCGGCCCTCGCGGTGGCATCGGCAGCCTCGGTAGCACTGTCGCGCATCGATCGCGTCACCCTCGGTACCAGCATGCCCAGCGATGTGTTGTCGCAATATGCGGCCGCCATGACCCTGCTGGAAGCGGCCTTCGCCTTCGCCGCCATGCTGGCCACCGTCGTCGGCGCAAAAACGCTGTTCCGCCCGGAACCGATCGACTCGCAACAGCATGCCGGCCTGGTGGTCTTTGCCGGCTGCCTCGCACTGGGCGTCAGTCTGATTCTGCAACTGGTAGCCGAACCCCTGATGACGACGATCTACGGTTCGGCCTATCTCGATTCCGCCACTTACATGCGCATCGCGGCGGGTCTGCTACCGCTGGTCTTCATGCAGGCCATCCTGCAGGCTCCGCTGCTGATCCGTGCCAGCAAGAGCTTTCATCTGTGCAAGGCGCTCGCCGCCTTTGGCATCGGCGTCGCCATCGCTTCCTGGGCAGCGCATCATCGGCTCTACCAGTGGATCAGTGCCGGCGCCTACTTCGGCTATCTGACATTGATGATTTTCGACCTGTACGAACTGCGTCGGCGTGCTGCCGAGCTGTACGAAGCGCCACGCCGCCCGGCCGGCCGTCGCTCCCGTCACACCCGTCACTCGAACCCCGTCCAGGGGAGAGCCCACCGTGAACGCGTCTGACACGCCCGTCGGTTCCGGCATCCTGCAACGCCGGCTGCACCCGCTCAATCAGCTCAAGTTCTGGCTGGCCTGGGTGCTGCTGTTTTTTTTCATCACCTATTTCGAAACGCAGAACATCGGCGGCATCAAATACGCCGTCGTCTGGCGGGCACTGGTACTGGGCCCGGCGCTGCTGATCATCATTTCCCATCCACTGCCGCTGGGCACCCGCATCCTGGCCCCGCTGTTCTGGACCTGGATCGCATTCGCCTGTTCCCCGCTCTGGAGCGTGGGGCTGGGCATTTCCGATGTCAGCTATTCGCTCGACCTCACCATCAACCGACTGTTCGTACCGATCATTCTGATGGCACTGCTGGCTCTGCGCCGCTACGACATCGCCGATCTGTGCGTACGTGCCTTTCCGCTGTTCCTGTGCCTGGTGTCGATTCCGCTGCTGGCCGGCTGGCTGCCACCGGTTGGACTGCAATGGTCGCTGGCCGCCGTCTCCGGCCTCGACCTCACCGCCTACAACAGCGTCTTTCAGAATCAACACTCCGCTTCGCTGGCGCACGCCATTGCCGGCATCGCCGCCTTCACGATGGCCGCCCGTTTTCCCGGCCGCCCGTCCTGGTTCTATCTGGCACTCGGCCTGGGCTGCTTCGCACTCACCGTGCTCACCACCGCCCGCTCCGGCCTACTGGGATTGATGCTGGGTCTGCTCGTGGTGGCAGCCTTCAAGCGCAAGCTACATCTACTGGCTGCACCGGCATTGCTCATCGCCATTTCGCTGGCAGTCAGCACGATCGTCAAGCCAGAAATCATCGACATGGTTCGCAACCGAATGACGGGCCAGACGCTCTACACCAAGGGCCCCAGCGCGGATACCCTGACCAGTGGGCGCCTGACGCTGCAGACTTCGGCCATCAAGGGCTGGTCGCAGGGCAGCACCTTGCAGATCATGTTCGGATTCGGCCGCGCCGGCACGCGTGAAAACATAGAACGCCTGACCGGTAACCATCTGATCGCCCACAGCGCCTTCGTCGATGAACTCAGCGCCTATGGAGTGGTTGGTTTTCTTTCATTGATGTCCATGCTGGCGATGGCCTATCGACAGGCCTGGCGAAATGCACGGCGTGGATTTCCGGCCGCACTGGGCATGCTTGTGGCGCTGTGCGCCTATGGCATGCTGCAGAGCATCGATTATTCCTTCCAGAATCTGATCCTCGGCATGACGCTGATCCTGGAGACCCGTGCCGCTTCGATGCAAACGGCTTTCGCACAAAACGTTCCCAGCCATCACAAGATCCTCTGAAAGATGAAAAAGATGTTCTAAAAGAATGACCGAGTACATCTTTCTTACACATATGGACTGCACCCCCTCCCGAAACGTGAGACATTGATTCTGCGCAGACCCGACGTTTTTCAAAAAGCGCAGTAAATTTTGGGAGGACGCCATGGCCACGGCACTGAAAACGACTCATCTTTTTTACCAGAACGTCAGTAGCCAGCCCATCGATCGGGTGGCGGATCACTGTATTTCCCTTGCTCACCAGCACCGTGTGGAAAGCAGCAAACCGGCACTGGTATTCGCCATGAATGCCGAAAAATCGGTCCAGTCGAAACGTGATCCCAAGATCCGCAGCCTGCTGCAGAAGGCGACCGTGCTGATCCCGGACGGCATCGGCGCCTGTATCGGTGCGCGCATCCTCAATGGTGTCAGCATGAACCGTGTGGCCGGATCGGATCTGATGCCCGCACTCTGCGACCGTGCCGAACGAGACGGTTTGTCGGTTTATCTGTACGGCGCCTCACCAGAATCCAATGCCGGTGCCATCCGTGCGATGAAAAAGCGCTGGCCGAAGTTGCGTATCGCCGGTGCCAGCCATGGTTACAAAACCCCCGGCACCGCCGCCGACCTCGAACGTCTCGACGATCCCGCGGCCGCGGACACCGTGGCAGCCGACATCCATCGCACCCGACCCGATATCGTCTTCGTCGGTCTGGGCAGTCCACGTCAGGAAAGCTGGATGGCCGAAGTCGGAGCCCAGTTACCGGTCGGTCTGATGCAGGGCGTCGGCGGCACGATCGACTGCCTGTCGGGTACGACCCAGCGCGCACCGGCCTTCTGGTGCAACCATGGCCTGGAATGGCTGTACCGGCTGCTGCAAAACCCCGCGCGCTGGCGTCGTCAATTGGCACTGCCCCGTTTCCTGGGTCTGGTGATCCGGGAACGTCTCGACCGAGGTGTATTCCATCGCGTCTGAATTTTTGCCTTACGGGCGGTACCGCCCAGGCTCACCCGGTGGACCGCTGGCACCGCTGGCACCGCTGTCGCAGTATACGGTGGAGTGGGTTTCTGCCCAGACGCTCGCAGCACCGCACACGACATGCCCCTGTGACACTGCCACCGTTCGGTTTTCCCCGAACGGTTCGGCTCTCTGTTCTGCTCTTTCATGCGACCCATCAAAATCACCCTGGTTGCGGGTGCCCGCCCCAATTTCATGAAAATCGCCCCGCTCATCCGAGCCTTCAAGAAGCACGATGACCGGGTGAAATATCGACTGGTCGACACCGGCCAGCACACTGACCCCGGTATGAACCGGGTTTTTTTTGAAGAACTGGGCATTCCCGAGCCCGATGTGTCGCTGAACTGCGGTGGCAACAGTCAAGCGGAAGTCACAGCCCGGGTGATGGTCGAAATGGAACGGGAACTGCAGGAACACCCTGCCGATGGTGTCCTGGTGGTCGGTGACGTCAATTCCACGCTGGCTGCGGCCATCGTCGCCAAGAAAATGCAGACCACACTGATCCACGTGGAAGCCGGCCTGCGCAGCGGCGATCGATCGATGCCAGAAGAAATCAACCGCCTGGCCACCGACGCCATTTCCGACATTCTATTCGTAACCGAACCATCCGGGGAGCAGGCCTTGATCCAGGAAGGACACCCGGCCGAGCAGCTGCATTTCGTCGGCAATGTCATGATCGACAACCTGTTCTATCAGATCGACCGTCTGCACGCGGAGCCCGGCAACAGCGGGCGCAGCGCCGCCGTGCGCCGGACGTTGGGTTCGAACACCCGCTACGGCGTCGTCACCATGCACCGCCCGGCCAACGTCGACGACCCGGAGAACCTGCGCGGCATCGTCGCCACTCTGCGCATGCTGGCCGAAGATTTGCCACTGGTTTTTCCGATTCATCCGCGGACCCGGACCCGACTGGATGCACACAATATCGATCTCGGTCCGAATATCCACACGACTCCCCCCCTTTCCTACATGGAGTTTCTGAGTCTGTGGAAAGATGCGGAAATCATCCTGACCGACAGCGGCGGCCTGCAGGAAGAAGCCAGTGCCATCGGCGTGCGCTGTGTCACCATGCGCGACAACACCGAACGCCCCGTCACGATCACCGACGGCACCAATATTCTGGCAGGCACCAATCCCGCCCGGATTCTCGAAGTGGCACGACAGGCGCTGCGCTTTCCGCCATCGTCCAAACGCCCTCGGCTCTGGGATGGACGTGCCGCCGAGCGGATTCTAGACATCATCATCGCTTCACCGCTGTTTGCCCGATGACCGATTCATCACCGCCCATCCCCCGCAGCAGGCAACGCCGCAGCACCAGCCGGGAACGTCTGGTTTTTGTACAGCCGGTGCGCATCGCCAGCGACCGGGATGCATTGGCGGGGCTGTTTCAGCCGGCATCAGGTAAAGACACCGCCGTCCTGATCTGCAATCCCTTCGGACAGGAAGCCATCCGTGCCCAGCGCTCGCTGCGTGTCGTGTCGGAACGGCTGGGCAGGCATGGCGTTCCCAGCCTGCGCTTCGACTATTACGGTACTGGAGACTCTCCCGGCGACGATGGCGAAGGGCGTATGAGCCGCTGGCGTCTCGACATCCATCAGGCCGATGCCCGGCTGCGGGAACTGACCGGCTGCCGGAGCACGATCTGGCTGGGACTGCGCATGGGGGCGACGCTGGCGCTTCAAGCAGCCGACCGCACCGCGGATGCGCCGCTGCCACGTCGGATCATTCTGTGGGAACCGGTCCTGAATGGAGGCAGCTATCTGCAGCATCTGAGCCGGATGCACGAATACTGGACACGGCGCTCGAACATCATCGACGAAGCGCTCGGTTTCCGCATTCCCGATCACCTGCGCGTGCGCTGGAAAGAGATACAGCCGGACACTTTCGCACTGCCCCGCCACGTCAGTCTCGACTTGGTGGCACACGACGCATTGCCCGGGCGCCTCGATTTTCTGAACTACGCCAGCGCCCGTACGAGCGTCACCGAGATTCCGCTCGAAACCGTCATCGAATGGACGTCCAACACCGCACTGGCCAGCCAGTGGGTGCCCGACGATGCCATCGCTGCACTGCTGGACATATGTACCCACCCCGCATCATGAGACCACTGGCCCGCTACACCGAAGAAACCCGTTGCTTTGGTCCGGACCAGCGGCTGATCGGTACACTGACACTGCCCACCTCCCCCTCGATGCGCCCCATGCCTGGCCTGATCCTGCTCAACGCAGGCGTGCTGCCCCGGATCGGTCCGCACCGGCTGAACGTGGAACTGGCGCGCACCGCGGCCAAACTGGGCATCAGCGCCATCCGCTTCGATTTTCCCGGACTGGGTGACAGTGGCTATTCCAGCAGCAAGCTCTCGCATGACGAACAGGCGCTCGATTCCATTGCCCACGCCATGAACGAGCTGCGCGGTACCCCCTCCAGACCGGATTACTTCGTCATTGCCGGTCTGTGCTCGGGGGCCGACGTCGGCCTGCAGATGGCACTTCAGGACGAGAGCATCAGCGGGCTCTTCATGATCGAACCCTATTACTATCCGAACCGGCTCTCTGGTCTACTGCGCACCAGCCGGCGCCTACGCGAATACGGCATCCGCCGCGCGCTGCGGCGCATGGGCGAAACGCTTGGCCATATGCTGTCACGCAGACACCGGCGCAGAGAGGCGCTGCCGATGGATCCCGAAGAAAACGCCCGCCCGACGCCCAGTCAGCAGGAATTCCGCCGTCAATTGACGACACTGCTGCAACGTGGCACCCATCTGGAACTGATCTATGCCAACACCCTGATGGGCAAATACGATCTATGGCGACATCGACGCCGCATCTTCCACAAGCTGCCGCCCAGCCGACATTTCAACGTCCATCTGGTGCCCGACACCGATCACTCCTTCACCCGGATCGAAAATCGTCAGAAGCTGGTGAACCATCTGCACCACTGGCTGAAGCACAGCGGCCACCTGCTGGGAGGCAGCCCGCCCACCACGATGATGGGGCCGGGCCGAAAAACGGGGACGCACACACTGACCTCCTCCGGAGAACCGCGTGCCTGAGCCGCTGAGCCCTGGCCGCCACGAAGCTCCGCTGATCAGCCTCGCCGAGCGTGAGAGCGACGTGGCGCGTATGCGCGGTCTGCCGGTCAGACCCCCAGCGCGATTTCTCCCTCAGCGTGGGCAGCCACGAAATCGGGGTGCCCGGACAGGATGTTCATCGGGGTCTCCTCGGTCAGCCGGTAAGCAATCCCCAGTCCGAAGCGACTGGTCAGGTAGCTCTTGGCCTCGCCGAGTCGCGGAGGACGATGTGCCAAATTGTGCGCATCGGTTGCGACCACATGCGCCATGCCCCGCGACAACAGCACATGTGCAGTCTGCGCGGCAGGCCGACCGAAGGCGCCAATCACCGAGGCCGCTGTCAGCTGCAGCATGCACCCCATGTCGACGAAAGGCTTGATCCGCATCGGATCGCGCATCACAGCCTTGTTTCGCTCCGGATGAGCAATCATCCAGCGGATACCCTGATCGGCAAACATCCGGCAGACCATTTCGGCACCCACCGGAATAGTGCCATCCGGAAACTCGACCAGGATCACCTTCCGACCGCTCAGCGCCCCCATGAAGGGCAGTTCGTCCTGCGCCAGCAGTTCCATGGCGTCCGGATGCAGGTGCACCTCTCCACCCAGATAAACCTCCAGGGGGATCTGCGCCTGGCGCAGTGCACGCTTGTATTCATCATAGACCGGTTTCAGGGTCGAATACCGGTTGTCGAACACCCCCGGATAGACATGGGGTGTCAACAGCGCATGCCGCACGCCGTTGCCGACGGCCGCACGCGCCAAACCCAGCGCATCATCCATCGTCCTTGCGCCATCGTCGACGCCGGGCAACAGGTGACAATGCAAGTCAATCATGGCCCAATTTCTCCCTCCGGCACAGACCTGGCAGGGACGGACTGGCCCCAATCCGAAAGGCCAACCGACTGGCCCGGGCGCCTCCGCCTCAGACCGGACTCACCAAATCCTGCTGGAATTCATCAATAGCCACTTCACGCCCTTCCCACGCGGAGCGGTATGCTGCCGAAAGCAGCGCCAGCGAACGAAGCCCCTGACTGCCATCGGTCTCGGGGAGCGCTCTTCCACGCAGCACTTCTATCACATTACGGTAGTACAACGGGTGGCCGAAACCATAAACCGATTCGGTTTCGTAGTTGGAAGCCAACACCAGTTCGTCTTCCTCCCGCTTGTCTTCAAATTCCCAATGCGTAATGGCGTTCACGGCCACGCCACCAACCTTGACGGTGCCCTTCTCGCCCAGTACGAGGATACTGCCTTCCAGATTCCTGGGATATGTCAGCATCGTGACATTGATACTTCCGAGTGCGCCGTTCTTCCAGCGCACACTCATCACCCCGGTGTCCTCGGCCTCGATATTGCGTGCCAGTGTCGCCGTATAGGCGTGGACCCGATCGACCGGGCCGATCATCCAGTCGAGCAGATCGACATAATGGCTGGCCTGGTTCATGAACGCCCCCCCGTCCAGCTCCCAGGTGCCACGCCATGGTGCCGCATCATAATAGGACTGGGGACGGGTCCAGAAGACGTTGACCACCGACATATAGATCTTGCCGAAGCGCCCCTGTTGGATCGCCCGGCGCAACAGCTGCAGCGTAGCATTGCAACGGTTCTGCTTCACAACGAACAGCTGCACACCGGCAGCCCGGCAGGCCGAATGCATGGCGACGCCGTCTTTCCAGCAAGTGGCCATCGGCTTTTCGCTGACCACATGCCGGCCACTGCGTGCCACCTCGATGGCCTGTCCGGCATGCAGACCGGAAGGTGTGGTCAGAATCACGACATCGGCAGTGGTTTTCGCCAACATGTCGGTCAAGCTGCCATGGCCACGGGCTCCGGTTCGATCGACTGCGGCCTGCAGCGCCCGCGGGTCGATGTCACAGACATCGACCAGCTCGGCATCGGCAGCATGTCGTTCCAAAGACAGAAAATGGTTCGCTGAAATACGACCGCAGCCAGCCAATGCAAAACGGATTTTTCGATCACCTGGGATTTCCACAGTACCCACACCCAAAATTAGAAATAGAGCCGATCGCCCTGCCCCGACGGGACTTCAGCTGAAGACATGTGTCGGGCAGCCCCGATCCTTTGGCGGTGCTTGGTAAACGGCCTACAAGCACCGGTGAAAAGTTGTTGTTAGAATAGAAGATTTGTTGACAATCGACGGTAAAAAAACACACAGATACCGCTCTACTCAATCTGTGTAATATCGTTTCACAAAGTAACTTACCCGGCAGTTCGTAGCGCCGCCTACACCAGAAAACTGGGTATGATGACAAAAGTCCGCTCACAGTCCAATAACCCGGTAGTAAAACCCCTGCTTGGCTGTCACGATTTCCCCATTACCGGCATAATTGCCGGTTGACGCCGTTCAGAAGCTCAGCCCCTCGGCACCCCTGACTCGCGACACATCCATCCCGGGCCGGGCATCGATCCCGTCGCATCTGCGGCTTCCCCGTTCATGGCTGAGCATCTCCCTTTCATGCCATCCGCATTTCGTTTGCAGCGCATCTCAATATGAACATGTCCAACCCGTTTCCCAACGATGACGTCCCAAGCGGAGACTCTCCGGGGCTTTCTCATCGCCCCGGAAACACTGCCCGGGCCGCTTCCCCCACCTTCAGCAGCTACCTGAACACCATCAGGGAGCGCAAATGGCTGGTGATCGGCACGGCCGTCCTGGTCACGGTCCTCGCCACGGTCATCGTCAATCTGATGACGCCGATCTATCGGGCCAGCGCCACGATTCTGATCGAAAACTCCAAACGCAACGTCGTTTCCTTCGAGGAAATCTATGGTGTGCCAGCGGGCAGCCGCGAGTTCTTCCAGACCCAGGCCGAGTTCATGCGCTCGCGCGAAGTCGGCATCCGTGTCGTCAAGGCGCTGAATCTGGTGAACAACCCGCTGTTCAACCGCGATCTGCCGTCGACGCCGACCGAAGCCGCGCAGCCGCCTGCCGCCGAAGGCGAAGCAGCAACCGGCGAAGCCCGGGATGCTGCGACGGGTCAGGCTGCCATCGAAGCCGGAGCCAATCCCTATGTGTCCGAAGATGCGCTCGAGGAACAGGTGCTGGCCCGTTACAAGGCCAGTCTGGACATCAATCCCGTCAAGAACAGCCAACTGGTCGAAATCCGCTTCGAGTCGCCCGATCCGGTGCTGGCAGCCCGCGTCGCCAACCAGACGGCCGAGTCCTACATCACGGCCGACCTGGATGCCCGTTTCGACATGCAACAGACCGCCAGCCGCTGGCTGAACGAACGTCTGAACCAACTGCGTGCCGATCTGGAAAATGCCGAGGCTGCTCTACAGTCCTATCGCGAAGAGATCGGCCTGGTTGCCACGCCCTCGTCGTCACTGGGCGGCAATGAACGCTCGCTCGACACCTCGTCCGACCGACTGATCGCGGCTCGCGTCGAGCGCTCGCGTGCCGAACAGATTTACCGCCAGGTCGCCCGTGGCGCCCGCAACCGCTACGAAGTGCCCGAAGTCTTCAACAATCCAGCCGTCGTCAGTGCCCGCGCCGCAGTCTCCGAGGCCGAGCGTCGCATGGCCGATGTGGCCGGCTCACTGGGCCCCTCGCACCCGGCACACAAGGCAGCCCAGACCGATCTGGACCAAGCACGCGCCAACCTGCGCCGCCAGTCCGAAAACGTCATCGCCAGTATCTCCAAGGCCTATGAAGTCGCCGTTCAGACCGAACGCGCGCTCGAACAGGAAGTCGCTTCCTCCAAGGGCAACATTCAGGAAATCAACCGCAAGGAAGGCCGCCTGAACGTGCTGCAGCGTGAAGTCGACACGGCCCAGCAGATCTATCAGACCTTCCTGGCCCGCGTGAAGGAAACCGACGCCACCGCCGACTTCCAGAACCCCATCGCCCGTGTGGTCGATCCGGCCGTGCCCCCGATCCTGGCCGTCAAACCGCCGAAGCCGCAGATCATCCTGCTGGCAGCAGTCCTCGGTACGTTGCTGGGTGCCATGCTGGCCGTGGCCCGTGAACAGAAGAATGCGGTCATCCGCTCCAGCGACGAAGTGCTGGAAAAACTGGGGGCACCGCTGCTGGTGGCCGTGCCCAAGCTGCCGAGCGAGGAGGCCGCCAAGCTGCCACACCTGCAACAGCTGGAGCCACAGTCTCTGTTTGCCGAGTCGATCCGCTCTGCCCTGACGGGCGTGCGCCTGTCACTGATGAATGTCGAGCGGCCGGTGATCAGTTTCAGTTCCACGCTGCCGGGCGAAGGCAAGTCGACCACGGCCTGCAGCTTTGCCATCGAGCAGGCCCGTACCAAGCAAACCGTACTGATCGACGCGGATATCCGCAAGCCGAGCCTGCGCCGGATGCTCGGCATTCCCGAAGGCCAGAAAGGCCTCAGCGATATCTTCACCGGAGAGCCACTCGAGAACTGCGTGGTCTACATGCACGAGCTGAATCTGTGGGTGATCACTGCAGGCAGCAACAAGACCAAGCACTCGCACGACCTGTTGATGAGCCCACGTTTCGCCGAAATCATCGAGCAGCTCAAGGAGCGTTTCGAACTGATCATCATCGATACACCGCCGCTCGAACTGGTGTCCGATGCACTACCGATCGGCCTGCAATCCACAGGCCTGATCTATGTGGTGAAGGCGGGTGAGACGCTGATCCCGATGGCCCGCCGCGGTCTGGATCGTCTGGCTGCTGCCAATGTACGGATCCTGGGCGTAGTGCTGAACAACCACGACTTCGAAAAGGCTGGCCGGTACTACGGCGAATACTCCGCCTACGGCGAAGCTTACGGCCAGGGCTACTACGGAGCCAACCATCATCCCTGATGCCCGCTGGGGCCTGGAGCACGGGTCCCGAACATCGCAGGCACGAAAATGATCCGGCTCTCTCCGCCTACGGATCCATCGGGCCCCGGCAAGGCCCAAACCATCGCCCAGCGCCCTCTTTGGAGGGCGTTTTTTCGTACCCATGCAGAAGGATGAACGAAAGCTTCACGGTTAAACGCACAGTTGGGCATAACGTCAATGGTAGGATTAGGGCAGAAACCTTCCACGAAAAAATCACTCGGTCTGTACGAAGTCCGATGCTGACGTTTTGACGCTTCCGCTGCATGGATCGCTGCGTTCAGCGCGACCCTTCCACACTCTATGCCAAGAATTGCTCTGCTGACCCGATACGACTCAATGGGTGCATCGTCCCGGGTACGCACGCTTCAATACCTGCCCACCCTGCACAGCGCCGGTATCGAAACCGAACATTTCCCCCTGCTGAGCAACGAATACTTGCGAACCCGATACAGTGGCAAGCCCACGCAGCACCTGCAGCTGCAGCACCTCTGGCAACGCATCCGCCAGATGCCTGCCATTGCCCGGTCGGGACGTTTCGATCTGCTTTGGATCGAAAAGGAATTGTTACCCTACCTGCCCTATCAGCTGGAAAGACGATTGTTGCGCAACGGGGTGCCCTACACGCTGGATTTCGATGACGCAATCTTTCATCACTACGACAAGTCGAAGAATCCCGCCATCCGCCTGCTGCTGGGCAACAAGATCGACCGGCTCATGGCCGGGGCCCGACTGGTCACCTGCGGCAACGGCTATCTGGGTGCACGAGCCAGACAGGCAGGCGCCCCCTGGGTCGAAATCCTGCCCAGCACCATCGATTTCGAGAAATACCGCCACGAAGCCACGCCCGTCCAGGAGAGCATTTCCTCCGATTGCCCTCTACGGATAATCTGGATCGGCTCGCCCTCGACAGCACCCTATCTGGAACTGCTCCGGCCCGCCATGGAAGCGGTGGCCAGCAGGTATCCGATCGAGCTGCGCATCATCGGCGGCCCGGCACGGGACTGGCCAACGGTCAAGACCTACAGCATTGCCTGGAACAGCGATACCGAAGCCGGCGAGCTGGCCAAGGCCCACGTCGGCATCATGCCGCTACACAACACGCCCTGGGAACAAGGCAAGTGTGGTTTCAAGCTGATTCAGTACATGGCAGCCGGTCTGCCTGTCATCGGCAGTGCCGTCGGTATGAACAAGGATATCGTTCAGCCCGGTCAGAACGGCTTTCTGGCCAGTTCGACCGAGGACTGGATCCAGCACATCGAGGCACTGCTGAAATCACCCGAGCTGAGAACACGGATGGGCCGCACCGGCGAGCAATGGGCCGAAGAGCGCTACAGCATTGCCGCCGTGGGTCCCAAACTGGCGAATCTCCTGAAGCAGGCCGCCGCCAAGTAATCAAGCATGTATCGTTCGAAACTCGTCTGGTCCGTCGTCGGGCTTGCCACCCCGCTTGTCTCGGCAGCCATTTTCATCCCGGTTCTGCTGGAGAGGATCGGGACCGAACGCTTCGGCGTGATTGCACTGGCTTGGGCGCTGCTCAGTTCCGCCTCGGCACTCGATCTGGGCATCGGTCGAGCCACGACGCAGTATGTATCGGCCCTGCGTGGCAAGAAGCGGCTCTACATGGTGCCCCCCACCATCGACGTGGCCCGGCATCTGTCATTGACCTACAGCGTGATCGGCTCCGTGCTGTTTCTGATCGCGGTCGTCTTCGATGTCGAAACCCTGATCAAGCACGAGACGATCTCCGCCAGCGAGCTGAAGTACTCTACACTGATCGTCATTGCGGTGCTGCCGGTGCAGGTGCTGACGGCCCTCTACCGGGGCATCAGTGAAGCCTTTGAGGACTTCAAGACCACCAGTCTGGTGCGCCTCTATCTGGGCGTGGTCAACTTCGCCGGCCCGGTCATCGTTTCTCTGTTCACCAATTCATTGATCGTTCTGACGGCGGCACTGTTCGCCGGCCGTTTCTTCGGCCTCGTGATGCAGTATTACAGTGCGCACTATTGGATTCGCAAAGTGAACCAGGGGCTCATCCGATACAGCGACAAAGCCGAGCGTCTCGACCCGGTAGACAAGATTCATATCCGAAAACAACTGAACCGCTTTGGCAGATGGATGACGGTCAGTAACATCGCCCATCCTCTGTTGATGCAGTCCGACCGCTTCATCATCGCCTCGACCATCTCGGCAGCGGCGGTCACATCCTATTACATCCCCTACGAGATCATCATTCAGAGCACGATGATTGCATCGGCCGTCACCTCTGTCATGTTCCCGATGCTGACGGCCCGGCTACAGGACGATCCCCAAGCCGGCAAACAGGTGTTCGTGCTTTGGCGCAACCGCTTGCTGCTGGTTTCGGCCGCCCTCTACATCGTGCTGAGCCTGGCCTTTCCCCTCATTCTGCATTATTGGATGGGTGACAAGGTAGGGCCGGAATCCACCCGATTGGGCCAGATTCTCTGCCTGGGCGCCTTCTTCTACACGATCTCGGTGATCTACACCTCCTATCTGCACGCCCAGGGCCGGGTGCATGCCTGTGCCCTACTGCAGGTCTTCGAGCTGGCCGCCTACATCCCGATTCTGTATCTGGCCACCACCCACTTCGGTCTGACCGGTGCCGCCATCTCCTGGGTGGGACGTGCCATCTTCGACGCATCGGCACTCGCTTTCGTTGCCTCGCGCGGCAACCCGCAAACCCTGCGCGACTGAGCCCCTGAACAGGGCCGGTAAGCCCCGTCACGGACCGCAGATGGCAGCAGCCCCCGGCTGACCCGGTCGGCTGCCTCTGCGGCAGCCCCCCGGACCGACGAATTGTCCGGTCAAGTGCTTCAGATACCCGGCAACTCCGGTATGTTGGCGCGATCGATGCCACTGGAGAAATGCCTGCCTCCCCTGGGTAGCACCAGCTGTTCTCGCCTGGGCAGAGGCAGAACCGCGTTACCGAGCAACACGATGTCACGCAGCAAGCCGGCCCGGCTCTCGGACATCTCCAGCAGGCGTCCCCTGCCCGTCCACCGCACGGTATTGCCGGCCAGCTCACACATCAGCAGCGGGTAGTCTCCCCGGTCGTCGCCGACCTGCGCCAGCACCAGCACGGGCACATCGGCGGTGGCATTGATTTCATTGCCGACGATCCGGGTGCCATACATACCCCGATCGGTGAAGTGATCATCATTGCCTTTCAGACCAAAGCTGCGGCTGCTCCTGCGCGCAGTCTTGCTATTGAAGGCCGATTCCAGCGCAACATAGGCGCGTGCTGCTTTACCCGACAGCCGGTTGCCCCAGAACGTGTTTTCGTTGGAAGCCACCGCAGAATAGATGAAGTACTTGGGCGCACCGCCCTCGAGCGCCTCGACATCGTTCAGATAGAAATCATTGCGAGCCGAGCCGACATAGGCCTGCAGCAAGCCCTCGCCGCGGGCCCGACTGGTGCGGATGATGTTCTCCGACACCACATTATCGGTGGCGCCATAGGCCAGATGGACCGATGTGGACAGCGAATCCTTCAGCTCATTCTCGAGCACCAGATTGGCTCGGGAAGCGTGCTGGATCGAGATCGAACGGATCTGGCCCCTGAGCCTGTTGCGTTGCACCAGACTGCGGCGGACACCAATGAACGAGATACCGTAATAACCGCCAGAAATCTCGTTACCTTCGATCACGTTGTGCTCGGCCGGCACCGGAATGGTCGGTAATACAAAATCACGGAGCCAGGCGTCCTTGGGTGCGCTGTCGCCTTCGGGCAGCGCCCTCTCCGCCGAGACTTCGACGCCAAAACAGTCGATGCCCGGCAATGCATTGATTTCAATGCTATTGTTTCGCACCACATTGGAGCCGACCGGACGCGCCGCCGATCCACTGCCCCCCAGGCTGGTGCCGCGCAGATAGACGCCGCGCCCGACCTGAACATTGCGGATCCGGTTGTTGACGATATGCACACCCTCGACATCGATGCCGTAGAGCACCGCTGCCTGATCGGTGAAAGTCACCTGGCACTCGATATCCAGATCAGCAATCAGAAAGGGACGCCGGACGGGGTCGACCCGTGTCAGCCCACGGATCAGCAGGCCGGCGCGCCCATTGCGATTGACCAGGCGAATCTTGCCTCCCTCACCCTTGACCCCGGCAATGGCCCCGCTGATGTCGAGCTGGCTGGTAAGCAGAAAGGTGCCCTTGGGAAACACCAGCCAAGCGCCCCGGCTGGCCGCAGCCCGCGCAGCCTCGATGCAGGCGCGTGTGTCATCATGAATGCCGTCGCCCACAGCCCCATGATCGAAAGGGCTGATGCGGCGCGCAGATTCGGTTGGACCGGAAGGGGTGGCAGCCAGCAGCCGACGCGCTGCAAGCATGACGGCAGCCCCCGTCCCCATTTTCAAAAAACGTCGTTTCACCTCTGTCATGACCTGCGGCGTGATGATGAGCGACGGCTTTTCGGCCGTGCGTCAAAGACAGACGTGCCCGGATGCCGTACCAGGAAGATCGTCAGTGGCAGCACGAACATCCACTGAAAGGTATAAGCTTCGATGTACGGGTTGGTGGCCGATGCCAGGAAGGCGCTGGCAGAGCCGGCAAACAGGAACACGTCGAAGTTGGTCAGTCGCTTGCGCTTCCAGGTCTCGAAGACCCCCCAAGCATAGCGGATGAACGGCCAAGCATAGATCAGCGCACCGATGATACCGACCCGATAAACCGAAGCCAGCAGCACGATCTCATAACGCCACGGATAGCGCACGCTGCGGATGAAGCTGACGCCGATGCCATGGCCTGCCCCCAGACCGAAAGTCTGGACGATGCCATCGAACAATGCACCGGCCTGACCGGTCCGTTCCGACCCCCCCCCTCCGGAGAGCTCCTCCCAGAAGCCCCCCAGGATGTACAGCACATCGACTTCGGTGAAGGCACTCAACAGCACGATGAAGATGATGCCGGCCACCAGTGCCACCACCACCTGCTTGGCCAGGGAAAGCGCGATCGTGCCGGCCTGCTGTCCATAGACCCCCGGACGCAGAGCCACCCCCACCGCCAAACCCAAAGGCACCGACAGCATCAGTGCCGACCGGCCGGAGGTGACGGAAGTGATCACCAGCGCTCCGAGCGTGATCAGCAACTTGGTGTTCAGCTTACCCAGCGCCAGCATGGCAAACAGGGTGCTCGACATGAAGATCAGCGTCCCGTAGACGAACATGGTCGCGCCCGAATAGCCGTCCTGCAGATTGACGTTGGCTTCTTCGGGATCGATGAAGAAAGCCACCGCCTGTGGCCCCCCGGTCAGGAACAAATAGAAAAAGAGCGGTACCGTGAGAACCCCCAGGATGGTGTAGTTCTCCATCAACTTTTCGAGCTTGTCGGTGCTCAGCGTGGCGAGCACCCCGCCGGCGATCACGATCCAGAGCGCAGGCGAAACGATATAGATGAACAGCGTCTGGAACAGCGCTTCGTCGGTCGCGCCATTCACCAGGCCCACGACCAGGTAGACCAGCGTGACCGCCGATGCAGCCACATGCATCCAGACGACCCGCATGAACTCGGGTGTGAAGCGGGTCAGCGGGAAAGCCAGCAGGGCGGTGAGTCCGAGCATGCCTGCCGAAACCGGCTTGATCGAGTTGGGAACCACCATGGTCAAGAACAGCAGGATGGTAAAGGCCACCTTGAAGCTGACCTGCAACCACTGTGGTTTCGAAGCGTTCTGATCAGCCATCTGGCTGTTGATCCTTGTTTGTTGAAGGGTTAAGGGCACAACGCCCTCCCAACGGCACAGAGGGCGACAGCAATCACTCGACTTCTTTCAGAATGTCGATGTTGACCTTACGGACATCGAACTTGTCGAGCGCCATCTGATAACTCGCCTCGCCATGACGTTCGATCAGGGAAGGCTCTTCCAGATAGCGCTCCATGGCCTTAGCCAGCGCTTGCACATCACGGGCGGGCACCAGGCAGCCATTGACATCCGGCACGACCGTCTCGCGGCACCCCGGCACGTCGGTCACGATCACCGGGCGCGCCATGGCCAAGGCCTCCAGAATGGTTCTGGGCAGCCCCTCCGAATAGGAAGGCAGCACACAGACACTGGCGCGCGCGACGAATGGACGCACATCCTTGACGCCACCACCGTACTCGATGACATCGGAATCCGCCCACTGCTCGATCATGTCACTGGGAATGGCATCGGGCGATGTTTCCTTGCGGCCAATGATAATAAAGTGCGCATTCGGATGCTTTTTCTTGACCAGTTCGGCTGCTGCGACATATTCACGCACGCCTTTGGCCTTCAGCAGACGGGCCGCCAGCAAGAAGGTGACCTGAGGCCCCGGCGGCAGGGGCACGCGGGCATATTGCTCCAGATTGACCCCCGAGCCATTGACGATCTTGGTCTTCTCGGCCGCAACGAAGCCCTTTTCGAGAAACAGAGCCCGATCGTCCGGGTTCTGGAAGATGACCGTTGAAACCGGCACCATCGCCTGTCTGTAGAGCGTCGAGGCGACGCCGGTCAGCGCATCACGCAAGCGACTGCCGCCGTGAAAGGCAAAGCCCAGGCCGGTGATCATCGGAACGAAACGCAGTTTGACGCCGGACAGACGGACCGCCAACCCGCCATAGATCACAGGTTTGATGGTATAGCAGATCAGGACGTCCGGCCGCAATCGGCGCAACAACCGTGCAATAGCCAGCATCGTGACCGTGTCCTTGACGGGGTTCACTGCCGTCCGATACAACGGCAGCGGCACGAAATCAGCGCCCAGCGCCTTGATTTCGTCGAGAATCTCCGGCGTCAGCGGAGCCGCAGCAGCTCCGGTCACCTCAAAGCCCTTGGCAACCAGATCCCGAATGAGATCGGCACGAAACTCCACCAGGGACTCAGCCATGGCACCGATGAGAAGAGCGCGCTTCAAAACTATTTCGCCAACAAATCAGATTGAATCAAATATCTGCGCAGACCCAGTCCGGCAGACGGGAACGACCGGAAACCCCACGACGACGAAGGCAGACGACCAGAAAGAAAGACACGCCTCCGCGCCCGTCCTGCCCGGTATCGTTGCTGGAATGTCCGCGACAATGTCGACATGGCCGGGCTGCAGTACGACGACCCGACGAACTGGCCGACGGCGCCTGCAGCCACATCCTGCCCGACCACCGGGCCGGCCTCGATGCGCGCACTCCACGCTCATGTATACACCCGGACAGAGGAGCGCTGCCCTCAGGCCGATGAATGCACCATCGTCCACCCGCACGCGGTCCGACAACATGGCACCGGGCGCCAGATAGGCAAAATTACCTACGACACTGCCACGCTCAATGATACAACCTGTATCGACGATGACGCCCTTACCAACAGGGATACAAGCGTTTACCACCGAGCAAGGAGTACAAAAGACACCTTCTTCGACAACCACATGGACCGAAAACAGCGCCGAAACGTCGATCACGGTGATCTGCGTCACCAGCTGCTCGAACACAACCCGGCACCGGACATTGTCGACGACGGCAGCGAAAGCACCATCCGCCATCAAATATTGCAATGCATTCGGACCGTTTTCCGGACCGAGGTACTCGATACACGGGCGGATCGTCCCGTCTGCGTATGCGATCACAATGACCCGAAACCCGTTGGACACCACGCACCACGGCATCGGCGACGACCAGCGCATGGGCCGAATAACCGGCCAAGATCACACCGGCTGCCATGGCTGTTCCCCATCCGTCACGTGCACTGCCGCCTCGGTGCAGCAGCCAGAAGCTCGAGACATGGAAACAATTCCATACAAAACCTCTCCATAAATCAGTAACTTAAAACACATTCGCCACAACTTACGTTGAAACCAACGAACGCTTGCCTCGAACAACAAACAAAACCTACCTTGTGGCAAGATCAAAACAACCCATGGCCTTGGAATATCACGATGCAATACACCGAAAACCCCGCGCCTGCCGTCAGCATTCATCCTTCGGCCATCGTGGACGAAGGCGCCCGGATCGGCTCCAACACAAAAATCTGGCACTGGGTACATGTCTGCGGTGGAGCAGTCATCGGCGAGAACTGCTCGTTGGGGCAGAACGTCTTTGTCGGCAACCGCGCCCGGCTCGGCCGCAATGTCCGGGTACAGAACAACGTATCGATCTATGACGATGTGACCCTGGAAGATGATGTTTTCTGTGGTCCCAGCATGGTCTTCACCAACGTCATCAACCCCAGAAGCCACGTCTCGCGCAAACACGAATACCGCCCCACCTTGGTCAAACAAGGGGCCAGCATCGGCGCCAACGCCACGGTCGTCTGCGGCACCGTCATCGGTCGTTATGCATTGATCGGAGCCGGTGCCGTCATAACCCGCGATGTACCCGACCACGCACTGATGGCTGGTGTGCCTGCACGCCAAATCGGCTGGGTGTGTCAATGCGGCGTAAAACTGCCTCGCCTTGCAACCAAAACCGAGCTAAAGTGTCCGGATTGCAACAGCAAATATATCATTTCTACAACATACTGTTTGCCCGTCACAAACTGAGCACAATACCGCGGCGCCATCCAACGCCATTCTGCCCTTCAGCTGGCTGACGCAGCTTTCAACCGCCCACCTCTTCCCACAGCACCATGGCCAAAGCACTCAGCGGCATCCCGTTCATCGATCTCAAACAGCAGTACCGTCGGCTCAAGCCGGCCATCGACACTCGCATGCAGGCCGTGCTGGATCACGGGCAGTACATCATGGGACCCGAAGTCACCGAACTGGAAGAGCGGCTGGCCCGCTTCGTCGGCGTCAGACACGCCATCGGTGTCAGCGATGGAACGACAGCACTGCAGATCGCAATGATGGCGCTGGGTATCGGCCCCGGAGATGAAGTCATCACCACGCCCTTCACCTTCATTGCAACGGCCGAAACCATCAGCCTGCTTGGCGCCACACCGGTCTTCGTCGACATCGATCCGATCAGCTGCAACCTGGATGCCAATCTGCTGGAAGCGGCCATCACACCCCGTACCCGGGCCATCATGCCGGTCAGCCTGTACGGTCAGTGCGCCGACATGGAAGCCATCAATGCCGTGGCCACCCGCCATGGCCTGCCGGTCATCGAAGATGGCGCCCAGAGCTTTGGTGCCACCCGCCATGGCCGTCGCTCGGGTTCGCTCAGCACCATCGCCTGCACCAGCTTCTTTCCCAGCAAACCGCTGGGCTGCTATGGCGACGGTGGCGCCTGTTTCACCGACGATCCCGATCTGGCCGGAAAGATCTCGCAGATCAGGCTGCACGGCCAATCACAGCGCTATGTCCATACCGCCATCGGTCTCAATGGCAGACTCGATACCCTGCAAGCCGCCGTACTGCTGGCCAAGCTCGACGCCTTCCCCGATGAGGTGATCCAGCGTGCACGAGCCGGTGCACGCTATCAGGCGCTGATCGATGCCGCCAAGCATCCGCACATCCGTACCGTGCCGGTTTCGGCCGGCAATACCAGTGTCTTCGCCCAATACACCGTCCGTGTCCCCAACCGCGCGCAGGTCGTCGAAGCACTGAAGGCTCATGGCGTGCCGACGGCTGTGCACTATCCCGTCTGCCTGCACCAGCAACCCGTCTATGCCTCGACCGCCTGCCATGCACTCTGCTTCCCGCATGCCGAAGCCGCAGCACAGCAAGTGCTGAGCCTGCCGATGTATCCGGATATCGATGCCGGCCTGCAGGCCGACATCATCGAGAACCTGATCGCTGCAGTCGACAGCACCCTGTGACCCCGTCGCCGTGAGCCAGCAGTCTCCCGACCCGGCAATGCCCGAACAGCCCCGCCCGGCCCACACCACGCACGCCGCTGCCCCCTATCTGCAGACGGTGCTGAAGGTCCTGGGCGGCAGCGTCGCAGCACAGGCCATTCCCCTGCTGGTACTACTGCTGCTGACCCGCTTGGTCAGCGTCGAAGCGCTGGGTGTCTTCAGTATCTGGCAAAGCGTCATTTACATTGCGATGGTTCTGGCCAGCGCCCGGATGGATATCCTGCTGGTGTCGCTGCCGGCAGCCAGCGATCGCCATCTGGCTTTCAAGATCGGCATGATCAGCAGCATCGGGATCGGGTTGTTACTGTCTCTGGCCGCATGCCTGCTGACCGACCTCATCAACAGCCGGCTGCCCGGTTGGCAACTGTCGGCATCGGTGCTGCTCGGCATGGGCGTCTGGGCGCTGGCCATGCAGACGCTATGGCTGTCACTGGCCATCGCCAGTGGTGCCTTCGGGGTGGTCAACCGCATCCGTATCACCTCGGCCGGTCTCACGGCGGTGCTGCAGGTCATCCTGGTCTGGTTCCGGCCCGAACCGATGATGCTGATGCTGGGTTTCGTGCTGGGCACCAGCTGCGGCAGCTGGGCGGCCTGGGCCGGTCTCAGCCACCATCCTGCCAACCAGGCTGGCACAACCACCATCGATACCGACCGCTGGACGCCGGCCTCCGGCTGCCGGGATCTGCTCAAAAAGCATGGACGCATCCCGATGATCGCCATGCCTGCAGCACTCATCAACGCCGTGGCTCAGCAGCTGCCTCTGATGCTGACCGGCGTGCGCTTCGGCGAAGAAGCAGCCGGCTTTCTGGGCCTGGCCTGGCGCAGCATTTCGGCGCCGATGTCGATCATCTCGAACTCGGCCCAGGATGTGTTCAAGAAAAAAGCGGCCGATGAATATAATCGCTCCGGCCAATGCAGGGCGGCCTATCTGCAAACCCTGCGCCTGCTGGCTTTTCTGGCGATTTTCCCATCGGCGGTGCTGTTCTGGTGGGGGCCTGATTTGTTTGCCCTGGCTTTCGGCGACAAATTCCGGCCTGCGGGCGAGGTGGCCCGCATCTTCGCCCCACTGCTCTATGTGCGTTTCTTCGCCAGCCCCCTCGGCTACACCTTCCTGATCGTCCGTCAGCCCAAAATCGATCTGTTCTGGCAGATCGGCCTGCTGGCCATGAGTGCCACGGCCTTTCTGGTAACGGATGAAGCCATGACCGCTTTCAAGGCGTTTTCGGCCGGCTACGCCGGCATGTATGTGCTGTACCTGATCCTCCAGTGGCGTGCTGCGGGAGGTCGGCACCCTCTGTAACCGAATCCCGTACATTCCGACCCCGACATCTCAACCACCTGTTGCAAGCCCTCTGTCGTCCAGGCCGACTGCAACAGCCCCGGACCCCAAACACCTTCTCGCTATGGCGGCAGCCTCTCTTCAGAACTTACAGAAAATCCAAAAAAAACACGCCCACCTGTTCGAAGCGCTGGGTTATGGCACCAACCCGCAACCGGTCAGCCAGGTCACGAGCTGGCTGCTGACTGCGGCAGTCGGATTTTATTTCGGACTGTTGCCGATTCTGTGGCAGGAGACGAGTATCCCGAGCATGGTCTGGACCGGTGCGGCCGCCGGCCTGCTATGGCTGGCCTCCATCGCAGCTCGCCACAACAGCATCTCGATCCGCAACGTGACGACCTGTGCGGTGCTGTTCTGCCTACTCTATCCCGTCTTCGGCGCGATCAGCTATCTGGTATGGGGACAGTCCAGCAACGAACGCGAAGCGCTACTACTGCAGACGGTGCCGATCATGATGCTGGGCCTGGCCCTGTACCTGACCGGAGCCGCGACACGCTGTAACCGGATCTATGGCGCACTCTGGGCATCGTGGGTCATCATCATCTGCTATATCGCGCTCAATTTCCGCAATCTCGATCCACGCAGCATGTATGAAGCGACGCTGGAGACCGGCACGCGCCTCAACTATCAGCAAATGGGTGATGCCTTCGCCATTTGCTGTGTCATTCTGGCGCCGCGCATTCGACAGTTTTTCTGGCAATGGCTGTTCATCGGCATCAGCATCGGCGTCATGTTCATCATCCCGTCACGCAGTGCCGCCTTCTTCGGCAGCGTCGCCCTGCTTAGCATCCCCGTTCTGTTCGGCGGCATGTTCACCCGGGTCATGCTGATCGGGCTGGGCCTGTTCGCGCTGTTCGGCTATGAAAGCGGGATGTTTGCGCAATGGTTCGAGGGCAGCCGCTTCGAATCGGCACTGACCCCGGATGCCGAGGACGGTTCCTGGAGCATGCGTCAGGAAATCATGGACCATGGCATGGCACTGCTGATCAGCAAACCCTTCACCGGAGAATGGGGCTTTCAACTGGGCGATCTGAAATTTGCCGGCTATTACATTCACAACGCACTCGATGTCTGGGCACAGGCCGGACTACTGCCGTTCCTGCTTTTCATGGGTATCTGGGTCTACATGTCGATCGCTCTGCTGAACGGTTTGTCACGCTGGCCCCGGCTGGCCAAGGAGGTCATCCCCGTGCTGATCTTTGCTGCACTCTCCTGGTCGCTGTCGCGCAATATCGGCTTCGTGGCACTGTTCTTCTGCATGGGCTTTGCCTCTGCCACCCTGGCACAGGCCCGCTACGGAAACCACGGCATGCGCTGATTGCGTTCCATCAGTCGGCCCCCACCCGGTTGCCGACCGATTCCATCCATTCACACAACGATAGGCCGAACGATGACGCTCGCTTCTCCGAGTACCCGGTTCAAACGCCTGGGCTGGCGGCTCTACGAGGAACTGCTGCAACCTTCCCGTCTGGACGAATACCACCGCCTACTACAAACCGCGCTGGATCGTGGCTACCACGTCATCGACAACGCGCAATGGCTGACGATGGTACAGGCCGGATCCATCGCCCATAACCAGAAAGTGCTGGTGATGCGGCATGACATCGACACCGATCCGCGGCTCGCACTGGACTGGCACCGGATCGAACAGGCACTGGGCTGCCGCGCCAGCTATTACTTCCGTGAAGCCACGGCCGACGCCGATGTCATCCGGCAGCTGGCCGAGGCCGGTGTACACGTCAGCTATCACTTTGAAGAGCTGGCCACGCTGGCCAAGGTGCAGCGCCTGAAGACACCATCGGCCGTGCGGCAGGCCATGCCGGCGATCCATGAACTGTTCGCCCACAACCTGCAACGCTGGCGTGAACGTTTCAAGCTGCCGATGGACATCGTCTGCTCACACGGCGACTGGATGAACCGCCATCTGAAGATGCCCAACCGGATACTGCTGCAGGACGCAAAGCTGCGGGAGCGGCTCGGTATCCGCAGCGAATGCTATGACGACGAGGTGATGAAACCCTTCGCGGCCTATATCTCGGATCACAACCCGCCGGATTACTGGGTCCGTGGCGAACCCTTTTCGCTGCTGGCGGCAGACACCAGCCCGCTGGGCATTCTGACGCACCCCAAATCCTGGCGGGTCAATCGCGCCTCCAATCTGCGCGAACTGAGCACCCGTATCAAAGAGGCTCTTCAATTCAAGTTTGGACAGGGCTGGCGATGAACAAGCACCGTATCTGCCATGTCTCGACCGTGCACCGTGGCGTCGAGATCCGAATCATCCGCAAGGAACTGGCTTCGCTGGCGGCGGCTGGTTATGAAGCGCACGCCGTCATTGCCGCCACCCCGGCCGAAGTCGCAGAAGCCGCACAACTGGATGTGACCATCCACGCCCTGACCGAACAGCCGGGCTCCGGCCGCTTGGCACGGATGACCCGCAAGATGTACGCGGCGTGGCAGCAATGCCGGCAGGTGAACGCCGGACTCTATCACTTTCACGATCCCGAGCTGATTCCGCTAGGCCTGATGCTGAAACTGTCTGGCCACCGGGTCGTCATGGATGTACACGAAGATCTGGCCAACCAGATTCTGACCAAACACTGGATTCCTGCCCGGCTGCGCAAGGTGGTGGCCCGGCTGGCCCGCACGGCCGAGCGGATCGGTGCGCGCTTCTTCGATGGCGTGGTCACGGCCTCACCGCGGCAGGCTGTGTTCTTTGAAGATGTGGCCAGGCGCGTGGTCGTGGCGCACAACTATCCGCTGCTGAGTGAGCTGGCTGCCACGGTGGATACGACTACCGAGGCGGCATCTTCATCCACCGTCCCCACGATGACGGCTCGGGTCGAGACCGGAAACGAGAAGCCGTCGGCACCCTCCGGCCAACCGGTACGGCCACCCGCCTCGACATCTTCCGGTCCGTCCACCGGAAAACTACCCGAAACACGGACGGCACAGTATGCCACGGACCATACGTCGCCCGATGCCGGCAGCCATCGGAGCTCCATCGAACAGCGTCCTGCCACACACGTCGCCTATGTCGGCGGCATCTCGCGCATCCGCGGCATCAACGAAGCGGTCATGGCCATCGAAAAAGCCGATGTCCGGCTGATTCTGGCCGGAAAGTTCAAAACCGAACAGGAGCGGCAGGAAGCCAGTGCTCTGCCCGGCTGGCAGCGTGTCGAAGACCTGGGCTGGGTCGATCGAAACGGCATTGCCAACGCACTGCAACGCAGTTTTGCCGGATTGTGCACCCTGCACCCGACTCCCAATCATCTGAATGCCGAACCGATCAAGCTGTTCGAATATATGGCGGCCGGCATTCCGTCGATCGTTTCGACCATTCCGGATTGGATGCCCTACGTCGAGCGCCATCATGCAGGCTTGTGTGTCGACCCGATGGATGTCGACGCCATTGCACGGGCCATCATCCACCTACGCGACAACCCCGAACTGGCAACCGAAATGGGGCGTAACGGTCAGCGTGCCGTGCTTGAACATTACAACTGGAGCACCCAAGCACTGAAGCTCGAAGCGCTTTACGCACAAATTCTGGCAAAGCAGACTGACAGACCATGACTATTTAACGCACTGGTTAATTCGTTTGTATTTGTTACACATCGAAGTAGATTCGTCAGCCTGATATGCCGAACATTAGCCCGTATTGCTCAGGATCCCACGATCTTTGAGCAAGCGAGGCGACATCACGGAACACGATCCGCGGCCTGCACCCGTGTGCCGGGTCCGAAGTGCCTTGCAGATGAACTCGTGTCGTCCAGCCCATATCCATGCCTCCTACCTATCGGGGTTTCACTCCTGACGTACCGGAGTCGTGCCCATGGCATACCGGAGTTGCGCTCCTGACTTGCCGGAACGCTGGCGCAGCTTCGCGATCCCCCGGTATCGCTGCGGTTTGCACCCGGCTCCGGGGCTTGGACATCGCGTTCATTGGAAGCAAGCCCGGGGACACCGCGCGCTGACCCACATTTGCCGAGCCGCGCTTTCCGCATCCGTCCGTGCCACCTCCCGCTTTGAACGGCTTTGAGCGCCATACCTTTGATCGACTCGAAGTCTCCGTCCAAAAACGGTGCCGGCTGAAGAACGAAAACGCTTGTCTTACACTGAAAACATGACTTTGTTCATGTCTCATTCGTTCATCAGCCGGCATCTTTCATTCTCGGTCATCCGACTGCTTTGCAAGCCATGCACCGCCCGGGCAACCACCTTCGTCATTCGACCACGAATCATATGCGGAATCGTACTCCCATGCTGGGCTGTTGCCTGCTCTTTCCTTTGACGATAAACGCCCACGCAGGCTTTCTGGATCATCGTGCCCAAAATGACATCGAAGCGCCGCGCCCTCCACGGGCGGCACTGACGACTGCCGGTGTACCGGATGGACTTGGTACCCCCCCCCAGACTCCGACACACGCAGCGCAACCACGCCTGGTGCTGCCGACCAAGGATGGTCTTGGCCTCGATTCACCCGAATTCGCCCGGCTCTACGGACCGGGGATTTTCAATCAGAACGCTCTGGCCAACACGATCATCGGCACCTACCGCAATCGTGACAGCATCGTTTCAAACCGCTTCCTGTCGACGGTCAGCGGCCACCTTGCCTCAATGCGCCTGTACTGGCAGACTGGACTTGGCTATGCATCCGGCAACGGAGGCCTGATCAAACTCAGCATCTTCCCCGACGACGGAACCAGCCGACACCTGCCCGACATGACCGCCAAGCCACTGGCCACGGCTTTCTACAGACCAGGGCTGATTCCGGGAGCCCCCAAACAGTCCCTTTTCCCGGAAATCCAAGTCCGGCACAGTGATGCCGAGCTGCAAAAAGGCCGGCTCTACCATCTGGTGATCGAGAACATCGATCCACGGTCAAACGAGAACTTCATCAGCAGCAACAATGCCGTCACCAATGGAGGCAATGGCCGACCGTCGCGCTGGCTCAATACGCGAGACTGGTCGACACTCATGGGCGTTCGTCCGCGGGGCTCGACCCGTCCCCACACCTGGAGCAATCTGACCGAGCAGGGATCCAGCGGCAATTACTTCTCCCCCATTCTGCAGCTGGTGCTGCGCAACGGGCAGACACAGGGCGTATCCGATATGGAGGGCGGCAGTGTCGATCCCAAACTAGTCTATACCGCTACACAGTACCGTCCGGTGCGCGAACGCTTCACCCCCTCCAGCGACAAACGGATTTCCGGTCTGTCGGTGGCTACGGCCGCCTCGATCGGCGGAACGATGTCCTGGCGGATCATGCAGGACAAACAGGAACTGGCCAGTGGTCAGATTCGGCAACCGCGCCCGAACTACCGCCCACTGAAGATGAATACCGGACTGCTGGTTGCCAAGATGCACTGGTACGACATCGAACTGCCTGCCGACAAGGAACTACTTCTGAAGGCCAGACAAAGCTACGACGTCGAATTCACGCCAAACGGCAACAGTGAATGGAAATTTGCCGTCCATCGCAATGGCGCCGCCTATGACTTCAGCTGGCCTGCTGCATTCACCGAATCGCAGGCGCAGCACTGGCTCAACGGCCGATGGCTCGACACCTATCACTGGGATTACAGTCGTTCAGAAAAAGGTGCCAACTGGCCAGTCGTTCTGCATCTGGCTCCCTGATATCACCCCGGGGACCAATGCCTGGATCGAACTGAACCACGAGCGTGATGCAACCCGGTATTGCCGCTCGATTCAATCGAATCGAGACCACCCTCGCCGCCAAAGTCGACGGCAGACACCGCGTCGCCACACCGTGACATCGTGGCGGTAGAACATTCGAATGTGAAAGCGCTCCTGCCAAGCGAATGCCGCCCCTTGTTTCCTGCCCCCCCCTGGCCCGCGCCCCGAGGCTGCGGGAGTCCGGGGCGCAATGACTCCTTCGAGCTGGCATCGCCTTCACGATTGCTGTGCTCCGGGGCATCCACACCGGCCCGCACGGGAACCTCCCACACGACGGCGACATCGAACCGTCACCGACCACGACTGCCGACGCATGCCGATTCGGAATCTGAAAAATCCACGGCGTGTCGATTCAAGCATCTATGAAAAATGACCAAGCATTTGTCCACGGACACCAGAGGTCATCTGATGCTCACGACCTGTCGCTATTACAGATATTTTACATTTATTACTCTATAGAATAAAGGTTTTACATGAAGCATAACCATGGATACTCTGGACAAAACGCCCGCCCCCCTGAAACGACCGCCTGAGCGCATGCGCTACAGCCATGTGCTGGCGATGTTGCTGGCAGCCTCTTTGCCTCTGGCCGGCTGTGGTGACGGCAACTATGACGACCCGAGCGGATCGGGCACTCCGAATATCGAACAATCGAATGCCGATGCCACCGACGACCCGGCCAACACCGAACTGATCGTACTGGCAGAGCCCGATATCCATGAACTGGTGGCCAGGATGTTGCCGATCAGCAGCGACATCACCAATGACACCGGCGATCTCGGCCTGGCGCCCGAGACGCTGGTGCCCGAAACCACCCTCGCCGCCAAAGCCACCACCCGGCTGGTGGCCGCGAAAAACCACTCCGCCACGTCGAGCGCATTCCGCCGCCTGTACGGGCCGGGCATCTTTACCCAGAATGCACTGGGCAACACCATCATCGGTGTCACCCGCAGTTACGAACGCATCGTCTCCAACCGCTTCCGGGCCGAGGTCAGCGCACATCTGTCCAGCGTCCGCCTGTACTGGCAACCGGGCAGCGGCTATTCTTCGGGCACCGGTGGCCGCATCCGGATCCGGTTGATGCCCGACGATGGCTCCTCGGTCCATCGTCCGAACATGAACGCCACCCCATTGGCCACCGGCATATTCCGGCCCGGCACATCGGCCACCCGTGCCGGCCGCCCGATCTTCGCCGATACCACTCTGAGCAGCAAACGGGCGCTCGTGGCGGGACGCATCTACCATCTGGTGCTCGACAACGTCGACCCGGCCCCTCACCAGAACTACATCAGCAGCAACAACGCCGTCACCCACGTGGACAATGGGCGCCCTTCACGTTGGCTGGCACCCAGCGATTGGGGAACGCTGCTGGGAATGCGTCCCCAATCGACCACTCAGACATTCGAATGGTCCGACATGACCACGACGGATTCGCGCGGCAACTACTACTCACCGATTCTGCAGATGAAGTTTCACAACGGTCAGAGCCAGGGAGTCTCCGACATGGAAGGTGGCAGTGTCGACCCCAAACTGGTATTCACCGCCAACAGTGCCAAGCCGGTGCGCGAGCGCTTCACCCCTGGAAGCACCAAGCGTGTGACGGGTTTCTCGGTAGCGACCGCCGCATCCGTCGGTGGGTCGCTGCGTTGGCGCATCATGCAGGGCAACTCCGAGCTGGCTTCGGGTCGCATTACGCAAAGCAGCGCCAACTATCGGACACTCCAGAGCAACGGCGGCTATAAAGTGGCGGGTACAAAATGGTACGACGTCGAATTTTCCGCCAGCCGTGTCGTCACCATGCAGGCGTGGCAAAGCTATGATCTGGAATTCCATCCGGAAGGCAGCAGCCAATGGAAATTCGCCGACCACCGCAACGGCTCGCAACATGGTTTCAGCTGGCCGGCCGCCTTCACGGAGTCGCATGCGCAGCACCGCCAGAACGGCACTTGGCAAGCGTCCTATCACTGGAACTACAACCAGTCACGCAGCGACGCCAACTGGCCGGTCGTGCTGCATCTGGCCCCCTGATCAAAGCCTGGGCAACGAGGCCATGCCGTACTGCGGACATGGCCGCCCGTGCGTTCTTTGTGCCGATCGGGTATCAGCGCAGAATCAGTCGCGGCACGTCGAACAGTTCGGCCATCGGCTGCTGGATCTGTGTGCCGCGTACCTTGGCCAAGGCCCGTACGTACTCGGCATTGACATAGGATCGACCGGCCTGCGAATGGTAGCACTCGAGTGCTGCAATCTTCCTGTCGAGATCTTCTTCGGACAGGCTGACGAAGCATCGTGCCGCGAACTCCAGATTGTTCCAGGGCACCTCATAGGCCAGCATCGTGGCACGCTTGAAGGCTCGAAAACCTTCGTCGGCGATGGTCCTGTGATCCTGATGCGTATCCGTCGTGCTGGGCAAGAACACCAGCGAAGGCTGATATTCTCGGTTCAGCTGGATCATCGTGTCCAGGATGCGCTGCCGGTTCTCGGGAAAGGTTCGAACCTTGAAATCCAGCACGATGCTGTCTTCATCGGCGATACCCAGCCTGGCCGTGGCCTGACGATTTTCCGAACGAAGAACGTCCCTCGGAAACCCCTGAGGCACGGAATCTTCGGCGGCCGAAAAAGCGACACTGACGACACGATGTCCCAGTGCGGTCAGTTTGGCAACCGTACCACCACAACCCAGCTCACCGTCATCGGTATGCGGGGCCAGCACCAACACAGTGCCTTTCTCGCCCGAAGGGCTGTTCAACACCAATTCCGTCACCATCAGTTCATCGACCCTTTTTCTGATTGTCCAACATACCCGTCAGCACATCCATCACCAGCCGTGCCGAACGTTCACGAGAAAAATCCTTGGAAGCCTGCAAGGCCTTTTCACTCAGCCGCTGGCGCAGTTCGGGATCATCCGCCAGGCGCCGGATGGCTGCAGCCATCTCCTGCGGATTCTCGGGCCTCACGTTCAAGCCGAATCCGTACTCATCCACCAGGCCGGTAGCCTCGCCGGCAGGCAGGCTCATGATCACTGGCTTGCCGGTCGCCAACGCCTCGAAAGTCTTGGAAGAAATCGTGGCCCGGAACAGAGGCCGGTCCTTCATCATGACCAACGCAGCATCAAGCAGATTCCAGGCCGCCGGCATCTCGGCTTGCTGAAAGGGCGGCAGCAACCGGACGTTGCTCAAACCCAGATCCCTGATATGCTGCGCGACCGCCTCATACTCGGCACCGGCGCCGGCCAGCAGAATCACGATGTCGTCACGATCGCGCAACAACGCTCCCGCCTCGACGGCCGTGTCGATACCTGCCCCCATACCAATGGTTCCGTAATAGGCCACCACGAACTTGCCACGCAGATCGAACCGCTCGAGCAGCACCTCATCCTTGGGCGCCGGCGTAAAGCGCTTCGTATCGCAACCATTGCGAATCACGGCAATTTTGTCCGGATCGATGCCCCGTTCAACCAGATCCTGCTTCAAGCCATTGGTGACGGCGATCACCCGATCGGCCGCGCGGTACATACTCAGTTCGATCCCATACAGGATCCTGATCGCCAGCCCTTCCTTCATCGCACCGACGGCCACGATGGATGCAGGCCACAGATCGCGTAGCTCGAACACCCACGGCAGCCGACGCAGGCGTGACACTACCCATCCCGCCACGGCACAGAAGAACTGGGGCGAGGTCGAGATCAACACATCGGGACGTTTCTGGAACAAAGCCGCGACACCACCCGTGACCATGAAAGACAGGTAGTCGAGAATCCGCTTCAGAAAGCCCTCATTGGCGGCGATATAGCTTTTGACACGGACGACGCGGACGCCATCCATATACTCGACCGCATACCAGGCATTGGTGTAGCCACCGATCGGCTTTCCTTCGGGGAAGTTGGGCGCTGTCGTGATCACCGTGACTTCGTGCCCATCCTCGACCCACCGGGACACGTGTTCCCAGGTACGCATGGCTGGCACATTACGCTCGGGCGGAAAGTTGTCGGTCAGGAACGTGATCTTCAAGAGGTTCTCCGAATGAAGCAGACATGCTCCGGCAGCGCCGTGATCCGGAGCGTTTCATCGATCCGGGGCCCTGGTCGCCGGGCAGCTCGTCCCGGCAATCCACCGCCGCCCGGGGGACTGCCCTGTGTCGCCAGGCCGATCATCGGGTATGGCTGCGGCACAGGCCCCGGAATCGAACCCGATCCGGACATCGTACTGCCATGAAATTCAGCGCTTGAACACCATGCCGGGCATTTCAGCCAACACCTTGGCAATTTTGATACCAGCATCACCGTTGCCATAGTGCTCTTTGGCATCGCCTCGGACCCCCACCCGCGACAGGCAAACATCTTTGAAGTGCTCGGGATCGTCGAGTGCGGCCAGTGTATTCCAACCCGAATCGACCAGTTCGGTCCATTCGGTCTCGTCACGGAACGTGACACAGGGCACCTTGTGAAAGAAGGCTTCGCGCTGTACTCCGCCCGAATCGGTCACGACCAGGGCGGCCGTCCGCTCCAGACGAACCATATCGATGTAGCCGATCGGTTCGACGATCTCGAAGCTGGACGAACGGGCCTTGAAACCCAGCGACTCGACCCGGGCGCGCGTGCGGGGATGCAGGGGCAGAATCACCGGCAAATGGGTCGACAGCAAATCGAGCCCTTCCATCAGACATTTCAGACGCCGTGGATCGTCAGTGTTGTTGGCACGATGGACCGTGCACAGCACGAACCGACCGGGGCTGACACCGAAGGTTTCCAAAGCCCGCGAGCTCCGCTCGGCCACTTCGGCCATCTGCAGAGCGCAGTCATACATCACATCACCCACCTGCAGCACGTTCGGGCCACTGATGCCTTCGCGAAGCAGATTGGCAGTCGAAACATCGGTCACTGAAAAATGCACATCGGTCACGTGGTCGGTCAGCACCCGATTGATTTCTTCGGGCATCCGGTTGAAGGAACGCAGCCCCGCTTCGACATGCGCCAGCGGCAGATGGATCTTGGCGGCAGCCAGGGCTCCGGCCAACGTGCTGTTGGTGTCGCCATAGACCACCGCGACGGATGGTTTCTCGGCCAGATAGAGATCCTCAAGACCCTCGAGCATGCGGCCGGTCATCGCACCATGACCGCTGGCCGAAATGTTCAGATTGAAGGCAGGCTGTGGAATGCCCAATTCCTTGAAGAAGATGTCGGACATGTCATGGTCATAATGCTGACCGGTGTGCACGATCTGATGATCGATTCCTGCATGTTTTTCGAGCGCCTGGTTGACGATCGCGGCTTTGACGAACTGCGGGCGCGCGCCCACGACGGAAAATATGCGCTGTTTCGACATGAGACGACTTACTCGGAAGGAAGGAGGAAACCAAACAGCGCTCTAATATAGTGCGCTTTGCCAAAACGAGTACAGGACCAATCTCATGCATCCCGGCATTTTCCCACCCCTTGCCAACACCGCCGCAGGCACTCGATCCTTGTATGCACGGGCGACAGGATGAAGGGCCCCCGTTCGACGGCACGCAAGGACTCGCCCTGTATACACGGGCGACAGCCAATTGATTTCACAGGCGGGTGAACGTGGTGGACCCGATCCCTTTGATTTTTTTCCCTTGTGTGCACGGATCGCCGGAATCGCGGGCAGGAAACGGCAGAGCGCCGGCTCAGTCCGCGTCCTTCCGCCGATCTGCCCCCTCACCGGCACTTCTGTTCGGCACCCGGCGCCCGTCCTTGCAGAAATCGAGGCGGCAGACCTTCGACAGTACCGGTTGCGCAGGATCGGATCAGGGCAGCTGCCAACTGTAGAGCTCGCTGTTCGATCCGAAGTAGATCCGTCCGTTGGCATAGGCCCCCCCCACACTGATCTCGACCGGTGACCGGGCGATCGGCTGAATCGCATGGGTACGGGGATCGATACTTGCGATCTGGTCATGTAACAGCAAGTAGATACTTTCGCCGGCGGCCTGCGGGCTTTCACCGCCACCGTGCGGCGCACGTACGAAGGCCCGGGTGCCCTGGGCAAAGATCGATGTGCCCAGACGTTTCCCGAAGGGCTGCGTGCTCAACACCTGGCGGGTCGTCGGGTCGAAGACGAACAGCGTGCTGCTGTCGGCAATGCCATAGACCAGACCATCGGCGCGCTGGACCAGATCGGTGATGGTTTGCGCCCCAGGCACGACCTGCGCCTTCCAGAGCAAGCCTTGGCTGCCCGGGTCGAGCAGAAACAGATAGGCAGAGTCCGCTCCGCTGTCTACGCCACCGGTGCCTGCCTTCGTCGTGGAGCCGCCCAGCAGCCGTCCGTCAGCCAACTCGATCATTGCCTGCGTGGAATGGTCGGGAATGAGGTGCTGGTGCCCGATCGTGACGACGCTGTTTTCGGCGCGATTCCAGAACACCATGCCGCCACCACGGCGACCATATTCGGGCGTACCCGCCATCACCACCAGCGAGCCCTGCTGCTGTACCACCAGCGCATGTGGCCGATTGACTGAAGGGTTGGCTTCGAGCAGCTGGTTGTAGTGCCCCATCTCTGCCAGGGATTCCTCGAACAGCATGCCATCCGGATACCCGGCCACATACAGACTGTCACCCGCCGCTTCAATCACATTGGGCTGCCGGGGGAAGCGGCGGCTATCGAAATGCTGCGCTGCCGGATCATAAAGGAAAGTATGCATCGGAAAGCGTGTACCGCCGCAGACCCGTCCCTGTGCAGTCGCACAGACCTGGGTCAGGAAAGCCCCCCGCGTCTGGTAGCGGAAGCCGACCGTGTACTTCTGCCCGGCCGCATCCTGGGTCGTCAGATGCCGCCTCTCCAGATCCAGCTCCAACAACCGCCGTCCGGACGGAAAATCCCGCGCCACCAGGTTCTGTGCCCCGGAGACGAGTGCGCTGGCAGCGGGTGCCGCTTCTGCCGGCAGGGCGCCGATGTCGCCCCCCGACAACAGATAGCGCTGTCCGCCATTCGAGGCGAAGACGCTGTTGCTGGCCGACTGCATCACCTCGGCCGTGCCCGCGACGCGCAGATCGTTCGACAACAGCGCCTTGGTCACACCACTACCAGGGTCCAGCGCATAAATCTGGGAAGCCGCCGTGCCGACTCCCACGTAAATCCAACCCTGTGCATCGGCAGCGATCGAGCGCGGATACTGCGCCCAGTGCTCCCGGGCCAGCGGACCATGCACCTTCAGAGCGGGCTGAGCCGGATCGAACATCACGACGTGATTGTTCGGATAGGTGGCAGCCCAGATTCGCCCATGCCGGTCTTCGGTCAGGCTCATTGCCGTACCGTCCACCGTCTTTTGCCAGAAGCTGAACTGGCGCGCGAGCGGATCGAACTCGACGAAGTGTCCATTGAACAGGGTGTAGAGGCGATTGCGCGACGACAACAGCACCGCGGACGGCTCCTCGCCGTCCGGTGCAAAAGGTGTCTCGAACTGCTGAGTGACGCCAGTCAACACATCGATCATCAACAGCGAATAACCGCCCCGGTAATCCTGCAGCCAAACCAGCACTACATCACGCCCCGCCTGGTCGACCGTGGACACGATGCCGCGCGGCTGCGAGACCTGCGTGGGGATGCCATGCGACTGGAAACCTGCCGGATCTGCGGCAGCACTCTGCGCGTCCACCGGCGAACCCACCCCGAGCCCCCACCCCCAGATCCACGCAGCAACGAACAACCCACCCCAGCGGCGGAAACGGCCAACCATGCGCCGGCACGCGAGGCGCAAAGGACTGTTCTCATGCCTGTATATACCCCGGCCGACGATGCACCGTGGCACGGGGGGGATCGGATCGTCCTGGTATCCTCCGGCCACCCGTGCAGCGCCCGTACTGCCACTCGTGCTTCGCAGAAGCCCCGCCTGCAGCAAATGGCTGCACCCGCTGAAAAGGACGGGACGACAGGAAAGGAGAATCGGCTGGTCAGGCATCGGGCACTCCATCGGACGACTGCAGAGAATCGGGCAAGTCTAGCTTTTCAGCTCCGCCGTGGACTCGAATGGAAACAGTTATTCGAAAACAGACAACCTGACTTACGAGAAGCAAGAAACTTCTTCAAAACGTCGCTGAATCGACACGTCCTGTCAGGACAGGAAATATGTCAATTGCGCCGAGAAGCTTTCGGTTGGCATGCGTTTGAAGCCGCCCTTGGCATAGCGCATCCAGCGGCCCAGAACATAGGAAAGCACCAGATCGGCACGAGCCGCCGCATCGGTCTGTTCCGGCAGTGCCCCCTGCGCCACGGCGGTACGGAAACACTGCTTCAGCGACAGTTCCAGCCGGTCGGTCAGCTGATTGATGCGCACCTGCAGACGTTCGTCTTCATTGATCAGCGCATCGCCGACCAGCACCCGGGTCATGCCCGGATTGCGCTCGGAGAAAGTCAGCAGCAGATTCACCACCTGCTGAATCTGCTGAAGCGCATTCTCCTCATCACGGGTGATCTGGTTGATCAGCCCGAACAGCGTCGATTCGATGAATTCGATCAGGCCCTCGAACATCTGCGCCTTGCTGGCGAAGTGCCGATAGAGCGCTGCTTCGGACACCGATAGCCGGGCCGCCAGGGCGGCCGTGGTCACACGCTCGCCCCGAGGCTGCTCGAGCATCTCGGCCAGCGCCTGCAGAATCTGTAGACGCCGCTCGCCCGGCTTGGGACGCTTGCGCACGCTGCGTTTGGGCTGGATTTCATGCGCGGGAGCCGGGCTGCTGGCGGCTTCGACGGCCGAATTCGAGCTGACGTCGGGTGCCATATGCCCCCCGGCCGACGAGGCCGTAGCGGCCGCAACGGCCTGCGCAGCGTGCCCCGGTTGGCCTCCGCTCGTTTCTGCGGCCCGACCCGGCACCGAAGCCGGGCCCGGGGTGCCACCATCCATCACCGCCGCCTGGTCTGCGCCGCCGTCCTCTTCTCCACCGGAACGATACGGATAAAACGCTGCTCGACTCCCTTCATCCTGATCGACGACCTCCGACAGCACGGGGACCTCTTCGTCACCCTGCAGATCGTCGACGGGAACGGCATCCTTCAACAGCTCGGCAGGCAGACCGATACCCGCGCCCGCATCCGCCGGCTGCGCACCCGGCGGCAAATCGGCAAGTGCGGCATCGAGAGTGGAAGGGTCGACGGGATCGTTCATGGGCGGTCGGGAAGTGCAAAGGGCCAAAGCCCAGGCGAACATTCGAAGCGCTTGCTCGCCACCTGTGGTCTGATTGTAGCCGGCCGAAGGAGCCGATCAATGACTGCTGCGGATCATTGTGCCCACACCCTGGGCCGTCATGATTTCCAGCAGCAAACAGTGATCGACCCGGCCATCGATGATATGAACGGCGTTGACACCAGCCTTGGCCGCATTCAGCGCCGACGAGATTTTCGGCAGCATACCACCCGAAATCGTGCCATCGGCAAACAGTTCGTCGATCCGTTGCGAGGTCAACCCGGTCAGCAGCCTGCCTTCGCGGTCGAGTACACCGGCCGTGTTGGTCAGCAGGATCAGCTTCTCGGCCTTGAGCACTTCGGCGATCTTGCCCGCCACCACATCCGCGTTGATGTTGTAGGTTTCACCCTGCTCACCCGAGCCGATCGGCGCCACCACCGGAATGAAACTGTTACCGGTCAGCGTGCGGATGATCGACGGATCGCAGCTCTCGATGTCACCCACCAGGCCGATGTCGATCAGATCACCTGGTTTTTCCTGGCTGGGCAGCAGCATCCTGCGAGCACGGATCATGTTACCGTCCTGTCCGGTCAGCCCCACGGCCTGGCCACCGGCGGTGTTGATCAGCTCGACGATTTCCTTGTTGACCTGGCCGGCCAGCACCATCTCGACAATCGACATGGTTTCCTCGTCGGTGACACGCATACCCTGGATGAACTCACCCTTCTTGCCCATCTTGCCGAGCACCTGCTCGATCTGCGGCCCACCGCCGTGCACCACCACGGGATTGATGCCGACCAACTTCAGCATCACCACATCATGGGCGAAACTGCGCTTCAGGCGCTCGTCGGTCATGGCATTGCCACCGTACTTGATGACGATCGTCTTGCCATGAAAACGACGGATATAGGGCAAGGCTTCAGACAGAATTTCCGCCTTGACCCCTGGCGACAGGTTCTCGGCCATCAACATACTCCTTCAGAAAATGCCCGGCCACCCGCTGGACGCAGGGGTGGACCTCAGCGCAGGCGTGTCTGCGGCGCAGGCCCCGCCGGACCTGCCGGACCTGCCGGCATTTTAAGGGATAGCTCGAACCCGAGCAGCTTTGCGATCCAGGGACCGCAAAAATAGAACAGACAGGGCCACAACAAAGTGTTGACCACATCCTTCAGTGAGCCCAGCCAGTAAATCGGCCGATCGCGGCTGAGACGGTTGAATGCATCAAAGGCTTCACCCATGAAGCAGATGGCCGTCACCAGCACCAAAGCGGTCCGGAAGCGGTGTCCCCCCCGGAAAACGGCTGAAAAGACAATGAACAGAACCAAACCGACATGCACGTGCAAGGCATCGCGCTGCATGTGCGAAAAACCTTCGATCGTACTCTTGAGTCCTTCGAACAGGGACAAAACACCCATGTGCTACCCAAAAAAGCAGTGGAACATCCCATCCTGATTGATGTGAACAGGCCCTGGAGACGCCTTGCTCACGGCCCGTACCCGCCGACGGCCGCCCCCCCCCCGAGCGGCCGACGGGCTCGACACCAAGCGCCTGGGCGGCAGTAATCGCAACGCCGAACGGCGACCCCGCCGAGCGCTGCGCACCACCGACCCACGACACCATGGTGAAAAAATGGCGACGAACCGTGCCGACGTGACCGGACCGCGGCCGACGATCCTGCTCGACCCCAGGCTCGTGGAACCCGGTGCGACTCAGCTCAGCGCCGGACGCCGTGTCGGAACGATACCCGCCTGCTCTTTCAGATGGGCCCACAGCCATTCTTCCATCATCTCGGCGTTGCGTGGGCGACTGAGAAGATAACCTTGCATCTGGTCACAGCCGTAACCGCGCAGAAACTCGGCCTGCGCCTCGGTTTCAACCCCTTCGGCCACCACATGCAACCCCAGACCATGACCCAGGGCGATGATGGCCCGGGCAATGGCAATATTGTCTGCCCCGTCCGGCACTTCGGACAGGAAGGAACGGTCGATCTTCAGCGTGCGGGGACTGAAGTTGCGCAGATAGCTCAACGATGAATGGCCGGTACCGAAATCATCGATTGCGAGGCTGACGCCGGCAGCCGCCAAACGGCTCAACAGACGCACGTTGTCATTGGCGTTCTCGATGAAGATACTTTCGGTCAGTTCCAGTTCCAGATTGCGGGCCTCCAGCCCCGTCTCCTGCAGCACCTGTTCGACGGTATCGACGAAGCCACGCTGCTGCAGCTGCCGTGCCGACACGTTCACCGCGATACTGATCGGCGGCATGCCGCGACGGCGCCATTCCATCACCTGCTGACAAGCCTGCCGCAGCACCCAAGCACCCACCGGCACGATCAGACCGGTATCTTCCAGCACCGGAATGAACTGATCCGGCATCACCATGTCCCGGCCGTCGGGCTGCCAGCGCAGCAGCGCTTCGACCCCGGTCACGGCACCGGTCACCAGATGCACCTTGGGCTGGTAATACAGCTGAAACTCGTTCTGCACCAACGCCTGTCGCAGCTCGTAACCCATCACATCGCGTGCGGCCTCGCGGGCATCCATGTCCTGATCATGGATCGCATAACTGCCGCTACCCTGCTTCTTGGCATCGTTCTTGGCCAGCTCCGCCTCGCGCAGTAGGGTTTCGGCCCTGATCGGCCGGCCGTTCAAACGGCTGACGCCAATGCAGGCCGACAGATACAGCTGATGCGAGCCGACCTCGAACATATGACTCACGGCCTCGAGCACGCCGCGCGCAAAGGCCTCGGTCACGTTCAGCGACTTGGGCAAGTTCTCGACCAGGATCAGAAAGACGTCTGCGCCGGGCGCCGCGATCGTGGCCGGCGGCAGTGCCGCTTCATCCACCAGCGCCTCGACTCGCTCCCGCACTGAAGCCGCCACTTGGTCCAGCAGGCAATCGCCACGATCCTGACCGACAATGCCGTTGAAGGATTTGAAATGATCCAAATCGAGATGAAAGACCGTACACTCCGCCCGGGGATCGGCCGAGGCCCGGCCCACCGCCTGCCGCACCTGCTCGATGAAGGCGCTGCGGGTCAGCAATCCATCCTGGCGAGTGATTTCCGGCCGCCTCGACGATGGCAGCGGCCCGGACGGCTCTGGAGCGACATCCGGCTGCGCCGAGGTCACCGTCCGCGAACGCCGGGCGCTATACACCAGCATCAGCGCGAGCAGACTGCCCAGGGCCAACAGCAGCGATCCCACGCCCAGCACGTGCCAAAGAACCGGTCTGGCACTGCGCGACACCCGGACTTCGAACTGCTGTCCGGGCGCCACCATCAGCGGCGCCACCACCGACAGTACGCTGCCGGCCTGGGGGGCTCCACTGCTCGCCAGCAGACGACCACTGTCGTCATGCACCTGCAGACGGCCCTCGAAAGGATGCCGAGCAGAGAATGCCTGCGTGATGACGCGAAACTGCGTCGCCCATGCTTGCTCGGATGAGCTCAGTTTCTGCCGGGCCAGGGCGACATAAGTATCGGCGGCCAGCTGCATCTCCTGCTCCAGCTGTGTCCAGACACGATACAGATAGGCGGTAGGGGCAGCCAGCAAGGCCAAAATGCCCAGAATGGCCCAGGCCCGCATGAAGCTACTCCGACCGACCAAGCCCCAGCCCTTCATCATTCTCTGATCAGACCTCATGATGGACGCCCATGCGATGCTGCATGGGCCATACACCGTTCAATCTAAATCAGGAACGAAAACCGGCACGATGCGCCGCCAGCCAGACGGCCCACCGTGCCGGCATCAACGGCAGATTACAGAACGTAACGCGACAGGTCTTCGTCACGGGCGATTTCGCCCAGCCGTTCTTCGACGAAGGCCGAATCGATCACCACCGTCTGACCGGACTGGCGGCTGCCCTGATAAGACACCTCTTCCAGCAACCGCTCCATCACCGTCTGTAGGCGGCGGGCGCCGATGTTTTCGGTGCCTTCGTTGACACGGAAGGCCGTTTCGGCCAGCCGCTCGATACCATCGTCGCGGAAATCGAGGGCGACACCCTCGGTTTCCAGCAATGCCTGATACTGCCTGGTCAGACAGGCATCGGTTTCGGTCAGAATGCGCCGGAAATCCTGTACCGACAGCGATTCCAACTCGACCCGGATCGGGAAGCGCCCCTGCAGTTCGGGCACCAGATCGGAGGGCTTGGCCATGTGGAAGGCGCCAGAGGCGATGAACAGGATGTGATCGGTCTTGACCACACCATGCCGGGTGTTGACGGCCGTGCCTTCGACCAGCGGCAGCAGGTCACGCTGCACGCCCTGGCGTGAGACATCGCCCCCTTGCACACCGCTGCGCACGGCGATCTTGTCGATTTCGTCCAGGAACACGATGCCGTTCTGCTCGACATTGGCCACAGCCTGCAGTTTGATCTCCTCGTCGTTGACCAGCTTGCCGGCTTCTTCGTCGGTCAGCAGCTTCAGCGCATCGGCAATGCGCATCTTGCGCTGCTTGCTCTTGCCCGGCATACCCTGGAACATGCCCTGCAATTGCTGGGTGATTTCCTCCATGCCGGCCGGTCCCATCAGACCGATCGACGGCATCGGCTGCATCACGTCGATCTCGATTTCCTTGTCATCGAGATCACCTTCGCGCAGCCGCTTGCGGAACTTCTGCCGGGCCACCGAATCCTCGCGCGGTACGTCGGAATCGGCCTCGGCACCCATCCGGCGGCCATGCGAAGTCGGCGGCAGCAGCGCATCCAGCACCCGCTCTTCGGCCAGGTCGTAAGCGCGCGCATCCACCCGCTTCTTGGCACGGTCGCGCTCTTCCTTGATGGCGGCCTCGACCAGGTCACGGATGATGGAGTCGACATCCTTGCCGACGTAGCCGACCTCGGTGAACTTGGTCGCCTCGATCTTGATGAAGGGTGCGTTGGCCAGCTTGGCCAGGCGACGGGCGATTTCAGTCTTCCCGACCCCGGTCGGGCCGATCATCAGAATATTCTTGGGCACGATCTCGTGGCGCAGGGGCTCGGGCACCTGCTGACGACGCCAGCGGTTGCGCAGCGCAATCGCCACCGCCCGCTTGGCCTTGTCCTGGCCGATGATGTGCTTGTCCAGTTCGGAGACGATCTCCTGGGGAGTCATTTGCGTCATAGTGTCTCGATCGTGTGATTCTGATTGGTGTAGATGTCGAGGTCACCGGCAATCTGCAGCGACTTCGCGACGATCTCGGTCGGGCTCAGCTCGGTGTTTTGCAACAGAGCCAATGCAGCCGACTGGGCGTAAGCCCCCCCCGAACCAATGGCCACCAGACCATGCTCCGGCTCCAGCACGTCGCCAGTGCCGGTGATGATCAATGAATATTGCCGATCCGCCACGGCGAGCATCGCCTCCAGGCGGCGCAACATGCGGTCGGTACGCCAGTCCTTGGCCAGCTCGACGGCGGCACGCAACAGGTTGGCCGGATACTTTTCGAGTTGAGCCTCGAAGCGTTCGAACAGAGTGAATGCGTCGGCGGTGCCACCGGCAAAACCAGCCAGCACCTTCTCGCCATGCAGACGGCGAATCTTGCGGGCGGACCCCTTGGCCACGATATTGCCCAGCGTAACCTGACCGTCACCACCCAGCGCGACCTGGTCGCCGCGCCTTACCGATACGATTGTCGTCATAACAGTCCTGAAGCTTGGTTTTCAGGACATGTTGTGACGGGGTGTCAATTTTTCAAGCGTGGCGCAGCTGCATTTCCGCCACATCACCCAGGCCCATGACAATCATCAGATAGGCCACCAGATAACTGGGCTTGCGAATGGTGACTGCCTTACCGGCGCTGTGCAGCGCCACCACCTCATTCAGCAGCTCGCTGGCACAGGCAAAATCGATACGGACCAGCTGACGGCAATCCAGCACCAGCTCGGCCCGAGGCTCGGCCCAGGCACGCAACTGCTTGAACATCGTTTCGCCACGGCCGGTCAGCACGCCGGACAGGACGAAGGTCTCGCCGACGTACTCGGCCGGCTCCTCGTCGACCGCCACTTGGGTATTGCCACTGTCCTGCAACACCACTTTGATCGAATCCGGCAACGGTTCCCACGAAGGCGGCGAAACCTCATAAGTCACACAGTAATCGATCGCCAGATCCTCGAAATCCTGCTGACGTCCGAGCATCCGCAAGGCGGTCAGTCGCAGTGCCCAACAGTGTTCGTCCGGATCCCGCCGGCCACTTTCCGTCATCGAGTGCAGCGCCTTCTCCAGAGCCTCGACACCGATCAGGGTCAATTCGTGTTTGCCCTTCAGAAAATCGCGCAGCGCCCGCATCAACAGATCTGCGCCGATCATGTCGATGCCGGTCACCCGACTGAAATCGATGCGCAGCAGACGCTTGCGCTGGATGGCACGGGTCATCTGCTCGGTCTGCTTGACCACCTGGGCGTCGACCATTGCCGGAAACAACACGGTCGACGATGTGGCTGCCGGGCCGTTGTCCGTCACGGCATGCACCAGCTCATCGACCCAGGTCGGCGGCGACAACTCGAAGGACGACGCGTATTCGATCGCCAGATTGTCGAACTCCTGCCGCAGCCCGCCGGCCTGATACAGCTCGAGCAGCATCTTCCAGGCCAGACGGGTATGATCACCCAGCTGATCCTGATGAATGGTGTTGCGCAGCAACAAGGTCGCTTCGGATGTCTGCCCGTTGGCAAACAGCACCGACACTTCCTCCAGCACCGGCAGCAGGCCCGAGCTGTGGATTTCGATGGAGTTGGATTTGGCTGGTTTACCGAGCGCCACGATCGGCGCGGCAGCCCCGGCCGCATCGGCCTTGGCGGCCGGCGGATCGGAAACCGCCACCGCATCGGTTGCCGGAGCCGTCGTCACCGGTTCGACCAGCGACGTTCCCTCGGCCACCATCTGCGATTCGATTTCGTCGATCTTTTCGGCAGTTCTTCGCGCAATCTCGCGCGGGCTCAAACCATTGCCCGAGTCCGGCGCTGAAGTTGTGTCATTCTTGCGCCGGTTTTTTGCTTTTCTGGAAAAAAAAGAAAAGAAAACCACCTGAATATGCCCCCTGACTGGCCTCGATTTTCAGTGTAGCACCAGGCCGGATCAAGACGGCGGGCTCGGCTCCCCGCCAGTCGGCCAGCGTTGCCCAACCGGCAGGCACGCCGGATCGACAGCCGTTTCTCCCGGTCGAACAGCCGCTCGACGGCAATCCGCCATCAGACGAGAACATCGGAGCAGACGAAAATACAACACCGAATCGACCCCGCCCCCTCCCGGGGACTCATGCGCGGGCGAGTCGCGACAGCCTGTGGAGCCGACACAAAGCTTCTCGCAGACTTTTCATGACAAGACACGACGGAACCAATCAATTACAACCCATACCCACCATATGCCCTATCCCGGAGCACACGCCTTTCGATGTCCTCCCCGCCGTCTGGGACGCCTGTTTCGACCATCTCCCGGCAACCAGGCCACCACGGCCGCAAAGACGACGACAAGGCTGCCGCGAACGTCAACCGTGGCCGAGATCGACGGCCACCACCGGCCGATACGGACACGAGGCAGACCATCTCCGGTTCAATCGGACACACCAGTGAGCCCGGAGTCATGCCGGCACGCAGATACGACAAAGGGGCCGAACGGCCCCTTGTGTCACGACGCGACGACGGCGCGACGCACCTCGCACTATCCGGGCGTGCCGCCCCGAAACCGTGCACCACATTCCCACACGCCGGCGTTTCAGTCGCCGTAGAGCTTCTGACGCAATTCACGACGCTGCTGCGCCTCCAGCGACAGTGTCGCCGTCGGCCTGGCCAGCAGACGCGGGATGCCGATCGGATCACCGGTTTCTTCACAGTAACCGTAATCGCCGCTGTCGATCTGCGCCAACGCCTGCTCGATTTTTTTCAGCAGCTTGCGCTCGCGGTCACGGGTACGCAGCTCGAGCGCATGCTCTTCCTCGATCGTGGCGCGATCGGCCGGGTCGGGCACGATGACCGTTTCACGCAGATGTTCGGTGGTCTCATCCGCATTGTTGCGGATGTCCTGCTCCATCTTGCGCAGCCGCTCCCTGAAGAATTCGAGCTGTGCCGGGTTCATGTAATCATCTTCCGGCATCTTCAGGATGTCTTCTTCGGTCAAAACGACCTGGTTGGTAGTTGTCATCGCTACTCCTTCTGGATACGAGATAACCAGATATCAAGAACAGGACAGAGCTGCCGTCCCAGACGAAAAATCACCAATGCCCCGGGCCCCGCCGTCCGCAACGAAGGGCCCCCACCCGGCAGTCCGGACGACGGAGTAGCCGCGGACCCCCCTACGATGCCCGATACACTGCGGGCCGGTCCCCATCAGACGAGGCATTGCTTCAACCCGTTCAGAAACACATCTTTGGGCAGGTTACGACCAATGAATACCATTTTGCTCGCTGGCTTCTCATTGGCCTCCCATTTCCGACCCGCATCTGCGCCCATCATCATGTGCACGCCCTGAAACACCATCCGTCGCGGCGCCCCCTTCAAATAGAGCACCCCTTTGTAGCGCAGCAGATCGGCGCCATAGACCTGAATCAGCCCACCCAGGAACTCTTCGAGTTTCAGCCCGTCGAAAGGGCGTTTCGACTTGAAGACGAAGGACGACACCTCGTCACTGTGCGAGTGTCCATCGCTTTCCAGAAAATCCGGATCGAGTTCGAGAATGGCGTTGAGATTGAAGCCCTTGATGTCGAGCACCTCGGCCACATCGGCATTGCCGAACTGAATGGCCCGCACCTGTGCCCGCGGATTCATTTGCACCAGACGTTTGCGCAATGCCTCCAGCGCCGGCCCTTCGACCAGGTCGCTCTTGGAGATCAGGATCCGGTCGGCAAAACCGACCTGCGCCTGGGCCTCCTTGTTTTCGTCCAGCTGGCGGTTGCCATGCACCGCATCGACGATGGTGATGACGGCATCCAGCAGATAGTTCTGCGCCACCTCGTCATCCATGAAGAAAGTCTGCGCCACCGGCCCGGGATCGGCCAAGCCGGTCGTTTCGATCACCACCCGGTCGAAATGGATTTCGCCCGCATCGCGACGTGCCTTCAGATCGAGCAGGATGCGCACCAGGTCCCCGCGCACCGTGCAGCAGATGCAACCATTGTTCATCTCGACGATCTGCTCGCCCGTTCCCTGCATCAGCAGATCGTTGTCGATCCCTTCAGCACCAAATTCATTCTCGATGACGGCGATCCTCAGCCCGTGGTCGTCGCGCAAAATTTTGTTGAGCAGCGTGGTCTTGCCACTACCAAGAAAACCGGTAAGGATCGTCGTCGGAATGAGACCGTTTGCCATGGGAACTCCCTGTCCATCATTGCCCGATACATCGCTCGTCATGGAAACGCTCTCCTCGTGCCGATCATGAATATCGTTGGCCTTTATCGAGTCGAATCCCTCGACACGTGCCATCCATCAGGGGAAACACTGTCACTCGCCTTGAAAGATCGCGAATTGTACGCGCTCCCACCCTCTGTGCAAGTGACCCGATGTGCCGCCCCACACACAACCGTCAAACGACGGGAAACGGGGACCGTAGCCTTCTCTCTACCGCGATCGGACAGTGTCCGGGCCGACACATCACTGCGCGCCCCTCTCCGTTGTATGATGACATCAAAACATGTTGCGGGTCCGCCATATCCACATGAGCACCGCACCTGGCGCCGAAACTACTTCTTGAGCCGGGCGCGCGGATGTGCTGCATCGTAGACCGCAGCCAGATGCTGGAAGTCCAGCGCCGTATAAATCTGTGTGCTGCCGATGCTGGCGTGCCCCAGCAGCTCCTGCACCGCCCTCAAATCCCCCGAGGACTGCAACAGATGACTGGCAAAGGAATGACGCAGTACGTGCGGATGGACGTGGGTCGGCACGCCCTGCCGGAGCGCCAGCCGTTCCAGCCGCAATTGAACCGATCGGTTGCCGAGTCTTTGCCCCCGCCGTGAAATGAACAGTGCCGCCCGGTCGGCCCGCGGTTCGAGCTGTAGAAAAGCCTCGCGCAACACCAGCCATGCATCGAGCGCCTGCAGCGCCGCCCGGCCGACCGGCACCGTCCGTCGCTTGCCGCCCTTGCCCAGCACCTGCACTTCGGCCGAGGGCCGGTCCAGCCAGGCCACCGACTGATGAGCACATTCCGCATCATCGATCCAGCAATGATCCAGCGCCGTCAGTTCGGACAGACGCAGCCCACTGGAATAGAAAAGCTCGGCCATCGCCCGGTCCCGGCACAGCAACCAGCCCGCCTCATCGCTCGTCTCGGCGGTAAACGCCTCCGCCGGCTGCCCTCCCAACAACTGTACCGCCTGATCGACCTGCAGCGCCTTGGGCAGCCGCTTGGGCCGTTTCGGCGCACGCACCGCCCGTGCCGGATTCAAGGCTACCCGTCCATTCTGGGCCAGCTCATCAAAAAAACCACGCCAGACCGACAGCCGCCGTGCCAGCGAAGCCGGCGACGAGCCTTCCCGGGCAGCAGCCGCCACCCAGCGGCGCACATCGGCCTCGGTCAGCGCCGGCCAATCCTGTCGCCCTTCGGGCTGCCCCCTCAGCGCCTGCAGTAACACGTCCAGTTCGCGCCGATAGGCCGCCAACGTGTGCGCCGAATACCCTCGCTCGATTCTCAAGCGATACAGGTAGTGCTCGATCTCGTCGACGGGTTTCATGGCGACCAGTCTCTTGCCAGTTCAATGAGTTGGGCAGTTCATTCAAAAAGGACCTGGACGACAAACGGCAAAGAACCCTGCGTACCATTCGGCCTGCCCCGCCGGGCGAAGGCCATCGTACCGGGACGACGAGCAGCCGTTCATCCTTCACACAAAAACCATACGCGCCGGCTGTATGCTGATCCGGCCAATCACCCCGGGCATTCCGAACGGGTACGATCCACCCACTCCGATCAGACCGACGTGGGCAACAGCCGCGACAGCGCCGCCCCGGCCATATCGGCCAACTGCTCCAATACGACCGTACCCATACCCAGCTGGAAACGGTGGATGTCATGGCTGGCCAGCACCAGCAGACCATAGGCACGCGTCTCGTTGCCTGCGCGCAGCGCCATCACCGCCATCGAAGCCAACCCCTCTCCCCGGTCCGGAAACCAGCCCAGGATTTCATCCTTCGAACAAGGGCCACAATAGGGTTGCTCCAGCCGATCGGCCCACTGCTGCAACTCGGTCGACACCGGCCCGGTGGAGGTGTCCGGCACGGGCAGATCGACCCACAACCGGACCAGCACCGCCGGTACATCGAACCCCCGTTTCAAGCCGGCAACCAGTACGCCCGGCAATTGGGCCGGATCGCGCTCGCCCAGCATCGCATGGCCAAGGGCCTGCATCTTCATCGACAGCGCATCGTTTTCGCGCCCGATACGCAGAAAATCGGACACCCGCTTCTCGAGCGTCCGGTTGGCATCGCGCAGCACCGCCACCTGATGCTCGATCAGCGAAATGGCCCGACCGCCATGAGGGTGCTTCAGCTTCAGATGGCTGAGCATGTCACGCCGCTGCTCGAAAAACTCCGGATGCTTTTGCAGCCAGGCAGCCACGGTTTCGGCATCCAGCGCCTCTCTCGCCTTCACCCCCTGGCCACCGGAGCCGGCTCTCATCTCATCAGCGGCACCATCATTGACGGAATGCATCACAAAATCCTGACAATCAATCGTTTCAATAAAATATCGAGCCAGTGGAGCCAACGGATCCGGCCAGTCGTCGGAACGACACCATCCGGTGCATCTGCTCGACAACCATGGTGCCACCACAGCACGGAGCAGGAGCACCGGCCTCACGAGATGGCCGGATCGCGGACCGCAATCGGGGCTCTCACAGCCCCGCCGGAATCTCCACTTCGGTCGAAAAGACCGTCACTGCCGGTCCGGTCATGACGACATGCGCGGGCTGTCCATGGCTGCCGGCCCAACGGACCGTCAGCGTACCGCCCCGGACCTGAACGCTCACTTCCTCATCCAACAAGCCTTGCTGGATTCCCGCCACGACGGCAGCACAGGCGCCCGTCCCACAGGCCAGCGTCTCGCCCGCACCACGCTCATAAACCCGCAGCGCAATCTCGCTGCGCGACAGAATCTGCATGAATCCGGCATTGACCCGGGCCGGAAAGCGCGGATGACGCTCGATCAACGGCCCTTCCAGCTCGACCGGCGCACGCTCGACATCCTCGACACACTGTACCGCATGCGGGTTGCCCATCGACACCAGCGACACCAACCTGGTGAAGGTCTCACCTCCGGCACTCTCCAGCGCCAACGGCCACAGCTTCGCCCGGTGCCTGTGCTCCGGCAACAGGCCACGCGTCGAAAACGGCAGCGCGTTCGGATCGAAGGAAGGCTCGCCCATATCGACCTGCACCTGTCCATCGGCCATCAGCCGGGGGCTGATGATGCCCCCCTTGGTCAACACCCGGATGCTGGATTTATCGGTCAGCCCCCGATCGTGCACGAAGCGCACGAAGCAGCGCGCCCCATTGCCGCACTGCTCGACCTCGGCGCCATCGGCATTGATGATGCGATAGACGAAATCCAGCCCCTCGGGACCGGCAGCCTCCTGCTGTGCAGCCGTCGGCCGCTCGACGATCAGAATCTGATCGGCCCCCACACCCCGATGCCGATCGGCCAGCCAGCGCCACTGCCCCTCGCTCAGCACCGGGGTCCCGCCGGTTGCGTCGATCACCACGAAATCATTGGCGGCACCGTGCATTTTGGTGACTTTCAGCTTCATACCGGCCCTCCCTCCTGCACGGGCCCCTCTTCCTGCCGATCTTCACGCGCAGAAACGCCTGCATAGAAATCCGGCTCCCCCGGCGGGCGGGTCTTGAAACGCTTGTGCGTCCACAGATACTGCGCCGGCATCTCGAGCACCCGCTCTTCGATGAATGCATTCATCCTGCGCGTGGCCGTCTCCTGGTCATCGTCGCCCGGATAATTTTCCCAGGCCGGATAGAAGCGGGTCTCATAGCCCTCGTCCGTCATCCGCGTCACACACGGAATCACCACCGCCCCGGTCAACTGCGCCAGGCGCGCCACCGAAGGCACGGTGGCAGCCGGCACCCCGAAAAACGGCACGAACAGCGAGTCCCGTGCCCCCAGATCCATATCGGGCAGAAAGTAGAAGGGCACGTTCTCACGCAGCTTGCGGATGGCGCCGCGCAGCCCGTCCTGACGCGACAACAGCACCGCTCCGCTGAAACGGGCACGGCCCTCGCGCATTGCCTCGTTGAACACCTTGTTCTTCTGATTGGCGAACATGGTGAACATCGTGTGATCGATGGTCAGGCGCGTACCACCGGCATCCATACCCAGGAAATGCGGCGCCAGCAGGATGATCGGCTTACCGGCATGCGCCTCGAAATACTGTGGATCGACGAGCTGCACCATCTGCTTGATCTCGTCGACCGAGCGATACCAGAGCACGAAGCGATCCAGAAAGCTGCGGGCGAAGAAGCGGCAATGATCCAGGATGATCGATTTGCGCTCGGCCTCGGACATGGCAGGAAAACACAGACGCAGGTTGACATCGGCGATCCGGCGGCGCGAGGCTGCGCCCCAATAGAGCAGCACCCCGGCCACATTGCCGATCCGGCGCAGCCATACATAAGGCAGCCCGGACATGGCGCGGAACAACGCCAACAACATGCGAGAGACGTTCATGGCTGAATCCCCTGCTGCCGGGCGCCGAAATCGACCCCCGTCGGATCGACCCGGACGCCGGGTCGCACGCCATCCGATGTCTCGATGAGGTCGGTCGCCCCCGCCTGCGGCTGATGACCCGAAGACGCTTCGACTTCGTCCCGCAACATCTCTGTCGTCTCGCCGGGCGGCAGCACACCGCCCGGCACCTTGTAGCGGTTGTAGTTCCAGACGTATTGCTCGGGGTGGCTGCGCACCAGCGCCTCGATCCGCCGGTTGACCGCCTCCGGGGTCGGCAGCTCCGGCATCTCTTCCATCACCAGATCCCAGCCCTTGCCGCCGGGACGCCGCCAGACGGCCAGCACCACGACCCGGGCACCGGTCTTCTCGGCCAGCCGCTGCGGCAGAGTCATCGTGAAGGCAGGCTTCCCGAAATAGTCCGCCCAGCGGCCATCACCCGCCGACGGCACCTGATCGGGCAGAATGCCGATCGCATCGCCCCGCTTCAGTGCGCGCAGCATGGCCCGGACGCCACCGGTATCGGCCGGCACAGGCGTCACGCCGGACTGCGTGCGCGCCACCTTCAGCAACGCGTGCAGCGCCTCCTGCCGCGGTGCCTTGTACAGCACCGTGACCGGCGCGCTCGCCCCGTAGGCGCGGGCCGCCAGCTCGAAACTGCCGATGTGCGGCGTCAGCATGATCAGTCCACGGCGATCTCCGGCCGCCTGCCGAGCCAGAGTCTCTTTTGCCAGACGAGTGATGCAATCATGGTCGCTGTACGCCAGCAGCTCTTTGTCGCTTCTGAACCACAGAAACGCGCTTTCAAGGGCTGCGCGCCCGGCTGCTGCAGCGCTTTCCCAGGCAAGACGGCGGTTGTATAACCCGGCCGTTTGCAAGTTGTTACGAGTTTTGGCGCGCATGCCCGAGCTGCACAAGTAAGCAACCCTGCCCGCAAAGGCACCTGCCGCGTGCAGAAGAGGCAGAGGGAACCTGGCCAGAACTTTTACACCTTTAATCAACAAGGTAGAAACTGGGCTGGTGTGATTGATTTCCGTCGCTGGAGAAGTCACCGTCGCTATAATTTACGAGGCCACCGAGTTAATTGGGACAACTTGCGGGGTGGCAAAGGCCCGACACGCCATGTGTCGGCTGCCTATATTGAAACAGGTTTGTTTTTTCCGCTAAAGCGTCGCGGCTTCCCATGAAGCTGGCAACGCCGGTGCCACATCGGGCCCATCGGCCCGTTCGTCCATCGGACCCAACGCCCTCTCAATCTTTCCGGGAATGCCCACAACAACATGAGCGAATACCTCTTTACTTCCGAATCCGTTTCCGAAGGCCACCCCGACAAGGTCGCCGACCAAATCTCCGATGCCATCCTGGACGCCCTGCTGGCCGAAGACCCGCATTCGCGCGTGGCAGCGGAAACATTATGTACCACTGGCCTGGTTTTGCTGGCCGGTGAAATCACCTCCCGGGCCAACATCGACTACATCGGTGTCGTCCGCGACACGATCAAGAAGATCGGCTACGACAACACCGAGTACGGCATCGACTACAAGGGCTGCTCGGTTCAGGTCGCTTACGACAAGCAGAGCCCGGACATCGCCCAGGGCGTCGACCGTGCCGAAGACGACAACCTCGACCAGGGTGCCGGTGACCAGGGTCTGATGTTCGGCTACGCCTGCGACGAAACACCGGTACTGATGCCCGCCGCCATCTATTATGCCCACCGCATCGTCGAACGTCAGGCGCAATTGCGCCGCGACGGCCGCCTGAACTGGCTGCGCCCGGATGCCAAGTCGCAGGTCACCCTGCGCTATGTCGACGGCAAGCCCCAGTCGATCGACACCATCGTGCTGTCGACCCAGCACCACCCGGAAGTCGATCAGAAGACGTTGAAAGAAGCCGTCATCGAAGACATCATCAAACCGGTTCTGCCGGCCGAACTGGTCAAGGGCAACATCAAATACCTGATCAACCCGACGGGTCGTTTCGTCATCGGTGGCCCGCAGGGCGACTGCGGCCTGACCGGGCGCAAGATCATCGTCGACACCTACGGAGGCGCCGCGCCGCATGGCGGTGGCGCCTTCTCGGGCAAAGACCCCTCCAAGGTCGACCGCTCGGCTGCCTACGCCGGCCGCTATGTGGCCAAGAACATCGTGGCGGCAGGTCTGGCCAAGAAGTGCCTGGTGCAGATCAGCTATGCCATCGGTGTGGCCCAGCCCACCTCGGTCTTCGTCACCACCGAAGGCACCGGTGTCGTGTCCGACGAAAAACTGGCCGAACTGGTGCGCCGACACTTCGACCTGCGTCCAAAAGGCATCGTCCAGATGCTCGACCTGCTGCGTCCGATCTACAGCAAGTCGGCCGCCTACGGTCACTTCGGTCGCGAAGAGCCCGAGTTCTCGTGGGAGGCCACCGACAAAGCGGCCATTCTGCGGGCAGACGCCGGACTCTGATCCGCCCCGAGGCATTCGACCCGTCGCCGCTCGCCCCACCGGACACGGAACCGTGATCGGTCCGCCCCCAGGGCGACGGCCATGGGGCGAATCGAAGCCAGGGGGTACCGGGCAATCGACGGCAGCCCGACGGCCGGCGGGAAGCGCCGGCCGGCTGCTCACCGGCCCCGAGGGCGTTGCGACACCGCCACGCGGTCGCGTACAACGGACAGCTGGCAGGGTCGAATCCCCCGACTGCGGGATGGCGTCCTATAATGGCCGTCATCCGATCACACCGAGAAGCGTTGCGACCAGTTCTCTCTGGCCAGGCTCGGTCTGATTTCTCGAAAAACGACGCTTGCATCCCATCGAACGGCTGCAGGCGTCTTTTTTTGTCTGCAGCGGGCAGCAAAGGCCTTCTGCCGCCACCGGCTGTCCATCCACATCGGAGCATTCATGAACGCACCTGCAAACACCAAGGACTACAGCATCGCCGACATCGGCCTGGCCGACTGGGGCCGCAAGGAAATCAGTATCGCTGAAACCGAAATGCCCGGCCTGATGGCCATCCGCCAGGAATACGCGGCAGCCCAGCCGTTGAAAGGCGCCCGCATCACCGGCTCGCTGCACATGACGATCCAGACCGCCGTGCTGATCGAGACGCTGGTCGCGCTGGGCGCGCAGGTCCGCTGGGCCTCGTGCAACATCTTCTCGACCCAGGATCATGCCGCCGCCGCCATCGCCGCCCAAGGCATCCCGGTCTTCGCCGTCAAAGGCGAATCACTGGAGGACTACTGGCGCTACACCCATTCCATCTTCGAATGGAGCGATGGCAAGCCTTCGAACATGATCCTGGACGACGGCGGTGACGCCACCTTGCTGCTGCACCTCGGTGCCCGCGCCGCCCACGATCCCTCACTGATCGAAAACCCCAAGAGCGAAGAGGAGCGCTTCCTGTTCGCCTCGATCAAGGAGCGCCTGAAGACCGACCCCGGTTTCTATCAGCGCAACCTCGACGCCATCATCGGCGTGACCGAGGAAACCACCACCGGCGTGCATCGTCTGCAGCAGATGTCCGACCGTGGCGAACTGAAACTGCGCGCCATCAACGTCAATGACTCGGTCACCAAATCCAAATTCGACAATCTGTATGGTTGCCGTGAGTCGCTGCTCGACGGCATCAAGCGTGCCACCGACGTGATGATCGCCGGCAAGATCGCCGTGGTCGCCGGCTATGGTGACGTGGGCAAGGGCTCGGCCCAGGCACTGCGCGCCCTGTCGGCCCAGGTCTGGGTGACCGAAATCGACCCGATCTGCGCCCTGCAGGCCGCCATGGAAGGCTATCGCGTCGTCACGATGGAATACGCCGCCGACAAGGCCGACATCTTCGTGACCACCACCGGCAACAAGGATGTCATCCGCCACGAACACATGGTGGCGATGAAAAACGAAGCGATCGTCTGCAACATCGGTCACTTCGACAACGAAATCGAAGTCGCATCGCTCGAGAAATACACTTGGGAAAACATCAAGCCCCAGGTCGATCACATCATCTTCCCGGATGGCAAGCGCATCATCCTGCTGGCCGAAGGCCGCCTGGTCAACCTCGGTTGTGCCACCGGTCACCCGTCCTATGTGATGAGCTCCTCGTTCGCCAATCAGACACTGGCCCAGATCGAGCTGTGGACGCGCCCGAACGACTACGAAGCCGGCAAGGTCTATGTGCTGCCGAAACACCTCGACGAAAAAGTGGCCCGCCTGCAGCTGGCCAAACTGAACGCCGAACTGACCGAACTGACGCCCGAGCAGGCCGCCTACATCGGCGTACCGGTCGAAGGCCCGTACAAGCCCGACACCTATCGCTACTGATCGGCCATGGCAGCGACAAGAGTCTGAGCGACGAAAAGAGCCTGCCGGCGGCAAACCTCTGCAAGCCGGAGACCAGACGCCACGGCGTCTTGTGCCCGTTTTGTCCCCATGGCGCCGGCCATGGGATGCAAACCGGGCACGGACGGCGGCTCGGCCGTATGTTTTCCGCCGCACGACTCTTACTGCCCAGACACCCGAACATGGCCCGGCAGGCCGTGAAAAACGCCCTGCCTCCCGGAACCAATCCATGCCACCCCCACCCGCACCCCACCTGCCCATGAGCCCCATCCGTGCCGATGTCGCTCTGGTCGAACGGGGTCTGGTGCGTTCGCGCACCCTGGCCCGCCGGCTGATCGAAGCCGGAGCGGTACTGACCGATGCCCGGGGCGGCGAAGTACCGGTCCAGCGCGCCGCGCAGCCGATCCATCCCGATCAGCAGCTGCGGGTGCTCGAATCCGATACCTCACGCTATGTTTCGCGCGGTGGCAACAAACTCGAAGCCGCCTTGGCGGCGGCCGCCATCGATTGTCGCGATGTCAGCGCGCTCGATGTCGGCATGTCCACCGGCGGCTTCACCCACTGTCTGCTGACGCATGGTGCCCGGCAGGTGCTGGGTATCGAAGTCGGCCATGGCCAGCTCGATCCCATCCTGCAATCCGACCCCCGTGTCGTCTGCCTCGAGCACACCCATATCCGCGATGTCGACCTGAACGATCTGCGTCTACCCGATGGCAGCATCCCGGCCGATGGCTTCGCGCTGATCGTAGTCGATCTCTCCTTCATCGCCGCCAGCCAGCAGCTGGCCCATCTGGCTGCCCTGGCCAGCCCGGGTGGCAGGTTGGTCTGTCTGATCAAGCCCCAGTTCGAGCTGGGTCCAGACGCGCGCAACAAGCACGGCATCGTCCGGCACGACGCCGACCTCGATGCACTGCGGCGCAAGGTCTCGGACAGCGCGATGCTGGCAGGCTGGCAGGTGGACGACTGGCAAAGCTGCGCCATCTCCGGCGGCGATGGCAATCAGGAGTACTTCCTGATCGCCACCCGGCTGGATACGCTCCCTCCAACTCGTATTCCTCGTCCTGACACACCATGACTGCACCTACCTCTTCTTCCGGCAGCACACCGCGAGATCGCGCAGATGTGACACACGGCCTCAGCTTCGAGTTCTTTCCGCCCGCCACCGAGGCCGGTGCCGAAAAACTGCTGGGTGTTCAGAAAAGCCTCAGCGAGCTGAATCCAGAATTCTTCAGTGTCACCTTCGGTGCCGGCGGCAGTACACAGGCCGGCACCACCGAAGCCGTTGCAGCGATCGCGGCCACCGGCTCCAGTGTCGCACCCCACCTGTCCTGCATCGGCGCCACCCGCGCCGGCCTCACCCGGATGCTCGACACCTATAAAGCACAGGGCATCCGGCGCATCGTTGCGCTGCGCGGCGACCTGCCCTCCGGTTCGATCAACCGAGGCGACTTCCGTTATGCCGCCGAACTGGTCGCTTTCATCCGTGAACACAGTGGCGACTGGTTTCACATCGAAGTGGCGGCCTACCCCGAAATGCATCCACAGGCCGAATCCCCGGATGCGGATCTGCGGCACTTCGCCGCCAAAGTGGCTGCCGGGGCCGACTCGGCCATCACCCAGTATTTCTACAACCCGAACGCCTATTTCGATTTCGTCAACCGGGCCCGGGCCGCCGGCGTCGACATCCCGATCGTGCCGGGGATCATGCCGATCCTGAACTACACTCAGCTGACCCGCTTCTCGGACAACTGCGGCGCCGAAATCCCACGCTGGATCCGGCTGCGTCTGGCCGCCTTCCATGACGATGTGGATTCGCTGCGCGCCTTCGGCCACGATGTCGTAGTGAATCTGTGCAACACCCTGTTGGAAGGTGGCGCTCCGGGCCTGCATTTCTACACGATGAATCAATCGGCACCCTGCGCCAATATCTGGAAAGCCCTGCAAAAATAAGCATCCGGAATCCAGTGATCACCAGGGAGCGTGCCGACACGCCCAGGCGTGCCACGGCAGGCTCCCTTCCGGTTTTCGCCGTCGCGATTGCTGTTCAGCGGCACGAAGGACCTCCATGGGAAGGCGCCGGACACAACGGACCATTCGTTCCGGAAACAGCCCGCTGCACGTCCCATCGACGCGACACTCCCTTTCACTACCCGTCGACACGTCCGCTCTCGACGAGTTCACCGGCTCGGGACACCACACGGACGCCGCCCGTCAGCCCGGACCGGCCGGCTCCGTCCGGCCGTCGCCGTCAGGCTTGGCCCCTGGGAACAGGCTGGGTAAGATCAAACTCCCTTCCATGGCCCTGTTCTGCAGCGCACTGGAAGCTTTGACTCATTGCAGCAAGCGCGAGCCATCCAATGATGCTTCGCGCCGCACTTCGGAGCTTCTGCCTTGCCCACCGTTCTCGATCAGCCCAATCGAGCAACACCCTCCATGACGGCCCACCGCCGCTATCGGATCGCCGTCCAGGACCTGCGGCTGAATATGTTCGTCGTGGAGCTGGACAGACCGTGGCTCGACACGCCTTTTCTACTGCAGGGATTCCTGATCGACGAACAAGTCGAGCTGGACACCCTGATGCGCTACTGCCGCTATGTGTACGTCGACCTGGAATTGTCCTCACCCAATGTGGCGATGGATATCCGCGTTGCCGATGCCAACTTCGAACGCAATCAAGCCCAATACCTGAGCCACGCACCGGCACGACCACCCGCCCCCGCTCCGGCCGACAAAGTCGTCACCGTCATGCATGCGGCCTCGAAGCCGATCGATGAAGCACCCACGCTTCCGATGCGCGTGGCCGAGCGCAGCACCCCGGGTCGGCGGAAGCAGCCGCTGCAGCGTGAAGAGCCCAGGACGCTGATCATGGCGGCCTCGGGCCCCATCGCCGGCAAACCACAGCGACGCTACAAACCCCGGGCCGATGTCAAAGTCTCGCGCGAGACCCGGCAGCGTTTCCGTCAGATGGTCAAACAGACGGCCAACAAACGCGAGAGCGAACAGGGCATGATCGAACGGATGCTGTTCTGGCTCAGCGACCATCTGGCCCAGAACCGTGAGATCGAAGCGCAGAAGCGCACGATCAAACAGATTCCGGAATTGAAAAAGGCCGGCTTCAAGCTGACACGCTATGAAAACCAGCGCCCGATGGAAGCCGAGCTGCCCCGTGCCCGGGAAGCTTTCCAGACCGGTGAAAACGCGCTGGACACGCTGATCAACGACATCCGTAACGGCAGGAGTTTCGAACTGGACGCGGTCGCCGGGGCCGTGGACAGCATCGTCGACAGCATGCTCGACAATCCCGACGCCATGATGTGGATCGCGCGCCTGCGTGAAGAGGACATTCAGGTCTACCACCACGGTGTGCGCGTCTCGCTCTATCTGGTGGCACTCGGCCGCCATCTGGGTTTTCCGCGCCAGGAGCTCAGTTATCTCGGCCAGATCGGCATGCTGGCCGATGTCGGCAAGACCAAGATTCCCCGCGCCCTGCTGGAAAAGCCCGGTCTGCTGAGTGCATCCGAATTCCAGCTGGTCAAAGAACACGTCAACCTATCCCTGCACATCCTCAACAGCGGCCCGCCGCTGCCACTGCCGGTGCTGCAGGGCATCAGCCAGCATCACGAACGCATCGACGGTTCCGGCTATCCCAACCGGCTGACCGGCGACAAGATCAGCATCTACGGCAAGATGGCGGCCATCGCCGATTCCTTTGCTGCTCTGATCACTTCGCGCCCCTATGCCAATGCGTCCGCTCCGCAGGATGCACTGATGAATCTGTACGAGTGGAGCGGCACCTCCTTTCACGAACCGCTGGTCGAACAGTTCGTGCAGGCCATCGGTGTCTTTCCGGTCGGCAGCCTGGTGGAGCTCAGCAGCGGCGAAGTCGCCGTCGTCATGGCTCACAACCGGATCCGCCGACTGGAGCCTCGTGTCCTGGTGCTGTCGGCACCAGACAAAAGCCGTCTCGAAACACCGCAGGAGCGCGATCTCTACCAGGAATCCCGATCCCGTGGACGTAGCAAGAAAGCCCTACGCATCGTGCGCGGTCTACCGGCCGGCACCTTCGGCTTCAAACTGCAAGACTACTACCTCGACGAAAGTCCGACACAGCATGGAAGCATCGCCTAATCAGCGTCTGACGCCCAATGAACTGCTGGCCTACGGACAGCAACTGCTCTGCCGCAAGGTGCCCAGCAACCCACTCCTGCTGACGATCGGGCTCAACCGTTCCGATCACCTGCAGGCGCTGGCACGCAACCCACATTCCAACCTGGTGCTGGCTGAAATCATCAAACGCATCAGCAAACGCCTGCGTGCCGAAGACAGGGTCGCCACCGCCGCCTTCGACGAAGTCTGGATTCTGATCGCCAACGTGCCCAACGAAGCCGTGGCCACCACCATCGCCACCGCTTTCCGCGAAGTGCTCTACGTGCCACTTCACATCGAACTGCAGCAAGACCAGAAACTGACCGCCCAGTTGCAGCCAATCATCGGTGGCGCCTGGAGTCAGAGCCGGGCCGTCAGCATCGGCGGTTTGCTGCAGGGCGCGTGGGACAGCCGTCAGCTGGCCAGCGAAAGCGAAGAACGCCTGCATGTGCAGCGCATCGGCGCCGACGACAATGCCGCACGCATGGCGGAAATCGAAACCGCGCTGCGTCGCCATCTGTTCAGTAACGATCTGGAAGTGCATTTCCAGCCCCAGATCGATCTGGCCACCAACAAATGTTTCGCGGCCGAAGCACTGATCCGCTGGCCGCAGAACCATCCACTACAAGTCAGCCCGGCGCTGATCGCCTCGATCTGTGACGATCGTGGCATGATCGGCCAACTGACACAGTTCGTGATCAACACCGTCCTGCGTCAGCAGATGATCTGGCAGGCACAGGGGCTTGATCTGAGCATCGGTATCAACTTGTCGGCCAAGACTGCCAACGACCCGGGCTTTGCCGCCCAGGTGGCACAGGCCTGCGAAACCTGGAGTCTTTCACCCGACCGGCTGCTGTTCGAACTGACCGAAGATTCGATCGTGCGCAATGAACATGCCACCATCGAATGCATGCACACCCTGCGTAATATCGGCTGCGAACTGTCGATCGACGATTTCGGCACCGGGTACTCGTCCTTTGCCTATCTGCGCCAGTTCCCGGTGCACGAGCTGAAACTCGACCGGGTGTTCATTCAGAATCTGGCCAGCGACCGCGGCGATCAGCAGATCGTCAAGGCACTGATCGATCTGGCGCACGCCTTCGATCTGCGTGCATTGGCCGAAGGCGTCGACGACCCGGCCGCCGTTCACATCCTGCGCGAATTCGGCTGCGACCGCGTGCAAGGTTTTCTGTATTCACGTGCGCTGCCGGCCGAGCAGTTGGTGGATTGGGTGCAACGTTTCAATCAGGGTGAAGCCATGGCCGAGATTCGTCGTGAAGGCGTGACCAATGCCGACAATGGCATGTCCCAGGTGTTCAGCGTGAACGACCCGGTTTCGGCCGAGTCATAGGCAACCCCGATCGTGCGGCAGGGGTGCACCGCCAGCGTGCGGTCATAGAAGCCCCCCCCATACCCCAACCGGTATGGCCTGCCGTCCACCACCCGGAAACCGACACAAGGAATCACCATCAGGTCGGGCCAAAGCCGTTCGGCCTCTTCGGGAGGCTCCGCAACACCGAAAGGACCTGCGACCAGGGGAACGCTCTCGTCCCAGACGCGAAAGAATAGAAGTTTGGTTTCCGGTTCGATGACCGGCAGCAACAATCGCCGGCCTTCGGCGCGCCAGTGGGCATAGCAGACCCCCAATTCGGGTTCGGCGCGTATCGCCGAAAAAACGGCAACATTGGCCGCGTTTCCCAACAGATCGCAATCTGTCAATTGCTGGCACAGTAACGCATCGAATCGTGCACGCTGTAACACTCCCATCGCAGACCGTTCCGCCAAGAGATCTTTACGCAACTGTGCACGTGTTATGCTGGATTTTGATAACTCTTCCACTTGAAAATTATACGCATGAAACTCGGTGATACGCCAGCGGCTTTGCTGCTGTCTCTTTTCTTCTGCGTTCAGTCGGGTTCCGCATCTGCCGACACCGCCGAAGGACAGCGCCTCGCCTCGCTGACATCGTCCCCCTCCATGACTTCGGTTTCGGCCGAAAGCCAGGCAGTGCTCGGCCGGATCAAACCGGTGACCGTGTTCGTGCCGCCCACCATCGAAGACCCGATCGACCTGGCGATTCTCGATGCGCGCAAGGCCATGCTCGACGGCAAACTGCCCGCTTTCGAGGCAGCCGCGCAGAAAGTGCCGCGTGGCCATGTGCTGACCGCCTATCTCGACTATTGGCGGCTGCGCCTCAAGTTGCAGGACACACGTCTCGGCGACGAGGACTATCAGGCCGTCAGCCGCGAAACGCATCGGTACATCAAGGACTATCCCAGACATCTGACCGCCGATCTACTGCGCCGCGACTGGATGCTGGCCGCCGGCCGCCGTCAGGACTGGCCGGTGATCGACGCGATGTTTCCGAAATGGGTGCTGAAGGACGAAAGCGCCCCCTTCTGTCTGGCTTCACTGTCGGCACTGTCCAAAGTTGGTGAAGGCAGCAAACCGGCCCGAGGCATACTCAAGACCGCCAGCGCCCAGGTACTGAAGGCGCAGAGCCTCAACACCGCCTGCCATCGACTGCTGAACACGCTGGCCGAACGCAGACTGCTCGGCAAACAGCAGCTCAACAGGCGTCTGAATCTGGCACTGGAAATCAATTCCCCTGCCGACATTCGGCAGGCCGCCGGCCTGTTGGCACATCCTGCCCTGACGACCCGCGCGCTGGATCTGGCACTGACCAGACCGGCCCAGGCACTCAAAAACCCCGGTTCGAAACTGCAGGAAAAAATCGCACTGGTGCGGCTGGCGCGTACCGATCCCGCGAAGGCAGCCGAATTGCTCGCCAAATCCAGACGCCTCGATCGTGCCGATCGGCAATTCGTCTGGTCGCAGATCGCCGCCGTCGGCATGCAGCGACTCGACCCCAATGCCGCCAGCTGGGCAGGCAAAGGCCGCAATGCGCAGATCAGCGATCACACCCGGGTCTGGCTGGCACGTGCCGCACTGTCCGAACAGAACTGGGCACAACTGAACCAGATCATTCAGGACATGGACAAAGACACCCGCCAGACACCAACCTGGATGTACTGGCAGGCGCGCGCCAAACAGGCACTGGGCCAAAAAACCAAGGCCAGACTCGGCTTCGAGCAATTGGCCGGCCGTCACGACTATTACGGCAAACTGGCGCGCGAAGAACTGGGCCAGCCCCTGCTGCTACCCGCTTCACCCAAGGCCCCGCCCGAATCGGAGATCAATGCATTCGATCGTCATCTCGGCATCCGGCAGGCAATGGCTTTCTACAATCTGGGGCTGCGTTCCGAAGGCAATCGCGAATGGAATTTCCAGATGCGTGGCCGCTCGGATGAAAGCCTGCGCGCCGCTGCCGTCTGGGCGCTGCGTCATGGCCTGCTCGATCGCGCCATCAATGCCGATGAACGCATCGTCACCGAAGCGGATTACCAGTTGCGCTTCCCCACGCCCTTTGCCGAACAACTGATTCCGATCACCAGCAAGCAGCAAATCGATCCCGCCTGGGTCTACGGACTGATCCGACAGGAATCCCGCTTCATCATGAACGCGCGCTCGCACGTCGGCGCCTCGGGCCTGATGCAGCTGATGCCGGCCACGGCCAAATGGGTGGCGGCACAGATCGGTCAGACCGACTATCAGCCGGCTCAGCTGAATGACCTGGAAACCAACCTGACCTTCGGCAGCTATTATCTGAAGCGTGCGCTCGACGATCTCGATGGCTCACCGGTGCTGGCCTCCGCAGGCTACAATGCCGGCCCTCGTCGCGCCCACGCCTGGCGTGCACGGCTGTCCAAACCGGTCGAAGGCGCCATCTTCGCCGAAATGATCCCATTCTCGGAAACCCGGCACTACGTCAAAGCCGTGCTGTCGAACACGGTCGACTACGCCGGCCTGTTCACCGGCCAGCCGCAGTCACTGAAACTCTGGCTCAGCCAGGTCAACCCCCAGCCGGCGGCCGTGGCACCATTGCCGTGAGGCAGACACGCCCTCATCCTACCCAGGCGTCCGAATTGCCTGCTGCCGCTGCATACGAAGCCGATGAGCGTCAACAGGAACCGCCCCCCTGAGCACAAACGCTGCAGGAATCACGATAGCATCGGTACGTTCCAATGTACGGGTAGGCGCCGATGACAGCGTCCAGGAAGTTGCAGTGCTTTCGCGTCGGCGGCTCGGTCCGCGACGAACTGATGGGACTGCCGGCCGGTGATCGCGACTGGGTGGTGGTAGGTGCCACCCCCGGGCAGATGATCGCGCAGGGCTTTCAGCCGGTCGGCAAGGATTTTCCGGTGTTTCTGCACCCGAAAACCCATGAAGAATATGCGCTGGCACGCACCGAACGCAAGACGGGCCCTGGCTACAAGGGCTTTTCGGTACAGTTCTCGCCCGATGTCAGCCTCGAGGACGATCTGCTGCGTCGGGACCTCACCATCAACGCGATGGCCATGACCGATGGCGGTGAGCTGATCGACCCCTTCGACGGCCGGCAGGATTTGCAGCAACGCGTCTTCCGCCACGTCAGCCCCGCCTTTCGCGAGGATCCGGTCCGCATTCTGCGCATCGCCCGTTTTGCCGCACGCTTTCCGGATTTCGTGGTCGCAGACGAAACCATGGCGCTGATGCGCGACATGAGCGCCGCCGGTGAAGTCGATGCCCTGGTGGCCGAACGCGTCTGGCAAGAGATCTCCCGCGGTCTGATGAGTGTCAAACCGTCACGCCTGCTGCAGGTGCTGGATGACAGCGGCGCCTTGGCCATTCTGTTGCCCCCACTCGCACCCGTTTCCCGACGACCGGGCTGGCTACAAGCGCTCGATGACAGCGCCGCGCTGGGCGATCCGCTGCCGGTACGCTTTGCGATCATGATGGCGGCAGCCACCGATATCGCCTCCGCCCACCATCCCGATCCCGTCCCTTCCACGATCGCCGCGGCAGTCGAAAACCTGGCACGCGGCCTGCGCGCCTCCAACGAATGCATCGACGCTGCACAGCGCCTGGCTGGAGAAATGCCCGGCTCCATACCCGGTGCCTCCCGCCACTGGTGGCTCGATCCCGCCCGGCTTGCGCCAGCCGGACTGCTGGCGCTGTTCAACCGCCACGATGCCTGGCGTCGGCCCGAACGCTTGGGTGACCTGCTGCAGGCGGCTCTGCGACTGGCCACTGCCGACGATCCGTCCCATTCGTTTCCCGTCTCGGCAAGCAGCCCATCCAACCCACGCCCGGCGCCCATTACCAACGAAGTGACGACGAGTGACGGTGAAACGGCTGCCGAAAGCGCCGATACGGGCCCAGATCGGGACGCGAAGGATGCATCGCTTGCTGTCCACCATATCCTCCCGACGTTCCCGAACCAGCCCCCGGTCTATCGCACGGTTCTTGCCCGCATCGACCAGGCACTGGCCGCCAGCCGTGCCGTCGACACTGGCAGCATCGCCCGTGAGCATGCCAACGCTCCCAAAGCCATCCGTGCCGCCATCGAGCGAAGACGCCTGCAGGCCATCGAAGAACTTGGACCATGGCAGAATCTCGTGCGGCAAACGGAGCGCGCCTGAAGTTTTTGTGCCCGACGGCAGGCCTTTTCCGAAGTGGGATTGCTCAGCGCGCCCCGAGCGCATATATAAAATGATAGAGGTCCTTTCGCCCCCAACGTCAGCCCAGGAAACGCACATGACGGCTTCACTCTCTCCGCGTGAAATTCTCGACAGCGCCACTGCCAAAGCCGTCACCAAAGTCGGTACACCACTGCCCGCCATGCTGTCGCTGGGCTTTCTGGGCGGCGCCTTCATTTCGGTCGGTTATCTCGCCTACATCCGCATCGCGGGAGCACTCGGCGGAGAACTGGCCGGGCTGGGTCATTTTCTCGGTGCAGCGGTGTTCCCGGTCGGGCTGATCTGCATCCTGATCGGCGGTGCCGAATTGATCACCGGCAATATGATGGTGGTTCCGGTCGGCTGGTTCAGAAAGAAGTTCGGTCTGCGTGCACTGGCCCGCAACTGGCTGATCATCACGCTGGCCAATCTGGTCGGCGCGTTTTTCGTTGCCTATTTCTTTGGACATGTCGTCGGTCTGACCGAAGGCACCCACCTGGCCAAAACGGTCGCCGCCGCCAAATCCAAGGTCGATGCCGACTTCTGGCCTGCCGTCGTCTCGGGTATCGGCTGTAACTGGCTGGTCTGCATGGGCGTCTGGCTCGCCTACGCCTCCCACAGCGTCGGTGGCAAGGTGGCGGGCATCTGGTTTCCGGTCATGGTCTTCGTACTGATCGGCTTTCAGCACGTCGTCGCCAACATGTTCATCATCCCGGCCGCCATCTGGGGCGGCGGCGACATCAGCTGGTGGGCCTTTGCCCACAATATGGTTTCGGTCTGGATCGGCAACGCCCTGGGCGGCGCGCTGATGGTCGGTGCCCTGTATTTCATCGCCTACCGGGACTGAAGCCAGGCTGCCACCAGGGCAACGGCCACACCGCCGACATGCAATCCAGCCCGAAAAAGCCAACCGAACGCCATTCGACCGTGACTGGGATACCATATTGCCCCAGAGGTTTGAGGAGCGGCCCATCCAGAACCAGAACGGAGTGGGCACGTGGATCCGCGGACTTGCCGAGGTTGTTGAACCATTGGACCGTTGGGCCGTCGAGAAGCAGGCTTGCCCGAGGATCATTGCCTGTGCTAGGCCCATACCGCCTCGGCCACCATGGCAGGGCCACTGCCTGCACGGGAGGTCCAGAGCCTGAGATGCCGATCGTCGCCATCGGCCCCGGCATGAATCCAGATCTCGTCGTTGTCGAACAGGGGCGCCTGCGAACGGAAGAAAAACCGCGAAGGCCGGCGGCCTTTCAGTGCCTGCGCATGATGGATCAGCCAGGTGGCCTGCATCGGACCATGAACGACCAGCCCCGGATAGTGCTCGGAGTGGACTGCAAAAGGCTGATCGTAATGAATCCGGTGACCGTTGAAAGTCAGCGCCGAATAGCGAAACAGCAGTGTCGGGCCGACCGGCATGCGACGACTGAATCCTGCTGAACCAGCCGTGTTCGGCGCAGCCGCCGAATCAACCATCGCAAGTGCAGATGCTGCCGCGGCGGCGGCAGTCGTGGTGGCTGCAGCAGGCCCGGCGTGACCGGAGTCCGCGCCTTTTCCCATCCCCCCCGTCGTCTCGACCGTCGCGGGTGTCGCGGGCTCGAGATAAACGATATCCTGCCCTTCGATCAGCACCAGACGCCCATCGACGCTCAGCCGATGCTCGACGGTCACGAAACACAAGGGCCCCGTGCGTCCCTGCTTGGCCTGCACATCGACGATACGGGACATCCGGCTGACCGGATCCCCCACCCGCAGATCGCCGTGAAACTCGAAACGCCCACCGGCCCACATCCGGCGCGGCAAAGGCACCGGCGGCAGGAATCCCCCTTTCCTGGGATGGCCATCATGGCCCAGCAAACGGGTGGCAACGACCGGCGGCGCCAGACAGAAATGGATCAGCAAGGGCGCCACATCCCCCGCTCTGACCGGCTCATCCGACAGGTCGAGGGTGGCATTGAATTTCTGCACCAGATCGACCGACACGACATCGGTCAAACACTCCTCACGGCCAATCCAAGTACGCAGATGATCGATATCGATCGCAAGAGGCTGCTCACTCATGATCTCCATTCCTTCCGGGACGCTCGACAAAAAACTTTGCAATACACAAACAAGGACCCAGCCGGCCACGGCGGCGGTGCAGACGGTGTCGTCGGTAAAGCCGCTTTCCGAGGTGAAAAAAGTGAAGCGGGTGCTTTTGTAGGGGGGTGTTCGAAACGCGAATCTGCAATGTCGCCGATGGATGCGCCCAATAAATCTTTTTTTGATTGCGTTTAAAGTGTTCTGATATCCTGAGGCTCTTGCCACCAAGCATCATTTTTGCCGTCAGAGTAAACAATTGGCTGTACCAAAATCTCATCACTAGAGATATGATCCAGTGTATTGACTCTGACGGTCAGAAATTCTCCACCCATTTCTGGCACATTTCCATAATAGTAGAGATTCGTCCCGCAATGCTTACAGAAGATTTTGTGGGTAATACCATGATAATCTGCCAGGCTATCTTGTCCACTTAGGATAGTAAATTTATCAGATGTCGTTCTGATTCCCCAATTTCGGGTCTTTGTACAATAGCTACAGTTGCATCGCTGAGTTCCTTTTGAAAAATCCAATTGAACTTCATAGCGCACCTGTCCACAATGGCAACTTCCTTGATATGTTTTTCCCATCTCGACTCCTGTCCAATGACTCGATTCTGATAAGCTGGCAAACAGAAAAGAACTACATTCCACTCCTCCCATGCCAGCTGACATAGGAGCGTCGAGAACGCGGCTCCACCCCAATTTATTAATTTTTATACGATTTTGACCAGAAAGCGCCAATCTGTCCACGTCCTTCACCTGACTTCCACTGTCTCGGGCCCACTGGAACAATCTATGCCAGACCTTCTTACATGGTTCTGCCTTGTTTGTGCGGTGCTCAGACGGCCTCAACGCGCTTGTCCGGTTACGGCAGCTTTCAGACGGCCGCCGCCTTCTTCGTCCATTTTATCGAGCGGGATAAAGCGAAGGCTGGCGCCGTTGACGCAGTAGCGCAGGCCGCTTTTGGCCGGCGGGCAGGTCGGGGAAAACGTGGCCCAAGTGGGAATCGGCGGCGGAAACACCCGGACACGACGCACGCCCACGATCCCACTCGGTATCAGACAGGCACCATCGGACCAACGCCGACAGAACGAAGCGGCAACCACTCGATGTCGAGCATCCGTCTGCCCGACGAAAATCGCGCCACGCTCCGCCATCCCTTGCCAAGAGCTTTCTCAGACCAGCCTGTTCACCCGGTTGCCACTGGCAAAGCCCTGGTCGGACGCCTGCGGCAGATTCTTGGACAAGGCGATCACTTTGAACAGCTCGCCCATTTCGGCTTCGGACAGCAGCATCTGCACCGCCTGGGCCTGCGCAAACCAGAAGCTCTCCGGTTCGCGGGGCAGATCGGCGAGTTCATCCAACACACCGGCATTGAGCAAGAAAGATGCCTGCGATACATAACCGAAAGGGGTCAGATTCAGCGTCTGCGCCGCACGGGCCAACGCCGAGTAATCGACATGCGCGGTGATGTCTGACAACCCCGGCCAAAGGAAAGGATCGGTATGGCTGCGATGACGGTAATGGCACATCAGCGTACCCTGCGCGCGCTGCGGATGGTAATACTCTCGTGCCGGAAAACCGTAGTCCAGCAGCAGAATCACACCGGCACTCATCACATCGGCGATGCTGCCCAGCCAGGCCGGCTGCGCCGGACACACTTCCGAACGATAGGGTGAAGGCCAGGCGCGTTCGGTCGGCATGACGTGCTGCACGGCTTCGATCAACGACGCATCGGCCGGCCGCAGTGCCCATTCGAAACCCAGATGGCCCAGTCGGACCCCCCGTTCGAAAAGCCGTCCAGCGTCCACGGAACCCGCGCCGCCGGTTGCATCAACGATGGAAGTATCCGCCACCCCGCCCGACCGGGCCATTCCGTTGCCGTTGCCGTTGCCGTTGCCAACGACATCATGTCCGGATTCCACCTCTCCACCCGCCTCCTGTCGCCATTCGAACAAACGCACCGGCATCGCGTCCAGCACTTCGTTGCCGATGACCACGCCACAGAAACGATCAGGCAGCCTGTCGATCCATTCGACCTGGTCCAGAAGACCGGGCGCCCGGTTGGCGAGTGTCTGCCGCTGTTGCTGACGGCGCTCGGCCGACAGATCCAGAATCAGGTAGCGTAAACCTTCGTGGCCGCGCAGACTGAGCGCGTTGAGCAGCTGTGCCGCCAGCATACCGCTGCCGGCGCCCACTTCCAGAATACAGGGCGCTGTGTGCTCCTCCTTTTGCGCTGCCAGCAGGCGATGCCCGTCGAGCTGATACGAGGTCTGAACGGCCGCAGCGATCTCCCGCAACCAGACAGAGACCTGGCGTGCCACCGTTGCACCGAACAACGGTGTCAATTCCGGCGCGGTCACGAAGTCTCCGCTCGACCCAAAGACCCGGCCAGGATTGCTGTAATAGCCCAGCTCCGGCTCATAGAGCGCCATTTCCATATAGCGCTCGAAACTCAACCAGCCACCTGACGCCATGATGGCATCGGCAATGCGCCCGGCCAACCGGCGGCTCGCCTCCAATGCGGCCGCCTCCGGCTCGGGCAGACCGGCCGATCCCTGCGGGAAAGAAGAAACAAAGCGGGGAAGATTCATGACGCTCCCTCGGCATCAAAGCGTTGGCCGGCATGGACTGCGCGACAACGTCACGGCGAACGAACGGAATGGACCTTGGACGAGCGTACCCCAGCAGGCGCCTGGACCACCATCGAAACCCGCATCGCAGACAGCAGATCCACCAATGGCATCGAGGGAAACACCCGTCCCGTCCAACCCGGACAGACAAAGCGGACACCGCCCATATCCACCCACGGTGCCGCAGTCGTTGCGGCCGGCGTCATGGAAAACCGTCCGCTGGCCTCGAGGAACTCACGGGCCGACCGGGTCCAGTCCACTGGCCGACCGTGCCTACCGGAGGCTCGCCGGGCTCACGACACTGACCATGCCCACCGGGCGCGAATCGAATCCCCGCTGTGGCCTACAAGACGCACGACCTCCCGGATCGCAATACGGGCTGACTCGCGTGCTACAGTGCCGGCCATAATAACCCCTCCGGCCCATCCTCATCATGTCTTTCCCCGGCCCCCAAGCCCAGCAGGGCACCGACGAGCCGTTTCCCCGCGTCGCGCTGGTGACAGGCGGTGCCAAGCGCCTGGGCCGCACCATCGCACTGGCGCTTGCAGAAGATGGCTGGGACATCGGCGTTCACTATCTGCAGTCACAGACCGAAGCCGAGTCCACCGTCGCCGACATCCGGGCGCTGGGCCGGCGTGCCGTGGCACTGCAGGCTCCACTCGGAGAGGCCGAGGCCTGTGAGCAGCTGATTCCGCGGCTGGAAGCAGAACTCGGTCCGGTCTGCGGCCTGGTCAACAGTGCGTCACGTTTCGTCCATGACGACATCCACACACTGAGCGCCGACAGTCTGGATGAACACCTGCGCCCCAATCTGATGGCGCCGATGCTGCTGTCGCAAGCGCTGGCCAGGCGGCTTGCGCTGCACCCACAGGCCCCCGATGGCATCATCATCAATCTGCTCGACCAGAAACTCGGTAATCTGAACCCGGATTTTTTGTCATATACCCTGACCAAGGCAGCACTGGCGGCAGCCACCACCATGCTGGCACAGGCACTGGCGCCGCGCATCCGGGTAGTGGGCATCGCCCCCGGCCTGACGCTGCCCAGTTATCTGCAGGACGAGGCGGCGTTCACCCGTGCCCATCGGACGCTGTCGCCGCTCGGCGCCTCCAGCACCGCCGGGGACATCGCCAACAGTGTGGTCTTCTCCACGAAGACTCGCTCGATCACCGGCACGGTGCTGGTGGTCGACGGTGGCCAGCATCTGCTGGGGCTGCCGCGCGACGCCAGCCTGATGCCCGAGCCCCCGTGGCCGACACCATGATTTTTATTCGAGCAACACCATCAGTCGGTCACATGCGTGTAAACTGCGGCCCGATGCCGTTTGACCATACCCGGGTTCCGTACGAGGCAGGCCTGTTGCGCATGTGCATCGGGCGACGCCGTCGGCTCACTCACGGCATGAACCCGCCGAGGCGTCCCGGGGCTGGCCTGATGCCGCAAATGAGCGCCACAGGAATCCTCCGCCTGCAGGCAGGAGAAGGTGTCGACAGCCGCTTCATTCCAGATACGACTCATGCAGGTTCGTGCTCACCCGCCTGCCGGTACGGTGCCCCCATCGAACCGGCCTGCGATCCAGACCATCGGCATTCACGAAATCCGCCGTCCCCGCAGGCGCGGCGCAACGGCGTCCACCACCAGTGCCGAAACGACCGGGCTGCCGCTGCCCGACGCTGGCTCTCCGCCCGCCAACGCAGCAGACACGGGTGATGGCCTGGACGCGGCTCCTCATACCCCCGAACCCGGAGCCCGCGGAAAAGGCACGCCCCCCCGACGTGACACCCGCAAAGAAGACCACGAGAACAACAAGCTCTCGAAGCGGCTCTATCGGCTGGCCGGTCAGGCCATCGCCGATTACGACATGATCGGCCCGAACGATCGGGTGATGGTCTGCCTGTCGGGCGGCAAGGACAGCTTTGCCCTGCTCGATCTGCTGCTCGGGCTGCAGAAACGCGCCCCTATCCCCTTCTCGCTGGTCGCCGTCAACCTCGATCAGGGTCAGCCCGGTTTTCCGACCGAGATCCTGCCCAATTACCTGAGGACACTGGGAGTGGATTTCCACATCGAGACAGAGGACACCTACAGTACGGTGCAGCGTGTCATCCCCGAGGGCAAGACCAAGTGCTCGCTGTGCTCGCGCCTGCGCCGGGGCATTCTGTACCGTCTGGCCGATGAATTGGGCGCAACCCGGATTGCGCTCGGCCACCACCGCGACGACATTCTCGAAACCTTCTTCCTGAACCTGTTTTATGGTGGTCAGCTCAAGACCATGCCTGCCAAACTGGTGTCGGATGACGGCAGGCACGTCGTGATCCGCCCGCTGGCCTACGTCGAAGAAAAAGATCTGATCCGCTGGGCCAAGGTGCAGCAGTATCCGATCATCCCCTGCAATCTGTGTGGCGGTCAGGCCAATTTGAAACGGGCTGAAACCAAAGAACTGATGCGCAACTGGGAAAAACGCTTTCCCGGTCGGTTGGACACGATATTTTCTTCCCTGAGCCGTGTGCGCCCTTCGCATCTGATGGACCGGACGCTCTACGATTTCAATACGCTGCGCACTGGCGACGAGGCCGAAGACTGAGGTGAACAATCCCACGTCCTGGTTTTCCAATACCCGCCGACTGCTCCGGATCATCTGGACCGTCCGGCGCTTCGGTCTGGATGAACTGGTGGTCAGCGGAGCAGCCAGCAGTACCCGCTCGGCCTGGCTACTGCGCCTGACACGCTGGCTGCGCATCGGCACCATCAAGGAGCCACGCGGTGCCCGGCTGCGCATGGCCTTCGAGAGCCTCGGCCCCATTTTCGTCAAGTTTGGCCAAGTGCTGTCCACCCGGCGCGATCTGCTGCCCGCCGACATCGCCAACGAGCTGGCCAAACTGCAGGACCGGGTGCCACCCTTCCCCGCCGCCCAGGCCATGGCCGAAATCGAACGCGGTCTGGAAAGACCGATCACCGAAGCCTTTGCCGAGTTCGAGCCCGAACCGGTTGCCTCGGCCTCGATTGCGCAAGTGCACCGTGCCCGCCTGCATGACGGTACACGAGTGGCGGTCAAAGTGCTGCGCCCGGGCATGACCCGCATCATCGAAAACGATCTGAGTCTGTTGCGCACCGGTGCGTCGCTGGCCATGCGCATCTCCACCGATGCCCGCCGGTTGCGCCCCATGGAAGTGGTCGATGAATTCGATCACTACCTGCACGACGAACTCGATCTGGTGCGTGAGGCGGCCAATGCCAATCAGCTCAAGCGCAACTTCGAAGACTCGAAGCTGCTGCGCATCCCGCAGATATATTGGGATTACTGCCGCAAGAATGTGCTGGTGATGGAATGGGTCGACGGTATCCCGATCGGACAGACCGGGCGGATGCGGGCCCAGGGCATCGATCTGAAGAAGCTCTCCCGCGATGGGGTCGAGATTTTCTTCACCCAGGTGTTTCGCGACGGCTTCTTTCACGCCGACATGCACCCGGGCAACATACTGGTCGGCACCGGCCCGGACGACTTCAACCGCTACATCGCCCTCGATTTCGGCATCGTCGGCACACTGTCCGAACACGACAAGCGCTATCTGGCGCAGAACTTCCTCGCCTTCTTCAAGCGAGACTACCGGCGCGTGGCAGACCTGCACATCGAGTCGGGCTGGGTGCCCGCCGACACCCGCGCCGAAGAACTGGAAGGCGCGGTGCGCGCCTGCTGTGAGCCGATGTTCGACCGGCCGCTGCGTGAAATCTCGCTCGGCATCGTGCTGATGCGCCTGTTCCAGGCATCCCGGCGCTTCAACGTCGAGATCCAGCCGCAGCTCGTGCTGCTGCAGAAGACACTGCTCAACATCGAAGGCCTGGGCCGCGAACTGGACCCCGATCTCGATCTATGGGTCACGGCCCAACCCATTCTCGAAGTCTTCATCAAACGCCAGATCGGCTGGCAGGGCTTCGAGAACAATATCCGCAAAGAGGCCCCGCGCTGGGCACAACTGACCCCCGAACTGCCCCGGCTGATTCACGACGCGCTGAAAGCCCAGACGCGACGTGGCATGGAGCCCGAGCAGAAACGTCTGCTCGAACAGATCGTCGCCGGTCAGAAACGCACCCTGCGCTGGCTGCAGGTCGGCATCCTGGTGCTGCTTCTGTTCATCGCCCTACACTTCTGGCGACACCTGCTGAACTGACATCCCCGCATCCCTTTGGATGCCAATGGCAGCACCGCCATCGGCCGGCAGTGCGTACCCCACGTTTTTGCACTCCTTTCCGTTCCGAACCACTCCGCTTTTCAGGAGCTCACAGCAATGCTCGTCCCACTGGTAACGTGTTATTTCCTAGTGACGATCTGCATCGGGTTCTATGCCGCCAGACACGTCAAGAACTCGGCCGACTATCTGGTGGCCGGCCGAAGTCTGCCGTTGTACATGAACACGGCAACCGTCTTTGCGACCTGGTTTGGCGCAGAGCTGGTACTGGCCGTCTCGTCCACCTTTCTGAAAGAAGGCCTGCGCGGCGTGGTCGGCGACCCCTTCGGCGCCGCCTTCTGCCTGATCTTCGTCGCCCTCTTTCTGGCAGCCCCCTACTATCGGCTCAAGCTGCTGACCATCGGTGACTTCTACAAGAAGCGCTACAACCGCACGGTCGAACTGGCCTCGGCGGTGGCCATCGCACTCTCCTATCTGGGCTGGTGCTCGGCCAACCTGGTGGCGCTCGGCATCGTCATCAACACCGTCTCGGGCGGTTCGATCACTCTCGAACAGGGCATCATGCTCGGCGCCTTTGCCGTGGGCATCTACACCCTGTTCGGCGGTATGTGGTCGGTGGCACTGACCGACCTGTTCCAGACGGTCGTCATCGTCTTCGGCCTGCTCTACATCGCCTGGCTGCTGGGCGACATGGCCGGCGGCTTCGACAAAGTCATCGAAACCGCCCGTCAGGCAGACCGGCTCAAGTTCTTCCCAGACACCTCGCCACGCGAATGGCTGGCCTTCATCGCAGCCTTTCTGACCATGGCGCTGGGCTCGGTGGCCCAGCAGGACGTGTTCCAGCGCGTCACCTCGGCCAAGGACGAGAAAATCGCCCGGCGAGGCACGTTGCTGGGCGGCTCCTTCTACCTGCTGTTTGCCATGGTGCCGATGTTCATCGCGGTGTCGGCGATGCTGGTCGCCCCCGAAATGACCCGGGAAGCCCTGGCTTCAGACGATGGCGACTTCCAGATGGTGCTGCCAAAACTGATCCTGGAGCAAACCCCACTGTTTGCGCAGGTGTTGTTCTTCGGCGCACTGCTGTCGGCCATCCTGTCGACGGCCAGCGGTACCTTGCTGGCCCCCACCGCCGTACTGACCGAAAACATCGTCCAGCCGCTGTGGGGCCACAAGCTGTCCGACCGGCAGATGCTGATCGGCCTGCGCCTGATCCTGATCCTGTTCACCATCGGCGTCACTACGTTCGCACTGAACAGTGAATCGTCGATGTACCAGATGGTACAGAACGCCTACAAAGTGACGCTGGTGGCGGCCTTCACCCCGCTGGTGTTCGGCATGTTCTGGCGCCGTGCCACCCCGCAGGGGGCAATCGTATCGATGGTCTCCGGCGTCATCAGCTGGCAGACCGCCGAGTACGTCGCCCCCGAGGGCCTGATCCCGCCGCAATTGCTGGGCCTGATCATGGCCATCATCGGCATGGTGATCGGCTCGCTGGCCCCCGCCGTCGTGGGTGGGCGCGGCAACCCAGAGATGGTCGACGTGGCCAAAGGCAAAGCCCCCCTCGAAAGCCTGGCGCCCTGAGCCCCCATGTGCTCAGCCGCCGGCCGGCTATGTGTGCCGACCGGCGGCGGTCGGCTTGCGGATGTTCCGGCCCAGATGACGGCCGGCATGCGAAAAACGTTACAAATCAAGTGGCAGTCTGCCAAGACTGCAGCATTACTTCACCCCATCGGCGCTGATTTCGGCATAAACTGCTTGCGGCCTTTTTGCCCCCCTGCCGACGAGACTGGGCGACATGACTGGGCGACATTCGTCGCTTTAAAATAGCGAGGCTGCCCAACTGTCTAAGTTTGTGTCTTTGACAAAATGTCCGACACATCTTGCTTGTACAGTCTGCCGCGTCGTTGCATCGTCTGTCGCAACCCTTCGGGCAACGCAGGTCCGGGTCGGCATGAAGCTGGCCGGTCTCATCATCATCGACCGTCCGCAGCCGGCCCTCCCTTTCTCTTGACTGTCATTTCGAGCTCCAGATGAATATCGTGATCCTGGCTGCCGGCATGGGTAAACGGATGAATTCCGACCTGCCGAAAGTCCTGCACCCCCTGGCCGGCAAACCGCTGTTGGGCCATGTGATCGACACTGCCCGCACCCTGAAACCGCAACGGCTGGTCGTGGTGTTCGGACACGGTGGCGAGCAGGTGCAGACCATGTTTGCCGAGCAGCACGATCTGTTCTGGGCCAAGCAGGCCCCACAGTTGGGCACTGGCCATGCCGTCGCCCAGGCCGTACCGATGCTCGACGACAGTGTACCCACGCTGGTGCTCTATGGTGATGTGCCGCTGGTCGGCGTCACCACCCTGCAGCGACTGGCCGAAGCCGCGTCCAGCGGCCAGCTGGCTCTGCTCACCCAGCGCATGGACGATCCGACGGGCTATGGCCGCATCGTCCGCAATGCCGAGGGCAAAGTGATCAAGATCGTCGAGCAGAAAGATGCCGACGCCGCCACGCTCGCGATAGACGAAATCAACACCGGCATCCTGATCGCCCCCACCGTCCCACTGAAACGCTGGCTGGCCGCGCTGAAGAACGACAACGCTCAAAACGAGTATTACCTGACCGATGTCATCGCCGCCGCCGTGACCGATGGCACCGGCGTCACCACCGCCCATCCCGATGCCGACTGGGAAACCCTCGGCGTCAACAGCAAGACCCAACTGGCCTTCCTCGAACGCCGCCATCAGCGCAACCTGGCCAACGCGCTGACCGATTCGGGCGTCATGCTGACCGATCCCGACCGCATCGACATCCGCGGCCGGCTGAGCTGCGGACGCGATGTCTCGATCGATGTCGGCTGCGTCTTCGAGGGCGTCGTCACGCTGGGCAAGGGGGTCCGGATCGGTCCCAACTGCGTGCTGAAGGACTGCACCATCGGTGATGGCACCGAGGTGCAGGCGATGTCGGTCATCGACAGTGCCGAGGTCGGCTTCGGCAACCGCATCGGTCCCTTTGCCCGGCTGCGCCCCGGCACCGTACTGGGCGAAAACAACCACGTCGGCAACTTCGTCGAAATCAAGAACGCCCGCACCTCGACCGGCAGCAAAGTCAATCACCTGTCCTACATCGGCGATGCCGAGATCGGTGCCCGCGTCAATATCGGTGCCGGCACCATCACCTGCAACTACGATGGGGTCAACAAGCACAAGACCATCATCGAGGACGATGCCTTCATCGGCAGCGACAGCCAACTGGTCGCTCCGGTCACCGTGCGTCGCGGCGCCACCCTGGGCGCCGGCACCACGCTCACCAAGGAGGCCCCGGCCGACATACTGACGCTGAGCCGTACCAAGCAGACCAGTCTGCCCGACTGGAAACGTCCGCAGAAAAAGAAATAACCCGACCCGTCATTGCATACCGCCTGCCCCGCCGTGCGTGCAGACGGCCCCCCATTCAAGAAACCGAGAGAAAACTATGTGTGGAATCGTTGGCGCTGTTGCACAACGCAACGTCGTGCCCATCCTGATCGAAGGACTGCGCAAACTCGAATATCGCGGCTATGACTCGGCCGGAGTGGCCATGCTGGCCGACGATGGTCAGATGAACCGGGTACGTGCCGTCGGCCGGGTCTCCGAACTGGAAGCACGCGCCCAGGAATCGCATGCCGATGCACCCACCGGCATCGCCCACACCCGCTGGGCCACCCATGGTGGTGTCAACGAAGACAATGCCCACCCGCACATCTCGCGCGCACAAGGGCTGGATATCTGCGTGGTGCACAACGGCATCATCGAGAACCACGAAAACCTGCGTAATACGCTGAAGGCCAAGGGTTATGTCTTCACTTCGCAGACCGACACCGAAGTCGTCGCCCACCTGGTGCACTCGTTGGTGTCGACCGGCCTGTCGCTGACCGAAGCCGTTTCGGCCGCCGTCAAGCAGCTCGAAGGAGCCTATGCACTGGCCGTCATCAGCAGCCGCGAACCCGGCACCGTGGTCGGCACCCGCCGGGGCTCACCGCTGCTGCTGGGCATCGGCGGCGAAGGTTCGGGCCAGGGGGAGAACTTCCTCGCCTCTGACACCTCGGCACTGCTGCAGGTCACCAGGTTCGTCATCTATCTCGAAGAAGGCGATCTGGTCACACTGACTCGCGAAGGCTACCGGATTCAGGACGCCGACGACCAGCCGGTCGAGCGCCCGGTGGTCGAAAGCCAGCTGTCGGCCGACGCCGTCGAGCTGGGCAACTACGACCACTACATGCAAAAGGAAATCTTCGAGCAGCCGGGCGCCATCGGCAACACACTCGAAATGATCCAGCATGCCAGTTCGCTGCAGGCCGGGCTGTTCGGTTCCGAAGCCGAAACCATCTTCTCACGCACCCGGCGCATCCTGATCCTGGCCTGCGGCACCAGCTACCATGCCGGCTTCGTCGCCAAATACTGGCTCGAATCCATTGCCCGCATCCCGACCGATGTCGAGATCGCCAGCGAATACCGCTATCGTGACCCGGTTCCGCAGGAAAACACCCTGGTCATCACCATCTCGCAGTCCGGCGAGACCGCCGACACGCTGGCCGCCCTGCAGCATGCCAAGAGCAAAGGCATGACCGATACCCTGTCGATCTGCAACGTGCCCGAATCCGCACTGATCCGCGCCAGCAAACTGCGCTTCCTGACCCGTGCCGGCCCGGAAATCGGTGTGGCCTCGACCAAGGCATTCACCACCCAGCTGGCGGCACTGTTCCTGCTGACCATGGTGATGGCCAAGCTGCGTGGCGAGCTTTCACCCAAACGCGAGAGTGAGCTGCTGACCCAGATGCGCCATCTGCCTGGCGCCATGAACCACGTGCTGTCGATCGAACCGGCGGTCAAACAATGGGCCAAGCGCTTCGCCGAGAAGAACCACGCGCTGTTCCTGGGCCGTGACGTGCATTTCCCGATCGCCATGGAAGGCGCACTGAAACTGAAGGAAATCACCTACATCCACGCCGAAGCCTATGCCGCCGGTGAACTGAAGCACGGCCCGCTGGCCCTGGTCGACGCCAACATGCCGGTCGTGGTGGTGGCGCCCAAGGATGCGCTGATCGAAAAACTGAAGTCCAACATCCAGGAAGTGCGTGCCCGCGGTGGCGAGCTGTTCGTCTTTGCCGACCGCGACACTCACATCGAGGAAGAAGACTTCCTGCACGTGATCAATCTGGCCGACCACGCCGGCCCGCTGTCACCGATCCTGCACGTCGTGCCGCTGCAGCTGCTGTCCTATCACGCTGCACTGGCCCGCGGCACCGATGTGGACAAGCCGCGCAACCTGGCCAAGTCGGTGACGGTGGAATGAACATCGGCCTGGCCCGGCGTCCGCACGGCGCTGTCGCGTGCGGCCCTGTGCCTCACAAGGCTTTCCGATCCATTCCAGTGCCGTGTGTGGGCGAGCAAGCGCCTCTCATGTAATAGAGTTTCATTGCTTTGCTCGCCCATACGCATGTTCTTCATGTTCGGCCTGCACGGTGGCGTCACGGCCTTCTTCGTTGCCGAACAGAGGGCACGTCCCTCGAACTCGCCACCGGCGCTTTCGCAGCGGCCAGCCGCGCATTGGATCTGCCCAAATCCAAACTCAGCCGGCGGGTTGCACTACTCGAGGAGCGACTCGGCGTCCGGTTGATCCTGCGCACCACCCGCCGTTTCGCCATCACCGACACCGGCAAAGCCTATCTGCAGCACTGCCGGGCCATGCTGCTCGAAGCCGAAGCGGCCGAAGCACTGATCGCCGAACAATCCAATGCACCGCGGGGCACCGTACGCCTGTCCTGTCCGCCGGCTCTGTTGCAATATGCCATCAGCGACATGCTGACGCGCTTCATCAACCGTTGGCCACAGATCACACTGCATATCCAGGCCACCAACCGGCAGGTCGACGTCTGGGAAAGCGGCGTGGACTTCGCGCTACGGGTCCGCTCACCCGATACCCCCTGCCCGCAGAGGAGACCATCAAGCCCCTGGCAATGAGCCCGCACCTGCTGGTGGCCGCGCCCAGCTTACTGACCAATCAACACCGCCGACGGCTCCCCAGGACCTGTGCCTGCTGCCGACGCTGGGCATGGGCAACACACCGGACGAACAGAGATGGATCCTGCACGGACCCCAGGGTGAAATCGTCCGCCTCCCCCATCGGCCCCGGCTGGTGGTCGACGACATGGCGGCACTGTACCGTGCCGTCCGGGCCGGCGTCGGCTGCGCCGTACTGCCCCGGCTCCAGTGCCACGACGATCTGCAACGCGGCGATCTGCAACCACTGTTACCCGGCTGGTCGGCACCCACGGGCCAGACCCAGGCGGCCTTCGCCTCCCGACGCGGTATGCGTCCGGCCGTACGGCAGCTGTGCTGGACACGCTGGCCCACGATTTTGCGCTGCTGGCCGACAGCGGCCGCTGCCTGCACCGGCCTGCAGTGGCTGATCGGAAAGCCGGAAGCTCGAACCATGGCTAGGCGTTGGCGGCCCCTGCCAGCGCCCCTCTTCACCGGCCGCACGCACCCATCACACACTGTGAAAATCCAGCCCCATTTGGCCCAAGCCAGGGAGCGGATGTACATAATGCCCGTCCGGCTGGACATCATCGGCTAAACTGTGATGCATTGCCCGGTCGGGATCTACGCCGCATCCGCGATGCGTATCCTTGCCGGGCACACAAGGATCCATGTCCATAGAATCGACCGTCATTGAAATCGACCTGGAAAACATGCGTCGCCATACGGGCGAGGCTGTCCGCTTGCTGAAGGTGCTCGCCAACGAACGGCGGCTGATGATTCTCTGTCTGCTGGCCGAAGGTGAATTCTCGGTCAGTGAGATCAACACACGAATCGACCTCAGCCAGTCCGCCCTGTCCCAGCACCTGGCATTGCTGCGGGAAGACGGCCTGGTGCACACTCGCCGCAGCGCGCAGACCATCTACTATCGGCTGGCCGATGGGCCCGCTTTCGCCATCATCGACCTGCTGCACGATCTGTATTGCAGCACCGGTCCCTGCCAAAGCGGCCCAGCCACCGCCACCGACGAGTCCTGATCGATCCCCAGGCCGGTCCCGCCGCGAACGGACTCCGACCATCCACCGCCGGTCAGCACACCGTGAACGCACCCGGACGCCCACAGACAAACCAGCCACCGCTGCAAACGTGCCCCGGCAGCCACGGCCTTCTACCGTCTTGCCGAGGCCAAAGCCGCCGGACGCGCTGCGCTTTTCAGCCGCGTCGGCGCTTCTGACCCGGATATCCCCCCTTCCGGCGGCCCGGGCCACGGCCGGCGGTGCCCGACGGATCGACTGGCCCCGCAGCCCCTGCCCCGGTATGCCCCCCGGTACCGTCAGCCACCTTGGCCGCGGTCGGCGGCCGCACAGACACCACGGCATGCGCTGCGCCCTCCCCGTTACCCGCCCTGTCGGGCGTCACATACAGATCCCAACCAGCCATGAACATCGCAGCCACCAGCGGACCGATCACAAAGCCGTTCAGCCCGAACAACGACATGCCACCCACCGTGGATACCAGCACGACATAGTCAGGCATCTTGGTGTCCTTGCCGACCAGCACCGGACGCAGAATGTTGTCGACCAGCCCGATCACGAAGATACCCCAGGCCATCAGTACCACACCCTGCCAGATGCTGCCGGTGGCCAGAAAATAGATTGCGATCGGCCCCCAGATCAGTCCCGCACCCACCGCCGGCAGCAGCGACAGAAAAGCCATCACCACCGCCCACAGCACCGCGCCCTGAATCCCCAATAACCACAGGATCACACCGCCGAGCGCCCCCTGGATGACGGCCACCGCCACATTGCCCTTGACGGTGGCCTTGAGGACCGCGGTGAACTTGTCCACCAGATGATGGGTGTGATTGTCGGCCAATGGAATCGCCTGGCGGATGATGGCCACCAGCTCGCGTCCATCGCGCAGCAGAAAGAACAACACATACAGCAGGATGCCGGTGCTGGCCATCACGTGCACCGTGTTCTGGCCGATATCGACTGCCTGCGAGGCGAGAAACTGACCGATCCTGCTGGCGCTTTCGGCCAGCCGCTGCTGAATCGAGGGCAGATCGAGCAATCCCTGCTGATCGAGCAGGCGATGTGCCCAGCCCGGCATGGCCTCGATGATCTGTCCCAGATACTGACCAAAGTTCAGATCACCCGAGCGCACCCGATTGTAGAGTGCAGCACCCTCACGCACCATCGACATCGAAATGCCGACCACCGGCAGGATCACCACCGCCATCACCGCAGCCAGCGTAGTCAGCGTCGCCAGATTGGCCCGCCCCTTCATCCGCTCCAGCAACCAGCGCTGCATCGGCGCAAACAGCAGCGCCAGAATCACCGCCCAGAACAGCGCACTGTAGTACGGCAACAGAATCGCTACGAAGGCGATCGTCACCAGCGACAGTGCAACCAAAAAAAACAACCTTTGTTCACCGTGAAATTTCATCGCGAAAACGTGTCTGAACGATCCTGAGAAACACACGGGGCCATGCTGCCCCGCTCCCGGCAGCACGCCGGAAACCTGGCGCCCATCATAACCGCACCACAAGTCACGGCCACACGCATCCCCCACCATCCATCCGATGCAGCAACACAGTGGGCAGCCAGCAGGCACCTGGACGATCCCTGCGCCAATGAAAGATCTCCGCCGACCGGGCCGGGCGCCCGACCGGAAAGCAACGAACCCGGAGCCCGCCACTGCTGCTTCCAATACCCCGACGCAGACGATGGATCGTCCGGCCCGGGCGCTCGACCGGAAGGCGACGAACCAGCGCCCAAGCGCCCAACGCCCGATGGCTCGACACCCGGCATGCCGCCCCCCCCCCGATGCCACACATGGTTCTGGACACCACAAGCGTCAAATAAGGTTGCACCCGTACCACGGGCGGCCGCCGTTCTATCATCACCCCACGCCGGCCGGCATCGATCACCCCCTGCACGTGCGCCCACCGAAAGGGACGGACACGATGACCACAGCCCACGCCGCGTCACGGCCCCATGCTCGGAGCTCCGGCGCGCTTGTTTCGATGGGGTGTCGAAATGCGGGCCAGAAGCGCGCCGTCGCAACGTCGTCCAGCGACGGAGCCGGATACTTTCCCCTTTCTGACAGGATTTTGATGACCATGAGCGAACAGAACGACCTCAGCCAGCAACTGCTGTCGCAGCTGCAGGGCCAGCCCATGCAGCAGCTCGCCCAGCAACTGGGCACCAACACCGAGCAGGCCAACTCGGCCGTCAGCCAGGCACTGCCGATGCTGATGAACGCCCTGGGCAACCAATCGCAAGGCGGCCTGTCATCACTGCTGGGTTCGTTGGGCGGTGGCAGTGGAGCCGGTGGCCTCGGCGGGCTGGCCGGCATGCTCGGCGGGCTGCTCGGCAGCCGCGGTGCCGGCCAGAGTGGCGGTTCGGCCGGCGGCCTGGGCGATCTGCTCGGCGGCGTCCTGGGCGGCGACAACGCGCAGGCAACCTCTGCCCCGCAGCCAACCCGGCAACCAGACCAGAACCCGCAGGAAGGCCAGCCCGGCCAGCAGGCGCCGTCGGTCCGGCCCGCGGGCACCGGCGATGTGCTCGGCGACATCTTCGGTCAGCAGCGGGATAAAGCCACCGAGCAGATCGCCCAATCCTCCGGCCTTGGCTCCGACCGCGCCCGTACCCTGCTCGTCACCCTGGCACCGATCGTCATCGCCTTTCTGGGGCAGCGCTATCTGTCCGGCCGCAACAATGACGACGCAGGCAGCGCCGGCGGTTCACAAAGCCTCAACGACATGGCCCGCAACAGCGGCGCCTCGCTGGGCAGCCTGTTCGACCAGAACGGTGACGGCAAGCTCGACATGAACGATGTCGTCAAACTGGGCAGCACCTTGTTCGGCGGCAAGCGCTGATCGACAGCGCTCCAGGCGATTCTGACGCAGATCGACGAACGACCGGTTCGCGCCGGACGGCATGCCGCAGTCGATCCGCGACAGATTCCGACCCTTTCAACGCTTCTGCGGGGCTGCCTCGATGAATCCGGCGATGCCATCGATCAGCCCCGGTGAGAGCGGCAGGCTGCGGTCCTGGTAGGCTTTCATGTTGTCGATACGGTTGTCGCTTTCCACATCCTTGAGCACATGATTGGCCTTGGGCAGCAGCAACAGCTTCGATCCCCTGGCGGCTTCGTGCAGTCGTTTGGCGTCGGTGGTCTTGATCTGCAGATCCCGTTCACCCTGCACGATCAGAACCGGTTTGTCGAAAGCCGACAACTCCCTGGCCGGATCGATTTTGAAGACGCTGATCAAAAAGCCTTGCACACTGGGGCGGAACACCGGCCGCAGTACCTCGCCCATCGCCTCCGGCTCGACACGACGCCCTGCCTCCAGCTCGCCGATCACCTGGTCGGCCGATGCCAGAATCGGCTGATTGGCCGGGTTTTCCTTCAACTGCTCACGTAGAACGTCTCCCGCCGGACGGCCCATCGTCGAGACGAGAATCAGGCCGCAGATGTGCGGGCGCTTCTGACCGGCCACGATACCGATCAACCCGCCTTCGCTGTGGCCCATCACCCAGACACAGTTGGCACCGGTTTCCGTGCGGATGCTGTCGATCCAGTTGTGCGTATCGGTCACATAATCCTGCACCGTCACATCGTCCGGTTTTGAAAATGCCTTGCGACTGCCGAACATACCGCGCTTGTCGATACGCACCGAAGCGATGCCTTTGTCGGCCAGCCCCTCGGCCAGCAGGCGGTAAGTGCCCGCCTTGATACCGACCGGACTGTTGCCGTCCCGATCCACCGGCCCGGAGCCCGGCAGGATCAGCACGACGGGAGCGTCGGCTTTGTCAGCCGGTTGCAGCAATGTGCCGGTCAGATTTCCTGCCGGCCCCTCGGCTTCGACCAGCCGGGATACCGGTTCCGGGGCGATACGGCCCACGGACGAAGATGCCGCCGCCCGTTCCTTGTCCACACGCGCCGGCAAGGACGAAGTTTCCGCCTGCACAGCCCCCATCAGCGCCAGCGACAGACTCAATCCGGATATCAGTGCCTTGGTATTCATGAAAAAGCGGCCTTTCAAAAGAATGGGATGATCGGACAGAAGCGCAGCCAGCCCGACGCAGCACCTCCACGACCCGTCGCCTATCTTCGGGCCACCCGTTCATCCCCTCCGATATCGACAGACCATCCGATGATGATATTGCACCTCTGACCGCCGTTCACGCCAGAGAGCATGCGGGTCGAAACCGATGGCGTGAAGGGCTTGGTCACTCGAAGCGGGCCGTTCCGAAACAAGGATCGCATGCCTGATCCGGCCGGAGACGGACACACGCCGTCAACGGCTGATCACATTCCGCCACCGACGACATCGAATACTGCAGCCGCAGGCAAAGCCCGCGACGCCCAGCACCTGCGTATTGCGTGGAGAAGACTGCCGCTGAATCAGACAGGTTTAACGATGTGCCCCGGCACCTGTATATTGCGCCGAGAAGATACACCTTCGGGAGCTCGGGCCGTAGAAGATCGTGGGCTGCAAACGTGCCGCACCCTATAATGAGCCGATCGAAAGCACTGCCCAATCCACCATGTCTGACGGACGCCCCCCCCCACCCAGGAAACCTGCCGGCAAGCATGCACCTCTGGCGTTGCCCGAAGGCCACGACCGGTTGCTGCTGCACTCATGCTGTGCGCCATGCTCAGGCGAGCCGATGCGCGCCATGTTGGAAGCCGGCATTCCTTTCACCATCTTCTTCTATAACCCCAATATCCACCCGATCCGCGAATACGAAATCCGCAAGGAAGAAAACATCCGTTTTGCGCAGAAGCACGCCATCGAATTCATCGACGCCGACTACGACGCCGACGACTGGTTCGCACGGGTCAAGGGGCTGGAATACGAGCCGGAGCGCGGGGAACGCTGTACCGTCTGCTTCGACATGCGCTTCGAGCGCACCGCGCTCTATGCGCATGAACATGGCTTCACGGCCATTTCCAGTTCATTGGGTATTTCGCGCTGGAAAGACATGAACCAGATCAACGGCTGTGGGCACCGCGCCGCCGCCCGCTATCCGGGCATGATCTATTGGGACTACAACTGGCGCAAACAGGGCGGCTCGGCGCGCATGATCGAGATCGCCAAGGCTGAACATTTCTATCAGCAGGAGTATTGCGGCTGTGTTTACTCATTGCGCGACACCAACAAACACCGCCGGGCGCAGGGCCGTGATCGCATTCGCATTGGCGAGCTTTATTACGGCATGCCGGCCCCTGGCGAACGACCGACAGAACCGGACAGACAATCCGTCCACCAACAGGAACAACGACGTGACGCTTGAAGCCATCGAATTCGTCACCGACCCTCAACCGCAGGCCAGTGTGATCATATTGCACGGTCTGGGCGCCGACGGCAACGATTTCGTACCGGTCGCCCAAATGCTGGACCCCGGTATCGGCGTGCGCTATATATTTCCGCATGCGCCGATGATGCCGGTGACGATCAACAACGGTTATGTGATGCGCGCCTGGTACGACATCCGCCATGCCGATCTGGCACAACGCGAAGACGAAAACGGCCTGCGTGCGTCGATGGAAATGATCGATGCACTGATCGAACGCGAAATCGAGCGCGGCATCCCCAGCGAAAAAATCGTGCTGATGGGCTTTTCACAGGGCTGCGCGATGACGCTGATGACCGGTGTGCGCCAAGCGCACAGGTTGGCGGGCCTGATCGGCCTCTCGGGCTATCTGCCGCTGATCGACACCACCACCGCCGAGCGACATGAAGCCAACCGGCACACGCCGATCTTCATGGGCCACGGCAGGTTCGATCCGGTCGTGCCCATCGGCCGTGGTATCGCCTCGCGTGACGAACTGCAGAAACTTGGCTATTCCGTCGAATGGCACGAATATCCGATGCAGCACTCGGTCAGCCCCGAGGAAATCACCGATATCGACGTGTTCCTGAAAAGGATTCTACGAGGCTGAACGGGGACGGACCGCACAGACGGGACTCGGCGCCCCCTCCAAACGAAGTCGGCACATCGGACCGGATGACGGCTCCTGCTTCAACGAGCGCATCGCCCGGGTGATGATGCGCCGGGTGTGCCGCTTGTCGGGGTGTCCGGCCAGCCGACGCCGGAATCACAAAAGCCCGGAGTCGTGACCATGACGACTCGCCCAAACCATGGCAGACAGGCATTGATTACCCGCCAGTCATCAAAGCATGGCACACTACCTTTCTCGTCCGGTCGACACGTCGACCGAACCGCCAACCGAAGCTCAATCGAGGAGAGCACACCATGGCTAACGAAACCACCGACAAACTGGCCGCCCGTATCGAGGAAGCCGTGGCTTCGCTGGAACGCTCGATGCGCCAAAACCGGCGCGAGTTCAGCCGTTCGGCGGCCCGCACCCGCGACAACTGGGAGCAGGAGTGGGAAGCGCTGAAACAGGATCTGTCCGATCTGCTGGACAGCGATGCGCTGCGCAATCAGCCGGAAGTGCGGGCTGCGCTCGACCGGATGCGCGACACGGTGCAGCAGATGTCGGAGGCCGCCCGCGAAACGGCATACGAAGTGCATCGCCGTGCCCGTGAAGGCGCCGAACGGGTCGACGAATACGCCCACAGCTCACCCTGGCAAACGGCCGGTATGGCCGCCGCGGCCGGGCTGGTGATCGGCTTCCTGCTGTCCCGTCGTTGATGCACCCGATCCCATGTTCGGTCGATTGATTCAGGCCAGACTCGACCGGCTCAGACAGACCGCAGCCGGTCTGCTGAGCGGCTTCGATGACCGCAGCCGTCTGCTGGCGCTGGAACTGGGCTCCGAGGCACGCTGGCTGGGCACGGTGCTCGCCATCGGGCTGGCCGCAGTCATCATCACCATCATCACCCTGCTCTGGCTGATGGCCACCCTGGTGGCCCTGACATGGGATACGCCCTGGCGACTGTACGCACTGATCGGCTCGGCCACCTTCTGGGTGCTGCTGAGTCTGGGTCTGCTGCTGAAACTACGCGCACTGCTGATCAGGCACGGCGCGCCCTTCCCGCTGAGCCGACAGGTGTTTACCGACGACATCAGATCCCTGCGTGGAGAGCTGGACCATGAGTGACCGGAATGGACAGACGCCGCTCGATCAGAGCACACAGGACCCGCCTGGAACGGGTGATCGGGAAAGCGCCGCCGGGATATTCGCCCGCATTCAGCGCAACCGCTCCCGGGCTATCAGCCAATGGGCCGTAACCGCCCAGCAAGCCCGCAAAGCCACCGGATCCGCCGAAGCAGAGAGCGGGACGACGGTACGACTGGAACGGATCGACCCCGATGCCGATCCGGCCAAGATCATCGAAGGCGAACCCGCCTTTCCGCGCAGCACGACGATGCGCACGCTGATCCGCTACCCCGCGCTGGGCCTGGTGGCCGTGATCCCGGTGGCCACCGTGCTGCTGAAATCCCCGAAGACCCGCCGGACACTGTACAGAATCGGCCACTATGCGCTGGAGCAACGACTCTGGAAGCAGGTCAAACGGTATCTATAGCAGTCGACATACTCCCGACCGGAAACGGACGGCCCCTGCCCCCACGGGCAGAAAACATCGGTAGGCGGGCGGCCTTCGGATCGCGAGTTTCCGGGCTTTCGGATAGCCGGGACGGTCATTACAGCACGCACCGCCCGTCGACCACCGCGCATCACCCGTTGCCCGTTGCCCGTTGCCCATCGTGAATGATGAATCATAAATCATGAATTCATCGTTTCCCCGCTTTTCGAAGCGCGGTGATCGTTTCGGGTCTGGTTGAAGGTCTGGTCATGGATGCGGGTTCGGGGACGTACACGCCACGCAGAAAAGAACGGCGCAACGGCTCCCCTTCATGCCCCCCTTCATGCTTCCCGTCGGCGGCGGGTGGCGGTGTCGAGTGCATCGATGGCGGGCCTCAACCACCACAGCATCAGCAGCCCTGGCAGCGCAGCGAGCACCGTCATCAGAAAGAAGCTGGCCCAGCCATATTGCTCGACGGCCACGCCAGCCACCGGGCCCACATACACCCGGCCCACCGCGGCCAGCGCCGACAGCAGCGCATATTGCGCAGCCGAGAAACGTCGATCGGTCAACGCCATCAGAAAAGCCACGAAGGCCGCGGTACCCAGACCGCCACACAGGTTCTCGACACCGATGGCCAGCACCATCAGACCGTAATTCTTGGGCACGATCGCCAGCAGCCAATAGCCCAGATTCGAAACCGCCTGCAGCGCGCCGAAAGCCATCAGTGCACCGAACAGCGAACGGGACGACAGCCAGGCACCGCCGACCAGCGCCCCGACGATGGTCGCCATCAGACCCAGGCCCTTGTTGATGGCACCGATCTCGGTCTGGCTGAAACCGACCCCACGCAGCAGAAAACTGGTCGACAGGCTGCCGGCAAAAGCATCGCCCAGTTTGTAGAGCACGATCAGCAGCAAAAAGGCCAGCGCCCGCTCACGCGAGAAAAAGGCATCCCAGGGCTCGACAAAGGATGGAAAGCCGACCCGACGCGCCATCAGCACGGCACCGAAGCCGGTCAACAGCATCAGCACGGTTTCCAGCAGCAACGGACCGAACGGCCCCAGCGTGCGAGCGATGTCGGCCTGCGGACCGAAGAGCGCGCCGGACAGGCCGGTACCCGCCCACCAGATCAGTGCTCCCGTGCCCACCATCGCCAGAAAGCCGCGCAGCTCGGCGGTGGCGGCGCTGCGAATGCCCTCGGTGCGCGCCAGCCTGGGGCTCCAGACCGTGGCCAGCATCAACAGCAGGAACATCACTGCCATCAGCCGATAGGTACCCGGCCAGCCCAGGCGGGTATCGGCCAGCATCAGGGCACCGCCGCCCGACACCAGCATGCCCAGCCGATAGCCGAGCACCGACACAGCGGCACCGGCACCACGCTCTTCGGGCTCGAGCAGATCGGCCCGATAGGCATCGAAGACCACATCCTGCGAAGCGGACAGCCAGGCGACCAGCAGCGCCAGTGCTGCAATCAACCCCACCGACCGCGTTGGATCGAGCTGAGACAAGGCCAGACAGCCGAGCGCGATACCGGCCTGGAAGACCAGAATCCAGCCACGGCGGCGGCCCAGCAACATCGGCTCGAAACGATCGAGTAGAGGGGCCCAGACGAATTTGAAGGTGTAGGGCAGACCCACCAGGGCAAAATAGCCGATGGTGCGCAGGCTGATGCCCTCGACCGTCAGCCATGCCTGCAGGGCACCTGCGGTGAGAGCCAACGGCATCCCGCTGGAAAAGCCCAGCAGCAGCATCGCAGCGATCCGCCGCGATGCAAATACTTGCCCATAGGTGTGCCATAACCCGGGGCCGGGCTGTCGTGCTTGCGTCATCCGCCGAGTGTAGCAGCGGGTGACGGCCGTCCGCACCACGGTCCCGGCACGACACGCACAGTCCGCAGACGGCCGGTTCGAAGCACCCCATCAGCGCACCCCCCTTTGCGCAAAGCGAGACATTCATCCCGACAATAAACACGATACAAAGCCAGCTCAAAAATCACACAGTCTTTGCAATAGGTGTAATCTTCTGGGATTCGGAACAGCCATGTCGCCAGTCGGCCCGGCCGTTCTGTCATAAGCGTGTCCTGGCGCCCTTCGTCGAGGCCCCGTTCCGGTCGGGTCCGACGCAAACGCCGCAGCGACGGCGAACACTGAGGCGGACATTCGCCGAGCCGCATCAGTGCCGTTGCCGCCCGTCTGTCGCAACGAAGCACTCCGCCCAGAGCACGGATAACCAACCAGGTCTGCTCCTCATCCTTATATGGCCCCACAAATTTCTGCTGCCGAAGCCGCTCTGCGCGATGCAGCGCGTGAATATCACGCCACGCCCAAATCCGGCAAGATTTCCGTTACACCGACCAAACCACTGTCCAACCAACGTGACCTGTCGCTGGCCTATTCGCCCGGCGTCGCCTATCCCTGTCTCGACATCCAGGCCGATCCCGCCAAGGCCGCCGACTACACCTCGCGTGGCAATCTGGTCGGCGTCATCACCAACGGCACCGCAGTGCTGGGTCTGGGCGACATCGGCCCGCTGGCTGGCAAACCCGTGATGGAAGGCAAGGGCTGCCTGTTCAAGAAGTTTGCCGACATCGATGTGTTCGACATCGAACTGGCCGAGCACGACCCCGACAAACTGGTCGAGATCATCGCCGCACTGGAACCCACGTTGGGCGGCATCAACCTCGAAGACATCAAGGCGCCCGAGTGCTTCTACATCGAACGCCAACTGCGTGAACGGCTGAAGATTCCGGTCTTTCACGATGACCAACACGGCACCGCCATCATTTCGGGTGCCGCCCTGTTGAACGGACTGGAACTCGTCGGCAAGAAGCTGGATGAAGTGAAGGTGGCTGCCTCGGGCGCCGGTGCAGCCGCCATCGCCTGCCTGGACATCATGGTGGCACTCGGTATCAAGCGCGAGAACATCTATGTCGTCGACTCGAAGGGTGTGATCTACAAAGGCCGCCCGGGCGGCATGGACGATTCCAAGGCCCGCTATGCGCAGGAGACCGAAGCGCGGACCCTGGCCGACGTCGTGCGCGACGCCGACGTGTTCCTGGGCTGCTCGACCGCCGGCGTGCTGACCGAAGACATGGTCAAGACCATGGCGCGACAACCGGTGATTCTGGCGCTGGCCAACCCCGAGCCGGAAATCCGCCCCGAGGTGGCCCGCGCCGCCCGCAGTGACTGCATCATCGCCACCGGCCGTTCGGACTATCCGAACCAGGTCAACAACGTGCTGTGCTTCCCGTACATCTTCCGGGGCGCACTGGATTGCGGCGCCTCGCGCATCACAGAAGAGATGAAACTGGCCTGCGTGCGCGAGATCGCGGCACTGGCCAAGGCCGAGGCCAGTGATGAAGTGGCCAGCGCCTACGTCGGCAAGGATCTGAACTTCGGACCGGAATACATCATCCCGACGCCTTTCGATCCCCGCCTGATTCTGCGCATCGCGCCAGCCGTGGCCGAAGCGGCCGCGGCCTCGGGCGTGGCCACCCGACCGATCAAGGATATCGACGCCTATCGGCAGAAACTGAACCGCTTCGTCTACCAGTCGGGCATGCTGATGCGTCCGGTGGTGGCCGCGGCCAAGGCAGCGCCAGATGCCATCAAGCGGGTGGCCTATGCCGAAGGCGAAGACGAACGCGTGCTGCGCGCCGTTCAGGTCGTCGTCGATGAAAGTCTTGCCCGCCCGATCCTGATAGGCCGGCCCGACGTGATAGAAGCCCGCATCAAGAAAGCCGGCCTGCGCATCCGGCCGGGCAAGGATGTCGAAGTCATCGACCCGAACAACGACTCCCGCTTCCAGATCTACTGGAATGAATACCACCGCCTGATGGGTCGCGACGGCGTGTCGCTGGAAGCAGCCAAGGAAGGCGTCCGTCGCTCCACCACCCTGATCGCGGCGCTGATGGTGCGCCATGGCGATGCCGACACCATGCTGTGCGGCACGCTGGGCCGCTTCGACGTGCACCTGGGGCACATCAAGGACGTGATCGGCGCCCGTCCCGGCGCCCCGGGTCTGGCCACGCTGAACGCGCTGATGATGGGCCAGCGCACCGTGTTCATCACCGACACCTACGTCAACGAAGAACCGGATGCCACCATGCTGGCAAAGATCGCTGTGATGGCTGCCGACGAAGTCAGCAACTTCGGCATTCCGCCGAAGGTGGCGTTCCTGTCACACTCGCAATTCGGCTCCTCACGCCGTTCCTCGGCCATCAAAATGCGCGAGGCACGCGACCTGTTCCGGCAACTGGCGCCACACATCGAATGCGACGGTGAAATGCACGGTGACGCCGCGTTCCTGCCGGAACTGCGTGACAAGGCCGTACACGACGGCACCCTGCACGGCGAAGCCAATCTGCTGGTCTGTCCGAACCTGGATGCCGCCAACATCCTGTTCAACGTGCTGAAGACTTTCGATGGTCACGGTGTGACGATCGGACCGATTCTGCTGGGCAGTGTCGCACCGGCTCACGTGATGACACCATCGGCCACCGTCCGTCGCCTGATCAACATGACTGCACTGGCCGTGGCCGAAGTGGCTGCCGGCAAACACAAGCAGCTGATGGCAGCGGGCAACTGATCCGCCCGGCAGACCGCGGGCAAACACTGCGACCGCCCGGGCATATCGGATATGCCCGGGCTGCCCGGACGACGGCACCATCAACCGGTCTGCCCCGTGCCCCTCGAACGGGTCAGTGTCCCGACGGCTCACGGGCTGCCTGCCCATTACGCCGGCCAGCCCTGGATGACGGGGTGGCCGGCTTATTTCATGGTGGCACAGCAAGCGTGACCCGGCAAACATCTCTTGCGCACCGAACCGAACACGGACGGGGCGGTTTTTCGAAAGACCCGTTGTTCGCCAGTATGACAGGAGTTGAACGAGGTGACATTGCTTAACTCCGTATTTCACACCGACAACTTCTCATTTGCGTATCTTTGCGCGATTTAGCATCGTCACGGATGGCTGGAAGCATGGAGCCCCGACGTACTTTTCCTGTCATTACAGAGGCCCGTGCAACCGATGGAGGAAAAAGCGAAGCAGCATGAAAGGATTTCGATCATGCCGCTGCCCGGACGGACCGTCCCGGCGCAAGACGCAGGAAACCGATCGAATCTCCGGCATGCGACTTTCCTCCGGGTGTGATCCCAAAAAGCCATCATCGACGTTGCCATCCCTGCGGCCAAACATTGGCTACCGTTGGCGACAGTTCATTCGAAGGTAGAGAGAGGAAGAAGGGCATGAACATTTCCAAAACGAATTCTCTGTTGGCCGGCGCTGCGCTGCTGGCTTTGCTGGCCGGCTGCGGCAGCGGCGATAGCGGCGGGGGCAGCGCCGATCCGGCCGGCTCCAGCAGCCTCGGCACCAAGGCCGCCAGCGCCGCCGGTGCCGCAGAATCCACGCAGGAAACCTCGGCAGCGGTCAGCAACGGCAACGGTGCCGTCACCGAAGAGGGCGTCAGCGCCGAAGTACTGGCCAGCATTCTGGTCTCCAATACCTATTCGGTCATTGGCCGCGACCGCCCCTATCCCCTTTATTTCGGCATGGCCGCGGTTCAATGGAGCGGTCCGGTTCCGGGTGGCACGCAGGTGGTGAACCCGACCATCCCCAACACCTATGGAACGCAGCAGGTCTACCGTGCTTCCAATGACGCATCCTATGGCACCAGCATGATGCTGTCAGTCAGATCCTTCGGCGCAGCCAGCGGCGGCAACGGCCCCCAGCCCCTGGAAGGTGGCTTCAGAGATCTGGATGTCAATCTGGGCATGGAATTCAGTATGGACGACGTGACGGTCGGCGACAACGGTTACATCAAATTCAAACCGGAGGTGGCAGCGCAGCCTGGCAATCTGCTGCTTTCGCTCGGCAAGAACATCGAGGTCCGGAACCGGTGGGACAACCAGGTTCGCACCGCACAGAGTGACTCGGAATTTGAACTCCGTGCCGGCGAAACCATTCCGTACTACCAGGTACTGAAGCGCTGGGAAGGCGCAGACAGTGTCTACAACGAACTGATTCTGTTCAAGGGAGAAAAGGCCGGCGAAGTCCGTCTCTGCCACAACACCGGCAATACGGAAGTCAAGCGTCTGAACTGCTCGCTGTGGCGGGTCGAATCCAACTGGACCTTCGGTGGCGCCCGTCTGGAGGACACAGGCGCCTACATCGTCGACGACCGCAGCACCTACAGTGGTCAGAGCGGCTGGCTCTTCTGGCAAACCCCGGAGAAATCCGATGAAGCCCGGAACACCGACGCCCAGCAAGCCGCTGCCGAGCAGCCGGCCGCCGAGCAGCCTGCAGCAGCACAGCCCATTGCGGAACAGCCGGCTGTAGAGGCTCCTGCCGCAGAATCAGGGCAACCATGATTCCAATACGGCTTCTCTGTTCCCCGACGTGTCAGCCAGCGTCATGCAGGCCGGCATGTCGGGCACAGGGCTGATCCAGCCGACGGAAACGTTGCATACCCGCCGGGTTCCGTAAAATTCCGCCGGAATCCGTCGGGCAGGGCCCTGTGCCAAAAATAGTCGCCCTCACTCCATACGGATACGACCGAGACCCGGGAAGCACTGAAACAGGCCCATCTCAGCGACCGCTTCAGGCTCCCCACGCATAATCGATGATCAGCGGCGCGTGATCCGAGAAGCGTTCATCCTTGTAGATTTCGACGCGCTGTGCAGTCGTGGCGATGCCGGGGGTGGCGATCTGGTAGTCCAGACGCCAGCCGACATTCTTCGCCCATGCCTGGCCACGATTGCTCCACCAAGTGTACTGTTCGGCCCGCTGGTCCAGCAGCCGGAAGACGTCGATGAAACCGATGTCGTCGAACAGGTGGGTCAGCCATTGGCGCTCTTCGGGCAGAAAGCCGGAGTTTTTCTGGTTGGAGCGCCAGTTCTTGAGGTCGATTTCCTTGTGGGCGACATTCCAATCGCCGCAAAGGATGATTTCGCGGCCGCTTTCCTTCAGGTCGCGCATATGCCGGGCAAAGGCTTCCATGAAGACGAACTTCTGCGCCAGCCGTTCTCCGGATGAGGAGCCGGAGGGCACATAGACCGAAATGATGGAGTGAGTGCCGAAGTCCATTTCGAGGTAGCGCCCTTCGGCGTCGAAGACGGCTTGGCCGAAGCCCTCACGAATGCCGGCCGGCCGATGGCGGGTGTAGATGCCGACACCGCTGTAGCCCTTGCGTTCGGCCAGATGAAAATGGCCGGTGGCCGGGCCGATGGCGCGCATGGCCTCGCCCATGTCGGCCAGCTGGGCGCGCACTTCCTGCACGCAGATGACATCGGCCTCGATGCCGGCGGCCCATTCGAACCAACCCTTTCGGGCCGCGGACCGGATACCGTTAAGATTCTGGGAGACCACTCGCAACATGAAAGCACCTTATGAGCACGCTATCCCATGAGTTTATCCAGTTCGCCATCGACACCGGCGCGTTGCGCTTCGGTGAGTTCAAAACCAAGGCGGGCCGACTGTCACCCTACTTCTTCAATGCAGGGTTGTTTTCGGACGGAGCCGGACTGGGACGATTGGCTGGTTTTTACGCCGATCGATTGCTGGAAGTGGAACGGGCCGATCCGACCCAGCGCTTCGACGTGCTGTTCGGGCCAGCTTACAAGGGCATCACGCTGGCCTCGGCCATGGCAGTGGCCTGTGCCGCCAGAGGTCGCAACATACCCTTTGCCTTCAACCGCAAGGAAAAGAAAGACCATGGCGAAGGCGGGGTGTTGGTTGGTAGGCCGCTGAGCGGCCGGGTCGCCATCATCGATGACGTGATCTCGGCGGGCACTTCGGTACGCGAATCGGTGGACATCATCCACGCGGCCGGAGCCACGCCGGCCGCGGTGTTCATCGCATTGGACCGGATGGAACGGGCAGGTACGGCCGATATCGTGGAAGCCCGGTCGGCAGTGGAAGAGGTACGGCAGCGCTGGGAGCTGGAAGTCTATGCGCTGGCGACGCTCGACGATCTGCTCGGATTCATCGATGCGCCACAGAATTCCACACAGCCACACGCCGCTTATCGAGCGGCTATCTCCGAATATCGTCGTCGGTATGGCGTGAACCACTCGGCATGACTACAGTGGAGGAATGAGCCCCTATCGCGTTCCCATCCTCCTGTCGTTGTTGATCCTGGCCGCCGCGCCGGGAAGCGCACGGCTTGCCTGGGCACAACCGGGAAACAGCACGCCGATCTACGTGTGTACCGATGATCAGGGACGCGTCATCTCCTCCGATCAACCGATTCAAGCCTGTGCCAAGCGCGCGGTTCGTGAACTGAACCGCGACGGATCGACACGACGCATCGTGCCGCCGCCGATGACCCGTGCCGAAGAACGGGCTGCCGCACAACAGGCCTTGGTCCGCGCCGAACAGGAGCGGATTCAGCGTGCCCAGCAGGCCCGTGACCGCCACCTGCTGCTGACCTACCAAAGTCCGGAAGATCTGCAGCGCCGTCAGCAGCAGCAACTGACGCTTATCGACGAAGAGATCAAGGCAGCAGTGCAGCGGATTCTCGTGCTGGACAAGAGCCTGCAGGAAGAAAAGAAGGCTGCCGAAGAATGGCTGGCCCAGCAGCAGCCCAACACCAAGCTGCCCTTCGCCCGCGAGCAGCGGATTTCCTCGATCGCCAACGCCATTCTGGCCGAGGATTCACTGATCAAGGAACGTCGCAACGAGCGCGAACGGATCAACAAGGATTACCAGGCCAACGCCAACCGGCTGAAAGAGCTGCTGGCACACATTGCCGGTACGCCCGAGTCGAGCCACTGATCGGCCTGCTAAGCCAGCCGCTTGCGCAGCAGCTCATTGACCTGCTGCGGATTGGCCTTGCCCCGGCTGGCTTTCATCACCTGACCGACCAGTGCATTGAACGCCTTTTCCTTGCCGGCGCGGAATTCCTCGACCGATTTCTGATTGGCGGCCAGCACCTGATCGATGATCGGACCGAGCACATCGTCGCCGCTGATCTGCTTCAGCCCCTGCTTCTCGATCAGGGCATCGACGACGTCGGCGCCCCCCACGACCGGTCCTTCGGCCCACAGGGAATGGAAGACATCGCGCGCCATCTTGCCCGACAACGTCCCGTCGGCCATCCGGTTGATCAATCCGGCCAGCTGTGCCGCCGGTACCTTGGTGTCGGCGATATCCAGGCCGTCACGGTTCAACTGAGCAGCCAGCTCGCCCATCACCCAGTTGGCCGCGGTCTTGGCCTGCGCGGCAGAATCGGCCAATGCCACCAACACCGCCTCGAAATAGCTGGCCACGGCCAGGCTGCCGGTCAGCGTCAGCGCGTCGGTATCGGACAGGCCATATTGCTGCTGGTAGCGCTGCCGCTTGGTGACGGGCAGCTCGGGCATGGTCGCCTTCACGGCTTCGATCCGTTCCTGGTCGATCAGCAGCGGCGGCAGGTCCGGCTCCGGGAAGTAACGATAGTCATCGGCATCCTCTTTGCTGCGCATCGAGCGGGTTTCGTCGGCATCGGGATCGTACAGCCGGGTTTCCTGTACCACCCTGCCACCATCCTCGATCAACTCGATCTGGCGGCGCACTTCGAACTGAATGGCTCGCTCCAGAAAGCGGAAGGAGTTGAGGTTCTTGATTTCGGCGCGGGTGCCGAACTCTGCCTGTCCCCATGGGCGCACGGAGATGTTGGCATCCACCCGGAAGGAACCTTCCTGCATGTTGCCGTCGCAAATGCCCAGCCACATCACCAGGCCGTGCAGCGCGCGCGCGTAGGCCACCGCCTCGGCGGCCGAACGCATGTCCGGTTCGGTGACGATTTCCAGCAGCGGTGTACCGGCCCGGTTCAGATCGATACCGGACTGGCCGGCAAAATCCTCGTGCAGTGATTTGCCCGCATCCTCTTCGAGGTGGGCACGGGTCAGATTGATGGTCTTGATGACCGGCGGCTCGCCCTGTTTGGCGGCCGGCACGGCGATATCGAGATGACCGCCGCTGACCACCGGCTGTTCATACTGGCTGATCTGGTAGCCCTTTGGCAGATCAGGGTAAAAATAGTTTTTACGGGCGAAGATCGACACGGGTGCAATCTCGGCCCCCACCGCCAGACCAAAGCGAATGGCGTGTTCGACCGCCTGGCGATTCATCACCGGCAGCACACCGGGCAGCGCCAGATCGACCGCACACGCCTGTGTATTCGGTTCGGCACCAAACCGGGTCGAAGCGCCGGAAAAAATCTTCGATTGCGTCAGCAGCTGAACGTGCGTTTCCAGCCCGATGACTACTTCCCATTGCATGGCAGGCTTCTCTCCGGAATCAGCGATCGAGACTGGCGCAGCGGCCCGTCGTCGGATTGAACATCACCGGCCAGGCCTCTTCGCTGAGACCTTTCTTGCTGCAGAAGGCGTCACAACCTCTGTGGGCCAACGTCAGTCGGCGCGGCTCCCCGTAAACCAGCAGTTTGCAACTGCTGCGCTGGCCGGCACTCACTGCCTGCAGTTCGATGTGCGGCGAATTCCTGGTTTGCCGGAAATCGGCCAGGTCGAACCGGCACTGGCCCTTACGGCCGACCTTGATGGACCAGTCCAGCATCTGCACCTGACCACCGCTGATCTGCAAACGGGCGTCTTCGGTGAAACCGTCGATTTCCTTCTGCTGGCAATGGCCCGAGAAATCGGCGATCGACGGAGCGGCCGGTTTGCCGGGCAGGGTCGTCGAAGGCGTGGTGCGCTGGGGCCGGGTACGCTCGGGCAAAGCCGTGCAGGCAGCCATCAGCACGCCTATCAGGCCAAGGGTCAGCCAACCGGTCAGACGGAAAGCCAGCGTGCCGGCATCATTGTGTTGGGTATCCATGATCGATCTAAATCCCTGTGTGAATCGACGGGCCGTCGATGCGCACCGACCGCCGCAACCGGTAGCAAGGCGCCCGGTGCGTCGACGGCACGCGTCGGCGGCGTTCATCAGGCAGCGCCCTCGAGAACCGGGGCCTTGCGCAGATGCCAATCGGTGTGCTGTTGATAGACGTGCGCGATGGACAGCAGCCGTGCTTCGCTGAGTGCAGGCCCGACCAGCTGCATGCCCATCGGCAGGCGGTTGGCATCGAAACCGCAAGGCAGCGACAGCCCCGGCAGACCTGCCAGCGAGGCCGGCAGGGTGAAGATATCGGCCAGATAGTTGCGTACCGGGTCATCGGCCTGCTGACCGATCGGCCAAGCCGTCTCGGGCGACACCGGACCGGCGATCACATCGACCTGCTGGAACACGCGCTGGAAGTCGTCGGCGATCATCCGGCGCAGCTGCTGGGCCTTGCGATAATAGGCGTCGTAATAGCCGTGCGACAGCACATAGGTGCCGATCATGATGCGACGCTTGACTTCGGCGCCGAAGCCTTCGGCGCGGCTGTTGGTGTAGAGCGCATACAGATCTTCCTGATGTTCGCTGCGGTGGCCGTAGCGTACGCCATCGTAACGGGCCAGATTGCTGGAGGCCTCGGCCGGCGCGATGACGTAATAGGCCGGGATCGACAGTTCGGTATGCGGCAGCGACACCGGGACGATGCCGGCCCCCAACGACTCGAACTGTTTGAGTGCGGCCTGCACACCGTCACGCACATCGGCTGAGAGGCTGTCACCGAAGAATTCGGCAGGCACGCCGACACGCAGACCGGCCAGCGGTCTGCCCGCATCAGCGCCGGCCAGTGGTTCGGGCACGCGGAACAGATCATCGGCCGGCACCTGCAGGCTGGTGGAATCGCGTTCGTCGAAACCGGCCATGGCAGCCAGCAACGCAGCGCAGTCGGCCGCCGAGCGGGCGAAGACACCGGCCTGGTCCAGACTGCTGGCGAAGGCGATCATGCCATAGCGCGACACCCGGCCATAGGAGGGTTTGATGCCCGTGACACCGCACATGGCGGCCGGCTGACGCACCGAACCGCCGGTATCGGTGCCGGTGGCCACCGGCACCAGGCCGGCCGCGACGGCCGCGGCCGAACCACCCGAAGAACCGCCGGCCACGCGGGTCGTATCCCAGGGGTTTCTGACCGGGCCGAAACAGGAGTTTTCATTGCCCGACCCCATGGCAAACTCGTCGCAGTTGAGCTTGCCCAGGCACACGACACCGGCCTCGTTCAGTTTGCGCACCACGGTGGCATCGAAAGGACTCTGATAGTTGGCCAGCATCTTCGAGCCAGCGGTGGACTTCCAGCCGCGGGTCACGAACACATCCTTGTGTGCCATCGGCACGCCCAACAGGCCCGATGCCTGCACATGGCCGGCCTTGCGCAGTTCGGCCAGGCGCCGGTCGGCCTCTTTGGCCTGTGCCAGCGTCAGCTCGGGCTGCACGTCGACGAAAGCATTGATCCGGCTGTCGGCAATCTGCGCCAGCCCCTGTTCGGCCAGGTCGACGGCCGATACATCGCCCGCCTGCAACGCACGACGGATGTCGGTCAGACTGCCCTTGCGCAGCAAATCTCGTACAGCGTTCATTCGACCACCCTCGGAACCAGAAACAGGCCATCGGCAACCGCCGGCGCCGAGCGCTGGTTCTCGTCACGCTGATTGGATTCGGTCACTGCGTCATCACGCAGGCGCAGGCCGATACGTTCGGCGTGGGTCATCGGCTCGACGCCGGTGGTGTCGACGGCACGCAGTTTCTCAATGATGCCGAAAATATCGTCCAGCTGCTCAAGCATGTGGGCGCGTTCGTTCTCGTCCAGGCGTATGCGGGCGAGTTCACCGAGCCGTCGAATGTCCTCGGGTGTCAATGACATCGGAAAAATCCCTGGCTCATCGATTCAAAGATCGATGCAAAAACTGAAGAAAAGGGCACGGGCAGCACGGGCGGTGGTATCAGAACAACGCCGAAGGTGGCGTTTGCCGCTGACGACCGACCATCAATCCCCGGTCCGGCCCAGGATGAGACATCCGAAAGTGTATAACGGTATGATCCCCTGGAGTCTGGGCGACCCGGATCGCACAATCGAAAACTGCCCATTGGAAACAGACGACGCCTCGATATGTTCGGTTTCATCAAGAAGTTCTTTGCGAACGATCTGGCGATCGACCTCGGAACCGCCAATACGCTGATCTATGCCCGGGGCAAGGGCATTGTGTTGGATGAACCCTCGGTCGTAGCCATTCGTACCGATGCCGCCCCCGGCAGCAAGCGGACGATCACGGCCGTCGGCCGCGAGGCCAAACGCATGCTTGGCAAGGTGCCCGGCAATATGCAGGCGATCCGGCCGCTGAAGGATGGTGTCATTGCCGACATCACCATCACCGAAAAAATGTTGAAGGAATTTGTCCGGGTCGCACATCCGGGCGGCATCGTGGCCCCCAATCCGCGGGTGCTGATCTGTGTGCCCAGCGGCTCGACCCAGGTCGAACGGCGCGCACTGCGCGATGCCACGCTGGGAGCGGGGGCATCCGAGGTACATCTGATCGAGGAACCGATCGCGGCTGCGATCGGCGCCGGTCTGCCGGTTTCGGAAGCGGCCGGCTCGATGGTGGTCGATATCGGCGGCGGTACCACCGAGGTCGGGGTGATTTCACTTGGCGGCATCGTACACGCCCATTCACTGCGCGTCGGTGGCGATCGTTTCGACGAAGCGATCATCGCCTATGTGCGGCGCAATTACGGCATGCTGATCGGCGAAAGCACCGCCGAACAGATCAAGAAGGAGATCGGATCGGCTTTCCCCGAAGCCCAGATCAAAGATATCGAAGTCAAGGGGCGCAGTCTGTCCGAAGGAGTGCCGCGCTCCTTCCGTATCAATGCCAACGAAGTGCGGGAGGCGCTGACGCCACCGCTGAACCAGATCATCGGGGCGATCAAGACCTCGCTGGAAGACACGCCGCCGGAGATCGGCGCCGACATCACCGAACGCGGCATCATGCTGACCGGTGGCGGTGCGCTGATTCCGGGCATCGACCGGTTGCTGGCCGAGGAAACCGGGCTGCCGACGATGATTTCCGATGAACCTCTCACCTGTGTGGTCCGGGGCTGCGGGCTGGCGCTCGAACGCATCGACCAGGCAGGCGGCATCTTTGCAAACGAATGACGGACCGGCGAGTATCCATCACCCCCCATCAGACCGGGCTCGCCGTGGTGCTGTGTACGGCGGCACTGGCACTGATGGTGTCCGACGCCCGCCTGCATCTGCTCGAGCCGCTCCGGCACGCACTGGCCGGCGCACTGTATCCGGTCCAGTATGTGCTGACACAACCCCGCGATCTGCTGCGTAAGGCCCGTACCTACACGACTGATGTACATACCCTGCGCCAGCACAATGAAGTGCTACGCCAGAGCATGACACGCCAGGCCAGGGTGCTGGCCCAGACCGAGGCGCTGCGCGAAGAAAATCGTACCCTGCGCGAACTGGCCGGGCTGAGCCCGCGCGTCGGCACGCCGTCGCTGGTGGCCGAAGTGGTGATGCAGCCACGTGCACCCGGCAGCCAGAAACGTCTGCTGAACAAGGGCAGTGCCCACGGGGTGAGCACCGGTCAGCCGGTGGTGGATGTGGAGGGCGTAGTCGGGCAGGTCACCCGGGTGTATCCTCACAGCAGTGAGATGACGTTGATCACGGATTCTGCCATCAGCGTACCGGTGACGGTGCAGCGCAACCGGCTGCATGCCATCGCCTTCGGCACCAGTCGGCCCAATAGACTGGAGCTTCGCTTCCAGACGGCCGACGCCGATCTGAAGGAAGGTGACCGGCTGCTGACCTCGGGACTGGATTTCGTCTACCCGCCGGGACTGCCGGTCGGGGTGATCGCCAGCATCCAGCAACAACGGGCCGAACCATTTTCCGACATCGCAGTCCGTCCGATCGGCAATCATTTCGATCCTCGCCTGGTGCTGATCCTGCTGTCGAACACCGCGCCCGCCCCCCTGGAGGCCAACGCAGACAACGACACGCCGGCCCCTCCCTGATTGGCATGAACACCGCCCACCCGCTCCCCCGCCCATTGCGCTGGTCTTCACTGACCGGCACCCTGCTGCTGGCCACGCTCTTCGATCTGATGCCTTGGCCGCCCAATCCGATGATTCCGGATCTGCTGGCTCTGATGCTGGCCTGCTGGGCGCTGGCCTATCCGCGCCAGGGCATGCTGTTCACAGCCTTCGCGTTGGGGCTGCTGATGGATGCGCAGCACACCACGGAGCTGGGCAGCCACGCGCTGCTCTATACGCTGATCGTCTTTCTGATCATCCGCTTTCAACACCGGCTGCGCTGGTTCGGCGTGGTCGGGCAGATGCCGCATCTGTTGGCGATCTTCCTGGTCTCGCAGGCCACGCTGTTCGTCGCACAGTTTCTGATCGGCCTGCCGATGGGCGGGCCGGAACAGTTCATGGGGTGGATCAGTACCACACTGCTGTGGCCGCTGACCCATCTGCTGCGCCGCGGCCATGCCGCCCCCGCAGTCGTCGGCACCTCCCACTCGACTCTGCCGCGCAGGGCCCCGCATCTCGACCCGTTGCATGCGCCGCGGCCCCATCGCTTCGATGAGCCGAATTGAGCCGAGGCCGATATCGTGAGGCACCAACCCACCAGCCCGACCCCGGCTTTCTTCAAACGACGCCTGCTGCTGGCCATGGTGGCGGTAGTGGCTGCCTTCGGCACACTCGGCGCACGCGCCTGGTATCTGCAGGTGGCCCGTTACGACAACTATCGTGCGCTGGCCGAAGAAAACCGCATCACCATGCTGCCACTGCCGCCGCAGCGCGGCCGCATCGTCGACCGCAACGGCATCGTGCTGGCCGAGGACATCTATGCGCCGGCACTGGAAATCGCTCCTGCGCAGGTCAAGGACATCAACGCGTTGATCGATGAACTGTCGAAGATCGTCCCGATCAGTGCGCTGGAAAAACGCCGCTTCAAGCGGCTGCTGCCGAGCGTCAAGTTCAACGGCACGATTCCGCTCAAGACCCGGCTGAACGAAGAGGAAGTGGCCCGGATCGCGGCGGTGCGTTTTCGCTTCGACGGCATCGAGATCAAGGCCCGAACGCGTCGGCATTATCCGCTGGGCAGCACAGCCGCCCATGCCATCGGCCACATCGGCCGCATTTCCGTGTCGGACAACGAACAGCTGGCCAAATCCGACCGGGCCTCGGACTACGCCGGCAGCACGCACATCGGCAAGCTCGGGCTGGAACTCAGCTACGAAAGCCAGCTGCACGGCCGGATCGGCATCGAAGAGGTCGAGGTCACGGCCAGCGGGCGTCCAGTCCGCACCCTGTCCAAGCAGCCGGCCACCATGGGCAAATCGCTGCAGCTGTCACTCGACGTCCCACTGCAGCAGCTGGCCGAAAAACTGTTCGGCGAGCAGCGCGGTGCGCTGGTGGCCATCGAGCCTGCCACGGGTCAGGTGCTGGCCTTCGTGTCGATGCCGAGTTTCGACCCCAATCTGTTCGTCGACGGCATCGACGCAAAGAACTGGGCACGGCTCAATAACAATCCAGACAGGCCGCTGCTGAACCGGCCGCTGCGCGGCACCTATCCACCCGGCTCGACCTACAAGCCCTTCATGGCGCTGGCCATTGCCCAGAGTGGTGTGCGCAAACCCGACGAGGTGATCAACGATCCCGGCTATTTCATGCTGGGCAAGCACCGTTTCCGCGATTCCAAGCCGACCGGACACGGCCGAGTCGATCTGCACAAATCGATCGTGGTGTCTTCCGACACCTATTACTACAGCGCTTCCTACGACCTGGGCGTGGATCGTATCCACCAGTTCATGAAACCTTGGGGCTTCGGCCAGCTGACCGGCATCGACCTGCCCGATGAATCGGCCGGCATCCTGCCCTCCTCGGCCTGGAAGCGGGAGCGCTTCAAGCAGCCCTGGTATCCGGGTGAAACGCCTTCGGTGGGTATCGGTCAGGGCTACAACAGTTTCACTATTCTGCAGCTGGCACACGCCACCGCCACGCTGGCCAACGATGGCGTGCCCAGGCAACCACATCTGGTCACGCGGATCGGCGACGCCAGGCGTGCTCCCGAGGCAGGTGCCCGGAAGGCCATCGACGTGTCGTCGACACTGCTGAAGCGGGTGCAACGCGCCATGGTCGACGTCAATCTGAAAGGTACGGGTCGTACCGCCTTCATGGGCGCCGAATATCGGGCGGCTGGCAAGACCGGCACCTCACAGGTGATCGGCATCCGTCAGAACGAACGCTACGACGAGAAGAAGATCGCCCGTCGGCACCGTGACCATTCGCTCTACATCGGGTACGCACCGGCCGAAGCGCCGAAAATCGCGCTGGCGATCGTGGTCGAGAACGGCGGCTTCGGTGCCCGCACCGCTGCCCCGATGGCCCGCAAGCTGTTCGATTTCTATCTGCTGGGCAAGCTGCCGGCCGATGACGCCACCAGCCTGCCGGCCAACGACGACACGCAGGAGGCTTCGCCGTGAACCTGACGGGTATCTGGCGCCTGCTGCGCCGCTATGTACTGATCTTCGATCCGACGCTGTTCGGCATTCTGCTGCTGCTGACGCTGGTCAGTCTGGTCACGATGTTTTCGGCGGCCAACGACAGCATGAGTCGACTGATGATTCATACCCGCAACCTGGGCGTGGCGGTGTTGCTGACATGGGTGGTCACGCTGCTGCGTCCCCGCCATCTGATGCATGCGGCGATCCCGCTCTATGTGCTGGGGCTGGCACTGCTGATCGGCGTCGAACTGGTCGGCGTCTCCGCGAAGGGCGCGAGGCGATGGCTGGATCTGGGCGCATTCCGCATCCAGCCCTCGGAACTGATGAAGATGGCGCTGCCACTGCTGCTGGCGTGGTTCTTTCATCACAGCGGCCGGCTCAGCGGCCAGAACCGCTATCTGATCGCAATGCTGCTGGCGGTGGTGCCCGTGGCACTGATCGGCCGTCAGCCCGATCTGGGCACCGCCATCCTGGTGGCATCGGCCGGCGCCTTCACTATCTATTTTGCCGGCCTGGGCTGGCGGGTGATTCTGGGTGGACTGGTGATCTTCATCTCGGCCCTGCCACTTTTGTGGATCAACATGAAGCCCTATCAGCAGCAACGGGTGTTGACCATGTTGGATCCGACCAGCGATCCTCTCGGCAAGGGCTTTCACATCATCCAGTCGACGATTGCAGTCGGCTCGGGCGGGCTGGATGGCAAGGGCTGGCTGCACGGCACCCAGGCCCACCTCGACTTCGTGCCCGAGCGCAGTACCGACTTCATCTTTTCGGTCTATGCCGAAGAATTCGGCCTGATCGGCACGGCAGTGCTGCTGCTGCTCTATCTGGCGCTCATCAGCCGTGGCCTGATGATCGCCGCCGGCGCCCGCACCACTTTCGCGCGCCTGCTGGCCGCCGCCACGACGATGACCTTCTTCACTTACGCTTTCGTCAATATCGGCATGGTGATCGGCATTCTGCCGGTGGTGGGCGTGCCGTTGCCACTGATGTCCTACGGCGGTACCGCCCTCGTCACGCTGGGGCTGGGCACCGGCATGCTGATGTGCGTCGCACGCGAAAACAGCCTGTACCGGCAGAATCCGAACCATCGGTATCACTGAGCGGACGAGAAGCCCCGGACGGCGCCCGCCAGCGCACCTTGGATACCGGATCAGGGCAGGGGCCTGACTTCCAGCAGGATCTTGCCGATGTGCTCCGAGGATTCCATCCGCCGATGTGCATCGGCCGCCTGGGCCAGCAGGAAGGTCCGGTCCAGCACCGGTTTGATCCGGCCATCGGCCAGCAGGGGCCATATCTCGCCCACCAGACCGTGCACCAGCCTCGCCTTGTCGGCCCCGGTCCGGGCCCGCAATGTCGAGCCCGTGAAAGTCAGACGCTTGACCAGCAGCGGCATCCAGTTGATCTCCATCCTGGCCGACTGCAGAAAGGCGATCTGCACCAGCCGGCCATCGGCTGCCAGGCAGCGCAGATTACGTTCGATGTAGGGACCGCCCACCATGTCCAGAATCACATCGACTCCCTGCCCTTCGGTCAATTTGCCGATCTCGGCCACGAAGTCGCGCTGCCGGTAATCGATGGCCGCCTCTGCACCCAGCGCCAGGGCCGCCTGTACCTTTTCGGGCATGCCCACCGTGCAGAACACCCGGGCTCCGAGCGCCTTGGCCATCTGGATGGCCGCCACTCCGATCCCCGAAGTGCCGCCGTGGATCAGCACCGATTCACCGGCGCTCAACCGTCCCCGTTCGAACAGATTGGCCCAGACCGTCAGGAAGGTTTCGGGCAGCGCCGCCGCCTGCTGCAAAGAAAGCCCCGCCGGCACCGGCATCACCTGCCCGACCGGCACCGCCACGAATTCGGCATAACCGCCGCCATCGGTCAGCGCACAGACCCGATCACCGACCTTCCATTCATCGATCCCCTGGCCCACGGCCAGCACCGTGCCGGAGACCTCCAACCCCAGGTGGGGCGAGGCACCACGCGGCGGCGGATACAGCCCCTTGCGCTGCAGCACGTCCGGCCGGTTGATGCCGGCGTAGGCAACGCGGATCAGCACCTCACCGGCGCCGACCTCCGGCATTTCGCCCTCGGCGAGTTGCAGTACATCGGCCTCACCGCCCTTGCCATGATCGATGTATTTCATTGCTTGCCGTCCTTGTCCCGAGTCGATTTCATCAAGCGCGAATCTACCAAATACCGGCTGATTCCTGTGGGCCGGGCGCCGGCACAGTGCGCCAGAAGCGAGGCAGAGCCGGCCCCCGGCCGGCCACGACTCGACCATCGTCCCGCCCCCTGTGGGCCGTGTCGTGATCCGGCGGCTGTCCAGCACTGATTCCGCGGATCACGAAAAACGGGCGGCAACCCCGCGCCGATTTGCCCAATCGGCGGCGAAGGGCCATCATCGACACCAGAAGTCCGGGTCGTAAAACTCCGAAAGCGAAGAACGGCCCGAAAAACAGCCCGACTCACCGACGATTTCCCACCCTGCTTCCCGACACCGACTGCCATGAGTCCGAACATCGTCTCCAGCACACCTTTCGGCGCGTCGCCCACGGCCTGCGTCGAAACCACCGACGTCACTGCCCTGGCACTGTTGAATGCCGCCCAGTCACTGAAAGAATGCCTGGCCGGCCTGCAGTTTGCCCCCCCGGTCGTTCATCTCTACGACCCGCTCGACTACGCCTGGTCGGGTCATGCCGCCTACCTGTCGCGCTACGGCCCGGGCCGCAAGCGGATCATGTTCCTGGGCATGAATCCCGGCCCCTTCGGCATGATGCAGACCGGCGTTCCCTTTGGCGAAGTGGCGGCGGTACGTGACTGGATGGGCATCGAAACCCCGATCGCTCAGCCCGAAAACCAGCATCCCAAACGGCTGATCGAAGGATTCGCCTGCCGTCGCTCGGAAGTGAGTGGTCGCAGACTTTGGGGTTGGATTGCCCGCCGCTGGGGCAGCGCCGAAAACTTTTTCCGGCAGGCGATGGTCATCAACTACTGCCCACTGGTATTTCTGGAAGCCTCCGGCAAGAACCGTACACCGGCGCAGCTACCCGCCGCCGAACGGCGTGCCATCGAACACTGCTGCGACCGGCATTTGGCACAAGTGATCGAAGCGCTGCAACCCGAATGGGTGATCGGCATCGGTGGCTTTGCCGAAAGGCGGCTGAAGCAGGTGGTGTCCGAAGTACTCGATGACCGTCCGCTGGCCCGGCGGATCCGGATCGGTGTGCTTCTGCATCCCAGCCCGGCCAGTCCGGCAGCCAACCGCGGCTGGGACGAAGTGGCGGACCGACAGATGCGCGACTACGGACTGTTACCTGCAGAAAGTTGATCCCATCGAGGAGCGCGGGCCATCTCGGGGATTAACCCGCACACCCCGGGCATTGGTGCGAGCATCGGCTTACAATCGGAATCCCACATCGGCGCCTGGACCTCGGAAGAATCGCGGACTGCGCGACGATGACAGACCGCGCCCGGTGGTGCCGTTTCACGCCTCCGCGATTTTCTGTGCCTCGAACCGAACGCCTCGCGATGTGGACGACAGAAAAAGCCCGATGCCTTGGAGGGACCGATGTCCATGATCACCCCGGCCTGCCCCGAATCCCTGACACGGGCAGAGTATGAAGCGCGCCAAGCCGAATCACTGCGTGATCCGGCCGCCTTCTGGCGGGCAGAAGCAAAGCGTCTGCAGTGGCGCAAGTTCCCCGACACGATCAGCGACGTCGATTACCGGCCCGAGCACCTGCGGATACGCTGGTTTGCCGACGGCGAGCTGAATGTCAGCGTCAACTGCCTGGACCGGCATCTGGACAGCCGGGCCGGCCAAACTGCATTGATCGGCGCCAATGATGAACCGGGCGAAGTGTCCCGCCGACTCAACTACCGGCAACTCTACGAACTGGTCTGCCGCCTGGGCAATGCGCTGCGCAGCCTGGGCGTCGACAAGGGCGATCGTGTCACGATCTACATGCCGACCGTACCGGAAGCCGCGGCCGCCATGCTGGCCTGTGCCCGGATCGGAGCGATCCACTGCGTCGTGTTCGGCGGATTCTCGCCCACCTCACTGGCCGACCGTATCCGCGACAGCCAGAGCCGCGTCGTCATCACGGCCGACGGCAGCCGGCGTGCCGGCCGGACCATCCCCCTGAAGACCCATCTCGACGCAGCCCTGCAGCAGCCGGGCTGCGACTGCGTGAAGAACGTACTGGTGCTGCGTCACATCGGTCTGCCAGTGAGCATGCAGGCCGGACGCGACCATTGGCTGATCGAAACCATCGCCAACCAGCCGGCCGATTGTCCACCGGAACACATCAACGCCGAAGACCCGCTATTCATCCTCTATACCTCGGGCAGCACCGGCAAACCCAAGGGCCTGGTCCACACCGCCGGCGGCTATCTGGTGTATGCCGCCTTCACACACGAATATGTCTTCGGTGTCCAGCCCGGCGACGTGTTCTGGTGCACCGCCGACATCGGCTGGATCACCGGCCACACCTACATGGTCTATGCACCGCTGTGCAACGGCACCACCTCGCTGCTGTTCGATGGTTCGCCGACCCATCCCGATGCCGGCCGTTTCTGGAACACGCTCGCCCGCCATGAGGTCAGCGTGCTCTATACAGTGCCCACCACCATCCGGGCACTGATGAAGACCGGCACCACCGCCCCCACCGGCTTCGAACACCGCCACCTGCGACTGTTGGCCTCGGCCGGAGAACCGCTCGATCCCAAAGCCTGGCGCTGGTTCCAGCAAACGGTGGGCGACGGCACCTGCCCGATCATCGACACTTGGTGGCAGACCGAAACCGGCGGCATCCTGCTGGCATCCACCCTGGGCAGTGCGCCCAAGCCGGGGGCGGTGGCACGCCCCCTGCCTGCCATCGATGCCCAACTGGTCGACGACAATGCCGAGTTCATTCCGTCGGAGCAGCCCGGCCAGGGTCTGCTCGTCATCACCAACAGTTGGCCCGGGCAGGCCCGCACCATGTATCGGGATCATGCGCGTTTCGTCGACACCTGTTTCCGGCCCTACCCCGGCATGTTCTACACCAGCGATGCCGCCCGTCGCGACGAGGACGGTGATTACTGGATCACAGGCCGGGTCGACGATGTCATCAACATCGGCGGTACACGGCTCAGCACGGTCGAAGTCGAAAGCGCACTGGTGAGCCACCCCGCGGTCGCCGAGGTGGCGGCCGTCAGCTGCCATCATCCCGTCCGGGGTCAGGGCATCTATCTGTATGTGCTGCTGGTCGACGGTCTGACACCCAGCGAGGAGCTGCGCCAAATACTGACGGCGCACCTGCGCCAGACGGTCAGCCCACTGGCCGCCCCCGACCACATCCATTGGGTCGAAGGCCTGCCCAAAACCCGCTCGGGCAAGATCATGCGCCGAATCCTGCGCAAGATTGCCGAAAACGCGCCCGACCAGCTGGGCGACACCAGCACTCTGGCCGACCCTTCGGTCGTCGATCGACTATTGGCCGAACGGCTCGTGCAATGAGGTTTCGCGTCATCTGCCAGCTCCCCCCACGCCGCAATCAGGGCCTCGGCTTGCACCGGGCCCCGGCGACGAGGCGCTCACCATGCCACCCACAAGCCACAAACCCTTCCACGACCAGCCCACCGCCGAGCCCGGCATCCCCGGGAGACCGGGGCCCCATGGAACGGTCACGACCCGTGCCCGCCAAGCCGCCCGGTGCGCGCCTTGCTCAAGACATGGGCATCCATTTCATAAGGCTGTAAGCCCTGAAACAGCGTGCCAGCCCACATTCCATGCCGCACGGCGGACTTCTCCATTTGTCGGACTCCAACGTTCCCACCATGATATTCGAGTCTCTGTTAGCCTTCCTGCACATTTCCGCCATCCTGATGATGGTAGTGTTCGTAACAGTCGAAGCTGCATTGTGTCGTGCTGAATGGCTCAATGCCGATGTCGTCAAGCGACTGGTGCGTGTCGATGTCTTCTACGGTGTTTCGGCACTGTGCGTGCTTCTCACCGGTCTGGCCCGGATGTATCTGGGCGCCAAAACTGCAGATTGGTACGCGGCGCAACCCCTGCTGCACGCCAAAATCACTTTGTTTTTTGTCATCGCGCTGATGTCTCTGCCCGCATCCTTGGCCTTTCGCCGCTGGATGCGGCAATGGGACCGCACCGGTCAATTGCCGCTGACCGCCGAAATCCGAAAAGTTCGCCGCCTCATCATGATCGAATCGCACATCATGCTGTTGCTGCCGCTGTTTGGCGTCATGATGGCCCGAGGTGTCATGACAATCAGCCCATAATCCCGATCTGGAGGCAAGCATGACAACCCCGCCCGTCGTCGTACTGCTTGGTGGCAGTGGTTTCATCGGCAGTCATCTAGCAACCGACTTTCACCAACAGGGGTGGCGTGTGCTGATCATTTCGCGCCACCCCGACCGCAGCCGTCGACGGCTGGGCCAGCGCTTCGAGTATTTTCCCTCTCTGCAGCACATCGATCCCGGCCTCATCGTCGACCTGGTGATCAACCTGGCCGGCGCCTCCGTCGGTGAAGGCCGCTGGACACCCCGACGCAAACGGCAACTGCTCGACAGCCGGCTCGGTCCCACCCGGCAACTGGCACAGTGGCTGCATGCACGCCCGCAAAAACCCCGTCGCCTGATCCAGGCCTCGGCCGTCGGCTACTACGGCAACGGCAGCACCCAGAATTGGGAAGACATCTGCGATGAAAGCGCCCCTCCGCAGGCCGATGTCTTCGTCTCCGAGCTCTGCCAACAATGGGAAACACTCGCCCGTGACATCCATGCCGACAGCGGCGTGGCCGTCAGCATCTGCCGGCTCGGTGTGGTGCTGGGCCGTGACGGCGGCATTCTGCCGCAGCTGCTGAAACCCGTGTCGATGATGATGGGCCGGATGGGCACCGGCCAACAACCCCTGCCCTGGATCCACATCGATGATGTCGTCGGAGCCATTCGGTTTATCGCCAAACAATATATTCAGCCCGGCCTGCAAGTCTACAATCTGACGGCCCCCGAAACCACCACCCAGCTACAGTTTGCCCAGACTGCTGCCCGTCTGATCAAACGTCCACTGCTGCTGTTCGTGCCCGCATCCATCATGCGCCTGGCCATGGGTGAACAGGCCGAGCTGGTGCTCGACGGTCAGTTCGTCCACCCCGCCGCCCTGCTGAACCACGACTACGACTTCCGTTTTCCCTCCATCGAAACGGCACTGGCCGACCTGCTACCGCAGCGGTAGCTCCCCGGGGAATTCGATACCGTCTTCTATGAACGCATCGACGTGGTGCACGGTGCCAACGGCATCCATGGCGATGGCCAGCAGCAGGTCCGTGCCGGCACCAAAGTCCTGCAACGTGATCGTCGGACGACCAGGGCATGGCCGCCAGTAGACGCCCGACCGCGGCGACGGGTTGCTGGGACATGGTCCGTCGCCCCCCGTCGCAGACGCTGGCACCGGAAATACGAGGGGTCGTCGCGCACAAAACGGCAGGCGAATGGAAAACGAAAGAACAGCCCCGATGGCGGCTGGGCACATCGGGGCTGGGCTGAAAAACCAGGAAAAAGCCGTGCAAGGCAGGCCCGTACCGGCCTGCCCCCCTGCCCGCTCATCCATTCCTGCGCCCGCGCCTCGCGTGCTGCCCTCACAGAAGAATGGAATGGCGCGTCAGGGAATCCGTATCAGGGATGCTGCTCCAGTGCGCTGTCCCTGCTTTCGGCCACTTCCACATACTCTTCGATCTGGTCGAAGTTCATGTAGCGGTAGATGCTGGCTTTGTCGCTGTCGACCACACCCATTTCCTTCAGATACTCATCGGGCGTGGGCAGATGACCCAACCGCGAAGCGATGGCCGCCAGCTCGGCCGAGCCGAGGAACACGTTGGTGTTCTTGCCCAGTCGGTTCGGGAAGTTGCGGGTGCTGGTGGAGATCACCGTGGCGCCTTCACGGACCTGGGCCTGGTTGCCCATACACAGCGAGCAGCCTGGCATTTCGGTGCGCGCACCGGCCGTACCGAAGGCAGCGTAATGGCCTTCCTTGATCAGCTCGTTCTGGTCCATCTTGGTCGGCGGAGCCACCCACAACTTGACCGGAATGTCTCGCTGACCGCCCAGCAACCTGGCTGCGGCGCGGAAGTGACCGATGTTGGTCATGCACGAACCGATGAAAGCTTCATCGATCCTGGTACCGGCCACCTCGGACAGCAGCTTGGCGTCGTCCGGATCATTCGGGCAACAGACGATCGGCTCCTTGATCTCGTTCATGTCGATCTCGATCACGGCCGCGTACTCGGCGTCGGCATCGGCTTCGAGCAACTGCGGATCGGCCAGCCATTGTTCGACCTTCTCGATCCGGCGGGCCAGCGTCTTGGCGTCCTGATAGCCATCGGCGATCATGTTCTTCATCAGCACGACGTTGGACTTCAGATACTCGATGATCGGTTCCTTGTCCAACTTGATCGTACAGCCGGCCGCCGAACGTTCGGCCGAGGCATCGGAGAGCTCGAATGCCTGCTCGACCTTCAGCTTGGGCAGCCCCTCGATTTCGAGGATACGACCGGAGAAGATGTTTTTCTTGCCCGCCTTGGCCACGGTCAGAAGACCGGCCTTGATGGCGTACAGCGGAATGGCGTGCACCAGATCGCGCAGCGTGACCCCCGGCTGCAGCTCACCCTTGAAGCGCACCAGCACGCTCTCGGGCATATCCAGCGGCATCACACCGGTGGCGGCACCGAAGGCGACCAGACCGGAACCGGCCGGGAAACTGATGCCGATCGGGAAACGAGTGTGGCTGTCGCCGCCGGTGCCAACGGTATCGGGCAGCAGCAGACGGTTCAGCCAGCTGTGGATGACGCCATCGCCCGGACGCAGCGCGACCCCCCCCCGGTTGCTGATGAAGGCCGGCAGTTCACGGTGGGTTTTGACGTCGACCGGTTTCGGGTAGGCGGCGGTGTGACAGAAAGACTGCATCACCATGTCGGCCGAGAAGCCGAGGCAAGCCAGATCCTTGAGCTCGTCGCGGGTCATCGGGCCGGTGGTGTCCTGGCTGCCAACGGTGGTCATGCGCGGTTCGCAATAGGTGCCCGGTCGGATGCCCTGACCTTCGGGCAGACCACAGGCGCGGCCGACCATCTTCTGGGCCAGCGTGAAGCCCTTGCCGGTATCGACCGGTGCCTTGGGCAGACGGAATTCGGTGGAGGCCGGCAGACCCAGAACCTCACGGGCCTTGGCGGTGAGGCTGCGGCCGATGATCAGATTGATGCGGCCACCGGCCTGCACTTCGTCCAGCAGCACTTCACTCTTGAGTTCGAAATCAGCGATCTTTTCGCCGTTTTTCTCGATGCGGCCATCGTAGGGGAAGATATCGAGCACATCGCCCATGTCCATCTTCGACACATCGACTTCGATCGGCAACGAGCCGGAGTCTTCCTGCGTGTTGAAGAAAATCGGCGCGATCTTGCCGCCCAGCGTGACGCCACCGAAGCGTTTGTTGGGCACATAGGGGATATCCTGACCAGTGGCCCAGATGACACTGTTGGTGGCCGACTTGCGGCTGGAACCGGTACCGACCACGTCGCCGACATAGGCAACCAGATGGCCTTTCTTTTTCAGGTCCTCGATGAACTGGATCGGACCACGCTTGCCGTCCTCTTCGGGTTGGAAGGCGGCATCCGGACGCGTATTCTTCAGCATCGCCAGATAGTGCAGCGGGATGTCCGGGCGACTCCACGCATCGGGGGCCGGCGACAGATCGTCGGTGTTGGTTTCGCCCGGCACCTTGAAAACGGTGACGGTGATTTTCTCGGCCACCTTCGGACGGCTGGTGAACCATTCCGCATCGGCCCAGCTCTGCAGCACTTCCTGCGCCTTGGCATTGCCGGCCTTGGCCTTGGCGGCCACGTCATTGAAGAAGTCGAACATCAGCAGCGTCTTCTTCAACGCTTCGGCGGCCACACCGGCCACCTCCGGGTCATCCAGCAGATCGATCAGCGGATGCACGTTGTAACCACCGACCATCGTGCCCAGCAGCTCGGTGGCCTTGGCTTTACCGATCAGACCGACCTTCAGGTCACCATGGGCGACGGCCGCCAGAAAACTGGCCTTGACCTTGGCTGCATCATCCACTCCGGGCGGCACCCGATGAGTCAGCAATTCCATCAGGAATTCTTCTTCACCGGCCGGCGGATTCTTGATCAGCTCGATCAGCGCCGCCGTCTGTTCGGCATCCAGCGCCAACGGCGGGATCCCCAGCGCTGCGCGCTCGGCAACGTGTTGACGGTATTCATTCAGCATGGGCTCCTCCTAGGATCATCTCTATCGGTAACAGGGAGAGACGCTTTCGAGCAAACGCTGCTCGACATGCGGACACCGGCAATGCCCGGCGGCGAGGCAAGACGGCCACCTCGGAGCCGGGTCCGGCCGCCCATCAGAGATTTCCTGCGCGAAGCCTCGTGTTCAGACCCCCTTTTCTCACGCGGCTGCGGGTGTGGGTATGGGCGGTCAAGCGCGTCGTGATCGGCCCATATCGACTATGCAGTCTTCGCGCAGAAAAGCGCTCTGCACCACGGGACCATGCTCGGAGAACCCCTCATGAGCCATGCAGCCGACATGAAGGCCACTGCCGTGTTTTCCAAGTGCCGATCGCTGCCTGTCCGTCGTCATTCCGTCGTCCAGGCAAGCGCACGATCACGGCTGCCACCGCCATGGGCTTGCGTCCCGCCCCGGGAGCGCCCGAGGCCTCGACCGGGCTGTTTCCCAATCCCGGCGAGTGCCGTAATTGTACTCGTGGCAATGCGGCATCGCACAGGCGGCCCGGCAAATGGTTTTCCCGAATGGTGGCGTCCAGCCCAAGTTTTGGCGGGATTGCGCACCCGTTTCACCAAGTGTTGCACTACAAGAGAAAAACGAAGCGGAAACGATTTCATCAATCTCAAACATTGCACAGCAGCCACCCTGCGACGTATCATCCATATAAACAATATTGGAAACGAGAATTGCTACTATTATTTGTATCAAAATATCTTGTGAAGTCCCAGAAACGACAAGCAAAGGAAGCTCAGGCATGAAACCGCAAACGCACGGCGCCTGCTTTGTGATGAAAGTACTGCCGCTGGCGCTGCTCGGCACCTTCGCACAGGCCCAGACCGCCCCAACCGAAGCAGAGCTGGAAACGATCTACACGATCGAAAAGGCCGCATCCACCACGAAGAAGGTGAACTTCAAAGCGATGAAGGAAAGCACGGCCATCGAGATGAAGGAAGTGCTGTTCGGCGAGCCATCGATCAACTTCGGTGGCGGCAATGGCGCCTCCCAGTGGACCACCATCCGGGGCATGGGCCAGGATCAGATCGACATCAAGGTCGATGACACCCACACCGATTCGCAGATCTTCCACCACAACGGCCGCTTCATTCTCGATCCGGCGCTGACCAAGGCCATCGAGGTTCAGAAAGGAGCCGGTTCGGCCTCCGCCGGCATAGGTGCCACCGGCGGTGCCATCATCGCCACCACGGTGTCGGCCACAGATCTGTTGCGCAAGGGACAGACCACGGGCTTCAAGCTCAGCACCGGCGTGAGCAGCAACAAGGGCAGGAATGGGGGCTTGGCTGCCTACGGGCGGTTTGGCGCCGTGGATGCGCTGCTGGCCGGCAACTGGAGCAGCGAAGAGAACTACGAGGCAGGCCGGGGCCACGACGATGCCAATGGCCGCCGCGAAGTGCTGAACAGCGCCCAGGGGCAGCGCGGTCTGCTCGCCAAGTTCGGCTACAGCCTCGACGCACAAAGCCGTATCGAGCTGAGTCACCGCCAGGAGCAGACCCACGGTCTGCGCGCACTGCGCGAAGAGTTCGATTTTTCACAATCGGGCAATGCGGCCCGCAACAGCCCACGCTATCGGATCTACACACAGGACACCAGCCGGCTCGCCTACACCGGCCAGGGCTTCGGCGCCATCGATCGCATCGAAACCAATGTATACCGGATGGCCAACGAGCTGAACAACGGTCCCTCCGCCGACGGCTCGCTGCCTGGCACCACCGAAATCGAAACCTTCGGTGCCAATCTGAACCTGGACACCTACCCGTTCAACCAGCACATCCTGAAATACGGGCTCAATCTGCGTCGCCAGGAAATCACCCCACCCTCCCGCATCTCCACCTCCGGCGTGGTGCGTGACACGGTCAACGAAGAAAAGACCGATACGGGCGTCTACCTGGAAGGGATCTGGAATCTGCACCCCTTCACGCTGACCACCGGCATCCGCTACGACCATTTCAAGCTGCGCACCTCGGGCCGCAGCGAGATTTCGGACGGTGACATCAATCCGAGCGCCGCACTGATCTACGAAGTGAACGAGCAGCTCTCCGTGAACGCCGGCATGTATTACGCCAGCCGCAGCCCGCGTCTGTACGAGGGGATGCTGTCGGGTGGCCGCGTGATCCTGGCCGACGACGGGCTACGCGCCGAGCATGCCCGCAACCTGGAGCTGGGGTTCACCTATGCACCGGTGGAGAACCTGCAGGTCACGGGTTCCATGTTCAAACAGAACACCAAGAACCATCAGGATTATCAGTGCATCGGCGTGAGCGGCGCTCCCTGTGCCACCGGCGATGCCGAGTCGCACTATCGTCTATTCAACAGCGGCACGCTGAAGAACCACGGCTATGAACTGAGCGCAGCCTACAACATCGGCGGCTGGAGCACCCGCATCGGCGTGGCCCTAAGCAAGCCGCGGTTGGATGGCGAGGTGGCGGATTCCGCGACCACGGCGATTCCGATCGGCCGCACCTGGACCACGGGGCTGGCCTATCGCTTCGAGAATCCGAGCCTGGAGATCGGCTGGCGCGGTCGCTTCGTGGAAAGCGCTGGCTATGTGCCCGCCTCCCGCGGCTCGGCCACCGCGGCGACGATGGTGAACCGCATCGGTTACGGCGTCAACGACATCTACGCCAACTGGAAGCCCTTCAACCGGGACGATCTGAACGTGAACCTGTCGATCAACAACGTCTTCGACAAGTATTACAAGAGCCACAGCCAGCGTGCCGGCATCAACAGCCTGCCCGAGCCGGGCCGCGATGTCCGCCTGAACCTCAGTTATCGGTTCTGATCGGAGCCGACGCGGCAGGCCCTCGCCAGCGCGGGCGCTGTAAACACGGACGACGCGGCAGGCCCACACTGGAGCCGACGCCGACGACCCGGAGGACGGTGCACCATGGCGGCTGCCAGCGGTACCACCGGGGCCGCCCGCATCGTCCCCGTAACACTGCCCGCAGGTATCGGCCGGACCTGCGGAACCGGCCCCGCTCGGCGGTTGCTCTCAGCCGTGATGGGCACTCCGTGAGGGGTTGCGGGCCTGCACCTTCTCGATCCGGGCCAGCACTTCGGCCAGGCGCTGATCGGCCCAATCGTTGCCGATCTGGCAGGTACCGGCAAACTGGTGGCCACCGCCGCCGAAGCGGGTGCAGAGATCGCCCACATCCACCGTGGCCTCGCCGTTGAAGATCGAGCGCCCCACGGCAAACACGGTATTGGCCTTCTCGCGTCCCCACATCACATGCACCGACATACTGCAGTTGGGGAACAACGCGTAGATCAGGAAACGGTTTGCCGCGTAGATGATCGGCTCGTTGCGCAGATCCAGCACCACGGTCTGCCCTTCCATCCGGGCGCAGCGCCGGATCTGCTCGACCGCGAGCGATTCGTGCTCGTGATAGCGGTGCACGCGGGCGGCCACGTCGGGCAGCGCCAGAATGCGGCCGATGTCCATCGAACGGCAGGCATCCACCAGCATCATCATCAACTGCAGGTTCGAGATGCCGAAATCTTTGAAACGGCCCAGGCCGGTCCTTGGATCGGTCAGAAAGCTCAACAATGTCCAGTCGCGCGGATGCAGCACGTCGGCCAGTGTATAGGATGCACTGCCGGCCTTGTCGGCCGCTTCCAGCAAGGCAGCCGAAACCCGCGGGAAGGTGCCGGCGCCACCGAAGTGATCGTAGATCACCCGAGACACCGACTTTTCACCCACGCCCATGACCAGGTTGTGATGCCCCACCTTGGGCAGACGGCGCGCACCGGGTGCCTGGTAGTCGAAGACCTGACCGGCCGTTGCCACATAAGGCAGATTGACGAGTACATCGTCCTTGCCGACCGGCACCTTGCCATCCTGCACATCCTTGGGGTGGACGAACAACACCGTGTCCACCAGACCGATGTCTCGCAGCATGGCTGCGCTGGCCAGTCCATCGAAATCGGAGCGGGTAATCAGACGGTATTGTCGATCGGTTCTCATCGTACTGCTCACAGGCTACATCACAGATCCATACGTGACGAACAACGCATGCGTTGCCCAGAGGGGCAGTATCCGTGTACGCACGACGACGACGACATGTTCATCCGATTCACGGTTTTTTCATCCGGACCAATGGTCGAACTGCATCGGCCAGGCAACAGCCACATGCTGCCAACCCAAGGGTTTTCTACCAGATCCCTGCCGCAATGCGAAATGTCGACGTTAAGATAGGCATATGCACAGAACCTCGCATCCCCGGCCCACGCCCAGACCCGCCCCCGGTGCGGCATCCGACCTTGCAACCTCGAGCCTGCCGGCTTCACTCGCCCGGACCATTCTGGCAGGCTTCGACCGGCACTATGCACTGTTCCGCTACAACGCACAGCAGGCCAAGAGCTGCTTCGAGAACGGTGCCTGGCACCGGATGCGTCGGCTGGCCACCGAACGCATCACCTTCTATGACCAGCGCGCCCGTGAGGCGGTCGAGGCGCTGCGCACCCGCTTCGATACCGGCCAGCTCCATGAAGACGATACCTGGGCTGCCGTCAAACAGCACTATGTGCTGCTACTGGCCGAACACCAGCAACCGGAACTGGCCGAGACTTTCTTCAATACCGTCAGCACCAGACTGCTTGCGCGCCAGTATTTCCACAACGATTTCATCTTCGTGCGCCCGGCGGTATCCACCGAGCATCTGGATGCCACCCCGCCCTCCTTCCGGGTCTATTACCCCGAGCAGAACCACTGGAAGAAGCTGCTGCGCCAGGTGATCGTCGACCTGGGGCTGGCCTGCGGCTATCAAGACATCGAACAGGATCTGCAGCGGGTCATCGACGCCCGTCCGGAGATTTTCGGCACCGAAGTACACACTTCGCTCGACTGTCAGGTCCATGTGCTTCGATCACTGTTCTACCGCAACAAGGCGGCCTACCTGATCGGCCGAGTCATCAACGACGGCGAACTGCAGCCCTTCGCCCTGGCGCTGCTGCGCGACAGCCAAGGCAAGGTCTTCATCGACACGGTACTGACCGACGTCGAAGGCATCGAGGCGCTGTTCAATTTCTCTCGCGCCTATTTCATGGTGGACATGGCGGTGCCATCGGCCTATGTACGTTTTCTGCAGACACTGATGCCGACCAAGCCGCCCTCCGAGCTCTATACGATGCTGGGGCTGCACAAGCAGGGCAAGACGCTGTTCTACCGCGACATGCTGCAGCATCTGCATGAGTCGACCGATCGCTTCATCATCGCCCCCGGCATCAAGGGTTTGGTGATGGGCGTATTCACCCTGCCCTCCTTTCCCTATGTCTTCAAGTTCATCAAGGACAAGCGCCGCAAGGATATCTCGCGAGAATACATCGAGAATCGCTATCAGCTGGTGAAGGCACACGACCGGGCGGGCCGGATGGCGGATTCGTGGGAGTACTCGGACGTGCCCTTCCCCAAGCACCGGATGACGACCGAGCTGTTGCAGGAACTGCAGGACACGGCTCCTTCACTGATCCGCGACGAAGGCGACCGGGTCATCATCAGCCACCTTTACATCGAACGCCGGATGGTGCCGCTCAATATCTTCATCGAACAGGCCGACGAGGCCGATCGCGACTTTGCCATCAAGCAATATGGTCGGGCGATCAAGGATATGGTGGCTGCCAATATATTCCCCGGTGACATGCTCTACAAGAACTTCGGCGTCACCCGCCAACGCCGCGTGGTCTTTTACGACTACGACGAAGTGCTCTACCTGACCGACTGCAATTTCCGCAAGGTGCCCGAACCCCGTACCCCCGAAGACGAAATGGCTTCCGAACCCTGGTATCCGGTGGGCCCCAACGACGTCTTTCCGGAAGAGTTCGGTACCTTTCTGCTGGGCAACCCCCATATCCGCGGACCCTTCATGAAATATCACGCCGACCTGCTCGACCCCACCTACTGGCAGGACAAGCAGGAACGCATCAGAAACGGCATACTGGATGACATTTTCCCCTATCCGACCAGGCTGCGCTTCCCTCGGGAAGATGACGGCACCGTCACGACGACGACCCGGACGAGTGCGACGCCCGCCCCGGAACCCAACGGAGATAGCCATGACCCATGATCCCATCGTCATCGTTTCGGCCGCGCGCACACCGATCGGTGCGATGTTGGGCTCGCTGTCCAGTCTGGCTACGCCGGAACTCGGCGCCGTCGCCATCAGGGCCGCGGTCGAACGCGCCGGCCTGAAACCAGAGCAAATCCAGGAAGTGTCGATGGGCTGCGTGCTGCCCGCCGCGCTGGGTCAGGCGCCCGCCCGCCAGGCCACCCTGAAGGCCGGCCTTCCGGATTCGGCCGGTGCCACCACGCTGAACAAGGTCTGCGGCTCAGGCATGAAAACCGTGATGCTGGCCCACGACCAACTGAAAGCCGGCAGTCAGGACATCATCGTGGCCGGTGGCATGGAAAGCATGTCGAATGCTCCCTACATGGTGCCCAAGGGTCGCACCGGCTATCGCTACGGTCACGGCACACTGTTCGACCACATGGCCTATGATGGTCTCGAGGACGCCTACACCAGGATGCCCAATGGCGGTGGCATGTCGATGGGTCTGTTCGGCGAAAAATGCGCCGCCAAATACGCATTCACCCGCCAAGAGCAGGATGCCTACGCCATCGAGTCCTCGCGCCGCGCCCGTGCCTCCAATGAAAGCGGCGACTTCGCCTGGGAAATCGCCCCGGTCACCATCAGCGGCAAAAAAAGCGATACCGTCGTCGACAAGGACGAAAGCCCCTTCAAGGTCGACTCCGGCAAGATCCCGAACCTGCGCCCGGTCTTCTGCAAGGACGGCACCATCACCGCTGCCACCTCCTCGCCGATCTCGGACGGTGCCGCTGCGCTGGTGCTGATGCGCCGGGCGACGGCCGAGCTGCTCGGCCTGAAACCGATCGCCACCATCGTCGGCCACACCACTCATTCACAGGAACCGGAATGGTTCACCACCGCCCCGGTCGGCGCCATCGAAAAGCTCTACGCGAAAACCGGCTGGAGCACTGGCGCGGTCGATCTGTTCGAGATCAACGAAGCGTTTGCCGTCGTCACCATGGCCGCCATGAAGGAACACGGTATTCCACATGAGAAGGTCAACATCCACGGAGGCGCCGTCGCCCTGGGCCATCCGATCGGCGCCTCCGGTGCCCGCATCATCGTGACCCTGCTCGGCGCGCTGAAGAAGACCGACGGCAAGCGCGGCATCGCCTCTCTGTGCATCGGCGGCGGCGAAGCCACCGCCCTGGCCATCGAAATGGTCTGATGCCGACAGACCGTGGGCCGCCCCGGACTGACCCACGGCCCCGTCACCAGAGCAGCACCGAAGTCGGCTTGTTCGCGAGCCCGTGTTCACACCGCCCTGCTCAAATATTACGCAACAGAATCTCGCTGATGCTGTGGTCCGCTCCCTTGCGCAGCACCAGATTGGCCCGCTCCCGGGTGGGCGCGATGTTTTCACGCAGGTTGCGCAGGTTGATGTCCCGCCAGATGCCGCGCGCCACCTCCAGCGCTTCTTCCTCGTCCAGATGCTGAAAATGGTGAAAGTAGGAGTCCGGCCGCTGAAAGACGGTCCTCTGCAAGGACAGGAAGCGACGCTGATACCAGCGCTCGATGTCGGCCTCGGGCGCATCCACGTAGATCGAAAAATCGAAGAAATCGGACACGGTGACGCTCTGCACCGGAGCACCTCCCTGACGCTCGATCCCACAGGTCTGCAGCACATTCAGCCCTTCGAAGATCAGAATGTTGGGCTGCTCGATGCGCTGCATCACATCCGGCAGGATGTCGTAGGCCTGATGGGAATAGACCGGCGCCTCGAGCACCGGCTCACCGGCTTTGAGTGCTGCCAGAAAAGAGATCATCCGCTTGCGGTCGTAGCTCTCCGGAAAGCCCTTGCGCGCCATCAGCCCCCGAGCCTCCAGCACCGCATTCGGGTACAGAAAGCCATCGGTCGTCACCAGCGACACCTGCGGGTGATCGGGCCAGCGTGCCAGCAAGGCCCGCAGCACCCGGGCGAAGGTGCTCTTGCCGACAGCCACACTGCCGGCAATACCGATCACATAGGGCCGCACCCCGACCAGCCGCCCCAGAAAATCGTCCCGTACCCCGGACAGGGCCTGCGCCGACCGGAAATGCAGATTCAGCAAGCGGGAAAGTGGCAGATAGACCTCGACCACATCCTGCAACGAAATCTGTTCGTTGACCCCCTGCAGTGTCTGTAAATCCTCTTCCGAAAGCGTCAGCGGCGTGTTGGAGCGCAACAGCGCCCACTGAGCCCGGCTGAACGCCTCATAGACCGAGAATTCATAATTCTGCATAATTTCATGATCTGCAAGAAATGAACGACACACTGAGTAGCCTAGACCGCATCGCCCGGGGCGACGGGGCAGGGCGGGCCATCCATCCTGTACCGCGTCGCAAAACGCCTGGCTTCGGCGCCAAACGGGCCATCCAGCGAAGCGCCGCCCCGGCGAAAGGGGAAAGGAGAGGGACCTGCTTCGTCCAGGCACGGGAATCGGGACAGATCGCCAAAATCACTCGAAAGCGATGATAACGGGCGACGCTGCTTTGAACAGGCAGCTTTTTCTCGACGACCAGCATACCAGCGATGCTGTAAGGATGCTGCAGAATTGCAACAATAATATGCCGACTCAGCAGATTGCCTCCCTTCTGCGTCGCACTGGCCACATCGCAAAAACGGCAGTCTGCACACTGTATGTATAACTTATTAACATAAACGAATGACTGCACATCGAAAGTTACGGTCATTCTTCACATTGTCCCGATCATTCTGTTGGAATAGATCCCTTCCTCCAATATAGAGTTACTGCTCTGGCAGTCTCCGCTTCCGACAGACTTCCTGCACCAGTTCATCGGGAATAGGCCGCCGTCCGGCGGGCAACCGGCAAACTGGCTGATCCGTCGGCTACGGGTTTACCCGCCGCCACGGCACGCAACTCTTACATTGCCATGATCAACATCCGGTCTTCGTTCACTCTTTTGCTGGCAGCATTCCTCGGCGCCTGCGTCCAGCTTCCTCCGGCTCCGGAGAAGGCCCCCGAGCATGATTACATCTACCAGATCGGTCCCGGCGACGAGCTGGACATCAAGGTTTGGCGCAATACCGATCTGTCGGTCAAAGTGCCGGTCAGACCCGATGGCAAGATCACCGCACCGCTGATCAAGGATATCGTCGCCGTCGGCAAGACCCCCCAGGTGCTGGGACAGGAAATCGAGGAAAGGTTGGGCACCTACATCCGAGACCCAAGCGTCTCAGTGGTCGTCACCCGTGTCGTGGGCGACCCCCTCTCGGTCATCCGCGTCATCGGCCAGGCCGGCCGTCCTGGATCGGTGCCCTACCAGCGCGGTATGACGCTGCTGGATGTGATGACCCAGGTCAACGGTCTGGCTCGCAACGCCGCCGGCAACAATGCCGTGCTGATCCGGGCCATCGAAAACAACAAGCAATACCGCATCCGGGTGGACGATCTGCTCAAGGGGGGTGACCCCAGCGCCAACATCGAGATCGCACCGGGGGACTCGATCATGATCCCCGAAAGCGTACTCTGAACCCGAAGCCGCCGCCGGCCCCACCCCGGCCGGCAGCCTCCAGTCTCTCTTAGCCGAAGTCTCATGCTTGAACTTCTGAAGTCCTACAAAAGCTACCTCTCCGGTCTGTGGAAATACCGGTACTGGGGTCTGCTGGCCACGGCAGCCTGTGGCCTGCTGGGCATCATCGTCACGATCGTCCTGCCGGGCAACTATCAGGCAACCGCCCGAGCCTACGTCGATACCCAATCGATTCTGCAACCGCTGATGCAAGGCATGACGGTCCAGCCGGATGTCCAGAATCAGGTGCAAATGATGGCCCGTACACTGGTCAGCCGCCCCAACCTGGAAACCATCGTCCAGGCCACCGGTCTGGATCGCGATGTGCAGTCCCAGAAAGGCCGCGAGGCGCTGATGCAGAACCTGGAGCGCAACATCAAGTTCAAGCCGGCCGGCGGCACCAACTTCTACAGCATCGAGTATCGGAATCCCTCGCCGGAAACGGCATTGAAGGTAGTGACGACCCTGCTGGATCTGTTCGTGAAAGCCACCCGTACCGGCAAGACCACCGACACGCAACATGCGGTGGCCTTCATCGACCAGGAAATAACCAAGGCCGAACAGCTGTTGCTCGAAACCGAGGCAGCGCTCAAGGAATTCAAGATCAAGCACATCGATGTCATGCCGAATCTGGCGCAGGACTATGTGTCCCGCTCGGCCGACATCCAGCGTGAACTGCAGACGGCCCGGCTGGAATACCGGCAGGCAGTCAATTCCCGCGCGGCCATCCGCACCCGCCTGGATGCCATTCCCGAGTACGTCACCTCGGCCAGCTCGCAGTCGGTTGCCGGTGGCGCCACCGAAACCGAACGCCGCCTGGAAGCCAGCCGCAAGAAGCTCGACGAGCTGCTGGTCCGCTATACCAATGCCCATCCGGATGTCATCAACACCCGCCGCTCGATCAAGGAACTGGAAGACCTGATGCGCGACGAAGCCTCGCGTCCGGCCGACTCTCGTCCGGGCCCAGGCAAAATCCCCAATCGTCTGTATCAGGAGATCTCGCTGACGCTGGCCGAAGCCGATGCCCGTGTGGCCTCGCTGGCCGCCCGGGTGTCCGAGGCCGAAGCCCAGGTCCGCCGTGCCCGCGAAATCGCGTTGGCCATCCCGAAAGTCGAAGCCGAGTACATCCAGCTGAACCGCGACTACGACTCCAACAAGCTCAACTATGAGAAACTGCTGCAGCGCCGTGACGCCGCTCGGCTGGCCGGCAGTATCGAAGAAAACACCGGCGCCCGCGAATTCCGGGTCGTCGATCCCCCGCGGGTCAGTCCCAAGCCGGTCTCCCCGAACCGTCCGCTGCTGCTGATCGCCACCTTCGTACTGTCGGTTGCCGTGGGCTTGGCCGTCGCGCTGATCCGCGAGCTGCAGAACCCGACCTTCTATGACCCGAATGCGCTGAAGCACGCCACCAATGTGCCGATGTTCGGTGCCGTGGGCATGCACCGCGACCCCGCCGCAACCCGGAAGCTGCGCAGCCAGTATGTCGGCTTCGGCGTGTTGGCGGGCGCCTATTCGCTGCTGTTCGTCCTGCTGATTCTCTTCTATTTGATCGACAACGGCCAGGCTGCCGATCAACCAGCACCGGTCGCACTGTCTGCCAGCCAAGGGATTTCCTCATGAACAAAAGGCTCATTCAGCGTGCCATGGAGAAGCTGGCGGACCAGCAACCCACCAAAGGCACCCTGCCACTGACCATTCCGACACAACCGACCGATCAAACGCAGCCAAACGGCAATGACTCTGCCGAATCCGATGAACTGGCGGCGGCAAAAATTCGCGCCGAGATCGCCAAGGCCGATGCACTGCGTCAAAGCCGGTCCCAGCAACGACAGCATAAGTCCCCTGCAAGTGCCAGCCCGGGCCCTGCGCAGAAACCCAGCCATACAGCGTCCCGCCAGGATGCCGAGCCAAGGCCACAGCCGCATAAGCCCAAGGCCGCAGCCCCCCGCGGCGCCGACACACCGTCACCGGCACTCGGTCGCGGCCTGCCGCCCGCTCCCCCTGCGACACAGCCCGCGACCGTACCCGGGCGCAGTGCTTCCGCCTCCCCCACGAAGGAGGAAGCTGCGCCCCAGGCCGAAGTTCAGCCCGAATCCAGCAATGCGGCCGAGCGTCCCCATTCGACGCGACCCGAGGCACAGCTCGACTTCGAGAATCTGAAATCCCGTGGTTTTCTGGTTCCTCAGGACAAGACGGCAAAAATCCATCAGGAGTTCCGGCTGATCAAACGTCGCCTGCTGGACAATGCCTTCGGGCGGTTGCGCCCGGTCGTCGACAACGGCCGGCTGATCATGATCACCAGTTCGCTGCCGGCCGAAGGCAAGACCTTCTGCTCGATCAATCTGGCGATCAGCGTTGCCATTGGTGGCGAATATCCGGTGCTGCTGGTCGACGCCGACATCGCCCGTCCGAGCATCTCCAACACGTTGGGACTGCGCACTGCCGACGAGCATGGCGTGGCCGACTATCTCGACGACCCGGACATTGCGTTGGAGAATCTGATCCTGAACACCTCCCTGCCGGGACTGTCACTGCTGCCGGCCGGACATCTGGATCACCGCCCGGTCGACCTGCTGGCCTCTGCCAACATGGCGAAGCTGGTCGATCAGCTGGCCAGACAGCTGCCCGATCACGTCATCATCTTCGACAGCCCACCCCTGCTGCCTGTCACCGAGACCCGTTCACTGTCGGCCTTGGTGGGACAGGTGATGCTGGTGGTCGCGGCAGGCGAAACACCACGCAATGCCGTCAACGAAGCCCTGCTGCAGCTCGAAACCTGTGAAGCCGTCGGCTTGCTGCTGAACAAAGCACCGGTACAGCCCAAGGCACCGGCCTACTACGGATACTGACCCTTCTCATGTACAAGACTTTTTTCGGACTCAAGTCCAAGCCCTTCCGCCTGAACCCTCATCTGCGCTTTCTGTTCAACGGCACAGCCATGCAGCGCGTCATCAGCACGCTGAAGTACGGGCTCTATCAACGTGAAGGACTGGTACTGCTGACGGGTGCTCCGGGCAGTGGCAAGACCCTGCTGATCCAGAACATCAGCCGCCGTCTGCCGGATGCCGGCATTCAGGTGCATGTCGTCTCCACGCCCCGTGCCGACGATCTGTCGTTGCTGCGGCAGATCGCCGTCAACTTGGGCCTCGAAGACAGCAGCACCGACATCGGTGGACTGCTGAACACCATCCAGAATCATCTGGCCGCAGGCGCCAAAGACAACCTGCGCCGGCTGCTGCTGATCGATGAAGCGCACAATCTGGACGACCATGCGCTGGAGGCAATCCGCCTGCTATCGAACATGCAACTCAACGGCGTGCCGCTGCTGCAAATCGTTCTGGTGGGACAACCAGCACTGCGCACACGCCTGATGCAGCCGCGGCTGGACTCGCTTCGCCAGCGAATCCTGGTCACCGATCATCTCGAGGATCTGCCCGCCGAGGAAGTGCCGCAATACATTCTGAAGCGACTGCAGCAGGCTGGCTGGCACGAAACGCTGCCCTTCGCCGATGAAGCGGTACGCCAGATTCATCTGGCCTCCCACGGCAATCCCCGATTGATCAACACACTGTGCGAACGGCTGCTGACGCAGGCCTATGTGGACAATCGCCGGCACGTGACGGCCGCCGATGTGACCGGCGTGGTCCAGGACATCGCCACCGAATGGCAGAGTGAAGATGGATTGCCGAGCATCGATGGCCAGGAATCATCGCAGCAACGTCTGCAAACACTCGAAAAACGACTGGAATTGCTGGAAGCCTCCAACAGCCAGATTTCCCAGGTAGCCAAGACCATTCTCGTGCGCCTCGACGGCATGCGACAGGGCTGATTCCGACCGGCGTTTTCTCATGCTCAGCCGGCTGGCCGCTCACTTCTCGCGCTATTCCCTGGCCAGCCTACTCGTCACGCTGGCCAGCATCATTTCATTTCCATTCCTGACGCGCATCTTTTCGGTGGCCGAGTACGGCACGATGAGCCTGATCGGTGTGCTGGTGACCGCCGCCGCCGCAGTGGGGAAACTGGGCCTACAACAGGCAGCCTTACGCTTCTACAGTGAAATACGGGCGGGCCAATCACCCTGGTCGCTGCCACAGTACGAAGCCACGGTCTATCTGGGATTGGCTGGCTCTGGCACGATCATGGCACTCGTCTGGGTACTCGCCATCACCGTGCTGCCCGACGCAGCCTTCAGTCGGCCCGAAAGCCGCACCCTGCTCTATCTGGTGGCGCCGATCGCCTGGCTGCAGTGTCTGTCCAGTGCCATCATCAATCAGCTGCGCGCCCGCGAGATGAGCGGCGTGCTGTCACTGTACACCGTGCTGCAGCGCTATCTGGGTCTCGGGCTGATGGTGCTGACGCTGCTGTGCCTGTCCAACACGCTGTGGGGCTTTTATGGTGCACAGATCACTGCAGAAGTGATCTGTCTGATCGGACTGTGCAGCTGGTTCTTCAAACACCATCCGTGGTCGGTGCGGGATTTCTCGGCCCCGTTGCTCAAGACGCTGGTGGGCTTCAGCCTGCCGCTGGTGGCCATGGAGCTGTCGTCGGTGTTGCTGAACCTGGGCGACCGAGTATTGATCCAACGCTTGATGGATGCCTCCTGGCTCGGCATCTATTCGGCACCCTACAATCTCAGCGACTACATCGGCGCCGTATTGGTCATGGCCTTCACAGGAGCCGTCACGCCGATGGTGCTGCGCCTGTGGGCCGACGAGGGGGAGCAGGTCACCCAATCATTTCTGCAGAGGGTATTCCATGTCTACATGCTGTTTGCCATTCCGATGGCAGCTGGCGTGTCGGCCGTAGCCGAATCATTGCTGGCATTGGTAGCCTCCGAGAAATACCGGGCTGGCGCCAGCATCATTCCCTGGGTCATTTCCGGCATTGCTCTGCAGGGCCTGTTTCCACTTGCATCAGCCGGCCTGCAGATTCGCAAGCGTTCGGATCTCATCCTGCTCTCGATCCTCTCGGCTGCGCTGCTCAACGTCACCCTGAATCTCTTCCTGATTCCTCTGGCCGGCATCGACGGCGCTGCCGTCGCCACTTTCCTGGGCTATGTACTGATGGTCGGGCTGGCAGCCTGGCTGGGAAGACACACCGTCGCCATCCGCCCCGAGCTGCGACGCATTGCGGCCTTTACCCTCGCCGCCCTGTTGATGTATGGTGTCCTGGTACAGATCGACCTGCAGAACGAAACTCTCACCCTGGTGGTCCGTGTCGCCACGGGTGCCATCATCTATCCATCGCTGACCATTCTGGCCGATCGTCAATCCCGCGATATGGCTCGGCAGGCCGCTGTCCGGCTGGGCCTGATGAAATCTCGTCCATGAAATCGATTACCGTACTGATGTATCACGCCATCGACCGCCAGGGTGTCATCGGTGCAGATGTCCATTATTCGGTCGAACCGGTTCGCTTTGCCCATCAGCTGCAGCTGATCCGCCTGTATGGCGGGCGTCCGGGCAGTGTGCTGGCCGAGCTCGAAGCCGACCACGCCCGGGCACCGGCTGCGCCGGCCAACAGCCGCAGGCCGGTCTGCCTGACCTTCGACGACGGCCACATCAGCAACGCCCATGCCGCCGAGCAGATCGCGCGCCACGGCGGACAGGCCGATTTCTTCGTGAATCCGTCGATGGTCGGAAAACCCGGCTTTCTGAACTGGGCGGAACTGCGGGAAATGGCCGACATGGGCATGTCGATCCAATCTCATGGTATGCACCATCGTTATCTGGATCAGCTGCAGCCCGGCGAGGTGCGCGCCGAACTGGCCGACTCCCGCGCTGCCATCGAAGACGGTGTCGGTCGGCCGGTCAGCCTGTACGCCCCGGCGGGCGGCAGGATGCCACCCGGTTTCATGCAGCTGGCATACCAGCTCGGCTATCGGGCCGTCTGTTCTTCACGTGTCGACCTGTGGCAGACAGCACGCCAGCCTGCTGCCGGTGATGCGCTCGAAGTACCCCGCCTGGCCGTCCTCAATGGCACCGACGAACAGCGCTTCACCGACTGGGTCGTGCAGAAGCCGCTCGAAATTCTGAAGCAACGTAGCCGCTATCGATTGCTGCAACTCTCCAAACGTCTGCTGGGCAACCAGGGGCACGAAAAACTGCGCGCACTGCTGCTGCCCGGGCAGACGCCGACTACCGCCCCCCCCGGCTCGCCCCCGGTCTCGGCGACACGGGATACCGCAGCGGCGCCCCCCTCTCAGCATCCGGAAGACCCATCGCGATGAAAACCGTTTGGCTTCTCGCCTTTCTCATCTCCTGTGCCTGGATGTTCTATACCTATCTGGGCTATCCGCTGCTGCTGAAATGGCAACGTCGCCGGCAACTGCGCCAGCCCTCCGGCAGCGAAGCAGACACACGGCGGCCCATAGCTGACGAAGAACTGCCGGACATCGCGGTAGTGATCGTGGCACGGCACGCCGCCGACCTGATCGGCCGCAAGATTCGCAGTTGCCTGGACAGCGAATACCCGGGCGAACGCATCCGGGTGGTGCTGGCCGTCGATGGACCGGACGAAGCCACCGCCAGGGCGGCCGAAAGCCTGAATGACCCACGTGTCACCGTGCTGCGCAACTCCGAACATCGTGGCAAGTCGGCCACGCTGAACGATGCTATCGCCACCTGCCATCAGCCGATCCTGATCCTCAGTGATGCCCGCCAACGCCTCGACCCAAAGGCTATCCGCCTACTGGTCGAGGCGCTGCTGCGCGACCCCGGCCGCGGTGCCATCAGCGGTGAGTTGCAGCTCGAAGTGGACGATGCCGACTTCGTCGGGCAGGGGCTGGACGCCTACTGGCGCTATGAAAAATGGCTCCGTCGCACCGAAAGCGAAGTGGCCTCGACCATCGGCGCAACCGGTGCACTCTATGCGATCCGTCGATCGGCCTTCCGCCCGATTCCGAGCCAGACCATTCTGGACGATGTGCTGATCCCGATGCAGATGGTTCTGGACGGTCATCGGGTCGGTTTCGAGGCCGGGGCCATCGCCTATGATCTGCCCTCGATCTCGATGGAGCAGGAAAAACGCCGCAAGATTCGCACCCTGGCCGGCAACTTCCAACTGCTGCAGCTGTGTCCGGTGCTGATCAGCCCGTCCCGGAATCCCGCGTTCGTCGGCTTTTTCTCACACAAATTCTGCCGGCTGTTGACCCCGGTGGCACTGCTGCTGATGCTACTGAGCACCATCGCACTGGCCGGGGGCTCCTGGCTGTTCGGCGTGCTGCTGCTGGTGGAAATGGGAGTCATCATCGGGGCCATCCTGGCCCGTGCAGCCCCCTCCTCCCGGCGCCTGCTACCGGTGCGGCTGTCCAGCACCTTCGTCGAGATGCACCTGTTCATCGTGCTGGGATTCGTCGAGTTTCTGCGCAACCGCAACCTGCACCGCTGGAGCAACGAAAGTACGGCCAGCACCGCAGTGGACCGACCGCTGCGAGTACTGTATCTCGTCTCGCTGTTTCCCTGCTGGTCAGAAACCTTCATCGTGCGCGAAATCGGTGCGCTACAGAAACGCGGCGTCGACATTCGCATCCTGTCGCTGAAGGCCGCCTGCGAACCGATGGTGCAGCCCGATGCACAGGCCATGCTGCCGCAGGTGATCTACACACCACAGAGCGTGGCCGGTCTGAAATCCGTGCTGCCACTGATCCTGCTGCATCCGCTGCAAAGCGCCCGAGAATTGTGGCCGCTGCTGCGCAGCCTGTGGCGACGACCGGTCGAACTCCTGAAATCAGTGGCCACCTGGTGGCGCACCCTGTCGATCGTGGCACGGGTCAAGGCTTTCGATCCCGATCACATCCACGCCCACTGGGCCACCTATCCCAGCAGCGCAGCACGTATTCTGGCAGCCCGTATCCACCGTCCCTGGAGCTTCACCGGCCATGCGCACGACATTTTCGTGCACGATCAGGATTTGAGCGCAAAGCTCCGACAGGCGGATTTCACGGTCACCATTTCGGAATACAACCGCAAGCAGCTGGCCGAGCGGCTGCCGATGTACCTGCAGGATCGGCTGACGGTCATCCACTGCGGCGTGCCGACCGACGCGCTTGACTTCGTCACCACCGGCCGCGACCCCACGCTGATCGTGGCCGTCGGCCGACTCGATCCGATCAAGGGCTTCATTCATCTGATCGAGGCTTGCGCCCTGCTCAAACGACAGGGCGTGGCTTTCCGATGCGAACTGATCGGCGATGGCCCACTGCGCGAAGAACTGCAACGCGCCATCACGCGGGCCGAACTCGATGCCCAGGTCGTGCTCCGCGGCGCCCTGCCCCAAGATGAAGTTCGGAACCGGATCTCGCAGGCGGCCCTCTTCGTACTGCCTGCGGTGCAACTGAGCGATGGCAATGCCGATGGCATCCCCGTGGCCCTGATGGAAGCCATGGCCAGTGGCGCCAGCGTGGTGTCCACCCGCGTCTCGGGTATCCCCGAGCTGATCCATGACAACGAAAACGGTCTGCTGGTCGCACCGGGCAATGCCCATGAGCTGGCCCTGGCCGCGCGCCGGCTGCTGGACGATTCCTCGCTTCGCGCCACATTGGCACAGGCCGCCCGCCGGCACGTCGAACAGCACTTCGATGCACACACCGAGGCAGACAGACTGCTGCACCGGCTGCTGATGCACCATCCGAGACATCGGGATTTTTACCGACGGAACGCCCCTGGCATCGGTGCCGACATCGGTGCCTGTACCGATACGGACCTTGGAGCCGATGTTGGTGCGGACGGTATGCCCTCCGGCACGGGTGTCGACGCAGACCGGGGGACCAATACGGACGCACGAACCGGCACGGATTCCAGCATCACAGACGATACGCATCGAGCCCCCTCCCTGGCCGACCTGAGCGCCGATATCGAGGCCGAGGCTCGTCGTGCAAACCGCCATGCCGATCGGCTGACGACGGCCGCTTCGAAGCAAACCACGGCTCTGACGGAAGCAGAGTCGAACGGAAGGACGCTGCCGGCGGGAACTCGTGTGCTGTTGATGAGCGACGAGATGGAAGTGGGCGGCAGCCAACGGCAGATCGTACAACTGGCCGTCGGCCTCAAACAGAAAGGTATCAGCCCACTGGTACTCTACTTCCGCAATCCGTCCTTTCTGATCGATGTGCTGCACGCAGCAGGTGTGCCGACGCTGATGGTCGAGAAGAAACGCCGCATCGACCCGGGCTTCGTCAAACGTCTACGCAGCAGCATACGCGACTGGAAGGCCGATCTCGTTCATTGTTTTTCGTTCACCGCCGAACTCTGGGGCGCATTGGCGATCCGGAGCCTGCCCCGCGTGCAACGCCCGGTATTGATCAGCTCGGTGCGTGGCACTTACGAGTGGTACGACACCAATCAATGGAGAATCAAACGCTGGGTCAGCAGCCAATCGGCCGGCATCATCTCCAATTCGCAGATGGGTGCCCGCTATGCAGCCGACCAGATGAAATGGCCGGAAACCGCGTTCACGATCATCCCCAACGGGGTAGAACGGCCGGAGCCGGATTTGAATGCGGCGGCAGCCCTGCGCCGACAGTATCTGTACACCGCCCCCATGCCTCATGACGATGACATGGCCGATACGGAAACGAAGCGTATGCCCGCTGCGGACGCTGGTTTCGACGACGGACTCGACCAGACCCCCAAACAGCCGAATGGTGTGCTTCTGCTGTTCGTGGGCCGTCTAGTGGAACACAAGAACCTGCCCCGACTGCTGCTGGCCTTCGCGGCGCTGTTGCAATCCCGGCCGGATGTGCGCTTGCTGCTGGCTGGCAACGGCCCCCTCGAGCAGGCGCTGCAGCAGCAGATTCAAACCCTGGAGCTGGACGGCAAAGCCATCCTACTGGGCGAACGCGATGACGTGCCGACGCTGATGACAGCCGCCGACATCGTCGTGCTGCCCTCGCTGCGCGAGGGTCTGTCCAACGTCATTCTCGAAGCAATGGCCCTGGGACGTCCCGTCATCTCGACACTCGCCGGCGGCACACCAGAAGTCATCGAAGACGGAATCACGGGTCTGCTGGTCGAGCCCACCGATACCGACGGCCTGTGCGCTGCGATGCGCACTCTGGTCGACGATCCCCATCTGCGGGAATCGCTTGGCCGGGCAGGCCAACGCCACGTTTCGGAACACTACAGCCCCCAGGCTATGGTCCACGCCATGTGCAAGGAGTATCAGCGTGTCAGTCAACGGTAATTTCCTGCTGCTCATTCAACCGTCGCAGGCAGCCAGCCCCCCCTCGCAGCCGGCATCCGCCCAGGCGCCGATTCCCGGCGATATCGTGTTCGGCACGCTGCCCTGGCCGGGTCAACGGCAAGATGCACCACGCCGACTGCAACAGGGGCGATTGCCCGATGGCGGCCTGTTCAGCGTGCAATGGCAGGGGCAAGGCTGGCACCTGACTGGCCATCGCGAAGTAGGTGCCCTCGGCATGAATGCGGGTCCCATCACCGACGATCTGAACGCCGTACTGCAGGCTTGGGTGCAGTACCGCCAGACGCCGGTCGAAAACCTGCGCGGCCGCTTCGTGCTGATCTGCTGGGATCTGCCCAACAGGCAGGTGCTGGTGATCACGGATGCCTTCAAGACCTGGCCGGTCTGCTATGTGGACGCCGGTGACAAAGGCATGGCCTGCGCATCCGACATGCGCCTGTTGATGAACACGGGATTGTTTGCCCCCGAATTGTCCATGTCGGCGCTGTATCACTACCTGAATTTCTATTACGTGCCGGCGCGTAGCTCCATTCTGCGCGATGTGCGCAAACTGTCCGGTGGAGAAAAACTGCGCTGGCACAACGGTCGAATGGATATCGAACAATGGTGGAAATTGCAGTACCCCGAAGATCTCGATCTGGGACATGACCGTGCCGCCGTGCAGCTACGCGACCGGATCATCTCGAACGTACGTGACTACCGGCCGGCCTCGAACGATGGCTGGGGAGCCTTTCTCAGCGGAGGTACCGACAGCTCCAGCATCTGCGGCATCCTGGCACGCAACGCGGCACCGGACAAAGTCTCGAGTTTCTCGATCGGTTTTGCCGAGCCGGGCTACGATGAACTGGGTTATGCCCGCATCGCCAGCGATGCTTTCGGCCTGGATGCCCACGAACGTCGCGTCGACGAGCAGGAGGCCGTGGATGCCCTACCCCTGTTGATCCAGGCCTTCGATGAACCCTTCGGCAATGCCTCGGCCATTCCGACCTATTACTGCGCCCGAATGGCAGCAGATACCGGGCGGCACCTGCTGGTGGCCGGCGATGGCGGCGATGAGATCTTCGGTGGCAATGAACGCTACCTGAAGGATCGGATTTTCAGCCTGTACTACAACGCTCCCAGTGGCCTCAAGGCGCTGGGCCGACAGTTGACCCATCTGCTGCGCAACACCGACCAGCGCTGGGCCAACCGCATCCGCAACTTCATCGAGCGCGGCAGCCTGCCCAATCCGGACCGTTTCTATACCGACGATTCCTTCGCCTCGGATCATTACGATACGCTGCTGACGTCACCTTTCCGCGCACAAGTGGCTCAGAACGAATCCTTGAATCTGCAGCGCGAAATCTGGCGCTCGCTGCCCGCACACAGCGAGCTGCATCGGCTGATGCACCTCGACCTGATCATGGCCATCGCCGACAATGACATCATCAAAGTAACCGGTGCCTGCCGTACAGCCGATGTGTCGGTGGTATTCCCCTACCTGGACCGTAGCCTGGTCGAATACACCGCCCGGCTGCCGGCCTATTTCAAGCTGAAAGGCACCAACAAGCGTGCGCTCTTCAAGGACGCGATGAACAGCACACTGCCCGAGGCCATCCGGCGCAAAAAGAAACAGGGCTTCGGCCTTCCGGTCAGCCTGTGGATGCGCGGACGGGGTCCATTCCGGCAATTGCTGAACGACACCCTCGAATCACCCAATGCGCGGCTGTGGGATTTCATCGAGCTGACCACCGTCCACCGGCTGCTGGAACGTCACCAGCGTAATGCCTGGGATCATGCCAGCGAACTCTATCAACTTCTGGTGCTGGAACTCTGGCTGCAACGCCATGCCAACGATACAAAGCAGTGAACCCGACAAGCGGGTCTTCATGATCCTCGACAGTGTCTACCCTTCGCGGGGCGGCGGCGGCGCCGAGGCCCAGGTGGGGACATTGAGCCGCTGGCTGACCGAACATGGCATCCCATGTACCATCGTGGTGCCGATGGTGGCGTGGGGTCCACAGGTAGCCCATGAAACCGAAGGGCGGGTCGAGATCGTCCGTCTGCGTTACCCGCGGCTGCCGCTGCTGGGTGGACTGATCCTGCAGGCACGCTTGATGTGGTTCCTGCTGCGCCGGCGTCACCGTATCCAGGCATTGCACGCCCACATCGCCAACAACATGGCGGCCTCCACCAGTCTGATCAACCGCCTGCTGAAGAAACCACTGCTGGTCAAACTGACCGGTTTCACCGAACTGAACGGCGGCATTCTGGATAAAACCCCCCGACGTGCCGTCCGCCTGAAGCGCAGTCTGCTGAAAGGCGCCCGTATTCAGGCGATCAGCCATATGCTGATCACACGCCTGCTGGACGCCGGCTTCGAACGCGACCGTATCCATCACATTCCGAATGCGGTCGATACCACCCGTTTCAATCCCGACCCGGAATACCGGCGTCGACAGCGGGAACGGACCCATCCCGGCATCGACATGGTGGCGGTCTATGTCGGCAGGCTTGAAGCCGAAAAAGGTGTCGACCTGCTGATCGACACCTGGATGAGCACTTTTTCGTCTGAACAGCCGGTCAAGCTGATTCTGGTCGGCAGCGGCTCGCTGCAGGACACGCTCGAAGCCCGGGTGCAGCGGCAGCAGCGCCAGCACCAGATCGAATTCGCCGGCCAAAGTACCGACGTAGCCGCCTATCTGGCTGCTGCTGACATCGGCCTGCTGACCTCCCATGCTGAAGGCCTTTCCAACACCCTGCTCGAATCGATGGCGGCCGGTCTGCCGATGATCGGCTCGCGCGTCAGTGGCAACGAGGACTTCATCGAACCGGAAGTCAACGGCTGGCTGTTTCCCGCCGGAAACGCCCAGGCGCTGGCCGAATGTCTGCGCACCGCCCATGGGACGGGACACCGGAAACTGGTCGAAATGGGACAGATCGCAAGAATCAAAGTCGAAAGTCTTGCATCGATACCCGCCGTTTCCGAGCGGTTGTTGGCGCTTTATGCAGACAGCAGCCGTACTCTTCACAACAACGACTCGTTCACCAGCGCTCACGGACACTGACCATGTGCGGTATTGCCGGACTGATTTCCCTGAATGGACGGGCTCTGCCCGACCAAGCCATCCTGGATTCCATGTGCGCATCGATCGTTCATCGCGGCCCGGACGATCAGGGAACTTACTATACTGACTGGGCGATGATCGGCATGCGACGGCTGTCCATCATCGATGTGGAAGGCGGTCATCAACCGGTTCATGCCCGCAATGGTCGTGTGCAGCTTGTCTTCAACGGCGAGATCTACAACTTCCAGAGCTTGCGGCGAGAGCTTGAGCAGCTGGGCCATGTCTTCCAGACCCATTCCGACTCCGAGTGCATTGCCCATGCCTATGCCGCCTATGGTACCGACTGCTTTGCCCGGCTGCGCGGCATGTTCGCCATCGCCATTCTGGATTTGGACCAGCGCCGGCTGATTCTGGCCCGCGATCGCATCGGCAAGAAGCCTCTGTATCTGGGCGAACTGGCTCCGGGTCTACTCGGCTTCGGTTCCGAGCTGAAGACCCTGCTGGCCGTTCCCTGCTGGCAGCCCAGCCTCGATGCCAACGCCATTCAGGATTTTTTCAGCCTCGGCTATGTGCCTGCTCCCGGTACGATCTTCGAGGGCATTGCCAAACTGCAGCCGGGCCATTGGATGTCGATCGAACCCGGTGTCGACGGCAAGGCAGCCAGCATCGAACAGCACCGTTACTGCCGTCTCGATTTCGAACCCAAATGGCCCGATGACGAAATCAGCCTGATCGATGCGCTGGAAGAACAGCTTGACGATGCCGTACGGGTCCGCCTGGTCTCGGATGTGCCTTTTGGCGCCTTTCTGAGTGGTGGTCTCGATTCCAGCGTGGTCTGTGCGCTGATGAGCCGTCATCTGTCGCAGCCCCTGAAAACCTTTTCGATCGGCTTCGAAGAGGCCGACTTCGACGAACTGCCCGATGCACGTCGTGTGGCCAAGCATCTGGGCACCGATCATCACGAACTGATCGTCCAGCCTGATGCCGCCGATCTGCTCGAAACACTGGCCTGGTATTTCGACGAACCTTTTGGTGATTCTTCAGCGATCCCGACTTATCTGGTCTCCAAGCTGGCAGCCGGACACGTCAAGATGGTGCTGTCCGGTGACGGCGGCGATGAATTGTTCTGCGGTTACTCGCGCTACCAGCGCTATCAAACGCTGCAGAGACTGAAGCGTGGTACTCTGGGGCTGGCCCCCGATGTACTGCGCCTCGGGTCGAAACTGCTGCCGGTCGCCAAGGGCCGACGAGTGGCCCGTATCGGCGAGCGCCTGGCTTTGAACTGGCCCGATGATTATCTGGCCATGGTGGGTCTGGCCAACCGCGAAGATCTGCAACAGATTTTCGGTGAGCGCGCCCATCACGATCCATTCGGCAGCATCCGTCAACGGTTTGTCCGCCCCGACATCCATCAGCGCATGGAACAGATATTGTCGGGAGATATGGACACCTATCTCGTCGACGACATCCTGACCAAGGTGGATCGTGCCAGCATGGCGAACTCGCTGGAGGCACGTGCTCCGCTGCTGGATCAGGAATTGTTGGCGTTTGCCGCCCGTCTGCCCCTGTCGATGAAGATTCGGGGCAAAGTCGGCAAGTATGCGCTCAGACAGATTGCTGCCCGACTGTTGCCTGCAGAGGTACTGGCCAAACGGAAACAGGGATTCGCCATTCCACTGGCGGACTGGTTCCGTGGCAAGCTCAGCCCCATGCTGCAGGACACGATCGGCAGCCGATCTTTCCGGGAGCGCGGTCTGTATGACATCAACGGTATCCAGCGACTCGTCAACGAACACCAGCAGGGCCTGCAAGACAGGGGTGAACTGCTGTGGATGCTGATGGTGCTGGAGACCTGGATGAAGTCCTTTCTGGACCAGCCCAACCGAAACCCGACGACGCGATGTTGAAGCACCGCAGCAAACAGCTTCTCAAACGATGGATTGCCCCATTGACGGATTTCATCGGACTGTATGACGGCAAGATCGAACGCCTGTTGAGTCCGACCAACCGTCTACTGGTGCTGATGTACCACCGCGTCATCGATGATGCCCGCGCCGACCCCTTCGAGCTGGGCATGTGCGTACAGCGCAGCCGCTTCGTCGAACAACTGAAATGGCTCTCGCGGCACGCCAACGTCATACCCCTGCAGAGTGCCGTGGAACATCTGCTGGCCGGAGAACCTTTGCCTGCTGGCGCCGTGGCCATCACTTTCGACGACGGCTATCTGGACAATCTGACGATTGCTGCGCCGTTGCTGAAGGAATATGGTTTTCCAGCCACCGTCTACGTGGTCACCGGTGGGCTCGAAGAAGGCACACCGCTGTGGTGGGACCAAGTGATCGCCATCATGGCTGGCACCCGCGCCGAACGTCTGGACACCGCCGCGCTGGGTCTCAAGGGTCTGTCCAAAACCCTGTCGCTGGCACCATCGGAACGACGTGACAGTTGCGCATCCCTGCTGGACGCATTGTGGCAACACGATCAGGCCGGTATCCGACAGATGATCGAAAGACTTCGGGATATGCTCGAGCCCGAACCATCGGAGCTGTGGGCAGCGCGGCGCATGAACCCGCGGCAGGTGCAGACACTGGCAGCCCAGGGCTTTACCATAGGAGCCCATACCGTATCGCACATCGATCCCCGGCATCTGGACCGTGACCGGTTGCTGCACGAGCTGCTCGACTCACGTCATCGGTTGCAGAATCTCTGTCAGCAACCGGTCGACAGCTTTGCATTTCCAGGAGGAAGAAGCTCGGTGTGGATGCCCGACCTGCTGGCGCAGACGGGCTTCCATCATGCCGTCACCACGGTTCGTGGCATCAACCAGGCTCCCTGCGACCGCTATGCGATTGCCCGTGTCGGCATGCCTGATACCCCTATCGGCGATTTCAAGCGCGCCATACGCAACCTTCAAATCATCGACGCCTCACATTGAATCTGCTGCTCACTCTCTTGCTGGCGGTGATGGTGGTCTGGGTTCCCAACCAGCTCCATTTGCCTGCCGACCTCGGTCTCAAAGGGCTGAACTCCATCAATCTGCTGTTCCTGGGCATCCTGGCGGTGATGTACATGCGTCCCAAGGATACTCTGCAGCCCTCGCCGCCCACCCCGATGAAGGGCATCTTCCTCGCCTATTTTGCGATGTTGGTCTGGGCCTTTCTGATCGGACAAGCCTATGACCGTTCGCTGATGATGCTCGATCTGACTGCGCTGAAGAATTCGATTTTCTTCATGTCACTGTACTTCGTATTCTTTCACGCAGTGCGCGACGAACAGACCATTCAGCGGGTATTTTTCATGATCCTGCTGGTAGCAGCGGTAGCCGGTGTCGAAGCCATCAAGGAGGGAATCGATTACGGTTTCGGTGTCTACGGCGAGACCAAACGCGCAGCCGGACCATTCGGCACCGACTACAAGGCATCCAATCTGGCTGCAGTGTTCTTTGCCATGTTCATCCCGGTCTTTGCAGCGGTCGCCTTCTACATGAAAGGAAAACCGCTGTGGAGATTCGGCTCGATGGGCGGGATCGGTCTTCTGCTACTCGGCATTTTTTGCACCTATTCCCGACAGGCTTACCTGATCGTGGCCATACTTCTGCTACTGATGGCCCTGAAACGGAATATCGTTCTGGGCATTTTGATCGGCGTAGCCGTCTTCAATTACGAGGCCTGGGTACCCGAAGGCGTAGTGCAGCGCCTGGCCATGACGACCGAGCAGACATCGGAAACCGGCGAGGCCCAGCTGGATGAAAGTACCGAAAGCCGTTTCGTTCTCTGGGAAGGTGCCGGCCGTCTGATCATGGGCCGTCCATGGGGTATCGGCCTCAACCATTTCAAGCGAGAAATCGGCTCCGAGCAGCAAAGTCTTGCCGGAATGGATGCACACAACTTTCTGGTGCTGATCACGACGGAAGCTGGCATATTAGGTGGCTTACTGACACTGTTGCTTTATGCATCCCTTTCGATGCTCGCCTGGAAATTCTGGCGAGCGGCAAATACGCCCGACCAGCGGGCTATGGCAGCAGGGTTTGCAGGTGCTACGCTTGCCGTCATGTTGGGTAATCTCTATGGCAGCCGATTGCTGGATGGTGCTGTCACCGGAAACTACTGGATTCTTGCCGCGTTGTGTGCCCGCTGGCTGTGTCTGATCGAGACCTCCGGCAGATCCGGTGATACCACCGATGAACAGCCCGTCCAACAGAAAAGAGAACCCAGCAGCCGAAAGCAAAAACCTGCTGCGCGTGACGCCGATGGAAGATTGATCAGGCCAGCAGGATAACAATCCTCCGCTGGTCCGATCATCCATGACAAACATCGATTTCTCTGAAAAAAACACCACTTTACGATTAGGTGCCGAATCAACCAGACAAACGGTAGTACCGGAATCCGACGCCGGACCGGGAAAGGAAAGCCGGCCATGGGGCCGAACCCTGTCGGCCGCGCTGATACTGACGAGCATGACGCTGGTTGGCTGCGGTCAGAGCAGCGACGACACCGATGTCTCGCCCGTCGGCCAAGCCGACCCGTTCACGCTGCAGTCCGAGACTACCCAGACATCATCGGCCTTCTCCTCCACCGATGGCCAGGTCACCGATGGATTCGGCACCGCCACTGCAATCCCGACGACGGATGCCAATGGCGAAAGCGACATTTTGGCCGCATGGATCGGCAACGAACCGTTGACGACTCCCCCCATCACCAAGACCATCGTGGATGTCTGTGCCAGCATATTGACCAGGAACAATCAGATGGTCGGCGGCACTGCCGTGCACACGCTTCCCCTCACCAGCCGCCCTGCGCTGGGCGTAGCCATCCAAGAGCCGACCTACGGTAGCTGCATCACCCGCATCACCAACAAATCCGAAACCGGCGAACGTTTCCACCGCAACGATTATTCCCGTCGTCAGGCTTTCAACGCAGACAACTCGATGATGATCCTCTACGCGGAGGATGGTTACTGGCACCTTTATGATGCTCTGACGACCAAATGGATCCAGCGCCTGAACGGTCTGGCCGGCGATGCCGAACCGCAATGGCACCCGAACAACCCTCACGTCATCTACTACTTGCCAACCAACGGCATCGGCATGAAGATGTACAAGCTGGATGTGGTCAAGAACGAGATCACGCTGGTGTCGGACATGAGCAGGCAGATTCGCGCCCACTGGCCGGATGCACATACCGCCTGGACACGCTCGGAAGGCTCACCCTCAGTCGATGCCCGCTACTGGTGCTTCATGGTCGAGAACGTCACCAACGGCCAATGGCGACCTCGCGGCGTCTTCACCTGGGATCTGAAAGAAAAGCGCATCGTCGGCACCATGAACCTGTCGGTACGGCCCGACCACGTCAGTATGAGCCCGAGCGGCCAGTATTGTGTCGTATCGGGTGACGACAGCACCGGTACCCGCGCCTATCGACGGGATTTCAAGGCCCCCTACAGCGCAACCAACGCCAAGGCCTACCTGCAGTTGCACCACAAATCGGAACACTCCGATCTGGCCTATAACCGCCGCAAGGAAGACGTTTACGTCTCGATCGACTATCAAGCCAACCGTGGCGATGTCTTCATGGTCAACCTGAAGACCGAAGCGAAGACCTCCCTGTTCCCGACCTATCTGGGCCGTACCGCCACCGCCATTCATGTGTCGGGCAAGGCCTTCCGCAAGCCGGGCTGGGTGCTGATCTCGACCTACGGCGAAAGCCACGCCGACAGCCCGTGGCAAAACCTGCGCGACAGCGTTGCCCGTCAATGGCTGCACCGCAAGATCTTTGCGGTCAGCCTCGACACCACGCCACAGATTCGATCCGTGGCCTATGCGCACAGTGATTCACTGTCCTACTGGACCGAACCACATGCCTCGGTCAACCGGGACTTCACGCGCATCCTGTTCAACTCCAGCTGGAACAGCACATCCGCCAAAGACATGGAAGCCTACATGGTCGCCTTGCCGGACCGTGCTCTCGATCGCAGCGCCCGCTGATTCCGGCGACCCGTAAGACCCGACAACGGAACACGGTGAGTATCAGCACCTCCGTTTACCGAAGAAGACCCGCCCCATCGACCGGGGCGGACGATTCGGACACCTCGACCGGTTCGAGCCTGTCGGGCGGGTCAAACGGAACGAAACGGAACGATGGCGAAGAACAAGTATCGAATGAAACATTGCAGGGCGCATTCCGCTTTGTACGTATCTGCCAAAAACAACCCGACGGTTCCCTATCATGAACACCTTCTCGCTCAAACGAACACCTCTCCAGACCAGTCGACACCATGACGTCGATACGGCCTGTGCCGGTTCACCGGCTTTCAGGCAGCCCAGAACCTTGCCAAGACCCGGTATCCTGGGCATGCCTCGTGCCATGACCTCCGCCACACTGCTTGCCCTGTGCCTGGGTCTGACTGCCTGTGGCCACGGCAGCGAATCCCGACCGAACACGGATGCTGCCAGGGGAATGGACATATCCGGCACGTCGAACACATCCGGTACATCGGGTACGGACGCATCATCCACCGGAGGAACCGGCAGCCACGCCGACACTCCCACCAACCATACGAATACGAACGATCCGCGCGATTCCGGCGCCGACCAGAGCGAAGACGGCAGCTCGGGAACACCCAGGAACGACGGTACGACAGGAGGCACCGACACGAGCCCGTCCGATACGAACCAAGGCAACAATCAGAGCGGCACGACGGAGCCGGGCAACGGGACACAATCGGGTGATGAGCCTTCGGGCGACTCAAGCAGCCCCGACAATACCAGTGGCTCGAACAAGGACGACGGATCGGACAACGCCAGCCGTGCCGAAGACACGTCGACGTCCACTGGCAACAGCGCTGCCAATGCACAGGACGACAGCAGCAGCGCCAACACCCAGACACCGGACGTCGGTACACAGCATACCGACGTATGCGCCGACATCCTGGCACACGACACGCCCCTGATCAGCGGTATGGATAAGCATCCGGCACCGGCAACCGCCCGGCCCGCCGCCGGTACCGCCACCGAAGACCCCATCTACCGCAGCTGTGTGGTCCGCATCACGGACCAGGCCGGCCAGCACCCTCAACGATACTGGACGAACAGTGGCACGGGACGGCAGGCGTTCAATGCCGACTCCAGCTATTTCATACTGAAATCCAGTGATGGCTACTGGCGCCTGCACAGTGCCCGCTCGGGACAGGTCATCAAGCAACTGACCGGCCCCGAAGGCGATGCCGAACCGCAATGGCATGCCACCGACCCCAAGCAACTGTATTTCCTGCCCAGTACCGGCAAAGGCATGCGCATCCACCGCCTGAATGTCGATACGGACGAAAGTATCGTCGCGGCCGATATGGGAGAACAGATCAAGGCCCACTGGGCCGACGCCGCCAATGCCTGGACCATCTCGAAAGGTTCACCATCGGCCGATGGCCGTTTCTGGTGTCTGTTTGCCGAGCGCCCCTCGGACGACGGACGGAGCTGGCTGCCACGCGGCGTGTTCACCTGGGATATGCAGACCCAACAGATCGTCGGCACGCTGAGCCTGAACTATCGCCCCGCCTTTGTGAGCACGAGCCCCAGCGGCGATTACTGCATGGTGGCCGGTATCTATGACCACGGCGGCACCCGCATCTACAAACGGGATTTCAGCACCCCGTTTTCGGCCAATACGGCAGATGCTTTCCTCAAGGTCGGCAACGACGCCTATGACGCGGATCTCGTCTTCGACAAACAGCGTCAAGATGTCTATGTCGGGGCCGACTACAACAACGGTAACGTAGTCATGGTCGACCTCAAGCAAGAGAAACAGACCGTGCTGTTCAACGGCTTTGCCAATGGCACCAAAGCCGGCCTGCAATTTTCGGGTAAGGCCTTCAATACCCCGGGCTGGGTACTGGTGACGGCCTATGGTGAACGCACCGACGACTACCGTCGCAACCTGCGCGCAGACGACCCGGCACGCCAGTGGTTCCACCGCAAGGTCTTTGCCATCAGCCTGGAAGAGTCGCCACAGGTGAAATCACTGGCCAACCTACACAATGAATGGTTACCGATGGACGGCATCCAGGATTGGCCGACCCCGCAGATCACCGTCAATCGGGATTTCAGCCGGGTACTGTTCAACAGCACCTGGGACAGCAATGATCCCAAGAACGTCGACGCCTATCTGGTGGCCGTTCCCACGGGTGCGGTGGCCCCTGCCCAACCCTGAAGCACCACCGGGCAGTACACTGGCCCGCCTGTCCCGGAGTCCCGGCGGCGGACGGCATCGAGCCGCCGCCAGGGTGCGTGGGTACAGGGATGCCGTGGTGCAGGCAGCCTGCACGGGTGAAGACATAGCACAACACAGAATCGGGTCGGCGCGCGGCCTGTCAGCCGCCGCCCGGCCCGCGTCGCATCGACAGTACAATGCCCAGAACGATCAGCACAAAGGCAATGACGTGGTAAGGCCGGGGTGACTCGCCCAACAGGGTGGCGGACAGGATGGCGGCAAAAACCGGGGTCAGATTCGAGAAGAAAGCAGCCACCGTCGGCCCGGCCCGCTGCACGCCCAAGCCCCAGCAGCGATAGGCGAGCAATGCCGGCCCCAGCACGACATAGCTCAAGCCGGCCAGCAAACGCCAATCCAGAGCCAACGAGGGCGAAGCCAACTGCCATTCGGCCACGGCGGCCATACCGGACCACATCACCCCGAAGCCGAGCTGCAGTAGCAGAAAACCGGCCCAATCCGCCCGCAACTCCGCCGGCAGTTCCGCCCGCATCAACAACCAGCTATAACCCGCCCAACACAGCTGCGCCACCAGCATGAACAAATCGCCAGGCACCAGCCGCAGCTGGGCCAGCTCCTGCAAATCCCCCCGGGTCAGCACCACCAGCACGCCACTGATCGACACCAGCGCAGCCAGCCACTGCATCCGGGCAGGACGCACCCCGACGAACAAGGCCCCCACCAGCATGATCCATACGGGACTGCTGGACGCCATCAGCGTGACATTCAGCGGCGTCGAAGTCTGCAGCGCCAGATACTGAAAGGAGTTATAGCAACCGATGCCCAGCAGACCCATCAGCGCCAGTGGCCACCAGGCACGACTCAGCCCCTGGCACACCACCCCACGACGCAACGCTGGCCAGGCGAACGGCAGCAGCACCAGCGCGGCGAAGGACCAGCGCAGTAGATTGAGCATGATGGGCGGACACAGCGGCGCCAACACACGGCCGACCACGGCGTTGCCGGCCCACATCAACGGAGGAACGCTCAGCAGCAGCGCGGTTTGGAACGAAAGCCTGGACGACACCGAACCGGTCCTGAAAAACCGACAGAGCCGTCAATGATCACAGAAATGCAGCAAAGGCGCACGGCAAGCTCACTGCGCCCAACCACGCAGACGGTAGACCCACAGACCGACGGTTTCGTGCAGTGCCAAACGGAACCGCCATGGCGCCCCATTATTGGGCAGCCAGGCACGCCAGCCGGGGCTGCCGATCTGCCGATAATCACAGCGTATCGGCAGGGGATCGAAGCCCAATTGCCGGGCGGTGGCCCGGGTACGCTCCATGTGCAGGGCACTGGTCACCAACACTACGCGGGCCTGCGACGAAATGCGTCCGTCATCACGCCCCCCAGCCACGGTCGACTCGACCGGATCGGACAGAGCTGTGTCACGCGCCGCAGCACCCGGTGCCAAGGCAGGCGCCACCCTGTCAGTGCCTATCGCTTCGGTTCGGGCCGAAGCAGGCCGTTGGACTCCGGCGGCCCGTAGCCCAATACCCTGTGACGCTGCCGGAAACTCCCGCGCCAGAAGCATAGCCGCCCCCTGCAAATCCTGCCGGGTCGTGCTGCTGTCGCCGACGATCCGGATCTGCCCGGCAGGCACGCCCAGGTCGATGGCGATATCGCGCATGCCGGCTGCCAGCGAGTTCTCGGGTCCATCGGCCAGCCCCCCGAGCAGGATGAGCATGCCGCCGGTCCGGCGCCAGATTTCGACGGCCGACAACAAGCGCACATAGCCGCCCAGGTGCTGAACCGCCTTCTGACCGTTGATCGGCGGGCCGCCACTGCCCGGTACGATGATGGCATCGACCTTGCCCAGGGACTCCACCTGTTCTTCGATCGACAGTGGCTCTCCCTCCAACGCTTGAACCCACAGGTTACCCACCGCCGGAATCGAGCCGATCAGCAACCAGCAACCCACCAACACCGCAAGCAGTCGACGACTGAACCGCGCATCCGGCCAGAAGCGTCGCCACAGCCAGAACCCCGACAGCACCAGCAGCAAGGTCATGGGCATGGGCAACAACCATTCGACCGGATCACCAACAAACAGCACGCTCGATCACTCCATCACACAAGACATATAAGCTGCCACGCCCGGGACCCGCAGGACACCTGATGCGAACGAATCCCGAAGACAAGATTCGAAGGAGAAAATACCTGATCAGCGCCTTTTGCCCAGCAGATCCTTGAACAGCCATCGACCCGTTCGTGCGATGAACAGACGCTGACCCGCCAGGGTACTCAGGGTATGGTCGATCTCCGGCACGAAATCGCAGCGGACCCGTGCCACGGCCTCGCGTTCGGCCGCCCGTAAGGACACCTGCGCCATGGCGTCACGAAACTGATTGGCGTAGTTGTAGCGCTGCAGGATGCTGCCGGTGAACACCAGATAAATCCGGCAGCCACGCTGCACCCGTGCCGCCAACCCCTCGGCAAAGGCCTGCACCGTGACATTGGGCAACCCGTAGTCGACTGGCGTGGACGGATCGGCACCCGTACCGGCACTGCGTTCACGCCAACGCTTCAGCCTTCCCTGCAAGGCATTCCTGAGCACCGGCCAGGTCAGCGTCTTCAGACGCAGGCCATAGCGCAGGAACCGGGTACGCCGGGTGGGAAAGCTATAGCCATCGACCATCACCAGGCCACAGACCCTCGTATCCTGCTCGGCATATTGATAGGCATACTCGGCGCCCGAGCAAATGCCCATGATCACGAAACGGGAAACCCCCGAACGCGCGGCCAACTGATCCAGTGCCGCACGAATGTCCTGCCTGGCCTGCTCCAGCATCGATTCCGTTCCACCGGCACGGGCACTGTCGCCCAAACCGCTCAGATCGAGCCGGATGGACGGCAGGCCCGCCTGCGCCAGCCGCCGGGCCATCTTGACGTTGATGCGATGGGGACCGATACGGTGAATGACGCCGGCGTTGAGCAGCAACACACCCACCCGCCGATCGCGATTGCCGGTGTCGGCAGATCGGGCGCCCGATCCGTTGAGCGCCCGCAGCGCACACTTCAGCGGCACCGTCAGCGTTGCCACCAGATGATTCGAGCCGCCCAGCTGCAACAGCTGTTCCCGATAAACGTCAGTCATGAAGATGCGTCTCCGACAACCAGGGTAGCAATCGACGCAGCGCCATATCCGGCACCAACGGCGTGTTCAGGGCTTCTTCAGAAGTCCAGTCGAAATCCACGTCGACTGACTCCAGATGCACGACCGGGGCACGGCCGGCCGCCATCATGGCCGCCGCCTGCGTAACGGCATAGGCAGGTTTGATGATGACCGGCCAGGGCAACGCGTCCTTGGACATCAGCACATTCACCTTTGCCAGCGGCGGTTTGGTCCAGTCGTGCCAGTCCAGTTCGCGGATCTGGGCCACGAGCCGCGACGACAGTCCGAAACCCATCGCTTCGGACAGATCCTTTTCAGCACTCTGACGCCGTAGTTGCCGGTCCGGAATCGTCGGCAGGCTGAATGCACGTTTCAATGCCGCCTGATGATCTTCCCACAGCCGATCGAGATAGGCGCGACCGGAAGCGACGGCATCCCAGCCGATCAGCCGGTCGGGCAGGGCCGTGTCCGCCGTAATCGATTCGGGCATGCGGGCAGGAATGTAGCCCGGTGTCAGAGCCGGGCCGGGTAACGGCATCGGCTCACGCAGGACGGATGCGGTTACTCCGGCCGATGCAGATACCACTTGCCGATCCGTCCGGACGGCTGCATCGGAATCGGCTGCACACACAGATGTCGATACCGACGAAGCAGGTGCATTTCCCTGTTTTTTGGTGTTCAGTGCCCAAGCAGCCAACCAACCCACGGCAAACCCCAGACGGATACCCATCCAGCCGACACTCTGCACACCGGTCTGCTTCAACAGCCAAGCGTGTGCCGCCAGCAAATCACCTTGCCAACCCTCCATTTCGCCATCCAGATCATCACCGGATGAATCACCGCAGCCGTGAAAATCGAAACGTAAAACGTGCACGCCCTGCCGGGCCAGACGATCCGAGAGCACGCGCAGCAGGCGGTGAGCACGCACTGCCTCCTGTCCGAGTGGATTGATAATCAGAACGGCGCGGCCATTGACCCTGGACGACGGCGGGTGATACATGGCGGCCAGCCGGCGTCCTGGCCCCGCATCGATCTGCAATGGAACCATGGCAAACCCTCGAGCGTGATCAACGAACCGTCCTGCGGTCATGGCCTGACGGTGAAAAAAAGGCGCCCGTGTTATCGGGCACCTCTCATTCTGCCTCAGCTGCAGCCCGACCGCTGTGCACTTTGACAGGAAACGATACAAGCCAACGAGGCAAACCGCGATACAGACGCGCCGGACCACGTTCGGCCCGGCCGCGATTTACAGACGCCAGACGGCTTTGCCGGCCTTTTCGATCTCGGCCTGATCCCAGGCACTCTTCACGTCGATGAATACACCACCGTCGACCAGTTTACCGAGCAGCGTATTCAGCCCCTGATCCTGGAAAGCCTTGTGCGACACGGCCGCGATCATGGCGTTGGCCTGCGGCAACCGATCCCAGTCGACCAGGTCGACACCGTATTCATGCCGCGCCTCTTCCTTGTCGGCGATCGGGTCGTGAATCAGCACTTTGGCGCCATAGGCTTCCAGCTCGCGTACCACATCGATCACTTTCGAATTGCGCAGATCGGGCACGTCTTCCTTGAAGGTCAGGCCCAGCACGACCACGGTCTGGCCGGCAATCGATAGCCCCTGGCGGGCCAGCATCTTGACGGTCTGTTCGGCGATGAATTTGCCCATGCCGTCGTTGATGCGACGACCTGCCAGAATCACCTGCGGGTGGTAACCAACCATTTCGGCCTTGTGGGTCAGATAGTAGGGGTCGACACCGATGCAGTGGCCACCGACCAGCCCCGGCCGGAAAGGCAGGAAGTTCCATTTGGAACCGGCTGCCTTCAGCACTTCGAGCGTATCGATCCCCAGCCGGTCGAAGACGATCGCCAGTTCGTTCATCAGCGCGATGTTCAGATCGCGCTGGGTGTTCTCGATGACCTTGGCGGCTTCGGCCACCTTGATGCTGCTGGCACGATGCACACCAGCGGTGATCACACGCTCGTACAGGCCGGCCACCTTTTCCAGCGTCTCGTCGTCATCGCCGGACACCACCTTGACGATGGACGGCAGACGGTGCTGCTTGTCGCCAGGGTTGATGCGCTCCGGCGAGTAGCCGACACGGAAGTCCTGCTTCCACTTCATGCCGGATTGCTCTTCGAGCACCGGAATGCAGACTTCTTCGGTTGCCCCCGGATAAACCGTGGATTCATAGATGACCGTCGCACCGCGCTTCATGTTGGCGCCCACCAGCTTGCTGGCGCCCACCAGCGGACGGAAATCCGGCAGACGGGCCTCATCGATCGGAGTCGGTACGGCCACGACGATCATATCGGCCTTGGCCAGCTCCTTCGGGTCGGCCGTCATCGTCAGCCGGGTGGCGGCCTCGAAATCGGCCCGTTCGACTTCCCCGGTGACATCGTCGTGCTTCTGCAGACGTGCAACCTTGTCCGCTGCCACATCGAAGCCGACAGTGTCAAAGTATTTCCCAAACTCGATGGCCAGAGGCAGGCCAACATATCCCAAACCAACTACTGCAACCGTTGTCATTGTCTATCCCGAAAAAGTCAACGAGCCCCCTTCTTCCGAAGGACAACCTGTATGGTCTCAAATAAAACCATGCAATCCAGAAACAAAGAGTGATTCTTGACGTAAAAAAGGTCGTACTCCAGTTTCTCCATCGCTTCTTCGACAGAGGAACCGTAATCCATCCTCACCTGTGCCCAGCCGGTGATGCCGGGCTTTACATAATGGCGGATATCGTAATATGGTACTTGCTGATTCAGTTGGTCGACGAAATAGGGTCTTTCCGGACGTGGTCCTACGAAGCTCATCTCGCCCTTCAACACATTGATCAGCTGCGGAAGTTCATCGATCCGCGTTGCGCGAATAAAACGTCCGACCCGGGTGATGCGGTCATCTCCCACTACGGCCCAGCGCGGCTTGCCATCCTTTTCCGCGTCCTGAATCATCGACCGGAACTTCAGGATGTCGAAAGAACGACCCGGTGCACAGACTCGTTCCTGTCGGAAGAACACCGGCCGCCCGGTTTCGATCAGGATGGCCAACGCAGCCAGCAGCATGACCGGCGCCGCAAACAGCAGCAGCATCGAGGCCACGCACAGGTCGAACAGCCGCTTGATGATGGCCCGGCCCGAACCCTGGTCGAAGCCGTCACCATAGACCAGCCAACCCGTGCGCAAATAGCGCAGGCGGATCAGCCCCAGCTCCTGTTCATAAAAGCTGAGCAGATCCAGCACCTGGATACCCGCCAACTTGCAATCCAGCAATTGTGGCAATGGGATCTGACCACCACGACGCTCGTGCGCAGCAACCACAATATGCGTTGCCCGGTGCCGACGGGCCGTGGTGAGCAGCGTTTCATTCCGCTCCCCGACGGGCACCTGCGCAACGACATGTGCAACCCGCAGGTTGTTTCCCTGCAAAGTCTCGAGCACCAGATCGGCTTCTTCACCTTCACCCAGCAACACCACCCGCCGTCCACGCCGCTTCAGAAAGCCCAGTTTGAAGGCGAGATAACGTACCAGCAGCAACCCGAACAAGGCAAAGACCGAGGCAATGGCAAACACACCCCGGCCCACGGACGAGCCCGGAAACACATAGAAGAGCACTGTCAAGATCAGCAGTGTCACCAGATAGGAGGCAAACACTTTCTGGACGACCAGCCGGAAGGGCTCGTCCTGCTGCACGCTGTAAAGGCCGAAAGCCGTCATCGTCAGCAGCATGGTGCAGGCGAACAACACGCCCTGAAGGGTGGATAGGATCAGATCATCCGACAGCAGACGGATTTCATAACCCAAGACCATCGATTGGATCAGCACCAACGCATCAATCAATGGCAATACCGCGAAATGAACGCGGAAGTAGTGAATCAGTGCGCGCATGGACAGCCACCTGTGATCACGCCCTGGTCCACCACCAACCAGGGCGTCGACTCACAGGAAAGGATCGGTAGTTTAGGAGAAAACGGGGTCGGACAAACGGTGGAACGCGCACGCCGACTGTAGGACGTGCAACATCAGACCCGGTCTCCGCCATGATGGGGGAAAATACCTTGGATCAGCCGGCTGTTCGTCGAGTAGCCCGTGGAAGAGACTAGCATCGGCGCCGCCATGTAAGCAACGGAAACCAGCAGCAAAAGCACCGTCATCAGATATCCGGATGCGCTCATCATACAAAGTGTGATGCCCATCACCCCGAACAGTATCTGAATGACTACCAGCGCCGCCTCGGAATAGCAGGTGACCGTCATCGAACGCAGGTGATGCCGCATCCGCTCCCAGGCCGGTTCTTTGAGCCGGGGGTTGGCGAGCAGACCGAGCAAGCCACGCACCAGCCATTCACGGAACAGTTCGAGCACGGGCAGCGCCACCAGCCACAGCAACGCGGTCGTGCCACCGCGCACTTCGGCGGTGATCGAGCCCAGACGCAGAATGCCCCACGACGTGAGCAGTCCGAGCGCCATCAGGCCGCCGGCACCGATGGCGATACCGGCCTGCGGCCGCCAGGGCATGCTGGACAGATAGATCAGGCACCCCATCAGCGCACCGATGACCGGTACGGCGACGATGGCAAATTCGGGGTACAGAGAGTAGCGGGAGCCCCCCGCCGCGTTGATGGCGCCAAAGCAGATCAGCAGCAGCAGTTGAACCAACACGACGGCCGCGGGCAATGCCGGTGTGGCCGTGGGCAAACGATCGAGCGCCGAAGTGGCCTTGGGCAGCAGCAGGCTGACGACGGCCAACATCAGAAAGCCAACCGACCAGGTGACTCGATCGTGATCGAGATAGCCGAACAGAAAGACGCCGGCCATCAGGGTGCCGACGACTTCAAAGACCCTGCGCACGCCGGCCGAGGCAGGTTGGACGAAACGATGGTCGAGCCATAGACCGGAAGCCAGCAAAACAACCGCACCGAAAACGAGGCCCATATCGGAAGCGGGCCACGGATCGGAATAGAATGCCGCCACCAGCACGCCCAGCGACATGGCGACCCCGCCAGCGGAACGCAATGCGGGTTTGCCACGAAGCAGGTCGCGCAACAGAGGCACTGCACCTGCCGCAGCGACGAAAGCGATCAGCAATGAAGCAAAGGCAGAGGTCGGCATGAGAAAGATCCTGGCGTCCCGCCATCCGCTGCGGACCGCAGAAGATGTTCGGGCTGATTCGTGCACTGCCGAGGCCGCTCACCGCATGATGATCTGCATCGACAAGCCCATGACCTGGACAGCTTAGCGCACAAGCCGTCAGACAGTATGCGAAGTATGCCCGGCCGATACACACACACCTGCAACGATTTGAAACTTGTGCAGCAATTTAGAATATAAAGATGAGGGCTTTGTTTACGTGTCAGCGGATCGCTCACGTATGTCTCAGCACTCTTCGCTGATTCTCGTCAACTTACATTTGTACGATTTCGTTCCCAAAAGAAACGAAGAGTTCACATAACGATATGGATGTCACTCCTCTGCTGGCCGGCCGAAAAGCGCGTTGGCTCGTCACCGGCGCCGCCGGCTTCATTGGCTCCCACCTGGCGGAATCCCTGGCACTGGCAGGCCAGTCGGTCATCGCCATCGATGACTTTTCGACCGGCAAGCAGGCCAACATCGATGCCATCATGGCCTCCACCCAAGCCGTGGGTCAGAATGATCTGAGCTTTGAAGAAGGCAGCATCTGCGACCGCGCCTTTTGTCAGCGTGTCATGGAAGGTGTCGATTTCGTACTGCATCAGGCCGCCCTCGGTTCGGTGCCACGCTCGATGAAAACACCACTGGTGTCCTATCAGGCCAATGTGACCGGTTTCATGGAGGTGCTCGATGCGGCACGGCTGGCGGAGGTCAAATCCTTCGTCTACGCCTCGTCGAGCTCGGTGTATGGGGATCATCCGGCGCTGCCCAAGGTCGAGGCCGTGACCGGCGCCGTGCTGTCACCCTATGCAGCCACCAAGGCCGCCAACGAGCTGTTCGCCAAAGTCTATTCGCGCAGCTATGGTATCCGTACCTCCGGTATGCGCTACTTCAACGTCTTCGGCGCTCGCCAGGATGCCGATGGCGCCTATGCCGCCGTCATCCCGCGCTGGATTGCCACCCTGCTGCGCCAGCAATCGGTGCAGATCAACGGTGATGGCGAGACCAGCCGCGACTTCTGCTATATCGACAATGTGGTGCAGGCCAACATCCGTGCAGCGCTGACGCTGGCCGATGCCGAAGCCGGAACGGCCGAGGTCTTCAACGTGGCGGCAGGCCATCGGACCACGCTGCTGCAGCTGGCCGACATGCTGCAGCGCCTGATCCACGAACAGAAACCCGAGCTGGACATGCCAGCGCCGACCTTCCAGGATTTTCGTCCGGGGGACGTACGCCATTCACTGGCTGACATCAGCCACAGCCATCGGGTCATCGGCTATCAGCCCAGCCATACCCTCGAAGAAGGACTGCGGGTAGCGCTGCCCTGGTATATCGCCCATTCCTGATCCGGGAGCCCGGTGTCCGACCGGGGGTCCGATGGTGTCGGTGGCCACGCTGACGCCCGACGGGTACCGCCCCGATCTCCGTTGTCAGCCGGCAACACCAGCGCTCCGCCCGACCTCCGGCCGTCGGGCGGACGAGTGGCTATCCCCCTGCAGGGGCAGATGCATCCGATAGTATCGGTTCCATACCCTGTCTATCGGTTTCCCGTCATTCTGTCCGGTATCTTTTTCAGAATGTCCAGCGCTGCCTTCCTCGAGCTCCCTCTGTCCGTCCTGCCCATCTCGATCAGCCTGCTGCTCGGCGCCGGTCTGTTCGCCAGCACCCTGCTGCTGATCCGCTACAGCCACCGTCAGAAACGCCAACCCGGCCGGCAGGTGCTGTGGCGTGCCAGCGGTCTGGTCGGGCTGCTGTCGCTCGCTTTTCTGATCGAGACCATCATACTGGCCAGCGGGCTCTGGAACGATACGGCCCTGTGGCCGATCCGTGCCGCATGCCTGGCCGGTGCATCCGTGCTGCTGTTCGTGCTGATCCCGACCGGCCGCAGGATGGCCGAGCTGCCGCCGCGCACCATTCTGGAACAGAAGAATCAATTGCTGTCGGCCGAGCTCGAGCGCATCCGCCATGCCAACGAGGTGATCGCGCTGTCCGAAGCACGCTACCGGCTGCTGATGGACACCGTGGCCGAAGGCATCTGGATCGTCGACCGGATCGGCCGCATCAGTTTTGCCAACCCGAGACTGGCCGATATGCAGGGCACTCCGGCCGAGCAACTGAAGGGACGTGCAGTATTGGAGCTCGTTCCCGAAGAGGAACGTCCCAGCATCATCAGCATGCTGCAGCGTCAGCAGCGGGGCGAAAGCGTACGCACGCTCTGCCATCTGCTGCGCCCGGACGGCAAGCTGGTGGCGGTGCAGATTTCGAGCACACCGCTGTCTCGTGGTGCCGAAAGCGGCAGCAGTCTCAGCGTCATCACAGATCTGAGCGACCAGATGAAAGTGCAGGAACAGCTGCGCAAGTTGGCCGCCGACCTGGAAGAGCAGGTGCAAGGCCGCACCAAAGCCTACCGGGAAACCGCCGAGCGGCTCGCGGCCACCCTGGATGCCAGCCAAGCGCAATCGCGCGCTTACAGCATCCTGCAGGACATGAACGATATGCTGCAGGCCTGTACGACACCGACCGAGGCGGCGCGGGTAGCCGGCGAATTCGCCATCAAACTCTTCGGTGCCGACTCCGGCTCGATCTATGTGACCGAACCGGCACAGTCGACCTTCCGGCTGCTGGGTTCGTGGGGTCTGCAGGGTGAAAGCTCGGATATGCTGCAGCTGACCGAATGCTGGGGACTGCGCCAAAACCAGGCCTATCCGCACAACGAGAACCAGCTCGGGCTGCGTTGTCACCATCTGACGATCGGCCCGCATCGACACAGCTGCTGCATGCCGATGTTTGCCAACGGGCAGGCCAGCGGCATGATCAGCCTGCGCAGCGATCAGCCCTTCATCAATGCCAACCCGGAGCGCACCGCGGCCGATCAGAAAATCCAGCGCCTGTTCTCGGCCAACGTGGCACAGTTTCTGGCCAATCTGTCGCTGCGGCAATCGCTGGAACAGCAGTCACTGCGCGATCCGCTGACCAATCTGTTCAACCGCCGCTATTTCAATGAGCAGTTGGCCATCGAGTTCGAACGCGCCAGCCGGGCGCGATCACCGCTGGCCATCCAGATGGTCGATATCGATCACTTCAAGCGGATCAATGACCGCTATGGCCACGAAGCCGGGGACCGCGTGCTGCGCCAGGTCTCGGAAGTGCTGACCCAAAATGCCCGTGCCGGTGATATCGTCTGTCGCTGGGGCGGCGAGGAGTTCCTGATCCTGATGCCGGGCCTGAATGGCACCTCGGCCAAGCGTCGTGCCGACGAAATCCGCCGACGGGTCCAAGAACGGGTCGAAACGGTCGGTGGTTCGGCCGTCAGCGTGTCGATCGGGGTGGCCGCCTATCCCGAACATGCCACCGATCCGGACGGGCTGATCAATGTCAGTGACCGAGCGCTGTATGCCTCGAAAGGCGCCGGCCGCAATCGGGTGACGCTGGCCGTGACGGTGCTCTGAGGCCGACGGGGTTACGCTCGGGAGTGGACGCCATTTCATGACGAGGTCCGTCCCGTTCTCCGCACATGAAGTCTGTCCTGCTCTCTGAAGCCGGCTTGCTCTGCTCTGCAGCGCTCTTCTCTCTCCGAAACCAATCCGGGCCCCTTCCCCTCGGCTCCCGAATCAGGCAGGCCCGACACAACCAAACCCCGGTCCTTGACAGGCCAAGCAGCGAAACATATCCGGACAGGTACTTTCGGGCCTTTGATGCTTTCATGAACCGCCTCAGATGAACAGCCTCAGCCGAATATGGAGACATCAACCCAAAGAGTACCCTGTAAACATCGTTTTGTACCCAATTGTAATACAGGGCGATTTTCATTCGGAGTGTTTGGCACACTTGTAATCGACTGGCGTCTGTGCGGACCGGCAGGATCTGCACGGACCAGAAGTTCGGGCCGTGGAAATCACGCAGACAAAACGGTTTCCACCGAGCGCAGTCGGTGCCCGATTCGCAGCGACCGAGCAGCAGCCATGGAGCCGGCAAACGGGTGCAGGTTGTTCTCGCAGCCGGTGTTCAGCCCGCGTCTTTCTGCGTTCCAAGCCCCTATGCTGCTTTCAACGTGCCAAGATGATTACCGAATCGGCTTTTGCTCAAAATCTGGCGCTCCTTCCGTTGACCCTGTCGGAGCTCGTCGAACAAGGGGCCTATTGGCTGCTCCTGTTGTTCGCCCTGTTCTGCGGGTTTCTGTTGGCCTGGACGCTGCAGGCCATGCGTCGTCGGCGTATGGTTCAGCAACTGTGGGCCATTCACCAGCGCAAAAGCCGGGAGCAGTACGAAGAAGCCCGTCTTCTTGCCGAAGATCTGGCCTCCGAGCAGGCCAGCCAGCTCGCTTACCAGGCACGCCGTATTGCGCAGTTGAAGACGATGCTGATGCAGCAGAGCGCAGACATCGCACGTCGTGTGGAACATAGCGCCATGGTCGCATCGGCACCCCGGCTGGTGCCGGGCACGTCGAGTGTCTCTCCCCGTTCGACGCCCCCGCATGCGTCGGCCCCGATGAGCAGAGATCCGCGCGCCACCGCGGCTTTTCAGCCGACGACCACGGCACGGCAGCGGAACGTGCAGATGTCCGTTTCCGTTGGCGATGGCAACGCCTCGCGGACTTCGGCCCCCATGTCGGAGTCGAGACCGGTGCCGGCGCCGACCCAGGCACTCGTCCCTCCCCGGCACACGGCACCCCGTTCCTACACCAGTCTGCGTCCGCCCACCATCATGCGTCGAGATCACGGCATGGGCGAAGCCGCTCTGCTGGTGCTGAAACGACGCTTGGCACTCGAATTGCGCATCAACCGTGAAAAAGCCCGGCTGCTGAGGCATTACGAAGCAGAAGCAATGCGCTGGCAACGTGCCCAACAGGCCAGCGACCGTCAGTGTCAGACACTGCATGCCGCGGTGACGGCGCTGGAAAATGCACTGCAGGAAACGCGCCAGACCTGGGCCGAAGCCGAGCGGGAAGTCGAGCGGCTGCGAAAACGATTGCAGGTCAGACCGCCACAACGTGCCGATGTGCGCAGCGGCGGCGAACGCACTTCCTATGAGAGTCCGGAACACGACAGAGATGACGATCTGCTCTATGGGCGCGATTCACATCATTACCCGATGCTGACGATGGCACGCCGTCTGCTGTCGAGCCGCGGCACCGACGGTCGGGCGAGCCGCATCCGCTCACTGTAGATCAGTCGCTTTGCTGCACCTGTTCGGCCGAGCGGGCAAACAACCAGCCGAACATCAGACCCGCACTGACATTGCTGCGCTGCCGGACCAAGGGCGAATCGGCGAATACCGCGCCACTGATTTGATCCACCCTCACGAAACCGCCCACCCAGTAATCGGGATAGCGCTTGTTGAGCCCCAGGGTGAACTGCATACCACTGTAGCCCCCCTTGGCCGTCCATGCCGGGCGCCCCAGTCGGGCATATTCGGGATCGACCTGATAGAAATAGCGATGATGGGTCCTGGTCGCAAAAATCGGCCCGGCTGCCAGCGACATGTTCCAGCCCGAAAAACCGGCGACATGATCCACGTCCAGGACCAGCTTGGGATGAAAGACCAGGCCGGCATTCTCCAGACGCCCCAGAGGCAGCGCATAGCGCACCGGCAGATGCAACTTCAGCCGTCGATGACCGTTCTCGGCACGCCATAGCCGCATCTGCAACCGAGGCCCCAACTCCAACAGCGCCCGACGTCGGGGCATGCCCGCCCGCGGCCCATTGGCATCGCTGCGCACCGGCGCACTCAGATTGACGCTCAGATCCAACTCGAAACGATCGTCATCCCACAGATCGGCGCGTAAGCCGCTGCGGTCGACCTTCAGATGCGGAGAACGGTACACCAGCACCGGAAAAGCCAACAGATAGCTACGCCGAGTCGAGGCCCCCCGGTAATCCGCCAATGACAGAGCCGACGCCCCCAGACCCACTTCCCAGACCGGTAGACTGTAGCGTCCGTCGGCCGTCGCACTCATCGGCACGCTCAACAGCAGAGCGATGACCGTAGCACGCCACCTTCCGTATTTTTGTCGACGATAGACTGCTGACTGCACACCCGTCCCGTCCGGGGCCTGGGCCATCGTGCAGCCGAAAACCGACCCGGCCGCATTCGGTCCGCGGTCCACGATCCCGTTGCCCGCCCGATGCATAGGAAAATCCTGCCCAGCTTCGGTCGTTTGCCGGATCCCAGGCAGTAAACAGAATAAATGGTTCGATTCGTTCATCGGCATCCTTGACACACGCTGGCAGACCAACGGCGATCTTCCAGCGTTCTGCAGCCGGGCCCCTGCGGTTCAGATCGCACCCACACGCACGGCGCACCGGGAAATGCGCGCCACCAGGAACAGCCCCTGGCACCATAACAGCAAAAAGGAGCGGAGTCCGGTCCATGTGCTCCCAGTGCGCGCCATACGGTGACCAATGGCCATCGACCGAGAACTCCATACGACTGGATCGTTCATCGACCGGGGCCTTCTTGCCATCGGTTCGGACCGGAGGAAGCCATGAAAAGCGCGCAGCTGCATGCCGGCAGCACCTGCACCGATATACCTCTCTGTCGCTGCTTGGCCCAAAAGAAAGAGTCCAGGACTGCGGACCGGAACGGACGACAACCCCGCCAGGCCGGCCAAATTTCACCTTTGTGGCGACCACGAGCCGGCTATTGGCCCGACTCCACACTGCCGGGCGAGGTACGCTTCGGGTGGGGGGGCCGCGAACTGACCAGCACCTGATCATCCTGCGTGCGAAGCAGCACCACCAGCAGCTCGTCGTGGTATTCATCCCGGGCGGTCCGCCAATAAACCACCGCCGAAATCTGATCCCCTCCGTCGAGCAGGGTCGGATCGTCGAGCACCGCCCGTGACAACCGCCAATCCAGCGTCAGCTCGATCTCGCCATGCCGATCGAATGGGGCCAGAATGGTCAGGGTCGGACGGGATTCGGCATCTTCGAGCGGACGCATCCATTCCCTGTCGCGGGGGACACGCCCACCACTGTGCGGCACATCCACCACGAAGCGCACATGGGGCATGTTACGCTGCACGCGCAGCACCTTGCCTCGCAGAAACATCGGTTTGGCGAAATCGTGCTTCCCCAGAAAACCATGGTGTGCATGGGCCGCCGGAGGACCATCCATCATCCCCGACAACGCGCCCGACAGCACGCATGCCAGCCAGCGACGACGAGCCGTCAGCAGAAGGCCTGCTGGCCGGGCCTCGGGCATTTCTGATTCCGGCTGCAAACCGTGCCAGATTTTCCTGCGTGCGTTCAGTATCACCCGTTGCTTTCCTCTCAACCAATCAAGCCCCGACTGCGGCGCTCTCCCACGGCCGTCGCCTGCACCATGACGAGATCACGGACGACATCGGCCGTCGAGCCGGCAGGCACCGGCTTCGCGATATTCGTGATCCGACAGCCCCGGCACTTTCCTGTGCCCAAATTATAGGCTCCCAGCCGATCAGCGCCGCACCTGCCACAAATCCCTGCTATCGTCCGGGACTCGCTTGCCGCCCCCGGATGCTTCGACGACAATGGCCGCCCTGACGAGCCCTGCGTTCCAAGTGGCCCGCCGCCGACTCGGCCACCACGCAGGCCATCATCCCACAGGAACCCCATTCATGGCTGTCAAAGAACTGAAAACTGCCGATTTCGACTCGACCGTCAGCGGCAACGATATTGTGATCCTGGATTTCTGGGCGCCTTGGTGCGGCCCCTGCAAAAGCTTTGCGCCAGTGTTCGAGCAGGTTTCCGAAGAGCACCCGGACATCGTCTTCGCCAAGATCAACACCGACGAAGAAAGCCAGCTGGCTGGTCACTTCGGCATCCGCTCGATCCCGACCCTGATGGTCTTCCGCGAAAAAGTCATCGTCTTCCAACAAGCAGGGGCACTGCCCAAGAGCGCGCTGGACGATCTGATCCGGCAGATCCGCGCGTTGGACATGGAAGAAGTCCGTCGCGGCGCGCGCCCCTACGGTGCGGACGACCAGAACGGCTGAACCCCGAGCCGCCGCCCGGCGCAGGCCGGCCATAGTCCCCATCCGACATCCGCGCCCGAACTCCCTCCCGATCGATGCAGGCTCGAACCGGCCCATCTTTATCACTTTGAGGTAATATAAAGAATTATCAATCTCAAAAGCATCCTTATCCAATCTTCTCATTCCCGATGCTACGGCATGCCACGGCATATATCGGCACCGCGCACCCGAACTGCCCTCGAAGCGCAGGGCCACCATACGTACATTGCGGCAGCGGGACCTCGCCGCAATGCAACCTCGAGCATCGCGGCCATGCAGGCTTGCAGTATGCTGGCATCGTGGCCCGATACCCGGGCGTCGGCCGGGGTCCGCGATGCGCGGGGCAGCCCCAGAGAGAAGACGACGGAATGGCCCTTTCCATTTCCGCTGTTCGGAATCACCCGCAGTTTCATCCATTCCATCCTGTTCAGGAGACAACACGTATGACCGCTGCACGTTTCAAGGTCGGCCTGCTGGCCACTGCCGTTTCCGCCACCCTGGTCGGTGCCGTACAGGCCCAGAACAACAGCGCCGACGACAAAGTGCTGAATCTCTACTCGGCGCGCCATTATCAAGGTGACGAGCGGCTTTACAACGACTTCACCAGGCAGACCGGCATCAAGATCAACCGGGTCGAACTGAAAGACCAACCGCTGCTGGAACGCCTGAAGTCCGAAGGCGACAAAAGCCCGGCCGACGTGATCCTGCTGGTCGACGCCTCGCGTCTGTACCATGCCCAGCAGGAAGGCCTGTTCCAACCGGTCCAGTCCAAGACCCTGGACGAGCGTATTCCGGCCGAGTTCCGCGCCCAGGACGGCAGCTGGTATGGCCTCTCGAACCGCGCCCGCGTCATCGTCTACAACAAGGACACGGTCGACCCCAAGGACGTGATGACCTATGAATCGCTGGCCGACCCGAAAAACAAGGGCAAAGTCTGCACCCGCTCGGGCAGCCATCCCTACAACCTGTCACTGTTCGGCTCGATGATCGAGCACGACGGCCTGGAAAAGACCGAGAAAGTGCTGAAAGGCTATGTCGACAATCAGGCTCGCACCCCCAAAGGCGGTGACACCGATCAGATCAAGGCCGTGGCCAGCGGTGAATGCGGCGTAGCACTGACCAACAGCTACTATCTGGCCCGGATGATGCGTTCGGACAAACCCGAAGACAAGGTGGCCGTCGCCAGGATCGGCATGGTCTGGCCGAACCAGGCCACCACCGGGACGCACATGAACCTGGCCGGTGGCGCCGTGGCCGCCCATGCCCCACACCGTGACAACGCCATCCGCTTCCTGGAATATCTGTCCAGCGACCAGGCCCAGAAGTACTTTGCCGATGGCAACAACGAGTGGCCGATCGTGAAGTCCGTCAAGGTGCCGAACCCGGCCCTGGATGCCTTGGGCAGCTTCAAGATGGATTCGGTCAGTACCGACCGGATGGCCGCCCAAGCGGTCGAAGCCCAGAAACTGCTGGATAAAGTGGGATATAAGTAAGTACTTGCTGTCGAAAAATGGCTTGAATAGCCTCTTTTCACTTGAGTGGCCTGGGAGGGACGGTGGCGTACCCTCCCCCTCTTTGCCCGCCGATCCCGGCTCGCGGGAATCACGGCGGCAAACCCAGTCCAGTCCTCGGTCGGCTCGATGGGCGAGCGGAGTATGGCGCTCGAGCGATGGCCATGACGCTGTGAACAAAGGAAGTACCGATAATCATCGCTTCGCTGCCCACCATCGTCGGCACCTGCCGCAGGCGGCGACAGCGGAGAGGACAGTGACAACCGGCCTCTCCGCTGTCCCCCTCAGAACGGAAGACTGCCGATCTCGCCCCGCTCATCCCGGAAGGACACGATATGCGCCGTCTCCAACCGGATGCCGATCGCTTCACCCAAAGCGTGATCGTACCTGCTGGGCACCAGCGCCATCACCTCGGCCCCGGAAGGCAGCCGCAGCGTATACAGATAATCCGCCCCACGGAAAACCTTTTGCACCACTTCACCGCGCAGCGACGCGCCTTGGTCATAAACCACGTCATCCGGCCGCATCAGCACCTTGGCCACATACTCCGGTCGCGCCGCTGGCTGACATTCGCCCGCTTCGGTGATGCAGCCCAGTTCGGTGCGCACCTGCAAAGGCATGCCATCGGCGGCATCGCGGCACAGCCCCGGCAGCATCACCCCTTCACCGATGAAACGGGCCACATACTCACTGACCGGCCGATGATAGAGGTTGTAGGCAGTGTCCCACTGCTCCATCCGCCCGTCGCGAATGATGCCGATCTGGTCGCAGACCGCAAAAGCCTCGCGCTGATCATGTGTCACCAGCACGGCAGTGGTGCCGGTGGCCTTCAGAATCTGTCGTACCTCCAGCCCCAGCTGCTCGCGCAGCGCCGCATCCAGGCTGGAAAAGGGCTCGTCCAACAGCAACAGCGACGGCTGTGGTGCCAGTGCACGTGCCAGGGCAACCCGCTGCTGCTGCCCACCCGACAGCTCGTGCGGATAGCGCCGCGCCTGCGCTGTCAACCGGGTCAACGCCAGCATGTCGGCCACGCGGTCGGCGCGTTCGCTTCTGGGCAGACGATTCAGACCGAAACCGACGTTGTCAGCCACGGTCAGATGCGGGAATAATGCGAAGTCCTGAAAGACCAGACCGATCTGCCGTTCTTCTGGCGGAACGACCTGCCGGGCATCGGTCAGCCCGCGTCCGGCCAGCACCACCCGCCCCTGCTGCGGCGCAATGAAACCGGCGACGACCCGCAGCACGGTCGTCTTGCCACAGCCCGAGGCGCCCAGCAAACAGCCGATTTCGCCGGATTCGAGCTGCAAGGACAAGCCATCCAGCGTCGGACTATCGGCGCCGGGATAGCGGACGGACAAACGATCTACGCAAAGAAAAGACATTTCGTGGCACCTGCGACAACATTATTGAATGTAAATCAATCCGAGAAGAGATCAAGATCCGGGTCGCACATGTCGATCCACCTGGTGTCGGGAATCGGCGTGCTTCTGCTGTTGCCGATGGCGGCCTTGGTCATCACCGGTGTCACGACTTTCGATGCCGACACGCTTCTGCACCTGGCGCGCACCACCCTGGCCGAAACCACGGCAGTCTCGGGCATACTGGCCCTGGGCACCCTGATCGGCACCATCATCCTGGGTATGCTCGGCGCCTGGATTATCGAGCGCTATCACTTTCCACTGCGCGACACCTTGTCATGGGCGCTGATCCTGCCACTGGCCATGCCCACCTATGTCATCGCCTACGCCTACACCGACCTGCTGTCCTTCGGCTCACCAGTGCATCTGTGGCTGCGCGACAGCTTCGGCTTCGAGGGCCGCATGCCTCAGGTCCGCTCGCTGTCCAGTGCCATCATCCTGTTCAGCTTCGTCTACTACCCCTACGTCTACCTGATCGTCCGCAACGCGATTGCCGACATCCCGGCCTCCACCATCGAATCGGCACGCCTGCTCGGTCAGCGGCCGCTGTCGGTATTCTGGCGAGTAGTGCGCCCGCTGATCATGCCCGCCGCCGTGGCCGGTGGCATGCTGGTGCTGATGGAAACCCTGGCCGACGTGGGCGCCACCTATTACTTCGGCCTGCAAACCTTCTCGGCCGGCATCTACAAGACCTGGTTCTCGCTCGGCGACCGGGGTGCGGCGCTGATGCTGGCCATTGCTCTGCTGTTCGTCATCACCATCATCCACCTGGTCGAGCGCAAGGCACGGGGCCGCGCGCAACACGCCTCCTCCCGTGTCCATCGCCCCTGGCCGCGTAAACACATCGCCGGCACCCGCGGCTGGTTGCTGACCCTGCTGCTCTGCCTGCCGATTCTGATCGGTTTTCTGATTCCGGTGGCCGGCCTGCTGTGGCTGCTGCTGCGTGAGCCGGAAATGACACCAACCCTGCACCGCTTCGCCGAATGGGCGCGAAACAGCTTCACCGTCGGCACGCTGGGCGCGACACTGACACTGCTGCTGGCCTGCGCCATGGCCTATGGGGTACGCTTTGCCGAAACGAACCAGCGCAAACTGCTGGTAGGCTTGGCCTGCGGCCTGCGCTTCGGCTATGCCGTGCCCGGCTCGGTCATCGCGCTGGCCGTCCTGTGGCCAGTCGCCAAATTCGATCATGCGCTGGCCGATCTGATCGGTTCCAGAACGACACTGATCACCAGCACCATCCTGGGCGTACTCTATGCCTACCTATTGCGCTTCTTTGCCGTCGGCTACGGCGGCATCGAAGCCGGCATGCAGCGCATCACACCGAATCTGGATGCCGCCGCGCGCTCGCTCGGTGCCTCCCGCCTCGAGGCCTTCCGACGCGTACATGTGCCGATCCTGTGGCGTTCGGTGGCGGTTGCCTGGCTGCTGCTGCTGATCGACATCATGAAAGAGCTACCAGCCACGCTGATGCTGCGCCCCTTCGACTTCGATACGCTGGCCGTCATCACCCAACAGCTGTCCGAAGACGAACGCCTGGCCGAAGCGGCTCTGCCGGCCCTGGCCATCGTCACCATCGGCACCATCCCGGTCATTGTCGTCTCCCGGCTGATCAACGAACCCCGGCATCAGAGTGTGCGTACGATGACAGTTTGACCGGAGGCTTATCGACCCGCGATACGCCCGCGGACAACGGCAAGTCATCGATCACATGAAGTCAGGAGTCTGGAGCACTGCATCCGGCAAAGACGAAATATGATTCGGCGGCTTACTTATAATACAGTGCCGTGGTCTGTTCAGCCACCTTGTCCCAGCTGTATTTGTTGCAGACAAAATCCGACACGCCATCCCGGAACTCTTCGACCTCGACCGGATCGTCGCACAGACGCTGCAGGACGGCGCGCAGGTCGTCGACATCGCTCTTACGGAACACCGCTGCCCGTCGCCCACCGCTGTCGGAATCCTCGACCACGGAGGTACAGGCTTCGATATCCGAAATCAGACAGCAATTGCCGTAGCTGAGCGCTTCCAACAGGCTGAGCGGCATGCCTTCGACATCACTGGGCAGCGCGTAGATATAGGCATTGCTGTAGAGCTCGTCCAGAATCCGGCCCTGCACGAAACCGGTAAAGATGATCCGCTCATCGCCACCGGCCACCTGCTTCAGTTCCTGTATGAACGCATCGGTATCCGAACTGCCTCCGGCTATCACCAGCTTCTTGTCGGTCTTGACCTTCCGGAAGGCATCCACCAGATAGCGCAGCCCTTTCTCGGGCACGATCCGTCCCAGGAACAAAATGTAGTCATCCTTTTCCAACCCGAAACGGCGCTCGATCTCGTCGGGTTCGACCGGCTCGGGTTTCGACACACCATTGGGAATGACGATGCTGTCCCGGCCATACACATCCTTGAAATACCTTTGCGCCCCCTCGGTCAGCACGATCAATTCGTCCGAGAAACGGGCCGCCACCCATTCACCGAACTTCAGATAGCGCACCGCGAAACCGCCCCACTTGGCACGCTGCCAATCCAGCCCGTGAATGGTGGCCACACAACGCTTGCCGAATAGTTTGGGCAGCCACAGCATGGCACATGGGCCTTCGGCATGAAAATGCACCACGTCATAACGGCCAAAGGCCGAATACAACGCAGCAAAAGCCGATGAAGTCATGGCGGCCAGGCCCTTTCTGGTGGCCGTGAATACGCTCTTCAGTCGAACGCCCTCGTATTCCGCCAGCGATTCGACATTGAATTCCTTGCCACTGACATGGTGTCCACGCCGGTTGTAGCAAGTCACCTCATGACCGGCCTGCACCATTCTGACCGCCAGGTTCTCGACCACGATTTCCACCCCACCTTCGCGGGACGGAATCCGTTTGTGCCCCAGCATCGAAATCTTCAATTTTGGCTTCTGCATCTACCTCATCCCATCGACTCAAACACAGCGTACCCGGCCGGCACGGTCCTACGACAGACCACTGACCGTCACCGCGACCGGGCTTCCGAGCCGCAGAAAGATCAAGGGCAGCAAAGCCTGCATTGAATCACGACAGAGCACCACGGCCTGGGCACTTGTGCACAGCTGCCCGTATTTTGCCATGCGCCAGAAGGCCAAGAAGGCTCGACGGCGCCCAGCGACAAAGGACGCCTTCGTCGCGGGCAACCCCGTCCCGGCAGTTGCCCGATTGCTCGATTCATCGATGAGCGATCACATCACTTCTTCAGGTCGAAACGATCGGCATTCATCACCTTGACCCAGGCGGCCACGAAGTCCTTGACGAACTTCTCCTTGGCGTCGTCCTGGGCATAGACTTCGGCATAGGCACGCAGAATCGAATTGGAGCCGAAGACCAGATCGACACGGGTCGCCGTCCATCGGGTCTTGCCGCTGCTGCGTTCCACGATGTCGTAGCTGTTGCGACCGGTCGGTTTCCAGTTGTAGGCCATGTCGGTCAGGTTCACGAAGAAGTCGTTGCTCAGCACACCGACCCTATCCGTGAACACACCATGCTTCGAGCCACCGTGGTTGGCGCCCAGCACCCGCATGCCACCGATCAACACCGTCATTTCCGGTGCGGTCAGACCCAGCAGCTGCGCACGGTCGAGCAGCAACTCTTCCGGTTGCGGGACATAATGGGCCTCCTGCCAATTGCGGAACCCATCGTGCACCGGCTTCAACACCTCGAAGGACGCCACATCGGTCTGTTCCTGGCTGGCATCGCCACGACCCGCTGCAAACGGCACCTCGATATCGACCCCGGCGTCGCGAGCCGCTTTCTCGATCGCTGCACTGCCACCCAGCACGATCAGATCGGCCATGCTGACCTTCTTGCCGCTGGCGGCCTGGATGCCTTCGAGCACCGACAACACCTTCTGCAGACGCTCCGGTTCATTACCGATCCAGTCCTTCTGCGGAGCCAGGCGGATACGGGCACCATTGGCACCACCGCGGAAATCCGAACCGCGGAATGTGCGGGCACTGTCCCAGGCGGTTGCGACCAGTTCCGATACACTCAGGCCGCTGGCCAGGATCTCCGCTTTCAGCTCGGCGATGTCGCTGCCGGACAAATCTGCGTTGCCGGCCGGAATCGGATCCTGCCAGATCAGATCTTCGGCCGGAACGTCGCTGCCCAGATAGCGGCTCTTCGGTCCCATGTCGCGGTGAGTCAGCTTGAACCAGGCACGGGCAAAGACTTCGCTGAAGTATTCCTGATCGTCACGGAAACGCTCGGAGATCTTGCGATATTCCGGATCGACCTTCAGCGCCATGTCGGCGTCCGTCATCATCGGATTGCGACGCACGTTCGGGTTGTGCGCATCGACCGGCCGATCTTCCTCGGCAATATCGACCGGCTCCCACTGCTGGGCACCGGCCGGGCTCCTGGTCAGCGCCCACTCGTATTTGAACAGCAGATGGAAGAACTCATTGTCCCAACGGGTCGGGTGCGTCGTCCAAGCCCCTTCGATACCGCTGGTGACGGTGTCACCGGCATTGCCCCGGCCTTTGGGGTTGTGCCAACCCAGACCTTGATTTTCCATGTCGGCGCCTTCGGGTTCGGCCCCTACCTTGCCGGCGTCACCATTGCCGTGCGCCTTGCCGATGGTATGGCCACCGGCGGTCAACGCCACGGTTTCCTCATCATTCATGCCCATGCGCGCAAAAGTCACGCGCATGTCCTTGGCGGTGCGCAGCGGATCGGGCTTGCCATCCACCCCTTCCGGGTTCACATAGATCAAACCCATCATCACCGCTGCCAGCGGGTTTTCCAGATCGCGCTCGCCCGAATAGCGACTGCCTTCACCACCGGACTTGGCCAGCCACTCCTTCTCCGCTCCCCAATAGATGTCCTTCTCGGGATGCCAGATATCTTCGCGCCCGCCGCCGAAACCAAAGGTCTTCAGACCAACCGACTCATAACCGATGTTGCCGGCCAGGATGATCAGATCGGCCCAGGACAGACGGTTACCGCTTAGACTCAACCTTCAAGTGCAACACCCACCCCCATATGGGATGTTGCCATGC
>JAUMUG010000004.1:126989-307432 GCA_030530775.1 Lautropia sp. | reverse complement strand
GCTTTTTCAGCGGCCAGTCGGTCGGCGACGGCCTTGGCCTCGGCGGCAGCTTTCTCGGCGGCGGCCTTGTCGGCAGCAGCCTTCTCGGCCGCCTTGCGATCGGCTTCCGCCCTGGCGGCCTGATCTTCCACGGCAGCGGCACCAACGGTGCCACTCACCGAAGCGCCGCTGGCACGCGCCTCTTCCAGCTGTTTCTGCAGATCGGCCAGCGACTTGTTCTTCAGCTCGAGCATCCGCTGCAGATCACTGACGTTGCGCTCCAGCTCGGCGATCCGGCTGTTGGCTTCCTTCAGTGCCGCTTCGCGGGCCACCACGGCCTCGGAGTCACGGGCGCCCACGGCACTGGCACTGCGCTCGCTCTCCTCGTTGGAACGGCTCAGTTCCAGGCGGTCGACATTGGTGCCGCGGGCCCCCTGGTCATCGACCCGGGCAGCGATCGAGCCGCTGGCGGTGGTGCTGCCCCCGCCGGCGCCGACTCCGACCGGAACTGCAGCCAGACGCTCTTTATAGCTGCGGAAATCACGTGCAGCCACCCGCAGCTGACGACCGGCTTCGGTACGGTCGACCGAAGTGATGTCGCCTTCCGACGGAATCTGCAACGTGCGTCCCTGACGGATCAGGTGCGGGTTGTTCTGGATGAATGCGCTCGGATTGCTGCGATAGATCGCAACGATGGTCTGCTCCAGCGTGGCACTGGCCGGACGTACACGGGCCGCGATCATGCCGAGGGTTTCCCCCTCGCCCACCACGACCGACCTGGCGGGTGCACCGCCACCGGCACCCGCCCCACCCCCCTGGGTGCGACCGGGAGAACCGTTGCCGGGGGCGGAGGGATCGATCAACCGACCGGTGACAGGATCGATGGTGCGCACACCCGAGCCGGAGCCCGATCCCTGGGCCACGGCCGCCGAACCGGTTGCCGCGGCACTGGCCGCGGCTCCGACCACCGGGGTGTTGGACGAACGGCTCGTCTGCTGGTTGGCGTTGCGCTGAACCGGGGGATCGAGCAGGAACGTATATTCACGCACGAACTTGCCGGCGGCCCAGCTCAGCTCGACCATCAGGTCGACGAAGGGCTCATTGATCGGGCGATTGGACGAGAGCTTGACCACATAGCGGCCGTTGCGCTCTTCCACCGCCATCTGCACGGCCGACAGTGCTTCCTTGTACTGCAGCCCTGCCCGACTGAAGGCATCGGGGCTGGCCAACTTGGCCGACAGTGAGGCGGCCTCATCCGGCCGGACCGAAGTCACCTCGACTTCGGCACGCAGGGGCTGCCCCAACGCCGACTGAACCGTCAGACGCCCCAGCCCCGCTGCCTCTGCGGGCGAGTTTCCACCCGCCAGGATTGCCAGGGCGAGCGCAACCGCAGAAGCGATCTGGGCACGCCCGGAAGCACCAGACGTTATCGAATGCAATGTACTGCGAGGCTGTTCAGACAAGGTACCACCTCTCACGGGAACGGAATCAAAAGACTTCAAATCATTCAAACAACCGATGCGAGCACAAACCGGTGCCACATCGGCACGAAAACATTTTCGGCGTCCCGGACACTTATTGCACTGTGTCCACCGGACGCTCCAACACGATGCCCAGCATCCGCCGCAACGGCTCGGCCGCCCCCCAAAGCAATTGATCACCGACGGTGAAGGCGCTCAGGTAGCCAGGGCCGAGATGCAGCTTGCGCAGACGACCGATCGGTACCGTCAACTTCCCGGTCACGGCCGTCGGCGTCAGTTGCGCCAGACTCGCCTCCCGGTCATTCGGCACGACCCGCACCCAGTCGTTGGCACCCGCCAGCATCTCTTCGATTCTCTGCAGCGGCAGATCATCGCGCAACTTGATGGTCAGTGCCTGACTGTGGCAACGCATCGCACCGACGCGCACGCAAATGCTCTCGACGGGGATCAGCCGATCCTTGCCGCGGCCGAGCATCTTGTTCAGTTCGGCCTCGCCCTTCCATTCTTCACGCGACATGCCGTTGCCGAGATCCTTGTCGATCCAAGGCAGCAGACTGCCGGCCAGCGGATAACCGAACTGAGCGGTCGGGAAACGGTCTGCACGCATGGTCTCGGCCACTTTCCGGTCGACATCCAAAATGCTGGAACCCGACGTTGCCAGCTCATCCGCCACCGATGAATGGATTTGACCCATTTGGTTGACCAGTTCCCTCATGTGTTGCGCGCCACCGCCGGAAGCCGACTGATAGGTCATCGCAGTCACCCACTCGATCTGATCAGCCTGCAGCAAACCGCCAAGTGCCATCATCATCAGGGAAACCGTGCAGTTACCACCAATGAAATCCCGATTGCCGGTCTGTATGGCCGCATCAATGACATGCCGGTTGACCGGATCCAACACGATCACAGCCCCATCCTGCATCCGCAATGTCGAGGCGGCGTCGATCCAAAAGCCTTTCCAACCGGCTGCACGAAGCTTCGGATGGATCTCCTGGGTGTAATCGCCGCCCTGACAGGTCACGATGGCATCGAGCCTGGACAAGGCGGCAATATCGCCGGCGTCACCCAGCGGCTCATCACCCAGTGGCGCCTTGCCGCCGGCATTCGAGGTGCTGAAGAACACCGGATCGAAACGCTCGAAATCACCCTCCTCGCGCATCCGGTCCATCAGCACGGACCCCACCATGCCGCGCCAGCCCACCAAACCTACCCGGTACTTCCTGCTCATCTGATCGTCCACCTTCTGTCGTTCGTTCCAAAGCGCCGCTTCACAGCGCAGCCACCACCGCGTCGCCCATCTGGGTGCAACTCAATATTTTTTCACCTGTCTGTGCGATGTCGCCGGAGCGGGCACCCGATGCCAACACGCGACGGACGGCTGTCTCGATCCGATCGGCCGCTGCCGACTGCTCGAGTGAGTAACGCAGAAGCATCGCCAGAGACAGGATCGTGGCCAACGGGTTGGCCATGTTCTTACCAGCAATATCAGGCGCCGAACCATGTATCGGTTCGTACATGCCAAAACCGTGCTGATTCAGCGAAGCGGATGGCAACATACCGATCGACCCGGTCAACATCGAAGCCAGATCCGAAAGAATGTCACCGAACATATTACCGGTCAGAATGACATCGAACTGCCGGGGATGACGAACCAACTGCATCGCAGCATTATCCACATACATGTGGGAAAGCTCGACCTCAGGGTAATCGGCAGCCACTTCTGTGACGACATCGCGCCACAATTGCGTCGTTTCCAACACATTTGCCTTGTCGACCGAGCAGACCCGGCGCTGGCGCTTCATCGCCGCCTCGAAGGCCCAACGTGCGATCCGGCGGATTTCCGACTCGGAATAGCACATCGTATCGAAGCCTTCGCGCTCGCCGGACTCGGTGGTGCGGATGCCACGTGGCTGGCCGAAATAGATGTCACCGGTCAGCTCACGCAGAATCAGCAGGTCCAGTCCTGCCACGAAATCCGGCTTCAGGGGCGAGGCCCCGGCCAATTCCGGAAACACCGTGGCCGGACGGAGATTGGCAAACAGATCGAAATGCTTGCGCAGGCGCAACAGCCCCTGTTCGGGCCGTACCGCACGCGGTAGTCCGTCATAGGCCGGTCCGCCGACCGCACCGAACAAAATGGCACGCGAAGACTCACAGACACGCAGGGTTTCGTCCGGCAGCGGGTCGCCTTTGGCATCATAGGCCGCGCCGCCGACCAGAGCCGGCTCGATCTCGACATCCAACCCGTCGCGCTTTAGCACCTGCAGCACGCGCAAGGCCTGCGCCGTGATTTCCTGCCCGATGCCATCACCGGCCAAAACTGCGATTTTCATGTTCTGTTTTCTCCCTGTCCCAAATGTCGAGAGCGTGTCGGCTTCCTGTCGTCTGTACGACGGATGTCCAACACGCTCCACTGTCGTGAATCGCTTGCCGCCGGCGCGACGGCTGCCGCCATGCCGTGCCGAAGGCGAACATCGGCCGTTCAGGCCACCGAAGTCTCCGACCCACGCATCGACCCGTGCTCTGCCGCCGAGCGCCGGACACCGGCGCTGCCCCCGCGGGCGAAACTGAATCCCGCGATCATCACAACCGTGCCTGCAACCATGGCTCGGCCGTAAAACGCCGGGCCTCATAGGCACGGATATCGTCCGCATGCTGCAGCGTCAGACCGATCTCATCCAGCCCCTTGAGCAGATTGTTCTTGCGGAAGGCATCGATCTCGAACCGGCCGATCACCTCGCCCTGGGTGGTGGCCACCAGCTGCTGCGGCAGATCGACGATCAGCTCGAAACCCGGGAAAACCGCCACGTCCGCAAAGATACGCGACACTTCGTCCTCGGTCAGACGGACAGGCAACAGCCCGTTCTTGAAGCAGTTGTTGAAAAAAATGTCGGCGAAACTCGGCGCGATGATGCAGCGGAAACCGTAATCATCCAGCGCCCAGGGGGCGTGCTCGCGCGACGAGCCGCAACCGAAATTCTCGCGCGCCAGCAGAATCGAAGCCCCCTGATAGCGTGGCTGGTTCAACACGAAATCTGGATTCAACGGCCGCTTGCTGTTGTCTTTGCCCGGTTCACCCACGTCCAGGTAACGCCATTCGTCGAACAGATTGGGGCCGAAGCCGGAACGTTTGATCGATTTCAGAAACTGCTTGGGAATGATGGCATCGGTGTCGACGTTGGCACGGTCGAGCGGCACCACCAGGCCGCGGTGGACTTCAAATACTTTCATGCAAGCCTCCGCACATCGACGAAATGACCGAATACGCCGGCCGCGGCCGCCATGGCCGGGCTGACCAGATGCGTGCGCCCCCCGGCCCCCTGACGTCCCTCGAAATTGCGGTTCGAGGTCGACGCACATCGCTCACCCGGATCCAACCGGTCGGCATTCATCGCCAGACACATCGAACAGCCCGGATCGCGCCATTCGAAACCGGCTTCCCGGAAAACCCGGTCCAGCCCTTCGGCCTCGGCCTGTGCCTTGACCAGACCCGACCCCGGCACCACCATCGCCAGCTTCACATTGTCGGCCCGCCTGCGTCCACGCACCACCGCCGCGGCCTGCCGCAGGTCCTCGATGCGGGAATTGGTACATGAGCCGATGAACACCTTGTCGATTTTGATGCTCGACATCGGCATATTCGGTTGCAGCCCCATGTACTGCAGCGCACGTTCCATACCTTCGCGCTTGACGCCGTCCTTCTCCCGATCCGGGTCGGGCACGCGATCCTCGATCGACACCACCATCTCGGGCGACGTGCCCCAGGTGACGAAAGGGGTCAGTTCGGCCCCGTCGATTCTCACCACCCGGTCGAAGTGCGCCCCTTCATCGCTCCTGAGCGTGCGCCAGTAGGCCACCGCTTTGTCCCAGACCTCGCCACTGGGAGCCATCGGACGCCCCTTCAGATACTGCAGTGTGATGTCGTCGACCGCCACCATGCCGCAGCGTGCGCCGGCTTCGATCGCCATGTTGCAGACCGTCATCCGGCCTTCCATCGACATGGCGCGGAACACATCACCGCCGAACTCGATGGCGTGACCCGTGCCGCCGGCCGTACCGATGCGACCGATGATACCGAGCGCCACATCCTTCGGCGTGACACCGGCTGACAGACGACCATCGACCTCCACCAGCATGCTCCTGGACTTTTTGGCGACCAACGTCTGCGTGGCCAGCACATGCTCGACTTCGGAGGTACCGATACCATGCGCCAGACAGCCGAAGGCGCCATGTGTACTGGTGTGTGAATCGCCACAGACCACGGTCATGCCGGGCAGCGTAGCGCCCTGCTCGGGGCCGACCACATGCACGATGCCTTGACGGCGATCGGATATGTCGAAATAGGTCAGACCATATTCACGCGCATTCCGACCGAGGGTTTCGACCTGAATGCGCGCCACCGGATCGGCGATGCCCCCGGCACGGCCGGTGGTCGGCACGTTATGGTCGACCACGGCCAGATTGGCGTTGAGCCGCCAGGGCCGGCGACCGGCTACCTTCAACCCTTCGAAGGCCTGCGGGCTGGTGACTTCATGCAGCAGATGCCGGTCGATGTACAACAGGCTGCTGCCATCGGCTTCTTCGCGGACGACATGGGCGTCCCAAAGCTTGTCGTAAAGGGTACGGGCGGTATTTGGCATCCCGGGATTATGCCATGCCGCCCGTGTTCCATCTCCTTTTTATGCGCCCACATGTCGCCGTGGATCTGCGCTGCCGGCTCCGTGCCCGTCCACTATCGGCGCTGCGCACCGGGCATGTACAACGGCATCACCCGTGTCGAATAATCCTGCAGGTCCTTGATGCGGGTACTGGCCGAGGGGTGGGTCGACAGAAACTCCAGCGATGTGCCTCCACCGCTGGCCGCAGACATCTTCTGCCACAATGTGATCGCCGCGCGCGGATCATAACCGGCACGCGCCGCCAGCTCGACGCCGATCCGATCGGCTTCGGTCTCGTGCAACCGGCTGTGCTTCAGTCCGAAGGTGGTCTGATAGGCCATCTTGCCCAGATCGGTACCAGCCTGCCCCATGCCGACGGCTGCCGCCCCCATACCGATCAGCAGGCCCGCAGTCGTCTGCTCCGAGACCCGCTCGCGCGCATGCTCGCGCAATGCGTGTGCAATCTCATGGCCCATGATGGCGGCGATCTCGGCATCGGTGAGCTTGAGCCGATCGATGATGCCGCTGTAGAACGCGATCTTGCCACCCGGCATGCACCAGGCATTCAACTCGTCGCTCTTGATGACATTGACCTGCCAGTTCCATTTCAGCGCATCCGGCCGAAAAGCACCCGCCGCCGGAATCAGTCGCGACGCGATATTGCGTACACGCTGCGTCATGGCCGAATCGGCATTCAGTGCCCCTTCGGACTTGCTCTTGTTCATCACCTCGGCATAGGCGGCCTCGGCGCTGCGGTTCAGGTCGGCCTCCGAAACCAGCGGCGACATCCGCTGCGTACGGTTCAAACCGATGTGCCCTTGCTGCGTGGTCTGCACACTGGCGCAGCCCGTCAGCAGCACGCTGGCCGACAGCACGGCTGCCGAAAGCATCCTGGTCAGATCATGGACACGCCCGCCGCCGTTTCCAGCCCGTACCACGCTGCGCTCGGCATGCACCGACGACGGCATGGAAATGGTCGATATTTGCGACCCACGCGATTTGCGGCTGCACTGCTCATTCATCCCAAAGTCCCACATCCGGTATGCACCTCGATCATCGGAAACAAGGAAGGAAAACCCGAATCCCATCCGCTGACGAGTTTCGAAACGGCGACGGGACGGTCAGCGGGATTGTACGGACGAAATCCAGCATGCAGCAGGAAAGTTTGCTTGCTGACGCAAACGCAGCGTCAAGCCCATGGCCGTGTCGAAAATCCCAACGACCATCCCCGGCATCTCTGCGACTTGCACCGTACCCGCGACCTGCACCGTGCCCCGGGGAACGGGCATCGATCACTTTCATTCCACACCATGCGGTTCAATTCCGGGTGCCGCTCGGTGCCGATGCCGGCAACGGCACCAGCCCCGACTCGACATCGGCGCACTGTGCCCGGTGCAGCAGAGCATGATCGATCAGCACCAGCGCCAGCATGGCCTCGGCGATCGGCGTGGCGCGTATGCCTACGCACGGATCGTGCCGGCCCACGGTGTGCATCATCACCGGTTCGCCCTTCAGATCGATCGAGCGCCGCTCGATGCGAATGCTGGAGGTCGGCTTGATCGCGATCGACACCCGGATGTCCTGCCCTGTCGAAATGCCGCCCAGAATGCCACCGGCCTCGTTGCCGACGAACCCCGCCGGCGTCAGCTCATCGCCATGGACGCTGCCACGCTGCGCCACCGCCGCGAAACCGGCGCCGATCTCGACACCTTTGACCGCATTGATCGCCATCATCGCCTTGGCGATGTCGGCATCCAGCCGGTCATAGAGCGGCACGCCCCAGCCCACCGGCACGCCGGTGGCTTCGACCTCGACGCGAGCCCCGCAAGAATCACCCTCGCGGCGCAGCGCGTCCATATAAGCTTCCAGCTCGGGCACACGGGCATTGTCGGCCACCCGGAAGGGATTCCGCGGCACGTCCTCCCAGCACCGAAAAGGCACGACGATTTCGCCCAGCTGCGACAGATAGCTGCGCAGCTCGACGCCATGGCGCTCGCGCAGCCATTTACGCGCCACCGCGCCAGCCGCCACGATCGGTGCCGTCAGCCGGGCCGACGAACGTCCCCCACCGCGATGATCGCGCCTGCCGTACTTCTGGTGGTAGGTGTAATCGGCATGCCCGGGCCGAAAGGTATCGACCAGATTGCCGTAATCCTTGCTGCGAGCATCCCGATTGCGGATCGACAGCGCAATCGGCGTGCCGGTGGTCCTGCCCTCGAACACCCCCGACAGGATATCGACCGTATCCGGTTCCTGCCGCTGCGTCACGTGCCGTGACGTGCCCGGCCGACGCCGGTCCAGATCGGGCTGGATGTCCTCGACCGACAGCGCCATGCCCGGCGGGCAGCCATCGATCACGCAGCCGATGGCCGGTCCGTGCGATTCGCCAAAGGTGGTCACACAGAACAGCCGTCCCAGGGTATTGCCTGCCATCACGCCCCCTTGGGGCTGCCCTGCGCCCCTGTCTCGACCACAGCGCCCGCCGCACTGGTTGCAGCGGGCAAAGCAACCGCATCCTGGATGCCCACAGCGCCCACCGCATCGCTCGACGCCGTTCCACCCGATCCCGTCTCTCCCATCGGCACCTTTTCAGACGCCGCAACCAGTTCGGCCCGACGGCCGACCCGTGCCTTGATTTCCGCCACCGGCAACAACGCCAGCATCGCATCCACCGACGGCGTCTGCTCGACGCCGAAGGCCAGCAGTCGCAGCGGAACCGCCAATTGCGGCATCTTCAGCCCATGGGCCTTCAGAACCTGCTTCAGCAGCGCGTTGATGCCCTCCTTGTCCCCGGCCACCGCATCCAGGCCCGCCACGAACTCCTCCAACGCCGGCTGCACCGCCTCACCCAGATGGCGGACGGCCGACTCGGCACCAGGCAGACCCGGTTTGAAGAAAGCAGCCACCAGATCGGTCAGCACCACCAACGTAGGCGAGCGATCCTTCCAGAGCGCGCACATCGCCGCCAGCCGTTCGGCCGACACCGGCTGGCCGGCCAGCACCGGCTCGATGCCCCGCGCCCGCAGGCGCTGCCCGACCTCGGCTGCCAGCTCGATATCGGGCATCGCCTTCAGATACTGCTGATTGACCCAGCGGAACTTGTCGAAATCCAGCTGCGACGGCGATACCGACAGGTGGGTACCATCGAACCAGTCGATCAGCTGCTGGCGCGAGAAGAGCTCGTCGTCGCCATGGCTCCAGCCCAGCCGGGCCAGATAGTTGATGATCGCCTCGGGCAGATAGCCGTCTTCCTGATATTGCAGCACCGAGACCGCGCCGTGACGCTTCGAGAGCTTCTGGCCATCGGGGCCATTGATCATCGGCAGATGGCCGTAGATGGGCTCCCTTCCGCCCAGTGCCCGCAGAATGTTGATCTGGCGTGGCGTGTTGTTGACGTGGTCGTCGCCGCGGATCACATGGGTGATGCCCATGTCCAGATCATCGACCACCACACAGAAGTTGTAGGTCGGCGTGCCGTCCGAACGGGCGATCACCAGATCGTCCAGCTCGGCATTGGCGATACTGATGCGGCCCTTGACCATATCGTCCCAGACCACCACACCATCGTCCGGATTGCGGAAACGCAGCACCGGCTTCACACCCGCGGGCGGCGTCTTGCCCACCACGTTCTCCGGCCGCCAGCGGCCATCATAGCGCGGCTTCTCGCCCCGGATACGCTGCGCCTCGCGCATCTCGTCCAGTTCCTGCGGCGTGGCATAACAGGGATAAGCGCGACCGTCGGCCAGCAGCTGCTCCAGCACCGCCCGGTAACGGTCCATCCGCTGCATCTGATAGAAAGGCCCTTCATCCTCCTTCAGCCCCAGCCAGGACAGCCCATCCAGGATGGCGGCGACCGCCTCGGGGGTGGAACGCTCGACATCGGTGTCTTCGATACGCAGCACATAATCGCCGCCGAAGTGTCTGGCATAGGCCCAGGCATACAGCGCGGTACGCACGCCACCGATGTGCAGAAAACCGGTGGGGCTGGGCGCAAAGCGTGTCCGGACCCGACCGGCTGGTGCTGCAGCCGGCGCACCGGGGGCCGAAGAAGAGGGAGAGGAACCTGCGGATGAAGCAACCATGAATCAGTCTACGTCCTGAAAAGCGACGGGAATGGGAAGAGATGATGGTAGAACAACTGGGGCCGGCCGCGCCGGGCTTGTCCGTAAATCCGCTTTCTGAAATGAAAAGGCGTATGCCCGCCTCGGACGGCCGCCTGGAAAAGGCCGACTGCAAGCATCAAAAAGACTGTGTTTTACATCGCCCGGAATTTTCGGCTATACTGCCGCCTTCCGGATACACCGGGCGGTTAGCTCAGCGGTAGAGCACTGCCTTCACACGGCAGGGGTCACTGGTTCGAACCCAGTATCGCCCACCAACTCCTTTGTACGTCCGCGTCAAGATATCCGTTTGCCGATCCGCTCGTTGTCGTCCAGACTCGGCGATGCATCGCAAACCCTTTTACCGCGATATCCGGCATCGCATTGCGCACCCGGGCGATCGGAGCGAAGCTTACGCCTTTGTCGGTCGCGCTCCAGACGAGCCCGCGCACCTCTCCTCGAGCTGAACACGACGGTGCCATTCATGGTTGCAGTGCCGTTGAATGTCGCGTCATTCGTCGGTACCGTGCCCTCGACGTCGGCCCGCCGCAGCTGTACCTCGCCCGTTTTCCCGGCCACCGACGCCCCGATGCCAATCCCGAGCACAGGTTGCCCCCCGATTCGGCCACGCAGACGAGACAGCGCCTATACTGGACCGGTCACACGCAATGGAGTCGAGGCAGCGATCATGAACGACACCCCCTGGAAGGATTGCCTGCACTTCTGGTTCGAAGAAGTCGCGCCAAAACAGCACTTTGCCAAGGACCCCGCATTCGACGAGCTGATCCGGACCCGGTTTGGCGCCCTGCACCGTCAGGCCGCTGCCGGGGAACTGGCCGGCTGGCGACTCAACCCCGAGGGGCGACTGGCCGAAATCATCATCCTCGACCAGTTCTCGCGCAATATTCATCGTGGCACACCGGCCGCCTTCGCACAGGACGACATGGCGCTGACCCTGGCGCAGGAAGCGGTCCATGTCGGCGCGGACAAGTCGCTCACGCCCCAGCAACGCGCCTTCCTGTACCTACCTTACATGCACAGCGAATCACCCGCGGTGCAAGAGGTATCGGTACGCCTGTATACGGCACTGGGCCGGGAGGACAATCTGCGTTTCGCCAAAGCGCACAAAGCCATCATCGATGCCTTCGGCCGTTACCCGCACCGCAACGCCATCCTGGGCCGCGAATCGACCCCGAACGAGATCGCCTTTCTGGATACCCCGGGCAGCTCGTTCTGAACGATCTTCGGCCCCGGCCGGCTTGTACGCGCGATCGTACGCCTGCGTCCGATGATGCGTCGGCCGCCCGGTGTCCCACGTCCGACGTGACGATACACGGGCGACCGCGTGCAGCCCCCCTCCCCCGATTACCTGCATACCCCGCCGCTCGGGGCGGAAAAGAGCAGCCGACAATCGGGGATTCAGAGCTGGTTCGTCGACGGCGGAATGCTGGTTTCGGTGTTCGACACGCCCGGAATGTACGGAATTACCCTGATTCCCTGGGACAGGAGCGCCAAAGCGACCGAATATCGCCGCCACCACCGAGACTCATCCTGGCAAAAGGCATAACATCGCCCCAATCGAACTCTTGAAGCGTCCAGGACGAGGCAATGAACAATCAGGACGACGCAATGGATGAGCCACGGACCATACCCTTCCGTTTCGCGATCATCCCGATGCTGGTGATGATCACCGTCATGGCCATCGCGGTCATCAAGCTGGAAGCCAGCCCACATGTACCGCTGCTGATCGGCACGATCACCGCATCCTTCATTGCCACTGTCTTCGGCTTCAAATGGCGCTTCATCGAGGAAAGCGCCTATCAGGGCATCAAGATGGCCTTGCCGGCCATCGTGATCATCATCATGATCGGGCTGACCATCGGAGCCTGGATCGGTGGTGGCATCGTCGCCACCATGGTCTATTACGGGCTCAAGCTACTGTCGCCTTCGATGTTCCTGTTCACCATCTGCCTGATCTGTGCGCTGGTCACACTGGCCATCGGCAGCTCATGGGCCACGATGGGCACGATCGGCGTGGCCGCCATGGGCATCGGTCTCAGTATCGACATCCCGGCCCCTATGGTGGCCGGAGCCATCATCTCGGGCGCCTATTTCGGTGACAAGATGTCACCGCTGTCGGACACCACCAATCTGGCCGCCGGTATCACCGGCACCGATCTGTTCGAGCACATCAAGCACATGTTCTACACCACGATTCCGGGCCTGATGGTGGCGCTGGTGGTGTTCTACTTCATGGGCAGCCAGTTTCATGCCAGCACGCTGAATGCCGACAAGATCGATGAAGTACTCCGCGTTCTGGAAACCAGCTTCAACGTCTCGCCATGGTTGCTACTGGTGCCACTTCTGGTCATCGTGATGATCGGCTTCAAGACCCCTGCCCTGCCAGCCCTGACGGGCGGCATTCTGATGGGCTGGCTGTGCCACGTGTTCGTGCAGGGCGGTGAAATCGGCACGGCCGTACAGACCCTGCAGGCCGGCTACAAGCTCGAAAGCGGCAACGCCATGGTCGACGAACTGTTCAACCGCGGCGGCATCGATGCCATGATGGACACCGTATCGCTGACGATCGTGGCGATGACCTTCGGTGGTGTGATGGAAAAGACCGGCATGTTGCGTGCACTGGTCGAAAAGATCCTGCGAATGGCCCGGAGCACGGCCGGCCTCATCTCGGCCACCATCACCTCGGCTTTTCTGACCAACCTGACCACTTCCGAGCAGTACATCTCGATTCTGCTGCCCGGCCGCATGTACGTCGAAGCCTTCAGGCGTAAGCGTCTGCTCTCAAAGAACCTGTCGCGCGCGCTGGAAGACGGCGGCACCATCACCTCGGTGCTGGTACCGTGGAACACCTGTGGCGTGTTTGCGGCCTCGATGCTGGGCGTCACCGCCTTTGAATACGCGCCTTACGCCGTACTGAACTACTCGATTCCGGTGATCGCCATCGTGATGGCTTTCCTGGGCATCGGCGTGACCCGGATGACACCGGCGCAGGAGGCCCGTGCCGAAGCCGAAGAAAAAGCGGCAACACAGGTGAAGACGGGTAGGGATCGACCGGTACCCGTCACTGGCCAGAACGCCAACTGACCGCTGATTCAAGGCTCGAAGACCTGTGACCGAAGCCTTCATACCGAAGCTGCAAAAGGCCCGCTCCCGTGCCGCCCAGCGTTCAACGTTGGACAGTGATCCGGCCCCCCGGGCGGGGAGAACCGTCATCGACCATCATCCCAGGCCCCATCGTCGTCTGCTTCCTGCGGTACGAAGTGGCCGGCGTCGGCCAGCTGCTGAACCAGCGCCTGCCCTGCCAGACTCAGCGCGGCAAACCCATCGGTATCCAGCCGGTCGATGGCGGCGATCCGACTGGCATCGGCCACACTGTCGCATGGCCAGGCACGGCCGTTGGCAAACAGCCGGGCAGCGCCATCGGCCGTTCGCCGCCAGGCCATGCGCGAGTAGGGATGCCGCTCCCACAGCAGCCCATCGGCCAGTGTATCAGCCACCTGCAGGCCGCTGGCCTGCTCCGGCGACGGCGATTTGCCCGCCGCCACCCGATAGGCCGACACGAAGCGGCCGAACCAGTCACCCAACTGCTCACGGTCATCCATCTTCAGCTTCTGCAGGGTCTGCCAGGCGCGTTCGACCGCAACGGCGTCGATCTCGAAGGGATCGGCCTGTTCGGCCAGATCCGGGTCACCGTAACGGACCGTCTCGTCCGCATCGAAGGTCAGCACATCGATGTAGTCCTCCAGCAGCTCGGCGCTGGACGGTGCCCGCAACCCGACCGAAATCGTCAGACAGGCATCATCGGCGATGCCATGATGCGGCACACCCGGAGGCAGATAAAGCATGTCGCCCGGTTTCAACACCCATTCGCAATCGGGATCGAAGTGCTGGAGCAGCCGCAGCGGCGCATCGTCGCGGTAGCTGCTGTCCGGATTCGGCCTGGTGTCGATCTGCCAGCGGCGATGGCCGACTCCTTGCAGCAAAAAGACATCATAGTTGTCGATGTGTGCGCCGACCGAACCGCCGGGCGCCGCAAAGCTGACCATGATGTCATCCATCCGCCAGGCCGGCAGAAAACGGAAATGCTCCAGCAGTCCCCGCACATCGGCGTCCCACTTGTCGACATCCTGCACCAGCAGGGTCCAGTCATGATCCGGCATGCCCGGAAACTCATCCTCCCGAAAGGGTCCCGTGCGCAGATGCCAACGGTCCTTCTCTGTGTCGTGCGTCACCAGACGCGACAACGCATCCTCTTCGCAGGACAGTCCCGCCAGATCTTCGGGCTGGATCGGCGATTCGAAATCGGCGAAGGCATTGCGGATCAGCAGCGGGCGTTTCTGCCAGTAGTCGCGCAGAAACCGCTCGACCGGCATGCCCAATGGTGAGGGCCCCCGTGCTGCGTCGATTTCCATGGGGGGGGGAACGGCTGAAGAGGCTGGATGACTCACGATGTGCTTCCTCAAGGTGATGAGGTCGATTCTAGCCCGCATCACCCACAACCCCGTTGACGCAAGAGGTCGAGGTTTCGGTGGAGTACGGTTGCAGATCCATCACCGTATACCTGGATGGACAGCCTCGGCATCCGGATCAGGCACTCGGACCACGAGACAGAAACGATGCATTCGTCGACGCTCTCGCCGCGTGACTGAAACGCACGGCGGGAACGCGGAAAGCGTGCCGGGGGACGCGACAACCGGAAAGAGGAAACGGGCACCAGCGAAACCGCTTACGCCCGATCATCCGCCCACGGCGCAGCAGCACGGCAATGATCAATAGCAGATGCTGTTGTTGCTGCCCATCCGGATCAGTGCAGCCATACCGACACCCCTGACACGGATCGGTTCGAGCATTTCCCGGGTCTTGACGTCGTAGCGGAACAGTTGCGGACGCTGCTCGTCGATCGACACCAGTGCCGTCTTGCTGTCGCCCGTCACCCAGATGTACATCACTTCGGCCGGGAAGCGATAGATCTTCCGGTCCGATGGATCCTCGAAGGACTGGAACATCAGGCCCTTGTCCCCGCCCAGAATCCAGGTGCTTTCCAGCCAGCCGGTGCGAATGATGCGCGGTGAGAAATTCACATGGAAACGCTGCGCTTTTTCCCGATCCTTGTCCAAGTCGAACAGCGCCACATTCCCCTCGACATCGGCAAAGATGACGTGCTTGGTATAGGCGTCGATATAGGGTGTCAGCATCGGCTCATTCGTGGTGCCGACGGTGCGCATCGGACCGGTGCTGATCAGCCGGTCCTCTTCGGGGTAATAAACCAAGCCTTCCGACCCGTCGTCGGTCGTTACCGCCAGCAGATAATCCTCAGCGCTGGCCACTCCGACCCCCAGGCCCGATCCGGTCCGGACACGCTTGGACAGGTCGATTTCCCGCCATGGAGAATCCACATCCTCGGAGGCGAATTTCTGATAGATCATCGGCCTATCCTCGTCCAGCACCCAGAAGGACTGGCTGAAGGTGCTGAACAACAGCGAGTAATACGTGTTCAGCGGGGTCATCCGTTCATCGGAATCGAAACGTCTGGAGAAGATCTTGGCCGTGAAATTCTCGTAATCGATGATGCCGACCTGATCGCGCAGACCAATGGCCAGCAGCTTGGTCTGCGGTACGAACATCATCTGATAGACCGGTGACGGCAGGCGCATCAGCCGCGATTCACGGGTTTTGAGGTTGTAGAAGAAGATGCCCGACACTTCCATCGAAGAGGCTGCCAGCATCGCATCGTCGCGCGCCACCTCCATCATCTGCGGGCGCATACCGACATAGATCGAATCGATGTATTCGCCGCTGATGATGTCGACGATGGCGATGAAGGGACTGATGCGGTCCGCCACATAGGCATAGCGGGTGGGCGCATAAAGAGATTTTTTTGGCTGCTCGGCCGTGGCACCCAGAGCGCTGGAGCCTGCCATGGCCAGTGCCGCACCGGTACTCGACAGAATGAAATCGCGTCGCTTCATGTGCACTCCAAGCAAATCGGCCGATCGGCCATGCCGATCGCCCATTTCAACCAATCAAAAAAACATCCCTCAGCTCTTGGGTATGCCTTTTCATGCTGGGCGGCGACGCTGCAACAGCCGTGCAAAGCGGGGACACCGGCGCACGATCTCCCATCTTCCGCTCGTCATTCCACACATCAGTCGTTCCGCGCATGAAAATGCACCTTCGAGCCCGGGCCTTCATTCGATGCCCGAACTTCTGGAGCCCGGTGCGACCTGCCCACTTGCTCCGGAATACGCCCCCCGGCTCGACCCGAACAGGAATGGATCGAGCCCTCGGCGGCATTTCCCCGGCGGCATTCAATGGCCGGTGCTGCTCTCGATACCGGCGTCCTTCATCACTTCCTTGACGGACTTGACCACTGCCTCGCAGCTGGCCTGGGTGCCGTCACTGAAATGAATCGTCATGGTATGCGTGCTGCCGATGGCCGGTTTCTGCGCAACATCGAACAGCATCACGTGATCGGCGCCTTTCTTGAAAACCCGTTCACCCGCCTCGAGCCGGACATCCGTCAGCGGCACCATTTCCATCACACCATCCTTGACCGCCATACTGTGCAGTTCGACCCGCTGGGCGACTCCCGGCACTTCGGCCCGCAACAGGTCCACCGGCTCACCGGTGTGCACGAAGCGCACGAAGGCGCCGGTCATGTCCTTGCCGGGCAGCACCTCCTGAATCACGCAGTCCTTCAGCTCGGTGTGCGATGCCGCGGCGGAACCCGCGGAGCCGGACAGGCTGCTGCAAGCCGACAGCAACACGGAAGCGATCAAAACGACAGCTTTCATCGGAATCTCTCCTTGGTTTTCATCTACCTGATACTTGAGTCAACGCTCTCAAACGCACTCACGACACCGCTGGCTGTCCGGAGCCGACGCCCTGAAGACGAAACGACGGCTTCCAAACCACACACCGGATGTCGCAAGCCATCTGCTCATCCACCTTTTTGTTCCCGGGAGGGTGATGGTGATGTCTGCTTCCCGTCGTCCGACGACGAGTCCTTGTCCGGCTCACCGAGCACCTTGTCCAGCGCCTCGGTCAGACCTTCGCCACCGATCTGATAATCGAAGACGTCCACCAGTTTACGCTCCGGCGAAATCAGATAGATCAGCGCGCTGTGATAGACGGTATAGCCATCGCCCGGTTCGGGATTTTCGATTCTCTTGCCATCCATGCGATAACCATAGGTGGCACCCAGCTGCTTGACCAGTGCATCGATATTTTTACGCTCGCCACTCAGTCCGACGATCCGCTCGTCGAAGAAACGGGTGTAGGCGTTCAGGCGGTCGGGATCGTCCACCAACGGATCGATCGTCACGAAAATCGGCTGGATGGCATCCGGATTCTTCAGCGCCTTCATCACGATGCCGTATTCATACAGCGTCGTCGGGCAGATGTCCGGACAAGAGGTGAAACCAATGGCAAGCAGCAGGTACTTACCGGGGTAACTGTTCTGCGTGACCTGCCCCTTGTCATCACGCAAGTCGAAACTGATATCGCGCGCCACCGCCGAGCCGGTCGAAAGGAGCAGCGAACACAGACACAGTGCAAGAAACTTTCTGAACATAAATCCCCTCTCGTATCCCCCTCGTCAACCTGCTGCCGCAGGAATCAAACACCCCGTTCAGTATCTTCTTCGGAACAGGCCTGTGTCGCAGCGCTCACGAAAAGCCAATGTGTCACACGAAAATGTCGAGACTGCACACCGCGGACCGCCGTACGCTGCAACATACGTTTCGAGCTTTCGCACGAGCCTTTTTCTTTCGGTCTGCTCCCCCACCTGCCGGCCCATCACTCATCCTGGCCAAACCTTCCAACCGACCCCCTTCATCCATATTCATGACCCCGGACGCACCGTAAAACGCTCTCGATCCAGCGTGTCCCGCTGCGTCGGGGCCGCCCGCCGACGGCCACCTCGAAAAACCGTCGGCGACCGGATCAGGTGCTCATCACTCTTTGAACGCCCGCGGAGCCACGGTCTGCTCCATCAGGTCGTTGTCCCACTTGCCGTCGACCTTGATCTGCGCCAGTGCACCGAGGTTCAGCGCTTCGATCAAGTTATGGCTCAGGTACACATACACGCCCGGTTGCTTGAAAGTGTACATCGACGCCCCCGTCGATCCAGCCGCGATCACCCAGGTTTCCAGATCCTGTGCCGGTGCATCGGCCAGATTGCCGCGCTCCCAGACATAATCGCCGTGACCACCGATCAGATGCGGATAGGACTGACGGTTGGCCTGCGAATGATAGATCATCACCGTTTCGCCGACCTTGGCGGTCATCGCGTTTTCGCCGGTGTAGGCCCCCTTGCGATCACCGAACACCACATGCGACGGGATCAGCTTGTCCATGACTTCCTTGTCGTCGGCCATCGACTCGCCGGCGCTCTTGTAACGCTTGTAGTTGCCTTCCTCATCCTTGGGCAGGTAGAAATCCTGTTCGCCGACGTAATAGGCACGGTCATATTTGATCGGCTTGCCGTTCTTGTCCTTCAGGCCCCCTTTCGGCAGCACGGTGATGGCACCGTTCATGCCGTGCACGACGTGCCACGGAATCATCGGGCCGCCGGGTGCGCAGTGATAGACGAACGTGCCCGGCTTGGTGGCTTTCCAGCGGACGACCACTTCCTGGCCCGGCTGCACGTGAGTCAACTCACCTGCGCCCAGCGCACCGGTCGAAGCGTGGAAGTCGATGTTGTGAACCAACTCGTTCTTCGACAGGTTCTTCAGCGTCAACTCGACATAATCGCCTTCGTGGACGATGATCATCGGGCCGGGAACGGAGCCATTGAAGGCGAAGGCCCACATGAAGACACCGGGCTCGACCTCGATTTCTTTCTCTTCAATGAACATTTCGACCTGCACCACACGCGGTGCGGCCGGTGACTCGAGGCTGTGCTCCGGCACATTCGGCGGTACCACCAGCTTCTGCTTGACGCGCTCCAGCTTGTCGATACCGGCAGGTGCCTTGATCACTTCATAGCCGGGCAACCCCCCTGTGGTGGAAGTGGCCGGATCCGCCGCAAAGGCCGACGTGCCCATCATGCACAGACCGACAGCCGTGCACAGAATGGACTTGCGCATAACCGTGATGTTCATTTCTGTTTTTCCTCTCTCTGGTAACGGAAGCCTCTGAATGAGTGGGCCTGAACCGAACCGGCGCGACCAGCCGGCAGGCGCGTCCGCTGCTGGCCCCCGGCACCGGCGCCCATCCACCCCTGCCGGCGGATGACGGCACAGACGACGCAGGGACGACAGGCAAACTCGTTCAGAGGCCTCCAATGGCTTCACCATCACTGGCAAACCTCTTTGGTCAATCTATCCGACCGTGAAAAAACCTCAATTGACAAGAGTCAATTTCAGTCAAGCAAGCCCTATTCGCTACCAAAGTAAATGAGTCGGGATTAATCTGGATCAAGCTTTTCGGTTGCACTCATTGAAAGTACAAATAAATGCTGCACTGCATGTTCGATTGAACGCATACTCTTCCCCGAACACCGGTATGGCAAAGCCGCGTTGCCAAACGAAGGCGGCCACCGGGTCCAGCACCGTCTCCCTGGAAAACCCGGTCCCGACACGGTTGGCGGTATGGCCGAGCCGGCACGTCCGGTTCCGATCCGCGCGCAAGCCCCGCTCCACGGTCCCCCTGCCAAGAACCAACCCGGACCTGGGTACACCGACCCGGCACAGGACCCGGGCCAGCTGCGCCGGTCGGTACAGACCCGCTGCCCCATCAGAACAACCAACGCTTGACGGTGGCGACGTAAAAGAAGTAGGCGTTGCCGAACTTGGCTTCCAGAGCCCGTTCTTCGGGCTCGATCTGAAAGCGGTTCATGTACCAGACGAACAGCGGTAGTCCGAGCAGCGACACGAAGTTGGACAGATAGACGGCCCAGCCGATCAACACGAACAGCAGGCCGAGATACATCGGGTTGCGGGTCTGACGGTAGATGCCGCGCGTGACGAGAATGTTGGTCCTGTCCAGCACTTTGGGGCTGTAACTGGTACGGTGCGCATGAAAGGCCGCGAGGCCCAGCGCACCGATCAGGCAACCCCAGGCCAGCATGAACAGCGCGATGTAGACCCGCCCCGGCACCGACCAGGTGGCTGCGGGCACCAGCCCGCGCAGCCCGTACATGATGAGCCCCGCCAGCAAAAAGACGAGGGGTGGCGGAATTTTCAACTCGAGCGATCGCATCATGGCATCACAGCGGCCGGCCACCGCCGGCCATCAGCTCCCGATCAAAAGATTCCCGGGCCGTGCATCATCGCCTTTTGGGCAGGCCTCATGGCGAATCCGACCGGCATCAACGGCCCGTGACGAGTGTCGACACCCCATCAGTATTCAGCTGGTGGACAGCGACTTGTGTTCTGCCTCGACCCCGCGCTTCACGCCGGGTCTGGCAGCAATGCCTTCAGCCCAGCGTATCAGGTGACGATAAGATTGCACGTCCAGAAACTTAGCGGCACCGTACAGTTCCCCCTGCACCAGCCGTCCATACCAGGGCCAGATGGCCATATCGGCAATGGTGTAGACATCGCCGGCGATGTACGCCTGTTCGGCCAGCAATTTGTCCAGCAGGTCGAGCTGACGCTTGCTTTCCATTGCATAGCGGTTGATGGGGTACTCGTACTTTTCGGGGGCGTAGGCATAGAAATGACCGAAACCGCCACCCAGGAAAGGTGCGCTGCCCATCTGCCAGAACAGCCACGACAGGCATTCGGTGCGACCGACGATGTCTTCGGGGATGAAGGCGCCGAATTTCTCGGCCAGATAGAGCAGAATCGAACCCGACTCGAAGACACGGATCGGCTTGTCGCCGCTTCGGTCGAGCATGGCCGGAATCTTCGAGTTCGGATTGATGGCGACGAAACCGCTGCCGAACTGATCTCCCTTCATGATGTCGATCAGATAGAGATCATAGGCTGCGCCCTCGATGCCACGTTCCAGCAGCTCTTCGAGCATGATGGTGACTTTCATGCCGTTGGGTGTGCCCCGCGAATACAGCTGCAACGGCTTTTCGCCGACCGGCAGCGTCTGCTTGAAGGTGGCACCCGCTGTCGGACGGTTCACCGCCGCGAATCGGCCCCCATTCTGACTGTCCCAGGTCCAGACTTCGGGCGGCACATATGGTGTTTGGCTCATGACGTTTCCTTGGTTGGGTCTCGTGCTCGCGGGCCGGCCCGTCTACCGACGACATCGGCCCGCCTCGCTCACAGTGTAGCGCTGCTGCGTGCGACGCGTATTCCAAAACGACAGCGGCCAGACGCAGCCACATCCGGACCGATCATGCCTGCCGTCGGTCTCCATTGACGACGGTGGCGACCATGACCCGGTGCAGACCGGGACGACGCGAGCGGGACCGTGTCCATGAGCCGCGGGAGGGCGAGCACGAACGCCTGCCGCCATGGCGGGACGTCCTCGAGATCAGTCGTCACGCCAGCTCAGCGTCAGACCGCTCCAACCGAACAGCAGCGTCAGGATCAGACACAGGTAGCAGAAAAAAGTGAAAGGCAGATAGGCCATCACCGGCACACCCAGCACCTGACTGATGAACACCCCGCAGACGCTCCAGGGCACCAGCGGATTGATGACGGTGCCGGCATCTTCGAGGGTACGCGACAGATTGCGCGGATGCAGGCGCAGCCTTTCGTAGATCGGCTTGAAGGTTTCGCCGGTGAGCAGAATGCTCAGATACTGCTCGCCGACCAGCACGTTGACGCCGACGGCGGTGCTGGCCACACTGAAGGATGCCCGTCCGGCATTGCTCAGAAAATGGCGCATACTGTCCAGCAGGACCGGAATGACGCCCAGTACGAACAGCAGCCCTCCCAGACTCAGGCCCAGAATGACGATGACCTGAGTGAAAAACATGCTTTCGATACCACCCCGAGAAATCAGCTTGGCGATCTCATCCGGGTTCTCTCCGAACTCGGGCCCGCCGTAGAACCACGCACCCAGTTCCACCAGACTCGGCGAGCTGTGCAGGTACGTGACCACCAGGGCCAGTGCGATCGTGGCCATCATCACCACGATGGCCGGCACCCGTCGCATCGCCAGCACCAGCATCAGTCCGAAAGGCAGCAGCGCATAGCCGTGGATCAGCCCCGAGCCGGCCAGCTGCTCACGAAACACCGTCACCCGCTCCAGACTGTCGGCACCGACTTCCGGCATCATCCACAGAAACAGTGCCGCACTGATCAGCCAGGCGGGAATGGTGGTATAGGCCATGTTCCTGATGTGCTCGAACAGATCGATGCCGACGATCGAAGCCGCAATTCCGGTGGTATCGGACAATGGCGACATCTTGTCACCGAAGAACGCACCGGAAACCACCGCGCCGGCAGTCATGGCCGGGTTGGCATGGAAAGCCTCACCCATGCCCATGAAGGCCACGCCGACGGTGGCACAGGAGGTCAGACTGGTGCCCAGCGCCACCCCGATCAGCGAGGACAGCACGAAAGCCGACAGGTAGAAATACTTGGCTGAAATCAGCCCGAAACCGTAATACATCAACGTCGGCAGCGCACCACTGATCATCAGTGCGCAGATCAGCAGGCCTATGAAGAAGAACAAGTAGATGGCGCCCATACCCTGCCCGACGCCGCTGACCATACCGACCTGCATGTCGCGGAACCTGGCCCCCCGGAGCATGCCGTAGACCAGCAGCCCGATGATGGCGATCAGGATCGACATGTGAGGCAGCCATTCCAGTGCAATGATGGTGTAGCCCATCAGTGCCACCATCAGGGTTACGACGATGAATGCCTCTGCCCTGGTAACGTCCAGGAGCGCTTTGGAACCGAACACGGCGTCTGTCCTCTTGTCTGAATCGGTCTGATGATGATGGGATCGGCCGGCAACGCCCGACCGACCGCCGGGAAACGGATGACCGGTCGAATGGACACGAGGCGTCGGAGCCGACTGCCGCAACCCGGTGCTGGCAGAGCCCGGGGCGTGTCACGGCGGTCACACATTAGCACAAGCCGCCAGCGGCCCATGGGCGTGGGCGGCGGATTCCGGACGCCGGACACCATCGGCAAACAACCATGGTCGACAAACATACTTGCACCGGTGCAAAACATATGGCCATCACCATATTGCCCGGCCCACTGCACGGAACGATCGATGAACCAGGGAAGACACTGCGCAAACCAACCCGAAACAAAGCAGAGATTTCACGTTTCGAGCGGCTGAATTCCACGCATGTATTAGAATCGTCCGCGGCATCCGCCCATGCCCAATGTTCTTCTCATCGGAGGCAACCCATCTTGAAGTACCGCAACATCGACGACTTTCTGAACAGGCTCAAGAAACGGGATCCGCATCACAGCGAGTTCCTGCAGGCCGTTCACGAAGTCATGCACAGCCTCTGGCCTTTCATCGAGCAGAATCCCTCCTATGGCGAGTACGGCTTGCTGGAACGTCTGGTCGAAGCCGACCGCATCATCCAGTTCCGCGTCAGCTGGGTCGACGATCAGGGCCAGGTCCGCATCAACCGCGCCTGGCGCATCCAGCACAATGCCGCCATCGGCCCCTACAAGGGCGGCATGCGCTTCCACCCCTCGGTCAATGTCTCGATCCTGAAGTTCCTCGCCTTCGAGCAGACTTTCAAGAACGCCCTGACCACCCTGCCCATGGGAGGTGGCAAAGGCGGCTCCGACTTCGATCCGAAGGGCAAGAGCGATGGCGAAGTAATGCGCTTCTGCCAGGCACTGGTGATGGAGCTTTACCGTCACATCGGTGCGGACCTCGATGTGCCGGCCGGCGATATCGGCGTCGGTGCACGGGAAGTCGGCTTCATGGTCGGCATGTACAAAAAGCTGGCCAACAATCATGCCAGCGGCGTGTTCACCGGCAAGGGGCTGTCTTTCGGCGGCAGCCTGATGCGCCCCGAAGCCACCGGCTACGGCACCGTCTATTTCGCACAGGAAATGCTGTCCCGCATCAAGCAGGACTTCCACAATCAGCGTGTCTCGATCTCGGGTTCGGGCAATGTGGCCCAGTACGCCGCGCTGAAATCGCTCGAACTGGGCGCCCGCGTCGTAACCATGTCCGACTCGGACGGCACCCTGGTGCACGAATCCGGCCTGACCAAGGAACAGATCGACGCCATCCTTCACCTGAAGAACGTCGAGCGCGGTCGTTTGTCGGACTTTGCGCAGGAACGCGGTCTGAAATTCGAGAAAGGCCGCACACCCTGGCATGTTCCAGCCGACATCGCGCTGCCCTGCGCCACCCAGAACGAGCTGTATGCCGAAGATGCCAAACGTCTGGTGGCCAATGGCGTGCAGGCCGTGGCCGAGGGTGCCAACATGCCGACCACGCTCGACGCCATCGACATATTCCAGCATGCCAAGATTCTGTACGCACCAGGCAAGGCCAGCAATGCCGGTGGCGTGGCGGTTTCGGGTCTGGAAATGAGCCAGAACTCCATCCGTCTGAGCTGGACCGCCGAGGAGGTCGACCAGCGCCTGCAGGGCATCATGAAGGACATTCATGAGAACTGCGTCCGCTACGGTCGACAGGAAGACGGCCGCATCAACTATGTGGATGGTGCCAACATCGCCGGCTTCGTGAAAGTGGCCGATGCCATGCTGGCCCAGGGTGTGTACTGATCATCACACACGCACCCGCAGCCCCTTGGCGGACTTCGATATGGATGCGACCCACCTGCCGGGGGTCGAAGCCCCACGAGGGATTGCACCTGCGGGATGCCTGCCATGCATCCCGTAACCTCATACCGCCCCGTGCCGCATCAGGTTTTCCATGTCCGGTCAGCGGATTCTTGCCGGGGTGCCCTCCCGCACCTGGTCTGTGCGCTCGGCGCGGGCCGCCCTGATCCGTCCGTTCGGCAAGACGCTTTCCGTGCCGCACGGCCCCACCTTTCCCTCCCGCCCTCCGGGGGTATTCAGTCGTCGAGCCGATCGAAACAGAAACCGCTGTAGCTGTCGAGACTGTGGGCGGGACGACCGATGATCTGCATGCGCTTGCCGACATTCTTCCATTGATCACGCAGACGATAGCCCTGCGCCTCGACGCCAGCGATGAAGCTGTCGCGCGCCTCGACCCGATAACCGCAATATGCCGTGCCGATGCTGTTGAGCGTGAAAAAAGCGAAGCGGTCGTGAATCGGCGTGGTGTTGATCACCAAGCGGCGCGGACGCTGGTGACAACCGGCCAGGATTTCGGGCAGCGACTGCTCCAGATACTGCAGCGCGCCCGAGGCATAGAACACATCGGCTCCGTCGGCGGCCTCGATCCGGTCGGAGAAACGAAGCCGATGAGCACCCCGCTTCGAGGCGCTGAATCGACGTCCTTCTTCGACCACGGCCGGCATGTCGATGACCGTCCAGATCAGATCCTCCGGATAGTCCAGACAGTCCTGAAAGGCAAAATACTTGATGCCGACCGCCCCACCGACATCGGCCACGGTTCGCATACCTTCATGTAGTGACTTGCCGATCCAGAACAGCGCGGGATAGTCGTAATCATCGATGAACAGCCGGTCCAGATACATTTTGGCCGACACCGGATTGTCGTAGCTGATCGGCGCCGTATCCGGTGCGCTCGCCACGGCCTCGGCAAAACTGCCGAATACGCCCTGGAACAAATGAGCCGCCCGCGCATTGACGAATTGACGCCGCTGCCACTGGACCCGCGCCCAATTGAGCGGCCCGTAGTGATTGGCTGTCCGCAGCCCCACGCCGAGCGTCTTGACGATCTTCATGAAAACACCTCATCGAAACGTGAATGAGCAGCCGATGGGAAACGGATACAAGCGCCTCTGACGACGTTTCGGAAGCTCTTTGCCCAAGCAAGCACGTCCAGCACAGCACGTCGGTTCCTCGCAACAGGCGCTTTCTCGTCCGTCACCGGTCCGCAGCAATCTACCGTTCGGTAAGGCGATCACGAGGAAGAAAGTCACCGTTTCGGCACGAGCCGGCTGAACGGATGACGGCAGCTGGATCAACGGCTGGCTTTGACAGGCACACAACGGCCTGCCTTGTTAGTCTGCGTCCCGAGGAGCCAGTGCCACGGCAATCCTTCTGCCTGTAGCCGGCCCATGGCATCCATCGAACTCGATTGAAAGATCAACACCATGCGCACGAACGAGAACAAAATCAGCCCCAACTGGAACCGTCACGTCGGCTTGACCTATACCGCTCCCGAAACGCGCGAGGACGGCATCGATTTCAGCGCAGTGTCGGCCGATGGCCAGTACTACCACTTCCATCTGGAACTGAACGCCTTGAAAGCGCTGGATGCCGAGGCATTCTATGATGACGATGCGATACAGAGGTTTCACGCACATCAGCGAGATATCGAACGTGTAGCAGGCCGTATGGTCATGCTGAACGTACGCGCCAATCCGATCGTGCTGAAAGCCTCGTATTTCGCCGAATCGCCATGGCGCCGGCTCGCCAGCCGCCAGATCTGATCACCGGATACGCTTACACGAAATTTCCAGGCGCAAGATCTGCTTACGTGCAATGAGATCGGCTCTCCCCGGAAAGCGGATGTGCGGCACCCACAAAGGCGGAACCATCGGACCGGGACACTCCGTTCCGATCCGCCATGGTCAGACCAGGATGCCGCAGTGATTCCAGTCCGATCGACCGTGGCTCATCCCGCGCGTACCTTGGCAGGTCCTGGTCCCATCTGCCGCATCCGGAGCGCGGGGAGCAGCCACGCAAGGCAGCAGGATCTTCAGAGCTGATAGGCCAGCGCGCGCACCATTCCTTCGAGCAGATCACGGTGCCAGCGGGGCGGACTGCCATCCTGCAGCGCCGCCTCGTTGCAGTGGGCTTCGATCCATTGCATCAACCACTCGATGTCCTGCCGGCGATAGAAAGCGAACATCACCTCGAAATTCAGCAACATACTGCGGCTGTCGAGATTGAGTGAACCGGCCAGCGCCAGTGCGTCATCGACGACCACCGCCTTGGCATGAATCATACCGGGATGGAGTCGGACCTCCGCTCCGACCTGCACCAACTGACGCAGCGCGCGCATCCGTGCCAGATCCGCCAGCCGGTGATTGGAGCGACCGGGAACCAGCAGCGTGATCCTGACACCGCGCCGTGCCGCCAGACACCAGGCCGTCAACAGCGCCTCATCAGGCACGAAATACGGCGTCACGGCCACGATCCGTTTGCGGGCATGAAAACCCGCAGCCAGCAACAGTGCATATACCGTGTCATCGAACAGATCGGGGCCACTGGGGATCAGCTGCAGGTGGGGCTGGCGCTGGCCCTCGCCCTCTGCCACGAATGGCTTGGCAGGCGGTCCTGCAGCCACATCGGGGAACGGCTCGACCAGGGCCGGACGCGGCGGTGTCGTCGCCGGGACCGGTACCGCCGCGCGCCCGTGGCGACGCAGACGCTCGGGCAGCGGCAAAGCCGCCCGCCAATCCTTGTCGAACAGGCGGAGCGCATCGGCAACGACACCGCCCGTCATCGTGAAGCTCAAATCGATCCAGGCGGCTTCACCCGGCCTGCCCGAGAAATACTCGGCGGCCAGGTTACGCCCACCTGCCCAGACCCGGGTTTCGTCGACGATCAGCAGTTTGCGGTGGTTACGCAGATTGACCCGTCCCGGCACCGGATTGTGCAGCAGCGGCATATAGCGTCGGACTTCGACCCCCGAAGCCAGCAGCGCCTGATACTGGGTACGGGTGACACGGAAGGCACCAACGGCATCGAGCAGCAGGCGGACTTCGACACCGCGCAATGCCGCCGCACGCAGCGAACGAATGACCTGTTCGGCCTGTGCGTCCTGCCCGAGCAAATAGGAACAGACCGACAGACTCTGGCGGGCATCGGCGATCAGCTTGAGCACGGCGATGAAGGCCGCGGCCCCGTCCACCTGAAAACGCACGTCGCCATCGCAGGATGGCGCCGGCACATCCATCGAGGCCAGCAGCTCCGCCGCCCAGCCGACGGTGGGCACAGGATGTATGCCGGTCCGTTCGGCCGCCAGCTTCCGAAAGGGATCGAAAAGAGGCGGTTGATGCTGACCCCGCCGCCAAAGCTTGCGAGTGCCGAACAACAGAAACAGGGGCAGCCCCAGATAGGGGAATGCCACCAGCAGCAGCACCCAGGCAAAGGCGGCGGATGGGGCTCGCCGATGCCGGCCGATACGGGTCACGGTGACATAGATCAGCAGGCTGACCAGGACGACGATGGCATGGTCGCTGATTAACAACGGCTCGACTCCTTCGTGCCAGATCGTCTGGCGTTATCCACCTTCAGGCCTCGCAAACCCGGGGCGAACCCGGGTACGTTCGACATCCCCCGGAACGAGCTGCCGCCATACGCCATGGGCACCTGCACGCCCGGCTCACGGCAGCCAGCCACCGATGGGCTTCTTGCGTTTGCAAAGCGACGACAGGCCATGCGCCGGAATCCGACTGACGACGTCGGTCCAACTTGCGGCCCCCCTTGTCACGGCGGGACAATACGCTGGTGTCCATCGGGATTTTCCCACACTCTCAGGAACTCAATATGAGCACACTCGCCGATCTGAGGAAGAACTATCAGCGTGCCGAGCTGAAAGAAAGCGAAACCCCGCTCGACCCGGACGTGCTGTTCCAGCAGTGGCTGGACGATGCACTGGCTTCCGGCATCAGTGAACCCTCGGCCATGACACTGGCCACGGTCGATGCCCATCAGCGCCCTCGTACCCGGATCATGCTGCTCAAGGAGTTCCAGCCCGGCAAACTGATCTGGTTCACCAACTACGAAAGCAGCAAGGGCCGAGAGTTGGCGGCACGCCCCTTTGCCTCACTGCAGTTCCACTGGATGGAGCTGGAGCGGGTGGTGCGCATCGAAGGCCGAGTCGAGAAGATCAGCGAGGCCGAGTCGGAAGCCTATTACCGCTCCCGTCCGCTCGGCTCGCGGATCGGTGCGTGGGCATCGGCGCAAAGTACGGTCGTCAGCGGACGTGAGGAACTGGAAGAGCGCTACCGGGCAGCCGAAGCCCGCTATGGCGACGATCCCCCCAAACCAGCGTATTGGGGCGGCTTTCAGCTGACGCCCGATTACTGGGAATTCTGGCAGGGCCGCCCCTCGCGTCTACACGACCGGCTGGCTTTCCGACTCGATGACCAGGGCGCCTGGGTGCGCGAACGTCTGTCACCCTGACAGAACCCGGCCCGCGGCCGCGGTGCCGTTGCGCTCTCCAGAGCGTGCACGGCCTGCGGCAGTACAGGCTGCAGGCCAAGCCCAGCGCACGCGTCATGGGGCAAGGAGTGGAATCGGTCCCCGTCACGGCTGGCCCGCGGCCTGCGGTGGATCCGCCACCGGGTTCGGGGTTCCGATGGAACGAGGCGCGTCCCCCATCAGTGGAACTGGGTGCTGCCCGGTTCCGCCTCTTCGGGTACCTGCAAATGCACCAGCTCTTCGGAACGGTTCGGATAAAAGGGTGCGCCGCAGTCTTCGCAGAACTCCGGCTCCATCAGATTGGCCCAGAGGCGGATCTCGTTGACGCCGACCTCCTGTAGTGTCCGACGGATCTGCTCGACCGGTGAAGGATCATCGGACTCGGTCTCCGGCCCGAGCAGCGGCCAGACGATACCCTGAACGACTTCGCTGCCGTCACCCAGCGACAGCCCGATCCTGTACTCGTCGACGCGGGTGTAGCCAAAACCGGCAATGGCGGCCTTGATGTTCGATACCTCGATATCGAGGGTATGTACCAGATAGTACACCGCCGCCTTGATGCCCCAGATACGCACCAGACGGTCGGACTCGCGCAGATTGACGTGATAGGCGTCCGGCAGCAGACATTCGAAGCCACACCCCGGGAACAGCGGCTCCAGCAGCTGGCGGCTTTCGGCCACCCAGGCATCCCGGCACTGCTCACGCGAACGGTATTCGGCACTGGAAAGCTGCCAACGGAACAACGGGCTGGCCAGATGCGGTACGACGACACTGCCCAGCAGAAAGCGGGTATCGGCCAATAGCTCGGCACTTTCGGGCAGGGTCCTGCCATCCAGACGCGCCGGAGTGCCATTGGCCGTACCGACGGCCAGCTTTCGTGTCAGCTTGCGCAACTCGGGGAATTCATGCGGCAATTGATCGAGGCTGAACAGCCACGGCAGCATCTGGAAACGGACACCGGGCGCCAGAACCAGCTTTTGCCAGAGTCTGCCCAATTTTGCGGCCACCTCGGCGGGCACCGTACGGGCAGGAATGCTGAAGCGGGTCCAGGCCACGATCGGCGCACTGACCAGCAAACCATGGACACCTTCGGCGGGCACTCCGCCCCCCTCATGCGCCTGCAGGGATGCCGCCTTGATGTGCGCCGTCTCGGCCGCATGTTCGATGGCCTCGACCAGAGCCCCATAGGCGTTGCCATCACGCTGGTTGAGCTGCTCCAATGCCCCGATCAGGGCACCGGACTGACCGGACTCGAGCACACGATCGAGCACACGGGCAAGCCGTGCTTCCCAGAACATGCTTTCTGAGCGACAGCCGGCTGCGGCGAGACCGAGTGCGGATGAAACCAGGGTCTCGACATCCGGGGAAATCTGGGCCACCCGGTCCCGTGAGCGATGCGACATGCGAGGATCTTTGCTGGACATGCCGGCAGTGTAATGGAAAGTGCTTCGGGATGTCATCGACCGGCCCCGACGTTGCCGGAACCGTGAAAACTCGGAACCCGAAGGCGGTTTTCAGGGTTTTGCCGGTCGATTGCGATGCCAGAGCATCGATGAGCGGAATTGTTTTTCGAGAGCGGCCAGCCCCTGCTCGTGCAGCACCGCTTCGGCCCGTCCGGTCAGCCTCACCTCGAGCCCGGACGGCGGCCACTCGCCCCCGGGATCATCGACTGCAGCCTCGCCCGAAGCGCCTGAGCCGCCACCGGAGGCGATGTCGAAACTGCCCTGACCGCGTGTCAGCCCCAGGTAGACCTCGGCCAGCAGCTCCGAGTCGAGCAGCGCGCCGTGCAGCGTCCGGTGCTTGTTGGGCACCATCAGCCGTTCACAGAGCGCGTCCAGATTGTTGCGCTTGCCTGGATACCGTTCGCGGGCCATCAGCAACGTATCGGTGATGCCGGCACAGTGCGAAGCGAAGGAACCGCGCTGCAGACGCTCGAGCTCGGCATCCAGAAAGCCCACGTCGAAAGGAGCATTATGGATGATGATCTCGGCATCCCGACAGAAATCCAGAAACCGGTCGGCGATATCGGCAAACTTCGGCTTGCCGCGCAGATCGTCCCAGGTCATGCCGTGGACGGCGGCCGCCCCCTCGTCGACTTCGCGCTCGGGGTCGATATAGAGATGCAGGTTGTTGCCGGTCAACCGCCGATCGATCATCTCGACGCAACCGATCTCGATGATCCGATGCCCTCGGCTGGCCTCCAGGCCCGTGGTTTCAGTATCCAGCGTGATCTGCCTGAGCGCGCCGCTCATCATGCACCTCCCGCCCGTGCCTTCTGCAGCGCGGCCACCGCCAGCCGGTCGGCACGTTCATTGTTGACGTTGCCCTGATGGCCTCGCACCCAGCACACCGACACTCGTCGGCAGTCGACCTCGGCAAACAGCCGCTTCCAGAGCGCCAGATTGGCCACCGGGTCACCCTTGGCATTGCGATAGCCTCGCCGCTCCCAGCCTGCACGCCACTCACTGATGCCCTTGAGCACATACTGGCTGTCCGAGACCAGTTCGACCCGGGCTCCTTCGGGCGTGCGTTGCAGCCCCTCGATGGCCGCCGTGATCTCGGCGATCTGGTTGGTGCCCGGCCCGATGAAGCCATGATCGGCAGCGACTTCTGCTCCCGAGGGATCAAATACCACCACTCCCCAGGCCGCCGGCCCGGGATTGGTGGGCGCACAGGCACCATCGGTGTACGCAACCCACTTGTCCATCATGAGATGGTTCGACTCCCTGACTCAAAAAATCCAGGGCAGGATTCTAGCCCGCATTCGTCGCGGCCCTGTCGTGGGTGCTACGCTGACCCGCCACCGTGGTGACGACCGCGCCGTTCTCGAGCCGGACCGTGCGCCAGGCGGGACCGACCAGCCGCATGCCGCAAACCTGCTTGACGGCCGGCACCAGATAGACCGCGCCACAGACTGGCCACCAGCGATCGCCGGCCTTCTCCAGCAACCGGCTGCTGCGCAGCAACCATTCCTCGTGCCGAAGGGGCCAAGCATAACAGCCGTACCGGGTATCACCGGGCTCGAAACTCAGCAGCCTGATCCAGTCGCGCAACTGTGCAACCGAAATCCATGGCGCCGGCTGCGGTACGAAATCACGCAGCAGCCAGCCGGGCAGCAACTGGCGAAGCCCCCACAGCGACCACGGGTTCATACCGAGCACCACCAAGTGCCCGTCCGGGCGCAGCACACGGTCGACTTCCCGCAGCACGGCATGCGAGTCCGCGCAGAACTCCAGCCGATGCGGCAACACCACCAGATCGATCGAATGGCTGTCGAAGGGTAATTCAGCCAAGCCCCCCACCCGCAGATCGGGCTGCCACCCGCCTTCAGGCATCGGATCGGTACCGATCGCCACATGAATGCGCCGGGGTATCCGACTGGCTTCAAGGGTATCCAGCTCCGGCATGCCCAACTGTACGGCGTAATAACCGAATACATTGGCCACCGCCCGTGCCATCTGCTCCCGCTCCCAGTTCAGCAGATACTGCCCCGGCGCCGATGCCAGCCAGTCTCGCCATGCAGCATCGGGGTTAGCCCCGAGATCAGGCCCACCCGGACCGGCACTGCCGTTAAGATTCCGGTCATGTGCATCATCAGGATCATTCATGTCTTCCCCCCAACGCTTCTCTCCGTGCCGAACCGCCGATGATCGCCGATAACGCCCGCCCCCAAGGGGAGAGTCCCCTACCCGACGTCGATGTCGTTGCGCTGGCGGCCTTCGACGACAACTATATCTGGCGAATCGGTGCGACCGACCGCCCCGGCCGTCCCATGGTAGTGGTCGATCCCGGCGAAGCCGAACCGGTGCTGGCCGATCTGCAGTCCCGTGACAATCCGCTGGTCGCCATTCTGATCACTCATCACCACGGCGACCATGTCGGCGGAGTCGGTGCACTGAAAAAACACTGGCCCCAGGCGCGGGTGATCGGTCCGGCCTCCTGCGCCACCCGCGGCGCCGAGGAAATCGCCGATCATGGGCAACGGATCGTGATTCCGGAACTGGGCCTGATCGCCGATGTCATCGCGACTCCTGGCCATACCGCCGATCATCTCAGCTATTTTTGCGACACGTTGCCCGGTCACGAGGCACCATTGTTGTTTTGTGGTGACACCTTGTTCGCGGCCGGCTGTGGGCGGGTCTTCGACGGCACGATCGAACAGCATTTCCGCTCGCTGACGACGCTGGCCATGCTGCCGATGGACACCCGGGTCCATTGTGCCCACGAGTTCACCCTGACCAATCTGTATTTCGCCCAGCAGGCCGAGCCGAACAACCCGCGCATCCGCCAACGTCTCGAAGAATGCCTGCCGATGCGCGAGGAAGGCCAGCCGACCCTACCCTCGACGATTGCCCAGGAACTGTCGACCAACCCGTTTCTGCGCACTCATCTGCCGGCGCTGGGCGCCCACCTGCCCACGGCGCTGCAACCGGCCACACCGAATCCGCTGTCGGTCTTTCAGGCGCTGCGCACCTGGCGCAACGAGTTCCGCGCCCCGTCCTGACCGATCGATGGCCAGCGGCGGCCGAAGGACGCCCGCCCCATTCATCGGTCTTGCACCCAACCTGTGCTAGAGTCGGAGAGCACTTGGAACCCCCGACGATCCGGGGGATTTCCCTCGCCCCGTGCCACGTGTCTGCACAGGGTGATCATCGCGGATAGCCGGCCCGTCCCAGTGCGCTGTTGCAGCTCACTGATGTGTCGTGCTATCGGACAGCCAACAGGAACAGCTCGTGCGCGCCCATCCTCAGTCCCCCCCTCTCTGCCCACCTCTTGCGGATACGCCGGCACTCAGGCAGCCCCCTGGCCGCTGGTCCAATGTCAAACGGGCTCTCCGCCGGGCAGGACTGCTGATGAGTGCCGGTTGTCTGGCCGCCTGCGCCAGTGTCTCGTCGCCGGACAAATCCACCGGAGCCCCCGTACATCAGGGCATGGCGCAGATGAGCTCGGACGATGCGGGCTTTGCCGACTCAGCCGCCATCCAGGAGCTGGATCAGGACAACCTCGGCATCGATATCCAGTCCAGCTCCCATGATGATCTGTGGCAGCGGATCCGTGCCGGCTTCGCCTTTCCCGAACTGGATACACCGCTGGTGGCCGAGAAGGAGCGCTTCTATCTGCAACGCCCCGATTATCTTCAGCGGATGTTCACCCGCGGGGCACGTTATCTGCACCACATCGTCGAAGAAGTGGAAAAGCGTGGTCTGCCCACCGAACTCGCGCTGCTGCCCTTCGTCGAGAGCGCGATGAACCCGACGGCGATGTCGTCGGCCAAAGCATCCGGTCTATGGCAGTTCATCCCCTCCACCGGCCGACAGTACGATTTGTCACAGAACTGGTGGGTCGACAACCGGCGCGATGTCGTGCAGTCCACCCGGGCCGCGCTCGACTATCTGCAGGTCGTCTACCGGATGCACGGCAACGACTGGTTCCTGGCACTGGCCTCCTATAACTGGGGGGAAGGATCGGTCAAGCGTGCCATCCGCAACAACAAGACGCTGGGCCGGCCCACCGATTATCTGCACCTGCGCATGCCGACCGAAACCCGGCATTACGTGCCCAAGCTGATCGCCATCAAGCACATCATCCAGCATGCCGACCGACTGGGCGTGGCATTGCCCGAACTGCCCAATCAACCCTATTTCGCCACCATCGAAAAATCCCGGCCGATCGATCTGGCACTGGCCGCCCAGTTCGCCGGCATGAGCGAGGCCGAGTTTCTGGCCCTGAACCCGGCGCACAACCGCCCGGTCATCTCGGCCAGCCGCAACAACGTGCTGAAGATTCCGGCCGATCGTGTCGACAGTTTCCGCGCCAACATGGCGGCGCATGCAGCTGCCAACAAGCCCTTCGTGTCCTGGCATCCCCACACGCTGCAGACCGACGAAAGCATCGAGGCCGTGGCCCGGCGCTCGGGTCTGAGTGCCGCCGAGCTGCTGCGTGCCAACGGCATCCAGCCCGGCACACGAGTGCTGCCCGGTACCCGGCTGCTGGTGCGCAACGCGCGCATACGTGACGATGCACTGATCGCCGCGTTCAACGGCCCGCGTATCTACAAGCAGGTGAATGCTGCGCCGCTGGTGCACCGTGTGCGCCGAGGCGAGACTGCTTCCTCGATCGCCCGCCGCTATGGGTTGAGCGTAGCCGAGCTGCGCGCCATGAACGGCAGGATCAACCCGTTGAAGGCGGGCACGTCGCTGACGGTGCGTCGCGGTCGGCTGCAGACGGTGATGATCGGTGAAGACGGCACCCGTCGCGTCATCAGCCAACAGACCCGGGCCGCTTCGGCTTCGGCCGCCGGCGCTTCCTCGACGAGCAGTGCCGGCAAGGCCATCCGCCGTGTCGGCTACTCATCGACCAAGTCCAGTAGCCGCAGCACCTCCCGCAAGGGCAAGACGGTCGCCGCGGTACGCGGGGCGACCTCCTCCAGCACCGCCAAGGCTGCCGGCTCGCGCACTTCCGGCAGCCAGCCGGCCCGCGCGGCCGGTGCCCCCCGTAACCGCACCGCAGTCAAGTCGGCCAGCAACGATGGTACGACGCCACGGTTGGGCCCACTGCCGCGCACCAATGTCAAAAGTTCGGGCAGCAGCCCCTCCACCCGCAACCGCACCAGCCGCAAGACTGCCGTAGCCACTGGCCGAGCAGGCAGCCGCAGTGCCACTACGACCACGCGCAGCAAGACCTCTGCCGACGGCAAACGCAGCACCCAGCGCAGCGCTGCCGCCCAGACCGGCAAGCGCTCCTGACCGAGACAGCGAGGAACACATCGGGATCCCGGGCTGCCCCCGGTTTCACGGCCTACCCTCGGCGGAGTCCCCGTTTCGCCTTCGCTGTGTCTGCCGCCCCGACCCGGTGTGTGCCCGGCAAACTCGGGACGGGAAGCTGCTCCAAGGCCGCACCCCTGCCACACCTCTCACCATGATCAGCTCGTGGGAGGACTTTCACCTCCAGGTGTGCGCCCATGCTGGGCGCACACAAAAAACGCGGCATTCAAAGCCGCGTTTTTTTGACCGTGGACAAGCTCCCCGAGCCTTACTTGGGCTGCCCCAGCGACACGCCCAGCGACAGCGCCACATCGATCAGCGAGTGGTCCATCGGCACGTTGCGGGTACGGTTGGCCACTTCGGACAGCGGTACACTGGCGCATTCTTCGCCGCGCAGCACCACCATCTGACCGAACTCGCCGCGCTCGACCATCTTGGCCGCATGACAGCCGAAACGGGTGGCCAGCACACGGTCGAAGGGCGTCGGCGTGCCGCCGCGCTGCACGTGCCCCAGCTGTGTACTGCGCACCTCGCTGTCGACGAGATACGGTTGCAGCTGTTCACGCAACACGTTGGCCACCCCCCCCAGACGGATCGGGTCGGGACTCGATTCCAGACGGGTATGGATGGTCATTTCGCCGTTGACCGGGCGAGCGCCCTCGGCGATGCAAATCAGCGTGTAGCCCTGTTTCTTCTCGCGCTCCTTGCAGACGTCGATCACGTTCTGCAGATCATAGGGCTGCTCAGGCAACAGAATGATGTCGGCACCACCAGCCAGACCACCTTCCAGCGCGATCCAGCCGGCATAACGGCCCATCGTTTCGACGATCATCACCCGGCCATGGCTGCGTGCCGTGGTTTCGAGGCGTGCCAGCGCTTCGGCCACGATGGCCACCGCACTGTCGAAACCGAAAGTACGGTCGGTGTGCATCAGATCGTTGTCGATCGTCTTGGGCACACCCACCATAGGCAGCCCCAGGGGCGTGAAGCGGTTGGCGATGCTCATCGTGCCGTCGCCACCGATCGCCACCAGCGCATCGATGCCCAAATGGCGGATGTATTCCATCACCTCGCCGGACAGGTCGGCGCCACCGGCGCCCGCCCAAGCAAAGGGGTTGGCGAAATTGTGGGTTCCCAGGATGGTACCGCCCTCATGCAGGATACCCGAGACGGCCTCGCTCGTCAGCGGACACGAGCGGCGTTCGATCATACCCAGGAAGCCCCGCTCGATGCCGGTCACCCGGGCGCCGGCCTGATTGATCAACGATTTGGTGACCGCTCGGATCACCGCGTTCAGACCGGGACAATCACCACCACCCGTCAAAACACCAACATGAAGGGGAGAACCTGACATGACAAACCTCTCGCAACGATAAACAAGGCGAAATGTTAGCGTACCCGCCGACCCCCCCTGCTGTCGAGATGCCGAACGGAGGTGGTGACAATTGCCATTCACCACAAAAATAATCAAGGGACGAGCGGCGACGAGCTCCGCCCATGCGGCCGACGCACGGCAAAATTCGTACGATCGACGCACCGGGCATTCCTACGGGTAATATTGCATATGCGCTATGGCATTATTGTCGCCGTAACGCAAACTGCCTGTGCTGTCGTTGTGGATCGACACCAAAAGGCATGGACGATGCCAGTGGACGCCCTGCCAACTGGCCACGAGCGCCACCACTTCAACGAAACGATCAAGATGACCACCAAACAACACTCCCTCAAACGTTCCCGCCGCGCCACTCTGGCCGTCACCTCGGTTCTCGCCTCACTGCCGATGCTGGTCGGCACGCCGGCCGGCGCCCAGCAGAACCAGTTCGTCACCATCGGCACCGGCGGCGTCACCGGTGTCTACTACGCCACCGGCGGCGCCATTTGCCGCCTCGTCAACAAGGAGCGCGCCCAGCACAAGATTCGTTGCTCGGTCGAATCCACCGGTGCCTCGGTCTTCAATGCCAACGCCATCAAGAGCGGTGAGCTCGACATCGGCTTCGTGCAGTCCGACGTGCAGTTCGACGCCTACAACGGCAAGAAACAGTTCGAGAAAAGCGGAGCCGACAGCAACATGCGCGCAGTGTTCTCGCTCTATGCCGAACCACTGACCATCGTGGCCCGCCGCGAGATCAAGGCCACCGGCATCGAGAGCTTCAACGGCCGCCGTTTCAACATCGGCAATCCCGGCTCGGGCACCCGTGCCTCGATGGACGAGCTGCTGGCCACCTCCGGTATGAACAAGAGCGATTTCTCGTTGGCCTCGGAGCTGAAGCCCGATGAGCACGGCCCCGCGCTGTGCGACGGCAAGATCGATGGCTTCGCCTATGCCGTGGGCCACCCGAGCGCAAACATCCAGGATCCGACCACCACCTGCTCGGCCCAGCTGGTGTCGCTGAAAGGTCCCGCCGTCGACAAACTGGTGGCCGAAAAAGCCTATTACGCCAAAGCGGTGATCCCGGCCAATCTGTATCCGAACAACCCCGAAGCCATCGACACGTTCGGCGTGCTGGCCACCCTGACCACCTCCAGCAAAGTGCCGGCCGACACCATCTATGCAGTCGTCAAGTCGGTGTTCGACAACTTCGAAGAGTTCAAGAAGCTGCACCCCGCGCTGTCGAACCTGAAGCCCGAGGAAATGGTCAGTGAAGGGCTGTCCGCTCCGCTGCACGAAGGGGCTGCCCGCTACTACAAGGAAAAAGGCTGGATCAAATGATCCGTCTGCCGGACCGACCACCGTATCCGCCCCCCCAGACGGGGTTCATTCCCCGCGTTTGACGAGGGGAAACCGCGATACGGTGGCTGCTTTCCTGCCGGTTCCGCCGGCAAGTCCCCGTATCCCATCCATTCACCACAGACATGGCACACCAGACTCCTCCCAGCCCCGAGGCCGCGAGCGGCGCCGATGCCGACGCCCTGCAGCAGCTCGTCGCCGACAGCGATACCGGTGGTCGCATGCTGCGCGGTCTGACCGCTGGCCTGGTCACGTTCCTTGCCATCACCTGGTCGCTGGCCCAACTGTTCTATGCCAGTCCCCTGCCCTTCGTACTGCGCATCGGCATCGTCAACGACACCGAAGCACGTTCGCTGCATCTGGCGGTCGCCATGTTCCTCGCCTTTCTGAGCTATCCGGCGTTCAAGGGTCGCTCCGCACGCCGGCAGATCCCCCTGCAGGACTGGCTGTTCGCGCTGGCGGGCTCGTTTGCCGCAGGCTATCTCTTTCTGTTCTATACCCAACTGTCCGAACGCCCCGGCCAACCCACCGGGCTGGACCTGTGGACCGCCGTGATCGGCATGGTATTGCTGCTGGAAGCCACCCGGCGCGCCATCGGCTGGCCCATGGCCCTGCTGGCCCTTCTCTGTCTGGGCTATGTGTTCGCCGGGCCCTACATGCCGGATGTGCTGGCCCACAAGGGGGCCTCGATCTCACGCGCAATGTCGCAAATGTGGCTGGGCACCGAAGGCGTCTTCGGCGTGGCGCTCGGCGTCTCGGTCTCGACGATCTTCATCTACGTGCTGTTCGGCGCCTTGCTCGACCAAGCCGGGGGCGGCAACTACATGATCCAGGCATCCTATGCATTGCTCGGCCATCTGCGTGGCGGCCCCGCCAAGGTCTCGGTGATTTCCTCGGCGCTCAATGGCGTGGTCTCCGGCTCCTCGGTGGCCAATGTGGTCTCCACCGGTATCTTCACCATCCCGCTGATGAAACGGGCCGGCTATGGTGGCGTCAAGGCCGGCGCCATCGAGACGATGGCCTCGGTCAATGGCCAGGTCATGCCACCGGTGATGGGAGCGGCCGCCTTCCTGATGACCGAGTATGTCGGCATCACCTATGCCGAAATCGTCAAGCATGCGCTGATGCCGGCCTTGCTGGCCTACATCGGGCTGTTCTACATCGTTCATCTCGAAGCGCTGAAACTGGGTCTGAAACCGGCTGTCTCGAATGCAGCTCCACGCGCGCTCGGTGAACGGGTCAAGGCGATGGGTCTGGGCATCAGCGGCACCATCGTCGTGATGTGCCTGATCTATTACGCCGTGATGGGCCTGCGCGCCATCTTCGGTGCAAACTCCGGCCCCTCGATCGGCGTACTGTTGGCACTGATCTATCTGCTGGCCGTCTGGCAGGCTGCCAAGGCGCCGGATCTGGCCGACGACATCGACGTCAACAATCCGGTGCGCCCGAGCCTATGGCCCACCGTCCGTGCCGGTCTGCATTTCTTCATCCCGATCGGGGTGCTGATCTGGCTGCTGCTGATCGACAAGAGATCACCGCCGCTGGCGGCGTTCTGGGCCTGCTGCACGCTGCTGGTCATGTCCTTCAGCCAGCATGCGCTGATCGCGCTCTTCCGCGGCAGGAACGACCAGATCCCGACCGCCCTGAAACGCGGTCTGCGCGGCGTGGTGCACGGTATGGAGGCCGGTGCCCGCAACATGGTCGGCATCGCGGTGGCCACCGCAACGGCCGGTGTCATCGTCGGCACGATCACGCTGACCGGACTGGGCTTCCGGATGACCGATCTGGTCGAACTGGTCAGTGGCGGCAACGTTCTGGCCATGCTGGGCTTGACTGCCGGCATCTGTCTGGTGCTGGGTCTGGGTGTACCCACCACCGCCAACTACATCCTGGTGGCCAGCCTGATGGCACCAGTGGTCGTCGAACTGGGCGCACAGAACGGTTTGATCATTCCGTTGGTGGCTGTGCACCTGTTCGTCTTCTACTACGGCATCATGGGTGACATCACGCCGCCGGTGGGCCTGGCAACCTTTGCCGCCTCGGCCATCTCGGACGAAAGTCCGATCAAGACCGGTATGCAGGGCGCAACCTACGCACTGCGCACCGTGATCCTGCCATTCATCTGGATCTTCAACCCGCAGCTGCTGATGATCGGCATCGATGGGTGGGGCCATGCACTGCTGGTGTTCAGTGCCTCGACGCTGGCGATGCTGGCCTTTTCTGCACTGACACAGAACTGGCTGCGGACCCGCCTGAGATGGTGGGAGTCGCTGGTGCTGCTGGCGGGCATCGCCATCCTGTTCCGGCCCGATTTCCTGATGGACCGGATCTACGACCGCTATGATCGCCACGAGCCGGCCGAGCTGACGGCCGTCGTCGAGCGCATCGAACCCGGTCGGCAACTGATCCTGGAAATTGCGGGTCAGACACTGGAAGGCGACGACAAGAGCAAGGTGTTGTCACTGCCGATCGGTGAACGGGGTCCGATGGCGAAACGTCTGAACGATTCGGGTCTGAGTGTGATGGCCTTTGGCGAGATGACGCAGATCAGTCTGGTCCGCTTCGGCTCACCGGCACAAAAGGCCGGGTTCGAACAGGGTTGGGACATCACCGGCATCATGCTGCCAGCCGATCGGCCCAGTCCAAACTGGTTCTACCTGCCGGGCGTGCTGTTGCTGGCGCTGGTCTGGGTGCTGCAGGGCTTGCGGCTGCGCCGCAACGGCACGAACGACTGAGGCACGCCTGCCCTGCCGGTTCGAAGTGTACGTCCCGTCATGCATGAGGATGGCGTTCCCCGCTCCCGTCCTCATGCATGCCCCATCCTCGTATACCGGATGTCATCCGCTTCTCATGCACCGGTTCCTCGTACACCGACATCATCCGCATTCACCGGTACCGTCCTGATGCATTGGCGTCCAGTCGGATGTCTCGTTCCCCGCCTCGATGGAGGTCTCTTCTCCAGAGGCATGTAAACGTATCTTTTATACAACACCCATCCGATTTCAACTTCGTTCCCTTACCGAAAGGTGGATCCACCTAAGCCGCTGTTTTCCCGGGCCATGACTGGTGTGCCCGGCCCATGACCCGTCTCTCGATCCGGTAAGCCATGCATCCGCCCCCGAGCGCAGCAAGGCACGATTCTTCACATGGGGGCTATACTGGAAACAAAGCCGCTGTCGTCAAAAAACACCGGCCGCCCCAGTGCGGTGACTTCGAACGACATGACGGACAGGCCATGGTCGCCCGCTTCATCGCTGCATGAACGAGCTCGTGAATTACACCCAACTCAAGGGAGACCCATCATGAAAAAAATTCTTCTCGCCTCACTGATCGCATCCGCCCTGCCGACACTGGCCATGGCACAAAGCAACGTGCAACTGCGGGGCAGCATCGATGTCGGGTTGGAAAGCCTGAGCAAAGATGCCAACGGCGGAGAAAAATCCGACCTACAGGTCAACGATGGTATCTGGGGCGCATCGCGGGTGATCATCGACGGCACGGAAGACCTGGGCAACGGCAGCAAAGGTATTTTCATGCTCGAAATGCGTGCCCGTGGCGACAATGGCGTGCAAACGGATTCGGAAGCCTTCTACAACGAGGCCTGGGTCGGTCTGGACACCAACTTCGGTGTCGTGAAGCTCGGCAAACAGGACGTCGCCATCAAGCCGGTGCTGGATATCGGTGACCTGACCGGCCAGAGCTTCTACTACAACAATGACGCGCTGGCCGGGGTCATCGGCAGCCGCAACAACACCATCAGCTATGCCAGTCCCGAACTGGCAGGCATCACGCTGAGCGCCAGCTATTCAGCCGGTGAAACCGATCCGGCCAACGCCACCGGTGATTTCCACAAACAGAACGATATGTACTCGATCAGTGGCACCGGCGACTGGGGAGCCTTCTCCTTCGGCCTCGGCTACCAGTCCAACGACGGTGCCGGCCTCCAGAATCTGAAGAGGACCAATCAGCTGCTGGCCTCGGTCGGCACCCAGCTGGGCCGCTTCGGCGCGGGCCTCACTTATGCTGAATCCAAGATCAAGTATGAGAACAACGCTCCCAGCAACAAGACCAAAGGCTACTTCGGCAGCCTCAGCTTCGAGGTCACGGAAAGCGGTACGGCCTATCTGACCTATCGTCGCGACGATCCGCAGGGCGAAAACAACAACCTGAGCGGTGTGGGTCTGGCCTATACCCACGGTCTGAGCAAACGCACCTATCTGTATGGTGCCGTCGGCATCGGCAAACAGGAGATGCCGGGTGCGGACGATCTGAAACCGCGCCGCGTCGCACTGGGTCTGCGCCACTTCTTCTGATTTCCGGCCCGCCCCGCCGTCCCCACCCGCGCGCAGCACGGCTTCGGTAGTGCCGCGCGCGGGCGGGACTCGCTGCCGATCCGAACCGATCCGGGTCCTTCCGGATTGCCGCTGCTTACGGCCCGGATCGTCCGCCCGATCGACACCTTCGCCCTTTGCCGCACCCATGCCTGTCCGGTGCTCCGGCACATCCGCCGCTCCCCGCATGCGACACTCGGAGACACTCGGATATCGCCCACGGCACGGCGCTTCGACGGTAGGATGAAATCGAGCGGAACACAGGCCGCGAGCTTTCATTTCCTGTTTTCTTCCTACCCCTCGCTCTCGATCCCAAAGCCTGGCTCCGCACCGGACAGCATGGCAGCAAGGCACTTCGTGCAGCCATCCCGAAGCCACCCGCAAAGCGCTTTCCAGAGTCGCTACGTCGGGCATCGGATGGAAAAACCCCCATCGAGAGGGCACGGGTCGAAAAGCTGACTGCCCATACAGCGCTTTCGCTGCCACCGTTTTTGCATTCATCAATGCAGGAGGTGTCTCATGGGCTTCAAACCCTTGCCCCTGGCCATTGCGGTCGGGCTCGGTCTGCTGATCTGGTTCGTCATCCCCATGCCGGCAGCCGTATCGCTGAACGCCTGGCAGCTGCTGGCCCTTTTCGTCGGCACCATCGCCGCCATCATCGGCAAAGCCATGTCGATCGGTGCGGTGTCGATCATCGCCATCACCCTGGTGGCACTCACCGGCGTCACCAATGCCAACCCCACCGATGCCGTCCAGGATGCGCTCAGCAGCCTGTCCAGCCCCCTGATCTGGCTGATCGGTGCCGCCATCATGATCTCACGCGGCATCATCAAGACCGGGCTGGGCGCGCGCATCGGCTATTACTTCATTTCGCTCTGGGGACGCAGGACACTGGGCATCAGCTACGCCCTGGCCGTGTCGGAGCTGATCCTGGCGCCCGTCACACCCAGCAACACGGCCCGGGGCGGCGCCATCGTCCACCCCGTGATGCGCGCCATCGCCGGCAGCTTCGACTCCCACCCCGAACAGGGCACCCAGAACCGCATCGGCCGCTATCTGGCGCTGACCAACTATCACGCCAACCCGATCACTTCGGCCATGTTCATCACCGCCACCGCACCCAACCCGCTGGTGGTGAAGCTGATCGCCGAAAGCACCGGCGCTCAGATTCAGCTGAGCTGGACCTCCTGGGCCCTGGCCATGCTGCTACCGGGGCTGGTGGCCATCGCCCTGATGCCACTGGTGATCTATGCCATCTATCCTCCGGAAATCAAGCGGACACCGGATGCGCCCCGGTTCGCCCGCGAACAGCTGAAGGCGATGGGGCCGATCAGCCGACAGGAAGGCATCATGCTGGGCGTGTTCGTGATCCTGCTGGTGCTCTGGGCCGATGTGCCGGCCCATATCCTTGGCCCGGCCGCCAAAGTGGATCCGACCACGACCGCCTTCATCGGCCTGTCGCTGCTGCTGCTGACCGGTGTGCTGAGCTGGGAAGACGTCCTCAAGGAGAAAAGCGCCTGGGACACCGTGATCTGGTTCAGTGCGTTGATCATGATGGCCTCCTTCCTGAACAAAGTCGGCCTGATCGGCTGGTTCGCTTCCAGTATCCAGAGCGGTATCGACGATCTGGGCCTGGGATGGATGAGCGCTTGCGCCCTGCTGCTGCTGGCCTATCTGTACGCACACTATTTCTTTGCCAGTACCACCGCGCACATCACGGCGATGTTTGCCGCCTTCTACGGTGCCGGATTGGCGCTGGGCGCACCAGCGCTGCCCTTCGCGCTGATCATGGCAGCGGCCTCCAGCCTGATGATGACGCTCACCCACTATGCCACCGGCACCTCACCGATCATCTTCGGCTCCGGCTACGTCACCCTGGGTGAGTGGTGGAAAGCCGGCTTCGCCATGAGCGTGGTGGTGCTGCTGGTCTGGCTGGTGGTGGGCGCCGCCTGGTGGTGGGCATTGGGCTATCTCTGAAAGCCGAGACGCAGTCCGACTCCGGCCAGATCGACGGTATCCGGCGAGAGAATGCCCTGTCCGATGCACGTTTCAACGCCTAAAACACCTGCCCGTCGATCAGATAGCGTGTTTCATCCCCTTCCATCCTCAGTTGAAGATGGTGGCCTTCCGTTCGACGTCTGTCCAGCCACATCCCGTCGATCCGAGCGGCCAGGTCATCATCGCGTGCGCCCTGACAGGGATAGAAGCCGCAGGCGCCCAGCGTCGACGCTTCCATGACCGGATCGGCGTTTTCCAGCAGCACCATCGCGCCCCAGCCCAGCAAACCCGTCACCGGCAACAGCATCCGTCCCGTCGGCAACAGGTGTTTGCACCATACCCCGACCGGATGGGTCACGCCGGCGAAAGCCACGATCAGGTCGAAGGCCCCATCCTGCGGCATCAGATCGGTGGCGCCATTTCCATGACGAAGTTCCACATTTCCGATGCACGCGAGATTTCTGGCCGCCATGTCGGCCAGATGCTTTTCAGCTTCGAAGGCCAGCACTCTGCCGGAGCCCACCAATCGGGCAAGGATCGCCGTGTAATAGCCCGTACCGGCGCCGATCTGCAGCACCGAGCAGCCATCATGGATGTTCAGCTTCACGAACATTTTTGCCCACAGCGACGGCTCACCGATATTGATGCCCGCTATCTCGTCCAGAACGATCAGCACACACTGGTAAAGATGCCTGGGGTCGTCGTCAGGCGTCACGATGGACGCACGACCCGCATGAGGAGCATGCAGTATCCAGGGACCGGGACCGACGAAACGTTCACGCGGAACCTGTCGGAAAGCTTCCAGCACACGATCGACTGCCGCTCCCCGCCCCAGCTTCCCCATGATCCGCAGCTGATCGATGAAGGCCTTTCTGTCGTCTTCCTGAACGCTCATGGCTCGTCACCTCCGGGAAATGGCCGACACATGGCCCCATGATGCCCGACACTCGCCAGACCGTCGAAATACCCTTCCCCGTTCCTTGGGTCGGCGGAACCGACGACGCGGCTCCATCACGTGGAACGGGACTGGACCGAGACGGGCTGAACGGGACAGGGCCAGAAACGCGACACACCGCACCGGACTGAACCGATCCACACCGCACTGCACTGCACTGCACTGCACCAGAATCATCTCAGTGCGCGGATGCCATCATGACGCACTGTGGCCTCGAGCTGCCTCAAATCGCTTCGCGCCAAGCAGACGCGGCCAGCAGTTCCTGCGTATAAGGCGAGGCCGGTGCCATGAAGACTTCTTCGACGCGGCCCTGTTCGACCACTTCACCATCCTTCATCACCAACAACCGGTGTGCCATCGCGCGGATCACGCCCATGTCGTGCGTGATCAACAAATAACTGAGTCCATACTTGTCCTGCAGCGATACCAACAACTTCAGCACCTGCAGCTGCACCGTCAAGTCCAGCGCCGACGTGGGTTCATCCAGCACCAGCAGCTTGGGCTTGAGCACCAACGCACGGGCGATGGCCACGCGCTGACGCTGGCCGCCGGACAGCTCGTGCGGATAGCGGTGCAGTACCTGATTGGCATCCAACCCCACGTCCTGCAGCGCCGCCAGCACCTTCATCCGGTGCTCGGATGGCGTCATGTGTGGGTGATGCAAGTGCAGCCCTTCGCCGACGATCCGTGCGATGCTCATGCGCGGCGACAAAGAGTTGAAGGGGTCCTGGAACACCATCTGGAAACCGATCCGCTGGCCACGCAATTCACGCTCCGACAGTGTGTCGATGCGACGGCCGTTGATCTCGATTTCACCCCTGGTTTCACCGGCGGCCAGCCGGATCAACGCCAGCGCCAGCGTAGTCTTGCCCGAGCCGGATTCGCCGACCACGCCGAGCGTGGTGCCGGCCGGCAGCGACAGACTGATTTGCTTCAGCGCCTCGAAGCGATGTTTGGAGAACCAGCCCTTGGCGCTGACGAAGGTGCAGCTGACATCCTTGGCCACCAGCGCCGAATGGCCGAGCGATGGGCGCCCCGGCTCGGCGGTGACGGGCAGAGTGGCATCCGTCGAACCCGCAGCGCCATTCTCGGCCCCTGCGTCCATGCCGCCCTCTCCCGCCCGGTCAGCCACACCGTCACCTACTTCGTAGGCATTGCCCCCGACACGCTTCAGGTGCTCTAAGCCGTCGCCACCGCCTCCGGCCAACGCTTCGTCCAACACCTCGGATTCGGGTCGCACCATTCGGTGCGGATGGGCCGCCAGCAGCTGTCGGGTGTATTGATCCGTGGGAGAATCGAAGACCTCCTCGACCGGCCCCTGCTCGACCACACGGCCGTGGCGCATCACCACCACCCGTTCGGCGAAGGCACGCACCAGCGGCAAGTCATGACTGATCAACAGCACCGCCATACCGAATTCGGCCTGCAGCTCCCCCAGCAGCTTCATGATGCTGGCCTGCACCGTCACGTCCAGCGCGGTGGTCGGCTCGTCCGCAATCAGCAACCGGGGCTTGCAGGCCAATGCCATGGCGATCAGCGCCCGCTGGCGCTGCCCGCCCGAGAGCTGATGCGGAAAGGCCGAGGCCCGTCGTTCGGGTTCGCTGATACGGGTCAGCCGCAGCAGTTCGATGGCCCGCTCGAGCGCCTGCGCACGGCTCAGCCCCTCGTGCCGTTCCATCACTTCGGCAATCTGGTCGCCAATCGTATAGAGCGGGTTCAGCGCCGACATCGGCTCCTGAAAGATCATGCCGATCTGCTGCCCTCGCAGCTGACGCAACGTGCTTTCGGAGGTGCGCAGCATGTCATGGCCATCGAAGTCGATGATGCCGCCATACTGCGCCGATTCGGTCAGACGCATGATGGCATGGGCCGTGAGCGTCTTGCCCGAGCCGGATTCTCCGACAAGCGCCACGCGTTCGCCACAGCCCACATGGAAACTGACATCGCTGACAACCAGCTGAAGGTGCTCGGTATCTGCCGTCTCGGCAAAGCCGATACTCAGCTCGCGGACCCGCAGCAGCGGTCCACCTGCATCAGCGCTTGCGGGGGTCGAGTGCATCGCGCAGCGCCTCTCCTATGAAAATCAACAACATCAGGGTACCGACCAGCACCGTGAAAGTCGGCAATGAAATCCACCAGGCATCCAGATTGGCCTTGCCCTGCGCCAGCAGTTCACCTAGGCTGGGACTGGAAGCCGAAACCCCCAGACCCAGAAAGTCGAGACTGGTCAGCGCCACGATTGCCGCACTCATGCGGAACGGCAGAAAGGCGATGACCGAAGTCAGCGAATTGGGCAGGATATGGCGGATGATAATGGTACGGGCCGGCATGCCCAACGCCTTGGCCGCCTGCACATATTCGAGCTGACGATTGCGCAGGAATTCGGCACGGACATAGTCCGACAATCCCATCCAGCCGAACAACGACAGGATGAACAGCAGGATCCAGATACTCGGCTCGAACATCGAAGCCAGAATCAGCAGCAGATAAAGCTCGGGGATCGCCGACCAGATTTCGATCAGTCTCTGCAGCGTCAGGTCGATACGGCCGGCAAAATAGCCCTGGATCGCCCCCATCACGACACCGATCAGCAGGCCGATGGCAGTCAGCCCCAACCCGAACAGCACCGACAGCCGGAACCCATAGAGCAGCCGCGCCAACACATCCCGGCCCCGGTCATCGGTGCCCAGCACGTTCTCCGTCGAGGGTGGCCCGGGATTCGGGTGCCCGGCGTAATAGTTCAGCGTGTCGAAATCATAGCGGTTGAGTGGCCACAGCGCCCAGTTCCCCGCCCGCTCGAACTGCTCGATGATGAAGGGATCGTGATAATCGGTCGGCGCATGAAAATCCCCACCGAAGGTGGTCTCGGGATAATCGTGCAACAGCGGTACATACCATTGCCCCTGATAGCGCACCATCAGCGGCCGATCGTTGGACAGCATGCCGGCAAACAGCGAGATCGCGAACAGACTCGCGAAGATCCACAGGCTCCAGTAGCCGCGCCGATGGCACCTGAAACGCTGCCAGGCACGCCGTGCCGGCGAAGCCGAGCGAGGCGGCAACGGCAGATCGCGCACACTGGTGTGTACCGCCGTCGCACGGGGAAAAGGCGAACCCGGCGGCGGCGAAGCGGCCACCGCGTCGGCTGCCGGCACGGCGGCATCGGCTGCCATCGTGGGGGTGGGTGAGGTCGAATCCATCAAACTCATCGCAGCCTCATCGTCCGTGATCCGAGAACTTCACCCGGGGATCGACCCAGGTGTAGGCCACATCCGTCAGCAGCCGGGTCAACAGCCCGATCAGCGAGAACAGATAGAGCATGCCCAACACCACCGGATAATCCCGCTTGATGACCGACTCATAGGACAGCAGCCCCAGTCCATCGAGCGAGAACAACGTTTCGATCAGCAGCGAGCCGGCGAAGAAAGCGCCGACGAAGGCAGCCGGAAACCCCGTCACCAGCGGGATCAGCGCATTACGCAGCACGTGGCGGTAGAGCACTCGTGATTCGCTCAGTCCCTTGGCCCGCGCCGTCATCACATAGTTGCGACGGATTTCCTCGAGCATCACGTTCTTGGTCAGCATCGTGGTGACGGCAAAGGAGCCCGCCACCAGACAGGTCAGCGGCAGCACCAGGTGCCAGAAATAATCCATCACCTTGCCGAACAGACTCAAGGATTCCCAGTCGTCCGAAGTCAGCCCACGCAGTGGAAACCACGACAGAAAGGAACCGCCGCCGAACAGTACGAGCAGCGCCACCCCGAGCACGAAGCCTGGAATCGCATAGGCGATCAAAATGATCGTGGTGCTCCACAGGTCGAAACGACTGCCTTCGCGTACCGCTTTGGCCACCCCTAGCGGAATCGACACCAGGTAGACGATCAGGAAACTCCAGACCCCCAGACTGATCGAGACGGGGAGCTTTTCGACGATCAGCGACCAGACCGATTTCTGGTAGCGGTAGCTGGTGCCTAGATCGAATGTGAGGTAACGGCCGATCATCTCGAAAAAACGCACCGGTGCCGGCTTGTCGAAACCATAGAGCGCCTTGATCTCCTCGAGCTGCTCGGGATCGACTCCCTGCCGACCGCGATAGCCGCCCGAACCGACCTCGGCCCCCTGCCCGGCACCACTCAGTTCCTGCACCATCTGCTCGACCGGCCCGCCGGGGACGAACTGGATGACGATGAAACTGACGAGCAGAATGCCCAACAGCGTGGGCACCATCAGCAGCAGACGACGGAGAATGTAGGCGGTCATGGCTTGTTGGCTCCCGCTTCGGATGAAGACGACGCCGCCGGCGAGACCGGAGCCTCTGCCAGCGAGCCGGTGGATTCGGGCAGCGCGTCGGCCGGCCGCAGCGGCGTGGCACCGGCGTCGAACCACCACGTATGCAGCATCCACTCCTGCGCATCATAGAAAAGCGGCAGCACCGGAGGATGACGCAACCGGTAATCGAAAGCCACCCGATGGCTGCTGATGTGATACTGCGGCACCATGTACCAGCCATGACGCAGCACCCGGTCCAACGCGCGGGTGGCCAGCTGCAGTTCCTCACGGCTTTCCGAACCCACGATCCGGTCGATGATCTCGTCGACCGCCGGATCGGTCACGCCGGCATAGTTTCTGGAGCCCTGCTGATCGACCGCGGCCGAACCCAGCATCAGCCGCAGTTCGTTGCCGGGCGTACTGCTCATCGGATAGGTCGCCACCGTGACATCGAAATCGAAACCGTGCATGCGCTTTTGATAGAGCGCCGGATCGACCGTGCGCAAGCGCACCTGAATCCCCAACCGAGCCAGATTGTGCACCCAGGGCGAAGCAACCCGCTCGAGGGCGGCCGAATAGCTGAGCAGCTCGAAGCTGAAACGCCTGCCTTCGGCATTGCGCAGCTGGCCGTCATTGCCAACACGCCAACCGGCCTCTTCGAGCAGATGTTGTGCCATCTTCATGTTCTCACGCAGGCTGCCGGCATCGGGCGAGCCCGGCAACTCGGGCACCCGACCGAACACGTGGGGTTCCAGCGGGGCGCGCAAGCTGCGTAGAAACTGCTCCTCGTCCATATCCGGAGCATCTTGGGCTGCCATCATGCTGTTGGCGAAATAACTGCGAGTGCGCGAATACTGGCCGTAGAACACCTGCCGGTTCAACCAGTCGAAATCGAAAGCCAGCGCCAGTGCTCGACGCACGCGCACGTCCTTGAACAGGCTGCGCCGCTGGTTGAGCGCAAAGCCCTGCATGCCGCTGACATTGGAATGCGGAAAAACCCGCTGCAGCAGTTCGCCACTGCGATAGCGGACACCGGTGTGACCCCGCGCCCAGTTGCGCGCGGAATTTTCGTAGAGCCAATCGAATTCGCCGGCCTTGAATCCTTCGAGCCGAGCCGTTTCGTCCTTGAAATATTTGTAGACGATGCGGTTGAAGTTGAACATACCGCGACGCACCGGCAGGTCCTCGGCCCAGTAGTCGTCGCGCCGCCTGTAGCTGATGCGCCGCCCGAAATCGATACCGTCGATCACATAGGGACCGCTGGTGATCGGCGGCTCCTGCACGATCTGATCGATCGGCTTGCCTGCACCCCATTTGCGGGAGAAGATCGGCAGATCCTTGGCGATGATCAGATGCAGCTCGGGATTGCGGCGTTTGAAATCGAAGCGCACGATCCGGTCATCGACGACCTCGACTCCGGCGATATCCTCGAAGTAATGTCGGAACTGCGGGTGCGCCTTGGGGCCGGTGATCTGTTCAAAAGAGTGGCGGACATCCTCGGCCAGTACCGGATCACCATTGCTGAAGCGCGCTTCGGCCCGCAGCTTGAACAGGACCGACAGCCTGTCCGGCGCCAGCACCATGTCCTCGGCCAGCAGGCCATAGACACTGAACGGCTCGTCCCAACTGGCGACCCCCAGCGACTCGAACATCAGCATGCCGAGCCCATCGGCCGAAATGCCCCGCAGCGTAAAAGGGTTGAGCTTGTCGAAGGAGCCAAAGCCAGCCAGACTGACCAGACCTGCCTTGGGCGCATGGGGGTTGACGTAATCGAAGTGCCTGAATTCTGCCCCGTAGCGTGGCGAGCCGCCCCAGGCCATACCGTGGACAGCCCAGGACGGGGTTGCAATCGTTGCACTCAGCGCAACGATCAGCGACGCAGCAATGCGCCAGACGCGGGCACGGTCCCTGACGAAGGCAAGAAAAGACTGTTTCATTGGCATCGGAAGCTTGAACACACATTGTAGGACGCTCCACGCATGCGACAATGGGCCCGTTCTTTTTTGCCACGAGGTTACACCATGCAAGCAGGTTTTTTGGCGGGCAAGCGCATTCTGATCCTGGGGCTGCTGTCCAATCGCTCGATTGCCTACGGGATCGCCAAGCAATGCCGCGCCCAGGGCGCGGAGCTGGCCTTCACCTATCAGAGCGATCGCTTCAAGGAGCGGATCGCCGAAATGGCAGCCGAATTCGACTCGCAGCTGGTGTTTCCGTGTGACGTGGCCGATGATGCCCAGATCGATGCGCTGATGGCCGAGCTGGGCAATCACTGGGACAAATTCGACGGGCTGGTGCACGCCATCGCCTACGCCCCGCGCGAAGCCATCGCCGGCGACTTCCTCGAAGGTTGTACCCGCGAGAACTTCCGTATGGCCCACGACATCTCGGCCTACAGCCTGGTGGGCCTGGCCCGCGCCGCCTTGCCGATGATGGAAGGCCGCAACGGTGCCGTAGTGACGCTCAGCTACCTGGGGGCCGTGCGTGCCGTACCCAACTACAACACCATGGGCGTGGCCAAAGCCTCTCTCGAAGCCAGTGTCCGCTACCTGGCCGAATCGATGGGTCCGAAGGGCATTCGCGTCAACGGCATCTCTGCCGGTCCGATCAAGACGCTGGCCGCCGCCGGCATCAAGGGCTTCTCCAGCATTCTGTCGGCCGTTGAAAGCGCCGCACCGCTGCGCCGCAACGTCACCATCGAAGAAGTCGGCGCCGCCGCGGCCTTCCTGCTGTCGGACCTCGCCTCCGGCATCACCGGCGGCGTCACCTACGTCGATGCCGGCTACTCGAACGCGCTGGGCGGAGTTTGAGCATCTGCCCGCTCCATCGAGCCGATCGATCTCGACTCGATTGAGCGGATTCGTCCGGGCGCTCGACGCCGGAAAGCAGAAACACAAACGCAACGATTGTCACCCACGCCCCGACAGCGCCCATAGCGCTGCGTATTCCGCATGCAGGCAAGCGGTGTCGAACAGCGGCACGGTGACGTGCTGTGACTCGATCAGCAGCCCGATTTCGGTGCAGCCCAGGATGACGCCCTGCGCACCTTCGTCGATCAGCCGCTGGATCACCTGCTGATAGGCGGCGCGGGATGCGTCGTGAATCCGGCCCAGGCAGAGCTCTTCATAGATGATGCGGTGTACGGTTCCACGATCGGCTTCGTCGGGGATCCGTACCTGCAGGCCGTGCTTTTCTTCCAGCCGGGTACGGTAGAAATCCTGCTCCATCGTGAAGCGGGTGCCGAGCAGACCGATGGTGTGCAGCCCGGCCGCCTTGATCGCTTCGGCGGTCGGATCGGCGATGTGCAGCAGTGGAATATCGACCGCCGCCTCGATCCGAGACGCCACTTTGTGCATGGTATTGGTGCACAAAACCAAGCTCTCCGCGCCACCGCGCTGCAGACGGCGGGCGGCATCCGCGAGCATATCGCCGGCTTCATCCCAGCGTCCCGCATGTTGCAGCCGCTCGATGTCCTGAAAATCCACGCTGTACAGTAGCAGCCTGGCCGAATGCAGACCGCCCAGGCGCTGTTTGACGGTTTCGTTGATCCGGCGGTAATAGGGCATGGTGGATTCCCAACTCATGCCGCCAATCAAACCGAGTGTTTTCATGTTTCCTCCGGATGAGTGCGATCACACTTCGGATGCGACGGATGTCCTGACTGGCGGAGCATGGACACATGTATCCGATGAGGTGCGAAGCGTTGGAAGCGAACCCATTTTTCAGCAGAATTTTTTCAAACGGAAAGGCCTTGGAGAGAACTCCTGCCGATCATGGTCGAACAAAAGTCCGGCGGGCTTTTTCGACCTCGGCGCGAATGACGCAGGCTTCGGCATGATCGTTGACCAATCCCATCGCCTGCATGAAAGCATAGGCGGTGGTGGGACCGACGAATTTCCAACCACGCTTTTTCAGCGCTTTCGAGAGTTCGATCGATTCCGGTGATGTCGACCGGATGGCAAACCGGTCGCGGGTGACCGGAGCGGCTTCGAAGCGCCAGATGAAGGCCGCCAGCGAGCCGGCTTCGGCCACCAGCTCCCTGGCCCGCCGGGCATTGTCGATGACGGCTTCGATCTTGCCGCGATGGCGGACGATGCCGGGATCGGCCAACAGCCGCTCGACATCCCGCCCATCGAATTCGGCGATGCGGTTGAAATCGAAATGACAGAAAGCTTCGCGAAACGCCTCGCGTTTGGCCAGAATGATGCGCCAGCTCAAACCGGACTGAAAAGCTTCCAAGCTCAATTTCTCGAACAGCCGCCGGTCATCCGCGACCGGGAAACCCCACTCGGTGTCGTGATAGGGAAAGAACTCGGTGGTCGCCGCACACCAGCTGCAGCGGGGGCGACCGTCGGGGCCGGGAATGGTGGTGTTCATATCGTCTCCACGACCATCGGTTTCAGTGGTTGTCCAATCGTCGGCCAGACGGCGCCATCGAGTCTGGATTCGATGGCATGCTGCCGCCACTCGGCCCCAGGGCGACGAAAACGAGCGACCGAGCCGACCACGAGCGATCTGCCGATCAGCGCCCATCCGCTGACGCCGGGCGCGATACACCAAGCCTGCGCCATGCTTGCTGCATCATGGCAAGCCAGCGTCGGCACCGAGGTGCTCTCGTGGTGCTGCAATCAGAGGGTGAATCGGCGGTGACCTTTACCGGCCGGTATGCCGTCTTCTCGCGACCAGCCAAAGACTCACGACGAGGTCTCAGTGCATCGAGTTGCCGGGGCGGCGCAGCCAGCCACCCAGCCAAGAACGGTCGGCACGGTCGGCCGCGTCGATCTGCACCTCGGTCGGCAGGCGCTTGACCAGGAAGGGAATACCGATCATCAGCACGGCAAGGTCATCGACCAGGCCGAGCAGGACGGCGAAGTCCGGCACGATATCGAGTGGCGAAAACAGGTAGACGGCCATGGCAACGATGGCAGCCTTGATGCCCAACGGTGTGGCCGGATTGCGCAGCGCATACCAGAGCATCACGGCCTCACGGCCGGTGGCACGAAACAGGCGGCGAATCCGCATCAACCAGAACATGGCTTTCCTCCCGAAATAATCGATGACCGAGCAGGCTGCTGCCCTGAAGGCAGGGCGCCATCCAACGGCCAGCCTTCGGGGCACCGTGCTTCGTGGCGCCTCTTTCCATCATGGGGGCTATGCAGCCATGGATCAAGCCCCACGCAGTCTCGACAATGCAACGAAAAGCAAGCTTGACGCGTCGAAACCCGCCTCCAATGGCGCGACGAGATGCCGGGCAGCAAGCCGCTCAGCGCACCAACTGATTGATTTCGATGATGGGCAGTAGCACGGCCAGCACGATCATCAACACGATGCCGCCAGTGAACAGGATCAGGATCGGCTCCAGCAGCGTGGTCATGGTCAGCGTCTTGCGCTCGACTTCCTGCGAGAGCGTCTCGGCGGCGCGTTCCAGCATCTGCGGCAGCTCGCCGGTGGCTTCGCCGCTGGCGATCATGTGGATCAACAACGGAGGAAAGGTGCGACCGACACCCAACGCCCGCGCCAGCGGTGCGCCTTCGCGCACACGAGACAGGGCTTCGAGCACTTCGGCCTTCATCGCCTCGTTGTTGAGGGTGTTGGCACCGGCCTCCAACGCCTTGATCAGCGGCACGCCGCTGGACGTCAGAATGGCCAGCGTGGACGCAAAGCGGGCCGCGTTGATGCCCCGGATCAGCCGGCCGAACAGCGGTGTCTTGAGCAGCACGGAATGGAAGGACATGCGCGCCGTCGGCGCGCGCAGACTGTAGCGGAAGGCGGCAAAAGCACCGCCCAGACCGATCAGCACCAGCCAGCCCCAATGGCGGATGAAGGCCGACAGCTGGATCAGCACCAGCGTCAGCGTCGGCAGGTTCTGGCGGGTCTGATTGAAGACGTTGACCACCTGCGGCACCACGTAGGTCAACAGCGCGATGATGACGAGGATGGCGACCACGGCAACGATGATCGGATAGGTGAAAGCCATCTTCACCTTGCTGACCAGCGCGGTACGGTTTTCGACGTAGACCGCCAGCCGCGACATCACCTGGGCCAGGTCGCCGGATTGTTCACCGGCATGGATCAGCGCCCGGTAGGTGTCCGGGAAATCCCGTGGGAACTTGGCCATCGCCTGCGTCAGCGTCTGGCCGCCGACCACATCGCTGCGCACGGCGGCAAAGCGTTCGCGGATGCGTGCCGATTCGGCCTGTTCGACGACGGCGTTCAACGCCCGTTCGAGCGGCAGGCGCGCCGACAGCAGGCTGGCCAGCTGGCGGGTGCACAATGCCAGGTCATCATCGCGCAGGCGGCCACCCAGGTTGATGTGGCCAGCGTTTTGCTCGACCGACAGCGCCACCACTTCGATCGGAGTCTGCCCGCGCTCACGGATGATGGTGCGTGCCTGACGGCTGGAATCGGCATCGATGATGCCGCGATGGATGATACCGGCGGCGTCGGCCGCCTGAAAACGATAAGCTGGCATGGATCAGTCCCGTGTGGCCCGCATCACCTCATCCGGTGACGTGACCCCTGCATCGATCCAGCGCTGGCCGTCCTCGCGCATGGTGCGGAAGCCATTGGCCCGCGCCACGGCACGCATCTCGCCCTCGCCGGCGCTACGGTGGATCAGCGCGCGCAGCTCGTCCTCGACCGTGACGATTTCGTAGATGCCGGTACGCCCCTGGAAGCCGGTGCGGTTGCAGGCCAGACAACCGACCGCACGCCAGGCGCCTGTGACCGGGTCTTCTTCACGGCAGCTGGGGCACAGTTTGCGCACCAGACGCTGGGCCATGATACCGATCAGGCTCGAGGACAACAGGAAGGGTTCGATCCCCATGTCCATCAGCCGGGTCACCGCCGAAATCGAATCATTGGTGTGCAGTGTGGCCAGAACCAAGTGACCGGTCAGCGATGCCTGCACCGCGATCTGCGCGGTTTCCACGTCGCGGATCTCGCCGATCATCACCACGTCCGGGTCCTGACGCAGGATCGAACGCAGCGCCTTGGCAAAGGTCATGTCGATGCGGGCGTTGACCTGGGTCTGGCTGACGCCGTCCAGATCGTATTCGATCGGGTCTTCCACCGTCAGGATGTTGGTGGTCTTGGCATCCAGCCGTGAGAGCGCCGCGTAGAGCGTGGTGGTCTTGCCCGAACCGGTCGGTCCGGTCACCAAAACGATACCGTGCGGCTGGGCTATCAGATCGTCGAAGCGTTTGAGTAGCGGCGGGCTCATGCCGAGTTTGGCCAAATCGAGCCGCCCTGTCTCCTTGTCGAGCAGACGCAGCACGGCACGCTCGCCGTGGCCGGTGGGCAAAGTCGACACTCGCACGTCCATCGGCCGACCACCGATACGCAGCGTGATCCGACCATCCTGCGGCAGCCGTTTTTCGGCGATGTCGAGGCTGGCCATGATCTTGATCCGCGACACCAATGCGGCGTGCAATTCCCTTCTGGGCCGGACCACGTCGCGCAGCGAACCATCGACGCGGAAACGCACCATCGAGTAGGTCTCGAAGGGTTCGATGTGGATATCGGAAGCATTGTCGCGCGCGGCCTGGGTCAGCAACGCGTTGATCATCCGGATGATCGGCGCATCGTCTTCGGATTCGAGCAGATCCTCGACCTTGGGCAGATCCTGCAACAGCCGCGACAGATCGATGTCGCCCCCCACTTCGTCGACCACGGCCGCCGCCGAACCTTCACGCTGCGAATAGGCACTGGAAATGGCGGCCGTCAGCTCATCGGCCGGTTTGCGTACCGGCACCAGCCGGTACGGCAGGCTGCGCGACAGCTCGACCAGCGCCACCGGCGAAGTATCGTCACTGACCCAGATCTCCATGGCATCGCCACTGAGTGCAGACACGAGCACCTGATGGGCGCGGGCGAAGCCATAGGGCACGAAGCGGGATGGTGAAACCGTTGACATCAGATCCGCCTATCAGGAATCGGGTTACTGGCGTGATTGCCGCAAATCGATGAGTGGCGCATCGCTGCCATCGTCCCGCTGTGGAATGTTGTCCTGCACCGGAGCGACTTCCGTCTGAACGCCACTTTCCGGGCGCCGGCCGTCGGCAGGCCGTCCGCCGTCGCCGGCGGGCTGCGTCTGGTTGCGTCCACGACTGTCACTGGCGTTCACCCCCAGTAACCCCCGCACCCCCGGCAAATCCAGCTGCGGCTGTTTCAGCGAGGGCGTCGGCCTGACACCTTGCGGCTGCTCGCCCCGCTGGGGTACCACCTCGTGCTCGAGGGCTTCGTCCAATGCACCCGGCATCAAGCTGGGCTCGCGCGAGGGCTTGATGCGTCCACCCGGCGACCCCGGCCGCGGCGGCAAGGGGTCCAGGCCGGGTTGATTCACATCGGCCACGCCCAACAGCCTGCCAAAGCGTTCTTCTTCACTGCGTTTGCCGATGTAGTCGTAGCGGCTGGTCGTCACATCCCAGGTCGAAGCGGCATCGCGCAGCACCACCGGCCGCAGGAAGACGAGCAGATTGGTTTTCTCGCGTGTGCGTGAATCGTAGCGGAACAGCCGGCCCAGGAAGGGGATGTCGCCGAGCAGCGGCACCTTGCTGACCGTCCCTTGCACCCGATCCTCGATCAGCCCGCCGAGCACGACGATCTGACCGTCGTCGACCAGCACATTGGAGTCGATCGCACGACGGCTGGTGATGATGCCGGCCGCCTGGCTGGTATCGACCACCGCGGAGATCTCCTGCGAGATTTCCATCTTGACCGTGCCGCCTTCGGAGACCTGCGGGCGCACGCGCAGCATGGTGCCGACGTCCTTGCGCTCGATGGTCTGGAAGGGACTGGTGGTGCTGCTGTTGGTGTTGGTGTATTGGCCGGTCACGAAAGGCACGTTCTGACCGATGATGATCCGCGCCTCCTCGTTGTCGAGCGTCAGCAGATTCGGCGTGGCGCGGATGTTGCCACCAGCATCTCTTTCGAGCGCGCGTGCCAACAGGCCGAGGTTGACACCGCTGCCGAAGATGCTTCCCCCCGAACGGATGAGGCCGATGTTCAGACCATTGGCATTGGCCAGCGCGGCCGGGTTCTGTGAAACCTCGAGAATATTCGCCCCAGAACCCGCTGCCGGCAAATTGGTGCCCCCGACCATCTGATTCCTACCATCAGTGGAAGAGCTCATGAACTGCCATTGAATACCCATCTCGGCCACCGTGTCGGCGCGGACCTCGACGATCAGCGATTCGATATAGACCTGGGCACGACGGCTGTCGAGCTGATCGATGACGGTGCGGATGTTGCGATAGACCGGCTCGGGAGCAGTGATGATCAGCGAGTTGGTGGCCGGATCGGCCGCGATGATGGCACCACCGGCCTTGATCGAGGTCGGTCCGGTGTTGCCACCGTTGCCACCGAACTGACGGCCGCTCTGCCCAAAGGAAAACTGATTGCCGCCGTTGCTGAAACCGCTTTCGAAGGCATTGTCGCCCGACCTGCTGTTGTCGAAGAAGCCGCCACTGCGGTTGCCGCCCCGGTTGCTGTCGCCGAAACCGTCGCTGGACTGCGAGAAGGAACCACTCCCCTCGCCCGACAGCACGGCCTGCAGCACCTCCACCAGCCGGATCGCCTCGGCATTCTTCAGATAGACGACCCGCATGTTGGCCTGATCGGCACTGGCCGGCTGATCGAGCCGTTCGACCAGTGCGCGTGCCATCGCCATCTTGGAGCTGTTTCCGGTGCGCAGCAGCACGGTGTTGGTACGCGGATCGGCCATCACCACCACCCGCTGACCGGGATCGGTGGCCACGGCCGGACCACCGCCGGCCCGAGGCGCATCATCGAGCAGCTTGGATACGGCCACCGCCACGTCGGAAGCGATCGAATTCTTGATTTGAACCACCTGCACGTCGGCATTGGCGCGCGGGCTGTCGAGCCGAGCGATCACCTTGGACAGCCGCTGCAGATTGGCGGCGTAGTCGGTGATGATCAACGTGTTGTTGCCCGGATAGGCGGTGACGGTGTTGTTGGGCGACACCAGCGGTCGCAGCACCGGGATCATGTTGGTGGCCGACTCGTGATTGAGCTGAAACACCTGGGTGATGATCTCGTCGCCCCGACGCGCCGACTTGCGGCCGACCTCGACCGGACCGGACTGCAGTTTGGCATCGGCCTCGGGCACCACCTTGTAGAGATCGCCGAGGTCGACGATGGCAAAACCCTGCTGACGCAGTACGGTCTTCAGCAACGTGAAGGCCTGATCACGGCTGACCGGACGCGGCGTTTCGAGTGAGATCTTGCCGCGCACACGCGGATCGATCACGAAGGACTTGTCGAGCAGATGGCCGAAAGCACCGATGACGGAATCGACTTCGGCTTCCTTGAAATTGAGATTGACGGGACCAGCGGGCTGCGCTGCGCCGACTGCCGGGACCGAAGCCAGTGCTGCAATCAAGCACGAGGCCAAGAGTTTTGACGAATGGCGCAAGTTCATGCTCCTATCTTGATCATAGTACGGTTGCCATCGCGCCGCCCCAGCAGGCTGACCAATGGTTGCAGTTTCAAACGTTCGGATTCATCCACATCGGCCCAGGCGGTGAAACGCACGCCCTGCCGCGGATTGAACACACCGTCGCCGGTCAGACGCAGCGGTCCTTCCAGAGAAGTCATTTTCAGCGTGACATCGTCCTGGCGGCCATCGATCTCGAGCCGGTAGGCCCCGAGCGGGCGTACCGGTGTCAGAGCCGAAGCCACGTCGCGCAACTCGACGGTGGCCAGCCCCTTGGCCTTCCCTTCGACGATCTCGAAGGGCTGCCAACTCACGGCCAATGCCGCCATCGGCTGCACCGTGCTCCAGGGCGAGCCCAGACGCGCCAGACTCACGTCCGGTAGACGGATGCTACCGCCGGAGAAGCGTGGCGACTGAAAAGTGCCGCTGACCTCCAAAGGCTGATTCATGCTTTCGTGCCGGGCCTGTACCTGCAGTCGACCGATGAACAGCGGCAGCACATGGATCTGCCAGCGGACGTTGCCCGGAATCAACACCCCCGGCAGCGGCAGCATTTCACTCTTGCCCTGACGCTGGCGTTCGGCTTCGGCCGCCACATCGACCAGCACCACCCGGCCCTGCCCCTGCCAGACCGAACCGGCCGTATCGGCCAGGCGCACACGCCCCTGAGTAGCCAGCTTCAGGCCCCAGTCTGCCACAGAGGCGGGCGCAAAACTCAGTATGGTGACCAGTGCCACCAACAGGGCCAACCCTGCCCACAACACGACGCGCCCGGCACTCCAGGGACCGAACCAGCTGGGTGCAACCATTTTCGAACGACGAGCCTTACTTGCCACCGCGGGCCACCTCCAGCACCAAACGTCCACTGAACACACCCGGAGACTCCCGGTTGATCGACAGATCGACCACCCGGGTCCGGGTCTCACGCACGGCCGCATCCAACCAGAACACCCAGGACTCGAAGGGAGCCTGATGGAAACGCACCTCGACGATGTCACTGTGCGCTTCGACGGTGGCCATCTCCCTGCCGATGCCCTGCGCCAGCAGTGATTGCTCGAGCCGCGCCTTCATCTGTGCCGGACTTTCGGCCGGTGCACTGGTGACGCGCCCGAGCTCGCGGGCCTCGGCAGCCAGCCGATCCATCTGTGCCAGATCGGCCCGCAGTGCCGGCAGGCTTTTCTGCAGACGCTGGCTTCCCTGCCAAGCCGGTTGGAACAGCAACTGCCAGATCAGCACGATACCCAGAAAAATTCCGGCGATGACCAGAATGCGCCGGTCACGTGGCGCCAGACCGGCCCATTTTTGCAGCAATGTCTCTAGCATGATCGTGTCAGCGCCCCTGCGGTACGAGTCGGGCCGTCGGGTCCCGCTGATTGTCGAAAGCCAGGGTCAGCCCCAGCCGGACCGCATCCTGAACCAAGGCTTCCCGCGCCTGGGGATTGTTGACGGCTTCGGGAGAAAAACGAATCTTCATCGCGTTTTCGCGATATTCGATGGCTTCGACCGTACCCTGGCCACGACTGCCGACCGCCTGCGAGAAGCGCGCCAGCATCGGCACGAAATCTTCCGGCCCCGGACGACCGCTCTTGAGCCGCAGCTCGGCCACGCTGCGCCGCATCTGCAGCACCGGGTCGACCATCACCGCATTGGGGAAAGTATCCTTGAAGCGTTCCCGCACGGCCGCCTGCAAATCGTTCGCCTCCGAACGAAGCTGGAGCCAGTGCAGATTGAGCCCCAACAACGACGCCAGCAGCACCGCGATCAGCAGCGCACCGACCCCGCGCCACAGACGCCAGTCGATCCTGCCCAGCTGGTCCTTGATCCCACCGTTCTTGGCCGACAGCAGATCGAGCGATGCGGAGCGCACCAGCGGCACCGGTTCGAAGTGCAGCATGGTCTCGGACGAGCCGAGCACCGTTTTCAACGTGCTGCGCCAGCTGCCATCGGCCAACCAGACCTGCACACGGTCGGGCGGCTGCCCCAGCAGCTTGCCGGTCAGCAGGCTCTGCGCCGTTTCGCGGTGCGATTCCTCGTTCTCGCCGGCGGCCCAGCCCGAGCCGGCCCATTCGCCGGTGCGCACCGTCAGGTGATCGTCGGCCACCATCATCGACCACTGCCCTGCGGACCAGGGCAGCACCAGCTGCGCCGGCCACAGCGCCTCGACACCGATGCCACGCTGCTTGAAAGCCGCCAACACGCTGTCGACCCAAGCGTCGTCGATGACACCGATGACGCGCTGTCCATCGGAGAGCACCGGACCGGGCGCGATCAGGCAACGAGCCGGATCCTGCAGCAGATATTCTTCGACCACATTGGGCAACGCCTGCCGCAGCCGCTTGCCGGACAGCGGTGGCACCGACGCGGTGATCAACATGACATCACGGGCATCGGCAATCAGCCAGACCTGCCGGATGCCTTCGAGCGCATCGAGCGAGACACGGCGCAGTGCGACGTCGGGGTCGTTGCCCAAATGGGCGTACAGCACCGCACGATCGCCGCTGAGGACGGATTCCCCCGCACTGCGCGGCGGTAACCAAATGACGGCCTGATGCCGTTTCAATTGCGGTGTTGCCATATCACCTGTACAGGACCTGCATCAGCACGCTTGAGCAGGGTTTCGGTTGAAGATTCGACGCGGTCATACCGAATGATGCCTTCAGCCAGAAAATAAACCGACTTCACGGCGACGAGCGTCTGATCGAGTGTGGTTTCTGTGCCAAGACGCAAATTCGCCGCGGACAATGATTCGGCCGGCGCCACGTCGCGGTGGGCCACGAAGCTGCGGATGGTTGCCTCTCCCCAGGTGGGAGCCACGGCCGTCAGCACCTCGACGGAAGCACTGTTGACATTGACGGTCCTTGCGTCGGCGGGCAGGATCGTCACATGCGGCTCCAGCTTCTGCAGCACTTCTTCGTTGAATCCGGCCAAGTCCAGCAGATCCTCCAGCCGCGTCAACGGCATGACCCAGCTTCCGGATGACGACTTACCCGCATTTTGCGCCGCCACGCGCTTCAAACGCAACACGAGCTGGTCGACCAGACTTTCGGGCAACGACAGGATGCCCATCAGCCGTTTTGCGGCTTCGACATGCTTGGTCGACACCGGATAGGGATCGGATGAGCCGTTGCTGCCAGTCGTGCCACCCGTACCGGTGCTGCCGGAAGCACTGCCATCGCCCTTTTCATTGCTGAGACCGCCACCATCCGTGCTGGTGCTCTGGTTGGTGCCCAGCGTCTGGCCATATTGCAGCAGTGCATTGATGTTGAAACGCGACTGCGCATCATGAATGCGACCGGCCAGAAAGACCTGGCGGGATGCATCCCCCACCTTGGCCCCACCGGTCACCGTTTCATCCAACTGGGTTTCGACCACCGGCGTGGCCCACAGCGAACCCGACCAATCATACGCCGCACGCGTGTTCTGCAGAATCACCTTCGCCCAGTCGATGACGGCGCGTTCGATCCATTTCGTCTGCGACAGCGTGGCGCGATTCTCGATCGAGCGGGTTGCCACGCTTTCACGATAGAACAGCGAACTGACGATCACCGTCACCAGGGCCACCACCAGCAAGGCCGTCACGATGGCGGCGCCACGCATCCCACGGACCGGGCAACGAGGTGTCCGTCGCGTCCGTGCCGAAGCAGATGATGAAACCGGCAGCCCGGAAGTACCGGCCATGGCGTGAACCCGATTTCCATGATCCCGGCTTCGAGGATTCCAAAGCAAGGACGGCCGGTCGGAGAACGGAAGAGACATCGATCAATCCTGCGTCGAAAAAACCCGATAGAAACGCTGGCCGTCATTCAGCTCGACGATCACCTGCAGACCGCGGATGGCCGCGAGATCGCGCCTCAGTTGATTGCTGGCACGCACCTCTTCGGGCGATGTCGAGGTATCGTCGGGAATGGGGTTGCCATCCACGCCGAGATTGGGCGCCGCAGTCATCCGCGCCAATTGTTCGCCACCCAACCATGTATTGTTGGCCCAGCCACGCACATGCACCGCCCGCACATTGGACAGCACCGGTTGCCAGACGAGGGATTGCACCGCACCACCGACCCGTCCATCGGTGCTGCCCTGCTGCCATTCACTGAAACCACGGGCCAGCACGCCATCACGCACCTGATAGACGACCCGCTGAATGCGGGTCGGCAAACCACGTCGTGCCACCTCGCGCACCAGCACGATCGCCTGACTGGGTGCACCACCGGTGCCGATGCCCTGCGGCACCTGCAGCGGCACCAGACGCGTACTCAGATTGCGGATCGGCCAAGTCTGCAGCAAATCCTCTTCCAACTGCGAAAGCGTCAACGTCAGCGCGCGCAGATCGTTCGACTCCTGCACCAGCCTGTCCCGGCTCTGCAACACCGCATCCAGCCCACGCCAGCTGAGTACCGACACGATGGCCAGCAGACCGACTGCGACCAGCAACTCGATCAGTGTAAATCCGGACACACATCGGGAAGCCGTGCGCCCTGAACGAAGTGCGGTTTCGGACCACCTCCGCCGATACGATACAGATCGCTCCATGACGCCGTGGGCATCGAGCCCGCCATCGCGCAGCCAGCGGCACGCGCCGACCGGCACGGCAGCAGCACCGGCCGCGAAAGCTCGTGCTGCACCGGAACGAAAGAACCTCGGCACCTCCCCCATTCAGCGCACCATCGATGTATTGTTGACGGCAAATCCCAGCAGGCGTGCCAGCCGGCCGCCTTCCAGCGCCCCGCCCACCGAACGCTGACTGCGCGACACGTCGAAGACCTGCATTTCGACGCGCCGGAAATGGGGATTGGCAGTGGAGTAGACATCTTCCTGACACGCCAGCAGCAGGTCACCCTGCGGACAATCGTAATTGCGCCGGCCAATGGCCGGAAACTCGCCGCGCACCCGGATTTCGGTGAGGCGATTCTCGGCACTCCACTGGGCCAGCGTGCGTGCGCGCAAATCTTCGGCGCTAGTGGTGATTGAACCGACGGCACGCAACGAAGCCATCAGCGCAATGGCGATGATCGTCAGTGCCACCAGTACCTCAATCAGGGTGAAACCTCGCTGCATCGGGGTTCTGTGCGAAAAAGGCCCGGAAATACGGGGCGTAATGTGCAACACGCGCAGCCGCGCGACCGAAAGAAAAAAGCTCATCGCGCATCCGGCGGCGCGCGCAGCACCTCGAAGACCCCCAGACCATTGGCACCGATCTCGATCGTTCCGGCATCACGGCTCAGACGCACCCGGAACGGCGGCTCGATCATGTCACGACCGAATTCGAGAACCCGGCCGCCGTCGGCGCGAATCACCTGCACACGCGTCGGCACATCCCACTGACGGGTGCGCAGATGACTGTCATCATCGATCTCGCGCCATTGGCGATCCCTCAGCACCACGAAACCGTAACGATCGTCACGACTGACGAAACGAATCGGCTTGCCGCGAATCTGCGCTTCTTCACGCGCCAGCGAAAACAGCTGCGACAGCCGTTCTGCATCACTTTCCAGCGCGCGCAGCGGATTGGGCGTACCCGAAATCACCACCATCGACAGCACGACACCGATGATCATCAGTGCCACGAGCAATTCGATCAGCGTGAACCCGCGCTGCACGCTTCGTTGCATGCCGGAAACGAAAATGCCGGCAACGCGGAGCCGCCGGCTCATAGGGGCAGGCAATCAGAGATCCCAGCTGCCGATGTCCGCATCACCACCCTCACCACCGGCAACCCCATCGGCGCCCAGCGAGAACACATCGATCTCGCTGCGGATGCCCGGGTTCAGATACTGATACGGTTTACCCCAGGGATCGGTCGGCATCTTGTCGAGATAGGATTTCCAGTTGTTGGCCGCCGGACCGCTGGTCGGACGGCTGACCAGTGCTTCGAGCCCTTGTTCGGTCGTCGGATAGCGGCCGTTGTCCAGCCGATACAGTTTCAGCTGCTGCATGATCTGCGAAATGTCCTGCTTGGCGACGACGGCACGCGCCTCATCCGGCCGGTTCATGAAGTTCGGCACCACCAGCGCTGCCAGCACGCCCAGAATCATCACCACGACCATCAGTTCGATCAGGGTGAACCCCGCAGATTCGCGGCGCATCACGCGGGTTCTGGTTATGTGAGCCTGCGGACGGGCAGGCATGAATTTCATTGTCACGTTCGCTCTCCATGCGGTGATACGTGTATCCACATCGGCATCCTTTACTCTATCGCAGAGTGCGTTGTGCGTTTTTAGCATCGGACGATTGGAGCAGATTCTTTGATCTACCGTAACGGGCTTGTATGATAGCAACCACGATTACCGCCCCGAGTCGGTCTGAACCGCTCTTCACGGGCCAGTGACGCCCCCCATCCAAACGAGTCAGATCCATGCGGAGTTCTTCTGTCGCGGTACGCCTGCTTTCGCTCCTGTCGTTCTTGCTGCTGATCGGCATTCTGGCCTATTGGAGCGTGCAGCTGCTTGCGCCACGTGCAGCCATTGCCCCCAATGATTCACTGGGCGACAACTTGCGCCCGCCCCTGCCTGCCGCCGCCAAGCTGTTTGGTGCACGCAACGACAACGGCGTGGCCGAAGCGCCACCGCCGGTGGACATCCGGGTGACGGGCATCCTGGAAGCCGGACGGCGTGGCATCGCCATCCTGAGCGTCAACGGTGCACAGGCCAAAGCCTATCGGGTCGATCAGCGGGTCGGCGACGGCACCACGCTGAAGGAAGTGCATCTGGACAAGGTGATCATCGAGCACCGCGGACAGCGCATCGAATCGGCCGCACCACCCCGCTACAGTCTCGACGTCCTCGGCAGGAATGCCGGCCATTCCTCACCCCCGCCCGGTATCGAGCAGCTGGCCCCGATCGAGCAGACGCCGGACGGTTCCACGCCCGCGCCGGCCGGTGGTTCGCGCCCGTCCATACCATCACCGAGCGTGCCGGCTCCGGACAGCATGCCCGGCGAGCCGGATATGCCGCCACCAGCCCCCGATCCGGTCAATCCGGACATACCCCCGCCCGGCGCCATGCCCGGCCAGCCGGCCGTTCCTCCGCAAAACCGCCTCGGTCCGCCGCCGGCTGCCGCCGCCATGCGGCCCGACGGTACCATGCCCATCCACCCAGCCTACGGTGAGCCCCCGGACCATGGCGCGTCGCCCGGCATGCCGGGTGACGCCTCGCAGTTCGTCGGGCACGGTGAAGCAGGAGCGCAATCCGGCGAAATGAGCGGAGAAGGCCAGTTCATCGACGATCCGCTCACCAACGACCCGGCCAACCAGGGCAGAGGACGTTGATCGGCGCCTGCAGATCGCGCCTTGCCTGCAGCCCCCGGCTTGCCGATCATCTCCCTGTGCGCCGCCATTCAAACGAGTGCAGACTGGATGTGGACCGCTGGCCGGTGTCCGACAACCGACCAGCGGCGGCACGAAACCCCTGCCACTCCGTCAACGGATCAGGCTGGCACTCGCACCACCAGCAAGATGTGGTGCCGGCCGGATGCGAACGCGCCCCTGTCGCAACGAATGCGGATCTGGGACGGATGGGCCGACGAGAAGCCGAGCAGCTAAAATACCGGGTTCTTCTACGGTTTGGCGCCCTCATGAAAAACTATCTCGATCTCGTCCGCCACGTTGAACGGTACGGTACCCAGAAAACCGATCGTACCGGCACCGGCACACTGTCCGTGTTCGGCTGGCAGATGCGCTTCGATCTGGCCCAAGGCTTTCCGCTGCTGACGACCAAGCGCCTGCATCTCAAGTCGATCATTCACGAGCTGCTGTGGTTTTTGCAGGGCGACACCAACGTCCGCTATCTACAGGAAAACGGCGTCACCATCTGGGACGAATGGGCCGACGAGAACGGCGAGCTGGGACCGATCTACGGTTCGCAGTGGCGCAGCTGGCCCACCCCCGATGGTCAGCATATCGATCAGATCGCCCAGGTGATCGACGGTATCCGGCATACCCCGGATTCACGTCGTCTGATGGTATCGGCCTGGAACGTGGGCGCCATCCCCGAGATGGCGTTGCCGCCCTGCCACGCGCTTTTCCAGTTCTACGTAGCCGACGGTCGGCTATCGTGCCAGCTGTATCAGCGCAGCGCCGACATCTTTCTGGGAGTGCCCTTCAATATCGCCTCCTACGCGCTGCTGACACACATGGTGGCGCAACAGACCGATCTGCAGCCCGGAGAGTTCATCTGGACTGGTGGCGACTGCCATCTCTATCTGAACCATCTCGAGCAGGCACGTCTGCAGCTGACGCGCGAGCCACGCCCGCTGCCGACCCTGAAACTGCTGCGCAGGCCCGCTTCACTGTTCGAGCACCGCTTCGAGGATTTCGAGATCGAAGGCTATGACCCGTACCCGGGCATCAAGGCGCCGATCGCGGTCTGAGAGAGAGACATTCATCCATGCCCCGTCTGACCCTGATCGCCGCACGCGCCCGCAATGGCGTCATTGGCCACGACAACCGGCTGCCCTGGCACCTGCCGGAAGACCTGCGCCATTTTCGGCAACGCACTACCGGCCATACCGTACTGATGGGCCGCAAGACCTGGGACTCGATCAACCGCCCGCTGCCGGGCCGCCGGATGGTGGTGATCAGCCGTCAACGACTGCAGCTGCCCGAAGGCGTCGAACTGGCGGGCAGTCTGTCCGAAGCCATTGCCCGTCATGCGGACGAAGAAGAGTTGTTCGTCATCGGCGGTGCACAGATCTATGCCGAAGCCTGGCCAATGGCCGATCGGCTGGTGCTGACCGAAATCGATCTGGAACCCGAGGGCGACACCAGGCTGCCCGCCCCCGAACCCGAACGATGGCGACTGCTGGCCCGCGAGCCGGCCATCAGTGCCAACGGTACACACTACGCGATCGCCGATTATGTGCGGCGCTCCGCCGATGACCCTGCCACAGTGCCCGACCGATGAAATACCGGGTGCCCCCGCCTCCGAGTATCCGCCAGGCCAGGCGTCACACCCATTCCGACGGGCAGCGTCATGGTGAAGCGAGCCGGACGGATCGCCTGCCCCTGGCGAATGAAAAGGCGGCTGAGGCCCAGTTCAGTCGCCATCGGAGCACCCGACGGGCGCAGTCCAAGTTTCCCCTCTGGTGAGCAACGGTTTACCGTGTTAAATTGCAACAATAAGGATACATAAAGATTACTTCGCGCAAAACCAAGGAGTAATGCCTCCATGATCCGGCGTATCACCAGAACCGGGGCGCAGGCGCCGACGAACGAAGGTCTGCAGACTTTTGCGGCCCTGGGGCGCCGTCATGTCTGCCAAGGGCCGGCGTCCCGCCTGGCCAGCATCCGAGGTGCCATCGGTGTACTGCTGTGGCTGCTGTTGCCGGTCATCGGCCTGCCGGCTGCCGCCGAAACCCTCCGCTGGGCAGGTCAGAGCGACGTCCAGACGCTGGACCCGCACGCACAGAACCACCCCCAGACTCAGGCCGTACTGCAGCAAGTCTATGAAGGTCTGACGAGATACTCACCGGAACTCGAGGTCGAACCGGCGCTCGCGCAGCGCTGGACCGCACTGAATGCACTGACCTGGCGCTTCCACCTGCGCCGAGACGTGCGCTTTCATGATGGATCGCCACTGTCGGCGGACGATGTGGTGTTTTCTCTGGAACGCCTGAAGGAAGCCAATTCGCCGATGAGCGCGCTGCTCAACGGTGTCCGGTCCATCAAGCAGCTCGATGGCTTCACGGTCGAAATCCAGCTGGACAAGCCCTTGCCGCTGTTACCCCGTTATCTGGCCGATGCACGCATCCTGAACCGGCAATGGGCCCGCCGCCACAAGTCCCTCAAGGCCCAGAATCTCAAGATTCACGAAGACAGTTACGCCTCGCGCCATGCCAATGGCACCGGTCCGTTCCGGATCGAAAGCTGGATTCCGTCGCAACAGCTGCTGATGAAACGCAATGAGGCATGGTGGGATGAAGCGGGCTTTCCCGGCAATGTCAGTGTCCTGATCTACCTTCCGATTTCCGGGGACCGGTCCCGCATCGATGCATTGCGACGCAATGAAATCGACCTGGTCGCCGACCTTCCGCTGCAACGCATCCCTGCCCTGACGCAACAGGGTGAACTGCGTGTGCTGACCGAGGCCAGCCAACGTACACTGATGATCGGCATGGACCAGTTCTCGGATCAGTTGCGTCATGCGCAGGCCGGCAAGAGCAATCCATTCAAGGACGTGCGTGTGCGTCGGGCGCTGGCGCTGGCCATCGACCAGCGCCGCCTGTATCGAGCCACTCAAACCCTGTCCCGTCCGGCCGGCACCATCGTCGCACCGGGCATCGAAGGCTGGTCGGCCACACTGGGCATGAGGACCGCACGCAATCTGCCGCTGGCGCGCCAACTGCTGGTCAAGGCTGGCTATCCAAAAGGTTTCGAAGTGACACTGGACTGCCCGAACAATCGTTATGCCTTCGATCAGGAAATCTGTCATGCCTTGGTGCCGATGTGGCGACAGATCGGGGTGCGGCTGAAGGTCAATACCATCCCCTTCGCCAGCCTGGTGCCCAAGCTGGAAACGCTGGACAGCAGCATGTGGCTGATCGGCTGGAGCAGTCCGGACTATGACGCGCTGCAAAGTCTGGTTCCTCTGGTCTATACGCGGTCGGGCAAGCTCGATGGCGCCTATAACGCAGGGCGCGTCAGCAACCCGTCGTTGGACCGCCTGATCGATCAGGCCCGGGTCGACAACGATCCCGACAAACGCCTGCGCTTTTTGCAGGATGCGCTGCAAATCGTCAAGGATGAGTATTACTATCTACCTTTGCGCCATCCGATGCGCGCCTGGGTGATGAACCGCAGGCTGAACCTGCTTTCACCACCGATGGAACGTCCGGAAATGCGTTTCGTCAAAGTGCGTGCCTCGGCAGGATGACCGGTACAGCAAGCTCATCGCCATCTCCGGTACAATCGGCGGCCACGCCTCTGTAGCTCAGTGGATAGAGCATCCCCCTCCTAAGGGGAGGGTCGCAGGTTCGATTCCTGCCGGAGGCGCCATTTTTCCCTGACCCTTACAGCCGATGGGGTGCGGGCCGTTGGGCCACCTCGGGTGCTCCGACTTTGCCGCCAACATGTCCGACACCACTCCGTTCATCTTCCTGCAGGGACTGACCACACACTCGGTGATCGGAGTCTACCCGGAAGAACGCCTGCAGCCGCAGGAACTGCTGATCGACGTCGAAGTGGGCCTGCCGGGTACGGCCGCCTTCACATCTGATCGATTCGAGGACACCATCGACTATGCCGCAATCGCCGAACTGATCCGGCACGAAGCCGCAGCACAATCCTTCGTGCTGCTGGAGCGGTTGGCCCACCATCTGTGTGAGCGGATCGGTAAACAGTTCGGCGCCCCCTGGAGCCGCATCCGGATCGTGAAGCCCCGTATCGTGCCGGGTACCGCCGCCGTCGGGATCTGCTATCTTTATCAGACCGTGTGATCGGCCCGCCCTCCATCTACGGTCCTGATCGATGAGCCGGCGCCGACCGATGCCATACCCGAGCGCTGTTGCGACGTACCGAGCGGCTCGTGTCGACCAGTGGCTCCCCCTGCATACCCGACACAAGGAAGCCGAGGTGTCCGCACCAGTGTGAGCACGGGGCAATGGCGCTCGAAACGAAATTCAGTCGATGCAGGGCGAGTTCGGAACGCGGCCCTTTCGGCGCTCGACCAATACAATGCCGTGAAGCGTCACGGATCGCTTCATCCCCGGAAAGTGTGGATGGAGGCCGTCGTCTGATGCCAACGATGCGGAGAACTCTGAAACATGAATCAGGCTGGATTTGAACGACACAGCCCTGCGGCACAACCCTGGCCGACCCTGCATGTGCGGGGCTCGGCGGCTTTGATGGAAGCACTGCAGACACTGGCCCGAGGCCGCGACATTACGATCGTACAACCGCCCCCCGATGCCACCGTACCGCATGCAACGACCCCTGTCGGAGCTGAGCTCCACCTGCATGCCGTGCCAGCCGAAGCAGACCCGGCCTGGTTCGACCGTCTACCGGCAGACAGTGTTCCGGTGCGCTTCCATCTGCCCGACAGTGCCGAAGTGGTGACCCTGGCGGCACGGCCCACTCGAGCATGCGAACAAGCTGCCGCAGTACTCCACAGGCTCGGGCTACGGGTGGCATGCGTGCGACCCCGCACCGGTCTGTTCCTCGATCGCATCCGCCACAGTTACTTCAACGAGGCTCTGGCACTGCTCGGAGAAGGCATCGCTGCCGCGCGCATCGAAGAAGCCGGACGGGTCTGCGGCTTTGTGGATGGGCCTCTGGCCATGTTGGACGAAGAGGGCCTGAAAACGACCGACGCCCTCCATCACCAGGCGCTGGCGGTACAGGGCCATCACTGTGAATGCAGCCACGGACATGGACATGATCACCCACACGACCATTCTCATGCACATGGCCATGAGCACGGACACGAGAAGGGTCATCCGCATGGCCCTCATCCCGAGCACTGCCATGAACATGGCCATGCAGAAAAATGCTGCTCCCACGAGCATGGCCACCGGCATCACCATGACCTCCCGTGTAGCGACGGCTGCGAGCATGAGCACGATCACGAGCACCACGGGCATGCCCCGCATGAACACCTACGTCACGATCACGCGGCTCCCGATCACAGCCGTCACGATCATCGTCCCCCTGACCGGCACGACCATGCCTCGGTCGTGCCGACACCTGCCGTGGTCCAACCCTGGCCCCGGTTGACCGAAGAAGCCGCCTACGTGATGGAGAAGATGTCACACGGACTGCAGCGCCTCGGTCGAGCCGACGGTGGGGGCTTTTACGACTATGACGATTGGGACGAAGCGGGCGGAGACGATGAGGACGGCCGCGAGCTGTGGGATGGCCTGAAAGCCTTCATACGCCGGGGTACCGAAATCCCGGATGCCGACCTGCAGGACCGTCTGCGCTTTGCACCGGTCGTCGAATTGCTGCATGCACTGGCCGCAGGTGTCGTGCTGGATATCGACGCAACGTATGCACATGCCACCGGGGAAGCCAACCCGGGGGACAACGCAGACAGCACCATCGGCTCCCCCCCGGAAACGGCTCGGCGTGCGGCGCTGAATCTGACGGCCCGGTGCGGCCTGTGGCCCACCGGCCGATCACCGCTGGCGCCGATCGAAGCACTTGGTGAAGAAGGTTTCGAGCGCCGCGCTGCCGAACTGGCGTCACACTTTGGCGAACGCTTCGAGCTGCCGGACGACTGGCGGCGCGCGCTGTCGAAACCCTGAGGGTCGTAGTAGATCGCCGGGGCCCGCGGTCGAAGCCTGGACGACTGCCGGGCAGCGGCCCGAACGATCGAATCCGCCTGCATGTACGGTCGTCCCGGCCCTCCCGGAACGTGTTCGGCCTGGATCCGACAGTCGATTGCGATCAGCGATCTCCGATCGACTGTCGGTCTGCATCAACGGATGCGGTCGAGGAAGTGGATGTGACGGTGGTACTGATCGAGTACGTCGTGGATCAGGCCGTGCTTGCTCCAGCCCATCACGTCATAGCCCTGCCCGCCTTCCTTCAAGAAGACTTCCGCGCGGAAGAACTGGTCGTCCTCCCTGATCTTGCGGCGCGGGTCCTCGAGCATGAAGCTGGCCGGTTGATAGACCACCGGATGCACCGAATAGAAGAAGTCCATTTCTTCGCCGTGGCCGACCTGCAACCAGACACGTTTGGCCTTCTCGTGTCTCACTTCGACTTCCAAGCCCTGCTTGCGCAGCTCGGCCGCCACCTCTTCCAGCACAGGCTGCACCACCGCGCTCATGTAGCCGAGCACTTCGTGCTTGAGCGGCTGATGAGTCAGTGCCCGCAACCGGGCACGCCATTCTCCATCACCGATGCCGGCCGGTGCGATGCGGGCATGGCTGGCGGCAGTACGCTTGGTGATTTCGAGCCGCATGGCACGCAACATACCCCAGCACATCAGCCACATGACGATGGTGAACGGCAATGCGCTGGCGATGGTGGCGGCCTGAAGCGATTTCAATCCACCGGCGATCAACAGAGCCACCGCGATGGCACCGCTCAGCAGCGCCCAGAAAATCCGCTGCCAGACCGGCGACATCTCTTCACCCTTGGAAGTCAGCATATCGATGACCAAGGAGCCCGAATCAGACGAAGTGACGAAGAAGAACACCACCAGCAGGGTGGAAATCGTACTGGTGAAGACCGGCCAGGGCAGCTGTTCGAAGAACTTGAACAGTGCCACCGAGGTATCGGCCGATACCGCATCGACCAGCGACGTCATGCCGTCCACCATCACCATGTGCAAGGCGGTGTTGCCATAGAAGGTCATCCACATGAAAGTGAAGCCCAGTGGAACGAACATGACGCTGACGATGAACTCCCGTACGGTACGGCCGCGTGAGATACGTGCGATGAACATGCCGACGAAAGGCGACCAGGCGATCCACCAACCCCAGTAGAACAGCGTCCAACCACCGATCCAGCTGTTGTCGTTGCCGGGATCGTAGGCGTACAGATTGAAGGTCATCTCGAACACGTGCGAGATGTACATACCGGTGTTCTGCACCAGGGTCTGCAGCAGGTAGACCGTCGGTCCGGTCACCAGCACGAAGGCCATCAGCACCACGACCATGATCATGTTGCCTTCGGACAAGCGGCGTACGCCCTTGTCCAGCCCGGACACCACCGAAGCCGTGGCGATCAGCGTGATGGCCACGATCAGGATCACCTGCGCCGTCAGCGTGACCTCGACCCCCAGCAGATAGTTGAGGCCGGAATTGATCTGGATGACGCCCAGGCCCAGCGAAGTGGCCAGACCGAAGATCGTGCCCAGCACCGCGAAGGTGTCGACGGCATGACCGAGCGGCCCATGGATACGATCGCCGATCAACGGATACAGACAAGAGCGGATACGCAACGGCAGACCGTGCCGATAGGCAAAGTAAGCCAGCGACAGTGCCACTATCGCGTAGACCGCCCAGGCGTGGATACCCCAGTGGAAGAAGGTGATCCGCATGGCCTGCTGGGCTGCATCGACCGTAGCCGCCGAACCTTCGGGCGGTGCGGCAAAGTGCATGATCGGCTCGGCCACCCCGAAGAACATCAGACCGATACCCATGCCGGCGGCAAACAGCATCGACTGCCAGGTGACGTAGTTGTAATCGGGCGTGGCATGATCCGGCCCCAGCTTCAATTTACCGAAATTGCTGATGGCCACGCCGACGACGAAAACCAGAAAGGCCGCCACCGACAGCACGGTGAACCAGCCTGCATCGGCAGCCACCCAAGCCTGGGCGGCACGGAACAACTCTTCGGTTTCCTTGGGGGCGATAAAGGACATCGTCACCAGCAGCAGGATGATGCTGGCCGAGGGATAAAAGACCGGCCCCAAGATCAGAGCCTTGGGCGGCTTGACCACCTCTTCTCGTTCAGTTGTCACTGCAACGCTCTCCTTGTTGGGTCGACACACGGCATGACCTCACCACGTGCGACAAAGTGAGAGCTTTCTTTTGCCTTCGTTCAACGCAAAAAGAAGGACGAAACCTGAGCAGAGAGCCGCCACACACTGCCGCGACAGGGGGCGGCACAGGCAGAAGAAAGCTCGACAGCGGGTTTGCTCGGCACCCGACGCCGCAGAAAATCTGTGTTTTCCGCTGCGTGGGTATCAAGAGAAGACCAGGCGGCCTTCAAACCTCAGGGAAACCGGTCGGATGGAATGACCAAAAAAGATGGTCATAAACCGACCGGCTGCGGGAACAGTCTGTTGCTTTGATGCTGAAATTCTACCGGATTTGCATGTTTCTGTCTGAACAGAGCAGACTCTTTCCCCTCGATTGCACCGCAAGCCGTGGATTGTAACCAAACAGATGGCCCGATCGTACCGCCTCCCTCCAAGGCAGTCCGACATGAGCAAAGCAAGCCGACGATCCCCCCACTGGCGGCAGACCAGCTGCAACCGGGCAGCAAGAAAACCGGTCAGGCGCCCTCGGCCTGCTGGCTTTCTTCGACGGCGGCGGCCTTCATCGACAGACGCAGCCGCCCTTTGTCGTCGGCCTCGATCACCTTGACACGCACCGACTGGCCTTCCTTGACGTAGTCTTCGACCTTGTTGACACGCTCGTTCGCGATCTGCGAAACGTGCAGCAGACCGTCACGGCCCGGCAGCACCTGTACGATGGCGCCGAATTCGAGGATCTTCAGCACGGTACCACTGTAGATCTTGCCGATTTCGACCTCGGCCGTCAGGTCGGCGATACGTTGCTGGGCGCGGCGGGCAGCCTCTGCATCGACGGCGGCGATGGTGATGGAACCGTCGTCCTGAATGTCGATGGTGGTGCCGGTTTCTTCGGTGATGGCGCGGATGGTGGCACCGCCCTTGCCGATCACGTCGCGAATCCGCTCCGGATTGATCTTCATCTGGTACATCCGCGGCGCGAAGTCCGACAGCTCGGTGCGTGCGGCCGGGATGGCTTCCTGCATCTTGCCGAGGATGTGCATGCGGGCTTCCTTGGCCTGAGCCAGTGCGACCTGCATGATTTCGCGGGTGATGCCCTGAATCTTGATGTCCATCTGCAGCGCGGTCACGCCCTGCTCGGTACCGGCCACTTTGAAGTCCATGTCGCCCAGATGATCCTCATCGCCAAGGATGTCGGTCAGCACGGCGAACTTGTTGCCTTCTTTGATCAGGCCCATGGCGATGCCGGCGACGTGACGCTCGACCGGCACACCGGCATCCATCAAAGCCAGACAGCCGCCGCAGACCGAGGCCATCGACGAGGAACCGTTCGATTCGGTGATCTCGGAGACCAGCCGGATCGAATAAGCAAAATCCTCGGCCGGGGGCACCAGCGGGGTGATGGCGCGCTTGGCCAGACGGCCATGGCCGACTTCGCGGCGCTTCGGCGTGCCCATACGGCCGGTTTCGCCGGTGGCATACGGCGGCATGTTGTACTGCATCATGAAGCGCTCGCGATACTCACCGGTGATCGCATCGATGATCTGCTCGTCGCGCGCGGTGCCCAGTGTGGCCACCACCAGCGCCTGGGTTTCACCGCGAGTGAACAATGCACTGCCGTGGGCACGCGGCAACACTCCGGTGCGTATGGCGATCGGACGTACCGTACGGGTGTCACGGCCGTCGATACGCGGCTCGCCCGACAGGATCTGGGTACGAACGATGCTGGACTGCAGATTGAACAGGATGTCGGAGACCTCGGCCGGTGACGGTGCGTTCTCTTCGGTGGCCAACCGGGCCTGCACATCGGCCTCGATGGCCTTGATGCGCTGCGAACGCTCCTGCTTGACCCGCAGCTGATAGGCTTCGCGCAGCGGCTGAGCGGCCAGCGCGGAGACGCGCTCGATCAACGCGTCGTTGGCTTCGGGCGCCACCCAATCCCATTCCTCCTTGCCACCGGCCTCGACCAGCTCCTCGATGGCCTGGATGGCAACCTGCATCTGCTCATGCCCGAACACGACGGCACCGAGCATCACCTCCTCGGACAGTTCGTTGGCTTCGGACTCGACCATCAACACCGCCTGGTCGGTGCCGGCCACCACCAGATCCAGCTTCGAGTCCTTCAGCTGCGAAATGGTCGGATTCAACACATAATTGCCATCGACGTAGGCGACGCGGGCCGCGCCGACCGGTCCGGCAAAGGGTACGCCGGAAATCGCCAGCGCAGCCGAAGCGCCGACCATCGCCGGGATGTCGGGGTCGATTTCGGGGTTGCTCGACAGCACCGTCAACACCACCTGCACTTCATTCATGAAACCTTCGGGAAACAGCGGACGGATCGGACGGTCGATCAGGCGGGCGGTCAGAGTCTCTTTCTCGGTGGGACGGCCTTCGCGCTTGAAGAAACCACCAGGAATGCGGCCGGCTGCGTAGAACTTCTCGAAGTAGTCGACGGTCAGCGGAAAGAAGGATTGGCCGGGTTTCGGCTCCTTGGCCGCAACCACTGTGGCAAGCACCATCGTGTCGTCCATGGTCACCAGCACGGCGCCACTGGCCTGACGGGCGATTTCTCCGGTCTCCATCGTGACCGTGTGATTGCCCCACTGGAAGGTTTTTTTGGCGATTTCAAACATCGGTAGATTTCCTTGCACCCCAGGTGCCTGTCTCAACCCGTGCGATCACTCGGCGGCACGGTCCGCCCTCAGTATCATTCGATCGTCGTTTCGGGAGCGCGCATCGGCAATCCAGCCTGGCCAGGCCGGGCAGGATGAAGGAGCGGCGTGGCGACAAACCGGAACGACGGCCGGACCGTGCAACGGGCACAGCCCGACAGAAAACAGAATGCCCGCTCTAAGGCGGGCATCAGCGGTGGCAGCAACCGATTATTTGCGCAAGCCGAGACGCTCGATCAGCGTCCGGTACGCATCGAGGTTGGTGCGCTTCAGGTAGTCGAGCAGTTTGCGACGACGGCTGACCATACGCAGCAGACCACGACGCGAGTGATGATCCTTGGCGTTGTCCTTGAAATGCTGAGCCAGGCCGTTGATACGGGCGGTCAGCAGCGCGATCTGAACTTCCGGCGAACCGGTATCGTTGTCGGCGCGACGATAGTCGGCAACGACTTTTGCCTTGGCGGCTGCTTCGAGTGCCATGATGTCCCTTTACGAAAAAGTGGGTTTACCTGCGGTCCCGCCTGGCAAGCGGGCCGTGCCTGAGCACGAAGACCTGAAACGCCCGCCCCGGAAAGAGGCCACTGGCCGCAGACCGATCTTCGCACCGCGGGGATTATACAGATCTTTGCCCGCTTGTCTTTTCCAGCTGCAAGCCCCCATGCCACAGCCGCCCGCAGGCAGCAAGCCGATCCACGGACGACGGAAACGCCAACGTCGATGGCCCTTTCGATCGACGAATCCGCACCGAATCGATTTCGAACGGGCAGCCACCCGGGACCGGCTCTCCGGCCTGCCATCCATACCGACCACCACGACTGTCATGGCCTGCATCGCAGTGGATGTGCCCCTGGCGGCAACAGAGAAGCCGACGGTGGTTGCACGAGCGCCACGATGCCGGCCATCATGGGCTCACGGGCCACCATGAGTCCGCCCGATCAAGCCTTGGGCAGTGTCACCCCACGCTGCCCCTGATACTTTCCACCCCGGTCGCGGTAGGAGACCTGGCAGACCTCGTCGGACTCGAAGAACAGCACCTGGGCGCAGCCCTCGCCTGCATAGATCTTGGCCGGCAGCGGTGTGGTGTTCGAGAACTCCAACGTCACATAGCCTTCCCATTCCGGCTCGAAGGGCGTCACATTGACGATGATGCCGCAGCGCGCATAGGTCGACTTGCCCAGGCAGATGGTCAGCACATTGCGCGGAATACGGAAATACTCGACGGTGCGGGCCAGCGCAAAGGAGTTCGGCGGAATGATGCAGACATCGCCGACGAAATCGACGAAATTCTTTTCATCGAAATTCTTGGGGTCGACGATGGTGCTGTTGATGTTGGTGAAAATTTTGAATTCCGGCGCACAGCGGATATCGTAACCGTAGCTGGAGGTGCCGTAGGACACGATACGACGACCATCGACCGCGCGTACCTGTGCAGGCTCAAAGGGCTCGATCATGCCGTGCCTTTCGGCCATTTCACGAATCCAGCGATCTGATTTGATGCTCATAACTTTGCCAACTTTGAATGGAATGTCCGCTGTGGGCTTGGGCCGCAGCCATCGCGAAAGCGAAGAGCTGCCGAAGCAGAAGCGGACTGTGAGCCGTGCGCAGCCCCTTGAATGGAGGGGCCGGAGCACGAGGTGGGTACAGACTGTGCGGCCACCGCTTTTGCAGCCGACGCGACGACGTGTCGTACACCCGTTTCCATGCCCACCGTGAACCGTGACGGCAGACCGTGTCAGGTATTCTGCACGACGATCGTCGGAAACTTCGAGGACATATCCTTGGCTTTCTCGGCTACCCGCACCGCGACACGGCGGGCGATCTGGCGGTATTGCCGCGCCAACTCACCCTCGGGGTCGGCCACCACGGTCGGATGGCCGCTGTCGGCGTTTTCGCGAATCCGGATGTCGAGCGGCAGACCGCCCAGATATTCCAACCCGTATTCGGCCGCCATCTGCTCGCCACCGCCCGAACCGAAGATATGTTCGACGTGGCCACACTGGCTGCAGACGTGCATCGCCATGTTCTCGACCACGCCCATGACGGGAATGCCGACCTTCTCGAACATCTTGTAGCCCTTGCGCGCATCCAGCAGCGCGATGTCCTGCGGCGTGGTGACGACGACCGCACCGGTGACCGGAATCTTCTGCGACAGCGTCAGATGGATGTCGCCGGTACCCGGCGGCATGTCGATCAGCAGATAGTCCAGATCGCGCCAACGGGTTTCGCGCAGCAGCTGCTCCAGCGCCTGCGTCACCATCGGGCCGCGCCAGACCATCGGCGTATCGGGGTCGATCAGAAAGCCGATCGAGCTGACCTGCACGCCGTGGTTCTCCATCGGCTCCATCGATTTGCCGTCGGTGGTCCGTGGCCGGCCGGTGATGCCGAACATCAGCGGCTGCGACGGCCCGTATATATCGGCATCCAGCACCCCGACCGAAGCTCCTTCGGCGGCCAGCGCCAGGGCCAGATTGGCGGTCATCGTGCTCTTGCCGACACCGCCCTTGCCCGAGGCCACGGCGATGATGTTGCGCACCTGCGGCAGCAGCTTGATACCGCGCTGCACCGCGTGAGCGATGATCTTCTGCGTGACATGGACATCGACACCCTGTACCCCAGGCAGCTGCCGGAGCGCATCGGACACCAGTTCGCGAATCGGCCCCAGCTGACTCAATGCCGGATAACCCAGTTCGACGTCGACACTGACGTACCCTTCATCGACCCGGATGTTGCGCGCACTGCGACTGCCGATCAAATCCCGACCGGTGTTGGGATCGACCACCGAAGCCAGCACCTGGCTGACGGATTCAACGGAAAGACTCATGAGGATTGTGTTGTCGGAAGGAATGGCCGGACCGCGCCAGTGACGGGCAAGGCCGGCAGGCGACGGACGAGAGCGGTAAGCAAACGATGGGCCGGATTATTGCCGGGTTTTGGCTGTGTGCGAAATCAGGCGTCGCTACGGGGGGCACCGGTGTCCGGCCCGGAGGTACCCTGGAGCAGCCGCGCACAGAAAGTGCCAGTCTATCCCAAATGGATGGAAGCCTGCCCTTTCCCGAAAGCCGGTATCGGCGTCCGCCCGACTCCCGCCCCCGACGCTGCGGTCATCGGCAAAAGACCACGAACCGACGGCATCCGGTGCCCGGTCGAACACGAGGATGCCCCGGAAGCGCCGGAGACGACGGCACACACATCAGACTCATCGAAGCCCCAACACCATCGACTGCCATCCAACGATCCATGAACGCCATGAAGTGCTCCCTTGTTAAACTTCAGCCATCATTTCCACCACCGACACCGGATTCATCCCCGCCATGAGCACGTCCCCGGTCAACACCGCCCCGGCCGCCGCTGCCGCCTCCAACCCGGCAGACAGCCGACCCGAGCGCCTGTTCATCACCACCGCGCTGCCCTATGCCAACGGCTCGTTCCACATCGGTCACATCATGGAATACATCCAGGCCGATATCTGGGTCCGCTTTCAGCGCATGCAGGGCAAGGAAGTGCTGTTCGTCGGTGCTGACGACGCCCACGGCGCGCCGATCATGCTGAAGGCCGAGTCCGAAGGAATCACGCCCGAGGAACTCGTCGCCCGGATTGCCGCCGAGCGTCCCTATTATCTGAATGGCTATCACATCGGTTTCGATCACTGGCATTCGACCCATTCCCCGGAAAACACCGCGCTGTCGCGGGAAATCTACCGTCGGCTGAAAGCCGCGGGCCTGATCGCCACCCGCACCATCGAGCAATTCTTCGATCCGGTGAAGGAGATGTTCCTGCCTGACCGCTACATCAAGGGCGAATGCCCGAAATGCCACGCCAAGGATCAGTATGGCGACGCCTGTGAGGTGTGCAGTACCGCCTACGCACCGACCGATCTGATCGATCCCCATTCGACGCTCAGCGGCTCAAAACCGGTGATGCGTTGCTCCGAGCACTATTTCTTTCAGCTGTCGGACCCGCGCTGCCGTGCTTTTTTACGCGACTGGATCAACCGGGGGAAACTGCAACCCGAAGTGGCCAACAAGGCCCGCGAATGGCTGGGCGGTCATGACGTAGACCAAGACGTCGATGGCACGGCCGAGGCCACCAATCCGCTGGCCGACTGGGACATCTCACGCGATGAGCCTTATTTCGGCATTCCGATTCCCGATGCACCGGGCAAGTATTTCTATGTCTGGCTGGATGCACCGGTCGGCTATCTGGCATCTCTGCAGGCGCTGTGCGCCCGGCGCGGCCTGGATTTCGACTGTTTCATCGACCCGAAGGCGGGCAGCGATGCCGCCCGCCCCTATCGGCAGGTGCATTTCATCGGCAAGGACATCATCTATTTCCACACCCTGTTCTGGCCGGCGATGCTGCACTTTGCCGGGATGCACGTGCCGGACAACATCTTCGTCCACGGCCATCTCACGCTCGATGGCGAAAAGATGTCGAAATCGCGCGGCACCGGTCTGTCACCGAAAAAGTATCTGGAACTGGGCATGAACCCGGAGTGGCTGCGCTATTACCTGGCGGCCAAGCTGAACAACCGGGTCGAAGATGTCGATTTCAATGCCGAGGATTTCGTGGCACGCGTCAACAGCGATCTGATCGGCAAGCTGGTCAACATCGCCAGCCGGTCGTCCGGTTTCCTCACCAAGCGCTTCGAGGGCGAGCTGGCTGCGCCCAACCCCGACACGATGGCAGCCTTTGCCGACAGCTGGCCGGGCGCAGACGCCGTGGCCGCGCTGTATGAGCAGCGCGAATACGCCAAGGCGATGCGTATGCTGATGGGTTTGGCCGACCGCATCAACCAATTCGTGGATACCGAGAAGCCCTGGGATCTGGCCAAACAGCCGGATCAGAGCGAGCGGCTGCACCAGGTCTGCTCGGATGCGCTGCGCGGCTTCTCGATGCTGATTCTGATGTTGTCGCCGGTGCTACCGGACACGGCTGCCCGCGCAGCCCATTTCCTGAATCTGCCCAACGCCGGCAGCTGGCAGGCACTGGACGAACCGCTGCCAGCCGGCCACACCATCAAGCCCTACCAGCACCTGATGCAGCGGGTGGACCCGAAGATGCTGGACGCACTGTTCGGCCTGACGCCCCAGGGCGATGCCATCGAGGGCAAGCCAGGCAAGGGTACGCAGACGGCCAAGGCCGGCAAAGCAAACGATCGGAGGGCCACCGGTACGGCCGATGGCAAGGGCGGTGCCACCGATGGTGACGGTTTCATCACCATCGACGACTTCATGAAACCCGAGTTACGGGTGGCACGCATCCTCTCGGCCGAAGCGGTCGAAGGCTCGACCAAGCTGCTGCGGCTGCTGCTCGATCTGGGTGATGACAAGCCCCGGCAGGTCTTTTCCGGCATTTCGGCCTTCTATGAGCCCGAGCAGCTGGTCGACCGGCTGACCATCGTCGTCGCCAACCTGAAACCGCGCAAGATGAAGTTCGGCGTTTCCGAAGGTATGGTGCTGGCGGCCTCCTCGGCCACCGACGAGGACGGTGTATTCCTGCTGTCGCCCGACTCGGGAGCCAAGCCGGGCATGCGGATCGGCTGAGGCAGCAATGCGACTGTTGCGCGCAACGCAGCTCTCGCTCCGCCTTGGCCATACTCCAATGTCTGCCCGTTGTTCAAGCCCCGCACAAAAGGAATAGAGTAAAAGCTTCGACGCACTCCGCGCCGACCGCCTCTCGCCCCATCATGCAGTTCAATCGCATCCGCTTTCGCCCCGCCCTTCTGGATTCCATGCACGGTTACAACCGTAGCGATTTCACCTCGGATCTGGGGGCGGGACTGACCGTGGCCTGTGTGGCGCTGCCGCTGGCAATGGCTTTCGGGATCGCCAGCGGCGTGAAACCCGAACAGGGAATGATCACCGCGATCATCGGGGGGCTGCTGATCTCGTTACTGGGTGGCTCCAAAGTACAGATCGGCGGACCCGCCGGCGCCTTCGTCGCCATGCTCTATGGCGTCAGTCTGCAGTATGGACTGGCCAACATGCTGCTGGCCACCATGATGGCCGGTGTGGTGCTCTTCGTGATGGGCGCACTGCGCATGGGGCAGATCGTCCGCTTCGTGCCGGTGTCGATCGTGCTCGGCTTCACCAACGGTATCGCCGTGGTGATCATGATGTCGCAGCTGAAGGATTTTCTGGGACTGCGGCTGGAGAGCATGCCGGCCGATTTCTTCTCACAAATCGATACGCTGATCAACTATCGGCACGGTATCAACTGGGCCGCACTGACACTCGGCGTGAGCACCTTCATCATGCTGGCGATCTGGCCCAAGACACCGAAGCTGCTGGTGCAACGCAAGAAGGCCCTGCACACCGAGCTGAACGATCTGAATGGTCTGGGTCAGCCACCGCAGCAGGACGCCATCACGGAGCCCAGTGACATGGCCAACGTGCAAGACGAACTGCGGGTCGATCCCGGCGAGCTGCCCGACGAGCCCGGCGGCGAGGAAGCCATCGACACGCAGGCCACACCGATGCCTCCCCCTCCCCAGGGCAATGCGCTGACCCGTGCCATGGCACGCATCCCGGCCCCGCTGGTGGTGCTGGTGTTCGGCACACTGGCTGCCTGGCACTTCAAGCTGCCGGTCGAAACCATCGGCAGCCGCTTCGGCGGCATCCCACAGACGCTGCCCAGGCCGGAGCTGCCCAACTTCGACTGGCAGTCGGCACGGATGCTGCTGATGCCGACCATGGCCATCGCCCTGCTGGGCGCCATCGAATCGCTGCTGTGCGCCCGAGTGGCCGACAGCATGACCCGCGACAAGCACGATGCCAATCAGGAATTGATGGCCCAGGGTATCGCCAACTTCACCACCCCCCTGTTCGGTGGCATTGCCGTCACCGGCACCATTGCCCGCACCGTCACCAACATCCGCAGCGGTGGCCGTACGCCGGTCGCCGGAATCCTGCATGCGGCCGCCTTGCTGGTGTTCATGCTGGTGCTGGCACCGCTGGCCGTGCACATCCCGATGGCGGTGCTGGCCGGTATCCTGATGTCGGTCGGCTTCAACATGGGCGACTGGTATGCCTTTGCCAAGCTGCGGGTCTTCAGCAACAACTATCGGACCATCCTGCTGACCACCTTCTTTCTGACGGTGATCTTCGATCTGACCGTAGCGGTGGAAGTGGGTCTGCTGCTGGCCGCGCTGTTCTTCATCTACCGGGTCACTTCCGTCACCCGCGTCGAACGGATCAGCGTTCCGGAAGAAGTGGCGGTATTGCGCAACGGTCGTCGGGTCGGTGTCTGGCGCGCCTTTGGTTCGCTGTTCTTCGGCAGTATCGGCAAGATCGAGGCGATCACCGCCACACCCCAACCCTTGCCCGATGTCGTCGTACTGGACATGCACCAGGTGATCAACCTCGACACCACGGGGCTGGATGCGCTGCAAGCGCTGCATCGAACCATCCTCGCCCAGGATGGCCGACTGATCATCTCCGGCCCCAATAAACAGCCATTGTCACTGATCCGGCGCTCGGGCTTTCTCGACGAGCTGGGCGAAGACAATCTGTTCGAGTCGCTGAACGAGGTCTACCGGTCGCTGCGCAAGCCGACACGCCAGCGCCCGATCATGGCACTGGGTTGAAGCAACCGAGCGTGCTCGACGCTCGGTTATCCTCGGAGGACGCAGTGGTCTCCGGCCACCCGTGATCCAGACCACCCGCTGATATCACCCATCGGGTGGTTTCCGGTCATACAGTGGTTTCCTGCCACCCGGTGACCTTCGGCCACTGCCAAGCGCCGGACAGCAGAAGCGCGCAAACTGCCGCCACGCTTGCATTCTCGCCCTGACCCGTATCACCTTTCCCGGCCGGTGGCTGGGCTGTCGGGCCGTTGCCCGTCTCCGTGTCACCGGCCCGTCGCGCCTTGGAGAAGACACCATGACCGCACCTGTCCAATTTCCCACGGGAACCGACCCGCTTGCAGGCCTGTCGGATGGAGAACGGCCTGTGGCGCCCACGAGCGGGCACCGCGTCACCATTCACTACTGCACGCTGTGCAACTGGCTATTGCGCTCCGGCTGGATGGCGCAGGAGCTGCTGATGACCTTCGGCACCGATCTGTCGGGCGGTGTGACGCTGATCCCGGGCAGCGGCGGCATCTTTCAGGTGCACTGCAATGGCGAATTGATCTGGGACCGTAAGCGCGACGGCGGCTTTCCGGATGCCAGAACCCTGAAGATGCGGGTGCGTGATGCCATCGACCCGGATCGCGATCTGGGTCATATCGACCAGCCCGCACAGCGCTGAACCACATCGACCATCCCCGGACGCCGGACCCCACGCCCCCCGCTTCCAGCGCCCAGACCCTGGAATCCTGGCTCCGGCATCAGGCTCCCGGGTTCGGCGCCCCATACTCCCTGCCCCGGGCGCAACGGCCCCGGCAGCGACCGGATGCCATGGAGCACCCTCGGCGTGCTCCGCCCCGGCGCAACGGCCCTCTCAACGGCGTCCCTGCTGTGCCTTCCAGTCCTCGATGCGGGAAACTTTCTTCAAGCGGCCGGTGCCCTGGTCGAAGTGGGCGTTGAAGAACATGATGCGGGTATCGAAGCCTTCGTAGCGCCAGCTCCAGACCTCCTCTTTCGACAGCGCAAAGCGATCGATCTCGGCCGGCTTGCCCAGAATCTGCCGGACCTGATCGAAATCCATGCCCGGCTGCAACCGGGCGAAGTTGTCTTCGGTCAGCACCGGTTTCATCTCACGGAAACGCCCATCGGCACCGATGGTCACGAAATGGGTCTGCTTGCCGTTCCTGCCCCGCGGATACTCCAGCACCCGGGTGCCATCCTCTTCCTCCCAGACCATCTCGGGCTGACCCATCCATCGGCGCACATCGGCCTCGGTATGCTGACCCGGCACCAGCTTGCGAGCCGCCATGTCGTCACAGGCCGACAGCGGCAGCAAAGCCAGCAGCAGTACCCACCACCAAGCCAGCGGCGACGGCATGCCCCGGGCCGCCACCTCGCGGCCCCTCCCCGATTGCCGCCTGTGGAGCGGGATGGACGGGGCGGCCCCGGCCGATCCGTTATCGGTGGAATCATGAAAACCAGTACTCATACCATCGAAGTGTGTAGTCATCATTGGAAGCCGTAATTCGTCATACACCCCGGCCTTCGGGCCGCCGGGATGACAAGCATACCGGATCGGACATACGCCGGGACGCCGGATCCGTATGAACGATGGCGTACCGCCTCAGAGGAGACGGGTCTCGGCATCCTACAAGCGTCCGAAGCGTAAAAATCATGTAGACGCAAACGTCTTTGATCCCACGCAACCATCGTCGATTGCGCCAACCCGGTCGGCGTTCTTCTGAAGCACCGGTGACACATCCGGGCCGCATGACGCTGCAGCAGGTTGTGCGCCGACGACGGAGATTCTCCCATGCAACCGGCGACATACCGGTATCTCTGCGGTATCTCCGATCCCCGTCGCCCAGTGAACGACACAAGATGCCGTCCATACTCATGAAAGACAGGGCCGTCCATTACAATGAAAGTATCGACAACGCCCACACGATGGACCACGGACATGGCCCTCTACCAGTCGGAAGCCACCCGATTCCTGAATGATCTCAAGGCCAAGCGCCCGCACCTGGAAGCCGAGCAACAACGCGGCCGCGCCATCTGGTGGGACAAGGCGCCGCTCGATCTGGATCGTCGCCGAGAGGAAGTAGCGTCGCGGGTGATGCAAAAGCCTTACCCCTACCAGACCGAAATCGATACGCCGATCCAGTCCGACGACTGAGCCGCCACAAATGTCCTCGATGCCTTCTGCCGATGCCGAACCGGCGGCTGTCGCCGTGGCTGACGAATCATCCGTATCCGGCACGACCGTCCAGAGCAGCGCCGCCTCTGCCGAAACCAATGGCAAACCCGACACCCCTGCAGCCGATGTCCAGGCCGATATGCCGATCATTGCGCTGATCCACGGTGAGCCACTGCGGCGCCTCCCGAACGATCTGTACATCCCGCCCGATGCACTGGAAGTGCTGCTCGACACCTTCGAAGGGCCGCTCGATCTGCTGCTCTATCTGATCCGCAAGCAGAATTTCGATATCCTCGATATTCCGATGGCCAAGGTGACGGCGCAGTATCTGGCCTATGTCGACGAAATCCGCTCGCGCAATCTGGAACTGGCCGCCGAATATCTGCTGATGGCGGCGATGCTGATCGACATCAAATCGCGGATGCTGCTGCCGGTGAAGAAGGCCGACAGCGATGAGGAAGTGGAAGACCCACGTGCCGAACTGGCCCGCCGGCTGCTGGAATACGAGCGCATCAAATACGGCGCAGCACAGATCGATGCGCGACCGATGGTCGGTCGCGACTTCGTGCCGGCCCAAGTGCATCTCGATCACACCGCCGACATCCGTCTGCCAGACGTTTCGCCCGAGGACCTGCGTGCCGCCTGGGCCGAAGTGCTGCGCCGGGCCAAGCTGGTACAGCACCACCAAGTACAGCGCGAATCGCTGTCGGTGCGTGAACATATGTCGGTGATCCTGCGCAAACTGCAGACCCGCCGCTTTGCCGAGTTCCACGAACTGTTCGATCCCGAACAGGGGCCGGCCGTGGTGGTGGTGACGTTCGTCGCCATGCTGGAACTGGCCCGGGAAAGCCTGCTGCAGATCACTCAGGCCGAAGCTTTCGCACCGATCTACGTGCGCCTGTCGTATCTGCCGAGTTGAGGCACAAGCTCTGTCTCGAAAGCAAACAGCAAAGCGCGGCCGACGCGAGCGCTGGTGGACTGCAATGACTTTGAGGCGAGAAGCGACGGCGACGGGCCGGCCCAGCCGCCCTGCCGATTCAGTGAACAAGCGTCTTCCACGGCCCGGATTTCCGGGGCACTGTCCTACAATCGCATCACCCTTTGGTCCCTGGTGGCGACCTCGACGGCCAATGCATGGCCAGCGCCGGAGCCACTTGACGGCCCACGCGCCTGTCGTGGCTCGGGCTCTCCAGGACCCGGTCGGCCGATCCGTGCACGCCCCTCTATGCGCATGACCTCATGAGCTTCAACGTCCAACGACAGCTGAACCTCCAGCCCCTCAACACCTTCGGCATCGCCGCCACCGCCCGCGTGGTCTACACGCTCGATGACACGGATCAGCTGGATGCCCTGCTGGCCGCTCTGGCGACCGAGACGCAGCAGACCGGCCGGCGGCCGTTGATTCTGAGCGGCGGCAGCAACATGCTGTTTGCGCGTGATCTGGACGAGCCGGTGCTGTGTGTGCGCACCCGGGGGCGGCAGCAGGTCGACCGACGGGGCGACACGGTGCTGCTCGATGTGGCAGCCGGTGAAATCTGGCACGACACGGTACGCTGGAGCCTCACCGAGGGCTACAGTGGGCTGGAGAACCTGGCGCTGATTCCGGGACGGGTGGGTGCCGCGCCCTGGCAGAACATCGGCGCCTACGGGGTCGAAGTCGGCGAGCAGATCGACTCGGTCGAGGCCCTGCATCTGCAGAGCGGTGAACGCCGGCGTTTCACGGCCGCCGACTGCGCCTTTGGCTACCGGCAGAGCTTCTTCAAGAGCGCTGCCGGGCGCGACTGGTTGATCCTCTCGGTACGACTGCGGCTGTCGTGCCGCTTCGAGCCGCGCCTGGGCTATGGCGAGCTGGCACAGGCACTGCAGGCCCGCACCGCCGCCGGCGCCACGCTCGATGCCCGCCTGGTGGCCGACACCGTCGAGGCCATACGCCGCCGCAAGCTGCCCGACCCGGCCGTGCTCGGCAACGCCGGCAGCTTCTTCCACAACCCGGTGGTGCCAGGCCCCCTCGTCGAAGAACTGCGCCAGCGGCATCCGGATCTGCCGGCGCATCGCACGGAGCTCCCTGCCACACGGGCCCCGACCCGAGGCCACACGGCAGCGGCCGGTGATGAGGCCATCGGTCACCAGCCCCTCCCCGCCGACCAGGCACGTCCCCTGGACGGAACCGTCTACAAGCTCTCGGCCGGCTGGCTGATCGACCGCTGTGGCTGGAAAGGTCATCGCGAGGGTGATGCCGGCGTGTCGGCCAACCACGCGCTGGTGCTGGTCAACCACGGCCACGCCACAGGCCGGCAAATGCTCGCCCTCGCCCGTCGCATCCAGCACAGCGTCCTCGAACGCTTCGGCGTGCAGCTGCACCCGGAGCCTGTCATCCTGCGCTGAATGATGGCTGCCACGGCTCGGATGAGTGCCGACGACTGCATGCATCCGAGCCGTGGCAAGGACTGAATCTCATGCCAGCAGAATCGCCCGGATGTCGTTGACGTTGGTACCTGTCGGGCCGGTGATGACCAGATCGCCGATGCCGTCGAACAGTGTGTAGCTGTCGTGCCGTTGCAGGATGGCACGGGCATCGAGCCCGGCATCGTGCGCCCGCGCCAGGGTGTCCGGCGTGATGAAGGCACCGGCCGCGTCCTGCATGCCGTCGATGCCGTCGCTGTCGCAGGCCAGCGCCCAGACACCGGGCTCGGCCGACAGGGCGAGTGCCATCGCCAGCAGCGATTCGGTATTGCGGCCGCCCCGCCCGGCCCCATCCGGACCGATGGTGACCGTGCCCTCGCCGCCCGACAGCAGCACCGCCGGTCCCGCCACCGGATGGCCGAAGCGCCGCGCCGAGCGGGCAATGCCAGCCAATACTTGCCCCATCTGGGATGCCTCACCTTCGAGCGCATCGCCCAGGATCAACGGGGTCAAACCCAGCTGCCGTGCCGTTTCGGCCGCAGCCTCCAGCGCCATCATCGGCGCGGCAATCACCCGAACCTCGTCCCCCCGATGGGCAGCGCGTTCGAGCTTGGGAGTATCCAGCACCGCCTGGGCGGCCGACGGCAACACCATCCGGTAACGAGCCACGATCTCACGCGCCTGCTCACGGCTGGAAGGATCGGCGATGGTCGGCCCCGAAGCCACCGCGGCCGGATCATCGCCCGGCACATCGGAAACGATCAAGGACACCACCCGCGCCGGCCGGGCGGCAGCGGCCAGACCACCCCCCTTGATGCCCGAGAGCTGACGACGCAGCACATTCATTTCACGGATATTGGCGCCGCTGGCCAGCAGAATGCGATTCAGCTGCTGCTTGTCGGCCAGTGTCATCCGACCCGCCGGCAGCACCGCCAGCGACGAGCCCCCGCCCGAAATCAGCGCGATCACCAGATCATCGGGCTGCAGGCCCCGCACCGCCTGCATCAGACGCCGGGCCGCCACCAGACTGTTCTGATCCGGCACCGGATGGGCGGCCTCAATGATCTCGATGCGGCCGGCCGAACAGCGCTGACCATGGCGAGTGACGACCACTCCGGACAGTTCCACATCCGGCCATGCGGCATCGAGCGCAGCGGCCATGGCAGCCGAGCCCTTGCCGGCTCCAACCACCACACAGCGCCCCTTGGGTTTCTCGGGCAGGGTGCGCAGCACCGCCGCACCCGGATCGGCACTGGCCACCGCTGCGTCGAATATCCGTCGCAATGCAGTACGTGCTTTTTCATCGGTCCATTCGATCATGATGTCCCCCGTCGATGATGTGGTGTTGGGTCGAGACAGCCATACCCCGGCTTCCAAGATACCCCAAACAAGCCGATGAGCGCCCTGACAGCGGTATACATCCGCAGGATATCCATCCATCGGAGACGGGTCCTCGTACCACTCTGTCAGATGTCTGATGCCAGTCCGGGTACGCCCGGAGACAGGGAATCTCCAAATCCCGCCACAGCATCCACCACACCCTGCTCGGCAACGGCTCGGCCCATGCCCGCAGCCCATACGGCTCACCATACGCCACCGGATCATCCGGCACTACGCATAGGAATCGACTCCGAGCGCCAGCCTGCACATCGCCTACTCCAATCGCGCAAACCGCATCGTCAATGCTTGGAGCCGGCCTTGGGTTTTATACACACGCCGGACATGGCTGGCCGAAGATTATGCAGGCGAGTCACTGTCGACGGAACCGCCGGAAACCTCGGCGCCAGAATATCTGGATGGCCGACAGACAGCACGGCACGAGCCCTCGCCCCAACCACCACCGAACATTGCCGGCAATGCTCAAGGAGACATGCACATGAACAACGACAAAGTGCAGTACATCATGGCCGTGGACCAGGGAACCACCTCGTCCCGTGTCATCATCTTCGATCGTCGGGGAGAGACCGTTGCAGTCGCACAGCGGCCTTTCAATCAGTATTTTCCGCAACCGGGTCTGGTCGAACACGATCCGAAGGAAATCTGGGCCTCACAGGTGGCGGTACTGACCGAGGCACTGGCCAAATCGGGACTGGATGCCGCCGATATTGCGGCCATCGGTATCACCAACCAGCGCGAGACCACGGTGGTCTGGGACCGCAAGAGCGGCGAGCCGGTGCACAACGCGATCGTCTGGCAGGACCGGCGGACGGCGCGCTATTGCGACGAGATTCGCGAAGAACATGCCGGGCGCATCCGCGCAAAAACCGGGTTGGTGCTGGATGCTTATTTTTCGGCCACCAAGGTGAAGTGGATTCTGGACAATGTGGAGGGTGCGCGAGAACGGGCCCAGCGGGGCGAACTGTGCTTCGGCACCATCGACAGCTGGCTGATCTGGAACTTCACACGCGGCAAAGTGCACGTCACCGATCCGAGCAATGCCAGCCGGACGATGCTCTACAACATCCACACCCTCGATTGGGATGACGAGCTGCTGGCGCTCTTCGACATTCCCCGTGCGATGCTGCCCGAAGTCCGGACCTCGAGCGAGGTCTATGGCGAAACCTCGACGCGCTACACCGAAGCACCGATACCGATTGCCGGTATCGCCGGCGACCAGCAGGCCGCCCTGTTCGGCCAGCTCTGCACCCAGAAGGGCATGCTGAAGAACACCTATGGCACGGGCTGCTTTCTGCTGATGAACACCGGCGACACGCCGGTGGACTCCAGGAACAATCTGTTGACGACCATCGCCTGGAACATCGGTGGCAAAACCACCTACGCACTCGAAGGCGGTGTCTTCGTCGGTGGCGCCGCCATCCAGTGGTTGCGCGACGGCGCCCGCTTGATTCGCACCTCGGCCGACATCAACACGCTGGCAGCCACCGTCGAGGACAACGGTGGGGTGTATTTCGTACCGGCTCTGACCGGACTGGGCGCCCCCTGGTGGGATCAGTATGCACGGGGGGCGATCATGGGCATCACCCGCGGCACCACCGATGGGCACATCGCCCGTGCCACGCTCGAGGGCATCGCCTTTCAAGTCTATGACATCGTCAAGGCGATGGAGGCCGATGCCGGACATGCAACGTCGGAACTGCGCGTCGATGGTGGTGCCTGCAAGAGCGATTATCTGATGCAGACGCAGTCGGATCTGTTCGCCTTCGATATCGTTCGCCCCCGGAACATCGAAACCACTGCCATGGGTGCAGCCTATCTGGCCGGACTGGCCACCGGTTTTTGGTCGAGCGTGGACGAATTGCACGAGCAATGGCAGGTGGACAAAGTCTTCAAGCCGCAACGCGCTCCCGAGCGCGTGGAGGAAATGCTGCGCTACTGGCACAAGGCCGTGCGTGCCGCCCGCAACTGGATCGAGGACTGAGCCATGGACATCTTCACTGCAGAGCTGCTCGGCACGGCCATCCTGCTGCTGTTCGGCAACGGCGTGGTCGCCAGTTGCTCCCTCAAGAAAACCCACGCCAGCGGCAGCGGCTGGATCGTCATCACCACGGCCTGGGGGCTGGGCGTGTTCATGGGGGTGGTGGTGGCCGGCCCCACCAGCGGGGCACATCTGAACCCGGCTGTCACATTGGCACTGGCGCTGGCCGGCAAGGTATCCTGGTCACTGGTGCCGAGCTACATCGCCGGCGAAATGCTGGGCGGCATGCTGGGCGCATTCCTCATCTGGCTGTACTATCACGATCAGTTTGCCGCCACCGAAGACGAAGGTGCCAAGCGCGCCTGCTTCTGCACCGGCCCGGCCATCGACAATCCGCCCAACAACTTCTTCTGCGAAGTGCTGGCCACCTTCGTGCTGGTGTTCGTGATCTTTCACATCTCGGGCGGTTCGATCGTACTGCCGGGCAGCAATGCCGAGACGCCGATCGGCCTGGGATCGCTGGGCGCCTTGCCGGCCGGCTTTCTGGTCTGGGCGCTGGGCCTGAGCCTGGGCAGCACCACCGGCTATGCGATGAACCCGGCCCGCGACACCGGACCACGGCTGGTACTGACGCTGCTGCCGATGAAAGTGCCGGCCAACTGGAGCTATGCCTGGATCCCATGCGTGGGGCCGATGGTCGGGGGCGCACTGGCTGCGTGGGTTTTCATGGCACTGAACTGAGCCCTGAACCTCAACCGGGGCCGTTCACGGCCGTCAGGACCCGCTGGCCGTCGCCCTTCAACGCGGCGGCCAGTCCTTGCGACGGAACACCCAGCGCTCATCGGTCGAGACCGCCTCATCGAATGCATAGCCGTCACGGTCGAAGCCTTTGAGCGCCAGCGGATCCCCGATGCCGGTGTCGATCGCGTAGCGGGTCATCATGCCGCGTGCCCGCTTGGCATTGAAGGACACCACCTTCCATTTGCCACCGTCGGATGATTTGGCATCATCGCGCCATTCCTCGAATACGATCTTGACGACCGGATGCCGGAGTGCCTTGGGATCGACGGCGCCGAAATATTCATCCGAGGCCAGATTGATCAGCACTGGATGAGAATCCTGATCCAGTTCCTCGTTCAGCCGCCGGGTGACGTGCCCGCGCCAGAAGGCGTAGAGGTCCTTGCCGGCCGGGTTCGGCAGCCGGGTGCCCATTTCCAGCCGGTAGGGTTGCATCCGGTCGAAGGGACGCAGCACCCCATAAAGACCGGACAGAATGCGCACCAGCCGATTGGCTCTTCCGGCCTCGGCGGCACTCATGGTGCGGGCCGCCAGACCATCGTAGACATCGCCATCGAAGGCGAAGATCGCCGGTCGGCTGTTGGCCTCGTCATGACGGTCGGAAAAACGCTGATAGCGGGCCTCGTTCTCGGTGGCCAGCGCTTTGCTGATCGACATCAGCTGCTGCAGCGCATCGACATCATAACCTCGCATGATGTCGACCAGTTGCTGCGTCTGCTGCGCAAACATCGGCAGGCTGGCAGGCACATCGACGGCCGGCGTGGTGTAATCAAGGGATTTGGCAGGGGACAGTACTATCTTCATGCCGCCCATTATAGAGCTTCTGTATGACAACCCTGGTCATCGACACCAATATCTGGCTGGATTTGCTGGTCTTTGACGACCCCCGTGCCCACCCGCTGCGCGATGGCCTGGAAGCCGGGCACTACCGGCCGATCGGCACCGAGGCCATGCGCGACGAACTGGCGGCCGTACTGCGACGCCCACGGTTCAAAATGGATGCCGGGCTGCAGCAGCAGGCATTGCATCGCTGGGATACGCTGATCGAACGCAAAGCCGCCGCGCCGGCCTGCAATCTCGGCTGCAGCGACCCGGACGACCGAAAGTTCCTCGATCTGGCCGTGGCACATCGGGTGGACTGGCTGCTGTCCAAGGACCGTGCTCTACTGGCCGCCCGCCGCTTTGCGGCCCGGCGCTTCGATCTGAGGATCGGTACACTGGAGCAGATGCTGAAGACGGAGCAACCATAGCACAACGTCCAACCACAGCACGATCCACGCCGTGTCATCCAACCATGCAGCCCCCCTCACCCAACGCGTTGCCCCGCCGCTGGCACCTGGTCTGTCAGGTCATCGACAACTTTGGCGATGTCGGCGTGCTGTGGCGACTGGCCCGGCAACTGGCCGATGAATACGGCTGCCGGATCGATTTTTTCATCGACGACATCGAAGCGCTCCACAAGCTGGCGCCACACACACGCGGCCAGAAGCCATCTGCCGGACCACATCGACGAGTCGATCCCCTCGCGTGTATCCGTATCCACCGGCTGCATGCCGACGCACCGATCGGCCGGCAGGCAGATGTGGTGATCCTGGGTTTTCAGGTGCGCCTGCCGGAGGCGGCCCGTCGGCATCTGTTGCACTTGCAGGAATGCCGCCAAACGATCGAACGCCACCAAAGGCCGGCAAATCCGGGCTCGAACGCACCAGTCGACACGCGCCCCGACAGGGAAACAGCGGCTTATCCGTCCCCCCATGCAAAGGCGTCCTTCCGCCCGCCCCCGGACGCGGGGACGCCCCTCCCGTCTTGCGATCCGAGAACGGAAACGCCCCTGCCCCGGTCTCCCGCGCCCCCTCCACTGCTGATCCAGCTCGATTACCTGAGCGCGGAAAGCTGGGTGGAAGGCTGCCACGGCCTGGCCAGCCTGCATCCGGATGGCTTGCGCGAATATTTCTTTCATCCCGGCTTCGGCCCTGCCACCGGCGGGCTGCTGCGGGAGCGCTCACTGCCGGCGTGGCGTGATGCCTTCCTCGCCGATCCAGCCGCGAGATGGCAGTGGCTCGCCTCGCTCGGCATCCGGCCGCAACCGGACGAACGGCTGGTCGGTCTGCTCTGCTACCGACAGGCGCCGCTGCGGGCGCTGCTCGATGCCTGGCTGGCCAACCCGGCCCTGACCGGTGGACGCCGCCTGCATCTGCTGGCACCGGGGGCCGACACCCAACCGCACTTGCCGGCGGCCGGCGAACTCGAGGCCGCCAGCGGTGGCCGCATCAAACTGTCGCGCCTGCCCTTTTTGCCGCAACCCGAGTTCGATCCACTGCTCTGGAGCTGTGACCTGAACTTGGTACGTGGCGAAGACTCGTGGATTCGCGCGCTGTGGGCCGGCCGGCCCTGGCTGTGGCAGGCCTATCCGCAGGACGAGGATGCTCACCTGATCAAGCTCGATGCATTCCTACGAGCGGCGGCACAGGCGATGATGTCTTCATCGACGGACTCGAGCGCCACAGACCTGGCCGTGAAACCCGCTGTCGAAGAACCAGCTCCACATAGGCCGCCGCCCATCTCTTCGCGGCAATCCCCGGCTGCGTTCTCCACTCCGCCTCCCCCCTGTGCCGACACCGGCGTGCAAGCCCCTGCCCAGTCGTTGGTAGACCCTGCCCATGCGTGCACCCGCGCAAATATCCAGCACGACACCGATACCGCCGACCTGCGACACTGGCAGCGGGCGATGCGCGCCTGGAATCGGGTACCGGGTCATCCGGTCGAAGACATCCTTCTCTGGCTGTCGGATCCGCAACGTGCCACCGCCACCTGCCGACGACTCAGCGTAGCGATGTCGGCCGGCAGTGCCGATCTGGCAAGCCGCCTGACGGCATTCGTCATGCGACACACACGCTCCTGCGAAATGCCCTCGAGTCCACGTTCCGCCGACTCACCGTGCTCCAACCGACCTTGGCAGGCGCAGGATACCCGCGCATGACCAGGATGAGAGCACCATGAAAGACCTGCGTGATCACGGTGCCGCTTTCCACCGCCATCCGCAAGCGTCCTGCAGAACGTCCCGCCCTTTCTGCCCCGGCTGATGCAACAGTCCAGTCGGAGGTCGGCAGCACCTGCACACCCGACACATGCTGTTGCGCGAATCTTCTGCAAACACAGGGCCGAGCGGCTACAATCGCATGTTTCAGCAAGAAACCCGGATAAGCGAACCGATGAAGACCGCTCAGGAACTGCGTGTTGGCAACGTGATCATGGTCGGCAACGACGCCATGGTGGTGATCAAAGCCGAATACAACAAGTCCGGCCGCAACGCCGCTGTCGTCAAACTCAAGATGAAGAACCTGCTGACGGGTTCTGGCAGCGAAAGTGTCTATCGCGCCGACGAAAAATTCGAAGTGCAGGTGCTGGAACGCACCGAAGTCACCTATTCGTACTTCTCGGAGCCTTCCTACGTCTTCATGGACGCCGAGTACAACCAGTACGAAGTCGATGGCGAGAACATGGGCGATGCGCTCAACTACCTCGAAGAAGGCATGCCCTGCGAAGTAGTGATGTACAACGGCCGTGCCATCTCGGTCGAGCTGCCGACTTCGCTGGTTCGCGAAGTCGAGTACACCGAACCGGCCGTCCGTGGCGACACCTCGGGTAAGGTACTGAAACCGGCCCGTATCAAGCCCACCGGCTTCGAAGTCCAGGTCCCGGCCTTCGTCGACACTGGCGACAAGATCGAAATCGATACCCGCACCGGTGAATACCGCAGCCGCGTCAAAGCCTGATCGTCTCTGTACTTTCGCTGCACGCCCGGCCCGCGGCCGGGCGCCGCCGGATATAGCCGCCACGACGAATGCCCCGTGCCTCTGTTCACGATGGCGGCATGGGCTTTTTCGTATGCTCGTCAGGCAGCTTCATGCGCATTCCCCGCCAATCGGCACGCGAGTATCTCGTCCGCGCCCTCGCGGGTGTCACACACGCTCAAGCCAGTTCCGGCTCGCGGACGGCTTCGCGACGCGGTGCGCTGGCCACGGCCCGCACCACCGGAGCCACCACATCGGTGGCCGGCAAAGTACCGACCGCCTTCAGATCGAGCAGCACATGAGTGCCGCCCGGACGCCAGACCGGCACGGCTGTCGGGCTGAGCTGTAATGAATCCACATCGCAGCCTTCGCCGCGCCGGCTGGCAGGCACATCGAAGGCGCCGCGGTTGTGGGGCGTAGACCCCTTGCCCTTCGAGGTCGATTCGGTCCGGAGCGCGCACAGGCATCTGTCATAGACGGCGGCCAAGCCAGCCACACAGCGGGCGCGCACGGATTCGACGACGATCCGCCAGGACAGACGCGGCAGCATGGCTTTGCCCGACATGTTGCTGGCCATCGGAATGGCACCAATGGCGGTGCGCTGACGGCGATAGAGATGACGCATCAGAATGCGCCGCGCCGTCGCGTGTAGCGCCGGCAGAGAAAGCGGTTTGACCAGATAGCCACTGCAGCCGGCCAATGCCGAGCGCAACAGTTCCGACAGATTGGAGCGATCGCTCAGGACCACGACCGGCACCGACGATCCGGTGGCCCGCTTGAAGCGTCGCAGCATTTCCAGGCCATCGCCGTCGGGCTGTACCGGATCGACGATGATCAGATCATAGCTACGCATCGACAGCACATCGCTGGCCTGCACCAGGGAGCCGACGCCTTCGGCATCGATGCCGAGCTGACGCAGGCCAACGGCCACGTGACTGCGGCTGGACGGGCTGGGATCGATCACCAATACCCGCAGCTGGCAGCGGCTGATCATCTCGGCCCACTCCGGCACCTGGACCTGGCTGGACAGGGGCGACAGAGTACGACGCGACAACGCCTGCTGCTGGGCACGTGCCGTCAACGTCTCGGCCGCCCGGTTCAGCACGCCGAGGATGTCGCGACCAAAGCTGGAAAACAGCAGATCGTCGGCTCCTCGCAGACGGTTGGAACGCCGACCCACGCCGATGACCGGCAGAGCTCGCGGCAAGCTGCGCAGGCGGCGCGCCAGATCGACACCTCCTGGCACGGTGAGGTTCACCAACGCGATATCGAATCCGCCAGGGGTCCGAGTATCGGCCAACCGATACTGATACCCCCCGCCGTGCGCCAGATCATGCTCCAGGATCATGTCCAGCATGCGCAAGAAACGCTGACCGAGGCCGAACGCAGCCACGCGAAACACCCGCTTCGATACCTCTGGCGGTGCGATCTGCGCAGGCGTCGGGCCGCTCGACCCGACTGGATTGAATTGCGTCGTCCACATACGACGCTATCTAATCAGAAAAGCCCCCGAACGCCCAGAAGAAATTTGCAAAACAATCATATATTCATGTATTTAGCCGCTCAATCCACGACAAAACTGTAGCTTTTCGATCAACCGGGATCCGGCTGGCTCTCCGCTGCAACGGCAGCGTTGCCCCAATCAGACGCCTTGTGACCCGGCCCCGGAAATGGCGCGCCCGGAGAACGCCACGGGCAGATGGGTCCGATCATACGCACGAGCATGCAGACGACCGTTCGTACACCGACATGCGACCATGCGAACGGCTGTGCGCATGGCCCGCGGGCGGCCCTCGCGGCTGGCAGTGTCGACCATACCGGCCGAACCACGCAGCCGTACCTGCCCTGCCTTTCAATCGAGGACTTCGGTCTTGAGCCGGTTGTCGAGCGCGAAGTTCAACACGAAATGATGAGCCAACGGTTCCACATCGTGCAACCTGGCATCCACGATCACACACTTGAAGCCACCGTGGGTCGATGGCAGCACATAGGGTGAATAGCTCAGATGTGCGTGTGCCGACGCTCGCTGCCCCGGCCGCTTTCGAGGTCCATAGCAGGACATGACACCGGCCAACCGTTCGGCCCAGTCGCTGGGCCGGAAAGCCCGACCATCGGCGGTCTGACCGATGATGACGAAACGCCGGGCGTGACGCAGATGCGCCAGGGGATCCGGCTCGACAGCCTTGACCAGCCCCGGCGGCTCGTGCGGTGGCACCCGTTTTTCCTTCAATGGCTCGTCCTTCGATGAGGACGGCGAATTCGATTGATCCTGCCGCATGGAATATCGTTCACAATCCCCTACAATGGCCCGGTCAACCCAACGAGGTGAACGCCATGACCAAGCCAGCCCCTCTGATGTCGACCTACCTCAGACAACCCGTCGCCTTTGAACGGGGAGAAGGTTCCATTCTGATCGATGGCGACGGACGACGATATCTGGACTGTCTGAGCGGTATAGCCGTCAATACGCTCGGTCATGCCCATCCCGCCCTGATTGCCGCCCTGACCGACCAGATCGGCAAAATCATCCATTGCTCCAACCTGTTTCAGGTGCCACTGCAGGAAGAAGTCGCCAACCGGCTGATCCGCCTCTCGGGCATGAGCAATGTGTTTTTCTGCAACTCCGGCCTGGAAGCCAATGAAGCCGCCCTGAAATTGGCCCGGCTGCACGGCCACGCCAAAGGCATCGCCGAACCGCATGTCGTTGTCTTCGACAAGGCCTTTCACGGTCGCTCCATTGCCACATTATCGGCTACCGGCAACGCGAAAGTGCAAAAAGGTTTTGAACCACTGGTACCGGGCTTTCCTCGCCTGCCACTCAACGATCTGCCGGCCCTCGAAGCGCTGGCCGAACGAGACCCCGACATCAGCGCGGTCTTCCTCGAAGCCATCCAGGGCGAAGGCGGTATCACTTCGGCCAGCATCGAGTTTCTGCAGGGTCTGCGCAGACTCTGCGATGCGCGTGGCTGGCTGTTGATGATCGACGAAGTGCAGTGCGGCATGGGACGCACCGGCAAATGGTTTGCCCACCAGTGGGCCGGCATCGTGCCGGACGTGATGCCGCTGGCCAAAGGGCTGGGTTCCGGTGTACCGGTCGGCGCGGTGGTGGCACACGGCGCAGCAGCCGGACTCTTCGGGCCCGGCAACCACGGCACCACCTTCGGCGGCAATCCGCTGGCGATGCGCGCGGCACAAACCACCATCGACGTGATGGAGGCCGATGGCCTGGTGGAACATGCCGGCCGCCTGGGCAGGAAACTGCGCGAGACCTTCGAGCGCGAGCTGGCCGACACACCGGGTTTTGTCGAGATGCGTGGCATGGGCCTGATGATGGGCGTGGTGCTGGATCGTCCCTGCGGCGAACTGGTCGGCCAGGCACTGGACGCGGGCCTGGTGCTGAACGTGACCGCCGACAGCGTGATCCGTCTGCTGCCGCCGTTGATCTTCAGCGAAGCCGATGGCGCCGAGCTGACTGATCGGCTGTTGCCGCTGATCAAGGCCTTTCTGGCCCGCTGATTCCGTGTCCGATCCGTTTCGAAGGCTCGTTTCCCGAACACCGGCGCAGCCGACCGGGCAGGACCGCCCGGCCGATATGCCGGCGTGCCGGATCGGCTGACCGACCGGAAGCGTCGCTCCGTCGGCATGGGCTCCCACCGGAACGGCCGGTTGAAAACGGAGCCACCGTCCAATCGGGCTGAGTGTCGAGGGGAAAAGCACCGTCTGCCGGGACAATCAGCCGTGCGGGACCTCCGGCCGGGCGGGATGTCCTGCCGTCCGGCTCATCGATGGCCGCTCGACGCAAAAGTTCGCCATCGATACCACCGGCACCCGTTCCACCGACCGGGCTCGACACAAAAGTTCGCAATCGAAGAGCCATCCCGCAACAGTGATCCAGCACCGCCCGGTTTTTCCGTATTCACCCATGAAGACCCTATGAGCACGATCAAGCATTTTCTGAAGTTCGACGATTTCTCACGCGAGGAAATCCTCTACCTGCTCAAGCGCAGTCGCGACATCAAGCGGCGCTTCAAGACCTATCAGACCTACCACCCGCTCCAGGACCGTACACTGGTGATGATCTTCGAGAAGGCCTCGACCCGCACCCGCCTGTCCTTCGAGGCCGGCATGCACCAACTGGGCGGTACCGCCATCTACCTGAACACCCGTGACTCGCAGCTGGGCCGGGGTGAGCCGGTCGACGATGCCGCCAAGGTCATTTCCCGGATGTGCGACATCATCATGATGCGCACTTTCGAACAGGACATCGTCGAACGCTTCGCTGCCGCCTCACGCGTTCCGGTCATCAACGGGCTGACCAACGAATACCATCCCTGCCAAGTGCTGGCAGACATCTTCACTTACAACGAACACCGAGGCCCGATTCAGGGCAAAACGGTGGCCTGGGTGGGGGATGCCAACAACATGAGCTACACCTGGGTGCAGGCAGCCCGACTGCTCGACTTCCAGGTCCACGTTTCGGCCCCGCCGGGCTATGAACTCGATACCAGCCTGATCTCCGAGGCCGAGCAGAGGCATCTGCGCTATTTCGAAGATCCGAACGAGGCCTGCAAAGGTGCCGATCTGGTCACGACCGATGTCTGGACCAGCATGGGCTACGAGGCCGAGAACGAAGCCCGGATGAAAGCCTTTGCCGATTTTTGCGTGGATGCACAGATGATGGCTGGCGCTCATCCGGACGCCGTGTTCATGCATTGCCTGCCGGCCCATCGTGGCGAAGAGGTGACGGCCGATGTCATCGATGGCCCGCAATCGGTGGTCTGGGACGAAGCAGAAAACCGCCTACACGCCCAGAAAGCGCTGCTGGAGTACCTGGTGATCGGCGAATTGCCGACCTGAAGCATGCCTCGGCCCCTTGGCCGACCCCGAACTTCGCTGCCGATATCGCCCCGACCGGAAAGCACGCCCTCGACGCCCCGGTTCTCTGCCGTCCACCCCATCGGCAGAACCCTCCGGGCCAGAAGCTGTCGATGAAAACCCGTCGAGCCTCGGTCACCCCCGCGCTTCCCAACCCAGTGCCCCCAGTGGACGGATCCGAGTATCCTTGACGACCGGGGCCCATCCCGGACGCGCGAGCACTCAACGGCACAGATGCAGACGTACACCCGGACGGGTATTGATGATCGAAGGATTGCTGGCGGCATTGGGCACCGGCTCGGCAACGACCGACTGGCTGCGGGGGATGGCGCGGCGCACGGCCTCCAGATTCGGCAACAGCGCCACAGTACGATAGGAGCCCGACAGCAACAGATTCAGCTTGCGCAGTGGCGACAACCGATCGGCCCCCTCGCCCAGCGCCTGATCCATCTTGGCAGCCAGTGTGCGGAAGCTCGGCATCGCCACCACCTGCATCATCGCTTGGCGCAACGATTGGTGATAGGCCACACATTCGTCGAACACCGGCGACTCTGGCAGCGGATAGAAACCATAGCGCGGCATCAGCTCGCGCACTTCGCGATCGATCGTCGGCTGATCCGGTTCGAGCAGCGCCAGCACTTCGGAGGCCACCGACTTCTCGACCTGACCAGTCAGTTCGCTGATCTGCATCAGCACATCCGGGTAGTTGCGCGCCGGAACACGGCGAATCCCGTCCAGAATCAGGAAGAGCTCGTCACGACGCATGCGCAGCTTGCCGCGCATGCCGACGTGACGGCACAGACGACGCTGGAAATCCGTATCGTTGACGATATCCGCGGTAGCGATGTTTTCCAGCAACCAGAGATGATCTCGCGCGTCGACGACCACACGGCTCATCGTTTTGAAAACTGCGATATCCAGGTCGCGGAGCATACGCTCGGCAGCAGCTTGAGTAATGGTGTATCTCGACATCGAGCAAACCTCGTTTCGATCGGCAGACCTCATGATCGGCCGAGCGGCTGCCCCGGTTCACACACCCTGGATACATGGACATTGCCTGCGGATCAGCGGCGATGCACCCGTTGCATAAAAATGGAAACCCATGCGGCATTGCCACAACACAGATTGGGCACCGATTTCTCAGTTCGTGCGCGGACGACGGCTGAAAACGCGTGTCCACGACAGCACCCGCCCACGGCAATGATCGACGATCCGTATCGCACAGCCGCGGCTGAGTCACCTACTCAGATCGGAGGAAACTCGAAACCTTGCCAGCAGGTACCTTTGGCCGTGAGTACCTTTGGCCGTGAACCTGTCCTGCATGACGACAAACGCCGGCGAACATGACTGCTCGGCCGGCGCTTGTCGTGGTTTTCTGCTGTTACTGTCGCCCGGAACGCTCTGAGTTCCGGGCGACCGGGCCCGGCCTCAGACAGCCCCAGGGCTCCTGGAAGGCTCAGGTCTCGATGCTCTCGACCTCTTCCTCCCCCTCTTCGGATTCGGGTGGTGGTGGCTCGAAGGACTCGTTGTATTCGAGCCTGACTTCGCCGGCCTCGTCCAGATCGACCGTGACCCTGCCGCCATACAGCAGACGGCCGAACAGCAGCTCGTCGGCCAGCGCCTTGCGCACCGTGTCCTGAATCAGGCGCTGCATCGGCCGCGCGCCCATCAGCGGATCGAAACCGGTACGGGCCAGATACTTGCGGAAAGCGTCGGTGAACAGTACCTCGACCCGCTTCTCGTGCAGCGTGTCTTCGAGCTGGATCAGGAACTTGTCGACCACACGCAGAATGATCTCCTCGTCCAGCGCCCGGAAGTTGATGATCGCATCCAACCTGTTGCGGAACTCGGGTGAGAACAGCCGCTTGATTTCGGCCATCTCGTCACCGGCCTGACGGTTGTCCGAAAAGCCGATCGAACGCTTCTGCAGATCGGCTGCACCGGCGTTGGTGGTCATCACCAATACCACATTGCGGAAATCGGCCTTGCGTCCGTTGTTGTCGGTCAGACTGCCATGGTCCATCACCTGCAACAGAATGTTGAAGATGTCCGGATGCGCCTTCTCGATCTCATCGAGCAGCAGCACGGCATGCGGCTTCTTGGTTATCGCCTCGGTCAACAGACCACCCTGATCGAAACCGACATAGCCCGGCGGCGCACCGATCAGCCGCGACACCGCATGGCGCTCCATGTACTCGGACATGTCGAAACGCACCAGCTCGATGCCGAGCGTGAAAGCCAACTGCCGCGCCACCTCGGTCTTACCGACACCGGTGGGCCCGGAAAACAGAAAGGAACCGATCGGCTTCTCAGGACGAGCCAGACCCGAGCGCGCCATCTTGATGGACGCAGCCAGTGCTTCGATGGCCGGCTCCTGCCCGAACACGACGTTCTTCAGATCGCGTTCCAGATACTGCAGCTTGCTGCGGTCGTCACTCGACACCGAAGTTGGCGGAATACGGGCTATTCTCGAGACGATCGCTTCGATATCGGCCTTGCCCACCGTCTTCTTGGCCTGCTCTGGCGGCAACACCCGCTGTGCCGCGCCGGCTTCGTCGATCACATCGATGGCCTTGTCGGGCAAATGGCGATCGGTGATGTATTTGGCCGACAGCTCAGCCGCCGCCGTCAGCGCCGCACCAGTGTAACGGATGCCGTGGTGTTCCTCGAAACGGCTCTTGAGTCCGCGCAGAATCTGTACCGTCTGCTCGACGCTCGGTTCGGTGATGTCGATCTTCTGAAAGCGACGCGACAGCGCGTGGTCTTTTTCGAAGATGCCGCGGTACTCTGTGAAGGTCGTGGCGCCGACGCACTTCAGCTCGCCGGAGGACAGTGCCGGCTTCAGCAGATTCGACGCATCCAGCGTACCGCCCGAAGCCGAGCCGGCCCCGATCAGCGTATGAATCTCGTCGATGAACAAAATGGCCTGGCGATCGGCCCGCAGCTGTTTCAGCACCGCCTTCAGGCGCTGCTCGAAATCACCACGGTACTTCGTGCCGGCCAGCAGCGCCCCCATGTCCAGCGAATAGACGGTCGCATCCTTCAGCACTTCGGGCGCCTCACCCTGCACGATCCGCCAGGCCAGCCCTTCGGCGATGGCGGTCTTGCCCACGCCTGCCTCACCGACCAGCAGTGGATTGTTCTTGCGCCGGCGCACCAGCACCTGAATCACCCGATCCAGTTCGGAATCGCGGCCGATCAGTGGGTCGATCCGCCCTTCCTTGGCCGAAGTATTCAGGTTGGTGGTGTATTGCTCCAGCGCTCCCTGCTGATTGGCATTCGGTTCGCCTTCGGTTTCCTGCCCATCTTCCCTGACGGCTTCCTTGGACTGCGGCGCCTTGGCGATGCCATGCGAGATGTAGTTGACCACATCCAGACGGGTGATGCCCTGCTGGTGCAGGTAATAGACCGCGTGCGAATCCTTCTCGCCAAAGATGGCAACCAGCACGTTGGCCCCGGTCACTTCCTTCTTGCCATTGGAAGTGGACTGCACATGCATGATGGCACGCTGGATGACGCGCTGGAAACCGAGCGTCGGCTGGGTGTCGATCTCTTCGGTACCCGGCACGACCGGCGTGTTTTCCTTGATGAAGGCGGTCAGGCTCTTGCGCAGCTCGTCGATGTTGGCCACACAGGCGCGCAGCACCTCCGCCGCCGAGGGGTTGTCGAGCAGCGACAGCAACAGGTGCTCGACCGTGATGAATTCGTGCCGTTGCTGCCTGGCCTCGACGAAGGCCATGTGCAGGCTGACTTCCAACTCTTGAGCAATCATGCTTCCTCCATCACGCACTGAAGCGGATGTTGATGCTGACGTGCAAATCCACTGACCTGCTCCACTTTCGTCAACGCGATGTCCCGCGAAAACAAGCCACAGACACCACGGCCACTGTGGTGAACCTCCAGCATGATGGTCATCGCCTTTTCGCGGCTCATGCCGAAGAAGCGCTGCAGTACCATCACGACGAAGTCCATCGGCGTGAAATCATCGTTCAACAGTATCACCTTGTACATGGGCGGCGGCTTGGCAACGGCCTGCTGTCGCTCCAGAACGACCAAAGGGTCATTGGATGTCGTCATCTGTTCGATTCTATCGATTGCACGGTACTGAACAAGTGAAGAGGTGCCCATTGGTCGGGTGGACATGGCTGTCTCACGACACCTTTCCGGTCCTGGCCCCTGTCCAGACCATTGGGCAGCAGTGGGAAGCAGGACTGTTCGATGAGACCGGCCCGTAGGCCGGTGACCGCAGCATTTCATCTTACTATGCGGACACTTGCCCGAAAGTCAAGAGCGTAGCAGCAATCTTTCCATCCATGCCGCCGCTCGCACGCGTCCAGTGACCGTCCAGCCCCCGGTTCCGGACGGCCCGCACCAGGGCCTACTCCCTGCGCTTCGCGCAAGACCGGACACGACACGCTGATCCGATCAAGATCGCAAAGCCGAGACCGGGACCGAGATTGCTTCCCGACACGGCCGAAGGCCAAAGTCCACCGCCCGGTGCCGGGGCTTCTCCCCGACCGTCGTCATCACGACACCCGTATCCCGAGTGGGCACCCCGAGAGGACCAGATAACAGCAACGTAAAAAATTCCTCCAAATGAATTTTCCCTAGATTAAACGCTTAGTTAAGCGTGACTCCAGAGGTAGCCCCCAAGGTTAGGACACCGGATGAGACTCAAAAAAAATACCATTCCCCTCCAAAAAACCACCATTCAGATATTTCGACTTGACTTGATGACTCCCTTTATCAAAGAATAGCTTTCCATAGTTTTCGGGGTAAATCATGGCCCGCGCCCCCGAACGCTACCTTAGTTTGAACGCATGGCCTTAAAGTTTGATAAGCAGGAATCTCGAAAGTATGGCAACGGGGACCGTCAAGTGGTTTAACGACGCAAAAGGCTTTGGTTTCATTACTCCCGACGAAGGCGGCGAAGATCTGTTCGCCCACTTCAGCTCGGTGCAGACCCAGGGTTTCAAAACACTGAAAGAAGGGCAGAAAGTGTCTTTCGACGTGGTTCAGGGACCCAAAGGCAAACAGGCCTCCAACATCCGCCCCGAAGCCTGATCTGATCGCTCAGGCCCTTTAGGGTGAACCTACGAAAAGGCTGGAACCGCAAGGAACCAGCCTTTTCTGTTGTTTGCAGACTTCGAGCGCCTTCACGGCGCCGTCCGGAAGCCCCTCACTTCAGTGCCCCTTCTCGTGTGAGTCGTGACCGTGTCCATGGCCGTGCCTGCCATGATGCCGGACTCCGGCCTTCTCGCCGGCTTCGCGCACTACGACCCTTACGGTCTGCGCAGGCGCGTGCCTGAAATTCAGCGTCAGCTCGAATACCTGCCCCGCCCGCAGCGGTTCATGCAGCCCCATCAACATCACGTGATGAGCGCTGCCCTTGGCCATGTCGACCCTGCCCCCCGCAGGCAGATCGATGCGCGGCAACTGGCGCATACGCATCACCTCGCCGTCCATCAGCATCTCGTGCAGTTCGGCGCGCCTGCTGATCGATGTGTCGACCGACAAGAGCTGATCCGGCCGGTCGGTGGCATTCTGGAGCCGCTCGAAGTAAACCCCGACATTGGGCACCCCCGGACGGGAAGGAAAAGTGTAGCCATGTTCGACGATGATGCCTGACGCATGGGCGGCGGAATGTCGCTGCGCGACAGCATCCCGGCCGCCGTGATCGTGCTCGGCTGCAGCAGCCAACGTCGGTTGGCCACACAGCATACCTGCACACAGCGCCGACGCCCAGAAACGAGGTGTCATCATCATAGTCAAAAGCCTCCTGGCACAGAAAAACCGGAAACGGGAACGCCCGGAGATGTCGCCCGGGCAGCCAATCTTCACAAATATTCGGATGCCCGGCCGGCGCACATCGACACACCGGCGGTCAAAACGCGGTATGGGTCAGCGCCGTCTCCGGAGGATATCGGGCCGCCAACGCATCTAGACGGAGGCGACCAGCACCGCCCGCCCCCCAGAGTAAGAAGGGATGGCTGCAGGCCTTGCGGGAAGCCGTGAGCGGCTGCACACACGGTCCCACCGCTCGCCGCGCCTCCCGCGAAGCCGGTACGGGCCGCTTCATCCCGGTTCGCCGGTCCACTCTCTCACAAAGGGTTGATACGCCGGCCGCTTCTTGGACTCAACCTTGGGCCCGGGCGTACCCACGAACAGGAAACCCAGCATTCGTTCGTCGGCGGCAAAGCCCAGCGCTTCGCGCACTGCGGGATCGAAGGCATTGCCGCCGGTGGCCCAAAAGCCACCATAGCCCATCAGATGCAGGGCATTGAGCATATTCATGACGGCGGCCGCCCCAGACAGCCACTGTTCGATTTCGGGCACTTTGGCAATCTGCACCAGACGGACCGCCGGTACGATGACCAGAGGCGCCACCATGGGCTTGCTACGAAAACGGTCGGGGTTTTCCTCGCCACGCGCGCGAGCGGCATTCACCAGAATGTCGCCCAGACGCTCGCGTGCATCGCCCCGTACCGTGACGAAACGCCATGGTTTCAATCCACCATGGTCGGGAGCCCGCAACGCCAGATCGAAAACCGTCGCCAGCTCATCGGCACCCGGCCCCGGCTCGACCAATGGCCAGACCGAATGGCGCCCCTTCAGCGCATCGATCGCCGCCTGCGCGCCCATGACGCGTTCCACCTCGGTTGCCATGATATTTCAGCTCCGACCACGAGCACTGCTCTTCTGGCAGCTGGAGCAGATGCCGTACAGCGCCAAGCGGCGTTCGGTGAGCTGATAGCCATGCTCTTCGGCGACTTCATTCTGCACCTTCTCGATCACGGCATTGGTGAATTCGTCGACCCGGCCACAGCTGATGCAAATCAGGTGATCATGTTCGTCACCCTCATTCATTTCAAATACCGCCTTGCCGCCGTCGAAGACATTGCGGCTCAGCAGACCTGCCCCTTCGAGCTGGGAAAGCACCCGGTAGACCGTGGCCAACCCGACGTCATGGCCCTGCTCCAGCAGCCGGCGAAAGACATCCTCGGCCGAGAGGTGTCGTTCCTCGCTGCCGCGGATGATCTCCAGCACTTTGATTCTGGGCAATGTGGCCTTGAGACCGACACTGCGCAACTCCTGATCCTGCGTGTTCATTTCCTTTCCTGAGATGAAAGCTTTTTGGCCCGCCGGCGGCTCGGTCCGGTTCACACCGGACAAAGCCCTCGGCGACGGCCGTTGGCCCGGTCCAACCGAATCCACGGTATCGATCATAGCCGACACGAACCTGTCATCACGGACCCCGACCCGGCAATGCGCGATCGTCTACAACCTCGGCATTATCTGGCTCTATCGTTCCTTCAAACGTCGTAGTATCCAGCATTCTGCGTCCATCTGCATCGTAGTCCAAGTCCGAGACACCAGCCGATGTCGTCTCTGCCACGATCTTTTTTCTGATGGATGGATACGAATGCCCTGGGATACGTCCGGTTCCGACATCAGTACACAAGGTTTATTATGCCGCCGACGACGACCCAGCAGCCGGCAATGGGCTAGATGACGAGGCGATGACTGAGGCGTGCAGTCTGACATATCACCAAATCGGCCTCAACCAGGCATTCTTGAAGGTCGGGAACGAACCGCCCGGGGAGGACGCACGGGTTTTCGGATCAATGCGCGTCGATATCAGTGTGCGTCGATCAGTCCCAGATCCACCAGTGCATGGTAGACACCGTCTTGGTCCGCATGGCCGGCAATATAGTCGGCATGCTTCTTGGCCTCGGGATGGCCATTGCCCATCGCCACGGCAAAGCCGGCCTGGGACAGCATCTCGATGTCATTGAGCGAATCACCGAAGACCATCACATTGTCGAGCGTCAAACCCATCGCCGACACCACGTCGTGTATGCCACGAATCTTGGAGCCGCTCTGATCGAGGATGTCGACGCCCTCCGGCGCCCAACGCACCGTCTTGAAGCTCCCGCCGTCCAGCACGCCCGACTCGGCCACGCTGGCATCATCGTCCGACGGATAAAAAACGATCAGCTGATAGACCGGATTGCTGCGAAAAAATGCGGGATCGATGGTGTAGTCACGGGTGATCGGGTCGAGCGTCCTGGTCAGCCGCTCGTCGATACGCGACACGGCCAAATGTCTGGCACCGGCAAACCCGACCGCGATGTCCCGCTCATTGAAGTAGCCGGCGATCTTGTCGACATCGGCCGGCGCCACCGGGTAGTGCGACACCGGCTCACCGGCCCGCAGGTTCAGCTGCCCATTGATGGTGACGAAGTGCCGAAGCCCCTGACGGGCGATCACGGCTTCCAGCGGCGCCGGGAAAATATAGCGGGCACGCCCACTGGCAATGGCAGGCACGATCCCCCGCTGCCGCAAGCCCTCGAATGCCTGTTCGATCCGGCTGGCCAGCAGTCCGGTCACCTTGCTGTAGATCGTGTCGTCGATATCGAAAAAGACGATCTTGATGTTCTTCTGAAGCGCTGCGCTCATGCCCGTTCATTCCTGAGACTGGCCTTCAATGGTTCTGGCCCGCATCGTTCAAATGCGCCCACTGGCATGCGCCGGCCGGTACGGCATCGGATCACGCAGCAAACGTGGCCGAAACCCAGCGCCCGAACGGCCACCGAAGCACACACTGGCACCTGCCCTCGTTCAGCGCAGACCCTGTCCGCCGCTGGTGTCATCGGCACGCTGGATCAGTTCGACCTTGTAGCCGTCGGGATCGGTCACGAACGCAATGACGGTGGTGCCCCCCTTGACGGGCCCGGCCTCGCGGGTGACGTCGCCACCGGCCGCCTTGATCTTTTCACAGGCTGCATAGGCATCGGGCACGCCGATGGCGATGTGGCCATAGGCACTACCCATATCGTATTCGGACACACCCCAGTTGTAGGTCAGCTCGAGTTCGGCCTGAGCGGGATTGCCGCCCTCATAGCCCAGAAAGGCCAATGTGTATTTGTATTCGGCGTTCTCGGACCGGCGCAGCAGCGTCATACCGAGCACCTCGGTGTAGAACTTGATCGAGCGATCGAGATCGCCCACGCGAAGCATGGTGTGCAGTATCCTCATGGTCCGGCATTGTCCCACAATCATTGCGACACTTCAGCAAATTACAGTGCCCACTCGGGTTATTTGGCTTGAATGAAACCATGGTGAACGATGTAGGCGGCGATGCGCCGTCGGAATCATCCGCCTGTACATCGCACAACAGCGAACTCCGCCTGTGCGGAACGCCTTGATCGTCCACGCTATCCTTCCCCCGCCCGGGGGTGAGCTTGCCGCGCACCGGATCGAGCCCGCGTCGGGACTGACGTGGCTACCATCCGAGGTCATGTGCAGCAGCCACCCTTGCGGCGCCCGTTCGCACCACGGGGATGTGTGTGGATCGCCACGGTACGGGCCGCTGTATGCTCGTTCCAGAGGTTCGTATATCGAATGAAAGCGACACCCGACACTTCCGCCTCCTTTGCCATTCAATCTTTCGATATGAGCCGCAGCATTCATTCCGAACACCATTACAGCAATCGCAACAACTGGCTGCGGGCCAGTGTACTGGGCGCCAACGACGGCCTGATTTCCACGGCCAGCCTGCTGATGGGCATGGTCGCGGCCGACACCGACGGTCGCTCACTGATCCTGGCGGGCATCGTCGCCATGGTTGGTGGTGCTGTCTCGATGTCCGCCGGAGAATATGTGTCGGTCTCCAGCCAGGCCGACACCGAGAAAGCCGATCTGGCCAAAGAACGGTACGAACTGCATCACAACCCCGATGCCGAGTTACAGGAGCTGACACAGATTTACCGGGATCGGGGACTGAACGAAGCCCTGGCTCGTGAAGTGGCCGAGACACTGACCCGGCACGATGCGCTCGATGCTCACGCCCGCGACGAAATCGGCATCAGCGAAACCATCGAAACCAACCCCTTCCAAGCTGCCTGGGCCTCGGCACTGGCTTTCTGCGCTGGTGCGATCCCACCGTTGCTGGTCGTGCTGCTGCCCTATGGCGCACAGGCCACGACACTGATCGGCACGACCCTGCTGGGGCTGGGCGTCCTCGGCTGGCTGTCGGCCTATCTGGGTGGCGCACCACGCCTGCGGGCCGTCGTGCGCGTACTGCTCTGGGGTGCAGGTGCCATGGGGGTCAGCGCCGCCATCGGCCACTTGGCCGGTGTGGCGATCTGACCCGGCACATCCGCCCGATCCACGAGCCCCCCACGAGCATCGAGGAAACAAAAATCAAGGGAAGCAAAACAGTCCCGACCATCAAAGAATGATCTGCTTGCCGTAGCCTTCGATGATCTCCCCGATCTTCTGGACGGTCTCCTTTGGCGGAGGATGAACGCCCGCCAACTTGTATTCGTCACCAAAGAAAGCCCATTTATAGGCCCCCAGCTCATGATAGGGCAACAGCTCGACCGTGGCGATGTTGGCCATGTCTCCGATGAACTCACCCAGCCGATGGGCCGAACGCTCATCGTCGGTATAGCCCGGCACGATCACATAGCGGACCCGGGTGGGCTGATTGCGCTCGAGTAGATAACGCGCGAAGCGCATCGGCTTGGTATTGGGAATGCCGGTCAACACCTTGTGGATGTCGGGATCGATCTGCTTCAGGTCGAGCATCACCAAATCGGTGTTGTCCAACAATTCGTCCAGAATGGCATCGTAATGGCGGGCGTAACCGTTGGTGTCCAAACAGGTATGGATGTCGTGCTGCCGGCAGGCCTTGAACCAGTCCCGGACGAACTCATCCTGCAGCAGGGGCTCGCCACCGGTGGCCGTCACCCCGCCCCCCGTTGCCTTCAAGTAGTGACGATAGGACCAAACCTGCTTCATCACATCCGTCACGCTCATTTCCCGTGCCTTGGCACTGTGCATATCCCAGGTGTCACGGTTGTGGCAATACAGGCAGCGCATCAGGCAACCCTGCAAAAACAGCACAAAGCGCAACCCCGGCCCGTCGACCGTACCGCAGGACTCGATCGAGTGCACCAGCGCCGTGCCATGATAGTGACGACGATGCAGGCTCAGATCGACCTGACCCGGTGTTTCGGAATGTCGAGGATCGGGGGACAGACTGATCGTTTTCATCGAAGAACCATGCTCAAAAAAATGCCGGGTACACAGACCCGGCATTTCGTGGCTTGTCGACGGCCCGCCAGACGGGCGGGCGGAAGAATCCACCGCGCCTTCTGAACAGGACCCGCCGCTGATTCGATCACATGCTGGCCGTGAAGGTCCGGGTGATCACGTCCTGCTGTTGCTCTTTGGTCAGCGAATTGAAGCGTACCGCATACCCCGAGACCCGGATGGTCAGCTGCGGATACTTCTCCGGATCGTTCATCGCTTCGAGCAGCATCTCACGGTTCAGCACGTTGACGTTCAGGTGCTGGCCCCCTTCGACTCCCCGCTCGTGGTGGAAGTAACCATCCATCAGACCGGCCAAGTTCCGCTCTCGGGCTTTCTCGTCTTTGCCCAGGGCGTTGGGCACGATCGAGAAGGTGTAGGAAATACCGTCTTTGGCGAACTCGAAAGGCAGCTTGGCCACCGAGCTGAGCGACGCCACCGCACCGTTGACGTCACGGCCATGCATCGGGTTCGCACCCGGACCGAAGGGCGCACCGGCACGACGGCCGTCCGGCGTATTGCCGGTTTTCTTGCCGTAAACCACGTTCGAAGTGATCGTCAGCACCGACTGGGTTGGGATGGCATCCCGATACATCGGGTGGCTGGCGACTTTCTTCATGAAGCGCTCGACCAAGTCGCAGGCGATGTCGTCGACACGATCGTCATTGTTGCCGAACTGCGGATATTCGCCTTCGATCTGGAAGTCGACCGCAATACCGTTCTCGTCACGGACCGGACGCACTTTGGCGTACTTGATGGCCGACAGCGAATCCGCTGCCACGGACAGACCGGCAATGCCACAGGCCATCGTCCGCTTCACGTCACGATCATGCAGCGCCATCAGCGCGGCCTCGTACGAATACTTGTCGTGCATGTAGTGAATGATGTTCAGCGCCGTCACATACTGGGTGGCCAGCCAGTCCATGAAGCTGTCCATCCGCGTCATGACGGTATCGAAATCGAGTACTTCGTCGAGGATCGGCAGCGATTTCGGACCGATCTGCTCTTTCGATTTCTCATCGACACCGCCGTTGATCGCGTACAGCAGAGTCTTGGCCAGATTGGCACGCGCGCCGAAGAACTGCATCTGCTTACCGACCACCATCGGGCTGACGCAGCAGGCGATCGCGTAATCGTCGCTGTTGAAGTCCGGACGCATCAGGTCGTCGTTCTCATACTGGATCGACGAGGTGTCGATCGACACCCTGGCACAGAAATGCTTGAAGCCTTCGGGCAACTGCTCGGACCACAGCACTGTGAGGTTCGGCTCCGGCGACGGCCCCATGTTGTAGAGGGTATGCAGAAAGCGGAAGCTGTTCTTGGTGACCAGTGTGCGGCCGTCCAAACCCATGCCACCGATCGACTCGGTCGCCCAGATCGGATCGCCGGAGAACAGCTGATCGTACTCGGGCGTGCGCAAGAAGCGGACCATACGCAGCTTCATCACCAGGTGATCGATCAGTTCCTGCGCCTCGGTTTCGGTCAGCGTACCGGCTTTCAGATCGCGCTCGATGAAAATGTCGAGGAAGGTGGCGACACGGCCGAAAGACATGGCGGCGCCGTTCTGCGACTTGACCGCCGCCAAATAGGCAAAGTACGTCCACTGCACTGCTTCGCGGGCATTTTTGGCAGGGCCCGAGATATCGAAACCATAGCTGGCGGCCATTTCCTTCATCTGGCCCAGCGCACGGTGCTGCTCGTTGATCTCTTCACGGCGGCGGATCACCTCTTCGAGGTTCTTGCCGGCCTCGAGATCGGCCTGCAGCGAATGGAACTGCTTGACCTTGTCGGCCATCAACATATCGATACCGTAGAGCGCGACGCGGCGATAGTCGCCTATGATGCGGCCACGACCATAGGCATCGGGCAGGCCGGTCAGCACACCGGACTTGCGGCAGCGACGGATATCCGGGGTATAGACATCGAAGACACCCTGATTGTGGGTCTTGCGATACTTGCTGAAGATTTCGGTGACGTCCTCGTTCAGCGGGGTGTCATAGATCCTGCAGGAATCCTGCACCATTTTGAGGCCGCCAAAGGGCATGATCGAGCGCTTCAGCGGTTCGTCGGTCTGCAGGCCGACGACCGTTTCCAGGTCCTTGTCGATGTAGCCCGGGGCATGGCTGGTGATGCCGGAGACGACCTGCGAATCGATCTTGTAGGGCGCGTGGGTACGGTTCTCGACCTTGATGCCTTCCATCACGGTCGACCACAGCCGGGTGGTGGCCTCGGTGGCGGGCGCCAAGAAACGAGCGTCTCCCTCGTACGGCGTGTAGTTCTTCTGGATGAAATCACGCACGTCGATGCTGTCTTCCCAAGCGCCGGCCTTGAAGCCGGACCAGGCAGCAGGACGTTCCAGGGATGGGACCTTCTCGGCGGCTGACATGCTCAACTCCTACCTACTTTGTGACGGAAAAAATCTTTGTCTCAGCCGTAGAGTAGCACCGCTCATCCCCTTTTTGATGAATATCTGTTGTATGGTGCGGGGCATAGTCACGAACGGAGTCTGCTGGGCCGGAACTGGAGTCCACGTGGAAGCACGCGATACATCGTTTCACATCATGGAATTTGATGGAAGACCTTCCTGCTCATCCCCTCCGGCACCCGAAATGCCGTGCCAGACTGGACCTGCATGAAAATACACCGCTCTCCCACCGCATGCCGGGTCGCCCTCCCAAACATGGGCCGAAATGCCCACTTCATCATATAAAAACGTCTGACCAACCCGTCCACCTGCCGTCACCGATCACGGAAACCCGTACCCCAAGCCCCCTCATCATAAAGAAAAAGAATAGTTTGCGCTGTCGCCGTTTGCCTCCTCTCCTTTCTCGCCTTCCGGTCCGCCGTCGGCCAACGCCAGCAACGGCCGTACCTGCGAAGCGGGGACGAAATGAGCACACCGACCCATTCCGTCCCCGCTTCCGACCCCATTGCTCACGCAAAAGGGCTGCAAGTCGTCCCGACAGGATGCTTGCTTACATGTTTTCGATCATCACCTGACCGAAGCCCGAGCACGAAACCTGCTCGGCGCCCTTCATCAGACGGGCGAAGTCATAGGTGACTTTCTTCGAGACGATGGCCTTCTTCATCGACGAGATGATCAGGTCGGCAGCCTCGGTCCAGCCCATGTGACGCAGCATCATCTCGGCCGACAGGATTTCCGAACCGGGGTTCACATAATCTTTGCCAGCGTACTTCGGCGCGGTGCCATGGGTCGCTTCGAACATGGCAACCGAATCCGACAGATTGGCCCCCGGCGCAATGCCGATACCGCCGACCTGGGCAGCCAGCGCGTCGGAGATGTAGTCGCCATTCAGGTTCAGCGTGGCGATCACCGAATATTCGGCCGGACGCAGCAAGATCTGCTGCAGGAAAGCATCGGCGATCGAATCCTTGATGACGATGTCCTTGCCGGTCTTCGGGTTCTTCAGTTTCAGCCACGGGCCGCCGTCCAACGGCTCGGCACCGAACTCGTTCCTGGCCAGCGCATAGCCCCAGTCACGAAAACCTCCTTCGGTGAACTTCATGATGTTGCCCTTGTGCACCAGCGTCACCGACGGCTTGTCGTTGTCGATGGCGTATTGGATGGCCTTGCGGACCAGACGCTCGGTGCCTTCGCGAGAAACCGGCTTGACACCGATGCCCGAGGTCTCCGGGAAGCGGATCTTGTCGACACCCAGCTCTTTCTGCAGGAAGTCGATCAGTTTCCTGGCCTTGTCGGACTGGGCTTCATATTCGATACCGGCGTAGATGTCCTCGGAATTCTCGCGGAAGATCACCATGTCGGTCTTCTCCGGCTCGCGCACCGGCGAAGGCACGCCGTCGAAATACTGGACGGGGCGCAGACAGACATACAGGTCGAGCTGCTGGCGCAGAGCGACGTTCAGCGAGCGGATACCGCCGCCGACCGGGGTGGTCAACGGCCCTTTGATCGAGACGACGTAGTCGCGCAGCACCTCGAGGGTTTCTTCGGGCAGCCAGACATCCGGGCCATAGACTTTGGTGGACTTCTCGCCTGCGTAGATTTCCATCCAGTGGATTTTGCGTTTGCCGCCATAGGCCTTGGCCACGGCGGCATCGACCACCTTCAGCATCACGGGCGTGATATCGAAACCAGTACCATCCCCCTCGATGTAGGGAATGATCGGGTTGTCCGGCACATTCAGCGAGAAATCCTCATTGACGGTGATCTTCTCGCCTTCGCTGGGGATCTTGATATGTTTGTACATGAGCTCTGACCTATCTGACGGCGCGCGACCGGAAATGATGAAGGGATGCATTCGCCACCCGGCTGGGCGACGTTTGCCATACTGGGGATAGAGCAGATTATGCCACCTGGATGCCACCGTCACTCGAACAAGCACCCAACCATCACCGATGAATCACCGACGACACGGTCCTCTCAGGGAAAGTACTATGACATCGAAGACAACACGATTTTTGCAAATCGGGCTCTGCCTGCTGACGACGGCCGCCCTGGGCGCCCTATCCAGCCCCCCGGCGCCGGCCCAGGTGCCCCTCGGGATGCCGGTGATCGAGCTGAAAGCCGGCGGCCATCCGATTCGGGCCGAAGTGGCCAGCACCGATAAACAGCGTGCACAGGGGCTGATGTACCGGAACAGCCTGGAAGCCGACCGGGGCATGCTGTTCGTCTTCTCCGAACCGGGCCTTTACTGCTTCTGGATGAAGAATACGCTGATCCCGCTGACGATCGCCTTCATGAACGACGACGGCAGGATCGTCGGCACGGCCGACATGGCTCCGAAGGACGAGCGCAGCCATTGCCCCGACAAGCCGGTGCGCTACGCGCTCGAGATGAACCAGGGTTGGTTCAGGGACAAAAAACTCGGAGCCGGCGACCCCGTGACAGGATTGCCGACCCCCTAGCAGAGACACCAGGAGTCCGGAAAGCCCGGCTCCTACCCGGGACTCAGCCGTTCTTGCCGGTCACCTTTCCGTAGACGAACAGCACCACGATGGCGCCCAGCACCGAGGCGATCCAACCAGCGGTTTCACCCGACTGATAGACCCCCATCGCACCGCCCAGAAAGTTGGCGACGACCGAGCCGCCGATGCCCACCAGCGCCGTGGCGATCCAGCCATGGGACTGCGTACCCGGCATGATGGCGCGAGCCAGCAGACCGACGATCAGGCCCACCACCAGCATTTGAATCAAAGCGATCATTCTTCAGTTCCTCTGAGTTCTCTGTGTTTTTGATCCGCACCGTCAATGAACGACCGCCAAATGGTCGATGATGACAGTTGAAACAACGACATGGTGCGAATATTCCCACACCTCGACACGGTGCTTTGATAAATAACCCACAAAGTGCCCTCATTCATGTTACGAAAGGTGACGACGGCGATCACGACCGCGATCGCAAGGACGAGGACCGGGCCGAAGGCGCAACGACAAACGGCTTCGCAGAACGTGTGCGGGATCACTGGATGCCAGTCTCGCCGGGCGGAACGCCCGTCGAGCCGGCCGCCACCGTCGGCTGCGCGGAGCAACCCACTCCGGCCGACGGAACGCTCTGCTCGCCAGCGGCGCCCGGTTCCGTCGGAGCCGCGGCATGCTCGGACGATTCGACCCGTATCGATTCGACCCGTGCGCCGAGGCTGCCCTGGGCCAGACGCACATCCAGCAGTGCTCCGGACCTCAGCCCTGCCACCGACTGCAGCACACGCCCGTCGACGTCCCGCACGATCGCATAGCCCCGCGACAGCACGGCCAGTGGACTGATCAACTGCAGACTGTTCTCGGCCAGCGCGAGGCGCGCAGCCGCCCGTTGCCAGCGCTGCGCGGCACCATGTGCCAGCCGTTGTCCGGCACGATCCAGACGGGCCTGAAACACCTGCAGGACGGGCGGGCGCAACGCATCCCGTGCCCGCACCCAGCGCTGCTCGTTTCGCTGCACCATCCAACGCCCCCTCTGCTGCAACCGCTCGGCCAATCGGTCCAGCCGCAGATGCCGATGCTGCAACTGTTGAACCGGTGAGCGCAGCAGGCGCTCGCCCATATCCAGCCGCTGCGCCAGCCGGTCTCGATGGCGGCTCATGGCCTGCTGCAGCATACCGGTCAGTCGGCGCAGCCGCGCCAGATCCCGACGCCGGTCACCGCTGACCAATTCGGCCGCTGCCGTCGGTGTGGGCGCCCGCACGTCCGCCACGAAATCGCAGATGGTGAAATCCGATTCGTGCCCGATACCGCTGACGACGGGCAGCGCACTGGCCGCCACCCGCCGGGCCAACGCCTCGTGGTTGAATGCGTCCAGATCCTCGAAGGAGCCTCCACCGCGCACCAGCAACAGCACGTCGCATTCTGCCCTTTGCTCGACCGCATCCAATGCGGCGATCAACTCTGCCGGCGCATGCCGCCCTTGTACCGCCGCCGGATAGATGATGACGCGAAGCTGCGGTGCCCGCCGGCGCAATGTGCTCAATACATCCTGCAAGGCCGCCGCCTTCAGCGAGCCGATGACGCCGATGGTGTCGATATACGGCGGCAGCAACTGCTTGCGCCCGGGGTCGAACAGGCCCTCTTCTTCGAGCCGTGCCTTCAACCGCGCAAAGCGCTGCCACACATCGCCGGCTCCGGCCTGTTGCATCCGCTCGACACCGAGCTGAAACTCGCCCCGGACCTCATAGATGGACACTCGCGCCCAGACCTCGACCCGGTCGCCTTCGCGTGGAGAAAAATCCACCCGCTGCGTTGCACCGCGGAACATGACGGCACGCACGCTGGCGCCGGCATCCTTCAGTGTGAAGTACCAATGGCCGCTGGCGGCACGGGTCACGTTCGACAGTTCGCCCATGACGCGAATCACACCAAAATGCCCCTGCAGCAACCGACCGGCCATCCGGTTCAACTGGCCAACCGTCAGCACATCCGGCAGCTGTACATCGGCCATCAAAGCTGTAACAACCCTTTGTTGTTGTTTCATCGGTACTTTTATCCACACAAAAACCGACAATTTCTGTATCGACGCCACAGGCTCGCCGATTGGACAGTATAGCGCCCCTTGTCTTGCAAGCAATTGAATGATATGGATTTTTTTCCTATGGTACAGAATGCAGCGTAACGGCGGCGACCGTCGCAGTGCCAGTAATTACGTACCTCTGGCAGGAATGCCCACATAGTTATCCACAAAGTAGTGCACGTCTCCCTGTCGCGGACAGGCATACTTGCCGATGACGGTCAAAAAAACCGACAATCCGAGCGATCGCGCGCTGCGCAGGTATCTGAATCTCCGGGGTAATCGCATTGTTTTCCATCATCCAAGCCGCCGGCTGGCCCATCTGGTTTTTGATCATCGCTTCCGTCGCCACCGTGGCGCTGATCGTCGAGCGCTCGCTCACCTTGCAACGTCGCAAGATCATCCCTCCCGGCATGCTGGAGGAAGTCATCACCCTGCACCGCAACCGACAACTGAATGCCGAAATGCTGGGCCGGGTCGAACGCTCCTCGGCCCTGGGTCGGGTGCTCGCCAATGGCCTGCGCCACGAGTTCGAGTCGCGCGATATGATCAAAGATGTGATGGAAGAAAGTGGGCGCGCCGTTGCGCATGATCTGGAGCGTTTTCTGCCCACACTGGGCACACTGGCCACTGTGGCACCGCTGCTGGGCCTGTTCGGCACCGTCATCGGCATGATCGAGATCTTCGGTTCACAGTCACCCACCGGCAACGATCCCGCCAAGCTGGCATATGGTATCTCGGTGGCGCTCTACAACACGGCTTTCGGCATCGGTGTGGCCATTCCGGCGCTGCTGGCCTACCGTGCCTTCCGTGCCCGGGTCGATGATTTCCTGGTCGAAATGGAGCAGCAATCGCTGCGTCTGGTCGACGTCATCAAAGGCATAGGGGCACGGCCTTGAATTTCCGGCGCACGATCCGGCGTGAAGAGCCGGAAATCAATTTCATCCCGCTGATCGACCTGCTGCTGGTGATCCTGATCTTTCTGATGGTCACCACCACCTACAACCGCTTCCGCGAACTGGCGGTCGACCTGCCCTCGACCTCGGGGCAGGCGACGCCCGAGCAACCGGTGCAGATTCTGGTGGCCGTCACCGCCGAAGGCCATTACCGCATCGACCAGCAGACCATCGGCCCGGCCAATGTCGACACACTGGCCACCGAGCTGGGCCGCCAGGCAGCGGACAAAACCAACCCGGTCATCGTCATCTACGCCGATGCTTCCGCTTCGCATCAGGCCGTGGTCAATGTGTTGGAAGGCGCCCGGGTGGCTGGACTACCCCGGATCAGCTTTGCCACACATACCCAAGGGGCGCATTGAACGGCGAGGCGCTCAGACGACGGCTCGAAGCCTGGCTGCACCGCATCTGGTTCGGCCCGGCTTCGGCTTCCGACCGTCTGCTCGAATCGTTGACCGCGCCCGTGCTGCGTCCGCTGTCCTGGATCGTTGCCATGATGGCGCGGCGTCGTCGGCGGCAACTGCAGCGCACCTCGGCACGAACGCCCGGCCCTGCCGTCATCGTCATCGGCAATCTGGTGGCGGGCGGCTCCGGCAAAACCCCCCTCGTGCTGGCCTTGTGCAAGGCGCTATCCACTCACGGCTTCCAGGTCGGGCTGATCGCCCGCGGCTATCGCCGCTCGGCCGACGAACCATTGTTGGTCGATGCCGGCACCCCGGTGCGGCAAGCCGGTGACGAAGCCCTGCTATTGGCCCAGGCCAGCGGACGGCCGGTTGCCGTCTGCGCCCGGCGCCGGGCTGCGCTGCAGCTGTTGATGCAGCATCATCCCGGGCTGGATGTGGTGCTGTCGGACGATGGTCTGCAGCACACGGCATTGCCACGCCGACTGGAACTGGTGGTGATGCATGCCAAAGGACTGGGCAACGGCCGCTGTCTACCCGCCGGCCCGCTGCGCGAGCCGGCCGACCGGCTGGATACCGTCGACGCAGTGCTGCTGCCGGCCCCCCAGAGTACCGCGGCTACCGATGGCGGCACCGCCACCCACTCGCGTTCCGGCGCTCCGACCTATCCGACATCCACTGCCCGGCCCCGATATTTCCATACCCGGGTCCAGCTCACCGGCATACGCACACTGGATGGCAGCCAATGCTGGAGCCCGGAGGATTTTGCGACTCGTTTCCGGAGCCTGCCGCTGGCGGCGGTTGCAGGCATTGCCCGGCCCGAACGCTTCTTCCAATCCCTGACCGATCTGGGTCTCGTGGCCGTCACCCCCTACCCACTGGCCGACCACGCGCACATCGATGCCGACTGGCTCGCCGCACGACCCGAGCCCTGGATCGTGATGACGGCCAAAGACGCCGTCAAATGTCGACTTCTCGCCCCCGGACTGCAGCAACGCTGTCTGGTGCTGGAGATTGAGGCCGTGCCCGAGCCGGCACTGTTAAAATGGTTGATCGCTGAACTCGACGTTTCCCGATCATCATGATGGCTCTCGACATTCTGGTCTGCCCGCTGTGCAAAGGCCCGCTCGAGCGCGACCGGCAACGGCAGACACTGAACTGCAAGGCCGATCGGCTCGCCTTCCCCATTCGTGACGGTATACCGATCATGATCGAGAGTGAAGCGCTGCCACTGGATACGGCCGGAGAGCCCATTCCACCAGCGGCCTCCAACGACTCAACCTCCGGCCCCCCCCGGGAGCCCGGAGCGTAGCAGCCATCGCGAAAGCCGAATCCAGCCCGCCGTGCGACCGCACCAGTGCGTCCGCAGCTTCCCGTTCTTTTCTTTCGGGGTCCACGCCGATGCCCTCAGCCACCATCACCAGCCCCTACGCCGTACTGATTCCCGCCCGGCTCGACTCCACCCGCCTGCCCAACAAGGCGCTGGCCGACATCGGTGGCATTCCGATGGTGATCCGTGTGGCCAATCAGGCGCGTCAGTCCTCGGCCAGTCTGGTCGCGATCGCCACCGACAGCACCGAGATCGCTGCGGTGGCCAGGGACCACGGTCATGAGGTGGTGATGACCCGCAGCGACCACCATTCCGGCACCGAGCGACTGGCCGAAGCGGTACAGAAGCTGGAACTGCCGGACGAGCGTATCGTCGTCAACGTCCAGGGCGACGAGCCCGAGATGCCCCCCGGGTTGATCGATGCCCTTGCCAGGCTGCTGGCCCAAGATACGTATTATCCGATGGCCACTGCCGCCCACCCCGTACAGAGCGTTGACGACTGGTTCAATCCCAATGTGGTCAAGGTCGTGGCCGATCACGACAACCGCGCCCTGCTGTTCTCGCGTGCGCCCATCCCATGGAACCGCCAGCACCTGAAACCGCAGGACGATCAGGCGCAAGCTCGTCAGCAGGCATTCGAAGAAACCAGACCACTGCGCCACATCGGCATCTATGCCTACCGGGCTGGTTTCCTGTCACACTATGCCAGCCTGTCGGTTTGCCGGCTCGAACAGATCGAAGCACTCGAACAGCTGCGGGTGCTCTACCATGGTCATCCGATCAAATTGCTGATCACCAACCATGCGCCACCGGCAGGCATCGACACCCCCGACGATCTGGCCGCCGTCCGCCTTCGCTACGGACAGCACCCCTGAGCATGCCCTTAGTATCCCCGAGCCGTCGGCCCGCCGGTCGACAGGCCCCCGATCAATGAAAGCACCAATCGAAGAAGAGCTTCCGACCGACGAGGACGGATTCCAATTCACAGGGGACCGTCGATCGATGAAGGCAGCCGCCCGATAGGTCTTCCGGATCGACGAGACTCCCGGGCGGTGGCCCCCCGATCGGCCGGAACACCCGCTCCGCCCGAACGCCCGTTTCTTTCATATCAACGAGGAAAGCACCATGCGACTGATTCTTCTCGGCCCCCCCGGCGCCGGCAAAGGCACCCAGGCCAACTACATCAAAGAGAAATTCGGCATCCCCCAAATCTCGACGGGAGACATGCTGCGCGCCGCTATCAAGGCCGGCACGGAACTGGGCCTGGCCGCCAAGAAAGTCATGGATGCCGGTCAGTTGGTCTCCGATGAGATCATCATCGGTCTGGTCAAGGACCGCCTGAAAGAGCCCGACTGCCAAAAAGGCTACCTGTTCGACGGCTTCCCACGCACCATTCCGCAGGCCGAAGCCATGCGCAATGCCGGCGTACCGATCGAACACGTGGTGGAACTGGACGTGCCCGACGGTGACATCATCGAACGAATGAGCGGCCGCCGCGTACACCAGCCCAGCGGCCGCAGCTATCACATCCACTTCAACCCCCCCAAGGTCGAAGGTAAGGACGATGTGACCGGCGAGCCGTTGACCCAACGCGACGACGACCGCGAAGAAGTCGTGCGCGCCCGCCTGGAGGTCTATCGGAATCAGACCCGACCGCTGGTCGATTACTATCGGCAATGGGCTGCCACCGGTGACGCCAAGGCGCCGGCCTATCATTGTCTGGCCGGCGTCGGCTCGGTCGAAGTGATCCGCGATGCCGTTTTCGAGGCGCTTGGCGCCTGAACCCGACGACGGGGCAGAAGCAACGGAACGACCACCATCGCGAAACCGACGTGGCTGCCGTCCGCCCCGGAGCCGGCGCTCCCATCTACGGGCAGGCACGAGGGCGGGCGACAGCGCTCTTCTGCGCATGCCGTGCCCGCCTCCAGGAGGCAGCGCCCGGCCGGGTTTCCGACGGCCATGAGCCACCGGTATCGAAGACGAAGCCTGGCACCATACTCATCGAATCAATCGGCACTTCCGACAGCTTCTGCCGCCAGCCAGTCCTCCAGCCACGCCGCCAACGCCAGCAGCTGCGCATCGGCATCTCGCCGTGCCACCACCTGCAAGCCGACCGGCAGCTGCACCGTCGAGCCATCACCCGAACCCGCGAGCATCTCCACGGTGCCCGCGGGCAGGCTGATCGCTGGAACCCCGGCAAACGAAAACGGCAAAGTCTGCCCCAGCACGGCTTCGCGCACGTTGAGCGTCCCTGCCAGTGTCCGGGCCTCCTGCTGTCCACGCAGCGGAGTCACGATGGCCGTCGTCGGCAGCACCATCGCATCCACCCCGTTCAGCACCGCATTCAGATCGGCGATGAAGGCTTCCCTCGTCCGCAAGGCGTCGATATAGTCCCGCGCCGGCAACTGCTGACCCAAACGCAAGGGTATCAGTACGCCGTCCGAAAAGCCTTCACCGCCGGCTGCCAGGCTGTCCCGATGCACCCAGGCCGCCTCGGCCCGCACGACCGGTGTGTAGTTGCGCCAGGCCCGGTCCATGTCGGGCGGTTCGGCATCCACCACGTCGGCTACGGCCGCCAGCCCGGCCAGCAGCCGATCGAAATGCTCACGCATGCCGGCATCCAGCCGACCGGCCAGCCACCGCCTTGGCACGCCCAGCCGCGGGCGGCGGGCCACCCGTCCATGGCCGAGACCATGACCCGACAGCACCCGATAGACCAGCGCCGCATCCTCGACCGAACGGGTCAACGGTCCGGCATGATCACAGGTCCATGACAAAGGCAGGGATCCCGCCAGCGGCACGTGACCGTGCGTGGGTTTGAAGCCGACCACACCACAAAAAGCGGCAGGAATACGAATCGAACCGCCGGTATCGCTGCCGATCGACACACTGCCCAGGCCAGTGGCCACCGCTACGCCCGAACCACTCGAAGACCCTCCCGACTGCCGGGCCGGGTCAGCCGGGTTGCAGACATCGCCGGTCCAGACATTCTCACCGGTTGCCCCCAGTGCGATCTCGTGCATATTGGTCTTGGCAAACACCAAAGCACCCGCTGCCTCCAGCCGTTGCACCACGGCTGATGACACATCCGGCATCGTCGGCAACACGGCGCGCGTGCCTGCACGCAGCGGTGTTCCAACCCACTGGAACAAATCCTTGACACTGACCCAGGTACCCAGCAATGGCATCCCCAGATTGTGGTTTTCTGAATTACGCAATATGGAGCTCAGCGCTTGCGCCTGCCGGCGAGCACGTGTCCAATCGACCCATGCCAGAGGATTCAGATGTTTCACTGCGTTTGCACGTGTTTCGAGCAGCTCGACCTCGTCACAAAGCGAACGTCGCCCTTCCAGCAACTGACGACGCTGTTGCCGGATCGGCAGCATCCCGGGCATCTGTTCGGACATAGACACAAATCTCCTGAATGGGGATACAAAGTACTGCAGCACCACCGGCCAACCTTCAGGGAAGGCGGAGCGCGGACATCACGAAGGCATGGCGGACCCCGCCGAACACGATGCACGCCCGGATGGGCCCCGGCGGATATCGTGGAGCAAAAGATGGGGCAGAGTGCCTTCGCGTCAGTCTGATGACCACGATCTTTCTGCCATCCTGGCCGCCCGCCCGACCAGGCGCCGGCAACGGATCGGTCGGCAGGATGCGTGACCGGTGCCAACAGCGCTATTATGAATACCCTTTGTAGGATTCGATCGATGAAAAACCAGCCGCCCCATCGTGCCTTGAATACCGGTAAGATTCGCTCGGCCGCCTACGACGAAAGCAGACAGACTCTGGAAATCGCCTTTCATGATGGTCTGCTGCGCAGCTATCGCAGTCTGCCGGTCGAAGTGGCCCGTCGCTTTTTCGCCTCCCCCAATCCCGCCAGCTTCTGGGAAGACCGGATCGCAGAAGAATACCCGATGACCCAGATCCGGATGACGAGCCCGCCTCCCGTCATGGAAGATGCCACTGCCGACGCGCTGCAACAGCTCAACGACCTGTTTCAGCGTCCCGACAGCCGCTGAGACGGGGTCGGCACACCATATTTCCCCTGTAATGCTGCAACTGCCCCAAGGTTTCCGGCTCGGCGAAGGTCGGCTGTCCGCGCCCGAGTCCGAAATCATCGTCCACCTGTTCCATGGCACACGGCTCATCCAGCGGGTCGACGCGCCGCTGGCGCTGAGTGGGCGCGACTATGGCCCTCTGTTGCCCAGCCACGGTGCCTGCGAAATCATCGGACGCTTCGAAGACAGAATCCACGTCGCGCAGGCCCTGCCCCCTCATCTCGAAATGCCGGCGCTGCCCGAGGGCTGGCAGGCACGTGACTTACGCGCCTGGTTCGGCGTGCTGCCCGATACCCATGTGGCGATCGCCCTGCAAGGCAGTCAATTGCTGTCCTGGGCACAGAGCCATCGCTTCTGCGGCGTCTGCGGCAGCCCCACTTTCAGAGTCGGGCATGAACGCGCCATGCGGTGTACCCGCTGTGCCCACACCACTTACCCGCGCATCTGTCCAGCCATGATGGTGCTGATCACCCGCGGCCAGCAGATGCTGCTGGCCCATGCAGTGCACTTTCCGCCGGGCCGTTACAGTGCGCTGGCCGGTTTTCTGGAAGCCGGTGAAACCATCGAGGCCGCCGTGCATCGCGAAGTGCATGAAGAAGTCGGACTGCAGGTACAGCGGCTCGATTATTTCGGCAGTCAGAGCTGGCCCTTCCCGAACTCGCTGATGATCGCCTTCACTGCCGAATGGCTGGCCGGCGACATCCGAGTGGACCCCAAAGAAATCGGCGATGCCCGCTGGTTCGATCCGGATGAACTGCCGGATTTACCGGCGGCCGGTCTCAGCATTTCCCGCGCACTGATCGACCACACCGCCGCCCGACTCCGGGCTGCAAGAGTCCGGGGACATGCCTCGTCACCGCCCGGATCGGCCCCCGACAGCCCCGATCGCCCCGATCCGCTTCCATCCCCCTCGACGCCTCCGTCACCGTCCACACCACAGCCCACATCACCCGCGTCGTCACCCCCATCACCTTCATCGGCCAGCCCGACGCCAGCCATGTCTCCCGATCGAGACGCTTTCTGAAGCGCTCTCCCATCCGGCAGACAGTCGAAACACCGTCACCGTATATCAGGCGGACACGTCGTACCCCGGGAAGCGTATCGCCCACCTCATGGACGAGACCCTGAAACTCGGGTCTGTGCTCTGTGGTCGGCGTTCTCGGGCTGAATGAATGCGACCGGAGCCTTGTGCGTGCCCTGCGTCCGTTCGTCGGCGCTTTTTCCATTCTCTTTGGTGTATTGTGCGGAACTCACTGTATTTCACCTCGTATCAACCTCATACTTTTCCGCAACACGTCCGATCCAACACGACGACGACTGGTCGTATGGTGCGCGCACGATCGTTTCAACCCCATTCGGCATGACCCCTTTCAAGGCTTCAGCGGAGGTATCCGTGTCCTCTTCCCTGTCTCATCTATGGCCATCGGCCACCCCCGCTCTCTTTTCGATGCTGTATTCCACAGCCCCCCGGAAAGCCGCACTCGCGATGATGCTCTGCGGCGCACTGGCGGCCTGTGGTGGTGGCGGTGGAGGAGGTGGTGGCACCCCGACGCCATCCAATCCCGGCACATCCGGCAGCGATACCGTCTCGCAGAGCCCGGTCCCCACCGCCATCACCACCGCCGCGATCCAGGGTCGGGCCACCGGGGCGGCGGCTGCGGCCCGCGCCGCCAGCGTGCTGACGCCACAGTCGTCCAGCCCGATCATCTATGACCGCAAGAGCCCGCAGCGGATCTGGGTGGTCAACCCCGACCAGGGCAGCGTCTCGGTCATCGACAGCAGCACACGGCGATTGATCGGCGAGATCCCGGTCGGGGACGGTCCGCGCACCCTGGCGCTCGACAACGCCGGTAACATCTGGGTCAGCAACCGCCACAGTGGCACGCTCAGTATCATCGATCCCGACAGCCTGAGTGTGGCGACCACCCTGACACTGTCGTCGGCAGCTGAACCCTACGGTATCGTCAACGCCCCCGACGGCAGCGGTATCTGGGTCAGTCTGCTGGGCAGTCAGGAAATCCTGCGCTTCGATCCGGTCAGCCGTCAGATCAAACAACGCCACTACGTCGGCCCGGATGTCCGTCATCTGGCGATTTCGGCCGACAGCCAGCGCCTGCTGGCCAGCCGCTTCATCTCGCCGCCGTTACCCGGCGAAAACACCATCGCACCGCGTATCACCGGTGAAGGGGTCCGTGGCGGTGAAGTCCTGGTCTATCGACTGCAGGCCGGCAACGCCACTCCGATCGACACCGTGTCGCTGGCCGTCAGCCAGGTCGAGGACACCGGCACTTCGGGTGGAGGTCTGCCCAATTATCTGGGCGCCCCCGCCATCTCGCCCGATGGAAAGACTGCCTGGGTGCCCTCCAAGCAGGACAACATCATGCGCGGCATGATGCGCAACCAGAAACACCTCGACTACCAGAACACGGTGCGGGCGGTGCTCTCGAAGATTGATCTGGAAAGCACACGACCGACCGAGGATCTGACAGCACGCGTCGACCTGGACAACACCAGCCTTTCCAGTGCCATCACCTACACGCCCGATGGCAGATACATGGCGGTTGCGCTGGAAACCTCACGTGAGCTGGCTATCGTCAATGCCATCACCGGTATCGAGGAAGTACGTCTGGTGCTGGGCGGCAGCGTCGCTCCCCAGGGTGTGGCCTTCTCTGCTGACGGCAGTCAGTTGGCCATCTCCACCTTCATGACGCGTGACGTGCGCCTGCTCGACACCAGCCAACTGGTGGCCGGCAACCCCACCTCGCTGCCGAACAGCACCACCCGTGTCGCTACGCTGAATACACCGGAAAAACTGGCGGACGACATTCTGCTCGGCAAACAGCTGTTCTACGATGCCTTCGATCCCCGGCTGTCCCGCGACCGCTACATGAGCTGCGCCGCCTGCCACAACGATGGCTATGGCGATGGCCGGGTCTGGGACATGAGCGGCTTCGGTGAAGGTCTGCGCAAGACCATCTCGCTGCAGGGCCACGGTGGAAAAAAGAAACTGCTGCACTGGAGCGGCAACTTCGACGAAGTGCAGGATTTCGAGCAGCAGATCCGGGCTCTGGCCGGCGGCAGTGGTCTGCTGGCCGATGGCTACTTCCGCAGCCTCGCCGGTGCACCCCTCGGTTCGCCCAAGGTCGGGCTGTCGGAAGAACTCGATGCCCTGGCAGCCTATGTCGACAGCCTCAGCAGCTACGGGCCCAGCCCGTTCCGACCACTGGACCGCAGCCTGAGCGCCGATGCCCAGGCAGGTGAGGCCCTGTTCAGCAACAAAACCTGTACCAGCTGCCACGGCTCCGAAGACCTCGGTGGCGACGGCAGCAAGCGGGAGAACATCGGCACCCTGTCGGCTGGCAGTGGCGCCGTATCCGGCCAGCCGCTGGAAGGTATCGTCACCCCGGGGCTGCGCGACGCCTGGTACAACGCCCCCTACCTGCACGATGGTTCGGCCGCCACGCTGGAAGCCGCCATCGAGGCTCACAGGGACATCAGCCTGACCGAGACCGATATCAGGCAGCTGAGTGCCTACATCCTGGAGCTGGGCAACGGCGAGTAAAACACGAAGCCCGGTCTCATCCGCCCCGGTCTGGCAAACTGTCTGCACCGGGCCTGATGGGCCTCGTACCGGTTTCTTCCGCGGAACACCGTCCTCCCGGCCTGCCTGCAGGCGCAACCCAAAAAAAACCCGCTTCGTTGCCGAAAGCGGGTTTTTTGTTGGCTGCGGTGCCGTACCACACCCCGGCACACACAGTTTGGAAGATTCCCCCGCCGTCGACGTCAGGCAGGAAACAGGCAAGCGCAGCAGAAGGAAGGACGAGCCTTCTTTGCCATCGGCTCGCTGCGACACCGGCTTTCCTGCCCTGCCGCGCAAGCGGGGCCCGAGCCATGAGATCTCAAGAAGACAGGTGCTCGTTGATCAACTTGGTCATCTCGAACATCGATACTTCATCCTGACCGAACACGGCCCGGAGCTTGTCGTCGGCACGAACCATCCGCTTGTTCTGGGGGTTCTGCAGATCATGCTGCTTGATGTATTCCCAGATCTTCTTCGTGACCTCTGTGCGTGGCAAGGGTTCTGCCCCGATCACCGCAGCCAGTTCGTCGCTGGGTTTCAAAGCCTTCATGAACGCGGCGCTCGGAGCGCGGGTGTTTTTTTTGTCGGCGGCTTTCGTGCTGTTGGTCATTGATTCTCCTTGTTATCCATTGCGGGGCGGCCCCACATACGAGGGCACGTCCCCCATCACCCGAGGTACGGTCGTGCGGGTTCCAGTGCATCGTTCATTTGGGCCCGCACAGAAAGCGTTTCTTCAACCCCATGCGTGCCCCCGCGAGTACCGGAGTGGGTCGCACGCCGGACAGACCGGATTTGCGATCCATACATACCGGAACACCGTTGCGAGTCCCCTGCGATACCTCCGATACCACACGGCGGTCTCTCGCCCCGGTAACCCCGGGGGCATGCGCCAGGAGATCCAAAACGCGCTTTCATCATCGCAGCCTTCAGGCACCTTCACCTTCCCGTTGCGCCCGGCGGCGCTCGTGCTCTTTCAGCAAGCGCTTACGCAACCGGATGCTCTTGGGCGTGATCTCGACCAGCTCATCTTCGGCGATGAACTCGACGGCCTTCTCCAGCGTCAGCTCGATCGGCGGCGTCAGATTGATGGCTTCGTCCTTGCCCGAGGCGCGGACGTTGGTCAGCTTTTTCTCGCGGATCGGATTGACCACCAGGTCATTGTCGCGGGAGTGGATACCGATGATCATGCCCTCATAGAGCGTGTCGTTCGGCTTGACGAACATCCGGCCACGATCCTGCAGCTTCCACAATGCGTAGGCCACGGCCCCACCATCATCCTGTGAGATCAGCACGCCCTGGCGCCGGTCCTCGATCTCGCCGGCCCAAGGACCATAGTTTTCGAAGACGTGGCTCATGATGCCGGTGCCACGGGTGGCGTTCAGAAACTCATTCTGAAAACCGATCAACCCGCGCGCCGGCACACGGTAATCCAGGCGTACCCTTCCCTTGCCGTCCGGCTCCATATTCTGCAGTTCGCCCCGGCGGGAACCCATCATTTCCATGACGGCCCCCTGATGATTTTCCTCCAGGTCCATCGTCAATTGCTCGTAGGGCTCCTGCCGCTCACCATCGATCACCTGAATCCGTGGTTTGGGACGCGATACCGCCAGCTCATAGCCTTCGCGACGCATGTTTTCCAACAGAATCGTCAGATGCAGCTGGCCCCGACCCGACACCACGAAGGTATCGGAATCGGCCGTGAACTCGACCTTCAGCGCCACATTGGCCTGCAACTCACGTTCCAGGCGCTCGCGAATCTGGCGGCTGGTGACGAACTTGCCCTCGCGCCCGGCCAGCGGCGAGGTGTTGACCAGAAATTCCATCGTCAGCGTCGGCTCGTCGATGCGCAACAGCGGCAGCGGATCGGGATGGCCGACCTTACACAGCGTCGAACCGATATCGATGCCTTCGATGCCATTGATGGCCACGATGTCGCCAGCCTGCGCGAAAGGCACCACCTCGCGTTCCAGCCCACGGAAACGCAGAACCTGATTGACCTTGGCCGTCACCGGCGCACGATCGCCATGGGTCAGCAACACCTGCTCACCACCCTTGATGGTGCCCCGGTTGATACGGCCGATGCCGATCCGGCCCACATAGCTGGAATAGTCCAGCGCGGAGATCTGAAATTGCAGCGGACCATCGACGTCGTCGGCACGCGCCGGCACCCGATCCAGAATGGTCTGGAACAGTAGCGCCATCGATGGATTGGCAGCCGCCGCTTCGGCCTGATCCAAATCGAGCACCGCATAGCCTGCCAGGCCCGAGGCATAGACCACCGGAAAATCCAGCTGCTCCTCGGAGGCCCCCAGACGGTCGAACAGATCGAAAGTCTGGTCCACCACCCAGTGCGGACGCGCACCCGGCCGATCGATCTTGTTGACGACCACGATCGGCTTCAACCCGAGCGCCAGCGCCTTGCGGGTCACGAAGCGTGTCTGCGGCATCGGGCCGTCCATCGCATCGACCAGCAACAGCACACCATCGACCATCGACAGCGCCCGCTCGACCTCACCACCGAAGTCGGCATGCCCCGGAGTATCGACGATGTTGATCCGGGTGCCTTCGTATTCGACTGCACAGTTCTTGGCCAGAATGGTGATGCCACGTTCGCGTTCCAGATCATTGGAATCCATCACGCGTTCGTTGACCTGCTGGTTGGCGCGGAAAGTGCCCGACTGACGCAGCAGCTGATCGACCAGCGTGGTCTTGCCGTGGTCGACGTGGGCGATGATCGCAATATTGCGGATCGGTTGTATCGAAGTGGATTTGTTGGCGTCAGACACGCTCAGTCTCGATGAAAAAAAGTTCAAGCAAAAAACACAAGTAGACCGGAAAATCCAGTTACTCTTCGATGCCCCCGCCGGTCGAACGGATCGAAAGTACGATCCTCCGGTACAGATGAGCACCCAGCCGATTGATCATGATTCATGGGAGGGGTTCCACAAGCTGCGTTCGAATCAGTCCACGATCACCCGGACCGGCAGCAGCGCCGCACGGCCATCGGGCAGTAGGCCATACCTGCCCAACCCCAGCAAGCGCCCTTCAGTCAGCACCGCCACCTGCTCCGCGTCCGGGCCGAAGCCTTCGGTCGACTCGAGGTGAACGAGCGGCACCCCCTGCCCATGACCGAAACGGACCGCCGCATCGGCGCCCAACACCACCCGCGGCCAACCGGCCACCAGCTGTAAAAGTCCCTGCAAATGCCGAGCGGCAAGCACCGGCCCACCATCCAACAATGTCTGCAGCGGCACGGCATCGCGCACATCGAAGGCACCGACCCGCGTACGCCGCAAGCCCGACAGATGTGCGCCACAGCCCAGCGCCTCGCCCAGATCACGGGCAATCGAACGGATATAGGTGCCCTTGCCACACTCGATGCGCAGCCGAGCCCGCCCGCCATCGAAAGCCATCAGCTCGATCGCATCGACCCGCACCCGACGCGGTACGGCATCCACCGGCCTGCCCTCACGGGCCAGCCGATACATCGCCTTGCCACCGACCTTCAGCGCCGAATACACCGGCGGTGCCTGCATGATCCAGCCCAGGAAAGCCGGCAGCGCGGCCTGCAGGGCATCGGCTGAAGGCCGTATATCGGAACGTGCGATCACCTCGCCCTCGACATCGTCGGTGCTGGTGCGCACGCCGAACCGCACCTCGGCTTCATAGGCCTTGTCGTGAGTCAGCGCCGCGCCCGCCAGCTTGCAACCTTCACCGAACATCAGCGGCAACACACCACTGGCCATCGGGTCGAGCGTACCACCGTGGCCCGCCTTGTCGGCAGACAGCAAACGGCGCACCTTCTGCAAGGCCGTATTCGACGACAGCCCGAGCGGCTTGTCGAGCAGCAATAAACCGTGAACCTTCAAGCGGGATCAGCCGGATCGTCCGCCGCGCGGTGGGCGTTGGCCTCATCGATCAGCCGGCCCATTTCCATGCCGCGTTTGGTCGATGAGTCGTGAGAGAAATGCAGCTCGGGCGTGGTGTGAATCCGCACCCGCCGACCGATCTGCGAACGCAGAAAGCCGGATGCGGCCCGCAGCCCCGACAACGTCTGTGCCACGTGCTCGGGGTCATCGGGCAGCACCGAGAACCAGACCGTCGCATGAGCATAGTCCGGCGTCAAATCCACGCCTGTGACCGTCACCAGTCCCAGACGGGGATCTTTCACTTCCGCGCGAATCAGCCCGGCCAGTTCCTGATGCAGCAGTTCGGTCACACGCAGTGCCCGGCCAGCGGTTGCTCCAGGTTTTCTTCGCATGCAGACCTCGAATCCCGATCAGACGGAAGCCGGCAGCGACAGTGTCCGGGCCACTTCCTTGACTTCGAACACTTCCAGCTGATCGCCTTCTTGGATATCGCTGTAGTTGACGAGCGAAATACCGCACTCGAAGCCTTCCTTGACTTCCTTCACATCGTCCTTGAAGCGCTTCAACGAATCGATCCGGCCCGTCCAGATGACGGTGGAGTCACGCAGCAGCCGGACCTCGGAATCGCGGCGGACCTGACCTTCCATCACACGGCAGCCAGCCACCGTCCCCACCTTGGTGACACGGAAGACCTGGCGTATTTCCACCAGACCGATGACCGTCTCGCGCTTCTCGGGCGACAACATACCTTCCATCGCCGACTTCACATCGTCGACGGCGTCATAGATGATGTTGTAGTAGCGGATGTCGACACCGTTGGTCTCGGCCATGCGTCGTGCCGGCATATCGGCCCGCACGTTGAAACCCAGCACCACCGCCTTCGACGCGATCGCCAGATTGATGTCGCTCTCGGTGATGCCTCCGACCTGCGCATGCACGATCTGCACCTTGATCTCGTCGTTGGACAATTTGAGCAACGCATGCGCCAGCGCTTCCTGCGACCCCTGCACATCGGCCTTGATGATCAGTGGCAGCGTCTGCACCTCGCCCTCGCCGATCTGGTCGAACATATTCTCCAGCTTGGCAGCCTGCTGACGTGCCAGCTTCACATCACGGAACTTGCCCTGGCGGAACAGAGCGATCTCGCGCGCCTTGCGTTCATCGACCAGCGCCACCAGCTCCTCGCCAGCCTGCGGAACATCGTTCAGACCCTGAATCTCGACCGGGATCGATGGCGTGGCGGCGGTGGCGTTCTTGCCGGCTTCATCCAGCATGGCGCGCACCCGGCCCCATGTGGAACCGACCAGCACCGTATCGCCACGCGACAGCGTCCCGGATTGCACCAGCACGGTTGCCACCGGACCACGCCCCTTGTCCAGACGGGCCTCGATCACCAGACCACGGGCCGGTGCCTTGACTGGAGCCTGCAACTCCAGAATCTCGGCCTGCAGCAGCACGTTTTCCAGCAGATCGGCGATACCCTCACCGGTCTTGGCCGAAATGCCCACGAAGGGCACGTCGCCACCATACTCTTCGGGCACCACGCTCTGCGCCACCAGCTCCTGCCGCACCTTGTCGGGATTGGCCTCCGGCTTGTCGATCTTCGTGATGGCCACCACCAGCGGCACCTCGGCCGCACGGGCATGCGAGATCGCCTCGATGGTCTGTGGCATCACACCGTCGTCGGCCGCCACCACCAGAATCACGATGTCGGTCGCCTTGGCGCCGCGGGCACGCATCGCCGTAAAGGCCGCATGACCTGGTGTATCGAGGAAAGTCACCACACCGCGCGGCGTCTCGACATGGTAGGCGCCGATGTGCTGGGTAATGCCCCCGGCCTCGCCGGAAGCCACCTTGGTGCGCCGTAGATAGTCGAGCAACGAAGTCTTGCCGTGGTCGACGTGCCCCATGACGGTCACCACAGGCGGACGGGTCACCATCGGACCGACGTCCTCGGCCGACACTTCGTCGAGCATGGCCTCCGGATCATCCAGCTTGGCGGCAATCGCGTTGTGTCCCATCTCCTCGACGAGAATCATCGCGGTTTCCTGGTCCAGCACCTGGTTGATGGTCACCATCTGGCCCAGCTTCATCAGATGCTTGATCACCTCCGTGGCCTTCACTGCCATCTTGTGAGCCAGATCGGCCACGGTGATGGTCTCGGGCACATGCACGTCGCGCACGATCGGCGTTTCGGGCTGAGCCGACTGGTGATGCATGCCACCACGGCCGCCGCGCTCGTTGCCACGACGCGGGCCACGGGTCCGCCAGCCGGTGCCACTACCGGAACTGCCGGCATTGTCGTTGCGACCACCCTTGGCCGGGCGACGGCGCTTGGATGCGTCATCCTGCCAGCCCGACGAGGTCTTGTCGGATTTGGCGTTGCGACTACGACCACCGCCTTCGCTGCTACTGCTTCCCGGAGCCTGATGACCATCCGGCGCGCCCGCAGCCGGACGATGCAGGGTGCCGCCACGACGCGATTTTTCGCCAGCGCCGCTGCCCGAAGCAGCGGGCGCGGTCTGTGCCTGGGGTGTGGCAGCCGACGACGCGGGAGCCGGGGGGGGAGGAGGCGGAGGCGGGCGACGGCTGGCTTCGAGTAGACGGTTGATGGCGGCCACCTCGGCCTCGGCACGGCGGCGGGCAGCGGCCGACGCGTCGGCTTCTTCCTTGGCACGGCGGGCAGCATCGGCTGCCTGGGCCGCAGCGGCACGGGCGGCCTCTTCGGCCGCGACTCGTTCGGCGGCGGCCTTCTCTTCGGCCGCCTTGCGCTCGGCCTCGCGTGCCGCCTGATCGGCGCCCTGCTGTTCACGCATCTTGCGCTGCAGCTCTCTGGCAGCCGCGGCTTCCCGCTCCGCCTCGGCCTGCATCCTGGCCAGACGATCCTTCTCGGCGCGTGCCTGCTGCTCCTTGCGGGTCGCTTCGGCTGTCGCCTCATTCTCACGCAGGCGATCGCGCTCGAGTCGCGCGGTCTTTTCGCGCAGCTCGCGCGCCTGGCGCTCCATCAGTTCCTGCTGACGACGCGCTTCCTGCTCACGGCGGCGGCGCTGTTCCTCATCGATGACCGAGCTGGCCGATGGAACGGGAGGCGCCGCGGGCACCTGGGCCGCCACCGGTACGGCCCCGGTCGCAGCAGCAGGCGATCCCGGCACGGCCGCAGCAGCATCGCGCTTGACGAACGTGCGCTTGCGGCGAACCTCCACCTGGATGGTTCGTGCCTTGCCGGTGGCATCCGCCTGCTTGATTTCGGACGTTTGCTTGCGAACCACCGTGATCTTCTGACGCTTCTGCGTCTCGGCGCCACCATGCGAGGCGCGCAGTGCCGACAACAAACGCTCCTTGTCCGACTCCGTCAGGGAATCGGAAGGATGTTTCTTGTCCACACCTGCCGCACGCAACTGCTCCAGCAACACTTCGGCAGGCAGTTTCAGTTCCGCGGCAAATGTCTCAACGTTCGTACTGGCCATTAGTTCCTTCCGCTACAACCTATTTCATCATGTGCGCCACCCGTTTCTACCCTTTGCAGGGCCGGACTCCGGAGCGCTCCAGGCTTGCCCGAGCCGCACCGTCTTACGCACTTTCGTCTTCGACGAACCAATGTTCGCGTGCCTTCAGGATCAGCGCCCTGGCACGCTCTTCGTCGAGCGCAGTGATTTCTATCAATTCATCCACGGCAAGTTCCGCCAGATCATCGCGGGTGCGGACATTCGATTCGGCCAGCTTCACCGCCAGCTCACGGTCCATCCCCTCCAGCGACAACAGATCGTCGGCCGTGGTGTTCAGTTTCTCTTCGGTGGCGATCGCCTGCGTCAACAGTGCATTGCGGGCACGCTCGCGCAGCTCGTTCACCGTGTCCTCGTCGAAGGCTTCGATTTCAAGCATTTCGTTGAGCGGCACATAGGCGATCTCCTCGAGACTGGTGAACCCCTCGTCGATCAGAATGTCGGCCACCTCTGCATCCACATCGAGGCTGTCGACGAAGACGGCGCGGATCGCGTTCCGCTCGTCTTCCTGCTTCTTCTCGCTTTCCTCGGCCGACATCAGATTGATCTGCCATCCGGTCAACTCGGAAGCCAGACGGACGTTGCGGCCACCGGTACCGATCGCCAGCGCCAGATTGTCCTCGTCGACCACCACGTCCATCACGTGCCGTTCTTCATCCACCAGAATGGACGAGACATTGGCCGGTGCCAATGCGCCGATGACGAACTGCGCCGGGTCTTCGGACCACAGCACGATATCGACCCGCTCTCCGGCCAGTTCCTGCGTGACGGCCTGCACCCGCGAGCCGCGCACCCCCACGCAGGTGCCGATCGGATCGACCCGGCGATCGGTGGTGTGCACCGCGATCTTGGCACGTACACCAGGATCGCGGGCCGCCGCGCGAATCTGCAGCAGCCCCTGCTCGATCTCGGGCACTTCGAGTTCGAACAGCTTCATGATGAACTCGGGTGCGGTACGCGACAGAAACAGCTGCGGACCCCGACCTTCGCGGTTGATCCTGGACACCCAGGCACGCACCCGATCGCCATTGCGCAGGTTTTCCTTCGGAATCATCTGATCGCGCGGAAGACGCGCCTCGATCCGGCCCGACTCGATGATCGCGCCTTCGCGGTCGATCCGCTTGATCGTGCCCGACAGCAGCGAATCCCCTCGCGACAGGAAGTCGTTGATGATCTGCTCGCGCTCGGCATCGCGGATCTTCTGCAGAATCACCTGCTTGGCAGCCTGCGCACCGATCCGGCCGAACTCGACCTGCTCCAGTTCCTCTTCGATGAACTCGCCCAGTTCGATCTCGGCGGCCTGCTTGCGCGCCTCGGTCAGAATGATCTGCAGATCGTGATCATCCAGCTCACCATCGGGCACCACCTGCCAGCGGCGGAAACTGCGATAGCTGCCATCCTCGTGACTGATCGTCACGCGGATGTCGACCTCGTCCTTGTAACGCTTCTTCATTGCCGACGCGAGCGCACTTTCGAGCGCGGCGAAAACCACGTCGCGTGGAACATTCTTCTCACGTGCCAGCGCATCGACCATCAGCAACAATTCACGTCCCTGCATAACGACTCCCTAGAAAACCGGCTTCGGCACCAAGCGCGCCCGGTCAACTTGCTCAAAACCAAATCGCAACCAATGACAATCGGTGGCCTGCAAAGCAGCTTCGACCGGATCGGCCGGAACCGGCCTTGCCTTCGGCGGCCGCCGGCCCGGCACTCCGCGTGACGGGCGCCCGACAGACTCGGGCTTGTCGCGCCATAACAGTATCCAGTCTCCAGCGGCTGGTTCCACATCGCCGACCTGCTCGACGGCAGGCAGTGCCACATCCTGCCCCAGCAGCGCCCTGGCTTTCTCCAGCGCTTGCCCGGCCGGCACCAGCACACCCTGGAACCGACGCCTGCCCGACTGCGGCAAGCGCAGCCACAGCTTGATTTCGTCGCCGACGAAACGCTCGAAATCGCCCGGCTTGCGCAGCCGACGATCAAGCCCCGGCGAAGAGATCTCCAGCCGGTCGTAATCCACATCCTCGACCGTGAACAGATAGGACAGCTGGGTGCTGACCTTCTCGCAGTCATCCAGCGTGATCGGAGTCTCGTGGTCGGCATGCTCGATCGTGACACGCAGCAGGCCACCAGCGGCAAACTCCACATCGACCACCTCATACCCCATGGCCGTCACCACGGGTTCGACCATCATCTCCAGGCTGCTGCCTGCTTCCGGATTGATACCAACCATCATCCCGCCCTGTTCAACTCCTCTGCTCGTGTCTACGAAGCCACTGCCGCGGAAAGCCACCGTCACGGCCCATCCACATGGTCGGTCGTGACCGTCACCGGCCCTCACATGGGCCCACCGAAATCAATCTGGTAAAAAAAAATGGGCCTTTGCCAGCCCATTTCGCGCAACAGCGACACTTGACCAGGCAGCGCCGGCACCATGGCTCGGATCGCCCCGACACCGTGCGACCCGACGACACCCAAGCGCTGGCAACCTGCCGGAAGCAGACTCTGCCGACCCCGAACGACGCGGCGAACCGAGCAGCTCCGAACACCTGCAACGACCGGTTGCCCGAAGCGCCATGGACACCCGGTGCCCATGCACTTGCAAAAAAATCACACAACCAGCACGCTCGCAGAAGGGTAATTATAACCGATGGAAGGTCAAGTCTCAACGCCCCTTGGCAACCGCTTTGCGGCGTGGCCTGGCCGACGCCCCTGGCATGGCGCTGCGCTTGCCCCGCCCCATCCGTTCGGCCTTGCCGGCCATGCGTTGGGCCGGCCACGGCTTGGCAACCCCCGCATTCGGATCGAAAGGCTGCCCCAGCTTGGCAGCGAAGCCCGGTGCCTTGCCATACCGTTGCTGCCTGCCATCGCGGCGCATCGACTTGGTGATGCCCTCCATGTGAGCCATGTCCGAGCTTGGCTGCCAATCGTCGTCATCATAGTTGATACGACGAGACGCCGGCGTGGGCTGCTGGCGCACCCGGGGCGCCACGTTGCCGTTGCGCTCCTTCGGTTTGCGCTTCGGGCGCCGATCCGGTAATACGCTCTCGCGCACCACTTTCGACCAATCGGTGTCACCACTGTAGGCCACTGCCTGCGGCAGATAGCGGGTCTCCGTCCATCCGCGCCGCTCGCTGAGCGTCAGCGTCCGCTTCTCGGCAGTCGGCTCCAGCACCTTCACCGACACCATGCGCGGCACTTCCGGCACCGTGACCGGCGCGCGCTCTGCCGTACGGGTGCGCCGTGCCGGCGCACGCTTGCCGGGCGCTGCGTTTTCACCCACGTCTTCTGCCTGGCGACGTGCCGGACGGCGACGATTGCGTGCGCTCACCCCCTCGGTGAGCTCGGTGTTCTTGCGACGCGCGCCGCGGCCACGACGCATCGGCGGCGGCGCGCCATCGACCCCACCCGTCGCGGCCGGCGGCGCAGCTTCGGTCACGCCTTCCATTGGCTGACCCGTCTGCGCCTCCTGTGTGCCGCGTGCAGCACGCATCAGCCTCCGTCGGGTCGGATGACGGGCACCGCCGGTTGGCTTGCCGGCCCCGCCCTTGCCCGACGGCGGCGCCCCTCCGGCCACGCCGGTTCCGGTACCTGCCGGCGCGCGTCGCAACTGCTTCTGCAGCTGGCGCACTTCGTCCTCGGTCAACGACTGGAAACGCCCCCGTGCCAGGCGCGGCGGCAACGCGACCGGGCCGAAACGAATCCGTACCAACCGCGACACCGTCAAGCCGACCGCCTCGAACAGGCGACGGACCTCGCGGTTGCGTCCTTCCAAAATGACCACTCGATACCAATGGTTGGCACCGTCCCCACCGATGTCCTCGATCGACTGCAGCGCCGCGGAACCATCCTCGAGCTGTACACCACCAAGCAGCTGCCGACGCATCTCATCGTCGACGCGTCCCAGTACCCGTACTGCATATTCACGCTCCCAACCGTAACGGGGATGCATCAATCGGTTGGCCAAGTCACCCGAAGTCGTGAAGATCAGCAGGCCTTCGCTGTTCAGATCCAGTCGACCGACGGCGATCCAACGTGCCCCGCGCAGCTTGGGCAACCGATCGAAGACCTTGGGCCGCTCCTCGGGATCGTCTCGGGTCACCAGCTCGCCGGTGGGCTTGTGATAGAGCAACACCTGCGGCTGAGCCACCACCCGCTTACGCGGCAGCGGTTTGCCATTGACCCGGATGACATCGGTGACCGACACCCGCTGGCCCACATGGGCAGGCTTGCCATTGACGGACACCCGACCCGAAATGATCAGATCTTCCATGTCACGACGCGAGCCGATGCCCGCGTCGGCCAGAATCTTGTGCAGTTTCTCGGCCTCGGCCGTGGAGACCGCCGACTTTCTACCGCCACGCCCACCGGGCGGACGCAATCCGATGGCCGCCTGCCGAGCAAAGAACGGGACGGCATCCGTGTCCAGGAGGATGGCCTCCGCACTACGCTGCCTGCCTTCGGCACCGACCTCGGTACCGGCGCCGCCACCCGAATCCATCTCGTCCACGACCGGCATCGTCGACCCGTCGTCCGACGGTGCCGCCGATCGTTCCGCGCCCCACCGCTGTCCCCGGCCACGTCGGAGAGTACGCTCACCCGCGGGGCGGCGACGTTGCCGCATGCCACGACGACGGCCGCGTTCGCGCCCATCGCCTTCTTCGTTTCCTGCAGTCGGCAGACTCTGCCCGGGACTCTCGTCAGCCACCGGATCATTCATGTCGACCACCACCTCTGTCACTGCGTTTTCCTTATGCTGCGTGCTATCCATGCAACTGCCACATCACTATGCGTTATCCACAGATTCCTCTGCAGTACGTTCATCTGCCGTCGAGGCAGGTTCGTTCTCATCATCGGCCACTTCGGACGCGACCCGCGCCTTCCGCCCCGACTCCTGCGACGGGAGCCCGGCCTCATACAACGAGCCTCCACCAAACGCCGCCCGATCAGATGACGCACCATCAGATGCCACCTCATCGTCGACGGCTTCGGGCCTTCCGATCGCATGTCCTGCTGCAACCGCCTCACCCGCCCCAGCATCCTCCGTATCGGCCGCACCCGCTGCGCCATCGGCCGACACTTCCGTATCGGCTCCGGTCGCACCCGCGGCCTGCCGCGTTCCGTCCATGCCGTTCGGTGCCCCCGCGGTGTCGGCGATGGATCCAGGGACGGGAGCAACTGTTTCCGCATCGGCCGCAGCCCCTTCATCGGGCACCACGAGCGCCTGCAATACATCGGCCGGCAGCGCATCATCGTTCAGCGGCGGCAGCTCGGACAGCGCACTCAGATTCAGATCATCCAGAAACTGCCGTGTCGTCCCGAACAGCGCCGGACGCCCCGGGACGTCCTTCACACCGATCTGATCGATCCATCCACGATCCTCGAGCACTTTTATGATATGGGACGAAACCGTCACCCCCCTGATTTCTTCGATATCGCCCCGTGTGACGGGTTGCCGATAGGCGATGATCGCCAGAGTCTCCAGGACCGCCCGCGAATAGCGGGGCGGTTTCTCAGGATTCATCCGCGTCACGAAACGCGCGATGTCCGGCGCGCTCTGGAAGCGCCAACCCGACGCCAGCGACACCAGATTCAGGGATCGTTCCGTCCATTCGCCACGCAGTGTCTCGAGGATGCTGCGGATCGAATCCGCTCCGACGTCGACGTCGCCAGCGAACAGCTGTCGTAGCTCCGGCACGGTCAGCGGCTTGTTGGCACACAGCAGCGCACCTTCGATGATGCGTTTCACCTCAGTGGTATTCATCAAGCCGACCGTGATGACAGAAAACGAAAACGCCGCAAAAAGCAGCCTGATATCAGGCATCGACCACGAAGGTGCCCATGCCAGCGCGAAGATTCGACCCGGACCGATACTGCGCCCGACTCCCCGTCCGGTTGGAAGCAAGACAGGCAAACGGCGCGATCCGGGTACACCGGATGACCTTGCGCAGCCGATCCCGGACGCACAGACCGCGCGACGACGCCGGACATCCGCGACACACATCTGGTGATTGACTGCCTCGTGCCTGCCTGAAACCACCCGCCTGGGGGCATCGAAGCTGCCTCGACCGACAGGTATGGACTTGGGCACTCGTCGGCATGGAAGCCCGAAACGACCATTCCATGCGACCCCTACATGAAACCGGCAAACACGTCATCCGGGCGCCAGCAGCAATGCCCACTGGTTTGCCAGCCAGAGAATGGGGGCATTCTACCCCAACTCCCCGACAAAGACACCATCATCACGCCATGGCAACAACGACTCCGTGTCCGGAGGCGCCGCTCCCTGCAAGGGATCAGAAGCGATAGGAAATCTGCAGCGAACCATAGGAAGGCAGCTCGCGCTGTTCATCGAACTCGCGCGAACGCAACACCCACATCAATTGCAGAGCCCAGCTTTCCCAGCGCATCGTCACGCCGGCACCGGCGTCGAAAACCAGCGGCCGGCGTCCGACCGAATGACTGTCGTGACCGACATTGCCATCCAGCGTCAGGTCCCAGGCCACCAGCCGGGCACCTGCCGTCAGAAAGGTCGTCCAGCGCACGTCGCCGGGCGCATGCCAGAGCACTTCGGAAGGCTCGTTGGCCCCCGGACGCAACGGCGCCGAACCGCCATCATCCTGCAGATCGGGACCGAAACGCCATTCCACACCGGCGTAGGCGCTGGTCTGCAGCGTGCCCAGACGCGCGCCCCAGTGGCCCAGCACATCGGACTCCGCCCCCCCCGGCTGCCAGCGCTTCACCCGATACTGCGCCAGCTCGAACAATGGTTCATCGCTCAGCTGATGAGCCCAGCCCCGAAAGCGGGGTGCGTCGATCAATTTGTGCACTGCATTCTGCGAAGACTCACCACGCACCGACGGCCCGACCCAGCCCAGCCGCAATTCATTGCGTATCCATTGCCCATTGGACAGCGTCGTAGCCGCCAGCCCGGCCATCAGCACCGCCGCATAGGGGCGATCATTGGTGATCAGATAGCGTGCAGCACTGTTTTCGGGCGTATAGAGATTCTGGTCGATGCGAAATGAAACCGTCTCGGTCGGCAGGCGCCCACCACCCAGCAGACGCCAAACCGGACACAGCCAGCCCTCCTCGGGCAGCGCCGACAGACCATCATGCGCCGGCATCCGGGCGGCCGCTTCCAGCATCAGCCCGCTGCTGTAACCATGATCCCGGCCGGTCGCCACATCATTGTCGATCTTGAAACGCAACTGCGTCGCCGCTGCCCTGCGGCATGCCAGAGCGCCACCGGCATCGTCAGCAGTCTGCTGCGCGGCAGCCGGCACGGCCACCCCCAGCGACAGAACGCCCAGCACACCGACCGACAGCAGGCACGCCCACCGAAGCATGCGCTGGTCGCTGCCGCCATGGCCTCCCACGATCCTTCGGTGCCCGCCGGCACCACCTTCGGCTCCCCCGATCATGCGTGCCCCGCCATCGGCATCGGCGCCGGTCTCGACACCGACCGCAACGTTCCGCCCGCCCGCAGCGTTCCCGCCGGCCGGCAGCGTCGTCTGTTTCTGCCGGGCCGCATACGCTCCGCACCACACCTGTCGCACTCCTCGCCGCATTCCCGTTACACCACACCGTCCTGCCGTTCTCTTTGCCCGATCGGCACATATTTTAGGGACCCGGATCGCGGACAGAGCGAAGACGCGTGTAGTCGGCATCGAACAGAGTCGACCGGTCTTCAGTCTCCGATTCCGCCGAGAGCCGGGCACCGAGGAGCTCGCCACAAAGCTGCAAGAGACTGCCAGAAGCAGGGGAAACCGCTCCGCAAACGGCTCGATCACACCACACCATGCCCCACGGCAGCACAAACGAAAAAAAGCCCCGGAGCAACCAATGACTCGGGGGCTGATAGATATCGATGGTTGCGGGGGAAGGATTTGAACCTTCGACCTTCGGGTTATGAGCCCGACGAGCTGCCAGACTGCTCCACCCCGCGAAAAGAAGTATATCCCTACCCAAAAGTGAAATGCAAGCCTCATGAACTTTCGCACTGTTTTATTCTGTGTCTTCGCCCCGTGGGGTGTGCGCCTGGACGCTCCGGGCCGGCTTCCGGGAAACGCCCGGAACCGGTCCCGGACGCCCCGGCCTTGCTCACGGGGGGCATCCTATCCTGGCTACACTCCAGAACCTTGCCCGAAACTTCTCCCGTAAGACCCCAAAGGCGTGCTCGACGCGCCGTCATGGCTCCGGCAGCGTCGACGGAGCCGAAGCAGCAATCCCACCCGTCACCGCTTGCAACTCCTGCCGGTTGGCGTAAATTCGTACACATGAAATACTGTTCAACCTGCGGCAGCCCCACCCAGCGCATCGTGCCCGAGGGCGACAACCGGCTCCGGGATGTCTGCACAGTCTGCCGGGCGGTCCATTACGTCAACCCGAAGATCGTGGCGGGTGCCATCTGCACCTGGGAAGACCGGATCCTGCTGTGCCGGCGTGCCATCGAGCCACGACACGGCAAGTGGACCCTGCCCGCCGGGTTCATGGAAGTCGGCGAGAACGTCTCGGCGGGCGCGCTGCGCGAAACCTTCGAAGAGGCCGGTGCCGACATTCAGATCGAACGCCTGTTCTCGATCATCGACGTGCCACATGCCGAGCAGGTGCACATCTTCTATCGCGCCCGGCTCAAGACACCGGTGCTCGAACCGGGAGTCGAAAGCCTGGAAGCACGGCTCTTTGCCGAAGACGAGATTCCCTGGCCGGAACTGGCCTTCAGTACAGTGGAAACCACACTGCGCTGGTTCCTACGGGATCGGCGGCGGGGCTGCTTCGGCGTCCACGAAGCCGCCCTGAAGCCCCCCTATACCACGCCGCCTTCCGATCCCTACCCATGAATCGCTTTTGGGTCGATCCGCATGCTCCATTGCCGCAGCCCGAGCAGGATGTGCCCGGCCACCCCGGCTTGATCGCACTGGGGCTGGACCTGAGCGCCGAGCGCCTGCTCGAAGCCTATACACGGGGCATGTTTCCCTGGTACAGCGAAGGCCAGCCGGTGCTCTGGTGGTCGCCCGACCCGCGTATGGTGGTCTTCGTACAGGAGTTTCGACCGTCCCGATCGCTGCGGCGGCTGCTGACGCGGCTGCACCGGCAGCAACAGCAGGGTTGCGCGCCGTGGCAGCTGACGCTCGACAGGAACTTCGAGCAGGTCATGCGTGCCTGTGCCGGCCCGCGCGAAGCACGAGATGGCACCTGGATCACCGAAGACATCATCCAAGCCTACACCGATCTGCACCACCTGGGCCTGGCGCATTCGATCGAAGTCTGGGAACGGCTCCCTGCCGACTACGATACCCGTCACGCTGCTCCTGCGGCCCATCCGCCCCGGAAAGACACACCGGCCGACGGCCGTTTCTCCCCTGCCCCGTCCGCCTCGCCCGACGACGCGATCCCGTACACCGACCGCCAGCTGATCGCCGGCCTCTATGGCGTGTCCATCGGCCGGATGTTTTTCGGCGAATCGATGTTCACCCGGCGCTCCAACGCATCCAAATGCGCCTTTGCCGCACTGATGCAGCTGCTGCGCCAACATGGTTTTCTGATGGTCGATTGCCAGCAGACCACCCGGCATCTGAGCAGTCTGGGAGGGCGCGAGCTGCCGCGCACCGAGTTTCTCGAGCGACTGCCCGCGCTGCTTCACCAGCCGGCGCCGGAATGGTCGACACTGCAGGTGCAGTGGCCGATCGACTGGCCCGAACCGATGCGGGATACCCAGGCTTCCCCGACGGCAGGCGAAACGACGAGCGGCATGCAGCCCGAAGCGTCCTGCGACGACCATGGAGACCCGGGATCATGAGCGACTCTCGTCCCCCCGGAACCCAGTTCGTCCGGCTGTATGTGACGACAGCCTTCCCTTGCAGTTACCTGCCCAATCGCTTTGCGCGTTCACAGGTGGTGGAACCCAGCCTCAACATCACGTCCGACAACTACGGCGACATGGTACGCAACGGCTTCCGGCGCAGCGGGCTGTTCACCTACCGGCCCCGCTGCGACAACTGCAGCGCCTGCATTCCGGTGCGCATTCCGGTCAGACGGTTTGCCAGTAGCCGCAACCAGCGCCGCTGCCTCAAGCGGCACGCCTATCTGCATTCCAACACCCTGCCACTGCATTTCAATCCCGAGCATTACCAGCTCTACATCCGTTACCAGCAAACCCGCCACCGCGGCGGCAGTATGGACCAGGATGATGAAGAACGATACAAGGAATACCTGCTGCGTTCACGGGTCGATACCCGGCTGATCGAGTTCCGCACACCGGAGGCCGAACTGGTGATGGTCTCGATCATCGACTACCTGGACGACGGGCTGTCGGCGGTCTACACCTTCTTCGACCCAGATCGGCCCGGCCACAGTTTCGGCACCTATGGCATCCTATGGCAGATAGCGCTGTGCAAACGCCTGGGCCTCGACTATCTCTACCTGGGCTACTGGATCGAAGCCGTCCGGAGCATGCGCTACAAAAGCAACTTCCAGCCCTTGGAACAACGAATCGACGGACAATGGAAAACAATGACAAGCTGAGGGCCGCCTGCTACGAGCTGCTCAAACCGCTGATCTTCCTGCTGCCGCCCGAACCGGCACACCATCTCGGTATGAAGGTCATCGACGTGATCGGCCACCTGCCCCGCTCGATGCAACCCGTGCAGCAACAGATGGCCGAGCCGGTCGAGCTGATGGGGCTGCGCTTCCCGAACCGCATCGGTCTGGCCGCCGGCCTCGACAAGAACGCCCGCCACATCGACGGGCTGGCGGCACTGGGCTTCGGCTTCATCGAGCTGGGCACAGTCACGCCACTGCCCCAGCCCGGCAACGACAAACCCCGGTTGTTCCGGCTGCCGCAGGCCGAAGCGCTGATCAACCGCTTCGGCTTCAACAATGACGGCCTCGAAGCCTTCATCGCCAACGTCCGACGCTCACGGGTCTGGCAGACACGCGAACAAGCCGGTCGAGACGACATGAACGGCACGCTGCCGCTGCTCGGTCTCAATATCGGCAAGAACGCCGGCACCCCGCTCGAAGACGCCACCCAGGATTACCTGACCGGGCTGCGTGCCGTCATGCCGCTGGCCGACTACGTCACCATCAACATCTCGTCGCCCAACACCGCCAACCTGCGGCGACTGCAGGGCAGCGCCGAACTGGACGAACTGCTGGGCGCGCTATCCGAAGAACGGCTCCGGCAAGCGCAGCAGATCAGGCGCAATCCACCGCTGCTGGTCAAGATCGCCCCCGATCTGGACGATGCACAGATCGAGGCCATCATCCAGACCTTGCTGCACCACAGCATCGATGGTGTCATCGCCACCAACACGACCCTGTCGCGCGACGCCGTACAGGGCCTGCCCCACGCAAACGAAACCGGCGGCCTGTCCGGCCGGCCGGTGTTCGAGGCATCGAACCGGGTCATCCGTGCGCTACGGGCCGGCCTGCCGGTTGGCTATCCGATCATCGGTGTCGGCGGCATCATGAACGAACGGGATGCCGCCGAAAAAATCGAAGCGGGCGCCGATCTCATACAACTTTTCAGCGGATTGATATACCGTGGCCCGTCACTCGTGACCCGCGCCGGCCGTGCAGTGCAGCAACATTTGTGCAATGCGCTAAACTGCGAGCGTGGTGCCAACCGATGACCGGCACCGGTTTGCAGAAAAAGATTCGCGATGCCAACAGAAAAAAATACACCAGCATCCATAGCCTCTCGCCAAAACGCTGGCAACCACCAGCGGCCCGCGGCTGGCGCAAAACCCACCGTCCAAGTTCTCGAACGCATGGTCTCGCTGCTGGACGTGCTTGCCCAGCAGCCGCAGGCCATCAGCCTCAAAGAGTTGTCCAGCCGTACCGGGCTGCATCCGTCCACAGCCCATCGCATCCTGAACGACCTGGTCCAGACGCGCTTCGTCGACCGGGTCGACACAGGCAGCTACCAGTTGGGCCTGCGTCTGCTCGAACTGGGCAACCTGGTCAAGGCCCGTCTCAATGTGCGTGACGCCGCCATGGGTCCGATGCGCGAACTCCATCGCATCACCGGGCAGCCGATCAACCTGTCGATCCGCCAGGGTGATGAAATCGTCTACATCGAACGTGCACTGTCCGAGCGCAGCGGCATGCAGGTGGTGCGTGCGGTCGGCGGCCGTGCACCTCTGCATCTGACCTCGGTCGGCAAGCTCTTTCTGGCCAGCGACGGCCCCAAGGCGCTGCAGAACTACATCAGCCGTACCGGCCTGACCGGCCACACCCGCAACAGCCTGACCGACCCCTCCCTGCTCGAACGCGAACTGGCCCAGGTACGCGTCAACGGCTACGCCCACGACAACGAGGAACTCGAACTGGGCGTACGCTGCATCGCAGCCGGCATCCGGGACGATGGTGGCGAACTGGTCGCCGGCCTGTCGATCTCGGCCCCGGCCGACTTCATGCAAAACGGCTGGGTCGAGCAGCTCCGTCAGACGGCAGCGCAGATTTCGACTGCGCTGGGTTTCGAAGCCGGCACCAGCCAACGGCGGCGCTGAGCCGCCCGGCCCGCGTCATCCTTCCACGGCACGACATGCCGAAGGGCCGCTTTCGCCCCATTGCAAAAAGGCCCCCGGGCAGCCGTCGTCCCGGACCCCCCGGGAACGGTCCATTTGATCTGGCGCCCCCTGCCTGCGGCGAGAAGCGGGCCCGCCCAACCTGCTGCTGAACGGCTGTGTCTGCGCCAGCCTGAAGCCGAGCGCCCCCTCGTGAAAACGTGGTTCAACCTTCGATGAAGCGGCGCAGCCGATAGGCGTCGCTGACACGCGAGTAACGCCCCTGCGAATCCAGCAGCACGATGATCAGCTGCCGGCCATCGACCTTGGCCTGCATCACCAGACAGTTGCCCGCCTCATTGATGAAACCGGTCTTCTGGAGCGTCAGCCCCCACTGGCTGCTGCCCACCATCGGGTTGGTGGTACGGAAAGTACGTACACCATAGGCGGTGCGCACGTTCAGCTCCGGCGCCACCGAATATTTGGCGATCTCCGGATAGCGCGAGGCACGCGCCACCATCACCGCCAGATCGCGTGCCGTCGATACATTGGCAGCCGACAGACCGGTGCCGTCCATGAACACCGAATCCCACATGCCGATCTCACGCGCCTTACGGTTGGCGGCGTCCACGAAAGCGCCATGCCCCCCCGGATAAGTGCGTGCCAGCGCGCTGGCGGCCCGGTTTTCCGACGACATCAGCGCCAGCTGCAGCAGTTCGCCCCGGGTCAGCTCCGACCCCACCGGCAGGTTGGAACTGCTGAAGCGTTCGATATCACGATCGGCCGCTTCGATGCGGATTTTCTCATCCAACGGCTGCCCCGCATCCAGCACCACCATCGCCGTCATCAGCTTGGTCACAGAAGCAATCGGCAACACGGCTGAGGAATTTTTGTCATACAGAATCCGCCCACTGCGCGGATCGACCACCAGCGCCACGCTGGAGCGCAACGACAACGGATCGGGAATGCGGTTCAAGCCGATGGCCTCCCCCAGCGAGCCACTGGCCACGGCAGGCATGGTCGGCATCGCTGCTGCCGCGGCTGGCCGCACACGCTCACTGGCCGCCACCGACACCTTGCGCGCCGTCACCGGCGCAGTCACACGCTGGCTGGCCCGCGATGCGGCAGAGGCACCGCTCGCAACCGACCGGCCCGAACGCGCCTTGGCCGCCGTTACACCGGCCTTGCGTTGCCGCGCTGCAACATCAGTTTTTTGCTTGCTGGCTGCCAAGGTTCTGGCCGAACGGGGATGGCCGATGACCTTGTCAGCGGCCGCTTTGCGGGCGATCCGGGTGCCCGCAGCCGCCGGATTCGACTTACCGGACGAACGCGTCCCGGCAGCGGCAGTCCGGCGGTTCTGGGTGGCACGCCGCTTGCCAGCGGTGCTTTCGCTGCGGACGGTCTTGGAGGTTTTCTTGCCGGCATTGGCCGTCGATCGGGAGCCGACCTGGTCGCTACGAGTCGAATTCCTAGTTGCAGAAGATTTTTTGGACTTTACTTTGACAAACTTATTGGAACCCGTTGTTTTTGAAGAGCTTTTAACCTTGGCAACTGATGCTTTCGCGCTGGATTCGGCTTGCGCTGCCTGGACCGGCGCGAAGCCAGCCTGGACCACGCCCGTCGTCAGCATAGCGCCCAGCAACACCCGGGATATCCAATTCACTGCACCCATACCTACCGAGACCTCCCCTTTCACGCGACGGATTCTAACGGCCAATATAGAGCTAATTCAACACCTTACCCGATCAGCCTATAGCGCCATATCAAGTTTGTGCCCGCCTCGTTCCGAGCTTTTCGACCGCTCATTCCGAGCAGGCAACCGTCAAAGCCAGTGTGCAAGCGCCTCGACTCTCACACTGCCGATTGGCAGCCATTTACAACCGTTCGACAAGGAGCTCAAAATGTTTCATTTGCACAACAAAACTACCCGAGAATCGTTACGAACCCAGGTTTAAAAACACATACATCGCGTCGCTATTCCGCAACTGTGACTTGGAAAAAACGCAGCACTCGAGAGCAGTGATTCAGCAGAGCCGCATTCCTTCCACAATGGGCAGGCAAGCAGCCAGCGCAAACCTCAGCCCAAGATCGTCAAAACGTCCAACGCTCGTGGCATTGCACGAACCCAATGCTTGTGCGATGCAACATTCTTTGCGGCTCGGTCGAAAGCCAGATTCCCAGCATCCATCTACCGTGTCTTCGGGAACGCTAAGGGAGGGGGAAATCAATCGTGGGCGGGCAAGTATGAATATGAATCATGAACCGCGGCAGGACGCCCGGGCCGCGGAGATGACGCGCAAAAGGGGAAGAACGGCCCCGACCGTTCTCACAGCGTTGCCGTCGCCAGTGACGACAGGATGGCCGCGTTGCATTCGCCCAGGCTGATGTGGCAGGCCTCCAGATAATCCGGCAGCTTGCGATCTGGCCCCTTCTCGATCGATTCGACGATATCCAGCATCGCTGCATAGGGACCGGTGCGCTGAACCAGTGCCTCGCCCACCACATCGGGCACCGGCACCTGGGACAGCAACCGTTCGAAGGATTGACCCAGCGCCTTGTCCAACAACGAGAACACACCGAGCAGGAACATCTTTTCGCGCACATCACGATCGGCGTCCCGGCCTGCCAGGCACTCCAGGATCAGACCGCGGCGAACGGAAGCCAGCATCAGCGGCCGGCGGTTCTCGTCCGGGCTGACGCTGACCAGCATCAGCGACAGCCAGCGGCGCAGCCCCTGATAGCCGAGAAACATCACGGCATGCTGAAAATTCTGTACCGGCACCGAAAGACCGAAACCGACCGAATCGATATGCTGCAACAGCCGGAAAGCGATTTCCGGTTCCTGCCGGATCACTGCATCGATGTCCGACAGCGGCGCGTCCCGATCGACCATTTCAAGGAGCTGCAGCACACCGTTGAAATCGGCGCTGCCCACCACCGTGTCGCCCGGCCGGGTTTCCGGCATCACCCATCCCGAGACCGCATAGGCTCCCAGGCCGAAGGCCTGCTCCATCGCCGCCACGCTGGTGACACCACTCTGCACGGCCGCAATGCCGCGGCGCATACCGCCGGCCATCAACGGGCTGCGCGTGCCGCCGCTGCGCCGACGACGGTCCTCGGTGACGTCCACCAGGGCCAGCCGGAACACCGGCAGCAGCATTTCCGGCAGGCGCTCGGTCGGCCTGCCCTGCAGCACAAGCCCCATGCCCCGCTCGTGCAGGCCCAGCAGGACGGCTTCATTCTCGGGACGTTCGGCCAGATAGGCAGGCACCTCGAGCCACAGACCGGGAACGGGCTCGAGCTCGGCCATACCTTCGTCGAACTCCGCCCAGGGTGCCGATATCAGCAGCGTCTGCGCCTGAATGGGCCGACCTTCCGCCACCATCCGATACAGCGACGACAGGCGCACAATCTTTCCATCCAGCGTCGAGAACCGCAGTTGCAAAGCCAAGACCCTGCGATCCCGATCGATCAATGGTCCATAGCCAATCAGCAGATTGGACAAAGACATCAGGAAAGTCCCCTAAGACGCACAACCACCAAAACACACTTCCCATCGGCTTCGGTGGCCCACCGGTGCCACCTCGCCCTCACCCCGCCCATGCCAGAGGCACGATCACAGATCACATGGATCACAAATAGTTGAACAGCGACAACTGCGAGACCTGCGTATAAGTCTGCATCGCCGCCTGCAATGCGACTGTACGCGACTGAGTATCGGACAGTACCGAGGCATAATCGGTATCCATCAGCTCCGAACGACGTCGAGCCGTGCTCAACTCACCCGAGCCGATCACCCGCTCGCGCGAATCCAGAATGCGCATCTGCTCTCCCAGCGAGGAGCGCGCCGTGTTCATCCGGTTCAGCGTCTGATCGACGGACCTCATGCCTTCCTGCAATGTACCCATCAGCCGGTCCTGGCCGATGTTCGGGTCTTCCAGCGCGCCGATGACCTCGTCCAGCTCCTGGAAGATGGTCTGCTGACCATCGGCACCAAAGCCGCCGAAAACCTTGCTTCCATCCAGAGACACCAGGAAAGACACATTCAAACCGGTCTGCCTCTCACCAGGCGCCACCTGATAGGCCGGAGCCTGCGTCGGCGAGAAAGGCTGTCGGTCGGCCCCCGGCCCACCGAACAAATAACCGCCTTCGTGGTCCTGATGATTGGCCAGCGTCAACAGCTCATTGCGCAGCGCACTGATCTTCTCGGCCAGCGACTTGCGGTCGCTTTCGCTGCGGATCGCGTTACCGGATTCGATGATGGTATCCCGGGCACTCTGCACCGACAGGATGGCGTTGTCCAACACACCCTCGCTCTGCGCCATCAGATTCCTGGCATACGACATCATTCGCTTCTCGATGTCGAGCCGCGCCTGAGCCGAGCGCAGACGCTCGGCTTCGGCCACCGCCAGCGGATCATCGCTGGCCCGATTCACCCGGTGACCAGTGGAAGCCTGCTCCTGCAGGCGGGCCAGCTCGGACTGATGCTCCAGCATGGACGACACCGCCTGATTACGATATTGATTGGTTGCAATCCTCATGCTTACCTCGCCAACGCCAGAATCGAATTGAACATCTCATCGGCGGTCTGAATCACCTTGGCCGCCGCTTGATACGCCTGCCGGTATTGCAGCAAGCGTGCCGCCTCCTCGTCCAGATTGACACCACTGCTCTTGGCCACCACGGCCTTCGAACCTTCCAGCATCGCGGTGGCGGCCTTGCTGGCGGTCTTCGACTGCAGCGTCCGGCTGCCGACATCGGACAGCAACGCAGCATAGGATTCATTGAAAGAAGACCCGTCCACCAGCTTGGCATCCGGCAGCTGAGCCATGTCACGCGCATTGCCGTTGCCCCGGGTCGGCGGCACGAAACTGCCCAGCTGCACCGTATCACCGGCCTGCGGCGTGCCGTCCAGCACCAGGCTCCAGCCATTGGCCGTGATCGGTTGGCCCGGCCGATATTCCTGGTCGACCAGATCACCCGTCCCGGTGCCACTGATGCTGTAGCGGTCCGGAGCAGTGAACGTCACGGTCACCGGCTCGGTCGAATTGGCATCCGGCGTCTGCTGGCGGAAGCTGGCCACCCGCACATTGCCGGCATTGGTGCTGCCGGCTGCGGCCGACAGCGCATAGGCCGCCGCCACCTGTCCGCCCACCGTCAGATTGCTGCTCATCCGGCCGGCAAAGGCCGAGCCCGATTGAATCTTGATCACATCACCGGCAGCCATCGCGCCCCCGTCGACCGTCAGTTTCAGGCCCTCGAACGTATCCGGCAACTGAGCAAACTCCTGTGATTCCCTGCTCACCAGGCTCTCGATGCGATAGATGCCGCCATCGAAGGAAAGCCGGTAATCGGCAGCCTTCAGCTTCTGCGCATCATCGACCGTCACCGTCAGTTCGAGATCGCCAGTGTTGTTGGCTCCAGACAGAACCCGCGGCGAGCCGGTCGTGAACATCGCCTGCCCGACGTTGCCGTTGGCATCCACTCCCAGCGCCTGCTGCTCGTTGTAGGCCCCCGCAAAAGAAGCGGCCAGCTGACCCAACCGTGTCTGCGTCGTCAACAGATCCTGATCCCGAAAGCGCATCAGACCGGCGATTTCGCCCGAACCGATCGCACCACCGTTGAGGGCCAGCCGCTGGCCATGCACATCCAACGCCAGCTCCGGCCGTGACGGATCGTCACTGCCCGGGTCCAACACCAGCTGCCCTGCCCTGTTCGACAGCACCAGCGAATGGCCGCCAGCCGTATACACATCCACCGAGCCATCGGCCTGCGCATCGCGGCTGACCTGAATCTTGGATGCCACCTCGTCGATCAGCGCATCGCGCTGATCCAGCAGATCGTTGGGCTCATGCCCGTTGACCTTGGCCTCGGTGATCTGCTGGTTCAGCCGCGCAATATCGTTCAAACGGATATTGACGTACTTGGCGGCCTCTTCGATCTGTCGGTTGGTGTCGGTGTTCATCCGCTCCAGTGCATCGGCCGTGTCGGCAAAACGCCGTGCCAGCTCATCGGCACGATGCACGATCACGGTGCGGGCGCTGTCATCGCCCGGGGTGTTGACCAGATCGGCCAGCGCCGAGCGGAACTCGTCGATCCCCGCGCCGATACCACTACCGGTATCGGCCAACAACTGGTCGACTTGCTCCAACCAGCGCGTGCGTGCCGAATCCGCACCGGCCAGCGCCGTGTTGCGCGTCACTTCCTGCGCCATGAACTGATCATAGTTGCGACGGATATCCGTCACATTGACACCGTTGCCGATGTAGCCACTGCCGTGATACTGGCCCGGGGCCGTCGCCAGCAGCACCTCCTGGCGCACATAGCCCGGGGTGTGCACATTGGCAATGTTGTGCCCAGCGGTCTGAAGCTGCGTATAAGCCGCAGCCAGTGCACTCTGTCCGATTCCGATGAGTCCAGCCATCTGTCGATCACCCTTCCCTGTTTGTCATGAGGTGGCAGCCACCGACTTCGACAAAGTGCCGATGGTGCGTAGCAGCTTCTGTCCATAGGCCGGATCAGTGGCATAGCCGCCCCGCTCCAGCCCCCGTGCAAACTCGGCTGCGGTGCCGGCCTGCATCACCTGCCGGTAACGCGGATTGGCCGTCATCAGCCTGGCCCAATCCTCGAACGCGTCGGCATAACTGTCATAGCGACGGAACTGCTCGACCGACTTGCGGGCCACCCCGTTTGCATACTCAGTCGTCAGTGCGGCCACCGTCCTGCCCTTCCAGCCGGCACCGGCCTTGATGCCGAACAGGTTGTGACTCGGGTTGCCATCCGCATCCCGAATATCGCGCCGCCCCCAGCCTGATTCCAGTGCCGCCTGCGCCACCACCCAGGCTGCCGGAATGCCGGTCCGACGCTGCACGGCCCTGGCGTGCGGCCACATCCGTTCCACAAAGGCGGTCTGCACCGGCCCCAGTTGGCCGCCCTGCTCCCGGCCATCCGAACCGACCACACCGGCGTCCTGCACCTGACGGCCTGCTGCCGGCGCAATCCCGGGTGCGGCAGCATCGAGTCCTTTATGATTCGCCGACCTGTCATATGACGCCCGCAGCGCTTGCACCGAGCCACTGTGCGCCGGTTGCGGCGTAAATGGCGAATCGGCCGACACAGTGCGCCGGCCATCGGCCTCGAGCGGCCCGGCCGGATTGCCCGACAGTCGACGCTCGATCATCTCGGCCAGCCCGCCCGGCCCGCCGGTGGCGCCCGAAGCCAGCTGACTGTCGAGCATACTGTTGTAGATATCCATGCCCGGACCGTCGAACATGCCACTTTTGGGCACCGCAGCACGCATGCTCTTGAGCAGCTGCTGCATGAACAGCGCCTCGAACTGCTCGGCCACCCGGCGGATCGCCGCACGATCACCCGGTGCGGCCGTACGCAGTCCATCCAGCGCCCGGCCGTCGATGGCCAAGCCCTGCATGCTGGCGACGTGTGCCCCCGGGGCATGGATCGAGTTGTTCGACAGTACAGACACCTCAAATGATCTCCAGTTCCGCCTTCAAGCTGCCCGCAGCCTGCAGCGCCTGCAGAATCGCGATCAGATCCTGCGGATTGGCGCCCAGCGAGTTCAGCGCGCCGACCACATCCTTCAGCTGGGCCGCTTTCTGCAACATCATCACGGCCCCGCCCTCCTGCCGGACGGTTATATCCGCCATTTCGGCCGCCACCGTCTGACCTTGAGACAATGGCGCCGGCTGGCTGACGAGCGGCGTCGAAGACACCGTGACCGACAGATTGCCGTGCGCCACCGCGCTCGGCGCCAGACTCACCGCCTGATTCATCACGACGGAACCGGTCCGGGCATTGATGATCACCTTGGCGGGTGCATTGGCCAACGTCACATCCATTGACTCCAGCTCGGCCAGAAAGCCCACCCGGTGCGCGGGATTGCGTGGCAGCGGCACCTCGATCACCCGGGCATCCAGTGCCACGGCCGGCCGACCGTCAGCGCCCGGCACACTGCGCATCCGCTGGTTGATCGCCTCCGTCACCAGCCGAACACTGGTGAAATCGGTACGGTTCATCTCGATACGGATCGAATCGCCGGCCAACGTATCGTTGGGCACCACCCGCTCCACCGTGGCACCGGCAGGAATCCGCCCGGCGCTCAGATGATTGATCTGCACCTTGCTGCCTCCGGCCGAAGCGCCGGCACCGCCCACCACCACATTGCCCTGCGCCACCGCATAGACCTGGCCATCGACCCCCCGCAACGGCGTCAGCAACAGCGTGCCGCCACGCAGACTCTTGGCATTGCCCACCGACGACACCGTCACATCGATCATCTGCCCCGGCTGCGCAAAGGCCGGCAACTGCGCCGTCACGATCACCGCGGCCGAATTCTTCAGCTGCGGTGTGGTGCCCGGCGGCAACTGAATACCCAGCTGCGAGAGCAACGACTTCATACTCTGCGCCGTGAACGGTGCCTGTGTCGTCTGGTCACCGGTGCCGTCCAGGCCCACCATCAAGCCATAACCCAGCAGCTGGTTGGTGCGTACCCCCTGAATCGAGGCCACTTCCTTCAGCCGCTCTGCCTTCACGGGCCCGATGCCAACGCCGAAGCCGACCGACAGGCACAGCAGCACACTCATCAGCGCGCGCACGGCCGGCAGTTCATTCATTTTTCTGTGATTCATTGAAACCCCTCGCATCGTGTGTCTGCACCCTGCCGGGCACCTCGTATGCCGTTTCCGGAGCAGTTCAGATGGCCGCAGCAGCCCTGGTTCGTGCCCGTCGTTGCATGCCGGAGCAACATTGACAGTTCCTCACCATGGCCCGTTGACGTTGTTCTTTCCTGTCGCCACAGACCCGACGATGGGAACGGACGGCTCATTCAAAACCCTTCGTTCCGTTTCAGATCGTTCAAATCGGCATGATCGACAGGAAAAAGCGCGTCAACCAACCGGTGGTCTGCGCCTTGTCGATGTCACCATGGCCGCGTACCTGCATCCGCGCATCCGCCACCTGAGTCGAGCTGACCGTGTTACCCGGCAGAATCGTGCTCGGATCCACCACCCCGGCGAATTTCAGAGTCTCGACCCCCTGGTTCACACCGAGCTGCTTGTCGCCACTGACCACCAGATTGCCGTTGGGCAGCACCTCGACCACGGTCACGGTAATCGTGCCGGAGAACTGATTTTCGTTGTTCGAGGCACCCTTGCCCTCGAAGCTGTTGGAGGAACTGGCATCCAGACCCAGCTTGCCCAGGGTACGAGCCCCGGTGAATGGCAAGGCGCCGAACTTGGCACTGCCACTGCCCTTTCGATCGACACTGCTGTTGGATGCCTGCTTGGCGACCATCCGCTCTTCGATCAGGATGGTCAGCATATCGCCGGGCTGGCTGGCACGCCGGTCCTCGAACATGCCGCGATGCGCAGCCGCCTGAAATATCGAACCGTTGGCCTGCGGAGCGGGTCGCGCCCGCAACGAAGCCAGCCGGTTCTGGTCCACCACCGGCGTATCGATCTGTGCCTTCGGAGGTAGCACCGTCGAGCAACCGACCAGCCACAGGGCCATCAGTCCGATCATCGACAGCCGCATGGATGCCCGAGCTGATGTTCTGCCGCCTGCGCGATCGGACGACTGCCGGCGAGGAATTTCCCTCTCCCCCACGGTCATCCCAACCATCGTCAAATCATTGATTTGCTGCCTTATCATCATGTCGACCAGCTCGTTCATCCATCGGACTCCTGCATTCATCGCCACCGGCCACGTCCATTCACCTTCATGATTTCAGTATGCCCCGCCCCGTTCGCATGGCCCATTCGATCGACCGGCCATGGCCGGGGCGTGCTCAGAACCGCCGGCTTCAAAGCTGCGACACACGCGCCAGCATCTGATCCGAAGTCTGGATCGCCTTGGAATTGATCTCATAGGCGCGCTGGGTCTGGATCATCGAAACGAGTTCCTCGACCACGTTGACGTTCGAGGTTTCCAGATAGCCCTGCTGCAACAGCCCGAGTCCGTTCTGCCCGGGTGCACCAGCCACGGCATTACCCGACACATCGGTTTCATAGAAAATATTCTGCCCGCGCGGGTCGAGACCGGCCGGATTCTGGAAATTGGCCAGCTGAATCTGGCCGATTTCGGTCACACCGGTCTGGCCGGCGATGGTCACCGTCACCGTGCCGTCGTTGGCAATGGTCATATCGGTGGTGCCGGCCGGAATGGTGATCGGCGGTGACAGAGGAATACCATTGTTGTTGACCAGCTGACCGTTGGCGTCCGGATGGAAAGTGCCGTCGCGAGTGTAGCCGGTCGTACCGTCGGGCATCTGCAGCTGAAAGAACCCGTGCCCACTGATGGCGATATCGAAACTGTTGCTGGTCTGCTGCAGGTTGCCCTGCGTGAACAATCGCGAAGTCGCCACCGGCTTCACCCCGGTACCCAACTGGAGGCCGGTCGGCAGCTTGGTGTCCGACGAAGAGTCGGCGCCCACCTGGCGCAGGTTCTGATAGATCAGATCCTCGAACACCGCCTGCGAGCGCTTGTAACCCGTGGTACTGACGTTGGCCAAGTTGTGCGAGATCACATCCATCTGTGTCTGCTGCGCATCCAGGCCGGTTTTTGCAATCCAAAGCGAACGAATCATCTCGGTATCCTCACGATCTGATCGACAGAAGCTGGGTTGCACGCTGCTCGTTGGCTTCGGCGTTCTGCAACAGCTTCATCTGCATTTCAAACTGGCGGGCCACCTCGATCATGCCCACCATCGACTCCACCACATTCACATTGCTGCCTTCGACCGCGCCCTGAACCACCCGAACCGTATCGTCGGCCGGCGCATCCGAGCCATCCTGCATCCTCATCAGGCCATCGGCGCCTTTCTTCAGATCGGCCGCCGGTGGATCGACCAGCTTCAGCCTGCCTGCCTGGGTCGGCCGCTGCTTGCCGATCTGCGTCACCACGGTTCCATCATCGGCCACGCTCACCTCGGCACCGTTCGGAATCGTGATCGGCCCCCCATCGCCCATCACCACGTGCCCGCGACGGGTACGCAGCGTCCCGGTTTCGTCCACCACCATACCACCGTCACGGGTATAGGCTTCGGCGCCATCGGCCGCCTGCACCGCGAACCAGCCGCGATCACGCACAGCCAGATCGAAGGGATTGCCAGTCTGACGGATCGGACCCGAGTCCGGGTTGAAACTGGTACTGGTCTCGACGTTGAACACCCGCGTCGTCGCCGTACCCTCCTGACGGATCGGCACCGCACGTGCCGTCATCAGATCGGCCCGGAAACCGTCGGTCGCCGAGTTGGCGAGATTGTGGCTCAAGGCGTCCTGCCGCTCGATCAGCGCTTTGGCGCCGCTCATCGACAGATAAATCATCCGATCCATGGCTCTACCTTTCTATGCTTGCGTACTCGTCGGCCCACTGGCTCTGGTCATCATCAACGCAGGTTCACGATGGTCTGCAGCAGCTGATCGTTGGTCCGCACCGTCTGCGCATTGGCCTGATACACACGCTGCGCTGTGATCATGTTGACCAGCTCCTGCGTCAAATCGACGTTGGAAGCCTCCAGTGCCCCCGACTGAATCACACCCAACGTGCCGGTCGAAGGTGATCCCACCAGCGGCTGGCCCGAATCGGCGGTTTCGCCCCACTGGTTGTTGCCCAACGGCTGCAGACCCTGCGGATTGGTGAAGTTGGCCAGAGCCACCCGCCCCTTGGACACCGTCATGCCATTGGTATAGCGCGCCATCAGGCTGCCATCACGGCCCACCGAAAAACCGGCGAGCTTGCCCGAGGCATTGCCGTTTTGGTCTTGGTGAGCCACGGTGAAAGCGTTGCCGAACTGAGTGGTATCGGCAAAGGACACGGCCACTTGCTGATTGCCGCCGGCGTCCTCTCCCACCGGCACATCGATCGTCAGTGAAACGCCCTGCTCGGTATCCAGAGAGCCGTCGGTCTTGAAGATCAGGTTCCCCAGCGGTTCACCGTCTTTCATCAGCTGGCCATCGACCGTGCCGCGCACTTCCCAGGCGTTGTCGGCGGTCTTACGGAAGTAAAGCGCCATCACGTGCTCTCGACCCAGGGTATCGAACACACTGACCGAAGTGGCGCCATCATAGGTCTTGGCATCACCCAGGCTGAAAGGCGTGGCCGTCGCTTCGGCACGTGCATCCAGATTCACCCGCACATTGGCTTCGGTGGTGTCCTTGGGTGCGATATCGTTGGATTCCAGCTTCAGCTCCTGAGCGACACCATTCGCGACCAAACCATTCGAGTCGACCGGGTAACCGGTCAAACGCATGCCCGAGGCGTTGACGATGTAGCCGTTCTTGTCCAGCTTGAACTGACCCTCGCGGGTGTAGGAAATCGCGCCATCCGACGACATCCGAAAGAAGCCGCCGCCGTTGATGCCCAGATCGAGCGAGTTGCTCGACGTGGTCAGTGCGCCCTGAGAAAACTGCTGCGCAATCGCACCCACCTCCACCCCGATGCCGGGTGACACACTGGACACCCCGTAGACCGTGGTGGCATAGACATCGGCAAACTCGGCGCGCGATGCTTTGAAGCCGACCGTACTGGCATTGGCAACGTTGTGGCCGATCGTGTCGAGATGACGTGCGGCCGCATTCAAGCCAGACAGTCCTTGCTGAAACGCCATGAGAAAGACTCCTCAGAAAATATCAGGGGTTGTTCGTTCGAAGCCGATCCGTACGGCTGGCCGCTTCGGCAACGGCACGGAAGCTCCGGAATCCTGTGGTTGGTTGACTCGATTGATGACATCATCGCCGCTTCGAGCGGTTTTCATTCGGTGGATCATCGCGGCAGATGCCCGCCTGCTCAGATGATCAACCGTGCATCAGCCGGAGACACCGGCTTGGCATGGTCCAGCTCCAGCATCGCTCCGGTCGAGGTCTGCGCCACACCCGTCACCTTCACGGGCACCAGCGCCTTCGATTCGACTGCGGTATCGCCATCCACCGCCGTGACCTGCATCTTCAGCATGCCCGGGTTCACCACGTCGCCGTTGCCATCGGTGCCATCCCAGGCCAGGCTGTGCGTACCGGCATCCAGGTTGTCCATCGTCTGGCTGTACAGCAGGCTACCCCTGTCGTCGTACAAATCGACCCGCACCTTGCTCGCCTGTCCTTCCAGTTCAAAGCCCAGCCGGATTTCACCCTCGCCGCTGAACTCGAAATTCTCTCCCGGTGCCAGAACCTGCTTGCCGATCATGCCGACCGAGGCCAGCACCGAACTCTGCACATGGGTCGCCGACAGGTTCTCCATCGACTTGTTCAGCGATTCGACGCCGCGCACCGTGCTGATCTGCGCGAGCTGCGATGTAACCTCGGCGTTCTCCATCGGGTTCATCGGATCCTGGTTGCGCATCTGTGCCACCAGCAGCTTCAGAAAGCGATCCTCGATGCCGTCGCCGGTACTTTCATCCAGCGACGCCGTCTTGTTCTCGACCGTATCCATCAGCCCGGCTGCCGCCTTGGTGCCCGAGTTCGTGTCCTCGCTCACGCTCTGGTAACCCTGCTTGCCGTTTTCCCTGCTCTTGTCGGTACTCTGCGCTGCCGGCCAGCTCATCACACCCGTCAAACTCTTCAGCATCATCGATCTTCCATCCTCGTCACTGCATTACGATCCGGCCCACGGCTCCCGCCCCGCTTCCATGCCGGACCGGGTCGTTCATTCCACCTGCATGCGTCGCCCCGCCATCGTCCAGTCAACCGAACCCGCCTCTGCGCCCGGACAGCTTCCGGTTCAACGTTCCGATCCGACGAACGTTCGACGACCCCATGCCGATCGCCACGGCTCACCCGGCCTCACTGCCCCAGCTGCAGCGTCTTCAGCGCCAGCTGCTGGGCTGTGTTCATCATCTCGATATTGTTCTGATATGAACGCGAGGCCGATATCATGTTGACCATCTCCTCGATGACGTTCACGTTGCTGTGTACCACGTATCCCTCGGCATTGGCGGCCGGGTGCTTCGGGTCATAGATTTCCTTGCCCGGTGTCTGGTCCTCGACCACATCCACCACCCGCACACCGAGCTGTGAACCCGACTGCGGCTGCAGCCGACGGCTGCCGGCCGACTGGCGCGCATCCACCATCACCGGCTGAAAAACCACCTGCCGCGCCTTGTAGACATTGCCATCGGGGCCGGCCACCGTATCGGCATTGGCCAGGTTCGAAGCCACCGTGTTCAGGCGCTGGCTCTGCGCCGACATGGCACTACCGGCCAACGGCAGAATATTCATCAGGGACATCTCGTTCTCCTCATCGATCCGGAGGCTGTCCACACGATGAAGACGTGTGCACACAGACCCCGAGCATCGACCTCGTCATTTGCCACGATCACTCGCCACGGATCGCCGACATCATCGTGCGAACCTTGCCGTTGATGAAACGCAGACTGGCCTCGTAATTGACCGCATTCTGCGAAAACTGCGCCCGTTCCCGATTCAGATCGACGGTGTTGCCATCCATCGACGGCTGCTCGGGAACCACATACTTCATATCCGGTCCCTGCGTGGACCAGACCTTCGAACCCAGCTGCTGATGCCCAGCCCTGGTACGTGCCAGCGACACCGTCGACAGCCCACCCTGGGCTGATGAACGCAGCTCGGTATCGCCACTGACCGCCGGTTCCATGCCGGTGGCTTCACGCAGCGCCTGGCCAAAGTCGAAATCGCGCGCCTTGAAATTCGGCGTATCGGTATTGGCGATATTGGAAGAGATCACTTCCTGCCGGCTGGCACGCAGCTTCAGCGCCTGGCCGTGGAAATCGATCGACTCCGTCAACTGATCAAGCATCATCCTTCTCCTGCGCCCCAAACGAAGCGCCGCCTTTCATCCTGCATCCAGCATCCATACGGTGAGCCACCTTTTCACCCGTCGTCCCATCCACATATGATGCGGCAGCCCGTCATTCCGGCAACCGCTTCCCGAGACAGCACACGATCCCCACGATCGAACACGGATTATCCGCAGCCGGTGCTTGTGCATTTCTGCAAACAAACCCGGAAAACCCCCGTTTCTTCTCGCAGGCCGTATACGGCGCTGCACTATGCTGTCGGCCCCATAGACACGACCGAAGCACCGCCATGAAGCTCCATTCCGTGACCCGACCCGCCAAACTCGGACGCCTGGGCGTGCTGCTGGCGGCACTGGCCTTCAGTGTGTTCGGAGGTGAAAGCGAAGCAGCACAGAACACCCGGTCCCCATCGAGCGATGCTGGATCGACCGTGGCTCCGGCAACGCCGACCGCCGCCAGCGGCATGGACACCACCCCGACACAGCAGTTTGAGGGACACGCAGCAACCAAAAACCCGGTTTCAGGTGATGGTTCCCGCGTCGGCGTGGGTGCAGGCGGGCATACGGAATCAGCCCGATCCGCCTCCCTCGCAACGCTGTTCGATGATGTGCGCATGGCACGATGGCTCGAACAACAACCAGGTTTTCCTGCCGGCGTGGGTGTGCGTACCAACATCGAGATGCTGCCCGCCAACGGTCGCCAGAAACTGGCGGCCTGCAAAAGCGTCGAGTACGTGCTGCCGGCCGGCGCCAGACTGTGGGGCCGCGTCAATGTCGGCATCCGTTGCACCGATGGCGCGCGCTGGACATACTGGCAGCCTGCCCTCATCCGCGTGCACGGCCCAGCGCTGGTCAGCCGGCATGCACTGTCGGCTGGCGCCTCGCCCCGGCCCGATGATTTCCTTGTGCAAGATATCGAGTGGACGCAACAATCCGGCGTTCCGGCCGGGTTGGACACGCCCCTGTCGGCCTACGATCTGCAACGCCCGCTGGCCGCCGGTCAGCCCTTGCGCGCCGATCATCTGCGCACCCGGCCTGCGGTACGCTCCGGCGAGCAGGTGACAGCCATTGCCGAGGGAGACGGGTTTAGAATCTCCGTCGATGCCATAGCACTCGCCAATGCCGGCGAAGGCCAGACCATCCGGGTCCGGACGACCAACGGCAAGGTTCTTTCAGGCAAGATTGAAGGAAAAACTGTGAAAATTTTCCGATAATCGGTCGGTTGGCCCTAAAGTTTTTCCGGAAGCCTCCGATAAAGCCATCAAGCATGAATGATGCGATTGGCAAGGAGTCCCCCATGATCACCGGAAAGACACCCTATATCAGTACCGTGTCCCTTCTGAGCCGACCCGTGAACACGGCCGCTGCCGGGGTTGTGTCCGCAGCAACCGGATCAGAGGACAAGAGCATCCAGCCCGTCAGCTCGACCGACAAGGTTCACCTGTCCGATCCCGGCCTCAACCTGCTGCCTTCGGAGCAACAGGAACAAGACGGTGTGCAGAGCGAGAAAGTACGGGAACTCAAGCAGGCCATCGAAGAAAATCGCTATCACATCGACAGCCGAAAGATTGCCGAAAAACTGTTGCGCGAAGCCTCCGAGCTGATGTACTCACTCACCGGCTTGCCGTCCGATCCGATGCAAACCAAAGAAAAGGCCGACAACGAGAGCGGGCAGCACCAGTCCCCGCAAACCTCATCTTTCGGTGACGTCTACACCCGACCCAAACCGCACAGCACATGATGCAAGCCAACGATCTGCAAAACATCCTCGCACTGCTGGAACGACAGCAGATTGCCCTCGCCAGCCAGTCCGAGGATGCCATCGATCGTCTGGACTCCATCAATTCGGAATTGCAACGCCTGCTGCAACGGCTGCCGCAGCCCGACGGCCGTTTCCGTCATGCCCTGCCGCAGCCACTGGATCAAACCACCCTGGCTCGTATCCATCAGCTGCTGATCGACAATCGCAACATCATGCTGCGACTGTCCGACAACAACCGTCGCGCCCTGCAAGTGCTGTTCAAGTCCGAGCCGCTGGTCTATAGCCGCTGAATTCCGCTCACACCCAGTCGCCCAGCTTGCTGCGCAGACGCGCCACTGCCTGACTGTGCAGCTGCGACACGCGCGACTCGGTCACACCCAGCACTTCGCCGATTTCCTTCAGCGTCAGGCTTTCGACGTAATAAAGGCTCATCACCAGCTTTTCACGCTCGGGCAGCGCATCGATGCTCGCCACCAGCGCTTCGCGGAAACGCCCGTCCTCCAGGCGCTGATCCGGTTGCGGCTGCTCGTCCTGCACCAGATATTCGACGCGGTCATCATCGTCATCGCCGCCGGCCACATCCTCCAGATACAGCAGCTGTGACCCCTTGGCCGATGACAACAGCCGCTGATACTCCTCCAGCGACATCTGCAGCTCGTCGGCAATCTCACGTTCGGTGGCCGGACGCCCGTGCCGCTGCTCGACGGCGTGAATCGCCTGTTCGATGCTACGCTGGCTTCGCCGCACCGAGCGCGGCATCCAGTCGGCATTGCGCAGCTCGTCCAGCATGGCACCGCGCACCCGCTGCATGGCGAAGGTATCGAACTGCACGCCCACCGCGGCGTCATAGCGAGAAACGGCATCGACCAGGCCGATCAGCCCCGCCTGCACCAGATCATCCAGCTCGATGCTGGCCGGCAGGCGCGATGCCATCTGCACCGCCACCCGTCGCACCATCTTTCCGTACTGCTCGATCACCGAGTTCCGATCGAGTACGCCACGCTGGGTATACATCGATTTCATCTCTGTATTCAATGTGCCACCCCGCCTCTGTCCGCCCCCAGGGATGGCATGCCCCTTTCCGACCAGGACGAGCACTCGAACTCGGCGAGATCAGCCGTCGACAGGCCCGACCACATCTCCAGACTGCTTTCGTCCTGCGCGCTGCTGACCACCACGTCCAGCCGTACACCCAAAAAACGGCGTGCACAACCGGCCAGCCCCAGAAAAGTCTGCCGTCCCCGTGCCACCTGTTCGATATCGACGAACATCAGGCCGAAGCGACGGATCCCCGTCGTCGAGCTGATCCGCTTGATCTGAGCATACTGATCCATCATGGCCTCTCGGCGGTGACTGAGGATCAGAAGCATCCGATCACCTTCCTGAGCGGTCACCCACTGCGCCATATCGATCGGATCGTCCAGCCACAGACAATGGCGCGGTCGGCCACCTTCATCGACACGCCGATTCTCCAGCATGGCGGCCATCGTCTGCCGGTCCACCACGTCGAGCGTTTGTCCCCTGCCCGCCATCTGCATGACGAGCCGTTGTGCAAACTGTCTGGCCACCGGTTCGTCGACGAGATGCCCAGCGGGAATCAACACACCCTGCTGCATCCTGAACAACCGACGCAAACCATCTGCCTGATCCGTCACGCCTTCAAACATGGCTACCCTCGAACAGATGACGAATCTCGCTGTCGGTCATCGACAGAGAGGGATAACGATTCGTTGCCTGACAATCCAGGGCCGACTCGATCAACTTTCCCAGATGAGCGGGATGGTAGTCTTCCGGTACCCGCTGACCATCGGTATAGCCGACCAATGGCAAGCGGTGACGGATCAGAGCGTCCAGGCAGGCGCCCAATCCGACCGCCTCATCCACTTTGGACAGCAGCACGCCGGAAGTTTCACTGGCGCCGAAGGCTTTCAGCACATCCTCAATGCCGCCGGGCTGCGTGCCGGCATTCAGTACCAGCACCCGTTTCACCTGTGCCACTTCCAGCGCCGACGTCAGTTGCTTCACCCGCTCATCACGCTGGCTGATGCCCGCTGTGTCGATCAGCACCAGACTGCGGGATTCGTGCTCCTGCAACAGCTGCTGAAGCACGTCGCGGTCCTGTGCCACCTGCACCGGAACCCCCAGCATCCTGCCGAAGGCGCGCAGCTGCTCCTGTGCGCCGATCCGGTAGACGTCCGCAGTGATCAGCGCCAGCGACTTCGGCCCGTGACGCAACACGTGATGCGCGGCAATCTTGGCGATGCTGGTGGTTTTGCCGACTCCGGTCGGCCCGATCAGCGCAAACACCCCTCCCCGATCGAACACGGTTCGTTCGTCGTTGCCCGGCATCACGCCCGCCGAACCGTTGACACCGGCCAACGCCCGCATCATCGTCTGGCGCAGCCATTCATCGGCCTGCACATCGCTGTAATCCACCGGCAGCAGGCTCACCAGGGTACGCGCCAGGGCTGGACTGAACTGACACGACAGCAGATTGCGCAACAGCCGCATCTGCCCCGGGCGGCGACGTGCCACCTCGAACCAGCCCCCCCCATCCAGTCGGCTTTCCCGCTGCCAGCGGCCATACGCATCTTCGTCCCCTCGTGCGTACCGACCGCCCAGCGTCAAACGTTCATCCGCCACCTCATCGGCACCGGCTCGCCCTGTCAACGACAGCGAGGGCCAGTCACCTGATGCGGTCTGCAGCAGCGAAGACAGCGGCGCCGGTGTGCTGTTGGCAAATGCGCTCGCCGCCGGGTCGGCCGTTGCCGTGATGCTCGCTGCAGCATTGCCTGCACCGCTGACGGCGGTCGAAGTCGTCACGTCCGTCGGCATCCGCGCAGCCGCGCCCGGCCGTCCCAACCAGCGACCCGGGCCCGCACCCAGCATGCGTCTGGCCGAACTCAGTACCATCGACAGTTTCGAACGCCCTCCCTCGGAAGACGAGAGCAGCGCTGCAGCCGCATCCGGCGAAAGCCCCGCCATTTCGCCGGCACCTGAACCGTCCGTAGACGCCGTGTCCGCGGCGGCGCCCGATACTCGGGCCACGGTCCCTACTGCTCCTGCCGTGCCGACCGATCGATCTGCAGCCGCCTGAAGCAGGCTGTCTGCCTGCTGACCCAAAACACCGGCAAAGCCCGATGGCTGTTCGGGTGCGGCCGGTTCAGTACCGGCGTTCTGCTGTTCTCGAGCTGCTGCCAGTACCTGCACCAAAGCAGCCGCCTGGGCCGACAGCGCCACCCGCTCTTCGGTCTCGTCACCTGGTGTCGCAGTTGCCGTCGAGCCGACCGGGCCCGCCTTCTGCTGCAACCGGGCGCGGCGCTGCACCTCGAAATCCAGAGTGCTCAACGAGCCCGGAGAAACCTCTGTCTTTGCTTCGGCCTCGGCCGTGGTACCAGCAGTCGCCTGCATCGCAGGCCCGACCTCGCCCCGTTCCCCGTCCTGTTCGATATCCTTGCCGGCCACCCGCGCTGCCTTGGCCGACGCCCGGGTACGTGCCGCAACCGTCTTGCCGCCCTTCTTGACACGCGCGGCCCGGGCCGTACGCACTGGTTTGACTCCGCCGGTCTCGGCCGGCTTCGCCGACTCCGCTTCGCGCATGACTGCCGCCCCGGTTTCCACCACCGGCCCATCGACTTCCACGCCGCGTGCCGCTTGTTTGGCCCGCTCGCCCTTCATGGGCGCATCGGCCAGCGCCTTCAGACTGGCCGACACCTGATCGACCGTCCTGCGTCGGCGGCCGCGCGCTTCAGGCACCACTACGGTGACCTGAATCTCGTCGCCCACCGAGTCACTGCTCAGAATGTCGACTTCTGCTCCGAAGCGCTGCTTGGCCAACCCCATGGCTTCGCGCATGGAACGGCCACTAAAAACCATGGTTTTCATCGATTACTCCCAATCAGGTGACCAATACGGATAGTGTGGGTATCAGGAATTTCGGCATGTGCCAGTACACGCAGACGAGGGGCGGCCTTGCGCACCATCGTCGCCACCGGCGTACGGATTCGATCCGGCACCAGAAGACAGGCCGGCAGACCCAGAGCCTCCTGCTGTACGCAGATCCGGGCTGCTTCGGTCGCCAGAAAATCCGCCACCGAAGGATCCAACGCCCCGTTTCCGCCCGGCACCATCGACTGCATCAGCAGCGATTCCAGTTCCGGATCGAGTGCCACCACGGACAGATCGGCGCTTGAACCGAAAATGCCTTGCACGATGGCCGGCGCCAGTGCCACGCGAACCTCACGGGTAAGCTCGGCAGGGTCCTGCAACTTCGTGCCGTGCTCGGCCAGCGACTCGACGATCGACTTCAGATCTCGCACATGTACCCCTTCTTCGAGCAAGTTCTGCAGCACCTTCTGGAACACCGGTACCGGCACCAGTTTCGGCACCACGTCCTCGACCAGCTTCGGCATGAAGCGGGCCAGATGATCCAGCAGCTGCTGCACCTCACCCCGGCCCAGCAGACGCCAGGCGTGCATCTGCATCAGATGATGCAGATGCGTGGCCACTACGGTGGAAGCATCCACCACGGTATAGCCCGAAGCCTGTGCCATATCTTTCTCGGCAGCCTGAATCCAATAAGCAGGCAAACCAAAAGCCGGATCCTTGGTGGATATGCCATTCAGCCCACTGCTGGCATGACCAGGATCGATGGCCAACCACAAGCCCGGATAGGCTTCGCCTGTTCCAACCGTCACGCCTTTCAGCCCGATCCGATAATTGTTCGGCCGCAGATCGAGCTGATCCCGTACATGTACCGGTGGTGGAAGGAAACCGATTTCCTGGGCAAACTTGCGTCGCACTCCTTTGATGCGCATCAGCAGATCTCCGCCCGAATCCCTGTCCACCAGCGGGATCAGCTTGTAGCCGACTTCCAGACTCAGAATGTCCACCGGCTGTACATCCTCCCAGCTGGCATCACCATCATTCGCAGCCGGCAACACCTCCTCGGCCTGCGGTTCAGGCGCCTTTCTGGGCATGGTCGACACTTTGTACGAGATATACCCAAGCATGGCGGCCAACGACAGGAAGGCGATATGTGGCATACCCGGAATCAGACCCAGCACACCGATGATCATGGCCACCAGGCCGAGAGCACGCGGCAGCGAGAACAACTGCAGGGCGATCTGCTTTCCGATGTCATCGGTGCCATCACTCACGCGCGACACGATCAGACCGGCCGCCACCGAAATCACCAATGCCGGCACCTGCGATACCAGCGCATCGCCAATGGCCATCAGCACATAGTTGTTGACCGCCACACCGGCCGACAGGTTGTGCTGGAACATGCCAATACCCAGTCCACCAACCAGGTTGATCACCAGAATCAGAATGCTGGCAATGGCATCGCCACGCACGAACTTCGAAGCACCGTCCATCGAGCCATAGAAATCTGCCTCACGACTGACTTCCTGCCGGCGCCTGCGCGCTTCAGCCTGATCGATCTGACCAGCATTGAGATCGGCATCGATGGCCATCTGCTTGCCCGGCATGGCGTCGAGCGCAAAGCGGGCCGACACCTCGGCAATACGACCTGCCCCCTTGGTCACCACCATGAAGTTGATGACGGTCAGAATCGCAAAAACGATGATGCCGACCGCGAAATTGCCTCCGATCAGAAAGTTCGCAAAGGCTTCGATCACCTTGCCAGCCGCGTCGGTACCGGTATGACCGTGCAGCAGCACTGCCCGGGTCGAAGCCACCGACAGCGACAGTCGCATCAGTGTCGTCACCAGCAGCACGGTCGGGAACACCGCGAAATCGAGTGCCCTGACGGTGTAGACTGCCACCAGCAACACCAGAAGCGACGAGGCAATATTGAAGGTGAACAGAAAATCCAGCATCGGCGCCGGCAGCGGCAGCAACATCATGGCCAACACCATGATCGCCAGACCAGGCACCGCCAGTGACGACAGTGGCGGCAGCGGAATTTCCTGACCGCCCAGCTTGATGTGCGAAGGCAGACGCCAGCCGGCAGCAACACCGGCCAGGCCACTTCGCGGTCGAGCATCCGTCAACGGCGCGCTCATGTTCGATCACCTTTCTCTGAGTTCTTGGGGTCCATCTCTTTGGGCACGGGAAGCTCCGTCGGTGGCACCGGCGCAGCCGACCGGCCGGGAACCCAGCGCTTGAGCTGGTAGACATAGACCAGCACCTGTGCAACCGCCACATAAAGCGTCTGGGGAATCTCCTGCTCCAGATCGACATGGGCATAGAGCGCGCGCGCAAGCGGTGGCGCCTCCAACACCGGCACCCCAGACTCGCGGGCGATGGCCTGGATGCGCATCGCCAGCTCATCGATGCCCTTGGCCACGACTCTCGGTGCCCCCCCGGCGGCTTCGTCATAACGGATCGCCACGGCATAATGAGTCGGATTGGCGACCACGATATCTGCCGCAGGTACGGCCGTCAGCATGCGCCGACGAGCGGCCTCACGTTGTTTGGCTCGTATGTGTCCACGCAACTGTGGGTCGCCTTCCTGCTCTTTGTGTTCTCGCCGCGCTTCCTCTCGACTCATACGCAGATCGGCCCGGTGCCGGAACCACTGAAACGGCACATCGAAGACCGCCAACGCCAGCAAAAGCAGAAGCAGAAACGAAAACCCCACACCAAGCAGCCCGGCGGCCTCTGGCAGTGCGGAAATCAGCGTGCCCTGTGACAGGGTGGCGAAGGCCGGAAAACGTGAGGACGCATACCAGAAACCGATCGTCCCGAGTGCCAGGGCCAGCGCCGACAGCTTCAGAAACTCGACCAGGTTCTTGATCGAGAAAATCCGCTTCAGCCCGTTCATCGGGCTGATCTTGGACGGTTTGAAACCGAGCGCCTTGCTGGCCAGATTGAAGCCACCAGGAATAACCCCGGCCAGAATGGCTGCCACGCACATGGCCAGCAGCAGGCCACCCAGCGGCCACAGCAACTGCGCGGCCTGCCCCAGCGTCGGAGCGACTTCACCAAACAGATCATCACGGGCACGCTGATCGAATCGAAAAGTCTCGACCAGCAACAGCCGCACGCCATCGGCCAGGCCCGGCCCAAGCATGGACACCATCGCCAGCCCCGTACCGACGATCAGCAAATGCCCCGCATCCCTCGAACGCGGGACGTTACCTTCCTCGGCTGCCTGCTTGAGGCGCTTCTCGGATGCGGGTAACTGCTTATCCTCTTTGCTGGGCTGGTCGGCCATCGATACGGCTGTCCTCGTTTCAGATGCCTGCCATTATGGGAGGCGCCCAGCACCCGAAATGCTTGGAAAAAGCGGGAGAAACAGTACAGTTCGGCGCGGCATCGATGAGCGGTCCGGCACGACGGACGGGTGGCCTAAAGATCGGGCCGATCCCCTGCAGACAACACAACCGCTTGTTTGCAAACGGTCGACGACGATTGCCCTCTGCACGACATCCATCGGACTCGACGGCGCCGGCATGGATTGCCCTGAGCCACCGGGGCGCGCATCCCGAACGACGAAGGGGCGCCCGTGCGCCCCTCTGCCCGAATTCCTGCGATGCGATCCCGGCTTCATGTGCAGCCAGCTCTCCAACCCCGGCATCGCTGCAGGACGGTGCAAACCGCTGCCCGGCGACTGCGCCACTGATTTATCACTGCTGCTTCACATCGTTGAGAATCTGCACTGCGCCCAGCGCCTCGGCTGCGCTTTGCTCATCGGATGCCTTGATCTCGGTGCCTCCCAGAATACGCGCCTTGGCCTCATCATTCAGCACCACGATAGCAATCCGTCGGTTCACCGGATCACGCGGGTTGTCTTTTTCGATCGGCATCACCGACCCCAGCCCCTGCACGCGTAGAACCTTGCCCGCATCCATACCGCCCAGCACCATCTCGCGACGCGACGAATTGGCCCGCTCGGCGGAAAGTTCCCAGTTTGAATAGCCTCCCACCGCACCACCCGCATAGGGCGTGGCATCGGTATGACCACTGAGGCTGATCGAATTCTCGACATCGTTGAGCATCTTGCCGATGGTGCGCAACAGCTCTCGCATCGCCGGCGATAGAACCGTGCTCTTGCCTGATGCAAACAACGGCTTTTTGCTGGCGTCCACGATCTGAATCGACAGCCCGTCCACCGTCATTTCCAGCTTGATCTGATCACGCAGCGCTTCCAGAGCCGGAATCCGGATGATCGACTCTTCGAGCTTTTGCTGCAGCGCCATCAGCGCTTTTTCTTCTTCCTGCTTGCGACGCTGCCTGCCCTGATCGGCCTTGCGATTGACCTGACCATCTTTGCGGGTCAGATCCATACCACCGCCCGGCACCGGTGCGGTGCGGTCCCCCACCCCGCTGCCACCACTCAGCGCAATCTTCAGCGGGGTCTGAAAGTACTCCGAAATGCCCTTCAAATCATTCTCACTGGCCGAACTCAACAACCACATCAGCAGAAAAAAAGCCATCATCGCCGTCACGAAGTCGGCATAGGCGATCTTCCACGCGCCACCATGGTGACCATGGCCACCCTTCTTGATGCGTTTGATGACGATCGGCTGAGTTTTTTTGGCGTTGGCCGAGGACATGATCTCAGGCCCTCTTCTGCTTCACGTGGCCTTCGAGCTCCGCAAACTTCGGCCGCTCGGTCGAATACAGCACTTTGCGCCCGAACTCGACGCAAATGGCGGGAGCATAACCCTGCATACTGGCCAGCAGCGTCACCTTCACACACTGCAGCTCCTTGCCAGCCTCATTCACTTTCTGGGTCAGCAAATCCGCAATCGGGCCGACAAATCCATAGGCCAACAGAATCCCCAGGAAGGTACCGACCAGCGCATGCGCGATCATCTCCCCCAGAATAGCAGGCGGCTGTCCCACCGACCCCATCGTGTGCACCACCCCCATCACGGCGGCCACGATGCCGAAAGCCGGCAGACCATCGGCCATTTTCTGAATGGAATGGGCTGGCACCATCGCTTCGTGATGATGGGTTTCCATCTCGTTGTCCATCAGGTTCTCGATTTCCAACGCGTTCAAATTTCCGGAAATCATCATACGCAGATAGTCGGTGACGAACTCGATCAGGTGATGGTCTGCGACCAGATCGGGATAGCGCGTGAACAACGGGCTGCTTTCGGGCGCCTCGACGTCGTTCTCGATCGCCATCAGCCCCTCTTTGCGAGCCTTGCTCAGCACGTCATACAGCATCGCCATCAACGACAGGTAGCGGTCCTTGGTGTACTTGGAGCCCTTCAGCACCGCGGGCAACGCGCCCATCACCGCCTTCAAATCTTTTCCCGGGTTGGCCACGATGAAAGCGCCGAAGGCCCCACCACCGATCATCAGCAGCTCAAGAGGTTGAAAAAGCGCGGCAATATGTCCGCCGGCCAAGGCGTATCCGCCAATCACGGAACCAAGCACGACGACGTAGCCGATGATGACAAACATTTTTTGTGTTCCTCAACTGGTTGAGCCTTTCATGGCGCTCCCCTGTTTTTCGGCGCGCACTCCGCATTCTTGAACGCCCAGCCTCCTGCCCTGCCCCCATTCTGGTCAGACGGACGGAAATGCCCCCTGGACGTAGGCCTGACAGCTGCTCAGCGTGCACAGCTTCCTTTGCGCCTCCCGAATCCGGCACGAGACGCCAAAGGAGTTGTGCCTACCCGATCCCGATCCAGGCAGAACGGCTTCGCTGTCGGCCAGCTGCGCTACGGTGCTTTCCGGATTGGAAACAAGGTATCGAGCCAGCCTGAACAGCGGGCTCAAATCCCTGCTGTTCGGGCGAACCTCCACGCCCTGGTCATGAAAGAATCCGCGCAAGACCCGTATCCTTTTCGTCGAGATCGTCTTCTTGCCAGTGCAGTCGCAATGAATCGGTTTTCCTGCGTGGCGCAGCGAAGTGGAAGAGATTTTGCTGGTTCAGATGACTCGTCGCCCGGAACAAGGTGCATATCTGTTGCCAATGATCGGAGAATGCCGGCTGAAAGCACTGGCAATCGAAGACAGGCCTGAACTTCCTGGACCGTTGAGTGGACGGGCAGTATCATTGCGGCCCAGAAACCATGGGCCTCGTACGATACACGCAAAGATGCTGACAAGGCATGGCAATACGATTCCCTCTATAAAAAATTTTATCGGGAATATCAGGAAATCAACGGACTCAACGACGTCGACCCCCGAAGAAAACCAATCACGATGACCGGCATGCTTTCGCGGTGAAACCCGCTCATCCTTCCAATCCGGTCTGGGCGACGCAAAGACCCTGGCTTTTTCGGAAATATCGATCGAACAGGAACGTCAAGCCGTCATCGACCCACGACAGCAGCCATGAGTGAAAGTTCACGACAGGTAAAAAAGGCGATGAATCCCTGCTGAAACTCACAGAGATTCACCGCCTTTCAAATCTTCCATGTACGCTGAACCGAAGAAATCAGCTCCGGTTCAATGAATGGCGCCTGCCTTGCGTGCCTTGCCCGCACGCGCCGGAGGTTCGCACAGTCCGCACACGAAGCGGTCTTCCAGCTCATAAGGATGGTTGATGAATTGCCCCTTGCATCGGTTGCATTGCACCGCGGTGACCAGACCACTGTCGATGAACTTCACCAGTCGCCAGGCTCGGGTGATACTCAGCATCGGCTCGACACCGTAGCTCTTGACCTCGGCTGCATACAACTCATATGCCTTGATGATGGCGTCCGATTCATCGATCGGCGAGCTTTTCATCAGGTACGTATGGATATTGTAGAAAAGCGAGGCATGGATATTGGGCTGCCAGGTCATGAACCAGTCGGTCGAGAAAGGCAGCTGCCCTTTCGAGGGCGAACGGCCGGCCACTTCCTTGTAAAGCTTCAGCAAGCGTTCATAGGGCAGATCGGTCTCTGACTGCAGCATCTGCAGCCGGGCCCCCAGCTCGATCATCCGGATCGCCTTGACGATCTGACGGTTGTCCTCGAGAAGACTACGCGCGCTCATTCAGTGTCTCCTCGAACCGGCCGGAACGCAGAATGGCTGCGTGCAAACGGGAAGCGCTTCGGTCAGGCGCGTTCTCATCGACCATTTCGCCGTGATCCGCCAGCAGCGACCAGAGCATCTCGTCATCGAAGCGGAAGCGGCACAGTAGCATATTGCCCTGCGCCATGCGCATCAGCTGCGCAGGTGACATCTGGTCCAGCAGATCGGCGACTTCCTCCGACAAACCGAGACGATAGAGCGCCTGGACCCGATCGCTTCGGATCAGGGACTGGGCCAGGATCAGATAGGACAGGTTCGTCTCTCTGATCTCTGCCATGATTCTCTCTTCGTTCATCTTCAGCCCTTCCTGATATTCAGTGTTCCTCGACCCCGTGGCGGCTATTCCCCGCACGACAGGAGCAACTATGAAGGTGCCGATGCAGAGGGCCAATCGTGCGCCGACCAGTGGCCGAACGGCATTGCGCCGCAACGGTACGTCCCCATCAGCCTTCGACGGCATCAGAGACTGTTCGTCGGATGCGGCAATCCGCTTGTTCTCCCCTGTTGATGCCCGGCCGCCACAGCACGGCTGAAGCCGCGATAAGCGGCGGGAAACAGCCCTTCATCGGGCGCGCAACGCACTGTTGCACAATCGCTCCAGTCACCGAACATGAATGTGGTGTGTTTTCGACAGAGGCCCCTACACCGAAGCCCCTACAC
>JAUMUG010000004.1:0-126979 GCA_030530775.1 Lautropia sp. | reverse complement strand
CTTTGTTTTTGTTTGTGTTGTGTTTTATACTGTGTGGGATACACCGAAGCCCCTACACCGAAGGCCTCATTGTGAGGCTGTCGTTCATTGTGAACAGAGCATCGGTTTCGTGACGGATATCTCGTTTCGAGAACACCTCTGGCCCTGACCGGCGATCAACGGCGCCAGCAGAGTCCCGAATGGTTGAAAGCGTCTTAAAGCCAGCGCAAAGTGCGCCGATATTCAAGGCAACGGGAACGGTTCCCGCCGTCCAGACCCGATGACCGGGATTCGGACCAAACCACACTCCTCTCTCAATCATCGGAGAACGAACATGGCCCAGATCATCAACACCAACCTGATGTCCCTGAACGCTCAGCGCAACCTGAGCACCACCCAAAGCTCGCTGGCCCAGTCGGTACAGCGCCTGTCCACCGGTCTGCGCGTCAACAGTGCCAAGGACGACGCCGCCGGCCTGGCCATCGCCGAGCGTATGAACACCCAAGTCCGCGGCATGAACGTCGCCATCCGCAACGCCAACGACGCCATCTCCCTGGCTCAGACCGCCGAAGGCGCCCTGGCCAAAGTCGGCGACATGGGTCAGCGCATGCGCGAGCTGGCTGTCCAGGCCGCCAACGGCACCAACAGCGAGCAGGACCGCCTGGCTCTGGATGCCGAGTTCAAGGAACTGGGCAATGAAATTCAGCGCGTGCTCGAGAGCACCAACTTCAACGGCACGGCCCTCTTCAAGGATGCTGCTACGCTGAGCTTCCAGATCGGCGCCAACAACACCGACCATGACAAGATCGACATCGAAACGCTCGATCTGGCTGGCAAGGAGGAATTCACCAACCTGACCGACGGTCAAAACCACGATATCACGGATGCCGCCAAAGCCCGTGCGACACTGGAAGCAATCGACACGATGCTTGGCGAGGTGAACGGCGCACGTGCCACTTTCGGTGCCATGCAGAACCGCTTCGAGGCCGTCATCAGCACCCTGCAGATCAACGCAGAGAACCAGACCGCTGCCCGCAGCCGGATCATGGACGCAGACTTCGCTGCGGAAACCGCCGCGCTGACCCGCTCGCAGGTGCTGCAGCAAGCCGGTACCGCCATGCTGTCGCAGGCCAACTCCATGCCCAACAACGTGCTGTCCCTGCTGCGCTGATCGCAGCACGGCGCCGCAGCTCACCGGCTGCTGCGCCGCCCTCTTCTGGCCAGGAGGCGTTCTGACGGACGCCTGCCTGCCCCACCGCGGCGTGCTCCTTCACGGAACACGCCGCTTGGCGTTTGGAGCCGCCCCACGGCCATCCCGTGCAATGCCCCGACGACGATCCACCACGCCAACGACGCACCAGTACGCAGCTCGGTGCAAAAGCGCCACACACCCCGCCCAGCCGACCAGCGGCCTTTCGTTGCCTGCCAGCCGGCGGCCCGCCCCCTTATGAAGCCCGAGCAGCTGCCGATATGATGTCCATCGATAACCCTGCTCTCATGATGAGGACGGTATGGCAACGATTACCGCGTCCGGTGGATCCATTGATGTCAATTCCATCGTGACCCAGCTGATGGCGATCGAGCGCGAGCCGCTGACCAAGATCCAACAGCAACAGGCCGGCATCAATACGAAGCTGTCGTCCTGGGGCAAGGTCAAATCCGCGCTTTCCGAACTACAGACGGCTGCCGAGAAACTCACCACACAAACCACCTGGCAGAACAACACGGCCACCACCAGCAATGACTCGCAAGTGGCCGTGACCAGTGGGAACGGTGGTGTCAAGGGCGTTCACTCGCTGACCGTACACCAGCTGGCGCAGAGCCAAGCGGTTGCCAGCCGCGCCTTTGCAAGCCCTGATGCCGTGGTGGGCGGAGGCACGCTGCGTATTCAGATGGGCAGTGTCAACGCCGATGGCAGCGCCTTCACTGCCGACGGTGAACGTGCCGCGCTGGAGATCACGGTGGCGGCCGATGCGAAACTGAGCGATATCCGTGATGCGATCAATCGCAGCACATCCTCCGGCATCAGCGCCAGCCTGGTCAATGACGGAACCGGTACCCGTCTGATGCTGACCAGCCGAGAAACGGGCGCCAGCAATGCATTCGAGATCACGGCCACCGCAGCCGATGGCAGCCAGCTGGATGCACTGAGCATTTCGGCCACGGCCCAGAACGGGAGCAATGGCAGCCAGCGCACGCAAATTGCACGCGACGCGCAGATGACGATCAATGGTCTGGCCGCCAGCTCTGCCTCCAACAAAGTGAGGGATCTGATCGAAGGGGTGACGCTGGACCTCAAAAAAGCCGATGCCAACCCGGTGACGATCGAAGTCGACACCAACAAGGAAGCGCTGAAAGAGGACGTCGACGCTTTCATCGAAGCCTACAACAAGGTCAACAGTCTGATCGCATCGGAAACCCGCTATGACGCCGGCTCCAAGACCGCGGGCACCCTGCAGGGCAACTCGACGATCATCCGCATCCAGAGCCAGCTGCGCTCGCTGGTTCGTGCACAGTTGGGGGACGATGATCAGAATCTGTCGAACGCCGGTTTCGAGCTGGGTCGCGACGGCAGTCTGAGCATCAAGTCCGACAAGCTGGACGATCTGCTCAACGATCCGACCCGTCTGCGGCGCATGTTGGCCGGGGAGTTGCCCCGTGCCAACGACACGACCACGACGACTGGAACGGCCACCGCAGCGGCCACCGGCCTGGCCAAGCAATTCAGTGAACGCCTGAAAGAGATCCTGGACACCAACGGAAGTCTGAACGGTGTCACCGAAGCGCTGAACCGCACGCTGAAGACCTACTCCGACAGAACGGACCAGCTCAACAGCAAGCTCGAACGGCGTGAAGAACAGCTACGCCAGCAGTACGCGAATCTCGACGCCAACCTGACCAGGATCAGCAGCTCCTTCTCGTCGATTGCTGCGTTGTTGAACTCATCGAGATCCTGATCGTCCCCGCTCCATCAGCCGGAAACACACCCGGCAGATGGAGCAGTTTTTCGGTCCCGACCCCTGATCCTCGCAACGCACGTTGCTCATCCGGCATCGCCCTGCACCAACCAGTCGGGACCTCCCCCCGTATCAAGCGGCCAAAAGAACGCACCGAGGACGAAGCCGCGGGTAAAAATGTCCATTTCGTTTCTCGATCGATGAGATATCGAACACGAAATGTCGTTGTCCGGATATGGAGTCACCTGATCGGCAGGCGGTTTTCGGCCACTTCGACGTCGTCGACGAAGCGCCGCGGATAAGAGCCGTCTTTACCCCGTTTTATGTCGTCACCTCCGCGGTCTGCCCCCTAAAGTCTTTCCGCCAAGCGTCGATAAACAGTACAGGACGCCGCCGGTACCGACGATCGACGCTCTGGCAACGGTGGCAGGATGTTCCCGATGCGCCCGGGGCGTGGCAGTCGCCATGGCACCAGGCGGTCCCACCGACACATCACCCCATTTGAGTATCTACAGTCAGGCCCGCACATGTTCACTAGCCATCATCAATCCTCGGCCTCCACCTATCACTCGGTGGATCTCGAAAGCTCGGTTCGCATGACAGACCCTCACCGCCTGGTCGAGATGCTGTTCGACGGTGCCGTAACCGCTGTGATGAAGGCGGGTATCGCGCTGCAGCAGGGCGACATCACAGGCAAGGGCCAGGCCACGTCACGCGCGATCCGCATCATCGATGAAGGCCTCAAAGCCTCTCTGGACCACGACGCCGGCGAGATTTCCTCGAATCTGTGGGCACTGTACGGATACATGAGCCGCACGCTGCTGCAGGCCAATCTGAACAACGACCTGGCCCAGTACGAAGAAGTCACGACGCTGCTGCAGGAACTACGCGATGCCTGGCGCAGCATCCGTCCGCAGGTGCTCGGTCTGAAACCGAATGCGTGAGGGCCGATCATGTCCTCCCCTGCCATTCCCGACATTGAATTGCCCCGTCAGTATCGCGACGCGTTGCAATTGTCCGAAACCATGCTGCACGCCGCCGCCCTGGGCGATTGGGACGAAGTGAAACGCCTGCGCCGCCATCTGCCCAGGCTGGCACACGACTTGCAGCAAAGCTGGGAAGCGCTCGAATCGACCTGCCCGGAAGCCCGTCGCCAGCTGGAAAGCGCCCGTATCCGACTGATACGGCAGATCCTGCGAGTGGACGAGCAGATCCGTCGTCTGTCGTCACCCGGATACGCTCGTCTGTCGCCCTGGCTGCGGACAGTACCGGTGCGTCGGGCTATCGTCAAACCCTCTCTGTCTTCGGTTTCACTGTCATGAGTACCCTTCATGCACACCGCGCTGCAGACGCCATGCTGCCTGGCTATCTGCCGCTTTCCCCCAACGATGGTCTGGAGCAGTACCGGATGGAAGGCACCATGGCCGTGCGATCGATGCTACGTGAGCTGATGGCCGCTCGCGCACATGTGGCGCTCCACAGCAATGAGGATGAACACATCCACCTGCTGACCCGGATCGATGCGCTGGAAACCGACAATGTCTGTCTGATGATCGATGCCGATCCCAGTCTCTATGACCCGCTGCTGAACACGCACGGCCTGACACTGGTGGGCAGCACCGGCTCGGTCAAGATTCAGCTGAACTTCGATTCGCTGGCGCTGCGCCAGGACGAGCACGGACAGCATCTGGTGGCGCGTATTCCGAACCATGGCTGGCGGGTGCAGCGGCGCAACGACTTTCGGGTGATGCCGCCCGCCGTCGACATGACACAGGTGTTCTTCCGCAAGACCGGAGGGGGTGAAGCCTGGGGCGAACTGCATGATCTGTCGGCCGGAGGTCTGTGCTTTTACTGGCCGACGGACTTGCCGTTACCCAATGCCGGTGAACTTCTGCGCCACAGCCGCATCGAGCGCGCCCGCGCCAACGCCCTGCCCTGCGATCTGAAGGTGATCCGGATCGCTGCCGCCGCCGACCGTCAGGGTCGGCACCTGATCAGTTGCCGCTTCGAGCTGTTGCCCGAAAGTGTGTCCAGGCAGATTCAGATTTACGTGATGGATGTGGAACGCCGCATCCGCGCCGCCCGCACGATCTGAAAAAAAATGAGGGGCTACCCTATCCGGCCACGCCGGAGCAGGACAGCCCCCTGTCCCCGTATGGGGACCGAGCATCAGACCTGCATGCTCATGATTTCGGTATAAGCCTGTACCAGACGATTGCGCACCGTCAGTGCCGACTGAAAGCCGATCTGCGCTTTTTGCATCGCCACCATGGTGCTTTCCAGGGTGGCGCCCGCCTCCCCCACCTCAAAGGCACGCTGCTGCTCGTCAGCAACACTCTGAGTGTTGCTGACGCCACGCAACGCATCCATCAGCAGGTTGCCGAACGACACCTTGCCCGTCTGGTCGACACCGGCATCAGCCAGTTTTCCATTCAGAAAACCGATCCTATCCGGACGAGCGGCTGCGGCGGCCGCATCGGCGGCAGCTTTCAGCGCAGAACCAGGAAACTCCACTTGCATCAACGACCTCCTTCACAGGGCAAAGTGCCCATCGTGAGACTCGATCGTATCGGACAGTGAAAATCCACGTCCCCGAAATAGCAGGCATCCAACCCTGTATTTGAAGAATATCCATCGATCTGGTTGCCGAATAATGCGTGCCATGAGTACGAGCACACCTGCCATGTCCACTTCAATGCCCGTCAGCGTAAGTACCGGCCCCTTTGCCCAGATGCCGGCTGGAATGAAGATCAAAGCCGGGGTCGGCGCCATCGCTCTGGGCGCCGTGGCCGTTTCGGCTTGGATCTGGTCGCAGCAGCCCGACTGGAAAGTGCTTTACAACAATCTGCCCGACCGTGAAGGCGGCGCTGTCGTTGCACAACTGGCGCAGATGAATGTGCCCTACAAGTACACAGAAGGTGGCGGAGCCATTCTGGTACCAGCCGACCGGGTTCATGATCTGCGCCTGCGCTTGGCGGCCCAGGGTTTGCCCAAGGGCGACACCACCGGCTATGAGCTGATGGAAAAGCAGCGCTTCGGCACCACACAGTTTCAAGAACGCCTGAACTTTCAGCGAGGTCTGGAAGGCGAACTGGCCCGTTCGATTCAGGGGCTGGCTGCGGTAAAGAGTGCCCGGGTGCATCTGGCCATTCCGATCCAGAACGGTTTTCTGCGTGAGCAATACAAGCCATCGGCATCGGTGATGCTGAATCTGTACCCCGGCCGATCTCTGGATCGCCAACAAGTTTCTGGCATTCTGCATTTGGTGGCCTCCTCTGTTCCTGACATGAGTCCGAAACAGGTGTCGGTCGTCGATCAGCACGGCAAACTGCTGTCGGACCTGGACGCCGATGGCGGAGCCATGAACACGGCACAGGTCAACTACCGCAATCAGATCGAAAGCTCGCTGTCCCGGCGCATCACCGACCTGCTTGAACCGATCGTGGGCAACGGGAATATCCGCGCCCAGGTGGCGGCCGATATCGACTTCACCCAAAGCGAATCGACTGCGGAAACTTACGCACCAAATCAAAATCCCAGCAATGCGGCGATCCGTAGTCAGCAGATGATGTCCAGCCAGGACGGAAGCGGTGCGCTGGGTGCAGCCGGTGGCATTCCGGGGGCGTTGTCGAACCAGCCCCCTGCCGCCGCGTCGGCACCGATCAACGGCAACGCACAGAATACGCAGGCCGCCGGCGCCTCCACCTCAGCACAAGGCTCGGCCAACGGCTCCAGCCGGCAGGAATCGGTGACGAACTATGAGCTGGACCGGACAGTGCGTGTCACCCGAAACCAGACCGGCGCCATCCGTCGTCTGTCGGTGGCCGTGCTGTTGAATCAGAGGCAGAGTGTCGGTGAGGATGGCAAGCCAGTGTCCACGCCACTGTCCGAAACCGAACTCAAGAGCATCGAAGCATTGGTTCAGCAGGCGGTCGGCTTCTCGGCAACCCGGGGAGACACCGTACAGGTCGTCAATGCGGCATTCACTGCACAGCCATCGATGGATGCCGAGGAAACGCCGCTGTGGAAAGACCCCGACACGATTTCGCTGGCCAAGGATGTCGGCAAACAACTTGGTTTCGTGGTGCTGGCATTGATCATTCTGATGATGTTCATACGCCCTGCCCTGCAGACGATGCGTAGGGCGCAGGAAGACAATACCCGCAAGCTGAATGAGCGCATCGATGAAAAACTGGATCTGCCCGCACCCGGAGGTGGCTCGGCTGCCAACGCCATCTCAGCCGAACGGATCGATCCCAACATGGGCATCGGTATGACGATCGCCCAGCACAACGCTCTGCAACTGGCCAGAACCGACCCGACGGCGGTCGCGACCGTCGTCCGCAACTGGGTCAATGGCTCCAACCCGGATACGCCGAAATGAGTGGTTTTGATGAAGCCGGCACCCGTGATGCCGCAGTGCTGCTGTTGGCTCTGGGCGAGGAAACAGCCGCCGAAGTATTCAAGCACCTGACCCCGAAGGAAGTTCAGGGTCTGGGTGAAGTCATGGCCAAAACACAGTACACCACCAAGGATCACATCAACGCGGTGCTGGAGCGATTCCATCAGCAGGCGTCGCAGCAGAGCACGCTGGTTCACGACCCCAACGCCTATGTGCGCGATGTGCTGCGCCGTGCGCTGGGCGATGACAAGGCCGGCATGTTGATCGAACGCATTCTGCAAGGCAGCGATGTCTCGGGCATCGAAAGCCTACGCTGGATGGATGCTTCCTCGGTGGCCGAGCTGATCCGACACGAGCATCCGCAGATCATCGCCTCGATTCTGGTACACCTGGAACGCGATCATGCCTCGGACATTCTTCAGCAGCTGAGCGCCGACCTGCGTGCCGACGTGATGCTGCGCATCGCCACGCTGGACAGCATTCAGCCAAGTGCGCTGAACGAATTGAATGAAGCCCTCTCCCGTGTGCTGACCGGCGGCGATCGCATCAAGCGAGCCAGCCTGGGCGGCAGCAAGGCTGCGGCCGAGATTCTGAACTTTCTGGGTGGCGGCGAAGAAGTGCCGCTGCTGGAAAGCCTCCGCACCGAAAACCCCGATCTGGCCCAGGAAATCGAAGACCAGATGTTCACCTTCGATGATCTGGTGAATCTGGACGACCGGGCCATGCAGACGGTGCTGCGTGAGATCCAGAACGATCAGTTGATCATCGCACTGAAAGGTGCGGAACCCGCGCTACGTGAAAAGATTTTCAAGAACATGTCATCACGCGCGGCGGAATCCCTGAAGGAGGATTTGGAATCAAGGGGGCCAGTACGGCTGTCGGAAGTGGAAGCGCAGCAAAAGGAAATTCTGAAGACGGTCAGACGGATGGCCGAAGAAGGCACCATCGCCGTCAGCACCGGAGGCGGCGATGCCATGGTCTGATCCGGCGTCCACCGCCAATCCTGCGGCCCGCCCTGCCCGAATCAGCCGACAAGATACCTGGCAGCCAGCAGGCATTCAATCGTTGAACAGCCCGAGCCCGGCCGAGCGTGAAAAGCGCGCTGCGGCCGAAGTGGCCGAAAAAGCACTTGCTCGGCAGATCGAATCAGCCTGGCAGAACGGGCGCGAAGCCGGTCTGGCCGAAGCCAAAGCCGAGTTGCAAGCCGAACTCGAGCGAATCGGCATGGATGCGCGCGGCCGTTGCAATGCGCTGTTGAAGAACTTCGAGCAAGGCGTGCATGTGCTCGAAGACCAGCTGGCCGAGCGCGTGCTGGCCCTGGCCCTGCAGTTCGGCCAACAGATTGCCTGCCAGCACCTGCACTCCGTGCCGGACAGCATCAGCGGTGTGCTGAACGATGCGCTGCAGCAACTGGGCCGGCAATATCGTGCACTGGACGTGATGGTGCATCCGGATGACGTGGAAACCGCCAGACAGTGGCTGGACCTGCACCACCCGGAGCTGACGGTCAAGGTGCTGGGCAACCCGACGATGAGCCCTGGCGGTTGCAGGCTGGATGCCGGCACGATGACGGTGGATGCCAGCCTGCAGACGCGTATCGAGCGCGCCTACGCGGGCATGGGCATACGGGCAGCAGCGGCTTGCACGAAGATCGAAAGTGTCAAAGACTATCCGTCCACGAATCAGATGGCGGCGTCTCGCTACGCGACCGAGGCCGAAAACATGGCCCTTGCCTCCGCCCCCGAGCTTTCATCCGGTTCGGATGGCAATGCGGATGACTCATCGAATGAAAGTTGACGGCTGGGGATTGAGATGAATCTCGCTGAGCAGCTCTCCGGTTTTCTGGACAACTGTCATGTGCTGGCTTCACATCTACAGCCGGTGGCCAGCGAAGGCCGACTGGTGAAGGTGTCCGGCATGCTGGTCGAAGCCGCGGGTCTGCGCCTGCCGGTGGGATCGCTGTGCCAACTGATGCAGCCCGGCGGTGAGTACGTCGAGGCCGAAGTGGTGGGCTTTGCCAATGGCCACACCTTTTTGATGCCTTCGGCCGACACCAGTGGCCTGTCGCCCGACACCCGTGTCTGCCCTTTCGAGCCAGCCGTCAAGCGCCCTTCGCTGACGGTGCACAGCCATCCATGGCGACGTGCTTCAGATCAGATGCGCCATCTGCCGATCGGCCGCGGCCTGCTGGGCCGGGTGGTGGATGCGCATGGCGTTCCGATGGACCATCTGGGACCGCTCGACGAGGTCGAAAGCCGTCCGATTCATGGCCGGCCCATCAGTGCGATGGAACGCGAACCGATCCGCAAACCGCTGGACACCGGTGTGCGGGCCATCAATGGGCTGCTGACCATCGGCCGTGGCCAGCGCATCGGTCTGTTTGCCGGCGCAGGCCTGGGCAAGAGTGTACTGCTGGGCATGATGGCACGCTACACCAATGCCGATGTCATCGTGGTCGGGCTGATCGGCGAGCGCGGTCGTGAGATCAAAGAATTTCTCGAAGACATTCTGGGCGATGCCGACCGAAGCCGCACCGTCATCGTGGCTGCGCCGTCCGATACACCGCCGATAGCACGGATGCAAGGGGCCAGCTACGCCACCGCCATTGCCGAGTATTTCCGGGATCGGGGCAAACAGGTGTTGCTGTTGATGGACTCGCTGACCCGCTATGCGATGGCAGCCCGCGAAATTGCGCTGTCGATCGGCGAATCGCCCGCCACCAAAGGCTATCCGCCTTCGGTATTTGCCCGGTTGCCTGCGCTGCTGGAACGAACCGGCATGGGTGCCGCCGGCATGGGTTCGATCACCGCCTTCTACACGGTGCTGGCCGAAGGCGACGACCAGAACGATCCAGTGGCCGACTCGACCCGATCCTTTCTGGATGGGCACATCGTACTGACGCGAGCACTGGCCGATGCCGGCCACTACCCAGCCATCGATATCGAACAATCGATCTCCCGGGTGATGACGGCCGTGACCGAACCGGAGCAGCAGAAGCTGGCGCGCGAGCTGAAGTCGCTGTGGTCTGCCTATCAGCGCAGCCGCGAACTGATCACGATCGGCGCCTATTCGCCGGGCGCGGACCCGAAAATCGATCGTGCGATCGAACTGCTGCCAGCGATCGAAACCTTCCTGTGTCAAGAGGTGGATGACCCGACGCCACTACCAGTGACGGTACAACGCATGAGAGATTTGCTGCAAGGTGGCGTTCACCGGCAAGGTGAAGAGGTTGGCCGCGCATGAAACAAGCACTGGATCTGGCCATTGAAAACTACAAAAGGCTACGCGATGAAGCAGCCGCCGAGCTGCAGCAGGCGCAGCAGCATCTGAGCGCCATGCGCAACACCTTGCAGACGCTTGACGATTATCGTGCGGAACAACGACAGCGTCGCCGCCTTTCGGCCGACAGCAGCCGCCGGGTGGCAGCGCTGCGTATGGACACGCATTTTGCCGGCACGATCGAACAAGCGATCGAGCAGCAACGGTTGTATGTACAACAAGCCATCGACCGTGTCGAGCAGCGGAGGATGGATTTGCTGGGCAAGCAGAAGAAACTGAAAGCGGTGGAAATGATCGTGCATCAGCGTGCACAGCGTGCCGCTGCATGGGCAAAACGACAGGAAAGGTTGGCCACCGACGAATTGGCCGCCATCCGGCACCTGCAGCGAATTCAGGCATCGGACTCTGATTCGTAACCCGATTTCAAACATGACGGCATGATGCAATGAAAACAGGTTCAAACGTCAACACAGCAAACACGTCGTCGACAGGCAATCCGTCGTCCAGGCTTGCAACCCGAGTTCGTACCGATCAGATGCAGGGTCTGAGCGGATTGGATTTCAAGGCGCTGATCGCGGACCTGAAACCCGGTAATTTCGAGGAAATGGCGCGCAGCGCGCTGGCCCGTCGCGACGAACAGACACGTCTGGACAAAGCGCGCAAAAGTCAGCAACCCCGCGAGCAAGACTTACAGGCATCACCAGGCATCGATGCCCGTCGTGATCAGCACCGACGGGTTCAGAACGGTTCCGACGCGGAATCGGTCCAGCGCACGCAGAACCGAACTCCGGAACGAACCCGAGACGCACAGCAGGCATCGCGTGATGATATGAAAACGGAGCGCGGCACCGCTCTTGGACGCGCAGCCGGCGAAACCATCGAAACCGCAACAGCAGCGCAAGCCGGCGCATCCGGTTCGGGTCTGCAAACGGGGGCTTCTGCGGCCGGTGCCACGAAAGCGAGCGCCGACCATAAGGCCAGCTCGGCCGGCTCCGACGACATGAGCACCACGACCCGGGCAGCAACGGACAGCCCGGACGAAGCGGTGGCAGACGAAGCCACTGCTGCAAAAAGCGTGGCATCGGCGAGCGCCGCACGACCCGACCGTTCGGCCCCCGGTGCTGAGCAGGCTCGGAACACGGTCGATGCAGACCCCCTTGTGGCCAAAACCGAAAGCGCACCCGCAGAGCAAAGAAGCATGGCGGCACGACGGGAATCATCGGGCCACCAGAACAATGGGCAGGACGGCAACCGGAACCGCTCCGGCAACGCTGCGGTTCAATCGTTGACGGCACGGGCGACCACGCAGGCAAGTACGTCGAGCGACACTGCCCTGCCTACCACGATGGCCAGCAGTACCACAGCCGCTCGGGTCAATGCGGGTACGGACATCACGTCGATCAGCAGCGTGGGCCACACCGACCTGGCCGCACCAGGTGTTGGGGTGGCCTCCCCGGTCAACAGCGGCCATTCACCGGTGCGCGCCGATGGCAGTCCTCTGCTCGGCAGCCGGATCGACAGCGCCATCAACACGCCGGAATTCAAGGAACAGTTTGCCCGACAGGTGGCAAGTCTGGTCGTGCAAGGCCAGGATCGCGCCGAGATCCGCCTGAATCCGGCCGAACTCGGTCCGATCCGCATCCGTCTTTCCCTGTCGGCCGACGATGCACAGCTGGACATCTCGGCCGCTCACGCCGCCACACGCAGTGCCATCGAATCCTCGATTTCGCAGCTGCGCCAACTGCTCTCGGATCAAGGCATTCGCCTGAGCGAATACCGGATGGACAATGGCCAGAACCCGGCATTTGCGCAGAACCGTCAACCGGGCCAGGAATTTTCTTCAGGAATGCAACAATCGACGACCGCCTCTGGTCAGGGCGATGGCCAACCTTCCGGCGGCCACGGCGGCAACGGACAGCCGAGCACACATCGCGCTCCAGGCGTGACGGCCGGCCGACCGGCGGACGATACCGGCCCGGCGGGCGGCGCCCCGCGTCCGACCTTCACCACAGGCAACCGTCGCGTCGACCTGTTCGCCTGATCTCCTTCGAAGGCCGGCACGATGCCGGCCTTTGCCGTTCATCGGCGCACCCGAAATAAAGGGTAAAGAAGACACTCCTCGTTGGACCACAACGGCCTTCAGGGACTGAAAATGTCAGCTATCTCATTGTTTGTAACCCCCGAGCAGTTATGGCAGACAACGCTGACAACCAAGCCCAAGAAGGCAAGAAAAAAGGTAAAGGTCTACTGATCGGCATCCTGGCTGCCGTACTGGCAGGCGGTGGCGGTGCCGGCTGGTTCTTTCTGAAACCGGCACCTGACCCCGAGGCGGAGCAACAGAAAAAGTACGCCCCTGCCCCGGCGCCGATCTTCGTCAATCTCGATCCATTCACGGTGAATCTGGCCGATGAAGGTGGTGAACGCATGGCGCAGATGACGATCGTGCTGGAGATGCTCAATCAGAATGCTGCCGACGATCTGAAGAAATTCCTGCCGGCGGTGCGCAATGAACTGCTGTTTCTTCTGTCATCACAGAGTTCGAAACAGATTCTGAGCCTGGACGGCAAGCAGTCGCTGGCACAGGAAATTTCGTTGCGAACGGCCCATGCGCTGGGATGGGAAGAACCACCCGCCACCTCGGAAACCGAGGACAAGGCCGGCAACCGTAGCACCCGCGTGCGCACCACCAGAACGCCCCCGCCCAGCCCGGTGGTGGCAGTCCATTTCAATCAGCTTCTGGTGCAGTGAACATGAGCGAGCAGTATCTGTCTCAGGATGAAATCGATGCGCTGCTCGATGAGAGCGAGGGCGGCGCGGCCAATGCTTCCGACGATGCTGCCAATGCCGATGAAGGCACAGGTGTGACAGCCGACGACGCTTCCGAGTCTGTATCCGCCGATTCGGAGGCCGGCGAGCAGCTGGCGGTTGACGGCTCAGACGGACCCGCCCACGCTTCGTCCGCTGACGATGATCATGGCACGAAAGCTGCACCTTCGATGCCGCCGGTTGGACACGACCCTGCCCCCGGTGAACCACAACCCTATGATCTGACCCGCCAGGAGCGGATCGTGCTGGGGCGGATGCCGGCTCTGGAGTTGATCCACGAGCGCTTTGCGCGCAGCTTCGGTCTGGCGATGTTCGGCTTCATGCGCCGTAATCCCGAAATCGGGCATGATACGCCGGTGGTGGGCCGCTATGCCGATTTCGTGCGTCAGATCAAGGCACCCAGCAGTATCAACATCATGCAGACCCGCCCGCTGTCGGGCAGTGCACTGCTGGTGCTGGATGGTGCGCTGGTCAGCACGGTGGTCGACCTGATGTTCGGTGGTACCGGCCGTCCAACCCGTCAAAACGAAGGGCGTGAATTTTCTATCACCGAACAGCGGTTGATCAAGAAAATCATCGAATTGTGCCGCACCGAGTATGCGCGTGCCTGGGAAGGGATTCATCCCTTCGAGATGGTCTTCAACCGTTCCGAGACGCAGCCGCAGTTCGCGAACATCGCCATTCCGACCGAGATGGTGGTCAGCACCACCTTCACACTGCAGTTCAACGATCAATCGGGTTCGATTCACGTCTGTATTCCATACACCGTGCTGGAACCGATCCGCGACATTCTGTGCTCGCCGCTGCACACGCAAGGGGCGCCCAGCGAACGCAACTGGGTCGAGCAGATGTCGAAAGAAATCCGACCCGCCAATGTGGAACTGGTCGCGCAGCTGACCACAGCCACGCTGACGTTGGGCGATCTAATGAATCTGCGGCAAGGAGATGTGATCGAGATCGAGCCAGGGCCGGATGCGGTCCTGAAAATTGGTCAAGTGCCTATCTTCAGCGGACGCTATGGCGAACACAACGGTCGGTACGCGGTACGTATCGATACGGTCCATTCTTATACTGATATTCAGCAGGGTTGATCATGTCAGACCAGACGACTTTGAACCCAAACGCCCAGGACTCGGAAGCAACGATGCCGAGCATGGATGCCAACGCCATTGGTTCGGCCCCGGTGGACCCGAACGTGGCGAAGAACATTCCGAATGTGATGGAGAAGCTGAAACAAAGCGACGACATCGGTGCTCAGGACATCGAGCGCATTCTGGATATTCCGGTTCAACTTTCGGTGGAGATCGGCCGTACACGAACGTCGATCAAGAATGTGCTTCAGCTGGCGCAAGGCTCGGTGGTGGAGCTGGAAACGCAGGCTGGTGCGCCGATGGACGTACTGATCAACGGTTATTTGATTGCGCAGGGTGAAGTGGTGGTGGTCAACGACCGATTCGGCATCCGTCTGACGGATATCGTGACACCGGCCGAACGTATGCGTCGTCTGAATCGCGGTTGATTTCATTTTTTCCCATGAGTGCCGCGCTTTCGTCTTTTTTGGTTCTGCTGGCGGTGATCGTTTCGATCCCGCTGGTGCTATGGCTGGTAAAACGAGTTTCGCAGCTGCCGGCTGGCGCCGGTCATGGTCCGTTGAAGGTGGCTGCTTCGCTGACGCTGGGTCCGCATGAGCGGGTGGCTGTGGTGACGGTGGGTGAACGGAAGCTGTTGTTGGGGATCACGGGGCAGTCGATCACATTGTTGACGGAGCTGGATGAGTCGGTGGTGTTTCCGCAGGTGGGTCAGCAACGCGGTTTCGATGAATTGCTGAGTCGGCTTCAGAGTCGGAAGAATCCATGACCATCAGCCAATCGGGCTCGTTTCGTTCTTGGGCTCGGTCGCTCTCGGGCCCGGCCACTTCAATGGCAAATCTCCAAATCTGGGATTCGTCGTGTATCCGATCCTACAACCGGCTTCTTGGCCGTCCGATTGCTTCAAGCGGCAGTTCTGGTGCCACGACCGGCGTTTCAATGGGGTTTAGGGTATGGTGAGCTATCGGGATTCCGTGATGAAGCCGGGACATATCGTCGGGCTGCTGGGGGCAGCAGGACTTGTGCTGGGTGCGTTGGCCGTGCTGCCTGGGGAGGCGGCTGCGCAGACCTTGTTGAATTTGGAAAGTTCGACGAAGGACGGAAATACGACCTGGTCGGTGCCGATTCAGACTCTATTGTTCTTTACGGCACTTTCGTTCATTCCGGCTGCAGTGCTGTTGATGACGAGTTTCACGCGGATCATCATCGTACTTTCGCTTTTGCGGCAGGCCATGGGTCTTCAGGCTTCACCGCCGAATCAGGTTCTGGTGGGAATCGCTCTGTTTTTGACGGCGTTCATCATGTCGCCGACGATCGACAGGATTTATGTAGAAGCTTACCAGCCTTTCAGTGAGAAACGGCTAGATTTCGAGTCGGCGCTGAAGAAGGGATCGGAGCCGCTACGCTCGTTCATGCTTAAGCAGACACGGACCAGTGATCTGGAGTTGTTTGCAAACCTGGCCCGAGTGGAAACGGGCACGGATGGCAAGGCGGTTGCTGCCAAAGACATGCCCTTCAAGGTGATCGTGCCGGCTTTTGTGATCAGCGAACTGAAAACGGCGTTTCAGATCGGGTTCATGATCTTCATTCCGTTCATCATGATCGATCTGATCTGTGCCAGTGTACTGATGTCGCTCGGAATGATGATGGTGTCGCCGATCCTGGTGGCACTGCCTTTCAAACTGGTGCTGTTCGTGCTGGCCGATGGCTGGAATCTGCTGGTGGGTTCGCTGGTGGCCAGTTTTGCTGCATGAGGTCTGATTCATGACACCTGAAACCGTTTTGACGATTGGCCGACAGGGTCTGGAGACGCTGTTGGCCACGGCACTGCCCATTCTGCTGGTGATTCTGCTGGTGGGTCTGGTGATCAGCGTGCTGCAGGCGCTGACGCAGATCAATGAGCAGACGCTGTCTTTTGTACCGAAGATCGTGCTGTCGGCGCTGGCTTTGATGGTGGCCGGTCCCTGGATGCTGTCGACGCTGACGGATTTTCTGCAACGGATGATTCTGTCGATTCCGGCGGTGATCAACGGGCATCCGGGCTTCTGAGCGCAGGAGACGGGCGATGGTGCTGATCGAGGAGGCTCAGCTGCTGACGTGGCTGTCAGCCTTGCTGATGCCGCTGTTTCGCCTGCTGGGGATCTTCACGTCGGCGCCGGTTCTTTCGACGCGGGCGGTGCCAGTGCGTGTACGGGTCACGATGGCTTTCGTGCTGGCGATGTTGGCGGCACCACTGGCGCAGACGCCCCCGCCCTCTTTCGACGACCCGGATATCTGGGCACTGCTGGCCAGTGAAATCATGATCGGTCTGGCGATCGGACTGGTGACGAGGATGATGCTGGCCGCCGTCGAGATGGCGGGCGAGATCATCGGCTTGCAGATGGGCCTGTCATTTGCGGCTTTTTTCGATCACACAACCAACAACAATACCAATGCGATCGGGCGCTTGTTCAATGCGATTTCGACAGCGTCGTTCGTGGTGATCGGCGGGCCTTCGCTGCTGATTGCGGTGACGATCCGCAGTATCGAGCAGATGCCCGCCGCAGAAGGGACGCAGCAATTTCTGGCACGGGTGGATATCGGTGCAGTGGCGGCGCAAGTGTTCGAGATGGGACTGCTACTGGCCCTGCCCTATATGGCACTGCTGCTGTTCATCAACCTGAGTCTGGGGATCGTGTCGCGGGTGGCGCCACAGCTGAATGTGTTCGCTATCGGTTTCCCGATCACGATCAGTGCTGGTCTGTTGCTGTTGACGTTCGGCATGCCGATGCTCTCGCATCCGATTGCACAAGTGCAGCAGGCGCTGTTCTCGATCATCGGCTTCTGACATACGATGATGTCATTCACCTACGGCCAGGCATATTCAGTGGTCGGACACAGGCCAACCGGGGCATGTGGATATGCGGATCTTCCGAATTCTTCAGAACCGACCGAAGACCCTGCAGGACCTGCTCAGATCGGCATCATGGACTGCTTGCGGTCGTAGGGGCAGACGCGATTGCGGCCGGCCAGTTTGGCTTCATAGAGGGCGTCGTCGGCACGATGCAGCACGTCTTCGAGGCTCATGCCGGGTTCTGCCACGGCCACGCCGGCCGAGAAGCTGAGGTTGATTTCGCCGTTGCCATAGACAAGCGTACGCTCGACCACGACGCGCTGCAGACGGCGCAGGATTTCGACGGCGGTATACAGGCCGACGTTGGGCAGCAGCAGCACGAATTCATCGCCGCCGAATCGACAGCAGCGGTCGCTGGGACGCAGTTGGCCCTTGATGGCGGCCGCGAAATAGCGCAGTGCGTCATCACCGGCAGTATAGCCCTGCGCATCATTGAGTTTCTTGAAGTGATCCAGATCGAGCAAGGCCAGTGCAAAATGCTTGTTGCGCCGCCGGGCTTCGAGTTGCAGTTCATCGAAAGCGATACTCAGACCACGACGGTTCAAAAATGAAGTCAGCGGGTCGGTGACGGCCAACGTGGTGGTTTCGTTCAGTTCGCTGGACAGTTCGTCGACACAACGTTCCAGTTCGTCTGCACGTTTGCAGGTTTCTTCCAGCTGTACGCGGGTGTGCGCCAGATGACGGCGCAACGTGGCGGTTTGGCCGATGATGTCACCCATCACCTCCGTCAGATCGTCGATATCGGAAACACCTTCGATACGGGTCGCAAAGCTGTCGAGCGAATCGGAATAACTGGCGCTGGTATCCATCAGACCGGAAAGATTACCGACCCACTGAATCAGCAAACCTTTCAATTCCGACATGGCATCACGCCGCTCGGACAGCAGCGCACGGTGCTCCTTCACGCTGTTCTTCATGGTTTGACGCACCTGTTCCAGTTCGCCACGATCGACCTGCTCGGACTGGTGATCGATCGCGCGCCGGATGGATGCAAACTGCTCGGTGATCCGTTCTTCCTCCCCTACCAGCGAGGGTGCGACATCGCAGATGGTTTCCAGCAGAGAGGTCAATGAACCGATCAGGCGCTGACGACGTTCGGCCAGTCGCCGTGCCATGGCCAGCTCACCGTCCTCGTAGGATTCGACGATGCCATCGGGAAATCGACGACCAGGACGTGGCATCGGCACGGTCGGTGGATCGAACTGCCGTGCCACCTCGTGCCAGGCCTTTGCATAGTTGTCCGGCGTGGGGGCCAGACGGGCCTGCGACAGATGCAACAACGTTGCCTTGGCCAGACTGACATGATGCCGACGTTCGCTTTCGGTCTCCAAGCGGGTTCCCCTGAAGGCGCCTTCTTGCGCCCTGCGTGCAGTCAATGATCATGTCAATTAAATCGACAAAACCCTAATATTTCCAGCTCGGGCACAACCGATGGTTCCCCGATTGCCGTTCTGTCGTCTGCCGGAGCCGAAGAACGGCAGATTCAATAGGCATGAATGGCGGCGGATGATCAACGACCTTCTCTTTGATCCAACATTTTTCCCAGGCGTTTGACCGAAACCTGTACCGGCGTACGCAGCGACTGGGCAAACAGAGAAACCCGCAGTTCTTCGAGCATCCAACGGAAAGTCTCGGCCTCACGGTCGGGCCGCATACCGATGTCGCGCTGCCACTGCCGCCAGCGATGCAGCAGTGGCGCCATTGCCGCCATCTGTTTCCTGTCTCGGCCGGGATCATCGCGCAGCTTGTCCAGCCGCATGGCGATGGCTTTCAAATAGCGGGGATAATGGCTGAGCGGTTCGTAATCGAGCCGATGCAGAAAGCCTGGCGGAAACAGCGCCTGCAGTTGCGCCTCGATATCGTCCAGCGCCGCCTTGTCGGCCTTGGATGCGTTCAGCTTGCGACGCACCTGGGTGTGCTCGTCGACGATCTGCAGCAGCAGCCGACTCATCGCCTGCGCAGTCAGCAGCATGCGCTGGCGGCCCTCCTGCAGGGCATGTTCGAACTCGACGGCATTCTGCGGCAGGCCATGGGCCAGGCAGCTGCGCACGATGGCGGCGTGGGTGAGCTGGGCGGCCAGCGGCGCACCGCTGCTCTGACCACCCGGCAAATGACCAAAGCCCAGCTCCAGGCCCGCGTTGCGGCGGATATCGCGCTCCAACGATTTGACCGCCTCACTCATCGCCAGCATGAAAAGCCGCACCACCCCGTCGCGATGGTGCCGGGCGGCGGCGGCCGGATCATCGAAGACCGATATTTCGACCGCATCGCCCTTGTCGATCAGCGCCGGAAAGCCGATCAGGCGTGTGCCGTCCTTGGCTTCCAGCTCCATCAGCTCGGGCAAGGCGCCGAAGTCCCAGCGCGTATGACGCACCCCGGCCCGCATGACGGTTTCGGGATCGATGACGGGCATGGCTGCATCACCGATGGATGAAACGTCTGATGCGGCCTCGACGGCATCAGCCGCCGTCTGCGTACCACCACCCCGATTGCCTCGGTCCGCTGCGTACTTGCCGACCCGCTGCGGGCCAGCCGGGGGTACGGTCGGGCCCGAGACGCCGTCCCGGCCTTTCGGAGCCATCGGGTCGGCATGTGACGCCACAGACCCTGGAGCCGCTGCTTTGTGTCGATCTCGATCACCCGGCAGGCCAGCGACGGCGTGATCGGCGTCATGCGCACCGTCTGACGCCTCACCTGACGCAGCGGCTGATGTCATGCGCTCCATACCACCAGCCTTGCCCGTTTTATTGCGGCCGCCGGTCTGAGTCAGACGGCCAAAGGCCGCCAACTTGTCCAGCGACGAAGCGGACAGGCCGGGATTGGCGAGGGTCGATTTTTGATTCACGCCCTGGCTGGACAGACTGCCTTTTCGATTTGGCCGTTCACCAGACAGCAAATCACCAGCAAGCGCAGACGGCCCTACGCCGGATCCGGACGAGGCCGCCGGCCCACGTGCTACCGCCGTGCTGGCTCCGACTGCAGCCCGTGCAGCATCGCTGGAGCCGCCCCCCGAAGCAGAACGCACATTCCGACCGGCACGCCGTGTGGATGTGCCCGTGAGCGATCCGGACGCTGAACCCACAACCGATGCCGCTCCTGCCTGCCGGCTACGCATCTGCGCCGCCACGCGCGAAAACTCGGCCTGAAAGGCCGATTGGGCCTGGCTGCCATAGGCGGCTCGCAACTGTGACAACTGGCGTGAAACCGCCAGCACCCGGCCGTGTTCGTTGACCAGCCTGAAGTTCATCTGCATGTGCGCGGGTAGATTCTCGGTCCGGAAATCGGCAGCGGCGATGCGCACACCCTGGGCGCGCCGGCGCAGAAAGGCCAGCAGCGCTTCGAGCAGCGGGACGTTGGCCGGAATCTCACCAGTCTCGTCGACGAAGGCTTCGGAGGTCCTGTCCAGAGGCAGCAGATGGCGGCGCCAGCGCTGCGGCAGCGATTTGAGCAGCACCGCCACCTTGGCCGCCAGCATGCCCGGCACCAGCCAATCACAGCGTTCGGCATCGACCTGATTGAGCGCGTGCAGCGGTACGGTCAGCGTCACCCCGTCGTCACTGGCGCCCGGTTCGAAGTGGTAGCTGAGCGAGAAATCGACGCCATGCATACGCAAGAGACGGGGGAAACGCTGCTCATCGACGCCCTCGGCATCCTTACGCAACAGGGCATCGCGCGAGAGTTTCAGCAGGTCCCGGTTCTGCTGGACCGCTTCCCGATACCAGTCCTCGAGCACCCGCGCCGAACAAATATCTTCGGGAATCTGGCGATCGAACCAAGCCACCAGCGCCTCGTCGTCGACCAGCAGATCGGGACGGCGGATCTTGTGTTCCAGCCGCTCGATGTCTGCCACCACCTTGCGGTTGTGACGTATGAAAGCGCTGTCCTCGGGCCATTCGCCGGCCACCAGCCCCTGCCGGATCATCAGCATCCGCGCATCGGCCGGGTCGATTTTCTCGTAAGGTACGCGCCGGGCGTTGTACAGCATCAGCCCGTACAGCACTCCACGCTCCAGCGCAATGGCCTTGCCGGCACTTTTTTCCCAGTGCGGGTTGCTCCACGAGCGCTTGATCAGACCACCGGCAGCCGCCTCGATCCAATCCGGCTTGATGGCTGCCACGGTCCGCGCCTGCAGTCGGCCGGTATCGACCAGTTCGGCCGCCATCAGCCAGCGGGCACCGGTTTTCTTCTGGCCGGCGGATCCGGCATCGGCCGCCCCGGTTGCGCGACGCTCGTTCTGCTTTTTGGCCAGCGCCGAGCCGGGATGAACGAAGAACTTCTGCTGATGGGTGCCCTGCCAGCCCGGTCCGTCGGGCAGACGATGAGCGACGTTGCCGAGCAACCCGGTCAGGAGCGCCCGGTGCACGGCATCGGGGTTGGCCTCGGCCGCGTTGATTTTCCAGCCCAGGCCACGCACCAGCTCGGTCAACTGCGACAGCACGTCGGCCCATTCGCGCAACCGGCGGATCGACAGGAATTCGCGTCCGATCCGGGCCGCCAGCGCGCGATGCGATTCGCCGCGCTGCTTGCGCTCGCTCTGCTGGGTCTGCCAGTAACGCCACAGCCGCAGCCACGACAGGAAATCCGATTGCGGCACGGCAAAGCGCGCATGAGCCTGATCGGCCGCCTGCAGGGCCGTGGGCGGACGCTCGCGCGGGTCTTGAACCGACAGCGCAGCGGTGATCACCAACACTTCTGCCAGACAGCCGCTGCGATGGCCGGCCAGCAGCATCCGCGCCAGGCGCGGATCGACCGGCAACCGGGCCAGCTGGCGGCCGATCGGCGTCAGGCGCTGTCGATCGTCCATCGCCCCCAGTTCGGCCAGTAGCGCATAACCATCGGCAATCGCCTTCGGCGAGGGCTTGTCCAGGAACGGAAAAGCGGACACTTCCGACAGGCCCAGCGCGCTCATCCGCAAGATGACCGAGGCCAGCGAAGAACGCAGGATTTCGGGATCGGTGAAGGCCGGCCGCTTCAGAAAATCGGCTTCGTCGAACAAGCGCACGCAGACACCTTCGGCGACCCGGCCACAACGCCCGGCGCGCTGATCGGCGGCAGCGCGCGATACCGGCTCGATCAGCAGCTGATCGACCTTGCCGCGGATGCGATAGCGCAGCATCCGCGCCAGCCCGGAGTCGACCACATAGCGGATGCGCGGCACCGTCAACGAAGTTTCGGCCACGTTGGTGGACAGCACGATGCGCGGCGCCTCGCCGGGCGAAAACACCCGCTGCTGATCCGCCGCCGGCAGCCGCGCATAGAGCGGTACGATTTCGGCGTGTGACAGCATCAGCGCTGCACGGGCGGCATTGCCCTGACCCCGCCGGGCACCGCTGCTGGCACGCACCTGGGCGCGCCGCAGGTGTTCGGCACAGTCGCGAATCTCGCGCTCACCGGGCAGAAAGACCAGCACATCGCCGGGCTTCTCGCGCCACAGTTCGATGATGGCCGCTTCGACGGCGGCGGGCAGATCGGTTTCGTCCTCATCGTCACTGGACCGTGGACCATTGCGGCCCCGTGCGGTGCCCGAACCGGCCGACGGCGCCCCCTCGTCCAGCACCGCTGTCCTGGGCGGATTCCGGACGTTGCGGGCCGCATCGCCATCACCGCCCGCATCCGTACCAGCGGGTCGGGCAGCCTGGCTCTCAGTACCCGCCGCCTTGCCTTCCACATCCGCCGGCGCCCAGCCCACGCCACCGCCCGGCAGGGTGTCGAGCGCCTCCAGCGGGCGATAGCGGATCTCGACCGGATAGAGCCGGCCCGAGACCTCGATGACCGGCGCCGGCTTACCGGGCTGGCCGAAGTGTTCGGCGAAGCGGGCCGCATCGATGGTGGCCGAAGTGACGATCAGTTTCAGATCCCGGCGGCGCGGGCCATCGATCAACTGCTTCAGATAGCCGAGCAGAAAATCGATGTTGAGACTGCGTTCATGGGCCTCGTCGATGATCAGCGTGTCGTAGGCCGACAGCAGGCGGTCACGCTGGCTCTCGGCCAGCAGGATGCCATCGGTCATCAGCTTGATGCGGGTACCGGGCGACGTCTTTTCGTTGAAGCGGATCTTGTAGCCGACATCGGTGCCGAGCGGCGTGCCCAGTTCTTCGGCGATGCGGTTGGCCACGCTGCTGGCGGCGATCCGCCGTGGCTGGGTGTGGCCGACCAGCCCGCCCCGGCCGGTGGCAGGGTCGCGCAGACCCCTGCCCGCTTCCAGACAGAATTTGGGCAACTGGGTGGTCTTGCCGGAACCGGTTTCGCCGGAGACGATGACCACCGGATGCAGGCGGATGGCTTCGACGATGTGGGCGCGGTGCTCGGTGACCGGCAGTACATCGATGACGGCCTGCATGACCGTTTGCGCCGGCATGGACGCTGGTGCGGATGAGGGATTCACGCCGGCGATTATAGGCATGGCCACTGTCGGCCGCATCCATTGCATCTTTGATCTCGCCGGGGTTGCTGTCGACGCAGGACGGCCACCGGCCTACGTACGCGTCGGTTCCGGTGATTGCTGGCATCCAAGAGGCGGCTGGCAGTGCACCGGCCTACGTGCGCGTCGGTTCCAGGCGTCCGGGCACTCTGGACTCATCCGAAAACCACAGATGGCGTCAAACGCAGAACGAACCCACCTCGGTCGACGAGGGCAGCCATCTTCGGGTGCGGTCGGTGATACAGTGCTGACTCGACGAGTCCGATTCACCCGCTTTCCGTTCATGAACACCCCCGCCTCGCACGACCCCGCCCCCCTCGAATCAACCGGCACCATCAACAGTCAGCAGCAGTTCGTGCTGTGGCTGCGACAGGTAGCCCCCTATATCCACAAGTTCCGGGGTCAGACTTTCGTGGTGGCGATTCCGGGCGAGATGATGCAGACCGGTGGCAACATCAATGCGCTGATCCAGGATTTGAGCCTGCTGCGTGCGATCGGCATCCGCATCGTGATCGTCAATGGCTGCCGGCCCCAGATCAACGAGCAGCTGCGATTGCGCGGTCACGAGCCTGCCTATCACAACGGGATGCGTGTCACCGATCATGTCACGCTGGAATGCGCGAAACAAGCGGCCGGCGAGGTCCGCTACGACATGGAAGCCGGTTTTTCACAGGGGCTGGCCAATACACCAATGGCCAATGCCAGTATCCGCACCATTTCGGGCAATTTCACCCTGGCCCGGCCGGTGGGTATCGTCGACGGGGTGGATTTCGCCTACACGGGGCTGGTGCGCAAAGTCGATGCCGATTCGATCCGTACCGCGCTGGATCATGGGCAGATCGTGCTGCTGTCCGTGATCGGTTATTCGGCCACCGGCGAAGCCTTCAATCTGTCGTCCAAGGATGTGGCGACCACCACCGCGATTGCCCTGGATGCCGACAAGCTGGTGTTTCTGACCGAAGTGCCGGGATTGATCGACGAGAGGGGCGGAGTGCAGACCGAAGTTTCGGAGGCCCGAGCCAAGCGGCTGCTGGAAAGCGACACGCTGGATGAAACCACCCGCGAGTATCTGCAGGCTGCTCTCAAGGGTTGTGAGGGCGGGGTGGCACGCTCGCACATCCTGCCCTTCAGCACCGATGGTGTCGTGCTGCTGGAGTTCTTTCTGCACGATGGCATCGGCACCATGCTGGTGGAGGAGACGCTGGAAGCACTGCGTGAAGCCACCATCGACGATGTCGGCGGCATTCTGGCGGTGATTCAGCCGCTGGAGGAGGACGGCACGTTGGTCAAGCGTGACCGGGCACTGATCGAATCGGAAATCACCAATTTCACGGTGATCGAGCACGACGGAGTGATCTTCGGCTGTGCGGCGATGTATGCCTTTCCCGACGAGCAGATGGCGGAGATGGCCTGTCTGGCGGTCAGCCCGCAATCGCAGGGTCTGGGCGATGGCGAACGGCTGCTGCAACGCATCGAGCAGCGTGCGCGTACCGCTGGCATCCGCCAGCTGTTCGTGCTGACGACGCGCACGGCGCACTGGTTCCTGAAGCGCGGGTTCAGGCAGGCCACGGTCGACGATCTGCCCAGCAGCCGCAAGAACCTCTACAACTGGCAGCGCCGCTCACAGGTGCTGTTGAAGAATCTGTGAACGACCAGCCCGGGGGCTGGATCGAAAAACCTTGGCGCCCCTGCGGTCACTGCGGTAGCCGTTAACATACGGGCTCCACCCGATGAGGAGCCGCCGTTTCATGTCACGCACTGTATTCTGTATCAAGACCCAGCAAGAAGCCGAGGGGCTGGATTTGCCCCCCTACCCGGGCGAGCTGGGCAAGCGCATCTGGGAAAACGTCTCGAAAGAGGCGTGGCAGGGCTGGTTGCGTCACCAGACGATGCTGGTGAACGAGAACCGCCTGAACCTGGCCGACATGCGAGCCCGCAAATACCTGGCCCAGCAGATGGAAAGTTATTTCTTCGGTGAGGGTGCCGAGCGGCCCGCAGGCTACGTGCCGCCGACGGACTGATCAACCGGCCGGCCGCTCCAGCACCCGCACCCCTTCGGGGGCGGCCAGCAGCACGGTTTCGGGCCGACGTCGGGCAAACAGTCCGACAGTGACCACGCCGGGCCAGTGGTTGATGGTTTCTTCCAGTCCCTGCGGGTCGCTGATCCGCAGACCCGACACGTCCAGAATCGGATTGCCGTTGTCAGTCAGATAGCCGGGGCGCTGGCGCACCTGACCACCGAGGGCCTGGAGTTGGCGGCCGATCAGGTTGACGGCCATCGGCACCACTTCGACGGGCAGCGGAAAGCGCCCCAGCACCGGTACGTATTTGGACTGGTCGGCGATACAGACGAAGGTGCGTGATGCCTGGGCGATGATTTTTTCACCGGTCAGCGCGCCGCCGCCGCCCTTGATCAGAGCAAAACCCGGGTCGATCTCATCGGCTCCATCCACATAACAGTCGATGTGGGCGACTTCGTTCAGATCCAGCACCTGAATGCCCAGCGCCTTCAGAAGCATCGTGCTCTGCTCGGAGCTGGAAACTGCTTGGGGGAACTCATCCCGCCGACGCCCGAGCGCCTCGATGAAGAAGGCCACGGTCGACCCGGTACCCACGCCAACCACCTGACCGGGGGTCAGCCAGTCCATTGCCCGTTCCGCAGCAGCCCGTTTCAGGGCGTCCTGCTGCGCCTTGCTCATGGTTGCGCTCATGCTTTGCCTCGTATGCTGACTGCAAAGCCCTATCGTAAACCTTTTGTGAACCGGCGCGGCATCGCACCAACGCCCTCGACCCGGGGATCGACAACCCGGGCGCGAGAGCCCGGAGTATCGGCGGACCTTCAGTCCACGGTCGAGCCGACCGCCCGGTGCAGGCCAAACTGCTTCTGATTCTCGTGGATCCAGCTCTCGAGATTCTCGGCTGTCTGCGGCTTGGTGAACAGGTAGCCCTGCAGGTGCTGGCAACCGAGTTTCTGCAGCGCCGCCAGTTCGGTCTCCTGTTCGACCCCCTCGCCGATCACCTGCAGATCGAGCGCGCCGGCCAACGCGATGATGCAGCGTACGACTTTCATCGATGACTCTTCGGTCCCCATCCTGGAGACGAATTTCCGGTCGATCTTGAGCACGTCGATCGGCATCCTGGTCAGGAACTCGACCGAGGAAAAGCCTCGGCCGAAATCGTCCAACGCGATGCGTACGCCGACTTTCTTCAGCGCCCTCAGAGCCGGCAGTGTGCTTTCGATGTTGCGCATCACCTCGGCTTCGGTCACCTCCAGCGTCAGCGCCGAGGGCGAAATGCCGGTGGCTTCCAGCGCGTGCTTGACGGCACGCAGCAGGCAGGGCTGCTGCAGATGGCGCACGTTGACATTGACCGAAACTGCTGGGATGTTGACGCCGGACAGCTGCCAGCGGCGCAATTGCTGCAGGGCTTCGGAAATCGCCCATTCACCCATCTTGAAGTCCAAGCCACTGTCTTCGGCCAGGCGGATGAACTTGTCCGGCGACAGCATCTGTGCTCCTCGCATCCAGCGCATCAATGCTTCGACACCCATCACCCGGCCAGTGCGGCTATCCAGAATGGGCTGATAATGCAGCACCAGTTCGTTACGGTCCAGCACGGTGGTCAGTGCCGACTGCACTTCGAAATCGCCCCGCAGCTGCTCGCCGTAGGTGTCGTCGTAGATCAGGAACCGATTGCCGCCCTGCTGCCGCGCCACCGTCATCGCCACGTTGGCCTTGGCCAGCAGTATCTCGAAGTTGCGGCCATGCTTGGGAAACCAGGCGGCACCGACCGAGGCGCGCAGCATCAGATCGAGGCCGTGGACTTCGATGTGAACGGGTTTGCGCAAATGCGCCTGAACGATCTCGGCCGCCTTACGGGCAGTCTCTTCATTGGGCAGGTTCGAGAAAATCAGTGCGTATTCGTCGCCCGACAATCGCCCGATCATCAGGTCGGGCACGACGTCGTCAGGGTTGCCCGCCGGGTCGGCAATCGACAGATTGCGGAAAGCGTATTTCAACGTGCTTGCGACATGCTGCAAGACTTCGTCGCCGGTACGCTGTCCAAAGGTTTCGTTGATGCTACGGAAACGGTCGATGTCCAGCATCATGATGGCGGCGACATGACCCGCCGGACGCCGGCGGCGCAGCAGCAGTTCGCCCTGCTGCACGAAACCGGCCCTGCCGAACAGACCGGTCAGCGGGTCGCGGTTGGCCTGTTCGCGCTGGGTGCGGATCGCGTCGAGCGAATCTGCCACACAATCGCGCACCGGTGTTTCATTGTCCTGCCGTCCCGGCTCCGGTGCCGCTTGTGATTTGACGAGGTTGATACCATGCAGCAGGCGCTCGGCCAGCTGGGTCCATTGTGGTGATTTCTGGAAGTAGTCGGTGGCCCCGGCGCTCAGCGCCTTGGCGATGCCGACCTCGTCATTGTGATTGGACAGTACCATGATGGGGATCTGGCGGCTGCCGATGGCTTCGCGCAAGTGCCGGACCGATTGCACGCCGTCCGCGTCGGACAGGGAATCATCGACCATGACGGCATCCGGCATCACCCGCTCCAACAGGGGGATAGCCTTGGCCAGCTGGTCGGTGACCTGAACGTCGATGCCACGCTCGCCCAGCCCCACCGAGATCAGGTGCTGCCATGCTGGATCATCTTCAACCAGCAAGACTCGAAGGTTTCCCAACGCGGTTCTCAACACAATGACGTACCCGAGTAGCAATACCCACAAACACATTCCGCCCGGCGACGCGCGCGCCGGGCCGATCGACCATCAGAGCGGAGCTTTGCCGAGGACTTGGGCCGCTGTCGCCGTCCGCCCATCCGGAACCTGCCGTACTCGCCCCGGAAACATCCGAAACTTTCCCGGAATCCAGGAAATGTCATCGGAACGGATGTACCCATGATGTACGGCTCCCACCTTATCCCCAAACCCCTGTCGTTGTCTGGCCGGTTACTGCTGGCCGGTCTGATTTTCGCTACTGCCGGTCCGGCACTGTCGCAAGGACAGCTGACGCCGGCACAGCGCGCCACCCGGGCCGTGACCCGGGCCGATGACGACATGCGGATTCCGCCTGCCGAAAACAACCGGGTCCACCTGAGCCTGGGTCTGGTGGTCAATACCTCACCGGAGTACAGCGGATCGGACAAGATGGGCACGGCGCTGGCACCGGCCGGCAGGATCAGCTGGCGCGGCTATTCGATCAGCCGATCGAGTGTGTCGCGGGCCAGCAGCAGCCGCAGTACCTCCAACCCATCGGAAACCGGCTTTTCCGGCCCGATGCTGAGTCTGAATCGCTTCAGCGCCGGCATCGGCCTGTCGATTCACCGGGGCCGCGATGTCAGCGAGGAGGATGTGGCCAAGGGGCTGAAACCATTGCGTGGCACACTGATCGGCCGGCTGCGACTGCGTTACGATCTGACGGAAAGCCTGCAGCTGCAATCCCGGATCGTGGGTGATTTGCTCGGCCGGCAGGAAGGCATCGAAATTCCTCTCAGCCTGAACTGGCAACGCTCGCTGAAACCGAAGCTGCTGCTGTCGGCCAGCGTCGGCTTCACCTGGGCCGATGCCGAATCGATGCGCAATACCTATGAGATCACTGAACGCGAGCATCGGGCCGGCGGCCTGCCCCTCTATCGGCCGGGCTCCGGCATCCGTGAATATGGCGCCTCTGTCGGGCTGACCGGAGAGCCCAGCAAGCGTTGGGTCTGGGTTGCCAATGCCAGTCTGGTCTATCTGGTTGGCCCGGCGGCCCGCAGCCCGATGGTGAAAGAGCGCTGGATGCCCTCGATATCGACCGGCATCGCCTACCGGTTCACGCTGTAAGCCCCCGGTTTCCTCGACCGGAACCCGCCGTGACGACCGATCAGATATTCTCGATCGGTGCGCTGAAGGGACGACCCTTGGGTTCGGGCATGACGGCCGGCCCGTCGGCCTCCGGGTCTTCCAGCGGCTCTGCATCGTCACCGAAATCCAGCACCAGATAGCCATCACTGACACGGACCTGCCGCAGCGTCAGCTTGGCCAGCGCCTGCTGGGGGTCGCTTTCATCCAGCACCCAGACCGGATGCCGGGCGAGTTCTTCGGCCAGGGTGTCGGTCAGCAACTGTGCCACCATTTTCGCCTGGCTGGCCGGCAGACCATCGACCCGCAGTTCGAGCAACTGCCCCTTGCCCACGAAGAAGGCCCCCTGCGATTTGTCGTAACGGGGCACGCCGGCCACCTGCGCGGAGCCTTGCCCCATGTTCTGCCCCATTGCCAGAAACCGGGTGTCGAATTCGACATAGAGACGCGGGTCGCCGGGCCGCATCTGCAGCACCGGGTTCTCCAGCACGATGCAGGCGATGTCGGCCAGCAGACACTGCTGCCAAGGGAATGACTTGGCAAGCTGCCGGGTGAGTTGCTGGCTGCTGTAGCGCAGGTTTTGCGGCTGGGCCTGTACGGTGCAGCCGACCAGGGCAATGCCCGATGCCAGCGCCACTCCAGCCATCCATGAACGTCGATGTGCCCTCATCGGGCAATCATAGCTCAACCGATGGCACGGATCATCAGTGCCTGTCGGCCCCATTGCCGATTCTGCACTTCGACCTGCAGCGGCATGGTCTGGGCCAGCCAGACAAAGACCCGTTTCAGATCGGCGATCGGGAAACTGCCCGAGACCGGAAGCCGCGCCACATTGGGATCACAGCTCAATCGGGTGCTGCTGTAGCGCTGCAACTCGTCGACGAACCGCGCCAGTTCCATCTGGCGGGCCACGATCAGGCCATCGATCCAGGCCGTCTGTGCTGGATCGACCGCTGTGCTGGAGCCGATTTCACGGCGGTCGAAAGAAATGTGCCGCCCGGCCGCAACCTGCAGTGCGGGGCTCTCTGCCCGGACCGGATGGACGTCGGCGGAACCGGCCAGCACATCGACCGAGGTGTCTTTCTCGAAGCGGCGCACGACGAGGCGCCCCTGCTGGCTGCGTACTTCACCCTGCGGGGTTTCGATGATGACGGGCCTACGGGCAAGGTGCTGGCGCAGCAGTACTTCGCCCTGCAATAGGCGCACACGCAACGCCCTACCGTCGTCAGTCACGTCGACCGCGGTGCGGGTATTGAGCATCAGCGAGGTCTGCGCATTCAGTTCGACGTCACGCTGAACGCCGATGTCGGTACGATGGTCGGCGATCAAACGCCGCCAGGCCACACCGCCGTCGACCAGGCCGGCAGCCGCCATGGCCGCACCGAAGATCATGCAGCGACGCATCATCAACCGCCGGCTGGCATGATCGGTCTGGGCCAGCAACTGGGCACCACCGGGTGCGGACCAGGCCGCATGCCGTCGATCGGTCGCCTGAAGCGGGTTTATGGAGGAAGAGGAGCCAGGAAAAGGCTGCATTGCGCGGTTCTTGCTGTTCTTGAGCTGACGTGATTATCGATCAGGCATCGAAATACAACCATGGATCTCGCAGCGCGCGGGCATTATTTACGTGGCATTTACTTGGCAGGGCGAACGCCTTTGCCCACACCATCTTTGTTGCGTCGGAAACACATAGAAAATGCTTTGGACACATCTTCAAGAAGCGTGAACGGCAAGGCATTGTCTGATACCATCGACGATACTTTATATCATCACTCGGCGACTGCTCCGAAAGTATGACGACACACTCCCGACGACCGCCTACCGGCTGGACACTCCGGCAGCCCGGCTGCAAGCACTCGAGCCCATTCGACATCATGCGTGTTCATCGCCATCCGGTACGCGTAAATTTCCGCCGCTCCTTGCTGCTGAACAGTCTCGTAGCCGGCCTTTCGGTCACAGTCCCCTGGGCCATCGGCCAGGCGCAAGCACAGTCGGCCGACGAGCCCGACAGAACCCTGCAGATCGTCGCCCCCTGGGAGGTGAACGGGCTGCAGCCGGCCAGCAGCGGCTTCATCTTCACCCGCATGCAGATCGCCGAAACGCTGGTGGATGCCGACGAGGCGGGCAACTTCAAGCCCGGGCTGGCCGAATCGTGGCAAATGTCGGACGATGGGCTGCACTGGCGCTTCACGCTGCGCCCGAACGCACGTTTCCATGATGGCAGCCGAGTGACGGCGGCCAGTACCCTGCCAAGCCTCGAGGCGGCCCGGATCAACCCGGCCGTGCTGAGTCTGGCGCCGATCGAAGCGATCGAGGCCGATGGTGACCGGACCGTGCTGATCCGCTTGAAATCCCGCTACGGCAGCCTGCCGGCACTGTTGACCCATGCGAGTACCATCATTCTGGCGCCCGGCGGGCTGGATGCGCAGGGCAAGGTCAGCAGAATCATCGCCACCGGCCCCTACCGGATCGACAGCCTGCAGCCACCGCAGCAGCTGACCGCAGTGCGTTTCGACCAATACGATGGCACCAGACCCGAGATCGCCCGCACCCGCTATCTGGCCGCCAGCCGCGCCGAATCCCGGGCGCTGATGGCCGAAAGCGGTCAGGCCGATCTGGCCTATACGCTGGACCCGGCCAGCCTGCAGCGGATTCGTACCGCCCGCAGGCTGACGGTCGAAAGCACCACACTGCCACGCACCACCATCCTGAAGCTGAATGCCGGCCTGCCGGCGCTGAAGGATGTACGCATGCGCCGGGCTCTGTCCAAAAGCATCGATCGCCAGGGCATCGCGACCGCACTGCTTCGCGACCCCGAGATGGCTGCAGGCCAACTGTTCCCGGCCAGCATGCCACAGTGGCACGACAGCACCCTGCAGCCGCTCGACTATGATGTCAGCGGCGCGCAGCTGCTTCTGGCCGAAGCCGGCTGGAAGAAAGACGACAAGGGCGTGCTGCGCAATGCCGCGGGTGAAGCGATGACGCTGACACTGCGCACCTTTGCGGACCGACCCGAGCTGCCGAGCATCGCCACCGCACTGCAGGATCAATGGCGACGGCTGGGTATCGCCATCGAAGTCGACATCGGCAACTCGGGCGATATTCCGCTCGGCCATCGGGACGGCACGCTGGAGCTGGGACTGAGCGCCCGCAACTATGGCAATCTGCCCGACCCAGTGGGTTTACTGGCCCAGGACTTCGCCCCCCGGGGCGGCGACTGGGGCGCAATGGGCTGGAACAGCCCGGCGCTGGACGAGATACTGGCCTCGTTGACGGCGGGTACCACGCCGGAAGCCGAAGCCGCCAAGCGGCGGCATGAAGTCAGTGCCATTCTGCACAGCGAACTTCCGGTGATTCCAGTGACCTGGTATCGACAGCAGGTGGCGGTCGGCAAACGGGTCGAGAACGTGCGCCTCGATCCATTCGAGCGCTCCTATCGTATCAGCGACATGCGCTGGCGGCCATGAGCAGCGGCCATGCTCTGAACGGCTGGAGCGGCCTGTTGGTGCGACGCGGTTTTCAGATCGTCGCATTGGCGATCACCATCGGAACGATCTGCTTTCTGATGATCCGGTCGCTACCTGGTGATATGGCGATGCGGATCGCCGCCGGCCGCTATGGTTTCGACTTGGTGGACGGCGGTGCGGCCGATACGGTGCGTACCCAGCTCGGTGAACATTTGTCCGGTGGACGAGCGCTGCTCGGCTGGCTCGCCGATCTGCTGCGTTTCGATCTGGGGCGGTCGCTGGTCACTGGTGATCCGGTCTTGGAGGAAGTCGGTCATCAACTGGGTGCGACCATCCGTCTGAGCGCAGCCGCCCTGCTGCTGGCCACGCTGATGGGATTGCCACTGGGTCTGCGGGCAGGGCTGCACCCAGACGGTACGCTGGACCGGGTGATGATGGCGGTCACCCCGGTGCTGCGTGCCACTCCCCCCTTTCTGCTGGCGGTGCTGCTGATGCTGCTGGTGGCCGTCAAGCTGGGCACATTGCCGGTGGCAGGTGACGAAGGCTCCCACAGCCTGCTGTTGCCGGGCATGACGCTGGCGCTGGGCCTGGCGGCCGGATTGGCCCGGGTCGTGCGTAACACCATGATCGACGTCAGCCGCATGCCCAGCTATGAGTTCGCCCGCACCAAGGGGTTGAGCGATTGGCAGACACTTTGCCGGCACGGCCTGCGCAATGCCGCGATCCCGGTGGTGGCCTATCTGGGCGTACAGGCGATGTTCCTGGTCGAAGGCACTGTGGTGGTCGAAACTTTGTTCGCCTGGCCAGGCATCGGTCATGCACTGGTGCACGCCATCTTTGCCCGCGATGTCCCGGTCATCCAGGGCACGGCTCTGATGATCGGTCTGCTGTTCGTCGGCTTCAACCTGCTGATCGATGCCATCTGCTTGCTGCTCGATCCGCGCCAGCGGCAGACCGGGACGGCCTGAAGGAGCAGGCAATACATGAACACCACCGTCGACACCACCCGGACAGCGAGTATGGAGAAGGCTGCGATATCTCCGCCTCTGTCTGCCTCCTCGGCAGTTGTCCCCCTCAACCGTGCGCCTCGAGGAGCCGCTCATGTCATCAGAAAACACCGCTGTCATGGCCGGTAGGACCGCGCCTCCCACGTCCGCCGGCTCCGACCCCCCGACTGCCGCCCCTCCGGAGGAACTGCTGATCGCGGTCGGTATCCGTCCCAGTCCCTACCGGCGGCTGGGCCTGGGGCTGTTGCTGCTGATCGGGCTGTTTGCTGCGTTCGGGCCGGCGCTGATCGGCATCGACCCGGCTCAACAGGATTTGATGGCCAGCCTGCAGCCACCCAGCCCGGCGCACTGGCTGGGCACCGATCTGCTGGGCCGCAGTGTGCTGTCGCGGCTGGCCGAAGCCACCAGGCTGTCGGTCGGGCTGGCGCTGGTCTCTGCACTGAGTGCGGCCGTGCCCGGGGTGCTGCTGGGCCTGGTGGCCGCCTGGCTCGGCGGCTGGATCGAGCGACTGCTGGTGATGCTGTCGGACGCGGTGATGTCGGTGCCGGGACTGCTACTGGTGCTGCTGTTTGCCACGCTGGCTCCCGGCCGGTACTGGGCGCTCTACGTCGGGCTGGCGCTCTACCTGTGGGTCGAATATTTCCGGGTGACACGGGCCACGGTGCGACCGCTGCTGGCCAGCGATGCCATCCAGGCGTCTCGCCTGCTGGGCTTCGGTTCGGGCTACATCCTGAAGCGCCATCTGCTGCCGGCGCTGGCGCCGATTCTGGGCACACTGCTGCCGTTCAGTGCCGCCCAAGCCGTGCTGGCGTTGGCTGCGCTCGGTTTCATCAACGTCGGCCTGCGGCCGCCCACCCCCGAACTGGGGCTGATGATGATCGAGTTTCTGCCGCACTATCAGGAAGCCCCCTGGCTGATCGCCGCGCCGGTCGGTGTATTGATACTGCTGGTGCTGGCGATGATGTGGTTGACGGAGCGACGGACGGGATTGACGAAGCAGCGGGTTTCCATGTGAATCGGCCTGTAGCATCCGTCTGTTCCACGGCCGCTGTCTGCCGGTTGCCGGAACTCGCAAGCACAGCAGGCAAACCACCAGCGCGACAGGAGCACACACGTCCTGTTCCGTGCCAAACGCTACGGTATTCCGATCCGGCGGAATGCAGACGAACCGAGACGTAGCCACGCTTCGTCTGCACGAGGATGCTGCCCCAAGGCTTTCGCGTCCTTTCAGGCTCCGATCGGCTTCCAACGGCTCCCATTTTCGGTGCGGTCACATATATTTGACGACGAATGATTTCATCCATGAATCAATCCGCATTGCTCTGCGTCTCGGATTTGAGCATCCAAATCGACCGTGATCATCTGCTGCGCGATGTGTCCTTCGAGCTGCATGCCGGCGAATGCCTGACGCTACTGGGAGAAAGCGGTGCGGGCAAATCGCTGCTGGCCCGGGCGATCATGGGCAATCTGCCGTCGACGCTGAGAGCCAGCGGGCAGATAAGCATTGCCGGACAGACGAGTGCCGCAGAACGGCCGGCGACACGTCGGCCGCTGTGGGGCCACACACTCACCATGCTGCCGCAGGAGCCTTCGCTGGCGCTGGACCCGTTGATGCGCGTGCAGCCACAACTGCGTGAGGTGTATGAGCAGGTGGGCAGTGACAGCCGCGACAACGCCGACAAGCGCGCCCGACAGGTGCTGCGGGATGCCGGTCTGGCCGAGGCCGGACAGCGCTATCCGTGGCAGATCTCGGGCGGCATGGCGCAGCGGGCGGCGGCCAGCATCTCGCTGGCCGGCGGCGCCACCATTCTGCTGGCCGACGAACCCACCAAAGGGCTGGACCGGTACTGGTGCGACCAGACCATCGGCTGGCTGCAGCGCGTGCAGCGAGCCGGCGGCTGCGTCCTCATCATCACCCACGATCTGCGAGTGGCCCGCGCCCTGGGCGGCTGGCTGATGGTGTTGAAGAACGGCGAGGTGATCGAACACGGTCAGACGCGGGTCGTGCTGGATGCTCCGCGCCACACCTTCACCCGCCGCCTGATCGAGGCCGACCCCAGCCGCTGGGCCACCCTGCCCACGTCCACGGCCGGCAGCAGGGTGCTGCGGGCGCGCCAATTGAGCAAGCGCTTCGGCGGGCGCCAACTGTTCGATTCGCTGGATCTGGACATCCACCGTCGTGAACGAATCGTGCTGCAGGGATCGAGCGGTGTCGGTAAAAGCACCCTCGGCAATATTCTGCTGGGGCTGTTACCGGCCGATCAGGGTATGGTGCTGCGCGATGCCGGCCTGCCCCGCCATGCGCTACAGAAACTCTATCAGGATCCAGTCACATCCTTTGCGCCGCAGCAGCCACTGCAGCGTCTACTGCGGGATGTGATGGAGCTGCACCGGCAACCCTGGTCCAGACTGCTGGAGCGACTGGAGCGTCTGGGCGTTTCGCCGGCGCTGCTGATGCGCCGGCCCAATGAGATTTCGGGTGGCGAACTGCAGCGGATGGCGATGGCGCGGGTGCTGGCGGCACAACCGGCACTGCTGTTTGCCGACGAGCCGACCTCGCGCCTGGACCCGGTGACGCAACAGGAGGCACTACGCCTGCTGCTGGACTGCGTGGCCGAATGCGATGCAGCATTGATGCTGGTGACGCACGACGACGACATCGCCAGCTGGCTGGCCACCCGAACCCTGCGCTTTGGTGACGACGGGCTCGACGGCGTGCCGGATCAGGCCCCGCTCGATGATCCCGGTTCCCGCTCGAAGGCGGCCTGAGCCCGGTCTCTCCAGTCTCGTCGCCGTATGTCGATGTACGTCGATACCCGTCGCCGGTGATGATGCGCTCCGAATCCAGACATGGATGACAGAAAACCGTCCCTGTAACCTGCGCGCCAGACGCTGGCCCATGAATTGCGGCACAATGGACTGGGACCCACTTGTCGGAGAACCCAGCATGCCGTCGCCCCTCGTGCTTATTTCATCATCGCCCCCCGGGCTCCCGGGTCTTGAAATCCAAGAAAGCAAGCAAGCCGCCGGGCGACCGCGCCGAACCGAGCCGCGCCCCGGCTTGCAGTCCGGTCACAGCGGCCATGGCGCGGTAGACGATGATCGGATACGAGACTGCAAGCCCTTTGTATCGAAGCGTTCTGCCCCCCGGGATACGGGCCTGACGCTTGCCATACTCGCCTGCCTGGTATCAGCGCCACCACTGGCACATTCGGCATCGGCCAATGACAGCCCTGCTCCGGCGCCCGGACCAGGCAGCAGCCGGCTGCCCGCCCAGAAGGCCGAGCCGATCGACAGCCCACAGCGCTGGCAATGGGACACCATCGCAGCCGGGCTGGACCATCCCTGGGCGTTGGCCTTCTTGCCAGACGGCAGTTTTCTGGTGACCGAACGCAGTGGTTCGCTTCGTCGCATCAACCGCGGCGGGCAGCTGCAGCCACCCATTCAGGGTGTGCCGGCGGTGGCGGCCCACGGCCAGGGAGGGCTGCTCGATCTGGTGCTGGACAAGGACTTTGACCACAACCGGCGGCTGTATTTCTGCTACAGCGAGCCGGATGGCAAACAGGGCCTGTTCGGTGGCAGGAATCGCACGGCTCTGGCCAGCGCCGTGCTGAGCGATGACTACCGGCGCCTGCAGGATGTCAGGCTGATCTTCCGTCAGCAACCGGCGGTGGACAGCAGGCAGCATTTCGGCTGCCGCATCGTGCAATCCGGCCGGCAGCTCTTTCTGACGATGGGCGATCGCTACAGCGAATCACGACAAGCGCAAAAAACCGACAATCACATCGGCAAGGTGGTACGCCTCAATCTGGACGGTACCGTACCCCGGGACAATCCCTTCGTCGGCCAAAGTGGCGCACGTCCGGAAATCTACAGCTATGGGCACCGTAATTCGCAGGGTGCAACACTGGCGCCGGATGGCAGCCTGTGGATGCACGAACATGGCCCACAGGGTGGCGACGAGATCAATGTGATCCATCCCGGCGCCAACTATGGCTGGCCACTGACCAGCTATGGGGAGCAATATGGTGGAGGTCCGATCGGTGCGGGCAAGCCGACCCACCCGGGCACGGTACAGCCCCGCTACTACTGGCTACCCTCAATCGCCCCCTCGGGCATGCAATTCGTGTCCGGTACCCGCTATGGCACAGCCTGGGATGGCAACCTGCTGGTCGGCTCATTGAAATTCGGCTATCTGGGCCGGCTGGTACTGGATGCCGGGGGACGCGTCAGCCACGAAGAGCGCATCCCGGTCGATGAGCGGGTTCGCGATGTGCGCCAGGCACCGGACGGCCATATCTACATCCTGACCGACAGCGACGAAGGCCAGTTGTTACGGCTGCGACCACCGGCACAGAGTGCTCGCTGAGAATCCGGCAGTCAGCGCTTCGGGAAAAGCCCGCGCGCCCCGAGATCGCGTACCGCCAGCCGGTCGTGAACCGCGCCTGAGCATGCCATCTCTCACCGATGCACCCTGGATGCGTGCCCCGTCTCCGCCCGGGGCCACTTTTCGCCGTCACGGATTTCTGCGGCCCAGCCTCTCTCTGTCACGCCCTTACATGAACAGCACACCCAACAGACCGAATGCCAGCAGCAGCATGGTTGGCACGACGGTCAACAGAAAACCGGGTGCACGACTGTCCGGGGTGGTGGTATAGCTGGTCTGATAGAACATCCGCCCGACCAGATACAGGATGCCCAGCGGCAGCACGATCCAGTTGGACCAGTAATAAGCCGCGATGTACAGCGCCGGCAGGAAAGCCACCAACTGTTCAAGGGTGTTGAGCTGCACACGCAAGGCCCGCTCGAAATGCTCATTGCCACCAACGGCCGGCGGCTTGATGTGATATTTGCTACGTGCCTTGCCCACCAGGAAACCAAAGTAGAGGTACTGCACCACCGCCAGAATGGCGACGAAATGAATGCCGTCCATCGAATCCTCCTGTGGACTGATTCAAGATCAAGAAAAGGAAAGGAGCCCGTCGAGCCGGAAGCGGGGAGCACCCGGCGGGACCTGCCTCTCACCCGGGGCCGCTTCATGGGCACCAGACCAAAAGTCTATCCCTGATTCACGGGATGCGCAGGATTCCGGGCTGCTGGCTCGGGTCGAGGGCAGAGCGAATGTGGGAGGTGGTGAGCCGTGCCGACATCGCGACACCCAGCGCAGCGCAGTCCAGCGCACGAATCACCCATAAAAAAACCCCCAAGGCCCGATCCGCGTTGGGGGTTCGTCGGCTGCCATCTCGAGGAGGAAAGAGACAGACGCTGAAAACATGGGGTGGCTGATGGGGCTCGAACCCACGACAACCGGAATCACAATCCGGGACTCTACCAACTGAGCTACAGCCACCACTTGAAACTTTGGCCTGCCCGACAGGATTCGAACCTGTGACCCTCAGCTTAGAAGGCTGATGCTCTATCCAACTGAGCTACGGGCAGTTCAACCCTACCGCCTGCATGAAGCACGCCTGCAGACCCGGCATCCGGCAGATTATAGCGCCTTTTGCCAAAATAATCCTGGTCGGGGTGGAGAGATTCGAACTCCCGACATCCTGGTCCCAAACCAGGCGCGCTACCAGGCTACGCTACACCCCGAATTGAAGAGTATAACCTGATTCATCGAGATCACAAAAGCGCCCGTCGTCCGGACCATCCGGCAACCCGTGGGGCTGGGCCATGAAAAACACGAACACGAAACAAAGCGAGCAGGCACAGACAAAAACCATCTGTGCCCGGGACCGCGGCCCCACAGGAAAATCATGAGGTGACAGGCAGGAGCGGAAGGTTCCGGTCATCCCGTCTCTGCCGGTTTTTATACCTGGGTTCTTTCCATGGCCCGCACGTCCGGTACCTATACCTACTGACTCAGCGAGTTGGCCATCATCTGCGCCAGCTCGGTTGCCTGCTGCACCGAGGGAGCCTCGACCATGACACGCAGCACCGGTTCGGTACCCGACGGACGGATCAGCACGCGACCGTCATGACCCAGACGCTGTTCGGCTTCGGCAATGGCCTGCTGCAGACCTTCGTGACCCTGCCAGTCAAAGCCCTTCTTGACGCGCACATTGATCATCTTCTGTGGCATCAGCTGCAGGCCCGAAATCAGCTCGCCCAGCGACATGCCGGTACGCACGACGGCGGCCAGCACCTGCAGGGCGCTGATGGTACCGTCACCGGTGCTGTGCGCATCGAGTGCCAGCAAGTGGCCCGAGTTCTCGCCGCCCAGCAGCCAGCCGCGTTGCTGCAACAGTTCCAGTACATGGCGGTCGCCGACCTTGGCGCGCTCGAAAGGGATACCCCGGTCGGCCATCGCCTTCTCGAAGGCATAGTTGGTCATCAGTGTACCGACGACGCCATCGACTTTGCCGCGGGCCAGCCGGTCATTCACCATGATGTAGAGCAGCTCGTCACCGTCGTAGATGCGACCGGCGGCATCGCACATGATCAGCCGGTCGGCATCACCGTCGAGCGAAATGCCCAGATCGGCACCATGCCGCAACACGGCTGCCGCCATGGCACGCGGGTGGACCGCGCCGACCCCGGCATTGATGTTGGTGCCGTTCGGCTCGACCCCCAGTTCGATGACTTCGGCACCCAGCTCATGGAAGACGTGCGGTGCCGTATGGTACGCGGCACCATTGGCGCAGTCGACCACCAGCTTCAGCCCCTTCAGATCGAGGCTGTAGGGAAAGGTGCTCTTGCAGAATTCGATGTAGCGCCCCGCAGCCCCTTCGACTCGGTGTGCTTTGCCCAGCCGGTCGGATTCTACGCAGACGATCGGTTCATCCAGGAGCGCTTCGATCGCTTCCTCCATCTCGTCGGGCAGCTTGTTGCCATCGGCCGAGAAGAACTTGATGCCGTTGTCCTCATAGGGATTGTGCGAGGCGGACAGCACGACGCCGGCATTCAGGCGCAGGCCACGGGTCAGATAGGCGATGGCTGGCGTCGGGATCGGACCGGTGACGTGCACATCGACACCTGCGGCGGTGAAACCCGCAGTCAGTGCCGCTTCGAGCAGATAGCCCGATATCCGGGTGTCCTTGCCAAGCAGGACCGCCGGCTTGCCACGAGCGCCCTGCGAGAAGATGCACCCAGCGGCAAAGCCCAGATGCATCACGAACTCAGGAGTGACGGGGGACTCCCCCACTTTGCCTCGTACACCATCCGTCCCGAAATATCGACGTGCCATGTTTTCTCTCTCGATTCCTGTGCCGACGGCCGCCGTCAGCCGCCGGACTCGACTGATCCCCGGCGCTCAGCCCCGGGGAAGACCAATTGCTGACCAGACGGCCAGCGCCTGTACGGTTTCCGCCACATCGTGGACCCGCACGACATCCGCACCTGCCTGTACGGCAGCCAGCGCCGCCGCGAGACTGGCCGCCAACCTTCTGTCGACCGGTTGACCAGTGATGGTGCCAAGCATCGATTTACGCGACACGCCGACCAACACCGGTGCAACGGCAGCCCATTGCCGCAGGCCGCCAAACATTGCCAGATTGTGCGCCAAGGTTTTGCCGAAGCCAAAGCCCGGATCGAGGCAGATGCGCCCGGCAGCCACCCCTGCCGCCATCAACTGCTGCCGGCTGCCCATCAGAAAGGCGCCCACCTCGGCGCAGACATCCCGATAGACCGGTGCAGCCTGCATGGTGGCAGGGTCATCGCCCTGCATGTGCATACTGACCACGCCGACATCGGAGACCGCCACGGCTGCCCGCGCCTCGGGCAGCCGGAAACCGCCGATATCGTTGATGATCGCCGCGCCAGCCTCGATGGCCTTGACCATGACGGCTGGATGGCGGGTGTCGACCGAGATCGGACGATCGACCGCCGCCACCAGAGCCGACAGTACCGGCTGCAAGCGCGCCCATTCCTGTTCTTCGGACACCGGCGCAGCGCCGGGCCGGGTCGATTCGGCACCGATGTCGATGATGTCGGCCCCTGCCTCGACCATCTGCAGTGCAGCGGCAATGGCCGCCGCCGGTGAACGGTAGAGCCCGCCGTCCGAGAAAGAGTCTTCAGTCAGATTGAGGATGCCCATCACTTGTGGGCGCTGTAGCTCCAGACGAAAGGCACCGCACTGCCAGTACCGCGATGATGCCGCATCCTGCGGCCCGGGTACCGGGCGGCTGGTGTCATCAGACAACGAAGTTTGGGACATTTGTAACGACGGAAGGGGCCAAGACGAGAACCGGCCCTGGACGGGCCGGTTTACCGGTTGAGCTCCAAATGAATGGCACACTACAGAGCCTGGAGCGCAGAAACTGCCAGGGCGGAATATGCCTTTATATACCGATCAGACTCAGGCTGCAGGATTAGCCTTGGGCTCCGATTCGACAGCCGGTGGCTTCGGCGGTGTCTTCGGCCCCTGATCGGTACTCTTGTGCGCCCAGTCCTTGGGCGGCTGTGGCGGACGACCGGCCATGATGTCGTCGATCTGCTCGATGCCGATGGTCTCCCAATCGAGCAACGCCTTGGCCATAGCGTGCATCTTGTCGGCGTTTTCCTCGATCAGACGACGGGCCAGCGAGTACTGTTCGTCGATGATGCGGCGGATTTCCTCATCGACCTTGCGCATGGTTTCTTCCGAAACGTTGGTCGTCTTGGTGACCGAACGGCCCAGGAAAACCTCGCTTTCGTTCTCGGCATAGACCATCGGCCCCAGCCGATCACTCATGCCATAACGGGTGACCATGTCGCGCGCCAGATGGGTGGCACGCTCGAAATCATTGGATGCACCAGTGGTCATTTCGTTCATGAACACCTCTTCGGCAATCCGCCCCCCGAACAGCATCGAGATCTGGCTCAACATGTAGACCCGATCGTAACTGTAGCGGTCACGCTCGGGCAGCGACATCGTGACGCCCAACGCCCTGCCGCGCGGAATGATGGTGACCTTATGCACCGGATCACATTTGGGCAGCAGGCGGCCCAGCACGGCATGGCCGGCTTCGTGATAGGCGGTACTGCGACGCTCGTCCTCGGTCATCACCATCGAACGACGCTCCGAACCCATCAGGATCTTGTCCTTGGCACGTTCGAAATCGATCATCTCGACCAAACGCGCGTTGCGTCGGGCGGCAAACAGCGCGGCCTCATTGACCAGGTTGGCCAGATCGGCACCGGACATGCCCGGCGTGCCACGGGCCAGCACATCGGCCTTGACATCCGGGCCGACCGGCACTTTGCGCATGTGTACGGTCAGAATCTGTTCGCGGCCACGGATGTCGGGCAGCGACACCACCACCTGACGATCGAAACGGCCCGGACGCAACAGTGCCGGATCGAGCACATCGGGACGGTTGGTGGCAGCGATCAAAATGATGCCCTGCCCGGTCTCGAAGCCGTCCATCTCGACCAGCAACTGGTTCAATGTCTGTTCACGTTCATCATTGCCACCACCCAGACCTGCCCCACGCTGACGGCCGACTGCGTCGATCTCGTCGATGAAGATGATGCAGGGTGCGTGCTTCTTGGCGTTTTCGAACATGTCGCGGACGCGGGCGGCCCCCACACCGACGAACATCTCGACGAAATCGGAACCCGAGATCGAGAAGAACGGCACCTTGGCCTCGCCGGCGATGGCGCGGGCCAACAGGGTTTTGCCGGTTCCCGGCGGACCGACCATCAGCACACCGCGCGGGATGCGGCCACCGAGCTTCTGGAAGCGTGAGGGATCACGCAGGAATTCAACCATTTCCTGCACTTCTTCCTTCGCTTCGTCAGCGCCGGCCACATCTGCAAAGGTGATCTGGTTGTTGTTCTCGTCCAGCATCCGTGCCCGGCTCTTGCCGAAGGAGAAGGCTCCCCCACGGCCACCGCCCTGCATCTGACGCATGAAGAAGATCCAGACCCCGATCAGCAACAGCATCGGGAACCAGGAAATGAAGATCTGCATCAGCACCGACTGTTCTTCTTCGGGCTTGGCATTGACCTGAACGCCGTACTTCATCAGATCGCTGACCATCCAGATGTCGCCGGTGGACGGGACATAAGTGGTCAGCGTGCGGCCATCACGGGTGCGGACACGCAGCGACCGGCCATCGACCTGGACGCTTTCGACCTTGCCGTTTTCGGCCTCTTTCATGAACTGCGAATACGGAATGTCCTCTGCCCGGCTCTGACGGGTTTCGAACTGCCGAAACACCGTAAACAGAACCAGGGCGATGATGACCCAGACCGCTGCTTTGGAAAACGCGTTATTCACCTGCTGTTCCTCGTTCTGCCCGGGGGCAGACAATCCCTATATCGATAGATTCTACGCTGTTGTACCACATTACTCAGGTATTTGGTCCGCCGGTCATCGGGAAGACTTCAGACGACGGCCCAGCAGATAGGTCTCTGCCGAGCGGTCTCGTGATGCCTTGGGCTTGCGAGACACGACGGCATGAAAATGGTCCTTGAACAGACGGACCAGTTGACTGTAGCCGCTGCCATGGAAAACTTTGATCAGCAGCGCCCCCTCCGGCTTCAGCCAGTGGCTCGCAAAATCGACGCACAATTCGGCCAGATCCTGCATCCGCGCCGTATCCGCCACCCCTACTCCGCTCAGATTGGGTGCCATGTCCGACAAAACAAGGTCCACCCGTTCATTCTGCAGGCGAGCCTCCAGCTGCTCGAGGACGGATTGCTCACGAAAGTCGCCCTGAAAGAAATCCACCCCGGGGATCGAATCCATCGGCAGCAGGTCCAGTGCTATGATCCGCCCTTCGATCGGAACCTGCATGGCTTCCCCACGGGCGTCGTCGGCCTTGCGCACATCCGGGGCCAGATGCGGCGCTGCCAAGCGCCGGCGGACGACCTGTGACCAACTGCCCGGGGCAGCCCCCAGATCCACCACCGTCATGCCAGGTTTGATCAGCCGGTCCTGCTCGTCGATGCCGATCAATTTGAAGGCGGCCCGGGAACGGTACTGGTGCCGTTGGGCCAGCTTCACATAGGGATCATTGAGATGATCTCGAAGCCAGGCTTTGTTCAATTTCCTGCTGCTACTGCTGTGCACGGTGGAATAGCCCCGTAGAATCGCTTTTTCTGCCCTGAATGACTGCCAAGCAATGCCTTCTTTGGATCTCAGCAAAGCCGAGCGCAAGACGCTGGCCGCCCAAGCCCATTCGTTGAATGCGGTGGTTCTGCTCGGTGCCGCCGGGCTGAGCCCCGCGGTGATGCAGGAAATAGACCGTGCCCTGACGGCTCATGAGCTGATCAAGGTACGGCTGACCGGCATGGAACGCGAGGAGCGGCAACCTGCCGGCCAGCGGATTGCGGACACGCTGTCCTGCGCGGTGGTGCGGATCATCGGCAATGTGCTGATCCTGTATCGACCAGCACCCGATGATAACGTCTGAACAAAGCACGAAGGCCATGCCAGCGCATGAAACGCGGCATGGCCTATGGCTTTGATCGAGACGAGCCATGGCGTGGCCGGTACGTTCCATCCGGTTCCGCAGGTGCGTGAGCGATGTCGTTGCATCGCTCGCTGCATCCGGAATCCCGGCCCCGCTTCAGCCCGACGCTCCGTTGCACGGAGCAGACGGCATCGGGGAAATGCCTTCACCCCGGGGCGTCTAGAAAACGCCTGGCTCTCGAAAGCCTGGGTTCCGGAGAGCCGACGATGGACACACGCGTCAGGAAATCAGCGATAGAGCACCTCCAGGATCTCGTATTCACGCTCACCACCGGGTGCCTGAAAGGAAGCGACGTCGCCGGCGGATTTGCCGATCAGCGCCCGAGCCAACGGGCTGGCGATGGAAATCTTTGAAACCTTCAGATCGGCTTCATCTTCGCCGACGATCTGATAGGTCACTTTGTCACCGGTATCGATGTCTTCCAATTCGACCGTGGCACCGAATACGACCCGACCATCGGCGTCCAGAGTGGCCGGGTCGATGATCTGAGCCGCAGCCAGCTTGCTTTCGAGTTCGGCGATGCGGCCTTCGATGAAGCTTTGGCGTTCCTTGGCCGACTCGTATTCTGCGTTTTCCGAGAGATCCCCCTGAGCACGGGCCTCGGCAATGGCACTGATGACGGCAGGACGCTCCACCTGCTTGAGCTTCTGCAACTCATCCTTGAGCTTTTGTGCGCCATGCACGGTCAATGGTACTGAGGACATGACCTGGGGTCTCCCAAAAAAAGACAAAGACCCCGGGATTGAAATCCCGGGGTCTGAGAGGCAAAAAGAATGTGTAGGTGTGATCAGTTTACACGAATGCACACGAAGAAGCTGCTCTCATCCATGGGGGGCCATCGACTTCGGCACACCGGTACCACCTGAGCCGACCGATGGTACACGAAGCGTCATGAACGTCAGCCCGGACAAGAAGGTGTGTCCGGTTTACGACCGGCGTGCAGGCCCTGGACCACGCGTCCCCCGTCGGCGCGCGAACACAGCCGATCCCATCCCGTACCCGATGAGAATCGACGAGCCCCCTGCCCCAAGACGCCTGCTGCGAAGCACAGCATACGGTCACACGGGCGCCGATACCCGCGCCAAACTACGGACAGAGGCATGTAACCGCTGTCCTACGGGATGAATCAGCACATCGGCAGATCAGCTCCGTTCGGCCTCTCGCTGTCTACGCAGGTCGGCATGCAGGGCCTGCAGCGAATAGACCTCGGGTGTTTCGAGCGAACGCATGCCTTCGACCGCCGCCAGTGCACTGGCGATGGTGGTGTAGAAGGTGACGCGTTGGGCCAATGCGGTGGTCCGGATCGCCCGCGAATCCTGAATGGCGCTGCGCCGTTCTTCGACCGAGTTGATCAACAGTGAGATTTCACCGTTCTTCAGATAGTCGACGACGTGCGGACGGCCTTCCTGCACCTTGTTGACCGGTGTGACGGGGATGCCGGCCTCCGCGATGGCACTCGCCGTGCCCTTGGTGGCCACCAGCGAAAAACCCATCTCGTGCAGGGCGCGGGCAGCCCGCACGGCGCGAAGACGGTCGACGTGCTTGACCGAGATGAATGCCGTGCCGGAGGTCGGCATCTTGACACCAGCCCCGACCTGCGACTTGATGAAGGCGGCACCGAAGGAATAATCTGCCCCCATCACTTCGCCAGTCGACTTCATCTCGGGTCCGAGAATGGTGTCGACCCCAGGGAACTTGTTGAAGGGGAAGACGGCTTCCTTGATCGAATAGTAGTTCGGCACCACTTCCTCGGTGACACCCTGGTCGGCCAGGCTGCGACCGGCCATACAACGCGCGGCGACCTTGGCCAGCTGCACGCCGGTGGCCTTGGAGACGAAGGGCACGGTGCGCGACGCACGCGGATTGACTTCGAGCACATAGACCTTCGGCTCACGGTCGGCGGCTTCGGCTTCGTGGCCCACAGGCTTGTCCGCCAGCTCGGGCTGCTGGATGGCGAACTGGACGTTCATCAGACCATTGACATTCAGCGCCTTGGCCATCGACACGGTCTGACGCTTGATCTCCTCGACCAGATTCGCGGGCAGCGAATACGGCGGCAGCGAGCAGGCCGAGTCGCCCGAGTGGACGCCCGCCTGTTCGATATGCTCCATCACCCCGCCGATGACCACGCGCTCACCGTCGCACAAGCAATCGACATCGACTTCGATGGCATCGTTCAGGAAGCGATCGAGCAGTACCGGCGAATCATTGCTGACCTTGACGGCCTCGCGCATGTAGCGTTCGAGATCGCGCTGCTCGTGCACGATTTCCATCGCCCGGCCACCCAGCACATAGCTGGGCCGCACCACCAGCGGGTAACCGATTTCATTGGCCAGATGAATGGCCTCGGCCTCGGTTCGCGCCGTCCGGTTGGGTGGCTGCAGCAGGTTCAGACGGTTGAGCAGCTTCTGGAAGCGCTCGCGGTCTTCGGCGATATCGATCGAGTCGGGCGAGGTACCGATGATGGGTACACCCGCTGCTTCGAGCGCCTTGGCGAGCTTGAGCGGGGTCTGCCCGCCGAACTGCACGATGACACCGGTCGGTTTTTCCAGCTCGACGATTTCCAGCACGTCTTCGAGCGTGACCGGCTCGAAGTAGAGACGATCGGAGGTGTCGTAGTCGGTGGAAACGGTCTCGGGGTTGCAATTGACCATGATGGTTTCATAACCATCGTCGCGCAGCGCGAAGGAGGCATGCACGCAGCAGTAGTCGAATTCGATACCCTGACCGATGCGATTCGGGCCGCCACCCAGCACGATGATCTTCTTGCGATCGGTGGGGGCCGCTTCGCAGAAGCCTTCGTAGGTGGAGTACAGGTAGGCGGTGCTGGTGGCGAACTCGGCCGCGCAGGTATCGACCCGCTTGTAGACCGGACGCACGCCCAGCCGATGACGCAGCTTGCGGATTTCGTGCTCGGTGGTTTCGAGCAGATAGCCGAGACGGCGGTCGGAGAAGCCCTTTTGCTTCAACGTCAGCAAGGTTTCGGCATCCAAATCGGCAATGGTCATCTTGTCGAGCTGCAGCTCGATATCGACGATTTCCTTGATCTCGGCCAGGAACCACGGATCGATCTTGGTCAGGTCGTGGACCTGCTCGATCGTGAAGCCCAGCGCAAAGGCATCGCCCACATACCAGATCCGCTCGGAACCGGGTTCACCCAATTCCTTCTCGATCACTTCTAGATCGGTGGTCATCTGGTTCTGACCATCGACACCGATCTCGAGGCCACGCATGGCTTTCTGAAGGCTTTCCTGGAAAGTGCGGCCGATGGCCATCACCTCACCCACCGATTTCATCTGGGTGGTGAGCCGGTTGTCGACCTGCGGAAATTTCTCGAAGGCAAAGCGTGGGATCTTGGTGACGACGTAGTCGATGGTCGGCTCGAACGAGGCCGGGGTGGCACCACCGGTGATGTCGTTCTTCAGTTCATCGAGGGTATAGCCGACCGCCAACTTGGCAGCGATCTTGGCGATCGGGAAACCAGTGGCCTTGGAAGCCAGCGCCGAGGAGCGAGAGACGCGCGGATTCATCTCGATGACGATCATCCGCCCGGTGCCCGGATGCATGGCGAACTGAACATTGGAGCCGCCGGTGTCGACACCGATTTCGCGCAAGATCGCGATCGAGGCGTTGCGCATCAGCTGATACTCTTTGTCGGTCAGCGTCTGTGCCGGTGCGACGGTGATCGAGTCACCGGTGTGCACGCCCATTGGATCGAGGTTCTCGATCGAGCAGACGATGATGCAGTTGTCGGCACGATCGCGCACGACTTCCATCTCGAACTCTTTCCAGCCGATCAGGCTTTCTTCGATCAGCAGTTCGTTGGTCGGAGAGAGTTCGAGACCCTGCTTGCAGATGATCTCGAATTCTTCGGCGTTGTAGGCGATGCCGCCGCCGGTGCCACCGAGCGTGAAACTGGGGCGGATGATGACCGGAAAGCCGATATCGCGCTGCGCCGCCCATGCTTCATCCATCGAATGGGCAATGGCCGAGCGGGCCGAACCCAGACCGATGGCATCCATCGCCTGCTTGAACTTCTGACGGTCTTCGGCCTTTTCGATGGCGGCAGGCTTGGCGCCGATCAGCTCGACGCCATACTTTTCGAGCACGCCCCTCCGATGCAGGTCGAGAGCACAATTGAGCGCGGTCTGCCCACCCATGGTCGGCAGAATGGCGCCGGGGCGCTCTTTGTCGATGATGCGCTCGAGCACCTGCCAGGTGATCGGCTCGATGTAGGTGACATCGGCCATCTCCGGGTCGGTCATGATGGTAGCCGGGTTGCTGTTGACCAGAATGACTTTGTAGCCTTCCTGGCGCAGCGCCTTGCACGCCTGGGCACCGGAGTAGTCGAACTCACAGGCTTGGCCGATGACGATCGGGCCGGCGCCGATGATCAGGATGCTGCTGAGGTCTGTACGCTTTGGCATGGGATCACTGTCTGCGGTCGGCCATCGATCGGGCAAACTGTTCAAACAAATAGGTGATGTCGTTGGGGCCGGGGCTGGCTTCCGGGTGGCCCTGGAAGCTGAAGGCCGGCGCGTCTTCCAACGCAACCCCCTGGATGGAGCCATCGAACAGAGACACGTGTGTGACATGCATGTTGGACGGCAAGCTGTCCGCGTCCACGGCGAAACCGTGGTTCTGGCTGGTGATGGCGACCCCGCCGGTACTCAAATCCTTGACCGGATGGTTGGCACCATGGTGGCCGAACTTCATCTTCATCGTTCTGGCGCCGGCGGCCAACGCCAGCAGCTGATGCCCCAGGCAGATGCCGAACACCGGAATCTTCCTGTCGAGGAAGATGCGGATCGCCTCGACGGCATAAGTGCAGGGTTGTGGATCGCCGGGGCCGTTGGACAGAAAGATACCCTCCGGATTCATCGCCAGCACATCGGTGGCCGGCGTAGTGGCAGGCACCACGGTCACGTCGCAACCGTGGTCGACCAGCAGGCGCAGGATGTTGCGCTTGACGCCGAAATCATAGGCCACGACCTTGAAGCGACGCCCTTCTTCGGCGGCCACCGTACCTTCGGGCGCGGGTGGACGCCTGGGATAGCCTTTGCCCAGCACCCAGGTGCCCTCTTCCCAGACGTACGGAGAAGCGACGGTGACGACCTTGGCCAGATCGAGACCGGCCAGCCCGGTGAATTCGCGTGCCGCAGCCAGAGCGGCTTCGATATCGGGTTCCTGCTCGAGACCGTCGGCCGCCACCAGACAAGCTGGCTGTGCACCTTGCTCACGCAGCAGGCTGGTCAGATGACGGGTATCGATCCCCACCAGCCCGATCTTGTCGTGTGATTTGAGCAGGTCACTCAACGACCCCTCGGTCCGCCAACTGGAGACCGCCGCAGGCAATGCCCGCACGATCAGCCCGGCGATGTGCAGTCCTTCGGACTCCATGTCTTCACGGTTGAAACCCGTGTTGCCGATTTGGGGATAGGTGAGCGTGACGATCTGCTTGGCATAGCTGGGATCGGAGAGGATTTCCTGATACCCGGTCATCGCCGTATTGAACACGAGTTCACCGGCGGACATACCTGCCGACCCAAAGGAATATCCCTGGAACACGGTGCCGTCCGCAAGGACGAGCGCCGCTTTCGGCAGCTTCGGAGCAAATGAATTCGGCATAATCGGCTCGGAAGGTAAACTCTTGGATTATGCCACAAAGCCCTGGCGGGTTCCGCCCGGCGGACCCGACCGCCTCCTTCTCACGGGTAGGCCGGCGGCAGCGATACGACCGTCATGTGGCCACGACGCATGTCCTGCCAATCCGGAGCTTTCCCGCCTGTGCGAGCACGACGAGCCCTCTTTCCCTGACGATCACCGAATGGCACACTTCCGCTTCCAGGGGCCGCACCTGGCAGATGTGAGAGAGGAATGAACAACATCCTGTATCTGATGCCGAAACTCGACTGGTACGCGCTGGTATGCTTTCTATGCGTATGGTGGGGCTACATCGGACTGACCAACCGGGGCAAGTTTCATCAACGTTCGCTGCTGGCCGTCACCAACCGCTATCGCAAGTACTGGATGAAACAGGCGACGATGCGCGATCCACGCATGCTCGATGGTCTGATCACGCAAACCCTATCCAGTACGCCCGCCTTTTTCAGCTCGACGACCATCATCGTGATCGGGGGTCTGTTCGCACTGCTGGGCAGCACCGACAAGGCCGCCGAGCTGGTCCGTGAGATTCCATTTGCCGCCACCACCCCCCCAGTCGTCTTCGAGGCAAAGATCATCCTGCTGCTGGCGATCTTCACCTATGCTTTCTTCCGCTTCTCGTGGTCGATGCGCCAGTACACTTTCGTGGCACTGGCCATCGGTGGCATGCCACCACCGGAAGAATTCCAGGAGGGCAAGTTCGACGCGAATCTGTACGCTGAACGGGCCGCACTTTTGGTGGGCAAGGCCGCACAGGCTTTCAACGACGGTCTGCGTTCCTATTATTTTTCTTTCGCGGCATTGGCCTGGTTCTTTTCGCCATGGGCGATGATGACGGCCTCGGCCATCGTGGTCTTCGTGCTGTACAGCCGGGAATATCACTCGGATGTCCTGACGATTCTGGAGGATTGAGCCCCGGCCCGACAGGCTGTGGCAATCCCGGACCGGGACGACTTCCAGGACGATGACGCCCGCCCCGTGAGTGTCCGACCCGTCAGTCCTCGACCGGTTGGACATGACACCAAAACCGAACGACCGGAGAATGGTCGTTCGACGACCCGCCAAGAAAGAGCAGCCCATGAAGAGCAGCCCATGATTTCTGGCCGGCCGCCCCCGGGGTCGCAGAACGGCCCCGAGCGCTCGTGTACACTGGATCTGCCCCTTGCATGCCGGAGCACCGTTGGAGGCGGCTCTCACGATACCATCCAGTATCGCTGTGGTTTGCAGCATTCCCAGGACCCGGGCGTTGCTTTGATGCAGTGCAAAGGCCGCCGTTACAGAGCGGCAGCCCCCGGCTTCTGAAGACGAGCACACATCAGATCGGAGAAACTCCCCATGACACGCATCAAGTACGCTCTGTGCGGCATTCTCATCGCGCTGCTGGGCAGCTGGAGCCTGGCGGACACCTGGGTGCCCGAGCCCTTCACCTATTTCTCGTTCCGTCGGGCCTTCGTACAGGTGACCGGTGTGCTTGCCATTGGCGCCATGAGCATTGCCATGTTGCTTGCACTGCGGCCACGCTGGCTGGAAAAACCCCTCGATGGTCTGGACAAGATGTACCGGCTGCACAAATGGCTGGGTATCACGGCGCTGGTGAGTGGCGTGCTGCACTGGTGGTTTGCCCTGGGCACCAAATGGATGGTGGGCTGGGGATGGCTGGAACGTCCGGTACGTACAGCGCGCAGCGAAGAATATGGAGTCCTCCGGCAATGGCTGAACAGCCAGCGCGATCTGGCCGACACCCTCGGTGAGTGGGGCTTCTATATCGCTGCCATCATGATTGCGCTGGCACTGATTCACCGCTTTCCCTATCGACTGTTCGGGCAGACGCACCGATGGATCGCACTGATCTACCTGGCACTGGCTTTTCACTCGCTGGTACGGGTGCGTTTCGAATACTGGTCACAACCCGTGGGCTGGATCACCGCAGTGCTGCTGGTACTGGGCTGCGTGGCCGCATGCATCAGTCTGTTCCGACGCATCGGCGCTACCCGCAAAGTCGAAGGCCGCATCGGTGAGCTGACGCATTTTCCCCGACTGGATGTCCTGCAGACCCGGATCGAAGTACCGGCCGACTGGCCAGGCCATGCACCCGGCCAGTTCGCCTTCGTCACCTATGATTCCAGGGAAGGCGCACACCCCTACACCATCGCCTCGGCATGGAATCCCGCGGAACCTTCACTCACTTTCATCATCAAAGCCTTGGGTGACCATACCCGCCGACTGAAGGCGCTGCTGAAACCCGGACAATCGGTGATGATCGAAGGTCCCTATGGCTGCTTCGATTTCGAGGATGACCGGTCGAGACAAATCTGGATCGGCGCCGGCATCGGCATCACCCCCTTCATCGCAAGAATGCAGGACCGTGCTGCCGGCAGGCACCGCGATATCGACGTCACACTGTTTCACCCGACGGCGGTATTCGAACAGCCCGCCATCGAACGACTCGAGGCCGATGCCCGGGCAGCCGGCATCGAACTGCACGTGCTGACCGATCAGCACGATGGTCGATTGGACGGAGCACGCATCCGGCAGCTGGTGCCCGACTGGGAACAAGCCAGTATCTGGTTCTGCGGCCCGGCGGCCTTCGGCCGGAGCCTGCGTGCCGATTTCATTGCGCATGGCCTGCCGGCCAGACACTTCCATCAGGAGCTGTTCCAGATGCGTTGAGAAACCCCGGTACCGTGCCGAAAGCGTGCGCCGGATCGTAGGGAGAGCTCGGACCCGCTCCCCCTCCCCCATGCATAGTCCGCACAATGAGCACGAAACCGGCCTTCTCCAGGCAGCAGCCGTGTCTCCGTGCCGATTTTCGATTCGAGGCCGTACCAGACGTCCCGGGCATCGGGCTGTCGCAAAAGCCGGTCCCCGGACCCGGAAGGCCCCGCCCCTCTCGGCCCGTTGCCCATCACACCCGACACTCCGGATGCACCCGGCAGGTTCGATACACACAAAAAACCGGCCCTGCTTGCACAGGGCCGGTTTTTTTGTGAGAGAGGCGCCGAGCCCCTCGCAGTGCGCTGACAGCTGCGATCAGTCTGCGTCGACCAACAGATTGTTCGACTTCAGCGCAGCCAACCACTTGTCGGCGATGACCTTTTCACCGGCATCATTCGGATGGAACTGATCGTACAGCAACGTGGTGGCAAAGCCTTCGTTCTGATTCACGATGATCACTTTCGACTTGTCGGTCGACAGCGGTGCGATCTGTGCAGCAATGGCGCTGTTCAGTGTGGCCACACGCGGATCGGCCTCACCCCCCGTCGAGACCAGGAAAGGCACGACCTGAGCCACCAGAATGGTGATGTCGTCGTTGGCAGCACGCAGTGCGGCAATCAGAGCCGTCAGCTGGGTGATGACCGAATCCACCCCCCTGTTGTTGTGCAGGTTGTTGGTACCGATGTGCACGACCGCCACGTCCGGTTCCTTGCGCAGGGCATCGGAATCGAGCGACGCCAGTGCCGGGGTCAACGCGGTGTTGACCTGATCCACACAGGCGCCCCAGAAACCGAAGTGATCGGTATCGAACTCGGGCAGCTTGTAGGTGCCGTCATCGGCGGTCTCGTTGTTCAGACCACAGGCGTTGTTGTCGTGCATCGAGGTGCCCAGACGGGTGCCGACGAAATCGACCATCGGGAACGAGGCATCGGTCATCAGACTGTTCCACAAAACGCGGCGGAAGCTGTCCTGCGCGGCAGTGGCCGTTGCACCGGTGCCCTTGTTGGTGCTGCCCTGGGTGATCGAGTCACCGATGAACATGATACGGACCACATCGTCGTCATCGGTACGCTGGCTGTTGGTCAGCGGTGCGGCGCCGCCACTCACGGGCGAGCCCAGCTCATCGACCATCGTTTCGGTGGTGGCGGAATGGAAGTTGACCGCAGCCCAGTCGTTGGTGGCCAGCGTCAGGCGGCCCTGGCCGACATCGGTCAGCGTACTGGCGTAGGCACCGGTCGAACCGGCACTGGTGGCAGCCGAGGTCCAGGCGCTGGTGGTCCAGGTGGCGGCAGTATTCACCAGGTATTTGGCGTTGGCACGGTCATCGGCGCCGCTGCCGGCGTCTTTCACCAGACGGGCCTGCACCGTGGTGAACAGAGCCTCGATCTTGGTGATGTCGACCACACTCTGGCTGAAGGCTGCCTCGGGCCAGAAACGGAAAAACTTGCCGGCAACCGGCTTGAAGGACACGCCACCATCCGATTCGGCACGCAGGCAACTGCCGGCCGCCGCGCTGAGATCACAAGCAGTGGGCGCACCGGCGTAACCGGCGGAGTAGAAGGCACCCTTGACGTTGCCGCTGAACTGCAGGCGGGTCCATTTGCCGCCGACACGGGCATAGGTCTCGAGATTGCGCAGGTTGACACGCGTGTTGGTGGCGCTATTGTCGGAAGCAGTGAAGACTTGGCCATAGCCACCGACGGCGACGGCGGTCGACGGAGCGGTCGCAGCCGACACGAACGGACCGTTCAGCAACGTCGAAGTGGAGGTCAGCTCAGCCGAAGTCCCATCGTTGGCACCGGTCATGGCCGACTTGACGGCGGCCACCGAGTTGGCGGTACCGGTGTTGACGGTCGTCGAGCCACCGGTGTTGGAACCGGTATTGGAAGTGGTGTTCGACGAATTGTCGTTCGAATCGGAGCCACCACAGGCTGCAAGCACCATCGCCGCAGCAACCATCCCGACCAGCGGGGCGACACGAGGATATTTCATATAGGAGTCTTTCAGTGTTGACAAGAAGCCCCGAATGAGCACCAGGGCTGAAAACCGGCGGCAGTGTAGCAGCGCCGGAAACTTCGTATATTTCAAGCCAGGCAACGCATCACTACAAATCCGCTACATTCGTTGCTGGATTAGAACCGATTTATGTGGCAGAGCGTGCTGTGCACAGCTTTTCGAGATGTGGCCGGCCCTACGCCGTTACCGTAGCAAACCGCGGAAAGACGCTGATTTCATGAGGGTTATTGACACGACTCCATTGCAGCGGTTGCCACCTCCGGCCTGGGACCATCTCCGGAGCATGACATCCACCGGGCATGCGAATACCGAGCCGGAACCGTGTCAAAGACCCCGCGCCGACAAGGGAAACCGGCATCGAACCATCATTTGTCAGAGGCGAATGTAGCCGAAATGTGCACCGGCCCCGTTTCCCACGAGGTCGTTCCCCGGCTAGAGCCCCCGGCGATCACGCAGCGCCTGCGCCACGGTGGCCGCATCGACATACTCCAGCTCTCCTCCCAGCGGAACCCCACGGGCCGGCCTGCTGACCTTCAGACCCCGAGCCGTCAGCACTTCGCTCAAATAGTGGGCGGTGGCCTCACCTTCCTGGGTGAAATTGGTGGCCAGCACCACTTCCCTGACGACCCCGTCGGTGGCCCGCTCCAGCAAGCGTTCGAACTGTAGATCGCTCGGCCCGATGCCGTTCAGGGGTGAAAGCCGCCCCATCAGAACGAAATACAGACCATCGTAGGCCCGGGTCTGCTCGATCACCAACAAATCAGCCGGACTCTCGACCACGCACAGCAGAGTGGGATTACGCCCTTCCGAGTCGCAAATCTCGCACGGCTCCCGTTCGGTCAGCGTGTTGCAGCGGCTGCATTGCCGCACTTTCCGCAAAGCGTTCGGCAGGGCCTCGGCCAACCGCTGCGCCGCATCGCGATCACGCTGCAGCAGATGAAAGGCCAGGCGCTGGGCCGATTTGGGACCGACGCCAGGCAGACCACGCAGCGCCTGCACCAATCCGTCGAAAGCCATCGGGGTTCTCACGGCCATCGCCCACCTCTCCGCATCGCAGCGATCCGATACTCACCGATGGCGCCGGCGCGGCCTGCCCCGATACCGGGTGTCGATGCGACCACTGCGGCAGTGATGCATCGTGCCCGCCCGCTTCCCCCGGCAGCCATCGATGGGCTCCCCGAGGCAAGCTGCCGCCCTTTCTGCACGTCCGTCCTCAGAACGGCAACTTGAAGCCCGGGGGCAGCGGCAGCCCCGAAGTGACGGCCGACATTTTTTCCTGGGCCGTCTGTTCGGCGCGGCGCAGTGCATCGTTGACGGCTGCCACCACCAGATCCTCCAGCATGTCCTTGTCGTCGGCCAGCAAGCTCGGGTCGATCGAAATCCGACGGACGTCGTTGCGGGCGGTCATCACGACCTTGACCAGACCGGCACCGGCCTGACCTTCCACTTCGATGTTGCCCAGCGACTCCTGGGCCTTTTTCATGTTGTCCTGCATCTGCTGCGCCTGTTTCATCAGGCCAGCCAACTGGTTTTTCATCATGATTTTTCTCCGTCAATCGGTTTGATCGAATCCGGCAGAATAGTGGCACCGAATTCGTCCATCAAGGTTCTTACGAAAGGATCGGCGGCGATCGCCCGTTCGCTTTCTTCCTGACGTCGGGCCCGCTGTTCGGCCGCCCGCGTCGCAGCCGTCCGCCCGGTCGTTTCTCCGGCGCTCACCTGCAATACGACCGGCAAGCCGAAATGCGCAGACAACAGCTGCCGTGCCCGCTCCACCAACGAAGCCTCGGCCAGCTGTCGAATCGGCACCAGCAACTCGAATCGCCGGCCCACCAAGGCAAGCAATTCGCTTTGCATCAGCAACTGGCGTACAGAACCCTGCGCCGGCAGGCTGGCTGCCAGCGTCGGCCAATCGCCATCGAAGGCCAGACCATCGCCATCCGGCACCGGGGCGGCGGCCGATGCATGCGCAGGCTCATGCTCGGCCGCCATGGCACCCGAACCGGAAAGCCTCTGCCCGGATGGAGGTTCGGAACTGGGTGCAGCCGGTGGCTCTCCCGCCCGTCCGGAGGCCTCATCGGTGGTTCGAGTGTCCGCCGTCCCGGCCATGGTTGCGCCGGAGCTTTCGACATACCGGGCCTGACGTGCACCGCTCCCTCCGATGGCAGCGGCCCGTTCCGCCATGGCGCCACGTGCGCGCCCCCCCGCGGGCCGTGCCCGCCTGGCCGCCATTTCCTGTGCCAGACGACGTGCGCGCTCGAGCCCCCTCGGCGGCGCACTGCCCGCCGCCGCGGTATGGCCTCCCGACGGCGACGCTTCTGCCTCCAGGGCTGCGGTACCGGCAAAACGCGCATCACCGGGTTCACCCCGGTGCGGCCCCTGGCCCGGCACGGTCTGCACACTGCCGCCCGATCCGTCTCTGCGTCCGGCAGCCCCCGCTTGCCCTGCAGCCCGCCCGGCGCCGGTGGTGCCCGTCACGTCCACCGACGCCGTCCCGGGCAAAACCGGCCGGCCGGCTACCGATACATGGCGAGCCGAGGCATCGTGATCGGACACCACGTCCAAAGCCAGCGTGTCGGCACGAAACGCCAGCATCCGCAGCAGCGTCATCGTGAAGCCGGTCTGTGCGTCGGGCGCCAAAGGCAGATCGCGCACGCCATGGATGGCGATCTGATACCAGACCTGCACATCGGCCGGATCGATCTGCGCTGCCAGCGGATGCGCCTCGCCTTGTCCCACCTGGGCCAGCGCCACCCGCTGCAACTCGCTGGCCATCGCCATCAGAATCTGGCCATAGGCCGGGTTCTCGGCTGCCATGGCGTCGACGAAGCCCAACAGCTGCGCCGCATCGCCGGCCGCAAGCTTCTCGAGCAGCGTCGGTGCCAGCGCCTCATGAACGGTGCCGAGCATTTCCTGTACGGTCTGCTGCTGGACCCGACCCGCCCCCAGCGCGATCGCCTGATCGAGCAGCGACAAGCCGTCGCGCATGCTGCCGCCGGCCGCCCGGCCGATCAGCACCAGCGCACCCGGCTCATGCGCGATGCCCTCGGCATCCAACACCCGGCCCAGATGCTCGGCCACGGTTCGTGGACCGACATTGCGCAGCCCGAACTGCATGCAGCGCGACAGCACCGTCACCGGCACTTTCTGCGGATCGGTGGTGGCCAGAACGAAGACCACATGCGGCGGCGGCTCCTCCAGCGTCTTCAGCATGGCATTGAAGGCATGAGTCGACAGCATGTGGACTTCATCGATGACGAAGACCTTGTAGCGGCCGACGGTGGGCAGATAGGCGGCGTTCTCGAGCACGACCGCCATTTCCTCGACCTTCCGGTTCGAGGCCGCATCCATTTCGAGGTAATCGGGGAAACGCCCCTCGTCGACTCCCTTGCAGGCGGCGCACTCGCCACAGGGACGCGAACTGACGCCTTGCTCGCAATTGAGCGCCTTGGCCAGAATGCGGGCGATGGTGGTTTTGCCCACGCCCCGGGTGCCGGTCAACAGGTAGGCATGATGCAGGCGCCGATGGTCGAGTGCATGACGCAGCGCACGGACGACGGTGTCCTGCCCGACCAGTGAATCGAAATCACGGGGGCGCCATTTGCGGGCCAACACCTGATGGCTGGATTGTGACTGCACCGGGGTTCTTGTGGGCCGTGAGCGGCCAGACAGGTTTGGCAACGGAACGGGACGATGCACGGCGTCGTGTCGAAGAACGCCCTGCACGAAGAAAAGAGGGGACGAGCCCGACCCTCGGCACTTGCGGGTGACGGTTATGGCTGCTTCCTTCCGGACCTGACCAGGTTCCCGAGCCACAATGCGAGGAGGCCCGTCCGGCGACGATTGTATATCAGATATCGGCCTTTGCCGGCAGGACATCCGGGATGCCGTCAGTCCGTCAAACAGCGGACTGCCCGCCCCCGTCTCGACAGAGATCGTATCGCCGGGCATCATCGACAGCGGGAAGGCCCCCGTTCCGAAGCAACGGGCTTGAAACCAGGCATCCAGGCCAGATATAAGCGCTGAGCCACGGCCCCGCGGCGAAGACCCCCTCCGGGTAACCCCCGGTACTGTCGAGAAGCCCGGCCCGTGTTATTTTTTAGTCCGCCAACAGGACAATCCTGGAAGATTTATGGGTATCAAAAACGTTTCCACCGACAGTTTCGACACCGACGTGCTGCAGTCGGAGCGCCCGGTCCTGGTCGATTTCTGGGCCGAGTGGTGTGGCCCCTGCAAGCTGATCTCCCCGATGCTGGACGATGTGTCGCGCGACTATGCCGACAAGCTGGCCGTCGCCAAGGTCAATGTCGACGAACAGCAGGCCATCGCCGCCAAATATGGTATTCGTGGCATTCCGACACTGATGCTTTTCCGCAACGGCACACTGGTCGGCACCAAAGTGGGTGCGGTCTCCAAGAGCCAGCTGACGGCGTTTCTGGACAGCAACCTCTGAATCGGGTCGTGCGGCCGGTCGCCAGCGGTGCCGGCTGTCCACCCGGCACCGTATGTATGACAAGGCCGCTCCACATGGTTGCATCTGACGTGCGAGGCGTGGATCGCAACCCCGGCACGACAGCCGGATGACCCGGACCGGACGGCTCGGCCTGTCTCGAGTGTCCGGACCGGCCAAGCCGGTCGGGTTTGCCCACTCGAAGTGATCGGACCGGCCGGGCCGAAAGATTCGGTGGCCGACCATGCCCGAACCAACGGATTCTCCAGCCTCATTGCCTGGTGTTTTCTGTGGTTGCACCGCAACCCAATGAAAAACAAAGTTTGAATTCGTCGGTCCATCGCAGCATCCGAGCACGCCGCTCCGTTCATTTTGCGTGGTGGCGATAATCGTAGTACAGTGCGTACCCGATCCCGATCGGGCGCTCTCCGGCCGCTGCAGCATCCCGTATTGCAGTCCGACGGCGTCTGGGCAGGCCTCCAGATCACCTGCCTTTGACCCAGCGTCGGCTCGTCATCGGCACTTCAGCCGCTCTGAACGAAACCGCTGTCCGACGGGCCCGGTGTGCCGTGCCACCGAGAAGCCGGACATGGACCGCACCTGTGTCCCGCCAGCGCCGTGTTGCAAATCCTCGCGCTACCGCTTGGTTTCGCCGTGGCTTGCACCCCGCCCTGACGTAACATCCATCGTTTTCGTTTCCATTCGGGCATCCGTGGGAAAGCGCCCCAAAGCCAGCATCCGCTTCGCCACCCGTGCACTTTTTGCCATGTGGCTCCGACCCTGATCAGGGAGTCGAACCAAATCCCCTCTTTTATCGTTCATCTTTCGTCACATCGCCCTGTTTCAACGGTGCGTCGTCGATCCAACCAACCACAACCTCTTCCAACCTATGTATCTGTCCGAGCTGAAGGCACTGCATATTTCACGTCTGATCGAAATCGCGCAGGGTCTGGAGATCGAAGCCGCCAACCGCCTGCGCAAGCAGGAACTGATGTTCACCATTCTGAAGCGCAAGGCCAAGGCCGGCGAGCAGATCTTCGGTGACGGGGTGCTGGAAGTGCTGCCGGATGGCTTCGGCTTTCTGCGCACACCAGAGACATCCTACCTGGCCAGCCCGGACGATATCTACATTTCGCCCTCGCAAATCCGCCGCTTCAATCTACATACCGGCGATTCGATCGAAGGCGAAGTACGTACCCCCAAAGACAGCGAGCGCTACTTTGCACTGGTCAAGGTCGACAAGATCAACGGTGCGCCGCCCGAAAACTCCAAGCACAAGATTCTGTTCGAGAATCTGACGCCGCTGCACCCGGACAGCGTACTGAGGCTGGAACGTGAGGACAACCGTTCCGACGAAAACATCACCGGCCGGATCATCGACATCATCGCACCGATCGGCAAGGGCCAACGTGGTCTGATCGTGGCCCCCCCCAAGAGCGGCAAGACCGTGATGCTGCAGCACATTGCGCACGCCATCACCGCCAACCACCCCGAAGCGGTAGTGATCGTGCTGCTGATCGACGAGCGCCCCGAGGAAGTGACCGAGATGCAGCGCTCGATCCGCGGTGAAGTGGTGTCGTCGACCTTCGACGAACCGGCCACCCGCCACGTGCAAGTGGCCGAGATGGTGATCGAGAAAGCCAAGCGGCTGGTCGAACACAAGAAGGATGTGGTGATTCTGCTGGACTCGATCACCCGTCTGGCCCGCGCCTACAACACCGTGGTGCCGTCGTCGGGCAAGGTGCTGACCGGCGGTGTCGACGCCAATGCCCTGCAACGGCCCAAGCGCTTCTTCGGCGCGGCCCGCAACATTGAAGAAGGCGGTTCGCTGACCATCCTGGCCACCGCGCTGGTCGATACCGGCAGCCGGATGGATGAGGTGATCTACGAAGAATTCAAGGGCACCGGCAACATGGAGATCCACCTGAACCGTCGGATGATGGAGAAGAGGATCTACCCGGCCATGGACATCAACCGATCCAGCACCCGCCGCGAAGAACTGCTGATCAAACCCGACATCCTGCAGAAAGTCTGGATTCTGCGCCGCCTGCTGCACGATATGGATGAATTGCAGGCGATGGAGTTCCTGCTGGATAAAATGAAGCAGACGAAAAACAATACCGAGTTCTTCGAGATGATGAAAAAATAATCAGCCATGAACGTTCAGCTGAAAGATCTGCTCTATCCAGCCATTGCCCTCACCATCGCCCTGTTGCTGCGCTATCAAGTGGTCGAGAACACCGGTATCGCCCTGGCCTGCGATGTGTCGCCGTGGGAAGGCCTGTGCGCGGGTCGTACGGCACTGGTCCTGTCCTTTGCCAACCAGGAGCTCGGCTGGATTGCATTGGCCATCGGCGTGGCCGCCACTTTGCTGCGCCATCGCCTGCTGGGCCAGCTGGCCTTGGCTGGCGGCCTGCTCGGTCTGATCCTGTACTCCTACGAGCCGGCAGCCCTGGCCGCCTTGTTGGGCTTGCTGGTGATTGCCCGGCCAAAGGGAGATCCGGCAAACACCAAGACTTGAAGCCCGGCTCGGCCCGGAAAGTCATCGAAAAGCAGTCCGGCTCCGTGAGCATCGAAGCCCCTGTCCGCAGCCCGGGCATCACGAAAGGACACCTGACCGTTTGACGGGCCATCAGGCCATCGGATGACGGTTCTGCGGTCGCTCGGCGCTTGAAACCGTATCCGGCGGACCCGGCGCCTGCTGAGTGGATGTCTTCGTACGAATCGCTGTATTGCGACGGGACAGGACACGGGGCACGGATGCCGCTGCGGTGGATTTCCGGCTTCTCCGCGCAAGACGGACGCTTTTTTGAAACGCATGAAGAAACGCCCCGTCGGGGCGTTTCTTCATGGGCAACGAACCGAAACCCGGAACCGGGTCATGCGCCTCGAGTCTTCGACGGTGCTGGAACCGACGGGTCGGCGGCACTGCCATCGGTCCCGTTGCCGTTGCCGTTGCCGTTGCCGTTGCCAGTATGATTGAGCCAGAAACGGCCATCGGTGGCCAGCGCTGCCATCAGTACCAGCGTACCAGCGAAGCTCAGCGACTCGGTGTTGGCCAGCCCTTCGATCATGACGAAACCGATCGCACCCAGCAGGCAGATGGCGGCCAGCAGACGCTCCTCGATCTGCCCGACCATGCGGAAACCAGCCACCTTGGCCAGCATCAGCCCGAATACCGGCAGCATATACAGCACGGTCGGGAAACCCCGGTAGCGGGCATCGAACACCAGCAGCAAAGCCATGGTGGCGCCACTCAGCAGGAAAAAAGTCCGCAACAGCCCCAGCAGATTCAAGGAAGCCGAGCCGGTGCTGCACATCCGACACAGCTCGGCCACGGGAGGTGCACCGAGCGCCGTACCGGCGGGAGCGGCGGGAGCGGCGGGAGCGGCGGCAAATGATGCACTGGCCGATCCCACAGCGGCACTACGGCCACCCAGCCCGCCGGACTTCAGACACAGCCGCAGTACTGCCAGGACCAGCACGATGCCGAGGGCGCAGAACAGGAGCGTCACACTCCATTCCAGCGCGTTGCGGTTCCAAACCACCAGATAGCGCCACTGCGCCACCACCAGAGCGCCCGTGACGGCACCGGCACTGGCTGCCAGTGCGACCCGGGTCGTGGCGGAACGCCAGAGTAACTTCGCGAGCAACGCCAGCATGACGGCCCCCGCCAGCGCGCCGACCCAGCCCCAGTACCAGAACGGGTCCTCCTCCACCGGCCCCGTCGCAGGGAACTTGGCTTCGCCGTCGCTGTCGAAAACACCCCAATTACCCCCCATGGCCCCTTCCTGTCCACGCTTCCAGGGCTGATCGAAGGCCTCGATGAAGTTGTAGTTCAGATTGTGCTCGGCAGCGGCCAGACTGAAGTTGCGCAGAAAGCGGGCCTGATTGACGCGGCCGGCCACGGCGGCGTCGCGCTGGCGGCCGGCGCTCGGCCAGCCGGTTTCGCCGATCAGCACGTCCTTGCCATCGAAGAGCTTGCGCATCGCTTCGGCCGTACCGACGATGTGCTGAATGGCGTCGTGAATACCGACCGGATGATCCTCCCAGTACGGCAGGATATGGACGGTGACGAACGAGACGTGACGTGCCAGCTCACTGTGCTGGCTCCAGAATTCCCAGACATCGGCGTAGGTGACCGGCACCTCGACCGCTGCCTTCACCCGATCGATATAGTCGGCCATCACTTTGGGCGATTGTTCGCGCCGCAGCAGCACCTCATTGCCGACGATCACCCCGCGCACGGTATCCGGATACTCGTTGGCCAGGCGGATCGCTTCGTTCAGCTCGATTTCGTTCTTGTCACGTTCCCGACCGATCCAGGCGCCCAGCAGCACCTGCATGCCCAGTTCCCTGGCGATCCCGGGCACCGCGTCCAGCCCCTGGATGACCGAATAGGTACGCACGCACTGGGTGCGCGCCGACAGAATCGTCAGATCCTGGCGCAGGCGTTCCTCACTGACCATGGATTCGGGATCGAGAGGCGTTTCGCCGGGTTTACGAAACGGAGCGTAGGACAGGCACTGGAGCTTGTCGTCGGCCGCTTCGGCCACCGGCTGTGGCCGACCTTCATTCCACCACCAGCAAAGGACGGCAATCAGCGACAGACAGCTCAACACGAGAAGCGACCGGACACGATTCCGGGAGACGAGATCCGACATCGACGGGATTCCTGGAGTGCGAAAGCTTGGACAAAGCATGAAGGATAGCGGATGTTGACGCCGATGCTGCACGAGAACATCATCAGAATACTTGCTGCGTACATTATTATCCCAGGCGCCCGAACATCGACCCGTCTCCGCAGCGACCCCGATGTGGTGTACCAGGCCGTCCGGCACCTCCCGGCGCTTTTCCGGCCCGCGCATTGCAGACGACGCGTCGGATGCGACCGGTTTCATTGCCTGGCGCCGGGCTCTTGCCCTGCATGGCGAGCCGTGATCTGCAGCCGATCCGATCCGCTGAAGAGCCTCCCGGCGGGTATCCCCTGTTGCATCCGGCATGGTTCTCCAGATGTTTCAAGGTGAAAATGAGCGTCACAGAGCGGCAATCCCGAAAGTCGGATTAGCGCATAGAATCTGCTACCGATCCCGTTTTTCCGCCATGGCGTCATCGAATCGAAGCCCTTTGCTACCGCACCATTCCCATACAAAAAGTGTGCGACCGTGCCAGTCCTGCTGGCAGATGTCAGTCCGTTCAGCCATGCTGGCGGGTTGCCATCGGCATCACACCAGGCTGCCCGTGCCGTCTGCGCCCCCTCGATGACCTCAATCCCGACTGGAAGTCTCCGCTATGTCCGGACAGGACTCTCAATCCTTGAACTCATCAGCCCCGCCCGCTACCAGCCCTGCCGACCCCGACAGAAGCAGCCCGAGCCGACGCCTGATCAGGGCAGCTCTGTTGGCCATACTGCTGGCCGTACTCAACTTTCTGATCTGGGACAAGATCAATCCGCTGATCGATGCGCCCTCCTTCTACGGCAAGATCAATGGGTTGGCCTACAACTCGGCCCAGCGCTGGGACAACCCGCTCGACGGCAAGGTCGCCACGGCCGCCACCATCGGAAGCGATCTGAAACTGCTGCATGACTACACCAACCGCATCCGCACCTACAGCAGCAGCGATGTCCCCGAGGTACCCTGGCTGGCCGAGGAACAAGGCCTGCATCTGACGGCCGGTGTCTGGGTCAGCCGCAACGAGGAGATGAACCAGAAGGAACTGGCCTTCATCGAAAAGGCGGTGCGTGAAACCAGCAGCATCGAGCGAGTCATCGTCGGTAACGAACAGGTGCTGCACGCCGGTCAGACCCCGGCCGAACTGATCCAGAAGATCCGAGAGGTCAAACGGCTGGTGCGCAAGCCGGTTTCCACGGCCGAGCCCTGGCACGTCTGGATCCGCTACCCCGAGCTGGCGGCCAATGTCGATTTCATCACGGTGCACCTGCTGCCCTACTGGGAAGGCTTGCCCGTGCAGCAGGCACTCGACTACACCTTTGGCCGTCTGCGCCAGGTTCAGGAGCGCTTTCCCGACAAAAAAGTGATCATCGGTGAGGTCGGCTGGCCCAGCCAGGGCGACCGGCGCGATGCTTCACGGGCCTCGCCCGCCAGTCAGGCCGAGTTCATCCGCGGTTTCCTGGTGCGCGCAGCCGCCCAGAATCTCGATTACTTCCTGATGGAAGGCATCGACCAGCCCTGGAAGATCGCACTCGAAGGCCGTGCCGGCCCCTATTGGGGCTATCTGGACGCCTATCGTCAGCCCAAGTACAGCCTGACCGCACCGATCGAACGCGACCCGGGTTGGCGTACCAAGGCCGCCTCGGCCTCGGTGCTCGGCATGCTGGCCATGTTCTGGTTCATGTTCAGTTTTTCCAAGCTGCGGCTGCCCAGCCGCATCGCCTTCGGCGTGGTGCTGCAGACGGTGATCTCGCTGTTCGTCTGGCTGGTGGCCCTGCCCTTCGACTATTACATGCGGCCGATCGACTGGACCTTCCTGGTGATTCTGGTGCCGTCACTGCTGGCCATGGCCACGATTCTGCTGACCAACTTCTTCGAGTTCGTCGAGATGTTCTGGTCGGGTAACCTGAAGAATGTCTACCGCCCCCGGCCGCTGGCGCCGGGCGCACGCGAGCCGAAGGTGTCGATCCATCTGGCCTGCTGCAACGAGCAGCCCGACATGGTGATCGCCACCATCAAAAGCCTGGCCGACCTCGACTACACCAACTATGAAGTACTGGTGATCGACAACAACACCAAGGACGAGAAACTGTGGAAGCCGGTCGAAGCCTTCATGGCGACGCTGGGCGACAACTTCCGCTTCTTCCATCTGCCGAACTGGCCGGGCTTCAAGGCCGGTGCGCTGAATTTCGGTCTGAGCCAGACCGCGTCCGATGCCGAGATCGTGGCCGTGGTCGATGCCGACTACATGGTGGTACGGCGTTGGCTGCGCGATTTGGTCAGTTATTTCGAGGATCCGAAGACCGGCGTCGTGCAATCGCCGCAGGCCCACCGTGGCTGGAGCCGCCATACCTTCCGCCGGATGATGAACTTCGAGTACGACGGCTTCTTCCGGATCGGCATGCACCACCGAAACGAGCGCAATGCCATCATGCAGCATGGCACGATGATCATGGTGCGCGCCGAGGCACTGCGCAACCACGGTCAGTGGTCCGAATGGTGTATCTGCGAAGACGCCGAGCTGGCGTTGCGGTTGATGGATGCCGGCTACGAGCTGCGCTACGTGGATGTGGTGATGGGTCGTGGCCTGACGCCCGACACCTTCTTCGCCTTCAAGAAACAGCGCAAGCGCTGGGCACAGGGCGCCATGCAGATCCTCAAGGGCCAGGCCCAGATGCTGTTCGGCGCCAGCAACCTGACCCATGCGCAGCGCTATCATTTCGTGACCGGCTGGTTCTCGTGGCTCGGCGATGCGTTGCACCTGATCTTTGCACTGGCTGCCATTGCCTGGAGCATCGGTATCATCGCTGCGCCGCACCTGTTCAGCCTGCCGATTCTGTTGTTCATGATCCCGTTGATCGCCTTCTTCACCTTCAAGGTGCTGATGGGGCCGCTGCTTTACATGCGTCGCGTACGTTGCTCGCAGAAAGATGTCTGGGGCTCGGCACTGGCCGGTATGGCGCTGTCACACGGTATCGCCCAAGGTGTGTTCGCCGGGCTGTGGAACAAGTCGGCCGTGTTCGAGGTGACCGAGAAAGGCGGTGGCGCAGGCACCCAGGCGGCTGATCAACGAAACACCGGCACAACGGCATCCGATACCAGTGCTTCTTCCGAGAAGAAGGAAGCGGAAGCCAAGCCCGCCAAGCCGAAAAAACCAGTCGGCATGGCCTGGGGCGGTGTACGTGAGGAAGCCCTGCTGATGATCGGTCTGCTGGTCGCCGTGTTCGGCATCCAGATGACCCGTCAGCCCAATCACCTCGAATCGATGATGTGGATGGTGGTGCTGGTGCTGCAGGCCGTACCTTACATGGCGGCGGTGGCCTGTGCGCTGCTGTCGGCCTTGCCGGCAACCCATCTACAGAAGAAAAGCACCCGCGAGTCGGGCGAAGGCTCGGGCAAGTTGGCCAGGGCCTGACCCCTATTCCTTCACCGACAGGACGGCTGCGGATCGCGGGCGACGGATAGCCCCACCGCCTGCCGCCCATCCCAATGGGAGTTTGCTCCGCAGAAGGACCGTGATCTGCAAACCGGGCACGGAGTCCGCTCGGCGCGGGGTGGGGTGGGGTGGTTTTCAGTTTCGCCATTTCCAGGGGTCGGACGCTCGGCACCCGATTTTCGACAGTACGCAAGACTGTGGATGCGTGTTCTCTCCCGCCACCTTCTGCCACCTCATCCCGGCCTCGAACAGAAGGCACACCCCCGGAGCTGCTGCGACGGCCGTCGAGATACCGATGTCCGGCATGAAAAACCCGACCGGTGGCGCATGGGCGTTGCACGGTCCGGATGAGCGGCTATAATGCCGCTTTTCTTGCCGCAATCGTTCGAGCATCGCTTGCCACCGTTTTTTCGGCTTTGACAACAACAGATTCACTATGAAAGAAGGCATTCACCCTGATTACCGTGAAGTCGTGTTCCAGGACATGGCCAACGGTTTCAAGTTCATCACCCGCTCGACGGTGCAGACCCGCGAGACCATCACCATGGATGATGGCAAAGAATATCCGCTGATGAAGCTGGACGTGACTTCCGAGTCGCACCCCTTCTACACCGGTGCCCAACAGCGCATCATCGAAACCGGTCGTGTCGAGAAGTTCCGTCAAAAGTTTGCACGCACTGGCGCTGCCAAGGCTTGATCCCGTTGCTGCATACTCTCACCGCGCCCTTCGGGTTGCGGTATCGAAAGCCCTGGCCCTGCCGGGGCTTTTCCATTTCAGGCTTCGGCTTTTCTCTTCCGGCTTCGTTTTTTCTCGCGCCTGCCTCAGAAGCGCCGTGCAACGCCGGATCCATCGATGTGACTATCCGCTGCTACTGCGACACAGAGAATGTCACAATTCCATATCAACGGATCGGCTTCATGACAATCAACGATGAGAAGCTCTAGCCACGGCTCCCGCGTCAGACCCTATCTGGTCACCTCGGCCGACGCTGCCCGCCTGCCCCGCTGGATTCCCCTGCTGTTCTGCACGGTCTACGTATTCGCCGGGCTGTTCGGTCGCGACCCCTGGCGAACCGATGATGCGATCGGCTTCGGTATCGCCCATACCATGGCGACCGGCAGCGCCATCGACTGGCTGCTACCCAATGTCCAGGGAGAGCTCGTGCCCCAGGGAGGACCTCTGCCTTTCTGGTTGGGCGCTCTGGGCATGCAGCTGGCTCATTTCTTCAACGCGCTGCTCGGTGGGCTGCTGGGGCGCGCAGCCGATCCGTGGTTGATTTCCCCCGATCTGGCTCTGCGCCTGACCGCTGCCGTGGGCATTGGTATCGCGATGATCCTGCTATGGTATGCGGCACGCAACCTGGCCAGCCGGCCCGAGATCCAACCGCAGGACCCCTTCGGCGCCGGCGCCAGTCCACAGGATTTCGGCCACGCCGTGGCCGATGCCGTGGTACTGGCCGTGCTGGCCTGTTTCGGTCTGATCGCCCCCATTCACCAAACCACCGCCGATGCGGCACAACTGCCCTGCATCGCGCTCTACCTGTTCGGGCTGAGCTTGTCGCTGGAGCGCCCGCGCGTCGGCGGGACACTGCTGGGCCTGGCCATTGCAGCCAGTCTGCTGACCTATGGCATACCGCTGGCCGTGGCGCTGACGCTCGCACTGCTGGTGCTGCTGTGGCTGACACCGCCACTGCGCTTGCGCGCCGGCTGGATTCTGCTGACTTCGGCACCGATCGCGCTGGCAGGCAGCATCGTCTGGCCGATGCTGCTGGCCTTTTACAGTGCCCCGGATGCGTCCGTGCAGGCACTGCCGCTGGTCGCGGGCGACAGCCATATTCCTGTCGACCCGGCAGCCCAGGAAAGTATGGCCGAGTTCTTCTACGGCTGGCTGCACTGGAACCAGCAGATGTTCGGCTGGCCCACCTTCGGCGCGCTGGCCCATTATGCCGAAACCGTGCTCTGGTATTTCTGGCCACTGTGGCCCTTCGTGGTCTGGGGCGTGGTGCGCTGGCGCAGCGACTGTCGCGAAACGCCGATTGCGGCCGCGCTGGTGCCACTGGCCATGCTGCTGCTGGCCGCGGTGTTCAACCCGGCCGACGCCGACCAGCAGCACACCCTGACACCCATGGTCTTTCCCATGGCGATCCTGACCGGCATCACCCTACCGATGATCCGCCGCAACCTGGTCAGCGTGGTCGACTGGTTCGCCGTGATGATCTTTTCGGTGGCGGGCCTGGCCGTATGGGCCTACTGGATCGCCTTCATGACCGGCTGGCCGCCGCGGATGGCGGCCAAGGCTCAGCAGGCCGTCCCCGGCTTCACTGCCTCGCTGTCCATCACAGAATTGGCGATCGGCCTTTTGGCCACCACGGCCTGGGTGCTGCTGGTGATTTGGCGTGTCTCGCGCCGGCCCCGGCCCTTTTGGCGGCCAATGGCACTGTCCTCGGGCGGCATGGTGCTGGCTTGGCTGCTGCTGATGACGCTGTGGCTGCCGGCTGGCAATTACCGCAAAAGCTATCAGGAGCTGGCCACCCCGACCCGGGCACTGTTTGCCAGCCATCCGGGCTGCACTCTGAGCATCGGGCTGGACGCCGGAGAACGTGCGCTGTTCGCCTATCACGGTGGCGCCCGCTTCATCCGCCTGCCCGATCTGCGTCAGCAGGAGAATCAGCCGCCGGTGCCTCAGTGCCCCTGGCTGCTGGTATCCGACGAAGCCAGCCGGCCCAGTGACCTACAAAGCCTTCTGTCGGCCCATTCGGCCACCCTGGCCCCGAACGACCACGATGCCACACTCGCCGGCAGCTGGAAGCCGGTTTGGCAAGGTTATCGCCCGGTCAGCCGTACCGGCTACCGCATCACGCTCTACTCGCGCAAACCGTTGGCCGCAATGAAGTGATGGCGGTAGTAGCGCAGTTCCTCGATCGATTCGATGATGTCGGCCAGCGCGGTGTGGGCTCCGCGCTTGCTGAAGCCTTTGTAGACCCCGGGCGCCCAACGGCGTGCCAGCTCCTTCAGTGTGCTGACATCGAGATTGCGATAATGGAAGAAGTTCTCCAGCTCGGGCATGTAGCGTGCCATGAAGCGCCGGTCCTGCCCGATCGAATTGCCGCACATCGGTGTCTTTCCGGCCGGAACCCACCGAGCCATGAAATCCAGTAGAACATTCTGCGCATCGGACTCGGTCATGCGCGAGGCTTTCACCCGATCCGTCAGACCTGAACGACCGTGAGTGGACTTGTTCCAGTCATCCATGGCATCCAGCACCTCATCGGGCTGATGGATGGCCAGTACCGGTCCCTGCGCCAGTACGTTCAGCTCACTGTCGGTGACGACCATCGCCACTTCGATGATCCGATCGATGTCCGGTTGCAGACCCGTCATTTCCATGTCGACCCAGACCAGCCTGCTGGCATCGGGCCGACCAGGCGCCATACCCGCATCCCCTCCCATGGCGTCGACCCCGGACACGCGGTTGTGCCCGGTACCGGTATCCACGCCGGCTTCACTACCCTCTCCACCGCCTTCCGGCGTCGGCGCCGTCATGCCAGCCGGCCCGTTTTCCAAGGACGCAGCGGCGTCCGTCCATTCACCCGACCGGTCGTTGGCCCGCACCGGGGCGCCGGTCGATACCCCTGATTCGTTTCTGTCCATGCTTTAATTGTCGCATGAGCCCGATCACCTTCAGTTTTTTGTTCGCCGCCTTTCTGGTTCTATCGATGACCATCCGGGTCTGGCTGGCCCATCGACAGATACGGCATGTCAGCCAGCACCGCAACCGGCTGCCCGGAGCCTTCGCCTCGCGCGTCAGCCTGCAGGCCCATCAGAAGGCAGCCGCCTACACCATCGCCCGCGTTCGGCTCGGTACCCTCGAACAGGCCGCCGGCGCCACCGTGCTGTTGGCACTGACACTGCTGGGCGGGCTGCAGCAAATCCACTCATTGTGGCAAGGCTGGTTGCCCGACAGCCCGCTGCTGCAACAAATGGCCATCGTGGCCAGCACCCTGCTGCTGATCGGCGTAGCCGAACTGCCACTCGATCTATGGCGTCACTTCCGGCTGGAGAGCCGTTTCGGCTTCAACCAGATGACGCTGCGACTCTTCGTCACGGACCGCATCAAGGGTCTGGCCGTGGCGACCGTATTCGGTCTTCCGCTGCTGGCGGCCATGCTGGGACTGATGCAAGCAGCCGGCAGCAGCTGGTGGCTGTGGGCCTGGCTGCTGTGGATCGCTTTCACGACTACGATATTGCTGCTGTACCCGGCCGTGATCGCCCCCCTGTTCAACCGCTTTCAGCCGATGGACGAAGGACCCGTACGAGCACGCGTCGAAGCACTGCTGGCCCTTTGCGGCTTTGCCGACAGCGGCCTGTTCGTGATGGATGGCATCCGTCGTTCGGCCCATGGCAATGCCTATTTCACCGGCATGGGCAAGGCCAAACGGATCGTCTTCTTCGACACACTGCTGAACCGCCTGGAGCCCGACGAGATCGAAGCCGTGCTGGCCCACGAGCTGGGCCACTTCAAGAAGAAACACATCCTCAGGCGCCTGCTGACCCAAATGGTACTGAGTCTGCTCGGTTTTGCCCTGCTCGGCTGGCTGTCGACACAGCTCTGGTTCTATCGGGGCCTGGGCGTCGACATCGACCCCTTTCAGCCGTCACCGGCCGGCGTTGCTCTGCTGCTGTTCCTGTTGGCCATGCCGGTATTCTGTTTCGTGTTGCGCCCGTTTGGCGCCTGGCTGAGCCGACGCGACGAGTTCGAGGCCGACGCATTTGCCGTGGCACACAGCAGCGGTACCGCCCTGATCACCGCGCTGACCAAACTCTATGAGGACAATGCCAGCACGCTGACACCCGATCCACTGCATTCCGCCTTCTATGATTCACACCCGCCCGCCCCGATCCGCATTGCGCACATCGAGGCACGGCTGGCCCACGTCGATGCAACAGGCTGATGGATTTTTTGCCCTGCGGTGCCTGCGCAGGCGATCGAGCCTTCCATACGGCTTTCCGCTTGCGATGCCGGCGACATCTCCCACCTTCTGCAGCCGGTGCCACACCGGCACACCGATACACCAGAACATCGGCGCACATCGGTACACCGACGCTCTGCGACCCCGTTCTTCCCGGGAACGGTCGGCATTGCTTTCCGAAGCCCCCTGTCTCGAGCCACGCTCTCTTGCTCCTTCACTGCGATGATCTGCACCGATGCCCCCCGCTTTGACTACCCCGAGGATGATTACGAAGACATCGAAGTACCTGGCGCCCGTGGTAAGCAGCGCGGCGCGTCTTCCCGGGCCTACAGCCGCAAGCTGGCCGCCGGTAGTGTCAGCGGACCACGGGGCACCTCATCCAGCCCCCGGCTGGAAGGCGATGTGATCGCCGCCTATGGGCGGCATTTTCTGGTGTCGCCAGGGGACGGGCAGGCGCCTCTGGAAGCACTGGCGGTCGGTCGTCGGCTCGACTGCGTGGTCGGCGACCGGGTGCTCTATCGGCTGGCCGACAGTGGTCCCTCGGCTGTCGAAAGCGTGCTGCCCCGCCGGAACCGGGTCATGCGTAGCGATCACTTTCGCCAGAAAACCATCGCCGCCAACGTCGATCAGGCCGCCGTCCTGATCAGCGGCTATCCCTTCTTCGATGAAGCAGTACTGCTGCGCGTGTTGCTGGGCCTGTCGGCCGAGGAGATCCCGGTGCTGCTGCTACTGACCAAACAGGATCTGAAACACAGCTTCGACCAGGCAATGGAGCGTGCCAGCGTCTACGAAACACTGGGCTACCCGGTGATCCCGACTGCCGCGCGGAACGCACCAGCCTCGCTCGACGCGCTTCGGGTACGGCTGACCGGCAAGCGTACCATTCTGCTGGGCCAGAGCGGCATGGGCAAATCCACTCTGCTGAATGCGCTGATCCCCAGTGCCGATCAACAGACCCAGGCCATCTCCGATGCCCTGGCCAGCGGCCGCCATACCACTACCTTCAGCCGTGCCTTCACTCTGCCCGATGGACCGGGCTGGCTGATCGATTCCCCGGGCTTCCAGCAATTCGAGTTGGCCCATCTGAGCCACTGGCAAATCTGCCACGCCATGCCCGAGTTCAGACCACTGCTGGGCCGCTGCCGCTTCAACGACTGCCAGCACCAGGACGAGCCGGGCTGCGCGATCCGTGAAGCAGCCGAATCCGGCCAGATCGACCCGCGTCGCTACGAACTGTTCCGAGAGCTGCGTTGAACATCAGTCACGTCAGTCCGCCGCCAGGAAATGATAGAGATTGCGCAACATGGAAGCCGTTGCGCCCCAGATGAAGTACTCGCGGCCGGACGGACTTTGCCAAGGCATCGAATAGAAGACTCGCGTCACCGGCCGATCACCCTGCACCCATCGACCCAGACGACGCTGATGGTGGACGGGATTCATCAGAAAGGACAGGGGCACGATGAACACTTCCCCGACCTCCGCCCGCTGCAGTGACAGTCCTTCGAGCCTGAGCGGCGCATCCAGCAAACCCACGACCGGCCGTACGCGATAACCCGAACCGGTTTCGTGCCAGGGCAGATCACCCAGTACATCGACCAGACTGCTGCTCAGCCCGATCTCCTCCCATGCTTCGCGCAGAGCTGCCGCCCGCGCCGAAGCATCCCCGGCATCGATCCGTCCGCCCGGAAAAGCGATCTGGCCGCGATGCCTGTGCAACTCGCGGCTGCGTACGGTCAGAATCACACCCAGACCATCTGCGCAAGGAACCAAGGGAATCAGCACGGCGGCCGGCATCAATTTGGGTGGTGGAGGATCGAGCAGATCCTGATCCCGGCTCACGCACGGGATCGGGGCCGACACAGAGCCAGCCGGCAGACAGGCGTGGAACGGCTGCGCGGACGGCGGCCGCAGCACCGGTTCGGGGTTCCATCGCGGTGGGTTCAGAAAGCGTGCACGCAACCAATCCCGATCCAGGCGACCTGGCGGCAGAGGATCTTCATCGGGTTGGAGCACGTCATTCAGCAAAGGCGCCGAAGCGGGATCGAAAGGCGGGACAGACACGTGGACGTCTGCGAAAAAAGGAGAAACCAGAGTGGAATGAAGCCGGTTCTCCCCCGTCCGCGGGATCGGTGATGGCTACCGTCGGATGCCCAAAAGGACGCCACCGCAGGCGCCCTGCAACGCAACGGACCGAATCAGGCCTCGGCCGATTTGGCAGCCTGAGTACGGGCCGGCAGCTTCTCTTTGATGCGGGCCTTCTTACCGGACAGATTGCGCAGATAGTACAGCTTGGCGCGGCGGACATCGCCACGACGCTTGACTTCGATACCGGCGATCAATGGCGAATACAGCTGAAAGGTACGCTCGACGCCCTCACCCGAGGAAATCTTGCGAACCGTGAAGGCGCTGTTCAATCCACGGTTGCGTTTGGCGATGACTACGCCTTCGTAGACCTGCACACGCTTGCGGCTGCCTTCGACCACGTTGACGGCCACGGCCACCGTGTCACCCGGCGCGAATGCGGGAATGGTCTTACCCAGGCGGGCGATTTCTTCCTGTTCGAGTTGAGCGATCAGATTCATGGAGGACTCCAGAGCATCATGCACGGACGTTCGTTGGCGATATTGGTTGACGATAGATGCCCGGAAAGCAGCTGTACCGGCCCGGGTGGAGCGTCTTTGCCCGTCAGAGGATGCGGTTGCAAAGCAGCGGATGATAACACGCCCGGTGCAGCCTGGGCAGCGATCGTGCAGATGGGTAGCAAACAGCGCTTCCGATCAGACCACATGGGCTGCCGCCAGTAGAGCCCCCTGGACTCATGAAGGCAGCCCCGAGACGGTTGGGGTCACGACACGTCATTCGGAAAGCATCGCCTCGCCCCGTGCCCGACCGACAGAGTCGTGCCCGATGCGATGGCCAGTGCGAGGAGCGACCCTCACCCCGTGCCCGCCCGGCAGAGTCACTCGCCCTGGTGATTTCCATGGCCCCGGCGAACACGACGTTCCGAACGCGCAGAATCCTCCGTTTCGTTTTCCGGCAACAAATCCGGACGCTTGCGGCGCGTCGCGTCCAGTGCACGCCGTTGCCGCCACAGGTCGATTTCCCGATGATTGCCCGACAGCAGCACAGCCGGCACATCCGGCGCCACATCACGTGCCAGCCCGGGCAGGTGTTCAGGACGGGTATAGTGCGGGCAATCCAGCAGCCCATCGTCGAAAGAGTCCTGCACGGCCGAATCCTCGTGGTTCAGCACGCCCGGCAACAGACGTACCACTGCGTCCAGCACCAGCATGGCAGGCAGCTCGCCCCCCGATACCACGAAATCGCCCATCGAAATCTCTTCATCGACCTCGGCATCCAGAAAACGCTGGTCGATCGCCTCGTAGCGACCACACAACAGAATCGCCCCCTCGGAATCAGCCAACTGCCGTGCCCTCGCCTGACGGAAAGGCCTGCCCTGGGGAGACAGATAGATCACCGGCAGTGACGGCCGCCCCTCCCGCACACGGGTCTCACGGATCGCCTGCAAGCAGCGCAACAACGGTCCGGCCAGCATCACCATGCCAGGCCCTCCCCCATAGGGGCGATCATCGACCCTACGATAGTTGTCGAAGGTGAAGTCGCGAGGATTCCAGCAGCGCAGGCGGTAGTAGGGCGCGGATTTGGGAAGACCGGCGGAACCCCGAGCCCGTAAGGTACCCGCGTGCCGTACCGCTTCCCCCGCATCCAATGGCGAGGCGACGGCACAGGCCCGCCCCGTCGCATGGTGCTGTCCCGCCCCCTGTGGCGGTGCCTTTCCCGGCACGGGGCTCACGCCTGCCGGGCACGCCTGTCGATCTTCCGAAGCTGCAGGCGCAATCGATGCGGCGAACGCACGGGACGCGGGCAACTGAACCGACGGCCCGGTCGACTCCGTTGCACGGGCGAGCGAAGACACCGGCCCTGGCCCGAGTCCAGCACGAGCAGCCGCTGGCGGCCGCTCGAACACACCGGCGCGACCAACTACCCCGAATGGCGCCACGGCCTCGATCAGGTCCGGAAAAATCGTGATGACCTCGAAGTCCAGCATGCGGGTCAGCGCCAATCCGCGGCCCAATCGACCTCGATCCTCCGATCGACCAGATCGACCGACAGCACGATCGCTTCGACGAAGGGGATCAACAGCCCGTCCTCCAGCCGCAACACCTGCTGTGCACCATGATCATCCACCGCCACCACCGTTCCCAGCGGCAGCTTCTGCCGACCGATCACCTGACAACCGATCAAATCGGTGTGATAGAACTCATCCTCGTCGAGCGATGGAAAATCGGCGCGATCGACCTCGATCTCGACCCCCTTGAGACCCATCGCCTGCTCACGGGTCATCGGCGGCATGCCGTCGGGCAAGTTCACCTCGGCCACCAGCGCCTCGCCCTGCACACGACAACGCCGGCAATTCAGCAGCAAAGGCAGCGGAATGGGTCGGGGAACGGGACGAACGGAAACCTTTGCCCGGCCTGCTTCGGCAGCAGAAGGAGCAGGGGCGGCAGCACCTCCAGCCGAGGCCTCGACCAAACGCCAGCGCCTGACATGACGCAACACCGAGTCGAAAGCCGAACTGTAGGGCTCGATCTTCAGGGCTCCATGGACCCCATGACTGCCGCGGATTCTACCGACGGCCACCCATTGCGGGCCGGCCGCGGTGCCGGCATAGCAGATCAGGCTGCAGCCTGTTCAGCAGCGGGCTGCTTGCCCAGCTGCTTGGCCAGACGAGCCACGCTGGGCGACAATTGCGCCCCCTGAGACACCCAGTGCTGCACCCGTGCCAGGTCCAGGCGCAGAGCCTGCTGATCCTTTTCGGAAGCAACCGGGTTGTAGAAACCGAGGCGCTCGATGAAGCTGCCATCCCGACGATTGCGCTTGTCGGTCACGACGATGTTGTAGAAAGGGCGCTTCTTGGAGCCACCGCGCGAAAGACGAACAACGACCATTGAGTAATCTCCGAATGACAAGCTCAGCAACCGACCCGAGGCACCGTGCCTACGGCTGGAATCATCCTCGACCCCACTGAACCTGCCGACAACAACCTTGTGTCAAGGCAAACGGACTCCGCACCAAAGGCTGTGTTCTGCGCCAAGCGCCCGCCATTTGCCCGAAAAATCCGCAATCAAGAAAGTAACTCTCGATTATATCCACCGATCGCTCCATTGTCATGCACACGGACACATGAACCAGAGGCGCTCGCCGGCCGTCTTCACGACTCGAGAATCCATGGCAGCCGGCTCCAGGCACATTCTCCGCATCCGCCGGACTTTCTGCTTCCCCCTTCCGAGCGGCTCCATCGACTGTGCAGTTTTCTGCGCCTGACACCGGGAATCTCCTCCACTCACATGGCTTTTGCTTTCCTTCTGCGTTTTGCGCCCTGCCACGGCCATTTCCCCTTCACGGGACACGGCTGCAGAGTTTTGACAACACCCATCGGCCGCCTTGCCCCGGGGCCATGCAGCCCGTCAGCCAAACATTGGCTAAAGGAACACAAAATGGTTAATCTTGAGACCTACGGACACCCAGTGGCCACAAAAACCGCGTGGCTCCCACTTCGTGCAGCGTCCATCGCCGCCGTCTGGGCGTGTCGACACTATTGCCCGCTCCGTGTGCAGGGCTCCCCGATGGATCGTCGGTTCCGGGGTGGCAGCAGAGGCCCTGCGCCCGTATGCCTGCCCCTCCTCCATCGGGTAAGCAGTGGTCCCGACCTGCACCGGTCGCCCATCGGATAGTGTTCTCACCCCCTGCGCCTGCAGCAGCCGGCACGAGGCCTGTGTGTTGCTTCGGAGCGTTTCTCTTGGAATTCAGTTTCAGTACCACCCAACAGCTGCTGATCATTCTGCTGCTGCTCGTCTGCAGCGCCTTTTTTTCTGCGGCAGAAATCTCGCTGGCCGCTTCACGCCGCCTCAAGCTCAAAACACTGGTCGACGAAGGCAACACCAAGGCCGGCGACATTCTGGCCCTGCAGTCCCGTCCCGGTCAGTTCGTCACGGCCGTACAGATCGGCATCAACGCCGTGGCCATCCTGGCCGGTGCCATCGGTGAAGCGGCCCTGACCCCCAGTTTCAGCGAGTGGCTCGGCAGTTTCTACCAGGGCCCGTGGCTGTCGGCGCTGGCCGGCTCCACGTCCTTCGTGGTGGTGACGGCCGCTTTCATCCTGTTCGCCGATCTGCTGCCCAAGCGCGTCGCCATGCTGATCCCCGAAGCGCTGGCACTGCGTCTGGTGCGCCCGATCCATCTATGCATCACAGTGTTCAAGCCGCTGGTCTGGATCTTCAATACGCTGGCAGACCGTGTCATCCGCCTGTTCGGCCTGCCTGCCCATCGCAGTGACGAAATCACCTTTGACGATATCTCGGCCATCGTCGACGCAGGCGCGCAGGCCGGCGTGCTGCCCGATACCGAACACCATCTGATCGAGAACGTCTTTGAACTGGAGTCACGGCTGGTGTCTTCGGCGATGACCACCCGCGAAAGCATCGCCTATCTGACACTGCAGGAAACCGATCAGGAGCTACGCGCCCAGATCGCCCAGCTCAGCCACTCGCGCTTTCTGGTCTGCGAAGACGAAATCGACCAGATCGTCGGCTATGTCGAATCCAAGGATCTGCTGGCGCGGATCATCAATAACGAACCCCTGACCCTCAAGGGTGCGCCCTGGACAAAACCGGTTCTGACCATTCCGGATTCATTGACCCTGTCGGAGCTGCTGACGCAGTTCCGCGCCAGCCGCGAAGACTTTGCCATCGTGCTGAACGAATACGCACTGGTGGTCGGCCTGATCACGCTGAACGATGTGATGAGCACCGTGATGGGTGATCTGCTCAACGACAATCAGAGCCAGATCGTCAAACGCGACGACGACAGCTGGCTGATCGACGGACTGACGCCCGTTGCCAACGTACTGCGCGCACTCGACATCGAAGAATTGCCCGAGGACAGCAATTACGAAACAGTCGCCGGTTTCATGATGTACAGCCTGCGTCGCGTGCCCAAGCTGACCGACTCCGTCACCTGCGCCGGTTACAAGTTCGAGGTGATCGACATCGACAAGCTCCGGATCGACCAGTTGCTGGTGACCCGGATCAAGCCCAGCAGCGAATCGGTATCCGCTGCCGATGACGGCGCAGGCCTTTGAAGCTCCTCGCTCACGACGTCCGATCGTCCGACGAACACAGACTCACGGAACCCGATGGGCGCTGAAACCACTGCCCAGGAAGGGATTTTGCCGCCCATTGATGGCACCGGGCGAGCTGCGATACTGCGATGCATGCCCCGCCGGTGGTGCAACCGGACGAATCTGTGGCCCCCAGGCCGGATAGGCCACACCACCCGAAGACAGCACCCGGGTATTGGCCTGCGTGCGCTGCGGTGCCGCCTCGTGACGGACACGCTCGGCCAGTGCCTCGATCGCCTGCCGCTCGGCATGTCGCTGGTCGAAGGCGCGGGCCTGATGCTCCCAATCCAGACGCTCGGCTTCCAGCACATCATCCGGCAGTGGATCGGGCAGACGGTATTCCCGGCTGCTGTATTCACGTGCACCGGTCACGGGTTTGTCGCCGAACACCACCGAGCCATCCGGCATCCGCGACTGATAGACCCTGGTGACGGTATCGGCCAGTACCGACGCATCGGTCAGCAGGGCCCCCGCGGCAACCAGCGCGCCGGCAGCCAACCACCTGCGACCGGACCGTACCCTCGCGACTCCAGTCGCCAGCGTGCCTGCATCCAGGGTTTCGGCTGGACGCCGACCCACATCGAAACTCGAATCCATGCCACAACTCTCATCTGATGAACGGCGCGCTGCAATGGCGCCAACGGCACAGATTCTTGACGCGGAATATCGGGAGCATCAAGTCGAGCACGGCAACTATCTCAAAAACCGTCGGTGGTTTTCACAGGCGCGTGGCCACACGGCATACCGGTGCACCAGAGCTCCAACTTTCACACAGAACTGTCGGCAAACCTGCCGACACCGTACCTCGACCCACGAAAAACCGGCGCTCACCTGCATGGCGTACACCGCACGGAACGCTCCGGTTCCCATGTTGGACGGGCACGGCACAAAACGCGGGTTGGCGTATTGGTGCGGCGAGTTCGACCGCCCCGCCCCTCACCCTCGTTTTGCCCCGCTCGATCCAACGTGGCTCACCCCAGCTTGGCCGTCAGTTCGGGCACCAGGTCGAACAGATCACCCACCAGACCATAGTCGGCCACACCGAAGATCGGTGCTTCCTCGTCCTTGTTGATGGCCACGATGATCATGCTGTCCTTCATGCCGGCCAAGTGCTGAATCGCCCCTGAGATACCAACCGCGATGTAAAGCTGTGGTGCAACGACCCTACCGGTCTGACCCACCTGCAGATCGTTGGCCACATAACCCGCATCCACCGCCGCACGCGAAGCGCCGATGGCGGCACCCAGTTTGTCGGCCAGCGGCTCGAGCACTTGCTGGAAATTCTCGGCGCTGCCCAGGGCACGGCCCCCGGCCACCACCACCGAGGCGGCCGACAGCTCGGGGCGGCCGCTCTGGGCGGTTTCACGACCGACGAACCGGGCACCACCCGGCGCCGCAACGGCAGCCAGTCTCTCGACGGCAGCCGAACCACCTTCGACCGCAGCCGCATCGAAGGAAGTGGGTCGCACCGTCAACACCTTGACCGGATCGGCACTCTGTACCGTGGCAATGGCATTGCCGGCATAGATCGGGCGCTGGAAGGTATCGGGCGCATCGATCGCGACGACCTCGGAGATTTGCGCCACATCCAGCAGGGCTGCCACGCGCGGCAGCACATTCTTGCCGCGGGCGGTCGCCGGGGCCACGATATGACTGTAACCGGCGGCCTGGGCCACCACCTGGGCGGCCACACCTTCGGCCAGCTGCTCTGTCAGCTCGGCATCTTCGACCAGCTTCACCTGAGCCACCCCCGCCACTTTGGCGGCAGCGGCAGCGGCGGCTTCGGCACCGTTGCCCACCACCAGCACGTGCACATCGCCGCCCAGCTTGCCGGCTGCGGCGACGGCGTTCAAGGTTGCGCCTTTCAACGAGGCATTGTCATGTTCTGCAATCACCAAAACTGCCATGGTCTTTCCTCTATTTCGAATTCTGGCATCAATCAAATGACCCTGGCCTCGGTCTTCAATTTGCTGATCAACTCATCGACGCCGGACAGCTTGACACCCGCCTTGCGCTTTGCCGGCTCGGCCACCTTCAGCGTCTTCAGACGCGGTGCCGGATCGACCCCCAGATCGGCCGGCGAGACTTTCTCGAGCGGCTTTTTCTTGGCTTTCATGATGTTGGGCAGCGTCACATAGCGCGGCTCGTTCAGGCGCAGATCGGCGGTGACGACTGCCGGCAGTGACAGACTGACCACTTCCAGACCACCATCGATTTCGCGGGTCACTTTGACCGCACCATCGGCCATCTCCACCTTGGAGGCAAAAGTGCCCTGCGGCAGACCGATCAGCGCCGCAAGCATCTGGCCGGTCTGGTTGGCGTCATCATCGATCGCCTGCTTACCCATCAGAATCAGCTGCGCATCTTCCCTGGCCTGCACCGCGGCCAGCAGCTTGGCCACCGCCAGCGGTTGCAGCTCGGCGGAAGTTTCCACCAGAATGCCTCTGTCGGCCCCGATGGCCATCGCCGTGCGCAATGTCTCCTGGCATGCGGTCGGGCCGCACGACACCGCCACCACTTCGGTGACCACGCCCTTCTCTTTCAGACGTACCGCCTCTTCGACGGCAATCTCGTCAAAAGGGTTCATCGACATCTTGACATTGGCGATATCGACATCGGTGCCATCACTCTTGACCCTGACTTTCACGTTGTAATCGACCACTCGTTTGACTGCAACCAGAACTTTCATGCGATTGACCCGATAAAAGTGACAGAGCGTCTCATTATATAGATCGGCACCGTCCCAAATGACCGACACCACCTCTTGGCAGGGATGGTCTTGCCCTTGTCTTGTCCCTCCCCATACCGGAGGCGCGGCCGCAGCCCTGAACCGTACCGCAAGCCGCCGTGATGAAAAACAACGGACCGGCAGGCATGGCAAGGCACAAAGCACCTCGACAGCGCTGGGCGCGGGTCGGCGAGATGGACCGGAATGCCCGGCATACGAACAGGGAAAACGAAGACGACCACGTGTGCGGCCAACCGCTGGGTCACCGCGCCGTGATCCGCCCCCAAGGAGCTCAAAAAACACACAACCGGCAATGGCCCTGCCACCGCCGCAACCGTCATCGACAGCAACCGACCGTCGGCCGGATCACCGCCATCACGTCCCGGACCAGTAAGATCGGCCCACCCCCACTCCAGCCGGAAACCCTCATGCTGCAAAGAATTCAGGATGTCGCCATGCAGATCGGCTCGGTCGTCGTCGGCAAGCCGCTGCAGATCAGGCTGACCCTGGCCTGCCTCTTTGCCCGTGGCCATCTGCTGCTGGAAGATTTGCCCGGCGTCGGCAAGACGACCCTGGCCTACACCCTGGCCCGCTCGCTGGGACTGGAGTTCAAGCGCATCCAGTTCACCAACGACCTGCTGCCGGCCGACATCACGGGCTCGACCATCTATCAGCGCGATACCCAGCGTTTCAGTTTCGTGCCCGGCCCGGTATTCACCCAGATGCTGCTGGCCGACGAAGTGAACCGGGCCTCACCCAAATCGCAGAGCGCGCTGCTCGAAGCGATGGAGGAACGGCAAGTATCGGTCGAAGGGCAGCCCCACCGGCTGCCCGACCCTTTCTTTGTGATTGCCACCCAGAACCCGCAGGACCAGATCGGTACATTCCCGCTGCCCGAGTCACAGCTGGACCGCTTTCTGATGTGTGTGGAGCTGGGCTATCCCGATCCCAAGTCCGAACGTGCACTACTCGAGGGCCGAGACCGGCGCGAATGGCTCGACGATCTGCAATCCATTCTGAACCCACAGGACCTGCTGACCATCCAGCAGGCCGTGCGAGAGGTCAAGGCTCACGGACCACTGATCGACTACGTACAGAATCTGCTGACCCAATCCCGACGTTCATCGATGTTTGCCGAGGGATTGAGCCCACGCGCCGGCCTCGCCCTGCTACGCGCCGCCAAGGCCTGGGCGCTGCTCGATGGCCGAAACCACGTGCTGCCCGATGACGTCCAGGCGGTGATGCTGCCGGTGGCCGGCCATCGGCTGAAGCCGGCCCGGGGCGCCGCCACCAACCGCCGCGCCCGCGCCGACATGGTGGCCGAGCTGCTCAAGGCCGTCGCCGTTCCCTGATCACAAACGGCCCGGCTCATGCGATTCTTCCGCCGCAGCAGCGAAGCCTGGGAAGGGGACTACCCCCTGACCCGGGCACGGGTCTATGTGCTGCCCACCAAGGCCGGCCTGATCTTCGGTGCGGCACTGCTCGCCATGCTGCTGACCACCATCAACTATGCGCTCAGCCTCGGCTATGTACTGATCTTTCTGCTGGCTTCGGTCGCACTGGTCTCGCTGTTCCATACCCATCGCAATCTGGCCGGGCTGGTGCTGCGCCCCGGACGTGCCGAACCGGTGCATGCCGGCGAAATCGCCGAACTGAAACTGACGCTACTGAACCCGGCTGCCTACACCCGCTACTCGATCGGCATCGACAACGACGATGACCACGCCATCAACCTGTTCGACATCAGTGCCGGGGCCGAGCAGATCGCTTCGGTCGCGGTCGGAACCGAACACCGCGGTTGGATGGCAGCACCGCGCTTTCGCATTGCCAGCGATTTTCCGCTGGGACTGTGGCAAGCCTGGACCTGGTGGCATCCCGCCACCGGCGTATTGGTCTATCCGAGGCCGGAAGATCCACCCAGCCCCCTGCCACATCATCACGACCCGAGCGGCCATGTCGAGATGCATCAACAGGGCAGTGGCGATTTCAGCCATGTCCGCTCTTATCGTGCCGGTGATTCAATGCGTCGGCTGGCCTGGAAAGCCATGGCCCGCAACCCGCGTGCCCTGCCGCTGACGCTCGAATTCAACGATGGTGGCAATGGCGGTGAACTATTGTTCGAATGGCAGCAGCTACCCGATCAACTGGATACCGAACAGCGCCTGTCGCGCCTGGCGGCCTGGATCGAACAGGCCGAAGCGGCCGGTCTGCCCTACGCGTTGGTCATGCCGGGACGCCGTTTCGACACTGCTCACGGCCCCAAACAACGCCGTGCCTGTATGGAAGCGCTGGCCCGCTATGACGGGGGCACGACGGCATGAGCACCTCCCGCACAGTGTCCCACCCGAGTGATGGCCAGGCTGCCGACACCGGTGGCGTGCCGGCGCGGCTGCGCCCTTCGCTGCGCGCCCTGGGTGGTCGCCTGGGCGGCACCTGGGAGCGAGATCGGCGCGACACCCTGTTGCTGATGGCGGTGACCCTGCTGTCGGCTGCTCCCCACCTGGTCTACCTGCCCTTCTGGTGCTCGGCCGGCTTCGTCGTGCTGCTGATCTGGCGCCTGGGTCTGCTGCTGTCGGGCAGCCCACTACCTGCCCGGCCGATGCGTATGGTGGCCAGTCTGGCAATCGTGGCAGCCGTCTTTGCCCAGTACCGTACCCTGATGGGACAAGAAGCCGGCGTCGCACTGCTCTTGCTGTTCCTGGGTCTGAAACTGCTGGAAATCCGCGCCCGGCGCGACTTCTTCGTCACCATTTTTCTGTGCTGCTTTCTGGTGCTTGCTAGCTACCTGCATTCGCAAAGCATCCTGATGGGGTTGATGACGATGGTGACGGTGCCGGCACTGATCACAGCGATGCTGACCACGCAGTATCTGGGGCAGGAAGTGCCACTATCGCACCGTCTACGCCAGGCCGGCGTACTGATCCTGCAGGCCATCCCGGTCGCTCTGCTGCTCTTCTTGCTGTTTCCGCGGCCCAGCGGCCCTTTGTGGGGCTCGGCCATGAACAGCAGCGCGGGCACCACCGGTCTGTCGGATTCGATGTCGCCAGGGGATTTTTCCAAGCTGGCCGAATCTGATTCGGTCGTGATGCGGGTGGAATTCGAGGGCGAGTCCCCAGCCACCTCCGACATGTACTGGCGTGGTCCGACCTTCGGGCACTTCGATGGCCGCACTTGGCAGGTGCTGCCTGCCCATCAGCAGGCCGTGCTACCCACACCGCAGATCCAATTGCCGCCGAACGCTCCCGCCTACACCTACACGATCACCCGCGAGCCCGACCACCACAGCTGGTTACTGGGCATGGAAACCGCCACCGCACTGCCCGATCTGTATCGCTGGCCGGCAACCATGCACGCCACGCTGGAACTGGTCGGCGCGCGCCCGATCGACGATCGTATCCGCTACTCACTGCGTGCCCACCCGTCCGCACAGACCGGTCACAACGAAAGCGCCCGTTCGCTCGAACCCTGGCTGCGCCTACCCGCCGGCTTCAACCCACAGACCGTGGCTCTGGCCGCACAGTGGCAAAGCCAGCATGGCGACGATACCGATCGACTGGTGCAGCAGACCCTGGCCTGGATCCATCGCGAGCCCTTCAGCTACACCCTGGAGCCCCAGCGGCTCGGCCAGGACAGCATCGACGACTTCCTGTTCAGAACCCGCGCGGGTTTCTGCGAACACTACAGCAGCGCCTTCGTCGTCCTGATGCGGGCGATGGGTATCCCCGCCCGTGTCGTCACCGGCTACCAGGGGGCCGAACGCCACGAAAACGGCTACTGGATCGTCCGCCAGGCCAACGCCCATGCCTGGGCTGAAATCTGGCACCCCGAACGAGGCTGGCAACGGGTCGACCCCACCAGTGCGGTGGCACCGGAGCGCATCCAGCAGGGCAGTCTGCAGGCACTGCGCCGGACACGGGACGAGAGCCCCCTGACCCGCACCGCCGGCGATTGGAAGAAGTACTGGGAACTGAACTTCGACGGAATCACCCATCGCTGGAACCAGTGGCTACTGTCCTACGATCGCGGCAACCAGCGCAAGTTGCTGGAGCGCCTGGGCCTGCACTACGACAACTGGCAAACCCTGCTCGGCATCATGGCAGCAGCGCTGGCTCTGGTGCTGATGGCCCTGGCACTGATCACTTTGCGCGCCCGCATTCCACGCGATCCGCTCGAGCGCGGCTTCGACGAGTTCTGCCAGCGCCTGGCCCTGATCGGTGCCGAACGTATGCCACACGAGACAACCAACCAGTTCCTCTACCGCATCGAACGTCTGCTCGATGCCGACAGTGCCGCACTCGCATACGATATCGTCGCCGCCTACAACAGCATGCGTTACGATCTGGGCTCCCAACCCAAAGCCTTGCTGGCCGAGTTTCATGCCCTGGTGAAGGCGTTCAAACCCTAGGGTCGTCCACACGACGTGCGGTGCCGGACGTTCTTGCAATAAATCAACCAGATACCTTTGATGCCCATTGCCCCGATCCCGACGCTCACCGCCCGCCTGTGCCGGACCGTTTTCTGTACCACCCTACCCTTGCTGGGCGCCCTGCTGACCACCGATACCGCCACAGCACAAAGTGCACAGACCACACAAACGACACGGAAAGCCGACGCCGACGGTCCCCGCCCGACCGCATCCGAGAACGACGATACGGTAAACAGGACGCAGACCAGGCGTAAACGCAACGAGAACGGAGCCGCTCAGACAGCACGATCGGCACAGCGTTTGCAAAGCACCTCCTCGGCATCCGGCAACAAAACATCCGGCAACAAAACCAAGGTGGCTGGCCAAACGACCCGCACAAACCGGAAATCAGCCACGAAAACCCGCGCAGCCGCACCGGCGGCAATGGGAGCGGCAGCAGTGGGCGCTGGCACTGCCACCGTTCGGGCCACTTCGACGTCTGCCCAAGCCGCTGCCGCGACCGCCGTGCGACCCGACGACTTCGCCAGCCGAACCGAAGTCAAGGCCTTCATCAGTGACATGGCCGAAAAACATGGCATGGACCGCGATGCCCTGCTGGCCAGCTTCGCGCAGATTGCACCCAACGCGCAGGTGCTGTCGCTGATGAACCCGCCCAAGACCAGCATCCAGCGTTCGTGGAAAGCCTATCGTCCGCGCTTTCTGCAGCCGGTACGCATCGATGGCGGCGTCACCTTCTGGAACCAGAACGCCGCTGCGCTGGAACGGGCCACCGCGGACTATGGCGTGCCCTCCGAAATCATCGTGGCCATCATCGGCGTCGAAACCGTCTATGGCCGCAACACCGGCAACTTTTCGGTGCTGCAGGCGCTGACCACTCTCGGCTTCGATTATCCGTCCCGCGCCACCTATTTCAAGCGCGAACTCGAAGAATTCCTGCTCTACTGTCACGAGAACGAGATCGACCCGCTTCAGCCACGTGGCTCCTACGCCGGTGCCATCGGCACCCCGCAGTTCATGCCGGGCAGCATCCGCCGCTTCGCCACCGATTTCGATGGCGATGGCAGAATCGACCTGCGTGCCAGCACCACCGATGCCATCGGCAGCGTCGCCCGCTTTCTGCAGATTCACGGCTGGGTCAAAGGCAAAAAGACCCATTACAAGGCCGTGCTGGCCAACGACGCCAATCCCAAACCACTGCTCGATCGTGGCCCCAAGCCCGATCTGAGCATCGCCGACCTCCGCTCGCACGGCATCAGCAGCCCCGTCGACCTGCCGGCCGACGAGCCACTGCTGCTGGTCGACCTGGTCAACGCCGATACCCCGCCCGACTACGTCATCGGCACCGGCAACTTCTATGCCATCACCCGTTACAACCGCTCTTTCATGTACGCCATGGCCGTCATCGACCTGGCCGACTCCATCCGCCGACAGCGCGAACGGGCATTGAAAGCAGCGAAGACCGGTCCCGACCGGCGCCGGCGGGGCTCCCCCTGATCCCCCGCCGCGCCGTCCGATGGTTTCCTCACCCCCTTGGCAGAGCCCCGTCATCGCCACGACAATCCCGGCATGAACGATTCTCCGCCCCTGATCGCACTGCCACCCGGCAGCGAGCACATCTACGTGATCTCCCCGGCCGGCGCCGTGACCGATGCCGGCCGGCTGAAGCGCGCCCGCACCCTGCTGCAGCGGCATGGCTTCCGAATCACGCTGGACCCGAACATCCGCACCGTCCACCAGCAACGCTTTGCCGGAGACGACGACACCCGCCGTGCCGCCTTCGAGCGAGCACTGGCGTCGGATGCACGGACCATCATGACCAGCCGGGGCGGCTATGGTCTGACCCGCTACCTGCCCTGGCTGGATTTCGAGAAACTGGCGGCCTCGGGCAAACGCTGGGTGGGCTTTTCGGACTTCACCGCCTTCCATCTGGCCATGCTGACCCAGACCGGCGCCATCACCTGGGCCGGCCCGGCGCTGTGCCCGCACTTCGGCCACGAAAACCCGGCCGATGTCGACCCGACTACGCTGGAAACCCTGGCCGATGTGCTCGCCGGTCACCTCGAAGTGCTGGGCTTTCGCTGCAAGGGCGCAGTCCCCGGTTTCGAAACCGAAGGCATCCTGTGGGGTGGTACGCTGAGCATGGTCTGCGCCATGATCGGCACCCCCTTCTTCCCCGACATCGACGGCGGCATCCTGTTCCTCGAAGATGTCAACGAACATCCCTACAAGGTCGAGCGGATGATGACCCAGCTGTTGCACGCCGGCATCCTGGATCGGCAGAACGCGATTTTGCTGGGGGATTTCAGCTGGCGGCAGGCCGAAGGCGACCGCTACGACATGAACAAGGTCTGGCGCTGGCTACGTGAGCGGACCCGCACGCCGATGATCACCGGCCTGCCCTTCGGTCACGAAAGCTGCACGCTGACGCTGCCGCACGGTGCCCATGTCGGCCTGGGCATCGAAGGCCGCACCTGCTACCTGCTGTTGCCGCACGGGCATGACCATGGCCACGGACACCATCATGAGCATGATCACGGGGATGGGCACGGTCAACCGTCGGCCGCATGCGTTGCAGGACCTACCCCGGAAACACTCCGGTCGACAGATAGCGGTCACCGCGATCGCAGACGATGAAGACGATGACGGCCGGTGGCAAGGATGGATCGGCCGCCATCCGCTGCGCCCAGGCATCGGCTTCGCGTAACGCCAGTGCGGCCGCGCCGCCGGACGAAACGCCGCAGAAAATACCCTCCTCGATCGCCAGCCGGCGCATCATCGCCTCGGCATCCGCCTGGCTGATTTCCTCGATGCGATCCACCTGTGCATGTCTGAAGATCGCCGGCCGATAGGGCTCGGGCCACTTCCGGATGCCCGGAATCGATGAACCATCGACCGGCTGCGCACCGATCACCTGGATATCGGCGCGCCGCTCCTTCAGATAGCGCGACACTCCGGTCAGGGTGCCGGTCGTTCCCATCGCCGAGACGAAATGCGTGACCCGACCATCCGTCTGCCGCCAGATTTCCGGACCGGTTCCCTGGTAATGAGCGGTCCAGTTGTCATCGTTGGAAAACTGGTCCAACACCCGGCCCCGTCCCTCGAGCTGCATCGCCAATGCCAGATCACGCGCGCCTTCCATGCCGGCCTCCTTCGGGACCAGCACCAGCTCCGCTCCATAGGCTTTCATCGACTGGCGACGTTCCAGCGACTGATTCTCGGGCATCACCAGCACCATCCGGTAACCCTTCACGGCCGCCACCATCGCCAGCGCGATGCCGGTATTGCCCGAGGTGGCCTCTATCAGCGTATCGCCCGGCTCGATGTCGCCGCGCGCCTCGGCCGCTTCGATCATGGCCAGCGCCGGTCGGTCCTTGACCGAGCCGGCCGGATTGTTGCCTTCCAACTTGCCGAGCACGACGATGCCATGGGCCGACGCCGGTCGACTCAGTACGCGCTTGATCTGCACGACTGGCGTGTTGCCGATCAGCTGATCGATACCTCCAATCACCATGGTTGCTCAGGCCACTGCCAGCGCGTGCGGCGGAGACACCGACAACGGGCTGACCCCCGGCTGCGGAAGGTGCAGCAGACACTGATGCAGCACTTCCACCGCCTCGACCCTGCCGAAACTCTTACGCCAGACCAGGATCACCTGACGCAGCGGTGGCGTTTTTTCGAAGGGCACATAGCTCAACATGCCGTCGGAATTGCGCCCCTCGATACCCGGCTCGATCCCGGCCGGCATCGCCGTCCAAGGCAGCACCGTGATGCCGATCCCCGACGCCACCATGTGCCGGATGGTTTCGAGCGATGAGCCTTCGAAAGTTTTCTGGATGCCGGCGCTGGCCTGCGAATAACGCGACAGCTCGGGGCAGACCTGCAACACCTGATCGCGAAAGCAATGCCCGGTGCCCAGCAACAGCATGGTCTGTTCCTTCAGCTCGGTTGCGTCCACCGACGGACGCCTGGCCCAGGGGTGCGACACCGGCACCGCCACTACGAAGGGCTCGTTGTAAACCGGCCAGGTCATGAACCCGGGGATGGCCATCGGTTCGGCCACCAATGCCACGTCGATATCCCCCAGCTTCAACTGTTCCAGCAGCTTGGCAGTCATCCCTTCATGCAACAACAAGGGCATTTCCGGCGCCTCTTTCAGCATGGCGGGCACCAGCCGTGGTAACAGATAGGGGCCGATGGTGTGGATCACCCCCAACCGCAGCGCACCGATCCGGGGATCCTTGCCCTGTTTGGCGATCTCGCGGATGGTGGCGGATTCTTCCAGCACACGCTGAGCCTGTTCGACGATGCGCTCACCGAGCGGCGTGATCGTGACTTCGGTGTTGCCCCGCTCGAAGATTTGTACCTCCAGCTCGTCTTCCAGCTTCTTGATGGCAACCGACAACGTGGGCTGGCTCACAAAACACGCCTCTGCAGCCCGCCCGAAATGGCGTTCACGCGCGACGGCAACGATGTATTTCAGTTCGGTCAGGGTCATGGTCTGAATTTTAGAGCCAGTTCATGAAGAATGATATTCATGGATTCCCAAGTACGTCCTGCGCATCGTTCGAACCGACAGGCATTTTTTCTGCCAACGCCGGGACCATCGACCCCAACCGGTCGGGCCGTAGAAGCCGCCATGGCGAAAGCCGCCCCTGCCGAGCGCCGTCCGTGACCGACCGGCGGCTCACGATCTTTCGACAGCCCGATCACCGAGGCGAGCATCCAGGCGACGTCCATCCGATCCACCGTCGTGCCCTCGGTCAGAGCATCACAGCGAATCATGTGCCATGAATCGAGACCATCCCATCCCGCAAGTCTCCATCACGCATCCAGAAATCGTTCGCGCTGCCCCAACCAGCGGGCCAGATGTGTCGCCACCACCTCCGGGTGCTCAGCCAGCACACGATCGGCCAGCGCATGAGCCGTTTCCACCAGCGGAGCATCCCTGCTCAGATCGGCAAAGCGCAACAACATCGCCCCCGACTGGCGTGCCCCCAGCAATTCACCGGGACCACGCAGTTCCAGATCGCGGCGAGCGATTTCAAAACCATCCTGGGTCTGATGCATGGTCGCCAGCCGCTGCTTGGCGATCTGGCCGGCCGGATGCCGGTAGAGCAGCACACACAGGCTCTGCTGCGACCCGCGCCCGACCCGCCCACGCAACTGGTGCAACTGCGACAGCCCGAAGCGCTCGGCGTGCTCGATCACCATCAGGCTGGCGTTGGGCACATCCACCCCCACCTCGATGACGGTGGTCGCCACCAGCAGATCGAGATCGCCAGCCTTGAAGGCGGCCATGGTCGCATCCTTTTCGGCGGCCGGCAGCCGACCGTGTACCAGCCCGATACGTACCGACGGCAGAGCCGTCTGCAGCCGTTCGCGGGTATCGATCACATTCTGCAAATCCAGCACCTCGGATTCCTCCACCAGCGGACAGACCCAGTACGCCTGCTTGCCATCGGCCACCCAGCGTCCGACATTTTCCACCACCTGATCCCGGCGTGCATCGGCGATCAGCTTGGTCGTCACCGGCTGACGTCCCGGCGGCAGCTCATCGATCACCGAAACGTCCAGATCGGCATAGAACGTCATCGCCAGCGTGCGCGGAATCGGCGTGGCCGTCATCATCAGCTGATGCGGCAGCCAGGAACGCTCCTCACCCTCGCCGCCGCGCAGTGCCAGCCGCTGCGCCACCCCGAAACGATGCTGCTCGTCGACGATGGCCAGCGCCAGCCGGGGAAACACCACCGATTCCTCGATCAGCGCATGGGTGCCGATCAGCACATCGACCTCACCGGCCGACACCGCTTGCTTGATCTGCCGCTTGGCCGCCGGCGTCAGCGACCCGGCCAGCCAACCGACCCGCACCCCCTGGGTTTCCAGCCACGGACTCAGCCGCTCATAGTGTTGACGGGCCAGAATCTCGGTGGGAGCCATCAGCGTGGCCTGCCAGCCCGAACCGACTGCAACCATCGCCGCCAATGCCGCGATCACGGTCTTGCCGCTGCCGACATCCCCTTGCAACAAGCGGTTCATCGGCTGCGCACGGGCCAGATCGGCGGCGATCTCGTCGCGCACCCGCTGCTGTGCCCCGGTCAACTCGAAGGGTAAGCTCTGCAGCAACTTCCGTTCGGCGCCGCGGTCGGTCAACGGCCGGCCCAGCTGGCCGGCACGCAACTGTCTGGCATGCCGCAGAGACAATTGCTGCGCCACCAGTTCTTCCAGAATCACCCGCTGGCAGGCCGGCGCCTGCCGATCGTGCAGCGCCTGCAGATCGGTGCCCGGCGGTGGATGATGAATGATGTGCAACGCTTGCACCAACGATGGCAGGCCACCCGCGCCGACCTCGGCCAGCAGCTCGGCCGGCAAAGTGTCGGTCCAGCGGCATTCGTCCAGCGCCAGACTGATCTCGCGCCGCAGCGGCGCCTGCCCCAGCCCGGCCACCGTCGGATAGACCGGCGTCAGCCGATCGGGTAGCGGCGTATCTCCGGACACGATCCGGTAGCGCGGATGCACCATCTCGCGACCGAACAGCCCGACCCGCAACTCGCCAAAAGCCCGCACGAGCCTGCCCGGCACCAACTGCGCCAATTGCGATGGGTAAAAATGCAGAAAGCGAAGCTGCAGCTCACCGCTGTCATCGGCCACCTGCACCTGCAGCGTCCGCCGGCGGGCACCCCCGCCCGTCACCTCTGCCTTCAGCACCCGAGCCTGGATCTGCGCACTGCTGCCGTGCAGCAGCCGCGCAATCGGCGTCAGGCGGGTCTCGTCCTCATAGCGTAGCGGTAGATGCAGCAGCAGCTCCTCCCGGCGCTCGAGGCCGAGCCTGGCCAGCACCGAAGCGCCATCGCGCTTGCCGGCGCCCGCCCGGAGCTTGCCGCCTCCGGTTTTACCGGCAGCAGCCGACCGGGAACCCGTGGGTGGTCTGGCCGTAGAGCTCATCTCGTTGCGACAATGGAGTCGACGGGTCGATGTGAATCCCTGTGTGTGCCGTGGCCGGTTGTCGTGACGATTCGAAATCTGTGCCGTTCCGACGGCCCAAGCACCCGGCAGGCGCAGAACCGCAGCCATCCAAAGCGCCAGCTCTCGCCAGTCCCGCTCACTACTCCACGCCCTTGCCGTGGACAAGACACGACATCAAGCCACAATGATCACTCGATCACCACGATGGCATCGACCTCGAAGGTTGCACCCTTGGGCAGGGCCGCCACGCCGACCGTGGAACGGGCCGGATACGGTGCCTGGAAGTATTCGGCCATGATGCCGTTGACCACGCCGAACTGGCCCAAATCGGTCAGATACAGACCCAGACGCACGACCTGATCCAAACGGCCACCGCCAGCCTCAACCACCGCTTTCAGATTGCGGAACGCCTGATGCACCTGCGCCTCGAAGCCGCCGCTGGCCAGCTCACCGGTAGCCGGATCGAGCGGAATCTGGCCCGACAGATAGAGTGTGCTGCCGGCACGCACCGCCTGCGAATAAGGACCGATGGCAGCGGGTGCGTTGATCGTGGAAATCGGGGTCGACATAAGCAAGTCTCCTGATGGTTTAGTGAAAGCCGAAAACGAATGATCGGCGCATTCTAGCCCGCAACACGTGGCCTGCCGGACACACCGGAGTCCACAGCGGCAGCGTCCGGATCGAACGCAGCCGGCAAACCGCAATGGCAGCACCATGCGATGCTCGAGGCCGCTGCGAGCCCGTTGGCCATGTCGGCAAGTGCGGGGCACGAACGCCATGATCTCGCAGCACGACGTCGCAACCTCGTCATACGGCGTCACCGTATGGTTCTTCGGACGTTCCGAAACCAATCCCCGCATGTCTCACAGCCCTGTACCGTGCGACCACCTCTGCACTCAATCCAATCTTCCGATCCAATAGCTGCATCATATACCCGATATTCGAGTGTCTCATGCACATGATCGCATCCGCGACCGACCCCGCCCGCTCTGGACTGCCTCCAGCCCCCTGTACCTGCCGTGTCACGACACGGACCATCACACGGTTCTGGAAGCAGCGCCGGCATGACCCGATGCGTAACAGCGCCGACTGCGGCCGCACATCCACTAAGATAAGGACTATCTCCAGGAAGCTGCCGGCCCCGCTCGGATGATCCCGCTCCCCTGACTTCCCCTGTCCCGATTCCCAGACGAACGGGAAACGGCACGAAGTCACGCCGCATCATTCCGACACGTCCGGCCCCCTCGGCAAACGCCACCCAACAGACACAAACGCCTGCCCCCGACATCGTTGCCACGATTTCTCCGATTCTCCGATTTCCGCCGTGACCCATTCCGCCCCCCACACCGCTCATCATCGGCCCATCCGCATCCGGGGTGCCCGCCAGAACAATCTGAAGAACCTCAGCCTCGACATTCCGACCGGGCAGCTGGTGGTTGTCACCGGCGTATCGGGAAGCGGCAAATCCTCGCTCGTCTTCGACACCCTCTATGCCGAAGGGCAGCGCCGCTACGTCGAAACCTTCTCTGCCTATGCCCGGCAGTTTCTCGACCGGATGGACCGGCCACAGGTCGACAGCATCGACGGTGTGCCACCGGCCATCGCCATCGACCAGACCAACCCGGTACGCACCTCGCGATCGACGGTCGGCACGATGACCGAGCTGAACGACCATCTGAAGCTGCTGATGGCCCATGCCGCCACCCTGTACTGCCGCCAGTGCGCGCAGCCGGTGCGCATCGACGACGTGGGCAGCATCGTCGCCAGCATTCATGAGCGGGCCGCCTCAGCCGGCAACCCCCGTCTGCTGCTCTGCTTCCCGGTCATGGTACCGGCCGGTTTCGATGAAGACGTGGTGCTGCAACAGCTGAGCGCACAGGGCTACACCCGCATCCATCGGCGCATCGAACTGACGCCCGGTGTCGACGACGTGGCCGATACCACCGAGGGCAGCGGCAGGGGCAAAAAAGGCAAGGGGGGAAAAGCAGGAACCGCCAAGGCCGGCACCACTGCCAAGGCCGGCCAATCCGCCCCAGCCGCACAGACAAACAAGACGATCAAAGCCGTCAAGGGTGGAAGAACCAACGAGACCGCCGCATATCCGAACGACATCAGCACCGCCGACAGCCAACCCCATGGCATCACCCCGGTACCACTGCAGTTGATCGTCGTCGCCGATCGCTTCCGCGCCGAATCCGTCGCGGCCGACCGGCTGGCCGGCAGTGTCGAGGCCGCACTCGCCATGGGCCGGGGCCGGCTCTGCGTGATTCCGCTCGATGACGACGGACGGGATCTGCCCGCGTGGCACTACAGCGCCCGCTTTGCCTGTGCCAGCTGCGACATTGATTATTCGCCCCCTTCCCCCAGCCTGTTCTCCTTCAATTCTCCGCTGGGTGCCTGTGAAACCTGCCGTGGCTTCGGCCGGGTCATCGGGCTGGATCTCGATCTGGTCATCCCCGACCCGTCCAAATCGCTGGCCGAAGGCGCTGTCAAACCCTGGCAGACGCCCAGTTTCAAGGAAGCGCAGCACGAGCTGATGAAGTACGGCAAGAAGGCCGGCATCGACCTGCACAGCCCGTGGGCGATGCTGGCTGAAGCCGATCGGCGCTGGGTGCTCGACGGTGCACCGGACTGGACCGGCAAATGGAACAGCCAATGGTATGGCGTGCGCAACTTCTTCAACTGGCTGGAGAGCAAAGCCTACAAAATGCACATCCGTGTGCTGCTCTCCAAATACCGCTCCTACACCACCTGCCCAAGCTGCCGGGGGGCGCGCCTGAAACCCGAGGCGCTGCTATGGCGCATCGGCAGCCGCGAGGATGCGCGTGTCGCATTCGAGAATACCGACATCAGCCGCACCGACAGCGATCCCGGGAGCAATGCCGAACCCGGCGCCGGCCGCTACGAACGCTTCATGCCGATGGGCACGCGATGGACACGGACCCAGCTCGATGCATTACCCGGCCTGACGATCCATGACATCATGCTGTTGCCGATCGACCGGTTGACCCGGTTGATGGAAAACATCGCGCTGCCGGCGCCACTGGATGAAGCCACCGAGCTGCTGATGACCGAAATCCGCGCCCGGTTACGTTTTTTGCACGATGTCGGACTCGATTATCTGACGCTCGACCGGCAGTCACGCACATTGTCTGGCGGCGAAGTACAGCGCATCAATCTGACGACGGCGCTCGGCACCTCGCTGGTCAATACCTTGTTCATTCTGGATGAACCCTCGATCGGCCTGCACCCTCGCGACATGGACCGGATCATCGGCATCATGCACCGGCTCAAGGATGCCGGCAATTCGCTGGTGGTGGTCGAACACGATCCGCAGGTGATGTTCGCAGCCGAACGAATCATCGACATCGGCCCCGGTCCGGGCGAACGCGGCGGCGAAATCGTCTTCGACGGCCCGGCCAGTGCCCTGCCCCGCGCCCAGACGCTCACCGCCGATTATCTGGCGCAGCGCAAACACGTCGCCAGCCGCCTGCCCCAGCCGATCGACGCCGGGACGCCACGACTGCGGCTGGAAGGTGTCAGTGCCCACAATCTCAAGCATATCGACGTCGAGATCCCGCTGGCCCGGCTGGTCTGCCTGACCGGTGTGTCGGGCAGCGGCAAATCGACCCTGATGCAGGATGTGCTGCTGCCGGCGCTGTTGAAGGCACGCGGCGAACCCACCGAAGCGCCCGGCCCACACCGTGCGTTGATCGGCAGCGAGATGATCGAGAACGTCGTCTTCGTCGATCAGTCCCCGATCGGCAAAACTACACGCAGCAACCCGGTCAGCTATGTCGGCGCTTTCGACCTGATCCGCAAACAGTTCGCGAATGCCGAGCTGTCGCGCGAGCGTGGCTATACCGCCGGCACTTTCAGCTTCAACACCGGCGACGGCCGCTGTCCGACCTGCCACGGAAACGGTTTCGAACACGTCGAAATGCAGTTCCTGTCGGATGTCTATCTGCGCTGTCCCGATTGCGACGGTAAACGCTTCCGCCCGGAAATCCAGGAAGTGCGGGTCAGCGGCCGCAGCGACGGCACCGCCATGGCCCGCACCGTCGACGCCTCGATCGTCGATGTGCTCGACATGACGGTCAGTCAAGCGGCGGCTTTCTTCGGCAACACGCCGGACATCGCCCGTCGCCTGCAGCCGCTGATCGATGTCGGCCTCGATTATCTGAAACTCGGCCAACCGGTGCCGACCTTGTCAGGCGGCGAAGCACAGCGTTTGAAACTTGCCGGTTTTCTGGCGGATGCCGCCGAACAGGCCCGTAAGAAAGGCTCCAACACTCGCAACGAACGGCGGCTGGGCGGCACGCTCCATTTGTTCGATGAACCCACCACCGGCCTGCATTTCGACGACATCGCCAAGTTGTTGCGTGCCCTGCGCGCCCTGCAACAGGCCGGACATTCGGTGCTGGTCATCGAACACAACCTCGATCTGATCGCTGCGGCCGACTGGCTGATCGATCTCGGCCCCGGCGGCGGTGAACATGGCGGCCGGCTCGTCGCCAGTGGAACGCCGGACGAAGTGGCGGCCAACCCGGCCTCCTTCACCGGCCAGGCACTGCGCACCCATGATGAAGAACTGGCTCGCCGGGCGGGCTGGGCCAGGGACACCAGCCTGCATGAAGCCCCCCCTCCCTGGGCCCCCCCATCTGCCACGAAGCACGACGACGAACTGCCGGCGCACCGCCGCGGCGACGCCATTCGGGTGCATGGCGCGCGCGAACACAATCTGAAGAACATCGATGTCGATATTCCCCGCGACCAGATGACGGTCATCACCGGTGTATCGGGCAGCGGCAAATCGACGCTGGCCTTCGATGTGGTGTTCGGTGAGGGACAGCGGCGCTATCTGGAATCGCTGAATGCCTACGCCCGCCAGTTCGTGCAGCCGGCCTCGCGCCCCGATGTCGATGGCATCTACGGCATTCCGCCGACGGTGGCGATCGAACAGCGTACCAGCCGCGGCGGCCGCAAGAGTACCGTCGCCACGCTGACCGAAATCCATCATTTCCTGCGGCTGCTCTATCAAAAGGTCGGCACCCAGTATTGCCCGAACGATGGCACACCGATCGAGCCGCAATCCTTCGATGCCATCGCCGCCCGTATCATGCGCCGATACCGGGGTCGACATGTCGGCCTGCTGGCTCCCCTGGTGCGCAACCGCAAGGGAATCTATACCGATCTGGCCAAATGGGCCAAGAGCAAGGGTTATCCAGCGCTGCGCGTCGATGGCCGTTTTCTGCCCACCGACGAGTTCCCACGCATCGACCGCTACATCGAACACACCATCGAGCTGCCGGTCGGCGATGTATTCATCGAGCCGAAGAACGAAAGCGAATTGCGTGCCCATCTGCACACGGCCCTGCAGCACGGCAAGGGCGTAGTGATGCTGCTGGAAGACGTCGACCGGCTGAAGGCGGATATGCAAGCCGATCTGAACACCGTGCTGTTCAGCACCAAACGCGCCTGCAGCCACTGCGGTACCAGCTATCCCGAACTCGATCCACGCTCCTTCTCGTTCAACGCCAAACACGGCTGGTGCACCGCCTGCCTGGGCACCGGCCTCGAGGTCATCGGCCGCATCAAGAGCGATGAACTGACGCCGGGTCTGGAAGGCGAAACCGACGCCGGCGTCAGCTACGGCGATGACCCCTGCCCGGTCTGCGCCGGTCGGCGGTTGAACCCGGTGGCGCTCAACGTGAAAATCGGCGATGAATCGATCGCCACCGTCACTGCCCGTTCGGTACTCGATGCCCGTACTTGGGTCGACACCCTCGAAGCACACTTCGACAGCCGGCAAAAGGAAATCGCCAGAGGTCTGCTGTCCGAAATCAGCAACCGCCTGCAGTTCCTGACCGATGTCGGCCTCGGCTATCTGACCCTCGATCGATCGGCTCCATCACTGTCTGGCGGCGAAGCACAACGTATTCGGCTGGCGGGCCAGCTCGGTTCCAACCTGCAGGGTGTCTGCTATGTGCTGGACGAACCCACCATCGGCCTGCACCCGCGCGACAATCTGCTGCTGCTCGATACCCTCGACCGGCTGCGCAACAAGGGCAACACCCTGCTGGTGGTCGAACACGATGAAGAAACCATTGCCCGTGCCGATCATCTGATCGACATCGGCCCCGGTGCCGGCCGACTGGGCGGACAGATCATCGCCACCGGCACTCTGGCCGAAATCACCCACGACCCGGACAGCCTGACCGGACGCTTCCTGCGCGAGCCGCCGACGCTGCCCACCGAAGCGCACCGACCGGTCGATGCCAGGACCCCCTCGTTGGAATTGCGGGGGGCCCGCCTGCACAATCTCCAGTCGGCCTCGGCGCGCATCCCGCTCAAGCGGCTGACGGTCGTCACCGGCGTCTCCGGCTCGGGCAAATCCACCTTCGCCCGTGATGTGCTGCTGGACGCACTGCAGCGCCGGCTGGGCGGCGACAAAGGCCCGCTGCCGCATTGCGACGGACTCAGCGGTTGGGAAGGCGTCCAGCGCGTGCTGGAAGTGGACCAGACTCCGATCGGCAAGACGCCGCGCTCGACCCCCGCCACCTATGTCGGCTTCTGGGATGCCATCCGGCGGCTGTTTGCCGACACCGCCGAAGCCCGGATGCGCGGCTACACTGCCTCGCGCTTTTCCTTCAACACTACGGGCGGCCGCTGCCCGGCCTGCGAAGGCCAGGGTGTGCGCACCATCGAAATGAACTTCCTGCCCGATGTGCGCGTGCTCTGCGACGTGTGCGACGGCGGCCGCTTCGATGCCGAAACCAATCAAGCCAAGCTGAACGGCAAATCCATCTCCGATGTGCTGGCGATGACGGTCGATGAAGCCCTGGGGTTCTTCGCCCCCTTCCGCTCGATCGCCCACCCGCTGCAGCTGCTGCAGGATGTCGGTCTCGGCTACCTGACCCTAGGCCAGCAAAGCCCCACCCTGTCCGGCGGTGAAGCCCAGCGCATCAAACTCGTGACCGAACTGACCAAGGTGCGCTCCTTGACCGAAACCGCCGACCCGCTGCGCGAAGCCAAGGCCCGAGCCATGACGCGCACCCGCGCCCGCAAGGCCGGCCACCAGGGCGAGATTCACGACGGCGGCACCTTCTATGTGCTCGACGAGCCCACCGTCGGCCTGCACATGGCCGACATCGAAAAACTGGTACAGGTCATGCACCGGCTGACGGATGCCGGCAACACCGTGCTCGTCATCGAACACAACCAGACCTTGTGGGCCGAGGCCGACTGGATCATCGACATCGGCCCCGAAGGCGGCACCGCCGGCGGCCGCGTCGTGGCCGAAGGTTCGCCCCGCCAGCTGGCCGCCCGGGGCAAAACCCACACCAGCCGCATGCTGGCGGCATTCTTCAAACGACATCCGGCAGGGAGGCAGTGAGTCGACTGCAGAAGATAGGAAAACCGCTGTTTTTCACGAAGCAACCGATCGAGGATATCCATGCGCGAGCCGATACGCCCGTCCGTCCGGCACCACGCTTGTGCTCGAGCCCGGGTCCATACGTGATAGCATATCGGTCGATGCAATGTCGGCATTCGCCGACAATCCCATCCTGTTACCGGGCAACAACGTGTTGTTGCCGACTGGGTCATCGTTCGCGCACAGTGTCCATCTGTCATGGACAGTCCAGAAGTTCGGGCCTCTCCACGTGATGTGATGTGGAGAGATGCGTGTCGTGATCTGACAAGCCAGTCGCCAGAGAACCCATCACGGTCAAGGTCGGGGCCGGCCGCCTCGACGAAACGGGCCATGGCCGTGGCACTTCGTATCCGCTCGTCGCCCCGCGACAGCTACGATGGAGCCGCGAATCGATCACAAACCACGCTCGGTGGGCCGTTTCCACCTTCAGGGTTTCACGGCCCAAGCTCCTGGACGGGAAAGGGAGACGCAAGTGCTCAAAAAGGTTGTTACCGGGCTGATCTGCTGCGGTGTCGTCGTCGTGGTGCTGGCAAGCTTCCAAGCAGAACCGGAGCCATGGTTCGGCATGGCCGCACTGCTGTTCCTGCTGGGCCTGATGATCGCGGCTACCCCATTCCTGATGGGTCTGGCAGGACGGCTCGTGCGTGATACCAAGGATCGCGTGGGCGTACGCTATCGACGGGTCGAGCATCAGATCAAGCGGAGCAAGCCCGTCGTCAAGACGATCGAGAAATTCACGCAGCAGTCATCACGTCCCACCCGGCCACTGTGGCAATCCGAGGCGACCTACGAGCAGGAACGGGAGGAGCCCGAAACGCTGGAAGCCCTGGTACGGTACGCACCGCGCTCCTCGATGCGCCTTGCCGCCGTGCGTGTGCATGAACGGGTCGACACGCCCGACGGCGACGCGACGGAGGCGGATCCGGCCCTCGGGCACATCCATGAACACACGCTTGCGACCGATACAGTGCCCCTGCCGGTATCCGGGGCGGAGAACGATCACGCGCCGGAGCCCTCCTTCCCGATGCCACGGCAGCCTCGATCCTCGACGCCGAGCCGGAACCGCTGGGTCCCGCCCGGCCAGGCGATCGAGATCGCGGGCCTGTCGATCGGGGGTGGAATGCTCTATGTGGGCCAGGCACTCGAGCGGGACGGAAAGCACGCCGATCCTGGATTGGCTTCCGACCCCACATGGGTGCCCGATCCGGCGCTGCTCGATATTTCTTTGGCGGTGGACATACAGGGGGACTACCGTCAGCCCCTTTCGACAGATGCCTGGCCCAACTACGCCCGCATCACGCCCGGGGAACGGGGAGCCTATCTGCAGTGGTTGCGTACTGGCCGCTCGGCCGCCGATGCCGACATCGGTTATGTCTTCCTGTTCTTCTGTGGCCTCGAGCGTCGAGTCCTGATCGACGGCCGGCACGATGCCGACGTGCAGGCCGAGTTTCCGGTACTGGCGGCGGAGCTGGATCGGCTGCTGGGCATTTATGGTGGCAACCCGTCCTTCGGTCGCTATGCCAACCAGTTGCTGGGCGCCATTGCAGCACTGTCATCCGACGATGATCACTACCTGAGACCGCTGCCGACCCTTGCACGTGAAAACGATCTGCCTCTGTACCTGAAGATCGTGCTGGGCCAGTGTGCCATCCATGCTCATCCGTTGCCGGTCGATACCGCATTGGCCTGGGTCCGTCATTCACCGGGCATCGTTCTGCATGCGCCAGTTTCACATTGCCCGGCTCTGTTCGAGACTGCATTCCGACACCGGTATCAGGACAAGTTCGGCGATGGCCTGAACGTACCCGTCAATCCGACGGCGCTACGGCATGATTATCACGGCGCATCGGCTGCATTGGCCAACCTGGATATCCGCCTCGATTTCGGCAAACTGCCCGACGTTTCGGTATCGACTGCACCGATCCGGAAACTGAACCAGATCGTCGAACTGGCCACCGACGACATCACGGACTACTGCCGTTATATCGAAAAGAACCCAAGCGAAGCCGGAGAGGTGGATGCCTTGCTGATGCTGCCGAAGCACCTCTGGCCCAGCCAGGTCAAGCTCCGTCTGACGCACCTGAGGAACCGGCTGCATGGCGATATGCGTGTCACCTCGGTGCCGGATCTATGGCGTGAGCTGGGGCTGCAATCGGCGCTGACCCGGCCCAAGCTCCTCGAGGTCCTGTCGGTCCTCGCGGATCACCGGGTGCTGATGGTTCCCGATGTTCTCCGGGGCGCCAGGATGCCGAAGCATGACGAGCCCATCGTGTTGTTTGAAGCGCAGGAGCAGGAGACGGGTATCCACGAGCCGAACTCGGCCGCTTTTCAGGCGGCGCTGGTGGCTTTGCAACTTGCGGCATCGGTGGCGAATGCCGATGGCGGGTTCAGTCTGAAAGAGCTGGAGCAAATGCAGAAACAGCTGTCCGACTGGCCCCATCTGTCCGAAGGCGAGCATCATCGGCTGCTGGCCCATTCACGTCTGATGTGGCATGCGCCGAACAGCCTGGGCGATGTGGGCCCGCGTGTCAAGGCACTGGACATCCGATCCAGGGAGGCGGTTGCCCGTTTCATCGTCACCGTGGCCGGCGCCGACGGGCAGGTGTCTTCCGACGAGCTTCGCATATTGCAGCTGGCATACCGGGCCATGGGACTGGATACGGCACGCGTTCTCGAAGACGTCCACCGCGAACGGATTCTCCGACGACGTACCGGCCATCTCCGTGCCGGCACGGGCGGCGCGCTGATCGACACGACAGCGATCGACGACAACCAGGCACCCATGGCCGGATATTTCGCCGGCACGATCGGGCAGCCGGATGCAGCGCAGCCCCCCGGCCCGATCGAACCGGACACCGGAAAAGGGGAACCCTGACGGCTTCGGCCAGGCAAACCCGATAGCCTGTGCGGCAAAGCGCAGTGTACGGGCCTGGTCCAGCTCGCCATCGCCACCGCCGCTCAGCCGATGGATCAGCTAGCACCGGGCGCCGTGACTTTCGATGGCATCGAAGCCGGCTTCCTGCGCACCGTGCGCCGAATCATGCAATGAATGAGCACATCGATGAACCCACCTCCCACTCCCCATCCTGACGGCGGCCACAGCCGCGCCGCCGGCGATCCCCCTTTCTGCCCCCTGCTGCTTGGCGCCGGTGCCCTGTTCGCCGGCCTTGGCGTGGTTGCCGGCGCCATGGGCGCACACGCTCTGCGCACCGTGCTGTCCGACCACATGCTGATCATCTACGAAACCGCCGTCCGCTATCAGATGTATCACGCCCTGGCATTGCTGGTGCTGACGGCCCTCGCACCACGGCTGCCACGCTGCACGGTGCGCTGGAGCGGCGGCTTCTTCATCGCCGGCATTCTGTTGTTTTCCGGCAGCCTCTACATGTTGTCGCTGACCGGCACCCGTCCGCTTGGCATGCTGACACCGATCGGCGGCAGCTGTTTCATCCTGGGTTGGCTCACCTTGCTCTGGAGCGCTTTCAGACTCGCGCGCAGCCAAGCAAGCGGCCGGACCCGCACAGCTGCCAGAACCATGTGACGACATGGCGACACACTTGCCGAGACGCTTGCCCCGGCGGGCGCCGACTCCGCGTCCGCACAGGATTCCAGCGCCCGCATCCAATGGGAACGGCATGCTGACCGGGCGGACCGCAGAAAAACGTTGTCGCCCGGCGACTCCCCCGAATCGATATGCGTGAAACAATATGTATAGATCAACATTGTGCGGTGGGGTTCTTCCGCAGAGAGAGGCCGCTTATGGCACTATGGTTCCGTTGGACGAAGCCGAAGCACCGGTTTCGTTCTTTTTGACGGCCTGCCGCGGGCAGCTGGACGCAGGTGGACACGACAATTCGAGCGCCTGAACCATCACGGATCGGTGCACCGATCTGAAGACCGCCCCAAACCCTCCACTGTCCCGTTGCTCCGGCTCGGCCATTTCGACTGTTCAACTGCCCCGTTTTCTGCGGTGCCTTCCGTCATGGACAACATGCAAACGAAGCGATCAGCCATTACCCTCCCCAATATCGGTGCACGCCGGGCTGCCTGGAGAATCCTGCAACGTGAGGGCCGCCGGTTGGCAGATATCAGCTTGCGCAACCTGCTCGAAGACCCGGCCCGTCCCGCACAGTTCCGCCTCGAAGCTGCCGGTTTGGTGGCCGATTTCAGCAAGCAACGCATCGACTCGGGTGCCGTCGATGCCCTGATGGACCTGGCCAGGAGTGCCCGGCTGGAAGAGGCTCGCCAGCTGATGTTCAGTGGCGAAGCCATCAACACCACCGAAGGTCGGCCGGTGCTGCACACCGCGCTGCGCAACGCCTCGACCCATGCCGAAGCCAACACACTGGCCAATGTCGAACGGCAACGCATCGTCGAACTGGCCAACCGCTTCCGCCAAGGCGAACTGCAGGGCTTCGACGGCCAAGCGCTACGTGCGCTGGTCTGTATCGGCATCGGCGGCTCCGACCTCGGTCCGCGGCTGGTCTGCGACGCCCTGGTCAAAGCCGGGAGCCCCGATGTACGCTTCGTCGCCAACGTCGATCCGGCCGACCTGGCCCGCAACCTCGAAGGACTGAACCCGGCCACTACCGCCTTCCTGGTCGTATCCAAAACCTTCACCACCCGCGAGACGCTCGCCAACGCAGAGGCTGCCATCGTCTGGCTGCAGGCCGCCGGGGCCGACCACACCAGCGCCATGAAGCATCTGATCGGCATCACGGCCAACCCCGATGCCGCCGAACGCTACGGCATTCCCTCCGCACAGATCCTGCGCTTCTGGGAATGGGTCGGTGGCCGCTATTCACTGTGGTCGGCAGTGGGCGCCTCTATCGCCATTGCCTGCGGCCCGCAGGCCTACGATCAGCTGCTCGACGGTGCCGCCGCGATGGACCGGCACTTCCTGAACACGCCGTTCCGCCAGAACCTGCCGGTCTGGATGGGGCTGGTCAACATCTGGAACCGCAACGTACTCGACTACGGCAGTCAGGCCATCATCCCCTACGCCGAGCGCCTGCGTCTACTGCCCGCCTACCTGCAGCAGCTGATCATGGAAAGCAACGGCAAATCCGCCAAGATCGACGGATCACGCCTGCAGTACATCAGCTCGCCGGTCATCTGGGGTGTATCGGGCACCAACGCCCAGCACTCCTTCTTTCAGCAGCTGCATCAGGGTCCGGACGTGGTGCCGGTCGATTTCATCATCGCCCGAAAACCCGATCCGGCCTCACTTGCCGGTGGTGGCGACGAACGCCACATGATTCTGGTGGCCAACTGCCTGGCACAGAGTGCTGCACTGGCACTCGGCAAACCGCTGCCCGATGCAGCCAACGGCGAAGACTGGCACAAGGCATTCCCGGGCAACCGGCCCAGCACGGTACTCATGCTGCCGCAGATCGACCCGGCCGCCATCGGTGCCCTGCTGGCCGCCTACGAGCACGCCACCTTCGTGGCCAGCGTGGTGCTGGGGCTGAACGCCTTCGACCAGTTCGGTGTCGAATACGGCAAGGTGATGGCCAAGTCGGTCGAAGCGGCCCTGGGCGGTCAGGACGACGGCGGACTGGATCACGCCACCCGCGCCCTGCTGAGCTATTTCAAAGCGTGATGCAGTGACACGACACGGGATCGGCAATGGCGCCGCGCCGATCCCCTCGACTGTCACGCCGATGCCGATGGGGGGCCGATGCACGGCCCGTCCGTCCACCCGGCCCGGCAGGTGCTTGCCAGGCAGGGGCCGCCGGAGCGGTCAGAACCGGATGCCGGTCTTGACGCTGTAGCTGGTCACATCGCCGGTGCGGTCGACTTCGGCCGCCAGGTTGATGCCCAGATTGATGTTGATGCCGGCGAACGCCTTGTTCATCGAGAAGCTTTCGCGCTGCAGGCCCGGCACGCCTTCCGGCGTGCTGCGCACCCAGACCTTGCCGATGCCGGCATAGGGGGTGAACATCAGAATGCCCTTCGAGATCGACAAGTCGATTCCGGTGGTGTTCAGCTTCAGCTGGTCGACACCGGTCAGCGCCGAGTAGGAACCGCGCACCGCCACCGCCGGCAGCACGGCGTTGCCCCGGATGAAGGCCCAACGCGCTTCGGCGCCCCAGACACCCACGTTATTCGAACTGGTGTTGTAGAAAGCCCCGATATCGACCCCGCCGGGCAGGCCCTTGTGCGCGCGGATACCACCCATCGCGATCCACTGATCGACACTGGAACCACCCGAGGCACGGCGCCACAGATCACGGTTCGGCACTTTCATGCCGGTGGCCGAGGCGCTGATGTCGAAACCCAGCACACCGAGGCTTTCAGCCGGCACCACGCCCTTGAAGGACACGCCGGAGCCGAGATCCTGCGACAGGGTGCGGAACTCGCTCTGCCCCAGCACGCCCAGCGTGGTGATGTAATCCGCCGCATGTACCGACGGCAGCGCCATCAGTGCACCACAACCCGCCAACGACATCACGCCGTGACGCAGCCCTGCCGTTTTCCGCTTTGTGTCAGCCATGAGAATACGAACTCCTGAATCAATGTTTTTTGCGAGCTTTCGCCGGGCAGCAATCGCACGCGGGTCCATCGACGATGTCCACGACATCCCAGAAACCACGATCATGTCGCCTGTGCCGTAGCGACCACACCCGAGGCCCCGGAGCCGAGACCCCGGAGACGACGGAAACACGGTCGTTTCGAACGCCCCGGCCCGCACCGCCCGCCATCGACGGGATCGATGGGCCCGGCACACGGACCCCGGCATCTTCTCCTATAACGGTTCCGGCGGCCGTCGAGATGACCTGTACCGCAGTCAGGCAGCCGGCGACGCCCCTGTGCAGGTGCTATGATGGCGCATTGCAGCACTCACGGTGATTTCGACCGTGTCAGACGAGTGCATCCCGACGCCCTCCTGCCCCGACGAGCCCGATATCGTACACGCAGTCAGCGAACTGTTACTCGATCACGACAGCAAGCAACGTCACCGAAGCCACCCGATACGACGCCCCCGATTCTGCACCGTTCTTCATACGCAGGCATTTCTGCCACGGCGACGACGCCGACGCTCCCTATGCGGTGCTCCACGGAAACCGACCGCCCCCGGCCCGTGCATGGCTGTGAAACGACTCGACCCCGCCGGGTCGATGTCCGACATGTGCGGCCAGATTTCCGGTGGTTTTCAGCGTCCCCCCACGATGACGACAGGGGTTTCCCTGAATATCCGGCCTGCTCGGTGTTTTCCCGCCTTGTCAAAAAAGGCCGCTCCCCGCATTGTCGCGGGGCAGCACGCAAGACGCGGACGCTCCGTGACATCCTCGCCATGAAGCGTTCGGTGAGCCACTGAACCTCCTGGGAATCCAGGTCCCTGCTCGTTCGGAGCGCCCCGATTCTTCTAGGAGCCCGGTCTCGAGGCCCCGTCGTCCAAGCGTGTGCCCGTTGAGATGAACAAGGAGACACCCATGTCGGACCCCGTCGTCGAGAAAATCCAGCGCCATCCGCAATACCGCAAGCTCAGAAAAGAACGCAACATATTCGGTTGGGCACTGACGATCGTCATGCTCGTCGTCTACTACGGCTATATCGGCCTGATCGCCTTCGACAAGAGCTTTCTGGCACAACCGATCAGTGAAAACGCCATCACATCGATCGGCGTTCCCATCGGTCTCGGCGTCATTGTGCTGACCGTCGTTCTCACCGGCGTCTACGTCTACCGTGCCAACAGCCAGTACGACGCCATGACCCGCGATATCCTGAAGGACACGACCCAATGAACGCGCCCCATCGCTCCCTCTGTCTGACGACTGCCACACTGGGCAGTCTGCTCGTGCTGGGCACCGCCCACGCTGCCGGCGAAGTGCCCGAAGCCACCAAGCAGGCCACCAATTGGACGGCGATCATCATGTTCATCGTCTTCGTGGCCGCCACGCTGTGGATCACCAAATGGGCGGCCGGCCGCACCAAATCGGCCGCCGATTTCTATACCGCCGGGGGCGGCATCAGCGGCTTTCAGAATGGTCTGGCCATTGCCGGCGACTTCATGTCGGCCGCCTCCTTCCTGGGCATTGCCGCTGCGGTGATGGCCACCGGCTACGACGGGCTGATCTATGCCATCGGCTTCCTGGTGGGCTGGCCATTGCTCACCTTCCTGTTGGCCGAGCGGCTGCGCAATCTCGGCAAATTCACTTTTGCCGATGTGGCCGGCTATCGCTTCCAGCAAAAACCGATCCGGCTGTTTGCTGCCTCCGGCACGCTGGTGGTGGTCGCCTTCTACCTGATCGCCCAAATGGTCGGTGCCGGCCAGCTGATCAAACTGTTGTTCGGCCTCGACTACTGGATTGCCGTCGTGCTGGTCGGTGTGCTGATGATGGTCTATGTGCTTTTCGGCGGCATGACGGCCACCACCTGGGTGCAGATCATCAAGGCCGTACTGCTGCTGTTCGGTGTGTCCTTCATGGGCATCATGATCATGTCGCGCTATGGCTTCAGCCTCGAGACACTGTTCGCCGAAGGTGTACGCGTCAAGACCGCCATTGCCGAACACGCTGGCCAATCGCCCGAAGAAGCCGCCAAGACCGGCCTGGCGCTGATGGGCCCCGGGGGCTTCATCAAGGATCCGATCTCGGCCATTTCCTTCGGTATGGCGCTGATGTTCGGTACGGCCGGCCTGCCCCACATCCTGATGCGGTTCTTCACCGTACCCGATGCCAAGGAAGCGCGCAAATCGGTGTTCTGGGCCACCACCTGGATCGGTTACTTCTATGCGCTGATCTTCATCATCGGTTTTGGTGCCATCACCCTGGTGCTGACCAACCCCGAGTTTGCCGACACCACCAAGGGCATCATTCACGGTGGGGCCGGCACGGAGAACATGGCCGCGGTACTGGTGGCCAGATCGGTGGGAGGCGACATCTTCTATGGTTTCATTTCAGCCGTGGCCTTCGCCACCATTCTGGCGGTGGTCGCGGGTCTGACGCTCTCCGGCGCCTCGGCCGTATCGCACGACATCTACGCCACCGTCATCAAGAAAGGCAAGGCCGACAGCATGGCCGAACTGAAGGTGTCGCGTATCACCACGCTGGCGCTCGGCATCATCGCCGTGTTGCTCGGCATCCTGTTCGAGAAGCAGAACATCGCCTTCATGGTGTCGCTGGCCTTTGCGGTGGCAGCCTCGGCCAACTTCCCGGTGCTGTTCCTGTCGGTGATGTGGAAGGGCACCACCACCCGGGGGGCGGTCATCGGCGGCTTCCTCGGTCTGGCCTCGTCGGTGATCCTCACCGTGCTGTCGCCTTCGGTCTGGGAAGTCACCTTCGGCAACCCGCCCGGATCGGCGCTGTTTCCCTACACCTCGCCGGCGCTGTTCTCGATGATGCTGGGTTTCGTCGGGGTCTGGCTGTTCTCGGTGCTCGACCACAGCCCGCAGGCGGCAGAAGAGCGTGCCGCCTTCGACGCCCAGCAGGTTCGTTCCGAAACCGGCTACGGCGCCGCCAAAGCCTCGTCCCATTGAGCGTACTTCCGGGGGCTGCGCCCCCAACAGCGTCGACGCCCTTCCCGGCGATGCCGGGAAGGGCGTCGACGCTGCGATTCAGACCCGGGATCTATCGCGACCCTCGCCCCGCAACTCGCGCAGTTTGATGAAAGCCAGCGCTGCCATCACCGCATCGTTCAGCGCATCATGCGCATCGCGGGTCGGCATGTCCAGCTCACGCATGATAGTGCTGAAGCGCAGATCGATGTCGGCATTGTCGTGCTGCCGATAGAGCGGCAGCTGCCGAAACTTGTAGTCGTAGTACATCGCCGAGACTTCGATACGGGGTTGCGGCAGCGTCAGACCGAAGCAGCTTTTCAGCGCCCGGTTGATCATCGCCACATCGAATTCGAGGTAATAGCCCACCAGCGGCCGGCTGCCGATGAAATGCAACAGGCGCTCCATCGCCTCCTTCAGCGGCAGGCCGGCGGCCACGTCCTGGGTACGCAACCGATGTACCTGCACACTGTCGGCCTTCACCTCACGTTCAGGCTTCACCAACAGTTCCAGCCGCTCGCTCGTCATGATTCGGCGTCCGACGATTCGGGTGGCACCAATGGCGATGATTTCATCCTGACGAACGTTCAACCCGGTAGTCTCGCAGTCCAGCGACACCCACTCGACCTCGGGCGCCGGATCGAACAGGAAATCCCAGCGCTTGTCCTTCAATCGCCGACGCTGCCAATCGCGCCGCATGCTTTCGGCCCAGCGCCGAATCCAGACCGGTGCCGCGTCCAGCAAATGGCGTCCACTCATGTCCGCCCCCTCAACTCACCGCACCCAACCGGAACCGCAGGCGCATCTGCTCCTTGAACCGCCGTACTTCCTGCAGGGCATCCTTGAGCAGATCGCGCTCCAGAGGCGTCATCCGGTCCCATGGCACTTTGCCGGAAACCGGCTTGCCCTGATCCAGCTCATCGAGCCCGGCCGCCAGACGCGCCCTCATGAAGAAGTGCAGGCTCTCGACCAGCTCATCGGCGGTGTCCTGACTCAGCACGCCCTTGTCCACCAGCGCACGAATACGCTGCTCGGTATTGGTTTGCTGTACATGCTCGGCCAGTGCCAGACTGCGTACCCCGTGCACGATCGGGAAAATCCCGGCCTTCTTGATGTCGATGCGCGCGTCGCCCTCGGCCAGCCCGCGCATCCGTTGCCACCAGCGCGTCGGCGAACCAAAAGCATCGATGACCGAGGCAAAGCGGCTCATCATCATGTCGTTGTCGGTTGCCATCGAAAATACCTGCGTCTTCAAATCATCGAGCAAAGAGGCATCGCCGCTGACCGCGTGCGCATCCATGAAGATCGCCAGATTCATCAGGCTGTCTCCATCGGGCAGCACCAGCCAGCGCCGTACCGTCCGTGCGAAATCGCCCACCGACATCCGCCAGGCCGGATTGCTCAACATGATCTCGCCCGGACAGAGCGGGTAACCAAAGCGCGTCAGCGCCCGCACGAAGCGTTCACACAGCGACTGCAGATTGGGCGGTGGCGCATAGCCGTCACGCAGGATCAACGCGTTGTCCTGGTCGGTCTTCAGCAACTGCTCGCCACGGCCTTCGCTGCCCATCACCACCAGACAACTGTTCTCCACGAGATCCGGCGGCGCCAGCAATGCCCAGGCCCGCTCGAACAGGCGTGCATTCAAATCCTGCACCAGCCGCGCCAGAAAACCCACCCGACTGCCAGAACGATACTGGCGCCGTACCATCGTCGTAATCTGTCCGGCCGCTTTCTCCAGCTCCTCCAAGCCGTTGGCATCACGAATCTGCATGCCGATCAGCATCGAATGATTGGACAGGAAACTGAACACATCCAGCGATTCGAGAATACCGATGATCCGGTCTTCCTCCCTGACCACCACCCGGTGCACACCGTGACGCAGCATCAACGCCAGCGCCTCGCCCACCTGGTCCGAGGGCTGCACGCTGAGCAGATTCCAGCTGGTCAGCTCACCCACCGGCAACTGGTCGAGCGGCCGGCCACTGAGAATGGCGCGCTGCAGACCATTGGTCGTGAAAATACCCAACCGAGGAGGCTGTACCGATGCATCCCGGACCAACACATTGGTGGTTCGCTCCTGCTGAAACAGTTTCACCACCGACACGATATCCTGCTCGGACGGCACCGTATGCGCCGCGCGCACATAGGCCTCGTCGATCCGTGCCAGATTCAGCGACTGAATCTCCTGCTCGCTGCCCCGGGCCGCCAGCGCACTGAGTTTCTTGCCCAGCGCCGAAAACAACAGGGCACTGAAAGTATCGTTCGAGGCGATCAAGGTATTGACCGTCTCGTGCGACAGCTCATAGGCCACCACCTCTTCGGCCGCCACGAAACGGCTGCCCGAGCGGCCGGCCACCAGTGCCCGTCCATCGAAGCTGTCGTTCGGACCATAGGTCGCCAGCAGCTCATCATCCTCGAACTGCTGGACGTAGCCCTTGATCAGCACGAACAGATGCGTCGGTGCCGTCCCCACATCCAGCAGCACGTCGCCCTGCCGGAAGTAAGCCACATCGAGGTGGTCGCGCACCAGCGTCTGTTCGGCCTGGGTCAGACAGTCAAAAGGTGAAACCGAAAAGTTGAAGGCATTGGGCATGAGCAAACAGACTCCATTGATCCGGCCGTTGGATCTGCAGCGGTACACGGGGCCGGACCCGACCATGCCGTGCCGGCTCCCGCCTTCTCGGTCTCTGCTGCCCCGGCGCGACGATGTTCACGGCATCCGCCTCGAGATGACGACGGCCGGGCCCCAGGGAAGGTGTGAGTCGTGGAAAGATCGTGGACCGCAAACCTGCTGCGCCGGCCAGCAGACTTCAATGCTGAGCACGAAATGCCCCGGGCGCAATTGTCGTTTCACCCAGGTGAAAGCCAACGCCGCGGCCCCTGGCTCCCGACGCCGTTTGGCACCATGGCGCCAGCGCGTGAAAAGAGCGCGGCGACAGGAAGCGCCGCAGCCGAAAGCCCGCACGGCACGCCTCATGCACCACGGAATGCACCACAGTCCAATGGGGCAAAAGCCCTGTCACCGGCAGAACGACAGTAAACTGCTCGGTTGAATCAGTCCCCGCCCCCGCCGCTTCGATGCCCGCACGAAAATCCGCCTCCGGCAAACGACCACTGCCTGCCCAGTCCGCACCAGCGCAGCCACTGTCGGCATCCGAACGGGATCACCTGGATTCATTGCAACAGCACTGCCAGCGGCGTGGTGCACAATTGACGCCACTACGGCTGGACGTACTGACCCAACTGCTGCAACGCCCCGGCGGCATGAAAGCCTATGACCTGCTGGCGGCGATGCAGGCCCGCAAGCCAGGCATCGCCCCGATGAGCATCTACCGGACGCTGGATTTTCTGGTCGAGCACGAACTGGTGCACAAGGTGGATGCCACCAGCACCTTCGTCATCTGCGAGCACGGACATCACGATCATCATGACCATGGTTTCCCGATCATGCTGATCTGTGAGCATTGCGGTCAGGCGACCGAATGCAAGGACGCGGAAACGATTGCAGCGCTGTCGGGCACGCTTGGCCGCTTCCACGCACAGCAAGGCTTCCAAGCCCACGGCATGGAGATCAAGGGGCGCTGCCGACACTGCAGCGCCTCATAGACGGCCGGGTTCGACAGGGCCGGCCCGGCCGCTGTCCTTACCACTCCCCCTTGGAACGCGCGCACCCCACCGGGCCGGGAAACCCGGTCGGCCTGCCGCACCCCGGTCAGTCCTGCACGCTGCGGGCGCGGATGTCTGCGCTCAGCTTGGCCAGAGTCTTGCCCAGCTGGCGACGCTCATTGACCGACAGCACAGCGAACAGCCCGGCATACCAGCGGCTTTGCTGAGCGAAGACCTTGCGTGTCAGTTGCCGCCCCTTGCGGGTGATGCGCACCAGGTTCGAGCGGCGATCGAGGGGATTGCCATGACGCTCCACCATGCCATCGCGCACCATGCCATCGACCAGACCGGTGATGGTGGCGCGCGCCACGCCGGCCTGGTCGGCCAGTACATGAGGCGGCAAGCCCTCCTTGTGCGGCTCCAGCAATGCAAGCAGAACGAAACGCCCTTCGGACAGATCGTGGGGAGCGAGCATGAACGCGCTTTCCCGATCGATCAGGGCGGACAGGGACAGGGCCTGAAAACACAGCTGAAGGCTGTCGAGGTCAGAAAGCTGCTGGCGCTCTGCTTCGGAAAGCAGGGCCAGATATTTTGGCTCGAGATCAATTTCCATCATATGATCATACTACGCTATGGCGGCTAATCATACTCACCGTATCGGGATGGTGTCACGCTCTGTCCACACCGTGAGGAGTACGAACAAAGCCGACAAACCTCCTGAACACAGCACGACCCGGAAGTTCCCGACCCCGTCCCGAAGAGAGTCGCCACGGAAGACGGCTTTCAGTGGGAACGGGCAAAGCCCCACCCCTTTGGCACGACACAGTGATTCAGCGCCGAACTTGTAAGCCGGCCACTCATCCATGCATGCCGACCGAGCTCGTCACCCAGGACGCGGGATGGATCGATGAGTCCAGCCTCTATACTGACACGAGACACTCATCGACGTGTATCAAGACTGATACGAAGCGCGGTTTCTCGGGCGCAAACCGCCTGATTTGCCTACTTGCTTTCCAGATCGCCCCCACGACCTGTTTCGTTCAGTCACGAATCGTGACGGTATGCTTCACTGCTAAAGCATCCATTTCAGCGACGCACAGCCTTACTGTCCCTGACCGGGATGATCAACCGCCAGCACAGGTGCATTCACCTCGACGGTCAGATGAACCAACCGTTTCTCACCGGCCAGCAGACGATGGATGCGCTCGGACGTGAGCACTCCAGCTCCATCGCGATCCTGGGCATCGGAATCGTTCATCGTCAAAGCAATGATGCAGGCGTACTTCTGATGAGAAACCCGCCAGACATGCAGATCGCTCACCGAGGCGGCCAGTCCGGCCCGATCGATCCTGCAGCGAATCCGACTGACCAGGGGGTCATCCATCTCTGCATCCAGCAACACACGCGAACAATCCAGCAACAAGCCCTTGGCCCATACCGCCACCAGCACGGCACCGGCGATCCCCATCAGCGGATCGAGCCAGTCGGCCCCCCAGAATTTCCCACCGAACAGAGCCACGATGGCCAGTACCGAAGTGGCAGCATCGGCCATCACATGCAGATAGGCGGCACGCAGATTCAGGTCGGCGTGCCGGTGCCCCGCCTGTGTCACCCGTCCCCTGGCGGACACCGGTTGGCCCGACGGCTGCAGCCGCTCCGACCGACCCGCTTGCCCGACGCTCGAACCCATCGTCCGAGCCATCCACCGGGTTCCCGTCCGCATCCCCTCGACTCGCACAGGCCCATCGTACCCATCAGGCCCGGAGTGACGGACGGCCGGATGTCCATGCGCCCCATGGTCGTGGCCGTTATCGTGATCGTGGTTGTGGCCGTGGCCGTGGTCGTGGTCGTGGTCTGCATGATGACGCCCCGGACCATGCGCATGACCGTGATGATGGTGCCCATGCGTTCCCTCCTTCAGCATGAAGGCACTGATCAGATTGACCGCCAGCCCCAGAAACGCCGTACCGATCGCCTGATCGTAGCCAATCGGCAAAGGCGCCACCAATCGGGCCACCGACTGCCAAAGCATCAATATCGCCACGCCGATCAGCATCAAGGCGCTGGTATAACCGCCGAGAATCTCGATCTTCCAGGTGCCAAAGGCAAAACGCCGGTCCTGCGCGAAATACCGGGCCGCCCGATAGGCGAACACCGCCAGGCCCAGCGCCAGGGCATGTGAGCTCATATGCCAGCCATCGGCCAGCAAGGCCATCGAATTGAACAGCCAGCCCCCACCGATCTCCGCCACCATCACGATCAGCGTCAACCACATCACCCAGCGGGTACGCCGCTCCGCCAACGGATTACCTTCACTGAACACGTGGGAAAGCCGACAGTCGAGCGGGAGCTCCCCATCCGATGCCATGGCCCGAGCGCCCCCGCCCTGCCGAATACCATCCACCTTCCGATCCGCGCGGCCCTGCTGACCCGCATCGTCCTGCGCCTGCATCTGTACACTCCCATGACTGATGATTCCGCTGGCACCGGGACCATTTCGGAGCCGCCACATGGTGGCATCGAAACCGCATCGGGCAGCAGGACATCACCACACGACCGAAACAGGACCGGAGCCGCAATCGGGCACGCTTCCCACACTGGGATATATACTATACCCCAGTATAGATAACCCTACTGATGGGAGAGTCATGGCTCACACGATTCGAGACAAAAAAGCGCTGCTGACCCGGGTTCGTCGGATCGGGGGTCAAGCAGCCGCGCTGGAAAAGGCCCTGGACAAAGAGGCGCCCTGCGCCGACATCCTGCAACAGATCGCTGCCATCCGCGGCGCAGTCAATGGACTGATGTCGCACGTGCTGGAAGGCCATATCCAAAGCCATCTGGGCGCCGAGAACGCAACACCCCGCCAGCGGCAGGAGGACATCGAGGTGGTGGTCAAGGCGCTGCGCAGCTATCTGAAGTAAAGCACCTCCGGCACATCCCGCTGTCCGTCGAGGCCGGCTCCATGGCACCGAGCATGCCGAACGAAATCCCGTCACGAAACCCGACCCGCCGGCATCGACGGAACGAGTCCCCGGCAGCTGCTGCAACCCGCGGGCAGCAGCTCGATGGAATGGGAGGCTGAGCCGAGGCTGCCTATGGCGGCTGCTGGTCCTCATCGACTCCATGGCGGCCTCACAGCACGCCTCATGGGCTCGGACCATGCTTTCCGGGGAGTCCTCCGGACTCCCCCTCACGGGGACACGGCATCTCATCGGGAACTCATCGTGCCCGCAGACGCGGTGCCTCATCGGGCACTCATCGTGGCCGGCGGCCAAGCACCCGCACATCAACCCCGCAGCAGCACCTCGTTGCCCCTCAAGCGCCTGTACAGCATCGGTGCCACGAACACCGCCACCGCCAGCACCCAGAAAGTGATGGTGACGGGGCTGCCGAACAGAATCTTGAGATCGCCATTGGAAATGGCCAACGCGCGCCGCAGATTCTGCTCCATCATGCCGCCCAGAACCACGCCCAGAATGAGTGGCGCCAACGGCATTTCCGCCTTGCGCAGGAAGTAACCGATACTGCCAATGGCCGCCATCGTCAGCAGATCGAACTGGGTGGCATTGACCGAATAGACACCGATGACGCTGACACACAGAATACCCGGCACCAGCAGCCACGGCGGGATCGACAGAATGCTGGCAAACACCCGCATCAGCGGCACGTTCATGATGAACAGCAGCACGTTGGCCACTGCCAGCGAAGCAATCAGCCCCCAAACCAGGTCGGGTTGCGCTTCGAACAACACAGGCCCCGGCGTAATGTTGTAGAGGGTGAGCGCCCCCATCATCACGGCCGTGGTGCCCGAGCCCGGTACACCCAGCGTCAACATCGGAATGAAGGAGCCGATGGCCGCCGCATTGTTGGCCGATTCCGGCGCGGTCAGCCCACGCATATCGCCCTGACCGAATTTGGCATCCGGATCCTTCTGCTCGGTGATGCGTTTTTCATTGGCATAGGCAATGGCCGAAGCCACGCTGGCGCCTGCCCCCGGCAGCACACCCAGACCAAAGCCGGTCAGCCCGCTGCGCGCCACGCTCGGAAAGGTGAACTTCACTTCCGACAGATTGAACAGCATGCGGCCGCTCCTGGGAACCGACACCGACACACCGCCAACCACATGCTCCAACATCTGCAGCATTTCACTGACGGCAAACAAACCAATCACCACCACCACAAAATCGATACCATCGGCCAGATGCGGCACATCGAAGGTATAGCGGTAGACGCCGGAGTTGGCATCCACGCCCACCGTGGAAATCGCCAGACCGATGGCGGTGGCCAGCACGCCCTTGACCGGATCCTTGCCCATCAGCCCGGTCAGACAGCAGAATGCGAAGACCATCAATACGAAGTACTCGGCCGGACCAAATGCCAGCGCCCATTGGGCCAGCATCGGCGCGAAGGTGACGATGCCGAAAAAAGCCACCAGCGAACCGAAGAACGACGCCCAAGCCGACAGCGACAGCGCCACACTGCCCATTCCCTGCCGGGCCAGCGGATAACCGTCCAGCGCCGTCATCACCGCAGCGGCGTCACCAGGCACATTGATCAGGATCGACGAGATCCGACCACCGTACTCGGCACCCACATAGACCGCCGCCAGCAGAATCAACGCGGTTTCGGGCGGCAGGTTCATCGCAAAGGCGATCGGAATCAACATCGCCACGCCATTGATCGGCCCCAGCCCCGGCAATACGCCGACGATGGTGCCAAAGAAAGAACCGATGGCGGCCACCGACAGGTTCATCGGCGTCATGGCCACACCGAACCCCTGGGCCAGATGTTCGAGCACACCGTTCACAATATCGCCTCCAGCAGGCCGGGGGGCAGCACCACATCCAGCACGCGATCGAACAGAAAGAAAAGCACCACGCTCAGGCCCACCCCACCGAGGGAGGACTTGAACCAAGACCCTCCAAAAAGACGCCCCACCACCGAAGCCATCAATATGGTCGCGATGATGAAACCAGCCCATTCAAAGATCAGCGCATAGCCGACCAGAACCAGAAACAGGATCCCGATGCGCAGATTGGCCCCGGGCGGGTTGGCTTCCGTCCGCCCCCCGCCCTTGAGCACGAGTCGCAGCCCACACAGCGCCATCACCGCCGCGACCAGCAACGGAAACACGCGCGGCCCGATCGGCTCATAGGACACGGATGCTTCGAGACCATGGCCCTGCCAGACCATGAAGGCAGCCGCCATCAGCGCGGCCACGCCCAGAATTCGGTTATTCACGGCTCACTTCTTCTCGATCAGGCCAAAGGATTCCGCCAGCTCGGCATAGTCCTTGACACGCTGCTTGACGTAGGCGTCCAGTTCCTTGCCGGTCATGTCGAAGGGGAACAGACCCTGTTTTTCGCGCAGCTGCGCAAAGGATTCGGTCGCCATCGTCTTGGTGAAGACATCCACCCACCACTGATAATCGGCGTCCTTCACCTTCGGCCCCATGTAGAACCCCCGGATGATCGGCCACTCGATGTCATAGCCCTGCTCCTTGGCCGTCGGCACATCCTTCAGCCGGCCCGGCAGACGTTCACTGTGATAGACGGCCAGCACCCGCACCGGCGCACCACCTTCCAGAATGTTGGCCGCCTCGGCGGCATCGCCCATGTACGCCTGGATGTGATTGCCACGCAGTGCCGTCACACTTTCGCCACCGCCCTCGAAAGCCACGAAGCGGATCCGCTTGTAATCGACGCCGGCGGCACGTGCCGTCAGCGCCGCCTTCATCCAATCCTGGCTGCCGACGGTGCCCCCCGTGCCGAACACGATGCTGGACGGGTCTTTCTTCAGCGCCTCCATCAGATCGCTCAAGGTCTCATAGGGCGAGTCGTCACGCACCATGGCCACCCCATAGTCGGCACCGATGGCTGCCAGCCAACGGACATCATTGACGGTGTACTTGCCAAACTTGCCCTGAGCCAGATTCAGCAGCGACCCACCCGAAAAGGCCACGATCGTGCCACCCTCTTCCGGCCGCTGGGCCACGATATTGTTGTAGGCCACCGCTCCCACACCGCCCGGCATGTAGACGATGCGCAGAGGCCGCTGCAGCGCGCCGCTTTCCTTCAACGCCGCCTGAGTCACGCGGCAGGTCAGATCGAAAGCACCACCCGGCTGGGCCGGCGCCACACATTCCGGCCGACGGGGCGGCTGCTGTGCACCGGCCGGCAACGGCAGACTGCCCAGCGTGGTCAGTGTCAACACAGTGCCCAGAGCAGTCTGCCCCAGCAGACGGCGGGAGAAGAAAAATCGAGCGTTCGCCATTGGACGGGTCTCCTGTCGGGATTGTCGGCTCCTACCTTAGCGCACCCCACCTTTCAATTGGCTTTCAAAACACCCTTCAACCGCCCGGGGCAGGGCTTTCCCGAACTAGGGATTATCCGGATGAATGGAAAATCAGCTCCACCCGCAGCCCACCGACGCCATCGGCACACGTCCGGCGCGAAACGCTGGCTCCACCGGCGTCACCAGTGCCACCTGCATTTGCCGTATCCGTTGGTACCGCTGCTGCATAGGCAGCATCCGCGGTGTCGTCTGCGGCAGCTGCTACCGCCTCCGGTCCCGACAGCCGCATCTGCCCGTGATGGGCATGCCAGCGGCGGATCCATCTCACGCACCAGAATACCCACGCGGATCGGCTCATCCTCGAAATAATGGCCGTCATAGAACACCACCTGCCCCGACGGCGGCAGCCGTTCCGGCAACGGCAGATCCGCATGGCCGATATCGGTCAACCCGTCCTCGCTCAGCACCCGGTAGTACACCCGGCCGCTGGCCGTCATCCGGAAGAAGTCCAGCAGCTGATAGGGCAAGGCCAATGCCAGGCCGCCAGTGACGGTCGACACATTCAAGTCGATGGCGCGCACGACCGCCCCCAGTGAGCGATCGAAAGCCGCTTCGGTCTGCAGCCGCATCGACACCGCCGAGCGCCACATGCCCAACACCGCTCCGATCAGCAACACCGGCAACAGCCACAGCAGTAAGCCGACGGTCAGACTGCGGCCTGGAGCAAGCTGCCCCCGCTCCTCTCCGTCCACAGCATCCTGCACCGTGTCGTCCCACTTCGTCTTCCCCGGCTGCGGCTGCCAGCACGCTCGATTTACCATCCGCCCGTGCTCCGGCGTTTGTTTCAGCCATCTCCCCCACATGCCTGCCCGCACATTCGAAATCCCAACCTCACCCTGCTGCACCCTGCTGGCCTCCGACCCATGTGCGTGCCTGCTGCGTCCTCATTACCGCACGGTGGCACGCACAGCCGAAACACAGACCATCACCGGCGCTCAGTCCTGCGCTTCCAGGCAGTAGCCCAGGCCGCGCATCGTCACGATCTGCACACCGGAATCCTGCAGCTTCTTGCGTAACCGGTGCACGATCACCTCCACCGCCTCCAGACTCAGATCGTCATGGCTCGGTGAAATCCGATCCAGAATCGCCTGCTTGGACAGAGGCTCGCCGCTGCGCTGGATCAGGGCACGCAGCACCGCCTGCTCACGTGGCGTCAACTGCAGCGTCTCACCGTCCACCACAAAGCGCTGGCTGACCACATCGTAAACCAGCGCCCCGCAGCCCATCCGCTGAAACTCCCGACCACGGCTACGCCGGATCAGCGCCGTCAGCCGCGCCTCCAGCTCCTCCAGCACGAAAGGCTTGGGCAGAAAATCATCGGCCCCGTCGTGCAGCATCCCCACCCGGTTGGCCAGCGAATCCCGGGCCGTCAACACCAGCACCGGCGTGCGGTCATCGCGGACACGCATCCGCGCCAGCAGCGTCTGCCCGTCCATGCCGGGAATCCCCAGATCGAGGATGACCGCATCGAAATCCTCCTGCATCAGCCGACGCTCGGCCAACAGACCGTCGTCGGTCCATTCCACGATGAAGCCCGCCTGACGCGCCAGTGCACGCGACAACCAGTGTGCCAACTCGGCTTCATCTTCGATCAGCAGGATTCTCATGGGAAGTATTCAGGGCAAATCGAAGCCCGTCGAAGCCACGTAGACGCTCAACCAATCCTCTTCGCTGAACTCGATGGCCAGCGCATCGACGGCATTGCGCACCCGCTCGATCCGACGCGAACCCACGATCGGCAGCATACCGATCGGATGCGCCAGCAACCACGCATAGGCCAGCGTATCGAGCCGGGTTTCGCCATAGCGCTCGCCCACCGCGCGCAATGCTGCCGCCACGCGCCGGCTCCGCTCATCCTGCTGGGCAAACAGCCGACCACCGCCCAGCGGCGACCAGGCCATCGGCCGCATCCGACGCTCCAGCATGTCATCGAAGCTGCCGTCGTCGAAGGGTTGCAGATGCAGTGGTGACACCTCGATCTGGTTCGTCACCAACGGCTGCTTCACAAAGGACTGCAGCATCCGCAGCTTGGCCGCCCCATAATTGGACACCCCGAAATGCCGCACCAGCCCGCGCTCGTGCAACGCACCAAAGGCGCTGGCGATCTCCTGCGGATTGGCACACGGCGAAGGCCGATGAATCAGCAGCAGATCCAGATGATCACACTTCAGATTGGCAATCGACCGTTCGGCCGACAAGATGATGTGATCACGACTGTTGTCGTAATGTGCCGACTTCATCCCCGGCACGTTGTCGTTCGGAAAAACGATGCCGCATTTGCTGACGATCACCATCCGCTCGCGCAGACTGGGTTCCTGCTGAAGCGCCTGCCCGAAAGCCGCTTCGGTACCAAAACCGCCATAGCAGGCGGCGTGGTCGAAGGTATCGACCCCCAGCTCCAACAATTGATGAATCAGCCGCCGATAACCATCGGCATCCAGCCCCCATTCATGAGCACGCCAATAACCATGGACGATACGGCTCATCCGCAACGATGCGTTCAGGTTCAAATACTGCATGGGGTCGTACTACCTCCGAAATTGCCCAAGAAACCGCAAGAGTACCGCGGCCGGGCACCGGCGGTCAGCATCAACCGGTTTTCCGATTCGCCGTCGCGACACTCGGCGTCCGCTCACACCATGACGGACGCACTTTGCTTCAGGATGTCGAAAAACGCGCGTGCTGCCGGTGACAAAGTCGCATTTCTGCGTGTCAGTACCGCCACCCGCCGTTTCACGACCGGGCCGGTGAGCGGAATGCAGCAAAGCCCCGGGCGTGAACCGTCCTGCGATGTCGATGCCGGCAGAATGGCCGTGCCCACACCGGCAGCCACCAGGCTGAGCGCCGTGGCATGGTGCAACACCTCATAAGCGCCGCTCAGGCTGATACCACGCTCGGCAAGCTGATAACCCATGAACACGCTGGTTGCCGTCATGCTGCTCACCACGATCAGCTCCGCCTCGTGCACGTCGGACCACGTCACCGATTCCATCTTGCTGAGCGGGTGCTCCTCGCGACAGAAGAACATCAGCGGGTCTTCCATCAGGAGCGTTTCGTCCAGATCGGGATGGTGATCGGTGGGAATGCCCACCCCGAGTTCGGCCTGCCCGTGCAGCACGGCATCACGCACCTCGAATGCGTTGGTGTCGATGATCCTGATCCGGTTGCCAAGATACGCCTCCGCGTAACGACGGATGAGGGGTGACAGAGCCTGTGCCAGCATCGATGGAACACAGGCCAGCGTGAAACTGCCACGGGCGTACCGGGACATGTCTTTCAAGCGCTCGACGGCCATCGTCATCTCGCTCACGATCGACTTGGCCCGGGGCAGGAAATCCCGCCCCACGGACGTGAGCTCTCCCTCACCAGCAAGGTCACCATCGTCGGCCCTTCCGAACGACCGGACATCGACATCGAATACCTGTTCGCCCAGGTATCCGTCGACACCGCCAGCGTCGATACGACACCGAATTGCGAGAACATGCTGTCGAGCGTCGGTCCCTTTGCCATCGAGAACGGCATGATCGCTGCAACCTCTCCCGAGACCCGGCTGCGGATTCTCAATATCAACACCGGCAAGGTCGTCGAAGCCATCATTCAGACGCCTGACGGCCAAGTCCGTCATGAAGGATCGACCACCCGTATCGACGGTGTTCCCGGAAGCAGTGCACCCATCGTTCTGAATTTCCTCGACGCGGCGGGCGCAAAAACGGGAAAGCTCTTTCCCGTCGGACAACGAGCGGATGTCGTCGATGACATCACGGTCTCCCCGAGTTCGACACTTATAAGCGCAAGTCATTGATATTGCTGAATTCAGCATCTCGAAATTGGCACTACAGGCGTTTGGCAGAGGGTTCTGGCAGGTCGATGGCGGCGAAGAGCTGACGTTGTTCGGGTGTAATGACCCACTAAAAACCTGCTCAGGTGTTGGTAGTGACGTGATGTACGCATGGCAACATCCCATATGGGGGTGGGTGTTGCACTTGAAGGTTGAGTCTAAGCAGGTGCTGGTGACTCACCTGCCCGGCATCCACTTCCGGCACCAAGGCCCCTTCGAGCCAGCGCAATACGCCTAATTTGGATTCCGGATCACACAGCCACTCGGGGGTGTTGCACTTGAAAGTTGAGTCTAAGCTTTCCAACAAAAAGATCGACTTTTTGACAGGGCTTGCCCTCCACTTCAAAGGAATGCCGGACGATAGCGATTTTGAGGGTAAGTTCCTATTTCTTACTCATCATTTTCTCCTATCAGAGCGATGGAAAATAAACCTCCAAACCATAGGACAATCAGTCTATCAAATGACTTCCAGACTTCTTTATTTCCTCAACGCCTCCAACACCGCTTCAAACGCTTTGGAATGGTGTTTTCTGCTTGGGTAATAGGCGTAAAGGGGTTCATACGTCATTCTGAACCCCCCTAAAATCTCAACCAGTTTGCCTTCTTTAAGCTCGTCTTCCACCATAAAATATGGCATAAAGGCGATACCCAGATGATTTTTAACCGCATACAAAGGGTTACTATTTAAAACAAGACGTCCTTTTGGGCGATAAGAAACCGTTTTTCCTTTTATCCGAAAATCCCACGCAATCGGTTCGCGGTCGCTAGCGAGGCGCAAGCCGATCAGGCTATGGTCATCTAAATCTTGGATTTTCTTGGGCGGGGTCCTGCCGTGTAAATAGGAGGGCGTAGCGACCAGTGTGGTTGTTAAAGGCGGAGCGATTTTGACTGCAATCATATCTTTTGCCACATCGTCGCCCAGCCGTACGCCCATGTCAAAGCCTTCTTTGACAATATCCACAAAGCGGTTCTCGCTGTGCAGTTCGATACGGATATTTGGGAATCTTTCAAAAAGATGGGCAAGCTTTGGCAGAACCGCCCTTTCTATCGCCACTTGGCTGGCGTTAATACGAACCGTGCCTGTAACGGTTCCTTGGTTCTCCGATAATTTTCGAATCGATAAATCGATAGCGTCAAAATAAGGTTTGATGTCGTTTAACAACGTCAAGCCTTCGGGCGTGGGCGAAATGCTTCGTGTAGTACGGTTGAGCAGGCGGATATTTAAACGGTTTTCCAGATTACTCAGACAATGCGATACCGCCGAAGCCGATACGCCGAGTTTTTCTCCTGCTTTGGTAAAACTTTTTTCTTCAACAACCAAAACAAATGTACGTAAATCATTCAGGTTTTGCATGAGGATGATTGCGTAATGAAATTTTTGTAATGACCCAGCAGAACCTGCACAGTTCATGCCGCTAAAGCGTAAGCCTGAG
>JAUMUG010000003.1 GCA_030530775.1 Lautropia sp. | reverse complement strand
CCGTTTGCATGGCGGGCGGCAATGTCAAGGGTGGGGCTGCACCGGAGGCTTACGGTCTGGGAGGACAACATGCAGGTCTATGATGCACGCGAGGTCTGGCGACAGCTGCAGCGCGAGGGAACTGAGGTTGCCCGCTGCACGGTCGAGCGCCTGATGCGACTGCCGGTCTGTGCGGCGCCGTGCGCGGCAGGTGGGTTCGCACGACATGGCCTGATCCCGTAGCAAGCTGCCCTCGGGATCATGTGAACCGACAGTTCGCGGCCCAGCGTCCGAATCAGCTGTGGGTAGCCGATTTCAGCTATGTCTGCACGACGTGGCAGGGCTTGGTATATGTCGCCTTCTTATCAGTGTGTTCTCCCGTCGTATCGTTGGCTGGCGGCTTAGTCGGTCCATGCAGACGGCACTCGCGCTGGATGCGCTGGAACGGGCTCTTTGGGCATGTTGTCCATTGTTCAATGAACGCAGCCTGCTTGAGTCGGTCGGATATATCCTGCTGGCCGAGGCAGAGCCAAACTTTTACCGCAACTGGGTGATCAGGCGCATGCTGCCTGGCTCGAGTCAAATGAGTCTCCGCAAAACCCGGGGCGGTTCATTCTCATGTTATAGTCGTTGAGATCTAGGAGGATCTTAGGGCGGTTGCTTGTTCCGGGAAGGGTAGCACATTTGTTTGATGATTGTGGATGAAGATGTATAGCCGTTGCACGGTCCGGCCTTCTCTCTGCAAACGCAGAGACTTGCATGAATACTGGACATGCAGGGCGTTACAGGCCGAGTGATTCCCTGGAAACTGAAAATCTGAGTAAACGATGCGTGGAAACGCTGAGCAGCCAAAGTTGCAAAGGCCGCAACAAGCTCTACTCGATGCAAGCGCCCGAGGTGAGGATATTAGCAACAGTATGGCATGGCGGCGCGATGAATTCGGGGTCAAGTCGAATATGGTGGTTATGCATCGGGAGGGGCTGATCGTGAGGGGCCAGGATGTTTCTGGGCAACCCTTACGATGCTCTAGCCGGGCGACGATACGCAGCGCATTCAGTTCCAGATCGGCTCCAGTTTCTGAAGTATGCAAAAATGACCCATCGGTTCGCAGGAGCTAGGCCCTCGGCATGGCGTCCGATTGGCACAATATTCTGCGTCAGACTTTTACGAATCTCACGAGTCCAAACCTATGAATCTTTTTTCTACCAAGACTTTTGCCGTTCGTGCAGGAATTGCTGGCGTCGCCGCCGGGTTGATGAGTGTTGCCGCCGTGCCTGCCATGGCACAGAGCTCGGGCAACGCCAAGATCGGCTTCGTCAGCACCGAGCGCATCATGCGCGATTCCACGCCTGCCAAGGCGGCACAGGCCAAGATCGAAAAGGATTTTTCCCGTCGTGACAAAGAGATCCAGGATCTGGGCACCCGGCTGCGCACGGCTTCCGAGCGTTTCGAGAAAGATGGTGCCGTCATGACCGACAGCGACCGTGCCCGCCGTCAGCGTGAACTCTCCGAGATGGACCGCGACTTCCAGCGCCGTCAGCGTGAATTCCGTGAAGACCTGAACCAGCGTCGCAACGAGGAGCTGACCTCGGTGCTCGACAAGGCCAACCGAGCCATCAAGGCCATCGCCGAGCGCGAGAAATTCGACCTGATTCTGCAGGATGCCGTCTATGTCAGCCCCCGGCTCGACATCACCGACGACGTGATCAAACAGCTGAACAGCGCCCGCTGATTCGGCTTCAGCCAGCCAGGGAGGCTCGAGCCCGATGAAACGTGAACTTGAGGCGCCGGTCAGCCTGGCTGAAATCGCCAGTGCACTCGATCTGCAGTTGCGTGGTGACCCGGATGTCCGTGTTCGCCGTCTGTCCAGCCTGCGCAGCGCCGATCGGGACAGCATCAGCTTTCTGGTCCGGCCGCAGCAGCGTGAGGCCGCTCTGGCGAGCCATGCCATCGCCTACATCGTCTCGCCCAAGCTGATCGAGGTGCTGCCGGCCGACGCCAATCTGCTGATCGGGCAGAACCCCTATCTGGCGTATGCGCAGCTGGCGCAGTGGTTCGATGAGCGGGTCAACCCCAAACCGGCGCCAGGCATTGCCGCAGGCGCCCATGTCCATCCCGAGGCGGTTGTCAGTCCTTCGGCCATCGTCGAAGCGGGGGCCGTCATCGGGGCGGGGGCCTACATTGGGGATGGTGCTTGGATCGGTGCCGGCACGGTGATCGGGGCAGGGTGCTCGGTGGGTGCGGGTACTCGCCTGCATGCCAACGTTTCGCTCGGTGACGACTGTGTCGTCGGCGAACGTTCACTGATCCATTCCGGTGCGGTCATCGGTGCCGATGGTTTCGGCTTTGCCCCCAGACAGGGCGGCGGTTGGAGCAAGATTCCACAGCTGGGGGCGGTCGTGATCGGCAATGATGTAGAAATCGGAGCCTGCACCTGCATCGACCGTGGCGCGCTTGACGACACGGTGATCGAAGACGGTTGCAAGATCGATAATCTCGTGCAAATCGCCCATAATGTCCGGGTAGGTGCCGATACAGCGATTGCTGCGTGCGCAGGCATCGCCGGCAGCGCGGTCATTGGCAAGCGTGTACAGATCGGCGGTGCTTCCGGCATTTTTGGCCATATCCACATCTGTGACGATGCGGTGGTATCGACGATGACGTTGATCTCCAAATCCATTACCAAGCCCGCCTTCTACAGCGGGATTTTCCCGTCGATGGAAAACGCCGACTGGGAGCGGGCAGCGGCTGTCGTGCGGCAGTTGCCGGAGATGCGCAAGCGTCTGCGTCGTCTCGAACAGGCCTTGCCACCTGGCAGCGACGAGGCCAATCAATAAAAAAGCCAACGATTCTGTCCAAGCATGAGTGAAAAACAACCGGCGCTCGATATCAACGAAATCCGGCGCTTCCTGCCCCACCGTTATCCGTTTCTGCTGATCGATCGCGTCCTGGAGATGGAGCTCGACCGTCGGATCGTCGCCCTGAAGAATGTCTCGATCAATGAGCCTTACTTTCAGGGGCACTTTCCGCACGTGCCGGTGATGCCGGGCGTTCTGGCGCTCGAAGCCATGGCCCAGGCCGCCGGCATTCTGTCCTTTGCCACCATGGGACGGCATGCGGACGACACCTCCGTCTACTACTTTGCCGGTATCGACCAGGCCCGCTTCAAGCGCCCGGTCGGCCCAGGCGATCAGTTGATCCTCGACGTGGAAATCATGCGCAAGTCGCGGCTGCTCTGGAAGTTCCAGGGTACGGCCACGGTCGATGGCCAGAAAGTGGCCGAAGCCGAGCTGATGTGCGCGTTGCGCGAACTGAGCCGTCCCGAAGACGAGGGCGTGCCACCGGGCAAAATCGACGTGAGCAGGGCCTGAGCCGAAATCATGCCCGACATGCTCATTCACCCGACTGCCGTCATCGATCCTTCCGCCGAGCTGGACAGCAGTGTCCGGGTCGGCCCCTATGCCGTCATCGGTGCGCAGGTGCGCCTCGGCGCCGGTACCACCGTCGCCGCCCACGCCCAGATCGACGGCCCGGCCACCATCGGTCGTGACAACCGTCTATACCCCTTCTGCGCCGTCGGCGGCAATCCGCAGGACAAGAAATACGCCGGTGAACCGACGAAACTCGAGATCGGTGACGACAATGATATCCGCGAATTCGTCACCATCAACCGGGGTACGGTGCAGGACAGCGGCGTCACCCGGGTGGGCAGCCACAACCTGCTGATGGCTTATGTCCACGTCGCGCACGATTGCGTGATCGGCGACCATGCCATCCTGGCCAACACCACCAATCTGGGGGGGCATGTCCGCATCGGTGACTGGGCCATCCTCGGTGGCAATTCGCAGGTGCATCAGTTCTGCCAGATCGGCGCTCATGCCATGACCGGCACCGGCACCATCGTGTTGCAGGATATACCCACTTACGTCATGGCTTCCGGCAACCCGGTCGCCACCCATGGCATCAACAGTGAGGGTCTGCGCAGGCGCGGTTTCACGCCCGACGAGATCATGATCATCAAGCGGGCCTACAAACTGCTGTACAGGCAGGGTCTGAGCCTGGACGAGGCCAAACGGGGTTTGGCGGAGATGATCGCCATCGATGCCAGCCACGACAAGTGCCTGACGCCGTTGTTGCGCTTTCTGGAAGGCGTCAACCGCGGCATCGCCCGCTGACCGTGGATACCCGCATCGGCATGGTGGCTGGCGAAGCCTCGGGCGATCTGCTGGCTTCGTCGGTTCTGACGCATTGGCGGCAGCTTGCCGAAGGCGATCGACCGCGCTGCGCCGGTATTGGCGGCCCGAAGATGCAGGCCGAAGGCTTCGATGCCTGGTGGCCTTCCGAATGGCTGGCGGTGCATGGCTATGCCGCTGCCATCAAGGCGCTGCCCAAGCTGCTGTGGGTACGCCATCGGCTGTTCCAACGTCTTCAGAGCTGGCCGGCCACCGCCTTCATCGGCGTCGATGCGCCCGATTTCAATCTGGGGCTCGAAGAGCGCCTGAAAGCCGGCGGTATCCGCACCTATCACTTCGTCAGCCCCTCGATCTGGGCCTGGCGGCGTGAACGTATCGAAAAGATCCGCCGGGCGGCCGATCACATGCTGCTGGTCTTCCCTTTCGAATCCGAGATCTACCGCGAGGCCGGCATCCCTGCCACCTACGTCGGGCATCCACTCGCCGACCAGATTCCCTTCGAGATCGACCGGCAGGCAGCGCGCGTGGAACTCGGCCTGCCGCCCGATGCCATCGTCATTGCATTGATGCCGGGCAGCCGGGCCGCCGAAATCGAGTACCTGGCTCCGGTTTTCTTGCAGACGGCCGCCGCCCTGCACAAACGCCATCCCGACTGGCAATTCATCCTGCCGGCGGCCGGTGCAGAGCGCCGGGAGCAGCTGCGCACGCTGATCGAGCCGCTGTACCGGGATTTACCGATCGAGGTGCTGGACGGCCAGTCGCACACCGCACTGGCCGCTTGCGACCAGACCCTGATCGCCAGCGGCACCGCCACTCTCGAAGCCGCACTCTTCAAACGGCCGATGGTGATCGCTTATCGGCTGGCGCCGATGTCCTATCATTTGATGAAAACCAAGGCCTATCAGCCGTGGTTCGGCCTGCCCAACATTCTGGCGGCCGAGTTTCTGGTGCCCGAATTCATTCAGGATGCCGCCACGCCTGACGTACTGTCTCAGGCGGTCGAACAACAGATCGACGACATCGCCGGCCGCGAACGACTGGTGGCCCGGTTTCTGGAGATGCACCAGTCGTTGGCCTGTGGCTGTGCCGAGCGCGTCGCCAGCACCGTCATGGCCGATTTGAGGGGATGAGAGGGGCAGTTTGCCCGGACCCTGGCGTGAGGGGGCCGAAAGGCCGCCTGGTGCGAACTTCATACATCGGCCCCCGGTTGCGGAAAAGCGTGATGACAACCGGTGTCCGGCATTGTGTTCAGAAATCGGAAATGTCTCCGGTGGAAAATCAGCCCATGGCAGATCATCACGTTTCTTCTGAATCTTCCGATCGGAACCGGATTGCCGCCCGGGCATCATCGGTGCCGGTGGCCGGCGTCGACGAAGCAGGTCGTGGTCCCCTCGCTGGACCGGTCATCGCCGCTGCCGTCATTCTGTCTCCGGAACGGCCGATCGAGGGCTTGCGCGATTCCAAAAAACTCAGTGCCCGCCAGCGCGAGCGACTGGCGATCGAGATTCGCGAGCGTGCCGCTGCCTTCGCCATCGCCGGTGCCAGCGTCGAAGAGATCGATGAGCTGAATATTCTGCGGGCGACATTGCTGGCGATGAAACGGGCCGTCGAAGCCTTGAAGCCGGTCCCCGGCCGGGTACGCGTCGATGGCAACCGGGCGCCGGTCCTGCCGGGCATCGCCGTCGAAACCCTGATCGATGGAGACAACCTCGATCCAGCCATCGCGGCGGCCTCCATCCTGGCCAAGACCGTGCGGGATCGGCTCATGCTCGACTATGCCGAGCAGTTTCCCGGCTACGGCTTCGAGAAACACAAGGGCTACGGCACTGCCGTTCACTTGGCGGCCCTGCGCGAACTCGGTCCCTGCGAAATCCACCGTCACAGCTTCGCCCCCGTCGCACGGGCGGCGGCAGCGGGTGGAGATGCCTGATGAGTGATCCGATCGTACCGCTGCTGCTCGCTTGGCGGAAACTGAAGCGGTCGCCGGTCGACATCGGTTCGGCCGCCAACCCGCGCTATCGCCAGTTGCGTGAGCTGCTCGACTCGGCCCGTGAGCGCAGGCGCAGCGGCCTGACCGTGTTGGAAGGTTGGCACTTGCTCGACAGCTGGCTGCAGCAGGGCGGTGTCGTCCAGACGTTGGTGCTGCCACGGCGCACGGTGAAGCGTCTGCATGTCGGCGATCGTCCTGCCGGCACGGCAATCGTCGGCGGTCGGGATGCGGATATGAACCGGATGTCCGTCACGCATGGTATCGATACCGGCAGACCCGCCGTGCAGCGCTCCGGCGCCGTGCCGGGTTCGGACCCAGGGCAGAAGCAGGGCGCAGACGCGCGAGAAGGCGCTGTCCCGGCAGACCGCCGGGCGGCCGATCGGGCGAGCACGGAACGACGCGAGGCAGCTTTTTCGTTGCTGTCGGCACGCTGGCTGATTCTCGAAGACCCACTGTTCGACAGCCTCGACATCCTACCATCGCCGGCGCCCGTGTTGGCACTGGTCGAGACGCCCAAACCGATGCTGCCGGCGCGGATCGAAGGCCAAGATGTCGTCATCCTCGATCGCGTCCAGGATCCGGGCAACGTCGGCACCATCATCCGTACCGTCGCTGCCGCCGGCATTCAGCAGATCATCACCACCCCAGGCACGGCCGCCTGCTGGTCACCCAAGGTGCTGCGTGCCGGTATGGGCGGCCATTTCGTGTTGGATCTCTTTGAATCCGTCTCCTACGACGCATTGCAGAGCAGCCTGAAAATTCCGCTGGCCGCCACCATCCTGCGGGGAGGGCAGTCCCTTTACGAGACCGACCTGCGCCCGGCGCTCGCCTGGGTCTTCGGCAATGAGGGTGAGGGGGTCGATCCCAGGTTGCTCCAACGGCTCGAACGGGGTGTCACGATCCCCCAGCTCGACACGGTCGAATCCCTCAACGTCGCTGCCTCGGCTGCCGTCTGCCTGTTCGAACAGCGCCGCCAGCGCAGCAAATGGAGCAGGGTGCCCGGCCCCGGAATGGCGAGTACCGGGGCGATCCACACAAACGTTCCGAACCGAGCGAATGGCTGAATCTTCGGATTCATCCGATGCTCGTGCTTGAGAGCCCGGGCATCTCCAATGAGCGGAGAACCGGGGATGTCATGCTTGAAGTGGTGGTTGCTCGTGCACCAGGGGAGAAAAGCCGGTCACACCTCGGCCGTGTAAGCCCCTTCACGTCACATCATCCAGCTCGATCACCGTCAGAATCGTCGCCGCGATCTCCTCGATCGACTTGGTGGTGGTCGACAGCATCGCGATGCCTTCACGGCGCATCATGGCTTCGGCCTCACGCACTTCCTCCCGGCAGTTCTCCAGTGATGCATAGCGGCTGCCCAGCCGCCGTTCACTGCGTACCTCGTGCAGCCGCTCCGGCTTGATCGTCAGCCCGAACAGCTTGTGTTTGTACCGATACAGCACTTCCGGCAGCCGCCTGCGGTCGAAATCCTCCGGAATCAGTGGATAGTTGGCTGCCTTGATGCCGTGCTGAATCGACAGATACAGGCTGGTCGGTGTCTTGCCGCAGCGCGACACCCCGACCAGAATCACGTCGGCCGTGCCCAGCTCGGCATGTTGCTGGCCGTCATCGTGCGACAGCGAGAAGTTGATCGCATCGATTCGCGCCTGATACTCGTCCGGACTCTTGATTCGGTGATACTGTCCGATGCTGTGCGAGGACCTTTGGCCCAGCTCGGTTTCCAATCGCGCCACGAAGGTGCCCATCAGATCCAGATACAGGGCATTCGCCCGTTGGATGATGTCGCTGGTCGCCGGGTTGGCCAGGGTCGAGAACACGATCGGACGAGCCTTGTCGTGTTCGGCCTGTTGATCGATCCGTGTCACTGCGTCACGGGCCTTGGCCTCTGTATCGATGAAGGGCAGGCGGATGTTGCGGGTGTGCAGGTCGTCGAACTGACTGAGCATCGAACAGCCGAAGGTTTCGGCCGTGATCCCGGTGCCGTCCGAAATGAAGAAGGCCGAGCGGGCCGGTGTGCTTCCGTTGGGGGTTCTCGAAAATGGCATGACGGATATGCGATGCAGTGACCCAGGGCAAACCCCGAGGGCAAACCCTGGAAAGGCTTTGATGGATATGTGGATACGAGTCGCTAGAATACGCGACAACTGCTCATGGAGAACAGGCTCATGAAAACGGCTCGACGTCGCGTTCGGGCTGGATCGACGGTGTGAATTCCAGAAGCGCCGATTGCTTCATTGCATTCCTCGTCACGGGATGGCAAGGGGTACCGGCAGCCGCGCTTCTCGAATTCATCGGGCAGGGGCCTGTATTTTGGTCAGGGTGCGACGAAGGGGGCCGTCGGCCCACGGTGTGCCGTGGCGGCATCCGGGTCGGCAAACCGGCATGCGCCCGGGCGCCGGGGGCCGGGCCGGCACCTGCGGTTTGGCCTGGACGCGGCCCGTGTGCGGGCCGGACCCGGGGCGACAACGGCAACCGGATCGGCCGTGAGTCCCGGGTCGGCCGATTCCGCCGGGGTCGGGACTCGAGCCACGCACGGACCGCTCGGGCCGCCGGTCAGCGGGTATCTGCCGATGACTCAAGATTCTCAACCATCCTGGAACTCAACATGAACACATTTGAAGGACGCCTGGTGGTCCCCTTCGAGGCGCTGCGGATGACCGATGTCGAGGTCGTCGGTGGCAAGAATGCCTCCTTGGGAGAAATGATCAGCCAACTGGCTCAGACCGGTGTCAAGGTCCCCGGCGGTTTCGCGACCACCGCACAGGCCTTTCGTGACTTTCTGACCCACAACCGGCTCACCGAACGCATCAACGAACGTCTCGCCACTCTCAACACCGATGATGTCAAGGCCTTGGCACAGGCGGGGGCCGAAATTCGCCAGTGGGTGCACGATGCCGAATTCCCGCCCAGGTTCGAGCAGGAGATACGCGAGCAGTTCGCCCGGCTGACGGCCGCCTCCTCACCCGATGTTTCGTTCGCCGTGCGCTCCAGTGCCACGGCCGAAGATTTGCCGGATGCTTCCTTTGCTGGTCAGCAGGAAACCGTGCTGAACGTGGTCGGTATCGATGCCATCCTCTACCACATCCGCGAAGTCTTCGCTTCGCTCTACAACGATCGTGCCATCTCATACCGGGTGCACAAGGGCTTCGCGCACGAGGGTGTGGCGCTGTCCGCGGGTATCCAGCGCATGTGCCGCAGCGATCTGGGTTCGGCTGGTGTCATGTTCACGCTCGATACCGAATCGGGCTTCGAAGACGTGGTGTTCATCACCAGTTCCTATGGCTTGGGCGAAACGGTGGTGCAGGGCGCGGTCAACCCCGACGAGTTCTACGTCCACAAGCCGATGCTGGCAGCGGGCAATTTCCCGATCATCCGTCGCCACCTCGGCTCCAAGCTGATCAAGATGGCGTTTGCGGACAAGAGCAGGAACCCCGAAGCCCGCACCGTACAGACCGTCGAGACGCCGGCCGAGCAGCGTGCGCGTTTCTCGTTGACCGACGAGGAAGTGGTCGAGCTGGCCCGCTATGCCACCATCATCGAGAAGCACTACGGCCGCCCGATGGACATCGAATGGGGCAAGGACGGTATCGACGGTCAGTTGTTCATCCTTCAGGCCAGGCCCGAAACCGTCAAATCCCAGGCCAGGGACAATGGGCGGCAGCAGCGCTTCGTGCTGAAAGGCAACTCCGACGTGCTGGCCTCGGGCCGTGCCATCGGTCAGAAAATCGGCACCGGTCGTGTCCGTGTCGTCGGCGATGCTTCCGAGATGGATCGGGTGCAGGCCGGTGACGTGCTCGTCACCGATATGACCGATCCCAACTGGGAACCGGTGATGAAGCTGGCCAGCGCCATCGTCACCAACCGGGGCGGCCGCACCTGTCATGCCGCCATCATTGCTCGCGAATTGGGCATTCCCGCTGTCGTGGGCTGTGGCAATGCCACCGATCAGCTCTCCGAAGGCCAGCTCGTGACGGTTTCCTGTGCCGAGGGAGACACCGGCTTCGTCTACGACGGTCAGCTCGAAACCGAAATCAGCGAAGTCGAAACCGGCCAGATGCCCGAGATTCCGGTCAAGATCATGATGAACGTCGGCAACCCGCAGCTGGCCTTCGAGTTTGCTGCGCTGCCCAGCGAGGGCGTCGGTCTGGCCCGCGTCGAGTTCGTCATCAACAACAACATCGGCATCCATCCGCGTGCCATTCTCGATTATCCGGCGGTCGACGCCGAGTTGAAGCAGGCCGTCGAAAGCATCGCACGCGGCTATGCCAGCCCACGCACCTTCTACGTCGACAAGCTGGCCGAAGGCGTGGCCACCATCGCCGCCGCCTTCTGGCCCAAGCCGGTCATCGTGCGCCTGTCCGACTTCAAGAGCAACGAGTACCGCAAGTTGATCGGCGGCTCGCGTTACGAACCCGAAGAAGAAAACCCGATGCTGGGCTTTCGTGGCGCTTCGCGCTATATCGCACCGAGTTTTGCCGAGTGTTTCGCACTCGAATGCCAGGCGATGAAACGGGTGCGCGAAGTGATGGGTCTGACCAACGTGCAGTTGATGGTGCCTTTCGTCCGTACCCTGACCGAGGCGGCCAAGGTCATCGATCTGCTGGCCAGTCACGGTCTGAAACGGGGTGAAGGTGGTGCTGCAGACGGCACGGGGGCGCTCAGGATCGTCATGATGTGCGAGCTGCCTTCCAATGCCATTCTGGCCGACGAGTTTCTGGAATATTTCGATGGCTTCTCGATCGGCTCCAACGACCTGACCCAGCTGACGCTGGGGCTGGACCGTGACTCCGGCCTGGTCGCGGACGGCTTCGACGAACGTGATCCAGCCGTCAAGGCAATGCTGAGCCGTGCCATCGAAGCCTGCCGCAAACAAGGCAAATACGTCGGTATCTGTGGACAGGGGCCATCCGATCACCCCGATCTGGCCGAGTGGCTGGTCGGTAAGGGCATCTCGTCCATTTCGCTGAACCCTGATACCGTCGTCACCACCTGGCAGCGGATCGGTCAGAACCACGGGAAGGGCTGATCTGCTCAAGCCCCGGGGGAGGGCTTACTGCTCTCCCGGGCAGCGTGGCCATTTCGACCGTTGGCCGGCTGAAAACTTGACACTCCGGTCCGCTGGCGGACAATGGGCCGGAAGCTCTGCTCTCGATCGGTCTGTCGCTGCAGGAGCGCCTGTCGGCAGACCGGATGTTCGCGGTTTCATCCGAACCTCCGACCGATGCGCTGGGGGACGGATCGGAGCAGGCCGTCCGGCTCGTCCTCGAGGAGTGCTCTGCGCGTGGAACCGTTTTCCTCCTTCTTTTCCGGCCATTCCCTGTGGTGGCTGCTGGCCGTCGTGCTGGGCACACTGGAGCTCTTCACCGGCTCTTTCTACCTGCTGGTGATCGCGCTGGGGCTGGCCGGTGCCGGGCTCGCCGCCTGGACGGGAGCCAGCGCTGCCATCCAGTTGCTGGCCGCCGCCGTCATCAGCATCGTCGGTTCCGCCATGGTCCGCCGCTTCCGCCGGTTGGGCCCCAGGGCGCTGCGACCGGACCAGAACCCGGACCTGAACCTCGACATCGGTCAAACCGTCGTCGTCCATCGATGGGATGCCGACGGCACCGCCCGCGTCAGCTACCGTGGTGCACTCTGGCGGGCGATGGTGCTGCCCGGCCATGAAGCCACCGTCGGCGCGTACCGGATCCACGCCATCCAGGGCAGTCGGCTCGTACTGATCCCGGCAACGGTCGAAGCCAGACCGGGATGACCGGAGGTGTGCCTGCATCCGATTCGGCACCACCGCACGTGCCCTCTCTTCTCTCACCCCGGCTCGGACCCGAGCCCCTAGGAAACACATCCCGATGGAATCCACCACCATTTCTCTGGCCATCCTGGTTCTGGCAATCGTCTTTGCGATCAAGACCCTCAAGATCGTCCCGCAGCAACATGCGTGGGTGGTCGAGCGGCTCGGCAAGTTCGATCGCATCCTGATGCCGGGTCTGAACATCATCATTCCCTTCATCGATCGCGTGGCCTACAAGCACGAACTGAAGGAGTTTCCGTTGGATGTGCCCAGTCAGGTATGCATCACCCGCGACAACACCCAGCTCCAGGTCGATGGTGTGCTGTACTTTCAGGTCACGGATCCGATGCTGGCCTCCTATGGCTCCAGCAACTACATCGATGCCATCACCCAACTGGCCCAGACCACGCTGCGTTCCGTGATCGGCCGGATGGAGCTGGACAAGACCTTCGAGGAACGTGAATCGATCAACCTGGCGGTGGTTGGTGTGCTGGACGAGGCCGCCACCAACTGGGGTGTGAAGGTGCTACGCTATGAAATCAAGGATCTGACGCCGCCCAACGAGATTCTGCGTGCCATGCAGGCCCAGATCACTGCCGAACGCGAAAAACGTGCCGTCATCGCCACTTCCGAAGGTCGCCGTCAGGAACAGATCAATATCGCTTCCGGCGAACGTGAAGCGGCCATCCAGCGCTCCGAAGGCGAACGGCAGGCCGAAATCAACCGCGCCCAGGGTCAGGCAGCCGCCATCGCCGCCATTGCCGAAGCCACTGCCCAGGCAGTCGAGCGGGTGGCGGCCGCGGTCGAGCAACCGGGCGGGGAAACCGCGGTCAACCTGCGCGTGGCCGAACAATACGTCGAAGCCTTCTCGGGGCTGGCCCGTACCAACAACACGCTGATCCTGCCAGCCAATCTCGGAGATGTCGGTGGCCTGATCGCGACTGCGATGACCAGCATCAAAGCCATGGACGGCAGGCCGCCAAAGCATGATTGATCCCCGCCTCCCAAGGCAGGGGGTACCGCAAATCAGCGGTGGGTGTTCTTCATCAACCGCGAACGCTCGCGTGCCCAGTCCTTTTCGCGTTCGGTTGCACGCTTGTCAAACTGCTTCTTGCCCTTGGCCAGACCAAGCGACAGCTTGATCCGGCCACGGGTGTAGTGCAGATTCAGCGGCACCAGCGAATAACCGGCGCGCTCGACCTTACCGACCAGTTTGGCGATCTCGGCGGCGTGCAGCAGCAGCTTGCGGTTGCGGGTAACATCCGGCTTCACGTGGGTGGAGGCCGAGATCAGCGGCGTGATGTGCGCGCCGATCAGGAAAAGTTCGGCCCGTCTTACAATCACATAGGCTTCCTGGATCTGCACCCGGCCGGCGCGGATGGCTTTCACTTCCCAGCCTTCGAGCACCAGACCGGCTTCGATCCGTTCTTCGATGAAATAGTTGAACCCGGCTTTCCGGTTTTCTGTAATGGTCGACATATGCGTTATTGTGCCCGTTGAAGCAGGCTCCGTATTCCGGCGGCCGACATCTGACCCGTCCGGTATCGTGCCATGCAGTGTCCGCGCTGCCGTGCCAAACACCCGTCCGGCTCATGATCGCCATATCCGTCATGTTGGCGCGGCGCTGGCGCGCAGGCTCCGTACAGGTTCGCTGGGTCGGGAGAGATGAAAGATGCCCGTTGTCAGAAAATCCGCGCTGGTTCCCTATTCGGTCGAAAAGATGTTCGACCTCGTCGAGCAGGTCGAGCATTATCCTAGTTTTCTGCCCTGGTGTGGAGGGTCCGAAGTCATCTGGCGAAACGATGAGGGCATGGCGGCCACCATCCGCATTTCCTTCAAGGGCATCAGTCAGTCATTCTCGACCGAAAACCTGCACCGAAGGCCCGACTTCATCAAACTCAAGCTGCGCGAAGGTCCGTTCACGCATCTGAACGGTGACTGGCACTTCAAGCGCCTGACCGAAGACGCCTGCCGTATCGATTTCCAGCTCGACTATGATGTCAAACACGGCCTGCTGGCCCGACTGCTGAACCCGGTCTTCGGTCACATCGCCACCACCATGGTCGACGCTTTCGTCAAACAGGCCGAAAAACGCTATGGTCCGGCTTGAAGGTGCACTGGGGGAGGAACCCGTCTCCTCACGATCCTGGCCGATCGGTGACGGAGCGGCTTCCTTCCTCGCCGTTTCGATCGTCATTCAGCACCTGCGCGAACTTGGCAGCCTGGATTACACCCTGTCGCGCAGCGCCCACCGCGTGCCGGCCGGCACCACCATCCGGCAGCTGTTGCAGGCACTCGAGCTGCAGGGCCATGTCGGCCTCGTCCACGAAGTCGAGCACCGGCTGCGGGGCCTGTCACGCCACGGCCGCCGTGCCTGGTTGGATGATCCGCTGCAGCCGGACGACCGCATCGATCTGATGCTGCCGATTCTGTCCGACGCCAGACAGGCGCGCTTCGAGCGCGTGGCTCGCACCCGCCGGGAGCGCAAGTGGCACACGGCGCGCAAGCGTTGAGTGCCAACGGAGCGGTCCGACGGCGGGCTCGGCATACTGCCCACGTAGAACCGGCACTCTTCAGCCTCCCGGCATTTTTTTTGCTATCATGCCGCTTTGCGGAAAAACTGCGATGCGGATAGCCAAGAAGGCATTGACATTCGACGACGTTCTGCTCGTCCCCGCTTACTCCGATTTCATCCCCCGTGACGCCTCGCTGCGCACGCGTCTGACCCGAAACATCACCCTCAACATCCCGCTCATCTCCGCGGCGATGGATACCGTCACCGAAAGCCCGATGGCAATCGTGATGGCCCAGCTGGGGGGCATCGGCATCATCCACAAAAACATGCCGCCGGCCGAACAGGCTGCCGAAGTGCTGGCCGTCAAGCGTTTCGAATCCGGCGTCGTGGGTGACCCCATCACCATCAAACCCGATATGACGGTGCGCGAAGTCATCGCGATCACGCGCCAGCACCGTATCTCGGGCCTGCCGGTGGTCGAGGGCAAGAAAGTCATCGGGATCGTCACCAACCGCGACCTGCGCTTCGAATCCGAGCTGGATCAGCCGGTGCGCAACATCATGACGCCCAAAGAGCGTCTGATCACCGTCAAGGAAGGTGCCAGCCTCGAAGAAGCCCAGAGCCTGATGCACAAGCATCGTCTCGAGCGGGTTCTGGTCGTCGACGACGATTTCGAGCTGCGCGGTCTGATGACCGTCAAGGACATCCTCAAAGCCGACACCCACCCCGATGCCTGCAAGGACAGCAGCGGCAAGCTGCGCGTCGGTGCGGCCGTCGGCGCCGGTGGTGACAGCGCCCAGCGTGTCGAAATGCTGGTGGCTGCCGGCGTCGACGTGCTGGTGGTCGACACGGCCCACGGCCATTCCCGCGGTGTGATCGAGCGCGTGCGCGAAGTCAAGCGTCACTACCCGCACGTCGATGTCATCGCCGGCAACATCGCCTCGGGCGATGCCGCCCGCATGCTCGTCGATGCCGGTGCGGATGCGGTCAAGGTCGGCATCGGCCCCGGCTCCATCTGCACCACCCGCATCGTGGCCGGTGTCGGCGTGCCGCAGCTGACGGCCATCAGCGATGTCGCTGCAGCCCTGCAGGGCACCGGAGTGCCACTGATCGGTGATGGTGGCATCCGTTATTCCGGCGACGTCGCCAAGGCACTGGCCGCCGGCGCATCCAGCGTCATGATGGGTTCGCTCTTCGCCGGCACCGAAGAATCGCCGGGCGAGATCGTTCTGTACAAGGGCCGCTCCTACAAGTTCTATCGGGGTATGGGTTCGCTGGGCGCCATGCAGCAGGGCGCTGCCGATCGCTACTTCCAGGATTCGAAAACCGCTGCCGAAAAAATGGTGCCCGAAGGCATCGAAGGTCGCGTGCCCTACAAGGGCACTGTCACCGCCATCATCTATCAGCTGTGCGGTGGTGTGCGTTCCAGCATGGGCTACTGCGGTTGCCAGACGATCGAAACCCTGCACCAGCAGGCCGAATTCGTCGAAATCAGCGGTGCCGGCATTCGCGAATCGCACGTCCATGACGTGCAGATCGTCAAGGAAGCACCGAACTACCACATCGACGAATAAAGATCGACGACTGGAATGAAACGACCCGCCAGCACACTGCTCGTCCGGTGTGCTGGCCGGCGTTTTTCCGAAAAGACGAAATCATCTTCGTTTCAGCGCCATGAACCACCAGAAAATCCTGATCCTGGACTTCGGCTCGCAAGTGACCCAGCTCATTGCCCGCCGCATCCGCGAAGCGCACGTCTATTGCGAAGTGCATCCCTGCGATGTCGGCAGCGATTGGGTGCGACAGTATGCCGCCGACGGACGGCTGAAAGGCGTGATTCTGTCCGGCGGCCACGCCAGCGTCTACCAAGTCGACGATCGAGTGCCCGATGCCGTCTTTGAACTGGGCGTGCCGGTGCTGGGCATCTGTTATGGCATGCAGACCATGGCCATGCAGCTGGGGGGCAAGGTCGAAGGCAGCCACACTCGCGAATTCGGCTATGCCGAAGTGCGCGCTCGCGGCCACACCCGGTTGCTCGATGGCATTCAGGATTTTCATACCCCCGAAGGGCACGGCATGCTCAAGGTGTGGATGAGCCACGGTGACAAAGTGACCGAACTGCCGGCCGGCTTCAAATCGATGGCCAGCACTCCGTCATGCCCCATCGCCGGCATGGCCGACGAGGCACGTCACTTTTACGGAGTGCAGTTCCATCCCGAAGTGACGCACACCGTGCAGGGCAGGGCGATGCTGGAACGCTTCGTGCTCGACATCTGCGGGGCGCGTCCCGACTGGATCATGCGTGATCACATCGACGAAGCGGTGGCCGCCATTCGCCGGCAGGTCGGTGACGAAGAAGTCATCCTCGGCCTGTCGGGTGGCGTCGATTCCTCGGTGGCCGCGGCGCTGATCCATCGTGCCATCGGCGACCAGCTCACCTGCGTCTTCGTCGACCATGGCCTGCTGCGCCTGAACGAAGGCGACATGGTGATGGAGATGTTCGCCGGCAAACTGCATGCCAAGGTGGTGCGTGTCGATGCCAGCCAGCTGTTCCTCGATGCGCTCAAGGGTGTTTCCGATCCCGAACAGAAACGCAAGATCATTGGCAAACTGTTCGTCGACGTCTTCAAGGCCGAAGCCGAAAAACTCAAGGTGGGCGACGCCAACCACAAAGGCGTCACCTTCCTGGCCCAGGGCACCATTTACCCCGATGTGATCGAATCGGGTGGTGCCAAAAGCAAAAAAGCGGTCGTCATCAAAAGCCATCACAACGTCGGCGGTCTGCCCGAGCAGCTCGGCCTCAAGCTGCTCGAACCGCTGCGCGACCTCTTCAAGGATGAAGTGCGCGAATTGGGCGTGGCCCTCGGCCTGCCACACGACATGGTCGATCGCCATCCGTTCCCCGGCCCCGGACTCGGCGTGCGCATCCTGGGGGAAGTGAAGCAGAAATACGCCGACCTGCTGCGCGAAGCCGACGCCATTTTCATCGAAGAACTGCGTTCCACCATCGAACCCAATAGTGGCAAGAGCTGGTACGACCTCACCAGCCAGGCTTTCGCCGTCTTTTTGCCCGTCAAAAGCGTTGGCGTCATGGGCGACGACCGCACCTACGACTACGTCGTCGCCCTGCGTGCCGTCCAGACCAGCGACTTCATGACCGCCGACTGGGCCGAACTGCCCTACAGTTTACTCAAAAAAGTCAGCAGCCGAATCATCAACGAAGTCCGCGGCATCAACCGCGTCACCTACGACGTGTCCAGCAAACCGCCGGCTACGATCGAGTGGGAATGATTCGGCATCTGGCACCGGCTGGTACCGAGTAGATGAGAGCACACGTGGAGCTCGACGCTTGTGCAAATGACTGCATTTATCTATGATTGCAGTCATGGACAGCAGATGAGGGGTTTTGAATCATGGCAATCTTGACCGTAAGGAATGTGCCCGATGACGTGCATCGCGCTTTGCGCGTGCGGGCGGCCCAGCACGGCCGCAGCACGGAAGCGGAGGTGCGCGAGATTCTGGCGGCCGTGGTCAAGCCGGAGAAGCGCGTGCGTGTAGGGGAAGCCCTGGCCGCCATCGGCCGCAAGATCGGTCTGACCAATGAAGATTTCGCCGTCTTCGAGAGTGTGCGCGACAAGACGCCGGCCAAACCGTTGAGCTTTGATTGAATGATCGTCCTGGATACCAACGTCGTTTCCGAGGCGATGAAGCCGGAGCCAGACGCGGCCGTGAGGGCCTGGTTGAACGACCAGGCGGCGGAAACCTTGTATCTGTCGAGCGTCACGCTGGCCGAGTTGCTGTTTGGCATCCGGGCGCTGCCGGCAGGCAAGCGCAAGAACATGCTCGACCGCACCCTGAACGAACTGCTGGAGCTGTTCAAAGATCGGGTGCTGCCGTTCGACACGGATGCAGCGCGCCGTTACGCCGACCTGGCCGTGACGGCCAAGAACGGCGGGCGCGGCTTCCCGACGCCAGATGGCTACATCGCGGCCGTTGCAGCCTCGCGGGGCTTCATCGTGGCATCGCGCGATACATCGCCCTATGAAGCGGCTGGTGTGACTGTCATCGACCCTTGGAAGGACGTATAGGGCCAGGGACACTCCATAAGGGCCGAAAACAGAATCGCCGAAGTCCGGGCCTCAGTGCCAAGGGCGATACTGATCAGCTAGTGGCGTAGCTCTTCGATGAAACCTTGCCGTGGGCAAGCGCGAGCTTGGTCAGGGCATCGATGGGCTGATGAATGCCGCGATGTTTCTGACTCGATCACCCAGTCACTGGCCCGGATCGGAGAGCAGGCGTCCGGGGTGGCGTCGGTGACACCCTCGGGCATCGTGGATATAGGCTTCATGATTTCGGTGGACGGTCGTGTCGATCATACGCTCCTTGGCATGCCGTCATGATGGGAGAGCACCACCATGAAATAATATTGCCGATTTTTACCGTTGGGCATCAATCGGAGATGAAAACGATGAACTCATTCAGATTTCAGAAGATGGATGGTGTGGCGTCATTTGCACAGGCAGAAATGAACGGGCATGCAGAACGGCTCCGGGCGCCTCGTCGTCGCTTCATGCGTTCTGCGGGGATGGCCGGGGCGGCTTGGGCGCTGGGAGCGATGCCACTGACGGCGCTGGCCCAGCATCGCAGTGCCGACGGTTCGGGCGTTGGTGAACGGGGGATCGGGGCCTGTTCGTTCGATGGGGAGCCGTGCCGGATCACTGGTAACGCCGCCGATACTTTGCGCGTGGAAGTCGCCGATCCGCGTTTTTATCAATATGTGGGCAAACGTTTCCGACTGGATTCGCTGTTCGATGGGGCGACCTGGGCGGAAGGGCCTGCGTGGTTGCCGCAACAGAATGCGTTGGTGTTCAGCGACGTGAAGGCCAATCGGATGTACCGCTGGACTGAGGAAACGGGTACACAGACATTTCGTGTGCCGTCATATTTCGCCAATGGCAATGCGGTCGACCCAGAGGGCAATTTGATCACGTGTGAGCATGGTCGGCGTGGTATCAGCCGAACCAATGCACGGGGCGAGGTCACGATGCTGGTCGATCGTCTGGAAGGCAAGCGTTTGAATTCGCCCAACGATGTGGTGGTCAAGTCCGATGGCACCATCTGGTTCAGTGACCCGCCTTACGGCATCATCAATGATGCCGAAGGCAAAACGGCGCCGAGCGAGATGATCGGCTGCTATGTCTATTGCTATGATCCAGCGGCAGACCGGTTGGATATCGCCACGGTGGATATGTTCCGGCCCAATGGCTTGGCGTTTTCCCCCGATGAGAAGCACCTGTATGTGGCCGAAATGTCGTCTGCCGAATTTGCCGGGCAGGGACGACACGAGTTGGTCGTCTTCGATGTGGATGGTAGCCGGCTGAAGAATCGGCGGGTACTCGCACGGATCACACCGGGCTTTCCGGATGGGCTGACGGTCGACCGTTACGGCGTCATCTACTGCAGTTGTGAAAACGGTCTGGTCGTTCTGTTGCCCGATGGGAAGGAGCTGGGCCGGCTGGTGCTGGACAAGCGCACGTCGAACTGCACTTTCTCGGCGCCGCAGACCTTGTTCATCACGGCCTCGAACAGCCTCTACCGGCTGCGGATGAATCCCTGAGCGGGTTGCGTCGATTCGATGTTTCCATCGCCGAAGCCGGATCCTTCGTCCGGGCTTCGGCGATATCGACCATCTGCGCAATGTGTTTTTTCAGTGGGGTTCTTTCCAGATGCCGACAGCCCATCCGATGAGATGCTTTGAGCTTCCTGCCGCGCCAGCCAGCGATGCACTGGTGTCACCCGTGATCCATGGCGTTCAGCCACGTTAAGTCGTTGATTACATTATTACTAATTTACTACTATCTGTTACGTCGTCGTTGTTGTTGACACCTTGATCCATGTCGTTGCATGCATGCCGAGGGCCGTGAGACATGCCCTCCCGGCTTTCCCGGCACAGGAGCGGAAGCATCGGGTCATCAGCGCAGATCGGTCTGTGCATTCGGGGTCGGGCCTGCCTTGGCAGCAAGGGGCGCCGGATGCCGTAGAATAGGCCATGTTGGTGCTCGCGCGTCGTGTCTTGGATGCGCAGTTCAACGGGAAGCAGGAGGGGTGGCCATCCGATTGGCTCGTTGGACCCTGACCTGCGCTGCCCCCGCAACGGTCGTGCGAACGGGCAGGTATGGCGACCATCGCCAGCCCTGTCCAGCCAGAAGATCGTCAGACACCACTGGAGATCAGCCAGCGGCCGGGGCGAAGGAATCGGGTGTTGCTTCTCTGCCGCGCTCCCACTCCGTCGCCCCCGCCGTGAAGGTCGTTTCTGGGAAGGTGATCCTCTGGTCGTTTTCGTCAGCCCGGATACCGGCCAACACAAGCGGTGCGACGCGTCAGCCGAATTCATCCCGTCGGACAAACGGGGCAAAGGCGGCACGTGCATCATTTCCTGGCTCAGCGTCGGCGGGGATGCCGGCATGGGCAGCTTTCTGGATTTCCGATGTCTTTCCGTGTGACGCCTTCCGAGGCTGGTTTGGCGGCAGCCGTGTCTGCCAGGGCCGGGGCCAGTCAGAACTCTCTGCTGAGCCGATGTGTGCCAGGGGTGCTGATCAGTGCTCCGGCATCGGGTCATGGCAAAACCACGGTGGTGGCGGCGTTCGCACGGCTGCTGACCCGACGGGGGCTCAGGGTGCGGGTCTTCAAGTATGGGCCGGATTTCCTGGATCCCGTCTGGCATGGGCTGGCCACCGGTCAACCGGTGCACAACATCGATCTGTGGATGACGGGCGAGGACTATATCCGTCAGTGTTTTCATGACGCGGCCGCCGAGGCGGATCTGGTCATCGTCGAAGGGGTGATGGGGTTGTATGACGGCACGCCGTCCGCAGCCGAGTTGGCGTTGCGCTTCGACCTGCCGGTGATGGCGGTGATCGATGCCGGCAGGATGGCGGGTACCTTTGGCGCGCTGGCGCATGGGCTGCGCAGCTGGATGCCGGGACTGCGTTGGGCCGGTGTGCTGGCCAACCGGGTGGCCAGTACGCGCCACGCACAGCTGCTGGCCGATTCGTTGCGGCCCTCCTGGCGGGCGGACGGGGATGAACCGGCCGCATGGGCGTCCGCCGGCTGGCTGGGGGCGGTCTTTCGCAATGAAAGCTTCGGCTTGCCGTCGCGCCATTTGGGACTGATTGCCGGCACCGAGTTGCCGGACGCCATGGCCCGGCTGGATGCCGCGGCCGATGCGTTGCTGGACACGGCACTGGCGCATCTGGATGCGGACGGGCTGAATGCTTGGATGACACGCTTCGATCCCCCGTTGGCCGATGCACGAAGCCGGTCGGATCCGTCCTTGTCTGCGGCAGGTCCAGATACTTCGTTTCGTGTGCCGCGCCTCGCCGGGGGCGGGTGCGTCACGGATGAGGGTGCCCCGGACGATCGGGTGTCGGAGCCGTCCGCACCCATCCCTTCCCTGGCTGGCCACACGATCGCCGTCGCCCGGGATGCGGCGTTTTCCTTTGTCTATCAGGCCAATCTCGACACGCTGCAGGCGCTGGGGGCGCGGCTGCGTTTCTTCTCTCCCTTGGCGGGCGATGATTTGCCCGACTGCGATGCGCTGTGGTTGCCGGGCGGTTATCCGGAACTGTATGCCGAAAAACTGGCGGCCAATACGGTGTTGGCGCAGCAGATCGCTGCGCACGTCGCCGCCGACAGGGCGGTCTGGGCGGAATGCGGCGGGATGCTGCCCTTGTTCGAATCGCTGGAATTCGAGGGCACGCGCTGGCCGATGTGGGGTGTGTTGCCGGGCTCGGCGCAGTTTCAGACCCGGTTGGCTGGCCTGGGTATGCAGCAGCTGGTCTGGCCGGTGCAACGGGGCTCCGCTGCCTTCGAAGAATGCGGCGCCGGCCATCGGGTACTGCGTGGTCATACCTTTCATTATTCACGCATCGATACACCGCTGGTGCCGGTTGCACGCAGCAGCCGGCCGAATGAAGCGGTGACCGCCGACAAGGGTGAGGCGGTCTATCGATACCGGCGGCTGCACGCCAGTTACTTTCATGCCTGGTTTGCCAGCGCTCCGGCCGTGGTGTCGGCGCTTTTTGCGGGGGCTGAGGCGGCTGCCTCCAAGCGATCGGGCGGGCCGACTGCCGGAGAGGGTCTCGACCCGGCTCGCGCACGACGAGTGATGCTCGAGACCACTGCGGCATGCAACAGTGTGCCGGATATGAGCCGTGTGCCCGACCCCGATCACCCGGATGTACAGGAGGCCCGATGAGTTCTTTCAGTGCCGTCGTTCCGGGAGCTGCTCCGGGGGGATCGCATCGGCCGGCTTCTGGCGGTGAAGCAGGCTTCGATTTCGTCGCCGCGCCGACAACGGCAAGCTCCTCGGCTTCTCATCGTTTCGGCCGGGAGCTGATCCTGGGCGGGCAACGCAGCGGCAAGTCGCGGCGGGCCGAATGGCGGGCGCAGCAGTGGTTGGAGGCGGGAAGATCCCGCCGGGCCGTGTTCATTGCCACTGCCATGGCCCACGATGATGAGATGCGCGCGCGTATCGAACGGCACCGGGCGGACCGCGCCGAACGGCTGCCGGGCATGGTGACGGTCGAAGAACCGCTGGCATTGGCCGATGCCATCCAGCTGTACAGTGCACCGGATCGTCTGCTGGTGATCGATTGTCTGACGCTGTGGCTGGCCAATCAGTATGAACGGATCGATGGGTTTTGCGACGGACTGCAGGCACAGCGTTTTTTGCTGGCGCTCGAAAATTGTCCCGGGCCGCTGATCATGGTCAGCAATGAGATCGGCTTTGGCGTGGTGCCGATGGGCCGGGAGGTGCGGGCTTATGTCGATGCGCTGGGCTGGCTCAATCAACGGGTGGCTGCCCGCTGTGATCGGGTCTGCCTGATGGCGGCGGGCCTGCCGATTCATTTGAAAGACGAGATGTGAAGGACGGGATGTCATGAGTAATCCAGAGCAGCCTCGGCCGGGCACCGTCTGGTTCGTGGGCGCGGGCCCCGGCGATCCGGATCTGATCACCGTCAAAGGGCGGAATCTGATTGCCGAGGCCGGTGCCATTCTGTTTGCCGGCTCACTGGTGAGCGAAGCAGCAACGCGCTGGGCGCCGGCCGGTTGCGAAATCGCCGACAGCAAGGGTATGACGCTGGAAGAAATCTGCGCCTGGCTGATCGAGCGGGCCGCCAGGCATCGTGTCGTGATCCGATTGCAGACCGGCGATCCATCGCTGTATGGCGCGTTGATCGAAATGGTACAGCCGCTGGACGGGGCGGGGGTGCCGGTGGCCGTGGTGCCGGGGGTCAGTTCGGTTTTTGCGTCGGCGGCAGCGGCAGTCGAAAGCCTGACGCTGCCCGAAGTGAGTCAGACGGTGATCTTGACGCGCGTGGCAGGACGTACCCCGATGCCCGAAGGCGAGGATCTGGTGTCGCTGGCGCGTCATCGCAGCACGCTATGCCTGTTTTTGTCGATCACGCTATTGGGGCGGGTGCAGCATGATCTGCGGGAGGCCGGCTGGCCCGAGGACGCTCCAATCCTGGTGGTGCACAAGGCAAGCTGGCCCGAAGACGAAAAGATCATCCGGGCTACGCTGGCCACCGTGAAGGAAGCTTGCCGTGCCGCCAAGATCGTCAGCCAGAGCATGATCATCGCCAGCCCGACGCTGGGCGCACGCGAATGGCAGACACTGAGCAAATCCAAACTCTATGACGCCGGCTTCACGCACCGCTTCCGGCGGGCCGGTGTCGTCGATTCAGACAAGGGCGACTTCTGATGAAAGACACCATCTTGCTGGTCGGGCACGGTTCGCGTGCCGTCGAAGGCAATGCCGAGATTCTTTTGTTTGCCGATCGCTGGCGTGCCCAGCATCCGGATTGGAGGATCGAAGTCTGCTTCATCGAATTTGCCGAGCCCTTGCTGACGGCGGGCTTGAACCAGGCGGCCCGGGGCAGTGACCGGGTACTGGTGGTGCCGTTGATTCTGAATGCCGCCGGTCATGTGCGCGTGGATGTGCCGTTGGCCATCAAGGCCGCGCAGAAGCTGCATCCACGGGTCGAGTTCCTGTATGCGCCGCACCTGGGGGCGGGCGAGCCATTTCTGCGGGTTCTGAAGCGCAATCTGCGCAACGCGATGCTGGATTTGGATGTGCCCGATCCGCAGACCACCGGCGTCATCGTGCTGGGCCGGGGCTCCAGTGATCGGCGGGCCAACGGCGAAGTGGCCAAGATGGCCCGCTGGCTGTGGGAACTCGGTGATCATCAGTTCGTCGATATCGCATTCACCGGCATCACTTTTCCGCGCCTCGAAAAGGCCGTGCAGCACCAGGTGCGGCTCGGCATGATGCAGGTGATCGTGCTGCCCTATTACCTGTTCACCGGCACGTTGATCCAACGTATCGATCGGCAGCTGGCCCGGCTGGTGCAGCAGTATCCGCAGGTACGCTTTGCGCATGCCCCTCATTTCGGTTTCGAGCCGGAGGTGTATGAACTGGTGACGCAGCGTGTGCTGGATTTGCTGCAGGGCAGGGATGGCGCCGCCGTCGATCTGGATCAGCTGATGCTGCCCGACCCTTTCAAGGCCGAGGCAGGACATCACCATCATCACCACGATCATGGGGTCGGAGCAGGACACCATCATCATGACGATCACGGGACCGAGGATGAGCATCACCCCCATTGCCACGACCATGAACGTGCTCACGATCACGGGAACGGGCGTCATGGTGGTGGGCATGGAGCCGAGCTCCACGACCACGGGCATCATCACACCCACCTCCACAATCATACCGACACAGACACACCATGAGCACCATCAACACCGTCACCGAACAGTTGACGCGCGCGGGTCGGGTCATCGAGCACGACAGCTTTGCGATCATCGATCGCGAGGCGGGCGGGCACTCTTACACGGCGGAACAATGGCCGATCGTGCGGCGGATGATCCATGCCAATGCCGATTTCGATTTCAACGGGTCGACCCGCTTCCATCCGGATGCCGTGCAGGCCGGGCGCGAGATGTTGCTGCAGGCGGCCGGCCGGGGCGGCGGGCGCATCGTCGCCGATGTCGAGATGATCTGTGTCGGCCTGTCGGCGCCGCGTCTGGCTCACTTCGGCATCAGCACCCATCATTTCATCAGCGATGCGGATGTGATCGAACGGGCGAGGACCGAGGACAGCACACGAGCCGTGCAGGCGATGCGCAAGGCTCATCGGTTGCGGATGCTCGACGGTGCGATCGTGGCCATCGGCAATGCGCCGACCGCATTGATCGAAATCGTGCGCCTGATCCGCGAAGAAAAAGTGCGGCCGGCGCTGGTGGTCGGCATGCCGGTGGGGTTCGTGTCGGCGGCCGAAAGCAAGGCACTGATGGCAGAAGTGACTGAAGTGCCCTGGATCGTGATCGACGGACGCAAGGGGGGCTCGACACTGGTGGTGGCGGCGCTGCATGCGCTGCTGGCACTGGCCGAGGCCGAGCAGAAGCGCCGGCAAAATCCGTGAGCCGATGCATCCGGAGCGTGTGGGGCATCGGAAGCGACCGAGCCGGCCGATTTCCCCAGATGACGGGAAAGCGCCCGGTGTCGATTCCGATGACCCCATGAACGGGAGCCAGACATGAAAACAGACAAAACCGCACGGGGAACCCGTACCGGATTCAGCACCGGCGCGTGTTCGGCTGCGGCTGCGCGTGCCTGTGCGGTGGGTCTGATGACCGGAACGGTGCCGGAATCGATCGAAAGTCTGCTGCCCAACGGGGACCGGGTGGTTTTTGCGGTGGGCGACGGCCGGCTGGAAGGAGAGGGCGTGATGCGGCAGACACATGCCTACGTGCAGAAGTTCGCCGGTGACGATCCGGACTGCACCGATGGTGCACGTCTGACGGTCGATCTGCGTCTGTTGCCGGCGCAGCCCGGCGATATCGTCTTCAAGGCCGGTGAAGGCGTGGGCACGGTGACGATGCCGGGTCTGGGACTCGAAATCGGTGGGCCGGCGATCAATCCGGTACCCCGGCGCAACATTGCCGAGAACCTGCGGGAGGTGGCGTCCGATCTGCTGGCCACCTGTGGCATCGAGGTGACGGTCAGCGTGCCCACCGGGCGGGAGATGGCCAGAAAGACCACCAATGCCCGGCTGGGTATTCTGGGCGGCATCAGCATTCTGGGCACCACCGGCATCGTGCGACCTTATTCCACCAGTGCCTGGCGGGCCAGTGTGGTGCAAGGCGTTCAGGTGGCCGCCACCACCGGCAACGACATCGTGGTGCTGACCACGGGCGGTCGCACCGAGAGCTTTGCGATGGAGGTGGTGCGCAAGGAGCGGCCCGGGCTGCCCAATGCCTGCTTCGTGCAGATGGGCGATTTTTTGCGTTATGCGCTGGATGAAGTGGTGGCGCAGGGCGTGACGCTGGTGGTGCTGGGGGTGATGGTGGGCAAGCTGACCAAGATCGCCCAGGGCGAAACCATCACCCACGCCAATCGCAATGTGGTCGATACCGAACTGGTGGCAGAAATCGCCCGCAGGATCGGTGCTGCACCCGAGGATCGTCAGGCGATGGCCGAGGCCAAGACGGCAAGATTCGGCGCCGAACTGATGGTCGAGCGCGGGCTGGGCGATGCTTTCCATCATGAGCTGGCGCAGGCGGCCATCGACACCCTGTGCGCACCGGAGCGTTATGGCAGGGCCTTTCGGATTCGGGTGCTGGTCTTCGATTTCGAGGGGCATCGGGTCGCCGATGTCTGGTCGGCACCGGCGCAAGTTCGGCCGAAACCGGCGACCGCCGGACGTACCGGTATCGGTCATACCCATTCGGCGGATTTCGATACGGACGGTTGATCGGTGCACAAACCATCGGACAGGAACGAAGCATGAAAAAAGACCCGAACCCCTGCCGCGTGATCGGTGTGCTGGATGATGGCGTGGCCAGCCTGACGCCGACGGCGTTGGCCTATATCCGCCAGGCCGATCTGTTGATCGGTGTAGCCCGGACGCTGGCTTTGTTTGCATCCGAATGCAAGCCGGAAGGCACCCGGCGGGATATGAGCGGCCAGCTCGGGCAGGTGCCGCTCTGGGTCGAGGAAGCACGGGCGGCCAATCGGAGCGTGGTGGTGCTGGCTACCGGCGATCCGCTTTGTCATGGGATTGCCGCTTATCTCGCATCCAGATTGTGTGTCGATGCGCTGGACATCATTCCGAACGTGTCGACGTTGCAGCTGGCATGCGCGCGCATCGGACTGACCTGGCAGGATGCGCGGATCGTGTCGGTGCATGGCAGGGATGCCGGCGAATGGCAGCGCGGTGCCGGGCCCGAACACGGCTTGTATGCCCTGGCGCAGGCGCTGCGTGAGCACGACCGACTGATGCTGTTTACCGGACCGGCCAATACACCGGAGCGCATTGCCCGGTTGATGGTGCTCGAAGGATTGGCCGGTGATTTCCAGATGACCGTGGCCGAAAACCTATCGTTGCCCGATGAGCGGATTCATCCACGGCTGGCCATCGAAGAAGCGGCCAGCATGGAATTTGCGCCGGTCAATGTGGTGCTGCTGTGGCGGCAGGAACCCCGCCGGAAGCCGGTGCTGATGGGCCTGGCCGACAGTGCCTACCGGCAGCGCCAGCCCAAGGGTGATGGCAGTGGCGGCCTGATCACCAAACAGGAGGTTCGGGCAGTGTCGCTGGCGCGGCTGCAGCTGCGGGTGGACAGCATCGTCTGGGACATCGGCGCCGGCAGTGGGTCGGTCGGGCTTGAAGCGGCGCGCTTGTGCCGGTGTGGCCATGTGTATGCCGTCGAAAAGAATGCCACCGATATCGTCCATATAGAACAGAACCGCGATGCCTTCGGCGTGTCGAACTACACCGTACTGCACGCCAGGGCGCCGGAAGGTTTGGCGCAGTGGCCCGATCCGGATGCGGTGTTCATCGGCGGCTCCGGCGGCGGATTGGCCGGACTGATCGGTCTGGTGCTGCAGCGCCTGAAACCGGGGGGCCATCTGGTGATGAATTTTGTGACTTTGCAGAACCTGGCGACAGCCACCGGGGTGTTGAGCGCAGCCGCCGAGGATCTCGAATGGGATGTGCTGCAACTGCAGGCATCGCGCAGCAAGCCGATTCTGCATATGCACCGACTGGCCGCCGAAAACCCGGTGTGGCTGGTCTGTGTACACAAGGTGGAAGCGGCGTAGGGATGGATGCTCGGTCGTGGGGCCCCCAAGCTTGCGGCATGGTCGGATGAGGTTTCAGCGCGGGCGGATGAGGAAGTGCGGGTCGATGCGGTTCGGTGCCGAAGTTTCGTTGAACGTGCCACGCAGGAACCGGCGCAGCATGATGGATTTGATGAACTCCACTGGTGAAGGATGGTGACGATATGCGCGATGATGCGTTGCAACGGGAAACGGCTGGGGTGCAAGCACCAGTGAAGCCGTCCGGGGAACCCGGCCGTCTGTTCGGTGTTTCACTGGGGCCGGGCGATCCGGATCTGATCACCCGTGGTGCCTGGGCCGCGCTGCAGCGGCGCGATACGGTCTGGGTCTATCCGGTGCGAAGCGGCAAGACGCCCAGCTACGCGCTGGATATCGCGCTGCGGGCGGGGTTGGAGCCGGTAGCCGAGCACCGGTCGGTGATCTTTCCGATGACGCACGATGCCGAGAAGCTGGCGCGGGCCTGGATGAACGGGGCGCAGACCGTGCTGCCCTGGCTGGAGGCCGGGCGTGACGTGATGTTCCTGGTCGAGGGGGACGCCAGCACTTATGCGACTTTTGGGCATCTGGCACGTACCGTGCGCGAGCTGGACGGACGTATCCGGACACCGGTGATTTCGGGTGTCAATGCGTTCACGGCAGCCTGTGCAGCGGTCGGCGAAGCGGTCGCCGAGCAGGACGACACGGTGGCGGTGGTGCCGGCGGCCTATGGGGTGGCGGTGCTGGATCGGCTGCTGGCGGATTTCGATACATTGGTGCTGATGAAAATCAAACCGTTGATCGATGAACTGTTGAACTGGTTGGAGCAGCGCGGATTGCTGGACGGCGCGCATTTCATCGAGCGGGTCGGCGCCGAGGATGAACGCACGCTCAGTGGCCGCAATCTGCTGCAGCTGCGTGGCGCCGAGATCAGCTATCTGTCGCTGATGGTGATCAAAAGTCATCACCGTGTGCGCGGTGAACGCATCAAAGGCTGTCTGAAGAAAACCGGACCGAAAGTGTAGGGGGCTCGAACGCATGTCCAAGGATCATCGATACCAAGTTGCCAGCACCGGCACACATGATTACCGGTCGGCGGATGGCGACGTATCCCGGGTGGGCGATGCGGGTATGTCGAATGAAAATGTGCGCATCTGCCTGCTGGCCATCACCAGACATGGCACGGCCAAGGCGGCCGAACTGGCACGTTCGCTGCCCTGCGCGCATGTCATCACTTCAGAAAAATTCGCGTCGGTCTTTGCCGGCCTGCCCAATCCGGTGCAGGTCTATCGGGGGGCGCTGAAGGATTCGGTCGGTACGCTGATGCAGCGCTTCGATCAGATCGTCTGCTTCGTGTCACTGGGTGCGGTGGTTCGGCTGATTGCGCCGCACTTGCGCAGCAAGGAAGAAGACCCCGGTGTGATCGTCGTCGATGATGCCGCCCGTCATGTGGTGCCGATGTTGTCGGGGCATGTCGGCGGCGCCAACGAATGGGCCGAACGGGTGGCCGATCTGCTGGGAGCGACCGCCGTGTTGACCACGGCCTCCGATGTCGGCAACACGATTCCGGTCGATATTCTGGGCCGCCATCTGGGCTGGAAGGTCGAAGCGCCCAAGATCAACGTCACGCGCGTGTCGGCAGCCGTCGTCAACGCCGAGCCGATCGCACTGGTGCAGGATGCCGGCAGCCGCCATTGGTGGACTCGTGCCACGCCGCTGCCGGCCAATGTCGAGCTGCTGGATGACTTTGCGCAAGTGCGCCCCGAGCATCATCGGGCGGTGCTGTGGATTACTCATCAGCCGATCGACGAAGCTTGCTGGCATCGATGGGCCGAGCGGCTGGTGGTCTATCGGCCGCCGCATGACCAGCGGGCAGAAGACGGCAGAGACACCGTGCAAACGGTGGGTTCGCCATGAGGGAGACGCAGTCGATGGCAGAAAAGACTTTGGCGCTGGGCCTGGGCTGTGATCGTGGCACGCCCCCTGAAACCTTGGCTGCCGCCATCGAGCAGGCTTTGGCGCAGGCCGGAGCCAGTTGGGCCCATGTGCTGGCATTGGCCAGTATCGATCTGAAAGCCGATGAGCCGGCGATGCAGCAACTGATGGCCGAGCGTGGCGTGCCGATCCGCTTTTATACCGCCGCCGAGCTGGCACGGGTCGAAGTGCCGAATCCCAGTGAGCTGGTACGCAAATACACCGGCACGCCGTCGGTCAGTGAGGCGGCAGCCTTGCTGGTGGCGGGAGAAACATTGCAGCGGCGGGCGGGGATGGATACCGGTTCTGGAGTCTTTTCGGCCGTATCGACGTCTGCCTTGCTGGTCGAAAAACACAAGCTGCGTGGTACGGACGGCCGCAATGCCACCGTGTCGGTGGCGGTGCTGCCGGATGCAGTGATGTCGAACCGGGTTCTGCAGGGAGGCAGGCGGTGAGCCGCGTTTTGGTCGTCGTGCTTCATTGGTCGAAGGTGCTCTCGAAGCACAGCATCCCAGGTGTCGTCGAGGATGGGTTTCGACATGGGGTTTTTTGTCGTTCTGGTTTTTCATAGCCGGTTTTTTCAGTCGCAGGGCGTGTGTTTGACCGGCAAGTCGCCGAGGTCGGAGCAGCCCCGTTTTTTTTTGCAGCCCGCAGGGCTGCGCAAAGGAGTGTCGTCATGCATATCGAAATTGGTATCCTGCCGCAGGCAAAACTGGCCATGGCCGCCGTAGCAGCAAGTGGTGTGCTGCTCGTGCATGCCAAACCGTTGTTCGGGAATCCGGTCAATCTGTTCCGCACCTCGTTGGCCGCATTTTTCTTTTCGGTGCTGATGCAGCTCTGGCATATGCCGATCGGGCCTTCCGAGTTGCATCTGGTGGGCGCCATGCCGATCTATCTGTTGTTTGGTTTTTTGCCGACTTTGTTCGGCTTTGGCGTGGGGTTGTTGCTGCAGGCGGTGTTGTTCGAGCCGCAGGACCTGGTGCATCTGGCGGTCAACTTCCTGAGTCTTGCCGTGCCGTTGATGGCGGTGCACTACACCCTTGGCAAGAGCATGCGGCGCCTGACGCTGGCCAATGTCGTCAAGTTGGATGCCGTTTATTACGCGGGCGTGACGCTGATGGTCGGCTTCTGGCTGTCGGTCAGTACCGATCCGGCGCCGCTCGCCGACTGGGGCCGCTTTGCTTCCTCCTATCTGCTGCTGGTGGCGCTGGAGCCTGTGTTGACCGTCTGCATGGTGCTGTTGGCACGTCGTATGAAGCCGGGCCGGTTTTCGCGTTTGTCCCGGTTGTCGCTCGATGAGAGCTGGGTGGATCGCGTCGGCGCCGGTGTCTGATCTGCTCTTTGAAAAATGGCCGCTGCTGCGCGGGCTGACGGCCATTCGATACGTTGCGGAGGCTTGCCGGGTTCTGGCGGGTCTTTGCCATTTTGTTTGTCGATGTCGATCTGGGGTGCCGAGCACCGGGAGTTTTGTTTGTCCATGTCATCCGGAAAAATCATGTTGGTCGGCATCGGCCCGGGCAACGTCGAGCATATGTCCGTGCGGGCGCGTGCGGCGATTGCCGAGGCCGATACCATCATTGGCTATGTCACCTATATCAAGCTCGTCAAGGATCTGATCGAGGGCAAGGAGATCATCCGCAAGAGCATGACCGAGGAGCTGGACCGCGCCATCGAAGCGCTGGACCGGGCACGCCGAGGCAAGAAGGTGGCACTGATTTCGTCGGGTGATGCCGGCGTATACGGTATGGCGGGACCGACCTTCGAAGTGCTGTTTCAGGTCGGCTGGACACCGCCCGAGGTGCATGTCGAGGTCGATGCCGAAGGCAACGAGACCAAACGTCTCGGCGAGGGGATTCAGGTCGAGGTGATTCCCGGTGCATCGGCGATCAACAGCTGCGCGGCGCTGGTGGGGGCACCGCTGACACATGATTTCTGCTCGGTCTCGCTTTCCGATCTGCTGACGCCGTGGCCGACGATCGCACGTCGACTGGATGCGGCTGCCGCTGCAGACTTCGTGGTGGCACTCTACAACCCGAAAAGCGGCCGGCGCACTCGGCAGATCGTGCAAGCGCAGCGGCTGTTTCTGCGCCATCGCGACCCCGAAACGCCGGTGGCGATCGTCAAGAGCGCCTATCGCCGGCGCGAGCGGATCGAATTCACCACGCTCGCGAAAATGGCCGAGGCCGATATCGGCATGTTGTCCACGGTGCTGATCGGCAACAGCAATACCGTGCTGCGCGATGGTCTGATGGTGACACCACGCGGCTATGCCCATAAATACGAGGTCGGCGGCGGCAAAGGGCTTAAGGAAGGTGAGCATTCGGGCCGTTCGCTGTCGAGCGGGCTGAACGGTTGGTTGGCATCGTTGCATGCCGATCATGCCGCCGGTGACGGTCTCGAGACGTTGGCTGCGCGTCATCGCCTGCCGGTGGACTATATCGCCGACTGTCTGGCCGAACCCATGGAGGATGCATCTTGACTTTGCGGACGCTTCCGATGCAGGGCCCATCCGGCCGCAGCGGATCGACGAACCAGGAGTGCTTCGATGCCGTCAGCCCTCATCATGGCGGGTGATGCCGTGTGGCGTCCTGGCGATCGGGACGAAGGGTGGCCCGGCATGTCGTCGGCGCAAATTCATCAGGTGCTGAGATGATTGGGCGTATGATTATAAGCCGTCTTCCAGAAGTCGAGCCGGCGTCCACCACCGGTTGAGCATGTGTCGATGAATACGCTGTTGCTGGCCTTGGTGCCGGTGTTGGCACTGTGGATCGACCACCGTTGGGGAGAGCCGCCTGCGCGTTGGCATCCGGTGGTCTGGATCGGCCATTGTCTGCAATGGATGGGCGAGCGGATTGCGCCGGAGATCGATCGGCACGACGGGGCCGCATCTTCCGTCGTTTCCCGCAAGCATTCCGACCTGTCCGTCTTTGTTCGTGGCGCGCTGGCGTGGTGTTTGGGGGCTGGCGTGACCGCGTCGCTGGCCGTGACGTTGCAGGACTTGCTGCTGCGATTGCCGTGGTGGCTGGCAGTGCCATCGATGGCGCTGTGTCTGAAATCCATGTTGTCCTGGGCGATGCTGCGCGATGAGGTGGGCTCGGTCGAGGCGGCATTGGCACAGTCGCTGACGGCTGGGCGCGAGCGGCTGGGCTGGCTGGTCAGCCGTGATATCGGCCAATTGGACGAGACCGATGTGCGCGAGGCTGCCATTGAGACGCTGGCCGAGAACCTGAACGATTCGGTGGTGGCGCCGCTGTTCTGGTTTGCGCTGTTGGGTTTGCCCGGTGCGGTGCTTTACCGTTTTGCGAACACGGCGGACGCGATGTGGGGCTATCCGGCCGAGCGCCATGGCCGCCAATGGCTGTGGGCCGGCAAATGGGCAGCCCGGGCCGATGACGGGCTCAGCTGGGTGCCGGCACGGTTGAGCGCACTGTTGCTGATGCTGGGCGCGCCCCGGGCGCAGTGGCGCCGACTGCCGAGTGAGGCACGGCGTACGCCATCACCCAACGGCGGCTGGCCGATGGCCGCCATGGCCCTGCGGCTCGGCGTGCGCCTGGGTAAACCGGGCATTTATTGCCTGAACCCATCGGCACGGTCGGCGACGGCTGCCGACACCCGTCGAGCACAGCGTCGCGCTGCCCGCGTCGTCTGGACGAGCGTCGGGCTGTTGGCCGCCGTGGTGGGTTCGTCGCTGTTTCAGCCAGCGGCGGTCGTGATATGGGGCAGAGGTGTCTGGCCGATGGCCCTTTGATAACCGACATGGGTGTCTGCCCAATGGTCGTAGCCCGCGATCCTGCTACGGCTCAGGTGCCCCGGATGGGTCGCTGATGGCATAATCGGCGGGCCATGGTGAGCTCGCTTTCCTCAAGACATGGCGGCCCGGACGCCCAGGGGACGGTGCCGCACGATTTCTCCACCAACGTCAATGCGGCCGGACCCTGTTTGCAGGTGCTCTCGTACTTGCAGCGGCTGGTGCCCGACGCCTATCCCGATCCTTCCCATGCGGCGCTGTGTCGGCAGCTGGGTCGATGGCATGGTATCGATCCCCGGCGCATTCTGATCGGCGCCAGTGGCAGTGAGCTGATTTTTCGGCTCACGGCGGCCGTCGTGGCGATTGCGGCCGAAAACGTCGGGGGAGCCTCTTGCACCCATACCGACGCCGAAACCGGTCCTGAAACCCTGATCGACACCGAATCGGAGACGGACACTGACCGTGCGGCCGAAACCGGCGCCCCCGTTTCGGTCCATCTGCCGGCGCATGCCTATGGTGATTATCGGCGGGCAGCCGAAGCCTGGGGGCTGCCGGTCCACTGCTTGCCGGGCACCGAAGTCGATCGGTCGTTGCCGGGAATGTCCCGGTCTCGTGATGTCGAGGTGATCGATGGTTCGGGTGTCGTGAGTGGATTGGAGCGGTGCAGTGATGGCAGGCCCGAGGCGAAGGTGGCGCCCGTGGTATCGGCGGGGGTCGCGGGTCATGAGGATGTGCCGCGTCGTACCCGGCCTGCTCCCGGGCGGCTCGGGAAAGAGACGGCATCGGTCGGCGGTGCCGGGGATGACTCGCGGGATCGGCAGCGCAGCCGTCGGCGGGGCATCCGACTGATCTGGGCCTGTGAACCTTCCAGCCCGTTGGGGGTGAATCAACCCGGCTTGCCGGTATGGGTGCAGCAGCTGCAGGCCCCGGATGTGCTGGTGCTGGATCGTGCCTATGCGCCGATGCGGCTCGAAGGGCAGGGCAGCCTCGATGCGTGCGCTCTTGGTCGGGTCTGGCAGTTGATCACTCCCAACAAGGCGCTGGGCCTGACGGGTATCCGTGCGGCCTATCTGATCGCGCCCGCCGTGTCGCCTTCTGCATCGGTGCGCGACGGTCTTCAGTTGCGACTGCTGGCAAAAATGCGGCAGCTGGCGCCGTCGTGGGAAATCGGTTCGCATGGGGTGGCGCTGTTGCAGCAATGGATGGAACCCGGCCCTCAGGCATGGCTGCGTGATTCATTGGCGTTGTTGCGGAACTGGAAGGCACGGCAGGTGGCCGGATTGCGTGCGAGGGGCTGGGTGATTCTGGATAGTGACAGCCATTTTTTCTGCGCTCGCTCGCCTGTCGATCCAAACGGTGAACGGACGTCGGCCGATTTGCCGGCTCCGTCCCTGTCGCCGGAGAGAGCACCGGCCGGCCGGACAGGTGACGATGAAGTATGGGAAGGTCTGCTCGCACATCTGCGGCAGGCTGGTATCAAATTGCGTGATGCCCGGTCTTTTGGATTGCCGGGCTGGGCACGGATGAGCGTACGTCCGCCTGCGGATCAGCAGGCGCTGTGGCGTGCGCTCGATGCATGGTCGGCCGCCGGGGCTGTGGTAAAACCATGGCTTGCGGATGCCGCAAGGCTTGCTGCATGGAGCAGCACACAAGGAGAAAGATGACTTCGATTGTTTCCCGCTTTCCGTCGCGTCGGGGTTGGCTGTTGGGGATCCGGCCGCCGACCCTGGGTCTGTCGCTGGTGCCGGTGTTTCTGGGTACGGCCTTGGCGACCTTCCAGGGGGCCCGTTTCAACTTCCTGTCTTTTCTGTTGGCCTGTTTCTGTGTACTGATGATTCAGGCTGGCACCAATCTGTTCAATGATCTGGGCGATGGTGTCCGTGGTGCGGATGGTCCGGAGCGGTTGGGGCCGACACGGTTGATCGGCAGTGGTCAGGCCGATCGGGTCCAGGTGCGCAATGCGGCGGTGCTGTGTTTCGTCCTGGCTCTGCTGGGGGGGAGCTGGCTGACCGGACGACATGGCGTATCGATTCTGATCATCGGGTTGTTTTCGCTGCTGGCGGGATGGCTCTATTCCGGCGGCCCCCGTCCGATGTCGCACACCCCCTGGGGTGAAAGCTGTGTGCTGTTTTTCTTTGGTATCGTGGCGGTGGCGGGCAGTTATTTCCTGCAGAGCGATCGTTTCTCGCTGCTGGCCTGTTTCTTCGGCCTGGTGCCGGGCTGCCATGCGGCGGCGGTGCTGCTGGTCAACAATACGCGCGACCTGGTCAACGATCGTATTGCCGGGCGACAGACTCTGGCTGGACTGCTGGGTGCACATCGGGCCGCTTGGCTGTATGCCGGGTTGCTGCTCCTTCCTTTTGTGCTGTTGCTGGTGATTGCCTTCATCCTCGATCTGCCGGGCCTGATCCTGGGGCCGGTCCTGGCATTGCCGGGGGCCATCGCACTGATCGTGATGTTCCGGCTGCGCGAGGGCCGGGCGTTGAATCTGCAGTTGAAACAGACGGCCTTGCTGCAGGCGGTGGTGGCTGTCCTGATCTGGTTTGCGCTGGTGCTGTAAAACCGCCCAGGAAGTGAATGACACGTTTTCATGTGTGCTGCGGATTCAGAACAGCCGTTTCAAGCGCTGCTGCAGGGTGGCTTCCGACAATGCTCCGATCCTGATCTCGACCAGACGGCCGTCGGACGAGAAGAACAGCGTGCTGGGCAGTGCGCGTTGCCCGAAGTGTTTGCTGGCAAGGCCCCGAGGATCGAGCAGTACGTGATCGGAGTGCAACCGGCGGCGTTGGAGAAAACGTCGTATGGTGTCCGCATCCTCGCCTTGATTCAGAAACACGAAACCGATCTCCGGATGGCGCTGCTGCGCTTTTGCCAATACTGGCATCTCACGCACACAATGCGGGCACCAGGTGGCCCATAGATTGAGCACCAGTGGTTTGCCGGCATATCGTTGCAGCTCGAGTGGCTCGCCGTTCAGCCGACTGAATTGCAGTGCCGGCAGCGCTATGGCATTGCGGGACGGATCGAGCGTCAGCGTGCCGCCAGCAGCGATCAGACTGGCGCAGCCGATGGCCGCGACCAATCCTGCACGCAGACGCGCGTTGCGACGAACGTGCCACAGCCCGATCAGCCATGCGCATATGATGCCGATCCACGGATCGATGCCGCCATCGCGCACGTCGATGATGGTGATGGGATCGCCCAGGTAGGCTTCATGGTACTGCGCCACGAAACCGAGGCGTGCCAGCAGCAGGCTGGGCAGGACGATCCGTGAGAAGAAGATCGGTTCGATGTCCTGCTGTTTGCGCCGTCTGGCCCACCACTGTCCGACGCAGGTGCCGATGATGATCGCGGCGATCAGCACCAGCACCGAGTAAGAGATGGACAGCGGGCCGATTTGCAGTACTTGCATCGTGAGCTTCGGTTGGGCGGGCAGGGGGGCCCCGGAAATCCGTGCATCGAATGGTGGCGCCGCCCCGATACGATCACGCCGGTTTCTTGGCCAGCACGGTGGCAAAGCGCAGCGAAATGCGATTGCCATTGGCATCGGTCTTGTGCAGTTGTCCCGGGTTTTCGTTGTATTTCACCAGATCCCAGCTTTCGTACAGCGCCTTCAGCTCACCTTCCTTGAAGGGAGCAGGGAAGGGTTGTGTGCACGGGTGATCGGCGGTGTCCATCGCGCTGACGATCAGGTTGTAGCCGCCGGGCGCGGTGTTTTCCTGCATCAGGCCGATCAGGGGGCTGATCGTTTCGGGTTGCAGGAACATCAGCACCACGGTCGACAGTATGAAATCGTAGGGGCCGGCAAAGGGCAACGTTTCCACCTCGTTGAGATCGACGCCATGCACGTGCAGTCGAGGCGAGAGCTTTTCTTCGGCCGCGATGCGGGCGAGGTTGTCGAGCCGTTCGGTGGTGTGGTCCCAGGCATCGACATCAAAACCGTTTTTGGCCAGGAACAAGGCGTTGCGGCCGTTGCCGCAGCCCAGGTCGAGCGTACGGCCCGGTGACACATGCTCCATCGCCGCCAGCACTTCCGAATGAGTGGCGGTCAGTTGGTATTTCTTGGCGAAGTAATCATCGGCGGTGCAGAAAAAAGCCAGCTGGCAGGTCACATCGGGGCTGGTCGACACGATCCGGTGCCACTGCTGTGGTTCGATGCGCGGTGGTTGGTTGTCGGGAGTGAAGGTGTGTTCTTCGGTGACTTCACCTTCGGCCGTCATGAAGGCGAAGTCCACCGAGCCTTGCAGCACGGTGAGTTGGGCCCAGGTGCCTTCCTGGGTGTTGTGTTGCTGAAGGAAGCCTGTCGGGATCGTGTCGTGATGCCATACGGGCATGGTCTTGTAGCAAAGCAGTTTGGCCATGGGTGTGCTCCAACGGGATTGTCCGATTCTAGCCCGTGGCCCGAACCCTGCGCGGCTTGGACCCTGTTCGAAGCGACGGAAAGATGATGGAATGCAGGATGGCGACAGTACGGACGACAGCAGGTATACTGATTTGCCCATTTCAACTTGAATACTTGGCCGGGTCTGTCCGGATCGAGTGTCTGGGACTGCTCCTTTACCGCGGACGGTTGCAGCAGGCGCCTGGACCGGTCGAGTGGGGGTTGCGCAGGCGGCGACGCTGGTACGTCGGCGTCTTTCCTGCTGGAAAGCGCGATGTCGCCCGCGGATTTCGAAGGAAGGGCGCTGCGGCTGCGTGCTGCAGGCGAGCCCCAATGGCCTCGGGCGCTGTGGAGTATCGCATGGACGATGAGAACGATCTGCTCGGCGTGCTGGGCGTGATGATGGCGGCCGTGCTGTGGGGTACCACCGGGGTGGCTGCCACTTTTGCGCCGGAAGTCGGCGCAGTGGCGATCGGTTCGGCAGCGATGGGGGTCGGTGGTCTACTGCAGGCTGGGCTGGCGTTCCGGACGGTGACGCGCCACCACATGGCCTTGCGTGTGCAGTGGCACTGGTTGCTGGCCGGTGCCGTGTCGGTGGCGGTCTATCCGTTGGCTTTCTATGCCTCTATGCGGCTGGCCGGGGTTACGGTGGGCACTGTCGTGTCGCTCGGTTCTGCCCCTTTGGCGTCTGCTTTGATCGAAATCCTGTTGGATGGGCTTCGGGTCAGCCGACGTTGGGTGGTGGGTGCGGCGCTGGGGCTCATCGGTATGGCGCTATTGAGCCTGGCCGAAGGATATGATGAGGGCATGAATGATGAGCCGACTTCCTTGATGGCTGGTGTGGCACTGGGACTGACGGCCGGGCTGACCTATGCTTTCTATTCGTGGGTGGCGCGGCGGATGATGCAGCGACGGATTCCGACCCGGGCAGCCATGGGCACGATGTTCGGATTGGGTGGACTGATGCTGATGCCAGTGCTGTTTGTCACCGGCGGTTCGTTTCTGGATTCGTGGCAGAACGCCAGTGTGGGTCTTTATATGGCTTTTGTGCCGATGTTCGTCGGCTATCTGTGTTTTGGCTATGGCCTGGCCCGGGTACAGGCCAGTACCGCCACGACGATCACGCTGTTGGAGCCAGTGGTGGCTGCCGGATTGGCGGCTTTGATCGTGGGTGAACGCCTGCCGGTCCAGGGCTGGATCGGGGTTGGTCTGATCTTCGCCTGTCTGCTGTGCATCACGTTGCCAAAACGATGAGTCACGCCGGTCGAAAGGCCTGCTCATGCGTATCCGGCAGCGCATTGGGCAATTTGTGTGCGACAATAGTTGGATTCAGGCATAAAAAAACCCGCCGATGCGGGTTTCTTGATTAGGCTGCTGTGATCTTCAGAACTATTTTCACAACCGTCTGAATGGGATTGGTGCCCAGAAGAGGACTCGAACCTCCACACCATTGCTGGCGCTAGGACCTGAACCTAGTGCGTCTACCAATTCCGCCATCTGGGCAACGACTGAAGAAGACATTCTAGTGCAGTTTTTGAGCTTGTCAACAAAAAATGATTGATATTTCCGATCCACCAAGCAGACAGAATATCCTGGATGTATTGGCCGAGGCGGGTGCCCCCTTGAACATCGAGGAGCTAGTGATCCGTATGAAAGTTCCGCCCGAGGCGATGGTGGGAATGCGGCGTCGCGTTGCGGCCATGCAGCGCGATGGTCAGCTTCTGCAGGGGCGTAAGGGCGACCTGATGCTGGTCAGCCGCATCGATCTGATTCCGGGCAGGGTGCAGGGCCATCGCGACGGTTTTGGCTTTTTGCTGCCCGATGGTGAGGGGGAGGATGTTTTTTTACCGCCCCGCGAAATGCGGAAAGTGATGCACGGTGACCGGGTGCTGGTGCGCCGGGTCGGAACCGACGGTCGGGGACGTCCCGAAGGCAAGATCGTGGAGGTGACGGCACGCAGTCGTCGTCGGGTGGTCGGCCGTCTGATCGACGAGCGTGGCGTGTTGATGGTGGTGCCTGAAGATCGACGCATCAAGCATGAGATCCTGATAGAACCGGGTGGTACGGGCGGGGCCGAGGCCGGCCAGGTGGTGTCGGTGGAGATCATCGAACCCCCGGGCTGGAATACGCCGCCGATTGCGCGGGTCTGTGAAGTGCTGGGCGATGTGGGTGACGCCGGCATGGAGATCGAGATCGCGGTGCGCAAGTTCGATGTGCCGCATCGCTTCAGCGAAGCACTGCTGGCCGAAGCCGCCGGACTGCCCGATGCGCTGCGTCCAGCCGATTACCGGGGCCGGATCGACCTGCGTGACGTGCCGCTGGTGACGATCGATGGCGCCGATGCCCGTGATTTCGATGACGCCGTCTATTGCGAACCCTGTCGCAGTGCCGATGGCGAGAAGCACGTCGGCTGGCGCCTGTTGGTGGCCATTGCCGATGTCAGCCATTATGTGCGGCCCGGCAGTCTGCTCGACGAAGAAGCGCAGCGTCGCACGACCTCGGTGTACTTCCCGCGCCGGGTGATTCCAATGCTGCCCGAGAAGCTGTCCAACGGGCTGTGTTCGATCAACCCCGAGGTGGACCGGCTGGTGCTGGTGGCCGATATGGTGGTGGACACGAAGGGCGAAGTGATCGCCTATCAGTTCTATCCGGCGGTGATGCATTCGGCGGCACGATTGACCTATGACGAAGTCTGGGGAATTCTGTCGGGAGAGAACCAGGCAGCCATCGAAAGACGCAAATCGTTGGTGCCGGGTCTGAAAGATCTGTATGCGCTGTTCAAGGCACTCCTGAAGGCGCGCGAGGCGCGCGGCGCCATCGAGTTCGAGACGGCCGAAACACAGATGCTCTGTGACGATGCCGGGCGGATCACCTCGATCGTGGCCCGTCACCGCAATGATGCCCACCGGCTGATCGAGGAATGTATGCTGGCGGCCAACACCTGTGCGGCGGATTTTCTAGGGCGCAACAAACATCCCGGCCTGTACCGGGTACACGAAGGCCCCAGCCCCGATCGCCTGGCCAAGCTACGCGATTTCCTGAGCGGCACCGGACTGCGTCTGGGCGACGCCAGTGCCGAGGCCAAGGAAAAGCGCGGTCCGCGCCCGCAGGATTATCAGTCACTGTCGCGTCAGATCAGTGGGCGCGCCGATGCGGCGCTGCTGCAGACGATGATGTTGCGTTCGATGCAGCAGGCGGTCTATACGCCGGACAACAACGGCCATTTCGGCCTGGCCTATGATGCCTATGCGCATTTCACATCACCGATCCGCCGCTATCCGGATCTGTTGAATCACCGTGCCATCAAGGCGCTGCTCGAAGAAAAACGCTATCGGCCGCAGATCGTGGCGGCACCGCTGGACGCACCGAATGACGATGCGCTGTCGGTCGCAGAGCCGATGAACGGGGATGGCGCGCAGACGGTGGCCCTTGAAGGGGCCGGCAAACCCGGGGCCAAGGGGCGCAGCAAGCGTGGCGGGCGTGCCGATGGGCCGGAATCGCAGGCGGTCTGGGAGAATCTCGGCCTGGTCTGTTCGGCCAATGAACGGCGCGCCGATGAAGCCACGCGCGATGTGGAGGCCTGGCTGAAGTGCCTGTATATGCGGGATCGGGTGGGTGAACGTTATGCCGGCCGTATCACGGGTGTGGCGCCTTTCGGCATCTTTGTGACACTGAACGAGCTGTATGTCGAAGGCATGGTGCATGTCTCGGAGCTGGGCCAGGAGTATTTCCATTTCGATGACAGCGCGCACGCGATGATCGGCGAACGGACCGGGCGGCGCTATACATTGACCGATGAGGTGCAGGTGCAGGTGGGCGCCGTCAATCTCGATGCGAGGCGGATCGATTTCCGCCTGATCGATGGGCCGGTGCCCCGTTCCGGGGCGGACGACGGTGTGGGCACAGGAACCGGGACGCACGGAGGTCGTGGTGGTGACGAGTGGGAGGCCGCCTGTCGTGGTGGAGGCGGGGCCGAAGCGGGCCGTGGTGACGACGAGGGCGATCCCTTCACGATCCGCAAACCGGGCCGCAGCAGGGGCCGCAAGTCGGCGCTGGACGATCGCGCCGTGGGCGCGTCCGGGCGGGGGGCGCGTCGCCGTGTCGGATCGGCCAATGTGGGCAGCAAGGCCGAGCGCAAGAAGACCAGCCGTGTAGCCAGTGGCGAGACGCGCGCATCCGGCAGCCGAAAGCGCCGCAAATAGGAAACTGCCCCGGCGCCATCCACCGGATGACAGAGGTGTTTCGCGGAGTGTCGTAGACTTTGGAGACGGGTTCTGCGACTCTTCGTCGCGGGGGAAGCCGCGGCCGGTGCCGGATCGGGGCCGGTCGTGTGTCGCCGATATCTCGTCCTGTGCGCAGGTGCGTCATTTTTTCAGGAGTCATCCAACCATGCTGCTCTACGGGTTTCATGCAGTGATGGCGCGGTTGCGCCAGGTGCCCAGCAGTTTCGAATCGCTGTATGTCGATCGCACGCGTGAAGACAACCGGGTGCGCGACCTGCTGCGGCTGGCTCGGCAGCAGAAGGTGCCGGTGGTGCGTGCCGAGCCGTCGCGGCTGGATCGCATCTGTGGTGGCAAGCGTCATCAGGGGGTGGTGGCCCAGGTCCAGACCAAGGTGGTGACGGCCGATCTGCCGGCGCTGCTGGAAAGCTTCGAGGGGCGCGGGCAGCCGGGCTTTTTGTTGCTGCTGGATGGGGTGACCGATCCGCGCAATCTGGGCGCCTGCCTGCGTGCCGCCGATGGTGCCGGGGTGGATGCGGTGATCGCCCCCAAGGACCATGCCGCACCATTGACCGACGTGGCGCTGCATACTGCCAGCGGCGCAGGCGAGTCGCTGCCCTATGTCCTGGTCACCAATCTGGTGCGCACCATCGAAACCCTGCAGGATGCCGGCTTCATGGTCTATGGTCTGGCCGACGGGGCCGATGCGTCACTCTATGAAATCCAGTTCCGCGGGCCGGTGGCGCTGGTGATGGGGTCCGAGGACAAGGGTATCCGCCGGCTGGTGCGTGAGCAGTGCGACGCACTGGTGTCGATTCCGATGGTGGGATCGGTGTCCAGCCTCAACGTCTCGGTCGCCACCGGCGTGGTGGTCTATGAAGTGCTGCGTCAGCGGCAGGCACGGGGTGAGGACTGACGGAGCTGCGGCACCTGCCAGTCTGGGCATCGTTTGGGGTCTGCGCTGTTTCAAGCCGGCTCATCGGTCCGGGGAATGCCTGGCCAGCGTATTCCGACTGCTCGTTTGCCGAGTGTATCGATGCGCGCGGCAGCTTCTCGAGCGCGCCGATGCACGTATGCGTGCGGGATTCGCCGGCGGAAGGCGTCGCCGGGGCTGTAGAGCAGCACCGTGTCGTCGCGATTCATGGTTTCGTGCCGGTTGACGTCGTCGTGTTGCGTCGGCGCTTTTGCCGCCGGAATTCCCAGGGTGGTTGGGGGCTGGATTCCGACCACAGGCCGCGCCGGTGCCGGCGCGCTTCGGTTTCGGCGCGGGCGTAGGGGCTGCGCAGTTCGGCTGGCAGTTCGCGTTCATAGCGCCTGAAGTACCAGGCCATTCCAGCCTCCAGCATCGCCCGGTTGACATCGATCCGTTGTTTGCCCTGCTGGCTGTGCAGGATCACGATCTGCCGGCCGTATTGATCGCGCTTGAGTGCACGGTAGCGCAGAGGCCGTGCCTCGAGCAGTGACAACAGGTGTTTCCGGGATCGCCCCGAGAAGGGCTGGGTACGTTCGGGTGCATCGATGCCGGCGATGCGCAGTTTTTCAGTCTGGCCATCGCCGAGCGTGACCAGCAGCGAATCGCCATCCTGTACCCGCTGGAGCCGAGCCGATACCCAGGATGCGTTTTGCTGTGTTTTCTGTGTGGCGGCATGGGTCGGCTTGGCTGCGCTGGTGCCGGCAGACACCCGTGGGCCGTCCGAGCGAGCTGCAGAAGCCGATGCGGCCCGGCGGACGGCGACAAAATCTGTCTGGTGCTGGCCGTTCGTTTCGGCCGATGTCGACGGTGTCGGGGAAGGAGGTGTTTTGCCGTCGGTGACGGGGGAGCCCGATGCCCGGGACGAAAGGATCGTACCCGTGGCAGATGTCCGGGGCCGGGATGAAACGAGCGCGTCGGCCAGCACAACACCGGGGTGGGCCGGAACGACCGGGCAGCGGGAGACTGTCCCGGACAGGCCGCCGGCCGGCAGTGAGCAGGCTGCAAGCAGGGGACCCAGCACGATGGCAACCGGATGCGGCACACGCCGGTTGCACGAAAGGGACAGGCTCATTCCGGAATCGGGTAGTTCGGGGAATCGGACGGGATGATCGGTGTGAAACAGGCGGGCAGCGAAAAAAGCCGATCGATCCGATACCCCGGAATGCTCCGGGGAGTGGGGTCAGAACTGTTGCTCGTCCTTTTTCTTCTTCAGCCAGCGGAACACCAGCCACATGAAAAAAGTATAGATCACCGCCGTGACGCCACTGCTGATCAGTGTCTCGCGCAGGTCACTGTCTTCCTGCAGAAAATAGTTCATCGAGAAAAAGATCAGGAAGAACAGTACGCCGGATGCCAGCGTGGACCAGAATACGGGAAAGGTGGGGCGCTTTTCCTGTGTCATGTGCCCAAAAGCTCCTCATGGTGGGTTTCGATGCCGCGATGGTAGGAGCAAAAGGCCGGGTGAAACCCGATGACCCGTGTCACCGATGGTTTGCATGCAGGCATGCTGTGTCTGTGGTATGGGAGATACGGCGTGCTGACCGGATCACGATCGGCGGCGATCGGGATTCGGCCGGGAAGAGACCCGGGTGCGGGGAAGGCGGCGACCCCTGATTCCTGACGGGCCGCTCGGGCGGAGAGGATGGTGCGGAGACGCACCCCGGTCAGTGAGGGGGCATCGGAGCTGACCGGGAGTACCGGGGCAAGGGACGTGAGCGTCAGCGGCGCAGATGGCGGTAGCCGACCCAGCCGCCGAGCAGGCCACCCAGGTGGGCAAAGTGGGCCACGCCCTGGCCGCTGCCGGTCAGGCCGAAGTACAGCTCCAACAGAGCATAGATGCCGACGAAGACTGGCGCAGGCAGCGGGATCGGCGGGATCAGCAGCATGATGCGGTCGCGTGGGAAGACCAGCGCATAGGCAAGCAGAATGCCGAAGACACCGGCCGAGGCGCCGATGATCGGGACGCCATTGCTGTAGAGTATGTTGCCGACCACGACCTGGGCGATGGCACCACTGATGACGGCGATCAGATAGGCCAGCCCCAGGCGCCGGGGACCCCAGACGGCTTCGACCCGACTGCCGAACATCCAGATGGCAAACATATTGAACAGCAGGTGGAAGAAGTCGCCATGCAGCAGGCTGTAGCTGACGATCTGCCACGGGGCGTGCCAGGGCAGCGCACCGAGCAGATCACCGGGCTGGGGCCACAGCGCAAACCAGATCATCATCGGCTGGTAGAAGTTCTGCTGCAGCAAAAAGAAAATGACGTTGACGAGTAGGATCGCTCGGGTAAACGGGGGCACGGCAGGCTCTCGCAGGGGTGAACGGAAGGCTTCAGTGTAATACGGCCGATCCCGTCGGTCGGCCGTGCCATGAATCAGGAGGGTCTCTGCGGCGGCAGCGCTTGGACCAGTAGCTCACGCAGGCTGAGGCGGGAGAGGGTTTGCTGAACCTCGGCCACCACCTGCCGATGGGCATGGTTGATCTTGTCTTCGGGTGGGTTGGCCAGTGGGATGCCACCGGATGTGCGGATGGCGCTCAGCACCTGCCAGACCGAGATGTTGCCGAGATCGCGGGCCGGCACCCAGGCCGGGTTCTGCCCCTGTTCGACCCGCAACAACAGATTGGCGTCGGTCAGCGCGTTCAGCAGGTCTTCGATGGCGGAGGCAGGAGTCCGGAAACGGGAGGCCAACCGGGTGATGTCGAGCGGGGTGTCGCCCTGTAGATGACGAACACCGATGGCCTGCATCAGCGCCAACCCCAGCTGTTCGCGGCTCTGGTCGCTGAGCCGAGCGTCGTCCGAGCCGACGCCCAGGTATTCGGGGTGCTGCAGATAGAAGCCGACGCTGGCTCCCGCCAGTACGACGATCCAGCTGACGTAGAGCCAGATCATGAACAGAATGACGATGGCAAAACCGGAGTAGATGGCGTCGTACTGCGAGGAGCCGGCCACGAAGCGGGCAAAGCCCCAGCCGGCGCTCTGCCAGGCGACGCCGGCCACCAGGGCGCTGACCAGCGCCGGAATGACCCTGACCCGGATGTTGGGCATGTACAGATACAGCAGCAGAAACAGCGCGATGATCAGCACATAGGGCAGCAGTTTGCCGGCCAGGAAGGCCAGTTCACCGAAGGGCTGAATGGTCAGCAGCGACTGGACGAAACGGGACGAGGCCGCGGCGGCGTTCAGACCCAGCGCCGAGAAGACGATGATCGGGCCGACCAGCATGATGCTGAGATAGCCGGTGATCCGGTAAGAAATCGGGCGTAGCTGGCGGACGTGCCAGATGGTGTTGATGGCGCTCTCGATCTTGAGGATGGTCGAGATCGCGGTGAAGAAAAGCATCAGCAGGCCCAGCGAACCGAGCACACCGACTTGCATGTTGTTGATGAAGCCGATGATCTGATCGCTGATTTCCTGGCCACGGGTGCCCAGTGGTTCCAGAAAGCGTTGCAGCGCCGGTTCGATCTGTCCATGTACGCCGAAAGCCTTGGACAGTGAAAAGGTCAGTGCCAGCATCGGCACGATGGCCAGCAGTGTGGTGTAGACCAGGCTGGTGGCGCGCAGCAGCAACTGGCCGAAGGCCAGATCACGGACGATGGCGACCAGAACCGCCACGAAACCGAGCAGCCAGCGCAGAGGCTGACGCAGCGTCTGGGCGCGCTGATGCAGCTCGCCGGGCAGGGATGAAAGGGCAGAGACGGGTTCGATCATCAGACATCGGACTCATGAGTTCCCCCACAGTCTACAAAAAGCAGTCCTCCCGGGCTTCATTCCTCGTAAAACGGGTCGATTGCTGGCCCAAAGCGGCTTTCGGATGGTTGGACAGCCGATGGGCGGACCCGTCCGCGGTGAGCGTGCACGGCTTCGTGCAGGGCATCCTCCCGTTTGTCGTCGGTTTGAACGGGCCTCGTCATCGGTGTTGGCATCCATCGGTGCGTGCAGGCAACACGAGATGCGCTGTTTCATACAGAATGTGGTGTCTCGTCCGCTGCCGGGCAGGTTCGCGCCTCATGGTTTCTTCGGAGGCGAGACGGAGGGACCGGCCGCTGGTTGCAAACGAGGCTTGTGCAGGAACGGAACGCTACGGAGATGGACGGCATGAAGAAGCATGAAACGGTGGGGTCGATGTCGAAGCAGGGGACGGTGGAACGGCAGGGCCGGGCGCCGAGTGCCGTCCGTCGCCGGCTGTTGACGGCCGGGGGCAGCGGTCTGCTGCTGGCAGCGGGAGGTTGCAGTGATTTCTGGCGCGACGATGTCATCGTGCTCGACGATCTGGATGATGGTGCCGAGGTCCGGCTCTGGATGGGGCAGCGGCTGGAGTTGCGGCTGGCCATCGATCCTGCCGATGGCCAGGTGACTTTTTTGCGCAGCCGGATCAGGCCAGAGATGGAATACCTCAGTGGTCCGGTCCATATGGATCGGGATTGGCGCCGACACGACCGGGGTCTGCCGGCCGAGGTCTGGGTCTTTCGGGCGCGCTATGTCGGCCACACCACGATCCGGATGGAATATGCGAAAAGCCACAGCGCGCCGACGACCCGGGTCCTGACCTACAGGGTGAATGTGTATTAGCCGGGTACTGCACCACTGGTCGGATCGGTGCGTCATCGACACCACGAAAACCAGGGTCTATCCGAAGAAATGGGGGCAAATGGCGTTTTTTAAAGGAAGTTTTGACGGAGTTTGTAGAATAATACGACGTTGTAAACTCGTCATCACCCCTGCCCGCGGGTGATCGAGGCCGTTCCCACTTCCTCCGGCCCCGGATCACGTCTGATGCCCCTCGTCCTGCTGGTTTTGCTGCCGTGGATCGGCAGTCTGGTTGCTGTTCTGTTTCCGTCGAATGCGCGCAATGCAGAGGCGACGGTCGCGTCGCTGATCGCGCTGGCCGCATTGGTTCAGGCGTGCCTGTGGTTTCCCGACGTCGCTGCCGGACAGGTGATCGAACAGCGGATTGGCTGGCTGCCCAGCATGGGCCTGGATCTGGTGTTCCGGATGGATGGCTTTGCCTGGCTGTTCACGGTGCTGGTGTTGGGCATCGGTGCACTGGTCGCGTTGTACGCACGCTATTACATGTCGCCGGCCGATCCCGTGCCGCGTTTCTTCGCCTTCCTGATGTCCTTCATGGGGGCGATGATCGGGGTGGTGCTGTCGGGCAATCTGATCCAGCTGGTGCTGTTTTGGGAACTGACCAGCATCTATTCTTTTTTGCTGATCGGTTATTGGCACCAGCGTGACAATGCACGCAAGGGCGCGCGCATGGCCCTGCTGGTCACCGGCATGGGCGGGTTGGGGCTGCTGATCGGGGCGTTGCTGCTGGGGCATGTGGCCGGCAGCTATGAGCTGGACGTGGTGCTGGCTTCGGGCGACCTGATCCGCCAGCACGATCTGTACGGCATGCTGCTGGTCTTCATTCTGCTGGGGGCACTCACCAAGAGTGCGCAGTTCCCCTTCCTGTTCTGGCTGCCGCGGGCGATGGCGGCACCGACACCGGTGTCGGCCTATCTGCACTCGGCCACCATGGTCAAGCTGGGGGTCTTCCTGTTGGCCCGTTTCTGGCCGGTACTGTCGGGTACACAGGAATGGTTCGTGCTGGTCGGCGGCGCCGGTGCGGCTTCCTTGCTGGTCGGTGCCTATATCGCGATGTTCCAGACCGATTTGAAGGGGCTGCTGGCCTATTCGTCGATCAGCCATCTGGGCCTGATCACGTTGTTGCTGGGCATGAACAGCAAGACGGCCGCCGTGGCCGCCGTTTTTCATATCATCAACCATGCCACTTTCAAGGCTTCGTTGTTCATGGCTGCCGGCATCATAGACCACGAGACAGGCACCCGGGACATGGGCAGACTCAGTGGTTTGATGAAATCCATGCCGGTGACCGGTACGCTGGCTTTCGTGGCCAGCGCGGCGATGGCCGGGGTACCGCTGCTCAACGGTTTTCTGTCCAAGGAAATGTTTTTTGCGGCCACGGTCGATGTCGATTCGTCGATGTCGATCGAGGTGCTGCTGCCGGTCATGGCGACCGTCGCCGCCATGTTCAGCGTCACCTATTCGCTGCGCCTCTCGGTCGATGTGTTTCTGGGTCCGCGGGCCACGGGTCTGCCGCGCGAGCCGCACGAGCCGGTGCACTGGATGCGGGTGCCGGTGGAGCTGCTGGTGATCGTCTGTCTGCTGGTCGGCATCCTGCCGGCCACCATCATTGGCGCGGTGCTGGATACGGCCGCCAAGCCGGTGGTGGGGGGATCACTGCCCAGCTACAGTCTGGCACTGTGGCATGGTTGGAACCTGCCGATGGCCATGAGTCTGGCGGCGATGGTGGGTGGCGTATTGATCTGGATGCTGCTGCGTGATCGTATGCGCAAGAACCGCTTCGAGGGTGTCCCGCTGCTGCGCCACATCAACGGGCAGGCCGCTTTCGCACGGCTGCTGATCGCCTTGCGCCGCCTGGGGGCCAACGGGCTGAATCTGCTGGGTACGCGTCGTTTGCAACAGCAGCTCTTTCTGATCATCTTCGTCGGGGCGGTGCTGGTCGGTCTGATTCTGTACCACGACGGTCTGCGTGCCGGCCCACGGATACCCATCGAGCCGTCGCCGGTGTTCATGGGCCTGTGGCTGATCGGTGGCATCTGTGCGGTGGGCGCTGCCTGGCAGGCCAAGTACCACCGATTGGCTGCACTGATGATGATGAGTATCGCCGGTCTGGTGACCTGTCTGACCTTCATTCTGTTCTCGGCGCCCGATTTGGCGCTGACCCAGCTGACCGTCGAAGTGGTGACCACCGTCCTGTTCCTGTTGGGGCTGCGCTGGCTTCCCAAGCGGATCGAGGACATGCATGGGGGTGAGCCCCGGCTGCCGGCCCGGGTGCGGGCTCGCCGCAGCCGGGATCTGGTGCTCGCGGTGGTGGTCGGTGCCGGGTTGGCACTGCTCTCCTATGCCATCATGACCCGCGAGTTCCCACAGAGTATTTCGCCGTTCTTCCTGGCGCGGGCGCTGCCCGAAGGTGGTGGTACCAATGTCGTCAACGTGATGCTGGTCGATTTCCGGGGTTACGACACCCTCGGCGAAATCACGGTGCTGTCGGCGGTTGCGCTGGCCGTCTATGCGCTGCTGCGTCGTTTCCGTCCACCGCGCGAGAGTTCCGAGCTGCCGTCGCAACAGCGGCTGCCACCCGACATCGTCACCGATCTGGTCAACCCGAAGGCGGCAGCCGATACCGCGCTGGGTTACATGATGGTGCCGGCGGTGCTGGTGCGGCTGCTGCAGCCGATGGCGGCGGCAGTGGCGCTCTATCTGCTGATGCGGGGACACAATCAGCCGGGCGGTGGCTTCATCGCCGGGCTGGTCGTGGCCATCGGCTTCATCCTGCAGTACATGGTCGCGGGCACCCAGTGGGTCGAGTCGCACATGAAACTGCATCCGCCACGTTGGGTGGCCTATGGTCTGCTGACCGCCGGTTTCACTGGGCTCGGGGCCTGCATGTTCGGCTATCCCTTCCTGACCACGCACACCGCGCATGCGGATTTGCCGGGCTTTGGTGAAGTGCACCTGCCCAGCGCCATGTTCTTCGACATCGGCGTGTTCGCGGTGGTGGTCGGTGCCACCATGCTGATCCTGACCGCTCTGTCACACCAATCCATCCGCCGGACCCGCCGTTCGGTACCGGAAGAACCGTCTGCCGACGCGAAGCCCGTCACGGGTGAGGCACAGACGGTCATCCGCACGCTCTGAAGGAGAGAAAAGTCCATGGAAATGATCCTGGCCATCGCCATCGGACTGCTGGGCGGTTCAGCCGTCTGGCTGTTGCTGCGACCCCGCACCTTTCAGGTCATCATGGGCCTGTCGCTGTTTTCCTATGCAGTCAATCTGTTCATCTTCAGCATGGGGCGCCTGAAACTGGACGGCGAGCCCGTCCTGGTCGAAGGGGTGGTGCCCAACCTCGACAACTATGCCGACCCGATGCCTCAGGCATTGGTGCTGACGGCGATCGTGATCGGTTTTGCCATGACCGCGATGTATCTGGTGGTGATGTTGGCCTCGCGCGGTTTGTCGGACACCGACCACGTCGACGGTAACAGCAAAGAGATGTGGTGAGGAAAAAAGCATGATCGGAGTCATGTCGCCCCATCTGATCGTTGCGCCGGTGCTGCTGCCGTTGCTGACGGCTGCGCTGATGCTGGCGCTGGGAGATCAGAAACGGTTGACGCTGGCCTGGCTGAATGTGGGCTCCTGCCTGGTCGGCCTGGCACTGGCCATCGTGCTGATCCTCTCCGTCCACCACGGTGTTGCACCGGCATCGCCCGGGCAGCCGGCGGCTTCGATCGGTACCCTGGGCATTTATCTGCCGGCCAACTGGCAGGTGCCTTTCGGTATCGTGTTGGTGCTCGATCGGCTGTCGGCGGTGATGCTGTTGCTGACGGCGGCGATGGCCTGCGCGGCGATCCTGTTCGCAGTCGCCAGTTGGGACCGGATCGGGGTGCATTTCCACCCGCTCTTCCAGATTCAGCTGATGGGCCTGAACGGTGCCTTCCTGACGGCCGACCTGTTCAACCTGTTCGTGTTCTTCGAGGTGCTGCTGGCGGCATCTTATGGATTGCTGCTGCACGCACCCGGCCGTACCCGGGTGGCGGCCGGGCTGCACTATATCGCCATCAACCTGGTGGCCTCATCTTTTTTCCTGATCGGGGCGGCCATGCTCTACGGGGTGACGGGGACGCTGAACATGGCCGATCTGGCCGCACGCATTCCCGAAGTGGCGGCAGACGATCAGGCCCTGCTGCATGCGGGAGCGGCCATTCTGGCGCTGGCGTTCCTGACCAAGGCGGCGATGTGGCCGATGGGCTTCTGGCTGGTGCCGGCTTATTCGGCAGCCGGTGCGCCGGTGGCGGCACTGTTCGCCATCATGACCAAAGTGGGCATCTATGCGGTGCTGCGGCTGTGGTCGCTGATGTTCACTGCCGAGGACGGGGGCGAGCGCTGGGGCAGTGACTGGCTGATTGCCGGCGGGCTGGCCACCATCGCTTTCGGCGTGCTGGGCTTGCTGCAGGCCAGACAGCTGGGCCGGGTGACGGGCTTCGGTGTCATCGTCACCTCCGGCACACTGCTGGCCGCCATCGGCTTCAATCTGCCCCAGGTCACTGGTGGTGCCTTCTATTATCTGCTCAGCTCGACGATGGCCGCCGGCGCCATGTTCCTGCTGATCGAATTGATCGATCGCAGCCGGCTGCTGGAAACCGAGCATCCGAATCCGGACGATGCCGATCCGGTGCCGTTCTTTCTGGATGAGCTGGAACCTCCGCCCGATACCAACCTCGACGAATATCAGGAAGCGCTGACCGGGCGGGTGATTCCGGCGGCGGTTGCTTTCATGGGTTTTGCCTTCATCGCCTGTACGCTGTTGCTGACCGGCATGCCGCCGCTCGCCGGCTTCGTCGGCAAGTTCATGATGCTGTCGGGACTACTGAACCCGGCCGGTCTGGGAGCGGGGGAGGCCGAGGGGGCACAGGCGATCGGGGTTCAGGGCTGGCTGATGCTGGGACTGGTGATTCTGGCCGGGCTGGCGGCGTTGATCGCGCTGTCCCGTACCGGTATCCGGATGTTCTGGACGCCACGGGATCGGCCGGTGCCGCAACTGAAAGTGATGGAATGCCTGCCGATTGCCGCGCTGCTGGTGCTGTGTCTGGTGATCACTTTCCGGGCGGAACCGGTCAGCCGCTATCTGCAGGCGGCTGCCAACGATCTGCATGATCCCAGCACCTATGTCGATTCGGTGTTGGTGACCAGGCCGTTGCCGGCACCGTCGGTGACACGGGAGCTGCTGAAGCAGGAAATGCCGTTCATTCAGGAGATCGAGCGATGAAGGATCTGATGCCGGCTCCGTTGCTGAGCCTGTCATTGTTGGTGCTGTGGATCATGTTGAACGGATCGGCCGCTCCGGCACAGCTGATTCTGGGCAGCCTGATCGGTATCGGCGTGCCGTTGATGACGCAGAATCTGCGCCCCGAAAAAGTGCGGATCAAGAAGCCCTGGGTCATCATCAGACTGACGGCCCGCGTGTTCTTCGACGTGATCGTTTCGAATCTGCAGGTGGCCAGACACGTCTGGTTCTACCACTCGAATCCGCCGCGTGACCAGTGGGTGGTGATTCCGCTGCAGCTGAAGGCACCATCCGGGCTGGCGGCCTTGGCCATCATCGCGGCCGTCATTCCCGGCACCATCTGGTGCGAGCTCTCCATGGACCGCACGCGCCTGTTGTTCCATGTCTTCGATGTGCCACCCGGCACGGATTTTGCGCAGAACTTCAAGGACCGCTACGAAAAACCGCTGATGGAGATCTTTGAATGAGTCTGTGGTTGACAATCTGTCTGTACGTGGCGATGGGCTGTTATCTGGGGGCGATGGCGCTGGCGCTCTATCGGCTCTTCTTTGGTCCGACTGCGCAGGATCGGGTGATGGCGCTGGATTATGTCTATGTCAACGGTATGCTGATCATCCTGGCCAGCGGCGTCGTCTATGCTTCCGACAGCTACTTCGAGGCGGCGCTGCTGATTTCGATCTTCGGTTTTGCCTCCTCGTCGGCCATGGCCAAGTTCCTGCTGCGTGGTGAGGTGATCGAATGAATGCAAACACCGCATTGTTCGGCGGCCTGCTGCCGGTTTGGGCCGACGTGCTGATCGGCGTGCTGCTGGTGCTCAGCGGCCTGTGGGCCTTGACCGGTGCGCTGGGCCTGTTCCGCATCAGGGATTTTTTCACCCGCATGCATCCGCCGGCCCTGGGGGCTACGTTGGGCGTCTGGTGCGTGGCGGCCGCACTGGTGCTGTTCTTCTCGCTGACCTATCGGACGCTGATGCTGCGTGCCTGGCTGGTGGTCGTGTTCATGGCCATCACAGTGCCGGTCACGGTCGTCATCCTGGCTCGTGCCGCTTTGTTCCGGCGCCGCGCCGCCGGTGACGAAGGCTTGCCGCCGACTTTTGCCGGGCCGGTCAAGCGGATCAACCGCCAGCCGAAGGACGAGAAGGACAAGGACTGAAAACATCGCCCCGTTTTGGACGGGGGGCGTATCGGGCGGGCACTGGCATGATCTCCGAACCGTGCGCGTGCGCGGCAGGTCGGATATACGAGTGGCTGGTGAGCCGATGAGAGAACCCGTGGCTTTCCCCTCCAGGAGTCCTCTGCCGGTTCGATTCACAGACCCTGGCCGGTCTGCAGCAGGTGTACGAAAGCTGCCTGGCTCAGCCGGCGGTTTTCTTTTCGAGTGATGCGACCGTCCTGATAGTGGTAGACCTCGAATTCGACCCAGCCGTTGCCGTTGGCACGAAGGTTGGTGGTGGTCGCTGTCGTATCGGTTGCGCCTGCAGCGGCTTCGTCAATCGCTGCTGCGTCGTTCTGCTGTCCGACGGCATCGTTCGTCTCATTCTCCGTGCCCGGCGCATCGTCGTCGGGCTTGGCATCCAGAATCACCACCGAGCGTTTCAACTTCGGCAGCGCTTCGGCCCAGGGCAGGGCGGCTGCTTGCGCCGGTTCGTGCAACATATAGCCACGGGAAAACGCATAGGCTGCCGGGGAACCCTGGGTCCAGATCGGCCGCATGATGCGTTCGGTCGCCGTCGGCTTGCGACCGAGGCTGTCGGCCAGCGCCTGATTGGCCGCCTTGTCGACCCGCACGTCCAGCTGGATGTCGAGGCATGCCCGAAAAGCCTCCGACACACCAAAGCGCCATCCCTGCGCGTACCCATCGATGAATTCGGCATTCAGGCTTTCGGTGCGGTGGCGTTTGCTCATGGTGTGCGGGGTAGTAGGCGTTTTCAGACCCTGGGGCCAGGACGGCGGCGATCACGGAAGGAGAGGCAGAGGCGTACCCGGCCGTATCGGGCACTACCGGCGGTGACGGTCCGACCGGGGGAGCCGCCGGCCCGTCCAAACGTTCAGGGCTCCGGTGAGGACGTCGGAACTGCGTATTATGCGGCCTGTTTCGATCGTGCTCGGAAAACCGTCGATTCGGATCGTCGGCACCGGCGTGCAGGTTCTGGCCGCAGGCAGGCAGTTCGTCCCGCGGATGCGCCAGCACCCCAGCCGCCCTCCGCAACCACTCGTCCTGTGCCGGGCGATGCTGGGCGGCGCCTTCGGGTATATCTGTCGGATCGACAATGACGGAAAGTGCGCGTGAGCGAGACTGGCGTGATCCAAACCCACATCGAGGGAGCCGACGACGGGACCATGTTACCGGGCGAGCCGGGACGGCGACTGAGCATCGACAGACTGCTGATGCTGCTGGCGCATGAAGGGCATCTGAGCGATGAGCAGGCAGTGACGCTGAGCCGGGATGCCAGTCTGTCGTCGGCCGACCGCCATCCGCTGGTGATGATCGCCGAGCGCAAGCTGAAGTCGCTGCGGCCGCCCCATCGGCTGCTGGATCTGGACTGGTTGTGTCAGTGGTTTGCCGATCGGGCCGGTGTCGGTTTTCAGCGCATCGATCCGCTGAAGGTGGATTTTTCCCGCATCGGCGAGGTGATGTCCAAAGCCTATGCCAGCCGCTACCGGATTCTGCCGCTGGAAGTCAGCCACGATTCGGTGGTGATCGCCACCGCCGAACCCTACATGACGGCCGAATGGGTCAACGAGCTGAGCCATACGCTGCGCAAACGGGTGGTGCCGGTGATGGCCAATCCGCTCGATCTGCAGCGCTATCTGGTTGAATTCTTCAGTCTGGCCAGCACCATCCGCAGTGCGCAGCGCACCGGGCGGGTCGGCTCGCAGAGCAATTTCGAGCAACTGGTCGAATTGGGCAAGAGCGGGCGCAACTTCGATGCCAACGATCAGCACATCGTGACCTTGGTCGATTGGCTGTGGCAATACGCTTTCGAGCAGCGTGCCAGCGATATCCATTTGGAGCCGCGTCGCGATCTGGGTGTGGTGCGTTTCCGTATCGACGGTGTGCTGAACAATGTCTATCAGGTGCCGCCGGGGGTCATGTCGGCGATGACCAGCCGTATCAAGCTGCTGGGCCGGATGGATGTGGTCGAGAAGCGCCGGCCGCAGGATGGGCGGATCAAGACCCGCGCCGCCGATGGGCACGAGATCGAATTGCGGTTGTCGACGCTGCCGACGGTCTTTGGCGAAAAGCTGGTGATGCGGGTGTTCGATCCGGCCGTGTTGTCACGGGATTTCGAACAGTTGGGGCTGACCGGCGAGGATCTGGCACGCTGGAAGGAAATGACCGGTCGCAATCACGGCATCGTGCTGGTGACGGGACCGACCGGTTCGGGCAAGACCACCACGCTGTATGCCACGCTGCGCGAACTGGCCACCGAGGAAGTCAACGTCTCGACCATCGAAGATCCGATCGAGATGGTGGAAAACAGCTTCAACCAGATGCAGGTGCAGCCGGCCATCGATCTGGGTTTTGCCGACGGCATTCGCGCGCTGATGCGGCAGGACCCGGACATCATCATGGTGGGTGAGATCCGCGATCTGGAAACGGCCGAGATGGCGGTGCAGGCCGCGCTGACCGGCCACCTGGTGATTTCGACGCTGCACACCAACGATGCGCCGAGTGCCATCACCCGCCTGCTGGATCTGGGCGTGCCGGCCTATCTGCTGCAATCGACGTTGATCGGGGTGATGGCGCAGCGGCTGACGCGCACGCTGTGCCCGGCATGCCGGCAGGATGATGGCGAAATCAGCGATGAGGTCTGGCAGGATTTCGTCAAGCCCTATCGCAAACTGCCCAAACCCGAGCGGGTCTATCGGGCGGTCGGTTGTCTGCAGTGTCGCATGACCGGGTTCCGGGGCCGTACCGGCCTCTACGAAATCCTGATGAACGACGAGGAGATTCGCCGCCATATCATCGACGAGCCAGATCTGCGCAAACTGCGTCTGACTGCGATGAAATCCGGCATGCGGCCACTGCGGCTGGCCGGCGCGGCCTGCGTGACGGCGGGGCTCACCACGCTGGGTGAAGCGCTCAAGAACGCCCCGCCGGTGGAGCTTTGACGGCGGGACACTTTGACGGCGGAGCATTCTGCGCGGGTACGGAATCGTGCCAACGATTTCAAGGTCGCCGCGGCACCCCCACGTTCACCGGTGGCACCCACGGGCATTCGGGCTTGAAGCTGCCCTCGAGCAGTTGGGTCTTGTACTGTGCAAAGCTGAGCGGTTTCAGCGGTTGCACATCGTCCAGCCGGTACAGTGCCCAGCCGTGGCTGGCCTTGACCGGCTTCTTGTAGATCTGGCCAGGTCGCAGTTCGTCGAGCATCGCCACCGTGTCCTTGGCCCAACGGCAGGTGGCGAAGGTACCCAGGGCGCCGCCGCGCAGCGCGCTTTCCTGGTGTTTGGAGTGCTCGCGGGCGACGTTCTCGAAACCGGCGCCCGAGCGTATGCGTTTGAGCCAGTCGCGGGCGCTGTCTTCATCGGCCAGCAGAATGTAGCTGACCCGGTACATCTTCATGCCTTTGACGCTTTGGCGATAGGCGTTGTATTCCTCGCTCAGCACCTCGTCGCTGATCAGTTGTGGTACGGGCACGTCGGCAGCGGCTTTGGGATCGATCGCGTGCCGGTCCGGCGCATCCGTGGCCCAGGCAGCACCGGCAGCTGCCGACAGTAGCCCAAGGGCCAGCGTCAACCGGGCGGTCAGTTCTCCTGCACCGGTTGAGCTGCCCCGATCCATTCCGTTCCCGGTTCCCGTGTCGTGGCCGCTGTCCCGATGCTGCCCGTCAGCCACTGCTTGCGCCGGGCGGGCTCGGATCCGGCTTGCCCGATTACCGTCATCCAGGCGGTCGAGGGGGGGCAACGGGGGGAGATATGGCGTGGCGACATCGGTCAACGGGGTCTCGAGCATGACGTAGGGGCAGCAGGGTTGAGTCATCGGATCGGGGAGGGAAAGCGGGGAGCCTGGAGCGCAGAAAACGCACGGGCGGACACGGCGGACTCGGCCGAACGCGGCCCGTGTCCGCTCCGTGGCTGGCAAATCGGCTGTGGCCCGGGAGCCCAGGTTCGGGCAGTCGGGCCCGAGGCTCAGACAAGCAGGCCGTGCATCGGGATGACGTCGATCCAGTCTCCCGTCGTGACCGGACCGCAGGCTTCGGGCAGCACGGCAATGCCATCAGCGTCGGCAAAGGTGCGCATCATCGCCGAACTCTGGCTGCCGCACGGCGTGGCAACCGCCACACCGGATTCATTGTATTGAAGGCGGATGCGCTGATATTCGGTTCGGCCGGCACGTTTGTCGAAAGCGCAACCCGCTTGCGCCCGGATCGGCAGCGGTCGTTGCGGGGTTGCACCAGCCATCTGCCGCAGGGCGTCACGGATGACGAATAAATAGCAGACCAATGCGGCTACCGGGTTGCCGGGCAGACCGAACAGTACGGCCTGGCCGATGCGGCCGACGATCAACGGGCGGCCCGGGCGCATGCGCAGCTTCCAGGCATGGGCTTCTCCCTGCATGGCCGCCACCTGCTGAATGAAGTCGGCATCACCGCCGGCTGCCCCACCGGACGACAGAATCACATCGACCCGCTCGCCGGCGTCGTGCAACGCCTGTTGCAGGGCCTCGGGCTGGTCGGGCAGCACGCCCAGGTCCACTGCCTGATAACCTTGCATCGTGACCATGGTCAGCAGCGTGTGGCGGTTGCTGTCGTAAATCCGCCCTTCGACGGTGCTGTTTTGGCCGGCCTGCAGCAGTTCGCTGCCGGTGGACAGCACGCCGACGCGCAGCCGGCGGTACACCGACAGGGTGGCCAGTCCCAGTGAGGCTGCCACACCGATGTCGGCCGGCATCAGGCGGCGACCGGCCGGCAGGGCGACATCACCGGTGCGCATGTCCTCACCGCGCAGCCGCACGTGCTGGCCGGCACGCACCTTGGTACCGAAGCGGACCATTGGCTTGCCGGCGGTATCGTCCGCAGACGCGGCAGTGATCAGCCCGACTTCTTCCTGCGGCACGACCGTGTCGGCCCCGACAGGCATCGGCGCGCCGGTCATGATGCGCCGCGTGTGGCCGGGGGGCAGCACGGCGGGAGCATCTCCGGCGAGGGTGATGCCGGCCAGCGGCAGCAGGTGTTCGTCGCCGGCGTCGAGATCGCTATGGCGCAGTGCATAGCCATCCATCGCGGCATTGTCATACGGCGGCAGGTCGAAGGGGGCAGTGAGCGGTTCGGCCAGTGTCCGCCCCAGGCAATCGGCCAGCGGCAACGGCTCGACGCCAACCACGGTCGGCAGCCAACGTGCAAACACGGCACGGGCCTGTTCGACCGAAACGGCGTTCGGGTCGAAGCCGGGCAGACCAAGGGTCGCGTTACTCAGGGTCGCGTTATTCAAATCGGGGGCCACCGGCCATGATGAAGCCATGGTACGTGCGGATGCAAAGGACGTCGAAGACTCCGGGGGGGTGTCAGACGGAGTGTGAGGGCAGGGTAATGACACGGGTGGGCCGGGCTGGGTGGACGGATGGGTTGAGACCAGGATACTCGAAGGCGGAATATGCAAAACGGAGGAAGTGTCCGGCGACGAGGATTGGGTGGACGTGGGCGAACCAGGCGAGTTGGACGAGGAGGGTGGCGCGGATGCAGATCCGCAAGGCATCGAGATCAGGCGTTGCGCCTGCTGCCAGCTCTCGGGGGTATTGATGTTGAAGAAGGCGGTATCGTCGTCGAAGCGGACGGTGATGGCGCCATGTCGTCGATAGAGTCGACGAACGCGGCGGTTGTCTTCGGTCAGTGCCTGCTCGAAGGAGGGTTGCAGCGAGCGGTGGATGACGGCCACCAACGGGTGTTCCCGTTCGCTGTCGCAGGCGTAGGCGATCGGCCGTTGCTGGCGTCGTGCCTCGTTCAGCAGCACCGATACCCAGCCGGACGGCAAAAAGGGTGTATCGCAGGCGGTCACGGCCAGCCAGTCGGTGTCGGCCGCCGATAGCGCGGCGTGAATGCCGGCCAGCGGGCCCGGTTGGCCGGGATGGATGTCGGTGACGACCGGAAAGCCAAGGCGGCGATAGGATGGCAGATTGCGATTGGCACTGATCAGCAGCCTGCTCACCTGCGGGGCCAGCCGCTGCAGGAGCCAGACGATCAGCGGGTGGCCACCCAGAGGCAGTAGCCCCTTGTCGATATGAGTACTGTCCGACTGCATCCGCCGGGCCGCACCGCCGGCGAGGATCACGCCGGTGATGTCGACGGCCTCGGCTGTACCGGCATCTGGGGTCGTGGGCGTGTGTCGCATCGGGATTCAACCACCTATGTAACTCATCTCGATGCGTCGCCGGTCGGCCGGAGCGCCGGTTTGTGCACTGCGCAACTCGGAATAGCGATCCTGGCGGGTTTGCCAGACGGCAGCCAGTGCGGCGGAAATTTCGGCCGGGCTGCGACCGCCACGCAGCAAAGTCTTCAGGTCGTAGCCCTCATGCGCGAATAGACAGGTGTAGATTTTGCCCTCGGTCGACAAGCGCAGTCGGGAACAGTCGGAGCAGAAGGGCTGGGTCACCGATGAGATCACACCGATTTCGCCGGCACCATCCAGAAAGCGCCAGCGACTGGCCACTTCGCCGGGGTAGTTGGCGCCGACCGCTTCCAACGGATGGACGGCATCGATGCGTGCCACCACGTCACGACTCGGCAGCACTTCGTCCATCCGCCAGCCATTGCTGGCGCCCACGTCCATGTATTCGATGAAGCGCAGGATATGGCCACTACCGCGAAAGCGCTCGACCATCGGCAGAATCTCGCCGTCGTTCAGGCCCCGGCGGACCACCATATTGATCTTGATGTTCGGAAAACCGGCTTCGCGGGCAGCGTCGATGCCGGCCAGCACGCGGGCCACCGGAAAATCCGCATCGTTCAACCGTCGGAACAGCGCATCGTTCAAGCTGTCGAGGCTGACCGTGATTCGGTCCAGGCCGGCCTGCCGCAACATCCTGGCCTTGCGGGCCAGCAACGAGGCATTGGTGGTCAGCGTCAATTCGACCGGCCGACCGTCCGGGCGGCGCAGGGCCGCAAGCTGTTCGATCAGCCGCTCGACGTTGCGTCGCAGCAAAGGTTCACCACCGGTCAGGCGAATCTTGCGTACCCCGAGACCGATGAAGATCTGCGCCAGCCGGGAGATTTCCTCGAAGCTCAGCAATGCACTGTGCGGCAGGAAGGGGTGATCCTTGCCGAAGACCTCGCGCGGCATGCAATATGAACATCGAAAGTTGCAGCGGTCGGTGACCGAGATGCGTAGATCGTGCAAGGGCCGGCCCCGTCCGTCCGGCAGCGAGCCGTCGGTCGGCAGTGGCAGCCGTGCGGCCGCGTCGGCACCGGCAGTCCCGGGCGGGGTGGGCGGTTCGCGCCTGTGCGAACGCATGTCGACAATGGGGATGACACGTTCCGGCATGACAGAGATAGAAAGTCGGATAGGAATGCCAACAGATACGGTACGGAGGCCGCAGACTCCGCTGTCGAAGTCTGCCCCCCATCGTGGCATCGAGTGGACATGCTTTTCTGGTGGCGACCGCAAGGATCGAGCCGGGGCTCGTTGCATCAAGCATAGCGGAGTAGTCCCCGGGTCGAGGCTGGCGAAGCGGCAGACGGCTCACGCCGTGTCGGGGCCCCAGCGGCATGGGCGGAAGAAAACGCCCACGCTCCCGGAGCCGTCGTGGTGTTTTCCTCGATCCATGCCCATGGGGGCCCCGCGATGCAGGGGCATGGCTCAGGCGCTGCCTTCGTCGCCGGGCTTGCTCGCCTGAGTTTCGACCTGCTGCAGAGGTTCGGCTTCGACCCGTACCTTCGGCTTGCGCTGGCGACGCGGCCGGCGCGGCGCAGGCGTGGTGACGGTTTCGGCTTCAGACCTGGCCGGGCTGCTGGTCTGCACCCATTCCAGACCAGCGGACTGGACGACTTCTTCCAGTGCCCGGGGGGCTTCTTCCGGTGCCGGAACACTCGGTTTGGTAGCGGGTTTCCTCGGTGCGGCGGCTGGGGCTGGAGCCGTTTCGGGCTCGGCGGGGCGCTGCTCGACCGTCTGATGCTTCTGCGTATCCATCGGTGCCGGACCGGTTTCGCTCGCCGGCGGGTTTGCCGGAATGGCAGCAGCGGGGGGGGCGCCGCTGTCCGTCGTATCCTGGCCCGGTGCTTCAGTGACGGATCGTGGTGTTTCGGCGATGGATTGCGGGGCCGACAGGGTTGCTTCGGGTGCCGCCTCGGCAGCAGGTGACGATGGGCGCTCCCGTGGCAGTGTTTCGGTGCTTGCTTCCACGGTGCGGGCTTTCGCGTCGCTGCGGCGGGCCGGTGTTTCAGGCGCGACCTGCGGGTCGGCTGGCGGTGCGGCCGGTTCGACATCGGCTTCGGCGGCCGTCGGAGCGGAAACCTCGGCGGCCCCGGAGGCGCCTGTCGTGCCCCGTCGAGCGCGACGGCCACGGGGCGACGTGGCGGGTACTCCTTCCACACCTTCTTCCGTAGAGGCCGTTTCGACGCCTTGACCACTTTCCTTGCCCGGGGTCGGGGAGGCGGCGTCCTGTCCGGTCTGGGCTCCTTCATTACGATCGCGGCGGTTACGCCGACGACGACGGCGTTCGCCTTCTTCAGCCACGGCCGTTGCAGCGGAAGCGTCATTGCCTTCGGTGCTCGTCACCGTGTCGATGATCGGCGCCGCGGCGACGGCAACGACCTTCGATGACTCTTCCGGGGCCTCGGTGACGGTCGTCGCTTCGTTCGGCTGAGCCTCGGTGCTGTCGGCGTTGCGACGGCGGCGAGCGCGTTCCTGATTGCGGCCGCGGGCTGGAGCACTGCTTTCGGCTGCAGCGGTTTCGGCACGGTCGGCATTACGCTCGCCATTCTGGCGGCCAGTGTCGCGATCACGGCCGTTCTCGCGGACTTCACGATTTTCACGTGCTTTGCGGCCGTCGCGGGGTTCGCGAGCCTCACGTCCTTCGCGTCCCTCACGTGTTTCCCTTGCGTCGCGCGTGTCACGGGCCGGCTTCTCCGCCCGTTGCCGTGTCGGCCGTTCGGTCTGCTCTGCGCGTTCATTGCGTTCGGCACGTTCACTCCGTTCGGTGCGCTCGGTACGACGCCCGTTGCGTCCGTTGCCGATGCTGGCGTTTTCGCCGCGACGTCCACGCTCGGAACGGCCGTTGCCGGTTCCCTCGGATTGGCGGCCGTTGCGTCCACGACCATTGGCCGGTACCGGCGCAGGAGTTGCTCCGGCTGTCCCGCCCTCCTGGCTGGCGGAGCCGAAACCGAACAGGCTCAGGATGCGGTCGAGCAGGCCGCCCTGGCTGCCGGCTGGTGCCGCCGGCATGGCACGAGGGGCGGGCGCCGGTGCCGGCTGATCGGGTGTGATGCCCTTGACGACGGCTTCCTGGCGGTTGTTTCTTTGCTTGTTGAACTTGTTGGCCAGATAGGTGTTTTCCTCGTCGTCGATCTCGGCCATCGAGTAACTGCTGCGATAGGACAGCAGCCGTTCGTCGTCGTGCTTCAGACGCTCCAGCTTGTAATGCGGGGTCTCGATCGACCTGTTCGGAATCAGGACGATATCGACCTTCAGCCGTGCTTCCAGTGTGGCGATCTCGGTGCGCTTTTCGTTCAGCAGATAGGTGGCGACTTCGACCGGCACCTGGATGTGGACGGCGGCGCTGTTTTCCTTCATCGCTTCTTCCTGCAGGACACGCAGCACGTGCAGTGCCGAAGATTCGATGTCCCGGATGACGCCGGTGCCGTTGCAGCGCGGGCAGGTGATGTGCGTGCCTTCGTTGAGCGCCGGGCGCAGCCGCTGGCGTGACAGCTCCATCAGGCCGAAGCGAGAGATCTTGCCCGTCTGCACCCGGGCGCGGTCGATGGAGAGCGCCTCCTTCAGGCACTGTTCGACCTCGCGCTGGTTACGGCCCGATTCCATGTCGATGAAGTCGATGACGATCAGGCCCCCCAGGTCGCGTAGCCGCATCTGGCGCGCCACTTCCTCGGCTGCTTCCATATTGGTGCGGAAGGCGGTTTCCTCGATGTCCGAGCCCCGGGTGGCGCGGGCCGAGTTCACGTCGATGGCTACCAGCGCCTCGGTGTGATCGATGACGACGGCGCCGCCCGAGGGCAGGGGCACGATGCGCGAATAGGCGGTTTCGATCTGGTGCTCGATCTGGAAGCGCGAGAACAACGGGGTGGCATCGCGGTAGTGCTTGACCCGGCCGACGTAGTCGGGCATCACGTAGCCCATGAACTGCGTGGCCTGCTGGTAAATGTCCTCGGTGTCGATCAGCACTTCACCGATATCGGCGGTGAAATAGTCGCGGATGGCCCGGATGACGAGGCTGGATTCCTGATAGATCAGGAAGGCGCCGGCCGCCGACCTGGCGGCCGATTCGATGGCCTCCCACAGTTGCAGCAGGTAGTTCAAATCCCACTGCAATTCTTCGACGCTGCGGCCGATGCCGGCGGTACGGGCGATCAGGCTCATGCCCGAGGGCACTTGCAACTTGTCCATCGCCTCGCGCAGTTCCTGACGATCCTCGCCCTCGATGCGGCGCGAGACGCCACCACCACGCGGGTTGTTGGGCATCAGCACCACGTAGCGGCCGGCCAGTGAAATCATCGTGGTGAGCGCGGCGCCCTTGTTGCCGCGCTCTTCCTTTTCGACCTGGACGATCAGTTCCTGGCCTTCGCTGATGACATCCTGGATGCGGGGCGTGCGGCCGGTATCACCGTCGGCCTTGAAATAGGAGCGTGAAATCTCCTTGAAGGGCAGAAAGCCGTGCCGGTCTTCGCCATAGCTGACGAAACAGGCTTCGAGCGAGGGCTCGACCCGGGTCACGACGCCTTTGTAGATATTGCTTTTGCGACTCTCGCGTCCGGCGGACTCGATGTCAATGTCGATCAGCCGTTGGCCGTCGACGATGGCAACCCGCAGTTCTTCCGAATGGGTCGCGTTGAACAGCATGCGTTTCATGCCATGACTCCATGCACACATGGGCGTGGTGTGTATGACCAGCGAGCATGACAGGACGCGGACCGGCCGTCTTCGAGCGGCCTTCATCGAAAAGGGAACGTGAGCAATTCACCGGCACACCGCATGTATGCGTCATGACGGATCGCTGGCGCGCAGACGGGCGCAGGCCATGCGAAGACCCGGCAGAGCGGTGGGCGGTCGATTGTGTGGTGGTCATCGGGTCGATATCCCTTGGGCCTTCGTTCCGTTTCTATTCGTGTTCCGATGAGCGTTGGCAGCCCATCCGCGTCAAATCCTGCCCGCGCGTCGAACCTTTCGACGCCGCGTTTTTAATCTCAAATCGGTTGTTTCGTCCGACCGGACCGGTCATGCTCGGGCGTGACGCGAGAGTTCCCGTTCAGCTGCAGGTTCAACGACATCGTTCGCGAAAAATGCGAGCCTCGATGGTCCATCGGCCTCGAGTGGCCGACCCGGCTGGCCAGGATTTCCGGCGTCTGCAAAAAGAACGAAGCTGGCATCGCACATGCACAATGGCTCCCTGAGGGAAGACGTGGTGTGCTTCCCGTACACTTGGGGCGACTGTGCGATGAGGATCCGGCCCTCTGGTGATGTGCCGGCAACCATGAGACACCGGGAAAAGCGCATATTCCGTGGTTTTCCGGCGCCCACAAGTTAAGTGACGGTAACCACTTGCGTGACTGACAACCGCCGTAGATTATAGCCACATGAATGCTTGGGACACAAAAGCGCAAAGGGCGCAAACAACAGACCGATCCGCCCATTCCGTTCGTGCGGACCGGGGCGATGGAAAAGTCCCCGGACCGGGAGGCGGCGCCCGGGTCCAATGGCTGGACGTGGATGACGCGCAGGCGGGGCAGCGGCTGGACAATTATCTGCTGGCTGCCTTGCGCGGCGTGCCCAAAACACGCATCTATCGGATGATCCGCAAGGGAGAGGTGCGGCTGGACGGCAGGCGCTGCCGGGCCGAGGATCGGGTCGAGACCGGCGATCGGATACGGGTGCCGCCGTTGCGGAATCTGCCCGGAACCGCCCGCCGGCCCGGACCGGCCCGTGGGGGCGAGAGACTCGATGAACGCCATATCCGGATCCTCTTCGAGGACGAGCACATGATCGTCGTCGACAAATCGGCCGGGCTGGCGGTGCACGGCGGCAGTGGTATTTTGGCCGGGTTGATCGAGCGTCTGCGTGCCGGTCGTCCTGCCGGCGCCTTTCTGGAACTGGCCCATCGGCTGGACCGTGACACCTCGGGTCTGCTGATCATCGCCAAACGCCGCGCCGCGTTGCTGGCGCTGCACCGGATGTTCGCCGAAGGCAAAATACACAAGAAGTATCTGGCGCTGGTCAAAGGCTATTGGGGGCGCAGCACGGATAGCCTTTTGCAGTTTCCGTTGCAGCGATACCTGACCTCCGAAGGAGAGCGTCGTGTCCGCGTCACGGCGCAGGGCCAAGCATCGGCCACCCGTGTCCGGCGCGAGACAGTCTTGGAGACTGGTGGTGTGGTGGGGCTGCCACCTCATTGCTGCCTGCTGCATTGCGAATTGCTGACAGGTCGCACTCATCAAATCCGCGTACATCTGGCCCATGCCGGCCATCCCATCCTCGGGGATGAAAAGTACGGAGACTTCACTTTAAATAAAACACTTGATCTTTTGGGATATAAACGCATGTTTCTTCATGCTTTTATGCTAGAAATGAACCACCCCGCATCCGGTCAGAGACTGCGTTTCGAAGCGCCGGTTCCGGAGACGTTCACAGCGTTTGCCCGCAGCTTCGATAATTTTTCGGGCGAATATCAGCCATAGTGCAATCGCCGTATTCGGGCGTACCCCACGCGTGACAGAATGTGTGCGTGATGGTGATGACGGCGGCGGTGGCAAAAATGACGAATACGGAGGCAGGCGGTGATCAATGCTGAGGCTCAGCTGTTTGGAAAGTTCGATGTCGTCGTTTTCGACTGGGATGGCACCATTGCCGATTCGGTCGCACTGGTCGTCAATGCCTTTCAACAGTCGGCCCGCATCATGGGGTTTTCGCCTCCCGACGAAATGCAGACACGGCAATCGGTCGGGCTGGGTATGAACGAACTGCTCGAAAAACTGATGCCTTTGTTGCCGGTGTCGCATTATGCCGAGTTCGCCGATCTCTGTCGTCGCTACTACTTCACCAATCGCTCCCAGACCGATGTGCCGTTTGCGGGCATGACCGAGCTGTTGCGCAAGCTGGCACTGGCCGGACGACGCCTGGCGGTGGCCACCGGTAAATCCCGTGGGGGGCTCGACCGGGCTCTGCGCACGACCGGGCTCGAGCGCTGGTTCGAGACCTCGCGCTGTGCCGAGGAAGGGCTTTCCAAGCCAAACCCCTGGATGCTGAAAAGCCTGGCGGATGAAATGGGCGTCGAAGCCGGGCAGATGGTGATGATCGGCGATTCCATCTATGACATCGACATGGCGAAAGCCTTTGGTTGCGCCAGCATCGGGGTGCATTTCGGTGAACGGGCGCCAAGTGTGCTGGTGCGTTCCGCACCGGATGGCTTGGCTGGTTCTGTCGAAGAATTGGCCCGCTTGCTTCAGGTCGATCCCGCAGCCGCCTGAGCCGTGTTCCGCTGCTCGGCCATCTTTGTGGCCCGACCACCGGGACCGGGTTCTTGACGGCTGACCGCCACGATCGAGTGGCGCAAATCAGACACAATGAGATCGTCGGGGATGCCGGCGAAACTTGAATCGTTGCGCCGAAGCATCGATGGGCGATGAACGGTCGATCCGTCGGACCGGGAGGCGGTATGTGCGCGCTTTCCCGGAAAGGGCGTCGCCTCGAAGAGTGATAATAAGCGGCGGGGCGAGCGCATCGCGTCGAGACGGCGCCTGTCGGTTTGCCTCGTTCAGTGGTCACTCGCATTGGAGACGCGCATGTCGGACAAGCCAGAAAACCCAGCGATCAACACGAATGAATGGGGCCGGAGCCTGATCGAAGAATTGGCCCGCGAGTCCCTGAAGGAGCGTCGTGCGCGGCGTCGATGGCGGATTTTCTTCATGCTGGTGTTTCTGGGCCTGATTGCCTTCGCCATGGTGCAGTGCTCGACTCATCGACAGCAAGGTCCCGGGGCTGATGGTACCTCCTATGTGGCCTCGATCAGCATTCGGGGGGTCATCGGTTCCGAGCCCGAGAGAGTCAATGCCGACAAGGTCATCAAGTCGATGCGGCGTGCTTTTGCCGATCCCCATGCAACGGCGGTGATTCTGCGCATCAACAGTCCAGGGGGCAGCCCGGTGCAGGCGGGGGTCATCGTCGATGAAATGCGCCGCTTGCGTCGCAACAATCCCGACAAGGCACTGTACGCGGTCATCGAAGAGCTGGGCGCATCTGCAGCCTATTATGTCGCGGCCGCGGCCGACCGGGTCTATGTCGACAAGGCCAGCCTGGTCGGTTCGATCGGGGTGGTCCTGGGCAACTTCGGGCTGCAGGAACTGGCACGGAAGCTGGGTATCGAGAACCGGACCATGACGGCGGGCAAGAACAAGGCTTTTCTGGATCCATTTTCGCCGCTGACGGCCGAGCAGAAGGCGCATGCCCAGACGATGCTCGACGAGATCCATCGCCAATTCATCGCAGTCGTCAAGGAAGGGCGGGGCCAGCGTTTGAAAGAGACGCCGGAAATGTTCAGTGGTCTGGTGTGGACCGGCGAGCGCAGTGTCGAACTGGGGCTGGCCGATGGGCTGGGCTCGGTGGATTCGGTGGCGCGTGATGTGGCCGACAGCGAAGAGGTGGTCGATTTCACCGAATACACGCCATTTGAACAGTGGGCACGTCAGTTGGGGGCTGTCGCCACCGACGTCTTCTGGAATCAGCTGGAATCCGAAAGCGTGACCCGGTCTTCCTCTCTGCGTTGAGTTTCGCTCGGTGCGCCGTCTGCCGTCGCACTGACGGCGCTCTCCGTGGTCCGGACTTCCGGAGCAGGGAGTGCGATCGTGGCGTGCGACCCGGTCGCGGTCGTATCCGCTACTTTGCCTGCGCCTGTAGTGTCAGGACATGCGCCATGGGCCGAGGCTCCATCATGAGCCGGGCCTGGCGGGGACGTTCGTTCTTCGCCTTTGTGATTGCTTCAGCCCGGGTTGCAGGCACAGGAACAGAAACAGTGCCGGCCGTTTGTCGGGCAGGATGGGGGGGCTGCGTCGCCACTCGGCCACGGTCCGGGTTTGCACTCGTTGTGCCTGCCCGGTCAGATCGGTGGCGATGCACAGTCGTGCACTTTCCGGCAGGTGCCGGATCAGCGCATCGGCCATGGCCTGATTGCGGTAAGGGGTTTCGATCAGGATCGCGGTTTCATGCCGTGTGCTCGAACGCCTGGCCAGCTTCTCGATGGCCTCGGCTCGCTGGTCGGGCTGGACCGGCAAGTAACCATGGAAAGCAAACTGCTGACCATTGAATCCGCTGGCCATCAAGCCCAGCAGAATCGATGAAGGCCCGACGAGCGGGATGACCTCGACGCCGAGCCGGTGGGCGGCTGCCACCAACAGCGCGCCCGGATCCGCCACGCCAGGGCAGCCGGCATCCGACAGCAGTCCAGCATCCCGACCGGCCAGCACCGGGGCGAGCCATTGCCGATCATCCGACCAGCTCCGACCGTGCCCTCCGTCCTGCCGGCCGTTGCGGTTCGGGCAGTCCGATTGGCCGGCACGGTCCGGCAGCGGATGCAGGTTCAGCTGCTGGATCGGATGCACCAGTCCCAGAAGACCCAGCCAGCGTCGTGCGGTCTTGGGGGTTTCCACATAAAACTCGGTCAGATCGATCAGCCGCTGGTGCTCGGCCTCCGGCAGCCAGGGACCGTGGCATTCCTCGGGTTGCATCAGCGGGGTTGGAATCAGGAAAAGCCGGCCGGGGCGGGCGGTACTCGGGGCGTTCATCTGGGCAGGGAAATGGCTGGGTTCCGACGAGAAAAAGCGGGGCGGAAAGGGGAAAAACTGTCGCTCGAGCGGACACGAAGGGATCGGGGGATGGGATAGACCGGGGGGATGAGCCTGGCCGTGTCGACCCGCGGGGCGGGGGAGGCGGTCCGAGGCGGCGCTGCAGGTCCGTCCCGGCGGCTGTCAGGGGTTAGCCCAGCGGATTCAGCCCCAGGTGGCGCAGGTGCGTGGTGAGCCGGATCAGCGGCAGGCCGATCAGTGCGGTCGGATCGTCGCTGTGGATCGCTTCGAGCAGGCTGATACCGAGTCCTTCGCAACGGGCAGAGCCCGCGCAGTCCAGCGCGTCTTCGCGACTCAGATAATGATCGATCTCGTCGTCGCTCAGGGAACGGAACACGACGCTCAAGTCCACACAATCATCGATGGCTGGTTGGCCGGGTGCACGCAGCGCCATCGCCGTATGGAAATGCAGTGTCCGGCCCGAGGCATATCGGAGCTGCCGGCGGGCGTTGCCCGGCGTACCGGGCTTGCCGACCGGATTCAGCCCGTCGAAAGTGCCGACCTGATCCGAGCCGATCACGATGGCGTCGGGGTGCAGCGCCGCCACGGTATCGGCCTTCAGCGCGGCCAGACGCAGTGCCAGCGGTCGCGGCATTTCCCCGGGCAAGGGGCTTTCATCGACCGGTGCGGTGATGACGTCGAAGGGTAGCTGCAGGCGCGACAGCAGTTCACGGCGATAGGCAGAGGCAGAGGCAAGCACGAGTTTCATGGGTGCTATGATAAAAAGTTTTCACACGGTGCGTGGTGTTTGCCAGGGGGTGAGGCCGTTTCGCCTGTGCACTTTCCATGCGCCTGGCTTCAGGATCCGGGCGCGAACGGCCCGAAGAAGAGATGATGAGATCCAAATCCCCTTCCTCCTGTGCCGCCGAGGCGGTTCATGCGCCCGTCGAAGGGCTGGCGCCGGATATCGACCCGGTTCGTTTTGCGAAGCGGCATGACATGCTCGAAGGCAGAACACCCGCCTCGATGATGCCCCGGCTCTGCGCGTCCGGCCTGCTGGATGATGGTGCGCTGGTCGAATGGTGTGTCCAGGGCGAGGTCGGGCGTGACGAGCTGGACCGCGTCCGGCAGTTTCTGGTGCTGTCGCTGCGTTTTTCGCCCGTACTGTCCTGCGGACGTTGTCTGGGGCCGGTGAGCGGTGGGCGCATCGAATCCTGTCGACGTTTCCGCCTGGCGGCCACCGAGCGTCAGGCCGATCTGGAAGATCCGGAGGCCGGTGGCGATGTGGATGTGATTGCCACGGTGGCCAAGTTGCCGTTGGCCGAACTGATCGAGGACGAGGCGATTCTGGCCCTGCCGATGGCGGTCCGCCACGACGTTTGTCCCGACCCGTCCAATCTGAATCGAATGGTATCGTCTGGCGCGTGAGAAACCGGCAGGGCTCGGTGTCGTCCCATCGGCTGCCGTGAGTCTCGATCCGTCACGGGACTTGTGACGGAATTCGTTGGCCGGCTATAATACCGGATTGCCCATTGCATTGCGTTGAGGGCAGGGAGAGTATTCAATGGCCGTTCAGCAAAACAAAAAAACGCCGTCCAAGCGCGGCATGCACCGTTCGCACGATCACCTCGAAAACCCGCCGGTTGCAGTCGAGCCCACCACGGGTGAAGTGCATCTGCGCCACCACATCAGCCCCAATGGGTACTACCGGGGCAAGAAAATCGTCAAGACCAAGTCTGACGAGTGATCGGCTGCCTTTTTTTGGTGGCTCCCGTCTTGCCTGAAAACGACATTCTCTCAACGCCATGAGCGTTCGCTTGGCCATCGATGCCATGGGGGGTGACCACGGTCTGACCGTGACGGTGCCTGCGGCACTTTCATTCCTTCAGTCGCATCCGGATGCGGAGCTGCTGCTGGTGGGGCGTCCCGACGAGGTCGAGGCCGCAGTCCAGCAGCGGGGCGGCGCGCTGTCCGGCGGCGTCGATGGGCCTCTGTTCAAGGGGCTGCGCGAGCGCTGCCGCGTCGTTGCGGCCGGCGAAGTCATCCGCATGGACGACAATCCGGTGCAGGCTCTGCGCAACCGGCGTGATTCCTCGATGCGCGTCGCCATCGAGCAGGTCAAGGCCTGTGCGGCCGACGCCTGTGTCAGTGCCGGCAATACCGGCGCGCTGATGGCGATTTCACGCTTCGTTCTGAAGATGCTGCCTGGCATCGACCGGCCGGCCATCGCCACCCAGCTACCTACCCGCGAAGGGGGCTTCACCACCATGCTGGATCTGGGGGCGAACGTCGATTGCGAGCCGATCCACCTGATGCAGTTTGCCGTCATGGGTAGTGCATTGGCATCGGTGCTCGGCGACAAGGAGCGTCCCAGTGTCGGTCTGCTCAACATCGGCGAAGAGCTGATCAAGGGCAACGATGTGGTCAAGGAAGCCGCCAAGCTGATTCGCGGGACGCCGATCAATTTCATCGGCAATATCGAAGGCAACGATATCTACACCGGCAAGGTCGATGTCGTCGTCTGTGATGGTTTCGTCGGCAACGTGTCGCTCAAGACCTCCGAAGGCGTGGCTCAGATGATCGCGACCCTGATGCGGCAGGAGTTTTCGCGCAATTGGCTGACCAAGCTGGCGGGTTTGTGCGCCACACCGGTGCTCAAGCGCTTCAGGAACCGGGTCGATCACCGTCGTTACAATGGCGCCTGTTTGATCGGTCTGCGCGGTATCGTGCTCAAGAGTCATGGCTCGGCCGACGCTTTTGCTTTCGATGCCGCTCTGCAGCGCGCCTATGATGCCGCGCGGAACGGCTTGATCGGACGCATTGCCGCTGCCATGCCAGCCGAGCCGGTGCAGGCTGCGGATCAGGACGTCTGATTGCCGTTCACCATCTTTTTCTGCAGCCCGGGTTGCCGGGGCGCCGCTCGCGCTTGCTGTCCGATCGTATCGTGTCGAAGCGGGCTGGATGCCGTCGCACGAGCTGCTGTCGAAAATGTTGCTGGCGCATGCCGTATCATGATGGCTCAACGCGGTTTTGAGAGATGGCAACGGCAACCGTCATCTCGACGGCAAAATATGTACCGGCACGGGCGGCTGTGCAGTTGCCCGGGCGCGGAGATTTTCGACCTTTTTCGCTGAACCGGCCAAACCATGTCAACGACTTCTTCTGCTCACACGGTCGCGTCCCTGGCCTCGAGTGGGTCACGTTTTTCACGCGTCATCGGTGTGGGCGCGGCTTTGCCCGCACGCAGCGTCAGCAACGACGAACTGGCGGCAGAGCTGGCCAAACGGGGGATCGAGACTTCCGATGAATGGATCGTCACCCGCACCGGCATTCGCCAGCGCTGGTTGGCCGGGCCCGACGACACCACGACTTCGCTGGGCACACGCGCTGCACGGGCCGCCATGCAGCAGGCAGGTGTCACGCCCGATCAAATCGATCTGGTGGTCTGTGCCACTTCGACACCCGACCAGATTTTTCCGAGCACTGCTTGTCTGATTCAGCAATCGCTGGGCATTCAGCAGGGGGGGGCCTTCGATGTACAGGCGGTCTGCAGCGGTTTTGTCTATGCCCTGGCCAATGCCGACGCGCTGATCCGTGCCGGTGTTGCCCATCGGGCACTGGTGATCGGCGCCGATGTGTTTTCTCGCATCCTCGACTGGAACGATCGCACCACCTGCGTGCTGTTCGGTGATGGTGCAGGTGCGGTCATGCTGTCGGCCGACGACCGGCCTGGTGTCCTGGCATCGCGTCTGCACGCCGATGGCAGTCATTCGAATATCCTCTCCACCCCGGGCAGCGTGCGCTGTGGTTCCGCCATTGGCGACCCCTTCCTGCGCATGGACGGGCAGGCTGTCTTCAAACTGGCGGTGCGTGTACTGGCCGATGTGGCCCTCGAAGTGCTGGAAGCGGCCGATATGACGCTGGACGATCTGGACTGGTTGGTGCCTCATCAGGCCAATGTCCGCATCCTGGCCGCCACTGCCTCACGACTGGGTCTGCCGCCGGAGAAGGTGGTGTCCACGGTGGGCGATCATGCCAATACGTCGGCTGCCTCGGTGCCGCTGGCCCTGGCCACTGCCGTCGACGATGGCCGTATCGGGCCGGGGCAGCTGGTGCTGTTGCAAGGAGTGGGTGGAGGTTTCACCTGGGCTGCCAACCTGATCCGCATGTGAATTTCGGCGGTCGGGGCAGGCTGGCCATGGTCGTCCCGTTGCATTCCGCGTCCTCGATGGGGCATCGATCCTGGAGTTTCGTATGAGTGTTGCTTTCGTTTTCCCCGGTCAGGGTTCGCAGGCGGTCGGCATGTTGTCGAGCTTTGCAGGCCAGCCGGAAGTCGATCGGTTGCTGGCCAGCGCCGATCGGGCATTGGGTGAGCCGCTGTCGACCCTGATCGCCAACGGTCCGGCCGAGGAGCTTGCACTGACCACCCAGACCCAGCCGGCGATGCTGCTGGCTGGTGTCGCCTGCCTGCAGGCATGGCGCGCCGCGGGCGGTCCGGAGCCGGATTTCGTCGCAGGTCACAGTCTGGGCGAATATACTGCGCTGGTGGCGGCCGGCTCGTTCGATCTCGAAACGGCTATTCGATTGGTGCGTCTGCGTGCCCGCGCCATGCAAGAGGCCGTGCCGGTCGGCACGGGTGGCATGGCTGCCATCTTGGGCCTGTCGGACGCAGATGTGATGGCTGCCTGCGAACAGGCACGCGCCGTGCCCGGCGGGGATGCCGTCGAAGAAGTGGCACCCGTCAATTTCAATGCGCCCGCGCAGGTGGTGATCGCCGGCCATCTGGGTGCCGTCGAGCGAGCCTGTGGGATGGCTCAGGCCAAGGGTGCACGCCGCGCCGTGATGCTGCCGGTGTCCGCTCCTTTCCATTCGGTGCTGCTGCAGCCGGCCGGAGAAGTGCTGAAAGGCGCTCTGGCAGGTATCGAGTTGAAGGCACCGGGCATCGGGCTGATCAACAACGTCGATGTGGCTTTCGAATCCGATCCGGACCGTATCCGCGATGCGCTGGTACGGCAGGCATGGCATCCGGTGCGCTGGGTCGAGCTGATTCAGGCGCTGGCCGACAGGGGGGTCGATCATTTCGTCGAGTTCGGTCCTGGCAAGGTGCTGACCGGACTGATCAAGCGGATCGTACCGAATGCGCGGCTCGACAATGTGGGCGATGCTGCTTCTCTTCAATCCACTCTCGCCAAATTTCAATGAGCACGAATGAATCTTTCAATCCGGCCGATCTGAGCGGGCAGGTGGCGCTGGTGACGGGCGCTTCGCGTGGCATCGGTCAGGCGATCGCCGACATGCTGGCCCGCGCCGGCGCGTTGGTCATCGGTACCGCGACCAGCAACGAGGGGGCCGAGGCGATTGCCGCCCATCTGGGCGGCAGACACCAGGGGGTCGCCCTGAACGTCAACGACGTGGCGGCCTGTGAGGCGCTGGTCGATCGCATCGTGTCCGAGCATGGCAGGCTGTCGATTCTGGTCAACAACGCCGGCATCACCCGCGACACGCTGACGATGCGGATGAGAGACGAGGACTGGCAGGCGGTCATCGACACCAATCTGAGCGCAGTCTTCCGGATGGCCCGTCTGGCCATCAAACCGATGATGAAAGCACGGCATGGCCGCATCATCAACATCACATCCGTGGTGGGACAAATGGGCAACGCCGGGCAGGCAAACTACGCCGCGGCCAAGGCGGGTGTTGCAGGAATGTCGCGTGCACTGGCCCGCGAAGTGGGCAGCCGTGGCATCACCGTCAACTGTGTGGCACCCGGCTTCATCGAGACCGACATGACCCGTGCGCTGTCGACCGAGCAAGTGGACGCGCTCAAACGGCAGATTCCCAGCGGCAGACTGGGACAGGTCGACGACATCGCAGCGGCCGTGTTGTATCTGGCTTCGCCGTCGGCAGGCTATGTGACAGGGATCACCTTGCCTGTCAATGGCGGAATGTACATGGTTTGAGGATACAATCGCGAATTGTCATTGTCTTCGGTATCTGGTGAAATCACGTGCCGCTGGAATCGCCGGACCGATACAGCTGAAGCACTTTACCGGTTATCGGTAACGGGTCAAACAAAAAGCCGGTAGCATTGCACCGGTGCAGTAGTCAGTCATCAGGAGAGTATTGAAATGTCGGATATTGAGGCACGGGTCAAGAAGATTGTGGCCGAGCAGTTGGGTGTCAACGAAGCTGAGGTCAAGAACGCATCGTCGTTTGTCGATGATCTGGGTGCCGACTCGCTGGATAACGTCGAACTGGTCATGGCTCTGGAAGACGAGTTCGGCACCGAAATCCCGGACGAGGAAGCCGAGAAGATCACCACGGTTCAACAGGCGATCGACTTTGTGACGGCTCACTCGAAGAGCTGATGAGCAAGCGTCGCGTCGTCATCACGGGCCTGGGGATGGTCTCGCCCGTCGGCAACGATGTCGAGACCGGCTGGGCCAATCTGCTGGCGGGCAAATCCGGCATCGGCCAGATCACCCGTTTCGATGCCTCGGCTCTTCCTGTGCGCATTGCAGGCGAGGTGCGGGGCTTCGACCCGGCGGACTGGATGAACCCGAAGGAGCTGCGGCACTTCGATTCCTTCATCCACTATGGTGTTGCGGCTGGCCTGCAAGCTTTCCGTGACAGTGGCCTGGAGATCACCGAGCACAATGCCGAGCGCTTCGGTGCATTCGTCGGCTCGGGTATCGGTGGTCTGCCATTGATCGAAACCACTCATGCCGATTATCTGGCGCGCGGTGTCCGCCGCATTTCGCCGTTCTTCGTGCCGGGTTCGATCATCAATCTGCTGGCAGGGCAGTTGTCGATCATGCTGGGTCTGCAGGGGCCCAGTTATGCGGTCGTCAGCGCCTGCACCACCGGGTTGCACTGTATCGGTGATGCCGGTCGGCTGATTGCCTACGGTGATGCCGATGTGATGCTGGCCGGCGGTGCGGAATCCAACCTGTGCCCGCTGGGTGTGGGCGGGTTCTCGTCGATGCGGGCACTGTCGATGCGCAACGATGACCCGGAGACCGCCAGTCGGCCCTGGGATCGGGATCGTGACGGCTTCGTATTGGGAGAGGGAGCCGGTGTGCTGGTTCTCGAAGAGCTGGAACACGCGCGTAGGCGAGGCGCGAAGATCTATGCCGAACTGGTTGGTTTTGGCATGAGTTCCGATGCGCACCACATTACTGCTCCCGATATGAAAGGGCCGGCGCGTGGTATGAGCAATGCCCTGCGCGACGCCGGGATCAATGCCGATCAGATCAGCTACGTCAACGCGCATGGCACTTCGACGCCGCTGGGCGATCTGAACGAGACCAATGCCATCAAGCTGGCATTCGGTGATCATGCCAGGAAGCTGGTGGTCAATTCGACCAAGTCGATGACGGGCCATCTGCTGGGTGCTGCCGGCGGTATCGAGGCCGTCTTCAGTGTATTGGCGGTTCATCATCAGGTTTCTCCGCCCACCATCAATATCCAGAATCAGGACCCCGAGTGCGATCTGGATTACTGTGCCAACGAGGCCCGGCCGATGGACATTCAGTACGCCATGTCCAATTCCTTCGGCTTCGGTGGTACCAACGGCACCCTGCTGTTCAGCCGTTTCTGCTGATCGCATCGGGCAGGCCGGCCTGCTTTTCCCGCAGACCGGCCTTTCCCGCTTGAATCGCTGATCGAGTGGGTACGCCGGATGCTTTGTGTCCCGAGGGCGGGGCAGGACGTCGATCGAATTCCTGTCTCTGAACGGGCGCTCGTCTGGTGACCCGATAAGGTTGTGTCCCGGGCCGATCGTCATGCCGCAAGCCGTCTTCATTCCCGTTGCCAAGGTCGATGTCAGCCTGCGGGCCGAGCGTTTGTTGCTGTCGGTGGTATTGGCACTGATGGCTGCCGCCTGGTGGCTGGACGATCATTTCAACCTACTGTGGCTGACGCTGTTCATTCTGTCCGCCTGGGGCCTGCCGCGCCTGCTGCATGGGGCGGGGCGTGCCCGGCGGGCGGCGCAGCAGGCTGCCGCCGTGGCGCCTGCAAGGGGTTCGCGCCGCTTCGATCCAGACGGCTTGTGTGCCCAGTGTGCCAGTCCGCGTATGCGGCGGCCAGTCGAACTCGCCCTCGCCGACGATGGCGTTCTGTACCTGCGCTGGGTGGCTGGGGGCGGTTGGGTGGTCGCAGAGCAGTTGCGGGCGTTGCCGCTGGGTCCACTCGTATATCTGCATTTCGTCGCGCCACTCGGGGTGACAGCACGTGATCGTGATCCATCCGTGCCCCAGGCATGTGCCGTGCTGAACGGTTCAGGGCCGCCGGTCGATCCGGTGGTGGCCACGGAGAAGGTTTCCGGTCTGGTTCAGACGCCGGCTGCGCATGGTCTGGACATGAGCCGCGATCTGGTGGTCGGTCTGGGGGGCGATCGGGCGGTGATCGATGATGCCGGCCAGCCAAGCCATGTAAAGTTATTACAGGCGCAGTCCGACGGGCTTGAATCCGGCACAATCGCTCCCACAACAGAAACGTCGTCCGCGTCCACCGATTCGGGACCGAGTGCGTTGAAGGCAGGTGTCGATCACGGTTCTGCATGTGCGGAACCGATGTCCGATGGCTCCTGTCTGCTGTGGATCCCCCGCCTGCCTGCCCAGGATGCGGCAGCGCTGCGGCGCTGGCTGTTGTGGAAACGGCGTGGCGGGCATGAGCAGGATCGTGATGCGTCGTCCGCATCGCGTTGATGTATTTCGTTGGGCTGCCGTGCCGGCAGACGTGTCCGGCCCTGGTTGCGGCCTGTTCCCCATCGATATTCGATTGAGGTTTTTTGATTGATGAACACCCCCAACACTCCGGGCAAATCCAAGGTGCTCAGCTTGTCGGCAAGAATCGCCGGGGTCTGTCATTCTTCGGTGGGCGGCAGCTTTCTGGCCCTGGCCGCGCTGCTGGTGCCGGCGGCGCTGACCGTTCCCCCGGTTGCGCAGGCGCAGAGCCCCGTCCGTCAGCTGCCCGATTTCACCCAGCTGGTCGAACAGACCGGTGGCGCCGTCGTCAACATCCGCACCACCGAACGGGCCGGCAAGCGCCAGGGTCCGCAGGGTCTCAACGAACTGATCGACCCCAATGATCCGTTCTACGAGTTTTTCCGCCGCTTCTTCCCCCCAGGTGCCGTGCCGGGTATGCCACAGGGGCCGCAAGGTCCGCAGGAGCGGCAGCAGCAGCTTCCGGGTTCCGGCCAGGAGATTCCGCGTGGTCTGGGTTCGGGTTTCATCATCTCGCAGGATGGCTATTTGTTGACCAACCATCACGTGGTCGATGGAGCCGATGAAATCTACGTGACGTTGACCGACAAGCGCGAGTTCAAGGGCAAGCTGATCGGCTCGGACAAGAATACCGATGTGGCGCTGATCAAGATCGACGCCCAGCAGTTGCCGGTGCTCGCCATCGGCGACCCGAATCAGGTCCGTGTCGGCGAATGGGTCCTGGCCATCGGCTCGCCCTTCGGTCTGGAGAACACCGTGACGGCCGGCATCGTTTCGGCAAAGGCTCGCGAAACCGGCGATTATCTGCCCTTCATCCAGACCGATGTGGCGGTCAATCCCGGTAACTCCGGCGGTCCACTGATCGACATGAATGGCCGTGTCATCGGCATCAATTCGCAGATCTACAGCCGTACAGGCGGTTTCATGGGCATTTCCTTCGCCATTCCGATCGATGAGGCGATGCGGGTCTCCGACCAGCTCAAGGCCAAGGGTCGGGTCGTGCGCGGCCGCATCGGAGTGGCCATCACCGAAGTGACCAAGGAAATCGCCGAGCCGCTGGGCCTCGAAAAGCCGATGGGCGCGCAGGTCAGCAGCGTCGAAAAAGGTGGTCCTGCCTCCAGGGGCGGTCTGGAAGCCGGCGACATCATCCTGAAGTTCGACGGCCGCACCGTCGAGCGTTCCAGCGATCTGCCGCGGCTGGTGGGTAACACGCAGCCCGGTACCAAGGTGCAGATCGAAGTCTGGCGTCAGGGGCAGACCGAGAATCTGAATGTGGTGGTCGGCGAGATCCCGACCGAGAAAGCGGCTGCCGCCCAGCAGAAATCCGAGGAGCAGACTGCGCCCACGAAGGCCAACTGGCTGGGGATCGTGGCCGCCGACCTGTCGGCCGAACAGCGTCAGCGCCAAGGCGTTCAGAAGGGCGGGGTGCTGATCGCTTCGCTTGAGCCGGGAGGCATCGCAGCTCAGGCGGGCCTGCGCGAAGGCGACGTGTTGCTGCAGCTCAACAGTCGCCACATCAACTCGGCCAGTCAGTTCGAAGGTCTGCTCTCCAAGCTCGATCGTAAGCGCACGTTGGTGCTGCTGGTCAAGCGCGGCGCCGACGCTTCCTACGTGCCGATCCGGCCCTGAGGCCGGGGGCGCGTTTGCTGTACAGGGTCTCCCGGATGCAGGTCGCTCACGCACTGCTTCCGGTGAGACCTTTTCAGCGTCGCGTCCTTCATGCTTCATGCGCATGCGCCCGGGGTGGACATTCGGATGAGTCTGACCCGATCCGGCCAACCCGGGATGATGAGTCGATCGCTGCAGGCGATCGGGTGACGACGGGGTGGTTCCGATATCGCCCATCAAAAAACGCACACGCCCCCCACGCACAGGTGGGGGCTGTCCCGTACAATAAATGGCTTTGGTTGATTGGCGTCTGTGCCGATTGGCCGTTTCGGGTTGTCTGCCAGTCGGGACGCTTTCCGGATCCTTCGCAATGTCGTCGGTCGGTGCGATTGCTGCGCACCCGGGCCGTGGGCTCGTGCAGAGGATTCTTGGCTGTGGCCATGACGCAGCGCGTCGCTGTCGTGTCGGGGGCACCGCTTCCCTGTTCCGTGGGCGGCCTGCCAATGCCCCCGTTCTGCCCACATCGAAACGGCCGGAACCCGATTCTTTATTCCGACATGCAGCATATCCGCAATTTTTCCATCATCGCTCACATCGACCACGGTAAATCCACCCTGGCCGATCGCTTGATCCAACGTCTTGGCGGCCTGTCGGAACGCGAGATGGACAGCCAGGTGCTGGATTCGATGGATCTGGAGCGTGAGCGCGGTATCACCATCAAGGCGCAGACTGCCTCGTTGCGTTACCGGGCGGTCGATGGCACCGAATACCAGTTCAACCTGATCGACACCCCGGGACACGTCGATTTCTCCTATGAGGTCAGCCGCTCGCTGTCGGCTTGTGAAGGGGCGCTGCTGGTGGTCGACGCCTCGCAGGGCGTCGAAGCTCAGACCGTGGCCAACTGCTACACCGCCATCGACCTCGGTATCGAAGTGCTGCCGGTACTCAACAAGATGGATTTGCCTTCGGCCGATCCCGACAGCGCCCGCGCCGAGATCGAGGATGTGATCGGCATCGATGCCACCGATGCGATTCCCGCCAGCGCCAAGACCGGTCTGGGTCTGGATGAGATCATCGGAGCCATCGTCGAGCGGGTGCCACCTCCCAAGGGAGACCCGAGCGCGCCGCTGCAGGCGCTGATCATCGATTCCTGGTTCGACAACTACGTCGGTGTGGTGATGCTGGTGCGTGTCGTCAACGGTACGTTGAAAGTTCGCGACCAGATCAAGTTGATGGCGGTCGATTCCAGACAGCATGTCGATCAGTTGGGGGTGTTCACGCCGCGCTCGTCACCGCGCGATTCGCTGTCGGCCGGGCAGGTGGGCTTCATCATCACCGGCATGAAGGATCTGAAGCACGCCAAGGTGGGCGACACCATCACTCATCAGTCGCGGGCTGCCACCGAGCCGCTGCCGGGTTTCAAAGAAATCAAGCCGTCGGTCTTCGCCGGTCTGTATCCGGTCGAGGCCAGCGAATACGATGCGCTGCGCGAAGCGCTCGAAAAACTCAAGCTCAACGACGCCTCGCTTCAGTTCGAGCCGGAAGTCTCCCAGGCATTGGGTTTTGGTTTCCGCTGCGGCTTTCTCGGCATGCTGCACATGGACATCGTGCAGGAGCGACTCGAGCGTGAATACGACATGGACCTCATCACGACGGCGCCCACCGTCATCTATGAGGTCGTGCTGACCGATGGCACGGTCGATCGTATCGAGAATCCGGCGCGCATGCCCGATGGCGCACGCATTGCCGAAATCCGCGAACCGATCGTCAAGGTCGTGGTGTTCGTGCCGCAGGAATATGTCGGTCCGGTCATCACACTGTGCACCGGCAAGCGGGGCGTCCAGCGCGATCTGTCCTATCATGGCCGCCAGGTGCACCTGACTTACGAATTGCCGATGAGCGAGATCGTGCTCGATTTCTTCGACCGGCTCAAATCGGTGTCGCGGGGCTATGCGTCGATGGACTATGAGTTTCTCGAATACCGCGCCTCCGACGTCGTCAAGATGGATTTACTGATCAACGGCGACAAAGTCGATGCGCTGTCGGTCATCGTGCACCGCTCCAATGCCGTGTCGCGGGGGCGTGAGGTCGCCACGCGCATGCGCGAGCTGATTCCTCGCCAGATGTTCGACGTGGCAGTGCAGGCAGCCATCGGCAGCAACATCATCGCGCGTGAAACCATCAAGGCGCTGCGCAAGAACGTACTGGCCAAATGCTATGGCGGCGACATCACCCGCAAGCGCAAGTTGCTCGAAAAGCAAAAGGCCGGAAAGAAGCGGATGAAACAGGTCGGTTCGGTCGAGATTCCGCAGGAGGCTTTCCTGGCAGTACTGCAGGCTGAAGATCGGTGAGCCCGACGCTGCCGTTTCATGGCGTGCCAGCGCTGCCGTTGCCGGCTTGGCGTGGCGGCGCGGAAAGTCGTCGTTTCGATCGTGCCCGATCGGAGCGTCCGTACCCGGTGGTATCGCCTCGGCCACCGGCCGGCTGCCGGTGCATGGGCACCGTCCGTCGGTCGAAGGTCCATGGGTCGACACGTTCAATGGTTCCGGCGGTTAGTGTGCGAAGCGGGTGCTTCGAGTGCGAGTCGATTGCCCGGTCTGTCGTTCGTGCTCTCGTGAGGCGGGCTCTTCGGGGGCTGTCGAATCGCCGGGCACTGCTTTGCCGTGCAAAGGCGGGTCCATGGGGCCGTCGGGTTCCGCACGATGTGCACGGTATCGCCCCGATTACTGCTGATTTTCTGCATTCATCATGAATTTCCCTCTGATTCTCTTTCTTCTGACCGCATTCACGCTCTGCATCTGGCTGCTCGATCTGCTCGTCTTGGCACCGGGGCGCCGGCGGGTGGCCGAAGAGCGCTTGCAGGCCTGGGACCGGGAACAGCAGGCCCGGGGCGCCAAGGTCAATCAACAGGCACGCGATCAGCTGCAAAAAAGCCTGAATCGCCGTCCTGCCTGGCTCGACTACACCGCAGGGCTTTTCCCGGTGCTCTTCGTGGTCTTCATGATGCGTTCCTTCCTGTTCGAGCCCTTCAAGATTCCGTCGGGTTCGATGATTCCGACGCTGCAGGTCGGTGACCTGATTCTGGTCAACAAATACAGCTACGGTGTGCGCCTGCCGGTCATCAATACCAAGATCATCGATGTGGGTGAGCCACAGCGTGGTGATACGGTCGTGTTCCGGTACCCGCTCGATACCTCGGTCGATTACATCAAACGTGTGATCGGCATCCCGGGCGATACCATCACCATCCGCAAGGGGCGGGTCTTCATCAACGGCGAGGAAGCGCCGCTGCGCGAGGCGGGTGAATACTACGATGCGGAGCGGGGGCGCTATCTGCCACGCCATTCCGAAACCCTGGGCAATGTATCGCACCGGCTGCTGGTCGACCTGGAGAATCCGGCCGTCATCAAGCCGATGCCGGGGCTGGACATGGAGAAGCATTGCCGCTACAACGCGGTGGAGCTGAGCTGCAAAGTGCCAGAAAAGAGCTATTTCGTCATGGGTGACAACCGTGACAACAGCCTGGACAGCCGCAGCTGGGGCTTCGTTCCCGAAAACAACCTGGTTGGTCGGGCATTTTTCATCTGGATGAATTTCAACGATTTGCAGAGAATCGGCAGCTTCCGCTGACTCCTGTCCTTCACGGTAACCTTATGAACCTTCTCGTTCAGACTTCGTCTTCCGAACGTCAGCGCGGCCTCACGCTGACCGGCCTGCTGCTGGCCGCCATCGTGGTGGCTTTCCTGGCTTTGGTGGGGATGCGGATCGTCCCGACTTTCGTCGAGTATCAGAACATCAAGAAAGCGCTGGTCCGCGCCGTCAGTGCGTCCAGCGGCAACCCCGATGCGATTCGCAGCGCTTTCGACCGTTCGCAGAGCATCGATGATTTCAGCGCCATCAGTGGCAAGGATTTGCTGATCGAGAAGCGCCCCAACGGACTGACGCAGGTATCCTTTGCCTATGAGAAGCGCATTCCGCTGTTCGGGCCGGTCAGCCTGGTCATCGATTACCAGGGCGATGCCGGCGCCAGATGATCGAAGTCCGTGCAGGAGAAAGATGACAGCCGCAGCACACGCAGCCATCCGTGACCGTCTGCAGACCCGGCTGGGCTATCGTTTCCAGTCCGAGGCACTGCTGATCCAGGCGCTGACGCACCGCAGTCACGGCCGTGCGCACAACGAGCGGCTCGAGTTTCTGGGTGACAGCGTGCTGAACTGCGCCGTGGCGGCGATGCTGTATGCGCGTTATGCCGACTTCAGTGAAGGGGAGCTGTCACGACTGCGGGCCAACCTGGTCAAACAGCAGCCGCTGTTCGAGATCAGCCAGAATCTGTCCCTGTCCGAGGCGCTGGTGCTGGGCGAGGGTGAGCGTCGTAGCGGTGGTACCAGCCGCCCCTCGATTCTGGCGGATGCAGTCGAGGCACTGTTGGGCGCGATCTATCTCGAAGCCGGTTTCGAGTCTGCCGCTGCCGTCATCGTCAGACTGTACGAGCCGCTGCTGGCCAGCACCGATCCAGCCGAGCTGGGCAAGGATGCCAAGACCCGCCTGCAGGAGTTCCTGCAGGGCCGCCACTTGCCCCTGCCGAGCTATCAGGTCGTCGCCACCCATGGTCAGGCACACCATCAGCGTTTCGAGGTGGAATGTGTGCTCCAGAAGCCCCGTCAGAGTTTCAGGGGCAGCGGCGACAGCCGTCGCAAAGCCGAGCAGGCCGCCGCCCGGTTCGCCCTCGATACGCTGCTGACACCGGGGGCGATGTCCCGCAAGTGAACCAGGCAGCGCTTTGAGCTGCGATCCGGCTTCGATCGACGACAGGCTTGTCCGGTTGCACGCTGCGAGTCGGTCATACAGGGGTCGTGGGAGTATTTTGCCATTGTCGCGATTGCTGCCGCATCGAGCTGCGACACGGACTTGTATCTTCTCGCGATACCATCTCCGAGTCGGTTTCAACCCCGCGCACAGAACAGCCTCATCGTATTGCCGCCCATGTCATCTGATTTTCCTGCTTTTCGCTGTGGCCATGTCGCTCTGGTCGGCCGTCCCAATACCGGCAAATCGACGCTGTTGAACCAGCTGGTCGGTCAGTCGCTGTCGATCACGGCCGATCGGGCGCAGACCACACGTCACCAGATTCTGGGCGTGCTCAGCCGGCCCGATGCACAGCTGGTACTCATCGATTCGCCCGGCTATCAGACACAGCGGATGAATCCGTTGAACAGGATTCTGAACCGGTCGGCTCAGTCGGTCGGGCAGCAGGCCGATGTGGTGGTACTGGTGACCGAGGCCGGCAAATGGGGCGGCAACGATGAGCAGATTCTGCCGTGGATTCCGAAAAGCACACCGGTGGTGGTGGCGCTCAACAAGATCGATCGTCTGCATTCGGTCAATGAGGTGCTTCCGCTGATCGCCCGGCTGCACGAGGCCCATCCCGAGCTGGCAGCCATCGTGCCGCTGTCGGCACGCAACGGGCAGGGGACCGATGCGCTGATCGATGCCATCATCCAGAACCTGCCCGAAAGCGAGGCGATCTATGATGAGAACACGCTGACCGATCGGCCCGAGCGCTTCTTTGCCGCCGAAATCGTCCGCGAAAAAATCTTCCGCCTGTTGGGCGAGGAACTGCCCTACGAAAGCACCGTCCTCATCGACCGCTTCGAGCTGGTCGAAAACGTCCGCCATATCGCCGCCACCATCATCGTCGAGCGGCGCGCCCATAAACCGATCATCCTCGGCCGGCGTGGTGAGCGTATCAAGCGCATTGCCAGCGAAGCGCGGGTAGATATGGAAAAAATGTTCGATGGCAAAGTATTTTTGACGCTGTGGGTGCAGGTGCGCGGCGGCTGGTCGAAGGATGATGCCCATCTGCGCAGCTATGGCTATGAATGATGAGCTGGGCTTCGTCCTGCATAGTCATCCGTACAAAGAAACCAGCCTGATCGTCGAGCTGTTTCTGCGCGAGCGTGGTCGCATCTCGGTCGTGGCCAAAGGTGCCCGCCGGCCGCTGTCGGCGCTGCGGCCGGTACTCCTGCAGTTTCAGCCGGTGCTGTTCCGGCTGGCGGGCCGCAGCGAGTTGCGCACGCTGACGCACGCCGAATGGCAGGGTGGCCTGGCGGTTCCGGCAGGCCGGGCCTTGCTGTTCGGCTTTTACCTGAATGAGCTGCTGATCCGCCTGGTGGCGCGTGAAGACCCGCATCCACGCCTGTTCGACGCTTATTTCGAGGCACTGGAAAGCCTGGGGGGGCAGGGGGCCGACGAGCGTATTCTGCGCCGATTCGAGTGGTTGCTGCTGAAGGAAATCGGCTATGCGCCGGATTTGAGCGCCGATCATCGGGGTCGGCCGCTGGATCCGGCACGTGCCTATCGGTTGGATGACGGCCTGTGGGTGCCGGTCGAGCTGCCCGACAACAGTTGTTTCAGTGGCCAGGCTATTCAACATATCGCAGCCGGGCGTTATGATCAGCCCGGTGTGCTGCAGCAGGCCAAGCGTCTGTCGCGGCAGGTGCTCGGCACCCCGCTCGAAGGTGCCTCGCTGAACACCCGGCGCATCCTGATGGACTTGCAACGGCTATAGTGTGTCGAGTCTGAAGCCTGTGCATCGGATGAAGGCGATGGATGCTCGATCGTTCGGGCCGGCACGGTGACGACAGCCCATTTCCGGCACGCGGCCGGAGTCCACCGTGTTCGGGCTCCGGTTGTTTTCGACTTCAGTCGGGCAAGCCGGGAACGAGGGTATCCACTCTCTGGTTTGCAGACTCTTTTCTCTTTTTTGGCCGTCAACATTCATGATAGAACTCGGCGTCAACATCGATCACGTGGCAACCATCCGGCAGGCTCGCCGCACCTATGAACCCGATCCGGTCTGGGCGGCCGTCGAAGCGCATCTGGGTGGTGCCGATGGTATTACCGTGCACCTGCGCGAAGACCGTCGGCACATTCAGGACGAGGACGTGCGCCGGCTGCGCCAGCAGACCCAGATCAAGCTGAATCTCGAAATGGCGGCCACGCCCGAGATGATTGCGGTGGCCCTCGAGTTGCGTCCGGAAATGGCGATGTTCGTTCCCGAAGGGCGGCACGAGATCACTACCGAAGGCGGCCTCGACATCCTTTCGCAGCAGGCTGCCATCACCGATGCCATCGAAAGGCTGGCCGACAGCGGCATCACCTGCAGCGTTTTCATCGATGCCGATCCCCGGCAGGTGGAAGCAGCAGCCAGAGCGGGCGCTGCCGTCTGTGAACTTCATACCGGCCCTTATGCCGAGGCGTTTCACTGCGAAGGGCGCGATGCCCAGGCACCCGCGGTGCGGCGTGAGCTGGACAGGATCGCCGCGGCTGGTCGTTCGATCCAGGACGCCGGCATGCGCTTCAATGCGGGCCACGGTCTCAACTATTTCAATGTGCAACCGATTGCCGCCTTGCCCGGCATCCGCGAATTGCATATCGGTCACGCCATCGTCTCGCGGGCGGTTTTCGTCGGCATGCGCGAAGCCGTCTCCTCCATGAAAGGGTTGATCCGCGAAGCCGCCGCCGCTGCCATACAGGAGCGCAACCGATGAGCTCCGGTCGCCATCCAGTGGCTGGCGGTACGTTCGGGCAAAGCCCCCGGGGCGGCATGAAAGCTGGAATGAAAAATGCCGGTGCGATGAAACAGAGCGGCATCCGTCGTCAGCGTACACGTAATCATCCGAGTGAACCGTCTGAACCCTGCTCCTGGGGGCCGGTCATCGTCGATGTCGAAGGTTGTCGTCTGACTGAAGCCGAGCGGCAGCGGCTGCAGCATCCGCTGGTGGGTGGCGTCATTCTGTTCGCCCGCAACTATCGGTCGCCCGGGCAGTTGCGCGCACTCACCGATGAAATCCACGCGGCCCGCAGCCCCTCGCTGCTGGTGGCGGTCGATCATGAGGGTGGGCGGGTGCAGCGCTTTCGTAAGGGTTTCACCGCGATCCCGGCCATGCGCATCCTGGGCGAGCACTGGGACCGCGATGTGCTGGGCGCCTGCTGCGAAGCCACCGATATCGGCTATCGGATCGGCAGCGAACTGCGGCAGGCGGGTGTGGACCTCAGCTTCACCCCCGTGCTGGATTTGGACTATGGCCATTCCCGGGTGATCGGCGATCGCGCTCTCCACTGGGATCCGCGCGTGGTGGCGATGCTGGCGCGCTGTCTGACCCATGGGCTGCTGTTGGCCGGCATGGCCAACTGCGCCAAGCATTTTCCGGGGCATGGTTTCGCCGACGCCGATTCGCATGTGGCGATGCCGGTCGACGAGCGCAGTCTGAAGGAAATCCTGGCTGCCGATGCGGCGCCGTATCGGTGGTTGGACAAGACGCTGACCGCCGTGATGCCGGCGCACGTCATCTATTCCAGGGTCGACAGCCATCCGGCCGGTTTTTCAAGGCGCTGGCTGCGGTCGGTGCTACGCAAGCAGCTCGGCTTCGACGGGTTGATCTTTTCGGACGATCTGACGATGGAGGCAGCCACCGTCGCCGGTGATATCACGGCGCGGGCCAGCGCGGCGCTGAAGGCCGGCTGTGATATGGTATTGGTTTGCAATCGACCCGATCTGGCCGATCGGCTGCTGGCCACCCTGAAGCCGCCGGTCAACCGCAACCTGCAGCGCCGCCTGATGGCCCTGCGCCCGCGCGAGGCCCGGCCGTAGGCCGGTGGACAGGGAATGGCGCAATGTCGGCCATCCCCGAGGTTTGGGCTGTGCAGAAAGCAACGACCGAAAAGAGGCGACACCGGCATCTCGAATCCGTTTTTTCCCATGACGGCGGCGATGGCGGTGCCAAAGGGGGCTTCTGGAGCGGTCTGCGTCGTGTGCCCATCCCCATGTGCGTATCCAACCCCCAATGAACAGCTCCCCTCCACCCGATCCTGCATCGACTGGCACGGAAGTTTCGACGGATCCGCTCGCCACCGTCGTCCCGGTGGGAACCGAGGCTGCACCGAGCCCTCTGAAAGAACGCCCGGCCGATCTGAAGCTCTTTTTGAAGACTCTGCCGGCGCTGCCGGGGGTCTACCGGATGATCGATGCCCAGGGCACGGTGATGTATGTGGGCAAGGCGCGCGATCTGCGCAAGCGGGTGCGCTCCTATTTCAACAAGACGCTGCCCAGCCCGCGTATCGCGCAGATGGTGGCGCGCATCGTATGCGTCGACACCACCTCCACCGGCTCCGAGGCCGAGGCGCTGCTGCTGGAGAACAATCTGATCAAGTCGCTGAAGCCGCGCTTCAACATCCTGTTCCGCGACGATTCCACGTATCCATTTCTGCGGATCAGCGCACACACCTTTCCGCAGGTCTCTTACTATCGGGGTGGCACTGACCGGCGTTCGCAGTTCTTCGGCCCCTACCCAAGCGCCTGGGCGGTACGCGAGGGTATCCAGGTGCTGCAGAAAATCTTTCATCTGCGCAGCTGTGAAGACACGGTGTTCACCAACCGTTCGCGGCCCTGCCTGCTGCATCAAATCCGTCGTTGCAGCGCTCCCTGTGTCGGGCTGATCGACGAGGAACACTACCGGCAGGACGTGCAGTCGGCCGTGCGTTTTCTACGTGGGGGCCACAAGGAGATTCTTCAGGAGTTGGAAGACGCCATGCAGCAGGCCGCCGAAGATCTGCGCTTCGAGGAGGCGGCGGTGTTGCGCGACCGGATCAGCGCGCTGTCGGGCGTGCTGCATCAACAGGCGATGGTGACGCACAGTGACACCGATGCCGACATCATTGCCATCGAGATCGCCGATGGACAGATCTGCCTGAATCTGGCGATGGTGCGTGGCGGACGCCATCTGGGCGACAAAGCCTATTTTCCGAGCCATGTCGGTCCGATCGACGAGGGCACGCCGGCCAGCGTGCTGGATGCCTTTCTGGCCCAACACTATGCCGACAGAACCGTGCCCGGCGTCATCATCTGTGCCTTGCCGGCCGACCCCGAATCGTTGGCCATTCTGCGTGCACAGGCGGGCCACCCGGTGGTCTGGGTACAGCAGCCGCACCAGGTGCGCCGCCGTTGGCTGGATCAGGCGCAGGCCAATGCCCGCATCTCGCTGACTCGCCGGCTGGCTATCGACGGCTCGCAACTGCGACGTACCGAGGCGTTGATCGAAGCCCTGGGATTGAGCGTCGAAGATCCGGCTCGGTTGCGGGTCGAGTGCTTCGACATCAGCCACACCATGGGCGAGGCGACCCAGGCATCCTGTGTCGTCTATCAGAACAACGGGATGCTGTCTTCGGAATACCGGCGTTTCAACATCCAGGGGATCGAAGGCGGCGACGATTATGCCGCCATGCGCCAGGTTCTGACACGGCGCTACGGCAAATGGGCCGAGCGGCACGGCGAGGGTGCGACGGCTGCCGCTGCCGGTCCAGCGCTGCCCGATATCATCCTGGTCGATGGCGGCAAGGGGCAGATCGGTACGGCGCGTGAAGTTTTCGAGTCGCTGGGGCTGGATATCCGTCTGCTGGTGGGTGTGGCCAAGGGTGAAGGGCGCAAGGTCGGACTGGAGACGCTGGTCTTTGCCGACGGGCGCGAACCATTGGTGCTGGGCAATGAATCACAGGCGCTGATGCTGATCGCGCAGATTCGGGACGAGGCCCACCGTTTTGCCATCACCGGCATGCGTGCCAAGCGGGCCAAGGCCCGCAAGGCATCCACACTGGAGGAAATCGCCGGTGTCGGGGCCAAGCGCCGCCAGCGGCTGCTGGCCCGCTTCGGTGGCCTGCGCGGCATCATGGCGGCCAGTATCGACGATCTGGCCAGCGTCGACGGAATTTCCCCTGCATTGGCCGAAACCATCTATCGGCAGCTGCATCGCTGATCGGCTTTTTTTGCGACGGATGATTTCCCGGCGGCCGTGGTGCACGGCAATCATGCAAATCGGCCTATCGTTCGTTGCTCGCCGTTTCTCATTCATCGGCTGTCCTTCACCCATTACCCGTCTCATCACTCCGGCCAGCCGCAAACCGCCCGTCCCGGATCCCGGAGACGCATGGCGTCGGTGTTCCGTCCCTCGGGCGGACGCTGCATTTGGCGTGTGGCGCTTCGTGTGACATGATGTCGTCTGCCAGCGTTTTTCGATGGATCGCAGTTGGCAGACGAGCATAAAGACGGCTGCCGGCTGATAGCATTATGTTTGTCGGAAAGCGCTGGTGTGTTTTTTCGAGCCCCGCCTGGCGACGGGTCCGGTGTGCAGTTGCAGAAATTTGTTGCATATGAAGATATGAAGCCTGACTCTGGTCCTGGCACTGGCACTGGCCCTGGCCCTGGTCCTGGCACTGGGTCAAGGGCGTTGCCTGTATCGAATGCACGAGCTTCTGGAGCCCGCACATCAGCAGGCTTTTCTGCAGCGTGGGCAATGTGTCCGCCCCCCGCATCGGATCACGAGCCCGACGCATGCTGCCTGCCGTGTTCAATCTGAAACCGAGATGGGCTTTGTCCCCTCGCATCGCATCATGGTTTTGAATCTGCCCAATCTACTGACCTGGCAGCGCATTCTCGCCATTCCGCTGATGGTGCTCATCTTTGCATTGCCCTGGGATGGGTGGGCACAGCACGGTCGCAATCTGGCGGCCACCATTCTGTTCGTTCTGGCGGCCGTCACCGATTGGCTGGATGGTTGGCTGGCACGGCGGCTCAAGCAGCAGACCCAGATGGGCGCCTTTCTCGATCCAGTGGCCGACAAGCTGCTCGTTTGCGTCACGCTGGTGATGCTGCTCGATCTGGACCGTATCGGGTCCGGCATCGCCGTCATCATCATCGGCCGTGAAATCACCATCTCGGCGTTGCGCGAATGGATGGCCAGCATCGGCGCCCGCAGCAGCGTGGCCGTCAATTGGATGGGCAAGGTCAAGACCGCCACTCAGATGATCGCGATCCCGCTGCTGCTCTACGATGATCGTCTGTTCGGTTCGATCGACAGCCATCGTCTGGGAACCTGGATGATCACCATCGCGGCCGTGCTGACCTTTGTGTCGATGGTCTATTACCTGAAGCAGGCCTGGCCGCAGCTGCAGGCCCAGGATCATAAAAAAATCGACCCATAGGGTCGATTGGAGGCGGGAGTCGGAATCGAACCGGCGTCCACGGCTTTGCAGGCCGCTGCATAACCACTCTGCCATCCCGCCATCAGTGCAGGCCAATACATCGGCTGCGTCGATGCCGTGACCGATCTCGTTTTTCGAAGAGTCGGTCAGGTGTTTGCTGTTCGCTCTCTCGAGGGAAAAAGGTATTCTGTCGAGTTTCCAGGGGCTTGTCAAGAAAGAAGAAGACTTCGTCGTTCGTTCGGACTCGTCGTATCGCCTGTTGCCGGAGTGGGTATGCCAGGACGGAAATGTCACTGCTCCGATCGATGCAGTACGACCCGGCAATCGGGGTGGGTGGGATCGGGATCACGAGGCTTTCCGGGAAGCGGAGGGGAAACGCACCGATGATCAGGCGTGACAGGAGTGGGCTCATGGTGGGGGCCGGCGGACCGGGGAACGCCGTAGCGGGGGCTGAAGTTTTCTTCCGGTGACGGCCCAGGCGGGGGATCATGGTCGGACGGACCATGAAAGGGCTCCGGGTGAGCGAGCACTCAGAAATTCAGACGCAGTTGGTGCGGCGATGTGCTGCCTCGTTCCGGGGTGCGGGAGCGCGGGCGCCCGGGTTCGGGCCGGGAGAGGGACTGGCTACCGGCATCGCCGAGGTCGAGGCGGCAGTCGGGGCTGGCATCGCCGGCCTTCTGTGTCGCTTCTGTTTCGCGTTCCCTACAGTCTTCCGTTTCCGTTTCGCTCGTGGGAGGCATCACCGCCGTCCACATGTCCAATGCCTCGACCGGTTGCAACGAACCGATCCGGATGCCGAGCAGTCGCAGACGCTTGCTCAGATCGACCCGTTTCAGACATTGGGCGGCGGTTTCGCGGATGCGACGGGCATCCTGAGTGGGGATGTCCAGCGTCTGATCGCGGGTGGCGATCCTGAAGTCGGCATAGCGTAATTTGATGCCGATGGTGCGGCCCGCGTAGCCTTTACGCTGCAGATCGGCTGCGGTTCTTTCGGCCAGTTCTGTGAAGATCCGGCCCAGTACGGCCCGGTCCTGCACTGCATGCAGATCGTGTTCAAAGGTGGTTTCACGACTGATGCTGACCGGTTCGCTGTGGGTGACGAGCGGGCGTTCATCGATACCATGGGCACTCTGATGCAACCAGTTGGCCTGGCGGTTGCCGAAGTGGGCCTTCAGTTCATGGATACTGCAGGCAGCCAGTTCGCCAATGGTTTGGATACCAAGCGCCTGCAGGCGTTCCCAGGTCTTGGGGCCGATACCATTGATCCGATTGCAGGGCAGGGGCCAGATCCGGCTTCCCAGCTCCGTGGCCTGCAGGATGGTGATGCCTCCGGGTTTGTCGAATTCGCTGATTATCTTGGCCAGCAGTTTGTTGGGCGCCACACCGATCGAGCAGCTCAGGCCGGTCGCCCCGGCGATGGCATGCTGCAGCCGCAGCGCCAGTATCCGGCCATTCTCGAGCTGCCCATCGGGAGCGTCGGTGAACTCGATGTAGACTTCGTCGATGCCCCGGTCCTCCATCGTCGGTGCCATCGACAGGACGACGTCCTTGAAGCATCGTGACACGCGCCGGTATTCGTCGAAGTCCACCGGCAGCAGAATGGCATGCGGACAGAGCCGGCCCGCCCGGCTCAGGCTCATCGCCGACTGCAGGCCATATTGCCGGGCTTCGTAGGTGGCGGTGGTGATCACGCCGCGGCCACGATAGCTGCGAAGGCGCGGAAAGAATTCGGCTGGTATGCGGTGCAGATCATCCAGGCCGAGGGATGGGTCGGCGCCGGCCCGATGGCACTGTGCCAGCAGGGCTTCGGGGCTCAGGCGGGGGCCGCCGATCACCATCGGCAGCCCCTGCAGTTGCGGGTAGCGCAGCAGCGTAACCGATGCGTAGAAGGCATCCATGTCCAGATGTGCCACGCGACGCGGCTGTGCCGGAGTCGGAGTCGTCATGCAGCGATTGTAGGCGGCATGCGGCGTGCCGTGGGTAAGGACCGGGTGCCGGGTGCTTTGGGCATTGGCCGGACCAAGTGCCGCGGACTGGTCGTGCTCCGAGTTTCCGCGCCGACGAGTTTCGCATCCACCTGGTGCTCCGCGGTGTACTCACCAGGGGGGCGAACCGGCCTGGGTCGACGCGGGGGAGAAAATCCTGTAATGATTCACCAGAAACCTACTCATTCCAGTGCGCGGGCAAGCCCGTGGCATGCAGATCGTCTGCGTGTGGATGCCATGCAAGCAGGCGTTTCGGAAGGTAACGATGATTGTGCTAGTATCTGAGCGCACCTGCCCGATAGGGTGGGGAAAATATCCTTTTCATCTCATCAGAGGTCGGCACGGCATGTTTCCGGAATTTCGTGGATTGATCACCAAACTGAAGACGGAAGATGCTCATTTTTCCCGTCTGTTCGATAGGCACAATGAGCTCGATCAGAAAATCAAGAATATGGAATCCCATATCGAGCCGGGTACGTCGATGGAAATCGAAGTGCTCAAAAAAGAAAAGCTGCACATCAAGGATGAGCTGTACGCCATTCTGAAAAAGCTCGACAACGCCTGATTCTGCTGCGCAAAGTCATTCGGCCGTCGTGATCGTGGCAGCCGGAACCAAAAAAAAGGCCCGTTTTTCGACGGGCTTTTCTGTTTGTGCCATGCGTTCGGCCGGTTCGATTCATTCCGGGCTCGTTCCGGTGGTTCACCCTTTCACCCGGGCGTTCAGCCGGTGGAAAGAGGTGCGGAAGATGCCCAAGGAGAAGGAACGGAGCTTTCGGGAGAGGCCTGGCTGATTTTGGGGAGGAACCGCTCCAAAAGCAAAGCCCGCGATTCCTGGTCGCAGGCTTTTCCGGAAACGGGGTCGCACCGGGGCAGTTCAGAGCAGTGCGTCTGGATGCTCGCCGCGCTCGTAGACCACATGGGCGCGGCCGACGATCAGCGGATCGATCTTGCCGATCTTGTCGAGCGACTTGTTGCTGTAGGGCAGCTTGTGCAGCACGTAGCGCATCGCATTCAGACGGGCGCGCTTCTTGCAGTCACTCTTGACCACCGTCCACGGTGAGTCGGCGGTGTCCGTTTCGAAGAACATGGCTTCCTTGGCACGAGTGTAGTCATCCCACTTGTCGAGCGATGCCTTGTCGATGGGGGAGAGTTTCCACTGTTTCAGCGGGTGCGCCTCACGTTCCTTGAAGCGACGGCGTTGCTCCTTGCGGCTGACGCTGAACCAGAATTTGATCAGATGTATGCCGCTGCGCACCAGATGACGCTCGAACTCGGGCGCCTGGCGCATGAACTCGTGGTATTCCTCGTCGGAGCAGAAGCCCATCACACGTTCGACCCCGGCCCGGTTGTACCAGCTGCGGTCGAACAGCACGATTTCGCCATGGGTGGGCAGATGTTCGATGTAGCGCTGGAAATACCATTGACCGCGCTCGGTGTCGGTGGGCTTCTCGAGCGCAACGACCCGGGCTCCCCGTGGATTCAGATGTTCCATGAACCGCTTGATGGTGCCACCCTTGCCTGCGGCATCGCGGCCTTCGAACAGAATGATGATGCGCTCGCCGTTTTCCTTTGCCCAGGCCTGCAGCTTCAGCAGCTCGACCTGCAGACGGAACTTGGCTTTTTCGTAGCTGGAGCGACGCAGCAGGTTCTTGTAGGGATAGCCGCCGTCGCGCCAGTCGGCCGCAAGCTCCTCGTCGGGGTTGTAGGCGATGTTCTTCAACTTCTTCGGTTTGGCATTCAGGACCTTGCGCAGCACGGCTTGATCATCGGCGGCGGCGCCTTCGAGGATGGCACGCAGCGCCTTGGCGCGTTCTTCCACCGGTTGCTTGTTCCGGTTGTCGAGAATGCTGGAAATGGCCTCGATCTTTTTCTCCTGCGAGCCTTCCTGCCATTGGCTGGTCACGAACTCTTCCAGACCCTGTCGATCGAGCTTTGGTGGGGTATCGCCGTCGGCAGCCAGGCGGACGTCCGGGGTGGGCTGCCTGCTGGCTGCAGGCTTGCGGCGTGTGGTGGTACGACGCGTGGTGCTGCTCTTGGAGGCGCGGGGCGTACGGCTGGTCTTGCCGGCCTTTGCAGTCGTCGTGCGGTCCGCGGCCGGCGCTGCAGCCGCATCGACGGTGTCCGGAGTGGGCGTTTCGGTGGCCGGCGGGGTGGTCTGCATGGGTTGCTCCTCTTGTCGCTTGGAAATCTTCTAAGTGACGTGAATATGCGCCATTCACCGAATCGTATCTTGACGCGCATCAAGCCGGGCAAATGGCTCGCATTTCCAGGGGATTTGAAGGCGTTGCTCAATGTGAAACGAGGGGTGTGGCGAAAGTTTCGATCGCGCAAGTACCGTGGTTGGCAACGATCGGCAAAGCGGTCACAGTCGTGCACACGGTCCATGGCGTTTCGCTGCGATATGACATCAGCCGTGCAGCAAGCGCTGCCGCGGCACACCGCTCACGGCTCGTGGCTGCGGGCAGCCTGCTCTCTTTTTCGCCATGCCCATGGCCCGGTGTCCGTGGTCGGCGTGCTCGGGCAGGCGGATTTCGATCGATGCTCGATCTTCCGATTGCGTTCAGTTCATCAGAATCCAGCGCGTCATCGTCTCGAGGGATTCTTCATCGATATGCGGATTGGGCGGCATCGGAATCGGTCCCCACTTGCCCGCACCACCGGAGCGGATGCTCTGTATCAGCAGGTCCGGCGCATCTTCTTTCTGGCTGGCATAGCGCTCGGCCACCGACTCGAACGAGGGGCCCACCACCTTGCGCTGTGTTTGATGGCAAGCCAGGCAATTGTGCTTCTTCAGCAGCTTCTGTACCCGGGCCTCGAGTCTGGCATCGGGCGTGGTGGCCTCATCGGCCCAAGCGGCAGGTGCTGTGGAAAACATCTGCAGGACGCAGAGTGCGAGGCTCAGTGTCGGGAAGGCGGACAGCGGTGCCGGGCGGGTTCCGAATCGGGGTGGAACGATCATGGGCGGACGGCAATCAGGCGATCGGGACGGGATGCCATTCATGATAGCAGTGCTTCCCGATGCCAGCAGATGCCACGGCAGCCCATCGAAGACCGATGAAGGCGCCAGCTGGCCAGCAGCGTCATCGCGGGTATGACCCAAGCGTCGCGGGGCCACCAGGCATTTCGGGGCGCGACGGAAAAACACGGCGCCATACCGGCAGCCGCGTTTTCCCGGGATTCCGTCTCCGGCGCCGGGCCGGCAGCTCCTGCCCTGTGTGGGAACCCCCGGCTCGCGGCGCACTGGCCGGGATCTCCAATTCAGGCGTCGGAACGGCCCTCAGACCGTGATGGCTTCGAAAGTCTTCCCGATGGTCTCGGCCGAAGCGATCAGCTTGGCTTCTTCTTCCTCGTTCATCGGTGTATCGAGCACTTGTTCGACACCGTTCGATCCCAGCACGCTGGGCAGCGAGATGGCGATCTTGTCGATGCCGTGCTGGCCTTGCATGATGCTGGAGACCGGCATCACGGCCCGCTCGTTGCGGATGATGGCTTCACAAATCCGCGAGGCCGACAGGCCGATGGCGAGGTTGGTGGCGCCCTTGCCGGCAATCACCTTGTAGGCACTTGTCATCACCTGATGCTGCAGGTCTTCCAGTACGGTCGGGGTGAAGATGGTCTGACCGCCGATCTTGAAGTCGGCAATCGGGACGGCACCGATCCGGGCTTGCGACCAAAGTGCGAATTCGCTGTCGCCGTGCTCGCCGATGATCGAGGCGTGCACGCTGGTGGTCGAGATGCGGGCGCGGTCGGCCAGCAGCCGGCGTAGACGGGACGAATCCAGCACCGTGCCGGAAGAGATCACTTTGTTGGTCGGCAGACCGGTGATCTGCTGGGCATACATCGTCAGTACGTCGCAGGGGTTGGTCACCAGCATGAACACGGCGTCGGGTGAGGCTTGCACCAGGCTTGGCATCATCGCCTTCAGAATGCGCGCGTTGTCGTTGACCAGCTCGAGCCGGCTTTGACCCGGCTTCTGTTTGGCACCGGCGGTGATCACCACGATGTCGCTGTGGCTGGTGACCGCGACATCGCTGCTGCCATAGACATGAGGCCAGGCCGTGAAGTGCGAGCCATGCGCCAAGTCGGCGGCTTCGGCTTCGACCTTGGCCGTGTCGATGTCATAGAGTGCGATCTCGTTCGCGCACTGCCGGATCAGCGCGGCATAGGCCACCGCGGTTCCAACGGCGCCCGCGCCAACGACTGATATTTTTGTTCCTTTTGCCATAAAAGCCTCCATGTGAGGTGCCCGCCGGCTGGCAGGATTCCGGCGGCTATTGTAGTTCCCATTTTTTAACCATTGTGGCTTACCCTCGTAGGGATTGCTGGGTCTTTGCTCCGGCAGGCTCTTTGCGGTATGGCGGGGAGCAGGGCCGGCTTTGGCCGTCTCGACGGCGGAAACTTCCTTTGTCGGTTGCGTTCGTCGCCGAATCCCGGTCCGTGCCCAGTCCGCCACAGTCCGCCAGCCGGCAAGCAGGCAAAGGAGGCAAAGGAAGCAAAGACCCGTCGGTGTCGGCGCTCCGCGACGTTGGCCGTGGTGGTGGCCGCCAAAAGCGCGGTCTGGGCATACAAAAGGTCACACACGGGATGACAGGGGGCGGCCATCGGCGATAATCCCCGCATGGCAACACGTTCATCCTCTTCCCGTTCCGCTTCCGCCTATTCCGAGGCCTCGATCAAGGTGCTCAAGGGGCTGGAGCCCGTCCGGCAGCGGCCGGGCATGTACACCCGCACCGAGAACCCGCTCCACATCATTCAGGAGGTCATCGACAACGCCGCCGACGAAGCGCTGGGTGGCTATGCAAGCCGTATCGATGTCAGCCTGTATCGCGATGGCCGGGTCGAGGTGCTCGACGATGGCCGTGGCATCCCGGTCGGTCTGCATCCCGAAGAAGGGGTGCCGGTGGTCGAGATCGTCTTCACCCGCCTGCACGCCGGTGGCAAGTTCGACAAGACTGCCGGTGGCGCCTACAGCTTCTCGGGTGGTCTGCACGGTGTGGGGGTATCGGTCACCAATGCCCTGTCCAGCCGGCTGGATGTGACGGTCTGGCGCAAGGGCGAGCGTGGCGAATCGGGTCGGTTGGCCCATACGATCGCTTTCACCGATGGCGACCTGGCGCAGCCGCTCGCTTCGCGTCCCGCCACGCGCGATGAACCCAGCAGTGGAACGCGGGTAGGCATCCGGCCCAATCCCAAGTATTTCGACAGCGCCACCATTCCGCAGGGTGAGCTGGAGAGGCTGTTGCGCTCCAAGGCGGTGCTGCTGCCTGGTGTGCGGGTGTCGTTGTTTGTCGAAAAAACCGGTGAAACCAGACATTGGCAGTACGACGAGGGCCTGCGCGGCTATCTGCAAGAAGAACTGTCGCGCGACGGCATGGTCGAGCCGCTGGTGCTGTTCGAAGATCAGCGCTATGCCGATGTCCACGACGAGAGCTTTGCCGAAGGCGAGGGCGCGCACTGGGTGGTGGCGTTCACCGACAGCGGCCCATTGGCCCGCGAATCCTATGTGAACCTGATTCCGACCCCTGCCGGCGGCACCCATGAATCCGGTCTGCGCGAAGGCTTGTTCACAGCCATCCGTGCCTTCATCGAACTGCATAACATGCAGCCCAAGGGCGTGCGGCTGATGGCCGAGGATGCCTTTGCCCGCGCCAGTTTCGTTCTGTCGGCCCGGGTGCTGGACCCGCAGTTTCAGGGGCAGACCAAGGAGCGGCTCAGCTCGCGCGATGCGGTGCGGCTGGTGTCGGGCTTCGTACGCACCAGCTTCGAGCTGTGGCTGAACCAGCATGTCGATCAGGCCAGGAAGCTGGCCGAACTGGTGATCCGTCAGGCGCAGGCTCGCCAGCGTTCGGCGCAAAAGGTCGAAAAGCGCAAGGGCTCGGGGGTGGCGGTGCTGCCCGGAAAACTGACCGACTGCGAATCGACCGATATCGTCCGCAACGAGCTGTTTCTGGTCGAGGGCGATTCAGCGGGGGGCTCGGCCAAGATGGGCCGCGACAAGGAATGTCAGGCCGTACTGCCACTGCGCGGCAAGTTGCTCAACACCTGGGAGACGGAGCGTGACCGGCTGTTTGCCAACAACGAGATTCACGACATCGCCGTCGCCATCGGCGTCGACCCCCATGCCAAGGGCGATTCACCCGATTTGAGCGGGCTGCGCTACGGCAAGATCTGCATCCTGTCGGATGCCGACGTGGACGGTTCGCACATTCAGGTGCTGCTGCTGACGCTGTTTTTTCGGCATTTCCCGGCGCTGATCGATGCCGGCCATATCTATGTGGCCCGACCGCCGCTTTTCCGGGTCGATGTGCCGGCACGTGGCAAGCAACCGCTGCGCAAACTCTATTGCCTGGATGGACGCGAGCTGCGTCATCTCGAAGACAAGTTGCGCAAGGATGGTCTGCGCGAAGGCAGCTGGAGTGTGTCGCGCTTCAAAGGACTGGGCGAGATGACCGCCGAGCAGCTGTGGGAAACCACGCTGAACCCGGCCACCCGCAGCCTGGTCATGGTGGCCTTCGGCACGGTGGATGCCCGTGACACCGAAAAGCAGTTCACGATGCTGATGGGCAAGGGCGAGGCCGCCGGACGACGCGCCTGGCTCGAGGAAAACGGGCACGAAGCCCGGGCCGACATCTGACATCGATTCCAATATCGAAGCGAGTTCAAACCACCGCCTGCGAGGGCGAGGCCTGGGCTGCGGCAAATAGCAGCCTGGCAACATGTCTTTGCGGGCCGTGGCCAACCGAATCAGGAGCAGGATCCGATGGATGACACGATCGCCGATGATCGCGCCGAATTCGAAGACGACGCGGGCGATACACTGACCCTGGCGCGCTATGCCGAGCGCGCCTATCTCGATTACGCCATTTCCACCATCCGCAGCCGGGCACTGCCCGATGTCTGCGACGGCCAGAAGCCGGTGCAGCGACGCATTCTGTTCGCCATGCACGAAATGGGCCTCGGTCCGACTGCCAAGCCGGTCAAATCTGCGCGGGTGGTCGGTGATGTGCTGGGCAAATTCCATCCGCACGGAGACAGCGCTGCCTACGACGCCATGGTGCGGATGGCCCAGGATTTCAGCCTGCGCTATCCGCTGGTGGACGGACAGGGCAACTTCGGCTCGCGTGACGGCGATGGTGCGGCGGCGATGCGTTACACCGAAGCTCGGTTGACGCCCTATGCGCGACTTCTGCTCGATGAAATCGATCAGGGCACGGTTGATTTCGTGCCAAATTATGATGGCTCTGCCGAAGAACCGGAGCAGTTGCCGGCACGGTTGCCGATGATTTTGCTCAATGGTGCCTCGGGCATCGCGGTGGCGATGGCCACCGAGATTCCGTCGCATAATCTGAATGAAGTCGCGGCGGCCGCGATTGCGCTGATCCGCAATCCGAAGCTCGATCACGAGGAGCTGATGGATGTGCTGTCGGGACCCGATTTTCCAGGAGGCGGGCAGATCATCAGCAGTCGCGAGGATCTGGCCGATGCCTATCGAACCGGGCGTGGTTCGATCCGCGTGCGCGCCCGCTACCACATCGAGGAACTGGCCCGCAATCAGTGGCAGTTGGTTGTCGATGAGCTGCCGCATGGGGTGTCGGCGCAGAAGGTACTCGAGGAGATCGAGGATCTGTCGAACCCGAAGCTCAAAGCCGGCAAAAAGGCGTTGACACCCGAGCAGCTGCACGCCAAATCGCAGATTCTGGGCGTGATGGACGCGATCCGTGATGAAAGCGGGCGGGAAGCGGCGGTGCGTCTGGTGATCGAGCCGAAGACGTCGAAGATCGGGCAATCACTGCTGATCAACAGCCTTCTGTCGGCCACCAGCCTCGAGACCACGGTGTCGATCAACCTGGTGATGCTGGGCCGTGACCATCGGCCACGCCAGAAATCGCTGACCGAAATCCTGCAGGAATGGATCGATTTCCGGCTGTCGACCGTGCGCCGGCGCAGTGCGCATCGGTTGGCCAAGGTCGAGGATCGCATCCACATTCTGGAAGGCCGGCAGCTGGTGCTGCTCAACATCGACGAGGTCATCCGGATCATTCGTGAATCGGATGAGCCGAAACCGGCGCTGATGGAAGCCTTCGATCTGAGCGAACGGCAGGCCGAAGACATTCTCGAAATCAGGCTGCGTCAGCTGGCCCGGCTCGAAGCGATCAAGATCGAGCAGGAGTTGAAAAACCTGTTCGATGAACGGAAAAAGCTGCAGACTCTGCTGGGCAGCGAAAGCGTGCTCAAGAAAGCGGTCATCAAGGAGATCGAGGCCGATGTCAAAACCTATGGTGACGAGCGCCGCACGCTGATCGAAGCGGCGGAACGTGCGACGGTCGAACAGAAGCAGATCGAAGAACCGGTGACGGTCATCGTGTCGATGATGGGCTGGGTACGTGCTCGCCAGGGTCACGGCCACGATCCCAAACAGTTCAACTTCAAGGCCGGCGACGGTCTGCAGGGCACCTTCGAGGTGATGACCAGCGATTCGGTCTATGCGATGGCCTCCAATGGCCGGGTCTATTCGGTGCCGGTGGCCGGGCTGCCGTCTGCCCGTGGCGACGGGGTGCCGATCACCAGCTTCGTCGAGCTGGAGCCGGGTTCACAGATTCTGTATGCCTTTGCGGCCAGGGCCGAACAGGATGTGTTGGTGGCGACCGAAAGTGGCTATGGCATGGTGTGCAAGGCAGCCGATTGGCAGAGCCGCATGAAGGCCGGCAAGCACTATCTGACCATCGAAGCCGGCGATGCGCCCCTGCCGCCGTTGCCCTTCGATGGCAGCAAACAAACCTCCGTCGTGTGTTTGAGTGATGGTCTGGGTGGGGGTGACAAGGGCCGGGTGCTCAGTTTTTGGGTCGAGGAAGTCAAGCGGCTGAAGAATGGCGGCCGCGGTGTGATCCTGATGGGGCTCGACAAGGGTGAGAAGCTGCGGCAGGTGATCGTCGCTGGCCCGGACGGGCTGGTCGTCAGCGGCATCGGCCGGGCCGCGAAACCGATGCAGCGCCCGATGAGTGTCCGCGAGATCGACAGCCTGCGATCGGTGCGCGGCCGCAAGGGCAAACAGCTCGACCCGCGCTGGAAGGAAGTGCGGCTGTGGTTGCCGAGTGATCCGGGCAAGCCGGGTTGATGGGAGAGCCCCGGGCCTGGCGGGGAGCCTGACGCATGTGCGTCATTCGGGTCCTTGTGTGCCGGGTTTGGCTCCGTGGCAGAACAGGCCCTAGTGCTTTGTTCAGGGAGTTCAAACGCCAGTTGTGCGGCTGGTTCACAATGGAAGGCGTTTCAAATCTCCTTCTCCATGGATTCAACGATGACCGGCATCAACAACTCCCGTACGATCCACGGACGGACACTCGCCGAATGGCAGCGACGTTATCCGCTGATTTCCGAGCTGATGGCATTGCATCCCACGGTCTGGTTCAATCCGGCCGTAGTGCCCGTATCCCAGGCGCTGACTGACATGCGACTGTCCGCCGAGGATGTGGCCGACGCCAGTGCCCGACTGAAACGTTTTGCCCCTTATCTGGCCGTCGCTTTTCCTGAAACGGCAGCCGCCGGCGGGCTGATCGAATCCGATCTGATCCGGCTGGAGCGGTTGCAGCCGGTGTTGGTTCAGGATTTCCTCCACCAGGGGGAATCGACCGATACCGTCTCCGATGAGGCCGTCGACGCCCGGCTGGACGGCGCCGATCCGATCGCAGAGCAGGTCGGCGCGCTGTGGCTCAAGGCGGACCATGCCTTGCCGATTTCGGGTTCGATCAAGGCACGTGGCGGCATCCATGCCGTACTGAAGCATGCCGAGACGCTGGCGCTGAATGCGGGCCTGATCGCACCGGAGGATGATTACATCCGTTTGAACGGCGATGAGGCACGTGCTTTCTTTGGACAGTACCGTCTCGCAGTGGGTTCCACCGGCAATCTGGGTCTGTCGATCGGGTTGATGGGAGCGACGCTGGGTTTCAAAGTAGTGGTGCACATGGCCGCGGCTGCGCGTGACTGGAAGAAGCAGATGCTGCGCGAGCACGGAGTCGAGGTGCACGAATACACTTCGGACTACAGCGCTGCGGTGGCTGAGGGGCGGCGTCAGGCCGTGTATGACCCGTGGTGTCATTTCATCGACGACGAGAACTCGGTCGATCTCTTTCTGGGCTATGCGGTGGCGGCCGAGCGTCTGGCAGCTCAGTTCGAGCAGGCCGACATCGTGGTGGATATGGACCATCCGCTCTTCGTCTATCTGCCCTGCGGGGTCGGCGGTGGACCGGGCGGGGTCGCCTTTGGTCTGAAGCTGATTTATGGCGATGCCGTGCACTGCGTGTTTGCCGAGCCGACGCATTCGCCCGCCATGCTGCTCGGGGTCTATACCGGTCTGCATGATCAGCTCGGCGTGCAGGAGTTCGGTATCGACAATCTGACCGTCGCCGATGGTCTCGCGGTCGGCCGTGCCTCCGGTTTGGTCGGACGCCAGATGCAGCGGCTGATCGATGGCTACTACACGGTTTCGGACGAAACGCTGATGATGCAGTTGTGCCGGATGTACGAGACCGAGGGCATCAAGCTGGAACCCTCTGCAGCAGCAGGCATACCGGGCTTCGCCTCGGTGCTGCGGAACACGGGCTACCGGGCACGTATCGGCCTGACGCCCGAGCGTGCGCGGGCGGCCACCCATCTGATCTGGGCCACTGGCGGCAGCATGGTGCCGGATGAGGTATTCGCCGAGTATCTGCGCGCCGACTGATCGTGTGGGTGCATGTGCCGCCTTGCCCGTTCGTGCGGCCGATGATCGATGGACGTGACACCATGCGTGGCCGTTCGGGTGTGGCGGCATGGGTCGGCTGTACGGGGATGACCATGCTTTCCCGATCGGATCGTCGGTCATGATCCCGGGGCGGAGCCGGTGATCCGAGATGCATCGTGTGTGGGACAGCCTCACCGGGCTGGACGTAGAATCCCGGCGACCGCTCGGAGTGCTCGGGCAGGCGTTTTGCACCGGGTTGGCGGCGGTCGGTACGCTCGTCGTCAACTGGGCCGTGAGAACCCCTGGCCATGCCGTTCATTCCCATGGCACGGGTCCCTCGGCCCTGTTCGGCGCTCTTAGAGGAGAACGAAAACATGGCAGGTCAACGGGTATTGCTGGTGGAAGACGATCCGGACAGCGCCGATGTGCTGCAGGCCTATCTGCGCCGCGACGGCTTCGATTGCCTGCATGTGCCGGATGGGCCGAGTGCCCTGCTGGAACATGCCCGCTGGCATCCCGACCTGGTGCTGTTGGATGTGATGCTGCCGGGTATGGATGGCAATCAGGTGCTGGCAGCCATCCGTCAGCATGCCTGCACGCCCGTCATCATGGTGACTGCGGTCGGGCAGCACACCAACCGCGTCAACGCACTGCTCTATGGGGCAGATGATTACGTCGTCAAGCCCTATCATCCGGGCGAAGTGGTCGCACGGGTGCACGCCGTGCTACGCCGTTTCAATACTGCGCCGATGGCTGCGGCGCGCAAGCTGCAGCACGAAAATCTCGTGCTCGATCTGGATGCGACTCAGGCGGTGGTGGAGCGTCAGAACGCCCAGGCGCTCGTGTTGGATTTGACCCGGACCGAGTTCAGCCTGCTTGCGCTGATGATGGCCGCGCCCACCAGGGCCTTCAGCCGCAGCGAGTTGCTGGAACACTGTCACCCGGACAGCAACGCGATGGAACGGGTGATGGATGCGCACGTCTACAACCTGCGTCGCAAGCTGGAGCAGGTGGGTGTGAAGGGCGTGCTGCTGACCGTGCGCGGACTCGGCTATCGATTCCGCAATACCGTATGAAGGCTCAAAAGAAACAAGCTTCGCTGCTGCGCTGGATCAGCATGCGCGTGGTGGCGCTCGCCCTGATTTCGCAGGCGACCGTTCTCGGTATCAGTGTGGCCGTCAATATCTATTGGGAAGACCGGCTCGCTGATATGTTGCCTGCGCAAGCCAGAGCAGAGATGCTTCGGCTGGAGGATGAAGTCTATGGAAATGCCGCACCGAATGCGGAGCAGATTGCCCGGCTGAGGGATTTCTACATACGGCATCGGATAGTGGATCAGTACATTCGCATCGGTGCCATGGCCGGAAGTCATTTCTGGTGGAAATACAGTGGCTGGACACTGTTGTCATTGATTCCGGTTCTGCTCGGCTGTCTGTGGTTGTCGCGTCATCTGTCGCGTCAGCTGGGGGCCGTGGCCGAGGCGGCCGGCGAGATCGCTCGGGGTGGTTTCGGCTCCCGCGCCCGGGCACTGAAGGGGGCTCCACCGGCCATGAAAGTGCTGACGGATGATTTCAACCAGATGGCTGAACGTCTGCAGCGTTACGATCACGAGTTGCAGGTGTCCAGTGCAGCGCTTGCCCACGAGTTGCGTACTCCGCTGACGGCAGCCAAGGGGCGTCTGCAGGGGGTCCGCGACGGGGTGTTTCCGGCCTCGTCCGAACAGCTGGGCATCATCATGCGCCAGCTGGATCAGATCGATCATCTGATCGATGATCTCTATCTGCTTTCGTTGGCTTCGGCCGGTCAGCTGGCGCTGTCACCGGGGGATTTCTATCTGCGCGGGCTGGTCGAAGAGCGTTGTGCCTGGCAGGCACAGGCCGTCGAGAAGGCTGGACTGCGCATCGAACTGGACGTGCCCGATGAACTGATGATCCATGCCGACCGCGATCGGGTCGGGCAGGTGCTCAGTGGTCTGCTGGACAACGCATTGCGCTATGCCGGCAGCGGTCGCTGGTTACGCTTTGCCGCGGCCGAACATGAAGGTTGGGCCGTGCTGGACATCGAGGACGCCGGTCCGGGCTTTCCCGAGCAGGACCTCGATCGGGTCTGTGATCGCTTCTGGCGGGCCGAGCATTCCCGGTCGCGCCATCGGGGCGGCAGCGGCCTGGGCTTGGCCGTGGCCGCCGCCATCTGCCAGGCTCATGGGGGCAGTCTGCAGGTCGCCAACCGTCCGCAGGGAGGGGGGCGGGTCAGGATCCGTCTGCCGGTTCGATGATCTGCCTCTGCGCTGGCTGGAAGACCTTTGGACTGCGGGGTGCGGCAGCGCATCGGGTGTCCACGGAACGGAGGCCTTTCGTCCGGCGAGGGGGCGTGTTCACGGCACCCGCATGCTTTCGGCGGTCCGGGGTCGTGCGTGCTCTGCAATCGGCCCGATGACAATGTGGCAGATTTTTGCAATCGACGGAATTGAGCCGCACAATACACATTCGGTGTGGTCGCTTGGGTCCGGGCGCTTCGGAACCAGGGGCCGATGCCGTCTGCCTTCGGGCGCGCAGAGCGCCGGGCACTGTGTGGAGGCGGTCGATCCGGCGCCAGACATGAATGATCAATCACGGGAGGTTTGGCGGGTGTCCGGTCCACAGAGCAGGGTGCTTCATGGCTCTGGTCCTCGCAAGGAGGACATGGTTTGAATCACGGTTCGAATGTTGCGTCCGATCGCTCCGAGTCGCTGCTTGGACGGATGGTCGATCTCGGTTTTGCCGGTCTGAAACTGGTGGTCGGCCTGCTACTGATGGTGATGGTGGTGCTGGTGCTCGGCAATGTCGCTTTGCGCTATGGTTTCAACAGCTCCATCACCATTTCGGAAGAACTGTCACGCTGGGCCTTTGTCTGGATGACCTTTCTGGGGGCGCTGATCGCGCTGCGCGAACGGGCCCATATCGGCGTGGATGTCGTGATCTCACGCCTGGGTCCATCTGGTCGACGTGTCTGCCAAGTGCTCGGCCATCTGCTGATGCTCTATGTCTGCTGGCTGCTGCTGGAGGGTAGCTGGGCACAGACCGAGATCAACTGGGAGGTGGCGGCGCCGTCTTCGGGGCTGTCGATGCGGTATTTCTACGGTGCCGGCGTGCTGTTCTCGGTGCTGGCGCTGCCGCTGTTGCTGTACGACCTGTTCCGCGGCCTGAAGGAAACGCCGGCGGGGGTTGCAGGCAGCGGGGATCGGGGCGGGGAGGATGAGCCGATTCCATCGCGCGAAGCAGGCAAGGGCAGCAAAGTCCGTGGCCGGGGCAGGGACGACGAGCCGGAGGCCGGCACGTCCGGGCACGCCGATGGGCATGACCATGGCGGAGACAAGGAGCGGACGGGCACCGACAAAGCCGGCGGCGGAGACACGGCATGACGATTCTGGTCTTTCTGGGCGTGTTGCTGGCTACCGTCGCGCTGGGCACGCCGATCGCCTTCGCGATGCTGGTGACGGCGGTGGCGCTGATGATCCATCTGGATATGTTCGATGCTCAGATCATCGCGCAGAACCTGATCAACGGCGCCGACAGCTTTCCGTTGCTGGCAGTGCCGTTCTTTCTGCTGGCCGGTGAAGTGATGAATGCCGGTGGTCTGTCGCGGCGCATCGTCAATGTGGCGATTGCTTTCGTCGGCCATGTGCGCGGCGGTCTGGGCTATGTGGTGATCTTCGCTTCGGTGCTGCTGGCCTCCCTGTCCGGTTCGGCAGTGGCCGATTCGGCTGCGCTGGCGGCTCTGCTGGTGCCGATGATGGCGCGTGCGGGTCATGATCGGGCGCGTTCCTGCGGGCTGGTGGCAGCAGGTGGCATCATCGCACCGGTGATTCCGCCCAGTATCGGTTTCGTGGTCTTCGGGGTGGCCAGTGGGGTGTCTATTTCCAGGCTCTTTCTGGCCGGGATTGCACCCGGTGTGATGATGGGGCTGGTGCTGTTGTTGGTCTGGTCGTGGGTGAGCCGAAAGGAAGACACGCAGCCATTGCCGCGGGTCGGACGCCGTGACAGACTGCATGCCATGGTCGAGGGCAGCTGGGCGCTGATGCTGCCGGTGATCATCATCGTCGGCCTCAAGATGGGGGTGTTCACGCCCACCGAGGCCGCCGTGGTCGCGGCCGTCTATTCGCTGCTCGTGGCGACGCTGGTTTACCGCGAGCTGAAACCGAAAGACATTCTGCCGGTATTCGTCCGGGCCGGTGTCACCACCTCGGTGGTGATGTTTCTGGTGGCGGCGGCGATGGTGTCGGCCTGGCTGGTCACCATCGCCGATCTGCCGACGCAACTGATCGAGCTGATGGAGCCGCTGATGGCCCATCCGAAGCTGTTGCTGCTGTTCATCATGCTGGTGATCGTCGCGGTGGGCTGCATGATGGACATGACGCCTGCCATCCTGATCCTGGCGCCGGTGCTGATGCCGGTGGTGCAGGAGGCCGGCATCGATCCGGTCTACTTCGGCGTGATGTTCATCATCAATTGTTCGATCGGGCTGATCACCCCGCCGGTGGGCACCGTGCTGAACGTGGTCTGCGGCGTCGGGCGAGTCTCTTTCCTGGCTCTGATCAAGGGTATCTGGCCCTTTTTGCTGGCGCAGCTGATCCTGCTGGTATCGTTCGTGTCGTTTCCGGAGCTGATCATGGTGCCGGCACGCTGGCTCAACGGATGAGATGAGCATCGCTTCAATGGACGAGAGGAGCGCACGGCTTCGATGGACGAGATGAGTGCCGCCCCTGGGGTGGAAATCGACGAACCTGCCAGTCAGGGTCCGGACACGGCATCAGCCCCGGATGGTGCCGGAGTCGCGGATGGCATTCGAGGCCCGGACGTGGCTCAGCACCAGGAAGTATTGTGCGGACTGATCGGCGAAGGCATTCAGGCATCCCGTACCCCCTGGATGCATGAGCAGGAGGGGCGGGCGCAGGGTCTGCGTTACCGTTATCGACTGATCGATACCGCACAGCTCGGGGCGGGGGTGGACGATTTGCCGCGGCTGCTGGCACAGGCCGAGGCCGAGGGATTTCGAGGGCTGAACATCACCTATCCCTTCAAACAGCGGGTGGTGCCGTTGCTGCACGAACTGTCGGACAATGCTCGTGCTCTCGATGCCGTCAACACCGTGGTACTACGTGATGGGTGCCGGATCGGCCACAATACCGATTGCAGTGGCTGGGCGGCGGCCTTTGCGCGTGGACTGCCGGACGTGACGCGGGACGAAGTCGTGCTGCTGGGCGCCGGGGGGGCCGGATCGGCCGTGGCTCATGCCGCCTTGTTGCAGCAGGTGGGCAGGCTGCATGTCTGTGACACGGTTGCGATTCGTGCACAAAGGCTGGTGGACGATCTGCAGGCGCGTTTCGGTGCGGACCGGGCGGTGGTCTGCGATGATCTACAGCACGCCATGAAGCAGGCCGATGGCCTGATTCACTGCACACCGACTGGCATGGCCAAGCAGCCGGGGTTGCCGCTGCCGGCCGAATGGATCGAGCCACGGCACTGGGTTTCGGAGATCATCTATTTCCCGTTGCAGACCGAGCTGCTGCGGGTCTGCCGGCGGAAAGGATGCCGTACACTGGATGGCAGCGGCATGGCCGTATTCCAGGCGGTGGACGCCTTTCGCTTCTTTACCGGGCTGGAGCCGGATGTCGGGCGGATGCTGGCGTCGTTCGGCCGCTATCCGGGGCAGCATGCAGCAGCCGGGCACGCAATGGCCAAGGATACCAACCAGGGAGATCGATAGGGAACATGAAAATCAGGAATCCAATCATTCGGCAAGGCTCGATGCGCCGGGTCGGCATCAGGCGCCTGGCAGCCGGTGTGCTGGCCATGGCGGCACTGTGCGGCAGCAGTATTGCCGCACAGGCGCAGGAATTCCAGTCTCGGCAACTGCGGCTGGCCATTCAAAATCCCAAGGGTCATCCGGCCGAGCTGGGGTCGCAGAAGTTTGCCGATCTGATCAAGGAAAAGAGCGGCGGCAGGATCAAGGTGCGTGTCTTTGCCGGTGGTGTGCTGGGTGGGGACCAACAGACCGTGTCGGCATTGCAGGGTGGCACCGTACAGATGACCGTGCTCAATTCCGGCATTCTGGCCTCCAATGTGCCTGCGATGGGTGTTTTCGATCTGCCCTTCATGTTCCAGGATGCGGCCGAGGTCGATGCCATCGTCGATGGCCCGCTGGGTCGGAAGCTGCATGCGGCGCTCGAAGACAAGGGTATCGTCGGTCTGGGTTACTGGGAGCTGGGCTTTCGTAACCTGACCAACAATGTGCGCCCGGTCACCAAGATCGACGAAATCGAAGGGCTGAAACTGCGTGTGATTCCGAATCCGATCAATATCGACTGGGTCGACGCGCTGGGTGCCAACCCGGTATCGCTGGCCTTTCCCGAGCTGTTCAACGCACTGGAGCAGCGGGCTGTCGACGGCCAGGAGAATCCGCTGACGGTCATCCAGGCCAACAAGTTTGCCGAGGTGCAGAAATACCTGACACTGACCCGGCACCAGTACAACCCGCAGTCGATGATCATCAGCAAGAAGGTCTGGGACACCTTCAGTGCCGATGAGAAAAAGGCTTTCCAGGAAGCGGCGGCCGAAGCCATCGCATATCAGCGTAAGTTGGCACGCGAGCAGGAGTCGGTGGCGCTGGGCGCACTGAAGGCGGCCGGCATGCAGGTGAACGAGCTGCCGCCCGAAGAAATGGACAGGCTGCGCGAAAAAATGAAGCCGGTGGTCGAGAGCCACGTCAACAGGATCGGCGCCGATATCGTGGCCGAACTGCAGGCGGAGCTGGCCAAGGTGCGCGGGCGGTGAGCCGAAGCCGAAGGCCGTACCGTCGTGTCGTTCGATATGCTCCCGTCCTGTGTGAATATCCCACCTGCCCGTCGATGAATGCCTGATCGACAGTGCTCCTTTGCCGGCAGTTTTTCACGCAGCTGCCGGAATTGATCAAATCTTCATCGTTTCTGAACAGAGGCTTGGGGATTGGTTGTTCTACTGTCGTCATCAACGGAACGGACACCCGTCTGTGTCTGTGATTCGACGACGAAGGAGCAAACCATGAGAAAGACTCAACGGCATGGCCTGCAGGTGGTGTTGTGCGCGGGTTTGGTAGGCGTTTCGATCTGGCAACCTGCCTTGGCCAGTGAATCCTCGACCCAGGGCAGAGCCGGCCTGCGCGCCAAGCCGATGGAAGCTGTCTTTCCGGTGCAGCCGAAGCAGGACGTGCGGAGGTACGATCTGGCCGCGATGGAGCAAGAGGCCGCATTCGTCGAGGATTGGACACGGAACCAGGGCGATACCGGAACCGAGACGAAGGATGGCTGGCAGTTCTCACTGGGCCTGGGCGTGGCGCGCGAGGCACGCTATCTGGGCAGCAAGGAATATCGTACCTATCTGAACTCGATGCTGGGCATCGCCTACAACTGGGGGCCATTCTTCATGGACAACGCCCGCGGCCTGGGCTTTGGCTACCAGACGGACGGCGGTACTTCCTTCGGTGCGGTGTTGAACTATGAGCCGGGTCGCAAGGATCACGACAGCAAGCGTCACATCGGTGCCGACCGGCTGCGCGGCATGGGCAACATCAGCGGTTCGCCGGTGGCCGAGTTCCGGCTGGGCCAGCAGCTGACGCCCTGGCTGAGCGTGAACGGCGAGATCGGCTTCCGGCTGAAGAAACGTGATCAGGCGAGTGATTATTTCCGTCTGGGACTGGATACGCTGGTGTATCAGAGCGGTCGTGATGTCGTTCAGGTGGGGTTGAATGCGCTGGGAGGCAGTAAGCGTTACAACCAAGGGTATTTCGGTGTGAACGGCAGGCAGGCCGCCGCATCGAGCTTCAGCCGTTTCGACGCCAAGTCCGGTATCTACGCCTATTCGGTGTCGGTGGACTGGGCACGGCGGCTGGACAGGCACTGGGGCATCATCGCCGGCGTCGAAGCCATGACTTTCACGTCGCATATCCGTAAGAGCCCGATCGTCGAGACGAACAACACCGTCAGTGCCGGTGTGGGCGTGGTCTATACGTTTTGAGTGCCGGGCCTGTCGGCGGAAGCTGCAGCCTGCAGGTGCAGAGGCTGTAGCTTGGCCGGTAACAGGCCCGAACCGGTTGGAAAGGAGACCGCGCCATGAAAGCCAAGCGCATTGTCCATGTCCTGATCGTCGCGGCGTTGCTGGCCGTGGCTTGTCTTTGGCTGGGCGGAGAAGCCGAGCCGATCGAAGTGATGCAGGTCGAGGCCGACAGGGGCAGCATCACCACCCGGATCCGGGCCACCGGTGTCGTGCACAGTGAACACGTCGCCCACCTGACGGCGATGGTGCCGGGGGTGGTGGCCGAGGTCAAGGCCAGGGTCGGGGATGCCGTCGACGCGGGACAGCTGCTGGTGGTGTTGGATGAAGCCGAGGCACGCAACGAGTTGCGCGTCCGTAGCGCCGCAGTACAGGAGGCGCGCAACCAGATTGGCCAGCTGGAGCGCAGGCTGCGGGAACGCCGGCAGGATCTGGCGGCCGGGGGCGGCAGCCGGGATGCCGCCCGCGAGGCCAGCGACCGGCTGAAGAATGCGCGGCTGCAGTTGCAGCGTGAAGAGGCCCATCTGGAAACGGCCCGTCTGCGCCTGCAGCGCCATCGGATCGAAGCACCGATCGCGGGAAGCGTCACGGAACGCCAGGCGAACCGGGGCGAGTTCATCGAGGTGGGCAAGGCGTTGCTGACGGTGGCCAGCGTCACCGAGCGGGAGATTTTGGTCAAGCTCGATCCCGTCGATGCGACAGCCATCGAGCCGGGCATGAAAGCCCGGGTGGCGCTCGGCACGGCGGGTGGCGTAACGGCCGATGAACAGGTGCTGCGTGTCGACCCTTCGGTCAAAAAGGAAGGGACTGCCGTGCATCTGCCAGTATGGGTCAGTGCACGTGACACGAGTCTACCACTGCGCCTCAAACAGCAGGTGGACGTGGATTTCGTGACGAAGGCACGCGAGTCCGCGCTGCGTCTGCCGCCTAAGGCGCTGGTGAACCGGGACGGGAAAAGCTACGTCTGGGTGATACGGCAGGGACATCTGGCGCTGCAGCCGGTCGAAACCGGTGCCATGGGTGATCGTCATGTCGAAATTCTCCAGGGTGTCGCGGCCGGGCAGGCCGTGGTGCTGGCCGAAGGCAGGGAGCTGCAAGAGGGTGATGCGGCGAGGGTGCGGGAGGCGCCATGATCCGGGTCGAACAGGTCAGGAAATCCTACCGGCGTGGCCTTCACGATGTACCGGTCCTGAACGGTATCGATGTCCGGATCGAGCAGGGGGAGTTCGTGGCGATCATGGGTGCTTCCGGTTCAGGCAAGACGACCTTTCTGAACATCCTGGGTTGTCTGGACAACCTCGATACCGGCATTTATGAGCTCGATGGCCGGCGGATCGAACATTTCAGTGCCGATCAACTGGCCGCGTTGCGCAATCGCCAATTCGGTTTCGTCTTTCAGCTGTTCAATCTGATTCCCCGGCTGAGTGCGCTGCGCAATGTCGAGTTGCCGATGATCTATGGCCGGGTGCCGGCCATCGAGCGTCAGCGTCGGGCCGCCGCCGCGCTGGCCGAGGTGGGACTCGGCGATCGGCTGTCGCATGCACCTTCGGAACTGTCGGGTGGGCAGCAGCAGCGGGTGGCGATTGCGCGGGCGATCGTCAACGATCCGCAGATTCTGATTGCCGATGAACCGACCGGCAGTCTGGATTCGGTGGCGGGCGAAGAAATCATGGGTATCTTCCACCGCTTCCATGCACGGGGCAAGACCATCGTCATGGTGACGCATGAGGCCGACATCGCGGCTCACGCCCAACGCGTCATCCGCCTGCGTGATGGCGTCATCGAGGAGGATCGGCGGCAATGAACAGGGCAGCGGCACGTGCACACATCTGGAGCCATTGGCGCGATCTGGGTCTGCAGGCATGGTTGAGTATGGCCGATCATCGGATGCGGGCACTGCTCAGCATTCTGGGCATCGGTATAGGTATCGCGGCGGTAGTGCTGATCGGGGTGGTCAGCGAAGGAGGTAAACAGCAGGTGTTTTCCGAGCTGGAAAGCTTCGGACTTCGCACCGCCTGGCTGTTCCGGGATCAGCAAAGTTCGGACCCGAATCGCGTGCAGCGCGAAGGCTCCGGTATCGACAACCATGATCTGCAGGCCATCCGTCAGTCGAACTGCTGCCCGGGATTGCGCCATATCTCGCCATGGGTTTTTCTGCGTGATGCCAGCCCCGCCGTACGCGCCAACGGCCGCTACGTCAAGGCCAAGCTCGAAGGCATCGATCAGCTGCATCTGCAGATCAACAACGATCGGTTGGTTTTGGGACGGGATTTTTCGGTGCAGGACATCGACGGAGGCCGGCCTTACGCCATCATCGGCAGCAAGATTCGCGAGCGCTTGTTTCCGAATGGTCATGATCCACTTGGAGCCGAGTTGCGCGTCGGCGATCTGCGATTGACCATCATTGGCGTGCTCAAGCCGAAGGACCGTTCCTTTCTCGACAGCATCGGCTCGGGTGAAGGTGACGCCAATGAGCGGGTACTGATTCCTTATCGGCGCATGCAGACGATGCAGGGCGATGACTGGATCACGGTGCTGGAGTTCGAGATCGCGCCGGGCTTCGATCAGCAGGCAGTCGAACCTTTGAAGGCGCTCTTGAGGCAGCGTCACCGGAACGCCTTCGATTACCGCTCCGACAGCATGGAAAGCCATGTGAAGAGCGCGCAGAGCATCCTGAGCGGGGTCTCGACCATGGGCATGGTGGCGGCAGCGGTGTCGTTGGTGGTGGCCGGGCTGGGCATTCTCAACATCATGAGCACGTCGGTGCTGGAGCGTACCCGTGAGATCGGGCTGCGCAAGGCCGTCGGCGGTTCATCACGGGACATTCTGCTGCAGTTCATGTTTGAAGCCTGTCTGATCAGTCTGGCCGGCGGGCTGTTGGGTTTGTTACTGGGCAGTGTGTCGAGTGTGCTGATCGTTGCGCTGACGGGGTTTCCGCTGAAGCCTTCCGTGCCGCTGATCGTGATGGCGCTGTTGACGGCGTTGGCCGTCGGCATCCTGGCCGGGCTGTATCCGGCTCATCGTGCGGCCCGCCTGCGGCCGGTGGAGGCATTGCGATATGAATGAGGCGAAAAGAATGAAAGCGGTGCTGCAACGATGGCCGGTGTCGTTGCTGTTGATGATGGCTTCCTGTGTGCATGCGCAGGATGTGCAGGATGTGCAGCGAGCGCGGGGTGCATCGCGTATGCAAAGTTTGCATGAAGCGCAGGTCGCACCACGGGGACAGGCGTCTCGCTGGGCACTGCATGTGCAGGATGCACGGGACGCTTCCTTGCCGCAGTCGCGGGGTGCGGAGAGTGTCCAGGACGTTTCATTGCCGCAGTCGCTGGCCGAGGCCATCGATCGGGCGCTGGTCGACCGGTGGGATGTGCGCCTGAGTCAGACCGAGATACAGCAGGCCCGCAGTAAGGAAAAACAGGCTCGTGCCCGTTTCCGGCCTACGTTGGGGCTTTCGGTCGAGTTCAGTAATACTCGCTCCTGGGATGATTACGCGGGCTTTTCAGCGGATTACTTCGTACCCGGCATTGGTATGGTACCGGTCGATATCGCCAGTGATTCGGCACGTTATCAATTACTGCCCCGTCTGGAGGCGAACTATGGGCTGTATTCCGGCGGTGGCGACCGGGCGGCCCTGCGGCAGGCAAGCGCGCTGGCGCTGTCGGCCGGTGTCGGGCGGCAGATCGCGATGCGAAAGGCTGCGTTCGACGTGGCGCTGCGCTATCTGGATTTACGGCGCAGCTGCGCACATTGGCACGGCGCACAGGCCGAGCTGGCGCTGGCCGAGGATCGATTGAAACTGAGCGAACGCCGGTATGGTGACGGTCGGCTGGCCGAGATTGAGATCAGGAGCGCGCGTCTGGAGCGGATCGAGAAAGCGCAGCAGCGTGAGCAGCGGGTGCTGCAGGTGCATTCGGCCTACGCACGTTATGCGGCTGCCATCACCAATCAGCCGGCCGAAGCGGCCGATGTCGAGCACGCCTGCCGTTTCCGTGCATCCCTGCAGGAGGATTTGAAAGCGCTGCGAGGCAACGAGGGGGCTGGCCCGGATCATGGGCGCCTGAGCGGCGGGCCAGCATTCCGGCCGGAACAGGAGTCCGTTGCCGCCCACCCGAGCCTGGAGCTGGAAAAACAGAGGCTGGAGATCGAAGCGGCGCGTCATCGGATCCAGATAGAAAAGGCAGCGCAGCGACCGCAGCTGTCGCTGTTTGCCCATTATGGTTTCGTCGGCCGAAAGGAGCATGGTATGAACGATCTGCTGCGCGACACTCGCAGGCAGGAAGCGGTACTGGGTTTCCGGTTGTCCTACCGTCTGTATGACGGCCAGCTGGGCCGTGCCAAGGTAGATGAGGCACAGCATGAACTGCAGCGCAGGCACCTGGTGCGCGAGCAGCATGCGGCACGCCTCGAACAGTATCGGCATCGCAACCTGAACCGTCAGCGCGAGGCCGGACAGACGCTGGAACTGGCCAGGGCCAGATACGAGCTCGCGCTCAGTCGCAGCGCTCTGGCCGAAAAGCGTTTTCGTTCCGGTCGGGAGAGTGCGTTGGCCCGTGCCGAAAGCAGAATGAAGGTGCAGCAGGCCCGTGATGCCGTCACCATGGCCGAACTGGACAGTGCCCGGCTTCAGCTGGAGGCGCTATTTGTCGATGCGGCGCTGCAGGAGGAATGATCGGGACCGGCAGGCCCTCGAGCTGTCGTTGCAGCAGAGAGCGGCAGTTGCGTCTGTGCTTTGGCAAAGGCGTCGGGGCGGGGCACTGCGCGCTGCTACGGTGAATGTGGCCGGTGGCGATCGTCATCGTCGTCATCCACCACGGCTCCAATCCACCCGGTTCCATTCGATGGCACGGTTGCGCCAGTGGGTATCGATGGCCTGGGTGAAGTCGGGACGGACGAGTTTGGCACGACTGTCGGCCCAGTCGCCGGCTTCGCGCCGGATGACGACACCTTCGAGCGGGCCGCTTCGATAGAGGCTGGGACGGTCGGTGACCAGTTGTCTGAGGTCGGCCACCGAGGTGTGGCCGGCCAGAATGCGCGGTACGGTGATCAGACCGATACTTTCGGCCAGTGCATTGCGTCGGGCGGTGCCCCAGAAGCGCTGCTCGGCCCGGTCGTATACATCGAAGAGCAAATACCAATCGGGCAGGGCGTCGTAGTCGAGCGAATGACGTGCGGCACACCACTCTCCGAACAGCATCAGCTCCGGTGTGAGCACACTGCGTAGCGCCTCGTCATGCAGCTCCATCCAGCCTGGCAGCCGGGCAAACTGGCCGCCCAGGGGGTCGTGCAGGTATTGGCCCCGGTTCTGCGCCAGCAGATGGCCATCCTCGTCCAGCGAGAAACCCAGGTTTGCGCCATCGAGCTTTTCCTCGACGACCACCTCATCGGACAACAGCGCCTTGACTTCGGGCTTGCTCAGCACCTTGTCATCACGTGGCACACCCTGACCCAGCCAGATCAGATGGGGGGTGTGTGGAAAGCGGAAAAAGGGCTTCATGGTCGTCGTTTGGAGTGGGGCACAACGGGGTGGGCGGCCGACGGTAGCCTGGGCTTGGGTCGCCGAGGGAACTTACTGCGGTAGAACTGGCAGGCATCCTCGGGGCACAAAAACTCCACTATAACGCCGCTGTCGCGCAAGGCCGGCCACCAGTCGATCCATTTGCAATCGGCCGCCTGCCAGATCGGCGGATGCTCGGGGTGGGCATGGGCAACGGCGGCAAATTTCCGGTCGGAGGCATCGAAGCGGTCTTCCAGCGCCGAATCGGGAAATTCGACGAACTGATCTTCGGCACGCTCGGTCAACGTCACGAGTTCGACGTGTTCCGGGTTGTCCATCTGGCGCAGCAGCCATTTCAGAAACACATCACCCACCCCTTTGGGCGGATTCAGCCGGCATTTGTTCATGTACTCGCCGAGTATCCGGAAGCCGTCATCGACGACGACCCGACCCTCGGCCTGAATCTGCTGCAGCCGTTCGATGCAGGTGGCCACACAGGCTTCGGAGACTTCCGGATGCCGGGCGTTGGCCACCAGCAGCACATTGGTGTCGATCACGGCTTTCATGATGGCTCACAGGGCTGCTGTGGCGTGTGCTGTGCTGGTGTCCGCGCATCGCCCGGGGCGCGTTCGTCCGCCGAGCTCGGCAATCGTTCAGTGGCGTCGTGGTGCCGTGGGTGGTTTCGAAGACCTCGATCGTGCGCTTCGTGTTCTCGAGCTTCGTGTTTTTGACCGTGCACCGCGGGCTCTTCGCGCTGGCGGCGTTTTCTTTGCAGCGCCGCCAAGCTGCGGCCGGCGATGTCGGCCATTTCGTCACCAAAAAAATTCTCGGGCCAGTTTTCGATTTCGCCATAGGCGTTCAGCCGCAGTGGATCCAGCTCGGCATGATCGCCACTGCGTCGGCAGAAATAAACCGCCACCTGATCGGCCTCGATGCTGCCTTCGGCGACACGGCGTTGCAGCCGGTTCAGAAAGTACTCGGAATGACTCTCCAGGACCAGCTGCGTGTTGCGGGGTAGACCGTTCTCGGTGGCCTGGATCGCACAGATGAACACATCGGCCAGCTCGGCCTGCACCTGTGGATGCAGATGGATCTCGGGTTGTTCGATCCAGACCGTGCTGTCGGGGGGCACATAGAATGCTTGCACCAGTGCCGGCAGCAACTGCGACACACCGAAGCCGACGTCGCTGATCGGCACTTCGGGCAGATGAGGGCTGGTCCTTATCCGGACCTCGAAACCGCGGTGCCGGTCGGTCGGATGAACCGAGAAACCGTGGATGATACCCAGCTGCTGCAGCCAGCCGGCGATGAACTCGCCAAAGCGCTGCGGTTCTTCGCCGGCACGGCACGCCAGACGGCGGCCGGCGGCCTGAGCCGACAGCAGGGCACCGATCGTATGCTCGCCCATCTGGCCGACGCTGGTCGGCGTCTGGCCATCCCAGCCATGCTGGCGCTGCGGCCGGTGCCGGAAAGGGCCGAGATAGTGGATGCCGTCCAGCATCGCCTCGGTAGCCAGCGCAAAATCGGTCAGAAAGCCTGCGTTTTCATAGCGGGCCACGCAGCGCTCGGACAGGCGATAGAACTTCTCGGGGGCTTGCAGCGGCCAGGGGCGCCGTTCTGCGCGTTGCAGTGGGTAGCGGCTGGTGTTCAGTCGATATGTCTGATTCGACACCGGGTCTCTGCACCATGATACGTCCAGCACGGGCTGTCGTCGGGTCAGCAGTTCATAATGCAGGCGACGCACTTCGGGCTGGGCCTGGGGGTCGGCCTGCAACTCGACTGCCAGCCTCATCTGCTCCCCCCGATAGTGCGCTCGTGGGTGGCAGGGGTCACCCAGTGCGAGCGGGGCGGGCAGCTGCCAGCCAATCTCGAAAGCGAGCGCCCGGTTCAAGTCGCGACCATGGATGCAATCCACGAAACCGCCCAGATCGATCGGGCTGCCGGCGTCTCCCAGAAACAGCGCAGGTCGGCGCTCGGTGCGCCGGGCCGTCTGCTGCAGGGCCAGCATCAGCTGCCCCAGGCTGCTCTTGCCGGCGCTGTTCGCGCCGAAAATGACGGTCAGCGGTGCCAGCCGGATCGGGCCGGTGTCCTGCCAGGCTTTGAAGTTCTGAATCCGCAGTTGCGTCAGCATCCGTCGTTCCTTCCCCAAAATGTGCCGCTTCGGTGATTGCCCGCGTCAGAGGCTCGGGCCGATGGCATGTTCCGATCCTGCAACGCCTCCGGTCATCCGCATGCTCCGCAACGGCTCGGCATGGCTGGCTTCATGTCCCGTGACAGGCTCCACCTCCACCCGGGCGCGGCCTCCATCAGCGCGGCCTCCATCATTCAGCGCATCGATTCGGAAAAGCCCAATGTCCCGTCGCTCGGCATATCGGTTCAGTGTAGCCGAAGGCCACAGGAGCGGCACGGATATCGGCAGTCGACAGTCGGGACGATGATTCGTCTGTCCGGCCCGGCAGACAATGGGGCGACAGGTGTGCTCAGCAGGACGATTTCTGCGGAACCGCTCCGTCCATCCAGCCCAGCACCGTATCCAGCCCTCCGATCCGTACCGACCAGGTGGCATGCTGGCGGACGATGGGCTTGGCGTGATAGCCGACCGACAGGCCAGCAATGCCCATCATGCCCAGGTCATTGGCACCATCGCCGATGGCAATCACCTGTGCCGGATCACAGCCGATCGCCGTACAGCATTCGCGTACCGCATCGGCCTTGAAGGCAGCATCGACGATCGGCCCGAGCACACGCCCGGTCAGGCGGTCGTTGACGATATCGAACTGATTGGCAAAGGCGAAATCGAAATCGAGCCGTTCCTTCAGCGGCTCGGTGAAGTGTGTGAATCCGCCCGAGACCAGCAGGGTTCTGAGACCCGCCTGTTTGGCCGCTTTCAGCAATGCTTCGGCGCCGGGTGACAGATGCAGGCGTTCCTGATAGACGCGCTGGATCAGTCCGAGACCGACACCCTCGAGCAGCGCCATCCGCCGCTCGAGGCTTTCCTTGAAATCCTTGATCTCGCCGCGCATCGCCGCTTCGGTAATCGCCGAGACCTCTTCTTTCAGCCCCGCCATATCGGCGATTTCATCGAGCGTTTCCATCGTCACCAGCGTCGAATCCATGTCGATCGCCAGCAGCTTGTAATCGTTCAACCGGGTGCCCTGGGGTACGTTGGCGCCATCGACTCCGTGCAGCCGGGCCAGGGCGTCCAGTTCGTCCGCAGTCAGGGGCTCGGCCAGCCAACGGGCACAGTTGCCGTCTTGTGCAATCGGCTCGCTGCCGACCCGGGCACTGATGGCAGCGATAATGGATGCATCCAGCGCGGATTGTTTCTGGGCGATCAGTTGATTATGGGTCGTGTTCATGAACCGGGCATCAAACGAAGAGGGGAAAATGAATGAGCGCACTCGACTGCAATGCCCGACCTACGAGCGCGTTGCCACCGTGGTTTTCCACGGTGCGTGAATCTCGGCCAACGCCAAGTCGAGCCAGATTTCTCCTGGCTGCTTTTCGACCAGGATTCGGTCGCCATCGATCCGGTAAGTCAGCTGGCAGTTGTGCCGTGGATTGGACAGCACGGCCGGATTGAAGATGGCAATGTTTTCGCCGGTGGGCCGGCGCACCGATGGGGTCAGCAGCCCCGGATGGCCTTCGCGGTGGATGCGGGCACCGACCGATTGGCAGGCGTGGTAGTCGGATGGATGCAGCAGATCGGGATGACGCCTGGCCGCCTTGCGCAGGTCGAGCAATGCCGCTTCGCAGCGTACCGAATACACCTTGCGCTCGGCTACGACTTCAAGGCGCTCGAAACCGGCGTCGCTCAGCAGGTTCCTGTACCAGTGATAGGCCGTTTCATGCACGGTTGTTTCGACCGAATCCGAACCGTACCAGACTCCAAAGCTGCCATCGGAAAACCGGCTGGCCTGCCAATGCTTGAAAGGCCAGATGATGGCGTCGAACCAGGCGGCATCCTCGAACGGGCGATCGATGATGGGCGTGCGCGAACGATAGGGCGGTGGTTTCACCTCATCTTCGATCCGCTGTGCCAGCAGCCAGTCGGCCGCATCATCGCTCAGATCATCGAACAAATCCTGCGACCGATGCAGCGACACGATATTGCGGGCGACATCCCGTTGGATATCGGTGAGGCTCAGATGGGCGAACAGCGTGTTCATGCCTGCTTCACCCCGCTCAGACCCCACGGGCACGATCCAGATAGCTGCGCACCATCAGCAACCCGGCAAAGCCCCATTCCTTCACCACTTCGACCGGCGTCAGGTTGTCGAAGGCTTTGTTGCGTGTACTCATCCAGCGATAGGCCAGGTCGCGATTGTGTGGAAACAGCAGCCGCAGATTTTTGTGGATGCCCAGCAGATGTCCGACCCGTTCGTACTGGTCGCGACTGGTGCCGATCGGTTTGCCATTGCGATAGTTGGACAGCGCCGCCCGATTGCTGGGCGCAATACCCAGCAACGCTGCTTGATCCTCGGTACTCAGCTGCCAGTGGTCCAGCAGCGTCATGATCATCCGGGCCAGCGCGCCACGGTCCTGCGAGGCCATGATGGCATCCCGGTCGACAAAGGCTCCCATGTTTGTGCTCCTGCGGTGTTTCCATGCATGCTTGCCTGGGGCGGTTGTCCGGGAAGGGCATGGTCAAGACCGTCGGATACCGTCGGGTATGCTCGCCCTCGAGGATCAGTCCATGCCGCTCATCCGGGCCAGGCCTTCCAAGCGCTTGAGCCGATTATAGTGGATCGTTTTAAATAAAACAATATTTGTTTTTATAGAAACGATCGTGGTGGCTGAATATCCGTGCACGATAGGACGCAGGCGACTTCCAGTCTGTCCAGCGCTCGAAGGCTTCGAGCCGCGCCGGTCAGTCTCGAGTCGAATCGACACGGGGTCGTTCGCCTTCAATGAGAAGCGTCCAGTGCGGCGGGCGGGCATTCGGCTTGCCGTTTCGCTGCGTTTCATCGATGGCACTGAATGGCTACCGGCCATCCCGAACTGCGGACGTGCATTGCTCCGCTTCATGGACACAAGACTCGAATGGCCGAGGCATTCCCGGCAGCAGCGCGGGATTCCGGCATGACGAATCCCCAAGCACGCGTGATGCCACTTTTTCGCGTCAAGCAATCCGGGATCGGAACCGTGTCATCTCCTAAGTCTTCTGCCCCGCCTTGTAAGCCGCCTTCTTCCGTGCCCGCTTCGACGACGGTCGCACTGTCGGCACCGAAGCGGCATCAGCGGCCGAATCGACCTCGGCCTTCGACGCAGAAGCCGCCGCAACCGGTGGCATCAGCGCCTGCAGCACATTGCGCGCCAGTTTGATACGCTCGGCCGTATCGCTGCTGCCCGCCTTGATCCGCAGTCGGTCCTGCCCCGCAAAACTCGTATCTTTGCGCGACTGCGCAAACGCCAGAATCTGCGCCGGCGGCGTCATCGGTCGCGGATCGAAATGCAGCAGAATCGAATCCGCACTCGCATCCACCTTCGCCAGCCCGATGGCACTGGCCATCAGCCGCAACCGGTGACTTTCGATCAGCGTCTGGCCTGCGTCCGGCAGTTTGCCGAAACGATCGACCAACTCCTCGCGTAGCTGCCCCAGTGTATCCGTATCACGGGCATTGGCCAGCCGCTTGTAGAGCATCAGTCGCTCATGCACATCCGGGCAGTAATCATCGGGCAACAAAGCAGGTGCATGCAGCTTGATCTCCGGCACATGCGCCAGAGTCGCCGCCAGATCCGGCTCACGCCCCGATTTCAGCGCTTCGACAGCCTGCTGCAGCATCTCGGTATAGAGCGTAAAACCGACTTCCTGCATCTCGCCCGATTGTGAATCGCCCAGCACCTCGCCGGCACCGCGAATCTCCAGATCGTGCATCGACAGATAGAAGCCCGAACCGAGTTCTTCCATCATCTGGATCGCTTCGAGCCGCTTGGTCGCATCCTTGGTGATCGCTTCCTCGTCGGGGATCAGTAGATAGGCATACGCCTGATGATGCGAACGACCGACCCGGCCGCGCAGCTGATGCAGCTGCGCCAGACCGAATTTGTCGGCCCGGTGCATGATGATGGTGTTGGCCGTCGGCACATCGATGCCGGTCTCGATGATGGTGGTGCACAGCAGCACATTGAAACGCTGCTGATGAAAATCCCGCATCACCTGTTCCAGTTGCCGCTCCGGCATCTGACCGTGGGCGATCTCGATGCGCGCCTCCGGCACCAGCTCGGCCAGCGCCTGCCGGCGGTTCTCGATGGTGCCGACTTCGTTGTGCAGAAAATAGACCTGCCCACCGCGTTTCAGTTCGCGCAGCATCGCTTCCCGGATGGTCCCTTGAGTTTCCTTGCGCACGAAAGTGCGGATTGCCAGCCGTTTCTGTGGTGCCGTGGCGATCACCGAAAAATCCCGGATGCCTTCCAGACTCATCGCCAGTGTGCGTGGAATCGGTGTGGCCGTCAGCGTCAGCACATCGATCTCGGCGCGCAGATTCTTCAGCTGCTCTTTCTGCCGCACCCCGAAGCGGTGTTCTTCATCGATGATCACCAGCCCCAGATCTTTGAACTTCACCTCTTTGGACAGCAGTTTGTGGGTGCCGATGACGATATCGATCTTGCCCTCGGCCAGCCCGTCGACGATGGCGCGGGTCGACTTGGCCGTGCCAAAGCGCGACAGCTCGGCCACCGTCAGTGGAAAGCTCGAAAACCGGTCGTTGAAGGTCTGAAAATGCTGCTCGGCCAGCAGTGTGGTGGGTGTCAGTACCGCAACCTGCCGACCCGAGGCCGCTGCCACGAAGGCCGCGCGCAGCGCCACCTCGGTCTTGCCGAAGCCGACGTCGCCGCACACCAGCCGGTCCATCGGCTTGGCGGAGGTCAGATCCTGCACGACCGCATGGATGGCGGCCAGCTGATCGGGGGTCTCCTCGAAGCCGAAGCCCTCGGCAAAGGCCGCATAGCCGTTGGCATCGAAGGGGAAGGCATGTCCGGGCCGGGCGGCTCGGCGCGCATAGAGATCGAGCAGCTCGGCAGCGGTGTCACGTGCCTTCTCGGCGGCTTTGCGACGGGCGCGCTCCCACTGGCCGGACCCCAGCGTGTGCAACGGCGTGTTCTCCGGTGCGGCGCCGGTGTAGCGGCCGATCAGATGCAGCATGGCCACCGGCACGTAGAGCGTGGCGTCGTTGGCGTAGGTCAGGTGCAGGAACTCGGTGGTTCCTTCGCCCAGATCGATGTTGACCAGCCCCATGTAGCGACCGATGCCGTGCTGGGCATGGACCACCGGGTCGCCGGGTTTCAGCTCCGACAGATCGCGGATCAGCGTGTCCACTTGAGTGGCCTGGGCGTGACGACCCTTACCGGTCCGGCGCACGAAAGCCGGGAACAGCTCGCTTTCGGTGATCAGCAGCAGTTCACCCGACAGCAGCCGGAAACCGCGTTGCAGCGGGCCCACCGTCAGGACCACGTCGGCATCGTGGTTCCTTGCGTCCCGCCAGTTCTCTGCGACTCCCAGTTTCAGATCGGCATCACGGAACAGCTCCTGCAGCGTTTCGCGCCGGCCCAGCGATTCGGCCAGAATCAGGCGCTTCTCGTGCACGCCCTCGACCGGGCCAGGGGTGTCGAGCAGCCATCGCAGTGATTGGATCGGGTCGGTCAGCCGGCGGTTGACGGCGACATCGGGCACGGCGGTGGCGTGGTGGCGGGGTCGGCCTCCGGTTGTGACACCAGGCCGCGTGTCGATGGCCTGGGCCGAGGGGGCCGGGATGGCATGACGTTTGAAGGAATGGGTGCGGATGAAGAATTGTTCGCTGCTCAGAAACAACTCGTCCGGGCGCAGTGCCGGCCGGGCGGCGTCCCGACCCTGAAACTCGTGGCGCTGGCGTGCGTCGGCATGAAACGCTTGCAGCTGGCCTTCGATATCTCCATGCAGGATCAGTTCGCTGTCATCGGGCAGATAATCGAACAGGGTGGCCATGCCGTCGAAAAACAGTGGCAGATAGTATTCGATGCCGTTGGGCGCCACGCCGTTGCCGATGTCGCGGTAGAGCGTGACCTTGGATGGATCGCCGTCGAAGCGCTCGCGCCAGCGGCCCCGGAAGGCGATGCGGGCGGCTTCATCGAGCGGAAACTCGCGCCCTGGCAGCAGCTTGACGGTCTCGACCGGGTACAGGCTGCGCTGGCTGTCGGGGTCGAAGGTGCGGATGCTTTCGATCTCGTCGTCGAACAGATCGAGCCGGTAGGGCAGCGGTGAACCCATCGGGAACAGATCGATCAGCCCGCCGCGCACCGAATATTCGCCGGGACGCAGCACCTGATCGACGTGTTCGTAGCCGGCCAGCGTCAGCTGGGATTTCAGACCCCGCTCATCCAGCCGCATCCCCTGCCGGAAATCGAAGGTGCGCGAGGCCAACCACGACGGTGGCGGTAGTCGGTGCGCGGCGGTGCTGGCCGCCACCAGCAGCACATCCAGCTGGCGATGCTGCAGCCGGTAGAGCGCCGACAGCCGCTCCGAAACCAGATCCTGATGTGGCGACAGGTGATCGTAGGGCAGGGTTTCCCAGTCGGGCAGCCGTGCGATGGCCAGCTCCGGCGAGAACCAGGCGATTTCCGCTGCCAGGCGGCTGCAGTCGGCTGGCTGGGCGCATACAATGATCCGGACACGTTCGCCGACGGGCGGCGGCGTATCATTTTGTTTTTCCTGCGATGGCGCCGCCGACGGGCGGCTGGGCAGCATGTTGGCCAGCAGCCAAGCATCCGAGGAGCCAAAGCCGGCAGGAAGTCGGTCAGTGGAAGATTGCAAGATGGTCGAAGCCCTTGGGGGCAGTCAAGACGACAGTAGAACAGGACAAGGTGGATTTCGGTCGGCCCCTGACTTCGGGGTTGGCCGAAGCCCGATGTGCAGCGATGTATTTTATCCGTTGGGTCGATCACCCGGCGGACAGGACGATGTGGAAAGATTTGAACCCGCGGAAGGCGGGCAGCGGTGCAGGCAGCGCGGTGAGCCCCGAAGCTCAGACTCAGACCGCGGCGGATGAGACTCAGCCGGAGTCTCGCCATGTTGCGCTGATTCCGGCCGCGGGCAGCGGCAGCCGATTCGGTGCCAAGGTGCCCAAGCAATATCTGGAACTGAGTGGTGGCCGGACCGTGCTGGAAGCGACGGTGGCGGTTTTTCTGGCTGAATCATGGGTCAGCCGTGTGGCGGTGGTGGTGCAGCCCGATGATGAGCTGGCGCTGCGCTTGCCCGGTCTGCGCCATCCGAAGGTGCTGTTGATCCGGCGCGGCGGTGATAGCCGTCGGGATACGGTACTCAATGGGCTGACCGCCATGGCCCAGCGCGGGCTGGTGGAGGCTCGTGACTGGATCTATGTGCACGATGCGGCGCGTCCTGGCCTGGATTCGGGCAGCCTGCGTCGACTGGCCTGCCATCTGGAGCATGAGCCCTGCGGGGCCTTGCTGTGCGTGCCGGTGACCGATACCGTCAAGCGGATCGACACCCGGGCTTCGCTGGCGGCCAGTGCCGAGTACCGTTCGGGTGGTACGGTGGATCGGCGCCGGCTGTGGCTGGCGCAGACACCGCAGGTGTTCCGCTTCGCGGCGTTGCGCAAGGCGCTGGTGGCCCATCCGAACGTGACGGACGAGGCAGGCGCCATCGAAGCCGAAGGGGGGCGGCCCCGGATGATCAGCGGCACCCGGCGTAATCTGAAGATCACCACGCCGGAGGATTTGATCATGTTGAGACTATTGATGGCGCAGGGTCAGCGCCAGGGAGACGGAGTTTGAGCGCAGCATCGGTAGACGAACATTCATCGAGTCCATCGCCGGCAGGTGCGGGCAGGACTGCACATTCGGTCGCTCCGGCCAAGGTGATCGGGGCAGCGGGCGAATCGGCCTCGACCCGTGGAACGTTGGGCGCGGAAGCGCCCTCAGCCTCCGCCGATGGACGCGCGGGCGCGGAGGTATCCGCCGCCTCGGGGGTGCCGTTCCGGATCGGCCAGGGCTATGACCTGCATGTGCTGGTCGAGGGGCGGCCGCTGATCATCGGTGGGGTGCACATCGACCACCCGCTGGGGCTCGCCGGCCATTCGGATGCGGATGTGTTGGCCCACGCCATCACGGATGCGCTATTGGGGGCAGCCGGTCTGGGTGACATCGGTCATCATTTTCCGGACACCGACCCGGCCTACGAAGGCGCCGACAGCATGACGCTGCTGCGCGATGCGATGGCAGCGGTGCGGGCGAGGGGTTTCCGGCTGGGCAATATCGATGCGACGATCATCGCACAGGCGCCCAAGATGAAGCCGTGGCTGCCGGGCATGATCGCCAGGATGGCCGAAGTGCTCGATTGCGATCCGGGGCAGATCAACGTGAAGGCGAAGACGAACGAGAAGGTCGGGACCGTCGGCCGGTGCGAGTCGATTGCTGCTCTTGCAACAGCTCTGCTGGTGCGCTGACCGGGTCGAGTGTATCGGCGAAGGTTTCCTTCGCCTGGGCTTTGTCGGTGGCCAGGTCTCGCAGCACAACGCGAATCTTGAGGCCACCGCCGGAGGCGTTTTCCATCACCATACCACCCCGGGCACGCCGGGCCAGGCGGGCGACGATGGCGAGCCCCAGCCCCGAACCGCCGACCGTACTGCGTTCGGTGTCGAGCCGCGCAAAGGGCCGGGCCAGGCGGCCGAGTGCTTCTTCGGGTACGCCGGGTCCATGATCACGGAAGATCAGCTCGACGCCTTTTTCGTGTCGGCGACCGATCACGTCGATACGGACGTTGCGTTCGCCCGGGGTGGCACCATATTTGATGGCATTTTCGAAGATATTGCTGAGCACCCGTTCCAGCAGCATCGGGTTGCCTCGCCACATCAGGCCCGGTTCGATCCGTTTGTAGACCGATAGCCGCCCGGCGGCCCGTTCGCGGCCATAGAAGCGCAGGAACTGGGCGAAGGCATGGCTGATGTCGACGGCTTCGACCGTGCGTTCGAGCGGACTGGCGAATTCGACGAACTGATGGACGATCGAATCGATGCGCTCGATTTCCTCGATCATCGAAGCCTGGGCGGATTCGGGCAGCCCGCTGAGTTCGATTTCGAGCCGTAGCCGGGTCAGCGGGGTGCGCACATCGTGCGAAACTCCGGCCAACACGATGGCCCGGTCTGCGTCCATCGCTTGGAGTTCGCCAGCCAGCTCGTTGAAGCGGCGATTCAGCATGGCGATTTCGGGCGGTCCGGTTTCGCGCAGTCGCGGGGGCGGTTCACCGCGCGACAGCCGATCGATGGATCGGGCGAGGTTGGCCAGTGGACGGTTGACCAAGCGGCTGATCAGCAATGCGCCGATCATCGCCAGGATGATGGCGATGCCGATGGCGACCACTTCCATCCAGGAGCCGGGTAGGCGCTGTTCGAGCTTCTTGGGGGAAGCTGCCAGCCAGTAGGATTCGTCGCCGACATTGAAGCTGACCCACAATGCATAAGCACCATCGACCCGGCTGGCCAGCCGTATGCGCTGCTGCAGCTGATTGGAGAGCAGTGTCTCGAAGCGGCTGCTCAGCGCGCCGTCGGGCCAGGGTTCGACCGCTTTGGTGGGATCCGCGCGGTGAATCTGGAAGCCCCGGTTGGTGGCCAGTTCCTGCAGCAGATCATCGCGCTTCCGAGGATCGGCATGGATCATCCCCGATCTGGCGAAGTTGATGGCAGATGCGAGCTCACCGGCTACACGGGTGGTGTAGGGCATGCTTTCGAAACTGCGATACAGCTGGTACCAGGTACTCAGGCTGATCGTCAGCAGCAGGATGATGAGCGCGAACGTGCGCCAGAACAGGCTCAGCCTCAAGGTCTTCTGATTCCTTCATCGGCAGCGGGCCAGCGGGCCGACACGGAGCGCGTTGCCTCGACTGGCTGCTGTGATGGTATCAGGCTGGCACGAAAACGTAGCCGACACCCCAGACGGTCTGGATGAAACGTGGGTTCTGCGGATCGGGTTCGATCAGTTTGCGCAGCCTGGAAATCTGTACGTCGAGACTGCGATCGAAGGCGCCGTACTCGCGGCCCCGGGCCAGCAACATCAACTTTTCCCGCGACAGCGGGATGCGCGGATGGCGGACCAGCACCTTGAGAACCGAGAATTCACCGGTGGTGAGATTGAGGCGTACGCCATCGCGGGACAGTGTCCGGGTACCCAGATCGAAGACGAAGGGACCGAAGGACACCGCTCCGATGTCATGCATGGCACCACCCGGGGTGTCGGCCGGCACTTGACGGCGCAGCACCGCGTGGACGCGGGCGACCAGCTCCCTGGGGTTGAAGGGCTTCTGCATGTAATCATCCGCGCCCATTTCGAGGCCGATGATGCGATCGACATCATCGCCTTTGGCTGTGAGCATGATGATCGGCGTGCGATCGTTGGCTGCACGCAACCGGCGGATGATCGAGAGCCCATCTTCGCCAGGAAGCATCTGGTCAAGGATGATCAGATCGAAGCTCTCTCGCTGCATGAGACGGTTCAACGAGGCGGAGTCGGCAGCAAGCGTGACTTCGAACTGTTGTTCAGTCAAATACCGGTTGAGCAAATCTCGGAGTTTGGCGTCGTCATCGACGACGACGAGTTTCCTGACGCTTGTATTCATTTTCCGATGATATCGGGTTTCTGTAACCTGATTGTCCAGGGCGCAGCAACTGTTTCTGACCTTACGGCATGAGCGGGAAGTTTTTACCAGACGTTACATAAATTGGTAAACCCCTATCGTCATCGATTCTAAAACACTTGCTTTGTGTCTCCTGACGGGCAGACACGAGGTTTGGTCCAGATTTTTGCAGACTTGCCTGATCGATTGCAACGCTTGGATACCTGTACTCGAACACCGACGAATTTGTTCAAAATGATGACCGGATATAACGAGAGTACGTGTCAATATTTTCGACGACAACGCCGCGCGACCGCTGGAATTAACTCACATTCCCTTTATCGGGGTTGGACTTCAATACCGTTTGGGCGTCGGAAAAATTTACGGATCTAGTGTACACACTCGGCCTGTCGAGAGGCGTGTCATCCCAGGCCGATGTAAGGAAATTTCTCGGCCTCCCGGTGGCCGTGGTGGGGCATTTGCAACGATGGCGGATGATGGGTGTCGTTTTGCCGCAGCCGCTGCAGCCAGCGGGTGGCAGACGACAGGAGGCCGGAGCGCTCGGGCGGTCGATGTTCTCTGGCAGCCGGCCTGCGAGAAATGCGGGCTAGAATTTCTCCATGGAACCGTTGCGCCTTGCCTTATCGATCGAATGGGATGACTGTACCGTGGCGCTTGCCGGGGCCGGTATCCCTTGTCTGGAACTCGGCGCCAGGGCGTCGTTGGCCGCCGGTGCCGGAGCGCAGGCTTCACGCGATGCGCTGTCGCTGGTGCAACGGCTGCTTTTTCAGACGGGTCAACCCCTGTCGGCCGTCGAGAGTTTTCATTTCAACTGCGGGCCGGGTGCTTTCACGTCGTTGAGGATCGCTGCCGGATTGGTGCAGGGCCTGGCTTTGCCGCGCCGACGTCCGGTGGGGGGGGTGGGCTCGTTGCAGGCGCTGGCGGCGACCGTGCCGGCGTGGTGGTCGCCCGGTGCCGGTGCGACTTCGGCGGAACACGCCGGTGCGACCGGCGTGCTGAAGAATGGCCCGGCGCAGGCGGCGCCCTTGGCAGCGGACTCGACGTCGGGTGGCGTCCCGGCCGGAGGTCGGGACCGGAATGGCTGGTTACTGTGTGCGGCACTGGATGCCCGGATGGGCGAGTGCTATTACGCCGCCTACGGATGTCTGCCTGGCCATTGGCCGGAGACCTGGTTGCTGCCAGCGGTCGGGACACCTGAGCAGGCTGCCGGCGCTTTCGAGATGCTGTGTCGGGCCCGGGGAGTCGGGCCAGGGCAGGCAGAGCTGCAGTTGGCCGGAAGCGCCTTTGCGGATTTCGAGCCCCTGCGTGACTGGGCACTGCGACAGGGCTCGGATCTGAACCAGGTGTCCGGGCGACGGCCCAGTGCGCGGGCGGTGCTGGCGATGGCCGGGTCGATCGGAGCGCCGAGCCCCGGAGCGGCGCGCGATGCGAAGCCGTTTTATGTCCGTGACCGGGTGGCGCTCGATCGGGACGAGCAGCGTCGGGCTGCCGTCGCTCGGAAAGCCGCGTGCCAGCAGCAGGCGGTATCCCGGACGGACGTGGGTCGGTGAATGGACGGTGCGTTCGATGAAGTCGCCGGGATGGTGATGGCCGTCCGACCGATGCAGGTGTCCGATCTGGATGCGGTTGTACAGATCGAGTCTGAGGTGCAGGCTTTTCCGTGGAGCCGGGGGCAGCTGGCGGATTCGTTGGCTGCTGGACATCAGGGATGGGTGCTGTTGGCCGCGAGCACGGAGGCTGGACGTCGCAGAGTGCCGGGCCTTCTGCACGCTGCGGCCCGGGTCCCCATGACGGCGGTGCGGGGCTATGCGCTGTTGCTGCCGGTACTGGATGAGATCGAATTGCTGACGATCGCGGTGGCGCGTGCCTGTCAGGGGCAGGGATACGGGCGTCTTTTTTTGAGTTGGTTGATGGCACGTGCCCGGGCGGCGGGGATGAAGACGATGCTGTTGGAAGTCGCACTGCGCAATGTGCCGGCGCTGAAACTCTACCAGGCACTGGGTTTCGTGCGGATCGGACGACGGAACGGTTACTATCGTTCGGCCGGCGGGTGCACGGAAGATGCCTGGGTGATGCGTGCGGCATTGGATGCCGTCCCCGTACCGTCGGCCGGAGGGCAGCATGTCATCGATTGAGCACCGACGGCGCGCCTGGGCGGCGTTGAATCTCGGGCCGCTGTGGCGCCCGATCGCGGGTGCGTTGCCCCATGGCCCGTTGCCGCTCGCGGAAGCAGCGATCGGGCAGGCAAGCGACGCAGTTTCTTCTGAACCGACACCGGAAGGAAACGGGCCTGAATGGGAAAGCCCGGAGTCGGCGGGGGAAGGCTTCGGAGCCGCAACGGATGGCACGGGTTCTGGCTATGCAACGGAAAGCGCCGGGCCCGCATCGGAGGGGATGGACCCCGCGGGAGAAGGCCCGGAGTCCACGGGGGAGGATATCGAATCCGCACCGGAAAGATGCGCTCGGGAATCGGGGCCATCGCCGGTGGAAGAAGCTTCGATGCCGGAGAATGTGCTTTGGCTGTCGGCCAAGTCGGGACTTTCCGAAGCGGAGCGCTGGCAGCAGCTGCGGCGGGCGGTCAGCGATTGCCGTGGCTGCGGGCTGGCCGACGGCCGGCAGAACACCGTTTTTGGCCGTGGTCAGGCCGGGCGGGTACGCTGGATGCTGATCGGTGAGGCGCCCGGCGCAGAGGAGGATCGACAGGGCGAGGCTTTCGTGGGTCAGGCCGGGCGACTTCTGGATGCCATGCTGCTGGCGGCCGGCATCGATCCGGCTCGGGACGTCTTCATCGCCAACGTGCTGAAGTGTCGGCCGCCGGGCAACCGCAACCCCGAGCAGGAGGAAGTGGCCAAGTGCCAGTCTTTCCTGCATGAACAGATCCGGCTGGCCTCGCCGGATTGCATTTTGTTACTGGGGCGGTTTGCAGCGCAGAGTGTGCTGAATTCGACACTGGCCATCAGCCGGTTGCGCAACAAGGTGCACCATATCTCGCTGGCCGGGCGCCAGGTGCCTGTGATCTGCACTTTCCATCCCGCCTATCTGCTGCGCAGCCCGCTCGACAAGGCCAAGAGCTGGGAGGACCTTTGTCTGGCCCGCTCGGTCGTGGCGGAGACGGCGTAGGGCACGAAGGAAATCGGCTTTCGCTCCGAGAAACGCCTTATCCTCGAGTGAGGAGTGAGGCGGGACCCGTGACAGTGCTGAATCCGGCCTTCCTCGATCCCCGAAGGTTGGTGGCTTCAGTGATGCGGCTTGTATTCGCCGGGTTTGGCACGCGGGGTTTCGCCGATCAGGGCCTCGGCATCGAAGCAGCGCTGGTTGCGATAGTGCCACAGCGTGATAAGCGCCATGATGCCGGCCACCATCAGCCCGAACAGCACTGTGATCACGTTGATCGACAGATCGAGCCACAGTAGCAGCGAGTAGAGTGCCAGCATCACCAGGATGTTCAGGTTCTCGTTGAAATTCTGCACGGCGATCGAGTGGCCGGCACTCATCACTACATAGCCACGATGCTGCAGCAGCGCGTTCATCGGCACCACGAAGAAACCCGCCATGCCACCGATGCCCAGCAGAATCACCCAGGCCATCATTTCGCTATGGACCAGGGTCATCAATGGTACGGTCAGACCCATGGCCACCCCGAGCGGCAGCACGCGCATCGAGCGCTTGAGAGGAATGCGTGAGGCGGCCATGACCGCGCCCAGCGCCACGCCGAGCGCCACCACGCCCTGCAACATGGTGGCCTGGTCGAGCCGCATATTCAGTTGGTGTTCGGCCCACTTCAGTACCAGAAACTGTAGGGTGGCGCCGACCCCCCAGAACAGGGTGGTGACGGCCAGTGCGATTTGACCGAGCTGATCGCGCCAGAGCGTGATGTTGCATTGGATGAAGACACGCACCAGTGTGATCGGCTGATGCGAGCGGCCGGGATAGCGGGCGCCGGTGTCCGGAATGCGCAGATTGATCAGTGACGCCAGGGCATAGATGGCGGTGATGATCAGGATGGCGGCTTCGGCCGGGGTGTCGACACCGGTTTCGATATGCGGGATGTCGAAGCCCAGTAGCCAGGTCGACACCCGGGGTGAGATCAGGATGCCGCCCAGTACGGTGCCCAGGATGATGGAGCTGACGGTGGTGCCTTCGATCCAGCCGTTGGCGGCCACCAGTTTTTCGGCCGGCAGCAGCTCGGTCAGGATGCCGTACTTGGCCGGGGAGTAGGCAGCCGCACCGAAGCCGACCAATGCATAGGCCAGCAAGGGGGGGGCGGAAGCCAGCAGCAGCAGGCAGCCGAGCAGTTTGATGGCATTGGTGATGAACATGACCCGTCCCTTCGGCATGGCATCGGCAAAGGCACCGACGAAGGGGGCGAGTGTGACGTAGGAGATGACGAAGACCAGCTTCAGGAACGGGATGATCCAGTCGGCCGCTTGCGCCTCGCGCAATAGGGCGATGGCAGCGATCAACAAGGCGTTGTCGGCCAGCGACGACAGAAACTGCGCCGCCATGATGGTGTAGAAACCGGGTTTCATCCGTTCGGTTCCGCGTCCATGTTCGAAAGCCTCGCCGCACGGGCGCTCTGTTCCATGAGATCTTGCCATTCACGGGACAGCACAGCAGACAGTGCCAACGGAGCCATGGGTTCTTCTCTTCTGTACCGGGGCTGCAGGCGGGCGCTGCAACGGGGGTCCCACGGACGCGGGGACGGCTGTTCCGATTTTCCAACACAGCCCCGAATGATGTCCTCGATGCACTGAAATCAGCGCAACGCCGACGATGATACCTGCCGTGCGGCCTTCCTGCGTTGCGCCAGGGCAAAGCCATGACTTTCGTACTCGCGGACTCACCAGCCATGGCTGGGCAGTGGAGTGTCCGTGCCATGCACACGGTGCGTGACATGCGCCGCGCCGAAGGTATTATCCGGGCATGTCGAAGGGGGATATTTCCGTCATGCCCAGAAAACTGACAGCCACCATTTCCTTGGATGCCATGGCGCACAATCTGGCGCAGGCGCGCCGGCAAGCACCAAGCGCCTTTCAATGGGCGGTGGTCAAAGCCGATGCCTATGGCCATGGGCTGTTGAATGCCATGCGGGGTTTTTCGGCCGCCGACGGGCTGGCTCTGATCGAGTTCGACGGTGCTGCACGGTTGCGCGCCGCGGGCTGGCAGAAACCGGTGCTGATGCTCGAAGGTGCTTTCGATTCCGACGATGTGGCGCAGTCCGGCCAGCAGCAGTTGACGCTGGTCGTGCACCGTGCCGAGCATCTGCAATGGCTGGCGGCACACCGGGGGCCAGCCATCGATGTGCTGATGAAGATCAATACCGGACTGAACCGACTCGGATTCGGCCCCGACGAAGCTCTGCAGGTGGTGCGTGAGCTGGCCGGCATCCCCGGTGTTCGCCTGCGCGGTGTCATGACGCATTTTGCCAATGCCGATGTCGAGGGTGGTGCGCAGGCACCGATGGCGGTGTTCGACGGGCTGATGGCGGCAATGCAGCCGTGGCTGCCGGCCGACGGCCAGCAGTGTCTGGCCAATTCGGCGGCGTTGTTCAGCCTGCCGGTCAGTCACCGGCAGGCGGTGCGACCCGGTATTGCACTCTATGGGGCCAGCCCATATACCGATGGGCGCACGGCGCAGGTGCTGGGTCTGCATGCCGCGATGCGGCTGCAGGGCAGTCTGCTGGCGGTGCAGATACTGCAGGCCGGCGAGGCGACCGGTTATGGCGGCCGATTCGTGGCCGACCGGCCCATGCGCGTCGGCATCGTCGATTGTGGCTATGCCGATGGCTACCCGCGGGTGGCGGCCACTGGCACGCCGGTGGCCGTCGATGGTGTCCGGACCCGCATCCTGGGCCGGGTGTCGATGGATATGCTGGCGATCGATCTGGAGCCGGTGCCGGGCGCACTGGTTGGCGCGCCGGTAGAGTTGTGGGGCGATCGGGTGTCGATCGACGAGGTGGCAGCCGGCGCCGGAACCCTGGGTTATGAACTGATGTGTGCATTGGCGCCCCGTGTGGCGCGGAGCGTGGCATGAGCGGCAAAACGCAGTTTGTCTGTCGGGCGTGTGGTGCTGGCACGGCCAAATGGCTGGGTCAGTGTCCGGCCTGCCAGGCGTGGAACACGCTGGAGGAGATCCGTCTCAGCCGCAAAGAAACGGCTGCTGCCCGCCGGCTCGGGCAGGGGATGCTGGCCGAGACATCTTCGGTGGCGCTGCTGTCGACGGTGCCGACCGATGCGGTGCCACGCTGGCCGACCGGCATGGGTGAGTTCGACCGGGTGCTGGGCGGCGGTATGGTGCCGGGCTCGGTTGTGCTGATCGGCGGTGATCCGGGCATCGGAAAATCGACTTTGTTGTTGCAGGCGCTGGCCAACATGTCGGCTGATCTGCCGGTGCTCTATGTCAGCGGCGAGGAATCGCTGGCCCAGGTGGCGCTGCGCGGCAGTCGGTTGGGGGTCGATGGTTCGCGGCTGCCGATGCTGGCCGAGATTTCGATATCGCGCATCCTGGATGCGGTGGCGCGGACAAAACCCTCGGTGCTGGTGGTCGATTCGATCCAGACCGTGATGAGCGATGATCTGCAGTCGGCGCCCGGTTCGGTATCACAGGTGCGCGATTGCGCTGCACAGCTGACCCGGCTGGCCAAGCAACAGGACATTGCGGTGGTGATGATCGGCCATGTGACCAAGGAGGGCGCATTGGCCGGCCCCCGTGTGCTGGAGCACATGGTCGACACGGTGCTTTATTTCGAGGGCGACAACCATTCCACTTTCCGGCTGATCCGCGCCATCAAGAACCGTTTTGGTGCAGTCAATGAGCTGGGTGTGTTCGGTATGACCGATCGCGGGCTGAAAACGGTCAGCAATCCGTCGGCGCTGTTTCTGTCGCAGCATGCCGAATCGGTGGCAGGTTCCTGTGTGCTGATCACACAGGAAGGCAGCCGGCCGTTGTTGGTCGAAATCCAGGCACTGGTCGATCAGTCACATGGTGGCCAGCCGCGCCGGCTGTGCATCGGGCTCGATCCGATGCGCCTGAACCTGCTGGTGGCCGTGCTGAACCGTCACGCCGGCATCCAGGTCCACGATCAGGATGTATTCCTGAATGCCGTTGGTGGGGTGCGCATCACCGAGCCGGCGGCCGATATGGCGGTGGTGCTGGCGGTGCTGTCTTCGCTGAAGAACCGTCCCCTGCCCAGGGGGCTGGCCGTGTTCGGCGAGCTGGGGCTGGCCGGTGAGGTACGGCCCTCGCCCCGGGGGCAGGAACGGTTGCGCGAGGCGCTGAAACTGGGCTTCGACCGAGTGATCTGCCCGAAAGCCAACGCGCCGCGCAAGCCGCTGGCCGGCTTGCAAGTGATTGCGGTCGAGCGGATCGATGAAGCACTCGCCAGTGCCTGGGGCACATGAGCCCGTGTCAGGCTGGCACCGTCGTTCGTCATCCGCTCGCCCGTCTCAGTGCCTGCGGAGCAGCAGCTCGGCTGCCATCCGGCCACTGCGCACGGCGGCTTCGAGTGTGGCCGGATAGGCACCATAGGTGTAGTCGCCAGCCAGTGCGATGCCGGGCAGGTGCTGCATCAAGAAGGCCGGCGGTACCACCGGGCGGTCCGGCGTGCAGGCGAAGGTGGCCCGCTTGTCGTGGATCAGCGAGATCTGCTCGGGCGGGGGCAGTTTCAGTGTGCGTTGCAGCTGTTCGCCGAGTGCGGTCTTCAGTGCATCCTCGCCCATCTCCAGCGCGTTCGAGCTGTCGCTGATCACCATGGCACCGACGCGCCAGCCCGCTTGCGTGCCACGGTCGAAGAACCAGTGCGCCGGCGTCGCACCGTGTGGCTCGTCGAAGAGTGAGAAGAGCGTGGGGAGCACGGCTGGCAGGTCGGTGCGACCGGAGCGCCAGCCCACATAGGCATTGGTGATCGGTCGATATCCGAAGCGCTCCAGCGGCTGCAGCACGCTGCGTGGTGCCACGTCGGCCAGCAGGCGCCGCGCTGCGTAGGGCGGTACGGCGAGCACGATCTGCTCCGCACCGATCACGCTTTCGCCATGGACCGGGTCCTGCACGCGCACCAGATAGCCGTGACCGGCGGGAGATTGCCGGATGGCGCGCGCCGGCGTGCGCAACGAGACTTTCGTCTGTTGGCCGCTCAGGTAGTCCAGGGCCGGGTCGACGAACAGGCTGGTGAGGTCTTCGGAGGCCAGCACGAAGTCGCTGGCGGCCGCATCCTTGCCCAGCGCGTCACGTAGCACGCGCAGGAAGGTGGTGGCACAGGCGGATTCGGGCGGCGTATTCATCGCGCTGATGACCAGCGGGTCCCAGAACTGGCGGATCAGCAGCGTTGGCTGACGGGTGCGCCGATACCAGTCGGCCACGGTCCGAACGCCGACCGGTGGACGCCAGCGGCTCAGCCGGGCCTGCACCAGAGAGTGGATCAGCCGTCCGCGGGCGCTGATCGGCAGATTGCGGGCATGCAGCAGCGCGCCCAGGATCGACAACGATTCGGCCAACCGCCGGCGCACCGATTCATCTCGGCGATCGCTGCTCGGGGTCGAGTGCCGGCTCATGGACAACCCGGCGGCATTGCTCCAGGAAAGCGGCAGGCGCTGCAGACCGCGTCCCATGAGGGTGTGGATCAGGTCCAGGGTTTCGTGATAGGCGCCCAGCAACAGATGTTGACCATTGTCGACCACGATGTCGGCACCGTCGGGCCAGGACAGATGTATGCGCCGGGCACGGCCGCCAGCCTGCGGGGCGGCTTCGAGCACATGGACCGGGCGGTCGGCACGGCAGAGATGAATGGCGGCAGACAATCCCGCCCAGCCTGCGCCGATGATCAGAACAGGAGAGGAGTTCATGAGAGAGAGCGGATTTTGGGTGGCTGCCCGCTGGCCCGGGTCTTGCAGGCAAGCCAGAACTTGCGCAAGGGGGTCAGCGCGATTCGCTGCGAGATCACACGAAAGCCGGTCGCTTCGATTTCATCGAGCAGGGCGGTGTAGATGGCTGCCATCATCAGCCCGGGCCGCTGGGTGCGGCGGTCGGCCGTTGGCAGTAGCTCGAAGGCTTCACGATAGGCCTGGCGGGCACGGGCGGCCTGCTCGGCCATCAGCGCCCGGAAAGCGGGTAGTTCCTGCGTTTCGGTACGGCCCGACAGGATGTGGTGGCGGCCGATGCCATGGCGCATCAAATCGGCCTGCGGCAGGTAGAGCCGTCCCATGCGAGCGTCCTCGCCGACGTCGCGGATGATGTTGGTCAGCTGGAAAGCCAGTCCCAGCCGGTCGGCATAGCGCAGAGTCCGCCCATCGGTATAGCCGAAAATACAGGCCGACATTTCGCCGACCACACCGGCGGCCCGTCGACAGTAGAGTTTCAGACCGTCGAAATCCAGATAGCGGACCTGATCCAGATCCATCTGCATGCCGTCGATGACTTCATGCAGCTGACGACGCTTGAGGCCAAAGGTGTTCAGGTGTGGCGCGAGCGCCCGGCTGACCGGATGGGTGGGGGCGCCGGCATACAGATCGGAGATTTCCTGGCGCCACCAGTCGAGCTTGCGTCGGGCGACCCGCTGCTCGCCGGGCGCGTCGACGATGTCGTCGACTTCGCGGCAGTAGGCATACAGCGCGGTGATCGCCCGCCGTGCATCCGGCGGCAAGAACAGAAAGCTGTAATAAAAGCTCGATCCACTGCGGACGGCCTTGTCCTGGCAGTATTCGTCGGGAGTCATGTGGGCTTTTGTGTCTGCTGGGCGGGGACGGTCTCAGGAAGAAGGCAGGATCACGGCACGATACAGTAGGGCCGGCGCGTCGGACCAGCCCAGCTGCGGACGGCAGGCCACCGAATCGTAATGTGCTCGGGCAATACGGTCCAGAATCCGGTGTCCACCCGACAGGATGAAACGTATTTCGGCCGACAGACGCCAGGGCAGCCGGGACGGCAGGTCGCTGCCGGACAGCAACTGGGCACGGGCCTCGGCCCAGTCGATGGCGACGGCCTGGCGGCTTCGTTCGCCGAGCTGCTCACCCAGCGCTTCCCGCAGAAACTGCTCGGGCTCGACACCCGCCCGGCTCAAAGCCGTCTGCGGCACGTAGATCCGGTTCTTGCGGGCGTCGATACCGATATCCTGCAGAAAATTGATCCGTTGCAAGGCACTGCAGATGGCATCGGATGCCCGCAGGTTGCGCTCGTCATCGTGGGCCTCGAACAATTGCAGCATCAGCCGGCCGATCGGGTTGGCCGAACGTCGGCAGTAGTCGAGCACGGCGCAGGTGTCGGCATAGCGCGACACGTGCAGGTCCTGACGGAAGGCATCGATCAGATCGCGGAAGTACTGCCAATGCAGGCGGTGCCGTTCAACGGTGTCGACCAGTTCATCGACGACCGTCGTCCCGGTATGTTCGCCGGCGGCGGCATGGACGACGGCATCATCGAGTGCGAGCAGTGCGGCATCGCGTGCTTCGGCTGGGGCGTCGCCCTCGTCTGCCAAGTCGTCGGCATGGCGCGCAAAGCGGTAGATGGCCAAGACGGCCGGGCGCAGGCGGGCCGGAACCAGCCAGGAGCCCACCGGAAAATTCTCCTGATGGTCCACACCATGCCAGGGTTTGGATTCGGTCATGCTGCGCTGTGGTGAAATAGAACGATGGACGATGAGTATGTCTGCGCCCGGATGCAGGGCGGGCCCCGATTGTAATGAAAGCGATACGAAGCACTCAGGCACCCGCGTCGAGCAAACCGTCGGGGTGGCTCGCCGCGCCGCTGCCCGGGCGGGGGACCATATGGAACGGACGTCACTCTCGTGTCCGGGCCGGGACCAGGGGCCTTGGCCCGGGCGCGGAACGATGCGCCGCCGTGGCGCCGGAGCGCTTTCCATGGCCCGGAGGTCTGGAACGACAAGGCTGCAACGAGATATCACGCCCGGAAGCGGTCTGTTGCGCGGCTTCAGATAGAATCGGTTTTTTCCAAGGACAACAGGGCAGTTTTCGATGCGGCTGTGGCGAAATTGGTAGACGCACCAGATTTAGGTTCTGGCGCCGAGAGGTGTGAAGGTTCGAGTCCTTTCAGCCGCACCACGACCCTTTGGTATTCATCAAATCAACAACAGAACGGAAATCAACGACGGATGGCATCCCAGCTTGAAACAACCGGCACTCTGGATCGCCGGCTGACGATCACGGTAAACCCGGCCGATATTGCGTCCAAAGTCCAGGAACGACTGCGTTCGATGGCCAAAACCATCCGCATGCCGGGGTTTCGGCCAGGCAAAGTCCCGCTCAAGATGATCGAGCGGAACTATGGCCAGCAGGTGCACAGCGAAGCGCTGGGTGATGCCCTGTCCAAGGCCTTCAGCGATGCCGTGCAGGAACACGGCCTGCGTGTGGTGGGACAGCCCGAGCTGGCGCCGAAAGATGGCAACGAGGACGGCACCGAGTTCATCGCCACCTTCGAGGTCTATCCCGAGGTGAAGCTGGGTGACCCGAGTGCACTCGAGGTCGAGCGTTTCGTGGCCGAGGTCGACGATGCCGCACTGGAGCGCACCATCGATGTGCTGCGCAGGCAACGTACCCGGTGGAACGAAGTGCAGCGTGCCGGTGACAAGGGCGATCGCGCCACCATCGACTTCGTCGGCAAGCTCGACGACGAGGCCTTCCCGGGTGGTTCGGCCGAGGGCTTCGCCATGGTGCTGGGTGAAGGCATGATGTTGCCCGATTTCGAAGCCGGGGTGCTGGGCAAGGCTGCCGGAGAAGTCGCGAAATTCGACGTGACGTTCCCCGAGGACTACAACGCCGAGAACCTGGCCGGCAAGACCGCTCAGTTCGAAGTCACGATCAAGAAAATCGAAGCTCCCGAGCTGCCCGAGGTCGATGCCGAGTTTGCCCGTCAGATGGGTCAGGAAGACGGCGACGTCGAGAAGTTCCGCGCCGATGTGCGCAGCAATCTCGAGCGTGAGGTGTTGCAGCGCGTGCAGGCCCGCACCAAGACTTCGGTGATGGACAAGATCGTTTCGCTGGCCGAGATCGAGCTACCGAAGGCTCTGGTCGACCAGGAAGCCGAGTCGCTGGCGGCCCGCATGCGCGAAGACATGCAGGCGCGCGGCATCGACATGAGCAAGGCGCCGCCGGTGCAGCCCGGCATCTTCAACGAGCAGGCCAGCCGCCGTGTTCGTCTGGGTCTGATCGTGTCGGAAGTGGTGCGCGAGAATGCCTTGCAGGCCAAGCCCGAGCAGATTCGCAAGCAGATCGAACTGTTTGCCTCCACCTACGAGAATCCGGCCGAAGTGATCCGTTGGTATTTCAGCGACCGCGATCGTCTGGCCGAGGTCGAGGCACTGGTGGTCGAGCAGAACGTGGTCGATTGGCTGCTGTCCAAGGCCAAGGTCACCGAGCGCGAACTGGGCTTCGACGAGCTGATGAAGGGCGTGGCCTGATCGCATCGGCTCTGCCGTCACCATCCGGTTGCGTCGGCAGCCGGGTCGTGCGCATCGTGGTGGTGTATCGATTGCGTCATCTTTGAGGAAGTTTTCATGACGTTCAACAGTTTGATCGAAGATCAGGTCAACCTGCATCTGTCGCAGCCGGTCGATCGGTTCGCGCCGCAAGCCAGTGCCCAGAGCCCGCAGGGTCTGGGCATGGTGCCGATCGTGATCGAACAGAGTGGCCGTGGCGAGCGCGCCTACGACATCTATTCGCGTCTGCTGCGCGAACGGGTGGTGTTCCTGGTCGGCCCGGTGATGGACCAGTCGGCCAACCTGGCCGTGGCGCAGATGCTTTATCTGGAAAGTGAGAATCCGGACAAGGATATCCACTTCTATATCAATTCGCCGGGCGGCTCGGTGTCGGCCGGTCTGGGTATTTTCGATACCATGCAGTTCGTCAAGCCGGACGTGTCGACATTGTGCATCGGCTTTGCCGCCAGCATGGGGGCTTTCCTGCTGGCGGCCGGTGCCAAGGGCAAGCGCTATTCGCTACCCAACTCGCGCATCATGATCCACCAGCCTTCGGGCGGTGCGCAGGGTCAGGCATCCGATATCGAAATCCATGCCAAGGAGATCATCTATCTCCGAAAGCAGCTGAATCAGATTCTGGCCGATCGTACCGGGCAGCCGCTGGAGCAGGTCGAGCGTGATACCGAACGCGACAATTTCATGTCGGCCGGCGAAGCGCTGGAATATGGTCTGATCGACAAGGTCATCAGTAACCGTTCGGACGGAGCCGCCGGGGAAGGAGCCTGATTCCCGGCCGCATACCCCGGACATGCCTTTCGTCGGGCGTCGTACAGGTCGATCATCGCCTGACGGTGGTCCGATGAAAGGTTGCCGTGGCCGATCGATTGCCGGTTCGAGCCCGATATCGTCCTGGCCCCGGATCGTACCCGAGCACAGGATGCGGGCGGCTGATGCATCCATCCCGATGGCCGCTGTCGGCCCGGAGAGAAGTAGTTATGTCAGAGAAAGTGGGTTCCAACGAAAAACAGCTTTATTGCTCTTTCTGCGGAAAGAGTCAGCAGGAGACGCGCAAACTGATCGCAGGCCCGGCCGTCTATATCTGCGACGAATGTATCGATCTTTGCAACGACATCATCCGTGATGATGCGCAACTGGGCACGCACAGTGCCAACGCCAACGATCTGCCTATCCCCTCGGAAATTTCGGGGATACTCGATCAGTACGTGATTGGGCAACAGCGTGCCAAGCGGATTCTGTCGGTTGCCGTCTACAACCATTACAAGCGCCTGCGCCACAAGGGGGTCGAGGATGATGTCGAGCTGACCAAGAGCAATATCCTGCTCGTCGGACCGACCGGTTCAGGCAAGACGTTGCTGGCCCAGACGATGGCGCGTCTTCTGAATGTGCCTTTCGTGATGGCCGATGCCACCACGCTGACCGAGGCCGGCTACGTCGGTGAGGATGTCGAGAGCATCATTCAGAAGCTGTTGACGGCCTGCAATTATGATGTGGAGAAAGCGCAGACCGGCATCGTCTACATCGATGAGATCGACAAGATCTCGCGCAAGGCCGACAACCCGTCGATCACCCGGGACGTGTCGGGCGAGGGGGTGCAGCAGGCGCTGTTGAAGCTGATCGAAGGCACGGTGGCCTCGATTCCTCCACAAGGCGGGCGCAAGCACCCGAACCAGGATTTCGTTCAGGTCGATACCACCAACATTCTGTTCATCTGCGGCGGAGCCTTCGACGGCATGGACAAGGTGATCCGTGACCGCTCCGAACGCTCCGGCATCGGTTTCGGTGCCCAGGTCAAGGGGGCATCCGATCGCAGTTTGTCCGAGTTGTTCAAGGATATCGAACCCGATGATCTGATCAAGTTCGGGCTGATCCCGGAACTGGTGGGCCGTCTGCCGGTGGTCGCCTCGCTCGACGAGCTGGACGAGGCTTCGCTCGTGCAGATCCTGGTCGAGCCGAAGAATGCATTGGTCAAGCAGTATCAGAAGCTGTTTTCGATGGAAGGGGTCGAGCTGGACATCCGTCCCGCTGCACTCGAGGCCATCGCCAGGCAATCCCTCAAGCGCAAGGCCGGTGCCCGCGGTTTGCGTTCCATCCTCGAGCAGTCGCTGATCGACATCATGTACGATCTGCCCGGCATGAGCCATGTCGAGAAAGTCGTCATCGACGAGAACGTCATCGAAGGTACGAGCAAGCCGTTGCTGATCTACAGCGAAGCCTCGAAGGTGTCGGGAGGTGACAGCTGACCGTGTGTCGGCCATGACGGGCTTCACCCGGCTCGGTCTCGTCCGGCCGGACTTTCGTTCGGGGAAGCCCGGTCGGCGTCGCGACGAGGCTCCCGTTCGACATACCTGGCCTGCATTCCCACGGCCAGCTGCATACGGCTGCCGGTATGTTTGCCGTGGCGCCATGGCCCGTCTGATCCGTCTCGATGACGTGGCCCCGGTAGCCGAGGATATCCCCGCAGGCCGATCGTCAACGGCCAACGGCAGCACACATCGCGGTCAGAATGGGACTTGCGGCAGGATGACGGGCTGTTGTTGCATTCCAAATGAAACTTTTATGGCGCATGGTTCCGCCGGGACGGTGCCTTCCGACGGTCGGCATCTGCCGGTCATCTTTCTGCCGCCAATTAGCCATGTGAGACACGGTTTCATTATGAGCGGGGGGCGAGTTCAGCGTATTCTTCTATCTTGCAAACAAACGCACAGCCCATATGTCGAAGAGTATGCTGGCCCCTGTGGTCCTGGAAAGGTCCGGGCACAGCGGTTAGCAAACTGTCGGGAAACTGATGAACGATATTTCCATCTCTACCCAGTCATTGCCTCTGTTGCCGTTGCGCGATGTCGTGGTCTTTCCTCACATGGTGATCCCCCTGTTCGTGGGCCGTCAGCGCTCCATCAAGGCGCTGGAGGTTGCCATGGAGTCCGGCAAGAGCATCATGCTGGTGGCCCAGAAGAACGGGTCCAAGGACGATCCCTCGGCCAGTGACATCTATGGCATTGGTTGCGTCTCCAACATCCTTCAGTTGCTGAAACTGCCCGATGGCACGGTGAAAGTGCTGATCGAAGGGGTCAGTCGTGCCCGGATCACTTCGATCGATACCGATGGCGAGTATTTCTTTTGCGAACTGGATACCATCGAAGGTGGAGCGGAGGCTTCTTCCGAGACCGAAGCATTGCGCCGTACGATCCTCGCCCAGTTCGAGCACTACGTCAAACTGAACAAGAAGGTGCCGTCCGAAATCCTCGCTTCGCTGAACAGCATCGAGGAAGCGGGGCGGCTGGCGGACACCATCGCGGCCCATCTGCCGATCCGCATCGAGCAGAAGCAAGAGGTTTTGGAAACGCTGCCGGTGCCCGAACGCCTGGAGAAGCTGCTGGCCCAGATCGAGAACGAACTCGACATCCTGCAGGTCGAAAAGCGCATCCGCGGCCGCGTCAAGCGCCAGATGGAGAAGAGCCAGCGCGAGTACTACCTGAACGAGCAGGTCAAGGCCATTCAGAAGGAGCTGGGCGAAGGCGAGGACGGCGCCGACTTCGAGGAAATCGAGAAGAAGATCAAGGCAGCCCGCATGCCGGAGGATGCTCGCAAGAAAGCCGAGACCGAATTCCGCAAGCTGCGCTTGATGTCGCCGATGTCGGCCGAAGCCACGGTCGTGCGCAATTTCATCGACGTGCTGATCAACTTGCCCTGGAAGAAGAAAAGCAAGATCAACAACGATCTGGCCAATGCCGAAGCCGTGCTGAACGAAGACCACTATGGTCTGGAAAAGGTCAAGGAACGGATTCTCGAATACTTGGCCGTACAGCAGCGTGTCGACAAGGTCAAGGCACCGATCCTGTGCCTGGTCGGACCACCGGGGGTCGGCAAGACCTCACTCGGCCAATCGATTGCCCGTGCCACCAACCGCAAGTTCGTGAGGATGGCGTTGGGTGGTGTGCGCGACGAGGCCGAGATCCGAGGTCACCGCCGCACCTACATCGGTTCGATGCCGGGCAAGGTGCTGCAGAACCTGACCAAGGTCGGTGTGCGCAACCCGCTGTTCCTGCTCGACGAAGTCGACAAGATGGGTATGGATTTCCGGGGCGATCCGTCCAGCGCGCTGCTGGAAGTGCTCGATCCGGAACAGAACCATACCTTCGTCGATCACTACGTCGAAGTCGACTACGATCTGTCGGACGTGATGTTCGTGGCCACAGCCAACTCGCTGAACATTCCGCCAGCACTGCTCGACCGGATGGAAGTGATCCGGTTGGCGGGCTATACCGAAGACGAGAAGGTGTCGATCGCTCAGCGCTATCTGCTGCCCAAGCAGATCAAGAACAATGGCCTGAAGGCAGGAGAGCTGGACCTCGACGAGGCGGTGTTGCGTGACATCCTGCGCTACTACACCCGAGAAGCCGGGGTGCGTTCGCTCGAGCGCGAGCTGTCCAAGATCTGCCGCAAGGCGGTCAAGGCGCTGTTGCTCGACAAGTCGCAGAAAGTCATCAAGGTCACCCGTGAGAACCTGGACAGCTTCCTGGGTGTGCGTCGCTACAGCTTCGGCATTGCCGAGAAAGAGGATCAGGTCGGCCAGGTCACCGGTCTGGCCTGGACCGAGGTCGGCGGTGAGCTGCTGACCATCGAGGCGACCGCCGTGCCGGGCAAGGGTAAAACCACCACTACCGGCAAGCTCGGCGATGTGATGCAGGAGTCGATCAAGGCCGCACTGACCGTGGTGCGTCGTCGTGTAAACCGTCTGGGTATCAGGCCGGACTTCCATGAGAAGCAGGATATCCACGTCCATGTGCCCGAAGGGGCCACACCGAAAGATGGACCCAGTGCCGGCATCGCCATGACGACGGCGCTGGTGTCGGTGCTGACCGGCATCCCGGTTCGTGCCGATGTGGCGATGACCGGCGAGATCACTCTGCGTGGTGAAGTGCTGCCGATCGGTGGGCTGAAAGAGAAGTTGCTGGCTGCCCAGCGTGGCGGTATCAAGCTGGCCTTGATCCCGGAAGAGAACGTCAAGGACCTGGCCGAGATTCCGGATACAGTGAAGAACAGTCTGGAGATCGTGCCAGTCAAGTGGATCGACCGGGTGCTGGAGCTGGCGCTGACCCGCATGCCGGAGCCGCTGGCGGAGGAGGTCGATGCACCGACGGCAACGCCTGCACCGGGCAGCGCAACCAAGGTGCCCGGTGACGGCTTCATCGCCCACTGATCGTCGCACATCGCTGCGCAAGGCCGGGCTGCACGACATGCGTCGATGCCCCGGCCCTGCCGGATGCCGTTTCCGGCCGATCGGCATCCCTATGGCAGTCGTCATGGCACCAACCACCTGCGGGTGGTTTTTTTTGCAGTGTGTGCTGTTTGTGCAGTATGCGCTGCTGCGGTGCAATCGGTCGATGCCGGATATGGACGGGGGAATCGGGCTGAGTTGGTGTGTTGCTGAGCGGACCCGGCGTGTCGGATGAATTTCGTTGTGGGGCCGACTGTCTGGCGTCCGTCAGGAAATTCGACGGCTTTCGACTCCTGCCGCCGTCTGGGGGCAGGGATTGCCGATAACCCCGGTATCGTCAGGGCTATCTTTAAAAAGAAAAGAATAATAATTATCATTTTACTGTCTAATTCTTTCATTGATGCCAACCCCGTCCATGCTCGTTCCCTTTCTGATCATGCTGCGCGAGGGCATCGAGGCCGCACTCATCGTGGCTATCGTCGCCAGTTGTCTGCAACGAAGCGGGCGGGGCGAGCTGGTGCCCGCCGTCTGGGTCGGCGTGCTGCTGGCGGTGGCGTCGTCACTGTTCGCAGGCGCCGGCCTGCAGCTGATGGCGGCCGAGTTTCCGCAGAAGGAGCAGGAACTGTTCGAGGGGATCGTCGGTCTGATGGCCGTGGCGATGCTGACTTCGATGGTGTTCTGGATGCGCAAGGCGTCACGCAGCATCGAGGGCGAACTGCATGCCTCCATCGATCGGGCCCTCGGACGGAGAAGGGACGTGCAGGGTTGGGCGCTGGTCGGTATGGTGTTTCTGGCCGTGGCCCGGGAAGGGCTGGAATCGGTGTTCTTCCTGCTGGCGATCTTTCAGCAAAGCGGGGGATGGGCTGCACCGGTGGGGGCGCTGGCCGGTATCGCCGTGTCGGTGGTGCTCGGCTATGGACTCTATTCCGGCGGCATCCGGCTTGATCTGCGCCGATTCTTCAAGCGGACCGGGGTATTCATCCTGTTCGTGGCGGCGGGTCTGGCAGCTGGCTCCCTGCGCAAGTTCCATGAAGCCGGTATCTGGAATCAGCTGCAGCAGGTGGTCTTCGATCTGAGCGAAACGCTTCCGATGGACAGCCCGCTGGGCACGGTGATGTCGGGACTGCTGGGGTATCAGTCCACCCCGGTTCTGGGCGAGATCATCGTCTACCTGGGCTTTCTGTGTATCACGCTGTTCTTCTTCCTGCAGACGGCGCCGGTAGAGGTGCGCCGATCATGACACGGATGGCAACCGTCATCGTTGGTTGCCGCTGAGCCATCGATCAAACCGTTTCGAAGTTTTCTATGTCCGTTTCCAAGCCACCATCCTCAGCCCTGCTGCGAGCCGCATCGATCGGTTCGGGACTGCTCGTCGTCGCTGGCCTGGGTGCCTTCTGGTATGCCTCACAGCATGCTCAGCGGCAACAGCCTACCGATGAGGAGGTCGTCACCATCACTATCCAGGGTAAGGTCTGCAACCCCAGTGACATCACGGTGCCGGCGGGGCGCACCACCTTCGAGATCATCAATCAGTCGGATCGTGCACTGGAATGGGAGATTCTGGACGGGGTGATGGTGGTGGAAGAACGCGAGAACATCGCGCCCGGTTTTTCGCAGACGATGCGCGTCAAGCTGCGTCCCGGCACCTATGAAATCACCTGCGGTCTGCTGAGTAACCCGCGGGGCAAACTGACCGTCACATCGTCGGCCGCATCCGAGGCCGAGGCCAGCAAACCACCACCGACCCATTACATCGGGCCGCTCGCGGAGTATCGCGTCTATCTGATCATGCAGACCACCAGGTTGCAGGCCGCTGTCGAGCAGATGGTCGAAGCCATGGATGCGGGTGATCTGCAGGCCGCCCGCGCACGCTATATCGAGGCACATGCCAACTATCAGCGTATCGAACCGATGTCCGATCTGTTCGGCGATCTGGATCAGCGTCTCAATGCACGTGCCGACTATTTCGAGCAGCGCGAAGCCGATCCGGCCTTCCATGGTTTCCACCGTATCGCCCACGGGCTGTTCGAAGTGGAGCGGGTGGAACCGAAGGTGCTGAAACCGGTGGCAGAGCAGTTGACGACCGATTTGGCCGAGTTACGTCAGCGGCTGAGCAGTCTGGACATCGAACCCGGCCGGCTGGCCGGCTCGGCCGCCAAGCTGCTGCGTCGTAAAGCCGACAACCTACCGGCACTGGATGCGCCTTATGACAACCCGGCCCTGTTACCCGATCTGCAGGGCACGCTGGACGGTACCCAGAAGCTGGCCCGTCTGGTGCTGCCGCTGTTGGATAAACCGGCTCCGGAGCTGAAGCATGCCATCGAACAGGGCTATGTCACTTTCGGCGCAGCGCTCGACCCCTATCGCGAAGGCGATGGCTTCAAGGCGGTGACGCTGGATGAAGCGCAACGCCAGGCGCTGGCCGGACCCATCCGTCGACTGGCCGAGGATCTCGATCGGGTCAATACCAGCCTGGGGCTGGATTGACACGTGGCATCCGAACTTTCCATGAGTCTTTCATGAGCAAGCCGATCATCTCCACAACCGACACGTCCGGGCTGTCTGCCGAGTCCCGGGACGGGGCCGGACTGCAGCGATATCGATCCGACAGCGATGCAAAACCTGCTGCCGTTCACGACAGAGCCGCCGACACGAAAGCGGCCGCCTCGTCTCCCAGCCGACGCCGTCTGCTGGGAGGATTGGGCGGCAGCGTGGCAGCAGCGGGTCTGTCGGCGCTGGGAGGCCACGCGGGCGTGGCCGAGGCATCCGGGCGACAGGGCCAGGCCGGCGCCACGGCGGCTCCGGCGCAGGTGGTTCAGACCTCATCGAAGGTGCCGGGCCGGCCGGGCCACATGGTGCAGGTCACCGACGCGCCGATCAGCGATCGGTTTCAGCAACGGGTGCCTTGTCTGGGTGTTCACCAAGCGGGTATCGTCACGCCGAGGCCGACTGCCGGCATGGTGGCTTCCTTCTTCGTACTGGCCCAGGACCGCGAGGAACTGGAGCGCCTGTTCCGCACGCTGACCAAGCGGATTGTCTTTCTGACTCAGGGCGGCAGGGAAGTGCAGCTCGATCCCAGGCTGCCGCCCGCCAGTTCCGGTCTGCTCGGACCCGTCGTGTCACCCGATGCGTTGACCATCACGGTGTCGCTGGGCGAGTCGATGTTCGACGAACGCTTTGGCTTGGCCAGACTCAGGCCACGCCATCTGCAGCGGATGACTGCGTTTCCGAACGATGCACTGAATGCGGCGCTCTGTCATGGTGATCTGTCGATCCAGTTCTGTGCCAACACGCCGGATACGATCAACAACGCTCTACGCGATGTCATCAAGAATTTACCGGACCTGTTGGTTCTGCATTGGAAGCAGGAAGGCAACGTGCCGCCGGTTCCAGCCAGACCCGGTCAGCCGATGGAAAGTGCCCGCAACTTTCTGGGCTTTCGAGACGGCTCGGCCAACCCCGATTCAGCCGATACGGCGCTGATGGACGAGGTGGTATGGGTCGGCAAGGGCAAGGGTGAACCGGCCTGGACCGAAGGTGGCAGCTATCAGGCGGTCAGAATCATCCGCAACTTCGTCGAACGCTGGGACCGCACCCCGTTGCAGGAGCAGGAGGCGATCTTCGGCCGCTTCAAGGACAGCGGGGCACCGCTCGACGGCGGCAAGAGTGAATTCGATGTGCCGGATTACAGCCGCGACCCCGAAGGCAAGAAAACACCCTTCGATTCACATATCCGGCTGGCCAACCCGCGCACCCCCGGAAGTGACGAGAATTTGATGCTGCGCCGCCCTTTCAATTACTCCAACGGCGTCACCAAGTCGGGCCAGCTCGAGATGGGGCTGTTGTTCATCTGCTATCAGGCCAATCTCGAAAAAGCCTTCATCACCGTGCAGAAAAGGCTGGATGGAGAACCGCTCGAGGAATACATCAAACCCGTTGGCGGCGGTTATTTCTTCACCTTGCCCGGCATCCGCGATCCGCAGGACTGGCTGGGCCGCGGTCTGTTGGAGGCGGTGACATGAGCCTGGACAGCCATCGCCATCACCCTGCCGATGCCCGTCGATGTAGCTGCGATCAGCATGGTGGATGATGGAGCCCGGTGCGACGGCGTCGACCATCGGTGCTTCGAACCAGGCGTCGGGGCAGGGCTTGCCGGGAGCCTCGATCGACGCTTCGGAGATCGAGTATCGACGCTCGCTTGTCATCGGGCACGCTCATTCCGGTCATCCAGACCGGCAGCTGCCTGATCAGGGCCGATTCTTTCCGAACGATCCTGCTCATCAACCGTACACGTGACCTACGTACCAATCACCTACCACGCAAGGAGACCCCGTACATGGAGATTCGTCATTGCATTTTTTTCCTGCTGTTGGCCGGCGGCACAGTTTTTTCCCAAGGCAGTGCACAGGCCGCCGTCGAGCCCGGTGAGCTGGTCGGCCCCATCGCCGAATACAAGCTCTATGTGGATGAAAACGTCGCCCAGCTGGTGAAGGAAACCACGTCGTTCGTCCATGCCGTCAAGGCTGGTGAAATCGATGAGGCCAAGCAGATGTTCGGCCCGGTGCGTACCTACTATGAGCGGATCGAGCCGGTGGCCGAGCTGTTCAGTGATCTGGATGTGGCGATCGATTCGCGGGCCGATGATCACGAAAAGGCCGAGGCCGATCCCAACTTCGGTGGTTTCCACCGCATCGAATATGCACTGTGGGAGCAAAAGAGCAACAAGGACGTGCTGAAAGTGGCCGACAAACTGCAGGCCGACGTCGAGGAACTGCACAAGCGTCTGACCGATCTGACGTTCCCACCGGAAAAAGTGGTGGGCGGTGCCGCCGTGTTGATGGAAGAAGTAGCGGCCACCAAGATCTCGGGTGAGGAAGACCGCTACAGCCATACCGACCTGTGGGATTTCCAGGCGAACTTCGAGGGAGCCTACAAGATCGTCGGGTTGTTTCGTTCGCTGATCGAGCGTGAAGACAAGGCTTTTCTGGCCAAGACCGAAAAGAACTTCCAGGTCGTGTTCGACACGCTGAAGAAGTACCGGACCAAGGATGGTGGTTTCGTCACTTATGACAAACTCAGCGAAACCGATCGCAGGTTGCTGGCCGGTCGCGTCAACACGCTGGCCGAAGACCTGTCGCAACTGCGCGGCATGTTCGGTTTGAACTGATTCGAAACGGTCGGTCTGAAGCGGCCGATGTCCCATGGCAGGTACAGTACATGGGACGGTATGCGGGCGCAGGGCATCTTCGAAAGCGGCTCGTGGCCCGCCAGTCGCCCGTTTTCTTTCGGCACGGCGCCCGGGCGGGCGCAGCGGGGGAATATCGTGAATTCCTGCGATGCCGGGTGGTGTCCATGGCAAGACGCCATGAAACAGGGGGCAGCGCGCCGTATGCTCCGGCCGCGGCGGGCGATGGTATGGCCGTCATGCCTCGTCTGGTCCGGGAACGGTTTCGACGTCGATGCTCGTCGGTACTTCGCCCGGATGAATGGCGTGTGGAAAGCAGGACTGTGCACCTCGGGCCGAAACAGTGAACTTTGGTGATTTCATGCCTTGCGGTAATCGTATGTTTGACGCCGAAGTGTTCTGTGTTTTACACTATCCGCTTAGCAGGAAAGGCCGATTGGGTGCTTAGCTCAGTTGGTAGAGCGGCGCCCTTACAAGGCGTAGGTCGGGAGTTCGAGGCTCTCAGCACCCACCAAAAATTTCCTGTCATGGTGTTGATGGCATAAATTTTTATGCTATCATCATCAAGTCGTTTGGGTAACGGAGCGGTAGTTCAGTTGGTTAGAATACCGGCCTGTCACGCCGGGGGTCGCGGGTTCGAGCCCCGTCCGCTCCGCCAATTTCGATGGAATCGATAGATTCGCAGAACAACCACCTTCGGGTGGTTTTTTTGTGTCCTGCATCTTCGCACACAGAGTTTCAACCGGGTTTCAAACGCCTATCTCACGCCGGTTTGCCGGTTTCCGGTCTTCCAAGCCAACCAAGTACAGGGCAGGGCCACCGGAAGGCAGCCCTGTGGTGTCAGTGATGTGTGTTCGCCGAGGTAGTGGGAGGTGCGCGCGTCGGCGCCGTCAGTATCCTCAAGGCTGCCGTATCTGCTGGCAGAGGTTCGTTCCGAGAGAGAGGAAGAACGAACCCCGGCAGCGGGAAGCTGAGGTCGGGGCGCTCGAAGTCGGGCGGCAGCGTGTCGCCTAGAAAACACATCGGACAATGGAAATAGCCGTTGTTTGTGATCGAGGCGTCGGATTGCAGCCCGTCGACAATCGGCGAAGCAGTGATATCCACCGTCGGCGACCGGTCGGCCGAATCGTCCATGCGGACCCAGCTGACACCATGGGCCGTACAGACCTCGATCATCGATGCATCCGGTCCTTTTCGTATGACCGATATCGCCACCGCGGCTGGATGCAGCACGGCAAACAGCATCACGGCAAGCAAGCTTGCCGCGATGAAACGGATGCGTTGTGCGATCTGGACCATGGTGTGCTGCGATTTCAACAAGGGGGCTTGCCGGGAAACCGGGATGACGGTCGAAGAACAATGCTACGGATGGCACGCCAGCGACGGTGTCGGCAACCGGCAACATGCGGGTTCGATCGAGGAAAGCCTGAATCCGCCAAGCGGGAAACCGAACGAGAGCACTTGGGCAAGCATCGAATCCATTATGGTCAGTTTACCATTGCCCGATCTTGACTATTGTCATGGCGTGGAGCAGGCCGCGGTGTTCTCGGGCAGGCGCGCTGCCAGTACCCAGAGCCCAACGCCCAGCAACAGTCCGCCCAAGTGCGTCCAGGCCAGGGCTTGTGCACTGTGAAAGACCTGTGGTGCGACGAAGGCGGACACCAATGAAAAAGCCGCCATCTGGACGAAGCTCTGCAGCGAGGCAGCCAGCCCACGCATGTCGGGAAAGACCGACAGCGAGGTCACCGTCATGGAAGGCAGGGCGAAAGTCATACCGAAGGTGTACAGCCCAAGCGGCAGAACCGCCCATGGCACGGCGGGTGTCGAACTCAGCTGGGTATAGATCACACTGATCAGGGCGGCGCTCAGGGCAGTTCCCATGCCGAAAGCCGTCAGCCGTTCCGGCGCCACATTCCGGGCCAGCCGTCGCGCGGCACTCGCGCCCAGCAGCATGCCGGTGGTCATCGGGATGAACATCCAGGCAAAGTCGGTTTCGGTCAGCTTCAGTACATCGATCAGAAAGGCTGCAGCCGAGCTGACATAGAGTGCGATGCCAATGAAGAGCATCGACACCGAGCCGGCCATCAGCATGAAACGGACATGGGTCAGTGCACGACCGTAGTTGCGCAGAATGACGCCCAGCCGCATCGGTACCCGGTGTCCGGGGGCGAGGCTTTCACGCAGTCCCCACTGGCACAGTACCCACAGCAGTGCGCCGTAGAGGGCCAACATGATGAAGACGGCATGCCAGTCGAAGACCTTTTGCAGCCATCCGCCCACCACGGGGGCGACCGAAGGAGCGATGCTGAACACCATCGTGATCAGGGACATCACCCGCTGCGCTTCGGCGCCCGAAAACAGATCCTGCACGATGGTGCGGGACAGCACGGTGGCAATGCCCGCCGCAACCCCCTGCAGGGCACGAGCCATGATCAGCGTGTCGATGTCGTCGGCCAGCACCCCCCAGACCGAGGAGGCGGCAAACAGCAAGGTCGCAAACAGCACCACGGGCCGACGCCCCAGTGTGTCGGAGAGCGTGCCGGCAAACAGCACGGTCACGGCCATGGCACCGATATAAGCGCTGAGGGTCTGCTGCACGGCCACCGGCGAGGCATTCAGACTGACGCCGATGGCTTGGAAAGAAGGCAGGTAGGCATCGATCCCCCAGGCTCCCAGCATGGACAGCAGGGCCAGCATGATGGTGAGTCCGGTGTGTTTCATGAGGGTGCGATCCTGTCGAAAAGCGTCATTCTCGCACGCAGCCGGAGACCCATGCGTCATGGTGTCGTCCCGGATGCCGCACGGCGGCATCCGCTGTTTGCAGGCAAGGGTATGCTTTCCTATCATCGGGTGGTTTTGCCGCGGTTTGGCGGTGCTTTCCTTCCGTTGCGTCTTCCATGTCCGTTTCCGTTTCTGGTGCGTCCGGCCTGGATGTTCCCGTCCAACATGCGACACGTCTACTGTTTCTGATCGCTGGTTTCGCCACCGGCGCTTGGGCTGCGCTGGTGCCCGCGGCCAAGGAACGGACCGGTCTGGACGAGGGGGGGCTGGGTCTGGTACTGCTGTGTCTGGGCATCGGCTCCCTGATGGCCATGCCGGCGTCGGGGGCGCTCAGTACCCGTTATGGCTGCCGTGCGGTGCTGACCGTCACGGGGATTCTGCTGTGTCTGTGCCTGCCCGCGCTGGCGCTGGCCTCCAGTTCGTGGGTGCTCGGGGTCATGTTGTTCGTGATGGGGGCCATGATGGGGGTCTTCGATTGCGTGATGAACATTCAGGCCGTCATCGTCGAGCGCGGCGCCGACCGGCCGCTGATGTCCGGTTTCCACGGTTTCTACAGCCTGGGGGGGATCGCCGGTGCTGCCGGTGCCAGCGCGGTGATGGTGGCCGGGCTCTCACCGCTCGGCAGCATGCTGCTTGCGGCCGGCATGATGCTGCTGATGCTGGTGACGGCCCATCGGTATGTGCTGACGTATGGCAATCCGGCCGAAGGTCCGCCCTTTGCGCTTCCCCGGGGTGCCGTGCTGTTGCTGGGCATGCTGTGCTTCATCTGTTTTCTGACCGAGGGGTCGATGCTGGACTGGAGCGGGGTGCTGTTGCGTGACTACCATGGTATGTCGACGGCACAGACGGGCTTTGGTTTTGCCGCGTTCTCGCTGACGATGACGGCAGCACGGCTGACGGGTGATCGCATGACGGCCCGCATCGGCCGTCGCCGTATCCTGGTCATCGGGGCGCTGCTGGCCGCCGGCGGCATTCTGATCACCTCATGGGTGCCCATCTGGCAGATGGCGCTACTGGGCTATGCGTTGGTGGGCTTGGGCTGTGCCAATATCGTACCGGTGCTGTTCACCGCCGTCGGCCGGCAGACCAGCATGCCGCAGCGGGTGGCGGTGCCCGCCATGTCGACGCTCGGTTATGCCGGGGTGCTGGCCGGGCCAGCTGGCATCGGCTTCGTCGCCCATTACAGCAGTTTGCGAATGGCCTTTTTGCTGGTCGCCGTGATGATGATCGGTGTGGCGATCAGCGGGTGTCGTCTGAAAGTCTGAGCTGCCGCTCAGAATCCGAATCCGTCTGGTATCCGGGTCGCCGCAGGATCGAGGACTGAAAACCGACGACACGACGTATGCCGCCCATACTTTTCGTGTGATCGCTTTCGTCGTGGAGACGAGTCGCTGGCCACGAACGCACGATGGCACCGTTTTGGACGTTCATGATTTCTGCGGTTCGAACCATTCCATTCGATGGCCAGGAAACACGGATGGCGGGATTCGAAAGGGTTCAATCGTCCAGGATGCCTTCGCAGCCCGAACCACCATCGGCCCGCCGGCGCAGAAAGACCGGCAGCATCGCCGAAGCCTGCATGATGAAGGCGGCTGCCCAGAGCAGACCGGACAGGCTCAGCAGCCATGGGGCCGGAAACGACCAGGACAGCGTGCGCAACAGGGCGCCGGCGATGATCAGGGCGGCACCCACCGTGACCCAGCCACGACCATCCTTGCTCAAGCCGCTGTGGGTGTAGCCTGCAATGCAGATCACCAGATAAATGGCCAGACTCAGCGCGCCAGAGGACAGCAGATGCAGGCCGCCGCTGACGTTGCCCCATCCACCCAGCTGGCAGAAGCCGATCAGGCCATAGCCGAGCGCCATCAGCAGATAGACCGAGTAGAGCATCAACGGCCAGCGCTGCCAGAGAGCACGGCCCACATGCCAGTCGTTGAGCAGATTGAGCATGGCGGCCGAGCTGGCCAGCGCCAGCCAGCCCACGACCGGATTGGACGGGTCGTGCCATTGCATCAGTGTGAACAGGCTGATGCAGAACACCGCCATGTGACGGCGCGGCGGGCGGGCCAGATAGCCGGTACGGGCACCGTCACCATCCTCGGTCCCGTGGGACGGATGCTCACGCTCGTAGAGGTCGATGCTGTCGTTGACGATCGTCATCGAGATTCGGCTCATCGCGACCACGATCAGGGTCAGCATCACCCCCAGGCTGGCATGCAGCCAGCGCATGACTTCCGGATCGCGCTGTACGTCGACATAGAAACCGCCGGTGGTGACATAGAGAGCGGCCAGCCCCCAGATGAACCCCTGGTGCCGGCGTCCGGGCGCTTGCCAGATCCGTGGCCGTATCATCCAGAACAGCCGTGACAGCAGTACGATGTTGGCCATGAAGGCCGACACCAGTGCCGGTGCAGGCCACCATGGCGTGGCCCAGAAGGCCATCCGGGCCAGCAGCCAATAGAACACCAGCCGACGGGTCTCGGATTTGGCGAAAGCCGGGGTCTGGGTGAACTCGGGCACGGCCGTCAGCACGAACCCGGCCACGGCTGCCATCGATACACCAAGGATCAGCTCGTGCGCATGCCAGACGATCGGCCCGCCCGGCACGGTCGGTGCCGGCCAGCCGGCACCAAGCACCAGCAGCCAATTCAGCATCAGCATGGGCGCATAGACGATGGCCAGACCGAAGAAGGCACGGAACGGACACAGCCAGACCGGATGATCCAGCCGCCAGACGGCGAGGGGGTGGGCGTTCAGCATCTGGATTTTCGTGGGGTGCTGGGGGAAACAGCCCGGACAGGGTGGCCGGCATCGATTCCGGAGGCATCATCCGCAGCATCACGACGATCGCCGATTCCGTCGATCGAACCGATGTCGACGAGCCGGCAGTGGCCGTCGGAGGGGGGGTTATGGCTCGAATCCGGTGTGGTGGCGGCCGGAACCTCCAGGGGCGGCAGCCCGAAGGCTTCTCGCACCGGCGTCTGCGACATCAGCGCCACCGTATGCCGATGAATCCATCCGTCATCCCGGGCACCGGATGGCAGGCGCAGATCCATTTGCCAGATCAACCGGCCCGGGTCGGCGGCCATGACCAGCACGGTGTCGGCCAGGGTCACGGCTTCGGTCAGATCATGGGTGATCATCAGCACTGACAGCCTTTGCTTTCGTTGCTGATCGAGCAGCAGCCGATGCATCTGTGCCTTCAGGCCGATGTCCAGTGCCGAAAAGGGTTCGTCGAGCAGCAGCAGATCGGGCGACAGCACCAGTGCGCGGGCCAGTGCCGCCCGGCTTTGCATGCCGCCCGAGAGTTGATGCGGAAACTGGGCCAGCGAGGTATCGTCCAGCCCCAACGTGTGGCCCATCCGCCGGCTGGCCGCCTCGCGCTGCCGCCGGGGCACGCCCTGCGCCTTCAGACCCAGCGCGATGTTGTCCAGCGTCGTCTTCCAGGGCAAAAGATACGGTTGCTGAAACAGGGTGACGGTCCGCTCGAAGCCATTGTCGATCGAGCCTTTCTGCAGATCGTGCAACCCGGCACACAGATGCATCAGCGTGCTCTTGCCGCAGCCCGAGGGGCCGACCAGGACAACCGTGCGGCCGGCGTCCAGCCGAAAGCCGATGTCCTTGAGTACGGTGCGTGCAGCGAAGGCGTGCTCGATGCCGGACAGTTGCAGAGCAGGCCGGGGGGGCGGCGTCGCCGCGAGTGCATGAACCATGACTTCGTCGTGCCGGGGGACGGAATGGCTGTCGACGGTGCCAGCCTGTCCGGTGCCCGGCTGGTCGGCATCAAGCCCAGGCGAAGGAGTAGGCGTGTCTGCCGCCCGGTCTTCGGCACGGTCGGCACGGGAGGCTGTTTCCGTCGTCGGGGCAGCACCAGCTCTGGCGGACGGCTCCCTGGAAAGCGCAAGACTCATCGCGGCTGCACCTCTCCACTATCACGCCATTTCTCGATTTCACGCTTGATCGGCTCCAGCACCAAGTACTCCAGCGCCAGCAGCACCAACACCACCGAACCGATCCAGGCCAACGACCCGGCCATATCCAGCTGCGAACGGCTGGTGGCCAGCGCCGCGCCCACGCCATCATTGGATGACAGCAGCTCGGCCATCACCACCACACGCCACGAACTGCCGAGTGCCACGATCCAGACCGGAAACAGATACGAGAGCACGTGCGGCAAATAGAGGTCGGTCAGGCGCATCCGCCAAGGCAGCCGATAGGCATTGGCCAGATCGTGCCAGCGCCGCTCCAGCGTGCGGGCGCCCTGCAGGCCTCCGGCGAACACCACCGGAAAAGCCGCGATGAACACGGTGAATACCGGCGTGCCATCACCCGTGCCGAACCAGAGCATCGCCAGCACCAACCAAGCGATGGGCGGGGTGCCGAGCAGCACCGTCACCCAGGGCCGGGCCATCGTCGAAGCCGTCATCGACATGCCGGCCGTCACGCCCAGGGTGCTGCCCGCCAGCAGCGCCAGGGCGAGCCCGCCGAAGGCACGCCGGGCAGTGATCGCCAGCTGCTCCCACAGCCCGTGGGTCGATTCGTCGCCGGCCAGCGTCAACAGCGTCTGGGCTGTTTCGAGTGGTGTCGGCAGCACCAGGGGGCCGTAATGGGCTGCCAGCGCTTCCCATAGCGCGAGGCCGAGCAGCAGGCTGGCGATCGCTCCCCAGCCACTCCACAGATAGGCGGGCAGGGCGCCCAGCCAGGCACGCAGCAGCTTCAACATCGGCGATCACCTCTGCACTGGCACTGGTGATCATCTTTGCCGGTCATGGCAATGGCTCTGGCCGAATGGATGGCGAATTCGATCATTTGGGCCTTCGATCAGTGGACGACTTGATGACTTCGTTCTCGTGGATGGTGGCACCGTAGGGAGCGTTCCGAATCGATCGGGCAGAAAAGGCTCCACGGCAGGCCATCGACGAGGGCAAGCGAGTGCCGGCGTCGGCTGTCTGGTGTCAGCTGCTGGTCGGAACGCCATAAAAATCGGCTGGTGGCAGCTTTCCACCGATCAACCCCGGTTGATACCCGAGCAGTTTGCCGTACAGGAACTCCAGATCGGGACGGGCGTCTGCGGCCGACACGATTTCGGTCTGGTCGACCCGGATGGCATCGGCCACTCCTTCGGGGGTCAGCGCATCGATCCGTTCGGCAACCGCCTGGCCGCAGGCATCGGCATTATTCTCGCACCATTGCAGCGCCTCCACGCAGGCTGCCTCGAAACGAGCCAGTAGTGGTGCATTGTCCATCTGCCGCCCCAGCACCGCGATGCCGGCCTGCGGAATGCGCGGAGCCCGACCGAAAACCCGCCCCCATTCCCGTTGCAGACTGACGCCACGGTACAGCTCGGGTGCCACCGCACTGATCGGGAAGGATTTGCTCTTGCGCAGACCCACCGATACCGCCGGTTCGGCCAGCAGCGCATTGTCGGCCCGGCGGGTCAGCAGCAATTGCATGGCATCCAGTGGCGTGGCCACGTAGCGCACCTTCATGTCTCGATCGATATCGAGGTCCTGCTGACGGGCAATCAACCGAAACAGCACATCCGGCATGTCGTTGCGGAACGGCAGCACGACTTCCTGGCCCTTCAGATCGGCCATGGTCTCGATGGCCGGGCTGCGGCAGACCACCCAGAGAATGCCCCAGACGCCGATATTCATCAGCCGTAGCGCGACGCCACGATTGTAGAGGTTGGCTGCCACATTGCTGGGCATGGCCATGAAATCGACCTTGCCCTCGATGGCCATCGCCCGCAGCTGATCGGGCGTTTTCCAGGTCTGGAACTCCACTCGATCGGCCACGTCGGCCAGCGCACCGCTGTCGACGATGCGGATCAGCGGATTGGACACGGAGGCATAAGGACCGGCCAGCACCAGCCGGGGCAGTTTGGACAGACTGGCTGCTCGACCTGGGCCTCGATCTCGGGCGGGGCTCTGGTTCTGCCCCGGGGCCTCTTTCTGTGCGCTGTCCCGACCACGGGCGAGGCCGGGCAGCGCCTGCCCCAGCAACAGCACCGAGCCGGCGGTCAGCAGCTGTCGGCGCGTACCGGGAAATTCGGAATGGGATGCGATGCTCTTCATACGCTCATCTCACAGAGTAGGGGGGAGGCCTGCCGGGGCGGTACTGGCCGGACACCGTGCGACGGGCCATGCTTTCTTTCGGCACCATGCCGGCCGTTGGTGGTTTGCCCGGCAGTGTTGGCCACGACGGCTCCGAAACCACATGGTGTAGCAACCGTCTTCGGGCGGGACAGACCCATGCGCGGTTCGCCCGGGTCCGCCCCCGCAGCGCCACGGCGGCACAGGCGTCGTGCACAGTCGGAAGCAGGTCGTCCGACAACTTGCATCCCTTTCAGAAACTGCCCTGCCAGGCAATCTGCAGGCTGCGTCCCGGGGCTGCCGGTTCCCTCCCCGAGATGCCTTCGGTCAGGTGCTCATGGTAGCGTTTGTCGCCCAGATTCCGGATGGCAAGGCGCAGAGATCGGCCGGGCATGAAGTCCCAGATGGCGCCGATATCGACCAGGCCGTAGCCGCCGGTTGCATTTTCCGTACCACGGGTGAAGACGGTGGCGACCCGGTTCTGTTTGCGGACCAGATACCAGTCGGCATCGATACTCAAGCGCGGGTGCAGCCGCTTCTGCCAGCCCAGTGTCAGCATGTCGGCCGGCATCTGGTAGAGCGGCTCGTCCAGATCGTTGTTCTTGCCGCGAATGGCCGTGTAGGAGAGCCGTGCCCATTGACCGGGCGACAGCCGCCAGCGCAGTCCGGCTTCGAATCCGTTCAACGTCACATGGCCCAGGTTGACGGTTCGTCGGCAGGCCACCGCATTGGCGGCGCCACAGGCGGCCAGCGCCTCTGCGCCGCTCAGCCGGGTGCCGGTGATGTAGTCGTCGATCCGGTTGTGAAAGACCGAGACGCTGTAGTCGAGGCGCTCGTTCGCCCCCTTCATTCCCAGTTCGAACTGCGTAGCCGTCTCGGGTTCGATCTGCGGGCTGCCGGCGTAATAGAAGCCGTCGTTGCGCAGCCCTGATTGATAGCGCTCACGCAGATCGGCGGCCCGGAAAGCGCGCGAGACATTGATGTAGGGGCGTAGCAGCGGGCCGATCCGATAGAGCAGGCCCAGACTGCCGGAGGTGGCGCCATCGCTGCGCTCCAGCCCACTGGTGAGCTGGCCGTCGTTCATTGCGCTCGCGCTGCCCTTGACCCGGTCGTGGCGCAGCCCGGCCAGCACCGACAGGTCACCGAGTTTCATGTCGTCCTGCAGATAGACACCGATGGCCCGTACCTCACCATCGCGGAAGGGATTGGACGAAACGAACTGGGCAAATGTCGGCGGCCCGGCCATCCGGCTGTCGGGGTTGGCCCGCATCCGCCACAGGTTGGTGCCGAAGGACAGCAAATGCTGCGGATTCAGTCGCCAGTCGGCGCGGGCATCCACCCCATCGGTGGCAAAGGTGACATCGTTGGTGGCGATATCGCGTGCCAGCCCGGTAGACCAGGCATGGATGGTACGTCTCATCTCTTGCCGATAGACGCGCAGATCGACATTGATCGGCTGCACCCCGTGACCACGGTGGTTGTAGCCTGCTTCATAGAGCCGGCGATGCTGCTTCGGTGAATGGCTGATGGTGCCGTCGACGCGAGGATTGGCATGCGGACGGGCGGAGCCGCGATACCAGACATCCTCGTCTTCATGCTGCTGGGCCGAGACACGCAGTTGCTGCCCGTCACCCAACCGATGGCGGTACTGACCGATCACCGTCCGGCTGTCGTATCCGGTGCGTACTTCGCGGCCATCTGGCGACCGATAGTCGTCGAAACGGCCCAGTGCCGCGCCCACCATCAACGCGTGATCGCCTTCGCTGGCATTCAGATGGGCACTACCCAGCCAGCCCTTGTTCGCCGTTTCATACTGCAGGCGGCCATGGCCCTGAAGCCCTTGTTCGAAACGGGCCTGCGGCAATCGCACATCGATGGCGCCTCCCAGGGCGCCGGTGCCGTACAGCACGGAGGCGGGTCCCTTGACCACTTCGACCCGATCGGCCAGTGCCAGCGACATGAAGGAGGCGATCGCACCGATCGGCTGGGCCGAATTGAAGCGTACGCCATCGACCATCAGTACGATCGAATCCCGCTTCAGCCCCCGAATGAGCGGATTCTGCCCCTGGGCACTGTCGCCGTTGACCGCCAGACCAGGCTTGCCGCGCAGCGCCATGCCCAGGTTCTGTGCCCCGTCACGTTGCAGCTCGCGGGCATCGATCGTGGTGGTGACAATCGGCGTATCGGCGGTTTCGGCCAGATAGCCTTTGGCCGTCACCGTCACGTCGGGCAGCAGCGTGCCGTCGGGCTGCTGGGCCAGTGCAGCGGGAATGGGCCAGGGCAGGACGCACAACAGCAGGGCAGTCGGGCGTCGACTGAAATGTCCTGGAATTCTGATTGGGGCGCAACGAGAGGAGTGGATCGGGGTACGCATAGCGGGTTTCTGGATATCGTCAATCGAGACAGGTCGTTGTCGAAGCGGGGATATGGAGGATCATCTCGACGGTGCCTGTGAATCGTCGTTGGATCGGTGTCCCACGGGCAGTCCTTCACCTCCGGTTTCAGGCTGAACCCCCGATGAGCCTGGCAGCCGATGCGTCGGCAGGGACCACGGTCAAAGACAGTGGAACGAAGGACAGGGTGGATTTCATGGCTCTTTCTCCTGAATGAGTGTCCGGTATGGCTGCTCTGTGTCGATCGACGTGTGGACTGCTGAAGTGGGCACCACTCCGAGCAACGTCACAGTCTGTGATGATAGATAACGATAATGATAACCAACATCAACAGTTCTTTATTTTCACTCCATCTGTACCTGGACACGTTGAGGAATGTCTATGTCGACCGGATGAAGAATGCCTGTGTCGGTGTCGGATGAGGGGCTGTGTTATAAACTTTTGCAGCGGCATCCCTTCGGCTTCGACCGGTATGGTTCGGGTCCTGTCCGGGCCTGGGGCGCAGTTCCCTACGCCCGTCCGTTCATGCGGAGGTGGCGGGGGCACCGTGCCGGGGCCTTTGCTCTGCGTTTTGCTTTTTCATCGATGCCGCAAGGTTGTTTATGACGATTGATGACAAGAATTTCTCCCCTTCATGGGTCGGCCTGACCCTGCTGTTGATGCTGTCGATGGGCATGCCCATGACGGTTTTTTTTTCGATCAGCATCTTGGGTCCGGGCTGGATGGCCGATCTGGGCATTTCGGCCGAACAGCTGGGTCTGCTGACCAGCAGCACCTTCGGTCTGGCAGCGCTGCTGTCACCGTGGGCGGGGCGGGGGGTTCAGCACTTTGGCTCGCGTATGGGGCTCGTGTGTTTGTTCGTGTCGGTTGGGCTGTCGCTGTTGCTGGTTTCGCTGCTGCCAGGCTACGAAGGGCTGGTGGTGGGGCTGATGTTCTGCGGTGTGGCACAGGCTTTGTGCAATCCAGCCACCAACTTGCTGATCGCACAGCAAGTGCCGATGCCACGCCGGGCGCTGACCATCGCCTTCAAGCATTCGGGCGTGCAGATTTCGGCGCTGTTGCTGGGCACCATGCTGCCATGGCTGGTGGCCCAGTTGGGCTGGCGGACGGCGCTCGGCATCTGGGTACCACTGGCCTGGGGGCTGGCGCTGTTGGTCTGGTTCTGGCTGCCGCGTCGCACGCTTGCGGCCGAGCAGGGCGGTGAACGGCACCTGGCACGACGCCAATGGCTGTTCACGCTGATGTCGGTTCAGTTCTGTGCCGGTGTGGTGCTGTCCTCCTTCGTCACCTTCCTCGGCGTGCGGGCCACCGGACTCGGGGTTTCCGTGCAGACGGTGGGCCAGATGGTGGCGGCCTTCGGTATGACCGGTATCGTCTCACGCCTGCTGCTGACGCCGCTGTCGGCCAGGTTGAGCGAAGAAAGCCGGTTGCTCTGCTGTCTGTTCACGGTGGCCGGGCTGGGGATCGCCAGCATGCAGCAGGCCAGTGCCGATACATTGTGGCTGTTGTGGCTGGGGGTGGTCGGCATCGCCGGCACTTTGCCGGCCAGCCAGACCATCGCCATGAACATGCTGCTGCGCGATCGCCGCTTCGGCGCACCGGCCCGATCGGCCGGCCTGCTGGCGATGGGCTTCTTCAGTGGCTGTGCGCTCGGACCCCCGGTGATCGGCGCGCTGGTCGAGCGTTTCTCCGGCTTCTCGGTCCCCTCGATGGCATTGATCGGTGTGCTGCTGCTCGGTTGTCTACTGTCTCTGTGTCTGATGAGCCTGCGGCGCCGGCCTCTGGATATCGCGCTCGGAAATCCTGGTACGCATTCCACTTCGTAGGATCCTGGCGCATGAGCCATATCGTGGAAATGCGGGCCATGCGATGGGTGCAATACGCTGGACATCTTGACCGCCGCCTGTCCAGACACAGTCCAACTTCTGCATTCCGGATGGCGTCCACTCGTCGGCGCCCGATCCGGCTGGCCTGATCCGCAAGGACTGACGACCGAAGAACGGCGACTCGAGCGCTGCTCAGGCGGCCAGGGACTCCAGCGCCTGCTGCAGCCAGTCCTTGAATACGCCGATGGCGTGGGTGCGGCGGGTGGCACGCGAATAGCTCAGAAAGTGCCCGATATAGCGCACTTCCCGTTCGATGCCGGCCAGCGGACGCACCAGTTTACCGGCCGCCATTTCACGCTCGGCCAGTAGGGGCGATTCCAGCGCCACCCCCCAGCCGTCGGCAGCCGCCGCGATGGCCATGAAACTGCGATCGAAGCGGGCTCCACGCAAGGGCGGCAGGGGCTGACCCTGGGCCTCGAACCAGCCCGACCAGCGGATCTGTTTCACGTCGCTCTGGATCAAGGGCACCGAGGCCAGATCGGCGACCGAATGGATCCGCCCGGCCAGCTCGGGTGAGCACAGCGGGGTCAGCAATTCTTCGACCAACGGGATCACCACCTGTCCATCGGCGCTGGGTTTGCCATAGACGATATCGAGGTCGAACTCGTCATACTCGAAGCGGACCTGATCGGTATTGGCTGCCAGCCGTAGATCGATGTTCGGGTGCCGGGCCAGAAAGGCGCGCAATCTGGGCATCAGCCACTGCGCGGCAAAGCTGGGGGCTGAATGCAGACGCAGGATGCTCGGACCCTTGGAACCGACTTCTTCCAATCCCTGGCGCAACGCTTCGAGGGCCCGATCCACATGGGTGTACAGGGCCTCGCCGGCCGGAGTGAGACGGATCGAACGGGTGCTGCGCCTGAACAGCGCGGTGCCCAGGCTTTCTTCCAGCCGGCGGATGGCATGGCTGACCGCACTGGGTGACAGGCACAGCTCGTGGGCGGCTGCACGGAAGGAACCGGTGCGTGCGGCCGCTTCGAAGGTACGCAGCACCGAGATCGGAAAGTTCCTGAACATGGGTGAACTCCTGTCATCAATAGGTGCATTTTTGCCGTTTGATGTCGTCTCTGTCGATGGGCAACATTATGGGACAGTCATCAAAGACTGCAACGCACTGGCCCGCGGGCAATGACGGGCTGGACAGACACACCCAGGAGGAGGCCCCCCTATGCTGCTGAAAGACAAAGTCGCCGTCGTTTCCGGAGCCGCCAGTCCGCGAGGCATCGGCCTGGCCACGGCCAGGATCTTTGCTGCCCAGGGGGCGCGGGTCGTCATTCTCGATCTGGATGAGCAGGCTTGCCGACAGGCGGCTGCGCAGCTGCCCGGCGGCAACCATCTGGGAATGGCCTGCGACGTCGTGGACAAGGCTGCCTGCGAAGCGGCTGCGGCTCGGGTGCTGGAACACTATGGTCGTATCGATGCGCTGATCAACAATGCGGGTATCACCCAGCCCGTCAGGACGATGGACATCGACCCGGACAGCTGGCAGCGCATCATCGATGTGAACCTACGCGGGGTGCTGTATTTGAGCCAGGCGTTCATTCCTCGGTTCCGCGTCCAGCAGTCGGGTTCGATCGCCTGCACTTCCAGCGTTTCGGCACAGCGTGGTGGCGGCATCTTCGGTGGCCCGCACTATTCGGCTGCCAAGGCCGGCGTGCTGGGGCTGGCCAAGGCCATGGCCCGAGAGCTGGGGCCGGACAACATCCGCGTCAACTGCGTCACGCCCGGTCTGATCCAGACCGACATCACCGGCGGCAAGCTGACCGATGATCTGAAGGCCGAAATCCTCAAGGGCATCCCGATCAATCGCCTTGGCGTTGCTGACGATGTGGCCAACGCCTTCCTCTTCCTGGCTTCCGATCTGTCTACCTACATCACTGGTGCCGTGATCGACGTCAACGGTGGCATGCTGATTCATGGTTGATCGGCAGGGGCGTGCATCGGTTCCGGGGGCATCGTCGGCTCCCGTCGAACCATCGGCAGATAATCGAAGACGAACACGACATACCGATACATCGGAGGCAGACTCATGGATCAGCGTGTGACAGCACAGACCCGAACGGCCGACGAGGCCGAGCTGCGGGCGGCGGCCTACCGCATCCGACGCTTTGCGCTGAGGATGGGCGAAGTCCAGGGCCAGGGCTATATCGGCCAGGCACTGGGTATGGCAGAAATTCTGGCGGTTGCCTACCGGCATGCCCTGAACATCGACCCGGCCGATCCCGAATGGGAAGGGCGGGACCGCTTTCTGCTTTCTCATGGCCATTACGCGATTGCACTGTATGCTGCCTTGATCGAGGCAGGCATCATTCCCGAAAGCGAGCTGGAGAGTTACGGCAGTGACGACAGTCGTCTGCCGATGTCCGGTATGGCTGCCTATACGCCGGGGATGGAAATCTCCGGTGGTTCATTGGGGCAGGGGCTGGCCATTGCCGTCGGTATGGCGCTCGGTCTGCGTCAGAAGAACAACCCCGCTTTCGTCTACGACTCGATGTCGGATGGTGAACTGGACGAAGGCTCCACCTGGGAGGCCGCGCTGTCGGCGGCCCACCATCGACTGGGCAATTTGATCGTCCTCGTCGACATCAACGATCAGCAGGCTGATGGCCCTTCCGGTCGTATTCTGGGATTCGAACCGCTGGAAGCGAAGTGGGCAGCCTTTGGCTGGTATGTACAGCGTGTCGACGGCAACGATCTGGGCGCCGTCATCAGGGCCTTCGATCAGGCACGCCAGCATGCCGCCCGACAGCCGCGCGTCATCCTGTTCGATACGCGGATGGGCAGGGGCGTGCCTTTCCTCGAATCCCGCGAAAAAAACCACTTCATCCGCGTCGACGAGAACGAGTGGCAGCAGGCCATTGCCTTGCTGGATGAAGCCAACCCCGGCGTTGCCCGGCAAGGAGCGCAGGCATGAGTCAGGACAAGCAAAACACCGTTTCCAGAGCGCGGCTGAAAACCTCGGCAATGATCGCCTCGATCGCCGGGGAGGGCCAGCGTACCGAGAGCGCCCCCTTCGGGCATGCGCTGGTGCAGCTGGCGGCCGAGCGGTCCGACATCGTCGGTATGACGGCCGACCTGGCCAAGTACACCGACCTGCATCTGTTTGCCGAGCACCATCCCGAGCGCTTCTTTCAGATGGGCATGGCCGAGCAGCTGCTGATGGGTGCTGCCGGCGGCATGGCCAAGGAAGGCTTCATTCCCTTTGCCACCACTTATGCGGTCTTTGCTGCGCGGCGTGCCTATGATTTCGTGCATCAGGTCATCGCCGAAGAGCGCTTGAATGTCAAGATCTGCTGTGCCTTGCCGGGGTTGACCACTGGCTATGGTCCCAGCCATCAGGCCACGGAGGACATTGCCATCTTCCGTGGCGTGCCGGGGCTGACCATCGTCGATCCCTGCGATGCGCTCGACACCCGTCAGGCGGTAGCGGCCATCGCCGCCCACCCGGGGCCCGTCTATATGCGGCTGCTGCGCGGCAAGGTGCCGCTGGTGCTCGACGAGTACGACTATCACTTCGAGCTGGGCCATGCCAGGCTGCTGTGCGATGGCAATGAGGTACTGATCGTCTCCAGCGGTCTGTTGACCATGCGTGCGCTCGAAGTGGCGCAGAAGCTGCGCAAGGATGGGGTCGGTGTGGCGGTGCTGCATTCGCCGACCATCAAGCCCTTGGATGCCGAAACGATCCTGCAGGAAGTCGGACGCAAGCCACGCCTGGTGGTCGTGGCCGAAAACCACTCCACCGTCGGCGGCCTGAGCGAGGCGGTGGCTCATCTGCTGCTGAACGAAGGGGTGCAACCCGCTGCCTTCCGGACGATCGCGCTGCCGGATGCCTTCCTGGATGCCGGTGCATTGCCCACACTGCACGATCGCTACGGTATTTCCACCGATGCCATGATCCGGGCGATCAAAGGCTGGCTGGCCTGAGCCGGGCTTTCGGGGAGCCGGTCAGGTTCTCATCTTCCGATGCTTCATCGACCCGGGGGCACGCCACCGTACCGTGGGGCATCCATTGCACGAGAGGACTTCCGGAGCCCGGCCAGGCCGGGCATCCGCCATAGACAAGGAGACACAACATCATGAGCATCAGTCGTAGAACCTTCATGACCACCAGCGGTGCGGTTCTGGCCTCCCCACTGTTTCCGGGCATCCTGCGCCATGCGCGTGCGGCCGTCACCCTGACGCTGGGACACGGAGCAGCACCCGGCAATCCCCGTGCAGTGGCAGCCGAACGATTCGCCCGGTTGGTTGGCGAAAAGACCGCCGGCGCGGTCGAGATCAATCTCGCCGGCTCCGAGCAACTGGGTAGCGATGCCGCCATGCTGACCAGTCTGCGCACCGGCGTGCTGGACTTTTCCATCAACAGTCAGGGGCCGACCTCGGCCGTGACGCCGGAGTTGAATGTGCTGAGCCTGCCGTTTCTGTTCAGGGACAGTGCCCAGGCCCTTCAGGTTCTGAACGGAGCGATCGGCACGCAATTGTCCGAAGCGCTCGAGGCCAAGGGGCTGGTCGTGCTCGATTGGTGGGACAATGGCACCCGGCACATCACCAACAGCAAGCGCGCCATCGAGAAGCCGGCCGATCTGCGGGGTATGAAGATCCGCGTCCCGCCCGATGCGATGATCTCCGACATCTTCCGTGCGTTGGGAGCCAGCACCGAACAGATTGCCTTTGGCGAGCTGTACCTGGCGCTGCAACAAGGCGTGGTCGATGGGCAGGAGAACCCGCTGGCCAATATCGACAGTTCCAAGCTCTACGAAGTCAACCGCTTCATCAGCCTGACCGGCCATGCCTGGTCCTGTAACCCGTTCTTGATGGGACGGGTCACACAGGGCAAGGTCGGCAAACCCGAGTTGCAGGCGATCATGCAGGCGGCGCAGGAAGCGACCGCACAGCAGCACGAGTTGATGCACGATTCCGATGCCACCTTGTTGAAGACTTTCAAGGAGCGATCGTTCCTGAAGATCAACGATGTCGATCGCACGCTTTTTCGTGAGGCGACCTCTGGTGTCTATGATTCCTGGAAGAAAAAACCCTTCGGCAACCTGGTCCGACAGTTGCTGGATGCGGTGGGCTGATGCATGTGCAGCGGAGAACCACGATGTCTGAAGCGGCTTCTTTCCCGGCGAGGATCGTCGACCTGAGCTTGAAACTGGATGCCCTGATCAAAAGGGTCTGTCAGTTCCTCGTGCTGGCGACGACCTTTGTCCTGCTGGTCGGCCTGGCCTGCAATGTCGGCATGCGCTATCTGTTCAAGGGCGGGGGTGTCGGCTGGATGGTCGAGATTCCCTCTCTGCTGTTTCCGTGGATGATTGCCGGCGGCATCATTCTCGCCGCGCAGCAGGGCAGCCATATCGCCATCGACGTACTGCGTGATGCTTTGCCGCCCGCGGGCCGGCGCATTCTGATCATTTTCGTCAACCTGGTGCTGGTCGTCGCCTATCTGTCATTGTTCAGCGTGCTGGGCGAAATGATGGAAATCGTTTCGATCGAACGCAGCCCGTTGCTCGATATGCCGGCAAGCTGGTCTTACAGTGCACTGGCTTTCTGTGTGATGGGACTGGCCGTTTGCAGCCTGTTGATCGTCCTGCGTACCGTGCTGGCTGGTGAACGGGCCGCGCTGTCCCAATCCGAGGAGGTATCATCGTGATCACCATTCTGGTCTGCGCTTTTCTGGTGCTGCTGATTCTCACGGTTCCGATCGGACACGCGCTGATCATCGCGTCCAGCCTGGCGATTCTGTCCAGTGATTTCCTGCCGCTGAATCTGGTGTCGCAACAACTGTTTGCGCCGACACAGTCTTTTCCGATGCTGGCCCTGCCGTTCTTCATCCTGGCCGGCAGCCTGATGATGAGCGGCGAGCTCGGCGAGAACCTGATCGATTTCGCCAAGTTGCTGGTGCAGCGCTTTCGCGGTGGGTTGGCCGCGGTGACCGTGCTCGGCTCGACCACCATGGGCGGGGTGTCGGGCTCGGCAGTGGCCGACGCTTCGGCGTTGGGCTCGATCCTGATCCCCTGGCAGAAGCGCGAGGGCTATCCCGGCGCTTTCAATGCCGCCAACAATGCGTCCGCCTCGATGATCTCGGTCATGATCCCGCCGTCGATTCCGATGATTCTGTATTCGCTGGTTTCGGGGGTGTCGATCGGTACACTGTTCATGGCCGGTGTCCTGCCAGGCGTTTTGATCACCGTGGCCTTTCTGCTCGTCTGCTATCTGTCGGCGCGGGCAAGAGGCTTTCCTGTCGTGCGTGAGCCTTTCGACTGGCCGAGATTCTGGCCTCTGCTCTGGAAGGCCCTGCCGGCATTGGCGCTGCCCATCCTGATCCTGGTGTTGTTGCGCTTCGGCATTGCCACACCGACCGAAGTGTCGGTGTTGGCCACGTTGTATGCCGCGGCGATGGGTTTTTTCGTTTATCGCGACCTGACCCTGAAACGTGTCGTCGACGCCATTCTGTCGGCGGGCATCTCGACCGGCGTGGTGATGATCGTCATCATGGGCTCCTCGGTGGTCGGCTGGATGCTGACTTATCTGCAGATTCCTCAGACTTTCACCGCCTGGGCCATCGAGACGTTGAAGGAGCCTTGGGTCATCATTCTGATGTTGAACCTGATCATGCTCGTGGTCGGCATGTTCATCGATCTGCCGGCGGCGATCCTGCTGCTCGGCCCGATCTTCGTGCCACTGGCGCAGCAGATCGGTCTCGATCCCGTGCAGCTCGGCATCATGATGGTGTTGAATCTGGCCATCGGGCTGTTCACGCCGCCACTGGGCACGACGCTGTTCATCTCCAGCGCCATCGCCAGGGAGCCGGTGCTGAAAGTGGTCAAGGAGCTGTTGCCTTTCTATCTGGCGGCACTGACCGTCCTGATGATGTTCAGCTACATTCCGGCGATGACGCTCAAGCTGCTCTGAGCCGATGCCCCCTGTCTACGGGCGGGGGCTTGCCCCTGCCTGCTCGGACTTGCCTCGGACTATTCGCTCCGGGCTGAATTTCTCATGGCGCCATTGATTTTGTGGCAGGGTATCCATGTCGCGCATGCCGGGCCGTGAACGACGCAGGCCGGTATGCCGTTCCGCAAGCTCTGTTTATCGCTCGGGAAATTTCGCATAAGACAGGTGCATGTGCTCACACCGGAAACGCTGCATACTGCCGTGTTTCCGTCGAATCATAGAACCATATAGACAAAAACCCAGCCGGCGTCATCAATTCCCTGCGGCTTACGGACTCTCGCAGCACGAGGTGGAAAGTCGGTTTATCTTTGTAATGTTCATCAAGGCCTTGCAGGGCTTCATTCAGGTTGGTTTCATGGAACGATCTTCTCAGCGTGCACCATGGATGACCGGCATCTCGTCGCTGTTGTCGGCGGCGATGGGGTTGCCGATGCTGTCGTTCTACGGCATCGGTCTGCTTGGTCCGGATTTGCTCGTGGACCTGAATCTGTCGGTATCCGAGCTGGGTTCGATGAGTGCAGTCGTGTTCGGGCCCGCGGCGCTGCTGTCGCCGTGGGCAGGGCGATTGACCCGGCGGCTGGGCACGCGTGCCACGCTGGTGACGCTGTTCATATTGGTCGGCCTGTCGCTGTCACTGCTGGCGGTGTTGCCTGGTGTGGCGGGTGTCGTGGTGGCGCTGGCCTGCGGCGGCATTGCGCTGGCGTTCGGCAACCCGGTCTCCTATCAGAGCATTGCCGAAGAAGTCCCGCCGGTACGCGCCAGGTTCGTGGTGGCCTGCAAGCAGTCCGGCATTCCGCTGATGGCGATGTTGGCGGGCCTGACCCTGCCGGCATTGGCGTTCGAGTGGGGCTGGCGCACGGCGTTGGCCACGTGGGCACCAGTGGCGTTGTTGCTGGCCATCCAGGTGATGACCTGGCTGCCGACACGCCAGGCCTCGACGTCGTGGGGGATTGGGCAGCGGATGAAGCTGCCCAACCGCTTCCTGTGGTTGTTGATGGGTATCCAGTTCTGTGCCGCGGTCGGACTGGCGTCCTTCGTCGTCTACTTCGGCGTGTACGCCGACAGGCTGGACATTGCGGTGCAAAGGGTCGGAATGATGCTGGCCGTGTTCGGTGCGGTGGGGCTGCTGTCACGGCTGGCGTTTTCCAAGGCCAGTGACCGGATCGAGGACGAAAGCCTGGTGCTGGGCATGTTGCTGTCGCAGGCGGGTCTGGCCCTGGCGCTGATGCGCCTGGACGATGGCCAGCAGTACTGGCTCTGGCTGGGGATGGTGGGAATGGGGCTGACGGTCGGTGCAACCCATGCCATCGCCATGAATATGTTGATCCGGGATCGCTGCTTTGGCGGTGCCAGCGCTGCTCGGGGTATGTTGGCGGCGGCCTACTTCGCCGGCTTTGCCATCGGACCGGCCGCTTTTGGCTGGTATCTGGGTGCCGAGCCGGATGCACGGCAGTTCGACAGCGCCTGGCTGCTGTTGATCGCCGTTCTGCTGTGTGGTTGCCTGATGGCCATCCGCCTGCTCCATCTGCGTCGCAAGGCGACGCAGAGCGATCCGGCCACGAGCGCTCAAACACCTGCGCCCTGAAAAGATTGCCAGGACGACGGGCACACCTTTGCCGGGCACTGCCCGTACCCGGTCGCCAGGTTTACAGCGTGTGTCATGAAACAGAACGCGGATGCACGATACGCAGTCGTGCGCAATCTGCAACTGCGATCTTTCGGGGACTCACGCGCAGACGATACATCTTCTGTCGGACCTGAAGCCGCCTGATTCAACCCACCACTTCGGCAACCAGTGCTTGTTTGGATACATTGCAGCCGCTTTGGCTCGATGTCCTGTCCGTGCCGGCCCAGGTCGTCTATGGCCGTGTCGGCAACGACGTTGCCATGCCCAAGCTGCAGCATGCCGGTGAGCAAGTGGTGTTGGCGCTGGGAAAAACAATGCTGCCGCCAGTGCCGAGCTGCTGCTGCCGTTCTGAGAACAACGGTTCTGGAGACCGAAGCGGGACTTTCGGGTACGGGATGCTCGTACCGGCGCTTGTGACCTCGCAACGCGTCGTGCACTATCACACGGATCAGGACGAATGAAACACTAATTTAGTTGAAGCTAAATTAGTGTTTGTCTATAATCGAAATCATACGCAGCGCAATGATCTCCGAGCGCGCTGCCGCAACGTTCGTCGGTCGTTTGCCAAATCCAGGCACACAGACCCAGGAAAGCGTTTCCCGGCCATGGTTGTCTGGTTGTCTGGTTGTCGGTCGTCTGCCGTTCCGGCTCGTCTGTCGTCGCCACGCCCGATCGATCGTTGCATTTTTCCGTCCAGATACTGTTTGCGAAGGAGTTTCCCGTGCCCCTGACTTCGGTTTCACCTCATGCAGCCCAGGCCATGGTGGAAAAAGGTGCTGTGCTGATCGATATCCGCCCGGTCGACGAGAACGCGCGTGAACGTATTGCCGTTGCCCGGCATATACCGATGGAGCAGCTGATGCAGGACAGTGCTTTGCTCGACCCGGACCGCACCGTCATCTTTCATTGCCGTTCGGGCAACCGTACCCGGCTCAATGCGGCTCGTCTGCGTGCCTGCACCACCGCTGAGGCCTATCTGCTGGACGGTGGCCTCGATGGCTGGAAACGGGTCGGTCTGCCGGTCATCCGTGACGTCTCCCAGCCGCTGGAACTGCAGCGTCAGGTTCAGATCGCGGCCGGTTCGGTCATCCTGTTGGGCACGGTGCTCGGCATGTCGGTCTCGTCCTGGTTTCATCTGATGGCGGGCTTCGTGGGGGCGGGACTGGTCTTTGCCGGCGTGTCCGGCTTTTGCGGCCTGGCCCGGCTGCTGATGCTCGCGCCCTGGAATCGGCGCGCCCAGGGCAGATGATCGATACCCGTTCGGCAGTGGCAACGGGGCGCCGGCTTCATCACACGCCAGTCCAATTCAACGGAAATCACGTGATGAAGTGACCAGGGCCCCCAACAGGGGTGTCATATCGATCAGGCGTCGGGCAATCAGGTGTCTGACACCATCTCGTCGTTCCCAGCGGCCATCGACGGCCAAAAGGCGGCTGCCGACCAGGTCTCGGCGTTGGCGCTGGGCCAGGTCGGCCCAGATCAGCACATTGACCACACCGCCTTCGTCTTCCAGTGTCATGAAGGTGACGCCACTGGCCGTGCCCGGACGTTGGCGCATGATGACCAGACCGGCGGCCCGCACCTGGTGGCCATGCGGTATCTGCTGCAGACTCACGCTGTCGATGCAGCCACGGTGCCGCAAATGCTCGCGTAACAGCGCAACCGGGTGTCGGCCCAGCGTCAGTCCCATCGTCCGGTAATCGGCGATCAGCTCCTCGACCACCGGTGGGCAGGGCAGTTCGACCTCACTTTCGGGCGGGCTGTCCCGCAGCAGTGGCGTGGATGATTCGATGCCGGCCACCGCCCAGCGGGCCTGGTAACGATGGCCGCTCAGCGCCCGCAGCGCACCAGCCTCGGCCAGCAGCGCCGCATCACGTCGGCTCAAACCCGCCCGTTCGCACAGATCGGCCACACTGGCGAAGGGCCGGTGCCGGCGGCATCGGCCGATGCGTCGTGCCACGGCTTCGCTCATGCCGTTGATCTGCCTGAAGCCCAGACGCAGTGCAGGCTGTTTCAATCCGTCGTTGGCTGCATGTGATACGGATGTGGGGGCAGTCCGGGAAGGCGTACCCATACTCGCCTCCCCAGCAGTATCTCTATTCGTTTTGTGCAAGGAGGCCGCAACATTGTCATGAGCCGTCGAATCATTCCTTGATGAATCGATGGATGTACTCGGCCCGGTTTCCAAGGTATTGTCCCAATCGCTGTGTTGCACATCCACTGGACGGACTTCGACACCGTGACGGCGCAGATCCTGCAGCAGACTGCTGGCTGAATAGAAGCCCATCGGCTGGGCGTTGAGCAGGGCGCAGGTGAAGGCGGCCGGGTAATGGCATTTGAGCCAGCAGCTCACATAGGTGATCAGCGCAAACGAGGCGGCGTGGCTTTCCGGAAAACCATAGCTGGCAAAGCCCTTGAGCTGCTCGAAGAGCCGTTCGGCAAAATCGGCACTGTAGCCCTTGGCCAGCATGCCGCCGACGATCCGCTGGTGATGCATTTCCATGTCGCCATGCCGTTTCCAGGCCGCCATCGAGCGGCGCAGTCGATCGGCTTCGCCAGGGGAGTAGTCAGCCGCCACGACCGCCAGCTGCATCACCTGTTCCTGAAACAGCGGCACGCCCAAGGTACGTTCGAACACTTCCTTCAGCGCCTCGGATGGATAATCGACTGGTTCCTTTCCCTGACGGCGACGCAGATAGGGATGCACCATCTTGCCCTGAATCGGTCCGGGGCGGACGATGGCGACCTGGATCACCAGGTCGTAGAAACAGGCTGGCTTCAGGCGCGGTAGCATCGACATCTGAGCCCGGGATTCGATCTGGAACACGCCGATGGTGTCGGCCTGCTGAATCATCTGGTACGTGGGCAAATCATCCTTCGGAATGGTGGCCGGGGTCAGATCGACATCGTGGTATTCACGCAGCAGCGCCAGCGCCTTGCGCACGCAGCTGAGCATGCCCAGCGCCAGACAATCGACTTTCAGCAGACCCAGCACATCCAGGTCATCTTTGTTCCACTGGATGATGGTCCGCTCGGGTAGGGCGGTGTTTTCGATTGGTACCAGCGCCGACAGCGGTTCATCGGAAATGACGAAGCCGCCGACATGCTGCGACAGATGGCGCGGATGATCACGCAGTTCTTCGACCAGATGGAGCAGCCGGCGCATCTGCGGCGTGTCTGGATCGAAACCCGCTTCGGACAGCCGCTGCCGGGCTTCGCTGCCATAGCTGCCCCGGCCATAGCAGGCGCTGATCGCATTGACCTGATCCATGGTGAAACCCAGCGCCCGCGCCACGTCGCGTGCGGCGCTGCGCCCCCGATAGCAGATCACGTTGGCCGTCAGTGCAGCGCGTGCCCGGCCATATTTCTGATAGATGTACTGAAACACTTCCTCGCGCCGCTCGTGCTCGAAATCGATATCGATGTCGGGTGGCTCGTTGCGCTCGCGGCTGATGAAACGTTCCATCAACAAGGACATCCGGCCGGGATCGACCTCGGTCACGCCCAGCGCGAAACAGACGGCCGAATTCGCGGCAGAACCCCGACCCTGGCAGAGAATTCCCCGGCTGCGCGCAAAGCGCACGATATCGTGCACCGTCAGAAAATACGCCTCGAAACGCAATTCGGCGATCAGCCGCAGCTCGTATCGGATCTGCCGCACCACCTTGGCCGGCACGCCTTCGGGCCAGCGCCAGCGCATGCCTTCCTCGGTCAGTTTGCGCAGCCAGGATGTCGGCGTCTCGCCGGTCGGCACCAGTTCGTGCGGATAGCAGTAATTCAGTTGGTCGAGCCGGAAATGACAGCGTCCGGCCACCGCGATGGTCTCGGCCAGCAACGCTGCCGGATAGATGTCGGCCAACAGTTCGCGGCGGCGCAGATGCCGTTCGCCGTTCTGGAACAGCCAGCGTCCGGCTTCGGCCACGGGCACACGGTGACGCAGCGCGGTCAGCGTATCCTGCAATGCCCGCCGGCGTCGTACGTCCATATGTACGTCACCGGCGGCCACCGGACGCAGGCCGGTGCGCCCGGCCAGTGTCAGTAGTTGCTGCAGTGCCTGGGCATCATCGCGGTCGCGGTGCAGTTCCACTGCGATCCAGCCGAACCCGAAACAGCTGCGCAGCCACTGCCCATGACTCGCCTCGGGTGCATGCCCCGGTAGCCAGATCGGCAGCAGACCGATGGCTTTCTGGCCGCTGTCAGCCGGTTGTGGCCTGGTTCGTAGCAAATGGGCCGCGCCAGTCTCGGGCGAAGATGCTTCTGAGTCATCCTTTGTCGTGCAGGGTTTCAGTCCCCCATCATCGAGCCGGGACGATGTCTCTGTCTGATTCCGGGCTTCTCCGGGGGTCCGGGGCCTCATGCCTCCATGCGCCACAGTGTCGTTGGTCACGTCCGCGAGCCAGGATTCGACATCGCGGCGATCGAGCCGGTACTGGCCCTTGTCCGCTGCGCGACGGCCGGTGCTGATCAGTGTGCACAGCGCTTCGTAGCCGCGCTGGTTTTCGACGAGCAGCACGAAGCGCGGCCCATCGCTCAGCTGGAATTCGCTGCCGACGATCAGTGGAATGCCCGTGGCCCGCGATGCTTCGAAGGCACGGACGATACCGGCCAGCGAGCACTCGTCGGTGATGGCCAGTGCCCGGTAGCCGCAGGCCTTGGCACGCTGAAACAGCTGGGCCGCACTGGCCGCGCCACGCAGAAAGCTGAAGTCGGAGACACAGTGCAGCTCGGCATACGCGGGTCCTTCGTCGGCTCTGGGCGGCCTGGCAGGTGTGGGCGCAGCACGGGAGCCGGTCGCGTGGATACAGTCGGGGCGGTTCATCATCGGCGCTTCGGGATCGGAATGCCTGTTGAGTTGCCCAGGGTTTGCTTCAACCGAACCAGCCGTGCAGCATCCATCGATCCGGTTGTCCGGCCGGCACGTAGGCCCAGGCCAGCTGGCCATCGATGGTTTCCAGCACGTAATAGTCGCGCCGGGTGTCCCCGCCGTCCCACCAGCCGGACTCCAGTCGTTCCGGTCCGCTGATGATGCGTCCAACAGCCACCGGCAGCGGCACGGGTTCGGGCAGAAGCCAGCCGGGGCGCTTGCCCGGCATCGTCGTGATGTGATGATCCGGCTGCACGGGGCTGCTCGAGGAGACCGGGACGGAGACAGACATTGGGGCTTTCTCGAAGGTGCTGACGGATCGTTCTGAATGCTTGAAACTTTCGTCGCAGGCGCCAGGGGAAAGGCTGCGTGTGCGGTGTGGTGTCTGTGCCCGTTGCCGCATCTGCTTCGTTGCTCCGTCGTCGGATCCGGGGGGAAACGGGGGTGGACGGATACCGGTGGATGCGTCGATCGCTCCTTTGGATACCGGCGCATCTTCCGACAGGCAGCGCCGCCAGGCACGTTCGGGTCTGTGGTCCGCCACGGCTTCGATCTGATAGAGTGCATCATCGCCCAGCCGGGCGCGCAGCCGCTCGCGCAACTGCGGCCAGGGCATGCCGCCAGCCGGGGCCTACTCGAACAGGTCCTTCAACGCCGGTACGAAAGGAGGCAAATCGTTCGCCTGCAGCCGCATGCTCACCACGGGAGCGGAAAGCCGAAGCTGCTCCAATCGGGTACGTGTCAGCTCGAACAGCAAATCCGCATCACGCTCGGCCGTCAGCATCCGCACGGTCAATACGGTATCGGTCCGTTCGTTCCCGTCGTGTTCGAGGACGAGCTGCAAGTGCTGTACTCCCCGATCGTGGTCCGACAGAAAAACCACCAGATCATCGATCATCCGGCGTAGCGGAAACATCAGTGATCGATGGTTTTCGACCCGCCAGGGCAATTCCCGTCGTAGTACAAAGTGATCGGGCGGCGTATAAAAATGCAGCACCTCGGACTGCAGACCTCGCAACTGGTCGATATGAACCAACAATTCGTCGCCAAATCTCCTCTGCAAGCCATCGCGAGGAGTGTCGAACAGCGCACCCAGCCGTCGGATGCCCATGCGGTGCAAGGCTTCACCGGTTTCACCGGGAAGCAATGCACGACGCACCGGCACCCGTTCCAGTGCATGCAGCAGCGTATCCGGTTCAAAAAAACACAGCCCATCACGCAGCCAGGCCAGCAGATGGGCAGCGCGGGCCGAAGGCGCCACGGCGATCCGATGCACAAAGCCGAGCTGCTGCAGATCGACGTGCAGCCGGGCCTCGAGGGCCTGCCATCCGCCCATCAGTTGCAGGCTGGCCCCCACTTCGAGCAGCAGTGCATCGGGCCAGTCGAGTGAAACCCGATGGGTGTAGCGATAGGCCCAGGCCGCCAGCCATCGTTGCTGTCGCAGGTCGTCGGCCGGGTCGTGTGGCAGTGCCGTGAAGACATCGCTGATGGCCTGTGCTTCGACCAGCCGCTGACCGACCCGAAGACCGAGTGCCTGTGCTGCCGCATTGGCTGCCACCAGCAGCCGGCGCTGCAGCGGCCCGCCCAGCAGTACCACGGGCTGGGAGGGGTCTTCATGCTGGCGTAGCACCGTATCCAGAGCCAGCTGGGGCAGGGCAATGCAGGCCCACAGCATGATTCAACCCACCGCCGGCCCGCTCGATGGGGCGTACGTGCCATGCCCTGGCAGCTGCCGAGGATGCGGAGACGGAGTGCGAGCGGGGCGATGAGCCTCTGCAAGCCAGTGCCGGAGAGTCGCCGATGTGCTGTTCGATGGGAGTGCCATCATCTGTCGGATATCTTCTGAGCTGCGTTGGGGAGCGTGTGAGGGGCATGGATGTCTGCCGAGGCATGGCAGGGCATGTGCCGGCGGGGCTCTTCGATCGGTGTGTCGATGGGCTTGCAGGATTCCGTGATCTGCCCGTCGAATGCCGGCAGCGTGATGCACTGCGCAGGCAAGGCACCGCCACGGCATTTGAGCACTTGTACACGCCTGCCCGGCAGCAGCCGCAGACGCAGCGCCGCCGGTGAAGACCGCACGGCATGGCGGCTGTGACGCAGCACGAAGCCCAGGCATCGCCCGTGATCGGCCGCCAGCTGCAGCCGTCGCAAGGCGGTATGGTCGGCCTGTACGGGCCAACCGATGACCGCTGCGCAGCTGGCCGAGCGAAGACAGCACTCCAGCGCCCAGAGTGCTTCCTGGCGCGGGTCGCCGATGTCGATGATGTCGAGCCGGCCCAGCCGGACACCTGCCATGCGCCAGGCCGGTGCAAAAGGTACGAAGGGTGGCGCCACCATCACCACCCGCTGGCCGTGTCGGGTCAGGCGGGTGATGGTGGGCATCAACAGCTGAAGCTCGCCCAGGCCGCAGGCGGGCTGCAGCACTTCGGTCAGTGCACCTGGTGGCCAACCGCCCAGGGGCAGGGCCTCATCCAGGTCCGGAATGCCGCTGGGCACTCCCAGAGCCACTGGTGGTGCCGCTCCGGCCTGCCAAATCTGGCGTCGGTCCATCAGCCTCTGCAGTGCAGCCTGGTCTCTCATGAGCTGGATGTCTCCTGTATCGTTCAGCCGCGCCGCAGCAGACCGCAATAGATGCCTTCGATGGCGAAGTCTTCGATCGGATCGGGATCGATCGGTGCATGGTGGACATTGCGCGGCAGCAGACGCAATCGTCCGTCCTGCCGGTACAGGCGCTTGATGGTGATGCCTTCTCCCACCCGGGCAATGACGATTTGTCCGTGTTCGGCATGGGGGGTGATTTTGCCGGCCACCAGATCGCCATCGAGAATGCCGTCATCGATCATCGAATCGCCCTGTACGCGCAGCAGAAAATCCGGTCGCTGCTGGAACAGCCAGCGATCGACCACCAGCCGTCGTTCGACTCGTTCGCCTGCCAGGATGGGCAGACCGGCAGCCACCCGGCCGACCAGGGGAAGGCTCAAGCCGTTTGCAGCTTCGTCGGAGCCGTCCTCGGTGAAGGAGAGGGCCCCGAAGGGCGGGGCCTCGGCAGTGATGCTGCGTGGGGGTACTGCCCGTGCCTTCTCGCCGTCACCGGCTTCGAGCAGCCGGATGCCACGAGCTTTGTTGGGCGACAGCTGGATAGCCCCCTTGGCGGCCAACGCTTGCAGGTGCTTGACCGCCCCGCTGGGGCTGGCCCAGCCGAAGGCCGCCATCAGCTCATGGATGGTGGGGGGAAGACCGGTGGTCTGGATCTGGCGGCGCAGGTGATCGAGTACCTGTTGCTGTCGGATAGTCAGCTTCATGGTGTAAATTATTACACCATAGTTCCCGGTCCGGCAAGAAGTCCGGCCGCCTGCTCAGCAGAGATTGACATCCTCCCCAGTCCGAAGGCCGGAGATTCCTGCGGTGCTCAGGCGCGGCATTGAACCTCCCCTGAGCCGCTTCGGCGGGTTCCTGCTGCTGGCGACCGACTGTATCGCTCATTTCCCGGGCAGACCGGGCGTGTCCCGTCCTCGGAACATCGATCGCGCCGATCAGAGCGGCGTTTTCCCCGATGTCGCACGCCAGCCCCTCAGGCCGATTCCACCACCTTCCGGATCGACGTCGTCGAGCTTCCCACGACCTTGGGGGCCAAGGCCACATAGGCCTGATCCGACAGGTCGCTCAGCGCCGGCCGGGAACGATCCTTCCGGCGCTTGCCCATCCATTCGTCGAAGCTTTCGACCGACATCGGCCGGGCCAGCAGAAGACACGAACGCTGTGCTCAACGCGAAGGCTGTAAACACCAGCCAGGTGGTGCTGGACGAATAACCGGCCAACACGTTTTTCATTTCCAGTTCTTGCGTGTTGGGCGTAAAGCCGACGGCAACCGCCGAGCCGGTCACGGCAGTCAAGAGCACGATCGGCATACCCCACGGTTTGGCCACCAAACCGAAAATGTCAGCGTCGGCAGCTCGGATGGGATCGGGTCTGGCGTCTACGACGGGAGATGGCTTTGCATTGCCACCGGAAGTATTGCTTTCGCACGATCACGGACTCGGATCATGCGATGCCGGTGGCGCCGAGCCTGCTGGCCCGGCCCTTCAGCGTTGATGCGCCCGGCAGGCCTCGGCCGCAGTGGTCTTGCCCCGAATGATCTCCGGAATCGGTCAATGATCCCCGGCATCATCCTGCCGCTCGCTACGCCAGATCGAAGCCAGCAGCCAGACGCCACCGGCCACTGCACCGATGAAGCCCAGCAGCCCCAGCGCCGGAAATCCCAGCAGGGTCGGTCCGCCGCCGACCGTCATCATGATCGAGGTGCCGATGATCAGCGCCGCAATCACCAGCGCCATCGACAGCCGGGTGGCGGCACGGTCGATCTGATTGCCAAGTCGCTGCAGATGTCGCACCTCCAATCCGACATGGAACTGCCCGGAGCGCATCTGGCGCATCACCCGGATCAGATCGTCCGGCAGCTTTTCGGCCAGATCCAGCCCCCGGCGCAGTGTCCGCCAGCCGCGGGCCGCCAGCGCCTTCGGGTGATAGCGTTCACGGGCAAGGCTGTGCAGATAGGGCATGGCCTCGTTGACCATGTTGTAGTTCGGATCCAATGTCCGGCCGATGCCTTCCAGACTGATGAAGGCCTTGACCAGCAGTGCCAGATCGCTGGGCAGGCTCAGGCCATGCTGACGTAACATCGAAGCCACGTCGTTCATCATCTGGCCCAGGTGCAGTTGCCCGAGCGGAGTGTTCCGGTAACGCAGCACGAAGGATTCGATTTCGTCTTCGAGCGGCCCGGTATCGGTCACCATGCGCCGGTTGGAATCACTGTCGGCCCAGGTCTGCAGTACCTCCACCACATCATCCGGCCGGCATTCCACCAGCCCCAGCAAGAGCCGCACCAGTTCCTCACGCCGTCGCCCGCTCAGATGGCCGACCATGCCGAAATCGATCAGCCCGATGCGGTTGCCCGACAGATAGATGATGTTGCCGGGGTGGGGGTCGGCGTGAAAGAGATCGTCGTGCAGGATCATACGCAGCATGCAGTTGGCGCCACGCCGTGCCAGCAATTCGCGATCGTAGCCTTGTTCGTGGCTCAGTCGTTGTGGTTGATCGCCAGGCACGCCGATCAGACGATCCTGCACGTTGATGCGCATACCGGTGTAGTCCCAGTGCGCACGCGGAATCACCACCCAGCCGAAAAGGCTCATCTGTTTGGCGACCTGCTCGGCATGCCGGCATTCGGTGGCCAGATCCAGTTCGCGCAGCAGTGAACGAGCAAACTCATCGATCAACCGGCGAGGATGCAACGGCCGCAGCGCCTCCAGATGGGTTTCGGCCAGTCCAGCCAGCCACTGCAGCAGGCGCAGATCGGCTTCGATGCTCTGATCGATACCGGGCCGGCGAATCTTGACGATGACCTCGCTGCCGTCCTTGAGCTGTGCCGCGTGCACTTGGGCAATCGAAGCCGATGCCAGCGGTGTGGTGTCGAAACGTGCGAAAACCTCCTGCGGGTCGCCGCCCAGATCCTCACGCACCTGCTCGGCCAGCGCCTCATAGGGCAGGGGAGTGACATTGGTGTGCAGCTTCTCGAACTCGTGCGTCCATTCCGGACCAAGCAGATCGGTGCGCCCGGCCAGCACCTGTCCGAGCTTCACAAAGGTCGGCCCCAGTTCCTCCATCGCCAGCCGCACCTGCTGCGGTGCACTCATCTGCGCCAGATCGGCCACCCGCTCGGGATTGGTCGGCTGTCCGGGCTGGGGCGGACGATCGACCAGCCCCAGACGGCGGACCAGGTCGCCCAGCCCGTGCCGGATCAGCACGGTGGTGATTTCGTGCAGACGGCCGATGTCGCGGCTCAGTGTGAAGCGTTCGGTGTTCATGGACGGGCGGTGCAAAAAAGTCGGAAACGGAACGGACCGGAGAAACCCGGGAAAAGACTGCCATGGCCTGCAAAGCCATGACGTCGATCATGATAGCCGAGGTGCTACGAACATCCCCGGACCGGTGACCGAGGTCACGATCGTGGCAACCGTTCGGGACAGCGGGCCGGATCGTTGTCATCCGCCAGTGTGCGGAAATGCGCCTTGCCGCATTTGATCTCGGCTTTCTCCCGTTCGCGCAAATCGTCTGCGAACCTGCTGATCCCGGGTTCCGACACAAAGTACAGCCGCTTGGCACCGGCTTCTTCCACCAGCACGGCCCAGTCGGGGTTGTAGCTGCCCAGTGGGGTCGGCACCTTGAACCAATCCGGCAACTTGGCATAGAGCCGGATGGTCTCGTTCTTCTCCAGCGCCTCGGCAAAATCCCGTTCCGGCATCGAGTCGTAGACCAGATGTCCAGGGCTCGATTTCCGGGCCTCCAACAGTATGTTCTCGAGACAGCCACTGAGCGTTTCCTGCTCGGACAGCGCCTGCGCATGGACATACCGACCGCCCAGTTTCCTGTACGGGATGCCATCGACCAGAGCCAGCCGCTTGCAGCGGTCGATGGCCCCGGCCGCCAGTTCGATGAACTGCTGCGGATTGTGCCGGAAATCGTCCAGACGACCGCTGTCGCACAGAATCCTGACGATGGAGCGACGGGTGAGTCGGGTCCGGTCCTGAAGCTCGGTCAGTAAATCCGGCAACGCGAGAGCCGTCTCCCCCGGCGTCACATGGACCGTGCCGGCTTTCCTGGTGGCGGCAACGTCCGCTCTGCCGATGGCGATATCTGCTTTGTGCCATTGCAGCCGGGCCCCGTGGACGGCAGGCGCCCGGCTCAAGGCTGCCGTGCAGTCGTCCAGCAGCCGGGCATGGTCGAAATGCAGGCAGTGGGTGGCACGGTATTTGATTCTGTCCCAGATCATTCTGGATTCGTCGTTCAAGCGGACAGCCTTGCCATCCCGCTCCTGGAACTGGCGAACCGGTACGCGCTCATCGGCATTGCGGATGTCGAGATGGCCCGACAGCTTGCGCAGTCGTTCGACGATCCGGTCGCCCACCGCTTCGAAGCCGGCCGGCAACGGCAGGCTGCCGTCCTGCAGCGCCGTCTTCAGTGTGTCCCGTACTTTGCCTCCGGCATCGAGATAGCCGGCGGTTTGCAGGTGTTGCCAAAGCGCCGTCGATGATTCGATACCCAGTGCGACGGCATGCCCGTCCGGCCCCGTCACAGCAATCGTGGCAAACTGGTGTGGCTCGATCACCCCGAATCGTATGCCGGTTTCTTGCTCGATTTCCTTCTGCAGATTGTCGGCGAACTGCTGGTAGCTTTCCGTTGCCACCACGGTCAGGGTATTGAGTTCGACGCCGTGCATCCGCTCGCCATTCTGATTGACGCACAGCCGAAGGCCGCGGCCAAGGGTCTGACGGCGTTCACGTTCGGTCTGAATGTCGCGCAGGGAGCAAATCTGGAACACATTGGGATTGTCCCAACCTTCCCTGAGTGCCGAATGGGAGAAGATGAACTGCAGCGGCGTATCGAAGGACAACAGTTTCTCTTTGTCCTTCATGATCAGGCTGTAGGCGCGCTCGGCATTCTCGCGGTTGGCCGCATCGTACTCGGTGGTGTCGGTCCAGCCGCCTTGCCGGTCGATCGAAAAATAACCGTCGTGCACCTGCTCGGCAGCGGTCTGCAGATCGATGCCGTCAAACAGACTCCGCCAGGCAGGCCGGCCTGCCACACGTCGATACTCTTGCTCGAAGATCTGCGCATAGATCCCCTTGACTGGTCGGCCTTCGGCATCATAGCGGCGGTATCGCTCCACCGCGTCGATGAAGAATAGGCTCAACACTTTGATGCCCAGCGGGCGCAGGCGTTTTTCCTTGTCCAGATGTTCGAGGATCGTGCGGCGGATCATTTCGCGTTGTACCTGCAGCGCATCCATCCCACCATGGGCCTGACCTGGTTTCAGCAACACTTCACCGCCCGGGAAGCACAGCGTCATGAATTCTCCGCCCTTGGCCGTACCGATCTCGCCGACCCGGAAACCGGCATAGATCGGCCGCCCGGCCAATCGCTCCAGATCGTCTCCATCTTGCACAGCCGGGCACTCCTGGCGTCTGGCTCCGCTGGCCGTGGCACGATCCAGCTCGATCCGGGCACTGATGCGACCGCGCTTGTTTTCCACCTTAAGCAGACGCACGAAAGCGTTGTTGTACGTATCCTCCACCGTTGCCGAAGCCACCTCGATCCGTTTGACCAAGCGGCGCTCGTAGGCATCCAGCGCATTCAGCCGGAACACCATCTGGTGCCGGTCCACATGGGTGGCGGAATAGCGTAGGGTACAAAGCGGGTTCATCGCATCCAGCGCTTCCTTGCCTCGCCCTTGCAGTCCGCCGTCCACGCTTTGCGGCTCATCGATGATGATGATCGGCCGGGTCGCCCTGATCAGGTCGATGGGTTTTTCTCCCCCAGTCTTTTCACTTTCTTTGTAGAGGTTGTTCACATCCTTCTTGTTGATGGCTCCCACCGTCACCACCATGATCTGTACCTTGGGGCTGGTGGCGAAATTGCGCACCGTCCCCAGCCTGGCGGAGTCATACAGAAAATGATCGCAAGGCACACCGGCGTAGAGTCCCTTGAAGTGTTCCTCGGTGATCTGCAGGGTTTTGTAGACGCCTTCCTTGATGGCGACCGACGGCACCACGATCACGAACTTGCTGAAACCATAACGTCGATTCAACTCGAAGATCGTGCGCAGATAAACGTAGGTTTTGCCAGTGCCGGTTTCCATTTCGACAGTGAAATCGCCGCTGGCCAGCGCAGTGGCCGGTGTCAGCCCGGAGCGCAACTGCACATCCACCAGATTTTCGAGCAGCTCCTCGTCCGACAGGCTCAGGTGGTTACCGATGCCCAGATCCGATTCGGCCATGCCCGGCATCATCTGTGCCGATGTCACTGCACCATCCGCTTCATCGGGGGCAGGTGCCCGCAGCGTCACGGTGAAGTCGTTGTGACAAAGTGCCTGGCCCCGGAACAGATCGCACACTGCGTCGACGGCCTGCATCTGATAGTCGAGATTGGGGTCGAAACGTAGTTTCATGCGTCTACCCGGGGCTCGTCGGCTGCTCGGAGGGCTCAGAGGCTGCGAACGTTCCCGAGGCCGTTCTGCTCGAGAATCGCCGTCAGATTCAGTTTGGCGGCATCATCGGCAAATGCGTCGTCCCGAAATACACAGCTGACGTCTTCCCGGGAACCCAGCTTCCGATGCCATTCGACGATACCCATCGCCAATGCTTGCACCTGAGCGGAGGCAATCGATGGCGCCAGGCAGGCGATCAGCCGCCCGCCTGCCGCCGCGAGCACTTCGTGGCCGGCGATGGTGCGCATGGCGACCGGCACGCAGAGATCGAGGCCCCGTTTCAGCAAAAGCTCGCTGAAAATATCCGATACACTGCGCCCGTCGACGATGTGCTGCAAATTGTCGAAGAGTGACTGCTCCAGATCGGCAGGGTACGGGTCCCAGGCGCGGATATTGGATGTGTTCAGTCGATAGACCCGGAACCCCAGATCCACCTCGTTCGCACCTGCACCCGTCGTACCAGTCTCGGTTTCGGCTTCCGTATCGACTTCGAACCCAGCACCCGCCTTTGCTCCCGCATCGGCACCCATCCCGACGCCAGCGCCGACAGCAACATCGGAATCGACACCTGTGGCCCCGGCCTCTGCTAGGGCCTTGGCGCGTAGCTGCTGCGCCGCCCGACGGATTCTTTCGGCGCACACGTCGGCAATGGTGTTAAAGGCCAGACCCGCCTCCCGCACCGGCTTGGCGAGCCGATGTGGCAACTGGACACAGATGAAACGCCGGTTACCGCCATCCTGCACATTGGCCTGCAGCACCGCCTGCGCCGTGGTGCCGGAACCGGCAAAAAAATCCAGCACGATATGTGCCTGATCCGGATCCGTCGCCAGTTGGATCATCCGTTGCAGCAGCCGTACCGGTTTGGGATTGTCGAACATGCCCCCCAGCCCCAGTACTTTCAGATCGTCGTTGGCCTCGTGGTTGTGTCCCACTTCCCGATATGGCCACAGCGTCACCGGTGTCACCCCCTGTTTGACTTCGCTCAGGAAGGATTTTCTCTGCGGGGTCTGCGTGCCGGACTCACCAAACCAGATTTCGCCCCTCTCATCCATCTGCCGCATCGACGTATCATTGAAGCGCCGGAAGGTGCCCTTCGGCGGTGTCCAGACGATACCGTTGCGGAAGGTGTAGGCACGGGTGTCGGTGCCGCTCTTGGCATGCAGCGGGGTGGCTTTCCACGGCCCCTTTGGATGGCCGTCCGGGTTGGCGTAGGCTTTGAGCTGATCGTCGTTGCGCGCCTGTGCGTTGAGTCTCACCCGATCCTTGTTCTTGCCGTAGACCAGAATGTGGTCATGGTTGTCCGAGAACCATTTGGCATCATTGGAGCGGGTGTACTTTTTCTGCCATACGACGTTGGCGATGAAATTCTCTTCGCCAAAGATTTCATCGCCGAGCTTGCGCAGATTCGCGACTTCGCCATCGTCGATGGACATGAAAATCACGCCGTCCTCGCCGAGCAGATTTCTGGCGAGCTTCAACCGGGGATACATCATGTTCAGCCAATCGGTATGGAATCGCCCGCTCGATTCAGTATGGCTGCTGATCTTCTGCCCGCCTTCGAGCTGTCCGGTCAGTTCCAGATAGTTCCGGATGCTGTCCTGGAAATTGTCCGGATAGACGAAGTCCTTGCCGGTGTTGTAGGGCGGGTCGATGTAGATCAGCTTGACCCTGTCGGCATAGCTCTTTTGCAGCAGCTTGAGTACTTCAAGGTTGTCGCCCTCGATCATCAGATTCCGGGTGCTGTTCCAATCGAGGCTGTCGGCCGGGCAGGGGAGCAACGTGCCGGAGCTGGGTATCAGCGCCTGTTGGTGGGCACTGCGCTTGCCGTGCCAGCCGAGCCCGTACTTTTCATCGGCGTCGGTCACGGTCCGGTCGCCCACCAGGGCCTTGAGCACGTCGACATTCACCATTGCGCCCTCGTTCCCCTCGACGACCAGTTCCGGAAAGAGCGCCTTGAGCTGCGCGATGTGTCCAGCTATCAGATCGGCTGATTGGACGTCGGCGCTGGCTGCATCGATTTTCTTCATCTGCATCGTCTGAGGTTCGTTCATCCTCGATCGAAGAACCGTCGGGCCGACCATGATAGCCGAGCCTGCGCCAAACCGTCGGCGTCGAATCGGGAGGGGAAATGTACCGGACGCCTGCTCATGCAGAGACCGACGATGAAATGTCGGGACAGCCTGCCGGCGGTTCATTCAAGGCTGAATCTGCTCCAGCCATCTGCCGGCAGCAGTGCTTCACCACCACGTGCTGTGGCAAGAACGTGTTTATCGTGAAGACGATACAGAATTCATCTTTTCTGGAAGCGGGAGGACTTTCACCTCCAGGTGTGCGCCCATGCTGGGCGCACATGAAAAAAGGGCCTTTCGGCCCTTTTTCGAAGCTGCCCGCCGAAAGCTGGCGAACAGAAAGAATGTGGAGCGGGAGACGAGTCTCGAACTCGCGACCTCAACCTTGGCAAGGTTGCGCTCTACCAACTGAGCTACTCCCGCGTCGATCAGCAAATGGCTGCCGATCAGATAAAGACGCATTCTAACGACATGTTTTGGCAGCGTCAAATCGGCGGTCAAAAAGTTTCTTTTCCGAGTAGTCGATGAGCGCCCGTTGCGGCGCATCACGTCGTCATAGTTTGTGCTGCCGCGTCTTCCGGACCTTCCTGACGGTGTCGGCCTCGAAGCTCAGAATCTGCTCCCGCATCCAGCGGTGCCCACTGTGGGCGTGTGTGCGCTCGTGCCACATCAGGTTGACGCCAAAGCCGGGCACTGGCAACGGGCAGGGACGCACGTCGATCGTGTGGGCGTCTCGGGCGGCGGCCTTGGATACCTCCTGGGCATGGGGGCGGACCAAGCGCTCGGGCACCAGGGCGATCCAGTCGGATTGGGCCACGACGGCGGGCACGGCCAGAAAGGATGCGGCCGACATCGCCACATTGCGGGTGTAGCCCAGCGCAGCCAGGCCATCATCGACGGGGGAGCGAAAACCGCCCCCCTGCAGGGAGACGATGACGTGCTCCAAGCGGGCGACCTGTTGCAGCGTGGGTCCGTTGCGAAGGCCCGGATGACGATGGCGGCTGATCAGAACGTAGTGCTCATCGAAAAGATGCCGGCTGCGCAGCGTGTCCGGCCCATGCTCGGGACTCATCAGCGCCAGGTCGACGGCGCCACTGGCCATCTGTTCGGCCAGTCGTGCCGGTTCGAGATGATGCAGCGCGATCCGCAGGCCGGGCGCACGCTGGCGCAGCGTCACGGCAAGCGGTTGGATCACGGCGGTCTGCAGATAATCGGTGCAGGCGATGTTGACGGTCAGCTGCACGGTGGCGGGATCAAAGTGACGATGTTCGGCGAGCATGCCGCGCACCTGATCCAGTGCCTGCCGCAGCGGTGTCAGCAGTGTCTGCGCCTTGGCGGTGGGTGTCATGCCGCGTTGCGCCGGAATCAGCAGTGGATCGTCGAACAGCTCGCGCAAGCGGTTCAGCTGCGCGCTGACGGCCGGCTGGCTGAGATGCAACCGTTCGGCTGCACGTGTCACATTCTGCTCTGCCAGCAATGTTTCCAGCGTCGGCAGCAGGTTCAGATCCAGGCGCTCGTTGGTATCCATGATTTGGATGGCAGGTAGCAATTCTTTCGATTTTACGGATGGCTGTTTTCTGTACAGACTGAGCCCTCGTTCCATTCGGGGGGGTTCATTGGACGGTGTCCCGTGCTCGCGTTTCCCGAATACGCTGCATCGGGAATGCCAGTGCCTGGCCCGCTTCGGTAGAAACAGACCAAGCCGCCGGCAGCGTTCGAGCAGCGATCGCTACCAAGTGCCCTGATGGAAGGTTTTCGTTCTGACCGGAGCCATATCATGACACGACATCCGCATACGCTGAGCAGCTCGAACTCTCCAAACGAGAAGACCATTCTGATCGTTCACGCCCATCCGGAACCGACGTCGCTCACGTCGCGACTGACGAGTACGGCCGTGCATACGCTTCAAGCCCAGGGCCACCGGGTGCTGCAATCCGATCTGTATGTCATGGGCTGGAAGGCGGTGTTCGATGCGCAGGACTTTCCGAAGCGTATGCGCAGCGATCGGCTATCCTTCATCGAGGAATCAGGACATGCTTTTTCCAACGGCTGCCAGACGCCGGATGTCGAGGCCGAGCAGCGCAAGCTTCAGGCGGCCGATGCTTTGATTCTGGTGTTTCCGCTGTGGTGGTTCGGCATGCCGGCCATCATGAAAGGCTGGATCGATCGGGTATGGGCCTTTGGGCTGGCCTATGGCTGGCAGGGAGCCGGCAACACCTACCGTTATGGGGAAGGGGGCTTTGCCGGCAAGCGTGCACTGCTGGGGGTTTCGGTGGGCGGGCCAGCCGAGGATTACGGCCCACGCGGCATCAATGGCCCGCTGGATCAACTGCTGTTTCCGATCACGCATGGCAGCCTGTTCTTTCCGGGTATGCAGGTGCTGCCCAGTTTTGCGGTTTATGGTGCGGTGCGGATGGATGCGGCACGCATGGCCGACATCACAGCGGCCTGGCAAGCGCGGCTGAGCGGCTTGTTCAACGACCCGCCGATCCCGTTTCGACCGCAGAACGGCGGCGATTACCCCGACGGACACGTGCTGGCCGAGCACGTCGCGCCCGGCCGGACCGGGTTGACGGCGCATGTGCTCGAGTGAGCCGTTGCGCCGAGCATCGAGTTCTGCTTGGTGATCGATATGAACGCGCTCTGAACACACGCCAGTGGACGGACAGGGCCTACGATGTGGAACGATGAATGTGTCGAATGCGGTCAATGCCGGGATTGGGGGATACTCGCAGTTGTATCCGATGGCGTCGAGAGCCCCCTTTTTGTCCCTACATCCATGCTCAAACTGACTTTTCTGGGTACCTCTGCCGGGGTGCCGACCCGCAACCGCTTCATGTCGGCGCTGGCCGTGCAAAGCCCGCTGACCGGACGCGGCTGGTATCTGCTCGATTGCGCCGAAGGCACGCAGCATCGGCTGCTGCGCACGCCGTTGTCGCTGCATGATCTGGCCGGAGTCTGCATCAGCCACGTCCATGGTGACCATTGCTATGGTTTGCCGGGGTTACTGGCCACGGCCGGGCTGCAAGGACGCAAGCATCCGCTGCAGCTGATTGCACCGGCGCCGATCTGGGAATGGGTACGGAGCACCCAGCGGTTGACCGATCTGTATGTGCCCTTTGCCATCGAGTTCGTCGACATCGAAACACTGCAGAATATCAGCATGCCGCTGGCCGTCGGCCGCGATGCGCGCCTGAGCGTCGGCAGCCATCCCCTGCGCCATCGGGTGCCCAGTCATGCCTTTCGATTCGAACTGCAGCAGCGCCTGGTGCAGCTCGATGACGAAGCACTCCGGCAGCGGGGATTGCCGCCGGGGCCGGGCTGGGGCCGGTTGAAGCAGGGGGCAGATGTCGTCCTGGGCGGGCAAACGTTGCACAGCCGGGATTATGTGCAGGTACGAAATCGTCGACTGGCGGCCGTGATGGGTGGAGACAATGGTGAACCGGCGCTGTTGCGCGATGCCTGCCGGGATGCCCAGCTGTTGGTGCATGAAGCCACCTACACCCAGGCGGTGCAGGACCGGATCGGCGCCGAGCGCCTGCACAGCAGTGCGCAGGAGGTGGCAGTCTTTGCGCAGCAAGCCGGGCTACCGAATTTGATCCTGACCCACCTCAGCCCGCGCCATCATCCGGCGGCCGAGCTTGCACGGATGCGGCAGGAAGTGACGGCCCATTACGGCGGGCGGGCTTTTCTGGCCCAGGACTTCGATGTCTTCACGCTGGATTTCGATGGACATCTCGCTGCTTCGGATGGGCGTCATGACGGAATCGGAAGGAGCACGCATCGCATGTCATCGAAGGAATGTGTGCGTGAATACGTCGAGAGCCACGGTGAGGGCGATATTGCCGGCCATGCTCAACCAAGTAATTCGATACCGGTGGCTTTCGCCAATGCTACCAACAGCCGATCCTGAAAGCGGGTGTCATTCACGGCCGGATGGGGCGTCTGACGTTGCTGATGACGCCAGTAACCCCCGCTGGTTCGCGCGCCGGGATCGTTGCTGGTCGCCAGCCATTCCTGCGTCAGATGCCCCAGACGCAAATCATCGGGGGCACCGGCACCTCCCATCCTGGTCGGCACCCAGCCGGGATCGACGGCATTGCTGAATACCTCCGGCCAGCGCCGTGCCACCGCCATGGTCAACGTGGTGACGAACAACTTGCTGTCGGAATAGGAACCGGTCGTGCTGCGACCCAGCCAGTCCATGCCATCCAGGCTGGCACGGCCACCCCTGTGCATGCTGCTGCTCAGGTAGATCAGACGTTCGGGACGCTCGATCAGCGCCGTCAGCATGTACGGTGCCACGACGTTGACGGTCAGCACCGATGCACCGGATGCGACACCAGCGTTGTGGATGATGGCATCCATTCGGCCGATTTCGTTGACCTGTCGCGCCAGCTCCCGGATTTGTGCCAGATCCGACAGATCGCCGATGGTCGCGATCGCGCCCTGATCGACCAGCGCCTGCACGGCGGGCATGCGCTTTTGTGAACGCACATGCACGACGACCTGGTGCCCTTCGGCCAGCAGTGTCTTCGCAGCGGCATGCCCCAGACCGTCGGCCGAGCCAGTGATGAAAATCCGGGACTTGCGCGCACCGCCCGACTCGTTTCGAACGTTCATGTCGGAGTCTTCCTTGGCTTTCCCCATGGGCTGATTCTCCAGATCAGCCGGGGGCCGCTCGGCAGCAGTCGAAGAAGCACCTGCACCAGTGCTTTGGCTTCGCGTAGCCAAGGGCAGAGCAGCCACGATGGGCGCAATCAACATACCCAGTGCCGTCCGGCGGCCGCCGGACGGCGAGGCAGGATGATCCTTGCATCCGTTGCAGCGGAGGGCAGGGCTCCTGCCATCCATCTCGGCATTCGCTACCGTACTCATATCGTCTTGCACCTCATCTGCAGGGTGACCGGTCTTCATCTTAGCGCGCCGTTCCGGAAATGCCTTGCATATGACCGCGTCTTCGACCAGGGACGAGATTGCAAAGGAGCAAAAAAAAAAAGAGCCTTGCGGCTCTTTTTGGCGCTGCCCGTCAGCATGTGAGGGACAGACGGAATATGGAGCGGGAGACGAGTCTCGAACTCGCGACCTCAACCTTGGCAAGGTTGCGCTCTACCAACTGAGCTACTCCCGCGTGCTGGAGCGGGGAGTATAAGAACTTTCCTTCTACTCTGTAAAGCTTTGTCGTTAAAAATCGTGTCTCAATGTCATGCTTGAGCCCGCATCCGTTGAATCGACGGCATATACCGGTAGGAGGCCGATCAGGATGCTGGAGTCAGTCTTCCTCCTGCATCCACGGCGCCTGCGTGAAGCGGTCAGCAAGATAGTCGATCAGGGCCTGCACCCGGAGGGGGCGTCGTCGTCCGGGTGGGGTCACGATGTGCACGGCAATGGGGGGCACTTCCCAGTCGCTCATCACGGCTTGCAGCATGCCCGAGCGCAATTCGCGCCAAACCATGAATTCGGGTTGCAGCGCTACACCCAGCCCGGCCAGTAGGGCAGGGGTCAGCGCATCCGCATTGTTGACGTGCAGATGGGCCTGCACGGGTTGCGAGAACTCGCCGTATAGCCGGTGCTGAAAACGCCAGTTCGTGCCGCTGCCGGCCAGCTCATACTGCAGTGCCCGGTGGTGTGCGAGATCGCGTGGATGTCCGGGGTAACCATGGCGCTCGAAATAAGCGGGTGAGCCGACCAGCAGGATGCGCACCCGACACAGGCGACGGGCGCGCATGCTGGAGTCGTCCAGGTTGGCGATCCTCACGGCGAGATCGAAGCGCTCGGCCACCAGATCCACCCGTTTGTCATCGAACTGTATGTCCAGTGCAATGTCCGGATGATCGCTCAGGAAGGCGGGCAGGATCGGCGCCAGGTGGGTGATACCGAAGGACATGGGCGCGGAGATGCGAATCCGGCCGCGCAGCCTGCCGGACTGCTCGCAGGTTTCCGCCTCCACCGCTTCACCTTCTTCCAGGATCCGCGTGGCCCGCTCCAGCGCGGCCAGCCCGCTGTCGGTCAGACTCATCTGCCGTGACGTGCGGTGGAACAGCGTCGTTTTCATCCGCGTTTCCAGGCGGGTGATGGCCTTGGAGACGGTGGCCTGCGACAGTGACAGGGCTTGCGCCGCGCGTGCGAAGGAGCCGCTTTCCGCCACTTTGGCGAAGATGGCCCAGGCTTCCAGATCGGGAAGTTTCTTCATGGGGTTCCGTTCGATGTTTTTTCGGGCGCGAGTGTGCCGATCGACGACCTGCACGAAACCGGCCGACAAGCCGCCGCCCCGTCGCCAAAGGCCGGCCAGGACCGTGAGCGGTCTGGACGATCATTTTCCGCCGGCGGGTTTCCTCGACGAGAACGGCGGCGCCGGATGCCGGCATGGTGTTGGGCAACGGCACCTCGCCGCCCGCAAAAGAAGCACTCGCCTCGGTGAGGGCGCGGGTGGGATCATCCACGTAGCATACCGATCATTATAAAAATGGAAAGGATACTATTCGATTCATGACATTCTCAATTCGATGATCTGTCCCTACACTGTGCGCATCGGCCGTACACAACACAGGTTTCATCCTTTCCACTCACCGTGGCGCACCAAGCGTCAACCAAATACCATGATCGAACATCGTCCTTTCAGTAGTCTGGGTGCGGCCAACCATGGTTGGCTCGATGCACGACATCATTTTTCGTTTTCTCAGTATCACGACCCCGAGCGGATGAACTGGGGCAGCCTACGTGTCTGGAACGACGACACCATTCAGCCCGGTAGCGGTTTTCCACCTCATCCACATTCGGATATGGAAATCATCACCTATGTGCGCGAAGGCGCCATCAGTCATCAGGACAGCCTCGGCAACAGCGGCCGCACGGCTGCCGGAGATGTACAGGTGATGAGTGCAGGGACCGGCATCCGCCACTCGGAATACAATCACGAACCGGATGTCACACGCATTTTCCAAATCTGGATTTATCCGAACCAGCAAGGCCGACCACCGTCCTGGGGCACCAAGCCCTTCCCGAAGGAAGATCGATCCGGGCATTTCGTGGTGTTGGCCAGCGGCTTTGCGGATGATGTCGATGCGCTGCCCATCCGTACCGATGCACGGGTGCTGGGGGCCACACTGAAGGCGGGCGAATCAACCCGGTATCGTTTTTCGCATACGGCGCGTCATGGCTACCTGGTTCCGGCCGCCGGCAAGGTCGAGGTCAATGGCCTTCGTCTGGATGCCCGCGACGGTGCCGCCATCCGGGATGAAATGGAGATCAGCATCACCGCCATCGAAGATGCCGAACTGGTGCTGGTGGATGCGGGCAGTCTCTGAGACCGCGAAACGGGCGCAGCCCCGGTGCCCGAGCCTCTGGAGACGGATGGTGCCCGAGACCGGAATCGAACCGGTATGGCCGAAGCCGAGGGATTTTAAGTCCCTTGTGTCTACCAATTTCACCACTCGGGCAGCTGCCTGTCCGATCAAAGCAGCGGTTTCAGCGTCGGCCAGACATTATCCAACATTTTGGGCTGAGCGGTTGCGTTGGGGTGGATGCCGTCGGGCTGGAACCAGTCACGATCGCTGCCGAAGCCTTCCAGCAGGAAGGGGACCAGCGCCGAGCCGGTATCCCTGGCGAGGCTCTGGTACATCTGCTGAAACTGCCGGGCATAGGCCGGGCCGTAGTTGGGGGGCATCTGCATGCCGATCAACAACACTTGCGAGCCCTGGGCCTGGGCCGATTCGATCATCTGGCGCAGGTTGGCGCTGACGGTCTGAATCGGCAGGCCGCGAAGGCCGTCGTTGCCACCCAGTTCGATGAGGGTGAGCGCCGGTCGGTGTTGCTGCAACAGCCGGGGCAGGCGGGTGCGGCCACCGACGGTGGTCTCTCCGCTGATGCTGGCGTTGACCACCCGCCATTCCTGGTGCTTGAGCTTGCCGGCTTGCTGCTGGATGCGCTCGCCCAACAGGGCGACCCAGCCTTGACCGCGCCGCAGGCCATACTCGGCCGACAGGCTGTCGCCGAGCACCAGGAGGACGGGGGCCCGATCCGAAGCTGACGCGCCTGCTGGACCGGATGCGTTCGACGATATCGGGGGTTCTGAAGACGCCGTCCGTTCGTCGGCGCCGGCATTCGAGCCGACATTCATACCGGATGAGGAAGCGGAACGAGGCGCGCCGTCGTCCGAAACGGGATCGCCTTCTGCCGGTGTTTGTGCATGGGCGGCCGGAAATCCGCCGTTCAGCGTATCGAGTGCAACGCTGGCGGCGCCCAGGCCGATCAACGCGAGCAGGGAGCGCCGTCGGAGTTGTACCATCGGCGCTTGCAAACCGTCTTTCGTCTGAATGGTCATGCCGGCTCGTCGGTGCGGGTTCGGATTCGACCCGGAGGCGGATTCCAGTCTGGCAGCGTCCAGGCTTTCTCGGCCGGTTCGAGGTGTGCCACAGACCAGGGGCTTTCCGGGCTCCAAAGGTCCGGGCGGCAGGCGGCCGGCAAGCGTGCTGTCGAAAGAAGATGGGGTTTTCTGTTGCCGAGGATTCGTCATGCCTTTGATTTCCGTCCGTCAGTTGCACAAGAGCGTACCAGATAGCGGCCGTACACTGACGATTCTCGATCAGATCAGCTTCGAGGTCGCAGCGGGCGAGACGGTCGCCATCGTCGGGGCTTCGGGCTCGGGAAAGTCCACCCTGCTGGGTCTGCTGGCCGGGCTGGATCTGCCCAGCAGCGGCGACGTGCAGGTCGAGGGCCAGTCGCTGTTTGCCTGGGATGAGGAGCAGCGTGCGCAGTGGCGGGCCCAGCACGTGGGCTTCGTGTTTCAGTCCTTCCAGCTGCTGCCGTCGATGACGGCGCTGGAGAACGTGATGCTGCCGCTGGAGCTGGCCGCCAACCCCGATGCCCGAGAGACGGCCGGCAGACTGCTGGCCCGAGTGGGTCTGGCCGAACGGGCGGGGCATTATCCGCGCACGCTCTCGGGCGGCGAGCAGCAGCGGGTGGCGCTGGCACGTGCCTTTGCGCCTTCGCCCAAGCTGCTGTTTGCCGATGAGCCGACCGGCAGTCTTGATCACGCCACCGGTGAGCGGATCATCGACCTGCTGTTCGAGATGAACCGCGATCTGGGTTCGACTCTGCTGCTGGTGACGCATGATCCAAGATTGGCCACCCGTTGTGGCCGCCGGTTGGAAATCGAAAGAGGGCGCCTGAAAGCGCCGTGACAGCGCTCCTGGCGCACTTTCCGAGCAGCAGGGGAGGCGCTCGGCCGATATGGCTCATGCCTCCATGCCCATCTCCATCGAGTACCGGATTCGGCCGTATCGACCGCATGAACCGACTGGCCGGACGGATGGTATTTCCATGCGCTGCCAAGGATCGGACGTTGCTCCCGATCGTGCCGTTCTCTGCATCAGGATCGCTGCTGCCCGGACGCCGGGAATGCCACGACATCGCGGGCGACGCGCCGCAGTTCCGCCCAGATGGCCGGGTAACAATCCGCCAGATGGGCGGCTGCGACGCCAGTGGGTCCCAGCCGGTCAGCCAGCCATTCGCCGGCGCGGCCATGCAGCCAGACGGCGATGCAACTGGCACGCCAGGCTGCTTCTGGCACAGGCACGCCCGTGCGCAGCAGTCGGGCGAGCAGGGCAGCGATCGTTCCCGCCAGCACATCGCCCGAGCCGGCCGTGCCCAGCAGGGGATGACCGCTGCTGTTGATCATGTATTGCCCACAGGGTAGAGCGACGACACTACCGGCTCCCTTCAGCACCACGACCGCATCGAAGCGCCGGGCCAGAGTCTGGGCGGCCTCGATGCGATCTGCCTGGACTTTCGCCACGCTCTCATTCAACAGGCGGGCCGCTTCCAGCGGGTGGGGGGTCAGGATTCGGAGCATGCCGTGCTCTTCCGTCGTCGCCGGCGGCGCTGCGTTGCCGTCGGCTGCTTCTTCCGACGTTTCCGATGCAGTCTCGCCGTCGACCTGTCCTTCAGACCGCTCCCCCTCTTGTTCCGCTTCGTCCATCCCGCCCTGCAGCAGTAGGGCCGGCCTGGCGGCAATCAGTGACAGTGCGTCGGCATCGATCACCAGATGTGCCCCGCTGGCCAGCGCATGTTCCAACCAGCTGCAAGCCTGGACGTCCTGGCCCAGGCCGCAGCCGACGACCAGCACCGGTTGGCTGCCGGGCAGGGCGGCTGCGCCGTCGGTCTTCACCTCATCGGTCCGTGGGTGTGGCCAGCCCGTCTGCATGATTTCGGGACGATAGGGATCGGCCGCCCCCGGGGTGTCGCCCTGCGCAAAAGACTCGGTATCGAGGCTGATCCAGACCCGGCCAGCTCCGGCCCCCAGTGCTCCACGGGCCGCCAGCCGGGCGGCACCGGCCATGCCCAGGCGGCCACCGATCACCAGTACATCGCCGGCCCGACCTTTGTGGCTGTCGCGTCGAACCTCGGGCAGCCAGCCGGCCACGGCTTGCGTTTCCAGCAGCTGTGCCCCCGGTGGTCGGGAGGGGGCGTTCGGAAGCTCCTCGCTGAGCGGCGCCACCCATACCTCGCCGGCATGCAGCAACCCGGCGCCGGTGTGAAGGCCGGCTTTGTCGGCAATCATGGTCACGGTCCATCTGGCACTGATCACCTCGCCTCCGTCGATGGCGGCACCGGTCTCGGCATTCAGTCCACTGGGGACGTCGATCGCCAGCACCGGTGTCTGTGTCTCACGCAGCAGACGGGCCAGCCCTGAGACAAGGGGCTCCAGCGCCCGGGTCTGGCCGATGCCGAACAAGCCATCGATGACCAGCGCCGACTGCGACAGCCAGTCCCTGGCTTCGCCGAGTGCATGAAAACGCCGACCGGCAGAACGCCAGGCGACCCAGGCTTTGCGAGCGTCGGCAGTGCGGGGTGGCGTTTTTTCCAGTCCCGGAAAAACGGCGGCCCGCACGTCGAGACCCGCCTGAGCCAGCAGGCGACCGGCCACCAGCGCATCGCCGCCATTGTTGCCCGGGCCGACCAGCAGCACGATCATGGTATCGGCGGGCATCGCGCGCCACATGCGCGATGCCACATCGGCCACCGCCGCACCGGCTGCGGCCATCAGAGCGCCGGGCGGTGTCTCCTGCAGCCAGCGCTTCTCGATCATCCGGATGGATTCGAGGTCCAGCAACCATCCCGGAGAGGCATGCGTTGCCGGATAGACTGCGGATGTAAGAGCGCGGGTCGTCATGAGTTCTCCTGCCGATCGGTACGCCAAGCCATCAGTATGCCGGCGCTGGACACCATTGTGGCTATTTTTCCGAGCGTAGGTCTTGCGATGCCAAGTGCAGGCGCCAAAATAACCCTCGATTTTTTTATGGAGCGAAGCAATGATCGAGCAACGGCGGCCAGAACCTTTGTCCACTCATGAAGCCCGGGCACTGGCGGTACTGATCGAAAAAGAGAAAACCGTTCCGGACAGCTATCCGATGACGCTCAACTCGCTGCTGGCCGGCTGCAACCAGCGCAGCAACCGCGATCCCGTGCTGAATCTGAGTGAGTCCGATCTGCAGAGGGCGCTCGACGGTTTGCGTGCGCGGGGGATGGTGATCGAGTCCAGTGGCGGGCGGACGATGCGCTATGAGCAAAATATCCGCCGGGTGCTGCACATCCCGTCCGAATCGGCTGCGCTGCTGTCCGTACTGATGCTGCGCGGTCCACAGACGGCGGCCGGACTACGTGCCCACGTCGGGCGGCAGGTGCATTTCGCCGACACCTCGTCGGTCGAGGGCTTTCTGGATGAGCTGGCCAGTCGCTCGGATGGTGCGCTGGTGGAACGGATGGCGCGCCAGCCCGGCGAGCGAGAGCAGCGCTGGCGGCATCTGCTGTCGGATGATACGCAAAACAAAACGGCGGCCACCCCGGATGCGGCTGCCGCCATGGTAGAAACCGGGGCCCCGGAGCGTGCCGATGAGACACTGCGGCAGCGCGTCGAAGCACTGGAGCAGATGGTCGGCGAGTTGAACGGGCGCCTGAAGGCATTGGAGGCCCGCTGCGGCGACACGACCATGCACACCGGGGCGTAGATCCGATTTTTCCGGCAAAGAGACAGAGGAGCGTGGCGGTCGTGACGACTACCGCGCTCCGGCTCTGCGTTTCATGGATACAGACCGCGCTCGGCCCGGGCGCGAAGCACGCGCTGGCAAGCGATGATGTAGGCGGCAGTGCGCAGCGAAACATTCTTGCTGGCGGCCAGTTCCTGAATGTCGCGGAAAGCGGTCAGCTGGATCGCTTCCATACGCAGGTTGATTTCGTCCTCGCTCCAGAAAAAGCTGGAGAAATCCTGGACCCATTCGAAGTAGGACACGATCACACCACCGGCGTTGGCGATGACGTCGGGCACCACCGTGATGCCGCGGTCGGCCAGCACCTGATCCCCCATTTTGGTGACCGGGCCGTTGGCGCCTTCGACCACCAGTCTGGCCTTGATTTTATTGGCACGGTCGGCATCGATCTGGCCTTCGAGAGCGGCCGGCACTATGATGTCGCAATCGAGGCTCCAGAAATCCTCGTCGTCGATTCGTTCTCCGCCGGCGAAGCCGGCGATGCCGCCGTTGGCACGCGTATGTTCGAGCAGGGCGGGGATGTTGAGACCGGCGTCATTACGCAGCGTACCGGTGTGATCCTGCAGTGCCACGACCTTGGCACCGGCCTCGTACAGCAGTTCGGCGGCGATGCTGCCGACGTTGCCGAAACCCTGCACGAGCACCTTGGCATCCTGCAGCGGCAGATCCATCGCGCGTGCGGCTTCGCGGGTGGTCAGGAACACGCCCCGCCCCGTGGATTTTGCCCGGCCCAGCGAACCGCCCAGTTCGATCGGTTTGCCGGTGACGACGCCGGTGATGGTGCCGCCCTGATTGGCCGAGTAGGTGTCCATCATCCAGGCCATGACCTGCGCATTGGTGTTCACGTCCGGTGCCGGAATGTCCTTGGTCGGGCCGATGATGATGCCGATTTCGCTGGTATAGCGGCGGGTGATTTTTTCGAGCTCGTTCTGCGACAGCTTCTTGGGGTCGACCCGGATGCCGCCCTTGGCACCACCGTAGGGAATGTTGACCGCGGCGTTCTTGATCGTCATCCACGCAGACAGCGCCATCACTTCCTCCAGCGTCACGTCCGGGTGGTAGCGGACGCCTCCCTTGCCGGGACCGCGGGAGAGATTGTGTTGCACACGATAGCCCTCGAAGTGGGCGATGGTGCCATTGTCCAGTTCGATCGGAATGTCCACGATCAGAGCCCGTTTCGGGGTCTTGAGGGTCTCGACCCAGCGGGCCAGGGAACCGAGATGCGGTGTAACCTGATCGACCTGTGCCAGGAAGGTGTCCCAAGGGCTGCCAACCTTCGGCGCGATGTACGACAGGTGTGACATAGAGAGTCTCCAGATTGAATTCGGGACCATCATGCTACCCCCGCCCATCGCCCCGCACAATCTTCAGTGGCCTTTCCGTTCCCGGTGTGCCGGCCGGATCGGCGGGCACGAACATGTGCACAGGGGCTTGAAGACGTATCTTTGCCAACTCCGTCGATCCACCCCTCGAGATCCCTTCCGTTTCGTACATCCCGGTTCTTCTGTATGCCTTCTCCCCGGGAAGCCCCGCATCCGCCGGTCAGCCGACGGATGGTGCTTCCCGGCCTATAATCGCCGGTTCGAACCCGCGGTTCTCTGAACCGCTCTGTCCGATGCGATGGCATCCCGTGCCACACAGTGCCCCGTGCGGATGGTCTTCCGCGTCAGAGTCCCTCAATTCCCTTCGTCTCCCGGCCAGCCCACTCATGAGTTCTTCCCATCAACGACTGCCCGGCGGTCATGCCCTGAGCCGTTTTCGTGCCAACGCGCTGCTGCAGCGGTTGCAGGCCGTCGATGACGCCATCGAGGGCGTGTCGGCCGAATGGTTCTATCTGCTCCAATCCAAACGGCTCATCGATGGTGAACGGCTCGAAAGGCTGCAGCTGCTGGTCGACGAGGCGCCGATGGCCGCTCCCGAGGACGATGCCCGCCAGCAGTCGGTCTGGGTGATTGCCCGCTGCGGCACCTTGTCGCCATGGTCGTCCAAGGCCATCGACATCTTGCATCACGCCAGTTTCGATGATGTCGGCCGGATCGAGCGTGGTATCCGCTACCGCCTGCGGCTCAAGCGGGGCCCACTGGCAGTCAGGAGGAGCGAGAATTTCGGTGCCGAGCGGCTGGCCACGCTGGCGGCCTGCCTGCACGACCCGATGATGGAAAGCTGGTTTGCCCGGCAACCGGACGCAGCCGAATTGTTCGCGCCGTTGGCCAGCGTGCCGATGAGCGAGGTGGCACTGGGTGATGATGCGAAGCAGGCACTGGCCGAGGCCAATTTACGGCTCGGCCTGGCGCTCTCGAGCGATGAGATCGGGTATCTGGCCGGCGTCTATACCGATCTGAGGCGCGACCCGACCGATGTCGAGCTGATGATGTTCGCACAGGCCAATTCCGAGCACTGCCGTCACAAGATCTTCAATGCCGAGTTCGTCATCGATGGCAGACAGCAGGCGCGTTCGCTGTTCCGGATGATCCGCGACACCCACGACGCGCATCCCCGCGGCACCGTCGTCGCCTATTCGGACAATGCCGCCATTCTGGATGGCGGCATCATCCAGTCCTGGGACGTCGACCCGCGCGACACCCGCTATCACTGGTCCGAGCGGCCGGTGCAGCGTCTACTGAAGGTCGAGACCCACAATCACCCGACGGCGATTGCACCGCATCCGGGCGCAGCCACCGGCAGCGGCGGCGAAATCCGCGATGAAGGGGCGACCGGTCGAGGAGGTTCTCCGCGCTACGGTCTGACCGGCTTCACCGTCTCACATCTGCGTATTCCAGGCTGGCAGCAGCCCTGGGAGACCGATGCCAGCAGGCCGCCGACGCTGGCCACGCCGTTGTCCATCATGATCGAGGGGCCGTTGGGTGGTGCCGCCTTCAACAACGAGTTCGGCCGGCCGAATCTGCTCGGATATTTCCGCACCTTCGAGACGCCGCTGCAGGCGCAGGAGGGGCAGCGCCAGAGCGGCTGGGGCTATCACAAGCCGATCATGATCGCCGGTGGCGTCGGTTCGGTCGACCAGCAGCACGAGCGCAAATGCGGGTTGCCGCCGGGTTCGCTGCTGATCCAGCTGGGCGGGCCGGGCATGCGCATCGGCCTGGGTGGCGGGGCCGCATCCAGTATGGGCGTGGGTAGCAATGCCGCCGAGCTGGATTTCGCCTCGGTGCAGCGGGCCAACCCCGAAATGGAACGCCGGGTGCAGGAAGTGATCAACGCCTGCCGCGCCCTGGGTGAAGCCAACCCGATTCTGTCGATTCACGACGTGGGCGCGGGCGGTCTGTCCAATGCCTTCCCGGAACTGGCCCATGATGCCGGCCGGGGCGCGGATTTCAGCCTGGCGAGCGTGCCGGTGGCTGAAACCGGTATGTCGCCGGCTGAAATCTGGTGCAACGAAGCGCAGGAACGCTATGTGCTGGGTATCGCTCCCGATCGGCTGCCGTTGCTGCAGTCGATCTGTGAGCGTGAGCGCTGCCCGGTGTCGGTGGTCGGTGTCGTGACCGAAGAAGAACATTTGCGCCTGGCCGATCCGGGACGACCACCGGCGGTCGATATCCGCATGGATGTGCTGTTCGGCAAATCGCCACGGACGCGGCGCCAAGGCGAAACCGCCGAACGGGCAGCCGAGCCCGGCATGGATCTGGCCGGTCTGAATCTGGACGTGCTGGCCAAGCAAATCCTGCAACTGCCGGCCGTGGCCAGCAAGAGCTTTCTGGTCACCATCACCGACCGGACCGTGGGGGGCCTGAGCGTGCGCGACCCGATGGTCGGCCCCTGGCAGGTGCCGGTGGCCGATTGTGCCGTCGGCATGCTCGACTACCGCAGCCACGTCGGTGATGCGCTGTCGATGGGCGAACGTACCCCGGTGGCGGTGCAGGATTCCGCTGCGGCCTCGCGCCTGGCCATTGCCGAGTCGCTGACCAATCTGCTGTCGGCCGTGCCGGACGATCTGGGCATGACCAAGTTGTCGGCCAATTGGATGGCCAATGCCGGCGATCCGGCCCAGGATGCGGCGCTGTATGCCGCCGTCGAAGCGGCCAGCAAGCTCTGCATCGAGCTGGGCATCAGCATCCCGGTCGGCAAGGATTCGCTGTCGATGCGTGCCCGCTGGCAGGATGGCAGCCAGACGATCGAAGTCGGTTCACCGGTTTCGCTGATCGTCACCGCCCATACGCCGCTCAACGATGTGCGGCGTGCACTGACGCCCGAGCTGAATACCGAAGCCCCGAGCTGTTTGATTCTGGTCGACCTGTCCCGCGGCAAACAGCGGCTGGGCGGTTCGGCGCTGGAGCAGATCACCGGCCGTCGGGGTGACGCGGTGCCGGATTTCGAGACGCCGGATATGCTGCGCCGGCTTTATGACGCGGTGCAGGCGGCCCAGGCGCAGGGCCTGCTGCTGGCGTATCACGACCGTTCCGATGGCGGTCTGTTCGCCACGATCTGCGAAATGGCGTTTGCCGGCCATTGTGGTGTGACGATCCAGCTCGACATGCTGACCATCGACGAGCTGACCTCGGATGCCGGTGATTACAAGATCCGACCGGCCCAGGTGGCCGAGATGCGCGAGGAGCGGGTGCTGCGTGCCTTGTTCAACGAGGAACCTGGTGTCGTGTTGCAGGTCAGCCGCGCCAACCGCGATCGGCTGATGGCGCTGCTGCGAGAACACGAGCTGTCTGCCCATTCGCATGTGATCGCCATGCCCAACGATCAGGACAGCATCGAGATCCACAATGATGCGCGCTGCCTGTTCAACCTGCCGCGTGCCACCCTGCAGCAGGCATGGTCCGAAACCAGCCATCGTATCGCCAGCTTGCGTGACGATCCGGCGTGCACGGCGCAGGCCTTTGAACTGGAAGGTGCCGACGCCAGCGTACAGCCACCGCTGTCGGCTCATCTGTCGACCGCTTCACTGCAAGCTTGGCAGAACCCGCCGACACCGCAGCTCACCGGCCGGCGTCCGAAAGTGGCGGTGTTGCGCGAGCAGGGCGTCAACAGCCAGCGTGAAATGGCTGCCGCCTTCGATCTGGCCGGCTTCGAGGCGCACGATGTACACATGAGTGATCTGATTGCCGGCAGGCGCAAGCTGGACGACTTTCAGGCGCTGGTGGTCTGCGGTGGCTTTTCTTACGGCGACGTGTTGGGCGCCGGCGCGGGCTGGGCGCGTACCATCCTGTTCCACCCCGAACTGGCCGAAGCCTTCCAGCGCTTCTTCCACCGGCCCGACACGCTGACGTTGGGCGTCTGCAACGGTTGCCAGATGCTGTCGCACTTGAAGGGGCTGATTCCAGGTGCCGAAGCCTGGCCGCGCTTCGTGCGCAACCGCTCCGAGCAGTACGAAGGGCGCTTGTCGAGCGTCGAGATTCTGTCGTCGCCCTCGCTGTGGCTGCAGGGCATGGCGGGTGACCGTTTGCCGATCGTGGTCTCACACGCCGAAGGCCGGGCCGATTTCCAAGCGCCGACCGAGCAAGCCGATCAGGTTTCCGTCGAACGGCTGGCGGCACGTATCCAGGCGGCCAATCCGGTGATGCGCTTCGTCGACGGCGCCGGTCAGCCCACCGAGCGCTATCCGCTGAACCCGAACGGTTCACCGCAAGGGATGACGGGCTTTGCCAGCGCCGATGGTCGCGCCACCATCATGATGCCGCATCCCGAACGGGTGTTCCGTCTGGCGCAATGGTCGTGGAAACCGCGCGTGCTGGCCCAAACCGGTCTGGACCACTCGCCCTGGATGCGGATCTGGCACAACGCCCGGGCGCAGTTCGAGTAGCCGGCTCCCGTGCGGCCCAGGCAGCCGAAGGCTTGCCTTCCGCCTGCACAGGCTGACCGACGCTTTCATCTGCGCTTCTGATTCGTATGCTTGGCGTTGGGGCTGTGGCGGCATCCGGTCAACTGGATGAACGATCGGCCGTTATCGGATGTGACGAGACAACAGAGCCGATTGTCATGCCATCGAGTCGGACGGACCAATCTGTGCCAGCAGCCAGGCCCATCAAACGGGTGCTGACATTTTCCGATCTGATCATTCTGGCGATGATCTTTTTTGGGCAGGCCACCGTGGGAGCACTGACCAGCTACCTGGCCTTGCAGCATACCGATCAATCGATATCGGCCGAGCTCTCGTTCGACGAGGCTGCCAATTGGGGCGGTACCGTCACCGAATCGGTGTTGCTGGCCATCGTCTGGGCCTATCTGCGTCTGCGCTGCTTCGATTTCAGCCAGTTGAAGCTCTCGATCGATCGCTGGACCATACCACTGACCGTGTTGCTGTTCGCATCGGCCGGTGCGGCCAGCGATTTGTACCAGGAGCTGCATTTCACGGTGCTTCCACATCATGGCGTCGCGCACGCCGATGCGGACGTACCGGTCGGAGGAGGGCCAGCCGGTGACTCTGCCCTGGACGACCAGGCAATGCTGCTGTCGCAAGCGTCCCTCTCACTGGTGATCTTTTCTCTGCTGAACGGCTTTTTCGAGGAGCTGTTTTTTCTGGGACTGGTTTTTTGTGTCAACCGGCGTCATCTGCCGATCGCGATCGCTTTCAGCCTGTTCGTGCGCTTCATTTTCCACATCTATCAAGGATGGGTGGGTGCACTCGCCGTCACGCTGATGGGTGTCGTCTTCCTGCTGTTCCGGCGCCGGATCGATTCATTGCTTCCTTTCATGCTGGCGCATGCCGCCTTCGACATGCTCGGACTCGGTGTGCTACAGCTGATACCTTGATTGGCTGACTACCGCCGGCTCCAGGCGCGCTGCAGCCTGCGTTTGATGAAGCGGCAGGGATCGACGGCCCGGACCAGCCGGGCATCGACCGGCGGTTCTTCTCCACAAGCTTCGGCGGCGATCATTTCGGCCCCGATCGGTGCATACAGAGCCCCGCGACCGGCCAACCCGGTCAGCAGATAAAGGCCGGCCCGACGGGGCATCGGCAGTCGGTCGTTGCGCGCCAGTCTCTCGGCATCGATGCGGATCCGGTCCAGATCCGGGGCAGCGCCAATCATCGGCAGGTTGTCACGCAGCTGCATCCGTTCGCCGATAGGGCTGGGGTGCCAGCATTCGGGTCTGCTCAGAAACTCGCATAGCGCCTCGAGGTGTAGGCGATCGTCGGGGTGCCGTCCTTCCACCCGTTCCGTCGCCGATTCGACGGGCCGGGTCGATGCCGGAGTCGAACCACCGTCTCGCTCCATCACGGTATCGGATAGGCTGTTGGACATGGGCGCTGCCCCCCGCCCATACCCGCCGAACCGCGCCGGCCCCCGAATTGCCGCAGTCGACCCGCAGACATCGGCTTCCAGGCTCCTCAGCATGTCTTCGTCCCGCACACCCGTCTGCAACCATTGCCGGTGGTGCTCTTCCGAACGCAGCCAGAAGCGGCCAGGGCGGGTCAGGGCCAAGCCCTGGCCGCCCGTCATCTGCATCAGGGCCGGGCTGCCGGGGTCTTCGTTGGCTGGCCCGCCATCAGCACGAGCCGTCCAGACCCGGGCAGCACTGAGACGCAGTCGGCCATGCTCGTCCTCGCCCATGCCAGCCAGGCCGAACGCCTGGTCTCGGCAGGCCAACACCAGCACATCGGCTTCGGCCAACAACAGTCCGTTGGCATCGAACGCACGCCAGATCTGCCGACCCGGTCGGGTATGACCGAGATTCTCCGCAGCCGGCGCGCCGTGATCGTGATCAGCCGTTGCTTGCCTGGGGGCTGGAGCGGCAATCCCACCGGAGCCGGGCACGGCCGGCGATGTGCGGAGGTTGCTGGAAAGAGGGGAGGGAGATGAGATGGCTTCGATCCGCGCCACTTTTTCCCCCAGCCGCAGCTCGACCCCGGGACGTTTCAGAACCTGCTGCCACCAACGCAACGGCGAAAGCGCCGCACAACGTGGAAAAAAAATGCCTTTCTCACAATCCATCGTCACCAGGCCCGGTTCGAAGACGGCACCATCCGCTGTCGTCCCTTCATGCACCGGCGCGCGATCGTTTCTGGTCGATGCAGTCGATGCGGACGGCGGATGTTCAATGGTGGTATCGGAACGATCGGGTGCCTGCGTCATGGACGCCCGGCTTGCGACGACTGCCACGGAGGGCGGTACATGGGCCGTGCAGCGCATGGCACGTTCCGTCGCCATTGGTTGCCAGCGTCCGCACACTTCGAAGGCACACTGCAGATCGGTGGCAGTACCCGCCCGCAGCTCATCATGCCACTGCATGGCGCGGATCAGCAGCTGGCTGCGCAAGTCGAAATCCGGGGTCAGGGCAGGGTGCTGAGCAATCAGTGGCAACCCGGCCACGGCACCGCCGACATGCGGCCGTGCTTCCAGAACCAGAACCTGGCAGGAACGTCTGGAGAAACTCTCGGCCAGCGCGCAACCGGCCAGGCCGGCGCCGATCACCAACACCTTTGTGTCCTTCATGGCTTCACGTTTTCCATGCTAGATTCAGCCGGAGATTCTTTTGATGACAGGGAGGTTTTCGAGTCATGGACAGTGCCAAGGTGACCGTCGTTCAACATCCGCTGGTACAACACAAACTGACGCTGATGCGCCGTGCTGAAACCAGCACCAACAACTTCAGGCGCTTGCTCAACGAACTGAGTACCTTGCTTGCCTACGAAGTCCTGCGCGACATCCCGATGCACGAAGTCACCATCGAAACGCCGCTGGAAACCATGCAATCGCGTCTGATCGACGGCAAGAAGCTATGTCTGGTATCGATTCTACGCGCCGGCGGCGGTATTCTGGACGGCTTTCTGACCGTGCTGCCAGGTGCCCGCGTCGGACACATCGGCCTGTATCGAGATCCCGAAACCCTGCAGGCGATCGAGTATTACTTCAAGATGCCGCCCGACATGCAAGAGCGCGATGTGGTGGTGGTCGACCCGATGCTGGCAACCGGTCATTCCGCGGTGGCCGCCGTTCGCCGGGTCAAGGACACCCATCCGCGTTCGATCAAGTTCGTCTGCCTTTTGACGGTTCCCCGGGGCATCCGCACTTTCCAAGAGGCACATCCCGACGTACCGATCTATACGGCGGCTATCGATCGTGAGCTGAACGACCACGGTTATATCCTGCCGGGGCTGGGTGATGCCGGCGACCGAATTTTTGGTACCAAATAACATCTTTCTGTCAAACCGTCATTCATGAGCAACGATTACGATCTCTTTGTCATCGGTGGTGGTTCAGGTGGTGTGCGTGCCGCCCGGGTCGCAGCCCAGCACGGTGCACGGGTCGCCATTACCGAAGGCTTCCGTTACGGTGGCACCTGTGTCATCCGTGGCTGCGTGCCCAAGAAACTGCTGGCCTTTGCTTCGCGCTTTCGCCAGAACTTTCAGGAAGCCAGCGGCTTTGGCTGGTGCATATCGCAGGCGGAGTTCGACTGGTCACAGCTGATTCAGGCCAAAAACCAGGAAATCGCCCGCCTCGAGTCGATCTACTCCGGTAATCTCGACAAAGCCGGTGTGACACGATTCAACGAGTATGCCCGCATCGCCGGTCCCAACCGGGTACGACTGGCCTCCGGCCGGGAGATCACGGCGACCGACATTCTGATCGCGACCGGTGGTGAACCGAGCATGCCGGCCGATCTGCGCGGTGTCGAACTGGCGATCAGTTCGAACGACGTTTTCGATTTGCCGACTTTCCCGAGACGAATCGCCGTGGCCGGTGGTGGCTATATCGGTGTCGAATTTGCCGGCATCTTTGCCGGACTGGGTGCAGAGGTCACACTGGTTTACCGGGGGGGCCGCATCCTGCGCGGTTTCGATACCGGCATGGCCGATCTGCTGATGGACGCCTATCGCGAGAAAGGGATCGACATCCGGCTGAACAGCACCTTCAAGTCGCTGAGCCGCAACGAGGACGGTTCGATCACCATCACTTATCACGACGACGACACCCAGGTGGTCGATCAGGTGCTGTTGGCCGTGGGTCGCAAGCCGGCCACCCGAGGTCTGGGACTGGAGAACGTCGGCGTGGCCGTCGGCAAGAAAGGTGAAATTCTGGTCGATGAGTTTTCGCGTACCAATGTGCCCGGCATCTATGCAGTCGGTGATGTCACCGAGCGCATGAATCTGACGCCGGTGGCGATCCGCGAGGGGCACGCCTTTGCCGACAGTCGCTTCTCCGACAAGCCCTGGACGGCGGATCTGTCTCTCGTGCCGACGGCGGTCTTCTCGACCCCAGAGCTGGCTACGGTCGGTTTGAGCGAAGATCAGGCTGTTCGGCAATATCCGGCGGTCGATGTCTATCGGGCCAGCTTCCGTACGTTGAAAGCCACACTGTCGGGCACCAACGAGCGGATACACCAACAGGTCCTGGTCGATGCCGACACCGACCGCGTGCTGGGCGTCCAGTTGTTGGGACCGGAGTCGGCAGAGATGGCGCAATTGCTGGCCACGATGTTGCGCATGGGGCTCACCAAGCGCGATCTGGACCAGACGATGCCGTTGCACCCGAGCAGTGCAGAAGAACTGATGACGATGTCCAGGCCGGTGGTCCAGCATCGGCGTGACACCACGGCTTCGGTACCCGAGCCCCGGAAGTAGGAAAGGGCGGAAACGGGGGCTCCGCCGGACATGGCTTGCGACCGGTCTGCGGGGAGATGGCGGGCCAGGGCGGGGGCATGGTCCCGACGGCAGCCGTATCACGGCCGCGTCGAAGAATCCAACAGCCATGCTTCCAAAGTCGACCGGCGGTCGGCTACTGTCGGACGATTGAACACCTGCACAGGTATTTCCCCGCTGCAGGCTGGCATGCTTGGCAGAAAACCAGCCCACCCAGTCTGTCGGGGAGTCTCTCTGTGCCAACCTCCGGTGTTTTGATCGAACGCAGCCACATCGAAATTCTGCGCGAGATTCGTCAGCCGATCCTCCATGCCCTCAACCGTGGTTTTCGGAGCGCCTTTGTCAAAGTCGTCGACCAGCTGGTCGAACAGATCGTTTCGGAGACCTCCTGGGAACGTCAGGATCTGCTGAACGCCTCCCTGGATTTGCTGCGCAATCACAAAGCCGGTATCGAAAAGCACTTCGACCAAGCCTGCGCGCGCAGCTGGCAGGAGCGCACCGGTGTGGGCGCCGACGGAGAGCAGAGCACTCCGATCACGACCATCGTCAATGACGAGCCGCCCACCCTGCGTCTGGTCGATGACGACATGGTCCGTGACCAGCTGTTGGTGTCGAGGATTTCGGCACGTTCGCGCCGTCGGATGGAGGAAGAGTCGATCGATGGGTTGCGTGCCCGTTTCGGTGCGCTGCTCGATCAGGACTGGTTTGCCGAGAATGAGTATCCGATCGCACCGGACATCATTCTGGACCTGCTACGCGAAACGCTGATGGAGTTTCAAGGGTTCGATAGTGGCGGCACCACCGCCTTTCTGCTCGATATGTTCGAGCCGAAACTCAGTATCGAGCTGAACGAGCTGTATCAGGTAGTCAACCGGCAGTTGATCGCCTATGGCATTCTGCCCGAGTTGCGCTACAGCATTTCCAAGGCGCGCAATACCGCGCTGGCCGCACTACAGGAGCCTGATTCTCAGGCGGAGCAGGGCGCCGCCGACATGCTCAAAGGCTCGACGGGTGCTGGCAGGGCACCGGCAGCAGCTGCCCATCTGGGCAGCCATGTCGTTTCCGAAGACGATCTGATGCAATGGGCCGAGCAGGTCGGCGGCCAGAACGACCGGGTGGCGATGGCTTCGGCCACCCGCTATCTGGCCGATCCGCACAACTTTGGCCTACAGGGGCAGGTCAAGGCACAGTCGACGTCCGAGCGCCTTCTGAACGAGCTGAGCAGTTTGCAGACCCGGGTGTCCGACAGTGACGACCCCGAAGCAGTCAGTGTGCTGATTGCCGAAACGCACAGACGATCGACGGCTGCGGCACAGCATCACGGTTCGCCACTGGACCGCCTGATCATCGAGACCGTGGCACAGGTGTTCCAGCACGTCTATGAAGACGATGCCATCGCCAACGCCATCAAACAGCAACTGTTGCGCCTGCAGGTGGCGGCCTTCAAGGCGGCTCTGATCGATCCGAGCTTCTTTGCACGCCCCGATCATCCGATGCGCCGCTTCGTCGATCGGCTGGCCGAAATCGGATCCGACCCCGACTTCGAGACCGAACCGGGCGCGCCGCTCGTCAATGACCTGGAGTCGCTGGTCACCTGGGTGCTCAACAACTTCGAGCGCGAGCTGGTCATCATCGCCGAGGCGCTCGATCGGACCGAAACCATCGTCGCCGAGGAGAATGCCCGTCGTGACGAGCGCCTGGCCAAGATTGCCGAGGCTGCAGGCAAAGCCGAGCGTATCGACACGATCCGTCAGGAAGTCCGCCGCGGTTTGAATCAGCGGATGAGATCAAGGGTGTTGCCGGAGGCCGTCGGCAGTTTCATCATGAACTCATGGGTGGAAGTGATCGTACGCCTGCGTGACGACACTGAGAATCTGCCCTTTGACGAAGCCCGCGCCGAGCGCGTACTCGATACACTGATCTGGAGTGTCCAACCGAAGAAAGCCACGGAAATCAAGGATCTGGCCAAGCAGTTGCCGCAGCTGATCGCCGATCTGTCACGGGGCATGGCTTTCATTGCCATGCCGAGCGCCGAACGCGAGGCCTTCCTGCGCGACTTGATGGTCTGCCACGGCAAAGTCATCGAGCAAAGCAAGCAGCGATCACTGAATGGTGATGACGAACCGGCGATGGGTAGCGAGAATGCCGATGGCGTATCGGATGGAGGACCGGCCACGCTCGTCATGCGCAAACCGGCTGATCCGCCCTCGGCCGCGCAGACCAGCAGCGACGATCCCGGCTGGGATGCCGTCACCCGGTCGGGCCTGCAACATGGTGACGAAATCGAACGGCGCTCGACCGACGGCGGCAGCAAACGCTACAAGCTGGGTTGGGTCAGTCCGGCTGGCACGATCTTCATTTTCTCGCGCTATCCACGTGAACACTGGACCGTGCGTCGCCACGATCTGAATGCCATGCTGGACAGCGGCGAAGTCAGTCTCGTGCAGAATCTGTCGCGCGTCAGCACCGTGATCGTGGCACTATCGAACTTCGAGGGCGAAGCCGCCACGCCGCAGCAAGGCTGAACAGACCAGGAAAGAGCGACACCTCGCATTTTTGCCCATGGCTCACATGCAAGGTTCAGGGCAGGGCACTCGGGTGGGAAACGCCCTGTCTCCTCTTCGCTCATGAGCCGTTCGTGAGGAGCGAACTCACCGATCAGCTCGGATCACGCCACAAGCCAGACGATCACCGGCATTGCCTGTCGGCTGCGAGACCAGATCATCGGCCTTGGCATGCACGATCAGGCCGCGGCCGATGACGTCTTTTTCACCTTCACCCAGTGTCAGCTTGCTCCGTGGCACGACGATGTCGACCCGAGCCACACCATCCTCGTCGGTACGGATATTGCCGAGATCACCGACATGCGAACCGGCTTCGTTCGGGCTGCCGTGCTCCTGTCCCACCAGCCCGAAGTGACCACCGGCACTGCTGCCGTCCGGTGCACTGCAGTCGCCTTTTTCGTGCACGTGAAAGCCATGGCTGCTCTCGGCTTTCAGGCCGCTCACCTCACCCGAAATCCGAACCTTGTCACCTTCATTTTCGAATTTGATCGAACCGGCAGTCACGTTGCCCTGGGTCGGCTTGAGCTCGGCCATGGCCGAAGACGCCGTCGTGACACCGGCTGAAACACCGCTCTGGCCGTGATCATGGCCTGCCTGGTGACTGGAATCCCGGGCCTGCCGCCCGCCCTGATGCAGCTCTTGCGCCTGGCCGTTGGCGGCCATCGCGGCAAAGGGCAGGCAAGCCAACGCAAGCGCAATGATGGTCTGGCGAAGGGGGTTCTTCATGATCGATCTCCTCTCTGGTCTCGCTGGGTTTCAGTGTGTTCTCCGTGGATCTTCGTGGATCACGGTGTATTCGCTCGAGGCACCCATTATCTTCGTCCGCTCACTGGCCGGTGATTTCCTGAATCGGGAAGTCGGACGGGCCGACACAAAGAACGGATTGCGTTCGATAATACGTTTGGAGTATGACTCTTACCAAATGCCCCCTGCAGTCGGCTGGGGATTCAGGTCAGAGCTGGAAACCGATTCCTGATGACGCAGCCGCGGCACACACTGCATACGCTCTCCTGACGGCTGGCATGCTGGCCGTGTGTACCCGAGATCAGCTCGGAGTCTCAGCCGGGAACCCTCGAAGGGTGCATACTCGGACAAGGAACCCGGGAGGGAGCCAACTGGGAGCCAACGATGGCCGAGCAAAATCAACGTCTGGAAGAACTGTTGCACGATGCCGAGGGTCTGATTTTCGACTGTGACGGTACACTGGTGATGACGCTGGATGCCCACGAGCGTGCCTGGCAGGCTGCCTTCGATCCCTACGGCATCGAGATGACACATGATTGGTATCGCCAGTACACCAGTCTGACCGCCGAGGAGCTGATCGGCACCATGAGCCGTGACAGCGGCATCGGGCTGGACGTAGCCACCGTGCATGCCGACGAGATCGCGCATTTTCTGACCGAAGTCGATCAACTGGAGCCTCATGGGCCGGTAGCCGGGATCGCCAAGCGTTTTCATGGCATCAAGTTGCTGGCCGTGGCGTCCAACGGCCGATCGGAACCGGTACTGGCGACCATCGACGGCACCGGGCTGCGGAACTTGTTCGATGTGATCATCACTGCCGATGATGGTTGTCCACCCAAGCCGGATCCACAAATCTTTCTGCTGGCAGCCGAGCGCATGAAGGCTGCACCAGAAGCCTGCATCGTGTTCGAGGATTCGGACGCCGGCATTCGCGGTGCCTTGGCCGCCGGCATGGTCGGTGTGGATGTCCGGACCGATCCGTGGACGATCAGTGAACCGCCGCATCAATGATTTTCTGCCTCTGTTTGTCGTCGTCCATCCGATCCGACTTCAGATTCAGATCCAACTTTCAACTTCGGCATGATGAGCGACGATCGGCCGTGGGCATGATTCCGAACGAAAGGCCCATTCTGAATGAGATCTGATTTGACATAATAACCATTATGCGAAGTAAAACATCTTGTTCCTGCCGCGCTGGAACTGCTCAACGAGCTGTCGGCTCGGATCAATCGTGATCCGTCCGACTTTCTTTGCGAAACGATATCTTTTGCCGCAGCCGGTTACTTCAACCTCGAAACAATCCTGCCGCAGAAGACGTGCATGGATCCTGAAAAGGTCTTGTCGATCGTCCGGCAGCTTCCGCACAACGATCACGCTATGCCGGTTACTGTAGAGCTGCCGGCCGAACTGACGGGCGGTGAAGCGATCCGTGCCCACCGTGTACCGTTAACCTGGTGATTGGCCGTCACGTGTGCCCAAAGGTCGATCAGGAAGCAGCGTTTTCTGCCTGATCGCCAGACCAGTCCATATCGAGACGGTATGACCTCGCCGGTTTCCCGGTTGACCCAACCGCCGCCTTCGGCCCGAAACGGGTTCGCCGACTCGCCGAACTCCTCGCGAACGTAGGACGGAGAGACCCGCCAACGCTTTCACGTTTTGCCTCTTCCGGCAGACCGCCGAAACCTGGGCAGCCCCCGTTTTGGTGGACGATCAACAGGTGCGGCCATTTCCCGATGAAACGAACTGAATCCATCATCTGCGCGGCCTTCGGGCTGTCCCCCCAGGTCGATGCAATGATCTCTCTCAGCTCAGCTTCTGCTGCTGGATGCCAGACTACCGGTAACGGTCGCTTCATCGTGTTTACGCTTCAATTCGTCGATCATGTCCTGAAGGTCTTTCATGACCGATTCATGATCCCGACCGACCACAGGCCCAGCCATACGCTCTTCTATTCCTGCTTCGACATACCAGCTGGCAAACTCCGAATCGTCGCTGATCAGATGCGACTGATTCTTATCCGTATGCATCGTCGATCCCTCCAAAAGGATCATCGTATCCTGCACCGGGGCTGGCGATTGGATGCAAGGTTTCCTCCTAGGCAAAAAGAAGCATAAACCCTTGTCAGGCAAGGATTTACGCCTAGTAACACAAAGACTAACGACGGGCTTCGTCCGGTGTCCCGCTTGTTGTAAAGAGACAAGCCCAGGGCGGCCGGCCCCGCCGTCGCTTCGCTTCGTCACGTTCCGCCTGCCCTTCTGCACAGAGTTTAAGCAGGCTTTCGCCTGGGCAGCCCCCGTTTTGGTGGACGATAGAAGGTTGTCTTCAAGCGCGAGAAGCAGGCACAGGCTGGGCTGCGCGAAGATGCGCTTGTGCGTTACGGATACTTGCTCGTATGTTTGACAGATGCCCCGCGCCACGTCTGCTATTGGCTCGTTTGGCCCAAGCAGGGGTTCCAATGCGCTGCATCAATTACTTGAGCTGCTTGTTCAGGGCCAGCACCTGGCCACCGAGCCTCGCCGCCTGCTCCCTCACTGTTTTCGCTTCCTTCCGATCAGCTGCGGCTTGTTACTGAACTGACGATACCCCGTGAGACAGGGCGTGGCGAGCCAGCTTCAGTGCCCAAATGGCCACGATGGCAGCCAGTACAGCGCCGGCGATGGTCAGCGCATCAGCCTGACCCGTGCTTTTGGGAATGATTTCGCTTCGATCGAGCGCTTCGTGGCTGCCCGTTATAACATCATGCAATTCGTGAACTCGTTTCATCACCTGTACAGTCTTTTTCGCCATGAAAGCACCTTTTCGCCGCCGCTTTTTGATGACCGTTGCCGTTGCCGCCGTGCTGGTTGCCTGCACGAAACCGGCTGACAAGCCTGCCGTACCCGCCGCCGAAGGCCTGCCAGCCAAGATCGTGATCGGTCTGGATGACAATTTCCCGCCGATGGGGTTTCGCGATGAGAAAAACGAGCTGGTCGGTTTCGACATCGACCTGGCCCGCGAGGCAGCCAAGCGTCTGGGTATCGAAGTCGAGTTCAAGCCGATCGACTGGAACGCGAAGGAAGCCGAGTTGACTGGCAAGCGGGTCGATGCGCTCTGGAATGGTCTGACCATCACTGAGCAGCGCAAGCAGAATATCGCTTTCACGCCGCCTTACATGGAGAACCATCAGATCATCATCGTCAAGACCGGATCACCGATCAAATCCAAGAAAGATCTGGCCGGCAGGGTGGTCGGCGCCCAGGATGGCAGTAGTGCCATCGATGCCATCGAGAAGGAAGGCGATCTGGCCAAATCGATGAAGACACTGAAAAAGTATGGTGACAACGTGACGGTGCTGTTGGATCTGGAAGCGGGCCGTCTGGATGCAGCCGTGCTGGACGAGGTCGTCGGTCGTTACTATGTGGCCAAAAAGCCCAACGAATACATCGTGTTGGATGAAGACTTCGGCACAGAGGAATATGGTGTGGGTCTACGCAAGGCAGATACGGCGCTGCTGCAGCGTCTGTCCGACACGGTCGATGCCATGAAGAAGGATGGCAGCGCCGAAGCCATCGCTCAGAAGTGGTTTGGCAAGAACATCCTCAAGTAAAGTCGGATGGACTACGTTCTCAGTATCCTTGGGCCGTTGTCCGAAGGTTCTCTGGTATCGCTGAAGCTTTTCTTCATCACCCTGCTTCTGTCGATTCCATTGGGAATCGTCCTGGCCCTGATGCGCCTGTCGCGCTATGCGGGGATGAGGATGTCGGTCAGTGGCTATCTGTGGCTGATGCGGGGTACGCCGCTGATGCTGCAGATGCTGTTCATTTACTATGCGTTGCCCCTGCTGCCGGGTGGTGGCATCCGGTTGCCTGATTTTCCGGCGGCGGTCGTGGCTTTCGTTCTGAACTACGCGGCCTATTTCGCCGAAATCTTCCGCGCCGGCATCCAGTCGATCGACCGGGGTCAGTACGAAGGTGCCAAGGCGCTGGGAATGAGCTATCCGCAGACGATGCGGCGGATCATCATGCCGCAGGTGATCCGGCGTATTTTGCCCCCACTGTCGAACGAAACCATCACTCTGGTCAAGGACACCTCGCTGATCTACGTACTTGCGCTCAATGATCTGCTGCGGGCGGCACGTGGTATCGTTCAGCGAGACTTCACCATCACGCCATTCATCGTCGCGGCAGTCTTCTACCTGCTGATGACCCTGGCACTGACCTGGCTGTTCCAGCATCTCGAAAAACGCTATGCCTGCCATGACGACTGATCACGCCATGATCGATGCGGTTGATCTGAGAAAGCGTTTCGGACCGCTGCAGGTGCTCGACGGAGTGTCATTGCAGATCCATCGGGGTGAAGTGGTGGCTCTGATCGGTCCCTCCGGCTCGGGTAAAAGCACCCTACTCCGCTGCCTGAATCACCTGGAGATCGTCGACAGCGGTCAGGTCACCATCGGCAAGGATGTGCTGGTCAAAAACGATGCTCATGGCCGTGCCCGCTATGTGTCCGATCAGGAAATCCGCCGGATCAGCCGGCGAATGGGCATGGTGTTCCAACATTTCAATCTGTTTCCGCACTTCACCGTGCTGGAGAACCTGATCGAAGCGCCGATCACCGTCAAGAAGATGCGCCGTGAAGAAATCGTGCCCAAGGCCGAAGCGCTGCTGGCCAAGGTCGGGCTGCTGGACAAGCGTGATGCCTATCCGAACCGCCTGTCGGGTGGCCAGAAACAGCGGGTGGCGATAGCAAGGGCGCTGGCGATGGAGCCGGACATTCTGCTGTTCGACGAACCCACTTCGGCGCTGGACCCGGAGCTGACCGGAGAGGTGCTGCGCACGATGCGCCAGCTGGCGCAGGAGCACATGACCATGCTGGTGGTGACGCACGAGATGGCCTTTGCCCGCGAGGTGGCGCACCGCGTTTGTTTCATGGATCAGGGCAAGCTGGTCGAAGAGCGCCCTGCCGCCGAGTTCTTCGATTCGCCCCGGCACGAGCGGGCCAGGGCGTTTCTGGAGCACGTGCTTTAGAAATAATAAACATCGCTCCGGGGTCTGCCGCTACATATCGACGTTCTCTTCGGCGAAATGAAAGCGATGGACCAACGGATGTGCGCCGCTCTGTGCGGGACACTTCCGGGGCAGTGGGCGTCAGTCCGTCCTTCTCTGCGTGCGGCATGCGAAGCGCAGCGGGTTTGGCGGTTTGGCGCCGTGGCGTAGTGCCCGGAACGGCGAATGTATGGCGATGCAGGTGCGGCGATACCGGGTCGAGAGCGCGCTTTTCAGGCATGTTTCAATCTGGGACGGAAACTGGTCGGGCACAGTCTGCACAGGTGCCATACAACGTGACCTCGTGACGATCGAGCACGAATCCGGCCGGGAGCATACCTTCCAGCCCACCCGGGCAGCCTTCGATATCGAAGACCCGCCGGCATTGGTTGCACTGGAAATGATGGTGATGATGGGCTTGTGCCTCGTGACCTTCATAGAGGGTGATGTTGCCGGGCATCGGCACCGGTGCCAGCAACCGGGCGTCCTGCAGTTCCCGCAGGTTGCGGTAAATGGTGGCCAGGCTCAGGGTCGGAATCCGTTGACGTGCCGTTTCGAGGATTTCCAACGGGCTGAGCGGACGACCGGCCTGTGCGATTACCCGCTGGATTTCGAGTCGTTGTCGGGTCACGCGCTTCATGCAGATGGTTCGGTTCGTGCAGTCGGTCGTTCAGTCGATTTCTGAAGTATAAAGCGGGCACTTGGCCTGAATTTGAAAGCGCTTCTCCAGGGCCGGACATCAATGCCCGCTGACCGAAGCCCCCGGTTTGGCCGCGAGTACGACGGTGGCCTGTGGTGGTGGTGTGCCTTCCGGCAGGGTCGCCATCACTTGCTCGAACAGGCGACGGTCGGTCTGGGTCATCCGGCTGGGCAGACGCTGACAGTCGGCCCAGCTCTCCATACGGAAACGCTCGACGAAACCGTCCCGGCCCGTATCGATCAGCTGCCAGCGCAGGCCACCGTTGCGCCGGCGGCTGGCGGCCAGCGCGTGGATCGCCTGAAGGAACGACTCGTGCCGGTCGTCGTCGGGGTGATAGCGATACTCGATCTGTACCGGTGTGCCGGGCGCCAGCCGGACACCCTCGGGCAGCGCGATCGGAGGCATGAAGTCGTCTGCCGTCACGTCTTCATCATGGCCCATCTCAAGAGGCTCCCGGCGCGTCAGCCAGGTCATCAGGGCCAGCAGCACGGCCGACGCAACCAACGATCGCTGCAGATCCTGCCACGATACCATCAGACCCCAGAACAGACTGCCGATGGCCAGCCCGGCCTGAACGGCGATTTGATTGTTGGCTACGGCACGTGCCCTCACCCAGCCGGGCGCATTGCCCTGAGCAACGGTCGAGAGACTGGCCAGCACGCCCACCCAAGCGATGCCGGCCAAAAAGGTGCCGACGATGGCGGTCGGTACATGATCGCTGAAACCGACGATGACGGCACCCACACACCACAGTAACAGGGCCGCACGTACCACACGTCCAGTCGGCAGCTTGCGCAACCACGGTGGCAGCACGAGCGCAGAAACGACGGCTCCCAGCCCGAAGGTGCTGTAAAGAAAACCATAGCCATCGGCAGCCAGTCCCAGACGTTGCTGTGCCACCAGGGGGAACATGGCCCACAGTGCCGCGGCGCAGAAACAGAACAGCAGATTGAGCAGGATCGCCGCCCGCAGCGGCAAGGCGCACAGAGTGAAACGCAACCCACTGCGGATACCGGAGCACAGGGTTTCGCTGGCTTCGGCCGATCGCTGCTCACGGGGCGGCACGGCCGACAGACTGGCTGGCAACATCGGTAGAAAGAAAAGTGCCGCCAGCAGCACGGATGGTCCATCGCCCAACCGGGCCGCGATCAGGCCGGCAATGGCAGGCCCCAGGGAGCGGGCAGCGTTGAAGGCGATCGAGCCGAGGGCCACGGCACGCGGCAACAGATTGCGGCCCACCAGGCTGTTGATCGACGCCTGCTGGGCCGGCTGATAGAAGGTGTATCCCAGGCCGCACAGCAGCGTCATCAGAACCAACCAGAGCGGCGTCAACACCCCGGCCATGCTCAGAAAACCGACGGTTGCCGTGGCAGCGGCCATCATCAGATGGGTGACGACCAGCACATGCCGGCGGTCGACCAGATCGCTGAGCGAACCGGATATCAGACCGAACAGCAGAAACGGCAGGGTGGCGGAGGCCTGAACGAGCCCCACCATGGTGGCGGAGCCGGACAGTGACACCATCAGCCAACCGGCCATGGCCGACTGCATGGTGAAGGCCATCGAGGTGGTGACCGCACCGCCATAGAGCCGGCGGTAGGCACTGATCCCCAGCGGCGAACCGTCAAAGAACCGCTCGAGCCGCCCTGCCCCGTGCCGCACCCGGATCAACGCTCCAGATCGGGGCAAGGAATCTGTACTTCATCACCGTCGAGCACGACTTCGCTGAGCGTGCTGGATGCCGGGCGCCGGCTGACCAGCAAAGACTGCCAACTGCATTCCGCTCCCCGGAAGACGGCGATGGCACGCATGGTCTGCCGGGCATCGCGCTGTCCACGCCGCCCAGGCTGTGACTGCCATTGACGATCGATGAAATAGGTCTCACTCGGCTCGCGCCCGAGCAGTGTGCTGGTGAGACTGTTGAGCTGCTGAGCCATGCGGGGGCCGCCGATGCTCTGCGGTCTGGCTGGCAGCAATGGGGTCACCGGCTGCAGTCTGGCGCCTGCCGGCATCGCCGCCAGCCGGGCGGCTTCCTCGGTCTGGGCCTTGCGTGTCGCTTCGGTTGGTGCCGCCGTGCTGCGTCCAGCCTCGGCACGACGGCTTGCGGCGGCTGCAGCAGTCCTACCGCCCGCAGCGCTGGCTGCCATCGCTGCCGTGCCCGCCATCGTGGCACCTGCCGTGCGGCTCTGCTGCATACGTTCCTGACGGGCGTTCCCGGCTGCTTCGGCCGCTGGCCGCTGTTCCTGTTCTCGCTTGGCGACTGCGGTTGCCGCGGCTTCCCGCGCGCTTTCGCGCCGGCCAATGCGCTCCTCACCATCAGAGGCAGGCGCTCCACGCAATCCGCCGGAAGGTGCTTTCCCGGGTTCGGCGCGCAGCATGCCGGCGTACCGTCCTGCGCCACGCGACAGATCGACCTCGACAGGATCGACCGCGAGCAGATCGGGCACCGGCAACCAGCTTTCGAAACGACCGGGGAAGCCGGCCAGACGTACTTCGAATACCTGCCGGATCGGTTCGGCCTGGGTCATGGTTTCGAGCCAGCAGTCACTGGGCACGTTGCCCACCCGTGTGGTCAGCGGTGCGAGCGGAAGCACGAGGGTGTTGCCCTTGGCTTCGGCCGGGGTCAGCGTCACATAACAGGTGCTCAGGATCCGCATGCTCTGGTTGTCGCCGATCTGGACGAACAGATGCGGATAGGCCGAAAAGGAATGCGGGCTGTAGGGGTCGACCGGATGTGCCAGTTCGCCCAGCGGACGATTGGAGCGCAGATAGAGGTAGAGCGGCTGCCCATCCCGGACCACACCGGGTTTGTGCCGTGCCGCTTCGTCGAAATCGTCGACCAGTCTGTCGCTCAATACCGTTTCGACGATACCCCCTACCACCCGTTCACTGGCTGGGCTGCGCATCGTGCCCTGACTCGACAGCGCACTGGCGTTGCTGTAGTCGGCCCTCGGGCCCTGCGGTGTACTGCCGCAGGCGGCCAGCAACACACCACATCCCAGTGCCAACGACAGGGCAGCCGGAATCCGGCGCAGCAATCGGCGGGCATCGGTGCCGACATCGGAAAGGACGCTGGAGGAAAGGAGCTGAGTTCTGAAACGGTTCATGTCGAAATATCAGACCAGGCTGACTGGATGCTGAAAACGCAGAATACTTGAGCCTGAAGTATGTTCGGATGCCGGGCGCAGCACGTCAACTCTTGTATGAGCGGTTCTCGTCACATCCTGAGCGGATGGCAACGTTGCATGCAAGAATCGCCCGCGCACCACCGGCGGTCTCGTCAGTCCTGCCGGCCGGTGTCGTGCAGCAGCCAGACGGTTGGCCGAGAAACGCTCCGATCCTGATCTGTCGCCCCACAGCGCGCCGTCGGGCACGGGGCGGCAACACCAGCGAGCGCCACGACCACCGGGCCGCCCACAGGGGTTCAGTCCACCCGGCCGAACAACCGGTGATAGTTGGCCGTCGTGCTCTGGCCCACCCGTTCGATCGATATCTGTCGCAGTGCCGCAACAGCCGCCGCCACATGCCGAACCCAGGCAGGTTCGTTGGTCTTGCCCCGATAGGGCACCGGCGCCAGATAGGGGGAATCGGTTTCGATCAGCAGACGATCCAATGGCACCTTGACCGCCACCTCGTGGACGATTTTTGCATTCTTGAAACTGACGATGCCCGACATCGAAATGTAGAAGCCGAGATCGAGTGCCTGCCGGGCAATCATCCAGTCTTCTGTGAAGCAGTGCATCACGCCACCGACGCAATCGGCCCCCTCTTCCCGCATCAATCGCAAAGTGTCTTCGGCGGCTGCACGGGTATGGATCACCAATGGCTTGCCCGCTTGGCGGGCTGCACGGATATGGATGCGGAATCGCTCGCGTTGCCATTCCAGATCACCGGTGGCACGGTAATAATCCAGACCGGTCTCGCCGATGGCCACCACCTTGGGTTGACGTGCCATCCCGACCAACTGCTCGACCGTGGGTTCCTGGGCATCCGGATAATCGGGGTGCACACCGATCGAGGCGCTGAGCTGGGGATGTGCCTGCGCCAGGCCCAGCACCCGGGGCCAGTCCTCCATCGAGACGGCGATGCACAACGCATGTTCGACTTCGTGCTTTGCCATGTTGCCCAAAACTTCGGGCAGGCGGTCGCGAATCTCCGGGAAATCCAGATGGCAGTGAGAGTCGATGAACATGCGCAAAAGGATCAGATCGTATGAGTCGGATGGACCGATTTTAATGCAGGTCCAATCAGCAACTCGATCTTTTCGCGGGCCTGGATGCTGGCCTCGGTCTTGCTGAACTGAATACCGACCCCCTGCGGTCGGCCGCTGGTACCGGCCGGGGTGATCCAGATCACACGGCCGGGAATGGCCGCCTTGGTCGGGTCGTCCATCAGTGTCAGGATGATGTAGAGCTCATCGCCCAGCTGGGCAGACTTTTGTGTGGGAACGAACAGGCCACCATTTTCGACGAAGGGCATATAGGCGGCATACAGGGCGGATTTCTCCTTGATGGACAAGGAGATCACCCCCGGCCGGGCGGCCGATGAATGGCCGGCAGAACCGCCAGCCGCGCTTCCGTGCGAATGGGTCATCGATACTCGGGCAAATGCCGTTCAGGTTGTATGGGAACCGGCGAATGCATCCAGATAGGTGGCCAGGGCCGACTCCAGAAACAGTCTGGGATTCAGCGGATGACGGACTAGTGCGGCCTGTCGCTGCAGAACCGCCGAGACCTCCGCCAGTCGTACCAGCGGACAGCGCTGTGCCAAGGTGCCCATCCGGGATGCAAACTCCGGGTAGAAACGGGGCCTGGCACCGGCGTGAACCCGCAGGAGATCACTGATCCAGCGCAGCAGCAGCGGATACCAGACCGCTGCACCGACCGCACCGGCCTTGTCGGCCACCGTATCGAGGCCAGTGTCGGGCAGCGCGCCGATCGACTCCAGCAGGCTCCGATGAACGGTCAGGTGTACGGGGTCGGCGAGTGCCCGGGCGTGCAAGGGAGCCATACCCGACCACGCCAGCAGTCGCCGGGCCTCGGCTGCATCGATGCCGGCATCCTGCATCAACCAGTGGGCTGCCTCGCTTGCCGACGGGGGTGGCACGTCCACCTGCCGGCAACGCGAGCGCACCGTCGGCGGCAAGGCACTCGGCTCGTGCGTCGACAACAGAAAGAAGGTGCTCCGCCCCGGCTCTTCCAGCATTTTCAGCAGCGCATTGGCTGCCGGCGTGCTCAGCGTGTCGGCAGGAGCGATCAGCACCACCCGGGCATCCCCCCGGGCACTGGTGCTGGTCAGGAAACTGTCCAGTGCCCTGACCTGATCGATCGAGATCTCCCACGCGCGGGCCGGCTGGGCCGTTTCCTTGCCACGACCTCCCCTGGTTTCGGACACCACTTCGCGCTCGAGCAGCCGGAAGTCGGGATGGCTGCCTGCGGCGAACCAGCGGCAGCCCGGACACCGACCGCAGGCATGATCGGCGTTCTGCGGGCGCGTTTCACACAGCAACCCCTGAGCCAAGGCTCTTGCAAAAGCCAGTTTGCCGATGCCCGGCAGCCCTTGCAGCAACAGAGCATGGTGCAGCATCCCATCCTCCTGCAACAGCCTACGCAGCAGCGGGTATTGGCTCTCGAACACCGGCAGCATCGTAGTCATGTCTCCAAAGGCTCCTGCATGGGACGCTGCCGAAAGAAAGCGGCCAGATCGGCCAGCAGCCCTGTGGCGATCACCTCCCGGGGTTTTCGGCTGTCCAACACCAGAAAGCGCCCGGGGTCGGCTTCGATACGTGCGTGATAGCCCTGCCGAACCTGCTCGAAATACTCGATGTCACGTGCCTCGAAACGGTCTGCCTGGCGAACGGCTGCGCGTCGTTCGGCCGCCAACGCCGGCGGCAGATCGAAGTAATAAGTGCGTCCGGGTTTCAGATCGCCATGCACCCAGTCTTCGAGCATCGACAGGCGTTGCCCCTCGGCTCCCAGGCCCGGCCCCTGATAGGCGATGGTCGAATCGGTGAAGCGATCACAGAGCACCCAGGCACCTTCGGCCAGCGCCGGCCGGATCACCCTGGACAGATGGTCGCTGCGCGCCGCAAAGGCCAGCAGTGCCTCGGTCTGCACCGTCATTTCGTGGTTCAGCAGCCAGTGGCGGATCCCTTCGGCCAGATCGCTGCCACCGGGCTCTCGGGTCAGCACCACCCGTTGTCCCTGCGCCCTCAGCCAATCGACACAGGCCTGCACATGAGTGCTCTTGCCTGCACCATCGATGCCCTCGAAGGTGATGAAACGGGGGTGCTTCATGGCTTGGCCTCTACCGAAGCGGTGCCCGGGCCATGTAAATCACCCCCGCCCCTGCGGCGCTGAAAGCGGTTGACCGCCCGATTGTGACTGGCCAGGTCCTTGGAAAACTCGGAAGTGCCATCGCCCCGGGCGACGAAATAGAAATTCTCGGAACTGGCGGGATTGGCCGTGGCTGCCAGTGCACGCCGGCCCGGCATGGCGATCGGGCCGGGTGGCAACCCCCGGTGCACATAAGTGTTGTAAGGGGATCGATCGCGCAGATCCTTGCGGCGCAAATTGCCGTCGAAGGATTCCCCCAGACCATAGATCGTAGTCGGATCGCTCTGCAGAGGCATGCCGACCCGAAGACGATTGTGAAAGACCGATGCCACCATCTCCCGATCCTCCTCGAGGCCGGTTTCCTTCTCGACGATCGAGGCCAGTATCAGCAATTCATCGGGATTCTCGAGTTTCAGATCGGGGCGACGACTTTCCCAGGCAGCCTCGAGCCGCTGTTGCTGCAGCACAAAAGCGCGCTTGAGCAATTCGACATCCGTGCTGCCAGGCCGGTATTCATAGGTGTCCGGCGCAAAACGCCCCTCGGGCGACATGCCTGCGGGCGCACCCAACTGCTTCATCAGTGCCTCGTCGCTGAGCGACGACAGTGTATCGCGCAACTCCGGCGCATTTCTCAGCGCTGCACGCACCTCCCTAAAGTTCCAGCCGTCGATCAGCCGCAGCAGCTTGCCCTTTTCGACCTGGCCGACGACCAGTTGTCCGAGCACATCCTGCAGCGTGGCCGGTCCTGCGATCGTATAACGGCCGGCCTTCAGGCGCGCCGCATCGCCACGCAGCCTGAAGGCGAGCGCCAGTTTCCAACCGGGTACTTCGATGCCTGCCTGCTGCAGCACCGGCGCCAGCTGCCTGCCTGCCTGCCCGCGCGGCACCTCGAAGGAGACTTCGCTGCCCTCCTCCACCAGCGGCCGATGACCATAGCTCCACCACTGCCAGCCGGCGAACAGAACAGTCACCGATAGCAGCGACAACAAGATTCGAGCAACTGTACGCATTTTCAGGAATGAATGATTCGTTACCACGTCCTATGATATACATAGTGCTTTGCATGATCATGATCCTGCCCGGCAAAGGCTGCCGCCGGGCGGTCGAGCCGGGGCGCAACGCGCAGACCGGATGGTCGTGGCAACGGATTTGCCGCGAGCCCGAGGCCCGCACGACGCAAACGCCCCACAGGACCACCCTGACCGCCAGGTGCGGCCCGATCTGAACGCGCATCGGCCAATCATCGATCCTGCAGCCCATCGTCCAGTGCTTCCGTCATGCCCGCATCCTCGCACACGCCCGCCAAACCGCTGTCATCATCCACCGCTGTCGACGCCCAGGCGCTGCCCTATGCGGTGCTCGAACACCTCGGGGTGCTGAGAATCCAGGGCAAGGATGCGGCTTCGTTTCTGCAGAATCAGCTGACCCAGGATGTGAGTTCGATGCAGAATGGTCAGCTGCGGCTTGCCGGCTATTGCAATGCCAAGGGACGGCTGCTCGCCACTTTCTGGGTCATCCGTCAGGATCAGGTGCAGGGTCAGGGTCAGGGTCAGGTTCAGGAACCGGCAACCGACCAGGCTGCGGTGTCCCCTCCATCGGCAGCGTCCGCCGAACGGCTCCGGTACACCGTTGACGGGAACGACGCCACGGTCGGCACTGGAAACGATACCGAGATCGGCAGCGACGAGCCTGAATCCGGGCCGCCGCTGCCCACCTTCTGGTTGCTGTGTGCCCGCGACATCACGGCTTCGATCGGCAAGCGGCTCGCCATGTATGTGCTGCGAGCCAAGGTCGAGATCGAAGATGTCAGCACCCGTTATCTGTTGCTGGGCTTCGTCGGCACGCTGACCGAAGCGCTGCGCCCACTGCCCGTGTCGGCCAACGAGGTGATCGCCGTGCCGATGCCGGACGTACGGCTGGCCGAGACCACGGCCGCCTTGCTGACCACTCCGGCACGTCGGTACCTGGGCGCCGATCACCGACTGTCGCGCTGCTTGCTGATCGTCTCACCCGATGCGCTGGCCGAACGCTCGGCCGACGATGGCATGTTGCATTATCGTTACTCGCCGACCGACTGGCAGCAGCTGGAAGTCGCGAGCGGCGTTCCCTGGATCACGGCCGCCACGCAGGAACTGTTCGTGCCCCAGATGGTCAATCTGGAACTGGTCGATGGTGTCAGCTTCAGCAAAGGCTGCTATCCGGGGCAGGAAATCGTCGCCCGCAGCAAGTACCTGGGCAAACAGAAGCGACGCATGTATGCGGGGCTGTGCAGCGGCCAGCTGCCCCTGCCCGGTACCGACGTCCTTGCCTACGACGGTACGCCGATCGGGTTGATCGTGCAGGCGGCCAGCCTGTCGATCAACGGCAAGCACGAACCCATGCAGCGTGTCGATGAGGAACAGCAGGATCAGGAAAGCGGGAGCCCCGCCGTCGAGTCGCTGGCGGCGTCCTGCAAACGTTACCTGCTGTTGTTCGAGGCCCGTATCGATGCCATCGGCACGCCACTGCAGGGCCCGGGCATGATCGCCACCAGCTTGCTGATCGGTGATGCCGCCATCGGCATGCTGCAGCTGCCATACGCCTGTTCCGACTGAAACGGGCAGTCGTGGGACGGCGGCGTCCCGCCACGCCCGTCTTATCGGAATGCATGGCAGAAACCACTCTCGGCCGCTCATGGTCCACGGAGCCGATTGCCTGCCCTTTTCACTATTTCCACGCAGCGGCCCCTGCCTCGCGAAAGTCCGGGGCTCCCCGTCGGAAATACGTGTCGGTTCAGAACCATTCCGGCCGCATTTCGGCGGCGGTCATGTCCATCTGCTCCAGCACCAGCAATTGGTGGTCGATACGCGGCAGCTCGCTACGGAAGAAGAACAGCGCGGTCTGGCACTTGCCGGCATAAAAGTTGCGCTCGGGCCCATAAGCCGACAGCAGCGCCACTTCGGCCACCAGCCACTGCTCCAGCCAGATCCAGGCAATCACATAGTGGCCGAAGAGCTCCATGAACACGCTGGCATTGGCCAGGCGTCGAGTCAGATCGGTTTCACAGTAGATCTTGCACAACAGTTCGCCGATCCGTTCGGCATAGCGCCGCAGCAGGATCGACATGTAGCGGCCATCACCACCGCGAGCCGCAGCCCGATCGACGGTACGCAGCACCTCTTGCTCGAAGCGCCGGTATAGACGACATTCGCCCTTCTCCAGCTGATAGCGGAGCAGCTCCAGACTCTGGATGCCATGGGTGCCTTCCTGAATGGTGTTCAGACGATTGTCTCGATAGAGCTGCTCCAGCGGGTAATCGCGGGTATAGCCATAGCTGCCCAGTACTTCGATGGCCAACGAGTTGGCTTGCAGGCACCATTGAGCAGTCCAGCTTTTCAGGACGGGCGCCATCATCGCCAGCAACTCGGCCGCATGCTCGCGCTTGCCCGGCTGTTCGGCGCTGCCCATGTCGTCGAGCTGACGGGCACACCACAGCCCCAGGGCCAGTCCACCCTCGGTATAAGCTTTCTGACTCAGCAACATGCGCCGGATGTCGGCATGGCCGATGATCGGAATCTGCCCAGAATCTGCGCTGCGCGTGCCGGGCACCCGACCCTGCAGCCGCTCGCTGGCATAGTCCAGCGAATGCAGATAGCCGGTATAGCCCAATGCCGCCGCCGACAGGCCGATATCGATGCGCAGCTCGTTGGATGCGTCGTTGATCATGGCCAGCCCCTGATCGGGCTCGCCCAGCAGCCAAGCCACCGCACCGGCTTCGCCCTGCGGTCGATGATAGCCCTCGCCGAAGCTCAACAGACAACTGGGGGCGCCCTTCTGACCCATTTTGAGGGTCAGGCTATCGGCAACGATGTCGTTGCGTTCGCCGCGCCGACCATCGGGTTGCTGCAGATATTTGGGCACGACGAACAGCGACAGATGGCGGGTTCCTGGCAGAATCTCCCCATTCTCACCTTCGATCTTGGCGGCCACGACGTGGACGATGTTCTCGGAAATCTCCTGATCGCCACAGGTGATCCACATCTTGTGGCCATATAGACGAAAACTGCCGTCAGGCTGCCGTATCGCGCGCATCCGGATGTCGGCCAACGAAGAGCCGGCCTGCGGCTCGGAAATACAGAAACTGCTGAAAGCGCGTCCGGCCAGGATCAGCGACAGATAGTGCTGCTGCAACCAGCTGCTGGCCTGGGTGCGCAACAGTTTGCCGACCGCCTGCGACGGAAAGATATAGGCGTAGGTGGTGGCGCTGCCGCCATTGAGCAGCGCTGCCATGGCTTTTTCGACCAGCACCGGCAGTTGCGCACCGCCCAGCTCGCGATCGTGCGCCGCCGACAGCAACCCCAGACCACAGATGGCCTTGAGCGCGTCACCAAGGACCGGCGCGGTCATGACCATTTCCCCATCCAGACAAGGTTCCTGCTCGTCCAGCGTCCGGTTGATCGGCATCAGCTTGTCTTTTGCGAGCCGGGCTACCTGCTGCAGGCGCAGATCGATCTGTGTCCTTTCGAGACCGGCAAAGCGCGGTCGCTGCAACATGTGCTCGAGGTTCAGCCATTCATACAGCAGAAAGCCCAGGTTGCGACTGGCCATATGCATTTTTCTCATGATGGCGCAGTCTAAGCCAACGGCACAATTCCTGGCCGCCCGTCGGGAGGAACGGCGCTTGCCTGCAACAGATTCGCGTCCTTTTGTCGACAGCCACCCGCTTGCGCGCCACCATCGTATGCCGATCATCGGCTGGCGCTCGTTCTTCGATTTTCTCGTGGCAGGCATCGATTCACCTCGGAAAAAACACAATCGGATCGGCCCGCTATCATGTCGGGTCGAGCGCTGCCGATGATGAATCCGGCGCGAGCGTTCGAGCCGCTCCGGCAATGGCCGGCCGTGCTCGAAGATCCTTTCACCGAGCGACCCGGGCAGGCACAGCATGCAGAACCGCCGTCCGACCGGGAGCGCACTCTCCGTCTTGGGCTGTTCTACGTGAATAAACTGCTGTTCGACCTGTTGCCGGTCATTCTGTTCTTCGTGGCCTACAAGGTGGCCGATATCTACGTGGCCACCGGTATGGCCATCGCGGCCAGTGTGCTGCAGATCGTCTGGCTGCTGCTGAAGAAACGCCCGATCCAGGTGATGCAATGGGTCGGTCTCGGCATCATCGTGGTGTTCGGCGGGCTGACGCTGATGCTGCAAGACGAGGCCTTCATCAAGTGGAAACCCACGATCCTGTACTGGTCTTTCGGCGCCGGTGTTCTGCTGGCCAGCCTGCTGGGCAGGAATCCGGTCCAGCACCTGATGGGCGGCCAGGTCGAACTGCCCGATCGGGTCTGGAAAGTGCTCAACAGGCTCTGGTTGTGCTTCTTCCTGCTGATGGGCGCGGTCAACCTGAAAGTGGCCTATGCGTTCTCGACCGAGGTCTGGGTGAATTTCAAACTGTTCGGAACCACGGCATTGACGCTGATCTTCATCGTCGCCCAGGGTTTTTATCTGAGCAGATACATCGAAGAAGACGACGACCGTGAAACCAAGTCTTGAAGAACTGCATACACGCCTGCAACAATATTTTCCCGACGCTCAAATCCAGCTGCGGGATGACAGTCATCATCACATCGGACACGCTGGTGCCACCGGTGGTGCCGGTCATTTCACGGTCGAGATGGCCTCGCGACGCTTTGATGGCCTCTCGACGGTCGCCCGTCATCGGCTGGTGTATGATGCGCTGGCCGACTGGATGCCTGGGCGTATCCATGCACTCCGTATCCGAGCCAACACGCCTCACCAGTGAGTTCATGAAATCGGCCGTTCAGGCTGGTCGATCCATTCTCCGAGCGTGACCCGGACACCGGCTGATACCATCGGCCTCCCGAATCGGGTCGCTTGTGTTCAATACATGCCCTCGTCGCATGTCGTTTTTCAGAGAGTTTCTATGACCGCTTCCTCCTCCAGCAAGTTTTCGCGCACCTCCCGCACCCTGGCCTGTGCCGCTCTGCTGTCCGCCTCGCTGATGGTGGCAGCACCGGTCGCCGCCCAGAACGCAGCCGTCGTCAACGGCAAGCCGATTCCCTCGGCCCGTGTCGACGAATTCGTGAAAATGCTGGCAGCCCAGGGCCGCCCCGATACCCCCGAGCTTCGCAAGCAGGTCCGTGAAGAACTGATCACCCGCGAACTGTTCGTGCAGGAAGCCGACAAGCGCGGCCTGCCGCGCAGTGCCGAAGTTCAGCAGCAGCTGGAACAGTTGCGCCAGGACGTGCTGATCCGTGCCCTGATCGCCAATGAACTGAAAGCCTCGCCCGTCAGCGACGCCGAGGTCAAAGCCGAATACGACCGTCTGATCAAGGACACAGCCGACAACGGTAGCCGTGAATACAAGGCCCGTCACATCCTGGTCGAGAACGAAGACGAAGCCAAGCAGATCATCGCCAACCTGAAAAAAGGCGAGAAATTCGAGGATCTGGCCAAACAGTCCAAGGATCCGGGTTCGGGTGCCAACGGTGGCGACCTGGGCTGGAATTCGCCCGAGACTTTCGTCAAAGAGTTTTCCGATGCCATGGTCGCGCTGAAGAAAGGCGAATACACCCAGGCCCCGGTCAAATCGCAGTTCGGTTATCACGTCATCATGCTCGAAGACGTACGTGATGCCGAGCCGCCTCCGTTCGAGCAGGTCCGCACCCAGCTGCAGCAGCAACTGGAGCGTCAGAAAATCCAGTCCCTGCAGGACAAACTGCGCAAGGCCGCGAAGGTCAACTGATCGGACCGGGGGGTCGTGCCAGACCGTGGCTCACCAGGACGGCAGCGCTCGCACCTGCGAACGCAACTTGCCTTGGCGAGCCCTGTCTCACCCGGTTTCCAGGTCTTTGATCCTGATGCGGCTCAGGCCCAGGACCGCCCCCGTGTCACGAGCCCGACTGCTTTGCCGCAGCCGGGCTTTTCGTATGCGCCCAGTATGGGTGCACATCCATCCTTGAGGGTGCGGGCGACGCCTCCTACCGGAAGCTGCGGGTGACGCATACCGCGTGGGCCTGCCGAGCCTTGCGTTCAGCACGGTGCTGCGCGCGCCGCTCGGCAAAGAATTCCTGCAGCAGCCGACCACAATCCTCGGCCAGCAGGCCACCTTCGACCCTGGTATGGTGATTGAGCAGACCCTGCGCCGGCACATCCAGCACGCTGCCACAGGCGCCGGTTTTGGGATCACGGGCACCGAACACCACGCGGCCGACCCGGGCATGCAGTATCGCACCGATACACATCACACAGGGCTCCAGCGTCACATAGAGTGTGGTGTCGGAAAGCCGATAGTTGTGCAGCTGCCCGGCACCCATCCGCAACGCACGGATTTCGGCATGGGCGGTCGGATCATGGCTGCCGATCGGATGGTTGTAGCCGGTGGCGAGCACCTGGCCATCTTTGACGAGTACTGCTCCGACCGGCACCTCGCCATGCAGCTGCGCACGACGCGCCAGGGCGATCGCCTGACGCATCATTGCCACATCGAATCCATTCGCCTCAGCCAAGTGCATGGCAGGCCTGCTGCGCGACGGATGGGTTTCCCAGCCACTGTCGGCTGCCGGCGACGATGTCCCGCGCCAATGTCTGCAGCTGTTGCTGCATGCCCGCCACCAAGGCATCGACCCGGCCGGAGGCCGCCTGCGTACTGCTCTGGAAACGGCACGCCAGACCCGCATGTTCCCGATCGCTGACCTCTTCGCCAGCGCGTGCCAGACGACGGATGCGCCAATCGATCAGACTGTCCAGTCGCCCGTCGCTGCGCGCATCGAAACGGTAGACCTGCAGCGTCAGCCGAAGCCGGGCCGGTGCCGTCATCGAGCCGGCAGAATCGTTTGCTGCCGCCGTCGATTCATGCGGTGCGATGGCCGCAATGGTTGCCAGATGGGTGGCCAGCGCGTCCCGGAAGGCATCGCTCAACACCGCATCGAAGCGCGAGTTTTCCAGAATGATCAGCGCCATGTCGTTGGCAGAGGCCGCAGCAGCAGCGGTGATGGCGGTACGAGCCGTATGCGCCACTGCATGTCGGACTTCTCCGTCCGGGCCGCTCTCCTCTCCCGCTTGCTTGAGGCCCCGTCCCGTGCCGCGGCTTTCCAGTGGATGAATGACGATGTTGACGCGGTCCAGCCGTTCCGGCATGTCGACACTGGCAATCTCGAAACGCAGATCGGGCTGACGCATCGACGTTGCGCCAGAAAAAGCCGGATCCGCCCCCGAGCTCGGGGCATCGTCGGCGACCGGCCCGGCAGGCTGCTGTCCGGCCGGGTGCAGGTGCGTTCCGAAGGCAGTTGCCGTACCGGCTCGGCTGGCCGTCGGACGATCGGCATCCAGTGGCGCATAGAGCGTATAGAAATTCACTGGCGGCGAACTGGCACATCCCGCCAGCAGCAGCGCCGTGCCCAACAGACCCAGTCCTTTCTTCATCGTCGATCTCCTGTCTTGCCGCGTAACAGCGCCTCGGGGTGACGCTCCAGATAATCGGTCAGTCGCTTCATGGAGTCGGCCGCCCGGGCCACCGAGTTCAGCGTCTTCTGCATGTCTTCCTGCAGGGGCGAGCCCGAGGCCAGCATCCGATCGACCGAGTCCAGTGTCTTGCGTAGCCCCTGGATGCTGCGGTTCAGCTCCGGAGTCATCTCGGTGTTGACCGACTTCACGGTTTTCTCGGCCTGCACCAACGTGCGCCGCATGGCGGCCAGTGTCTGTTTCAGTTCGCCGCCGATGTCCTCGAAGGGGATCTTGTTGACCTTGGTCAGCAGGGTCGCGATCTGGTTCTGGAACTCATCCATCGAATTGGCAACGGTCGGCATGATGTACCATGGACCCTGCTGTTCGATGCTGGCCTTTTCGGCCCGCGGGAAGAAGTCCAATGCCACGTACAGTTGGCCGGTCAGCAGATTGCCGGTACGCAGCTGTGCGCGCATGCCCCGGTCGACCAAACGCTGCAGGCGCCGCAACTCGTCTTCGGGCTCGACATCGTTGGCGAAGGTCCGGATCTTGCGCGTGCCGTCCAAACCACGCTGACTGTTCAAGCGCTCGGGATAAATCTCGATCAGCACCGGCATGCTGACATCACCGGTCTTGTCGTCGATCTCGACATCGATGGCCTTGACACGGCCCAATTCGACCCCGTGGAAATCCACGCTGGCGCCCGGTTGCAGCCCACGCAGGGATTGATCGAACTTCAATACCCAGGTGCGTGACGGACCATCGAGTGAAGCCATTGCGGTTTCCTGGTCACGTGCCAACCGAAATGGTGTTGTGCTGTCGGCCTGCATGCCACGTCCTTCCTCGGGCGACGCAAAGGCGATGCCTCCCAGCAGCATCGTCAACATCGATTCGGTGTGGACATTGACACCATTGGCGTCGATTTTGGCATTGACGCCGCTGGCCTCCCAGAAGCGTGTATTGGTGCCGACGAACCTGTCATAGGGGCTGTTGATGAACAGATTGATGCTGACCCCTTCGCCGTTCTCGTCGAGCGCATAGTTCGTGACACGCCCCACGGCCACCTGCCGGTACAGGACCGGAGAGCCGACCCCCAGCGATCCCAATTGCCTGGCCTTCAGCACGTACTGGGTTCCACTTTCATCGTTGAGCAGCGAAGGCGGCGTCTCGAGCCCTTCGAAACTGGTGGTGTGCTGCGCCGACTTGCCGGCGTCCACCCCGATGTAGGCCCCCGACAGCAATGTGGATAGCCCCGACACCCCGGAGACATCGGCGCGTGGTCGCACCACCCAGTAGCGGGTGTCCTTGGCCAGGAAGGCCTCGCTGTCCTTCTGCAGACGGATCGAGACAATCACATGAGAGAGATCTTCGGACAGCCGGATGGTCTGCACGGTGCCGATCTCGACATCCTTGTAGCGCAGCTTGGTCTTGCCGGCCTCCAGCCCTTCGGCGGTCTTGAAGCTGACCGTGATCATCGGCCCGTACTGGGTCAGTTCGCGATAGGTCAGGATGGCACCGATCAGGCCGGCCAGCAACGGCAACAGCCAGATCATCGACGGAATCCAGCGATAGCGCCGTTCCGTCAGTTCGGCTTCGACGATCGGTGTCAGTTCCCCGTTATCCCCAGGCGTGGCCTGGGCAAGTGAAGCTTGCGACCGGTTGTTGTCATCGGCAGGAGTCATGGATTCAGCCATTGCTCTTTTTCATCGTTCAACTTGTCCGAACCGGGCATCCCATCCCAGACGGGGATCAAAGCTCATCGCAGCCAGCATCGTCAGCACCACCACGGCACCGAAGGCGGCAATGCCGGGGCCTGCCAGAATCACGGCCACGCCGGGGCGCTGGATCAGGGCCGCCGTGATCGCCACGACGAACACGTCCAGCATCGACCAGCGCCCCACCCATTCCACCGCATGATAGAGGCGGGTGCGTTCGGGCAGACGCCAGGCGCTGTGCCGCTGCACCTGCAGCGCCAGCATGAACAGTGCCACCAGTTTGAAGAGTGGAATCAGAAAACTGGCCGTGAAAATCACCGCCGCCACGAACCACTCGCCGTTCATCCAGAAGTACACCACCCCGGACAGAATGGTGTCCTCGCTGGTGCCGAACATCGAATTGGTGATCATCATCGGCATCAGATTGGCCGGGATGTAGAGGATGACGGCGGTGATCAGCAATGCCCAGGTGGTGTTCATGTCATTGAATCGGCGGTGCGCCAACGTGCCGCCACAGCACTGACAGATCTCACCCGGCCGGGCATCGGCCCAGACCGTGGCACAATGCAGGCAGGCGATCATACCGCTGCTGCGGGCAGTGGGCAGCACGGCCCGGGCGCCGGTCATCGTCCGTGGGGCGGCGGCTTCGCTCATCGGAGCCCCGCGCGTGGTGCCCTTCGTCGGAGCCGGTGAGGAGTCCCTTCCCGTCCGAGCCGGTGATCTCTTAGTTGATGCCGGCCCGCTGCCGTTGTCGGGAGATGCATCCCGACGTTCCATCACGGTCGATGCGATCTGCGCCGTCCGTTTAGATCCCTTGACCGGGGCGGAGCCGATACCGCCCTCCGCCACACCATGCAGCGGCGCCCGGCGGATCAGTCGCCGCAGGTCGATGGTCAGCACCACGGTCAGCGTGATGGTGGTGCCCATCCAGGCCCACAGCGCCGGGCCCAGCACGACGGCGGCCATGCTGCTGAGCTTGATCATCGCCACCAGAATGCCGAGCAGAAAGACCTCGACCATGCTCCACGGATAGAGCTGCTGCATCATCCGGACCAGGCGGTTGACGACGGAGTCGGGTACCTGCCGCATGCTGACCACCAGCAGCGTCATCAGCAACAACAGCAGATACATCCCCGGCAACAGCAAGGTCGGCAACAGTACCATCATCGCCACCGGGATCATGCCTTCGTTCAGCAACGTCAGCACCGCGCCCAGTAGTGTCAGGGGTTGCTGAACGCCCTGCATATCGAAGGTGACGATCGGAAAGGCATTGGCGATGATGAACAGCAGCAGACAAGTCAGTACCAACGGAATGGTACGTCCCCGGTCGAGGCGGCTGTAGCGTCGCAATTCCGATTCGCAGGTCCGACAGCGGGCCTTCTGATCGGGACCCGGTTTGGGGCGCTGATGCAGCGTGTCACAGACCGGACAGGCGACCACGCCTTTGACTTCACGCATGAAAAGGCTTCGGCAAGGGAGACGGGCGGGTGCCAGGCACCGGTGCGGCCATTTGCGGCACGCGATCCTTCAACGGCCCTGGCGACTGGGTTTCCAGGCCCTTCATTCTACGCAATTGACCACAATCCATGCGCGTGGTGTCATTTTCCGCGAAGATCCCGTCGGATGAGTGGATGTTCGGAACCGAAACACCCGGCAGGGGTATGAGGAGCATTGACCGTACCGGGAAAAGACAAACCGTGCACGGCCCATGGTCTTTTTCTTGACTCGCACTCGGCACATATTCCCGACACATCGATCCGGAGAAAGGACACGGATTGCACATTGACCGTACCGGCAAAAGACAAAACATGAATTCTCGATCGACCGCCCCCGGTCTGCAGCCAGAAACCGTCGACTGGCAGATGGCTGTTCCCTTCAGCCAACGTTATGGCGACCGCTATCACAGCGTCAGTGGTGCCCGCGCTCAGGCCTTGCATGTCTTTCTGGGCGGCTGTGAGTTACCGGAACTGTGGCAATCACGGCACACCCGGCAGCCCCGGCAAGGCGAGCATGGCGCACGAGGCGCCGGTGTCACTGCCCCGCGCTGCCTGCTTGCAGCGCGTGATCCATCCGAGTCCCGGCCACTCGGCTCCGACGAAGCAGTGGATTGGCTGATCCTGGAAACCGGATTCGGTCTGGGACTCAATTTCCTGGCCACATGGCAGTGCTGGCGCAATGTCCGTGGCGGCCCCGGCACCGATCCGGTGGGGCTCAGCATGAGCGGTGCGTGCTCTGGCACCGCAGCAGCCTCCGGCGCCGGCTCCGACCCCGATTTTGGCGTGTGCTCCCGAGTCGATGGTGGCAACGCGGACATCGCGTCCGGGCAAACATCGCCCGCAAACGGCCATGCGATCGGCCATCCTGTCCGGCTGCGCTTCGTATCACTCGAGGCTCATCCCGTCACGGCCGATGATCTGCGACGCGCCGCACGGCAAGATCCGGCGCTCGCACGACTGGGCGAGCAACTGGCAGCCGCCTGGCCGATCGGTCCGTCATCATCGGCACCTCCAGCCATACAGACCATGACGCCCAACACGTGTCCAGCCTTCCACACGAACCTTCGAAATTGCGATCGAGTCGCGCTTCGTGCTTCCCGGGAAATCGATGGCATCGATGTCGACGCCGAGGCCGAGGAGGTCCATTCCTCGATCGTCGATCGAACGACCGATGCCGATCCGGGGCGGATTCGCCTGAGCTTCGACGATGGGCGGGTCGTGCTGGAGGTGCTGCTGGGCGATGCCCGCACCCGCCTGGACGACTGGTATGCGCGCCACGGCCCACTGCGGGCCGACAGCGTCTTTCTGGATGGTTTCGATCCCAGGAAGAATCCGGTCATCTGGAGCGAAACGACGCTCAGGAGCGTGGCGGCCCACTGTCGGAGCGGCACCCGGATAGCGACCTGGAGCGTGGCCCGACCGGTGCGCGACGCCCTGCAGGCAGCCGGCTTTCAGGTGCACAAGCGCCCGGGCCTGCCGCCCAAGCGCGACTGTCTGGCCGGTCGATTCATCGGCGGGTCTGCCGTGGCGGGCGCGCCGACGCTCAGGAGCGGACCGCCACCACGATACCGGTCATGATCAGCACGATACCGATGAAGTACTGCGGCTGGAAACGCTCGCCGAACAGCCAGTGACTGGCCAGCGGCACCAGGACGAAGGCCAGTGCCATCAGCGGATAAACCTTGCCCAGATCGGCCTTCTGCAGTACCCAGATCCAGGCGATGGTGATCAACCCATACAGCGACAACGCCGCAAGCAGCAGTGCCCCGGTCCTGGGCACCAGAAAGGAACCGGTCTGTGCCAGCGAGTTGGCCGCCAGCTTGAAGAGAATCTGCCCGGCTGCCATGCCGACCACGCAGACCAGTGCCCAGAAATAGGTCAACACAGAGGATGCTCCTTGGAGGCGGAAGATACCGGATTATGCGATATCACGCGCCTGGCTTGCACGGAAGAGCTGTCGACCCGGGAGGCATTGCGTGGTCGCCAGGTCGGCAGATGCGGGGGCTGTTCCTCGGGTGCCGCAACCTGCTTGTAGTGGGCTGCGGACTCCCTGAAGCGTTCCAGCGTCCGCGAGGTGCGCAGAAAGGGGCGTTGCGGCACCGATTGGATGTCCTGCCCCAGAAAGGCTAGCAACAGTTCGATGCCGACCAGCACCGGCAAGGCCGACATCATCACCGCGCCGGCAGTGGCGGTCACTCCGATGGAAGCCGCCTCATGCCATTTGTAGATGCCGAAAATACTGCCAAACGCGATCAGCCCGATCCCCAGCGGCAGCTGCACCGAAGCCAGCGACAGATCGCGCAGATAATAGTTGTAGAAAATGCGTTTGGCGGTGTTGCGCAGGTGCTTGAAGAAGAACTCACTGACGACCTTGGATACCCTCAGATTGCTGACTTCATCTCCATAGAAGGCATCCATCGGAATGTCGACCACCACGGCACGCAGCGTATTGAGTCGGAACAGCATGTCAGACTCGAAGAAATAGCGTTCGCTGATCCGTCTGAATGGCAGGCTGTCGGCCACGTCGCGGTGAATGGCGGTATAGCCGTTGGTCGGATCGAACAGATTCCAGTAACCCGAAGAAATCTTGTTCAGAAAGGACAGCATCGCATTGCCGACCAGCCGCACCGTCGGCATCTGCTGGATCTGCTCCAGATCGAAGAAACGATTGCCCTTGGTGTAGTCGGCCTCGCCGGCCAGGATCGGCGCGATGAAATCAGGCACCAGCCCGGGGTCCATCTGACCGTCGCCGTCGATCTTCACCATGATCTCCATACCATCGTCGAGTGCGGCCTGATAGCCTGTCATCACTGCGCCACCGACGCCACGATTGACCTGGTGCCGGATCACCCGGACCCGATGATCGGTACAGTGCGCCTCGACGAAGTCCCCCGAACGTTCCGGACAACAGTCGTCGACCACATAGATGCGATGCACTTCCGATCCGATCCGCTCGAGCACCTGCAGGATGTGCGCCTTGACCTTATAGCAGGGGATGATGACTGCAACGCTTACCATAGAAGAGGACCTTTGCTATCGGCCGCGAGTCCGGGCCTTGGAGCCAGGGCCGTAGAAATCACGAATGCTAGAACTGACCCCACCATGCGCGGTTTGCGCCCGATCCGGCATCTGATCACGGTGTCAGCCAAACAGAGTGTCGTCGCCAGAATACACCGGCATCGTTTCATTTTAGCGTAGGGCTGGCAGGAAGCCGGGCCTGGGCGGGAGCTCGGGCAATCAACGCTCCGCTCATCAGGCCACTGACTCGCCGGACTCGGCGCTGGATCGTGGCTTCGAACGAGGCGTCGAGCCCTTCCGGCCCACACAATGTAAAGCGTTTTCTGGCCCGGGTAATGGCAGTGTAGACCAGCTCCCGTGTCAGCACCGGTGACATCTCGGCCGGCATCACCAGTACCGCATGCTCGAACTCCGAGCCCTGTGCCTTGTGCACCGTCATCGCAAACACCGTCTCGACCGCCTGCAGCCGGCTGGGTAGTATCCAACGGATGACTGCCGGATCGGTCACGCCCGGGAAAGCCACCCGCAGCCGACTCGCCGAACCCCCAGCTTCGGGTACATTCAGCGCAATGCCCACGTCCCCGTTCATCAGTCCCAGCTCGTAGTCGTTTCGGGTCACGATCACCGGCCGGCCCGGATACCAGCCCTCACTGGCCGACAGCAGCCCACGGGCCTGCAGCCACCGGGCGATCTGCAGGTTCAGTTGTTCGACCCCCCAAGCGCCCCGGCGCAGGGCACACAGCAACTGAAAGCGGGTATGGGCCTGCAACACCCGGGCCGCCCAAGCATCGACGACGGCCGTTTGCCCTCCATGACCCCGGGCTGCAGCCGTGGGCTCCCCGCTTCGTCCCATGGCTCCACCCGCCGGCGGCAAGCCTGCCCCGTCGTAACCGTTTCGCCTACCGTCCCGGGCATCCGTCCCGCTGTCCATGGATTCGTCCGTAGACGCAAAGCCTCGCTTCATCTCGGCCAGATAATGGGCGTAACCCTCGAGCACCAGCGTCCGCAGGCGGTGTCGTGCCGCGTCCGGCACGACGATCCGGGCGATATCGGCGCTTTCCCCCTGCCCGGCCGACCGGCGCCACAGCGCACGCACCTGCTCGGTTGCGCCATGGTTCACGGCGTCGGCCAGGGCGCCGATACCGCTGTTAGCCGAAAACCGGTGGCTGTGCCTTAGCATCGCGATGCTCTGATCCAGCGCCAGACCCTGCTCGTCCAACAAGTCGACGGCCAGCTCTTCGCCGCTGACCTGTCGTATCCAATCGGCCGTCTCCGGCCGATAGTGTCCATCCTGTGCCCGGGCACACAGTTCGCCCAGAATCGCCCCCGCCTCGACCGAAGCCAGCTGATCCTTGTCGCCCAACAGGATCAGCCGTGCCTGAGGCGGCAAGGCATGAATCACCAGTGCCATCATCTCCAGATCGACCATCGACGCCTCGTCGATCACCAGCACATCCAGTGGCAGCGGATTGCCGGCGTCGTGCCGGAAATGCCGACTGCCGGGACGGCTGCCCAGCAGCCGATGCAGGGTCGACACCGACGAGGGGATGTGTGCACGGATTCGCTCGGCTTCGGCCAGCCCGTCGAGCGGCAGCTTCGAGATCGCCCCGCTGATCGAGCTGCTGAGCCGGGCCGCCGCCTTGCCGGTGGGCGCCGCCAGTCCGATCCGCAAAAACTGCCCCGGCCGCTCTTCATGGGCCAAGCACTGCAGCAGCACCAGCAGCCGCAGCACCGTGGTGGTCTTGCCGGTGCCCGGCCCACCGGTGATCAGGCCGAAGCGATGCCGGGCTGCCAGCGCACAGGCAATCTTCTGCCAGTCGGTCGGACGCTTCGCTGCATCGGATCGGTCCACCACCGGCGCAGTCTCCGGTTGCCCGGGGCCTCGTCGATCCCGACATCGGTGAACTGGTGCAGCATCGAAGAGCATCGTTCCGGTTTGCCGGGCTTGCACGTCCACCCCGTCAGGAGACGGCGTCCACGCTGCTGCCGGAGCCCCGGTATGCTCCCTCTGCGAGGGGGATGAAGCGAACAGCCTGTCCAGCACACAGCGCAGCCTGGCCGGTGCCGGTGACAGGAGTGGCACATGCCCCGCCACGGAGCCGCCACGCTGGTGCCGGTGCTGCTGTCCGCCCCCGTGTGCTGCAGCGCTCGTCCGCTGCCCGTCCACAACGCAAGCACCGGTGATCCCGGTATCACACTCTGCGCCAGTACTCGTGTCCCCCGGTTGTGCCAGCCGCGCCAGAATGGCCGTCTGCACATCCTGCTCGTACTGCCAATAACGCAGCAAATAAAGCCGGTTCCCCGCCAGCACCAGGGGTCGGACCGGGAGCTCGCCAGCGGCCCCATCGGCCACCCAGTCCGGCTCGGCCGCGCAAGCGGCCTGCCAGCGTGCCGGATCCAGCATCCGCAGCAATGCTCCCGGTGCGGGAACCGACACCTCCTGCGCCGTCGGCGCGACATAGCGGTGCACCGGCATCGACAACACCTGCTCCGGCTCCTGGGCCGCTGCCTGCAAATCCAGGCAGACATGCCCCCGCCCCAGCTGCCAGCTGCACAGTGCAGCGGCCAGCAATACCAGCGCCGAATCCGCCCGACACTCCGTCTTCGCTGCCACGCCCGACACGGCGGGGCTCCGATCATCATGGACGCTGTCGGACGAGTGGAGCAGAAAACGCGCCAGCTCCAGATCGATGCGTCGCAACCAGCCTTCGTCGTGCCACTGGCGCAGCAGTTCGAGCATGCCCTCCGGATCGGATGGCACGCTGTCATCCGATCCCTTGGTAGCAGCTGTCTGCCCTTGCTCGCCGAACGAAAGCGCCTGCGTCAACCCGGCGCTTTCCAGCCGGGCTTCGGAAGCGCCCGCCTGTCCCGAACCCGAATCATGCCCGGACGCCGGCTCCGATACCATCGGCCGATCCGCTTTCCTGCTGCCTTCCCGTGCCGTCTGATGGCCCGTATCCCCCTCACGCATACCGTCGAACAGACTCATCTGAGTGCCTTCGTCGGAAGACCGGCGATGCGAGACGCTGGCGGCCCCGGCGAGGCGCCTGTTTCCCGACCCGGTCATATCGAAGCCTCCCGTTCCGCTGGGCTCGCCCGTTTTTTCGACGCCCGTTCGACCGACAGTTTCTGTCGGCCGGCAAAGGCCGCATCCAGCGCTTCGATCACGGTCCGGTCGGGCCGGGCCTGAAACAGTCCACCACCGGGGGCCTGCACCCCACGCAGAAACAGATAGAGTGCACCGCCCACATGTCGGTCGTAATCGTAATCGGGCAAACGGGTCTTCAGCAGCCGGTGCAGGGCCAGCAGATAGAACAGATACTGCAGCTCGTAGCGATGATCGATCACGGCCTGCCGCATCGTCGGCAAGGTGTAATGCTGCGCCCCCTCACCCAGCCAGTTCGATTTGTAGTCGAGCACGAAATAACGCCCTCGATGCTCGAAAACCAGATCGATGAAACCTTTGAGCATTCCGTTCAGCCGACCATCCGGCAACGCCGGCCGTGCCACCCCCGCCAGGGTATGCTGGCGCACCCAGGCATCGAGCTGCCGGAGTTCGATGTGCTGCGCCGGCAACATGAAAGCCATCTCGCACTGATACTGTCGCAGATCGGCCAGGCGCAACATACGGGAGTGCCGTGTTGCAGCCTCCCCGGGCGGATCGGCCTGCTCGTCGGGGACATCGTCGCCCCGCAACCGCCAGCGCTGCCCGATCAATCGCCGAAGCCAAGCCGATAGCAAGGGCTGCCATTCTCGCCATTCAGGCAGCCGCCGCAGGCGCCTGCCGATCTCCTCATCGATACGTTCGGGTGCCGCGGCCAGTTCGCCAAAGCCCTGCCGGCCCATCCATTCCAGCAGCCCGTGCAGCAAGGTGCCGGCGCGCGGCCCCCGGGCAAACGTGTGCAGTGCCAGCCCCGCCGCCGGGAATGAAGGCAGATCCGATGTCGGTACCGAAGCCTCATGGTAGACCCGACCAGGGCGCCCATCATCGGTATCGGCAGTCATGGCCTCGTCGAAGGCCGCATCACTGAACGCATCGAAGCCGTCATATCCTTGCACACGGGCCGGCTGCACCATACCCGCCCCCCAACCGGCGTTGGCCTGCTCGGCCCAGGTTTCCTCCAGCGCCGAGGCCGTAAAGTGGCGCTCGTCCAGCGCCAGATTCACCTGGTCGACCAGCGCCGAATCGCCGCCCTCCCGACCTTCGGCCGCCCTGCGCGCCTGATCGAGCACGCCGGCACTCAGGGCCGAATAGCTGGCGATCCACCAATGGGGCCAGGGCGCCCGCGTGAGCGGCATGGGTCCACCCGGTGCCGGCCCAGCCGCCACCGCCGCGACATGGATCCCCGCCGAATCCTCCAGCGGCGGTGCACACAGCACCATCTGCCCGGCGGGTGCCCCGGCCACCAACGCTTCCAGACAGGCACGCAGACGCCGCCGGCGCTGCTCCGCATCCTCGATCTGCTCATCGAAACCCAGCAGATGGCCGATGGCACTGTCCGCCAGATCCGAGGTGGCCGCCATACCGATCCAGGTCGCATGACGCGCCCGGGTCAGTGCGACATATAGCTTGCGCAAGTCCTCGCCCAACCGTTCCTCATCGGCCCGCTGCTGTGCCTGCGCCTGCTCCGGCCCTCCCGGACAGCTGCGCAGCCGCCCCTCCCCATCATGCCAGCGCAGTACTCCATCGTCCGTTTTCACCGTGCGCACGTGGCAGACATAGGGCAGGAACACCAGCGGGTACTCCAGCCCCTTCGATTTGTGCACCGTCACCACCCGTACCCGCTCGTCATCGCTTTCCAGCCGCTGACGACGGGCATCGGCGGAGCCCTCGGGCTGCTTGCGCTGCTCGCTCAGATGGCGGATCAGCGCCTGCTCCCCATCGAGCAGTGTGGCGGCCTGTTGCAGCAACTCGCTCAAGTGCAGCAGATCGGTCAACTGGCGCTCATCGCCGGCGGCCAGCAGGCGCTCGGCGACACCGAAATCACGCAGCAGATGGCGGATCATCGGCAGTACCCCCTGTCTGCGCCAGACCTGTCGATAGCTCTGGAATTGCTGCACTCTCGCTTCCCAGATCGTCTCGAGCGTTGTCAGCTCGTGTAACTCGGTACTCGACAGCCCCGACAGTGTCGTGCCCAGCGCCGCGCGCAGCAGGCGCCCATCACCCGGCTCGGCACAGGCCCGCAACCAGCGCAACAGATCGCTGACCACCGGGCTGTTGAACACCGATTCATCGTCCGACAGGTAGACGCTGCGAATGCCCCGGGCCGCCAGCGCCCGCCGCACCCGGGCCGCTTGCCGGCCGGTATGCACGATCACGGCGACATCGGCCGGCCGCACCCCGGTGCTCTGGCCAAAACCGGCCCGCCCTTGTCGGCCGGCCTGCAACAGCCGGGCAATCTCGACCGCCGTCGCCTGCGCATAGGTTTGCAGATATTGCGTTTGACTCTGGTCCGTCGACTGGTCCAAAGCATCGGGATACCAGATCGTCAGTGCCGGTGGTGTCTGGTGGACGGACGACGCTGGCGCTGCCGCCGCCGAAACCTCCCCATCGATCGCGCTGCGCCACCAAACATCGCTGCGTCCCTTCGATTGGACGGTGATGAAGGGCACCGGATCGTCGGCACCTTGTGCAAAGCGGAAAGCACCGCCACCGCCTGATCGCCGCTCGGCGCACTCGAACAGATGGTTGGCAGCACCCACCATCGCATGCGAAGCCCGGAAGTTGGTGTCCAACGTATAGTGGCGGCCCTCGGTGGCGTGACGTGCTTGCAGATAGGTGAAAATATCGGCGCCACGGAAGGCATAGATCGCCTGCTTGGGATCGCCGATCAGAATCAGCGCCTCGGTCGAAGCATTGTCGGCCACGTGGTAGACTCGGTCGAAGATCCGGTACTGATGCGGGTCGGTGTCCTGAAACTCGTCGATCAGCGCCACCGGAAACTGCCTGCGAATCCGTGCCGCCAGCTCCTCGCCACCGGGACCGTCCAGCGCGGCCTCCAGCTGCAACAGCAGGTCATCGAAGCTCAGCTCGCCGCGCTGCCGCCGCGCTGCCTCGTGCCGCCGATCGATCCAGCGCGCGGCATGTAACAGCGTCGGAATGCGACCGTCGGGCAGTTGCTGCAACCTTGCCGGCAGGTTTGGAATGGCCTCGAAGGCCGGATGATCGGGCGGCTCACCGTTTTTCCAGGCATCACGCATGCCGGCCTTCGTCAGACGTTCGTAGGCTTTGCTCTTGAGATCCAGCGGCGGCTGATCATTGTCATCGTCTGCAGCCCAGTCGCCCAGCGCTGTCAGCCAGGTTTCCAGGTTGTTGCGCCTGAGCTTGAGGCCGTTGATCTGTTTCTTGTCGATGGCATCGAACAGCAGCCTGCGCAGCTCATCGATCCAGCCACCGCGCCAGGGCGCCTTCAGCTCGGACAGTACCGCCCGGCGCTCGGCAGCCGCCTCGGCGATGGCTTCGGCCGGTGGCCGGGCCTCGATTCCATCGAAACCGTCCAGGCTGGACTGCAATGCATCGACCGCCCGCTGCAAAGCGGCAGGATCGGCCCACCAACCCTGCAGCCGGCGCGCCGCATCGGTCGACAGCGAATAGCAGAAGGTCCGCCAGTAATCACGAACCGCCTCGGCCAGTAGCTCACTGGTGTCTGTGGCCAAAGTCTGGGTGAACAGGCCACCACTGTCGAAGGCATGCTCGCGCAGCATCCGATTGCACCAACCGTGGATGGTCGAGATCGACGCCTCGTCCATCCACTCGGCCGCCAGCTGCAGCCGTACTGCGCAGTCGGCCCATTGCTCGGGCGCGTAACTGTCACGCAGCTGCTGCAGAATCGGGTCGGTCGCTCTCGGCGCGGCGGAATCCGCCTGCTGCCCATCATCGGCGCTCGTCCGATCGGAAAAGTCTGCAAACGTCTCCTGCCCATCCATTGCTGTGCCGGCCATCCCGGACGCACCATCCTGATCCGATTCCTCACGGCGGGGAGCCGGCTCATGGCGATCAACTGCTTCCCCGGTCAATACGTCCTCCCGGAAAAAGGCTGCCGCCTCGGCCAAGCGAGTCCGAATCCGGTCGCGCAGCTCCAGTGTCGCGGCCTCGGTAAAAGTCACCACCAGAATCTCGGGCGGATCGAGCGGACGCTGAAAGCAGGTGTCCGGTCCTCCATGACCCAGCACCAGACGCAGATACAGCGCCGCAATGGTGTAAGTCTTGCCAGTGCCGGCACTGGCCTCGATCAGCCTGCTACCCTGGAGCGGGAAGCGCAGCGGCTCGACACGCTCGACCGGTGCCGCGTCCACTGCCACGATTGCTCTTCCTGGAGAAGTCACTGAAGCTGCGGCCTGATTCATGCACGCTCCCGTCCGAGTGACGAACCGAGGGCTTCGCGCAGCGGCAGCAGCAGGCGTATCACCCAGCGCGCAAACTCTCCGCCGGCCCAGATCCCTGCAAAGTCCGGGTAGGCGCGCGCCAGATAGACATCACGTCCGACTTCGCCTGTCTGTCGTTCGCCGCCCTGATAGGCAGTCAGCACCTTCTCGAAGGCCGGATCGTCCATGGGCGGCAAAGCGACCGGCGACGGGACGGAGGGGTCATCCAGCTCACCCGAGACCAGCCAGTCTTCCTCGGATTGTTTCAGACCCACTTCGAACAGCCACTCGAAACCGCTACGCGTCGCCAGCGGCAGTGGTCGGCACATGCCCTCGACCCAGGCCATCAACAACACTCGCCAATGTTCGCGGGCCTGTGCAGGATCCAGCGCCGCCAGTTTCACTACGCCGTTCTTGCCGACGACCCAAGTGTGCATCGGCGATCCGCTCAGATGCCCGGCCAGGTGCTCGACCCAATGACCGAGCAACCGGTCGTGCCGATACCGTTTTCCATCGAGCAATTCGCGATCGCTGATCAACAGTCGGAGCCGCTCACCATCGGGGCCGATGCGCAACCGGTCCAGCAGCCCCTGCACCGCCGGCAGGCCGTTCACCCGATCGGCCGGCCAGTCGATCGGCTCATCGGGCAGCCGCTCCGGATACTGCATCCGGTGTTGCAGATATTGCTCGAACAGCGACGTCATCGGTTCGGCCAGTGCTGCCTGCGTCAGCTCGCCGAAGGCTCCGACCGGCAACCGCCCCTCACGCTCGAAGCGCGCCAGCCGCTGCATCAGCGCCGCTTCCCGGGGCTGTCCGACTTCGATCGCCCGTTGCTGTACTTCGATCAGCTCGGCCTGCAGCTGCCAGCGCAGCAAGCCATCCAATCCGAACGGTTCCTGATCCAGCAGTGCTTCATCGTATTCATCCAACTGTACGTCGAGCCGGCTCTGAAAGAACTGCCGCACAGGTTTGATCAGAAAACGGCCCAACTCCTTCAGCGGCAGCGCTTCCTCGCGGATCAAAGGCGGCAACGGTGGCCACCGTCCCAGCGCCCCATCGCCGGCTCCGGGCCGTCCCCGCTGAGCCTCGATCAGTGCCTGCCGCCATTCTTCGGCATAACTGAACAGCCGTCGTGCAGATGGTTCACCCACGAAATAGGCGCTGCTGAAAGGCTGCAACCGATGAACCGTGGTCAATGCGTCCAGCAGGTCCATGCCGGGCTGCGCATGCAACGCGTCGGCAGCCCGAGCGAGCCGCCAGCCGGCGGCCAGATGATCGCGCAGCTGTGCCACCAGCACCGACGGCGGGCGTGGCGTATCGTCGTGGATACTGCGCCCCACCCAGCTGACGTAGAGCTGCTCGCGCGCCGACAGCAGTGCTTCCAGAAACAGGTAACGGTCGTCTTCGCGCCGCGAACGATCGCCGGGACGGTAATCGTTTGCCATCAAATCGAAATCGGCCGGTACGCGGCTACGGGGATATTCGCCATCGCTCATGCCGAGCAAGCAGACCACCCGGAATGGAATCGCCCGCATCGGCATCAGAGTGGCGAAGGTGACTGCCCCGGCAAAGAAACGCCTAGACAGCCCGGCTTCCTCGATATGTGCCAGCCAGTGTTCTCGCACCACCGACAGGGGTAACGGCAGATCCATGGCGGTCTGTTCGCAATCCTCGCGCCATTGTTGCAGGCTGTCCTGCAGCCGCATCAACAGCAGCGCATCGTGCTCATCACCGGCATCGAAGAAACGCCCCAACATCGCGCTCAGACGCCCGGCCCAGACATCGGGGGACACCGAGTCGCCCAGCAGCTGCCAGGTCTCGGTCAGCGCATCGACCAAGGCCACCAGCCGACCGAGCAATTCCCCGTCCAGGCCACTGATTCCATCCATCGGCTCGATACCGGCCCAATCGCCCTGAGTCCCGACGGCGTAACCGAGCAGCATCCGGCGCAACCCAAACAGCCAGCTGTTCTGATCGACTGCATGCGCAAGATCCAGCGCCGCCCGTTGCCTGCGGTTCAGTCCCCAGCGGATACCACTCTGTTCGATCCAGCGCCGCAACAGCGGCAGCTGCCCGGCTTCGACCCGAAAACGCCGTTGCACCGCCGGCACGTCAAGCAGACTCAGCACATCGTTGACCGCTACGCGGGCCTGCGGCAGATCGAGCAGAAACTCCACCGCGGCCAACAGTGGTTCATGACTGCGCCGTTCCTGATCGGCCAGCGTAAAGGGAATGAAACGGGGACTGCCCGGCCTTGGCAGACCGAAGACCGCCTGAATGTGCGGCGCATAGGCGTGAATGTCCGGCATCATCACGATCACATCACGCGGCTGCAGGTCGGGATCGCGCTCGAACGCCGCCAGTAGCTGATCATGTAGTACTTCGACCTCACGCTGCGGGCTGTGACACAAATGAAAGCGGATCGAATGATCCCGCCCCGGATCGAGCGCCGGCCAGCGCCAGCGGGTTTCGCTCAGCGGCGCGAGATCGAGGATATCCTGCTGCAACTGCGTCAGCAGCGTCCCGCGTCCTGCATCGGACTCCCGCGTCTGCAACGATGTGACATCGCCCGGAGACACGCGATCATCGCCCGGTCCGATCGCCCGAGCCCCATCCGGGTCATCCAGGTCGCCACCATCCCGGCCATGCCATGGGATGATGGGGCCTGCCTGCGTATCGCCATGGGCGTGCTCCCCGGTAGACGATGAATGTTCTCCTTCCGTCGACCATTGCGTCTGTCCGATCGCTTCCGAACATTCCGGCGTCGCGGGCGCCCCTCCCGGCACCGGATCGATGAAGACATCGGCCCGGCGGCTGATCTGCATCAAGCGCGAATCGGCCTGCAAGTGCTCGTCGTGCTCGGCCAGCAGGCCGATCAGATCGCGCCCCTGCCTGCCCCAGGCGGCCAACAACGCATGGCCATGATCCAGCCCCGGCACGCGCATCATCGTATCTCCACGCCCGGGGCGGCGGGCATGCCGGAAGCGTGCTGCGGCCAACAGCTCGCGGTCCGGCAGCAGATCGGCCCAGAAATGCCGGCATGGATTCTGCACACACATCAGAATCTGACACCAGCGTCCCAATGCCACCAGCACATCGAGCGCCTGCCGGGGCAAGGCCGAAATGCCGAACACCAGCACGCGACGCGGCAGTCCGGCCGGTCGGGCAAGACCCGTTCCGGCACAGGCCGCCATGAAACGCCGATGGATCGTCGCCCGGTTGTCGACCGCGAGTTCCGGACCGATATCGGCCAGCAGCAGCCGCCACAGTGCCGGCTGCCACAGTGACTCTGCTGGCACCGCGATGACGCCCTGGCGCTGGGTACGCAGCACATCGCGTCCGCCTGCCCAGTCGTCCAGCCAGTCTGCACGATACACTTGATACTGGTCGAAGAGATCGGCCAGGCGCTCGGCCAACTGATGTCGCCTGCGCAGTTTCGGATCATCCAGCAAGAAGCGCTGCAGCGGCGCATAAACCGCCTGATCCAGCACTTGGGGCAGCAGACGCATCAGCCGCCAGGTCAGCAATTCCTTGGCAAAGGGCGATCGTTCAGGCACCTGATCATTCCCCAGCACATGCCGATAAGCCTGCCAGATGAAGCGCGATGGCAGCTGCAGTTCCTGCGCCGCCGAAATACCCAGTCCGCCGCCCTCGCCATCGTCCGCCGGGTCGGTCGCCAGCGACAGTGACAGCCACTGGGCAATGCCATTGCTCTGCACCAGAATCTGCTCGTTTTCGAGCGGTGCCAGCGGATAGGCACGAATCCAGTCGCGCAGCAGATCACGCAGCGTCTCGGACTGGTTGCCGTGAATGACGATGAAGCCGGGCGTGAGTTCCTGCGTGGCAGCCATCATCGACCAGCAGCCTGGAACGGACCTTCGGCCGCCAGCCACTGTGCCAGCAGCCGATTGAGCTTCTTCGGCTGCTCCAGCGGTGACAGATGGCCACAGTCGTCGATGATCACCATGTCGGCATCGGGGATGGCCTCGGCCATTTCTGCCGCAATCTCCGGTGGTGTCAGCCGGTCGCCGGCCCCGACCACCACCAGCGTGCGGCAGCGGATGTCGGGCAGGTCGGGGCGCGAATCGGGCCGGCTCAGAATGATGTGCTGTTGATTCACATAGGCGGCCGCACCGACGTCATCGGCCATGCCGGTCACGATCGCCTCCAGCACCATATCAGTCTCGCGACTGACGTCGACCAGATTCGGATAGAGCATCGCCGCCAGCCGGTCGAAAGCGCCCTGCTCCGCCAGCTGGATCATCCGCAGCCGGTTATCGCGCCCTTCGGGCGTATCGGACCGGGCCGAGGTGTCGAGCAGGATCAGCTCCTGCACCCGCTCGGGCGCCTGGCGCAGAATCTCGAAAGCCAGATAGCCCCCCATCGACAACCCGAGCAACCGGAACACCGGCGGTGCATCGGCCAGAATCAGACGGGCCTGAGCGACGATATCGCGCTCGGTTCCGGTATCGGCCACCATCACCGGGCCATGCTGCCAAAAAAGGGTCAGCTGCGCCTCGAACAGGCGGGGTGTGCACAGTAGACCGGGAATCATCAGGGTGGGCAAACGGCTCGTCATGGAACGCACTCGTCGTGTCGGTTGAAGCGGAAGCCTATTTACATGACCCGCCTGCGGGTTGAACGGGACAGGCCCTGGCAGGCATTCAACTCGAAGCATAGCCCAAGCATCGCGGCCGATCATCCCTCCGGATACAAAAAGACCCGTGTTGCCACCGTCGTGCAACACGGGCGGGTCCGTGCCCATCATATCGGGAACGCACGGATGCGCACTGGCCGACACACTTGTCAGGGATCATAGTCACGATTGAAAATAATTATCGTTGTTTATTCCGTATACTTATCTAGATTCATCCTCTTTTCTCCCTCATGAAATCCCTTTCTTCCATGGACACTTCTTCGACCGGAGCATGGGCTGCAACTGCCTCACTGAACGCGCTACGCGCACCGGCGTTTGCGCCACAGAAACTGTCACTGGCCGTCGCCATCGCCCTGGCCAGCCCATTGGCCCATGCCCAGCTGATCGAGCCGCAAGACACAGAGACTGACGTCGTCGAAGCCGGCGATGGCCGTCTGATGGCCGAACGGGCCGACGCCGTGGCGTCCGACGGCGTCGTCACCGGAGACAGCATCGTGCTGGACGCCGTCAAGGTCGGCGCCAGTGCCGATGCGTCGGCCGGTGGCCTCTCGAAAGTGCTGCCCGGTGGCCAAGTGGCCCGTGGCAGCCGCATCGGTATTCTGGGTGGTCGCGACGCAATGGACACGCCCTTTTCCGTCACCAGCTACACCAACCGACTGATCCGTGACCAGCAGACCCAGGGTGTCGGCAGTGTGCTGCAGAACGACCCCTCGGTACGTACCGCCCGGGGCTTCGGTAACTTCCAGGAAAGCTACTTCATCCGCGGATTCCTGCTCGGTTCCGATGACATCGCCTACAACGGCCTCCATGGCGTGCTGCCGCGGCAATATGTCGCCTCCGAGCTGTTCGAGCGGGTCGAGCTTCTGCGCGGTGCCAGCACTTTCCTGACGGGCGCCACGCCCAGTGGCGGTGGTGCCGGCGGGAACATCAATCTGTTGCCCAAGCGAGCCCCGAACGACCCGCTGAACCAGGTCGACATCGGCATCGCCAACAACGAACAGTTCCATATCAGCGCCGATCTGGCCCGCCGCGTCGGTCCGGACGGCGACACCGGCCTGCGCCTGAATGCCACTCATCGCCAGGGCGGCACCGGAATCGATCACGAGGATGTCGAACTCGACCTGGTCTCGGCTGCCGTCGACTGGCGCGACAGCCATACGCGACTGTCGGCCGACATCGGCCACCAGAATCATCGCCTGAAAGAAGCCCGTACCAACGTCACACTGGCCAGCACCGTCACCGCCGTCCCTTCGGCGCCGGACAGTACCACCAACTGGGCCCAGCCGTGGAGTCATTCCAACGAAAAAGCCACCTTCGGCACCCTGCGCGGCGAGCATGATTTCAACGATGCCATCACTGGCTGGTTCGCTTTGGGAGCCCGCCGGAGCGATGAAGAAAACTCGCTCGGCAACCTGACCATCGACCAGAACGACGGCGATGGCAGCTTCTATCGCTTCGACAACGGACGCAAGGACCAGGTGGCGTCGGGTGAACTGGGACTGCGCGGAAAGTTCGCCACCGGGGCCGTCGGGCATGAAGTCGTTGTTTCGTTGGCGTATTACAAGGTGCGCAAGGACAATGGCTACACTTACGATATGGGCACCACGCAGAGCACCAACCTCTACAGCCCGGTGCGCTATGTCAGCGTACCTTTCACCGATACGGCCTTCTCGGGCAATTCGGTGAGTGACCCGAAGTTGAACGGTAAGACCCGTCTGAGCAGCATTGCCATCGGCGATACGCTGAGTTTTCTGGACGACCGTGCCCTGTTGACACTGGGCGCACGCCATCAGACGCTGAAGGACGAGACCTATGCCTACGACACCGGTGAGCTGAGCAGCACTTATGACAAGAGCCGCACCAGCCCGATGGTCGGCCTGGTCTACAAGCTGCCCGAGAACGTATCGGTCTATACCAACTACATCGAGAGTCTGGCGCAGGGCGATACGGCACCGGCCACCAGCGGCGGGGTTGCCGTCGTCAACGCCGGCGAACAACTGTCGCCCTATGTGGCCAAGCAAAAGGAAATAGGCCTCAAGTACGACAGCGGCCGGGCGCTCTTCGCTCTGGCGCTGTTCTCGACCGACAGACCGCGCAGTTTCGTCGACGGCAGCGCCCGCTTCACTTCGGCCGGCAAGGATCGCCACCAGGGCGCCGAGCTGACCGTGCAGGGTGAGCCGATCCGTGGTCTGAAGGTACTGGGGGGTATTATGCTGCTGGATGCCAAACAACGTGCAACCGGATCGGCGGAAACCGATGGCAAACGTGTGATCGGTGTGCCGCGTCGGCAGGCATCGCTGGCCTTGGACTGGAGCCTACCATGGGTGACGGGCTTGTCGGCCGATGTGCGTCTGACGAGCTCGGGCGGCAGCAAGGCCGATGCTGCCAACACACTGACGGCACCGGGCTGGTCACGCATCGACCTGGGCGCCCGTTACGAGATGGATGTGCAGGGCAATCTGGTCACACTGCGCGCCCGTATCGACAACCTGACCGATCGCAAATACTGGTCCTCGGTCGGCGGCTATCCAGGCAGTGGCTATCTGGTGCAGGGTTCGCCCCGCACCTTCAGCCTGAGCGCCTCGGTCGAGTTCTGATCTTCTGATCGGTGGCTTCCCCGTCAATACAGCAGACGGGTGCAGATCGTGCCCTCGATGGCCTGCAGCTCCTGCATCGAAACATTGCTTGTCTCGCTTTCTACGTCGACCACCACATAGCCGACATATTGGTTGGTCTGCAGATACTGCGCCGAGATATTGACCCCCGGCCGCGACAGGCAGTCGTTGATCTGTGCCAGAACGCCCGGCGTATTGTGGTGAATGTGCAACACCCGGCAATGCCCACGCCGATATTCCGGCAACGACACTTCGGGGAAGTTGACGGCCGACAGCGTCGAACCATTGTTGCTGTAGCGCACCAGTTTGGAAGACACCTCGCGTCCGATCGCCTCCTGCGCCTCGCCGGTCGAGCCACCGATGTGCGGCGTCAACAGCACGTTGTCGAAGCTGCTCAGCGGTGAATCGAAACTGCCTTCGTTGCCCTGTGGCTCGACCGGGAACACGTCGACGGCCGCGCCGAGAATATGATTCGATTTCAGTGCCGCCGTCAGCGCCTTGATGTCGACCACCGTGCCACGCGAGGCATTGATCAGAAAGCTGCCCGGCTTCATCCTGGCCATCTGTGGTGCACCGATCATATTCATCGTCGACGGCGTCTCGGGCACATGTAGGCTGACCACATCGGCGCTGGCCAGCAGCTCGTCCAGATTGTTCAACTGACGTGCATTGCCCAGCGGCAGACGGGTTTCGATGTCATAGAACACCACGGTCATGCCCAGGTGTTCGGCCAACACACCGATCTGGGTGCCGATATGGCCATAGCCGATGATGCCGAGTGTCTTGCCCCGCACTTCGAAGGAGTTGGCGGCACTCTTTTGCCAACCGCCCCGGTGCAAAATGGCATTCTTCTCGGGAATGCCACGCATCAGCATGATGATTTCGGCCAGCACCAGCTCGGCCACGCTGCGTGTGTTGGAAAATGGAGCGTTGAACACGGGAATGCCACGTCTTGCCGCCGCTTCCAGGGCAATCTGGTTGGTGCCGATGCAAAAGGCGCCGATGGAAACGAGCTTGGAAGCCTGAGCGAGCACCTCCTCGGTCAGCTGCGTCCGGGAGCGGATGCCGACGAAATGCGCATCCCGGATTTCGTCGATCAGCTGCTGCCCTTCCAGCGCCTTGGGATGGGAAACGACCTGGGTATAACCGTCTTCGATGAAAAGATCGACCGCCGACTGGTGGATACCTTCGAGCAGGAGCACTTTCAGTTTGTTTTTTTCAAGGGAGAAGCGCACGTCTTTATCCTTCAATACGACATGAAAACACGGAATTTCCCGTGCGACCGCCTGCCATGCCAGGACGAGCCTTTCCGATCGATGCACCGGAAAGAGGACACAACCGCAGCTGGAGATATCTACGATCCCGTAGAACAACTGTAATGTTAGCCTTTGTCAGGCTTTACGGCCCGACAACCCCACCTTTCACCCGCTTCTGTAGCACAATCCGGGCAATCGTGTCCTTTTTCCAGTTCTCTGAGTCATCACCGTGAGCATCGAAGAAACACCAACCCCTCCAGCCCCGGAAAACGCCGGTACAGCCGCAGAACCGTTTGCTGCCGTGCCGACGGCGCCTGCCGAAGGCACTCCCGCCCCTTCCGATGTCTCACAGCATCCGGCTCCGGCCTCTGAAGCCCTACCGCTGCCCGCCGAGGCCCAGGCGATCGACGACGATATCCGCGCCGCCCTGATCATGGTGGCGCACGGTAATGCGCGTCTGTCCAGGCTGGCGGGCAATATCCGCTTTGCTTATCTTCAGCGCGACGAATCCAAGCTGATCAACGAACGCAGACGATTGAAAACCGCCTTCCAATCGGGGGCGAGCAACGAAACCGAGCTGAAGGCGGGTCTGCAGACATTGCTACAGAGGATCGAACGGCAGGCCGGCAGCCTGCTGGCTCCGCCGGCGCGCTCCCAGTCCGAAGCGGAAGCCGCCGTACCGCTCGACGCCGACAGAAGCAATCAGATCAGGCGTGCGCTGCGTGAAGCGATGATGTCTCTGGCTGCAGCGGCGCCGCTGCATCTGCAGATCGAACTGGCACCCGAGTTCACCGAAGCCGAACCCGACGTCATGGCCATGGCGGCCCGGGTGCACGCCCTGCACCGTCTCGTTCTCGGTTCGCTGAAAGGTATTCGCTGGCACTCACCGCTGAAATGCACACTGAGCTTCGACGACGGCAAGGAAAACAAGACCCTCGAGGTGGCATTCGGTGATCAGGGCATCATCGACCTGCCCCCAGCCTATCGGCAGAACCAGAGTCAGAATGCCCAATCGCGTCCCGGCACACGCTCCAGCGGCCAGTCCCCAGGCGGACGCAAGCCAGGCCACCGGGGGCCACGGAACGATAGTGGCATGACGACCGGCAGCAGTGATCGTCCCCGTCGCAATCAACGATCCGATGAGACGTCTGATGATCAATCCGCTGATCAGAGCGTGCGACAAACTGGTATGCAGAACAAGGGACGTCGTCCGCCCCGCACCCGTCAGGGCCAGGGAGGCGAAGCTGGCCGTTCGGGCCAAGACGGTGAACGCAAGCCGGGTGGCACCGGGCAGCAAAGCGGGGGACGTCCATCTCAGCGCAATGCCGATCCAGCCAGAACGGCGGCCAATGGTCCTGCCGGACAACGGCTCGAGCGCGGCCGGCCCCACGGAGGCAAGCGCCAGCGACCAGGCCAGAATACCCGTGCCCATGCAGAAGGGAATGATCAGCGCAGCAACCGGCCACAGAAGAGCTTTCCGAGCAATTCGACCATGGCCGACAAACTGCGTGCCGCGCTGGGCGGCAGTAAGCTGGGCGGCAACAAAAACGGCAAATGATTCCAGGTTCCCAGAGGCGGCGGGCAGTTTCAAAACATGACAAAGGCTTGCATGACGAGAAACTCTGAAAGCCGACCCGGATGAAAAATTGCAAAAAAGCCGTGTTTTTCGGTTTTTTTCTGCACAACACCCACGGAAAAACCCCGCAGAATGCAGACAACAACCAACGCTTTGGAGCGATCAATGGTTTTCTGAATCACAGCGTTGTTAAGATTGCAAAGGGCTCAAGCCTCCAAAAGAGTCCGATCCGTTTTCTGTTCGATCTCACTCCAGTCTCACGAAATCATGGCAACTGCTAAAAAGCCACAGCGCGCCGCTGCAACCACCGCCAAGAAAGCTGCAGCCAAACCGGCTGTCGCCAAAACCAGGGCAACCAGTGCCAAAGCGAGCGGCACTGCGCTCAAGCCGCTGAAGGAAACTTTCACCAAGGCAGGCTTGGCCCAGCACCTTGCCGAGCAGACAGGCATCGAGACCAAAGCGGTCAAGGCGGTGATGGCTGCTCTGGAACTGAGCATCCTTGCATCCGTGCACAAGAAAGGCGCCCGCGAATTTACCCTGCCGGGTCTGCTGAAAATCGGCGTACAGGATGTGCCGGCCAAGAAGAAACGCCGGGGAATCGACCCCTTTACCGGTGAAGAGCGTGAATTCGCTGCCAAGCCGGCCACCGTGCGCATCAAAGTGCGTGCCCTGAAGAAGATCAAGGACGCAGCACTCTGATCGTCCGGCCCGGAAATCGGGCCGCAAGATCGGGCAGCCCTTGCCTTCGAACGCCGGCACGCATAGACGACCATCGCCGTCGGGTATTGCATTGTGCCGGCTAACCTCGATCGGCCCGGCCGTGGCGGATGAGGGTGTGCCTGTCTGTATATCTGATGCCCGGCGCGTGTGGACATCGAGAGAGCCGGTTCTCCCGGGCCGCTTTTCAGGCGGATTTCGTCATTTCTTGCCGACGATTTCGTCCGCTTCGGACAGCAGTTCTTCCGAGAATGTCAGACCCTGCGCCTTTGCAGCCTTCAGATTCAGTGTCAGTTTCAAATCGTCGCTGGTTTCGCTGGCCAGGTCACCGGGTTTCTCACCCTTCAGAATCCGCAGCACCATCCGACCCGTCTGACGACCCATCTCATAGTAATCGATGGCCAGCGCCGCCGATGCGCCCCTGCGCACGCTGGAGCGGTCCGCCGCAATCAGCGGAATCCTGGCTTCGGCCCCGACCTTGATCAGCGACTCATAAGACGCAATGACGGCATTGTCGTTGCTGCTGTAGATGGCATCCACCTTGCCGACCAGCCGGCGCGCAGCCTGTGCCACGTCGATGCTGCGGGGTGCTGCCACTTCCAGCAACTCGACATCATGCTTGCCCAGCGCTGCCTTCAGCTCGCGCACCGCCGTCACCGAATTGGCCTCTGAAGGACTATAGACCATGCCGACCCGCCGGACCTTGGGCACCACCTTCAGGATCAACTCGGCCTGCCGCTCGGGATCGAGCCGGTCGGACACGCCCGTCACATTGGTGCCGGAAGGCGCCAGCGATTTGACCAGCTGGGCCGCCACCGGATCCGTGATGGCGTTGTAAACCACCGGAATATCACGGGTGGCCGCCACTACGGCCTGTGCCGCCGGCGTCGTGATCGGCACGATCACATCCGGGCGGTCGCCGACGAACTTACGGGCGATCTGTGCCGCCGTGCCCGGATTGCCCTGTGCACTCTGATAGGCCCATTTCAAGTTCCTGCCCTTCTCGTAGCCAGCGGCCTGCAGTTCGTCGAAAACGCCATCGCGTAAGGCATCCAACGATGGATGTTCGACGATGGTCAGCACCGACACCGCCTTGATCTCGTCGGCGGCGAGCACGGGCCGCGTGACCAGGCCAAGCGCCAGCGATACGGCGGCCACCGTCTGCAATACGAAGGAACGACGCGGAAATATCTGGCCAAAGTTCATCAGAAACTCCTCTTTGAAAGCTCGATCACTCTTCCACGTGATGCCCAGATACAAAAGGTTGCCCGTGCACCTTCACTCCGGCATGCTGCAGCCCAGGCAGGCGCGTGGCCGGGAGCGGAGGACGCCCGGCGGACAGCGTACCCTCCGGAAGCACCGTGGAGCATACCCCGTCGGTCCGGGCCGACCGGCTCAATCCAGCAGCAATGAATCATCGCTCAGCTGTTCACCACGGGTTCTCTCGAACATGGCCAGCAGATCCGTGACCTGCAGACCTTCACGCTCCCTGTCGGCCACGTCCAGCATCACTTGGCCCTGGTGCAGCATGATGGTACGCGTGCCGTAATCCAGAGCCTGCTTCATGCTGTGCGTCACCATCAGCGCCGTCAGCCGGTTCTCGGTGATGATACGTGCGGTGAGCTCCAGCACGAAGGCGGCCGTCTTCGGATCGAGCGCCGCCGTGTGCTCGTCGAGCAGCAAAATGCTGGAAGGGCGCAGCGAGGCCATCAGCAGACTGATCGCTTGGCGCTGACCACCGGACAGCAGCCCCACCCGATCGTGCAACCGGTTCTCTAGCCCGAGCTTGAGCACCGACAGCCGCTCGCGGAACAGCTCGCGCACCGAACGGTCGATGGCATGCCGCAGCCGCTTCGGCTTGCCGCGTGCCAGCGCCAGCGCCATGTTCTCTTCGATGGTCAGCGCCTCACAGGTGCCGGCCATCGGGTCCTGGAAGACTCGTGCCACCTTACTGGCCCTCTGCCAGGCCGAGCGACCACGCACGTCTTCACCGTCGATCTCGATGGCGCCCTCGTCGGGTTGCAGATCGCCCGAGATGACGTTCAGAAAGGTGGATTTGCCGGCACCGTTCGAGCCGATCACCGACACGAACTGGCCGGTCGGGATCGAAACACTCAGCCCCCGCAGCACCCGGTTCTCGATCGGCGTGCCAGCGTTGAAGGTGACTCGCAGATTTTCGGCTTTCAGCATGGTTCAGCCCGCCCCCGTCCGACGCAATATCTTGCGCTTGCCCATCACCCGCGGAATCACCAGGGCGGCACCGACCAGAATGGCGGTCACCATGTTCAGGTCCTGTGCCTGCAAGCCGACGAAATCGCTGTTGAGTGCGATCGCGATCACCACCCGATAGACCACCGCGCCCAGCAGCACGGCAAAAGTCGTCCAGAACATACTACGCGCCGGCAGCACACCCTCACCCATGATGACGGCCGCCAGACCGATGACGATCGTACCGATGCCCATCGAGATATCGGCGCCCCCCTGACTCTGCGCAAACAGCGCACCGGCCAGGCCAACCAGTCCGTTGGAAATCGCCATGCCAAGCAGCACGGCCCGTCCGGTATTGACCCCTTGCGCACGCGCCATGCGGGCATTGGCTCCGGTGGCACGCAGCGCCAGCCCCAGCTCGGAAGCAAAGAAACGGTCGATGGCCCATTTGATGAAAGCCACCAGCAACAGCAGCGCCAATGGTCGCTCGACATAATCCGGCATCCAGTCGGGCAGCAGCGTGAACACCGTCGGTTCTGTGATCAGCGGCACATTGGGGCCGCCCATCACCCGCAGATTGATCGAGTACAGCGCGATCATCACCAGGATGCCGGCCAGCAGATCCATGATCCTGAGGCTGACATTGATGAACCCGGTCAAAAAGCCCGCTCCCGCCCCGGCAGCCGTGGCCACCAAGGTCGAGATGAAAGGATCGTGCCCGCTGGATATCATGATGGCCGCGGTGGCCCCCCCGAGCGGGAAGCTGCCATCGACCGTCAAATCCGGGAAGCTGAGGACGCGGAAAGTAATGAAGACACCAAGAGCGACCAGGCTGAAAATCAGACCGATTTCCAGCGCGCCCCACAGGGTATAAGAAGACACCTCAGCGGCCCACGATTTCGGTTGCTTCGTTCATCAGCTGCCCGGACAGTTCGACGCCCTGCCTGCGGGCCGCTTCGGTATTCAGGATCAGTTCCAGATTGTCGCTGGTTTCGCTGGCCAGATTGCCCGGCTTTTCACCTTTCAGAATCTTGATGACCTGTCCACCGGCCTGACGCCCCAGATTGCGGTAGTTGATGCTGAGCGCAGCCACGGCTCCTCGACGGGCACTGTCACTGTCGGCTGCCACCAGCGGCAATCTGGCATCGTTGCTCACCTTCACCAGCGCTTCATAGGCAGCCACCACATTATTGTCGGTGCTGCTGTAGATCAGATCGACCTTGCCCACGAGACGGCGGGCCGCCTGACCGACATCGACCGACCGGGGAGCTGCCACCTCCATCAACTCGATACCTTGCTTGCCCAGCGCTTCCTTCATCTCTCGAACAGCCACCACCGAGTTGGCTTCGGCTGGACTGTAGACCATGCCCACCCGCCTGACGTTCGGCAGCAGCTTGCGGATCAGCTCGACCTGTCTGTCGGGCAGCAGGCGATCGGAAACCCCGGTCACGTTGGTGCCCGACGGCCCCATCGTCTTGACCAGCTGGGCGGCAACCGGATCCGTCACTGCACCATAGACCACCGGCAACCGTTTGGTGGCCGAAATCACCGCCTGCGCGGCCGGCGTACTGATGGCGACGATGACATCGGGTTCGTCGCCGACGAATTTGCGCGCAATCTGTGCGGCGGTACCGGTATTGCCCTGTGCACTCTGGTAGGTCCACCGAAGGCTCTTGCCACTTTCGTAGCCTGCTTCCTTCAGCGCCTCGGCCACACCTGCGCGGAAAGCATCCAGTGACGGGTGTTCGACGATGGTCACGACCGCTACCGCGGGCGTACGGGCCACAGCGGCCGGCGCCTGCAGACACAATCCGGCCGTCAACAGGGTTGCACCAGCCAGCCGTGTCAGAAAGGGGCGCCGCGAGGGCATTGCTTGAGCATTCATGGATTCGAGCCTCCTCACAGATCAGCGCGTTGCATTATAGATGCATGCAACGGAAAGGGCCGCCTGCCACCCATCTTCGTGGTTTACCCTTTCCTGCAGTTTTTTCGTGGTTTACCCCCTTGTCTGCAGTTTTTGACAGCGATCATGCCCGTCACGCTTCCTGCTCCCTTCTCCCTGACGACCGTACTCCGTACCGTGTCCATGTCTGCCGGAGCCGGGCCGCGATCGTTTGCCGGCCGGCCATCGCTGTGGTTATAGTCGTACCACTCATACCACTGGAGCCGCAATGTGATGGACTATACGTTGGTGATCCTGGCCTCGTTGCTGGCAGGGCTCGTCGATGCCATCGTCGGCGGCGGGGGCCTCGTTCTGATACCCGCATTGTTCGCCACCTTTCCCGACGCCACCCCCGCCACCCTGTTCGGCACCAACAAAAGCGCCTCGATCTGGGGCACCGGTCTGTCCGCGGCGCAATATGCACGCAGGATGCGGCTGCGCTGGCAGGTGCTCGCCCCGGCCATCGTCAGCGCTTTTCTCGGCAGCCTGGCCGGCGCCTGGACCGTGACCCTGATCGATCCCACCTTTTTGCGCAGGCTGCTGCCGCTGATTCTGCTGGCAGTGCTGATCTACACGCTGTGCAGGAAGGAGCTCGGTCAACAGGCCGAGCAGCGCTTCGGCCCCGCCACCGAAGCCTGGCTGATGAGCAGCATCGGCCTGCTGATCGGTTTTTATGACGGCTTCTTCGGCCCCGGCACCGGCAGCTTCTTCGTCTTTCTGTTCGTACGCGTGCTGGGGCACGACTTCCTGCAGGCATCGGCCAACGCCAAGTTCCTGAACGTGGCCACCAATCTGTCGGCCGTCGGGTTGTTTGCCGTCAAGGGCCATGTCTGGTGGTATATGGCCATCGCCATGGCCATCGCCAACATGGTGGGCAGCCTGATCGGTACCCGCCTGGCGCTCGAGCACGGCGTCGGCTTCATCCGCCGCATCTTCATGTTGGTGGTCGGCGCGCTGATCCTAAAGACCGGCTATGACGCACTATGGCTGTAGGCAACGGCTCTCTCTGCGTGGCGCACGATGTCCCGACTTCCGTGTCTGCCGGTTTTCGGGAAACCTTCGGATTCGTGGTCCGTCCGGCTTTCTTGCAAAAAATTCCGGAGCCTTGCCGAAGAACGACGCCTCGGCCACGAACCGTGGCCGCTCGGGTAGTGGACATCAAAGCTTCAACTGCTCGGCCACCGCCTCCGCCCAGCGCTCTGCCGGCAGCCTGTAGCGCCGCTTCAGCACGTCCGCCCGGTCCAACAGCTGCTCGCGACCGACCTGCAGTGGCGGCCCTTTGAGAGCCAACAGCACCATGTTGCCCTCGTCCGGCGAATCGAACAGAAACACCTGAGGAAACAACTTGCGGATCCGCTGCGCACTGCGATCGAAGGAAGCGTGGCGGCCAAACAGATTCACCACCAGAATGCCCGGTTCAGCCAATGCCCGATGGCAGGCCCGATAGAAGGCGCTGCTGTCATGCACCGGACCGGCGGCTTCCTGGTCGTAGAGGTCGACCTGGATGACACCGAAGCCTTCGCGCAGCAGCGGATCATCGAGGTACTCGAAGGCATCGGCACGCACGACCTGCAGGCGCTCATCGGTGGCGGGTAAGGCAAACCACTGTTCCGCCACTTCGACCACCCGCCGGCTGATCTCGACCACCGTGGTTTCGCTGCGCCGGCAATGCCGATGACAGAACTTGGTCAGCGCAGCTGCCCCCAGACCCAGTTGCAAGATACGCGCCGGCGGCTCCAGAAACAGCAACCACCCCATCATGTCGCGGATGTAGGACAGCACCAGTTCGTTCGGTTTGCGGATTCTCATCGCACCCTGTACCCAGGGCGAACCGAAGTGCAGGTAACGAATCCCATCCAGTTCCGAAAAACTGATCACCGGCTCGGCCCTGCCGCGCGAGCGGGGGCTTTTTCGGGTTGCACGACGCCCGGCAGAAAGCATGTGGGGGGTCCGGCGACTAATCCAGACCCCATCGACGGTATGGGAGGCGGTTGCGACGCTCATGCGGTTGAGTTGCTGTTTCGAGGATGGCTGCGCTTTTGGCGGCTGGGCGCCATCTTACCCGCCAGCCCGGCTTCCGGGCGCAGGAACAGCCGAAATCGCAACAACGGCCCCTGCGCGGACCGGGGATCGACGTCCGGTCGCATGATCAGTCCGAGTGGCTGCCGGGCCATGGACCGGCGCCAGAGCATCCATCAACCCTGGGCAGCCAGCAGCAGCATGTTCATGCGACGCACGAAGCCGGCCGGGTTGTCGAGCTTGCCACCATCGGCGAGCACAGCCTGATCGAAGAGCAGGTTCGACCAGTCCTCGAATTGGCTGTCCTGCTGTTTCAGACGCTGCACCAGCGGGTGATCCGGGTTGATTTCCAGAATCGGCTGACGATTGGGCACCGGCTGCCCGGCCTGTTTCAGCAGGCGCTCCAGTGTGCCGCTCATATCACCCTCACCCGACACCAGGCAGGCCGCCGAATCGGTCAGACGATTGGTGACGCGCACTTCCTTGACGCGCTCGCCCAGCGATTCCTTCAGCCTGTCGGTCAGGCCCTTCAGATCAGCAGCCACTTCCTCGGCCGCCTTCTTCTCGGCCTCGTCTTCCAACTCACCCAGATCCAGACCACCACGGGCCACGGATTCCAGCGGCGTGCCATCGAATTCATGCAGGAAGCTCAGCATCCACTCGTCGACCCGATCCGACAGCAGCAACACCTCGATGCCTTTCTTGCGGAAGATTTCCAGCTGCGGGCTGTTACGGGCTCCCGCCTCGGTATCGGAGGTGATGTAATAGATCGCCTTCTGGCCTTCTTTCATCCGTGCCTTGTACTGCGCCAGTGAAATCAGACCCTGGCCGCCATCGGCCTCGTCGGTATCGGAAGCAGTGTCGGCACCAGCAGTTTCTTCGCCCTTGATGACGGCATCTTCCACCCGGTCGTCACTGGCCTGGTCCACCTCGACCACTGGGCCGCCAGTGCTGACGAAGCGCAGCAGACCGGCGATGCGTTCGCGGTTCTTGCTGTCCTCGCCCACACCTTCCTTCAGCACCTGACCAAATTCCTTCCAGAAAAGCGCATAGTCCGGCTTGCGGTTTTCGGCCATATCTTCCAGCAGCGTCAGCACGCGGCGGATATTGCCTTCGCGGATCAGCTTGACATCACGACTTTCCTGCAGGATTTCGCGCGAGATATTCAGCGGCAGATCATTGGAATCGACCACGCCCCTGACGAAGCGTAGGTAGGCCGGAATCAGCTGCTCGGCGTCATCCATGATGAATACCCGGCGAACGTACAGCCGGACGCCATGGCGCTGCTGCCGGTCCCACAGATCGAAAGGCGCGCGCTTCGGAATGTAGAGCAGCTGCGTGTATTCGGTGCGACCCTCCACCCGGTTGTGGGTATGGGCCAGCGGAGCTTCGAAATCATGCGAGACGTGCTTGTAGAACTCCTCGTATTCTTTCTCGGTGATCTCGTTACGAGGCCGCAACCACAGCGCCTTGGCCTGATTGACGATTTCCCACTCGCCGGTCTCGACCATTTCCTGCTTGTCGGCGTCCCATTTCTCCGCCTTCATCCGTACCGGCAGGGCGATATGGTCAGAATAGTTGCGCACCAGCTGACGCAGCTTGCCGACTTGCAGCAGCGAATCATATTCGTGGCCATCCTCGGGGTCCGCATCGTTTTCGCGGATTTCGAGTATGACGGTGGTACCACGCTCGGACCGGGTGATGTTCTCGATGGTGAATTCACCATCGCCACTGGATACCCAGCGGATGCCGGCCTCGGGCTCCTCGCCGGCCCGACGGCTCTCGACCGTGACCTGGGCGGAAACGATGAAGGAAGAGTAGAAGCCGACACCGAACTGACCGATCAGATTGGAATCGCGGGCACGATCGCCGGTCAACTGGCTGAAGAATTCCTTGGTACCCGAGCGCGCAATCGTGCCCAGGTTCTTGATGGCATCGTCGCGGTTCATGCCGACGCCATTGTCGCGGATGCTGATCGTGCGTGCCTGGCGATCCAGTTCGATCCAGATACCCAGCTCCGAATCACCGGCATAGAGCGCGTCGTTGTCGAGCGCCTCGAAACGCAGCCTGTCGCAGGCATCCGACGCATTGGAAATCAGCTCACGCAAAAAAATCTCGCGATTGCTGTACAGTGAATGGATCATCAGATCGAGCAACTGTTTGATCTCGGTCTGAAATCCCAGGGTTTCTTTTTGTGCTTCGCTCATGAGTCCTGTTGTTCCGACAAATCCGAGGGACTTATCTTATCTCATGTAGGAGCGCCACCGGCAGCTATCCGTCGCTTCCCGCAGCAGCAGCGATTTCCAACCAGGTCATGGCCCATCAAAAATAGTGGGGGCCACGGCTTGCGACCATCGGGATCTCATTCCCGTCAGTAACGGGCCGCGAGTCTGCGAGCATTTGAACGCATACCGGGTTCGAAGACCGAAAACCGGTTCCAACCCCATGCGGGGGCTCGTACATGGTTACCCCATCAGCTCCCCATACAAATCGTGCTCGTCGGCATCGATGATTTCGGCCTGAACGAAGTGGCCGGGAGAGAGGGCCTCGCTGGAGGGCGCATCGTCGAGGTCGATGTAGACCTGGCCGTCGATTTCGGGAGCATCGGCTGCGCTGCGACCGACGAGACGCCACCAACCTTCTTCGGGGTCGTGTTCGATGGCGTCGATCAGTACGTGGACTGTCTGGCCGATTTTCTGGGCGAGGCGCTGTTCGCTGATGGCCTGTTGCACTTGCATGAAGCGCGCCACCCGTTCTTCGCGCACTGCTTCGGGTACGGCATCCGGCAGCTGGTTGGCTTCGGCGCCATCCACCGGCGAGTAGGCGAAGCAGCCGACACGATCGAGCTGGGCTTCCTGCAGAAAGTCGAGCAGGTACTGGAATTCTTCTTCGGTCTCGCCCGGAAAGCCGACGATGAAGGTCGAGCGGATGGTGAGGTCGGGACAAATCTCACGCCATGCGCGGATGCGTTCGATATTGCGCTCACCGGAGGCCGGACGCTTCATCAGCTTGAGAATACGTGGATGGGCGTGCTGGAATGGCACGTCCAGATAGGGCAGGACCATCCCTTCGGCCATCAGCGGCAGAACCTGATCGACGGAGGGATAAGGGTAGACATAATGCAGCCGGATCCATGCGCCATGGGATTGGGCCAACTTGCCCAATTCCCGACACAGTTCCAGCATCCGGGTCTTGACCGGGCGGCCACCGACGAAATCGGTGCGGTAGCGCAGATCGACGCCATAGGCGCTGGTGTCCTGCGAGACGACCAGCAGCTCTTTCACACCCGTCTTGAACAGGTTCTCGGCTTCGCGTATCACTTCGCCGATCGGTCGGCTGTCGAGATCGCCGCGCATACTGGGAATGATGCAGAACGAGCAACGGAGGTTGCAACCTTCGGAAATCTTCAGATAGGCGTAGTGATGAGGGGTGAGTTTGACACCACCAGGTGGAACCAGATCGCTGAAAGGATCGTGCGGTTTGGGCAAGTGCCGATGCACCACTTGCATCACTTCTTCGAGTGCATGGGGGCCGGTCACGGCCAGCACGCTCGGGTGCACGTCGCGCACCATGTTGCTGCCCTCACCGCTTTGGCCGGCGCGAGCGCCCAGACAGCCGGTGACGATCACTTTGCCGTTTTCCTGCAGTGCTTCGCCAATCGCATCGAGTGATTCGGCCACGGCGTCGTCGATGAAGCCACAGGTATTGACGACGACCAGATCGGCGCCTTCGTACTGCGATGAAATCTCGTAGCCTTCCGCACGCAGCTGGGTCACGATCCGCTCGGCATCCACCAGTGCCTTGGGGCAGCCCAGCGACACGAAGCCGACACTGGGAGCATGGCGTGCGCCGGTCCTGGCAGCGGCCTTGGCGGCACCGGCCGGAGCGTTGGCCGGCACACCAGCAACGGATTGGCGGGAGATCTGGATTTCGTTCATGGCGGGCGGGACGACGATGGCAGCCCTGCCTTTTTACGAGGTTTCTCATCAACCCACGAGGTGGCACGGGCAAAAGAGCGAGTTTAAAGCAAACTGCCTCGTACCGATGTCTTCAGGCCGCCGTCATCAGCGTTTGCTGCCCTCGTCCGAGCCATCGTCAGGCTTGGCTTCGGTGGTATCGTCGGCGCCGGGGGCCGGGGGGTTGGGCGCTTCTTCACCCGCGGCAGGCGGTTGCTGGAAGGCGCCGGGGAAGTTGCTGAAGACGTTGCGGGCCTGTTGCTGCATCTGTTCCTGCATCTGGAAGAACAGGTTCTTGCTCTGATCGATGTAGTTGCTCATCATGCTCTGCATCATGGGCGCCTGGCCCTGCATGAATTGCGCCCATAGTTCGGCAGCGGGCACACCGCGGCCTTCATACAGCGGTTTGGACTGTTCCTGCATCCGGTTCTGGACTTCGACGAAAGTCTGCAGGGTTTTTTCCATGTAGGTGCCCATCATGCCCTGCATGGCATGGCCGTAGAAACGGATCATCTGGGCGAGCATCTGCGAGGAGAACAAAGGGGTACCACCGGCCTCTTCGTCCAGGATGATCTGCAACAGGATGCTGCGGGTCAGATCCTCGTTGGTCTTGGCATCGACGACCTGAAAGGACTCGTTGTCCAGCACCAGCTGCTTGACATCGGCCAGGGTGATGTAGACGCTGGTCTGAGTGTCATACAGCCGGCGGTTCGGATACTTTTTGATCAGACGGACGGGCGTGGGCATGGGCGAAAACAAGTCGTCAAGAAGAAATAAAGGGCTGGAAGCGCCCGGGTCGTCGAGGCCGTGGCGGACGACTGCCGGACGCGGCAAGCGGCACATCGAGCCGCCGGCTTGGGCACCCGGGCGGCAGAAAGGCCGTGAGGCGGCAAGCCGGTGACGGACGGCACGCTGCCCCGCCGTCTCCCACCCGCGATTTCCGTGCGCCAGACGCTTCGCCACGGCCCGGATAGGACCGACGTCAGCCCATGTGCAGGCCGCCGTTGAGCGAGAAGTCGGCACCGGTGGCGAAACCCGCCTCGTCCGACGCCAGCCAGGCCACCATCGAAGCGATCTCCTCGGGGGTGCCCAGACGACGGACCGGGATGGTGGCGACGATCTTGTCGAGCACATCCTGACGGATGGCCTTGACCATGTCGGTGGCAATGTAGCCGGGTGACACGGTGTTGACCGTGATGCCCTTGCTGGCAACCTCCTGTGCCAGTGCCATGGTAAACCCATGCAGGCCTGCTTTGGCAGTCGAATAGTTGGTCTGCCCGAATTGGCCTTTCTGGCCGTTGACCGAGGAGATGTTGATGATGCGCCCCCAGCCTTTTTCGAGCATGCCGTCGATCACCTGCTTGGTGACGTTGAACATCGAGTTCAGGTTGGTGTCGATGACGGTGCGCCAATCGTCGACCGACATCTTCTTGAACAGACCATCGCGGGAGATACCGGCGTTGTTGACGATGATGTCGGGATTGCCGAAGTCGGCTTTCACCTTTTCGAAGGCCGCCACGGTCGAATCCCAATCGGCCACGTTGCCCACCGATGCATGGAAGGTGAAGCCCAGCTCCTTCTGTTCGTCCAGCCATTTGCGCGTGTCACGACTGGGGCCCGCACCGGCGATCACGATATGTCCCTTTCTTGCCAGACGCTGACAGATGGCGGTGCCGATGCCGCCCATGCCTCCCGTCACATATGCGATACGCTGACCCATTGATATTCTCCGTTTCCTCGTAGTTTGCTGGGATGACACCCAAGCGATGAAAATACGCTCTGCTGCATGCGTTGCCCAGCCACGGTCTCACAAATGCCTCGATACCGGATGGCGACGCGACACGGCGGCGCGGCGGCGGATTCGATGAAGATTGCGCTGCGGTGGCACGACGGGACGACACCAGGCTCATATCTTTTCTTTCACGTAGCGGCCCGGCGCAGGCTCGATTGGGCGGTATCTGGCCGAACCGGGTTCGTCGGAGGCCGGTATGCTGGCGCCCTTGAAGGCTTCGAGCCACCGATACCAATCGACCCACCAGCTGCCGGGAAAGGTTTCGGCCCGTTCCTGCCACTGCTCTGGCGCCAACGCATCGATATCGGGGCCCACCTGGTAGCTGCGCTTTTGCTTGGCCGGCGGGTTGACGACGCCGGCGATATGGCCGCTGGCCGTCAGAATGAACCGCGGCTTGCCGCCCAACGCCCTTGCCGAGACGTAACCGCCCTGCCAGGGCACGATATGGTCTTCACGGGCGCACAGCGCATAGGTCGGCACGTCGATGACACGCAGATCGATCGGTACACCAAGGCTGTGGAATTTGCCCGGCCGGGACAATTCGTTCTGTAGATAAGTGTGACGCAGATAGGTGCAGAACATCGGACCCGCCAGATTGGTACTGTCCGCATTCCAATAGAGCAGATCGAACGCCGGTGGCGTATCGCCCTTCAGGTAGTTGCCGACCACGTAGTTCCAGACCAGCTCGTTGGGCCGCAGGAACGAAAAGGCCGTCGCCAGCTCCCTGCCGGACATCAGGCCACGCCTGCCGATGGTCTGTTCGCGCAGCACCACATGTGATTCGTCGATGAACACCCCGATCATGCCGGGATCGGCGAAGTCGAGCAAAGTGGTCAACAGGGTCAACGATTCCGCCGGACGCTCGCCCCTTGCAGCCATGGCCGCCAGTGCAGTGGCCAACAAAGTGCCACCGAGGCAGAAACCCAGTGTGTTGATGGTGGGCTGGCCGCTGATCTCCTGCACGACGTGGATCGGATCGATGATTCCTTTCTGCAGATAATCATCCCAACTCAGAGTGGCCTGATCCTCCTCGACATTACGCCAGGAGACCAGAAACACCGTGTGGCCTTCGGCCACGGCGTGTGCAACGAAGGAATTGGCCGGCTGCAGATCGAGGATGTAGAACTTGTTGATGGCCGGCGGTACGATCAGCAGCGGCCGCTCGCCCACGGCAGAAGTGGCCGGCCGGTACTGGATCAACTGTACCAGCTCGTTTTCGTAGATCACGGAGCCGGGCGTGACACCGACGTTACGGCCCACTTCGAAGGCGCTGGAATCGGTCTGCGAGATCCGCCCCTGCCGCAAGTCGTGCAGCAGATTGTCGATACCTCGACGCAGACTCTCACCCTGGGTCTCGATCATCCTGGCCTGCGCGTCGGGATTGCTGGCAAAGAAATTGGCCGGAGAGACGGCGTCGATCCACTGCCGTACCACGAAACGCAACCGGTCGCGGGCTTTGCCTTCCAAACAGAGCAGCTCGGCCGAGCGCTTGAGGAACTCCGCATTGAACAGATACCAAGCGGCCTGCCAACCATGGACCGGATGCTCCTGCCAGGCCTTACCGGCAAAACGGCTGTCCTTCAGCTCGGGCGCGGCACCCGACATACAGCGGGCGAACAGTTCATTGAAGCGCAGCAGATATTCACGCTGCAGAGCCGAGACGGCATCGGGCCCGACCGGCCGGGCATCGTTTCCGGCCGCAGCCGATGATTTGGCCCGATGGCCGGCCGAAGTCTTGCGTGCGGCACGTGCTGCTGCCGACGGCTCGGGCGCAGCGGCGTCCGCACCGTCGGCAGGCATCGTATCCGCCGCCAGCGAGGTTTTTCCGCGGCGGGAGCCCGGTCTGGAAGTAGCCAAATCTGCCTCCTCTGCCTTGGAGTCGAATCGAGCGATAGCCTATGGATATCTCGCGGCCAAAGCTTCGGCCACCCGCAGTGCCGTTGCATTGTAGGATGCTTACGCCGACTGCGCCACGACGTCTGCCGAGCTGTGGTCTTGGCTGTCATTCACAGTCAGGGAGTATCGAGACTGCGAAGCGGATGGCACTGACCGGGGCGAGCACCGCCCGTAAAAGGAAACTCCGGCCAGGCAGATGCGCCGCTCGTGAATGGCCCGCTGCTTTCCCATCGCGGCAGCTCCGAGGATAGGCACCGGAGCGGGACATCGATGCGACCGGCTTGCGCCGCCAGCCTCGCTCTGCGATCCGGACCCGCAGGCCGTAGAATCGTGAAACGGCAGGGCTTGCCCGACGATCCGGTGCCGGCCCGGTTTTCAGGTCTGCGACTTCGGCATGGCCCCTTCGTGTGCCCCGGATGTCTGCCCCGTCGCCCTCCCCCGATCCCATGCTGATCATCATCATCGCCTGGCTGTATGTGGTCATTCTGATGGCACTGGCCGAACATTCGGTGATTGCCGGCATCATGACCTTTTTGCTCTACGGTTTGCTGCCGCTGTCGATTACCGTCTATTTGCTGGACTCACCCCGCCGCGGGGCACGCAGAAGAGCCCAGCAGGCCCATGACGCCCGGCAGCAAGCCGCAGGATCAAGTGACCTGCAGCGTGGCACGGATGGCTTGGAGGAGCCTCCAGAGACCGATGCACCCCGTATCGCGGCACTGCCGGATACGGCTGGTGCCGACGACGCGCCCGACCCGCTCGGGGCAGCCGGCACGGGCACTGCGGCAGTCGGCGGAATCAGTGCCACGGAAACGGCAGATCAGCCGGCGAACCAGATCAGCCCTGCCATGCGCCCACAGGCACCATGGTCGCGGCGATAGCTGTAGAAACGTGTGGGGTCGGAGCAGGTGCAGGCATGGCTGTCGATGATCCGACCGACGCCGCTGGCGCTCAGTCGCCGCCGGGCCAGCAACGGCAGATCGGCCCACCATTTGCCGGGTTCTGCCCCCGGCCGAAAGGCGGTCCTTGCCCCCGCATCCGACGCGAGGAAAGCATCCAGCACGTCATCGCCCACCTCGAAGGCAGCCGGGCCGATGCAAGGCCCCAGCCATGCCACCAGGTCATCGACATCGGCATGCGAACACATCCGTTGCACCGTGGCTTCCAGTACCCCTCCAGCCAGCCCCCGCCAACCGGCATGGGCTGCACCGATCACCCTGCCCTGACGATCGGCCAGCAGTACCGGTAAGCAATCGGCCACCAATACGGCCAGAGCGATCCCCGGCCGGCTGCAAACCTGGGCATCGGCTTCGGCAGCGGCTTGCACGGACCGAAGGGGATGCTCCTGCACATCCAGATCGAAGACCTGCCGGCCATGCACCTGCGCCAGCCACGATACCGGCTGTCCGATGAAATCGGCGATACGCTGCCGGTTCTGGGCGACGTGGCCGGGATCGTCCCCGCAATTGCTGCCCAGATTCAGCCCATCGGCTCGTGATGGCGTGCCGGCCCAGACACCTCGGCTGACTCCGCCGGTGCGCAGGCTGAATGCCCAGCGGATAGACGGATGTGGACTGTCGGGCATCGGGAAAAAAACCGGATCCATACTCGTCGTCGGCTCCTCCTGGGTCGTCATTGCGCTGGATGACGGGTGATCTCGGGCGCGACCTCCGGCAGCTCGATCCGCAGCCGTGACGCCAGCTGCCGCAGGTCGTCGGGCACCGGAGCATCGAAGAGACACGTGCGGCCCGGCTCGGCCGGATGCTCGAAGCACAGTTGCCATGCGTGCAATGCCTGCCGGCCGAAACCGAACGATGGCCTGCCACCGTACAGGCTGTCGCCCAGCAGTGGATGGCCGATCGAGGCCATATGGACACGGATTTGGTGGGTACGGCCGCTTTCCAGTTTGCACAGCACGGCCGAAGCCACCGAATCCGGTGCCACGGCCAGACACCGGTAATGGGTGCGCGCCGGTTTGCCGGCTGGTGCCTGCACGACCGCCATGCGCACCCGATTGCGCTCGTCACGACCGATGCGGGCGTCGACCGTACCCTGTGCAGCGGTCACACCGCTGGCAATGGCCAGATAACACCGCCCCATCCGTCGTCGTTCGAGCTGTGCCGTCAGTGCAGCAAAGGCACGTTCGCTGCGGGCGCAGACCAGCAGGCCACTGGTGTCACGATCGAGCCGGTGCACGATACCGGCGCGCGGCAATCTGGCGGCTTCGGGGTCGGCGTGCAGCAGCCCGTTCATCAGCGTGCCGCGCCAGTTGCCCGGCGCCGGATGGGTCACCAGTCCGGCCGGTTTGTTGATCACCACCAAATCGGTATCCCGGTAGACGATGTCCAGCGGCACCGGATCGGGCTGGAAGGCGGTGTCCGCGTCGAGAGGCTGCGGCTCGACTTCGATCTGCTCGAAGCCCTTCAGACGCAGCGACGGCAGGCGGATACTCCGATCGACCCGCACCGCTCCCAGCTCGATCCAGCGCTGCACCCGGGTGCGGGAGATGCCCGGAAGCCGTGCGGCCAGAAACTGATCCAACCGCTGGCCCGTCGCACCCGATACCATCGCTGCATCGATCAGCACCCGATCTGCCTCTGCATCCGGTACGGGACGCCCGGATGGTGTGGCGGAGGTGGTGGTAGTGGCGCGGGGAACAGCACTTTGCGGGGCAGCAGAAGCAGATGAGTCGGGCACGGGTGTCGTTTGGAAAAGGGCGTTCGACGGAGGATCGGAACCCCTGTCTATAATCGGACAACTACGGAGGAATCAAGCGGATGCTGCAAGCCAAGAACCGGAATCGCAGGAATGCCCGGGGGAGCAACCCTTTCTGGCTATCGGTGCTGACAGCGGCTGCCCTGCTGGCCGGTTGTGCCGCGGTCGAGAAAGACCCGACCGCCGACTGGAGTGCCGATCAATTATATGCCGACGCCAAAGCCGAGCTGGATGCCGGCAACTGGGCCAGTGCGATCAAGGCGCTACAACGGCTCGAATCCCGTTACCCCTTTGGCAGCTATGCCCAGCAGGCACAGCTCGACATCGCCTGGGCGCACTACAAGGAAGGTGAACGCAGTGAGGCACTGTCGGCCATCGACCGTTTCATCCGACTGCATCCGGCACATGCGCGCCTAGATTATGCCTACTACATGAAGGGGCTCATCAATTTCACCAGCCGCGAGACCCTGATTTCGCGCTGGGCGGGTCAGGACAGCTCCGAGCGCGACCTGCACGCCAGCCGCGAAGCCTATGATGCCTTCCAGCAGGTGGTCAACCGCTTCCCGAGCAGCCGCTATCGGCAGGATTCCCTGGACCGGATGCGTGCACTGGTCAACAGCATGGCCTCGGGCGAGGTACATGTGGCCCGCTATTACTACAGCCGCAACGCTTTCGTCGCGTCGGCCAATCGGGCACAGGGGGTGCTATCGCAATACCAAGGCACACCAGCCACCGAAGAGGCACTCTACATTCTGGCCAGTTCGTACAACCAGTTGAATCTGCCCGAGCTACGCGACGATGCCACCCGGGTGCTGGCACGTACCTACCCGGACAGTGCCTACCTGGCGCAACTGCCCAAGGTCGTGGCGCGCGATCCAGCCAAGGAGGAAGCCGCCAAGCGCGAAAAAGAAGCCAACCCGATCAAGGAAGAGCCCGCTTCTGCGCTGGAAACGCCCCCCTACATGCCCACCATGCCCAGCGTGCCGAATCGGGGCAGCAGTACGCCCAGCAGCCCGGAACCGGCCGGCCAGTCCCCGGCGGATTCGATGATGACGCCGTTCTAGTCCGCGGAATCAGAAGCGCTTTGCCGAAGCGGTTCTCCCGAAACGACATCATCCGGAAGACCGGGTCGATCTTCCAGTGTCTGCAGTGCCTCGGCCATGCTGTCGATCGGTCTGAAAGGCGGCAGGCTGGCCAGGATCTGCCGGCCATAGCCGCGGCTGCGCAGGCGCTCGTCGCAGATCACCAATAGACCGTGGTCGTTTTCGCTGCGGATCAGACGGCCGACCCCCTGCTTGAGCGCCAGCATGGCCTGAGGCAGGGCCAGGGCCTGGAAGGCGTGCCGACCGCTGGCCGCGAGTGCCCGACTGCGAGCGCGGAATACCGGGTCGTCGGGGGGCGCAAAGGGTAGTTTGTCGATCACCACCAGTGACAGATCGTCGCCAACGATATCGACTCCTTCCCAAAAACCGGCCGAGCCGACCAGTACGGCGGCCTTGGCCTTCTTGAAATCTTCGACCAGCTGGTGCCGGGGTGTATCGCCCTGGGCCATCACACTGATGCCGTCGCCGCCAGCCAATTCACGCAACCGCTCGCTGATCAGCCGTACGGCGCGCAAGGTGGTGCACAGCACGAAGGCGCGGCCCCGGTTTTTACGGATCAGCGGCCAGACACAATCGGCCACCCGCGTCGGAAAATCCGCACCAGTGGCACTGCCCACTTCCCGCGGAATCCATAGGCTGGCCTGCCGGCCATAGTCGAAGGGACTCTGCACGATCAGCTGCCGGGCCTCCGGCAGACCGATCTGCTCGGCAAAGTGATCGATCGAGTCCTGTAGTGCCAACGTGGCCGATACGAAAATCCAGCTGCCGGTCTGAAGCTGCCGCTGACTGGCGAAACGGGTCGCGACCGACAGCGGAGTGGCCCGCAACTGGGCATGGGTTTCGGTGGTCTGCACCCACAGGATCAGCGCCTCATCGCTGCGCGGGGCATCCACATCCGCGACACCGGTGTCACGGTCCTCGCCGGTTTCGTCGCCCTGCATCTGCGCAGTGCTCTTCGCGTGCCGATCGGACAGGGATACGGGGCTGGCGGCCGCAACCGGTTCCACCAGCGCCCGAAAGGCCCGCAACCATTGCACCAGCCGGCGGGCCAGTTCGCGGGCACGGTCTTCCAGTCGCATCAGATCGGCCGAAACCGCCGCAACCGGCTTCAGCTGGTCGGCATGGTCTTCGAGCACACCGATCACATCGGGCAATACATCCTCCAACCATTCGTTGACATCATCGGCAGTCAGCGCCAGCAACTCATCCGCCCCGAGCCGCGTGATTCCGATCGGTAAGGCCAGTCGCAGCCGGCTGGCGACCCGTTCGAGGCCCCGAAACATAGCGTACCAATCGGCCAGCCCCGGGGCGTCTTCGTTGCCGGCGCGCAGAGTTTCACGACCCAGGTCCAGCAATTGACGGGTCGAAACGGTTTCGCCGAAAAATTCGGTGGCGATTTCGGGCAGCTGATGGGCTTCATCGAAGACCATGATTTCGGCCTGCGGCAGAAAATCACCGATCGATTCGTCCTTGAGCGCCAGATCGGCACAAAACAGGTGATGATTGACGATCAGCAGATCGGCTTTCTGCGCCTGCTGGCGGGCCTTCATCAAGGGGCAGCTGCGCAGCTCGGGACATTCCTGCCCCAGACAGTTGTCACGGGTCGAGGTGGCGAACTGCCAGGCCGGGTCTTCTTCCGACAGTTGTTTGAAAGCGGCCCGATCACCCGAACCCGGATTGATGGCGAAGAAACGCTCGATCATTCGCAGGCGCTGCGGGATCTGCGGATCACGAAAACGGCCGTCGGCCAGGTTGCGTTCGAGATGGACCGGGCAGACATAGTTGTTGCGCCCTTTCAGAATGGCGATGTCGACCTCGTCGACCCCGAGTGCCTGGCGCACCCGCTGCACATCGCGCTGAAAGAGCTGGTCCTGCAGCTGACGGGTGGCGGTGGAAATCAGAGCCCGCTTGCCCGACAGCAGCACCGGCACCAGGTAGGCGAAGGTCTTGCCGATGCCGGTGCCGGCATCGACCATCAGCACGTCGTTTTCGGCGATGGTCGCGGCGATGGTCTCGGCCATCTTCTTCTGACCATCCCGTTCTCGATAACCGTCGTCGGCCGCGGCCAGGGGCCCATCGCCGGCAAAGACGGCCAGGATCTGCTCGCTCAACACCTCTCAGGCCGACACGTCGGGAATCAACCGCATCTGCATCTGGACGATGGCGTCCTTGAGCTGCAGCTTGCGTTTTTTCATGCGGCGCAACGCGAGTTCGTCGACGTCGGCAAGCGACGACATCCGTGCGATGAGCTGATCCAGTCCCCGGTGCTCGAGCTGCAGCTCGGCTATGCGCAGTTTCAGTCGATCACTTTCAGTCATGGCATTCACTCAACCGAGACGATCCACCCGGCCCCGACGCTGTTCGTTGCGGTAGCTGTCCGACTGCATTTCGTTCAGCCGGCTGACGGTACGCACGAACTCGTGGGCCATGGTGCCGGACACGTAGAGCTGCTCGGGCGCAACCTCGGCCGACAGGATCAGATTGACCTTCCGATCATAAAGCACATCGATCAACCATGTGAAGCGGCGTGCCTCGGAGGCCATACCGGTGTCCATCTTCGGCACCTCGGACAACAACACGGTCTCGAAACGGGCTGCCAGTTCCAGATAATCGTTCTGTGAGCGCGCGCTGCGGCACAGCGTGTCGAAATCGAACCACACCACCGATTCGGCGCAGCGGATGGCACTGAGTGGTCGGTTCTCGATGATCAGCTCGGCCGAGATCTCTTTGCCGTCGGCCAGTTGCTCGAAGGCGGTGTTCATCCGTCGGCGGGTCTGCTCATTCAACGGGCACAGATAGGCGGGCATTCCCTTGATGGCCAACTGCCGATAGTCGGTGCCGACGTCGACCGACAGCACGTCCAGGTTGGCATTGAGCAACGCAATGGCCGGCAGTACTGCATCGCGATGCAGACCATCGGGATACAGCGCATCGGGCACGTAATTGCTGGTCATCACGAAAACCAGCTGGTGCCGGAAAAACGCATTCAGCAGACGCTCCAGAATCATCGCATCGGCAATGTCCGACAGATGGAATTCGTCGAAACAGATGACCTGGTAGCGCTCGGCCGCCCGGCGGGCGACTTCATCGAGCGGATTTTCCATGGCCTTCAGCGTCTTCAGCTCGGCATGCACCGCCCGCATGAACTCATGGAAATGCATCCGGATCTTGCGTGCCGTAGGCAGGGCCGCATAGAAGCAATCCATCAGAAAGCTCTTGCCACGGCCCACACCACCATACATCCAGACACCCTTGGGTGCGGGTTTGGGACGTGATATCAGACGCTTGAGGCGCCCGATCGGCTTATTGTCGAAGGTGGCCAATTCATCGGCCAGCCGTTGCAGGCGGACGATGGCCGCCTGCTGTGCGGCATCGGCCCGATAGCCCCGTTCGGCCAGCGCCGCCTGATACCGATCGATGACGGCGCCCATCAGAACACCTCCGCAACCATTCTGCCCGGCAGCGGCGTGGTATCGCCGATCGGGCACGAACCGCGCCCGGCAGCGGTGCTGTCCACCGTCGGGTCGTCTATCGCCCGGGCTCCAGAAAGCTTGGGTAAGCGAAGGATGCCCCGGTGGCCGAGGTCGTGATCGTCGGCCAGTATCCGTCGGGGAACGAGACGCAGTTTCATGAACGAGCAGCCGGACAGCCGGTTGAATCCATTGAAAGCGACGAGCCCCGCCAAGCTGCTGCGGGGCACGGAAAACGGGAGCCGTTGCCATCGCTCGCCGTCGCGACAGCGAAAACCGACTCCGTCATCTGCGGCCTGTGTCCGCTGCCCGGACACAGCAGCGCCCGGGAATCGGATCCATGCCGCGGCATCACATGTTGAGGGCGCGTTTCTCGACTGCCAGCGCCGCCTCACGCAGTGCCTCGGACAACGACGGGTGTGGGTGGCAGATCCGGGCGATATCCTCGGAGGCTGCCTTGAACTCCATCGCCACCACCGCTTCGGCGATCAGATCGGAGGCATTGGCTCCGATGATGTGCACCCCGAGGATTTCGTCGGTCTGAGCATCGGCCAGCACCTTGACGAAACCATCGGCCGCCATCATGCCCAGCGCCCGACCATTGGCCAGGAACGGGAACTGACCCGCCTTATAGGCCCGCCCTTCCGCCTTCAGCTGCGCCTCGTTCTTGCCGACCCAGGCGATTTCAGGGGCGGTATAGATCACGTAGGGAATGCAGTTGTAGTCCAGATGTGGTTTCTGGCCGGCAATCCGCTCGGCCACGACCACGCCCTCTTCCTCGCTCTTGTGTGCAAGCATCGGACCCCGAACCACGTCACCGATGGCCCAGATGTTGGGCACCGAGGTGGCACAGCGATCATCGACCGGCACGAAACCACGCTCGTCCACGGCGAGGCCGACCGCTTCCAGACCGAGGTTGTCAGTATTGGGCACGCGACCGATCGAAACGATCAAACGATCGGATGTCAGGCTTTCCTCTTTGCCATCGACCGTCGTGTAGTCGACCGTGACCGAACTGTCGGTCGTGCCGACCTTGCCGATCTTGACGCCCAGCTGGAACTTGAGGCCCTGCTTGGTGAAGATCTTTTGCGCCTCTTTCGAAACGGCGGCATCGCAGCTCCCCAGGAAGGAAGGCATCATTTCCAGTACCGTGACATCGGCACCCAGTCGACGCCAGACCGAGCCCAGCTCGAGGCCGATGACACCGGCACCGATCACCGTCAGCTTCTTGGGCACGCTGTCGAAAGCCAGTGCGCCTTCGTTGTCGGCCACCCGGACATTGTCGACAGGCACACCAGGCAGATGCCGCGCCTTGGACCCGGTGGCAATGATGACGTGGCGTGCCACCAGATTCTCGGTCGAGCCATCGGATTTGATCAGCTCCAGTCGCGAGGCATCGCCTTCACGCCCGATGAAGCGGCCATGACCCTGCAGCCAGGTGATCTTGTTCTTGCGGAACAACATCTCGATACCCTGGGTCATCTTGGCCACGATCGAGTCCTTGCGCTTGAGCATCCTGCCCAGGTCGAGCTTCACATCCGAGACGGTGATGCCGTGATCGGCCAGTTCGTGCTGGGTGTGCTCATAAGCCTCACTGGAAGCCAACAACGCCTTGGACGGAATGCAACCCACGTTCAAGCAGGTGCCTCCCAAGGCACCCTTGCCTTGCGGCGTGGTCCACTTCTCGATGCAGGCCACCCGAAATCCGAGCTGTGCCGCCCGGATGGACGCGATGTAGCCCCCCGGGCCGGCACCGATCACGATGACATCGAATTCTTGAGACATTCTCTTGGCACTCCCTCTTACAGATCCAGCAGCAGACGGGCCGGATCTTCCAGCGCATCCTTGATGGCGACCAGAAACAGTACGGCTTCACGGCCGTCGATGATCCGATGGTCATAGGACATCGCCAGATAATTGATCGGACGGATCACGACCTGACCGTTTTCGACCACGGGACGTTCTTTGGTGGCATGCACCCCCAGAATGGCCGACTGCGGCGGATTGATGATCGGAGTGGACAGCATCGAACCGAATACACCGCCATTGGAGATCGAGAACGTCCCACCGCTCAGTTCTTCGATCGACAGCTTGCCGGCCTGAGCACGCTTACCGAAATCGGCGATGGTGGTTTCGATCTGATGGAAAGTGAGCTGATCGGCGTTGCGAATGACCGGCACGACCAGACCACGTGGCGAACCGACGGCCACACCGATGTCGAAGTAACCGTGGTAGACGATATCGTTGCCATCGATCGAGGCATTGACGACCGGGTATTTCTTGAGCGCATGCACGGCAGCCTTGACGAAGAAGCTCATGAAGCCGAGCTTGACGCCGTGTTCTTTCTCGAAGCGCTCCTGGTACTTCTTGCGCAGCGACATCACTGGCTGCATGTTGACTTCGTTGAAGGTCGTCAGAATGGCGTTGGTGGCCTGTGACTGCAGCAGACGCTCGGCAACCCGCTGACGTAGACGCGACATCGGCACGCGCTGCTCGGGACGGCCTTCGAGCACGCGGTTCAGATCGACCGGGGTTCTGGCCACCGGCAGCGCAGCGGCCGTCTGCCCCACCCCTGGCAGTGGCGCCACTGGCTGGGCAGGCTTGGGCATGGCTGCCAATGCGTCCCCCTTGGTGATGCGGCCGTCCCGGCCCGTGCCTGGGACCTGGGCGGCATCGATGCCTTTTTCAGCCAGCAGTTTGGCTGCCGATGGCATGGCGGTCGGCATCGAAGCCGAGCCGCTGCCCGGTGCCATCTGGGGCTCACTGGCCGTGGGTGCGCTCGCTTGAGCGGGTGCGGCCACCGGCACACCCGCGGTGGCTTCGGAATCGATGACGGCGATCAGTTCGTCGGCCACCACGGTGGCGCCATCGCTTTTGCGGATTTCGGTCAGCACGCCAGCCGACGGTGCGGGCAACTCGAGCACCACCTTGTCGGTTTCGATGTCGACCAGGTTTTCGTCGCGCTGGACGGAATCACCAATTTTCTTGTGCCATGCCAGCAGGGTCGCTTCGGCAACCGACTCGGACAGCTGCGGCACTTTGACTTCGATCAGGGCCATTGGGAGAAACTCCGGGAATCTTGAATGAATTGTCTGTATGCGATCTTGGTACGGCTGGACGCGAAGGCCGGACCCTCGGTCCGGTTTCCGGTCAGGGGCTGTCTCAAGCGCCCTTTTCGCGTCCCGCCTTGGCGCGTGTCGAGCTGAAAGCGGCCTCCAGCAGATCCTTTTGCTGCGCGAAGTGCTTGTCGTAGTAACCGACTGCCGGCGAGGCGGATGCAGGCCGGCCCGCGTAGGACAGTTTCTGGCCGTCCTTCAGCGCATCGAGCAGATGGTGCTGGATGAAGAACCATGCGCCCTGATTCTGCGGCTCGTCCTGGCACCACACGATCTGCGTGGCCTTCGTGTACCGATTGATTTCGGTCTCGAAAGCCTTGTGCGGGAAGGGATAGAGCTGCTCGATACGAACCAGTGCGACATCCTTTTCGAGCTTGCGCTGACGACGCTCGGCCAACAGATCGTAGTAGACCCGGCCACTGCAGAAGATGACCCGTTTGACTTCGTCCGCTTCGACCGAGGTATCGCCCAACACCGTCTGGAAACGACCCCTGGCCAAGTCGTCGAGCGGCGAGACCGCTTCCTTGTGACGCAGCAGCGATTTGGGCGTCATCAGCACCAGCGGCTTGCGGAAATTGCTGATCATCTGCCGACGCAGGGCATGGAAGATCTGAGCCGGGTTGGTCGGCTGCAGAACTTGCATGTTGTTCTCGGCACACAGCTGCAGAAAGCGCTCCAGACGTGCGGAGGAGTGCTCGGGGCCCTGACCTTCGTAGCCATGTGGCAGCATCATGGTCAGGCCGCAGGAACGGCCCCACTTAGATTCCCCGGAGGAAATGAACTGATCGATCACCACCTGGGCACCGTTGGCGAAGTCGCCGAACTGGGCTTCCCAAATGACCAGTGTATTCGGTGCCGCCGTGGAATAACCGTATTCGAAAGCGAGCACCGCTTCTTCGGAAAGCACCGAGTCGATGACGATGAACGGTGCCTGATCTTCGGTGACGAACTGCAGCGGGATGTAGCTGCCCTGATCCCAGCGTTCACGCTTCTGGTCGTGCAGCACCGCGTGACGATGCGAGAAGGTGCCCCGGCCGGAGTCCTGACCGGAAACACGGACCGGATAGCCTTGGGCACACAGCGTGGCGAAGGCCAGATGCTCCCCCATACCCCAGTCGAGTGGCAGTTCGCCACGCGCCATCGCCAGTCGGTCGGCAATGACTTTCTGCACCAGCGGATGCAGCTTGAAGTCTTCCGGCACCTCGGTCAGTTTTTCACCCAGACGCCGCAGATCACCGATCGGGACGCTGGTATCGGCCGAATCGTTCCATTTCTTGGTGAATGCCGACCAGTCGGCCGCATGTCGGTTCTGGTAATTGGAAATGACCGGATCGACGGTGTGCTTGCCCTGATCCATCGCATCACGATAGGCGGTCACCAGACCATCGGCATAGCCTTTTTCGATGGCGCCCTGCGCTTCGAGTCTGTCGGCATAGAGCTTGCGGGTGCCGGGATGCGCGCCGATACGCTTGTACATCAGCGGCTGTGTCACCGACGGGGTATCCTGCTCGTTATGGCCGAGCTTACGGAAGCAGACGATGTCCAGCACCACGTCCTTGCGGAACCGGGTGCGGTACTCGACGGCCAGGCGGGTGGCGAACACCACGGCTTCGGGATCGTCGCCATTGACGTGGAACACCGGCGCCTCGATCGACTTGACCACATCGGTGCAATACAGTGTCGAACGCGAGTCACGCGCATCGGACGTGGTGAAGCCGATCTGGTTGTTGATGACGATGTGCAGCGTGCCACGCGTGCCGTAGCCGCGGGTCTCGGTCAGATTCAGGGTTTCCATCACGACACCCTGGCCGGCAAAGGCGGCATCGCCGTGCACCACCACCGACATCACCTGCGAACCATCCCGGTCGCCGCGCCGGGCCTGACGGGCTTTGGTCGAACCTTCGACCACCGGGCCGACGATTTCGAGGTGCGAGGGGTTGAAGGCCAGCGACAGGTGCATGGCACCGCCGGGTGTGGCCACATCGCTGGCAAAGCCCTGGTGATACTTGACATCGCCGTTGGGCAGGTCGCCGGCATGGCGTCCTTCGAACTCGGCAAACAGATCCTTCGGCATCTTGCCAAGCACATTAACGAGCAGGTTCAGACGGCCGCGGTGCGCCGAGCCGATCACCAGTTCCTGCAGGCCTTCGACGCCGCCGGCACGGATGACTTCGTCCATGGCGGCAATGAAGCTCTCACCCCCCTCGAGCGAAAAGCGCTTCTGGCCGACGTAGCGGGTATGCAGATAGCGCTCCAGACCCTCGGCCGCCGTCAGGCGCTCGAGAATCCGCTTCTTCTGCTCGACCGTGAACGAAAAACGGCCGCGGGCGGATTCGAGCTGTTCCTGAATCCAGCGCTTGGCCGTCGGATCGGAGATGTGCATGAATTCAGCGCCGATCGATCCACAGTAGGTCTCATGCAACGCCTGCAAGATGTCGCGCAGCGGTGCACTTTCGAAACCGAAGAAGGTGTTGGCCGCCGAGTAGATGTGGGCGTGGTCTCCTTCGCTGAAACCGTAGAAGCCCGGATCCAGCTCGGGAATCTCCGGGCGCTCCTGGCGCTTGAGCGGATCGAGCAAGGCGTGACGCGAGCCCAGAATACGATAAGCCGCGATCAGCTGAGTGACGTGAATCTGCTTTCGGGCCGACTCCGTGTCGCTACCCATCTGTTGCGGCTTCAGGACGCCTTCCCGGGCCCGCTCGGCAAAGGATTGGACGATGGGAGCATGGGCCACGTCCCGGGTCTCCGGGTTGCCGTCCGATGCCGGCAGGGACTGTAGATTGTCGAAATAGGCACGCCATTCGTCTGAAACCGAACTGGGGTTCTTGAGGTAGCTCTCATACAGCTCCTCAACGAAGGGTGCATTGCCGCCGAACAAATAAGAGTTCGAGCGAAAGGCGCTCATCATGTGCTTCACCTATCAAACGAGTTTCTCGTCGAAGCTGTGCCAGGCTTCGCCTGGGGCACATGCGGGCCGCGGTTTACACGGTCTGCATGCAGCAACCGGCGGAGGAAAACGCCCCGCCGAGCGAGACTTGATTTCTGAAGCCCCATAATAGCACCGCATAACGTGCAAAAATGTCTTTGATTCATGCAACTGCTGGATAACGAGCATGAACAAATGGCAACAGCAGCCGAATGGTGGACCCGGGCCGCCAAAGCACGTGAATTGTCGTGAAATCAACAATTTTTGTCATCCGGGCACCGTCGGCATGTCCCACACGGACCCGGTCCGGGGGCCCGGAATACATTGAGCGCGGACTTGGCCACGCCCGGACGACGTAGGCCCACCCGTCCGTAGAGCGCGTTACGGGCAATTCGAATCACGGAGCCCCCGGGCGGCCAAGCGGCCGTGAGGGCGTCAATCTCCTCGGTTCAGTATTTTCCGCAGCGCCCGAACCTCGTCGATCAGATCCGCGGTCATCGCCGCCAGCTGAGGATCGGCATCGAAGATGCGTTCGAGATCGGCGATGCGGCGGGTACGCAACAGACTCTGGCCGGTGAAGCGCCACTTGTGCACGTCGGGAGCCGGCTCCGCGTCGCGGGCGTCGTGATTCAGATAGATCACCCCACTGCGAACCCGCTGCACGAGCCAGGTTTCGCTGACATTGCAGGCCTTGGCGAACTGGGAGACGGTCAGACTCTGTTCTTCCAGCACTTCGACGGTCAGTGGCTGGGTATTGTTGAACGCGCTCATGCGGCATCTCCCTGGCGTGGATCATGGTTGGCAAAGGCCCGGGCAAGTACCTGATAGGCTTCGCGCTGCACTTCGTTTCTGGGTGCCGGGGCGCTCAGTTCCACGACCAGATAGAGGTCGCCCGGCACGCGGGCAGGCAGGCCCTTGCCTTTGATGCGCAGCTTGCGACCGTGTTGACTGGCCGCAGGAATGTTGAGATCGAAGGTGCCGCCCAAAGTGCTGACTTGCAGCGAACCTCCCAGTGCGGCCTCCCACGGTGCCAGCACCAGTTGCTGATAGACGTCCTTGCCTTCGGTCCGCCAGCGTCTGTCCTCCTTGAAGCGTACTTCCAGCATCAGGTCACCAGGCTTGCCATGGCCGACGCCCGGTTGCCCCTTGCCGGCCAGTCGCACCAGCTGTCCTTCGCGCACCCCCTTGGGAATGTTGACTTCCAGTTCACGCGTGCTTTCCACCGCGCGGCCTTCAGCGTCCAGCCCGACGGTGCGCAGATGCAACACCCGGCTGGTGCCGGAGTAGCTTTCCGGCACGGTCATCTCAATGGTGGCTCGCTGATCCTGACCACGGATATCGGGCGGTGGGCCACCGCGCCGGAACTGTGGACCCCTGCCGAACAGATCTTCGAAGAAGCTGCTGAAGTCTTCGCTGCCATGGCCGAAGTGAGCGCCGAAATCCTGTGCGGACGCCCCGCCCTGCGGCCCCTGCCAACTCCGGCTGCCATCACCTGGGTACTGCCGAAAACCGCCATGCCGTGCGAATTGGGCCGCATCCCCCAGCGCATCGTACTCGGCCCGTTTTTCGGGATCAGACAGCACGGCGTTGGCTTCGTTGATTTCCGCCATCCGCTGGGCGGCATCGGTCTCGGTGCTGACATCGGGATGATATTTACGGGCCAGGCGTCGATACGCCTTCTTGATCTCGTCGGCGCTGGCGTCCCTGGCCACGCCGAGTATCTCGTAATAATCCTTGTAATCCACACGCACTCCCTGTATCCGTTCGGATTCTTGCGTCGTTTCGTTTGCTATTGTGAACCACAACGCCGGTGCCGGCGGTTGACAGCCGTGATCCGCCTACGGCCGCCCGTGTTCCCCGGCTGTCGGAGCCACGGGGGGACTCCATGGGATTCGGCCGCTTTCACCGAACCGGATCAGTGCATCGATACCGCGGATGTCGTCGGGCTGAAGCGTGTAGAGGTGGTGCTGCAGTCCGGCCAGGTCACTGCGTATCCGACTCAGGATCAGCTGCTGCCGATCGTGGCGGCGGTGCCAGAAAGGATCGTCGTCGGCCGGTACGGGGATGACCCGGTTGATGATCAGATGCCGGCACGGCAGATGGAAATGCTTCAGTTGCTCGACCGTTCGCCGGGTTTCGGCCAAGGGCAGCATTTCGGGCGTCATCACCAGCACGATCGAGGTATGCACCGCATCGGCCAGCAGCCCGGCAGCCTGCGTAAACAGCTGCTGCCGTGCACGCAGCACATCGGCCGCTTTCTGCCAACGCTGATTCCGCTCCTCGTTCATCACGGTTCTTTCCGACTGCGCTTTTTCCCACAACGGCAGTGCCGCATCGCGCAGTTCCTGCTGCTTTTGCTGTTGCTTCAACAGAGTATCGGTCCAGGTGCGCATCATCTGCGGCAGTTCCAACAGACGCAGGGTGTGACCGGTGGGTGCGGTGTCGAAGACCAGATGCTCGAAACCCCGTGCCCGATGGCTGACGATGTGCTGGCAGATGGCCTCCAGCATGGCAGCCTCCTCGGCTCCCGGCGAAGATCGTGCCGCCTGCAGGAAAGTGCGCAGTTTGCTCATCATCTCGGGTCGGGCATAACCTGCAATGATCTGTTCGACCTGGGTGAAATGCTGCTCGACCATGTTGCCGGGGTCGAGCTCGAGCACAGACAGAAAAGGATTCAGCAGGCGGGCCACGTCCGACAGCGGCGTGTCGAGCACATCGCCCAGGCTGTGCGCCGGATCGGTCGAGATCAGCAACGTGCGGTGCCGCTGCGCCGCCAGCCGGCAGGCCAGACTGGCAGCGTGGGTGGTTTTACCCACCCCACCCTTGCCACCGACAAAAATCAGCGGCTTCTGTTTCAAGTCAGCGAGCAAGGTATCCATCGACCGAAACCGTGAGGGGCGAAGACCGATTATTCCCGAGGCTGTACCGCCGATATGCCGAGACTGCGGCTACCGCCAACGATATCGGGCCTCGGACCCACGATCAGAGCCACGGGACGAAGCGCTGCCGAAGACACCATCAGCAACAGCCGAAGCGCTCGAGCGGCGAGCGCTCCATCCCCATGCGCCGGTGCCACTCGTGGAAGTCTTCCATCAACAGTGGCTGCAACTCCAGCGTGTACCAGGTCATGGGGTTGGGCACCCCCAGGCTCTCGGCAAACACCATCAGCATGAACAGATCGTTCTCGTCCCGATAGGCGCGTGTCAACGTTCGACGGTACGGCGCATGGTAGAACTCGCGCAGTGCCGTCGAAAAGGCCTGGATGCCGCCTTTCCACTTCATGCGGACTGTGCCTCTTTCTTGCCCGGCCACTCACGCTTGAGCACCGAGATGCACTCGAGCGTGGCCAGGATCGAACAGACCAGGATCACGATGTCCATGACGATCAGCAGCCAGTTACCCTTGTCGTAGAACTCCTTGAGCTGCAGCAGCAGCGCAACGATGCTGATCAGCATCACGAAGGCCATCGGCAGCAGCGTGAACCAGACCTTGCGGCCTGCTTTCAGCAGCATCACGGTCACGACCAACAGAGTCAGACCCGCCATCAACTGGTTGGTGGTACCGAACAGCGGCCAGATCAGCATACCGCCGGTTCCATCCAGACCGCCGGCGCCAAAGGCCAGCAGCATGCAGCTGCCCACCGCCATCAACGTCGACACCCAGCTCTTCTTGAAAGCCTCGATGCCATAGATCTCGCCCCATTCATGGAAGATGTAGCGCTGCAGACGGACACCGGTATCCATGGTGGTGCCGGCAAACAACGCCGCCATCACGGTCAGCATGGTGGCAGACAGGGTCGGGTCGAGACCGACGCCGGCATGTATGATGGCGGCACCACCATCGATGAAGGCGCCGATATTGGCTTTGCCGAATACCGCATACACCTGCTGCCACTCGGCCAGCGTGGCAAAACCGGCGGACACCGCCAGGATCGAAGCCAGGGCCAGCAGGCCCTCGCCGATGGCGCCAAAGTAGCCGACGAAGCGGGCATCGGGCTCCTTGTCGACCTGTTTGGACGTCGTGCCACTGGAGACCAAGCCATGGAAGCCGGAGATGGCGCCACAGGCGACCGTCACGAACAGCAACGGCATCAGCGGCGGTGTACCGGCCGGCACGTCCGGATTGATGGCCGGTGCCACCACGGTCGGGTTGACCAAGAAAAAGGCGGAGTACAACACGATCAAACCCACGAAGAGCTGCAGACCGTTGATGTAGTCACGCGGCTGCAGCAGCATCCAGACCGGCAGCAACGAAGCGATACCGGCATAGACGAACAGCATGACGATCCACCAGGCATTGGTCGGCAGGCCCAGCATGTTCTCGGGAATGGCCAGCGGATAGATCGGCCCGAGATAGATCAGCACATAAAGTGCAATCACGCCCAACAGAGACACGAGCGGCAGATTCAGTTTGAAGCGATAGATGCACTGGCCGATGAAGAAGGCCACCACCAGTGCTCCCCAGACCGGCAACACCGAAGAAGGCGTCTTGATCATCATGCCGGCAATGACCACGCCGAACACGGCGTTGACCATCAGCAACAGCAGGAAGATCACCACCATGAACAGGCTGCGGGTGCGCGGCCCGACGACCAGACCGGCGATACCACCGATCGACAGGCCCCGGTTGCGGCTGGATGCCCAGATGGCAGCCATGTCGTGCACACCGGCCAGAAAGATGGTGCCTAGAATGACCCAGACGAAAGCCGGTGCCCAGCCCCAGATCACGGCAATGGCCGGGCCGACGATGGGCGAAGCCCCTGCGACCGACGTGAAATGGTGCCCCCAAAGCACGTACTTGTTGGTCGGCACGTAGTCGACGCCATCGTTGACCTGATGGGCCGGCGTCTGGAAGTCGGGATCCAGCTTGAGGATTTTCTGCGCGATGAATCGCGAATAGAGAAAATAACCGGCTGCCAGACTGCCCAGCCCGATTATCAACAGCACAACTGCACTCATACGAAGCGCTCCTTGGTTCAGGTCGACGGACTGCTGCGCTCAACGACATGGGCTTCTGGATTCCTCCGAGCAAGCCGTCCCGCCTTGCGGACCGGTTCAGGGGAGCCTCTGATGCAGCGGTTTATCGGCACTTTGGCCGCAGGAAAATCCATGCGGCGTGTACATGGTGACACATCGATATTCTGACAAAAATCAATCTCTTGTGCATTGCATGCGAGCGTTCTCTTTTCCCCGTGTATCAATTCGGAGATATCCACCTCGTCGGATTCATTCCGCTCCGCCACTCCGGAGAGATCCATTCCGGCAGCTTCATTCCTATCTGTTCGGCGGATTCATCCTTTCGTACGATATGCTCGAACGATCGTTGCTTTGCGACCTGGCGTCTTGTCGATTCTCCGAGCCTCGTTGGCTCCCCGGGCCTTGCTCCGTCGAAGCACCCCGCTGTCGCGCACCGTAGCGTTCGGCCGATATCCAGGCGCCGTAGAGCAAACCAAGCATACTGACCAGGACCGCCACTTTCGAGAACAGCAGCACGAGATTCTCGACCAGGTTGCTGCTCTTGCGTCCGGGTGTGACACGCTCGAACAGCTTCCGCATGAAGCGCCGGGCATCTGCCTCTGCATCGCCCCGGGCCGCAACTCCCGGACGATGCGGCGCCCGCCCCCCGTATCCGAACCGCTCCCCTCCCCCGAAGGGATCCGAAGAGCGACGATTCCGATTTCCTTGCGTAGTTCCGCCATGTCCATCCGATGCTGTCGAACCCGGTTCATCAGCCTGCATGGCAGTCCTCCTCCTTCAAAAGCAAAACGCTTCCGGATGGAAGCGTTTTGAGAATAACCCGAAAAAAAGCCGGCGCCAGACTCCGGGACAGGAGCGGAACCGTCTTCGTGATACCTGCAGCGCCAACGCTTGTCCGGACATACGAAGCTGCAACCTCGCCGCGCGACGGCGGCGAGTACAGGATGGGTGCCGTCCGGACACGAGCCTCATGGTCGGCGATCAGGCCGTATGGATGTGGCGGGTCGAGGGCGTCGTGATCTTACGAGTAGTCTGGCCGGTGTAGAGCTGGCGCGGACGGCCGATCTTCTGGTCGGGGTCGGCGATCATCTCGTTCCACTGGGCGATCCAGCCAACGGTGCGGGCCAGCGCAAAGATGGCCGTGAACATGCTGGTCGGGATACCCATAGCACGCTGGACGATACCCGAGTAGAAGTCGACGTTCGGGTACAACTTGCGCGACACGAAGTAGTCGTCTTCGAGTGCGATGCGCTCCAGTTCCATGGCCAGCTTGAACAGCGGGTCGTTGCCCAAGTTCAGTTCTTCCAACACTTCCTTGCAGGTTTCCTGCATCAGCTTGGCACGTGGGTCATAGTTCTTGTAGACGCGATGCCCGAAGCCCATCAGCTTGACGCCCGATTCCTTGTCCTTGACCTTGGCGATGAACTCGCCGATCTTGGCCACACCACCCTGCTGCATGATGTCTTCGAGCATCACCAGGCAGGCTTCGTTGGCGCCACCGTGTGCCGGCCCCCACAGCGTGGCGATGCCGGCCGCGATGCAGGCGAAGGGGTTGGCACCCGAGGAGCCGGCCAGTCGCACGGTCGAGGTCGAGGCGTTCTGCTCGTGATCGGCGTGCAGGATCAGGATGCGGTCCAGCGCGCGCACCAGCACTTCGTTCGGCACGTAATCCTCGCAGGGCGTGCTGAACATCATGTGCATCAGGTTGGCACTGTAAGTGTAGCGGTTGCGCGGATAGGCCAGCGGTTCGCCTCGCGAGTACTTGTACGCACAGGCCACCAGCGTCGGCATCTTGGCGATCAGACGCATGGCCGAAATGTGGCGATGTTTCGGATCGGTGATGTCGAGCGAATCATGGTAGAACGCCGCCAGTGCGCCGACACTGGCCACAAGGATGGCCATCGGGTGTGAATCACGCCGGAAGCCCGTGAAGAAGCGGGTCAGCTGCTCGTGCAGCATGGTGTGATGCGTGATGTGGTAGTCGAAATCGGTTTTCTGTTCCGGAGTCGGCAGCTCTCCCTTCAGGAGCAGATAACAGACGTCGAGGTAATCGCAATGCTGTGCCAGGTCCTGGATCGGATAGCCACGATAGAGCAGCTCACCTTTGTCGCCATCGATATAGGTGATGGCGGACTCGCAGGCACCGGTGGACATGAAGCCGGGGTCAAACGTGAACTTACCGGTGGTGCCATACAGCTTGCGGATATCAATGACATCCGGTCCGGTCGTTCCCTTGTATACGGGAAACTCGGCGCCGGTCGAACCGTCTGAAAAGGACAGCGTGGCAGTATAGGTAGGTTTACTAATCATTACAGGCTTCTTCCATGTCTGAACAGAGTCGGTTCCAGCAGCCAGGCCCGACGGATTTCGGACTGGCCCCCTTCAGGCCCATCGGCCGGGTCAGGGCGCGAGTCGGAAGAAGCCGGGCATCAAAGCGCCCGGATTTCCTCCAGCACGGCCATGACCGCTGGCGCACTCAAATCGCCCTCGGGCGCTTTGCGCCCCAGGATCAGGTCGAGCAGTACCGGATCGGTCAGATCGAGCAGGCGGTCGAGCGCTGCAATCTCTGATTCGGTGAAGCCGGTGTCCGCCCGCCTGTCCAGCAAACGATTGAGCAGGATATCGTTTTCGAGCAACCCACGCCGGCAACGCCAGCGTAACCGCCTATAGTAGGCTGCTTCGACGGAATCGCTATCCCGCCCTAGATTTTGACTCATGCCGGACATTAGCAATTTCCCTAGCTTGCGCTCAGACCGTGCGCCGCACCATCAATTCCTTGATCTTGCCGATGGCACGCGTCGGGTTCAGCCCTTTCGGGCAGACATCGACACAGTTCATGATGGTATGACAACGGAACAGGCGATAGGGATCCTCGAGGTTGTCGAGACGTTCATTGGTCTGCAGATCGCGGGTGTCGGCGATGAAACGATAGGCGGCCAGCAGGCCAGCCGGTCCGACGAACTTGTCGGGATTCCACCAGAACGACGGGCAGGAGGTCGAACAGCAGGCGCACAGGATACACTCGTACAGTCCATCCAGCTCTTCGCGATCGACGGGCGACTGCAGACGCTCCTTTTCGGGTGGGGGCGTGTCGTTGATCAGGTACGGGCGGATCGACTCGTACTGCTTGAAGAACTGCGTCATGTCGACGATCAGGTCCCGGATGACGGGCAGGCCGGGCAGCGGCTTCAGTACCACCGGTTCTTTCAGATCGTTCAGGTTGGTGATGCAGGCGAGGCTGTTCTTGCCGTTGATGTTCATCGCGTCGGAGCCACAGACGCCTTCACGGCAGGAACGACGAAACGAGAAGGTATCGTCCACATCGGCTTTGATACGCATCAGCGCATCGAGCAACATCTTGTCGGTCGGCAGCAACTCGACTTCGAGGTCTTCCATGTACGGTTTCTGATCCTTGTCCGGATCATAGCGATAAATGGAAAACTTCATTTTCCGGGTATTGGAGGCCATGATGTCCTTTGTTCATGTTGCGTCGGCTGCCCCCAACGGGCGGCCGACTGTGCAATACGGAGTGTGTCCAGACCGCGAAATCAGAACGTCCGGGGCTTCGGTTTGAAGTACTCGACCGTCAACGGCTTCAGGTTCACCGGCTTGTATTCGAGACGACCGTCCTCGGAATACCAGAGCGTGTGCTTCATCCAGTTGACGTCGTCGCGCTCGGGATAATCGCTCTGCGCATGAGCACCGCGGCTTTCCTTGCGGGCCTCGGCCGACACGATCGTAGCCTGTGCCACTTCGATCAAGTTGTCCAGCTCGAGCGCCTCGACCCGGGCCGTATTGAAGACCTGCGACTTGTCGCGCAGATGGACGTTCTGGGCACGCTTGACATGACCCATGATCTTGCCGACACCTTCGGACAACAGTGCCGAGGTCCGGAAGACACCGCAATGCGCCTGCATGTCGCGACGGATGTCACCGGCGACGTCCTGCGTACGCTCACCCGAAGTCGAAGCGTCCAGACGGGCCACACGGCTCAGCGAAGCATCACCGGCATTCTGCGGCAGCGGCTTGTGGGTGGCATTCTTGAAGCCGGCATCGACGATGTGGTTGCCGGCGGCACGGCCGAAGACCACCAGATCGAGCAGTGAATTGGTACCCAGACGGTTGGCGCCGTGCACCGAGACGCAGGCACACTCGCCGATGGCATACAAGCCGTTGACCACGGTGGCCGAGTTGCCGCCCTTGGGCACCACCACCTGACCGTGATAATTGGTCGGGATACCACCCATTTGATAGTGGATGGTCGGCACGACCGGGATCGGCTCCTTGATCGGGTCGACGTTGGCGAACTTGATGGCGATCTCGCGGATCGACGGCAGTTTCTTCAGAATCTTGTCGGCACCCAGGTGATCGAGCTTCAGCAGCACATGATCGCCCTGTGGGCCGCAGCCACGTCCTTCCTTGATTTCCTGGTCCATCGAGCGTGACACGAAATCACGCGGAGCCAAATCCTTCAGCGTGGGCGCATAGCGCTCCATGAAACGCTCGCCATCCTTGTTGAGCAGGATGCCGCCCTCGCCGCGCACGCCTTCGGTGATCAGCACCCCGGCATTGGCCACACCGGTCGGGTGGAACTGCCAGAACTCCATGTCCTGCAGCGGAATGCCGGCCCGCGCCGCCATGCCCAGACCGTCACCGGTGTTGATATAGGCGTTGGTGGATGCCTGCCAGATGCGGCCGGCACCACCGGTGGCCAACACGGTCACCTTGGCTTCGAGGATCATCACCTCACCGGTTTCCATTTCCAAAGCCACCACACCGACCACATCACCGTCGGCATCGCGGATCAGATCCAGTGCCATCCATTCGACGAAGAAGGTGGTACGGGCACGGACATTGCGCTGGTAGAGTGTGTGCAGCAGCGCGTGGCCGGTACGGTCGGCCGCGGCACAGGCGCGCTGCACCGGCTTTTCGCCCAGGTTGGCGGTGTGGCCGCCGAAGGGACGCTGGTAGATGGTGCCGTCGGCGTTGCGGTCGAACGGCATGCCGAAGTGTTCCAGCTCGTAGACCACCTGAGGCGCCTGCCGACACATGAATTCGATGGCATCCTGATCACCGAGATAGTCGGACCCCTTGACCGTGTCGAACATGTGCCAGTACCAGTTGTCCTCGCTCATGTTGCCGAGCGAGGCACCGATGCCGCCCTGCGCAGCGACGGTATGCGAACGGGTCGGGAACACCTTGGAGAGGACGGCGACCTTGTAACCGGCTTCGGCCAACTGCAGGGAACAGCGCATGCCGGCACCACCAGCGCCCACGATCACCGCATCGAACTTGCGACGCGGCAGGCTGTTCGAGAGTTTGTTGAGGATATCGGCCATGTCGTCAGACGCTCCAGAGAATAGTGACTGCCCAGAAGGCATAACCTGCCAACGCCAGGATGGTCAGCACTTGCAGAGCCAGGCGCAGCGCCGTGGATTGTAGATAGTCCATGTAGAAATCGCGGATGCCGACCCAGGCGTGATAGATCAGCGCCAGCATGGCCAGCAGCGTGGCCACTTTCATGAACGGGCTCATGAACAGGGCCGTCCAGTTCTGATAGGTGGCTTCGGGAAGCGTGCAGACACTGAAGAAAAGATAGATGGCATAGAGGGCGATCACCACGCCGGTGATGCGCTGGGCCAGCCAGTCGCGCATGCCGTAGTGGGCGCCGGTGACGATTCGCTGAGTGGTCATGTCGAACCTTGTTTGAAATTTGGAATTCGGATCAGAACAACAGCATCAGGCCGAAGATGGCGGTCAACACCAGACTGATGATCAGCACGCCCTTGGCGGACTTGATGGCTTCAGGTTTTTCGGTCCAGAGGTGCAGATCGAGCACGAGGAAACGGATGCCTGCAACGATGTGATGACAGAAAGCCCAGATCAGCCCCAGCAGAACGAGCTTGGTAAACCAGGAATCGACCATGGCGAGGTAATGCTCGAAGCTGACTTCGGATGTGAGGCTCTGCTGCAGCAGATAAAGCATGAAGGGAATGCCGATGAGGAACATCAGTACGCCGCTGACGCGATGCAGGATCGAAACGATCGCGGGCGGCGCCATGGCAGGCAGATAGCCGCCCAGGAGATCCGGCAAGCCGACATTACGGAATCTCGGCTTGGCTGCACGCCGAGCGCGTCTGCTCTCCGGGGTCTCTCCGAAATGACCGGGCGCAGCAGAGACGCCCATGTTGATTGCATTGGTGCCGTTGCCGGCATTCGTATCTGCCATTCACCTTTCCTCCAACGCCCTTGAGTGAGCGCAAAACAATGCTAGAAGTAATTCGTCCGCCGACTTTGCCCAAAATCAAACAGAGCTCAGTCTCCGGGTCCCTCCAGGGCATTCGGGTGGCCAGTGGTGCTCGGTGTGTCACCATCGTGCGTCGACCGGGTCGTTCCCGCTGCGCCGGGGCATGCCCGAAACCATCCCCGGCACGATGGCTGTGCCGATTTCGATCCTTCACAGACACGGCCCACATGCCCGTCGGGATTAATGATGGAACATTGTTGCGCATTTTCCGTCACCGAACAACGCAGTACCCGAAAAATCGGGGAAACCCGCCGTTCCTAGGGGAATCAGTGGGCTTTTGCGACTTCGCGTATCGATACGAAATGCAAAATGATTATTCCGTTGCAAGTGGACCGCGACAACGGAAGAAGGAAGGGATCGGCATGGCGGGCATGTCACGAACACCAAAGCCCTTCCGGAGATGGATCGATAGTAAATGAGATGCTTTTCGTTTTTTATTGATTTCAAAATGACGAACAATATGCCACCCCAGGCTCCCGTTCCACCGTGGAACATGACGGCCGGCCCCCGCAGCGGACGCCGACCGGACCGACCCCGCTCCCGTCGGAGCATGCCCGAAGCCATCCCCGGCACGGTGAACGGCATGCGAGATCATCGACGGGATGACGGCATCTCTCCGGATGGCCGGTCAGCGCATGCATCCGCCAGCCGGCCGCCGCGCAGAAAGACGCTCTCTGCACGAAACTCTGCACGAAATACACCCAGGCGTCTGGACTTCACCCTGTTTGCAGGCAGAATATACGTTGAAGCGTCAATCAACGTCTGTCTCCATCGTCCCTCCAACTTTTCAGGAAGCACGCTCATGAAAGCTCCAAAACGTGTGGCAGTCACCGGTGCTGCCGGTCAGATCGGTTATTCACTGCTGTTCCGCATCGCCAACGGCGACATGCTGGGCAAGGATCAGCCCGTCATCCTACAACTGCTGGATATCACGCCTGCCCTGCCCGCCGTCAAAGGCGTGGTGATGGAGCTGGAAGACTGCGCCTTCCCGCTGCTGGCCGGCGTGGTCGTCACCGATGATCCGAACGTGGCCTTCAAAGATGTCGACTATGCGTTGCTGGTTGGTGCCCGTCCGCGCTCGAAGGGCATGGAGCGCAAGGATCTGCTCGAAGCCAACGGTGCCATCTTCACGGTTCAGGGCAAGGCGCTCAATGAGCATGCCAGCCGTGATGTGAAGGTGTTGGTGGTCGGCAATCCGGCCAACACCAACGCCTATATCGCCATGAAGTCGGCCCCCGATCTGCCGAAGAAAAACTTCACCGCCATGCTGCGTCTGGACCACAACCGTGCGCTGTCGCAGCTCGCTGCCAAGACCGGGCGCAGCGTCGATTCGATCGAGCAGCTGGTCGTCTGGGGCAACCACTCGCCGACGATGTATCCGGACATCCGTTTCGCCAGCAGCAATGGCGATGCCATGCCCAAGCTCGTCAATGACGACGCTTGGGTCAAGGATGTGTTCATTCCGACCGTCGGCAAGCGCGGCGCCGCCATCATCGAGGCCCGTGGTCTGTCGTCGGCCGCTTCAGCCGCCAACGCTGCCCTCGACCACATGCGCGACTGGGCCCTGGGCACCAATGGCAAATGGGTCACGATGGGGGTGCCCTCGCGTGGCGACTATGAGATCCCCGAGGACATCATCTACGGCTTCCCGGTCACCTGCAAGGACGGCGAGTACACGCTGGTCCAGGGTCTGGAGATCGACGCCTTCAGCCGCGAACGGATGACGGTGACGTTGGACGAGCTGCTCGGCGAACGCGACGGCGTCAAGCACCTGCTCGGTTGACGGCAGTGCGACACGAGGCCGTGATGCACCCCGACGAGGTGCTGTATCGGGAAACCTCCCGGCATCCCCGCCTGCCCGTCTGCGACCATTACTGCGGACGACTCGAGCTGCTGGCCAAGTCACTGGCGCTGCAGGCCCGGCTCGGACCGGTTCTCGATGTCACGGCCGACTGTGAAGACGGTGCCCCGGTCGGTCGGGAGATCGACCACATCACCCGGATTGCCGAGGTGATCGACAGCTCGGCCAATCCCTTCGACCGGGTCGGGGTACGCCCACATCCGGTCGGGCATGCCGTGTTCGAGCAGGAACTGACTATTCTGTTCGGCCGCGCAGGGCGGCGTGTGCCCTTTCTGACGCTACCCAAGATCGACAGTCTGCGGCAGGTGGAACAGGCCGAGCAGATCTGCCGGCACCTGGAGGCTCGCTTCGGACTGGCGCGGCCGATTCCCTTCCAGGTGTTGATCGAAAGCCCGGGTGCATTGGCCACGCTGCCGGCAATCGCGGCTCATCCCCGCGTCCAGGCACTCTGCTTCGGGCTGATGGACTACGTCAGCAGCTTCGAGGGTGCGGTGGGTGCCGAGGCGCTGCATGATGCGCGTCAGTTCGAGCATCCCCTCCTGAACCGGGCGCTGACCGATATCTCTCTGGCCGCTCATGCCCATGGCAAAGTGGCGGTGCACGGTGTGACGCTGCAGATCGGTGATGGCCAAGCCGCCGGCCGGGATGCACTGCGTGCTGCACGCGATTTCGGCTTCGAGCGCAAATGGAGCATCCATCCCGCGCAGGTGCTGCCGATCATCGCCGCTTTCCGACCAAGCCACGACGAGATCCGGCGTGCCGCCGACATTCTTCTGGCTGCCCAGCGTGCCGACTGGGGACCCATCCGTTTCGGGGATCAGCTTCACGACCGTGCCAGCTACCGCTATTGGTGGCGGGTGTTGCAGCGCGCCGAGCACACCGGCGCCGATCTGGATGCCGACATCCGTGCCGCTTTCTTTTCGGCCTGAAGATTTCTGCTCATGGCGCTCCGCCCGAAGTTCTCTGTCTGATGGCCGCTGGGCTGGCCGATGCCCGGCATATCGCCGACAGCCTGATCGTCAGCCTGGTCCCGGCACTGCTCCATTGGTATCACTTTAGCCACAATGGGTGTCGTATCGATGTCGAATCCGAAGAGCCGACCATCGCCGGCCATTTCCTCGATCTGCTGCATGCAGCGCGCCCGCCGCCCGTCTGGCTCCGGGCGATGCAGAGCTTGCTGGAATCTCTGTACCGAGCACGAATTCAACGCCTCGGCCTTCACCGCCCGCGTGGTGGAAGGAACCGGCTCCGACATGTATTCCGCTGTCTGCGAGGCGATGGGCGCGCTGCGTGGCCCGAAGCACGGTGGTGCCAATGAGGCGGCCTTTGAGGTACAACAACGCTACGCCGACGCCGATACAGCCGAGGCCGATATTCGCGGCCGCCTACAGGCCGGGGAAGTGATCATCGGCTCCGGTCATCCGGTCATCCGGTCTACACCATCGGCGATCTGCGCCTATATGATCATCAAGGGGGTTGCCCGCAGTCTTTCCGAAGCATCGGATGATCTCAGAATGTTCAATATCGCGGAACGCCTGGAACGGGTCATGTGGGAAATCAAAAAGATGTTTCCGAACCTGAACTGGTTCTCGGCGATCAGCTGTCACGCCATGGGCGTGCCGACGGCGATGTTCACACCGCTGTTCGTGATTGCCCGTACCGCCGGTTGGGCGGCACACATCATCGAACGACGGCAGGACAACGAGATCATCCGTCCGAGCGCGAACTATGTCGGTCCCGAAAACCTGAGTTTCGTACCTTTGAACCACCGGCCGTGAACGTGTTGGGTCTCCAGCGCCGATCGGCAGTTTTTTAACACCCGCTGCCGTTCGCAGCCGACCTCACTGGAATCTGTCATGGATTTTCCGCTTTCGCTCTCCTCCCCCCAAGATCGCATCGACACCCACGGCATACGGCTTTCGGGTGCGTTTGCCCTGTCGCTGGCCTTGATAGCCGGCGTCCTGCTGAGCCCCCCCGTCGTCGAAGCCTCCGAAGCTCCGGCGAAGGCGGCCAAGGCATCGGCTGCGGCTTCGAGCGCGACGGCCAAGGCCAGACAGAACAAAGCTCAGGGCAAGAAGAAAGCAGCTGCAGCCGGCACCGCCGCTACGGCCGCACTGGTCGTGCCTGCGGCCGATGCACAGCAGATCGACTCGCTGCAGGCCGTCATGCTGGGCACCAGCCTGTGCGAATTCAACCAGCAAATCCATGTGGCCACGAGCACGCAATACCCCGGCTATGTCGATCTGAGCTTCAAGAACAAGCGCTGGTTGATGAAACCGGTGCTCTCGCCCACTGGTGCACTGCGTCTGGAGGATGTCGGCGCCGAAGCACTGTTGATCCAGATCCGCAACAAATCGATGGTGATGAACCAGCGTACCGGTCAGCGCATGGTCGATGGCTGCGTCCATCCCGATCAGCAGGCCTTGATGGACGGCCGCTGATCCACGCATCGATGCGCTGCGTGCAAAAATGGTCTGCGTGGAAGATCTCGGATTCACGAACGATTATCATGACCCGTCCAAACGCTCGATCGCCAATGCGCTGACCGTCGAGTTCAAGGACGGCAGCAAGTTCGATGAGATCGTGGTCGAATAACCGATCGGCCACCGTCTGCGTCGACGGGAAGGTGTGCCACTGCTCGAGGAAAGTTTCCGGACCAAGCTGGCACGCCGCTTTCCGAAGAAACGGCAGGCGGCCATTCTGACCGTCTCGCTGGATCAGAGCTCGAAGCAATGGCGGTCAACGAGTACGTGGATTTCTACGTCATCTGAACTCGGTAATGCTCTGTGAAGCTCTCCCGGCGACTCTCCGTTTTCGTTTTCCCTCCGTTGTGTGCCGGCATCACCGGCCACGCCCTGGCCACTCAGGCAGGCACCCCTGCTCCCATCCGGATCACACAGGTCGATCGGGAAGCGGCTCAGACGCTCGACAGCGAAATCGTCGAGCCCCATGACCGACCCTCCACCCCGGGCCGGCTCGATTTCCCACGTCGCCGCCCCGGATTGTGGGAATTGCGTAACAGTGCCTCCGAACAGCTGGGTGTGCCCCCGGTACAGTTCTGTGTCGGTGAGCAGACCGACACCATGGAAAGGCACCTGGACCGGCAAAACGGCAAGAAAGGTGCCTGCAATGCCGGCCCCTTCAAGCGCTCCGGCATCAACTGGGTCGCAGAATCGGTCTGTAAGGACTCCCGCAGCACCGTCATCAACCAATCGATCGCCAGTGGTGATTTTCAGACACGTTATCGGATCGATACCCTCGTCTTCTATTCACCGCCGCTGGCCAACAACAAGCGCGAAGACCGCGAGTTCGTCGAGGCCCGTTATCTTGGCCCCTGCCCGGACAATCAGAAAAGTGGTGACCTGACCATCCCCGGCCTGGGCGTGCTGAACATGCAGGATGGTGCCCTGCGCCCCGAAGCGGCGAAGAAGCAGCGCTGAGGACGACCGGCTGTCCGCCGGTTTGTCGACGCTCGAGGGCCGAGGCCCGGCGACTTCGGGCGGAACCCATCCACACCCCAGGCTTCCGCCGCCTGGGCCGAAGCGACACTGACCGTGCGTACAACGATCGTGATCGATCTGTCTGCCGCCAACCCTTCGACCGTTCCGCTTCCTTGACGGTCCGAGGCGTAAAAACAGGCCAAAACGACCCAGTTGCGTTGCTCCAAGCCGACGTCTAGCGTCTGGCATTTCCCGAAGCCGCCTTGAAAATCATGGTGTCGAACCTATCCGCGGTTATGCTTGTGGATAAGGAAGACGGCACAGGCAGCTCTGGTGCCGTTTCGGCATCACGATTCATTGGGAGTCGCTGTGCACCAGGCATCTGGACGATTGACCCCGCATCTCCGAAAGGAAGCGATTTGAAACGTCTCAGTAACTTTCAGAACCTGTCGCTGGCAAGTCGGTGCCTGCATGCGGTCGGTCTCGCCCTGCTACTTTGCCTGCTGGCGCAGTTCGTCTCGGCTGGGGCGACCCATCAGCTGCTGATCTGGCCCTCCGCTGCCGTGGCCTTTGCACTGGGCTGGTATTTCGGCGTGCGCTGGTTACCGGTGGCCGCCTTCGGTGGCGGTCTGTGGGGTTTTGTCGTCACCCACGACCTCAAGTATGCGGCCATCCTGACGCTGGCCTCCATCTTCGGCCCCTGGCTGGCCATCCACGTCCTGCGCCGCCTGAGTGAATGGAAACCGCCCGAATACCGCCTCGATTTCGTCAGCCGCTATCTGGCCATTGCACTGCTGATTTCGGCCCCAGTCGACGCCGTACTGTTCGCGCTGCTGGTCGGCACCGCCGAGATCCACGCACTCAGTCACCATAGCTTTGCCCAGATCGTTCTGGCCGCCTGGCTGGCCGATGCCCTGGGTATGCTGTTGATCAGCCCTGCCCTGCTGGTGCTGATGAAGCCCGCCTTCACTCATGAAGACGACAGCCCCGCGCCCCGGCTCAGTATGCCGGCCGTGCTCATGGTACTGGCCATTGCAGGCATCGCCTACGTCCTGCATCGCTTCGGCCACGATGACTATGCCGGTCTGGTGCTGTTCGGTGTATTCGTGCCCATGATCTGGATGGCCGCTTCGCAGAACGGCGGCCGCGCCGATGCCTACACCCTGCTGATTGCCGGCCTGCCGTTGCTGGCCAGCCGAGCGTATGCCGTCAGCACCGAGAATGGTCCGGCCTTCGGCAGTACGGTCAGTGTCTCGCTGCTGTTGTGTTGCACCGCGCTGGCGGCCCTGGTGCTGCAGGCGCTGGCAGCCGACCGCAGTATCGCACTACAGCGTATATCGCAGCAGGCCCGCCAGGATATGAGCACCGGCTTGCTGAACGACCGCGGACTGCTGTCCGAACTGAGCGATCGACTGGCCTCGAACCAGCGTCCCCGCTACGGGCTGATCGGTCTCCACATCAGCAACTACGACGCCATCCACGACCTGTGCGGCACCGTCGAGGCCATACAGCTGGAGCAATCCACGGCCCAGTTGCTGATTCAGCAGCCCAGTACCCATCTTGCGGCACGTCTCTCGGCCGGACGCTACACACTGCTGGCCCATGCCGAAACCGTGGCGCAGGTTCGCGCCATCGCACGCGAAATCTACACCCACCTCAGTGGCCAGGTCTTTCTGACCGAACACGGCAGCATCCGTCTGCAGTGCCATATCGGAGGCCTGCTGCTCGACCCCGACTCACAGATCAGCAGCGAGGATTGTCTGTCGGCCTTGTCCGATGCCCAAGCGATCGCTGCCAGTATCCGAGATCCGCAATTGTTCGTCGAGCCACTGTCGCAGACGATGATCGAAGCACGTCGCGCCCACCGGAAAAAGATCGAGCACATCCGCGAAGCGATCCGCAACGACCGGATCGACCTGTATGCGCAACCATTGGTCGATCCCGAAGCGCCGGCACTGATGCGGTCCTACGAGGTGCTGACCCGACTGCGCGACCGCGACGGACAACTGATCCGCCCACCCGAATTCCTCAGTCTGGCCTCCCAGGCGCAGATGTCGGTGCCGCTCGATCGCGCCGTCATCCGCCGTACTTTCGAATGGCTGGCCTCCAACCCCGAGGCACTGGCACTGACCTGGAAATGCTCGATCAATCTGGCCGGCGCCACCATGAGCGACGACAGCATCGCCGGCTTCATCCGCGAGCAACGTGCCAATTACGCCATTCCGGCCGCCAAGGTCGTGTTCGAGATCACCGAAAGCGAAGCGATTCGTAATCCCGCGGCTGCCTCGCGGCTGGTCGATGACCTGAAGGCACAGGGCTTCGGCATCGCGCTGGACGATTTCGGCACCGGTCTGGCCACTTTCGAGTATCTGAAGCGTTTTCCACTCGATTATCTGAAGATCGACGGCTCTTTCGTCCGCAACCTGATGTCGAACCCGATCGACGAGGAGATCATCCTGTCGACGGTGCGGGTGGCCAAGCGGCTGAAACTGCGCACGGTGGCCGAACACGTCCACAACGCAGCCATCTTTCATCGGCTGACCGATCTGGGCATCTCCTATCTGCAGGGCGATTTCTTCGGCAAGGCCATGCCGCTGGCCGAGCTGTTCGAGCGTCAGCCACCTTCGACGGTACTGCTGCGCAGTACTCGCCATGCCACCAGCGTCACGCCCGGTTTCACACCGACGACGCCTCCATCCGCACCGATATCGGACACGATGAGCGTGGCCGTTTCGACGGGGGGCGGCACACCGCCGCAACCCAGTCTGGCCGGCGGCGACACCAAGCATTGAGCCTCGAGCCGGCCCGGAAACACTCCGTACCGCCGGACTCGATGACGTCGAAGCGGGAGTGGGAGCGGAGCTGGCCGGCAATGCCCGTGCAGCACAGAAAGCAAATGATCGGTACAACGGCTTGCCTCTGCCCCGCCAGGACATGCTATACTGTGTTTTTAGTCGGGGCGTAGCGCAGTCTGGTAGCGTACTTGCATGGGGTGCAAGGGGTCGAGTGTTCGAATCACTCCGTCCCGACCACGGTTTTCCTGAAAGCCAATCCTTCGCGGGGTTGGCTTTTTTATTGCGACGGTCTGCCCATTGCGGCGGTCGCCTCGATCCGCGCCTCCTTCCTTTCGGTTGTAGTGCCACCGGCAGCGTTTTACACTTCTGCATCGCTGGCCCAGCGCCCGGCCCTGATCGATTCCGGGGCCGAGCAACGCCAGCCAGGTCCGAGCCTGGGCCGTCCAAACACCAGGTGCCGAGTCCGGCACAAGCCCGGGCTTCCTTCCGGTCTCCTGCAGGGCTCGAGACCGTGGTGAAAGCACCGGATCGGGCGCCATCCTCCATCACCAGGCCGCCCTCCGAGGCCGGTGTCGGCGGTGGCCATCCAATCATCGTTCAGTCATATCTGCAGGAATCCCCCATGCCCGTCTATCGCTCCAAAACCTCCACCGCCGGTCGCAACATGGCAGGGGCACGTTCGCTGTGGCGTGCCACCGGCATGAAGGACGAGGACTTCACCAAACCGATCATCGCAGTGGCCAACAGCTTCACCCAGTTCGTGCCTGGACACGTGCACCTGAAGGACATGGGCCAACTGGTCGCCCGCGAGATCGAAGCCGCCGGCGGCGTCGCCAAGGAATTCAACACCATTGCGGTCGACGACGGCATTGCAATGGGCCACGATGGTATGCTCTATTCGCTGCCCAGCCGCGACATCATCGCCGATTCGGTCGAGTACATGGTCAACGCCCACTGTGCCGACGCGCTGATCTGCATCTCCAACTGTGACAAGATCACCCCGGGCATGCTGATGGCCGCCATGCGCTTGAACATTCCGGCGATCTTCGTCTCGGGCGGCCCCATGGAAGCCGGCAAACTCCGGCTGGCCGGGGCCGACACCCAGACCATCCGGATCAAGAAACTCGATCTGGTCGACGCCATGGTGATGGCAGCCGACGACAAGGTCAGCGATGACGAAGTGAGCGCCGTCGAACGCTCGGCCTGTCCGACCTGTGGCAGCTGTTCGGGCATGTTCACGGCCAACTCGATGAACTGTCTGACCGAAGCGCTGGGCCTGAGTCTGCCCGGCAATGGCACGGTGGTGGCCACCCATGCCGATCGCGAGCAGCTCTTCAAGCGTGCCGGCAGGACGATCGTCGAACTGGCCCGTCGCTACTACGAGCAGGACGACGAGCGCGTGCTGCCGCGTGCCGTGGGCTTCAAGGCCTTCGAGAACGCGATGACGCTGGACATCGCGATGGGCGGCTCGACCAACACCATCCTGCATCTGCTGGCCGTGGCGCAGGAGGCCGGCATCGACTTCACCATGAAAGACATCGATCGGCTGTCACGCCTGGTGCCGCAGCTGTGCAAGGTGGCGCCCAACACCAATAAATACCATATCGAAGACGTACATCGCGCCGGCGGCATCATGGCCATCCTCGGCGAACTCGACCGTGCCGGCAGGCTGCATACCGATGTCCCCACCGTCCATGCGCCGACCATGAAGGACGCGTTGGACACGTGGGACATCGCCCGCAACCCGACACAAGAGGTCAAGACCTTCTACCTGGCCGGCCCGGGCGGTACCCCCACCCAAACCGCCTTCAGCCAGAACAATCGCTGGCCGAGTCTGGATCTGGACCGCCAGGAAGGCTGCATCCGCTCCCATGACAACGCCTACTCCAAGGAAGGCGGTCTGGCCGTACTGTTCGGCAATATCGCCGAGAACGGCTGTGTGGTGAAAACCGCCGGTGTCGACGAAAGCCTGCTGGTCTTCGAAGGCCGCGCCCGTGTCTTCGAATCGCAGGATTCGGCAGTCGAGAGCATCCTCGGCAACGAGGTGGTGGCCGGCGATGTGGTGGTGATCCGCTACGAAGGCCCCAAAGGCGGCCCCGGCATGCAGGAGATGCTCTACCCAACCAGCTACATCAAATCGAAGGGTCTGGGCACACGCTGTGCCCTGCTGACCGACGGCCGTTTCTCCGGCGGCACCTCGGGCCTGTCGATCGGTCACGTTTCTCCCGAGGCGGCTGCCGGCGGCGCCATCGGTCTGGTCCGTGATGGTGACCGCATTCTGATCGACATCCCCAAGCGCCGCATCGATGTGCTGCTGAGCGACGATGAACTGGCCCGGCGACGCACGGAACAGGATGCCGCCGGCTGGAAGCCGGCCCAGCCACGCAAGCGCCGGGTCTCTGCCGCCCTCAAAGCCTACGCCAAGCTCGCCACCAGCGCCGACCAGGGCGCCGTGCGCGATCTGTCGAAGCTGGAGTGACACCGCCCGGCGGTGGATGCAGAAAAGCCCGCTCGAGCGGGCTTTCATGGGTATGGCAGACCCGGAAACGCTGAATGAGGACAGACAGTGAAGCGCTGAACAGCTTTCGCGACTGCCGACGTGTCGACCCGACCGCGGCAACCCTTGCCGATCATCGGCCGGCAAGCCAGCCCTGAATGCCAGTGTCTCAGTTCGACGGCACGTCGCGCAGCAGTTCCAGCGCCACCAACAGATCCTGGCGGATCGATTCGACGTCGGACTGACGCATGTTGAGCGTGATGTCGACCGGCTGGGCGAATTCGGCTTCCTTCTTGCGGCCGGGCTGAACGGTTTCGGCCAACCGGTTGCGGGCACCGCTGATGGTGAAACCGTGCTCATAGAGCAGCTCACGGATGCGGCGGATCAGCAGCACCTCATGGTGCTGATAGTAGCGACGATTGCCCCGGCGCTTCATCGGGCGCAACTGTGTGAATTCCTGCTCCCAGTAGCGCAGGACATGAGGCTTGACGCCACACAGATCGGATACCTCGCCGATGGTGAAATAGCGTTTGGCCGGGATCGGGGGCAGAACGGTCCGCGTGTCGGTTTTGGCTGCGGAAGATGCGCTCATGATTCAGTGTGGTCCGAATGCGGATCGAGAGACAGGGATGACAGCGAGGCCTGACCACGACGGGGAGCATCGATTTGCGCCTTCAGCTTCTGCGACGCATGAAAGGTTACCACCCGGCGGGCCGAGATCGGGATTTCTTCACCGGTCTTGGGATTGCGCCCAGGCCGTTGCTGCTTGTCGCGCAACTGGAAGTTGCCAAAGCCCGACAGCTTGACGCTTTCGCCGCGGATCAGAGCCGCGCTGATCTCCTCGAAGAAGGTCTCGACCATATCCTTGGCCTCACGCTTGTTGAGCCCTACCCGCTCGAACAGCATATCGGCCAGGGCTGCCTTGGTCAACGTAAAGGTTGGCTTGCCCAGCGCCCCCAAGGGCTCGTCCATGCCCCGCCCGGCTCCGGTGGTATCGGCGAGTTCTGGTTTTGATTCGTTCTGAACCATTGCGAGTATCGAAAACAATCCCGCCGGCAAGAATCGCCAGCGAAACAAACCGCCTGACCACCTTCACTCGCAACGGATGAGCGACATCCCGACACAGACCAACAGCCTGCGTCGTGACAGAGGACGGGAGGTTCAGGTCCTGAGCCGAGCCTTGAAGCGCCGTGCCAACCGTTCGAGCACTATGGCTTGCACACTGTCCACTTCGGCATCGCTCAATGTGCGGTCAGTATGTTGCATCCAGAGGCGGAACGCAAGACTTTTCTCCTTATTTTCCAAACCCTTACCGCGGTATTCGTCAAACAGCCTGACGTGTTTGACGCAGACTGCATCAGGATCGGAAGTCACCACGGCGTGGATTTCGTCCAGCACCGCCGCAGCGGCAACCTGTTCATCCAGAACGACAGCCATGTCACGGATGACGGGAGGAAAACGACTGACCCGTTGATACAGCGCCAGCTCACGCTGCTGCAGCAGTACCCAGTCCAACTCCGCCAGCAAGACCGAACCGGGCAAATCCAGCGCCTCGATCAGCATCGGATGCAACGCACCGATCCAGCCCAGTGGTGTACCGTCGGGCAGTGAAACACGCGCCGACTGCCCGGGATGCAGCGCCGGATGCACCGCCGCCGTGAACACCATCGGAATCTCCGGATGCGCAGCGGCCAGATCACCCTTCAGATCGAAAAAATCGACCGGGCGAGCGGCAGCAGCCCATTGCGGCTCAAGAGCCGGACCATAGGCCAGCACACCCAGACGCAGCGGCTGGGCAATGCCCGCCAGCGCCAGTGGACCGGCCGGTTGGTCGAGCTGCGGCAGATAGACCCGACCCACTTCGAACAGACGCACCCGTTCAGCCTTGCGGTTCAGGTTGTGGCGCAGGTTGTCGAGCAATCCGCTCCAGGTCGAGGTGCGCATCACGTTCAGGTGCTCGGCGATGGGGTTCATCACCGGAATCGGCTCCACATCCGGCGAAAAACGCTGGTCATCGGCCCGCGCCACGAAGCTGAAGTTGACCACTTCCTGATAATCGCGGCCGGCCCAGCGCCGCTTCAACGTGCTGGTGTCCAGGTGACGCTCGGGCGCGGGACGCATACCGATGCGTGCCGTCGGCGCCCGGGTCGGAATCCGCTCGTAGCCATGGAGGCGGATCACCTCCTCGATCAGATCCTCCTCGATCGTCAGATCGAAGCGACGTCCCGGCGGCGTGACGGCAAACACCACATCCCCGGCCGCCGACGGCTTGCAGGGATCGGCCGCAGCGGCCAGCGTATCCAGACGCTCGAAAGGCAACGCCAGCCGGCGGAAGACGTTTTCGCAATCCTCGGCGCTCAGCAGCAGACCGCTGACCCGACGCAGCCGGGACAGACGCAACCGTACCGGCGTCCGCTCGGGCAGAGCGATCAGCTGATCATCGACCGGGCCGGGCCGGCCGCCACAGATCGCCAGCACCAACTGGCTCAGGTACTCGAGATGTTCGACCACGCTTTCGGCATCGACGCCGCGCTCGAAACGCTGCGCAGCATCGGTGGTGAAGTTGTAGCGGCGCGGCCGCCCCATGATGGCATCGGGCCACCAGAACGCTGCTTCCAAATAGACGTCGGTCGTCTCGAGACTGACTGCCGTGCCGTCACCACCCATGATGCCGGCCAGACTGACCGGCCCTTCGGCATCGCAGACCACGCCGGCCGGCAGACCCTGTGCATCCGGCCCCACCGCCACGCTTTGCTCGTTGAGCAGCTTCAGCGCTTCGCCCTGTCGCCCCCAGCGCACCACGATCCGGTCGCCACGCAGCTTGGCCAGATCGAAGATATGGGTCGGCCGGCCCAGCTCCAGCAGCACATAGTTCGAAATATCGACCAGCGCCGAGATCGAGCGCTGACCAGCCCGCTCCAGCCGCTGTTTCATCCAGGTGGGCGTTTCGGCCCTGGCATTCACACCACGGATGACACGACCGGCAAAGCGGCCGCACAGCTCGGGATCTTCGATGCTGACCGGCACCCGGTCCTCGATCACGGCCGGCACCGCTGCCATCGGCGGCCCCACGTAGGCGGCATCAGCCAGCGCCGCCACCTCACGCGCCACGCCGGTCACCGACATGCAATGTGCCAGATTCGGTGTCAGCTTCAGTTCAAAGACCTCTTCGTCCAGATCGAGTGCCGTACGCAGATCAGCGCCAGGACTCAGATCGGCCGGCAACTCGAGGATGCCACTGTGATCCTCGCCCATACCCAGCTCGCGACCCGAGCACAGCATGCCGGCGCTCTCCACACCGCGCATCTTGGTCTTCTTGATCCGGAAATCGCCGGGCAGCACCGCGCCCGGCAACGCGCATGCCGTCACCAGCCCGGCGCGGGCGTTGGGTGCACCGCAGACGATCTGCACCGGCGCATCCTGGCCGACGTCGACCTCACAGACCTGCAGACGATCCGCATCGGGATGCTTGGCGGCGGTGACGATACGCGCCACCACCACCCCGGAAAACGCGCCCGCCACCGGCTCGCGCGCTTCGACTTCCAACCCGCCCATCGTCAGCAGATGGTCCAGGCCGGCGCCATCCAGCGGCGGATTGCAATAGTGCCGCAACCACTTCTCAGGAATTTTCATGTTTCAGAAACTCAATCTCTCGTGTCTTTGACGCACGCCCCGATCAAGATGCCGGGATCGTCATACACTTGGGTGCATGGGCCATGAAAATCGTGACGACGAAAAGTGCCTACAGCAAAGGCTCTGCACATCGTCCATCCCCGATTTCGGCCCATCGTCTTCTTTGTGCCCGATGCGTCCTTGGTCCCGCACCAAGTTCCCGCACCAAGTACGCCCCGATCAGGCGAACTGACGCAGGAAACGCAGATCGTTCTCGTAAAAGAGCCGCAGATCGTCGACGCCGTGGCGCAGCATGGCCAGACGTTCGATGCCCGAACCAAAAGCAAAACCGATATAGCGCTCGGGATCGAGACCGATGTTGCGAATCACGTTCGGATGCACCTGCCCCGAACCGGACACTTCCAGCCAGCGCCCTTTCAGCGGACCGTCGGCAAAGCGCATGTCGATCTCGGCCGAGGGTTCGGTAAACGGAAAATACGAGGGCCGAAAGCGCACGTCGATATCGGTGCGCTCGAAGAACTGGTGCAAAAAATCGGTGTAGACGCTCTTGAGATCCGCAAAGCTGATGTCTTCATCGACCCACAGCCCTTCGACCTGATGAAACATCGGCGAATGGGTGGCATCGGAGTCGACCCGGTAGGTCTTACCCGGCACGATCACCTTGATCGGCGCCTGGTTCATCCGCGCATAGCGTACCTGCATCGGGCTGGTGTGGGTGCGCAACACCAACGGCGCATTGGCCGACTGTTCTGCCGCACTGGCCGAGACGGCCGCGCCGGACACAGCACCGGCGAAACCACTCGACGCAGCAGTAAACGTTCCACCATCGCCCCGTACACCGTTTCGGCTCTGCCCATCACCCGCCTGTCGAGCGGGGAGCCGCACATCTGAGTCTGCTGCGCTCCCTGGCCGCCGCTCCGCAACGCTCGGACGCTGAATGTAGAACGTGTCCGCCATCGAACGAGCCGGGTGATTCGGCGGCATGTTCAGCGCAGTGAAATTGAAGAAATCTTCCTCGATCTCCGGGCCATCAGCCACATCGAAGCCGATCGAGCGGAAGATCCGCTCGATACGCTCGATGGTCAGACTGATCGGATGCAGGCCGCCGACGCTCGCCGCACGGCCCGGCAGCGACACATCCAAGCGTTCGCTGGCCAGCCGGCGCTCCAGGCGCGCGGCACGGATGCGCTCGCCCTGCTCCTTCACCAGCGCCTCGATTTTCTGTTTGAGCTGATTCAGCTCGCGCCCCCGCTCGGCCTTTTCAGCCCCGGCCAACGTACCCAGGGTCTTGAGCAACGCCGTCAACGCACCGGTCTTGCCCAGAAAGGCTGCCTTGGCATCGGCAAGAGCAGCCTCTTCGCTGACCTTGGCGAAACGGGCACGCGCTTCTTCGAGCAAACGTTCCAAATCCTGATTCATTCCAAACCCTGATTCATATGAATTCTTTCGTCCCGGGAAACCCGGGTCGCGGAAAGATTGCGGGCGGCAAACCGGCCGCTGGCGTCTTGCCCCCACTCTTTGCCCATGGCTTTCACCACAGGCCCCAGCACCAATCGATTGCAAACGGTACCCGGCACGACGGCCGTTTTCCACCTCACGGCTGCGCGATGTCGACGTCCTCGGCTTCCCGGACGACGGCCCTCGTCCATGAGCAGGCCAGCGATCATCTCGGAGGAGCGGCTGGACACCGGCGAGGCGAGCGGCGGAACGGGGCCGCGGATACGAAAACCATGTAAATGCAGCATCCAAACGAAACGGGGGTTGATGTCGAGCTGCCGGACACCGGCGCTGCCATCAACCCCCGCCAGTGTCTGGACCAGTTTCCGATGGGGAAGCCGGCCCGGGCACTTTCAGGCTTGCAACAGATTGGACATCAGGCTGCAGCGGTTCCCAGCGTCGATTTCACCTGTTCGACGATGGCGCTGAAAGCCGGCTTGTCGTTCACGGCCATTTCGGCCAGAACCTTACGGTCCAGTGTGATGTTGGCCTTCAACAAACCATTGATGAATACACTGTAGGTCAGACCATATTCACGTACGGCGGCATTGATACGGGTGATCCACAATGCGCGGAACACGCGCTTGCGGTTGCGGCGATCACGGTAGGCATACTGGCCCGCCCGCATGACCGCTTCTTTCGCAACGCGGTATACATTCTTGCGACGGCCACGGTAACCCTTGGCCTGATCGATGACTTTCTTGTGACGGGCCCGTGCGGTAACCCCTCTTTTGACTCGTGGCATTGCTTAAACTCCGGTTCGGTCAGGCTCAGGCGTAAGGCATCATCGAGCGGATACTGTTGGTATCGGCCTCATGGACGTTGACCGCACCGCGCAAATGACGCTTGTTCTTGGTGGTTTTCTTCGTCAGGATGTGACGCTTGAAAGCTTGGCCGCGCTTGACGGTGCCGCCCGGACGAACGCGAAACCGCTTGGCCGCGCTCTTTTTGGTTTTCATCTTCGACATAAAGATCTCTGCACTTGCTTCTGCGCCCGATCGAGGTGGCCGCAGGCCGGAAAAAGCAAACCCAGCCAGGCTTTCATTTGCCGTGGCAATATTCGAAAAAGCCTGAACGATGTCGACGGTTCCATGAATCCGTGGGCACCGAAGTGCAGCACTTGGCTTCACGACCCGGGCTTTTCTTGCTTTGTCGGGCCAGTGGAAACGTCATCCATCCTGTTCGCCTCTGCCCGTACCCGAAGGCGCTTCTAAGACCCGCCCGACGTTCAGAAGTAAGCTTTGAATGATAACACGAGACAACACGACTGAAGAAACTAGACAAAGGCTCTGTCTCTGAACGACGAGCGCCGCGGCAGGTGCCGCGCACTCCAAGTGTCCAGCGCCTTCGAATTCACACCGGCCGACTGCTCCGTACGACGGGGCCCCGCACAACCCACGCTTACCGCACAGGCAAGTGCCTTTTTATGCCCGGTGCGCTGCAACCAAAAAAGCACCTGGCACCGTCGCGGTTGGTTTGCAGCCTGTAAATGCAAACCTTCCACGTCCCGGTCTTCCTGGAAAGCCCAAAATAACAGGGGCCCCAGAGTCTGCCCGCCCGGCAGCTCTGCTGGCTCCGACGCTCCTGCCCGAGGCAGGCATCGGGACACCGGTACACCGTCGCGCAGCCGTGTCGCCGGTGCAGCCGCGCTTATTTTTTCCTCTTCGGCGCAACCATCATCACCATCTGACGCCCTTCCAAGCGGGGCATCGATTCGACGACGGCAACTTCTTCGATATCGTTGCGCACCCGCTCCAGCAGACGGACACCGAATTCCTGGTGGGCCATTTCACGGCCACGGAAACGAAGCGTGATCTTGACCTTGTCACCATCCTCGAGGAAAGAAATCATGTTGCGCAGCTTGATCGCGTAATCGCCATCATCGGTTTGCGGTCGGAACTTGATTTCCTTGATCTGAACGATTTTCTGTTTGGCCTTGGCTTCGGCGGCACGCTTCTGCTCCTGATAGCGGAACTTGCCATAATCCATCAGACGACAAACGGGCGGCTGCGCGGTGGGAGCGATCTCGACCAGGTCGACATCGGCCTCTTCGGCCATACGTCGCGCCTCGCCCAGACGGAATACACCAAGCTGCTCGTTGTCCTTGCCCAAAAGCCTTACTTCGGGGGCTGTGATCTCACCGTTGATGCGGTGGTTGCGTTCGGTAGCGATGCTGATACTCTCCGAATGGATAAACGAAATACCAAGCCAAGCTGCCAGATCATTGGTCTTTCCGGCAGTGGGCCCAACCAGGGCTTCCCTGAAAACACCGTAGGTCCGCGGAGGCAATCCGCATCCACGAACCCCAGGGAGACGCCTCACTGCTGCTTGTCGGCCACCTGCCGAGCCATCAGCCCGGCAAATTCCTCGAGGGTCATGCTACCCAGATCCCTGCCACCGCGGGCCCGGACCGAAAGCCGCCCAGCCTGCAGATCCTTTTCTCCGACGACCACGAGATAAGGAATTTTTTGCAAACTATGTTCACGGATTTTATAGCCGATCTTGTCGGCCCGCAAATCCGAAATTACCCTAAACCCTTGTTTTATCAGACCTTGCCGAATGCTCTCGGCGTATTCGGCCTGGGCATCGGTAATGGTCAGGATCGCGGCCTGAACCGGTGCCAGCCACAGCGGCATGGCGCCGGCGTGGTTCTCGATCAGAATGCCGATGAAACGTTCCAGCGAACCGACGATGGCCCGATGCAACATGATCGGCCGACGCCGGCTGTTGTCATCCGCCACATACTCGGCATCCAGACGCTCGGGCATCATCGGGTCATACTGGATGGTGCCGACCTGCCAGGGGCGTCCGATCGAGTCCTTCAGGTGATATTCGATCTTCGGCCCGTAGAAGGCCCCTTCTCCCGGCAGTTCCTCCCATTGCACGTCGCAGGCCGACAGCGCCGCACGCAGTGCGTTTTCGGCACGGTCCCAGGCATCGTCGGTACCCAGACGCTGCTCGGGCCGCAAAGCCAGCTTGACAGCCACCTGATCGAAACCGAAATCCCTGTAAACTGCCATCGCCTGTCGATGGAAGGCCGTCACTTCGGACTCGACCTGCTCTTCGGTGCAGAAGATATGGCCGTCATCCTGTGTGAAGCCTCGCACCCGCATGATGCCGTGCAGTGCGCCGGAAGGCTCGTTGCGATGACAGGAACCGAACTCGGCATAGCGCAGCGGCAGATCGCGGTAGCTGCGCAACGACGAATTGAACACCTGGACATGACCCGGGCAGTTCATCGGCTTGACCGCATATTCACGCTTCTCGCTTTCCGAGAAGAACATGTTTTCCTTGTAGTTGTCCCAGTGGCCCGAGCGCTTCCAAAGATCCACATCCAGAATCTGCGGACACTTCACTTCCTGGTAGCCGCTGTCCCGGTAAATCGAACGGATGTACTGCTCGACCTGCTGCCAAATCACCCAGCCCTTCGGATGCCAGAACACCATACCCGGCGCTTCGCTCTGGGTATGGAACAGATCGAGCTCCTTGCCCAGTCGCCGGTGATCGCGCTTCTCGGCCTCTTCGAGCATGTGCAGATAAGCGTCCTGCTCGTCCTTTCTGGCCCAGGCCGTACCGTAGATGCGCTGCAGCATCTCATTGCCGGCATCGCCCCGCCAATAGGCACCGGCCACCTTCATCAGCTTGAAGACCTTGAGCTTGCCGGTGGACGGTACGTGCGGTCCACGGCACAGATCGACGAAACGCCCTTCGCGATAGAAGCTGATACCCTCTTCGGCCGGAATCGAAGCAATGATCTCGGCTTTGTACTTTTCACCGATCGATTCGAAGAACTCGACGGCTTCGGCCCGGTCCCACTCCTCACGTACCACCGGCTCATCGAGCTTGGCCAGTTCGTGCATCCGCTTCTCGATGGCCTGAAGATCCTCGGGTGTGAACGGACGCTTGTACGAAAAGTCGTAATAGAAGCCGTTTTCGATGACCGGACCGATCGTCACCTGCGCGTCGGGGAACAGGTCCTTGACCGCATAGGCCAGCAGGTGCGCCGTCGAATGGCGAATGATGTCCACTCCCTCGGGATCACGGTCGGTCAGAATGGCGACCGTGCTGTCCTGGGTGATGACATGGGACAGGTCGACCAGCTTGCCGTCCACCTTGCCAGCGATGGCAGCCTTGGCAAGACCGGGGCCAATATCGGCAGCCAGCTGGGCCACCGTCACAACATCATCGAAACGGCGTTCGGAGCCGTCCGGCAAAGAAATGATGGGCACGACAGAAAAAAAGGATGAAAGCTGTTGAGATTATCACAGCAGTAGCCATTGGCAACAGTGGGAGACCGAGGCAAACGACGGGCATCTCGCCCATTTCTGTGCCCCGTGTGGTCGCCCGAGAGGCACCCAGGGCCGATCCGCATCCTGAACGACAGAACGAACGACAGCAAAAGAGCGCCCGCCACCGACGACTTGCCACTGCTGCGCGATACAGCGATTCTTCCCTGCAACATGCATCGCCTCCGTGCCAGCAGCACAGGCGAGAAACGGCACCCACTGTGCATCGGAATCACCGCCCGCAGGAACCGGCGATCACCGGTGTAATCTCACTTACGGAATCTCACTGGCCTCACTGGCGCAATATTTTCTCCGCCGAAATGTCTCCTGCCGAAAATTCCGAGCCAGCGGCGGCGGTCCCCGGATAGACGCCCAAAGCCAACGGCGAGATGTCGCCAATGACCAACACCCTGCCATGGTGCATAAAAAAAAACGGGTTGCAACCTGGTTGCAACCCGCCGGTATCTGGTAGGCGCGATTGGATTCGAACCAACGACCCCCACCATGTCAAGGTGGTGCTCTAACCAACTGAGCTACGCGCCTCCTGCTGCAAGCATCGCTGTGCAGGAAAGCTTGGCATTATAGGAGGCTTTCAAAGAAATGCAAGCCCCCTGCGCATTCTTCCTTTTCCGGTTTTCCATGGATCAAAGCAGCGCGAACAGCCGGTGCTGACGGACCCGTTTCATCAACGAGCCGACTTCGCGTGTCATGATCCGGCGGCCCGGCTGTTTCAGCAGCAACAGCACCATCGTACGCCGTTCGTTCAGCCAGACCACCTTGGCATACTTGGAACGACCATCGCGCGACACCAGCTCCAACCACTGGCCTGGCTGAAAACGCTCGCGGAAAGCACTGGCAGGCACTGCCAGTCGCGTCGGACGCGCCGGCAGATCCTCCATCGACGTGTTGGCGATCAGCTCCTGCAGGCGTGCCGATGCCGCCGCGGCGCTGCAGGTATCGGTACCGGACAAGGTACGTGGCACCGAACGCTCCAGCGTCGTCGTCCCCGAGGAAGGATCGGTCGATCGAGTGGTGCCGGTGGCCGTACTCCGGCCACCATCCTCGGTCAGCGGCAGCGGATGATGCAAGGTCACGCCACTGCCCTCCTCCGGCATACCATCGGTCGAGCCGGTACTCTCGATGGCAGCAGCCTCGCTGCCGCTGCGCACCAAGGACGCCCAGCTATCATCGCCGACCCGCATTGCGGCAGCGGCTTCAGTCTCATGCGCGATCAGGGTGGCTGCCGAGCCGCCATAACCCTGGAGGCGGCGCAGATGGATCAGGAAGATTTCGTCGAAAAAGGCACTGTAGGACTCGGGTCTCGCCCCCACGTCCTGGATGCCCGCCGTCAGCATGCTGAGCATCGGCGGAATGCACTGGATCAACTCGTTGCGGACATTGGGGTTGGCTCCTTCCTTGCCGAGTGTCCAGAGCAGATCGTCGACGACCTTCAGCGCCACTTGATAGGACTGACTGCTGGTGCCATCACGCAATGCTGCGGTGCGCAGATGCCGCAACCAGACATCCTGCAGAAAGACCTTGACCGACTCCGGAACCCGGCTGTCGCCGAGGCGGTAGTCGAGCAAGCGCCGGATATCTTCGGAAACGACCGTTTCACGCATCCGTGACGGACGCCGGGAATAGTCGCGCCGGTTGGGTTGCCGGCTGACTTCCCGGGTCAGATCGCGCCGGCTGCGCGCCAACCTCGACAACAACTGCTTCATGCCCTGCATGGTGCGTTGGTATTCGTGCCGTACCTGCTCGGACAGCACCTGGCTACGCACGTGGAAGGCATGTGCAACGATCTCGACCGCCCGCACGACCGTCTGCAGACGCTGGTAGAGCGCTCTGTTGGGGCGCATTTCTTCGGGATAGGCAATGGCGATGGCCGCCAGCTGCTCCACCAGCCGGCGCACCGAGCGCGAATCATCCCCCAGATAGCCGGCATCCAGACTGGCCAGCGTGACGGCCGGCATCTGCAGACGCCACAACAAAATACGTGCAGCCTCGGGTAGGCGCCGATCGCTGGCCGCGTAATCGAACAGCGCATTGACCAGATCGAGCACGGCCAGCACTGCCTTGTCACCACCGACGCCATCGACCTGTTGGCGAATCTGCTTGAAGAACAGTGCACGGGCTTCCTGACTGTAAGGTGCCACCCCATGCTGTCGTGCAAAACTGACCGCATCGCGTTCGATCGAATCGATGCGCGGCAGCCGCTGCGCACGACGATAGCCCGCATGACGCGAACGACTTTTACCCAACGAGTTTTCGGCCAGCACGGCCGAGGCGCGGATATCGTTGATCACCTGCCGCGAGGCATGTTGCACAAAGGTGCTGGCCACATCCCGAGTGCCGTGCCCGCCGGACAAACCTTCGGCGGGCCTCCGAACGATGCGCGGCAGCAGCCCCCGGTCCACGTCCCCCGTCGGTTGGCGCAGATTCTGCCAATGCACATGTGGCAAATCCGGCAGCACCCCGGCCTTGATCAGACGCTGATCGCAGCTGGCGATCAGACGCGCCAAAGGAGCCACCGCCACCGACAGCAGAATGGGCCGCAGGTGCAGCGAAATCGGCTGCGTGTGTGCAAAGGGTTTCAGTGCGAAGACCAGCGCCAGGCCCAGAGCCCGCGCCCCCAGCGAATGTTCATCGTCACGCAGGCGGGTGAAGGTCAGGTGTTCGAGCCGACGCAAGTAATGGGCATAGCTGCCCTGGAAAGCGGCACGCACCGCGCTTGCCAGCTCGCGCGCCAGAATCTGCTCCAGCAGGGCCGCATCCGACAAGGGCAACGAGCCCCGTGCCTCTTCGGCCGAGGCAGCGGCGATCAGCGTCTCGTCCCCGACGCTGTCCAGCTGCAAGCGTACGAAATGATCCAGCGCCAGCTCCGCACGTACGGCGGCTTCTTCACGCAGCAGACGGGCCGTTTCGGTCAGTTTGACGGCCAGACCCGGCTTGATCCCGCCGCCGGCATGGGCCAACAGCGCATCGGCCACGTCGGGCAACAGCCGCAGCACCAGTGTGCCGAGCTGATCGGCCATGTATTCGTGCAAACGAGGATAGATGGAAGGGTCGACGCGAGTGGACAATTCATGCCCCCAGGGTTGGATCAGATAGCAAGCACGATCTTATGGGTGCTGGACGACAGCGGCTGTGATAAAAGTTACAGTGCTGTTTTGCACTATTCCGACAGATCAGCCCACTAAAGATCAGGGTACTTTAACTCAACCCGGGCAAAACCCGGCGTGCATTCTGGCCACTGACCCCGACCAGATCGACGGTATCGATGCCCCGCAACCGGGCCATCATGGCCACGATCCGCGGCAGCTCGGTGGGTTCGTTGCGGCCTGGATGAGCCCATGCCGGCGGAATATCGGGCGCATCCGTTTCCAGCACCAGCGCCTCGACCGGCAGCTCGCTGGCCAAGCGGCGGATGTTGCGGGCACGCTCGAAAGTCATGGCCCCGCCAAAACCCAGCGCCATGTTCAGCCCGATCAGATGCCCGGCCTGCTGTCGGCTTCCGTTGAAGGCATGTGCAATGCCCGAAGGCGGCCGGAACCGTCGCAACTGTCGTGTCACCGCATCGACGGCCCGCCGGCTGTGCAGAATCACCGGCAATTCGAAGTCGCGGGCCAGCCGCAGTTGCTCATCGAAAAAGCGCTGCTGTCGTTCCAGATCCAGGCCCGATACAAAGAAATCCAGTCCGATCTCACCGACACCGACGAAGCGTGGGTGCGTCCGCACCGCTTCGACTCGCTGCCGCAGCACCTGCAGATCTCCATCGACAGCCTGATCGACGTAGAGCGGGTGAATGCCCAGCGCAAAATACAGCCCCGGATGCTGCTCGGCCAGCTGCTGCACGGCCGTCCAGTTGGCACGGGAGACCGCGGGCAGCACGATCGCCGCAACGCCGAGCGCCTGTGCCCGGGTCAGTACCTCGATCCGATCCGGATCGAATGCCGGTGCGTCCAGGTGGCAATGGGTATCGATCAACATGCTCACAGGTCCAGCAGGACCCCCTCTTTCAGGGTAACACGCCGATCGGCACGGGCAGCCAGATCCATGTCATGGGTCACGAGCACCACTGCCGTGCCGGACTGTCGGGTCAGGCTCTGCAGCAGCCGAAACACTCCGGCAGCCGTCTTGGCATCCAGATTGCCGGTGGGCTCATCGGCCAGCACACAGCAAGGCTTCGTCACCAGGGCACGGGCCAGCGCCACCCGCTGGCGCTCACCACCCGACAGCTCACCGGGCCGGTGTGTACCGCGCTCGGCCAGACCCACCTGCGCCAGCATCTCGTGCGCCGCCGCCTGGGCCTCGGTATGGCTCCGGCCCCTGATCAGCAGCGGCATCGCCACGTTCTCGATGGCACTGAACTCGCCGAGCAGATGATGGAACTGGTAGACGAAACCAAGCTTCTGGTTGCGCAGGCGGCCACGTTCGGTCTCACCGAGCCTGTCCAGCCGCTGTCCGGCCACACTCACCCAGCCCGCCGATGGCTGGTCCAGCCCCCCCAGCAGATGCAGCAGCGTGCTCTTGCCCGAGCCGGAGGCGCCGACGATGGCCACCACCTCTCCGGCAGTCACCTGGAAATCGACACCCCGCAGAATGTCGATGCCCCGATCGCCCTGCTGGTATCGTTTGCCCAGCCCCTGACAGGCGAGCACGAGCTCGGAACGCCGCCCGGCGGCGTCGGTGCGCGGTTGCGCCGAGGCCGCATCCTCCACGGCAGAGGAATCCAAAGCGGCGGAATGACCGGGGTCGGGTGAAGTCGATACCATGGTAGACGAGAAAACCGATGCAGACGCAGTATTCGATGCAGACGGGGACACGGCTGTCACGAGCGGACGGAGGGCGGGAACGCGCGCCAGCGCAGAGATGATGACTCCAGGACCTCGGGTCAAGGAATCACCACGGCTGAAAGACTCTCCGCGGATGAAGAACCGCTCGATCGAGCACGGTCCATGGCCGATTTCCAGCTCCGGCATTCCCGGTCCCGACGCGAATGGCATGAGACGGCAGACCGGCACAAAGCAATCCGGTACCACCGGTTTGCCGCCGATCAGCCCTACGCGACGTATGCCCGTCGGCCACCACGCCAACCGGGCCATCAGGAGCTTCAGACTCATCAATTGCTTCAGATTCATTCGTAGCGTAACGCCTCGGCGGGCCGAACGGCCGCAGCGCGCAGGCTGGGATAGATGGTGGCCAACAGCGCCAGCAGGCAGGAGATGATCGCCACCCAGCTGACATCGGCCCAGCGCAGATCACTCGGCAGTGCCGAGATCACATAGATACCCGGTGGCAGCAGCCGAAAGCCGAACAGTTGTTCGAAGAGCCCGATGACCGGACCGATGTTGAGCGCCACCAGGACCCCGAGTGCCACCCCGACGAAAGTACCCAGGATGCCCACCAACGACCCCTGCACCATGAAGATCGACAGGATCGAGCGCGACGAAGCGCCCAACGTGCGCAGGATGGCGATGTCGGCCCGCTTGTCGGTCACAGTCATCACCAGCATCGACACCAGATTGAAGGCCGCCACAGCGATGATCAGGGTCAGGATGATGAACATCATCCGTTTTTCGACCTGCACGGCGGCAAACCAGACCCTGTTTTCCAACGACCAGTCACGCACCTGGTAGTTTCCACCCAAGCCGGACTGCAGCTGACGGCCGATGGCCGGCGCCTGCTGCATGTCATCGGTCTTCAGCCGTACCCCCATCGGACCACCGGTACGAAAGAACACGCCCGCATCCTCCAGATTCATCAGGATCAGCGTACTGTCGTATTCATAGTGGCCCGACTCGAAAATACCGCGCACGGTAAATTGTTTCATCCGAGGCGTGACGCCGGCCGGGGTAACGGTGCCGTGCGGCGCAATCAGCGCCAGCCGGTCACCTTCGAACAGCCCCAGCTGACTCGCCATCACCCGGCCGATGACGATGCCGAACTCACCCGGTTTCAGATCGCTCAGGCTGCCGGACACCACCTGCTCGCCCACCTCGGACACACTCGGTTCAGCCGCCGGATCGACGCCGCGCACCAGTGCGCCACGCACGGTCTGATCACGGGTCAGCACCACCTGCCCCGACACGAAGGGAGCCACGCCGAGGATATGTGGCTCGCCTTTCAGACGCTCGGCCAACGGCCGCCAATCCATCGTTCCATCGACACTGTAGACCTCGATATGCGACAGCACCGACAGCATGCGGTCACGGACCTCTTTCTGAAAGCCGTTCATCACCGACATCACGATGATCAGTGCCGCCACGCCCAGGGCGATGCCTGCCACCGACAGCGCCGAAATGAAGGAAATGAAACCATTCTTCTGTCCGGCACGGCGACCGCTGCGCGTATAGCGCGTGCCTACGAACCACTCAAAAGGAGAAAGCAACGCAACACTCCATCCACTGGAAAAAGGCCGGGAAAGCCGGTCGGGGCGCTTGGAGCACGGAAAGCTCACCGGCAGCGAATCGGCCTCACGGGCGCGCTGCCCCCGTTCCTGCCCACGACGCCTGCCACACTGCCACACGGTCATGGGCGGCCCATGGGCGCGGCCCCGTCCGGAAAGGCGGCACCCACGGCAACCCACGCTCACCGTCGGCGTATGCTGCGGCCAGCCCATCGAACCGCATTCCCAAACCGGCAGTGTGCCATAGCTTCAGGATTCGGTAGGGCCGTGTCCTCATTTCCGTATTCTATGACCCCCAGCGGGTTTCTGATCACCCGGAACGCAACCGTTCGGCTCTCCCGGAAGATCGGCTCCCCGGAAAGCTTTCTGCTACTCGGACTCGGACGGCATGAATCCAGAATACCGGTTACGTGTGAACGGAGCGGCTGCGCGCCCCTACAATAGCGCGGTGAACGCTTCCCCTGCCCCCATCCGCCTGTTGCCCGGCGCCCTGCTGCCCGACCACTGGCTTGCCGGTCAGCCGCTCGACACCGATCTGCCGACGATCGCCGCCGCGTTGCGTGGCGGCGCTCTGCGAATGGCCGATCAGCCGCTGCCCGACGTGCAGGCCATGCAGTCGGAGCCCGTACCCGCCTGGGCACACGATCGGTGGCTTGCCACTCGGCCCCCCTTTGTAACGCTGCAATTGTCGGCCCATGCGGTCGGTGCGGTCCGGCGATTGATTCTGACACGGCCCGCGACAGAACCGACGTGCACGATCTCGGGCTCGAATTCTGATCCGGATCGGAATCCGGATTCATCCTCGGAGAGCGGCCCCAGGCAGACACAGGTCCCTGGCAACCGGTGGCTGCTGTACCCGGTCAAACTGCACCCCACCACCGACAGTATCGTGATGGACGCACAGGCCGGCCGGCGACTGGATGCGCAAACCGCCGAGCGACTGGTGGCGTCGATCAGACCGCTGCTGGCCGAGGACGGCTTTGCGGTCGATCCGCTGACACCCGACTGCTGGTTGCTGAAACCGCTCGAGCCGCAGACCGACTGGCAATTACGATGCACGGCGATCGAAGCCGTCGGTGCACGGCACATCGATGCGCTGTTGCCTGCGGGGCCCGATGCCAGGCGCTTTCGCAGGCTGCTCAATGAAATCCAGATGAACTGGCATCGGCTGAGCGGCCCCGGGGACGACGATCCGCCGGTCAACGCCGTCTGGCTGGCCGGGCCGGTTCCGCCCGATGCCATCTGGCGCACCGAAGATCTGGCCCACACCCATGGCCTGACACTGGACGAGCGCTTTCTGAACCCCCGCCTGCAATACGATCTGAACGGCTGGCGACAGCAGCTGCCCTGCCTCGATCGACTGTACGCAGACAGTGACCCGAAACGATTCGCCTGCCTGCTGACCGGCGAACATCAGGCCCGCTGGCTGTTCGCGCCAGGAAGCCAGGCCGTGCCAACAGCCGTGGCCGCGGCCGCAGATGCGGCCGCCCGCGCAGGAAGCTCACAGCCCGGCACCGGCCTGATCGGTCATCTGAGACAATGGTGGCGCAGCCGATCCGGCCGGACCAACGTCAGGCAGACCGGCACTCCCCTGATGGCGTCGGGTCTGCATACGGCCCGACAGCGCCCTGGCAAAGGCAGCAACGGTCTGGCCAACGGAGGAACAGCCACGGATACGATGAGCGGAGGTGCCAATCACGCCGACATCCCGCGTCGCCTCCGCACAACCGACTCTGGCCCGGCCCAGACCCTGCGTCTGCTTTTTTCAGAGACTTCGGAAACGGCATGAAATTGAACATCCGTCCGGTCGATCTCCGTGCCCGACAGACCCTGCTGGCTGCCGGGGTCGACCCACTTCTGGCACGCCTACTGGCCGCCCGTGGCATTCGACACCCGGCGCAGATGAATCTGGAACTGGCCGGCATGCTGCCGCCGATGGGCATGCGGGGCCTGGATGCCGCCGTGGCCAGGATCAGCGCGGCCATCGATGCCGGCGAGCCGATGCTGATCGTCGGCGACTATGACTGTGACGGTGCCACCGCCATTGCACTGGCCGTCGAAGGGCTGCGGATGCTGGGCGGCATGGTCGACTACCTGGTGCCCAACCGCTTCGAAAACGGCTACGGCCTGACCCCGGAAGTGGTCGAGGCCGCACTGGTTCATCCCCGCCTGGGCCGACCCGCTCTGTTGATCACCGTCGACAATGGCATCGCCTCGGTCGCGGGTGTCGAGCATGCCAACCGCCTCGGCCTGCCGGTCGTCGTCACCGACCACCATCTGCCCGGCGACCGGTTGCCCGAAGCGCTGGCCATCGTCGACCCGAACCAGCCCGGCTGCCCTTTTCCCGACAAGAACCTGGCCGGCGTCGGCGTGATGCTTTATGTGCTGATCGCACTGCGCAGCTTGCGCCGCGAAGCCGGACTGCTGGCCGACCCGGTGCCACCGCTGGCACCGCTGCTCGACCTGGTGGCGCTGGGCACCGTGGCCGATGTGGTGCCACTCAGTCACAACAACCGGGTACTGGTCAGCGCAGGGCTGGCCCGCATCCGGGCCGGCCGCGCCCGGCCCGGCATCAGTGCACTGCTGCAGGTGGCGCGGCGAGCCGCCCGCACGCTGGATGCCGGTGACCTGGGCTTTGCCATCGGCCCGCGCATCAATGCCGCCGGCCGGTTGGCCGACATGTCGATCGGCGTGGAATGCCTGCTGGCCCCCGACATGAAGCGCGCCAACGAACTGGCCGCTCAGCTCGACCAGATCAATGTCCAGCGTCGCGATCTGGAACAGAGCATGCGCGAAGCAGCGCTGCACCAGATCGGTGAGCCGGATGAGAACACCCGGACCCTGGTCATCCACGACCCGGACTGGCACCACGGTATCATCGGACTGGTCGCCTCCAGGATCAAGGACCGTCACCACCGGCCGACGATCGCACTCGCCCCCGATCAGGACGGGCTGTTGCGTGGCTCGGGCCGCTCGATCCGTGGCGTGCATCTGCGCGACGTGCTCGACCTGGTCGACAAGCGCCACCCGGGCATGCTGATCAAGTTCGGTGGCCACGCCATGGCGGCCGGTCTGACACTGCCGGCCGACCGGCTCGAGGATTTCCGCGCAGCCCTCGAGCAAGCCGTCACCAGCCTGGCCGACCCGGCCGCTTTCGATCCCTTCGTCACCACCGATGGGCCTTTGCCCCCGGATGCCCTACATATCAGTACCATCGAGCTTTTGGACAGCCAGATCTGGGGTCAGGGCTTTCCGCCGCCGCTGTTCTCCGGTCGCTTCAACGTCCTGACCCAGCGCCTGATCAACAATCGCCATCTGAAACTCGAATTGAGCCCCAGCGACAGCCCCCGGCTGCGTATTCCGGCCATCTTCTTCGGCCGTACCGATGCCCTGCCCGCCGAAGCCGTGCTGTCCTACCGGCTGCAGCGTGACGACTATCGCGGTGAAAACGCCGTCTCCCTGCAGATCGATCAAGTACTGGAACACAGCGGGACCCTTGCGGGGTGATTCGCCAAACCCGATCCACCCCGCACGGTCAGAGCCGCACACCGGCCGGGACCAGGCCCCGAAACCCAAGAAAAGAGAGCATTCAACCGGAATTCAACATGTCTGACATCATCGTTCGCAAGGCCAGTCGTACCACGCCGACCGATGCCCCCTCCCGCGGCCGCTCGCGCCGTGCCCCCCCTGTCTGGCTGCGATTCGGCATCGGCCTGCTGCCGCTACTGACAGCTGCCCACCTGCCCACGGCAGCCGCCCAGCTGGTGGCAGATCCCGGCGCATCCGGCGATCGCTTGCCCTTCAAACTACAGGCCAGTACCGACAATGCCATCAGCCTGGGCGCCCGCGACGACGAAGGCTTCGCCATGCTGAGCTTTCTGCCGAACCCGAACGGCCAGGAGCCCGCCTGGCTGACGATCGGTCCGACCCAGGGCAACTGGGACTGGAAGGCCCTGCACAGCCTACAGATGCATATCCAGAACGCCATGCCCTGGCCCGTGACCCTGCTGGTGCAGCTGCGCGATGCGGATGGTGGGACGCTGACCGGCACCATCGGCCTGCCGCCCGGCCCACCGGTACGTCTGGGCATGCCGTTGACTCCGACCCAACCGCTGGCGATGGGCATGCGTGCCGGCCCGCCGGCGCCCTGGACACTGGACGAACAAAACATCGCGCTGATCGAAACCACCGAGGGCGCCTTGAACCGCAGCAGAATCACCGAGATCCGCATCGGCATGCCCCCACCGGATGCCGAACAGAAAATCCGGCTGGGCAAGATCTTTCTGCCCGAAGACGGTGGCCATGAAGTGCAGACCGCCTACACCGCGATCGTCGACGCCTGGGGTCAGTACACCCGTCTGGACTGGCCGGCCAAGTACCATGAAAGCAACCCTTCTCCCGCCGAGGAGAAAACGGCCAAACAGAAAGCCCGGGCCGAGCGCAGGAAAAAAGGCAAGGACAGAAAGCCCGATCCCAGCGAGGCTTTCAAACCCTTTGCCAGCTTCGTCAACCAGAACGAGCAACGGCTGAACGAAGCCGTGGCCGCCCAACGCAAGACCGTGGCCAACGGTCAAGAACTGCCTGCACTCGACGGCTATGGCGGTATCCAAGGCATCGAGCAGACCGCCCAGGGCACCGGCTATTTCCGTACCGGCAAGCTGAGCCTGAAGGACGGCAGCCAACGCCACATCTTGATCACGCCCGAAGGCAACCCCTTCTTCTCGCTCGGTGTCAATGCGGTACAGCGCAAGAACAGTGAGACTTTCACGGAGGGGCGTGAATTCCAGTTCGGATGGCTGCCCGCCGAGGACTCACCACTGGCGCGCTTCAAGGGTAACCGGGACAGCACCGAAACTCTGCCGGCCGAAAGCGGCGCCCAGCGCAACCGGCGCTTCCTGAAAGGGGACACGTTCGACTTCTACCAGGCGAACCTGTACCGTCGTGATGGTGACGCCTGGCTCGAGCGCTGGAGCATCCGGGCACAGCGCCGCCTCAAGAGCTGGGGCTTCAACACCATCGGAGCCTGGAGCGACCATGCCGCACTGACCAACCCCCGTTTGCCGCACACCCGCATCGTACATATCGAAGGCCCCTTCGCCCGGCTCAGCGACGGACACGACTGGTGGGCCGGTATCCCCGACCCCTTCGATCCCGCCTTCGGCAAGGCACTCGACACCAGCCTGCGCAAAGCCACCGCCAACACGCAGGAGAACCCCCAGATCATCGGCTGGTTCGTCGACAACGAACTGGGCTGGGGTGACGGCGCCGCCACCGATCCGGCGCAACGCTACGCATTGGCCCTGTCCGTGCTGCGTACCGATGGCAGCCAGCCCGAAGCGCACGCCAAACGGACGCTGGTACAGATGCTGCGCGACCGCTACGATGGCGACATCAACGAGCTGGCCAGAACCTGGGGGATACCGCTGGGCAGCTGGTCCGATGTCGAATCCGCCTGGCCGGCCGACCGCAGCCCCGATGCCAGTCAGCCCGCCGTGGCAGCCGACCTGTCGGCCTTCCTGCGCCTGCACGCCGAATCTTACTTCTCACAGGTCGCCAAGGCGCTCGAACGGCATGCGCCCAACCATCTCTATCTGGGCAGTCGCTTCGCCAGCAGGACCCCCGAGGCCGTCGCCGCGTGCGTGCGCTGGTGCGATGTCGTCAGCTTCAACCTCTACATCCCGAACCTGAACGAAGGCTTCGAAGCGGAAGAGTTCGCCCGCCACGACAAGCCGGCGCTTCTGACCGAATTCCACTTCGGTTCCAGCGATCGCGGCCCCTTCTGGCCTGGCGTGATGAGCGTGGCCACCGAAGCCGAACGCGGCCCGGCCTACCGCAGGATGATCGAATCGGTGCTGAACAATCGCCAGTTCGTCGGCGCCCACTGGTTCCAGTACCTCGACCAGCCCGTCACCGGCCGCTGGCTCGATGGCGAAAATGGCCACCTGGGCCTGATCGCCGTCACCGACATCCCCTGGCACGACTTCGTCCTGTCGGTCCATCGCACCCACCTCGATGTCCAGCAGAAGCTGCACAACGACGGCAAACGGCTGGACGCACCAGCGGCCACCGAGGGTCCCGGAGCCCAGAGCATGTCATCCCCTTGATCCGTTCACGACCGCGACACCCGCCTTCGGGGCGCGAAGCGTGGCATTCCCAAATACAATCTGACGGTTGTCAATTTCCATTTCGCGCATTCGTGCGATCTTTGGCAATTTCGGAGGAATGCCCGTGAACGATGCCGTGGTTCTCTCCCAGCCCGCCAGCTCGGCCGATGGACAGGCCCATCGACAGCCGCCCAAAGCCGAGCGGCGTGCTCCCGAGCTGGTCTGTCCGGCCGGCAGCCTGCCGGCGCTGAAGGCTGCCATCGATGCCGGTGCCGATTGCGTCTATCTGGGTCTGCGCGACGCCACCAACGCCCGCAACTTTGCCGGTTTGAACTTCGACGAGAACGCCATCCGTCAAGGCATTGCCTATGCCCATGCCCGCCAGCGCAAGATTCTGCTGGCGCTCAACACCTTTCCGCAGGCCGGCAACCCGACCCCCTGGCGAGCGGCCGTCGATCGTGCCGTCCAATGGGGAGTCGACGCCATCATCGCCGCCGATCCCGGCCTGATGTACTACGCTGCCCGCAACCACCCCACATTGCGCCTGCATCTGTCGGTACAAAGTTCATCGACGAATCATGAAGCGATCAACCTGTTTCATGAACGATTCGGTGTACAGCGCGCCGTTCTGCCGCGCGTGCTGTCGCTGGAACAGGTCAAGCAGGTGGTGCGCCGCACGCCGGTCGAAATCGAAGTCTTTGGTTTCGGCAGCCTGTGCGTGATGGTCGAAGGCCGATGTGCACTGTCCTCCTACGCCACCGGCGAATCACCGAACACTCACGGTGTCTGCTCGCCCGCCAAGGCGGTGCGCTGGCAGGAAACCCCACGCGGACTCGAGTCCCGTCTCAACGGCGTACTGATCGACCGCTATGGCAAGGGCGAAAACGCAGGCTACCCCACCCTGTGCAAGGGTCGCTTCGACGTGGGTGGCGAACACGGCTACTACGCGCTCGAAGAACCCACCAGCCTGAACACACTGGAGCTGCTACCCCAGCTGGTCGACATCGGCGTGCGCGCCATCAAGATCGAAGGCCGCCAACGCAGCCCGGCCTATGTGGCCCATGTGACCCGAGTCTGGCGCGAAGCCATCGATCACTGCATGAAGCAGGCCCATCTCTACACCCCGAAGACCGCCTGGATGGCTGCCCTCGATCAGGTGGCCGAAGGCCAGCAGCACACCCTGGGCGCCTATTATCGCTCCTGGAAATGAAGGCCGACGTCGGTGATCGGGCGCCCGATGTCCGGGCGAAGTCCGGAGCCCGACGTCGCGCTGCGCCATCTCGACCGCCACCGGCACCACGCCTGTGGCTATGCCCCAAACACACCGACCACCGGGAAAAAAGCGAATACAACGCAAGGATCCGTCCAATGAAACTCTCGCTGGGACCATTGCTTTATTACTGGCCGCGCACCACGGTACTCGGCTTCTATGCCGACATGGCCGACATGCCCGTCGACGTGGTCTATCTGGGCGAGGCCGTCTGCTCGCGCCGGCACGAACTGCGTCTGGACGATTGGCTGGAAATCGCCCGGATGCTGCAAGAAGCCGGCAAGGAAGTCGTGCTATCCACCCAGGTGTTACTGGAATCCACCTCGGATGTCGCCTCCATGCAGCGTGTGGTGAACAACGGCCACTATCTGATCGAAGCCAACGACATGGGCGCGGTTCACGTGGCGGCCGACTGTCATCCCTTCGTCGCCGGCCCCCATCTCAATCTGTTCAACATCGATTCACTGAACTGGATGGTGAGCCTGGGCGCCCGTCGCTGGGTGACGCCACTGGAAATGAAACGCGACGACCTGGCCCGCGTACTGGCTCAGAAACCGGATGGACTCGAAACCGAAGTCTTTGCTTATGGGCGCCTGCCGCTGGCGTTTTCGGCACGCTGCTTCACCGCCCGGCATCACGACACCCCCAAGGACGACTGCGGTTTTCGCTGCATCGAGCACCCCGATGGCCAACTGCTGACCAGCCGAGAAGCCGAGCCCTTTCTGGTGCTCAACGGCATCCAAACCCAGTCGGCCCGTGTCTACAACCTGCTCGAAGACATCCCGCAACTGCACGCCCTCGGCATCGATCTGTTACGCCTCAGCCCGCAGTCACAGCACATGGACCGCATCGTGGCCGCCTTCGACCAGGCCCGCCGCCAGGGCCGCGCCGATGCCGGTGCGCTGGACCGGCTGCGCCCTGACATGCCCGAAGCGCCCTGCAACGGCTACTGGCATGGCAGGCCGGGTATGGAGCTGGTTCGGGCGGGTACGGGATGAAGGGGCGAGCCGAATGACGATACCCGAACCGGATATCGAGACCGGGAATCCGTCTCCGCAGCTGCACCAGATATCCCCGATACCGGTACTGACCAGCACTGCGCACAAAGGAGCAGATCGATTTCCAACCGTTTCGGTGCCTGTGCAGACTGCCAGCATACGGCTCTCTGCCGGTACCGGGTCCCCAGGACCCGGCACCGAAGCATTCTTCCCCTTCAGATTCAGCCCCTGACCCGACATGAACACCTTTGACATGCCCACCCTGCCCGACTCTTTCACCCTGCCCCAACCCGTCGGTACGGTGCTGTCCAGACTGCCGGCCTACCCGGGATCGGTGCTGCTGGTGGCCACCATCAACCTGACCCTGGCCCGGCAACTGCCGGAGGACGTGAAAGCGGCCCTGACCGGCAAGCGGATGGCGATCCGGGTACGCGACGCCGGCGTGGCCTTCGATTTCAGCTGGAATGGCCAGCGCTTCGTCCCCAGTGCTCCGCAGGCCGATACCGATCTGGTCATCATCGCCAACGCCCAGGATTTCATCCTGCTCGCCCAGCGCCAGCAGGACCCCGACACCCTCTTCTTCAACCGCCGCCTGGTGATGGAAGGCGACACTGAGCTGGGGCTTATCGTCAAGAACACGCTCGATGCTCTGGAATTTCCGGTCTTCGAACCCGCGCAATGGACACCACGCGCCGTCGTCTCGCGCTGGTCGCCGCAGCTCGGACAATGGCTGCCGGATGAGCTGCCGAAGCCACCGGCCGTACTGGCCCGCATCTTCTCGGCCCGGCATCCAGGCTGATCCGATACCGAACGGTCCTGTTCCTGCACTTTCACCATCTGACCCTCAACCCTGTCCTGCTCGCCGACCATCACACCATGCCCCGTATTCTTCAAAGCCTGCTCGCCATTGGCCTGTCCTCGATGGCCTCGCTCGGCGTCGCAGATGGAGAGCACTTCCGCCTGCGTATCGACAATCTCAAGCACGGCCGCTTCGACAAGGCTCAGCTGGCCAGCGCCGACATCGATGCGGCCTGCAGCGGTCACAACCAGTCACCGCCGCTGACCTGGTTGAATGCACCGGCCGATGCCCGCAGCTTCGTGCTGATCCTCACCAACAAAGACGCCGCCCGCAACACGAACGCATCCAAGAACATCGACGGTGTGCACTGGGCAGTGGCCGATATCCCTGGCAGCATCCGGCAACTGCCGGCCGGCATCACGGCCGATGGCGCCCAACTGCCCGGAGGTACCCTGCAGACCCGCACCGATGCCGGCAAGCCCGGCTACATCGGTGTCTGCCCCCCGGCCGACCGACCCAACCGCTACGAATTCCAGCTGTTCGCCCTGAAAGTCGATCGGCTCGAGGGCATCGATGCCGACACCCCGGCCAGCGAAGTGGCCAAATTGGCCGAAGCGCAGGCGATCGACACTGCCCGACTGACGATCATCGATCATCAGGGCGTCAGCTACCGCACCGGAACTCGGCTTCAGCGCTGACGACAGGCTATAATTTTAGGTTGAGTTCACGAACCGAGAATCAACCCAAATCAGATGGACGCCGAGCGCTTGAATCAGCTTGAAGCCCGCCTGGAGAACCTCAGTCAAAGGCTGCAGGATCTCAGGGGGTATCTTTGACTTCGACGAAAAGAAAAACCGCCTGATCGAGGTCAATTCCGCCCTCGAAGCCCCCGATATCTGGAACGACCCGGCCGCAGCGCTCGAGCTGGGCAAGGAAAAACGCCTGCTCGACAACACCGTCGGCTCTATGGAGAGCCTGATGGAATCGCTGAAGGACACCAGTGACCTGTTCGAGATGGCGGCCGCCGAATCCGACGACCCGACGCTGCAAGCGTTGGATGAGGATTCGCTGAAGATCCTCGCCGGTGTCGAAGACCTCGAATTCCGCCGGATGTTCTCGAACCCGGCCGACCCCAGCGCCTGCTTCGTCGAAATCCAGGCCGGCGCCGGCGGTACCGAAGCGTGCGACTGGGCCGCGATGCTGCTGCGTCAGTATCTGCGCTACTGCGAACGTCGCGGGCTTTCGACCACGCTGCTCGAAGAAAGCGAAGGCGACGTGGCCGGTATCAAAGGTGCAACCATCAAGGTCGAAGGTGAATACGCCTATGGCTATCTGCGCACCGAGACCGGCGTGCATCGTCTGGTGCGCAAATCGCCCTTCGATTCGGGCGGCGGCCGTCACACATCTTTTGCCTCCGTCTATGTCTACCCGGAAGTCGATGACTCGATCGAGATCGACATCAACCCGGCCGACCTGCGCATCGACGTGTACCGCGCATCCGGCGCCGGTGGCCAGCACGTGAACAAGACCGAATCGGCGGTGCGGATCACGCACATCCCCACCAACACGGTCGTGCAGTGCCAAAACGACCGTTCGCAACACCGCAACCGCGACGAAGCCATGAAGATGCTGCGCGCGCGCCTCTTCGAGCTGGAACTACGCAAGCGCCAGGCAGAACAGGACAAGGTGGAAGCTTCCAAGACCGACATCGGCTGGGGCCACCAGATCCGCTCTTACGTGCTGGACCAGTCCCGTATCAAGGACCTGCGCACCAACTATGAAACCAGCAACACCCGCGCCGTACTCGATGGCGACCTCGACGATTTCATCGCCGAGAGCCTGAAGCAAGGAGTCTGATCCCGATAAAGCCCCGCTGCTGCCAGGCAGCGGGGCTGCCCGGTAGCCGGACTGCCGCGCTGGCACATGGTGTCTCGAAATTCTCAGTCGAAGGGGATGCAGGCTCATCCCTTTCATCCCTGTCACCCGTCTTCGGACGCTGCCATGCATCTTGCAAGAGAGTGAAGGCTGCCTCGTCCTCGGACAGAAGATTCATCGCTCAAATATTCTTCTTATCCGGCAACAACGAACGGATTGAAAACGTGAACACCCCCGCATCCTCCTTTCCCGGGCACACCAACACCGAAAGCGTTGCGCCCGAAATCGACGAGAACCAGATCATCGCCGAGCGCCGAGCCAAGCTCGATCGCCTGCGCACCGAAACCGGCGGCAACGCCTTTCCCAACGACTTCGTGCCGGCCGACCGCGCCGCTGCGTTGACCGCCGCCCACGATGACAAGAGCCGCGAGGATCTGACCGCCGAAAACCTGCGAGTGTCCGTCGCCGGCCGGATGGTGCTCAAGCGCGTGCAGGGCAAAGCCAGCTTCGCCACCCTGCAAGATGGCACCGGCCGCATCCAGCTGTGGATGAACGACGACGGCATCGGCGCCGAAAAGCACGAAGCTTTCAAGCACTGGGATCTGGGCGACATCGTCGCCGCCGAAGGCACACTGTTCAAGACGATGAAGGGCGAGCTGTCGATCCGCTGCAGCAATATTCGCCTGCTCACCAAATCACTGCGGCCACTGCCGGACAAGTTCCACGGCCTGGCCGATCAGGAGCAGCGTTATCGGCAACGTTATGTCGATCTGATGAGCAACGAATCGACGCGCAACACCTTCGTCACCCGCAGCAAGGCGATCAGCGCCATTCGCAGCTTCATGGTGGGCGCCGGCTTTCTCGAAGTCGAGACGCCGATGCTGCAACCGATTCCCGGTGGCGCCGCTGCCAAGCCCTTCGAGACACATCACAACGCACTCGATCAAGCAATGTTCCTGCGAATCGCCCCCGAGCTCTATCTGAAGCGACTGATCGTCGGCGGTTTCGAGCGCGTCTTCGAGATCAACCGCAACTTCCGCAATGAAGGTCTCAGCCCGCGCCACAACCCCGAATTCACCATGATGGAGTTCTACGCGGCCTACACCGACTACCGCTGGATGATGGACTTCACCGAGCAGGTGTTCCGCCATGCCGCCCAGCAGGCACTGGGCACCACCCGGCTCAGCTATCAGGGCAAACCGCTGGACTTCTCCAAACCCTTCGCGCGGATGACCATCGTCGAAGCGATCAGAAAGCACGCCCCCGAATTGCCAGCCGACAGACTGGATGACAGCGCCTGGCTGCGCGAGAAACTCCAGGGCTTCGGCGTCGAGCCGCCCGCCAGCGCCGGTGTCGGCGCCCTGCAGCTCGCCTTGTTCGAAGAAACCGCCGAGGCAAAACTTTGGGAGCCGACCTTCATCATCGACTACCCGGCCGAAGTCTCGCCGCTGGCGCGGGCATCCAATGCCGACCCCGAGATCACCGATCGCTTCGAACTGTTCATGACCGGCCGGGAACTCGCCAACGGCTTCTCGGAATTGAACGACCCCGAAGACCAGGCCGAACGCTTCCGCAAACAAGTCGAAGCCAAGGAAGCCGGCGACGACGAAGCGATGTACTTCGACGCCGACTACATCCGCGCGCTGGAATACGCCATGCCCCCGACCGGTGGCTGCGGCATCGGCATCGACCGCCTGATGATGATCCTCACCGACAGCCCGACCATCCGCGATGTGATCCTGTTTCCGGCACTGAAGCGGGAGAACTGATTACGCAGATCTGTAACGCCCCTCAGCAGAACCTGCACAGCTCATGCCGCCAAAGCGTAAGCCTGAGCGGTGGTCTTCATGGTTTGAAAAGTGCTCTGGGCAGAAACACGGCCGGCGGCACGTTGCCCAGCGATTCGTGGGGCCGGTCTTCGTTGTAAGCACTCATCCAGGCATCGGCCATGTCTTGGACCAAGTCAAGGCTGGCAAACAGGTGTGCATCCAGCACCTCGGCACGAAGGCTGCAGTTGAAACGCTCAATGAAGACATTCTGTGGGTGGGCTCGCCGGGATGGAAGTGCCACAACAGTACAATGCCTTCATCCCTGGCCCATTCTCTGGCGCCTGTCTGACGATCCGCTGACGCGGCTTGATGTGAAGGTTCAGGCTCAAATCTCGGTAGATCGGTCGCGGTAGGAACGGGGATTGCACCCCGCCCCCGTACAGTTCCGTACGTGCGGAATTACCGCATACGGCTCCTGCCTCAAGTCATGACGCAAAGCGTTGATGTGGTTACGGATGCAGTACCCGCACCTTCGGGAGATATCGGTCGGTCAGCGGTCCGAATCGGGACCAGGGCATGCTGCTGCGCTGACTCCGCCGCCTCAGCATGTGCAACGTAAGCATCTGCCCACCCCCACCCTTGACACTGACGCAAGCGCTCGGCCAGGTCAGGCACAGACA
>JAUMUG010000010.1 GCA_030530775.1 Lautropia sp. | reverse complement strand
GATCCTCGACAACCATGCCCGATCACGTGTTGCACTTGACTCTTGAGACCGCCCAGCTCAAAACCGCCTTTTTCAGCCAACGCATTCCACCAAGAATTTTTGCTATGCGTTAGCAAGCTCCCGGCAGTTCGGCGATTTTCAGCGGTTTTCGGCGACGATGGCGTGAATTTAGAAAAAAGCGGGCTGCCTTTGGCGATAAGGTATTAATCAGATGAGGCTAAATTTTTCATTTCACTTTTCAAATTTCACACGCACGCTGCCGCTGCCCAGAGTGCTTTTCAGACTGTCGGCATCCGCAATTTTACCGATACGGGTGTAACGGTAACTGCTTGAATGGTTGTCATAAAACACAACCAGCGTATTGCCCTGCCAAAGCAATACGTCGCCTGTCCGGATATTGCCGATTTTGCTGTCGTTATTTGGTAAAGATTGGGGCAGGGCGGCGAATTTTTCATTGTTTAAATGGTCTTGCATGAATAATTCAAGTGGCAACAATCCGCCGAGTTGTTGGGAGGCGGGGTTGTCTTCCAGTTGGATATTAAATGTTTGCTTACCCACCGTCATTTTGACGACGGTTGAAATCGGGCTGTTCATTGGCGAACCTTCTTGTCGGGGTGCGGCGCTCTTGGGCGTTTCGGCATTGCACGCACACGCCACCGCACAGACGGTTATTAAGACAAGGGATTTCAACATTGCTCTCTCCGACATTGATTTTATTGATAATCCCATCTTCCTGACGGCAAAACCATTTGGCGTGTTAAAACTCCGTCTGAAAACAATCTTTCAGACGGCATATACCTATTATTTCAACTTCGATTTAAAGAAGCTTTCAAACTTGTCGTACGGAATTTTGTTATTTACATTGTCGTACAAGTCGGTGTGGGTGGCGTCCGGTATGATGTGAAGCTCTTTATCCCTGCTGCCCAGCGATTTAAATGCGTCTTCGCTGAAATAGCGGCTGTGGGCTTTTTCGCCGTGCACCACCAAGGCGGGGGCTTGCAGTTCGGCGGCACGTTGCAGCAGCGGCATATTCACGAACGACAGCAGATTGTTGGTGTTCCACGCACTATTGGAATTGACGGCACGGGGGTGAAAGCCACGCTCGGTTTTGTAGAAGTCGGAATACTGGCGTACGAACAGCGGCGTGTCGGCGGTCAGTGCTTCCTGCGGCGGCAGATGGGCGACAGGGTCACCCAAGGTGGCGTAATCTTGTTTTACCGAATCCCAGCGGCTGTTGGCGGCGTCCTGTTTCATTTTGTAGCGTGCGTTTGCCGTTTGCGGCGCGGTGCGATCGTAAGCGCCGTTTGCGTTCGGGGTCATATTGACGGCATAGCCTTCCGCCATCACACGGGTCATATCGTACATGGTGGACACCGCCACGGCTCTGATACGAGGGTCGCTTACGGCGGCGTTCAACGCCATACCACCCCAGCCGCAGATGCCGAGTATGCCGATGTTGTCGCGACTGACGTTATCCAAAGTCCCCAGATAGTCCACGGCGGCGGAAAAATCTTCGGTGTTGATCTCAGGGCTGGCGGTATTGCGTGGCAGACCGCTGCTCTCACCGGTGTAAGACGGGTCAAAGGCGAGTGTTACAAAACCACGCTCCGCCATAGTTTGGGCGTACAGGCCCGAAGTCTGCTCTTTCACCGCACCGAACGGGCCGGATACGGCGATGGCGGATAATTTGCCTTTGGCGTTTTTCGGCACATACAAATCGCCGACCAAGGTAATGCCGTAGCGGTTTTTAAAGCTGACTTTGCGGTGTTCCACTTTGTTTGATTTGGGGAAGATTTTGTCCCACTCTTGGGTGAGCTGAATGCTTTGGGCGGGGATTTCCAGTGCCGTTGCGTTTTTTGGTACTGCTGCCATAACGTTTGCTCCTGATAATATCGCGACTAACAATAAAGCGGGGACGAGGGGTTTGAGTTTCATTTTGTTTTCTTGTAGGGATGTTTGATTAGATGCAACAAGCTGCACTCTACGTTTGTTTCGATGTGTACATTGTAAGGCTGGCATTGCGGAATCAAAATCAATAAAATAAGATTAGACTGTTCTTGATCTGAGAATAATATGCTGATCAAACTCAAATACTTCTGCCTTGCCGCCGAAACGCTCAATTTCCGTGAAAGTGCCGAGCGTTTGAACATTTCGCCGTCGGTGGTCAGCCGTGTGGTTAACGAATTGGAAGCCGAACTGGGCGAACCGCTGTTCAAACGCAATACCCGCAACGTGAGGCTGACCGCTTTCGGCGAACAGTTCCTACAAAAAGCTCGACAACTGCTTACCGACAGCGAAGCCCTGCTGAACATGGGTAAAGGGCGGACGGACGAGATGAAAGGCACCGTCCGCATTACCGTACCGTCGTGGCGGGAAAATGACCTGATAATTCGTGAACTTTTGACCGCACTCGCCCCTTATCCCGACATCATCATCGACTGGCGGGAGGGCATGATCAAGCTGGATATGGTTGAAGACCGTATCGACATCGGTTTGCGGGTGGGCGAGAAACCCGACGAAAACTTTATCGTCCGCAAAATCGCCGATATGGGCGATATACTCGCCTGTTCGCCCAAGCTTCTGGAAAAACTCGGCAAACCGCAGGATTTTGACGATTTTGAACGTCGATTTCCGTTTGCCCAGCCGATAAACGCCAACACAGGGCAGGCGTGGGCGTTGCCGCTCAACGAAAACATCACGCTTGTGCCACGTCATATCGTCTTTTATTCGGTGGACAATTACAGTGCCATGCAGGCTATTCTGCTCGGGCATTGTGCGGGGCTGGTAAACGATTTTATGGCAAAACCGCTGTTGGCAAGAGGTGAACTGGTACGGCTTTTCCCCGAAATCAAAATAGATAAATGGCAGCTGTTTTTATACCGCCCTTATCAAACCATTACGCCTGCAAGGGTATTGAAAGTATTTGATTTGATGACGGATATTTGCCGCAAAGTATTTGCAGGAGGGAACGGATTGGAATGACACGATGCTGTCCGAAACACACGCTTATAATAAAGTTGGCAATGCGTTTGTCAATCAGCCATCTGCCGTCTTGTTTGGTATAGGTGTCGGCATAACGCACGCTGTGTTCCTGCAGCACTTCTATGCCGTCTTTGCTTTCCACCAATTTCACCAAGTAATAATTGCTGACGATAGCATTGCCTCCATCAATGAATGAAACGGTGTTCTGACCGTTTGAATGATAAACTCATACTCTATGAAACGGCGTTGAAAATTCGCTAAACACTTCAGGAGTGAAAAGGAGGAATTGGGCCGGATACTCTCAGTCACAGCCACCCCAGCCCAGACGTCGTCTCTTCATCGAGACAAAACCCACCCCGCCTCTTGTGCCGTTGCATATTGCCCCCATGATCCTGCAGCGGCCCGCCACCCTGGCAAGCTGCACACCAGAACTCGCAGCAAAAGGTACCCCACCTTGCACCGTGTGTGGTGCCCACCACTGGAGTCGGACGATGTCCGAGGTATGCGGGTGACCGGAATGTCAGACCCTTCAAGGAACCAGATAAAATTTCGCCCATGAAAGAAGAGTATCCACAAGACCCCGCCGTGGCAGTGGCCCAGCAGGAGCGCCAGCGCCTGCGTACGCTACCCAGTCTGATCTTTGCCAGCCGCTGGCTGCAGCTGCCGCTGTATCTGGGGCTGATCGTTGCCCAGTGCGTGTTCGTTGCCCATTTCCTGCTCGAACTCTGGCACCTGATCGAAGCGGCTTTCGGCAATCAGGAAGCCCTGAAGACGCTGATCGACAACATCGGCTATCGTTCGGCCGAACCGATGACAGCCCTGAATGAAACGGTCATCATGCTGGTGGTGCTGGCACTGATCGATGTGGTGATGATCTCGAATCTGCTGATCATGGTGATCGTAGGCGGCTTCGAGACCTTCGTCAGTCGGCTGGATCTGGAGGGCCACCCCGATCAGCCCGAATGGCTGAGCCATGTCAATGCCTCGGTACTGAAGGTCAAGCTGGCGATGTCGATCATCGGGATCAGCTCGATCCACCTGCTCAAGACCTTCATCAACGCAGACAACTATACCGACCGGGTGCTGATCGCCCAGACCGCGATCCATCTGGCTTTCCTGCTGTCGGCCATGGCCATTGCCTATACCGACAAACTGATGTCCTCGGCGTACAAGCACGACGGCCACTGACCCGGCCCCCGACGATGGCCCCACATTGCGGCGGTGCCATCTTCGCCACCACCACCGAGCCGATACGGCCCAGGCGGCCGGCAATGATCGGATGCGAAGGAGTGAACCCCATGATCGAGATCGTTTTGAATGGCGAGCCCCGTCAGCTGGCGGAAAACCTGAGCCTGACGGAACTCGTCGAACAGCTGGGCTACACCGGAAAGCGCATCGCCATCGAGCGCAACGGCGAGATCGTGCCCAGGTCACGCCATGCCGACACCCGCCTGGCGGCCGGCGACCGTCTCGAAATCGTCATTGCGGTCGGCGGTGGATGAAACAGCCTCATCGGCTTTCCAAGGTTGCCGGCGATGCAGCCCACCGGCAGCCCGGACGTGCAGCGCAAGACCTCGACCGTCACGAACACCGTGCCGGTATCTGGCGACGCCATCCAAACCCGCTGCCGCACCCTGTCATCTGCTGCGCTGTTGTGTTTTTTACAGGACCCCGTCATGAGCCACACCACTGACGACACCTTGACCATTGGTAACCGAACTTTTTCATCCCGCCTGCTGATCGGAACCGGCAAGTATGTCGATTTTGCGCAGACCCGCGAAGCCATCGATGCCAGTGGCGCCGAGATCGTGACGGTGGCCATCCGCCGGACCAACATCGGACAGCATGCCGGCGAACCCAGCCTGCTGGAGGCCGTCCCACCCGAACGCTTCACGATTCTGCCCAATACAGCCGGTTGCTACACGGCCGAAGATGCCGTGCGCACGCTGCGGCTGGCCCGCGAGCTGCTCGACGGCCACAACCTCGTCAAACTGGAAGTACTGGGCGATGAAAACAATCTGTTCCCGAACATGCCCGAGACCCTGGTCGCGGCCCGTACGCTGGTCAAGGAAGGCTTCGATGTGATGGTGTACTGCAGCGATGATCCGATCCAGGCCCGGATGCTGGAGGACATCGGCTGCGTGGCGATCATGCCGCTGGCCTCACTGATCGGCTCGGGCATGGGCGTTCTGAACCCCTGGAATCTGAAGCTTATTCTGGAACAGAGCAAGGTGCCGGTGATCGTCGATGCCGGCGTGGGTACTGCTTCGGATGCCGCCATCGCCATGGAGATGGGCTGCTCGGCCGTGCTGATGAACACTGCCGTGGCCAAGGCCCGGAATCCGATCCTGATGGCCCGTGCGATGCGCGCCGGTGTCGAAGCCGGCCGCCTGGCCTATCGTGCCGGCCGCATGCCCCGCAAGTATTACGCAGCCACCCCCTCCTCGCCCACCGAAGGTCTGCTGCCTTCCGTCAACCGCTGAAACGGCCCGAACCATGACCGAGACCGATCCCGTCGGCGCCGCACCGGCTCCTTCGCCGGGCGCACCGGAGCAGAGCCCCACGTCTGCACATCGCCATCGACGCAGCATCCGCAGCTATGTGCTGCGCCGCTCGCATTTCTCGAACGCGCAGCGCGACGCCTACGAACGGCTGATGCCGGTCTTCGGCCTGCCCGTTCAGCACGGCCCGATCGACACCGCCGCGGCCTTTGGTCGTACCGCTCCGGTGGTGCTGGAGATCGGCTTCGGCATGGGCGACACCACGGCCGAAATCGCCGCCCGGGCACCCGACGTGAACTTCATCGCCGTCGACGTGCACACCCCGGGGGTCGGCGCGTTGCTGAAATTGGTCGAACAGCGCGGGCTGACCAATCTGCGGGTCATCGAGCACGATGCCCAGGCAGTCGTGAGCCAGATGATCGCCCCCTCTTCGCTGGACGGCATCCACGTGTTCTTTCCGGATCCATGGCCGAAAGCCCGCCATCACAAACGCCGACTGATCCAGCTCCCCTTCGTGCGACAGTTGATCCAGTTGCTGAAACCGGGCGGCTACCTGCATCTGGCCACCGACTGGCAACACTATGCCGAGCAGATGACCAACGTGCTGGCCGAATGTGAAGCGCTGAGTGAATCCGCACCCGGCCCATCGGCCTCGCCCTCGCTGCCCTGCCCCCGCCCCTCGACCCGTTTCGAACGGCGCGGCGAACGACTGGGCCACGAAATCACCGATCTGATCCGTTATCGGGTACGTTGAATCGGCTCGAAGCAGGTGTATGCATCATCGTTCCGATATCTAGAGTGACGTTACCTAACTTCTTACATCGTTCATCTCTCGGTCATGGACAGCACCCGGGACAGGGAGGCTCCCGGCCCCGGAGCCCGTCTACCACAACACAAGCAGCTTTTTGTACGCAGATTGTCACTGATATGCTGGCATCATGTGTGACTTTCGTCCTACTGTAACAGTATTTCTTTGCCGACTTAAGAAACGAAGGCGTTATGCTTTACGGGCTGGGTGCCGTCGGCCTGCTTTCCAACAGCAGGTGTTCAGATCGCACACAGACCACGAATCCTCTTCCCAGTCAAAACGCCTCGTCGATCATGACGGTGACCGCCATCCCCGACCTGTCTTCCCATCGATTCGCCATCTCCGGCTCCTCCGGCTTTCTGGGGCAGCATCTCATCCGTGTGCTCAAACGACACCGTGCCCAGATCATCCTGCTGCTGCGTCCCGACGGACCGCCCATCGATGATCCGACCATCGAGCAGCGGCAGATCGATTTCACCTGTGAAGAAAGCTGTGCGGCTTCACTGAGCGACGTTCAGCCGACACAGCTGATTCACTTGGCCGGCTATGCCAACACCGATCGCTCACTCGCCTCGGTCACCCATGCACTGCAGATCAATCTGGGGGCCACCATCAACCTGATCATGGGTGCCATGGACAAAGTGCCCGAGTGCCGGGTGGTTCTGGCAGGTTCACTGGAACATGCATCCCCCTGGCGCGAACCACTGAAACTGGGTTCGCCCTATGGCATGAGCAAGGCGATGGTGGAGGTACTGAGCGGCAGCTTGAATCTGCTCTACGACGCCAACGTGCTCAACATGCGCATCGGCATGGCTTATGGCGAATATGACCCCAAGACCCGTCGGATCGTACCCTCGGTCATTCTGTCCCTGCTGGCCGGAGAATCGCCCGCCATCAGCAGTACCACCCGACTGTGCGACTGGATCCATGCCGAAGATGTGGCCGAGGCGTTGATCCTCGGCTCGCTGCTGCCACGGGCCGAACCTTCCAGCATCGATGTCGGCTGGGGCCTGCTCGCCAGCATCGGTGACATGATCGATATCGTCCGCGACATCATCGGCACCGACATCAAACCGACGGTCTCCTCCGAAATGGCCCGCCAGCACGAACAGGGCCGCTGTGCCGACATCGTGGCCACCCAGGCCGCCCTGGGCGGGTGGTTCCCCCGCATCGACCTGCGCCAAGGACTGACGCGGACGATCGACTGGTATCGGCAGCAGCAGGCCGGCCGAAACGGCGACCGGCCCTGACTGTGGTAGGCGCCCCGGCGGTAAGCCCCGTCGGGCCCGACGCAGACGTCCCCTGCAGCGTAAACGGGCCCTGACCCAGCTGAGCAATCCGCCAGATCGAAGCCGCCTGATCCGCCAGTATCATCAGCAACGGATGAAATCACCACCGAGCGAACTGCTTCATGACCTCTCCGTCGTCCCGGGATACGGCCCCCACACCTGGTCGACTTACAGCAAACGCTGCCAATCAGGCACCATCAACCACATCCGGACAGGCGCCTCCCGCCAACCCGGCGGATGGAATGTCCCCGTCCCCCCCCGGCAGCCGCCCTCCCTCGGCAGGCAAGCCACGACACACGGCGCCATCCGGCGCTGACGGAACGCCGCTGAAGGCACGGATCGCTGCCTTTCTGAAGCGCCAGCAGATCGAGATCAGTCTGCGCCGCTACGGAATCGATGCGCTCAATTTCATGGCATTGGGGCTGTTCTCTTCGCTGATCATCGGGCTGATTCTGAAAAACATCGGCACCTGGACCAGCCAGCCCTGGTTGGCGGATGTGGGGCAGCAGGCGCAGTCGATGAGTGGGGCGGCGATCGGCGTAGGCGTGGCCTTTGCACTGAAGGCACCTCCATTGGTGCTGCTGGCCAGCACGATCGTGGGTCACAGTGCTGCGGTGCTGGGCAGTGTGGTCGGCGCCTTCGTGGCGGCATTGGTGGCCACCGAATGCGGCAAGCTGGTGTTCCGCACCACGCCGGTCGATATCCTCGTCACGCCGGCGACCACGATCGGCGTCGGCATTGCCGTCGGTCAATGGGTCGGCCCCGGCATTGCCCAGGCAATGACCAGCATCGGCCACTTCATCATGTGGTCGGTGGAATTACAGCCACTGCTGATGAGTGTGGTGGTGTCTGTAGCCATGGGCATGATTCTGACGCTGCCGATTTCGAGCGCGGCAGTCGCGATTTCTCTGTCGCTGTCGGGTCTTGCGGCCGGCGCAGCCACGGTGGGCTGCTGTGCGCAGATGGTGGGCTTTGCAGTGATGGGTTGGCGCGAGAACGGGATGCAAGGGCTGCTGAGCCAGGGGCTGGGCACCAGCATGCTGCAGATGCCGAACATCGCCCGCAATCCACGCATCTGGATTCCGCCGATCATCGCCAGCGCCATTCTGGGGCCGATCGCCACCATGGTACTCGGCATGCACAATCTGCCGATGGGCGCCGGCATGGGCACCAGCGGGCTGGTGGGCCAGATCGGCACCATCAACGCCATGGGCGGCAGCCCTTCGGTGCTGATGTCGATCGGGTTGCTGCATTTTGTGCTGCCGGCAGTGTTGACGCTGATCTTTGCCGCCTGGCTGCGCAAGATCGGCTGGATCAAGCCTGGGGATCTGAAGCTCGATATCTGAGGCGATCGATCGTTGGCACCGACGACCGGGCAAGGATGGTGAGCTGCAGAACAGCCTGCGGACTTCTTTGCAGCAGCTTGCTGGCGGACAGCCACCGCTCATGGACGGCACATGCGGCCCCCTTCAGGGGGATGGTCAGCGCCTTCATCGGTTCAACGCCTCGGCCCGGAGCCAGCAATACTCCCTATCCAGGGCCTGGGGCATCACTTTCAGCTCATGCAGAAAGTAGGCAACCCGGTCGGCCTGGCGATGAGAAACGAACAAAAATGCCTTCAATCCGCTTCACTTCGAAGTGTGCTGAAGGCATGGGCTTCGGGCAGCATTCGAACCATCAAAGGCGGTGTCCCGACTGCCGTGGATATACCGACTGCCCGACTGCCCGACTGCCCCGCAAATGATCAAACGCCGAAATAAGATGCCAGGTCGTCGCTCCCACCGATGTGCCTGCCGCCGATGAAGACTTGTGGCACGGTTGCGCGGCCAGTGATGGCGCGCACGGCCACGGTGGTGGCATCCTTGCCCAGCACGATTTCCTCGAAAGCCAGACCTTTTTCTTTCAGCAGTGCCTTGGCTTTGGCGCAGAAGGGGCAACCCGGTTTGGTGAAGACAGCCACCGAGGCCTGCTCTTTGAAGTCGGGCTTGATGTAGTGCAGCATGGTGTCTGCGTCCGACACTTCAAAGGGGTCACCCGGCTTTTCGGGTTCGATGAACATTTTTTTGACGGTGCCGTCGACGACCAGCATCGAATAGCGCCATGAGCGCTTGCCGAAGCCCAGATCATCCTTGTCGACCAGCATACCCATGCCGGCGGTGAAATCACCGTTGCCATCGGGGATGACTTTGATGTTCTCTGCTTCCTGGTCGGCTTTCCAGGCGTTCATGACGAAGGTGTCATTGACCGAAATGCACAGGATGTCGTCGACACCGTTGGCCTTGAAGACCGAGGCCAACTCGTTGTAGCGCGGCAGATGGGTCGACGAACAGGTGGGCGTGAAGGCACCGGGCAGCGAGAAGACGACGACCGTCTTGCCTTTGAACAGATCGTCGGTGCTGACATCCTGCCAAGCATCGCCGACACGGGTATGAAAAACGACTTGGGGTACTTTCTGGCCTTCGTGATTGGGGAACGGCATGGGAATCCTCCTGACATCGAACAGAGACTATAACGCCTTCCGGGCGCCGGGTCAGTCTACCTTGATGAAAAAGGTTCCCTCGGGCGTCACCGGCAGATACTTGCGATGAAAGTCTAGAAAGGTCTTCCGGGGGTCGATGTCGGCGAACAGATCGGGGTACAGTGCCTTGGCCATGTACTGAGCACTGGCCAGGTCGAGCAGCGAGCGCGAAGCACTGTGGTACAGACCATAGAGACGCTGCTCTTTGATGGCGGGCAGATCGGCCCAGCCGGCGCGGGTGGCAAAACCCTTCAGCCGCTTGCCGGCCTCGTCGGCGGGAATGTCGATACCCATCACCATCGCCTTGTCTGAACTCTTGAGCCCCACTTCGGTACCGGAGATCATGATGACCTCCGGACGGGATATCAGCAGTTTTTCGGGATTGATCGGCCCCCAGCTTTCCACATAGGGGGCGCTGACGTTGTCTCCACCGACGGTGTCGGCAATGGCCCCCCACATGTTCCTGCCGAAAGTGTAGCTGTAGTTGGCCGGTCCCTTGTCACCGAATTCGATGTAGATCCGCGGCTTGGGACGCTTGGCCGCGCTGACACGACGCTGAATCTCGGCGATGCCGCTGGCATATTCATCGGCAACCCGGTTGGCACGCGCTTCGGTGCCGGCCAGCTGGCCAAAGATGCGGGTGCTGGCCATGTGCCGCTCCACGGTCTGGGCATTGAAGTCGACCACCACCACAGGAATGCCGGCCGCCTCGAAGCGCGGAATCTCACTGGCCAGCGTCTGATACTGCCAATCGGCCAGCACGATCACATCCGGGTTCAACGCCAGGGTCTTCTCGGTGGAAAAACTACCGGTGTTGACGTTGCCAATGTCGGGCATGTCTTTCAGGTTGGGCAGTTTCTCCACATACAGCCTCCAGCTGCCCGGATTGAAGCCTTCCCAGAATTCACGCGAAATACCGACGACCCGCTGGAAATTGCCGGCACCGGTGGCCGCGATGTAATCAGGATAATAAAAGCCCAGCACCACCCGCTTGGCAGGAACATCGACCTGCACCTTGCGCCCCAGCACATCGGTGATGGTCTCGACTTCGGCGTGGGCGGCAGCGCCCACGCTCACCAACGCAGCCAGCAGCAGGCTTTTCAGGGTCGCTCTTTTCATTTTCAGTATGTTCGGCATCAGTCGCAACGGTCCCTAGCAAATAAAGACGCAAATAGAAATAGTTATCATAAACCAAATCTATTTCGCGCGCCAGAATCCCTCGCAGTCATGGGATCGTACAACCATGCAACCTTGAGCCTTGGGGGCCCCGAAGACGATGCCCGGCGGCCGGCTCAGCTTTTCCAGAGCGAATGGAAGTGATGGACCGGCCCATGGCCATGACCGTCCGGATGGCCGACCGTCAATCGAGACGAAGCCTCCAGTGTTTTGACCAGATAGCTGCGAGCGGCCTCGGCCGCCACAGGCACATCGGCCGAACGGGGGATAAGGGCCGTCAGTGCCGCCGCCAAGGTGCAGCCGGTGCCATGCAGATTACGGGTCTCGACACGCCGGCCCGGCAGTTCGATCATCCGCTCGCCGTCGAACAGCAGATCGAGTGGGTCGCCCGGCAGGCGACCGCCTTTCAACATCACCCAGCGCGGCTGGTCGTCCGGCAGCAGTTTATGGAGCGCTTCGGCCATCACACGCATTTCGGCAACATTTTCAGGAGCCCTCCGTCCGACCAGAATGGCGCCTTCGGGCAGATTGGGCGTGATCAGGGTGGCCAGCGGCAGCACCAGATCCACCAGCGCATGGATGGCCTCCATTTCCAGCAGCAGGTCCCCGCCCTTGGAGATCATCACCGGATCGAGCACACAGCCCGGCAGGCGACCATCAGCCAGCAAAGGTCTCACCGAGTCGGCCACGGCCCGAGCCACGGCGGCATTGCCGAGCATGCCGATCTTGGCGTAGTCGATCCGTACATCACTGAACAGCGTGTCGATCTGCTGCTTGATGAATGAGCTCGGCACTTCGTAGATACCCGTCACCTGACGGGTATTCTGCGCGGTCAGCGCGGTGATCACCGCGCAACCGTAGCCGGCCAGCGCCGAAAAAGTCTTGATGTCGGCCAGCACACCAGCTCCGCCGCTGGGATCGACGCCGGCAATCGTCAACAGATTGGCAATGGTTCGGGGTTCCTGGGCGGCCGGTGACGACACACCGAGGGATGGGGAGTTCGTGTTCATGGTTGTTCCACACGGACGAAGGAGTCTACAAGCCTGGGCTGGACAGCTCGGTGCTCGCGTACAGCCGGCACGTGTCCTTCGACGCGGATTCCGAAGCGCTGTCCCGAGACGGGGCTCGAGAAGCCCCGACGAAGGTCGTCATCCTATCATTTCAGACCTGTGGCCACGTTTTCCGGCTTTCCCTGTCGTGCGGATCCAGAAGTGCGATCACTGATTTCATCCGTGCATATCATGAATGCGCAGGCCATGCCCGGGCAAGGTGCCTACGCGGCAGAGATCACGAAAACGAAAGACGGCCCCCGGCGCGGTCCACACCCGACTCTTCCCCCCAGCGAGATGCTCATGAACACTGACCCCCGTCCCATCCCCAACCTGCTGTCGATCGCCGGCACCGACCCGACCGGGGGTGCCGGCATTCAGACCGATTTGAAAGTTTTTGGTGCGCTGGGCGGCTACGGGATGGCGGTCATCACGGCCGTGATCGCACAGAATACCTGTGGTGTGCAGCGAGTCGCTGCCGTCGAACCCGACATGGTCGGCGCCCAGCTCGACAGCGTCTTCGAGGATGTGCGGGTGGATGCCGTCAAGATCGGCATGGTGGGCAACGCCGGCATTGCCGCAGCGATTGCCGAGCGGTTGGCACGCCATCGGCCGCCTTTTGTGGTGTTCGACCCCGTGATGGCTGCCAGCACCCGTCAGAGCCTGATGAACGATGACGATCTGTGCTCGATCCGCCAAAACCTGCTGCCCCACGTGACGCTTCTTACACCGAATCTGTCGGAAGCGGCACGCCTGCTGAACACTTCGCCGGCAACCGATTTGGCAGGTATGCGAGCCTGTCTTCCCGCGCTGCATGCGCTGGGTGTGCAGAACATTTTGTTCAAAGGCGGGCATCTGGACGGCCTGGACGCGGTCGATTTGCTGAGCACACCGGACGGTATCCGGACATTGACGACTCCCCGGATCGAGACCCGTCATGGGCACGGCACGGGCTGCACGCTGTCATCGGCCATCGCGGCGCTGTGGCCGTACTTCGGGCTAGAAGAGAGTGTCAAACGCGCCAAACGATTTTTGCATGCTGCATTACTGCATGCAGACGAGCTGACAGTCGGCCACGGTAGTGGCCCGTTGCATCATTTTCATGAATTATGGTGGAAAATGCAGTCCGCACACGCCTGACGCAGCCGACGAGCCGAAACCGGGTTCCCGCGGCCGGCATAGGGGCGTACTATCGGTATTCATCCCGGGAGCCTGGGCCGTACAGAACCAACGAAGGCGAAAGACGGCCCCTGCGAGCGCAGTTCGTGGCCGATTCGCAGCCCCACAGGAGGTCTCATGCGGGGCAAGAAGTGAGCGCGGAATACGCCGGCGCGGCCGGATTGCAGCCCGCGACCTTTCTGCGGCTTTGATACGTTCTTCTGTTGCGGAGCAATTCGTGAATCTCGAAAAAGTCGTTTTTGCCTTCTTCACGATCCTGGCCTGTACGCTCAATTTCGGCTTTTTTCTGGGTGAGATGGACCGACCGGAGTTCCATCATCCGTCCGAGCTGTTCATTGCAGTGGTGATCAATCTGATCACGCTACTGATCAAATTTGGCGACCGCACCCAGCTGGGCGCCACGCATCTGGCCACCAGCCTGGTGGCGACGCTGCAACTGCTGGCGGCCTCGTGCTTCTGGATGTGGGTGGCTCAGTTCAAACAGCAGCCGCTCGATGGCTACACCATCAGCGTCATCGTGTCCCTGTCGGGTGGCGCCCTGCTGGCCAATCTGGTTTCGGTCTGTCTGCTGATCGGCGAAACGCTACGGCAGACCCGCTGAACGACCGGAGCCCAATCCTCCATGAGCAGGCAGCCCGATGACTGATGTGCTCTATATGATTCTGCGGCGCCTGCGGGTGCCGCTGATTCTGCTGATCGTCGTCTACGCCATCTCGATCTTCGGACTCGCGATGGCGCCGGGTATCGACCCGAACGGCAATCCATGGCAGATGGGTTTCTTCCACGCGACCTATGTCGTCAGCTACACCGCCACCACCATCGGGTTTGGCGAACTGCCCTACCCGTTTTCGGATGTACAGCGGGCCTGGCTGACCGTCTCGATCTACATGTCGGTGGTGGCCTGGGCCTATACGCTGGGTTCGGTGTTCGCCATGACCACCGATCAGAGCTTTCGGCGGACGGTGGCGCACAATATCTTCCGCTGGCAGGCCAACCGTCTGTCCGATCCCTTCTTCGTGATCTGCGGGGCCGGTCGCAGCAGCCTGGCGTTGGCACAGGCGCTCGACCAGATGGGACACCGGCTGGTGGTGATCGAACTCGACGGTGAACGGGCCATCCGCTTCGGGCTGAAGGAGTTTCTGATCCCGCCGCTGATCCTGGAGGCGGACGCGCGCATACCCAGTGTATTGAAGGACGCCGGCATCCATCGCGACAGCTGCCGTGGCGTCATCGCCCTGACCGGCAGCGAAAGCGCCAATCAGACCATCGCCATCGGTGCCAAGCTGCTGCGCGACGACATCACGGTGATCGCCCGGGCCACCGAGACGGCGGGTATCAACAATCTGACCGCTTTCGGCAACGTCCACACCGTCAACCCGTTTCAGGTGCTGGCCACCAATATAGCGCTCGATATCGCCGCCCCCGAAGTGCTCCGTCTGGAAGACTGGGTGACCGATGCGCCGGGCAGTCCGCTGCCCAGCCGGATCAACCTGCCCAAGGGTGCATGGGTGCTGGTGGGCTATGGCCGTTTCGGCCAGGCCATCTCGGCCGCCCTCGACGAAAAGCGTGTGCCCTGGCGGGCGATCGACCCCGACCCCCATCTGGCCCGCGAGGCCCGACTGCTGATGGCGGACAACTCGGAAGATTCGCTGCGTGCCGCCGGCGTGGTACGCGCCAGTGTGCTGGTGGCCGGCACCGACAACGACAGCATCAATCTCAGCATCACCACCATCGCCCGGCGCCTGAATCCCAACATCTTCGTCATCATCCGCCAGAACCAATCGGCCGACCGGCTGCTGATCGACGCAGCCCGTGCCAATCTGCGCTTCGTGCAGTCGCAACTGATCGTTCGCGAAACGCTGCAGACGCTCAAGAGTCCTATGCTGGGCGACTTCATCACGATGATCCGTCAGCGCGGCAGCACCGATGCCAGCCGGGTGATCGAGCAGATTCTGGCCACCGTCGGCAATGCAGCGCCTCGCAACTGGGCCTTTCACTGCGACCCGACCCAGCCCGGGCTGTTCAACGCTTTCTTTCGCAACCGCGAAGGTAGTGCACTGACCATCCGCCAGATTCTGAGCGACCCGCGCCATCGGTCGACACATCTGGGAGCGGTCGCGGTGATGCTGAGTCGCCGCGGGGTCAATCAACTGCTGCCCGATCCCAGCACCGAACTGCGCCCCGGCGACAAACTGCTCTTTCTGGGCTTGGAATCGGCCCGCCTGCTACAGCGCAATTTCCTGGAAGACCCGCTGGCCGTGGATTATGTGCGTACCGGCATCCAGCATCCGCGCGGCTGGCTGTTCCGGCGAATCAATGTCTGGCGGGCGGCCCACAAGGATCGACAGGGTTGACCGATGGATTGACGAGCAGAGTCTTGGCTATTACATTAATGACCAATTAGTCATTAATTGTCATGCATCAGAAAACCAGTTCTCCTTCGAACTGCCCGAAACGCACCCGCAGCTGGGAGCGCCGCAAGGAGCAACGCCCGGGCGAGTTGCTGGAAGCCGCGGCCAAGGTCTTCGTGGCCCGTGGCTATGCGGCCGCTCGGCTGGATGATGTGGCCACCATGGCCGGCGTTTCCAAGGGCACTCTCTATCTTTATTACGCCGGAAAGGAAGAGCTGTTCAAGGCAGTGGTACGTATGATGATACTGCCAGTGATCGAACAGTTCAGGACCAAAGTCGAGCAGGCTACTGGCTGCAGCGCCGATCTGCTGTCCGATGTGCTGCGCTGCTGGTGGAGCTGCTTCAACAAGCCGCACGTGGCGGGCATCATCAAGCTGGTGATCAGCGAGGCCAGCAACTTTCCCGAAGTCGCCCGTTTCTTTCACGAAGAAGTCGCCTCCACCGGGCACGATGTGATACGCCGGATCATCCGCCGCGGGATCGAGCGTCAGGAGTTCCGCAATGCCCCCAACGTCGACGTGGCGGTGCACATGGCCATGTCTCCGCTGATCCTGAAGTTGATCTGGGCCGAGTCGGTGGGTCAGTGCATACCGGCATCGTCCAGGCTGGATCCTCCGGATTTCATCAGGCATCATGTGAACCTGGTCCTGATGACGCTGTGCGCATCCACCGAGGCATCGGCGCGGGCTGCCGTATATCCCGGCCCCGCGGATACCGCCCCCGCTGTGGCACGGACGAACGAGCCCCACGCCGATGTTCCGACCACCAAGCCGACCTGCAGCACGGCTATCGACCGACACGACGCTTTCCCCAGCGTCCTCCGCTGACTTTCCGCCTTCCTGTTAACCCGATTTGGCTGGCACCACCATGAACATCGAGCAAGCCCGCTACAACATGATCGAGCAACAGATTCGTCCATGGAATGTGCGGGATCCCAAGGTACTGCAGTTGCTGGCGGACGTGAAACGCGAGGAATTCGTACCGCTTCTGTGGCGCGGCATTGCCTTTGCCGACACCGAAGTGCCGCTGACCATCGACGAGTATGCATCCGGTCAGGTGATGCTGGCCCCCAAGGTCGAAGCGCACATCCTGCAAAGCACCGCCATCCGCACCCATGAATCCGTGCTGGAAATCGGCACCGGATCGGGCTATGGCACGGCACTGGCTGCCCACTGCAGCCGACGGGTCAGCTCCTGGGAAATCGACCCGCGCCTGGCCGAATTTGCAGCAACCAACCTGGGCCGTGCCGGGCTGGTCGGGCTCGATCTACGCGTGGGTGATGGTCACCAGGCATTGAAGAGCGCCGAAGGCCATTGGGATGTCATCATCCTGTCCGGCGCCGTGGCCATCGAGCCGATCGAATTTCTGGAGCGCTTGGCCACGGGCGGGCGCCTGTTCTGCTTCGTGGGCGAAGCGCCGGTGATGGAGGCACGCCTCTATTGCCGCACCGAAGCCGGCATAGAATACAAGGACGTCTTCGAAACCATCGTGCCGGCGCTGAAAGGCTTTCCGGTCGCCAGCCATTTTCATTTCTGAGGCCCCCGAGCCGATCGCCGAACCAAGTCGGGGGCGGGCCGGCGCCGATCAGCATCCCGGGTTGAATGCCGGCCTGGGCTGGCCACCATCCCGGACCGAACACCGACCTGGGCACCCGATCCGACAGACATCCCGAAGAAAGCAACCGCTGTCCACAGTCCTTGTGCCCCCTGGCGCCCGGGACTCGGGGCGTCGGCAGAGGAATACAGGAACACGACAATCCCTCAACCCTACGATGCAGCGCCTTTCTCCGCATGAACTGGCCGAATGGCTGGCAGGCCCGCACGACCGCCATCCCTTCTTGCTGGATGTGCGAGAGGAATGGGAATTCGAGCTCGCCCATCTGCCGAACTCGGTCCTGATACCACTGGGAGAGCTGAATCATCACCTGAACAGACTGCCCATTGACAGGCCGGTGGTGATCATCTGTCACCATGGCGTCCGCAGTCTGATGGCGGGCCGGATACTGAGCCATCATGGCCTCGAAGCCATCTACGATCTGCGTGGCGGCATCGACGCCTGGTCGGTCGAGATCGATCGAAGCATCCGCCGGTACTGACCGACGTACGAATCCGGCTTCCCGGCCCTTCGGCCTGACACGACCGGATCACCGGTTCCATACGCTCGCGGGCCGACGGTCTGGCACGATGGGGTGACGGGGCCCGATACCAGTCCCCCCTGGCCCCCGGCGCGCACGGGTCCATACTCGACCTGGCCCGGTACGCTTCAATCTGCAACCGGCAGCGGTACGCTGGGCTGGCCGAGCGTTTCGGTCAGCAGCGGCGCCAGGGCAGCCATGGTCCGTTCCAACGCACCACGGTGTGCCTGGGCAAAGGCTGCTCCCGCTTCGGACATGGCGCCCCGCCGCCCCGGATCGGCGGCCAGACTCAAGGCTGCCGGGATGGCTTCTTTCGGGTTCTGAACCTGAATCGAAGCGCTGAACAGAATCGAGGCCTCGGCCGCCTGCTGGAAGTTGTAGACCGACGGCCCCAGCACCACCGGACAACCGGAGGCATTGGCCTCGATCAGATTTTGCGAACCAAAGGGCAGCAGCGAGCCGCCCATCACTGCCACATCGGCACTGGCATACCATGCCTGCATCTCGCCCATCGAATCGCCCAGCAGCACGCCAGCCTGGGAAAAGTCGACGTTCGGATCGTCCAGCGCGACGCGATGCAGCGGCTCCTGCCCGATATGGCGCTTCACCAACCGGGCGACCGCATCGAAACGGTTGGGGTGGCGCGGCACGATGATCAGCAGCGGCGGCAAACCCGGGTCCAGCACCAGCCCGTGTCCGTCGGGTTCACCGGGCCTGTCCCGGTGACGCTTGAGCGTCTGTTGCCAGCTGTCGAGAATCAGTGCCTCTTCGCCTTCGCGGGTGCTGGCGGCCAATACCACCAACCGCTCACCGAAGCGGTTGCGCCAACCCCGGCCCCGCGCCTGCAGCACGAAATCGGCCGGCTGATCGAACTTGAGATTGCCCACCACATGCTCAGGACGGCGACCCAGCCGAGCGATACGTTCGGCGTCGTCCTGCGTCTGCGCGATGATCGACGTGTAGCCTTGCACGGCAGGCCCGATCAGCGAACGGAAACGCAGCCCCCGTTGCAGGGATTTGCCGGACAGACGGGCGTTGACCCCCACCAACGGAGTGCGGCGCTGATTGGCGATGGCCACCAGGTTGGGCCATACCTCGGTCTCGACGATCAGCCCCACGGCCGGATTCCAGTGCTCGAAGAATCGATTGATGGGTGCCGGCATGTCATAGGGCAGATAGCTTTGCGCCAACCGACCGCCCAGATCCTTCAGACGCTCGGCGCCGGTGGCGCGCCCGGTGGGCGTGCCGTGCGTCAGCAGAATGGGCACCTCGGGCCAGGCCGCCGCACACTGCCGCAACAGCGGCAACACGGCGGCCGTTTCGCCCACCGACACCGCATGGATCCACAGAGGCCGGATCGAGCCATGGTGGTAGCTGAAAATATCCGGTGTGTTGGCGGGTTCGGGCCAATAGCCGAAGCGCTCGCCCCAATGCTGGCGATATTCCGGCTGCAGAATGCCCCGATACAGCAAGTACCCAAAAATCGCCGGTGTCCCCAGCCGCCAACCCCAACTGTACAGGTGGCGTGCGGTTCCTGGATGGGCTTCGTGCCTAGTCATCATGAATCAGAACGGAATCTGAACGTCTGGACGGACTGAAAGGATGGCTTGCCTGAACTGTCGTTGAATACGCACCAACGCTTCGGGGGAGTCGGCCTCGAAGCGCAGGACGAGAACCGGTGTGGTATTGGATGCGCGCACCAGTCCGAATCCGTCAGCATATTCGATCCTGAGCCCATCGATGGTCAGGATTTCGAGCGCTCCCTCGAAACTGCCGTCTTTTTGCAACTTTTCAACAACTTTCGGCCCCTCGCCTTCACCGACGGCGATCTGCAACTCCGATGTCGTGAAGGAATCCGGCAAAGCCTCGAGCATCGCCCCCGGATCCGCCTCGCGTGCCAGGATTTCCAGCAGACGTGCAGCAGTGTAAAGCCCGTCGTCAAAACCGTACCAACGGTCGTTGAAGAAGATGTGACCACTCATCTCACCGGCAAACTTGGCACCGGTTTCCTTCATCTTGGCCTTGATCAGCGAATGACCGGTTCGCCACATCAACGGTACACCGCCCCGCTCCCGAATCCAGGGAGCCAGATTCCGGGTGCATTTGATGTCGTAGATGATGGTGGCCCCCGGGTGGGATTCAAGGACCGAGGCGGCATAGAGCATCGCCTGACGATCCGGGAAGATCACCTGCCCCGAGCGCGTCACCACGCCCAGCCGATCACCGTCGCCATCGAAGGCCAGACCGATATCGGCACCGTGCTGCTGCACGGCAGCCATCAAATCCCGCAGGTTCTCGGGACGAGCCGGGTCGGGATGATGGTTGGGGAAGTGGCCATCGATCTCGCAGTACAGTTCGACCAGATCATGCACGCCGATCGCCCGCAGCAGGGCCGGCCCCACCACCCCCGCCACTCCGTTGCCGGCATCGACCACCACCTTCAGCGGGCGTTGCAGCTGAATCTCTCCGGCCACCCGGGCCAGGTAATCGGGCACCACATCGCGTGCGATGACCCTGCCCGGCCGTTCGGCAAACAGGGCCCGGTAACGTTCGGGATCGGCCACCGTCTGTGCGATGTCCTGAATGTCGGCACCGTGGAAGGTATCGCCGGCCATCATCATCTTGAGACCATTGTAGTCGGGCGGATTGTGACTCCCCGTAACGGCTACGCCCGAACCATTGCCCAGCAGGACGGTGGCAAAATAAACCAATGGGGTTGGCACCATGCCGATGTCGATGACATCGACACCACCCGCGCAGATTCCGGCAGCCAGCGCAGCTGCCAGCCGTGGCCCGGACAACCGCCCATCCCGCCCGACCACCAGCGAAGCAATACCCGCCTTGCAGGCACGTGCCCCCAGCACGAGCCCGATGGCCGACACGACTTCTTCGGTCAGGGCGGTATCGACCACCCCGCGAATGTCATAGGCTTTGAAAATGGTGGGGGAAATATTGGGTGCCTGGACGGGCGGCAAGGATACAGCGGACATGGTGACCATCTCTTTTGATTCGACGATTGCTTCGGCCTGCCCGAACGCGGATGGATGCCTTTCCGACCCGTCGCCTGCGGACGCACCCAGACGGCGCATCGGCTCGGAATCGATGCGTTCGAACGAGCCCTCACGATAACAGACCCTTTTTTGTGCATTGTTCAGCATGAATGATAGTATCCGCGACGCCCAGACCACCGCAGCCTCCGATACACCGCAAATCCCACAGGAAATCGCGCTGACCGGTGCGTCCGGCTTCGTCGGCCGACACCTGATCACGTGCCTGCTGCAGGCCGGCTTCCGGGTACGGGCCATTACGCGAAACCCTGCCGGCCTGCCCCTGCAGCCCGGTCTGCAGGCCATCGCCCATCCCGGCTTCGGTACGGCAGCCGACTGGCGATCCGCCCTCGGCGGTGTGACCGCCGTCATCCACTGTGCCGGCATCGCCCACGTGCCTTTGGGCGCCGGCAGAACCAGTCTGCAGCAGCTGCGTCAGGTGAACGTGGCCGGTGTACGGGAACTCGCCCGGGCGGCCGCGGCCTGTGACGTGCAACAGATCATGTTTCTCAGCTCGATCAAGGCGGCCGGTGAATACTCGCTGCCCGGGCAGCCGCTACGCGAGACCGACCAGCCCCGGCCGGAAGACTGCTATGGCTATGCCAAGCTGGCGGCCGAACACCATTTGGCCCGGCTGGCACGCCAACATTCGAATTTGAAGATCACCACGCTGCGTCCGCCGCTGATCTATGGCAGAGGAGTCAAGGCCAATTTCGCGGCACTGGTCAAACTGGCGCAAAGTGGTCTACCCCTTCCGCTGGGTGCCATCGACAATCAGCGCAGCTTCCTCTATGTCGGCAATCTGGCCGATGCGGTTCTGACGGTTCTGAACGAACCCGAACGTGCCGGCGGTCTATTCCATTTGAGCGACGGCCCCGGGGTATCCACGCCGGAGCTGATCCGCGCGATTGCCGAGGCAGCCGGCAAACCGGCACGGCTGCTGTCCATTCCGACCGGCCTGCTGGGTACAACCGCCAGCCTGGCCGGCAAGCAAGGTGTCTGGCAGCGACTTGCCGGCTCACTGGCAGTCGACAACCAGGCTTTCTGCCAGCGCTTCGGCTGGCAGCCCCCCTATACGCTGCAGGAAGGGCTGGCCGACATGCTGGCAGGCTGATCTCAGGCATCGCGCAGCACGCTGCGCAGCAACTCGTCCCACGGCGGCATCCGCAGGCCCCAGACCTGTTCGATGCGCGACAGATCGAGGCGCGAATTGCTCGGCCGCTTGCTGGACACCGGGAACTCGCTGGCCGGTATCGGCTCCATCGTCGGCAGGCGCGGCACCTGCCAGTCGGGGCGCGGCCGGGCCCCGGCGTTTTCACCTGCGGCCACCGTCATCCGGTGCAGGTAGGTCAGTCCTTCCTTGGCATAGCCATACCAGGTAGTCTCGCCCGAAGGAGCCAGATTCAAGATACCGGACCAGTTGGCCAGCTGCGGGTCGATCGAGCGGCGACGGATCAACTGGGCCGTCACATCGGCGATGAAGGACGCCGGCGTCGGCACGCCGACCTGATCGTCGACCACCTTCAGATGATCGCGACTGCCGGCCAGACGCACCATGGTCCTGAGGAAGTTGGCGCCATGCAGTGAATAGACCCAGCACGTGCGCAGGATCAGGTGCTGGCAGCCCGAGCGTTCGATCGCCTGTTCACCAGCCAGCTTGGTGGCACCGTAGTGATTCAGCGGATCGGTCGGATCATCTTCGCGCCACTTGCGCGTGCCTTCGCCGTTGAAGACATAATCGGTCGAGTAATGCACCAGCAACGCGTCGTTCAACTGGCACCACTCGGCCAACACGCCCGGCACCTCCGCATTCAACACCTTGGCCAGCGCGCCCTGCTCCGGCTCGGCTTCGGCACGGTCCACCGCCGTATGCGCTGCCGGATTCACCAGCACATCGGGCCTGATCCGATCCAGCAACCGACGGGTGGCCTCGGCATCCGTCAGATCCAGATCCTCGATCGAAACCGGCACCACCTCGCCCAGCGGTTGCAAGGCACGGATCAATTCCCAACCCACTTGACCGGTGGTTCCAGTCACAACGAACTTCATCGTTTCTTCTCTAGATAAAGGAGTTTGGCAAAAAACCGGCGCCTTCTCAGAGTCTCCCAAGAGGCGCCTGTCGGTGATTACGGCTGCGACGGGTGCCACAGCCTTTGATCAATGCTCAGGCATAGACCTCGGCTTCGGCCAGCGGCTTGCCGACCCTGTCCTTGTCCGAGACCAGAATGGCGTCCAGCCCGCCAACCTGATCCAGCGGCCACTCGATGTTCAGCACCGGATCGCTCCACAGCAGTGATCGTTCATGGGCCGGTGCCCAGAAGTCGCTGGCCTTGTAGAGCACCGTGGTGCCGTCTTCCATGGACAGAAAGCCATGGGCGAAACCAGGAGGAATCCAGGCCATCCGCTTGTTCTCGGCTGTCAGCATGAAACCGGCCGACTTGCCGAAGGTGGGCGAACTCCTGCGCAGATCGACCGCCACATCGAAGATGGCGCCTTCCACCACACGGACCAGTTTGCCCTGGGCCTGCTGCATCTGATAATGCAACCCGCGCAGCACTCCCTTGGCCGAACGCGACTGGTTGTCCTGCACGAAAGTCACGTGACCACCCGTCAGCTCGTCGAAGACGCGCTGATTGAAGCTCTCGTAAAAATAGCCCCGACTGTCGCCGAACACCTTGGGTTCGATCAGAAACACGTCGGGCAGTGCCGTATCGATACGTTTCATCAGAAAATCCGTTCCGTCAAAATCGTCTGCAGATACTGACCATAACCGCTCTTCTTCAGCGGTTCGGCCAGCGCCGCCAGCTTGTCGGCCGAGATGTAGCCCTTACGGAAAGCAACCTCTTCGGGGCAGCAAATCTTCAGCCCCTGGCGCTTTTCGATGGTGCGCACGAACAACGACGCCTCGATCAGCGACTCCTGCGTACCGGTATCGAGCCAAGCATAGCCCCGACCCATGGTCTTGACCTGCAGCTGGCCGGCATCGAGGTAACGCTGGTTCACATCGGTGATTTCCAGCTCACCGCGTGCCGAAGGCTTCAGGCTGCGTGCAATGTCCACCACCCGATTGTCATAGAAGTACAGGCCGGTGACGGCATAACGACTCTTCGGCTCGAGCGGTTTTTCTTCGAGGCTGACCGCCTTGCCATCGGCATCGAACTCGACCACCCCGTAACGCTCGGGATCATGCACCCGATAGGCAAACACGGTGGCGCCCTTTTCCTGCCGGCCGGCCTGGGCCAGATCCTCACCCAGCGAGTGGCCATAAAAGATGTTGTCACCCAGCACCAGCGCGCAACCATCGTTGCCGATGAAGGATTCGCCGATGATGAAAGCCTGCGCCAGACCATCCGGCGAAGGCTGCACCTCGTAGGACAGTTCGATACCCCACTGGCTGCCGTCGCCCAGCAGCTGCTCGAAGCGCGGCGTGTCCTGCGGAGTCGAGATGATCAGGATCTCCCGGATACCCGCCAACATCAGGCAAGACAGCGGGTAATAGATCATCGGTTTGTCGTAGATCGGCAGCAACTGCTTGGAGACTGCCTGCGTGACCGGATAGAGCCGGGTGCCGGAACCTCCGGCCAGGATGATGCCTTTCATGCCGTTCTCCTCAAGCCTTGCCGCTGCCGGCTTCGCCGCTGCGGCCCTGATAATTGTGTTCGATCCACTCGCGATAGGCCCCCGACTGTACATTGGCCACCCATGCCTGATTGTCGAGATACCAGCGCACCGTCTTGCGGATACCGGTCTCGAAGGTCTCGGCCGGACGCCAGCCCAGTTCTGCTTCGATCTTGGCCGCATCGATCGCGTAGCGGCGATCATGACCCGGACGATCGGTGACGAAGGTGATCAACCGCTCATAGGAACCAGCCGCATCCGGCTGCATCTCGTCGAGCAATCTACAGATCTGGCGCACGATGTCGATGTTGGTCTTTTCGTTGTGGCCGCCGACGTTGTAGGTCTCGCCCGGCTTGCCCGCTTCGAGCACGCGACGGATGGCGCTGCAGTGGTCCTTGACGAACAGCCAGTCGCGCACGTTCTTGCCATCGCCGTAGATCGGCAGGTTCTTGCCCGCCAGCGCGTTGGTGATGACCAGCGGAATCAGCTTCTCCGGGAAGTGATAGGGGCCATAGTTGTTGGAGCAGTTGGTGGTGAGCACCGGCATGCCGTAGGTGTGGAAATAGGCGCGCACCAGATGGTCGGAGCCGGCCTTGCTGGCCGAATAAGGGCTGTTCGGCTGATAGGGCGTGGTTTCGGTGAAGGCCGGATCATCCGGCTCCAGCGAACCATAGACCTCGTCGGTGGACACGTGCAGGAAGCGGAAGTTCTTGCGGTCCTCTTCGTCCATCGTGTTCCAGTACTGGCGAGCAGCCTCCAGCAAGGTGAAGGTGCCGACCATGTTGGTCTGCACGAAGGCCGCCGGGCCATGGATCGAGCGGTCCACATGGCTCTCGGCTGCAAAGTGCAGAATGGCGCGCGGCCTGTATTTGGCCAGTAACCCGTCGATGGCCTCGCGGTCGCAGATATCGACCTGCTCGAAGTGATGACCCGGATTGTTCTCGAGCGAGACCAGGTTCCGCCGGTTGCCGGCATAGGTCAGCTTGTCGACATTGACCACGGGTTCATCACTGCCCGCCAGCCAATCCAGCACGAAATTCGATCCGATGAAACCGGCTCCGCCTGTCACTAAAATCATGTTTCTTTCAATATCCTTCCGATCGATGCAACCGACGAGGCCTACCAGCGCGGGCCCGGCCGGACGCTCCCGGTAAAAATCCGGCAAAAAATCAGACTTCGCCGCTCAGTCTTTGCGCCTGGCTTCCTTCATGGCCGCCCCCTGTCAACCGGGCACGGGCGCAGACGTTGAATCCGATCATGCCCGGCTGGCGCCTGGCGGGCACACCACACCGCGTCGCAGAACGCCGCGATGCACGGGATCCGTGCCGCACGGGATTTGCCGCCATGGCCCCCCTGCTGCACCAGGCCCCGCAGCCACCCGGCGGCCGCCAAACCCTGCAAGGCATCAAGAAATCGACAAAGACTGGCGCATAATCCCTGAAGTATAAGGGGAGTTGCCGTCGAATCCCCCCAATCACCCAACAGGACCTGGACTTCGGTGTATCCGCTATTGCTTCTATTCATCCTGCTGACAGTTGGACTGCTGGCCTGGGCCGGCACCCGCCTGATCATCAGCCGCGCCATGGACTGGGGCCTGCAGGACATTCCCAACCACCGCTCCTCACACGTGCTGCCCACCCCGCGCGGCGGAGGCGCGGCCATCGTGATCGCCAGCCTGATCGGTTTCGTGCTACTGGCCACCCTGCCGCCGCTCGTACCTGCCGTCACAGGCAGCCTGTGGCCTGCGCCCGTCGACACACCCGCCTGGGCCATGGACGCCGTCCACCCGCTGCGCGAGCTCGAAGCTTTTGCGCCGCCGGGAATCATCATGCTGACCGGCGCACTGGCCCTGGCCGTCACCGGCCTGTATGACGACCTACGGCCGCTGTCCATCCGCCAGCGCCTGCTGGTACAGGCATCCGCCGTCGGCTGGCTGCTGATCTTCTGCCTCTATCAGACCCTGGGTGGCGAAGCGGTGTTCTGGCAAGGCATCGATGCCCTCTGGCAATCGCTGCCGCTCTCGGGCACGCTGACCGAAGCCCTGGCCAGTGGCCGCGACACACTGCCCATACTGTTGGCCGGCGGCGTGTTCACGGTGCTGCTGGCTGCCGGCATCTGGTGGGTCAATCTGTTCAACTTCATGGACGGCATCGACGGCATCGCCGCCAGTCAGGCCGTTTTCATGCTGGGCGCCGGCGTGCTGCTGCGTGCGCTGCCAACCGGCATCGACCCGGCAGCATCGGCCGGTGCACCGGTCATGCACGCGCTGTCGGCCCAGACCGGCCTGCCCCTGTCGCCGATGGTCGACCCGCTATCGGTCATCAGTCTGATCATCGCCTGTGCGACCACCGGTTTTCTGGTGCTCAATTGGGCCCCGGCCCGCATCTTCATGGGTGATGCCGGCAGCCTGTTCCTGGGTTTCACGATCCTCGCCATCGGCGCCTTCGACATCGCCACCCAATTGATCGCCCGGCACGGGGCGGCCCATGACGGACTGGATCACCTGCCCGCGGTCACCGGCAATTCCCTCTGGGTCTGGTTGATTCTCGGAGCGCTTTTCATCACCGATGCTACAGTAACACTGATTCGCCGCCTGCTGAGCGGCCAAAATGTCGGGGACGCCCATCGGAGCCATGCCTACCAGCGGCTCAGCCGGCGCTTGGGCAGTCATGCACGGGCCACACTTGTATACTGCCTGATCAATATCGCCTGGATACTGCCCCTTGCATGGGCAGCCCGGCATTGGCCCGAATCCGCAGCCCCGGCCACGGCACTCGCCTACGGCCCGCTTCTGGTCTGCGCCTGGTTGCTGGGCGCCGGGCGAAAGGAAACCGCTTCCTGACATGAGAAGACTGTTCAACGTCAATCCACGCACCTTCATTGCGATCGGCCACGACATCATCGTCGCCGCGTTGGTGTGGACCTTCACCTTTTCGCTGCGCTGGAACTTCGATCTGGATCGCGGCACACAAATCATCCTGCTGCAGACCCTGCCCGCCGTGCTGGCCGTGCAGGTCGGCTGTTTCGTCTACTTCGGACTGTACCGTGGCATCTGGCGCTACGCCTCCATCCACGACATGCGGCTGATCGCAATGGCGGTCGGCACTTCGGCGCTGATCATCCCGATCCTGCTGCTGCTCTGGCGCAATGGTCTGGGTGTGCCGCGTTCGCTCTACTTCCTGAACCCGCTGCTACTGATCCTGTTCATGTGCGCAGGCCGGCTCTTCTACCGCTGGTGGAAGGAAAAGGCCATGGGCGAAAAAGGCGTCGAGCCGCAGCCGGTGATCCTGCTGGGCGCAGGCACCGCCGCACTGTCGCTGATCGACGAACTGAACCGCAACCCCTACTGGTACGTGATCGGGGTGCTGGACGACAACCCCAACAAGGTCGGTCGCCAGCTGGGCGGGGTGCGCATCCTGGGCAGCTGGGAGCAACTCGAGGAAATCACCCGCGACAGCAACTGCAAGCACGCCGTTCTGGCCGTCGGCGCCACCAACCACTCCACCCGCCGCCGCGTCTTCGAACTGTGCGAGCGCGCCCACGTCAAACTGTTGGTGATCCCGGACGTGCAAGAATTGATGAGCGGCCAGGTCAAGGTCTCGCAGATCCGCTATGTGGACGTGGACGACCTGCTGGGCCGGGACCCGGTCAGCCTCGACACGGGCGGCCTGCGCCACATGCTCGAAGGCAAGTCGGTGCTGGTCACCGGCGGCGGCGGTTCGATCGGCTCCGAACTCTGTCGCCAGATCGCCCGCTTTGCGCCGGCCCAGATCGTCATCTTCGAGCTGAGCGAATTTGCGCTGTACCGCGTCACCGAAGACCTGAAAAAAGCCTTCCCGAACCAGAAGGTCATTCCGGTCGTCGGGGACATCAAGGACAGGGTCCGCCTCGAGGAACTCTTCGAGCGCTACAGGCCGACCATCGTCTACCATGCAGCCGCATACAAACACGTGCCGATCCTGGAAGAAGGCAACGCCTGGCAGGCCGTCAGCAACAACGCTTACGGCACCCGGGTCCTGGCCGACGTGGCGGCACGCTTCGACATCGAGCGCTTCGTCTACATCTCCAGCGACAAGGCGGTCAACCCGACCAACGTGATGGGCGCCACCAAACGGCTGGCCGAAATGATCCTGCAGTACCGCCACCGGATGGCGACACTGCCGGTCGTGCTGGTGCGCTTCGGCAACGTGCTGGGCTCCAGCGGCAGCGTCATTCCCAAGTTCCGCGAACAGATCGCCAATGGTGGCCCGATCACCGTCACCCATCCGGATATCACCCGCTACTTCATGTCGATCCCGGAAGCCACTCAGCTGGTGCTGCAGGCCGGGCTGATGAGTCGCGGCGGTGAAACCTTCGTGCTGGATATGGGCCAGCCGATCCGCATCGTCGACCTGGCTCGCACCATGATCAAGCTCTCGGGCTACACCGAAGCCGAGATCCCGATCGCCTTCACCGGCCTGCGCCCGGGCGAAAAGCTCTACGAGGAGCTGCTGGCCGACAACGAAAAGACCCTGCCGACTCCCCACGCCAAACTGCGTGTCTCGCGCCCGATCGACCCGCCCGGCACCAACTGGGACAACTCGGTCCAGCGCTGGCTGGAATCCACTGGTCCGGTCGGCGATACCGAAGTGCGCCACATGCTGACCCTGTGGGTTCCGGAATACCGGCCCTCCAAGCATCATTCCGCCGATACACCGGCCATCGCTGCCCAACCCGCGACGACCAGCCCGCTGGCCACCGGTGCCATGCCCAGTGGCACGACCCTGGCGAGCACCACATCGGCGGCCACGGCAACCGATACGAAGACCCCCATTCCCACCGAAGCCGGGGCGAAGCTGGCAAACCTCACGCAGACCGCCACAGCGACACGAATCCGCACCGCGTCCCCCGGTACCGGCAACGCTCCCCTGGCCGATCTGAGCCCGTCCAATGGCGCCCTGATCACCCGCATCAAACAGCTGCAGACGTCGGCGCAGACGCAGACAGCCCAGGCCGCGGCCTCGGCACCTGCCGCATCACGCTCCGTGATGTCGGCCGCCGCATCGCCAGCCTCAGTGCAGTCACCGGTCGGCAAGCCCCCCTCGACGACAACCGCAGCCACGCAGCCGTCGCAGGGTGCAGCCCCATCCACCGGCGATCAGGCCGGCAGCCAGACGCTGGCGGACCGCGCACCGCCCCCGACCGACAAAGCCTCTTGAGCCCTCTATCGCCGTGACGCTTGCCTTTGGAGACCTGCAGGGCTGCCGCCGCCCCCTGCAACGACTGCTGGACAAAATCAAACCTTCCGAACGTGAACCACTGTGGTTCTGTGGCGACCTGGTCAACCGCGGCCCCGACTCCCTGGGTGTGCTGCGGCAGGTATACCGCATGGGTCCACGCGCCCGGGTCGTGCTGGGCAACCACGATCTGCACCTGCTGGCCAATGTCGCCGGTATCCGTTCACCCCGCCCGGGCGACACCCTCGCGCCGATCCTCAAGGCGCCCGACCGCGATCAGCTGATCCACTGGCTGCGCACCCGCCCCCTGGCCGTGCGCGAAGGCGATTTTCTGATGGTGCATGCCGGTCTGGCGCCGCAATGGCATATCGAACAGGTACGCGACCTGGCCCGCGAAGTGGAAAGCGTACTGGCCGGCCCCGACTGGCAAGATTTTCTGAAAGTGATGTACGGCAACCAGCCCGACCGCTGGGATGACGGTCTGCGTGGCGACGACCGGCTGCGCTGCATCATCAACTTCCTGACCCGCACCCGCTACTTGTACCGCGACGACTGGCGGATGGACTTCCGCTGCACCGAGCCACCCCATAAGGCACCTGCCGAACTGATCCCCTGGTTCGATGCCCCCCATCGACGATCGGCCGACAGCGGCGTCGCCATCGTCTTCGGCCATTGGTCATCACTGGGCCTACAACTGCGCCCCGACCTGATCGCTCTGGATACCGGCTGTGTATGGGGCGGCTGCCTGAGCGCCATCCGGCTGGAGAACCGGCAGGTATTTCAGCAATACTGTGAAGAACGGGCGGGGTAAGGAGCACTCGACCCGCTTGGCGCACGCGCCTGCGCATGGCCGATCCGTTCAGGGCAACGGGATGCTGCGACCGAGCACAGTGGCAGTAGAAGCAGCGATGGATATCCCAATGCAGGCGTGGCAGCATGGCACCTCGTCCCAGATTCGTGAGCCGGTCCGCCCGCACATATCGGGACGCTCACGACTCGGAGATCAATCCCTGCCCTGCCCAAGCGTGGCCCCGATCGCATCGCGCAGTTCGCCAGCCAACTGGCCGCGGGTCTTGCCGGCGGTAGGCATGGGCGGCAGCACCAGCAGTTCGACCTGCAGATCCTTTTCGCCGAGGATGGCCCAGACTGATTGGGTGAAGCGCTGGTCGCCGAGAAAATGGGCGGCTTCGCCGACGCGGCCGTCGGCATGTCGGTAACGGACACCGATCGGAATCACGTCGGCGGATTCGGCAATGGCCGCTTCGAGCAGGTTGCCGTGAAAAGGCTTGAGTTCCGGCCCGGCATGGGTTCCGGCTTCCGGAAAGAAAGCGACCGGCCAGCCAGCACGCATCCGTTCTCGCATCTGCTGGATGGCTTCAGGCACGGCGCGGCGTTTGCCCCGCTCGATGTAGAGGGTGCCGGCCTGACTGACCAGCCTGCCCACCAGCGGCCAACGGCGGATTTCGGCTTTGGCGACAAACGCGGCAGGCGCCAGCGCATCGATGGCAAAGATGTCGAGCCATGAAGGATGATTGGCGACCAGCATGCGGCCTGGCGCCAGCTCGGCCAAGGATGGCCCGGTCTCGATCAGGCGCAACCCACAAGCGCGCAGCAGCGCACGCGACCAGAGGCGTATGAAGTTCCGGCGGTGGTTCAGGCCCAGCCACGGCTGGACCAGCAACTGAATCAGCAGCCCGGACAGCAACAGCAGAATCAGCAGGCCGAGCCTGAACTGGCGGCGGATTTCTTTCAAGCTTCGCCCAGCGCCTCGAACACCAGCCGACCGGACACGACGGTCAGGCGTACCCGGCCCTGCACTTCTCGTCCCAGAAAGGGCGTGTCCTTGCCCTGGCTCCACAGCGAATCCTCGCTGACCACCCAGTGCTCATTCGGGTCGAACAGGCACAGGTCGGCCGCGGCGCCGACGGTCAGACCGGCAGGCTGGCCCTTGGCCGCCGGGTCGATACCAGCGATGCCGGCCGGAATCCGGGTCAGACGCTCCAGCATCGGCATCAGCCCCTGGCCCAGTTCGTTGGCCCATTTCAACGACAGTGGCAGCAACAGCTCCAGACCGGTCACGCCCGGCTCGGCCTCCCCGAACGGCATCCGTTTGGCATCTTCCACCACCGGGGTGTGATCCGAACAGATGGCGTCGATGGTGCCATCGAGCACCCCGGCGCGCAGTGCATCGCGGTCGCGCAGCGAGCGGAACGGCGGTTCGACCCGGTGAAAGGTATCGAAGAAGCTGACATCCATTTCGCTCAGATGCAGATGGTGCACGGCCACGTCGGCCGTGATCGGCAGACCGGTCTGCTTGGCCTTGCGCACCAGTTCGACACCGGCCGCCGACGACAGCCGGCACAAATGTAGCCGGCAGCGGACCGCAGCCACCAGCTCACAGAGGGTGTGCAGGGCCACGACTTCGCTGACTACCGGGTTGCCGGGCAGGCCCAGCCGCGCCGCCACCGGCCCGGCATGCATGACGCCCCCCCGGCCCAGGAAGGGGTCGACCGGGTTCAGCCAGACCGAATAGCCATAGGAATGCGCATACTGCATCGCCCGCATGACGGCACGGGTGTCTTCGACGGGCACGGAGGCCTGTGCAAAACCGACGCAGCCGGCCTCGGTCAGTTCGGACATTTCGGTCAACGCCTGCCCTTTCAGGCCGACGGTCAGCGCCCCCAGCGGAAACAGATGGGCGAGCCCCAGATCGTATGCCCGGTACTTCAGCATTTCGACCAACCCGGGTTCATCCAGCGCCGGGTCGGTATCGGGAGGGCACACCAGCGCGGTGACACCACCAGCCACCGCCGCGTGCATTTCCGAATTGAGCGAGGCCTTGTATTCAAAGCCCGGCTCGCGCATCCGCGCCGACAGATCGATGAAACCCGGCGACAGCACCAGTCCCTTGCCATCGATCCGGCGCTCGGCGCTGAAACCCTCGGGCGCAGCCCCCACCGCCACGATGCGCTCATCGGCCACGTGCAGGTCATCCAGGCGGTCCATCCCGGACCACGGATCCATCAGCCGTGCGCCCAGAATCGAGAAAGCGGCAGGCTGCCCGGAAACATTGCGTCCCGTTCTGATCATTCCCTGTTGCATCACATTGTTCCTCATCCTGCTGCCAGCATGCTCATCACGGCCATCCGCACCGCAATGCCGAAGGTGACCTGCTGCAGAATCACCGCCTGCACGCCATCGGCCACGGCGGATTCGATTTCCACACCCCGGTTCATCGGCCCCGGGTGCATGACGATCGCATCCGGCTTGGCCAGTGCCAGCTTCTCGCGGGTCAGACCATAGTTCTTGTAGTACTCCTGCGCCGAGGGCAGCAGCACGCCACGCATCCGCTCATTCTGAAGCCGCAGCATGATCACCACGTCCACATCCTTGAGGCCGGTGCGCATGTCGGTATGCCGCGTCACACCCAGCTGATCCAGCCCGCCCGGCAACAGGGTCAGCGGCCCCACCACCCGTACATCGGGCACCCCCAGCGTGGTCAGCGCATGGATGTCGGAACGGGCCACCCGCGAATGAGTGACATCGCCGACGATGGCCACGCTCAGCCGGGTGAAATCGCCCTTGAAGTGCCGGATGGTGTACATATCCAGCAGCCCCTGGGTCGGATGGGCATGGCGGCCGTCACCGGCGTTGACGACGTGCACCCCGTTGCCGACATGCCGGGCGATCAGATGCGCAGCGCCGCTCTGACTGTGACGCACCACGAACAGGTCGGCTGCCATCGCGACCAGATTGTCGATGGTGTCTAGCAGCGATTCGCCCTTTTTGGTGGACGAGGTATCGATGTTGAGGTTGACCACATCGGCCGACAGCCGGGTGGCTGCGATCTCGAAAGTGGTCCGGGTCCGGGTCGAGTCTTCGAAGAACAGATTGAAGACGGAGCGCCCCCGCAGCAGCGGTACTTTCTTGATCTCGCGGTCCGAGACGTTCAGAAACGATGCGGCGTTGTCCAGAATCTTGTGGATCAGCTCGCGCGACATGCCTTCGAGCGTCAGCAAATGGCGCAGGCGTCCATTGTCATCGACCTGCAAGTTCCTCGTCCGCATCATTTCTCCTCTATGCGCAGATCAAACAGTCCGCTCGTCTGCTGGCTCAACACCAGACGCTCGCCCGGTTGAAGCGGAATCTCCGCGCCCACATGGTCGGGCTGGATCGGCAGTTCACGCCCCCGACGGTCGATCAGCACCGCGAGCGCCACCCGGGCCGGCCGGCCGTAATCAAAAATTTCGTTCAGGGCCGCCCGGATGGTACGGCCCGTATGCAGGATGTCGTCCACCAGCACGATGGACCGTCCCGTCACCTCGAAATCGATCCGGGTCGCCTGCAATCTCCCCGGCAGCCCCCTGGCCTGCAGATCGTCGCGGTGGAAAGCACTGGACAGAAAGCCGAGCGGCGACGACAGGCCCAGTTCGTGATGCAGGCGAGCGGCCAGCCAGGCACCACCGGAGTGGATACCGACCAACGCCGGTGGCTCACCGCCCGCTGCCTCGATCGATGCTTTCAACGAATCAAACAAATGCCGGAAGATGGTCTCGGCATCGGCAGGCAGCCGGTTGCTCATGATGGGTTCTCACTCAGATATTGTTCGAGGATCACGGCAGCCGCCATGGCATCATCACCGCCCCCGGCAGCTGCCGTACTGTTTCGCCGTTTCCTGCCGGACCGTGACGACGTCACGCGGACGCGGTGTCGCCCCCCGACGGGGTCCCGGTCCGCGTCGGTCACCCAGTCATCCGCCTCGTTCATCCGGGCCTGTGCCGCCACACTGCTGTAGCGCTCGTCCACCAGCGACACCGGCAGGCCGAAACGCCCCTCCAGCCGCCGGGCGAACTTCTCGGCCAGTGCCGTGACGTGGTGTGGCGCACCATCCGGATGCAGCGGACGCCCCACCACCAGGCGACTGGGCTGCCATTCCTGCAACAACTCGCCGATGCGGGCAAAACGGTCATCCACTTTCGGCTCGGTCAGGGTGGCCAGCGGCTCGGCCGCGCCGATCAACGTATTGCCTACCGCCACGCCGATGCGCTTCTCGCCGAAATCGAAAGCCAGCAGGGTTTGGACAGGAGCATTCATGGGATGGGGCAGAAACGGATCCGGCGGCGGTATCACCGGCACCGAAGGGATTGTATCGCTCGCAGCGACCCGATCGTGCCCATCGAACAGCCGCCGGCCCCTCGGCCATCCTGCCCTCCCCCCCATCCTCCAGCCCCTCCGTTGCAACGGGGAACCGATCAGCGGGCAAATAAAACAACATAGACGGTCAGACAGGAAAATCGCCCCTAGAATTCTCGGCCTCCCATCATGATCCCGAGAGTTCCTCCATGAGTATTCAGTACATTCGCACCCCGATGACCGCAGCGGCCCTGACCCTGCTGCTCACCGCCTGTGGCGGCGGTGGCGATGGTGGCAGTGAGCGGGCCGTCTCCAGCAGCCCCACGGCCCCGGGCGCCTACGATACCGTCTATGTGAACATCGATGCCAGCAGTGCCGCCGTGGCCGGTAGTGCAGCCGGTGCCGGCGCAGGTCAGGGAAGCAACGGCGGTGAAGCCAACGCGGCGGGTGCCGGCTCGGGCGGCGCCAGCAACAACGGTAACGGCGTAGACTCCAGCAGCAACAGCGACGCAAGCGCCTCCACGCCTGCACCGACACCCGCACCGACACCCACGCAGCCTGAACCGACACCTGCCCAACCTGGCTCGGCTACACCCGAGCAACCCGCGCCTGCCACGCCAGCCACCCCGGCAGAAGTGTCCCCCATCTCCACCCAGGGCATCCGGGGTGACGTGTTCCTCGCCATGCTGGAGCAGAAACCCTGCGGTCACGATGGCCTTCAGCCGGCCACCGGCCCCGATGGCTCGAAGGGGTCCGATGGCATGGTCAACTTCTTTGCCGAAACCAGCCTGGGCAACTACAAGATAGACCCCGATTACGTCATCGTCGGTTTCCGCCACGGCTTCGGTTGCAACGGCAAAAACTATGAACCCGTGAAACCCGGCGAGCACACCTTCTCGATCAGCAACTCGGTGTTTGCCAAGTTCTACACGCCGCCACGCCCCTTCAACATGTTTCGCATGGAAGTGCCCGTCAGCATCACCGCAGACGACGTGCTGCTGGGCAACGACATGAAAATCTCATCGGTCGCCATGTCTCATACACCCACCATCACGTCACAACGCTTCGAGACCCAGCTGACCGTCGATAGCCCCTACCGCGTCAAGCTGAACGAAGTGGTGCCATTCGGCATACTCAAGCAGTGGAACAATGGCGAGCAGTCCGAACAACTGATGGTCCTGCAGGGCGGTAACGCCCAGGAGGCCCGCATGTGCTGGAACACCAACATCACGCACATCAAGCGCCTGCAGTGCATGATCTGGAGTGTGCCGAAGGACTGGAAAGCCGGCGGCAAGCTGAATCCGGTCAACGTCACCCTCGTCGAAGACCGTTCGGTCTACGAAGGCGAGACCGGCATGGCGTACTGGGATTGAACCGTCGGGCGGATCAGGCTGGTATCAGCCTGGATCTGATCCGTTCTCGGTTCAAGGTCAGCGTCGTGGGCATGTAAGGTATTCACCATGGAACCAGGATGGTTGCATATTGGTTCTGTTCTCCCAAGCAGCCCCCCTCAAGCAGCTCTTCACCCGACGCCATAGCCTTCCCTGCAGCAAAAGCCGGAGCGGGGCAGCCAATGCAGCTTAGCGATCCAAGGATCGAATGGCGCTGCTTTGGCTGCCCCGCCCCCGGCGAGCTCAATCGGAAGCACCCGAGGTGTCCTCAGGCATCAGGAAGCCATCACACTCCCCGCCCGCTGTGCCGCGAAGCTCTTCACCTGCCGCAGCAATTCGTCTTCGGAGTACGGCTTGCCGAGGAAGACATCGACCCCCAGCGACAAGGCATGATTACGATGCTTGTCGGCGGTGCGTGAGGTGATCATGATGATCGGGATGTGCTGGTACTCGGCGCTGGCGCGGATATTCTTGGTCAGATCGAAGCCGTCCATGCGAGGCATCTCGATATCGACCAGCATAACGTCCGGCACACCATCCTGCAGCTGGCGCAGTGCATCGACGCCGTCCTTGGCCAGCAGCACATTGTAGCCTTCACGCACCAGAAGGCGCTGGGTCACCTTGCGCACCGTAACCGAGTCGTCCACCACCATCACAGTGGCAGCCGTCTGCAGTTCACTGGCGCTGAAGGTGGTGGCATTCACCTTGCCCGCCTGACCGGCCACACGGGCCATGGCCAGCTGTACCGGGTTCAGGATCAGGACGATGTCGCCATTGCCCAGCACGGTGGCGCCCGCCACACCGGCCAGACGGGCCAGCTGCGGACCGATGTGCTTGATCACCACTTCCTGGTTCGGCACCACGGTATCGACGTGCAGCGCAATCCGGGTGGCACCGGCCCGCAGCAACACCACCGGTGCGATCCGTTGGGCGGCCGGCCGGCTGCCCGACATTTCCAGCAAACTGCCCAGGAAGTAGAACGGCACCTTCTCGCCACCGATGTCGACACGCTGGGTACGGTAGGCTTCGGTCAACGCCTCGGGACGCATTTGCAGAATCTGCTCGACCAGTGCACTCTGCACGGCGAACTTACCGCCTTCGATTTCCAGCAGGACCACCTGGGTGACGGCCAGCGACACCGGCAGGTGCACGGTCACGCAGCTGCCCTTGCCCGGTGTGGAATCCAGATCGATACGCCCCCCCAGACCCGCCACTTCGGCACGCACCACATCCATACCGACGCCACGGCCGGCGAGCGCCGTCACCTGCTTGGCAGTCGAAAAGCCCGGCGCAAAGATCAACTGGGCCAATTCACGCTGCGAAGGCACATGGTCCGGAGCAATCAGACCGCGCTCACGGGCCCGCGCTTCGATCTTCGGGTAATCGAGTCCCTGACCGTCATCGAGGAAGCGCATGATGACTTCGTTGCCATCCTGACTGACCTCGATGGTCACTTCACCGGTGTCGGGCTTGCCGGTCTTGCTGCGCACATCACGCTCTTCGATACCGTGAGCCACCGAATTGCGCAGGATATGCTCGATCGGGCCGGCCATCCGGTCCAGTACGTTGCGGTCGATCTCGGCCTGACCGCCCTTGATCTCCAGCATGACGCGCTTGTCGGTGTCCTTGCCGGCCTGGCGCACCACCCGGTACAGGCGATCGTTGATGGTCGAGAACTGCACCATCCGCACCCGCATCAGGCTCTGCTGGAGACTGCGGCTGACCTGCCCCTGACGAGCCAGATCCTGCATGGCGGCATCGACGGCGCGCAGCGCATTTTGCTGCACGGTCGATACGTCGTTGACCGATTCGGCCAGCATCCGCGTCACTTCCTGGAAGCGGGTATAACGGTCGAACTCCAGCGGATCGAAATCGGTATCGGTCTCGTTCGAGTGTGCGATCTTGGCCTGAATCTGGTTGTCGGCCTGAATCTCGATTTCGCGCAGCTGTTGACGCAGACGGTTGACGTTCTCGGTCAGCTCGTTGATGGCCTGACGGATCAGACTCATCTCACTGTCCAGACGGGCGCGGGCAATCGCCACCTCGCCGGCCTCGGCCACCATCCGGTCGAGCAGGTCGGCGCGCACCCGAATCACATGCTGAGCCCCCGCGGCTGGGGTGGTGGTGGCGCCAGCCACCATCGCTTCGGCCATCGGTGCGGGCGTCGTCGCCGGTTGATTGGGGCACGGCGCTGATGCCGTGCTGCTTTCGGACGCTTGCACTGCAACGGGTTCGGTCGGCATCTGCTGCGCGGCAGGTGCCGTCACGGCCTGCGGCATCGGCGCCGGCGTGGGAGCCGGCGAAGCCTCACTCGGCGTGGTCTCCTGCTGGCAGGCCAGTTCGGGATGCAACATCATCTCATAGGCCGACACCGCCTGATCGTATCCGGCCAGCACGGCCTCGATCACCGATTCCTGCACCGGCGGTTGGGCCAGTGCGTCTTCGACCTGGGTTTCCAGTTCGTGGATCATCTGACCGAAGCGCATGGCACCGGCCATCCGGGCACTGCCCTTGATGGTGTGGAACAGGCGCATCAATGCAGCCGGCATCGCGCCATCGCCCGGGCGCTCACGCCATTCGCGCAGATGGTTGTCCACCTGCGGCATCAGTTCCTCGGCCTCCTCGAAAAAGACCGGCCCCAGATCGGCGTCGATCTCATCGACCAGACCGGCCAGCGGATCTTTCTTTTCCTCGGTTTCGCGCCGGGCGGCCCCCAGCACTTCGGCCGCTTTCTTCAGCAGCGCCTCACCACGCACTTCCGCGGGTGTCGCGGCCTTGCTGTCGGCTTTGTCGCCTTCCCCGGCGATCTGGGTGTCCCAATCGGCGAGAAGCGATGCCATGCGGGTCGCGGTGGCCGGGTCGGCCTCGGGCTCGGTACGTGAAGCAAATTCCGCCAACATCCGGTCGACCACGCCCAGTGCGGCCTGCATACTGGCTTTCACGCCATCTGGCAACTGACAGGCGGTTTCACGCTGCTTGATCAGCAGTTTCTCCAGTGACTCGGCAATGCTGCGCACCTGGATCAGCCCGACATGGCGGGTGGTTCCGACCAGCGTGTGCAGTGCGCGCACCAGCGATTCCGGCGCACGCAGTGCTTCGGACGAGTGCCAGGCGTGCCAGTCGTCGTTCAGGCGCGTCCTCACCTGCACGGCTTCCGCATTGAAGATCTCGAACAGCTCCGCATCCACCAGACGGTCGCCGATGCGCACCTGCCCGTCGGCCTCCGCCACGGGTTGTGGCTCGGGCATGAGCAGCGCCGGCACGGCAGCGTCCTGTGGCTCGGCAAATTCCGCCGGTACACCGTCCCGCGGCACGGACGCTTGTATCGTCGGCATCGGCTCTGCCGCCTGGTCGGCCGCCCCGACCGACTGGATACCTTCACCGGCGGCCGATGTCGACCCGTCACCCAGCAGATCCTGAACCAGGGTCCCGGCCGGCTGGGCGGATGCCGAAACCGCTTCTTCCGGTGTCGGCACCGACATCGAGATATCCAGCAGCGGGATGTCTTCGTCACTCTGATCATCGGCATCCGACAGCACGAAAGCGTCATCGATCGAGCGGTCGTTCATCTCATCGACGGCCATCAGTGATGCATCCGATCCGCCACCGGGTCCGCGTTCGTCGAACTCGTCGCCGTCGATCGCCCCACTGCTCGGGAAGGTGTCGTCGGACCCGAAGTCACCGGCCGCCAGGCTACCATCGACCGGAGCGGTTTCGTACTTGGCCGACAGTGCATCACCCGTCCCAGCCCCATCGGTTTCGGCCTCTTCTCCGGCTTCGTCGGCCGACAGCATCGCATCCATGCCGGCACTCTGCACTAGGTTCAGCGTCAGTCGATCCAGTTCGGCCAATGATTCGGCGGCCGGCGAATCCACCGGCAGTTCTTCGGCCTCCGATCCCTCCACGAGGTCCGTCCAGCCGGCGTCCAGACGCAATCCACCCGCATCCCCGCTCGATGGCCGCTCGAGCAACACGTTTTCCTGCGCCACATCGGGACGCAGACCATCGAGGCTCAGAGCATCCGCATCAAATCGATCCTCTTCCGGCGATTCGTCATCCGATTTTTTGACGGCAAATTCATTCTTGTCGAAGATTTCGTTATCGCCGGCACCGTAACCGTCGTTGCCGAAGCCGCCGACACCCAGTCCAGTGTTTCCGAAACCTCCACTGCCGAGCCCATGGACGTCGGACATCGTGAGCGTGGCCCACTCGTCGGCGCCGCCATCTTCCAGAACCATGCCATCCATGCCGCTCACGGCCATGAAGTCATCGGCCGTGACCTGCTCAACGTGTTCTGCAGGAGTCGAATCCTCATGCCGCACGGCGGGATCTTGGTGGTCTGCATCCTCCGGAGTCGACGGTCGGTGGACATCGAAGCGTTCGGATGCGGCACCCGCACCGGTTTCGGCAGCAGAAGTCGCAGCGGCTGTGCCAACGCCGATGGCAACCGCGACACCAGCCCCGGCTGCCTGGACAGGAGCGGCCACACTGGCCACCGCTGCCGCCACGCCGGCGGCCGGCTCATTCGGAAAGGCGGCACAGCGTGCCATCAGCGCCGATGCATCCAGCACGGCACGCGGCCGGCTCTGCATCTGCTCGCGCCACTGGCCGAAGAAGGTCGCGCCATCGGCAATCAGTTCGAACAACGCGGTGGTGCCGTCGGCATCCTCGGCCAGCCAGTGGTTCAGCATCTGTTCGAAGGACCAGGCCGCTTCGCCAAAGGCATCCAGCCCCACCATCCGGCTGGAGCCCTTCAGCGTGTGGAAGGCACGACGGATCGTGGTCATGGCTTCGCGGTCCTCGGGCGCCTTGCGCACGATACGCAGATTCTCGTCGATGGCGCCCAGCACCTCTTCGGCTTCCATCATGAAAATCTCGTGCAGTTCCGCTTCGTCGGGCGACAGCGGCTCGTCCTCCGGCTCGACTTCGGTCGATGCGGCGGATTCCGTCACCGGCTGCATCGCTGCTGCCTCGGCATCCGCCGCGCTCTGCTCCTGCCCCTCGGCCGGCTGCCGTGCAGCTGATTCATGCGCTGCGCTCACGTCGGCGGCAGGCTGCACATCGGTTGCATGCTGCCCGGTGGCCATGGAAACCTGTCCAGCCCCCTCGTCCTGTTCCGGCATCTCCAGCGGCACACTTTCGTCCTCGAACAGCATGCCGAGCTCGACATCGAAACGGAAGCGCCGTGCACGATTGCCCGGCTGCAACAACGATTCGACGAAGAAGCCCAACGCACTGAGGCCATCGGCCAGACGGGCGCTGCTCTGTTCGGTCAGGTCGGTGCGCGCTTCCAGCAGATCACTGACCTGACGCTGGATGGCGTCACAGGCGGCAACCGCTTCGCGATACTCCAGTACCCGCAACACGGCGGTGGTCTCGGCCAGCAGCGGTTCGATGCCTTCGAGACGGCTGACGGCGGTCGAATCGCGGAAATAGTCGTCCAGCGCCTGTTCACAGCTGGTCAGGTTGTGCTTGAGCTCGGATACGAAGGCGGCCTGAGTCATCCGGTCGGTGGCGCGGATCGACAGCGTGACCAACCATGACAACGGGGTCGGATCGAAGCGCTCGGGGTGGCTGAGCAGCAAATTGATGCGTTCGGCCAGTTCCTCGCTACGCTCGTCACAGGAAGGGTCGGAACGCAGTGCACCGGACAGCGCCTCTTCCATGAACAGCACCGCCGTCGCCACTTCGATGGCCAGCAGCTCCGCCTGCTCCGGCGTCTGGTCGGCGTAGGCAGCCGGCATGGTGGCCAGCGTCTTACCCAGCATGGTCAGACCCTTGTAATGGGTCGTGCCCAGCGCCTGGTTCAGAACCGTCATGGTCTCGGCGAACACGGCCTCCTCCTGCCGGGTACCGCTGGCGATCTTTTCCCATGAACGACGTACCTGGGCCAGTGCTTCGCGCGCCACTTTCAACGTCTCGGGGTCGGCCAGCCCATAGCGTGGACGCTCGTATTCGGCCGGTACCGTCGTCTTCAGATGGAAATGCCGGCGCACTTCCTCGACCATCGCCGAGCCAGGCCCAGCCTTGGCCAACAACAGCAGCAGTTCCTTGATGAACTGCGAGGGCACCTGCGCATGTTGTGAGAACAGGTGCCGATTCATGATGTTGATACGTCCGACGGCACGACGACTGCCCAGATCGACCGGCAGCGCACCTTCCTTCATGCCGTCCAGCAGCGCCAGCGACAGCCAGTAGAACAGCCGTGCGTCCTCATGCGGCTGTGTGCGCACCAGCCGGCTCATGGCCTCATGCAGTGCCTCGATCGCGGTGGCGGCATTCTCGCCGCGGATCAGTGCCGGCAAGGCACGCTCGAAACCCCGGCAGGCTGAACGGGCCCGTTCGTCACGATCCGGACTTCTGGAAACATTGTTACGCACCGAAGCCGGCAGTGCACGATCGAGATCGACTTCGAAAAGTGCCGTCGGATCGGGGGCGGTCACCTTGCGCAGCGCCACCAGATCCCGGTAGTAGGGAAACAGCACCAGCACCGGCACCATGATGCCATTCTGCCGCAAATCCTCCAGATACTCGATGATGGCACGCATCACCCACTTGACCGTACCCACCGCCTGCTCGTCCAGCGCCAGTTCCCCGGACTCGAAGGCTTCCAGCACCAGTTCGGCTTCCTGGGTGAGCACCGCCACCCCGGCCACACCAGCCACCTGCAGAGCACCATGTGTTTGATGAAGATGCAGGCGTGCCCGCTTGATCGCTTCGGTTCCACCCTTCGGCGCCGCCAGCTGTTCATCGAGCGCAGCGGCCACGCGCTGCAGAGATTCGCGAATCTCCGGCACGCACCAGGACAGGGTCATCAAGTCCACACTATTGCTGTTTTCCACCGATCAGCCTCTTCGTTCAAATCGAGATGCACCGGCCATTCCCATGGGATGCCGGTGCAGCCATGCCATCCTCAGTTCACCCGGAACCGGGCCACCGAGTTCTTCAGCTCCCTGGCCAGCTCGGAGAGCTGCAGAATGGAACCCGCCGTCTGTTGTGTACCTTCGTTGGTCTGACTGTTGACCAACAGAATCCGCTGAATGCTCTGTGCCACCGAGGAAGCCGATGCCGCCTGGTTCTCGGTCGTCTTGGAGATGCGCATGATCAGATCCGCCAGTTCCTGAGATACCTGACCGATACCGATCAGCGCCATACCGGCCTCGTCCGACAACTTGGCGCCGCGCACCACGCCCTGGGTGCTGCGCTCCATGGCAGCCACCGCGTCGTGGGTATCGGTCTGAATGGCCTTGACCAGCGCCGAGATCTGCCGTGTCGCTTCCGCCGAGCGTTCGGCCAGACGCTGGACCTCCTCGGCCACCACCGTGAAACCGCGTCCCGCCTCGCCGGCCGATGCCGCCTGAATCGCAGCATTGAGCGCCAGTACATTGGTCTGTTCGGTAATGTTCGAAATCAGTTCGACGATCTCACCGATCTCCTGACTGGATTCGCCCAGACGCTTGATGCGCTTGGCTGTGTCCTGAATCTGCTCGCGTATTCCCCCCATGCCGGCGATGGCGTTCTGCACCGCGTCCCTGCCCCGGCTGGCGGCCGACAGCGACTGACGCGCCACCTCGGCAGATTCCGATGCGGAAGCCGATACCTGTTTGATCTGCGCCGCCATGTTCAGCACCGCTTCACCGGTTTCGCGGATTTCACGCGATTGCTGCTCGCTGACGGCCTGCAGATGCGAAGCCGTCACCTGGGCGCTGTCGGATGCTTCGGCCACCGCCTCGGCGGTGCGGTTGATCCGGCCGACCAGGCTGCGCAGCTCCTCGACGGTATAGTTGATCGAGTCGGCAATCGCCCCGGTGATGTCGTCGGATACCGTCGCCTGAACGGTCAGGTCACCATCGGCGACATCCTGCAACTCGTTCATCAGACGAAGAATGGCAGCCTGGTTCTGATCGTTGATCCGGCTGGCCTCCTGTTCCATGCGCTCGGCTTCCAGACGCTTGTCGATCGAGCGGTCGGCCTGCAGTTTCGAGTCGTCGTAATAGGCCTTGCACAACAGCAGCAAGGACAGCACCGCCGCCGATGCAAAGCCCAGAATCATCCACTGCACCGACGACTGCAGCCCGCGCCGATCGACGATACTCGTCCGGATTTCAGTGGCCAGGGTCGTCAGCTCATCGCTCTTGTTGAAGACCGCCATGCCGGCGGCGCGGGCATGCTCCAGCGCCGGCAGCGCCTGCTGGGCCTGCCGGGCCAGACGAACGAACTGCTCGGCCACCGCATCATTCCTGCGCAGGGTGTCGCGCGCTTCGGCACTGCGCAACGGCCCGGCGCCGCGCCCGGCGTCGCCATGCATGGCGGCCGAACGCCAGCGTGCGAAGCCTTCGATGGCGTTGGCCAGCACGACGGCATCGCGGCTGTTGAATTCGCTGCTGTCGCGCATCCGCAGAATCTCACCGACGATAGTGCGCACCTGACTGTTCAGACGGGTCATCAACAGCAATTCCTGCATGTTCTGGGGCGAATCACGCAGGCTGTTCAAAATCCCCTCCTGGGTGCGTGACAGAATCCGCTCGAGGCGTACCACTTCGTCGACCAGCGATGCGAAGTGGGTCAGCACTGTCTGCTGTTCGATCACGGCGTTGACCGACGGCGAGACCTCTTCCCAGAAATCGCGAAACTGTGCCAGGTTGTCCACCAGCTTTCCATCGAGCGGCCGGATCGACAGGCGCCCGACCTCGCCGCCATTCTGCAGCGCGCTGACGGCATCGTTCAGATAGGACTGGCTGCTCTGCAACTGACCAAAGGCGGTTTCGTTGCCATCCACCGCCAGGCTGGCGGCCTTGGCCAGTCGTTGCGAGTGCAGCAGCGTGTCACCGACCACTTCGTTCTGCAGTGCCAGCGTCCGGTCGACCTGCCGTTCATACGTGCTGAGTGCGAGCGCCACCGCAACGGTGATGGTCAGCATCCCCAGCAGGATGATCGATTGCAGTTTGAGACTGAGCCGCCCCAGCAACGGAGTGGGACGAACGCGCGAACGCGAAAGCGTCGTCGCGCTGCTCGACCGGGCCGGTGCCGACGCGGTCTGCCGCGCAACCGGAGATCCTCCCACGATCCCCGGCAACCCGGAATCGGCGCTTCCCTGCACTGAACTCAAGGCCGACATGCCCCCTCCTCAACGTCCAACCATCAAAAACGCTGATGAGGCCACCAGTTTCGACAGACTCAGGCGACACCAGACGTGCCCCTCCCGATCCTCGAAACACTGCCCTAGCCAGGGCATGTCATCAGCCGGCTTGCCATCGACGGGCTTCATCGATGCACTGTTTCTGAGCCCCATCATCCGCGAGACGACCAGCGTGGTATTGAACTGCAGCGCCGGCGAAACGGTCACTAGACGGGACTCCTTCGTGATGGGCGTGCCACCGCCTCCCATGAAGCGCGACAGATCGACCACGGTGAACAGTGAACCCCGCACGTTCACCACGCCCACGAACCAGTCGAAGGTCAACGGAACCTGCAAAATGGTCGGCGGCATCGGCACGATTTCACCCGCTTCGGCCAGATCGACCAGGTAGCGGCTGTTGCCGATCATCAGCGCCAGGTGCGTGGCACTGGCCGACTCGGCCGCCCTGTTCCCAGCAGCGGATGCAGCATGGGTTTCCGGTTGCAGCAGATCCGTGGTCTCCATTTCAATGCTCCCAGGCCAGACTGGAAATCTTGGCCAGCAGAACTTCCGGATCGACCGGTTTGACCAGGTAGTCCTTCGCTCCCTGACGAAGTCCCCAGATCCGGTCGCTTTCCGCATTCTTGCTGGTACACAGAATCACATGGACATCCTTCATGGCCGGATCACGCGCAATGGCGCGGGTGGCCTGAAAGCCGCTCTTGCCCGGCATCACCACATCCATGATCACTACTGCAGGTCTTTCACTCTGCACCTTCTCGATGGCTTCATCGCCGTTCTCGGCCGTGATGACTTCGTAGCCCTGCTTGCTCAGCAGAGAGGACATGAAAAAACGCTCGGTCGCCGAATCATCGACGATCAGAATCTTGCGCGCAGGTTGAGCATTCATGCTTGACTCCCGTGACGATCACTCAACCCGCCATACCGACCGGCGCCACGTCGTTGGCGGCGGAGGTCTGACGACGGCTGTGCGCCTGTACGCATTTGAGCAGGCTGTCCTTGGTAAAGGGCTTGGTCAGATATTCTTCGGAGCCCACGAGACGACCCCGGGCACGGTCGAACAACCCATCCTTACTCGACAGCATGATGACGGGTGTCGCCTTGAAACGCGGGCTCTTCTTGATCAGCGCACAGGTCTGATAGCCATCCAGACGTGGCATCAGCACATCGCAGAAAACGATGTCCGGACCGTGGTCGGACAGCTTGGCAAGAGCGTCAAAACCGTTCTCGGCGAGCACGACGACACAGCCTGCCTGTTTCAAGAATATCTCGGCACTACGACGAATCGTGTTGCTGTCGTCGATGACCATTACCGTCAGCCCGGCGATGCTGTTGCTGCCGCTCATTTCCTGCCCTCTAGATCAGACACGTCAAGTCCTGGATAGCGGTGAATTCCAATCACCTCCGACGTATTAAAAGGAAAGTCATGCGAGCTGGCCCTTCGTGTCCGACGAGCCTGCAGCAGAGCCGGACCAGTGGTTAGTGTCCGCGTGCTCTGATGCACAGCCGCCCAGTACGGGTCGACACGCGCCACGGCGGGATTCGGCTGGTTATACTGGTCCGGGCGTCCTGACCGTATACAGTCGCCCCACCAATTTCACCAACGTCACCCGCTGTCCCCGCTGCTCCCATGTCCGCCCCCTTGCCCCACCCTGCTGCCGAGCTGATCCGTGGCGTCTATGCCATCACCGCCGATGACCTGGATACCGGATCGTTGTTGCGCAAGGCCGATGCGGTGCTCGCCGCCGGCGTGCGTGTGCTGCAGTACCGCAACAAACTCGCCCCGGAGGCACTGAAGCTGCAGCAACTGCCCGCGTTACAGGCGCTCTGCCGGAGACATCAAGCGCTGTTGATCCTCAACGACGATTGGCAGCTGGCCCGGCAACTGCAGATCGGGGCGGTGCATATCGGCAAGGATGACGGCGAGTTGCATGAAGCCCGGGCCGCGCTGGGCGATCACGTGCTGATCGGGGTGTCGTGCTACGCCAGTCTGGAACGAGCGCAGCAACTTGCACCGCTGGCCGACTATCTGGCCTTCGGCGCGCTGTTTGCTTCCGGCACCAAGCCACAGGCCCCCGGGGCCTCACTGGACGTGCTGGCTCAGGCCCGCGCGCTGCAGTTGGGTCGGCCGATCGTCGGTATCGGCGGCATCGATACCGGCAATATCGCTTCGGTACTGGCCGCCGGGGCCGACGCGGCGGCCGTCATCGGTGCACTCTTCAATCAGCCCGATCCGGGCCAGGCCGCCCGCGCGCTGCTGCGTGCCTGTGAGCAAGTCTCGGCCCCCTGAGAAAGGAAGATCTCGACCTCCCGGGTAAGGCAGACGCAGCCCCCGATCATTGCCATGGCGCTGATGATCCTGCTGATCCCCAGCGCCTCGAGAGGGGGCCGTCACCATTTTCGGGTACCGATCCGGTGCATGAGCGCTCGCTCGCACAGATGATCATCATCGCAACCGTATTGCAGCACCTGCCAGAGCACTCCGTCCTGGCCATGCATGACATCTCGCCATCACACGGTTCTGAAGGCGGTGCGGCCAGATCATGTGCCAGCCCTCCTCCCGATGGCAAGCCTGCCGATCATCCGATCGTGAGCACATCACCTGTCTGCAGGATACGCGGCTGAAAGCGACCGGCCCAGGCTTCGATTTCACGTTCGATCTGGTCTCGGTCCGACGGCTTCAGGTGGGTGATCAGAATCTCGGGCTCGGCCCGCAGGCTGTTCAGTTCCTCGGCCAGCTGGATCGGGTGCAGGTGCTTGGCCATCACCGCCAGATCACGCTCTTTGTTGGCAAAGGCGGTTTCGATGATCAGATAGCGCAGATCGGTGATGGCGTTCACGGTGCGCCAGAAGCTTTCGTTGGGCAAGGTATCACCCGAATAGACCAAACTGCCCTGTCGGCAGGCCAGGTGGAAACCCAGCGCCGGCACGGTGTGATTGGCGCCGATCGGGGTGATGGTGCGTCCACCCAGCACGACCGGCGTTCCGACCTGCAACGGGCTGAACACCATCCATGGCCGGTCGTAATGGGGAATTTCGGTGAAATCGGGCCAGATCACCCAATTGAAGATATGTTCCTTCAGCGCATGGATGGTTTCGGGCAATGCATGGACGGTCAGCGGTTTGTCACGGATGCTGCCCACCGTATCGATCATCAGCGGCAAGGCGCAGATGTGATCCAGATGGGAGTGCGAGAGAAAGACATGATCGATATGCTTGAGCTCATCCACCGACAGATCCTCGACGCCAGTGCCGGCATCGATCAGGATGTCGTGATCGAGCAAGAAGGATGACGTGCGAAACGGTCGTCTGCTCTGGTCCGCCGGACGAGCCGGCGAACCACCAAGTCCGCCGCTGCAGCCGAGGATCTGGAAACGCATGACCCAATTAAAGCACCGCTGCGCCCTCCTGCGCCGTGGGCTTGACATAGCGTTTCGGACAAAATACACGAACGCGCTCGCTTCTGCCCGGCACGTCTGCTTCGCCCAACGGTTCCAGCTCCACCAGCTGCACCTGCCGCGCGGTGGTTTCCCCGAGCAGCACCGGTAGGCCGAAGCGCTTGGTCAGCGCCTCCAACCGGGCCGCCAGGTTCACGGCATCGCCAATGGCGGTGTAAGTGCGACGCAACTGCGAGCCCATGTCACCGACCCGGGCGGTACCGGAATTGATACCGATGCCGATCATCAGTGCCGGCCAACCTCGCTGGGCAAACACCTGATTCAGCTCGGCCACGGCATCCTGCATGGCGATGGCTGCCACGACGGCATGGTCTTCCTGCTCGGCATCTTCGACCGGTGCCCCCCAGAAAGCCATGATGGCATCGCCCATGTACTTGTCGACGGTGCCCTGGTGCTGGTGGATCACTTCGGTCATCCGCGTCAGGAACATGTTGAGATATTCGCGTAGCACCTGCGGATCCATCGATTCCGCCATCCGGGTGAAGCCACGAATATCGGCAAACAGAATGGTCAAACGCTTGTTCTGGCTCTCGATCGGATAGGCCTCGGGCTGGCGGGCCATGCGCTGCACCAGTTTGGGCGAAACATATTGCCCGAACAGCTGGATCACGGCCCGACGTGCCTTGCCTTCGATGAAATGCCCGACCGCCAGATTGAGAACGGCGATCAGCACCAGCGCCAGCATCGGTGCCGCCAAGGGCATGATCCAGCCCAGTCCGCCGAACATCCACGCATTGCTGCCATAGAGAATGGCCAGCAGCACGGACATCAGCAGCAGAATACCAGGCGCCCCCAGGCGTGGCATCCACAAGGCGGCCATGCCGCCCAGTATGATGGTGAGCACGGCGATGGTGTAGCCAGCATGCCAGGGTACGACCGGCATGCCGCCGGCCAGTGCACTGGCGATCAGAGTGGCATGGACTTCGACCCCTGGCGTGCTGCGGTTGACCGGAGTGGCATGCCGGTCACCGATGCCCGGAGCCGACGCCCCCACCAACACGATCCGGTCGCGGAAGCGCTGCGGATCGACCCGGCCTTCGAGCACATCGGTAGCCGGAATGTATTCGAAGCGTCCGGCGCCCGGGCCGGCTGCACCGGCAAAGGGCACACGCACGCCCAGGCTCTCGTCAAGAATCAGGCGGGTCCGTTCGGAGAGGCTCAAATCCTGTTCCCGCAGGCTGATCGGCGGGTTGCCCTCGTAGGCGCGCAGTATCGCCAACGCCAACGATTCATACATCTGGCCATCAAATGGGGTCAGTACCGGTACCGAACGCACCACGCCATCATCATCGATCCGGGCGTTGAAAAAACCGCTGCCCTGGGCCACTTTGCCGATCTGCTCGATGTTGGTTCCAAAGCCATCCCAATCGGGCAGCACCCGGTCTTCGAACAGATCTGCCTGAAAGATCGGTCGGGGCAGTGCGCCGATCTGCCGCGCACCAGCCTGACGGGTGAAGTAATAGCCCAGCACGACCGGTTTGTCCCGGATGGCCTCGACCAGTTCCTGGTCGTCGCCCGGTGACAGTTCGGCAAACACGATGTCGAAGCCCAGCACCCGGGCGCCCCCGTCATCGACGATGTGATCCACCAGTCTGGCCAATGTCTTACGTGGCCAGGTCCAGCGCCCCTGCTCTTGCAGGCTTTTTTCGTCGATGTCGACGATCAGCACACTGGATTCTGGTACGACAGGCATCCAGCGCAGTCTATGATCCTGATGCAGACGGTCGAAGGTCTGGACCACCGGTATCGTCAGATAGCCGAGCAGCGCCGCACAAGCCAGCACGACCGTACACAGCCCACCCAGCGTTGCCCACAGACGGAAGGAACGCAGCAGGGCATGGACGGACTGCAACAAGCGCGTCATCGGTGCGGGCCACCCGGTGGATCGGCCTGCGGCCCCGATGAGTCCGCGGGACCCGGATCGTGCTGGGTCTGACAGAACTGGATGATGGTGCCACTCAGCTCGATCAGATCATGATGGCGCAAGGGATGAGCCGCCAGACCGATCGATTCGCCATTGACCAGCGGATAGGCCTGCCCCTCGACATGGGTCAGATAGAAACCGGTGGGCCGGCAGCTGACGACCGCCACCTGCCCGCAACCATTGCGGATACTGACGATCGGCCGATCGATCAGTAGCAGCCGGCCGGCATCATGCCCACCCAGAAAACGCAGCGAGACACCCCGGTAGTTCTCGGGCACCTGCAGCGGTGGACGCTGACGGGGTATCGGATGGACCCGGGAGGCCGGCAGCGGCGCAGCCGGCAGGCGGGGTACTCGACCGAACCCCGGCACGAAGCCCATCACCTCCCGGCTGCCATCGATCAGCCGCGGAAAGCCAGGAATGGACGGTGCCTCGCTGCCTTCGCGTGCCAGGCCGTGCTGCTCCGCCGGCGACCCCGGCAAAGGCGGCATGGCGGGCAAGGGTTTGAAGCCCGCAGCACGCGACATACCACCCAGATCCTGCTGTGGCGGTTCGAGCGGCAGACGGCAAGCGCCTGTGGACGGCGTCCCGATCTGAGCGCTGGAAAGATTCTGGCCAAAGGGCACGCCACCATCCGAGGTGGAGTCCGGACCGGAGGACGGATCCCGACCATGCCCCCTTTCCTGAGCAGCCGGGCCATCGGCAGCCTGGCCACCGACCGACGATGGGTGAGAGGCAATACCCCGGTCCTTGTGGGCAGCGGGAAAATGGCCCTCGACGGTCAGCCCATTGGGCAATGGCCCACGGCCATCACCGGGCGTACCGATCGAGGCCCCCAGAAACGGAGACACGACGCCATCCAGCGAAGGAAGTCGCTGAAAGACCAGCCGATAGACGCCGATGTCGATGCAATCGCCGTCATTCAGAAAGGCCCGCGCCACCGGTGAACCATTGACCAAGGTACCATTGCGGCTGCCCAGATCTTGGATGATCACTTCGGTTTGGCCGACGATCAACAGCGCATGCTCGCCCGAAACCGTCAAATCGTCCAGCACCAGCATACTGCTGGCCCGCCGTCCGATGGTGGTCCTGGCATTGGTCAACCAATAAGTCTGCAACGGACAGCTGGCCGCCGACAGCGTGAGCTGCCCATAGATCGCCCGGCCCGCATCCTGATGATCACGGCTCATCCGTTTCCCCTGATCAGCAGGCCGACGCGATACGGGAGCCACGCGATACGAGACGCTTACCCGGTGCGAACCATGCCCACCTGAATATCAGGGACTGTAAGGACAAACCCCCACAAAGCTAAGCCCCGATCTACCGGCGGCCACTCCGGGGCGGCGAACGGTGAGTTCCGACCCGGGCTGATCGGCCCCCCGGATCGAGTTCACTACCTGAAGCCAGGCGCCTGACCACCGCGGGCGCCTGGTTCCTGGCCGATATCAGAGCACGGTCTTCAGCAGACGGCCCATTTCGGAAGGATCTTTGGTGGTGCGGATACCACAGGCTTCCATCACTTCCAACTTGGCCTCGGCGGTATCGGCACCGCCGGAGATCAGCGCCCCGGCGTGCCCCATCCGCTTGCCCGGAGGCGCGGTGACACCGGCGATGAAGCCGATCACCGGCTTCTTCATGTTCTCCTTGGCCCACTGTGCCGCGTTGACTTCGTCCGGCCCACCGATTTCACCGATCATGATGACGGCGTCGGTATCGGGATCGTCGTTGAACAGCTTGAGCACATCGATGTGCTTCAGACCATTGATCGGGTCGCCGCCAATACCCACGGCCGACGACTGGCCCAGCCCCAACGCCGTCACCTGGGCCACGGCTTCATAGGTCAGCGTGCCGGAGCGCGACACGATACCGACACGGCCCTTGCGATGGATGTGGCCCGGCATGATGCCGATTTTGATTTCGTCGGGGGTGATCAGCCCCGGGCAGTTCGGCCCGAGCAGCAGGGTCTTCTTGCCGGCCTTGCGCATACGGTCACGCACGACCAACATATCGCGCACCGGGATACCTTCGGTGATACAGACCACCAGATCGAGGTCGGCCTCCACGGCTTCCCAAATGGCGTCGGCAGCACCTGCGGGCGGCACATAAACCACCGACACGGTGGCCCCGGTTTCGGCCTTGGCCTCTTTCACCGATGCGTAGATGGGAATGCCTTCGAAATCTTCACCGGCACGCTTCGGATTGACACCGGCAACGAAGCAGTTCTTGCCGTTGGCATATTCGCGGCACATCCGGGTGTGAAACTGCCCCGTCTTACCGGTGATGCCCTGGGTAATGACTTTGGTGTCCTTGTTGATTAGGATCGACATTGCGATTGTCCTCGAAGTTCAGGGCGTTGTTTATTTCTTGCCGGCAGCCGTAGCAACCACCAGGCGTGCAGCATCGGCCATCGAGTCTGCCGAGATGATCGGCAGTCCGGATTCGGCCAGCATCTGCTTGCCGAGGTCTTCGTTGGTGCCCTTCATCCGGACCACCAGCGGCACGCCCAGGTTGACGGCCTTACTGGCGGCGATCACACCGGCGGCAATGATGTCGCAACGCATGATGCCTCCGAAGATGTTGACCAGAATGGCCTCGACGCCCTTGTTCTTCAGCATCAACTTGAAGGCTTCGGTCACTTTCTCGGTGGTGGCACCGCCACCCACGTCCAGGAAGTTGGCCGGCTCTCCGCCGAACAGCTTGATGGTGTCCATGGTGGCCATGGCCAGACCGGCACCGTTGACCAGGCAGCCGATGTTGCCGTTGAGCTGGATATAGGCCAGATCGAACTTGGAGGCTTCGATTTCGGCCGGGTCCTCTTCGTCCAGATCGCGCATCTCGACCAGCTCGGGGTGGCGGAACAGCGCATTGGCGTCGAAGTTCAGCTTGGCATCCAGGGCGATCACGTCGCCACTGCCAGTCAGGATCAGTGGGTTGATCTCGGCCAGCGAGGCGTCGGTTTCGTAGAACGCCTTGTACAGCCCCTGCAGCGCCGCCCGTGCCTTGGGCAGGCTCGCGGCCGGAATACCGATTTTGGTCGACAGATCATCGGCTTCGGCATCGGTCAGGCCACTGGCCACGTCACAGAAGACCTTGTGAATCTTTTCGGGCGTGCTGGCCGCCACTTCCTCGATGTCCATTCCGCCTTCGCTCGACGCCATCACGCAAATCTGTTGCGACTGGCGGTCGATGACGATACCGACATAGAGTTCTTTTTTGATGTCAGCGCCTTCTTCGATCAGCAACCGGCGGACTTTCTGTCCCTCCGGTCCAGTCTGGTGGGTCACCAACTGCATGCCAAGAATGGCGTCGGCGTGCTGACGGACTTCGGCCAGTGAACGTGCCAGCTGCACGCCTCCACCCTTGCCGCGGCCACCCGCATGAATCTGCGCCTTGACGACCCAGACCGGACCACCGAGTTGCTCGGCTGCCTTGACGGCTTCTTCGACATTGAAGCAGGGGATGCCCCGTGGCACCGGCACACCATAGCGCTTCAGGATTTCTTTACCTTGGTACTCGTGAATTTTCATGGTGATCTCGGAGTTATCGGGTCACATTTTACGAATCGATGCTATCACAGTGCCGCCTCCGATTATCACTGCTATCACAATCCATGATGATTCGCAGGATGCCACCACGCTGAGCCGGCACGCACACATGATATCCGGCGAAAAACTGCAACACTTCGCTTGCCCGGCCGGCAGCCGGAAGCAGTGCATTGCAGCCATACCGCTACGATCACCCGACCGCGGCAGCCGCAGATCACCGAGGCAGACACCCTGGCACGGTGTGCGGGACACTGCCGGGCGGGCGCGGGCGGGCGCGATACAAGACTGATTGACTGATTTTCGGCGAATACTTTCAGACGCCATCGGGTGGAACCCCCGAGCCGCCAACCGTGTCTGGCTTCGGACGCCACCAGACGACGGGCGGGAGCCATGGCCACCAGAATGCGGAGAGCAAGGGGGCAGGGACGGACGTGGAGCGGTCTTCAGTCCTCAGGTCCTCAGTCCTGATTCCAGGCGGCTCCACGGCTGCGGGTATCAGGGGCTCTCGCCGTCGAATACATCCTCATCGGCGCCTTTACGTGCCTGTGCAGCCGGTACCACCGCCGCCACCACACTGCTGGCAAATCCCCGACCCAGTAAGAAGCGGTACTGTCTGGCCCGCTCCCTGATATCGGCCGGTGGCCGACCGAAACGACGCAGCCAAACTTCCCGGGCCCGTTCTTTTTCGTTGCCGGCCAGGTGTTGCAGCACATCGTCGATCAAGCAGGGGTCCAGCCCCTTGCGCTGCAGGTTCTGCTCCAGTCTTGCCGAGCCATAACGGGCCGAACTGCCGCGCACCAGCGCTTCAGCCATACGCCGGTCGGACAGCAAGCGCTGTGATTCCAGCTCGTCGAGCACCTGTTCGATGAGCCCGGTCGAAACACGGGGCACAGCCGTCTGCCGAAACGCATCATGGCCGGGCTCTTCCGGCCAAGCGGACGGGTCGGACGCATCGGTGGTTGCACGGAAAGATGGATCAGGATCAGGCCGATCCAGCGCTTCGACATGCCCCCTTCGCCCGTTCCGCTCACCGGATGCGGCCTTTCGCCGGCGCGAGACAACGGACGCACCGGAGAATCCATCGACATACGATGCACCGTCGAAGCGGGACGAGCGAGAGGAACGCCCCAGGCGCCCCGCAACAGCCTGCAGTTTGCGGGTCAGCTCGGCCCGGCTGTAATCACGCCGGGCCAGCAGTGCAATGGCGCGACGTTTCAGCTCGGCGCGCTGTCTGTCCTCACTGGGCGGCGCACCCACTGCCAGCTCGGCCAGCGTCTCGAACTCCGGTTTTCCGCTCCTCCCCCCGGTCATGACCGTCCCGCCCATCCATCAAGCCTGTTCCTTGGGTTCTTTCGGCTCTTTGGCGGCCTTGCCACCTTTCCTGCCCTCGGCCACTGGTTCGGCATCGGCTGGCGTGGGTACGTCACCCCGGCCCGCCACACCCAACGAAGCACGGATGCGGTTTTCGATTTCCAATGCCAACTCGGGCTTCTCGCGCAGGTATTCGCGGGCATTGTCCTTGCCCTGACCGATGCGCTCGCCGTTGTAGCTGTACCAGGCGCCGCTCTTTTCGACAAAGCCGGCCGATACGCCCAGATCGAGAATCTCGCCCTCACGGGAGGTGCCTTCTCCATACAGGATGTCGAACTCGGCGCTCTTGAACGGCGGTGCCACCTTGTTCTTGACGACCTTGACGCGGGTTTCGTTGCCGATGATCTCGTCCGCCTTCTTGATGGCACCGGTACGGCGGATGTCCAGGCGGATCGAAGCATAGAACTTGAGTGCATTGCCGCCAGTGGTGGTTTCGGGGTTGCCGAACATGACGCCGATCTTCATCCGGATCTGGTTGATGAAGATGACCAGCGTGTTGGTGCGTTGGATCGAGCCGGTCAGCTTGCGCAGCGCCTGGCTCATCAGTCGGGCCTGCAGACCGGGCAGTGCATCACCCATGTCCCCTTCGATTTCGGCCCGCGGCGTGAGTGCCGCCACCGAGTCGACCACCACCAGATCGACCGAGCCGGAACGGACCAGTGCATCGCAGATTTCGAGCGCCTGCTCACCGGTGTCCGGCTGCGAAACCAGCAACTCGGGCAATTTGACACCAAGTTTGGCCGCATATTGCACATCGAGGGCATGCTCGGCATCGATGAAGGCACAGGTGCCGCCGAGTTTTTGCATCTCGGCAATGACCTGCAGCGTCAGCGTGGTCTTGCCGGAGGATTCGGGTCCGTATATTTCGACGACCCTCCCCCGGGGCAAGCCGCCGACACCCAATGCGATATCCAGCCCGAGCGAACCGGTGGAGACCACTTCGAGGTCGGGTGCCACCTCGCCGTCGGCCATGCGCATGACCGAGCCTTTGCCGAACTGCTTTTCGATCTGAGCCAACGCCGCTGCCAGTGCTTTGGCCTTTTCTCCACGTGCCTTGTCATCCATGGCGAATGTCCTGTTTCCTATTGAGAGGAGCCGAATTGCGTTGGTCGCATTATGGCACAGAATACTGTACATAAGATCAGTCTTGCGACCGAGACTGTCGGATCAAGGTAACACGGGCTAGACCGTTCGGTAAAAGCTGTTCCGGCCCTCCTGAAGGCCAGGGGCCGGCAACCGATGTCTCCACACACCCATCGCCGTTGGCAAAGACGGGCTGGCACCACCTCAGCCGATCAGCGGGCGGTCAGCGTTCTGTCGATCGAGCACTTGCAATGCGCGGGCCAGCGCGTAGGCGGCCGTCTGGTGGCGAATGGCCCGCCTCTCTCCCTGAAAATGCCGGGTTTCACTCGATACCAGAGGCGCCCCCGGCTGCATCGGCCAGCGCAGTGCCCAACCAAAGCAGACGGTGCCCACCGGCTTGCCAATCTGGCCACCGCCGGGCCCGGCGATGCCGGTCACCGCCAGCGACAGAAAACCGTCTTCGTCCGCCAGTGCACCCAGTGCCATCTGCCGGGCCACGACTTCACTGACCGCGCCATGTATCTGCAGATCAGCCGGCGACACTCCCAGCATGTCGACCTTGGCCCGATTGGCGTAAGTGACATAACCACGCCCGAACCAAGCGCTGGAGCCCGGTGTTTCGGTCAACGCGGCCGCGATCAGACCGCCGGTACAGGACTCGGCGGTGCAGATCAGACCGAAGCCGAGTCGTCTGACCCGCTCGCCCAACTGTTCGGCCCAGGGTACGATCGACGCGATCGATGATTCATCGGGCATATTGCCCTCCTTGTCCTGAAAACGCGGCCTCAGCCGAACAACCGCGACCCGATGGCCATGACGAGAATGGTATAGGCGGCCGCCAGCAGATCGTCCAGCAACACGCCGGTGGCATTCTGCCAAGTCCTGTCGACGGTTTTGATCGGTGCGGGCTTGGCGATATCGAAGTAGCGGAACAGCAAAAAGGCCAGCAGCTGCGCGGTGAAGCCACCGCCCATCACCCACAGCACCAGCCAGAAAGCGACGATCTCGTCCCATACGATGGCGCTGTGATCATGAACACCGATATCGTTGCCGGTACGGGCAATGGCCCAGTGGCCTGCCACCAGACCCAGCAGGATCAGCGCGCCCATACCGACGTCGCCCAGAAAGCGACCAAGCACGACGAAACTGAGCCAGGCAAACAAAGTTCCCACGGTGCCGGGTGCCACACTCGACAAGCCACTGCCGAAGCCAAGTGCGATCCACCGCGACAGCCGCGGTTTCATGAAATCGAAATTTGGCCGGATGCGGCCATAGGTGCCATCGGCACGGACCAAGTCGGTCACATCCTCTGCTTTGTCGTTCATTGTGCGAAATGATCGTGTCCACGAGCTGACACCGGGCACGATCGCCCAGCGGTATCAATGATAAGCATACCGTGTCCAGGCCTGATCTGCCCGATCTTTTGGGCAGTCGGACAAAGTGCGGCTACCCGGCCCTCATGCACCGGCGGCACGGTGAACAACAGCTCGTAATCATCGCCACCATGTAAGACATGCTGCTGGGCCCGTCCGGCCGGCAGTGCGCGTAGTACCGTGTCCAGCGGCAAGGCTTCGGCATACAGGGCAGCCCCCAGCGGCTGTTCGCCACGACGCCCCGATGCGTTCAGCAGATGATTCAGGTCGCCGGCCAATCCATCCGAAATATCCATGGCCGCCGATGCCAGCCCCAACAGACGCAAGCCGACGTCGAAGCGTGGCATCGGCCAGTCCAGCCGCAGCGCAGCGGCCCCGTCGGCACGCCGACCTGCCCGACGCTGCTCCACGGCCAACGCAGCGGCACCCAACGGGCCGCTGACCCAGATCTGATCGCCCGCCTGTGCACCATCGCGCCGCAATGCCTGCCCGGCAGGCACCGCACCCATGACCGTGATCGAGATCGTCAGCGGACCACGCGTGGTGTCACCTCCGATCAATGGACATCCCGCCCGACTGGCGAGGCTCAACATGCCGTGACTGAACGCCTGCAGCCACGCCCGTTCGACGGAAGGCAGCGCCAATGCCAGGGTAAAGCCCAGCGGCCGTGCGCCCATCGCCGCCAGGTCCGAAAGATTGACCGCCAACGCCTTATGACCGATGGCGGCCGGATCGGTGCCGGCAAAAAAATGGCGGCCTTCGACCAGCATATCGGAGGAAACCGCCAGCACCTGACCGGGAGGAAGCGCACGCAGCAGTGCACAGTCGTCGCCCATGCCCAGCAGGACGTGTCCGGCCGGATGCATCACTGTGGGACCCGCTTTTTCTTTCGATGCCTGCACGGCACCCCTCGGTCGGGCCGGCTCCGGTGAAACCACTGCACACCCGCCCCCCCTCTCGGGGCAGGCCGCCGGCGACAGGCAGGCATCCCCTTGCCCCACCTGCTGCCCTTCTTCGATCGCAGGCAGCAGAGAATCCGGATGCCCAGCCGGCAGCAGGGCCGGCTGCTGACTGAAGTAGCGTGCGATCAGCTCGAATTCGTTCATGATGGTTTTGGCGAGTGCATGCACGCCATGTCAATGCCACGACGACGCGCCGTCCATCGACCACAGACCGCGCGGCTGCATGGAAGCATGTTTCGCTGGCGCGATCTCCATGCCCCGGGCAGCCGTGGTCCTCTCACCCCCCGGACCGCGCCTCGTTGGGACGCAACCCGGGCACGATCCGGTCGAGCACGCCGTTGACGTACTTGTAGCCATCGGTACCACCAAAGTTCTTGGCCAGCTCCACCGCTTCGTTGATCACGACCCGGTAGGGGATCTCCTGATGATTCTTCAGCTCGAAGCAGGCCAGCATCAAAATGGCCCGTTCGACAGGGCTCAGCAGATTCAGCGGCCGATCGAGGCTGGGCAGCAGCACAGCCTCCAGTTCGGAAGCCTGGGCGATCGCACCCTTCAGCAACACCGCAAAATGCTCACGATCGGCCCGCTCGAACCCCGGCCCGGTCTCGATGTGTGCCTGGATTCCCCCCACCTCCTCGGCAGACAACAGCCACTGATAGATCCCCTGCATGGCAAACTCCCGCGAGCGGCGTCGTGCACTGCGTGTCCGGTTGCCTGCAGCACCACCGCCCGGAGAACGTCCAGACATGTTGCTCACTCCTCGCCCTCGTCGCTGACCAGGTTGTCGAGCATGGCACCCAGGTTGGCCATTTCGACGGCCACCCGGGCGGCATCGGCGCCCTTTTCCATGGCACGCTGACGCGCCTGTTCTTCGTTGTAGGTGGTCAGGATGGCATTGGCCACCGGAATGCCCAATTCCAGCGCCACCCGGCTGACACCGGCCGAGCTATCGTTGCATACCACTTCGAAGTGGTATGTTTCACCCTTGACGACGGCACCAATGGCGATCAAGGCATCGAACTCACCCGAATTGCCCAGCTGCAGCAACACCAGCGGGATTTCGAGCGCGCCGGGCACGCTACAGACCAGCGTGTCGTCCTCGGCCACACCCAAGCGCTGGAGCTCTTCCAGACATGAACTCAGCAGGTCGTTGCACAGTTCCTCATTGAAACGGGACTGCACGATTCCGATACGCAGGCCCTCTCCCTGCAATGGTCCAGTCATACGATCGACACTCATGGTTTTTTCCCTCGTTATTGATCGGAGACGGCACTATCGGAGTCATCTTCCAGATAGCCCGTCACTTCGAGATTGAAGCCCGCCATACTCGGCATGCGTCGCTGGCGGGTCAGGAGTTTCATTCGGCCCACCCCCAGATCCCGCAGAATCTGAGCCCCGATGCCGTAATTGCGCAATGCGCTGGAATCATTGCCGAGCGCCGCCCGTTTGCCCTTCCCGGCCGCCTCCCACTGCTGGATCTGCCCGTTCAGCACCTCGGCATCCGGCGCACAGTTCAGCATCAGCAGCACACCGTTGCCATGCGCCTGGATCGTCCGGAGTGCTGAATCCACGGCCCAGGTATGGGAGTTGACAGCCCCCAGCACATCCAACACCGACAGCGGCTCGTGCACCCGCACATAGGCTTCCTGCTCTGGCTTCGGCTGGCCGATCAGCATCGCCAGGTGCGGCTGATTGCCCGGCTTGTCGCGGTAGGCGATCAGATCCACCTCACCGACCACCGTCTGCACCCGACACTGACCGGTCCGCTCGACCAGCGACTCGTGTGCACTGCGATAGGCGATCAAGTCCGCAATAGTACCGATCTTCAGACCGTGATGACGGGCAAACTCGATCAGGTTCGGCAGCCGGGCCATGGTGCCGTCTTCGTTCATGATTTCGCAGATCACCGCTGCCGGTGTCAGGCCGCTCATCGCCCCCAGATCACAGCCGGCCTCGGTATGTCCGGCTCGGATCAGCACGCCCCCCGGTCGTGCCATCACCGGGAATACGTGCCCCGGCTGCACGATATCGGTCGGCAGGGCATTCGAGGCCACTGCGACACGGATGGTTCTGGCCCGGTCCGCCGCCGAAATGCCGGTCGTCACCCCTTCGGCGGCTTCGATCGACATGGTGAAGTTGGTACTCATCCTGGTGCCATTGACCGTGGTCATCAGCGGCAAGTGCAATTGCCGGCAGCGTTCTTCGGTCAAGGTCAGGCAAATCAACCCCCGCGCATGGCGCGCCATGAAATTGATGGCTTCCGGCGTGACGAAATCCGCCGCCATCACCAGATCACCTTCGTTCTCCCGATCCTCGTCATCGATCAGGATCACCATTTTCCCAGCCCTGAAGTCCGCCAGAATCTCGGCGGTGCTGGCCAGGGTGGCCAGCATCTCGTTCTTTGTCATGCCTTGTCGTCCTCGATACCTCGTCCTGCCCAGGCTGCCAGGCTGCCTGTATGCTGTCTGGCATCCACCTCATGCATCCGTGAAAGATAACGGGCCACCTGATCGATTTCCAGATTGACCAGCGCTCCCGGCACCAGCTGCTTCAACGTAGTGACCGCCACCGTATGCGGAATCAGATTGGCCTGAAAGGCACAGCATTCACATGCCTGTCCGGCCGGAAGCGCCTGCTCGGCCCGCGGCGATCGCACTGCCCCTGGTGATTGGGTGAGCCGTGGCTCCTGCCCGGCCAGCACCGCTTGTGCGGCAATACCCCAGGCAGGCTCGAGCACCTCGGCAACGGGCAGGTCCTCGACCCGGTTGACCGTCAGACTGACACCATTGACCGTGATCGAGCCCTTGTAGACCAGATAACGGGCCAACTCGGCCGGCGCCAGGATTTCGAGCAGATGGCTCTCACCCACCGGCTCGAAACGACGCACCACACCCATGCCGTCCACATGTCCCGACACCAGATGCCCACCGATCCGGTCGGACAGACGCATGGCTTTCTCCAGATTGACCGGCCCCGCAGCCCCCAACCCGACCGTACGCCGCAGACTCTCCTGCGAAACGTCGACGGCAAAGCCCCCGTCCTGCAACGACACCACCGTCATGCAAGCGCCCTGAATGGCGATGGAATCCCCCTGCGCCACGTCACTCAAATCCAACTTCCCCGGTGCCAGGTACAGACGGACTCCCGCCTGCTCCCCCAGGGGCTCGACACGCTCGATTTCGCCGATCGCGGCCACGATGCCTGTGAACATATCGGTCAGGTTCCCTTTTCCCTTGATTCGAAATTCATTCATGCCGAGACGGGTCTGATGGCAGGACGCTCATCCGCCTCCGTGCCCAACACCCTCAGCCGCAGGCGAAGATCCTCGCCCACCGGCGTCACATCCAGCCAATCGAGCCGAATCCGCCGTGCCAGACCGTCCACCGCCGGCAACGCAAAAGCAGGCAGCCCCGCCCCCAGCATCGCCGGTGCCAGATAGAGCAGCAACTCGTCGACACATCCGGCTGCCATCAACGCCGCGTTCAGGCCAGCCCCGGCCTCGACATGCAATTCATTGAAACCGGCAGCCCCCAAGGCACGCAAGGCTGCAGGCAAATCCACCCGTCGCCGAACACCGGGCGTCCTAGCCCCCGGATGCTCACCGACCGGCAACGACAAAAGCCGCGCACCCTGCAGTCGCAGCGCCTGTTGACGGGGGTCGTCTTCATCCTCCGGCCGGGCATGAATCACCCATACCTCTCCCGGCCCGAAAATGGCCGCCCCCGGATCGACAGCCAGCTGGCTGTCGATCAGCACGCGCACGGGCTGTCGACTGGTATCCACGTGCCTCACCGTCAGCGACGGATCGTCGGCCCGAACCGTGCCCGATCCGGTCAGGATCGCACAGGCCTGCGCACGCCAGCCATGGCCATCGGCCCGGGCCTGCTGTCCGGTAATCCATTGACTCTCGCCATCGGGCAGCGCAATGAAGCCATCGAGCGAAGTCGCAACCTTCAGCCGCACCCAGGGCCGCCCCCGGGTCATTCGCGAGATGAAACCGACATTCAGCGCCGCCGCCTCTTCGGCCATCAAGCCACAGCGTACATCGATGCCGGCGTCGCGCAATCGGGTCAGCCCCTGTCCATTCACCAGCGGGTTCGGATCTTCCATCGCGGCAATCACCCGCGCCACGCCGGCTTCGATCAGCCGGTCGCAGCAGGGAGGTGTCTTGCCCTGATGCGAGCAGGGCTCCAACGTGACATAAGCCGTTGCACCCCGTGCCCGTCCGCCGGCCTCGGCCAATGCCAGCACCTCGGCATGCGGCTCACCTGCTCTCCGGTGCCAGCCCTCACCCACCACCTCGCCATCCCTGACGATGACGCAGCCCACGCGCGGATTCGGAGTGGTTGTGTAGAGCCCTTGCCGTGCGAGGGCAATCGCCCGCTCCATGGCCTGACGATCCGCTTCACCGTACATCAGCGCCTTCCTTTTCCAGGCGTCGACCCGGTTCGCACGGGTTCGGCAGGAGCGGCCTCGGAAACGGATGAACCGCCGCCTGCTCCAGCCGACACCTGCCTCGTCGTCGCCCTGGATGTGGATACCTCAAGCACGTCACCTGCCGCCCCGATACCATGCCCATCCTCCCTCGCCGCCGGTCCATCTCCCCGGCCGGCAGCGCGTTCGGCCCCATACGGCGCAATCTCCTGGATGACACTGGCGAAGGCTTCGAGATCCTCGAACTTGCGATAAACCGATGCGAAGCGTACATAGGCCACCGTATCGAGCGAACGGAGCACATCCATCACATGTTCCCCGATGGTGGCGCTGGCGATTTCGCGAGCGCCCAGCTTGAACAGGCGTGATTCGACCTGGTCGAGCGCAGCATTCAGCGCCTCGTCCGACACCGGCCGCTTGCGTAACGCCAGCTTCATCGAAAAGGCCAGCTTGTCCCGCTGATAAGGCACACGCCGGCCATCGCTCTTCAAAACGTCCGGCATCGACAGCTCGACGCGCTCGTAAGTGGTGAACCGACGATCACACCCGCCACAACGACGGCGGCGCCGGATACTGGCGCCCCCGTCCAATTCACGGGTTTCCATCACCTGGGTTTCGGAGTGGTTACAAAAGGGGCAGTGCATGGCCCATTATCTCATTCAATCCACCCACCAGCGCCGTACGCCTGTACTGCAAAACATGTCTGACCGACCCATGACATCGGGCGCGCGGCCCAGGCCCGGCCCACGGGTCCATGACACAGGCGACAGACCGGCCTTCTGCAGCCGACCTGGCCGACGCGATGTGCCTCGTGCAGCGAGTCACATCGCCGTCTCCCACTGCCGTCCGGACGTTTGCCCGAACGCCCGAACACGCCCTCTCCCTCGCCGTCGCCGTCGAATCAGCCGTAAACCGGGAAACGGGCCGTCAACGCATCGACCCGTTCACGAACCTTGGCGAGGTGCGCTTCGTCGTTCGGACGATCCAGCACGCTGGTGATCAGCTCGGCAACCAGCGCAGCCTCCTCCACGCCAAAACCACGGGTCGTCATCGCCGGTGAACCGATACGGATGCCGCTGGTCACAAAGGGCTTCTCGGGATCGTTCGGAATCGCGTTCTTGTTGACAGTGATGTGTGCCCGCCCCAGTGCCGCCTCGGCGTCCTTGCCGGTGATGCCGCGCGAACGCAGATCGACCAGCATCACATGCGACTCGGTGCGACCGGAAACGATCCGGAACCCTTTGTCAGTCAGCGTCCTGGCCAGTACGGAGGCGTTTTCGACCACCCGCTGCTGATAGATCTTGAAGGCAGGCTCCAACGCCTCCTTGAAGGCCACCGCCTTGCCGGCGATCACATGCATCAGGGGACCACCCTGCAGCCCCGGGAAGATCGCCGAATTGATCGCCTTTTCGTGCTCGGGCTTCATCAGAATGAAACCGCCACGTGGACCACGCAAGCTCTTGTGGGTCGTCGAGGTCACCACATCGGCGTGCGGCACCGGGTTCGGATAGACGCCACCGGCGATCAAACCGGCATAGTGCGCCATGTCCACCATGAAAATCGCACCGACATCCTTGGCCACCTTGGCGAAGCGCGCCCAGTCGATCACCAGCGAATAGGCCGAGGCGCCTGCGATGATGATACGAGGCCTGTGCTGATGCGCCAGCCGCTCCATCTCGTCGTAATCGATTTCTTCGGCCTCGTTCAGACCGTAAGAAACGACATTGAACCACTTGCCCGACATATTGACCGGCGAGCCGTGGGTCAGGTGGCCGCCCATGGCCAGCGACATGCCCAGAATGGTGTCACCCGGCCTGGCCAGCCCCAACAGTACCCCCTGATTGGCCTGCGAACCGGAATTGGGCTGCACGTTGGCGGCCTCGGCACCGAACAGCTGCTTGACCCGTTCCAGCGCCAGCTGCTCGGCCAGATCGACGAACTCGCAGCCGCCGTAGTAGCGCTTGCCGGGGTAACCCTCGGCATACTTGTTGGTCAGCTGGCTGCCCTGGGCCTCCATCACGGCCGGGCTGGTGTAGTTTTCCGAAGCGATCAGCTCGATATGGGCTTCCTGCCGCTGATTTTCATGGCACACGGCATCCCATAACGCGGGATCGACCTGGGCGAGCGTTTGTTTTCTGTCAAACACGGTGAGCACTCCCTATACATCAGACAACTCCTGCCCAGGCGGACGACAGGTACAACACGATGACCTGGGAGCCCGGGCAGCGGAAAGATCACGGACAGCAAACCAAGCACGTCGGAGCACGTCACCCGCGCCCTACCCCATGACGGCCGCTACGGCACTGCCAGTCGGCCAGAGCACCCATCACATGCCGCGCACGGTGGTGGCGCCATTTCCTGCACCGGCGATTGCTGCCGCCCAACCCCCTGGACGTTCCCCGGCAGTTCTCTACCCACGCCAGTCGCGCCCAGAGTGACGAGTTTAGCCAAACCCCATCACTTGTGCCAGCACGAGTCCGAAGACCGTGAACCCGCCATCCGCCGCGGCTCAGCCGATCCGACCGGCGCGCTGCGAAGCCCTCTGCCGTGGATCCAGCTCATCCCGACTGTCGACCAGATGGCCGATATCGGCCCAGACCTCGACCTGCCAGCGCCCATCCTTCCAGCGCAGACTGTTGAGACTGGCGTTGTAGACCGGAAATGACCGTGGTGCGCTCAGGAGTATGCCGGTCGCCTGCCGATAGATGCAGTCGAGCACACCACCATGACTGACCAGTACGACCCGTTGACCGAGATGACGCGCCACGATCTGCGCCAACCCGGCACGCACCCGTTGCATAAAGGCGTCCAGACTTTCTCCTCCCGACAGATCCTGCTCCGGGTCACGCGCCTCCATCCGTGCAAAGACCTCCGGGCACTGCTCGGCAATCTGTTGATAGCGCCAGCCCTGAAATTCACCGAAATGCCGCTCACGCCAGCAGGTATCGGCCCATACCCGCAGCCCCAGCCGCCTGGCGATGGGCGCCGCCGTGCTGGCGGCCCGCTGCAGATCACTGGTATAGAGCACATCGACCATACCCGGTTCGAAACGGGCGGCAGCGGCCATGGCCTGCTGCTCGCCAACGTCGTTCAGGGGCAAATCCAACTGCCCTTGAATCCGGCGGTCCATATTCCAGTCGGTCTCGCCATGACGCACCAGCAACAGCACGGTCTCATCGGCAGCCGGCAGAGTGGCCAACGCAGTCAGCGCTCCCAGCCCGTCCGTCACGGCCGACCGCCTCCCGGTCACCAGCCCACCGGCGGACGACGGGAACCTCCGTGCCTGCCCGGACCGTTCATCCGGCCCGGAATCCGCCGTCCCATCGACCGAAGCCTCCACAAGCAAGCGCTCCTGTCTCGGCTCGCCAGGTGTCCGTTGCTGCATCGACATCGTCATCGGCCCAGATGGACACGAACGAACTTGCGTTTGCCGACCTGCAGCACATAGCTGCCGACCGCTAAGCTCAGGCCGCGGTCGGTCACCACCGAACCATCGACCCGCACGCCATTCTGCGCCAGCATGCGTCCCGCCTCGGAGTTCGACGGCACCAGCCCGCTGCGCCGCAACACCTCGACGATACCCAGCGGCGCTCCCTCCAGCCGGCACTCGGGCACTTCATCGGGAATACCACCTCGGGCACGCAGCTCGAAATCCTGCTCGGCGGCATCACCGGCGCCGGCGCCATGGAAGCGATCGACCAGCTCCTTGGCCAGCAACACCTTGACTTCCTTCGGATTGCGCCCCCCGCGGCACTCGGCCTTCAGCCGCTCGATCTCCGCCACCGGCCGGAAGGACAGCAGCAGGAAATATCGCCACATCGTGTCGTCGGACAGCGACAGCAGCTTGGCGAACATCGTATTGGCCGGCTCGGTGATACCGATGTAGTTGCCTTTGGACTTGGACATCTTCTCGACACCATCCAGCCCTTCCAACAACGGCATGGTCAGCACGCACTGCGGTTCCTGCCCATACTCACGCTGCAGCTCGCGTCCGACCAGCAGGTTGAATTTCTGATCGCTGCCGCCCAGTTCCAGATCGGCCTTCAGCTCCACCGAATCATAGCCCTGCAACAGCGGATAGAGCATTTCATGCACTGAAATCGGCAGGCCGCCCTTCAGGCGCTTGCTGAAGTCGTCCCGCTCCAGAATGCGGGCCACCGTGTAACGTGAAGCCAACTGGATCATGCCCCGGGTGCCCAACCGGTCGCACCAGGCCGAGTTGTGACGGATTTCGGTCGATGCGGGGTCGAGTACCAGGCTGGCCTGCGCGAAATAGGTCTGCGCATTTTCCTCGATCTGCTCCTTCGTCAGCGGTGGGCGGGTGGCATTCCGGCCGGAAGGATCCCCGATCGAAGCGGTGAAATCCCCGATCAGAAAGATCACCTGATGCCCGAGCCGCTGCAACTGCCGCAACTTGTTCAGCACCACCGTATGACCCAGGTGCAGGTCCGGCGCAGTCGGGTCCAGCCCCAGCTTGATCCGGAGCGGCCGGCCAGTCGCAGCACTGCGCTCGAGTTTGTCGGCCAGTTCGCTTTCGACCAGCAATTCATCGATGCCTCGCTTGATGAGGTCCAAGGATTGTTCGACGGTCTGTTTCACCTGATCACTGGAGGACATAAAGCTTCAAAAATGTGCGAATGTTATGACTATGTAAAAGCCTGTTTGTGAACAGGTGCCAAAAGACTGACTTCCTCTCGTGCGTTTGACGTTAGAATCTAGGCCGTCCGACATGATCCCGAGCATCAAGGGGTTCCTGCGCCTTTCCACCTTCGTCCAACCGTCGCCCCAAGCGGCCGTCCGGCGTGTGGAAGTGGCGCGCCCGGAAACCTCCGATAGGCCCCGTCTTTCCTCTGGCAAGAAGAAAACGGGCCAATCTGTCCGGCGGGAAACGCCAGTCGGCCAAATGGGTAACCCGCCTCTGCTCTTCTCGGATTCTAGCCGAGGCTATCAGGCGGCTGCCCACTTTTCTCCCCGACTGTCCGAGAACAGACGGTCGGGCAGCCCGATTCCGACCGTCCGCATGCACACGTCTCCTGGCAAACGACTCACCTCTGCAATCGGCGCCGCACTGTCGGTAGCCACTCTGACCGCCTTCGCCGTCGCACCGTTGACCGAAGAGCCGCCGCCGCACGCCCGCATCATCGAGCCGGTCACGCTCAAGCCAGAAGCCATCGAAACCACAGCATCCGGCGCCTTTCGCCGCCAGGTCAAGGTGGCCCGTGGTGAATCCCTCGGTAGCCTGATGCGCAAATTCGGCCAGCAGGACCACGTACTGACCGACTTCATCCGAACCAATCCCACGGCTCGCAAAATGCTGAGCCTTCAGCCCGGCACCCCGGTTCACGCCGAACTCGATGGCAACAACCGGATCCAGACCCTGACCTATCCTCTGCCGCTGACCAACCCCGGCCGTTCCACCCCGCAGCGCCTGTTCCTGAGCCGCAAGAGTGGCAAATGGACGGCCCAGTTGCAGGACTACCCGCTGGAACGCCATTTGGTCACGCGCTCGGCCAAAGTCGTCACCACGCTGTTTTCCGCCACCGATGCAGCCGGCATTCCCTCGGCCATCACGGCCCGCATCGCCGAAGTCTTCGGCTCGGACATCGACTTCCACCGTGAAGTCAAGAAGGGTGATCGCATCCGGCTGGTCTACGAAATGTACGTCGACCCCGAATCGGTCAGTGAAGGCCAGCCTGGCCGCATTCTGGCCGTCGAATACCTGTCCGGCGACAAACGGCTGGACGCGCTGTGGTTCGACCGTGCCGATGGCAACGGCGATTACTACAGCTTCGATGGCCAGGCACTGAAACGCCGCTTCCTGCGCTCGCCGCTCGAATATACCCGTATCAGCTCCGGATTTTCACTGGGCCGGCGTCACCCGGTCTTCCGTGACTGGCGCGTACACAAAGGTGTCGACTACGCCGCCCCCACCGGCACCAAGATCCGTACCGTCGGTGACGGCGTCGTCGAATACATCGGTAACCAGCGCGGCTACGGCAAGGTCGTCATCGTCAAGCACGATGACAACCAGAGCACACTGTATGCCCACATGCACCGCTTTGCCAACAACCTGAACCTGGGTGACACGGTCAAGCAAGGCCAGATCATCGGGGAAGTAGGCCAGACCGGCTGGGCCACCGGACCGCATCTGCACTTCGAGTTCCTGCTCAACGGCAAGCAGATCGATCCAACCACCATGCTGCCTCAGCCTTCGCAACCACTGGATGCCACCAGCCAGATTCAGTTGCGGGCATCGGCCGAAAAGCTGATCGACCTGATGCGCTGGCAAGAAGCCGTCAATGTCGCCAGCTTCGAATAGCCTCGGCTCGGTGCGCTGGAGGCTCGAGCCATAGCAAACCCGCGGTCCGAGCGTTGACCGCACCCGCTGCTCCGCTCCGCTTTTCGCCCCATGGCGCCCACTGCCGGGCCGCGGACCACGAACTTCCAACTCTCAGCACACCAGCGTCATGCACTGCGGTCAGCACGCCCCAGACACATCCGAAATCTTTGCCGGCCTGATGTCCGGCACCAGCATGGACGGCGTGGACGGTGTACTGCTCGCTTTTGATGCCCCGGGACGAATCCGGCGCACTCTGGCCACGGCGTCGGTACCGATGCCCGAAGCCCTGCGCCGGCAACTGACCGTCCTGCAGCAGCCTGGACCCAATGAGCTGGCCCGTGGCGCGCTGGCGGCCAACCAGCTGGCCGACTTGTATGCCGATTGCCTGCAGGCACTGTTACGCAGCAGCGGGCTGCCCCCCAGCCAAGTCCGCGCCATCGGCGCCCATGGCCAGACCGTCCGTCACGCTCCAGACTCGGGCTACAGCCTGCAATTGTTGAATGCTGCCCGTCTGGCCGCACTGACCGGCATCGATGTCATCCACGACCTGCGCAGCGCCGACTTGGCCGTCGGCGGGCAGGGGGCACCACTGATGCCTGCCTTTCACGCCCTGCTCTTTGGAAACCTGCCCGGTCGCTACGGCATCCTCAACCTCGGCGGCATAGCCAACCTCAGCATTCTCGACAATACCGGAACGAACATGCACGTCATGGGCTTCGATACCGGCCCAGCCAACACCCTGCTCGACCAGTGGAGTGAATGCCATCGTGGCACCCGCTTTGACGATCGGGGCCAATGGGCCGCATCGGGATCGGTATTGCCGGATTTGCTGGCGCAATTGCTGCAGGAACCCTACTTCAGCGCCCCACCCCCCAAAAGCACGGGGCGTGATCTCTTCAATCTGGGCTGGTTGGAGCAACGCCTGCAGCAAGCCGGTCATCCCGCGGTATCATCGACAGCCGCCAAGCATGCCTGCCTGGACGACACCAACCACACGATAGACCAAAAGCAGTCCCGGCCACACCGGAACATCACCCCACAGGACGTGCAGGCGACCCTGGCCGCGCTGACGGCGGAAAGCGCGGCCAGCGCGATCCGGTCCGCCGGGCTCGCGGCCGTCCACGTCTGCGGCGGCGGCGCCGAAAATCAACACCTGATGGCGGAACTGCAGCGCGCGGTGGGTCCCGACATCCGTATCACCTCCACTGCCGAACTGGGCATTGCACCGCAGTTCGTCGAAGCCGCCGGCTTTGCCTGGCTGGCCCGACAGCGAGTCCATGGCCAGCCCATCGAGCTCACATCGATCACGGGCGCTCTGCACGACAGCATCCTGGGCGCCTGGCATGCGGCACCTCCACGTCCTTCAGACCCTCGCTGAAAGACCTACAACCGCCAGACAACCGAAACGGCCAGTCCGCCCCCATATCGCCACGGGCAACCGTCGATACGCTGACTGCCACTGCACCCGATAAACAGCAGCCCGCCACACTACGGGCACCAGAACGGTAAACGTGCGGGTCGTGGTGCCGAGAGAGAGGTCGGAGGGGCCCACCGAAGCCCCCTGTTCTCTTCCTGCCAAACTCAACCCGCCGAGAAGGACGAGCCGCAACCACAGGTCGTGGTGGCATTGGGGTTCTTGATGACGAACTGCGCTCCCTGCAGATCATCCTTGTAATCGATCTCGGCGCCGACCAGATACTGATAGCTCATGGCGTCGATCAACAGCGTCACGCCATTCTTCTCCATCACCGTATCATCCTCGGCCACTTCCTCGTCGAAAGTAAAACCGTATTGGAAGCCCGAACAGCCACCGCCCTGCACGAAGACCCGCAGCTTCAGCTCCGGATTCCCCTCTTCCGCGATCAACTCGGCGACCTTTCCGGCCGCACTGTCGGTAAACAAGAGCGGAGCAGGCATTTCTGCAACTTCAGACATTCGGAAATCACTCCTGATAGACAACGACACAGGCAACCGTCAGGCACCTGCGGCACTGCATTCTTTGATGAAAAGCCGACACAAAGGCTTGCTGCCCTTTGGTGGCCGCCATGACGGACACTGCAACGGCCCAGTGCAGACAGACATCAGCGGCCGACGCACTCTGTGACCGACGACGATCCCCAGGTTACCCGACTCGAGAACCCTGGCCCTTTGCGACACTACTTGCGGCCGATGGCCACGAGTTTCAAGCCTACATCATCACTGTCGTAAGATTTCAGAGACCCTGTCACCAGTGCACCAAATTCCAGCTGCAGATCACGGTAAAGCAGCTCGCCATCGAGCCGTGCCCCCGACTGGACATAGAGTCGCTTGCTGGCCCGGATCGGACCGCGCACCGTGCCCGCCACCTGTACCACCGCAGCCTCGATCTCGCCCTCGACATGCCCGGTGGATGCCACTCTGACCGCACCGCCGCGGGCATCCTCGGCAATGATGGCACCATTGACGCGCCCCTCGACCTCGAGACGCCCCGAAAAACGCAGAGAGCCTTCCACCAATGCACCGCGACCGATGCGGTGAACGGATTTATGCCGAGTACGCTTCATACAGCCCTCGTTGCAAAGCGCCATCGAACAGCTGGCGAGCTGTCTTCACAAGGTTCACAAGATGTCCACAAGCCCGGGATACAGCCATCACGAAAGCGACACGCGGTGATGCAGCACTCCAATCTTTCTGCCCCCCTTGGCCATGGGACGGAACACCACGCGTTGTCACCCAAACCACCTACGCATGACCGACAACGCGGACACGACAAAGGGCGCCAGCGCGCCCTTCATCGATTCGACACTGCCTGAAACTGCTGCAGACGGCATGCCCGACATGCCGGCAACAGCAAAAAGCGTATCAACGCTTCGAGAACTGCTTGCGCCGCCGGGCCTTGCGGAAACCCACTTTCTTCCGCTCGACTTCACGCGCATCGCGGGTCACCAGACCTGCGGACGACAATGCCGGTTTCAGCGTCTCGTCGAAATCGATCAACGCACGGGTGATGCCATGGCGGACGGCGCCGGCCTGACCCGACTCACCACCACCGTGGACATTCACACGGATATCGAAATCATTGGCCACATCGGCCACCGCCAGCGGCTGGCGCACGATCATGCGGCCGCTTTCACGGGAAAAGTACTCGGACAGATCACGGCCATTGATAGTGATCTTGCCAGCGCCGCGCCGGATGAATACCCGGGCGACAGAAGTCTTGCGTCGGCCAGTGCCGTAGTTGTATTCGCCGATCATCTTGATCTGACTCTCCGGATTCAGAACTGCAGGGGCTTGGGCTGCTGAGCAGCATGGGGATGGTTGTCATCCGCATACACTTTCAGCTTTTTGATCATCGCGTAGCCGAGTGGGCCTTTCGGCAGCATGCCCTTGACCGCCTTTTCCAACGCTCGCCCCGGAAAACGGGCCTGCATCTTTTCGAAGGTGGTCGACGAGATACCGCCGGGATAGCCGCTGTGACGGTGATAGACCTTGTCTTCGGCCTTGGTGCCGGTCACACGGATACGGGAAGCATTGACGACGACGATGTAATCACCGGTGTCGACATGCGGGGTGAATTCGGGTTTGTGCTTGCCACGCAAGCGACGGGCGATCTCGGCTGCGAGACGGCCCAGCACTCGATCCGTACCGTCGACGACATACCAGTCGCGCTGAACCTCGTGTGCTTTAGCAGAGAAAGTCTTCATGTTGCCTGACGCAAAAAACGCCACCTGTTATTGGGGTATGTGCCGAAGTGTGGCGGCCATGTGTGGCGCCCTGGCAGACTGCAACCCCCAGGAAACGCTATCGATGACTCCGCAAACCGGGGTGAACGAGGCACGAAAAACCTCGACCAAGCGCGCCCGGCAATGAACTTCGATTCGGAAAGCCTCTGATTATAGCTGGACCAAAAAGCTTTAGTCAAAAACCGGACGCCGTCCCACGACAGCGTCCGGTCGCTCCTGGCGCCCGGGATTGGACCGAAACCCGGGTTACCGACCTCTTTCAACCGCGATCAGGCCTTGTCGCGGCCACCGGTCACGACCATCAGCGTCAAGAAGATCGCCGCCCAGGCCACCGCCGCAATCCACCAGTTCATGGCACCACTGATCAGCGCCTGACCGATCAGCCCCGCCTGAACGACGTAAAACGCCATCAGTATCATCGTCTTGCGGATCACTTCGCCTTCACGGTTGATCAGCCCGACCACGGCAGCCGCGGCCACCACATTGTGCACGGCAATCATGTTACCCGCAGCGCCGCCAATGGCCTGCAGGGCCACCACGATCCCCGCTGCATCCGGACCCAGCCCGATCTGCGTGGCCGTCGAGAACTGGAAGTAAGCGAACATCATGTTGCTGATCGTATTGGAACCGGCAATGAAGGCCCCCAGCGCCCCCACCCACGGCGACACATTCGGCCAGAAACCGCTGAACCAGTTTGCCGCACTCTGCGCCAACACTGTTGGCATGGCGGCCAATGCGCCCGGCGCACTCATGTCGGCCGAACCCGAGTTGATGAACATCTGCACCATCGGCACGGCCAGCAGCAGCGCGGGAGCAGCTGCCACCATCGTGTTCCCCGAGCGCGCCCAACCCCGAATGAAGGCACGCAAGCTCATGCCGAAGAGCACGATGCAACCGATCGAAACCAAGATCAGAATCGTGCCAGGCGAGTAAGCAAACTGCACCTTGCTGCTGATCGAGGTGCCAAACAGATTCGGCAGCGTGATCGTCAGCGCATCGCTGGTCAGAAATGCCTTCAGCGAAGCCACCGAACGTGTCAGGATCAGCAGCACGATCACCAGCACGTAAGGCGAGAAGGCACGAAACACCGAAAACAAGGGATTGGAGTCGTCAGAGTGGTCATCCACGATCGAACCGGTCCAGTGCGAATCCCAGCGGGAGCGCTCGGGAAAGTCGAAAGTCTCGCGCGGAACGAACCAGCCACGCTTGGCCACCGGCACCACGATCAATAGACCGATGAAGCCCCCCACCAGCGACGGGAACTCGGGCCCAAGGAAGGTGGCCACCAGATAATAAGGTACCGTGAAGGCCAGCCCAGCGAAAATGGCAAAGGGCCATGCCCTCAGGCCTTCGACGAACGAACGCTTCTCACCAAAGAACCGGGTCAGCATACCGCACAAGACCAGCGGAATCAGGAAGCCCACCAGCGCATGCAGCAAACCGACATTGCCGACGATCTGCAGCAGATACTGATCCACCGTCATCGGCTGGATCGCCTCGACCACATCCCCCTTGCTGATGCCGGACATGACCCCGAGTAGCATCGGGGTACCGACGGCACCGAAGGACACCGGCGTCGATTGAATGACCAGAACTGCCATCACGCAGGCCATAGCCGGAAAGCCCAGCGCCAGCAGCAGCGGCGCACCGACGGCCGATGGTGTGCCGAAACCCGACGCCCCCTCGACCAGCGAACCGAACAGCCAGGCCACGATGATCACCTGTACCCGACGGTCAGGCGAAATATCCATGAAGCCCTGCCGAATCGATTTGATCGCTCCACTTGCCTTCAGCGTGTTCAACAGCAGGATGGCGCCGAAGATGATGTAGAGCACGGTCAGCGCGACGATGACCCCATTGACCGAAGCCGCCGCCAGCACATTGAAATCGGCCTTCCAAACAAACAGCGCCAACAGCCCGGTCACCAGATAGGCGGTACCCATCGAAACCAGCACCGAACGGCGCAGCACCACCAGCAACAGAAATACCGTCAGAATCGGTAACGTTGCCAGGAACGTATGCATGACCCCCATATAACTGCCTCCAAATTAAACTAATCGATCACTCAACCCGATGAACCTGCCGTGACCTCGGGCGCTGGCCACACAAGGAACACAATCGACCCGTGGCCGGTGTTCTGCCTTGCGCACATCGGGACACGGCTCCAAATCACACTTCTGCACCATGAAAACCAATATCCGATGGATGGGTCCGGGCACCATGCGCTTCATCGCCGACACCGGCAGCGGCCACCTGATCGGCATGGACGGCGCCCCCGAAGGCGGCGGTGAAAACCTGGCACCCCGACCGATGGAGCTGCTGCTGGCCGGCGCCGGCGGCTGCACCGCCTACGACGTCGTGCTCATCCTGCGCAAGGGACGTCATGACATTCGAGGTTGCGAAGTCCAGATCGACAGCCAACGCGCCGAAACCGACCCCAAGGTCTTCACCCGCATCGATTTCCACTTCATCGTCCGCGGCCGCGACCTGAAACCCAACCACGTCGAACGCGCGATCAAGCTCTCCCATGACAAATACTGCTCGGCGACCGCCATGCTGGCCCACACCGCACAGATCAATATCACCTGGGAAATCATCGACGATCTGAACACCTGATCGCGGCGCCGACACGTGGGCGGAAACGGCTGCACGTCCGATGCTGCCCCGCCCCGCACGTCGCCCCTTTCGTCCCGCAGCCAGGCTGCCTTCCTTCGGCCCCCTCCCATTGCACGACCACACACCGACCTGCATCACGGCCCCAAAAGCATCCACAAAAAAGCTGCGCTATTGTGCCTATCTCGCCCCTCGTCGGGGCCGACACTTGTTTGCCTTTTGCAAAGCTTCAACACCCAGGCAGGGAAAACCCCGAGCCCGGCAACCTGGGGCCCATCGCCGTTGGGGTCATTCGATGATCAATGACCGACCCTCCCGGGTCCTGGACCGATCTCCTTGGAAGCGGGACAGGGACAGACTCGCAACAGCTGAAACCAAGTCTTGCCAATCGAAAACGCGAATCAATATAGACTGGCATGCTGTCACGCCTCCGACAGCGACACACCGATCAACACCGATCAACGCCGAGCTACCCCGCCTCCCGGTACGCCGTCCTCGGCGCACACGAAGGCATTTCACCCCATCCAGGGCCCCAGGCAACCTCGGCCGAAACCAACGCCGCTCATGTCCATGGCAGCACCGTCCAGGAAAACCATGTCTCAAAAACACAACGATCGCGTCGTTTTCGCCACCCACTTCAGCCGGATTCTTTGATCCCTCCCCGAATTTAGGGACAATAGTTTCAACTTCCCATTGAGCACGGGCTCTGGGAGTTTCGATTTCGGTAACGCGCCAAGCAACGGTCGTAACCGATCGAGTCCAGAAACTTAGGAGATTGACCAATGAAAAAATCGCTTGTTGCGCTGGCCGTTGCGGCAGCCCTGCCCGCGTTCGCCCAAGCTCAAACCAGTGTTCAGCTGACTGGTAGCGTCGACGTCGCTCTGGAAAGCCTGAACAAAGATGCCAACGGTGGCACCAAGGCCGACCTGAAAGTGTCCGACGGCATCTGGGGCGGTTCCCGTTTCGCTATCGTTGGTTCGGAAGACTTGGGCAACGGTCTGAAAGCCCTGTTCAACCTGGAATACCGTGGTCGTGCCGACACCGGCCTGCAAGCCACCAACACCTTCTGGCAAGGCCAGTCGTGGGTTGGTCTGGGTGGTGGCTTCGGTACTGTCCGCCTGGGCCGTCAGTACACCCCCGTGCACGCTGCCGTGCAAGTGGGTGATGTCACCGGTCAAAGCTGGTACTACTCCAGCGACGGTCTGGCCGACTACGCCGACCGCGTGAACAATTCCATCAGCTACACCAGCCCCGAGATGGCTGGCCTGACGCTGGTTGCAGCCTATGCCGCCGGTGAAGCGGAATCGAGCGTCGGTGGTGATTTCCACAAGCAGAACGACGTCCTCGGCATCGCTGCTCTGGGTAAGTGGGGTGCAGTCTCCCTCGGTCTCGGTTATCAGACCATCGACGGTGCCGACATCAACAACGTGAAGGACACCCGGCAGATGGCTGCTTCGCTGGGCTTGGATCTGGGCCGCTTCGGCGCCGGTCTGGGTTATATCCAGAACGAACTGAAACCGGTCTCCGGCTCTTCCACGAAGACCAAGGGCGCCTACGCTGGCGTCAGCTTCAAAGTGACCGACGCTGGTACGGTCTACGCCACCTATTCGCGTAACGATCCGGAAGGCGACAACAACAACGTCGACGGTGTTGGCCTGACCTACTCGCACGGCCTCAGCAAGCGTACCTTCGTGTACGGTGCCGTTGGTATCGGCAAAGAGCAAGTGGCTGGTGGCGACGACAACAAACCTCGCCGCGTCGCTCTGGGTCTGCGCCACTTCTTCTGATCGACTCCCGTCGACCCGGAGACCCCGGCCCGGCCACCGACGTCAGTCGATGGCCCGACAAAACCCCCGGTTGGAAACCGGGGGTTTTTTTTGCTCTCGAGGAACCAAACCCATCGACACACGGAGGCACGGGGGCGCAGGAAATGCGGGCTAAAATAGGCAGCAACCAAAAACGACACCACCCGGCTTCGAAAGAGGAAACCATCCACCATGAATCAACACGACGACGATACGACTCGCGCAGGTCTCTGGGTTGTTTTTACTACCGTGGCAGCCCTGCTGACCATCCTCATCATCTGGGTGTTGAAGGGAACCGGAGAGAACGGTGAACGGCCTGGCACAGACCCGACTGCGCTGCTTGCCACCCAGCAGTCAGCCACCGGCACCGACTCGGCTCAAGGTACCGATGCAGCTGCCGCCGCTGCTCTGGCTGCCGCAGCCGCAGCAAGCGTCGAAGCCAAAATTCAGGCAGAACCCGAGCAGGCAGCACAGGCCGAAAAGACCGCTGCCGAAAAAGCAGTCACGGAGGAGGTCGCAGCAGATACGGCCGAACGAGCCGCTACCGGACATGACGCAGCCGCCGTGGAAGCAGATGAATTCGTCGTCTTCGATGCCGTACAAAGTGGCGAGCTATCCGCCGTCGTTCACTTTGCTTCGGCCTCGGCTCTGCTGCCCACCGATACCGGTGCAGAAATCGCTGGCGTGATCGATGCACTGAAAGCCTCACCCGCCCGTCGTGTTCTGGTGGCGGGCTACCATGATCCCACCGGTAACGCCGCCTTCAACGAACAGCTGGCCCGTCGGAGAGCCTTCGCCGTCCGAAACGCGTTGCTCGCCCAGGGCATCGAGCAGGACCGCATCATCATGCGCAAACCCGAACGAACCACCGGCACGGGCAGCAATGCCGAAGCCCGTCGAGTCGAACTGCGCCTGATCGACTGAAGCATGTGCAGCATCTCCTCTGCCCGTCTGCCGGAACTGTCGGATGGGGGCGAGAAGCGCTCCGGCTCCTGACCCCCATACCGTGGCCCGCCTGTTGGCAGGGATATAGAAAAGGCCAGCCGATCGTGCTGGCTTTTTCTATATCCCTGCCATTTCTGCCGAGCCTGCCCCACCACCAGGCCGCATCCACCCACAACCGTCCTTGACGACCCGCCCCCCTGCCGGATCTCGTTGACGGCAAGCTGAAATACGGTTCAAGCCATGTCCTGCAACTTGCGCCGCAACACCTTGCCGATGTCACTCTTCGGCAACGCGTCGACGAAAGTCACACTGCGCGGCCGCTTGTAGTTCGTCAGGCGCATCGAACAGTATTCCAGCAACACTCCGGCTGTCAGTGCCGGGTTCTTGCGCACGACAAAAAGCTTCACGAACTGACCACTGCGCTCGTCCGGCACCCCCACTGCCGCCGCTTCGCGTACCCCTTCATGGCTGCACGCCACCTCCTCGACTTCACTGCAGTACACCTTGAAGCCCGAAACCAGAATCATGTCCTTCTTGCGATCGACCAGCCGCAAAAAACCACGCTCGTCCAACACGCCCATATCGCCCGACCGGAAGAAACCATCGGCCGTCATGTAGGCAGCCGTCTCTTCCGGCCGCCGCCAGTAACCCGCCATCAACTGCGGGCCGCGCACCAGCACCTCCCCCACCTCGCCCGGAGCCACCTCCCGGCCATCCTCATCGACGATCTTCAGCTCGGTCGACGGCAGTGGCATCCCGACGGTGCCATCATGCCGCCGGGTATCGGTCGGACTGCAACTGACTGTCGGCGATGCTTCGGTGAACCCATAACCCTCACAGACCGGACACCCTGTCACCTCCTGCCAGCGCCGTGCCACCGTCGAAGGGACCGCCATACCGCCGCCCACCGTGATCCGCAACCCCGAAAAATCCAACCCCCGGAAACTGGCATGCTCCAGCAGCATGTTGTACAAGGTGCTGATACCCGGGAAAACCGTCACCCGGAAGGGATTCAGCGCTTTCACGAGGGCCTTCACATCCCGTGGATCGGGGATCAGGATCAAATGCCCACCCACCTGCACGCAAACCAGCAGGCTGACCATCAGCGCATAGACGTGATAGAGCGGCAGAGCCCCCACGAACACATAGCGATCACCGATCGTCGCTGGGTACGCGTTGCGTATGGCCGGGTAAAACCACGCCTCATCCTGCAAAATGTTCGCGAACACACTGCGGTGCGTCAGCATTGCCCCCTTCGAGACACCGGTCGTTCCTCCGGTATATTGCAAAAAGGCCAAACATCCACCATCCACATCCGGCAGCCTATACCGGTGTGCAGCCCCCAGCCGCAGCACTTCGACAAACCGCTGCGCGCCCGGAATGTACCAAGCGGGCACTTTCTTCTGCACATGACGCAACATCAGCTTGATGAATGCCCCTTTCAACAAGCCCTGCAGATCCCCCATCGACACCACGACCACGTGGCGAATCACCGTATCGGGCAAAACCTGTTCCAGCGTATGAGCAAAGTTCTCCAGGACGATGATCACCTCGGCACCGGAATCCTTCAGCTGCCCCCGCAATTCCCATGGCGTGTAGAATGGATTGACATTGACCACCACCAGTCCCGAGCGCAACACCCCGAACAGGGACACCACATAGGGGTGACAGTTGGGCATCATCAGGGCCACCCTGGCACCCGGTGTCAACGACAGCGACTGTAACCAGCTCGCCATTGCCCGCGACAAATGCTCCAGTTCGCGATACGACAATGTCTTGCCCAGGCAGGTCAGCGCAGCGCGGTCGGCATGCTTTTCCATCGAGGCTTCGAGCCAATGCGCCAACGAAGGATGTCGATCCGGATCGATCTCAGCGGGAACTCCATCGGGATAATGCCCCAACCACAAACGATCCACACCCTGCCCCATGTCGACGGTCTCCTTCCTGCTGTCGTCTGGCATCTGCATGCCTGTTTCCTCAACATTGCATCGCTGTCAGCGGCGTCATCATGCCACAGCCGGCCGATCCGGTGCTGGATGGATATCATGACAGTATTTCCAGTACAAAACGTTTCCCGGACCACGACCGGCCCCAGCCTGTTGGCTGGTCACGACATACGAACGAGCCGAAAAGCTGGCGCTCATGGATTCCACTTCCACACGCGCTCCCCACGGTGCAGGATCAGCCCGGGAGCTCTGTACGGGGCGCAAAGATGCTCCCCGCCCCCCGGCGAAGACCGAAGCGAAGGAGGCGCCACATCGTCTGCTGCAAGCACATTCCGGACGCCGGTACAGTCAGTTTTCCTCCCACCAATGCTAAGCTTGAGGTTCCGGTACAAAGCCCCGGCGGTACCCGAACGGGTCGAAGAGTCCCGAGCCCAGCAAATGTCGGGAGCCGCACGATGTCTGCGGCTCCCACCCCACTCCCAAGGTTTCCATCATGCAGATCATCGAAGGCATACAGGCGCTCTTTCCAGAGTTTCAGGCCATTCGACGTGATATCCACGCACACCCCGAGCTGGGCTACGAAGAACACCGCACCTCGACCCTGATCGCCGAACACCTGACGGCATGGGGCTATGAAGTCACCGTTGGCCTGGCTGGCACCGGTATCGTCGGCACCCTGCGCCACGGCAGCAGCCCGCGCAGCATCGGTCTGCGAGCCGACATGGATGCCTTGCCTCTTCAGGAAAAAAACACCTTTGCCCATCGCTCACAGCATCCGGGACGTATGCACGCTTGCGGCCATGACGGTCACACCACCACGCTGCTGCTGGCTGCACGCTATCTCAGCGAGCACCCCCATTTCGACGGCACGGTTCACCTGATCTTCCAACCTGCCGAAGAAGGCGGTAGCGGCGGTCAAAAAATGATTGAAGACGGGCTGTTCGAACGCTTTGCCTGCGATGCAGTCTTCGGCCTGCATAATTGGCCCGGCATTCCCGTGGGCTGCGCAGGCCTGAAGACAGGCCCGCTGATGGGCTCATCCAACGACTTCGAGATCGTCATCCATGGCAAGGGCGCACACGCAGCGTTGCCACAAAACGGTATAGACCCGGTGTTGACCGCCACCCATCTGGTTCAGGCGTTCCAGTCAGTCATCAGCCGCAACAAGAATCCGATCGAATCCGCAGTCCTCTCCGTCACCGAAATCCACGCCGGCGACGCCAACAACATCATCCCCGATACGGCGATCATTCGCGGCACCGTCCGCACTTTCTCGACCGAGGTGTTGGACACGATCGAATCGCGGATGAAGACACTCACCGAGCATATCTGTACAGCCTTCGAGGCCCGAGCCGATTTCCACTTCCATCGCAATTATCCGCCCACCATCAATCATCCGGAACAGACCGCTTTTACAGCCAGCGTGCTGGCAGATGTGCTGGGCGCCGACAAGGTCATCGATCCAGTCGAACCGACCATGGGCGCAGAAGACTTCGCCTTCATGCTGCAACGAAAGCCCGGTTGCTATTTCTTTCTCGGCAACGGCGATGGAGAACATCGACTGGACGGTCACCATGCCGGCCCTTGCATGCTGCACAACCCCAGCTACGACTTCAACGATGCGCTGTTGCCGATCGGTGCCACTATCTGGGTCCGCCTGATCGAAGCTTTCCTGCCAGCCTCGGAGCGCTGATGCAATTGGCTCACTGGCGATCAAAACCACGGAAGCTCGTCGAACCCGCAGCATTTACCAGCTCGCCGGCAAAGCTCCCTGACCCCAACGGCTCTCCCCCGAGCCCGGGTCGCAAAAATCACGAAGGAGAAAAAACGCGACAACCGGTCCCTGTCTGCGACAGGCGGTTTACGGCACCACACCGGAAGCGGCGGAACAAAAAAGCGGGTGCAAAACATATGGATACTGCTGATTTCCAACCCACGGGTTCTCTACGTCCCGGCCCCGGAGCGGAACGAGCCCGCGGTGCTGCCATTCCAGCCCGGTCATGCGACATTCGTGCCGTTGCACCGCTTTCCAGCCGGTGAGCAGCAACTTGGCCCGGATCTTCCTCCATTCTTCTTTTGTAAGATGCCCATCTTGGCCGATCCCCTGTCAGTACTCCGCCAGCAACTGCCGGAACACACCCTTTACTACCTGATCGGCGCCCTGCTGATCTTCGGCATCGGCTTCTTCCTGCTGGGTAGACCCACCCGCGAAAAACCATGGCGAGTCAAGGCGCGGCCGCTATTGACCGACAACGAAACCGAATTCTGTCATCGTCTCGAAGACGCCCTGCCGGAGTTCCGGATTCTGGTTCAAGTGTCGATGGGCGCACTGATCGAGCCCGATCTCGACGACGAAGAACATGTACCCCCAGGACGCTTTCTGTCCATTCGTGGCCGTTTCGCGCAAAAAGTGGTCGACTTCGTCATCGTCGACGATGAATACCAGGTCATCGCACTCATCGAGCTGGACGACAGTACCCACGACCCCGACAAGGACGCCAAACGCGATGCCATCACCGACATGGCCGGCTACCTGACCCTGCGCTACGATAGCCGCCAAAAGCCCGAACCCGAAGAAATTCGCGACGATTTCATTCATGCAGGCCTGATCGAGCACTGACACGGTTTGCGCCGATGCCACCCTGGCTGCCCCCGGGCCTCCATGCCATCGAATGCACCTCGAGTAGGACCGCAACCTTTTCTCGAGCATGGCACATCGAAACATTCGGCCGCACGAGCAATGAACGGGAAATGTCGCTTCCGGCGCTTGAATCAGTCGCTCGATGACGCTGGCTCAGACCTCCGCCTGCGCGGTTTCTTTGGCTTTGGCACCGGCAAAACCAATGCGGTTGCTTCCATCAGCGCCGCCAGCTCCATCGGCTGGTCCAAGAGCTCATCCACCACCAGATAAGGTTTGGAACCGGGAAAGATCTCGCCCTTCGGCAGACGTTTCTCCCAATCCACCGAGGCCTGGGTGATTTTCAGGAATAGACTGTTGTCGCAGGCAAAGCCCACTATCTTGTCATCCAGATAAAGCGCGTATTCACCAAACATCTTCCGATAGGTCAGGCGCGGAACCAGCCCGGCCTGATCCAGAACGAAATCGACGAAATCCTGACGGGTTGCCATACAGAGAAACCTCCCTTGTCAAAGGGATCTCAAGAGCGCGACGCCAATGAGTACGGAACACAAGTATCAGTTACAGCCTCGCATTTGTACGCAAGGGGTTTCTGGAACGGAAAACGTGACGACGACGGAACCGCAAACGAAGCGTGCCTCAACTGGACGCCACCTTGACTCCCAGGGCCACCATCACACCACCCAGCGCCCGGTCGATCCAGTGGCCCGCCTTCTGGAACTGCCGATTCACCCCCGGGATCGACAGCACGAAAGCCACCACAGCAAACCAGGCAAACTGCAGCAGCATCATCCAAACCCCGTAGACTGCCAGCTGCCACGTCGGCATCGTGGGCGACAGCACCACCGTGAACACCGACACAAAATAGACCGGTGCCTTTGGATTCAGCACATTGCATAGAAAGCCCTTCCGCAGCGCACTGCACAGTCTGACCGGCGGCACCACTTCTGCGGTGAGGGTAACGACCTCACCCCTTGCACGGGCGCGCAGGCCATGCACACCCAGATAGACCAGATAGGCGCCACCGACGATCTTGATCAGCGTCAGCAGCCAGGACGCCTGTGCGATGACGACCGCCAACCCCAGTACCGAATAGACGACGTGCACACCCAGCCCCAGTGCCACACCCATCGAACACACCAGACCCGTCACACGCCCATGGTTCAACGTCTGCTGCGACACGAAAATGAAATCCGGCCCCGGCGACATCGCCGCCAGCAAATGAATGCAGGTAATCAGCCAAAAGCCATGCCAGAAATCCATGAGCACCACCCATCGCTGCACACGTACTTGATGGAAGAATCCTAGCATGGCCGTTGGGACCAGACCGCAATCAGCGCGCCCGATTGTGTGATTTCCAAAATCCGGCTTGTGACACGGTCAACCCATCGTTTCCGTACCGCCCCGACGACCGCCCGGCTGGCTGAACACCGTCACTACCGGCAGGCTGCCCCGATAACGTTCCACCTCGGCCATACCGGTCTGCCCGCAATTGCCCTGCGCCAACTTGGAAGTGGCGACCCCGGTGGTCAGTACATTGACATCGCCATAAGCGCACAACGTGCCATCCTCGCGCGGATTGCGCGGGTCGTACCAACCACCTTCGTTGATGCGGATCACTCCTGGCATGATTTCATCCGTCACCCGCAGGCCCGCCAGAATCTGACCACGATGATTGAAGACCCGCACCACGTCGCCATCCTTCAGATTCCGTGCGGCAGCATCCTTCGGATTCATCCAGCACGGCTCACGATCGGCGATCTGATAGCTGAGCCGGTTGATGGTGCCGCACAACTGCGAATGCAGTCGCATCTGCGGATGGTTGGAGGCGATATGCAATGGGTACTTCGTCATCGGCCCGTTCAGCCGTTCGATCGGCTCCATCCAGGTCGCATGTGGCGGGCAGTCGTCATAGCCGTACTTCTCGATGGCGCGGGAATACAGCTCGAACTTGCCGGAAGCCGTTCCCAAGGCATTCAGCAGCGGGTCCTCACGGAAATCCGCGTGACGCACAAAGTTCTCCTGTTCGGCCGTCACAGGAAAGCCGAGAGGCTTGTTGCTGTTCCAGAACACATCGAAGACCGGCATTTCCATACCCTTGGCCCGGGATTCGATCTTGGCCGCCTCGTACAGATTGCGAATCCAGTCCATCTCGGACAGGCCCTGGGTGAACTCATACTGCTTACCCAGTTTGGTGGCAATGGCCGCAAAGATATCGAAATCATTACGTGCCTCAAAGATGGGTTCGACGATCTTCTTCATCGCAACGATATGACTCTGCGCATAATCACCCACCTGCTCAATGTCGTTGCGCTCATAGGAGGTCGTTGCTGGCAGCACGATATCCGCATGCCGAGCCGAAGCAGTCCACTGCACATCATGCACGATGAAGGTATCGAGTTTTCTCCAAGCACGCACCATCTCGTTGCGGTCCTGCTGATGCGCAAACGGGTTTCCACCGGCCCAATAGGCCAGCTTGATCACAGGCAGTTTGATTGCATGACCGTTGAACTGCATCGTTTTGCCTGGATTGAGCAAAGTTTCGACCAACCGGGACACCGGAATCGACACGGCACCGCTTTGTGCCAGCCAGGCCGCGCCCTCGTTTTTCTGCCCCGAAGCATCATCGATCGCCTTCAGGATCGGCGTATTGCTGGTCGGCGCGCCCCCCGAAGAATAGTGATAGCTCAATCCATAGCCACCGCCCGGCAGACCGATCTGCCCCAGCATCGCCGCCAATGTGATCAGCATCCAATGCGATTGCTCACCATGGTGCTGGCGCTGCGTCGAATAGCCGAGCGCCAGCATCGTCCGGCTCCTGGCAAAGCGCCGTGCCAGATCACGCAAGGTTTCCGCCGGCAAACCGCAGATCTCTGCAGCCCATTCCGCCGTTTTCGGGGTGCCATCGGTCTTGCCCAGCAGATAGGGCAGAAACTTGTCGAAACCCACCGTATAACGATCCAGGAAAGCCTGATCGTGCAGATTTTCCTGATACAGCGCGTGCGCAATGCCCAGCATCATCGCCACATCGGTCTGCGGCCTGGGCGTGATCCACTCGCCGTCGAGTGCCTGGCAGGTCTCAGTGCGCACCGGATCGATGCAGATAACCTTGGTACCGGCTTTCTTCATCATCTCGATACCCGGCCAGGCACCATGATCAGCCACCTGCCACGAAATCTGCGAATTATTGAGCGGGTTGCATCCCCAGAACACCATCAGCTCGCAATGCTCGGCCAGATTCTTCCAACTGGTGCACTGCTCGTACACTTCCAGAGAACCCGACACATAAGGCAGAATCACCTGCGCTGCCCCCGTCGAATAATCCCCGGCACTATTGGTATAACCCCCGCCCGTCACATTCAGCATACGCCGCAGCAGCGTCTGGCAATTGTGCAGCCTGCCCGGGCTTTTCCAGCCATATGAACCGGCAAACACCGCTTCCTTGCCATACTTTTCCCGGACCCGCGTGATCTCGTTGGCCACCAGCTCGATCGCCTTGTCCCAGCTGACACGCACGAAGTCTCCGGTACCCCGACCTTCCGGATCGGCTCCCGGTCCTTTCTCCAGCCATGCACGGCGAACCATCGGATAGCGGATTCGCGATTCCGAGTACAGAGAGTCCATGACACCGGGAAGCTGTGGCGAAGGATGCGGATCGCCCGCCCAGGGTCGGAACGCTACCGCACGACCATCCTGCACCTGCCCATAGAACACACCCCAGTGACAGCCGGACAGGATGCCCTCCGCCTTGTCTGCCTTGTCTGCCTTGTTGGCATCCATCGTTCCGTCCGTCGCCCGCGCAGCCGTCCCCGGTACCAGAACACCGGTTCCCGACAACCCCAGCGCTGCCGCAGCTGCGACCGGTCCCTTGACGAAACCCCGCCGGGACATAGAAGTCCCCCTGTCACTCACCACGCTGTTCAGCTTCATGTTAGACCCCCTTGCTTCTCACCGAACCGATGCGTCCACCGCACGCACCGGGTCCTGTCCCAGATCGCGCATCCCATCGACGAATGACATCAACAGAGACGCATAATGTTCATAAAAACCATTCTCATCAGCCTGTATCAACGCCCGAGCGAATGGTTCAACCCAGCGCAGTTCGCTCGACAGGGCATGCACGACGTCATCGTCCTGCACGCGCAGCGCCTGCGCAAGTGCCGCCAGCTGAACACCAAGATGATCAGGTGGCTCACGATAATGATCTGCCACCCGGCAATCGATCCGACGAAGAATCTCCTTCATCCGCCCGGCCGCCTCGCCGAACAGATGCCCCGTTCCATCCCAACTGCTGGCGTAGGGCGGCAGACTTCGATAACCAAAGATCCCCTCGAACAAGGCTGTGTGCCGACACTGCAGCGTCCGCGCCACCTCCGACTCGGTGCAGGCAGTCAGCCATTGCCGCAGCTTGTCCATGGCCGATTCGGCCTGCAGCATGCAACCGATTTCACGCAGAGCCAGCTGGCCAGCTACCGAACGACCCGCCCGCACCAGTGGCAGAGCGGGCGGCGCAATGATCTGCACCGACAGCCAGTCGGCCACGGTGGCGGTATCCATGACATCAGCCGCAAACAGTGCTCTCATCGGTACCCTCCCGGCTTGCCTTCGTTCAAATCCTTCGAGTGGTTCTGCAGATAGGACAGAATCAAACGGTATTGATCATCGCTGAACGAAGTGAAACGCCGCATCGCCTTGAAGGTACCCACCCACTGGTTGGCGGTGAAATGCCCCTGCTGCGGCAATACATGGCAGGTCGCACAGGCCTTCCGATAGGCATCCTGCGAATAAGCCCAAACCGTGCCCCGTTCGGTATTCAGCCCCTTGGCGTCGGACCACACTGCGATTTCCACCGGCACCCACGACTGCTCGGTTTCTTCATCCTTTTCCTGCGCACCGCGCTTGGCCATCGCCGCTGCCTGATCAGTCAGCACGGCCGTCATCACCCGATGTCCCTTGGCTTGATAGATCACCGTTGGCGCATCCACCATCTGCCATCCCTTCAGCACCAACTGTGTGGCATCGCCTTCACGCGTTGCCACCCGGGTCTGCGCGCCCCCCAGCAACTTGCCTTGTGGCTCCTGTTTGGCTCCTGTTGTACCTTCCAACTGGGCAGACTCCAACCAGAAGTCCTTGGTCTCCACCACAATCGCATCCACATTCGGCTGAATGCTCGACTCCGACGACACCGGCAGACGCGCATTTGCCGTCATCGCCGTCTCAAGCATCACCAGATCCTCGGTCCGGTTCGGCTCCGGCATCCCCGGTGCCGGCCGATCGATGGCTGGCAGATGCTTCAGATACAATGCCATCGCTTGCAAATCTGAAAATGGCAGCTGAGAGGTATTGTGAATCACCTCGGCCATATCACCGGCCGCCACCCGACCGATCGGGCTGATACCTGTGTGTAAATAATTCGCCATCGAGGCAACAGACCAGAACCCCACGCCGGTTTCGTCCGGAGAGATATTCGGAAACCAGCCCGTTCCTTCAGGATTGGGACCGCCCCCGTAACGCAAGCTGCCGATCACATTACCCATGAAGCCACGGGGAGAATGACATTCGGCACAGTGCCCTGCCCCTTCGACCAGATATTCCCCACGATGATAGGCTTGCGCGTCGACCCCTTCGGGAACCGGGCCTGGTGTGTAAGGCTTACCATCGAGAAAGGCCAGCCGCCACAGCCCCACACCGCGCCGCATGTTGAAGGGAAACTTCAGTTCATGCTCCGGCACTGCCTGGGCAACCGGTGGCAAGGACATCATGTAGGCATACAGATCACGTACATCCTCGCCAGTCAGCCGCTGATACGAGGTGTACGGAAAAGCCGGATAAAAGACGTTCCCATCCGGCCATGGCCCGGCCGGGCCAACACCCTCACGCAAGGCCCGGTCAAACTCGGCCAGGCTCCAGTTGCCGATCCCATGCTGCTTGTCCGGCGAAACATTGGGCATGTGAAAGCGGCCGAATTCCGTGTCCAGCACCCGGCCGCCGCCCAGCATCGTGTCCTTGTCCTGCCCCGGGGTCGCATGACAGGTGGCGCAGTCCGAAGCAACGAAAACCTGTCGGCCATTCTGCAGATCAGCCCCTTCCAGAGCGGGCAGCTCGCGCGCAGGATGAAAAGCCGACCATGTCCACGGCGAGGTCAGCACCACGAAGCCCAGCGCACCGAGCACCAGCAGGCCCCCACCCACCTTCAACACTGTTCCCTGTTTGACAGCCATGATGTGCAACCCCTTCAGAATCGGACACAGCCGAACGTGCGGCCTCTTATGTCCACTATAGGCATTGCCGGGCCGTCAAAGGCTGCGGGCTTGTGAAGGAAATGTAAACAGCCCAGCAAAGAGCCCGGGTTCCTGCTTGTTCCAACCCCCGAGTTCTGGTCGAATCGAATGAGAACCCGTTTTGCGGCGACCCCGACCATGGCTTGGCCCTATGACCATCTGACAGCGATCCTGCAGGAAGAAAACGATGCGCTCCTCAAACGCATCCTGCAATTGGCACTGAACAAGGGATTCACCGATCAGACCAGCTCGATGCGTGCGGCCTGGCAGGAGGCCAACGATCGACTGAACGATTGTCTGGTCGCCTATCTGAACGATCCCCTGCAGCGCGGCGGCCTCGACGGACGCAACGATTACCGCAAAGATCCCCGTTTCCAGAACCTGCGCGACATCGCCCAGCGTCATCACGACGCAGGCGTCCCGATCGAGCTGCATCACGGCCTGTTCAAACTCTACCGCAAGGCCTATCTCGAAACCTTCCGTGCGGTGCTGCAGCGCCGTACACAGGACCGCCCGACGGCGGATGACAATCCGACAGCCCATGCCGATGAAGTGCTTGCCGATGAAGTGCTCGGGCGCATCGATGATTTTTTCGATGAGGCAGACCAGGCCATGCTGGCCCCCTGGGCAAGCCGCGCACCAGCCGAAGCCGGCATGGCCGACCGGCTGCGCCGTCTGACCCGCGAACGCGATCAATATTTCGGCGTGCTGGAAAGTCTGCGCGGCCCGGTTTTCATCACCGACGAAGACGGCCAGTTGATCACAGCCAATGCCACGGCGCTGCAGACCTTCGTCGGTCTCAGCGAGGCCGGAGCGCTCACCTACCGGCTGGCCATGCAGGCACATCGCACTCGACTGCAAGTGGTGGTCGATGAAGTCATCGCCGCCGACGCTCCCTTGCTGTCGGCCATCTGGCTGCAGACACACGAAGGCAGCCGCTGCTTCGACATCCGCCTGCGCCTGATCGAAGACAGCGTTTACAAGCTCGATCGCTGCCGGATCATCCTGATGCACGATGTGACGGAGCATCTGCAGGCCATCGAACGCGCCCAGCGCGCCGAGCGTACGATGTCGATGTTCATGGCGACGATGAGTCACGAGATTCGTGGCCCCCTGCACAGTGTGCTCGGAGCAGCCGAACTGCTGCAGGATGCCACCCCCGCCGAAGCCGAGGCGTTGCTAGATCTGCTGAATGTCTCGGCCCGTGCCCTGAACGCCACGCTGGAAAACGTGCTCAGCTTCTCCCGTTTCGAGCATCAGGCCCCGCAACCACGGCCCGAGAAGCTGCTGCTGCACAAGGCCCTCGACGACCTGATCCGCGTCAAGGAAATCCAAGCTCGCCAGCAGGGTGTTCCGCTGATCCTGCAATGCGTGCCGAACCTGCCCGAAGACATCGTGCTCGACTGGTCGATGACCCAGCAGATTCTGGGTAACCTGATTCAGAACGCCCTACGTCACGATGACGGACGGGGTGTATTGCTGCAGGTCGATGCCAACGAACGGCAACTGATATTCCAGGTATCGGACCACGGTCCCGGCCTGCCCGACGACGTCCAACAGCTGTTCATCGACCAACCCGCCGAACTTCGCCCCCGAATCACCGATAGAAACGGAACCGGACTGGGGCTGGCCATTGCACAGCGCATGACACTGGCCTTGGGTGGAGAAATCCATTCATTGCCCAGCCAGAGCGGCGCACTGCTCGAAGTGCGGTTGCCACTGCTGCACGCCACCACCGTGACTGATCCGCCGCCCGTACGCTCGGCCGCGACCCCGATCGACAAAACCTGTCTATTGGTCGACGATGATCCCATTGGTGCATTGGGCACCATTGCCATGTTGGAACGGCTGTCTCTGTCCGTCGACCACGTCGGCACACTGGCACAGGCACGAGCCCTGTGTCAGGCGGCCCCCGATACCTACGATTTCTTCATCGTCGATCTGCGTCTGCCCGACGGCACTGGCATCGATTTCGCCCGATCGCTCCGTGACGATCCGCAACTGAAGGATCGCCCCGTGCTTTTACTCAGTGCCAACCTCGACCTGCTCGCCCAGCAGCCCGAAGCCAAGACGCTGTTTGCCGCAGTTCTCGAAAAGCCGTTGGACGCAGCAGCGTTGGGCCGCGCCATCCGTACCGGAACCGCACGTCCCGGAGATGTCGGCCGTTCACTCGACGGGATTTCGCCCGCCGTGCAACAGCGAATGGCAGCTGCATTTGCCGAAAACTGGTGGCTCTTCCAATCGCAGCTGGCCGAAACCGACGCAGAATACCGCAGCGCACACTTGGCCGATCAAGCACACAAGCTCGCAAGCGGCGCCGCATTGTTCGGGTTGACTGGATTGACCCAGGCCTTGAGGGCACTGGAGCGCGCCTGCGACAGCCCGCCGGCCGGCGAGCGTACCGACCAGCCCTGGTTCTATGCCAGAGCTGCGCTGCTACGCTGGCAACTGCCCGAAGGTTGGGGCCATGGCTCTCGACGAGGTCACGAGTCATGAAACGGCCCGCCGAGATTCTGCTGGTGGACGACGATGAGCTCGTACAACTGATGGTGGAGGACATCATCACCCAGCTCGGCCACCACTGCACCATCGCGGCCGATGGACAATCCGCCCGGCAGACCCTGACGCGGCGACAATTCGATCTGGTGATTCTCGATCGCCGTCTGCCGGACGTCGACGGCCTGCTATTGACCCCGTTGCTCAAGAACGATCGTAAGCAGCCCTTCATCGTGCTGTCCAGTCTCGATGGCGCCACTGATCAAGTCCTCGGCTTCGACATGGGCGCCATCGATTACATCTGCAAACCAGTGGAGCCCCTCGTACTGCGTGCACGCATTCAGGCCCATCTGAGCGCCCGGCGCGAAAGCGCCGACGAAAACGATGACAACCTGCTGTCGGTCGGCAACGCCCTGCGTCTGGACGTGCTGTCACGCCGCCTGCGTGTCGGCGGGCGCACCGAAATCCTGTCACCCGCCGAAACCCGGCTGCTGATCTGCCTGATCCAGAACCTGAATATCCCCTGCGACCGTTCATTGATCAGCGAGGCCATCTGTGGCCGGGAATGGGTCTATGGCGACCGGACAGTGGACGTACTGATCTCACGCTTGCGCAGGCGCCTGCGCGGTGCCGACGCCCGGATCATCACAGTTCATGGCCTGGGCTACGCACTGACCGAAACGGCGGATTGAATCACCCGAGCCCCGGCCCTTCCAGCCGGACCCTTGCTGTCGATGCCCGTGCCACGAACCGTGCCGTGGATATGCGCTGCTCTGCCCTTCCGAGCATACCGTTGACCCGAGCCACAAGCAGGCGGGCCGCCTGGCGGCCCTGCTGGATCGCATCCTGTCGGATGGTCGACAGCGCCGGGTGCATATGGGCGGCAAAAGCCAGATCATCGAAACCGATGATCGACAGATCCCGGGGTACCCCATAACCCAACGCAGCGGCACCACCGATCGCCCCCAATGCGATCGTATCATTGCCTGCGAACACCGCCGTCAGATCGGGGCGACGCGTCAGCAGCGTACGCATGGCCTGGTGGCCACTTTCGGCGCTGAAATCGGCACATTCGATCGCCTCCTCCGGCATGCACAGCTGGCGTTTCTTCAGCGCCCGGAGCAATTTTCCCGTCCTGCGATCCGATGCCACGAAACCCATCGGCGAAAACGGGATGCAACCGATGGCCCGGTGCCCCAGCGCCACCAGATGATCGACCGCCTCATCGAGAGCTGCGTCGATCTCGCCGGAGACCGAAACCTCCTTTGGGGAACCGATCGATCCGATCAGCACGATCGGAAAATCACTTTCGACGATGGCACGCAATTCGGCTGAATCGGGGTCAGGACCAAGCACGATCAGGCCGTCGATGCGCCTGGTCTCCACCAGATCGCCATAACGTTCATCGCCATTTTCGGTATCGAAAGTTTCCAACAGCACGTGGTACCCCTGTCGCCGCAGCACGCTGCCAATGCCCATGAACAGGGGGGGAACATAACCATCGACACTCAAAGAACTCGACCGGGTCACCAGCAACCCGACCGTCCGGGTGGCCCCATGCCGCAGCATCAGTGCAGCGGAGTTCGGCCGATAGCCCAGCGTCCGAGCCGCTTCCCGTACCTTGCGCCGTGTTTCGTCGCTGAGCCTGACGGCATTGGAACCATTGAGCACGTGCGAAACCGTCGAGCGCGCCACGCCGGCCAGGCGGGCAACGTCATGACTGGTGGCTGCTTTTTTTTTCATATCGGTCGACTACGGGGAAAACACGTGTCAGTCAGAAGGACATTCCACAAAAAAAAATTGATGAGCACACAATAACACGTGTTAGTCTCATCGAACCCCAAGTGAGGAAACACCCAAACGAGAATGGAGGAGATCCATGACTGCGGACACAGGAACACCGCACGATCATGTGCCCGGCACAAAATCGGGCAAAGGCTCTGCATTGCGACGCAAAGAGGCGCGGACTGGCTATCTGTTCATTCTACCTGCCGCGATCGGGCTACTGATGTTCTACGTCTGGCCCACGCTGCGAGCCGCCCAGATCAGCCTCACCAATTGGAATCTGATCCGGACGCCCAAATGGGTGGCATTCGACAACTACTCCCGGCTATGGGCCGATGGCCAATTCTGGGATTCCATGCTGGTCACCCTGGCCTATGTGATCTACAACATCCCGCTGCAGACGGTGCTCGGCCTGTTGATCGCCATCCTGGCCGACCGGCTCGCAAAATCCGTCGCTCTGCGTGCCGTCATCATTGCCCCTTACCTCATCTCGAACGTGGTGGCCGGCCTGGTCTGGCTGCTGATGCTCGACCCACTGCTCGGCATCACCAACGCATTTCTCGTTGCCATCGGAGCCGGTCCACAGGCATTTCTCAGCTCACCGGACCAGGCACTGATCTCGGTGGCAGGCATTTCGATCTGGCGCCACGTCGGCTTCACCGCGCTGCTTTTCTATGCCGGTCTGCAATCCATTCCCCGCTCACTCTATGAAGCGGCCCGTCTGGACGGTGCCTCCGAATGGGCAATGTTCCGACTGATCACCCTGCCGCTGCTCCGTCCGGTCCTGGTATTCGTGCTCGTCACCAGTGTCGTCGGCTCATTTCAGGTCTTCGACGTGATCGCCGTCACCACACAGGGGGGTCCCTCGGGCAGCACCCGGGCCGTGCTCTGGTACATCTACGAAAATGCCTTCCGATTCGGTCGCATGGGCTATGCATCGGCCATGTCGATGGTGCTCTTTCTGATCCTGATTCTCGTCACCTTCCTGCAGATGCGTCTGTTGCGTGCCGACCAATCAGATCTCAGCTGACTGGGAGCAGTGATCATGTTCAAATCGATGACTCCGCAGAAAGCCTTTGGCTACACCGTTCTCGCCCTTTTCTGCTTCCTGTCGCTACTGCCGATCTGGATGGCTTTCAAGACGGCACTGACTCTGCCGGCCGACGTCTTCAACTCGGCCAACCGCCTCGGCCTTGAAAGCATCACCTTCGGCAATTTCTTACGTGTACTGGGCCTGCCCACCGATGTCAAACCACTGGGCAACGCCGGCCAGCCGATCGACTTCCTGCTCGCCATCAAGAACAGTCTCATTTATACGGCCCTGCTGGTCTCGGGTCAGCTGTTCTTCTCGTCATTGGCCGCCTACGCCTTTGCGCGCCTACGCTTTCCGGGCCGGGAAGCCATTTTCTATGCCTTCATCGCCTCGACGATGATTCCATCGATCGTGTTGTTCATCCCGAACTTCGTGCTGGTCCGCCAGCTCGGCCTGCTCAACACTTTCGCCGGCATGGTGGCGCCCAGCATTCTGATGCTGCCTTTTGCGGTCTTCTTTCTGCGCCAGTTCTTTCTGTCGACTCCGAAAGAACTGGAAGAAGCGGCCCGCCTCGACGGATTGAACTGGTTTCAGATTTTCTGGAACATTGCCTTGCCCCTGCAACGCGGCCCGCTGGCCACACTCGCCATCCTACTGTCCATTCAGGCGTGGAACGACTTTTTCTGGCCCTTCCTGGTGGGTCAGAAGAAAAACGTGCAGGTTATGGCCGTCGCGCTGGCCAACTATCAGAGCCAGACGGGGCAGGGTCAGCCTGACTGGACCGGACTGATGGCTGCCGTGATGCTGTCGATCATCCCGGTGCTGTTCCTGCTCATCTTTTTTGGACGCCGCATCGTCGAATCGCTGCAGACCAGCGGTCTGAAATGAGCATACGACGTATGGCGCATCCTCAAGCGCAGCCCTGACCCGACATCCCCCAAAGGAGATTCCCGATGACGATGAAAAAACTGGCCACCGCCCTGCTGTCGAGCACCCTGCTGATTCCCGCGCTGGCTCACGCAGAGCAAACCACCATCAACTACTGGATGTGGGATGCGCCACAGCTGCCGGTCTACCAGAAATGTGCCGCCGCCTTTCAGAAAGAAAATCCGGATATCAAGATCAACATAACCCAATCGGCCTGGGATCAATACTGGACCTCGCTTCAGACCGCTCTGATTTCCGGTGATGCGCCCGATGTCTTCGTCAATCACGTCACCCGCCTGCCAGAAATGTCGGCCAATGACATCATTCAGGATCTGAAACCTCTGATCGAACAGGACGAGTACGACACGGCCGGCTATCAGAAAGGACTGCTCGAGAGCTGGGTGAAAGAAGGTGCCATCTATGGCCTGCCCAAGGACTGGGCGACCGTCGCTGTTGCCTATGACCGTGAACAGCTCGAAGCCGCAGGTCTCAAACCCGAAGACATGGCCAATCTCAGCTGGAATCCGGAAGACGGCGGCAGCTTCGGCAAGGTCATCGAACGCCTGACCGTCGATGTCAAAGGCAAGCGTGGCAACGAAGAAGGCTTCGACCCAAACAACATCAAGATCTTCGGCTTCGTCACCAACAACCTCAGCGCCCACGGCGAAACCGAATGGAGCTTCCTGGCCGCCAGTACCGGCTGGAAGTTCATCGATGAGCCCTGGGCCACCGAATATCACTATGATGATCCGCGGCTGGTCTCCACCCTGAACTGGCTGCGCGACCTGGCCCGCGTCAAGCATCACATGCCGACGGCAGAGCAATCCGGCCAGCTTGGTGCCGAAACTCTCATGTTCTCCGGCAAAGGCGCCATGACGGTCACCGGCTCCTGGCTGATCGACCTCTATCATTCCAGCAAGCCTTCGGTCGTCTTTGCCCCACTTCCTGCGGGCCCCGAAGGCCGCAAAAGTATGTTCAATGGCTTGGCCGATTCGATCTGGACGGGCAGCGATAACCAGGAAGCCGCCTGGAAATGGGTGAAATTCCTTGGTTCCGATACGTGCCAGTCGATCGTAGCCGATGCTGCCATAGTCTTTCCGGCGCGTTCCAGTCAGCTCGAAGCGACCATGGCCGCCTACAAGAAGAAAGGCATCGACGTGAGCGCCTTCACCGAAGTCGCCAAACCCGAAAGCTCCTTCCCGTTCCCTATCACCGATCACGGCAACGAAATTTCCGCCATCGCCAAAGCAGCACTGGACCGGGTGATGCGGGGCCAAAGTGACACGGCGGAACTGATGAAGAAAGCCAATACCGAAATCAACGATCTATTCTGATGAACAACCTGTAAAGAAATGGATTGCACCATTCAATCGGGGCCATGTCATTCGACGACTGAGGCTCGATACCGGTGATCAGCCAATCTCCAGTGATCGGCGTCCAGTCGGCGAGGCAGCATCCGCTCAAAAGACTTGGCCCCCCGCTCATGAACGCCGGTACGCAAGACATCATCTGAACGGACGGAACAAGCGGGATTCCACGGAATCCCACACATTGAATCCATCCGGTCACTGCGCAGCCGATCAACGACGGGCGACCGGTACCGGATTCACTCATTCTCAACGAATTGCAAGTTTCATCCCTATAAGGCGGCTGCCCAGCAGCTTGAGGCACAGGAATCGCAACGGCGAAGAACTGCCCCAACACCAAGGCAGACCATCTGTCAGCAAGAGAGCATTAGCATGTCAGGTCTGGAATTGAAAAACGTGCGCAAGAGCTTCGGCAATACGCATGTCATCCATGGTGTCGATCTGCGTATCGAACCCGGTGAATTTTGCGTCTTTGTTGGTCCATCCGGCTGTGGCAAATCGACACTGCTACGCATGATCGCCGGACTGGAGGACATCAGTGACGGCGAACTGTCCATCGGCGGTCAACCAATGAACGATGTCGATCCGGCTCAGCGTGGCGTGGCAATGGTGTTTCAGAGCTACGCGCTCTACCCTCACCTGAGCGTACGAGAGAACATGGGGTTTGGCCTTCGTTTCGACAAGACACCCAAGGACGAAATCAAACGCCGCGTCGAAGAAGTCGCCAAAGTACTGAAGCTGTCGCATCTGCTCGATCGCAAGCCCAAGGCACTGTCCGGAGGCCAGCGTCAGCGGGTCGCCATCGGCCGCGCCATCGTCCGCAAACCCAAGGTCTTTCTGTTCGACGAACCCCTGTCGAACCTGGATGCGGAGCTGCGCGTCAACATGCGGGTCGAAATCGCCCGACTGCACCAGGACCTGGGCACCACCATCATCTATGTCACACACGACCAGATCGAAGCCATGACCCTGGCCGACAAAATCGTCGTGCTACGCGCCGGGCGTGTCGAACAAGTCGGCCGGCCTCTGGATCTCTATGATGATCCCGACAACACCTTCATCGCCGGTTTCATCGGTAGCCCGCGCATGAACATGCTGCCCGGAACGATCCACTCCGTCACTGGCAACAGTGTCAGTGTATCGCTCGACGAGTTCGAACAAACCGTCTTCGAAAAGGAGCTGAACACCACCAGGCCAGACATCGGCGACAGCGTCATGGTCGGCATCCGTCCCGAACACTTCAGCCCCTCCGAACACACCGAAGCTTCGGAAAAAGTACGACTGCCGCTGAGCACCGATGTGGTCGAACACCTGGGTGGAGAATCCTACGTTTACGCCCGCAACGGCCGAAACACCCGGCTGATCCTGAAAATGCCCGACGCCCGGGAAATCAAATCGCGCCAGCCCATGACAGCCTCCTTCCAACCCGAACGCGCCTACTTGTTCGACGCACAGGGCAAGCGACTGCGCTGACGACACGACGGCACATTGGCACAGCAGCGGATGCAGCAAACACCTTTCCGTACCGCCCACCATGTCCAACATCTTTCATCGCCTCGATTCCGCCACACAGACGATCGTCTTCCGTGTCCGTGACGAACGCCTGCCCGAAGCTGTTTACTGGGGCCCCCGCCTGATGGACCACGAAATCCTGTCCGCCATCGCGGCAGCGCAGGATCATGATCTGGGTAGCGGAATGCTGGACATACTGCCCCCCTTGTCGATCTGCCCGGAAAGCAGCACGGGCTTTTCCGGTCAGTTGGGTTTGTCTCTGTCGGACGGACCGACCCGGTTGATGACGCATTTTCGCCTGCTTTCCATCGAGCACCATCGAAATGACGAAGTCAATACGATGAATGAAGGGAACACGGGACAAGAATCCGGTCCTGCAATGAGTGTCGCTTGTTTCGTGGAGGAAGCCGGAACGAAAGGAGCAGTGGGTACCACGGCTGCCGGTTGTTCCGGAATCCCTGTAAGCACGGAAGATGAAGCGGATGATGAGCTGACATTCAGATTCGCCGACGAATCATTGGGTTTACGTTATACCGCAAGATTCCGCGCTGTCGATTCGCTCGTCATCGCCTCCGCCGAAATCGAAAGCGACCATCCCCTCTGCTGCCACTGGCTGTCGGCACCGGTCATGCCGGCGCCTGCACTGTCTGATGAAATCCTTGATTGGCACGGTACCTGGATTCGGGAGTTCCATCGGCAATCCACCCTGTGGTCGCACGGTATACGCATGCGTGAAGCCCGCACTGGCCGCTCGGGCCACGAGCACCCACCGATTGCCGCCATCCCCACACGCGGCGCAACCCGAACCCAAGGAACGGTCCATGCCATGCAGCTTGCCTGGTCTGGCGGTCATCGATTTGTTGCCGAACAATTGGCAGACGGTCGACGTCAACTTCAGATGGGGCCGACCTGGGACTCCGAAGCACCCGGTACCCACTTTCATTCGGGTGAGCTGATCCTGGCGGTCTCCGAACAGGGTGAAGCCGGTATTGCCAGCGCCTTCCAGCGCCACATCCGTGATCGGATCGTTCCATGGCCCAATCCGCATCGCTCCCGTCCGGTGCACTACAACTGCTGGGAAGCCATCTACTTCAATCATCGCTTCGACATACTGGCCGACATGGCCGAACGGGCAGCAGCGCTGGGCGCGGAACGCTTCGTGCTTGACGACGGCTGGTTTGGCCGTCGCGATGACGACACCAGCTCATTGGGTGACTGGCTAGTGGATCGCCGCAAATGGCCCCAGGGACTACAGCCGCTGATCGACAAAGTCCATGGATTCGGCATGAGCTTCGGACTCTGGGTCGAACCCGAAATGATCAACCGGAACAGCGATCTCTACCGGACACATCCCGAGTGGGTTCTGGGTGCGGAAGACCAGGTCACCGGCCGCTTCCAACACGTCCTGGACCTCTCACGCCCCGAAGTCCGTGAACACCTCGTCAGCGTGCTGGACGCGATTCTGCGCGAATATCCGGCCATCGATTATCTGAAGTGGGACCACAACCGCGTACTGCCCGTCGTCGACACCCGACAGACCGAAGGAACCTACGAAGTGCTCGACCGCCTACGCAGGCTGCACCCGGCGATCGAAATCGAAAGCTGCGCCTCGGGAGGCGGACGCATCGATGCCGGCATCCTTCAACGCACACACCGCGTCTGGCTGTCTGACTCAAACGACGCCATCGAACGGTTGCGCATCCAGCACGAAGCCGCTCTCTTCTTCCCACCAGCCATCACCGGCAGCCACGTCGGCGCCTGCAAAAGTCATTCTTCCGGCCGTATCCTGCCGATGGCCTTTCGTGCCTGGGTGGCTGCACAGCGCCACATGGGCTTCGAGATGGATCTGCGCGAGCTGACTGAAGAAGAGGCACTCACACTCAAACGGGTCACCCGCTGGTGGAAAAACACACGTGACTGGCGTCTGAACGGCATCACGCTGCCGCTGGAAAGCGCCGATCCAGCCATCATCAGCGAAATCCAGATTGCCGACGATGGCAGTCGATTCGTACTGTTCTGCGGCCGCCATGCCAGCTCGGTGCAATCATTACCTCGCCCACAGCTGCTGGCCGGTCTGAATCCCACAGCAAACTACCGCCTGCACCTGGTCAACCCCGAAGACACACCTCCACAAAGCCGCGGTCGCCCCGCCCTTCTGCAAGGCCCTCTCGAACTCTCGGGGCGTGCCCTGATGAACAACGGCATCCAGCTACCCTTGTCATGGCCTGCCACCATGTGGGTCGTCGAAGGCGAGCGACTCTGAAAACAAGATAGATCATCGAAAGTGAATGACCCTCACTGCCTCCCCTGGCCGGTGGCATTGTTCGTAAGCCTCCGGTGCAGCCCCACCCTTGACATTGCCGCCCGCCATGCAAATGGCC
>JAUMUG010000002.1 GCA_030530775.1 Lautropia sp. | reverse complement strand
AATCACCCGATCCCAGGCCCTGCGCCAGGCCGCCGTCACGCTGGGGAATCGCTCCCCCAGCGGGCTTTGCCCGAAGGCATCCAGCGCCGCCTCGGCCGCCTCGGCCGTCGGGGCCGTGTAGATCGGCTTGAGCGCCGCTGCCAGCACCTTGCGCTCTTTCCAGCTGGCAAACGCCAGACTGTTGCGGATCAGGTGCACGATGCAGGTCTGCAGGGTCGTGGCCGCAAACACCGCCTCCAGCGCTTCTGCGATGCCCTTGAGCCCGTCCGTGACCGCGATCAGGATATCCGCCACACCCCGGCTCCTGAGGTCATTGAAAACCTTCAGCCAGAACTTCGCCCCTTCGGTGCTCTCGATCCACAGCCCCAGCACGTCGCGAGTGCCATCGGCCTGAATGCCCAGCGCCAGGTACACCGCCTTGTTGCGCACCACACCGTTGTCCCGGATCTTGACCCGCAGCGCATCGAAGAACACCACCGGATACATCGCCTCCAGTGCCCGTGACTGCCAGGCCGTGACTTCGGCCATCACCTCATCGGTCACGGTGCTGATGAACTCCGCACTGACCTCGGTGCCGTACTGCTCGGCCAGCAGCGCCTGAATCTCGCGCACCGTCATGCCCCGGGCGTAGAGCGCCACGATCCGGTCATCAAAGCCCGTGAACCGCCGCGCATGCTTCGGAATCAGCGTCGGCTCGAAACTGCCCTCGCGGTCTCTCGGCACCTCGATGCGCACCGGCCCATCGCCGGTCAGCACCGTCTTGCCGCTGCTGCCATTGCGATGGTTGCTGGCCGTTTCAGGCTTGCCCTGGCCCGAGCTGTAACCCAGGTGATGCGACAGCTCGCCGCCCAGTGCCCGCTCGATCAGCGCCTTCTTCAGCGCCATCGACGCCTGCTCGATCGTTTCCGCCGTCATCGGCCCTTCGGCCAGCTTCTCGATCAGCTCTGCCGGGATCTGCGGCATGCTTGCGGCGACTTTCTCCGCCGCCTTCGTCGTCTTGTTGCGTGGCATACGTCTTGCTCCTCCTTGCTTGCATGGTATGCCTCACACACAAAATTGCTGACAGCCTCATTCGGACCGCTGATCGACCGATATCTCCCGAAGGTGCGGGTACTGCATCCGTACCCACATCAACGCATTGCGTCATGACTTGAGGCAGGAGCCGTATGCGGTAACTCTGCACGTACGGATCTGTGCCGGGGGCGGGGAACAATCCCCGTTCCTACCGCGACCGCTCATACTAATCTCGCACATCTTGCGGGTTGGCCTTCAGGGCATTCTCCATGCCCCGCTTGCCCTCATCGACCCAGTCTTCAATCTCCGAGGGCGCCAGATCATGCGCCCGGCTGGCCTCGGCCACCGTGGTCTTGCCCTGAATGATCTCCAGCACCAATGCCGTCTTGCGCCGAGCTGTCCAGCGCTTGATTTCCTCGTCCATCCATCGGTCACCGGCTGCTGCGGTGGGGCCGTTTTTCTTCGTGATTTCCGTGTTCCGGGCTTCTCGGGGGCTTTGCGAGTGCGGTGCTCTGCCGTAGGATCGATACATGAATCTGATGACCATGCTCAATCGTTTGTCGTCGGGCGGCTCGAAAGGGATGCCGCGCCTGATCGGAGCCGTGCTGCTCGCATTGGTGGTGGGCTATTCCTTCCTGACCGGACAATCGCCGGATGGTGGTGTGTCGCTTGGCTCCGGCGATGCCGCAGGCCAGCACGCACCGGCGACCGAAGGCGGTACCGGCCGGAGCTCACGGGCGGGCGGAGCCGTTTCGGACGCTGTATCCGAGGTTTCGACCGGCAAGGCAACGGATGGAGGCGCCGCCGCCAGGAGGAGTACGGCTGCGAACCGTACCGGGGCAGCAGCCGGTGGCCAGACGGCCACATCGACCGGGAAAGCAGCGCCTGGAGAAATTCATGTGTCGGCGCTGCCGCCCGAGGCGCAGCATACGCTGGCGTTGATCATGAAGGGTGGTCCCTATCCCTATGACAAGGATGGGACGGTTTTCGGGAATCGTGAAGGGCGGTTGCCGAAACAGCGCCGGGGCTACTACACTGAATACACCGTGCCGACACCGCGGGTGAATCACCGGGGCGCGCGCCGTATCGTCGCGGGCGGTGCATCCGGGCGGTTGGTCGAATTCTATTACACGGATGATCATTACCAGTCGTTCAAGAAGATCGAGATTCCATGAGTGCACTGTCGAACATCCCGAGACACGCTGTACTGCCGCTGGGCGCCTATGACAGGGCCGGGTTGGAGCGAGGGGCTCTACGCACGGATCAGACGCTGCTGCGCTGCGACTGCAGTGGCACGGACGGTAAGGTTGCCGTGCTGGCACGGTTGGGCGAAGGGCTGGGCCTGCCCGCGCATTATGGGTGCAATCTCGATGCGCTCTACGATTGTCTGACCGATCTGAAGCCATCGGAGGATGCCAGTTCGCCGGGGTTCGTGGTGTTGCTGGAGAATCTGCCCGACACCGGCCTGCTGCCGCGGGATGACCGTGATGCGGTGCTGGACGTCTTCCGGGATGCGGCTGATTTCTTCTACGACGAGAACATCGCGTTCCGTGTCTTTTATTCGGTCCAGAAGCCGGCGGCTGCGCTTTAGGCCCGGTCAGCCGGGGATCCCGGGCTGGTGGAATGAACCAGCGCGGATGGAGTGGATCAGCGCAGATCGCCGATCAGGGTCTGCAGTACTGTCAAACCGACGAGACCGGCGGTTTCGGTACGTAACACCCGCGGCCCCAGCAGGGCTGGTTGCCAAGTATTGCGGATGGCCAGCTCGACTTCGTCTGCCGAGAGGCCCGACTCGGGGCCGCACAGCAGCCAGGCGCTCCGGATCGGGCTGCCTTTGCCGAGTTCCGCGTCGTCGATCTGCGTCGTGGGGGGCGCCTTCCGTCTGATTGCTTCCCCTGGCCGGAAAGGCTGTGCCGGGTTGCGGGCCGTGGATGAATGGGAGCCTGCGCCCATGCCCGGATGTGATCCGGCGTCGATATCCATGTGGTCCGGGGGCAGCGCCGTGTCGGTCGCGCGGGGGGCCGTCTGGCTCGAGGTCGGCGCCATGTCGCCCGGGCGCGGCGATGACGGGTACGCCTGTGCCCTGATCTGCGCTGCCAACGAGCGTTCGGCTTCGGGCCAAAGCACCCAGCGATGTTCGCCCGCCTGTACAGGCCCCAGTCGCTTCAGCCAGGTGCCCAGTGCCTGCACAGGCTGCAGGGTGGGCAGGCGGTTGCGTCGACATTGCATCGAGGCGGCGGCGATCAGGCGTTGCCAATGTGCCAGGCGTTTTTCGGCCCGGTTGGCATCCAGTTTGACCACGCTGCGGGCCGACTGCAGTGGCACGATCTCGTCGACGCCCAGTTCGACCGCTTTTTCGATGGTCCAGTCCATCTTGTCGGCGGTGCTGAGACATTGCGCCAGACAAAGCCGTACCGGTGGTTCCGGTTGCGGCGGCAAGGCCTGCAGCAGGCGCACAGTGGCTGCCCGGCCGTCGATCAGTTCGGCCTGCCAGGCCCGTCCCCGTCCATCGAAGATTTCCAGTGTGTCGCCTTCCCGATGGCGCAGCACGCGCAGCAGGTGGTGGGCCGATGCTTCGTCGAGCGGTATGAGCTGCGGGGGTGGCGCGCTCGAAGGGCCGATATCGAGCAGGGCCAGGCTGGGCAGAAAGAGGCGGGGTGTCACGGCAACGATCGAGGTGGCAGGGGAGGACGCCGGGAGCGATGCGAGGCCGGCGGATCACGGCGGGGTATCACGACAATGGTATTGGGATGGTAAGTAACGGAGAATTGCAAACAGCTGTCACATCGCGGTCCAGTATACTCTGCAGAGGTTCCGAGCAACCGCCCGAAGGAAGCATCTCACCAACCGACACTGAGTGCATTTCACCATGACCCATCATCCGCTATCGAACGACCCAATGTCCTCTGCCGACCCGGATACGCCTTCAGGAGAAGGCGAGGGCGATGATTCGTCCCAGTGGGGCGCCGCCGATGGCGATGCGGAGGTGGCGGGCGTGAGTGAGCCCACCTTCGTCAGCAGTGGCTGGCCGGCTTTTCCCGAGCACGGACTCGCACGGCGCATGGCCGATGCGATCCGAATGCTGTCGGTCGACGCGGTCGAAAAGGCTCGTTCCGGTCATCCCGGCATGCCGATGGGCATGGCCGATATCGCGGTGGCGCTGTGGTCCGCACATCTGAAGCACTGTCCGGCCAATCCGGGCTGGTTCGACCGCGATCGTTTCGTGTTGTCCAACGGCCATGGTTCGATGCTGCTGTATTCGCTGCTGCATTTGACCGGCTACGACGTGTCGATCGACGATATCCGCGATTTCCGTCAGCTGCATTCCAAGACACCCGGCCATCCCGAATACGGTGTGACACCCGGTGTCGAGACCACGACCGGCCCGCTTGGCCAGGGCATTGCCAACGCCGTGGGCATGGCGCTGGCCGAGAAACTGCTGGCCGCCGAGTTCAACCGGCCGGGCCACCAGGTCATCGATCACTTCACCTGGGCCTTCGTCGGTGATGGCTGCCTGATGGAAGGCATTTCACACGAGGTCTGTTCGCTGGCTGGCGTGCTACGTCTGTCCAAGCTGGTGGCCATTTTCGACGACAACGACATTACGATCGATGGTGACGTGCGTGGCTGGTGTCGCGATGATACGCCGGCGCGTTTCGAGTCCTACGGCTGGAATGTGATCGATCGGATCGACGGCCATGATGCCTGGGCAGTGGCGCAGGCGATGCAGCAGGCCCGCGAGTGGGGTGAGCAGGGCCGGGTGGTCGGCGAGAACGGCGAGCGCCGTTTTGCTCCGACGTTGATCGTCTGCAAGACGGTGATCGGCAAGGGCTCGCCCAATCGGGCCGGCACGGCGAGGTCGCATGGTGAACCATTGGGTACCGAGGAAGTGGCCGTTACTCGCAAGGCGCTGAATTGGTCGCTGCCACCCTTCGAGATTCCGGCCGATCTGTATGCCGCCTGGGATGCCACGGCGGTGGGCGCCGATCGCTATGCACGCTGGGAGGATGCTTTCCGGGCTTATGCGCTCGAGTATCCGGCCGAGGCAGCCGAGCTGGAGCGCCGGATGCGAGGTGTGTTGCCGGCCGATTGGGAAGACATCGTCGACAACATGATCATGGACATGGTGATGCAGGCCGACGGCATCGCCACGCGTGCCGCTTCGCAGCGGGCGCTGAATTATCTCGGCCCGGCGTTGCCCGAGCTGATCGGTGGTTCGGCCGATTTGACCGGCAGCAATCTGACCGCCTGGAAAGGGGTGGAGGCGCTGCGGCCGGCCGAGGGCAACGAGGCCGATCTGAACGGCGGCCGGCACATCAACTTCGGTGTGCGCGAATTCGGTATGTCGGCGCTGCTGAACGGGATGGCGCTGCATGGTGGCTTCATTCCTTATGCCGGCACGTTTCTGGTGTTTTCGGATTACGCCCGAAATGCATTGCGGATGGCGGCACTCACCAAGCAGCGGGTCATTCACGTCTTCACCCACGATTCGATCGGCCTGGGTGAGGATGGTCCGACCCATCAACCCATCGAGCATACGACTTCGCTGCGCCTGATTCCCAACATGGATGTCTGGCGCCCGGCCGATGCCGTGGAAACGGCGGTTGCTTGGCAGGCGGCGATCGAGAACGAGGAGCAGCCGACCTGTCTGCTGTTGTCGCGGCAAGGGTTGCCGTGCATCGCGCGCGAAGAGGTGGATGTCGACGCCATCCGGGCCGGCGCCTATCTGGTGCATGCCCCGCGTGCGGCCAAAGCGGTGTTGATCGCAACGGGCTCGGAGGTTTCGCTGGCCTTGGTGGCGGCCGAATTGTTGGCGGCGGAGCGTATCCGGGTGCGGGTGGTTTCGATGCCGTCGACCACGACTTTCGACCGGCAGGAGACTGCGTACAAGCGCCGTCTGCTGCCAGACGATCTTCCGCGCATCGTCGTGGAAGCCGGTGTCACCGATTTCTGGTGGAAGTATCGCCCGGAAGCGGTGGTTGGAATCGATCGCTTCGGTGAATCGGCTCCTGCATCGGTACTGAACCAGCACTTTGGCATGACGGCAGAGAATGTGGCTGCCACGGTCCGCCGGGTATTGGGATGCTGATTTGATTTGCTTACTATGACGATCCGGTCGGTCGGCACGGGGTCGAATGTGCCGCCCGGCTGGGTGAAGGAGGTTTTGATGAAATTCAAACGACTGGCTGATTTGAATCTGGAGGGCAAGCGTGTCTTCATTCGCAGTGACTTGAACGTGCCGCTGAAGGACGGCAAGATCACCGATGACACCCGTATCCGGGCGTCGGTTCCGGCCATTCGTACCGCACTCGACAAAGGCGCGGCGGTGATGGTGACCTCCCACCTCGGTCGTCCGACGGAGGGTGAATTCAAACCGGAAGATTCGCTGGCTCCGGTGGCTGCCCGTCTGCAGGAACTGCTGGGTGTGCCCGTGCGCCTTCAGGCGGATTGGGTGGACGGAGGCTTCCCGCTGGCCCCGGGTGACGTGGTGGTGCTGGAGAACACCCGCGTCAACAAGGGCGAGAAAAAAGACAATGAGGAAACCGCCAGGAAATACGCCGCACTGTGCGACGTGTACGTGAATGATGCCTTCGGTACGGCACACCGCGCCGAGGCCAGCACCCATGGTATCGCCCGCTTTGCACCCGAAGCCTGCGCAGGCCCGCTGCTGGCGGCCGAGCTGGACGCCCTGGGCAAGGCGCTGCACAACCCGGCCCGTCCGATGGTGGCCATCGTCGCCGGCTCCAAGGTGTCGACCAAACTGACGATTCTCGATTCGTTGGCCAACAAGGTCGATCAGCTGATCGTGGGTGGTGGCATTGCCAACACCTTCATGGCGGCTGCCGGCCTGCCGATCGGCAAGTCGCTGGCCGAGCCGGATCTGGTCGAAGATGCCAAGCAGCTGATCGCCAAGATGCAGGCACGTGGTGCGGCAGTGCCGATTCCGAGCGATGTGGTGGTGGCCAAGACTTTCGATGCCAATGCCGAAGCGACTGTCAAGGCTGCAACCGATGTGGCCGAGGACGACATGATTCTCGACATTGGCCCGAAGACGGCTGCTCAATTGGCCGAGCTGCTGAAATCTGCCGGCACCATCGTCTGGAACGGCCCGGTCGGTGTGTTCGAGTTCGATGCCTTTGCCAAAGGCACCGAAGTGCTGGCGCACGGCATCGCCGATTCCAAGGGCTTCTCGATCGCCGGTGGTGGCGACACGCTGGCGGCCATCGCCAAGTTCGGCGTGACCGACAAGATCAGCTATATCTCGACCGGTGGAGGAGCCTTCCTGGAATTCCTTGAAGGTCGTACCTTGCCGGCCGTGGCCGCGCTGGAGGCTGCCGCCGCCAAGTGATGCACGGCTCGATCCTGGCCGGCTGAGAGCCGGAGAAGCTGTCCGGTCGGACAGCTTCTCTGTTTGGTCGTGGGCCCGGAAGAATGGGCCCGAAACAACCGACCCATCGATCGAATTGGAATCGATCGATGGGTCGGTTTTTTGTTTCAACGGCTTTCTGCTGTCACCGTTGGATGGAAATCGGCTGGACCCGTGGTGGTTGGGGTTCGTAGAGGTGCGCGTTGACCCCTTGATGCGCCGTACCTCGTTGCTGTTGCTGCTGTTCGCGCTGGCGGCGGCGCAGCTGGGCGTGTCTGTCGAAGGACATGGCGATGCTGCGCAGGAAATAGCGGCCGACGGGGTTGACCTCGATGCCACTGGCATCACGCCTGACCAGGCCGCCTTCGATGAAGGGGGTCAGCTCTTCCAGCTCGTGATGGAAGTAGGTGAGCGGGTCGACCAGGAAACGGTCCTCGATCGATTGGAAGTCGAGCCGGCCCTGGCACATCAGTTCCATGATGATGGCGCGCTGCAGGGTGTCTTCGCCAGTGAGTTCGATGCCACGGGCGATGGGCAGCTGGCCGGCCTGGATGGCCTGTGTCCAGGGTTTGAGTTCGCGATGGTTCTGTGAATAGCTGGGGCCGATGGCACTGATGGCCGATACGCCGAGACCGATCAGGTCGTCGTCGGGCATGGCGGTGTAGCCCATGAAATTGCGACGCAGGGTGCCACGCTCCAGCGCAATGGATAGATCGTCGTCAGGCAAAGCGAAGTGGTCCATGCCGATATAACGGTAGCCGGCCTCATTCAACTTGGTGATGGCCAGATGCAGCATTTCGGTCCGCAGCCGCAGATCGGGCAAATCCTTGGTGTCGATCAGCCGCTGGGCCTTGAAGCGGCTCGGCATGTGGGCATAGCCGTAGATGGCCAGGCGCCCGGGCCGCAGTTCGGCCATCCGGTCCAGCGTATGGGCCAGGCTGTCGAGGGTTTGGCGGGGCAGGCCATAGACCAGATCGATGTTGATGGAGCGAAAGTCGAGCTGTCCGGCCTGTTCCATCAGCGCGACGATCATCGATTCGGGCTGGATGCGATGGATGGCCTGCTGCACCGTGGGATTCAGATCCTGCACGCCGAAGCTGACACGGTTGAAGCCCATGGCCCGGATGTTTTCCATCCGCTGTGCGTCGACGGTGCGTGGGTCGACTTCGATCGAGCGCTCGGCATGTTCCTGATAGCCGATCCGTTCGTCCAGCGTCTGGACCAGTGCCTTCAGCAGCTCGTCGGAGAAGAACGTGGGGGTTCCGCCTCCCAGATGCAGTTGTGAGATACGCACATCTTTCGGGAGATGGGCTGCATAGAGCTCGATTTCTTGTCGCAACGTGTCGAAATAGCGGCTTGCCCGCGAAAAGTCGCGGGTGCCGATCCGGTTGCAGGCACAATAGTGGCAGATCGATTCGCAGAACGGAATGTGAACGTAGACCGTGACCGGTTGGCCCGGTTGTCGAAGTGCCCGATTGCCCAGCCACCATCCCTGCTTCTCCGCGTCGAAGGCTTCGGCAAAATGGTCAGCGGTCGGGTATGAGGTGTACCGTGGGCCAGGTTGGTCGAATTGTCGGATCTGGTCGAAGGTCGGCATGCTGTCCATGAGGGCAAGCATGACGGCATCGGCTTCAGGCAGTCTTGATCCTGATCAATGCCCTCTTATAATAAGAATAAGCGAATGCCGCCTTGAAGCGTGGTTTGGTACACCGCTGCTGCTGCTCTCCGACGTATCGTCTTGTGTGATGTGCGCTTGATGGCCGGGCCAGAACGGGTCGATCGGTCGCCCCATTGCCCGGAGACATCGCCAGATTCATGACAGAGGTTCTCTCCTTGAAAAACGTCTTTCCCACCGAAAGAACGCCAGCGCCAGCGTCGGCCCCCGCCCCGGTTCCCGCTCCGGCGGCGTCCAACTGCAGTTCCTGCAGCATGCACGACCTTTGCCTGGTCGAAGGGCTGAGCGCGATCGAAATCGAGCATCTGGCCGGCATCGTCAAGACCCGGCGTCGCATTCGGCGGGGAGCCTATCTCTACAAGGCGGGCGATCCCTTCGAGGCACTCTATCCGATCCGGGCGGGCTTCTTCAAATCCCGGGTATTGTCGCCGGACGGCCGTGAGCAGATCATCGGTTTTCCGATGCCGGGCGATGTGCTGGGTTTCGATGCCATCAGTCGAGATTGTTTCCACAGTGATGCGGTCGCGCTCGAAGATGCCGATGTCTGTGTCGTTCCCTTCTCGGAGCTGGAGTCGATCGGCCGTGCTTTTGCGCCGTTGCAACAGCGGTTGCACCGTATCTTTTCGCGTGAAATCGTGCGTGATCAGGGGTTGATGATGCTGTTGGGCACGATGCGGGCCGAAGAGCGGGTTGGCGCCTTCCTGCTGGAACTGTCTCGTCGTTTCTTGCGCAGGGGCTTCTCTCCCAATCAGTTCATCCTGCGGATGACGCGGGAGGAGATCGGCAACTATCTGGGTCTGAAGCTGGAGACCGTCAGCCGGACGCTCTCCCGCCTGCAGGAACAGGGGGTGATCCTGGTCGAGCAGCGCAAGCTGCAGATCATTTCGCACGATCGCCTGCGGGCTTTGGCCGGGGTGCCCGAGCCGAAGATCCATGGTGACGAAGTGGCCGATTCGGGTCGGCGTGTGCCCATCACCCGGGTGGATCATCCCTGGTCCGCGTCGCAGACGACGCCCCCCTGATCGCGTCGTGAGACCTGACAGCGTCGTGACCCGGGTGGTGGAGAGGGGTGGTCAGCATGGAGTCCCGAACGTGCAGCCGGGTCCGGTATGGACGCTGGTTGGTGGTACGGCAGGTTTCGACGGAAGACCCGATCGATTCGATCGGCAGAGAAACCGGATTCAGAGCGTGTCTCGATCGACGATGCGGTAGAAGCCGGTATCGTGGCCGAATCGGCAGACGGGCCGACTGACCGACTTCAGCAGAAGGGGTGGTCCATGCCTGTCAAAGCGGCGACCAGCGCCGTGCCGGACAGCAGCATCAGGAACAGCCCATTCAATCGATAGGCCAGCTCGGGCCTTCTGCCGGACAGTATGCTATGCAGCCCGGACTCGACCAGCAGCAGTCCGGCATTGGTGCCCAGCGCGAACATGGCCATGACTGCGGCAGCACCGACGGGTGTGGCCGCCAGCACGGCGGTTGCCAGCGCCGTATACAGCAGCCCGCAGGGCAGCAGCGCCCACAGCATGCCGCGCAATACTTCGGTGTGTCGCCAGCCCGAAGGGCTGATCCGGCCGGCGAGCCGATAGCCAGCGGCAGCCAGCCAGACCGGTTCACGGCCCAGAATCAACAGGCTCAGGCCCAGCACGATCAGCAGGGCGTTCAGGCCGGCCCAGACCGATTCGAACAGAGGTTGCCAGCTGGCAGCGGCCAACAGCTGCTGGCCGAAGAAGCCGGTTGCAGCGCCCAGCAGGCTGTAGCCCAGCAGACGGCCGGCCTGAAAGCGCCACCAGCGCCCATCGGGTAACCTGTAACCGGGTTTCGCGGGGGAAGCCTCGGTGGGTTTGGCCGTTGCGGTTCCAGCGGCAGTAGGCCCTTCGGTCCGCCCGCCGGCCGGCATGGTCACGATCGGAATGCCCCGCAGGGTCATTCGTTGCAGTCCTGCACACATGGCCATGCAGTGCAGGCTGCCACCGGTGCCCATCAGAAGGGCGGCTGTCATCAGAGGCCAGGCGTTGTTCATCGTTGGCTCGGACGACGTACGTCGCTGCGTTCGGGCGTGCTGATCAGGCGGCTGTCCACTGGCTGCTGGCGCAGATTTTCGATACTCAGTAGGCCGGGCAGAGGCAACCGCCAGTCATCGCTTTCGATGACGACGGTCCAACGGGTGCCATCGGTCCAGGTGATGGGTTGCCGGGCTTGCCATCGGCCATCCTGCGTCGGGTGCAGCTGGATGCTCAGGTCATCCTGGGGGTTGGAGGGGTGCAGCAGACGTAGCCGGCGAGGTGCCGTGTCCTCGGTCGTGGATGTGCTGGATGCACGGGTTTCCGTCCGGGGAGTTGGTGCGACGGGGTCCGTGCCGGTTTTGGCCGTGGATGCCGGTGTGGCGCTACGGTCGGCCGGTGTATCCGGCGTGGGGCCGGGGTCGGAGACCGGGGCTGGGTGCGGCAGACCGTCTGGCGCCGGGATGCCGGATTTCAGGGCGAGCTGGATGCGCAGGACATCGTCCTCGACCTGTGTGTCGAGCGTGCCCAGGAAACCGATCTCGCGGGCGCGGTCCTCTCGGCTGGTGTCGGGCGCAACCGAAAGCCCCTGCTTGGCGTAGTAGGAGGGCACCGGCACGTCGCTGCCATTGGCCGCGATATACAGCGTGACGAAACCAGCGACGACGGTTGCCGCCGGGATGCCCAGCACCAGCCACATCAGCGGGTAGGCCAACGGGCCGCGGCCGGTTTTCCCGCTGTCGGTTGTCTGAATGCTCGGTTCGTTTGGGGGCATGAGTCAGCGAGGCACCATGAAAACCGTACTTTCCCGGCGAGGTGAGGCCGATGGGCCTTCCGGAGCGCCTTCCACTTCGACCGGGGTGATTTCGACTTCGATGGTATGCGAGCCGGACTTGGCGCTGTGGTTCGGTGGCAGCTGCAGGTTGAATGGAATCAACAGATTGGATGCGGCCGGCACTTCGAGGCGACGTTCGCTGGCCACGATCAGGCCGGGCAGACCACTGACACTCACATCGACCACGATCGGCTGTTCGCTGGTGTTCATCAGCTGTAAGCGATAGGTATTCTCGATGCCGCCGCCTTCGGCGATACGGGCCAACGAGTGACGGTCGCGGATGAGGTCGGCCTTGAGCGGGTTGCGCAGCACCAGCGAACTGATCAGCGTCGCACAGAGAATCAGCAGCAGGGTGGCGTAGATCAGCACACGGGGGCGCAGGACGCGACGCACCGCGGTGCGCGTGTCGAGATGATTGACGAGCGCATTCTCGGTGGTGTAGCGGATCAGGCCGCGCTCGTAGGACATCTTGTCCATCACCGAGTTGCAGACATCGACGCAGGCGGCGCAGCTGATGCATTCGTATTGCAGGCCATTGCGGATGTCGATGCCGGTTGGGCAGACTTCGACGCACAGCCCGCAGTCGATGCAGCTGCCAAGGCCCAGATCGGCCGGGTTGGCTTTCTTGGAGCGCGAACCGCGCGGATCACCGCGTTCCTTGTCGTAGGTGATGATCAGCGTGTCCTTGTCGAACATGGAGCCCTGGAAGCGGGCATAGGGACACATGTAGGTACAGACCTGTTCACGCAGGAAGCCTGCATTGCCCCAGGTGGCAAAGCTGTAGAAGATGAACCAGAACCACTGCCACGGACCCAGCGACAGGGTGAGGATGGCATGGCCGAGTTCGCGAATCGGAGCGAAAAAGCCGATGAAGGTGAAACCGGTCCAGAGGGCGATCAGTACCCAGATCAGGTGTTTGAGGCCGCGAAGCCGGAACTTCTGCCACGACATCGGGGCAGCGTCGAGTTTGCGGCGTTTGGTGCGATCTCCCTCGATTTTCTGTTCGATCCACAGAAACAGCGAGGTATAGACCGTCTGTGGACAGGCGTAGCCACACCAGACGCGGCCGGCAACGGCCGTGACGAAAAACAGAGTCAGCGCGCACATGACCAGCAGTGCGGCCAGGTAGATGAAGTCCTGTGGCCACAGCACGGTGCCGAACAGGTGGAACTTCCGGGCGTCGAGGTCGAACAGAACGGCCTGACGGCCGTTCCATTGCAACCAGGGCAGGCCGTAGAACACGGCCTGCGTGATGATCAGACAGGCAACCCGCAGGTTGTCGTAGCGGCCACGCACCGAGCGGGGCTGAATTTTGATCCGTGCTTCGTAGCTGGAGAAAAGACCACCGGTTTTATTGGCTTTTTCGGCTTCGGCAGCAGCGGTTGCAGCCTTGCTGGTTGGGGCGAGACGACGTTGGGTTTCGCGGGTTTCCATGGTTGATCAGCGTTTTTCCGACAGAGACATCACGTAGGCTGCCAGCACATGAATCTGATCCTTGGTCAGGATTTCCTTGTGTGCGGGCATCTGGTTGTTGAAGCCTTTGTTGATGGCGTTCATGACGTTCTGCATGCCACCGCCATGCAGCCAGATACGGTCGGTCAGGTTCGGGGCGCCCAGATCCTGGTTGCCCTTGCCGTCGGGGCCATGACAGGCCGCACAGGCGGCAAAGCCTTTCTTGCCTTTCTGGGCCTTGATGGCATCGGATGAGGAACCCGACAACGACAGCACATACTGGGCGACGTTTTCGATGTCGGCCGGTGAGTCGAACACCTCGGCCTGCGGCGGCATGATGCCGATGCGGCCATTGGTGATGGTTTCGATGATGTTTTCGGCCGAGCCACCGTGGAGCCAGTCACCATCGGTCAGGTTCGGGAAGCTGCGGCCACCGCGGGCGTCGGCACCGTGGCACTGGGCACAGTTGTTCAGGAACAGGCGCTGGCCGATGGCCATGGCCTTCGGATCCGAGACCAGCTCTTCGACTGGTTTGTCGATGAAACCGGCGTAGATCGGTGCCAGGGTTTCCTCCACCTGCGTGCGCTCCGCCTGATACTGACCGGCCGAGGTCCAGTCACCGATGCCCTTGAAGATGCCCGGATACCAGACCAGGTAACCGATGCCGAAGATGCAGGACAGCAGGTACAGCCCCATCCACCAGCGGGGCAGGGGGTTGTTGGCTTCACGGATGTCGCCATCCCAGACGTGCCCTGTGGTGTTGTCCGCGCTGGGCTTGGGCTTGCGGCTGTTGACGATCAGGACGAACAGACAGAACAGCAGGCTGAGAACAACAAGACCCGCAACGTAAAAGGACCAGAAGTCCGAGATGAAATCAGCCATGTTTGGTCTCGGTAGGTTCGTTCAGTGGAAGATTGGCGGCTTCATCGAAACGCGCTTTGTTCTTGGCCGACCAGGCATATGCGACGATGCCCAGAAAGGAAATCAGAAAAAAGAGGGTGATCAGACCGCGGATCAAGGAGATGTCCATCATTGCCTCCAGTTGGCGGCCGACGTGGCCGCCGGTTGGGTATTACCGGAAGATCGGCTGCGACCGGACGGGTCGGCCTGTCGATCCGTGTTCATTGCGTCTTGGGACGAACGGTGCCCAGTCCCTGAAGGTAGGCGATCACGGCCTCCATTTCGGTTTTTCCGGTCACGGCTTCTTCGGCGCCGGCGATGTCCTCATCGGTGAAAGGCACGCCGACGGCGCGCAACGCCTGCATGTGACGGGTGATCGTCTTGCTGTCGACCTGGTTCGTCTCCAGCCAAGGGTATTCCGGCATGTTCGACTCGGGCACCACGTCACGCGGGTTGTTCAGGTGAACACGATGCCATTCGTCGGAGTAACGGCCACCCACGCGGGCGAGATCGGGACCGGTGCGCTTGCTGCCCCACTGGAAGGGGTGATCCCAGACGGATTCGGCTGCCACCGAGTAGGGACCGTAGCGGAGGGTTTCGGCCCGGAAGGGGCGAATTTGCTGTGAGTGGCAGTTGTAGCAGCCCTCGCGCACATAGATGTCTCGGCCGGCAACCTGCAGTGCCGAGGGAGGGGTCATGCCCGGCAGCGGCTCGGTGGTCGAGCGCTGGAAGAAAAGGGGCACGATCTGAACCAGGCCGCCCACCGAGATCACCAGCAGGATCAGGGTGATCATCAGCCAGGGGTTGGTTTCAATCTGTTCGTGAGTGAGTTTCATCGGTCGTTCTTCTGAAAAGAAGGCCTGGGCATGCCGGTGAGGGTCACCGGCATGCCCTCTCGGGGGTTCAGTGGCTTTGGCTGGCGGTGGCCAGTCCGGGGGCTGCCGGGGCAGCGTGGTGGTCTTCGACGGTCGGGACCGGTACCGGGGCGGTGCTGCCGCCCTGGACCGTGCGCCAGACGTTGTAGGCCATGACCACCATACCGGCCAGGTAGAGCACGCCACCGATCAGGCGGGTCACGTAGTATGGGAAGCTGGCCTTGACCGATTCAGCGAAGGTGTAGGTCAGCGAACCGTCCGGCTCGAGTGCACGCCACATCAGGCCCTGGGTGACCCCGGCCACCCACAGGGCAACGGCGTAGAGCACGATACCGATCGTGGCCAGCCAGAAGTGCAGCTCGATCAGGTTGCTGCTGTACATGCGATCCCGGCCCCACAGACGCGGCACCAGGTAGTACAGGCTGCCCATGGTGATCAGACCCACCCAGCCCAGTGCGCCGGAGTGCACGTGACCGATGGTCCAGTCGGTGTAATGGGACAGCGCGTTCACCGTCTTGATCGACATCATCGGGCCTTCGAAGGTCGACATGCCATAGAAGGACAGCGAGACGATCAGGAAGCGCAGGATGGGATCCTCACGCAGCCGGTGCCAGGCGCCGGACAGCGTCATGATGCCGTTGATCATGCCACCCCAGGAGGGGGCGAACAGGATGAGCGAGAGCACCATGCCGAGCGACTGGGTCCAGTCGGGCAGCGAGGTGTAGTGTAGGTGGTGCGGACCAGCCCACATGTAGGTGAAGATCAGCGCCCAGAAGTGCACGATCGACAGGCGATACGAGTAGATCGGTCGGCCGATCTGCTTGGGCACGAAGTAGTACATCATGCCCAGGAAGCCTGCGGTCAGGAAGAAGCCCACGGCATTGTGGCCATACCACCATTGCACCATGGCGTCCTGTACGCCGGCATAGGCCGAGTAGGACTTGGTGAGGGTGGCCGGCATGGCGGCGCTGTTGACGATGTGCAGCAGGGCCACGGCCAGGATGAAGGCACCGTAGAACCAGTTGGCCACGTAGATGTGCCTGACCTTGCGCTTGACGATCGTGCCGAAGAACACGATGGCAAAGGCCACCCAGACAACGGCGAGCAACAGGTCGATCGGCCATTCGAGCTCGGCGTATTCCTTGGCCTGCGTGTAACCCATGGGCAGGGAAATGGCAGCGGCCACGATGACGGCCTGCCAGCCCCAGAAGGTGAAGGCGGCCAGCTTGGGCGCGAACAGCGGCACGCCGGACGTGCGCTGTACGGTGTGGTAGGCGGTTGCGAACAGCGCACAGCCACCGAACGCGAAAATGACCGCGTTGGTGTGCAAGGGGCGCAAACGACCGAAACTCAGCCAGGGAATGCCGAAGTTCAGGGATGGAAAGGCGAGCTGGGCTGCGATCCACACGCCGACCGCCATCCCCACCACGCCCCAGACGACGGTCATGATGGAAAATTGACGGACAACGCGATCGTTCCAGACAGGGGACGATGTTGTCATGTTGAAGTGCCGGATGAAGCTCGGAAAAAGGATGAAACGGGCCCAAAAGTGCCGGGCCGACGGCCCGATGATCTTGGCAGACGGGTCAAGGGGCCTTGATTTAGGTCAACCCGACTGGAATCGCTGCTTCGGTGGTTGTCGGATGGCCGATTTCGGGCGCGGCGCTCTCTTCCGGCATGCCCTTGGATGGGCATGATTTGTGCCAGTTGCGACATAGAATGCCAGCGCCGTGGTCACGTTCGACGGGCGCCTCGGGCAGAGCCGTACCCGTGTGGAGGAAAAGGGCATGGGTACATGGGTGGGCCTTGCCCCGTGGTCTTGCTATCGCCGGCTCCGTTCGGGTGAGTCTGAGTCGGCGCCGGCGGAGGGGGAGCCGGCAGGAGCGCCGCCGTCGGTCACGGTCGTCGCACCGGGGGCAGCCCCGGTCGAGATGCTGGAACCGGCCGCAGCAGAGGCTCCGGAATCGATCGCAGCAGGGGGGCCGTGATCCTCAGTCGGACTCTGAACGCTCTGCCGGCCCGGGCGGCCCGGTGGTGTGGCCGCCATGTCGTCATCCAGCAGGATCCGTTCGGCCTCGACGTCGAGATCCTCGAACTGACCGGAACGGACGGCCCAGTACAACGCCACCAGAATGGCGAAGATCAGGATGATCGACAGGGGGATCAGCGTAAAGAGGATATCCATGTTCAGCGGCCGGCACGAAGCGCGTTGAGCACCACGACCAGGGAGCTGCCTGCCATGCCCAGACCCGCCAGCCAGGGCGGCACCAGACCGGCCGCAGCCAGTGGGATCGACAGGACATTGTATAGGCAGGAAAAGACCAGGTTCTGATGCACGATGCGCATGGCACGACGGGCGGCACGATGGGCCGTCATCAGCCCGTCCAGGCGCTCATTGAGCAGCAGAATGTCGGCGTGGTGCTGGGCAAGCGGTGCCGCACTGGCCAGCGAGGCCGAAACATCGGCCCGACTGAGTACCGGTGCGTCATTGATTCCGTCACCGACCATCATCACCCGGCGTCCTTCTGCCTGCAGTCTGCGCATGGTTTCCAACTTGTCTTCGGGTTTGGCGCCGGCCTGCTGATCATCGGTCGCAAAGCCGAGGATCTGGCCGATGCGCTGGACACGCTCGGCATGGTCGCCCGAGACGATTCGGCAGCGGATGCCTTCGGCCCGGAAAGCGGCCAGCGTGGCTTCGGCACCGGTACGCACCGATTCGGTCAGTTCGAAGCTGGCCTGCCAGCGGGGCGTGGCAGGCGGCGCGACCGGAAACGGAGGCACCCGGGGCGGGATGGCTTCCGGGGCTGTCATACCGGTATCCGACGAAGGAACGGAGGACGGGGAAGGGACTGCTCGTGCAGTGGTGCCAGTGTGGCCGGGGGAGGGGGGAGCCGTGGCGTCCGAGGGTGCCGGTCGGGGCAGGATCGACAGTTCGATCAGCGTCCGGCGGGGCATGATGGTGGCGACATGGGGCTGTCCGGCCACATCGAGTGTTGCACACAAGCCACCACCACTCAGATTGACGACATCCAGGATCCGGGTCTGTGCGCTGATCGAATCCGGGTTGGACGGGAAGGGGGGACTGACGGGGCGTTGGGTCAAAGCCTCGATCATGTTGGATTTTTCATCACTGGACTCCCGGCGTACAGGATTGGAAGTATTTTTTTTAGTGATGATTTGAGTGTCCTGGGCGGATGCCATCGTCGTCGGCTGCACGCCCAGTTCGGCGGCCCGGGCGGCAAAGGCGCGGGCCACCGGGTGCAGCGAGCTGTGCTCGATGCCTGCGGCCAGTGCAAAGGCGTCGGCTTCGCTCAGGCCGCCCCGGGTGGCCTGGAGGTGGATCGAGGGTGTGCTGGTGGTCAGCGTGCCGGTCTTGTCGAAGAGCACGACATCGGTCTTGGCCAAGCCTTCCAGTGTGTCGCTGCGGTCGATGACGATGCCGCGGCGGGCCAGAGCGCCGAGGGTGGCGAGCAGGGCCGAAGGGGCGGCCAGGGCCAGGGCGCAGGGGCAGGTGACGATCAGGATGGCGGCGGCGATCCATGGCGCACGGGCGGGGTCGATGAACCACCAGATGCCGGCCGCCACGGCTGCCACGATCAGGATGACGACCAGGAAGGGACCTGCGTAGCGGTCGGCCAGCCGCAGGATGGCGGGCCGGCTGGTGGAAGCGCGCTCGATCAACAGGTTGAGCTCGGCCAGCCGCGAATCACTGGCACGCCGGGTGACTTCGATGACCACGGGATCGCGGATGTTGAGGCTGCCCGAGACGACCGCCATGCCCGCCCGGCGGCTCTGCGGTTCCGCTTCGCCGGTCAGCAGCGACTCGTCGACTTCGGTGCTGCCTTCGATGATCAGCCCGTCGACGGCGAAGGTGGTGCCCGCCGGCACCGCCACACGGTCTCCTGGTTGCAGACGGCGGCGCGAGACCTGTTCGACCGAGCCATCCGGGCGCAGACGGTTGGCCGATTCCGGCAGCCTCGCCATGCTGTTGCCCAGCCCGGCAGCGGCACGCTCTCGGGCCAGCGACTCCAGCCAGCGTGCAATCAGCAGCAGGCCGATGATCATCGTGACCGAGTCGAAATAGACTTCCTCGCCCTGGAAGTAGGCGATCAGACTGGTGACGACCGTGACGGCGATGCCCAGCGCCACCGGGGTGTCCATGCCGACGGCCCCCCGTCTGAAGTCACGCCAGGCACCCGAGAAAAAGGGCCCCGCGGCAAAGAGCAGGGCTGGGATGGTCAGCATCCCTTCGCCCCAGATCATCAGGGTCTGCAGATCCCCGGGGACGTCGTCACCGCCCACGTAGCGGGGGATCGACAGCATCATCACCTGCATCATGCACAGCACCCCGACCAGCATCCGCCACAGTGCCAGGCGGCGTGCGCGCGGATCGGCCCGCTCGACCATGTCCAGCGGCAACGGGCGTGGCTCATAGCCGACATCGGTCAGCTTCTGCAGGATCTTCGACAAGGGCCGCTGGCTGCCGTCCCACTCCAGGCGGGCACGACGCGAGACCACGTTGACCTCGATACGGGTGTGTTCGTCGTCGATGGCGCCGGCAATGGTCTGGGTGCAGGCGGCGCAATGCACGGCATCCAGGGCCAAAATGGTTTCCAGACGTCCGGGGGTGCCGGCCACGGGGCGGGCATAGTCCGCCAGTTCTTCGGGGTCGTCCAACACTCGGAAACGGTCGGCGACGGCGGTCTGCCCGGAAAATGTCATCGGCGCAAGGGTTTTCGTGGTAGAGGAAATGTCGAGAGCAGGCATGTTACTAGTTAAATCATGCAACAGATGCCTATCTGGTTCAAAATGCCGGGTGGATCAAGCTGTTGTCAACAGGGAGGAAGCTTCACCATGATCACTATACCCCGTGCTACCAAGATCGTAGCGACTCTCGGGCCATCGTCCAACTCGCCGGAAGTGCTGGCGAAGTTGTTTCGGGCGGGCGTCAATGTCGTTAGGGTCAATTTTTCACATGGCACGGCCGAACAGCACGTAGAGACTGTTCGTCTGGTTCGGGAGGTGGCTGTCGGACTCGGGAAGGACATCGGTGTGCTGGCCGACTTGCAGGGTCCCAAGATCCGCATCGGCACCTTTGCCGACGGCTCGGTCACGTTGGCCGAGGGTGATCCGTTCGCCTTCGACATCACATGCGAATCCGGCGACCAGACCGTGGTCGGTCTCGACTACAAAGAACTGGTCAACGATGTGCACCCGGGTGATGTGCTGCTGCTCAACGATGGCCGCATGACGATGCGTGTGCAGAACGTGACCGACACCCGGATCGACTGCAAGGTGATGGTCGGCGGCGTGCTGTCCAATCGCAAGGGTATCAATCGTCAGGGTGGCGGTCTGTCGGCGCCGGCTCTGACGGCCAAGGACATGGAGGACATCAAGACGGCCGTTTCGTTCCAGGCCGATTTCATGGCCGTGTCCTTTCCGCGCAATGCTTCGGACATGTACATGGCGCGCGAACTGACCCGGGCTGCCGGCGGCAAGGCGCTGATGATCGCCAAGATCGAGCGTTTCGAGGCCATCGGCAATCTGGAGGAAATCCTGAAGTCGTCCGATGGCATCATGGTCGCCCGTGGTGACCTGGCCGTCGAAGTGGGTGATGCGGCCGTGCCGGCGCTGCAGAAGCGCATGATCAACATGGCCAAGTCGCTCAACAAGATCACCATCACGGCCACGCAGATGATGGAATCGATGATCGAAGCACCGGTGCCGACCCGTGCCGAGGTCTCCGATGTGGCCAACGCGGTGCTGGATGGCACCGATGCCGTGATGTTGTCGGCCGAAACCGCAGCGGGCAAGTATCCGGTCGAGACCGTCACCTTCATGGCCAGCATCTGCGAAGAGGCCGACAAATCCGATCATCAGAGCGGCTTCGACAAGGCGTTCCTGGATCGGACCTTCACCCGGATCGATCAGTCGATCGCCATGGCGGCACTGTTCGCGGCCCACCACATGCGCGCCAAGGCCATCGTTTCTCTGACGCAGTCGGGTTCGACCGCGCTGTGGATCACCCGGATCGATTCCGGTGTGCCGGTTTATGCGTTGACGCCGGAGGAAGCGACCCGCCGTCGCATGACGCTTTTCCGCGAGTGCCATCCGGTGCCGATGCAATATCGTTCGAGCGATGCACAGGCGGTGATGGCGGACGTCGAGCGTCTGCTGTTGGAGCGCAGTCTGGTCAAAGAAGGTGATCTGGTCGTCATCACCACCGGTGAGCCTGTCGGCAAGTCGGGCGGCACCAACGCCCTGAAGATCATCCGGATCGGCGCCATTGCGCGCTGAGAGGGCATGAACGGGTTGTGTCGGCGGTGTCAAGCGTGTCCGACGAACATGACTGGCATAACCCGTGCAATTATTTACGCCTGTTAAAATAGTCCCCTATTTCGCGGATGAACAACACCCGCGCGGCAAGCACTGGCATGAATGACGGATTTATCCATTCCTTCGTGCCGGTGTCTTTTTTCAGAATGGTGGACAGCCAAACGGTGCGCTGCAATCGGCAAAGCCGTGGTTGCGAATCCACCCCCCCATTTGCAAGGAGAGCATTCCGCCATGTCTACCACCGAACAACGTGATCGCGTCGCCAAAGGTCAGGGTTTCATCGCAGCGCTCGACCAGAGTGGCGGCAGCACGCCCAAGGCTCTGAAACTGTACGGCGTCGAAGAAAACGAGTACAGCAATGACAAGGAAATGATGGATCTCGTCCACAAGATGCGCGAGCGCATCGTGTCGAGCCCCGCGTTCACCGGCGATCGAGTGCTGGGTGCCATCCTCTTCGAAGCCACGCTGGATGGCCAGTTCAACGGCAAGGATGCAGCTCAGTATCTGTGGGAAGTGAAGAAAGTCGTTCCCTTCCTGAAGATCGACAAAGGTCTGGAAGAGAAGGCCAACGGTGTCCAGACGATGAAGCCGATCCCCGGCCTGAAAGAGCTGCTGGCCCGTGCCAAGGCAAAAGGTGTGTTTGGCACCAAAGAGCGCTCGGTCATTTTCGAGAACAACGAAAAAGGCATCAACGACGTGCTCGACCAGCAGTTTGCCCTGGGTGAGGACGTGCTGGCCGCTGGCTTGGTGCCCATCATCGAGCCGGAAGTCGACATCAACTCGCCGAATCGTGCCACGATCGAAGAGACCCTGAAGAACGGTATCCTGGCCCGTCTGGACAAGGTTTCGGCTCCGGTCATCCTCAAGCTGACCATTCCCGAGGTCGACGGCGCCTATGACGCTCTGGTCGCTCACCCGAAAGTGCTGAAAGTCGTGGCACTGTCCGGTGGTTTCGCCCGTGACGAAGCCAACGCCCGTCTGGCCCGCAACAAAGGCATCATCGCTTCGTTCAGCCGTGCGCTGTCCGAAGGACTGAGCGCCAAGCAGAGCGACGAAGAGTTCAACAAGGCTCTGGAGGCTTCGATCGAGTCGATCTATCGCGCTTCTATCACCTGATCAGATTTTCGGGGGCCTGAATTTTCGGCCCCCGATCGGGGAATCACGAAGCATCACAAGGCGGTGTACGGTTGGCACCGCTTTTTTTTTATGCCCTGGTGAGTCCGACGACTGCGCCGGGCTTCGGGTCATTCAGAACGCATCGATGCACAGCAGCTGCTTGCCGGCGATGCGGGTCTCTTGCGGGTAGCCGAAGGCGTTGTTGATGTAGCGGATACCCTCCAGCATCACATCCCGATTGATGTGACTGTGGCCGTAGATGTGGATGTCGGGCCGGATGCGGCGCAGCTGCTCTTCGAGCCGGGTGCTGCCCAGTACCGGGGTCAGGATGCGAAAGTGTTCGGGCACACCGGCCGGCACCAGATCGGCACGCGGCAGAAAATGCGAGACGGTGATGCGGCTCGGGGTGTGGGCGCCTGCATCGTGGGCCAGGCTGTCCAGATCGGTCAGGGCACCCGGCTCGGGTCTGGTTGCCGGGCCGGGCAGCCCGGTCTCGCCGACCGTACCGGTCATTCCCGCCGTCCCTGTCGTATCGGCCATTCCGGAAAGGCCGGTCCCATTGGCCGTGTCAGTCTTTCCGGTTACGTCGGCGCGGTTGATCCCACGGGCCGGCGGTATGACATTGAGCCGGGTGAAGTAGTCGGTGATGGCGGCTTCATCGAAGCCGGCCGGCCAGCGGCAGGCTCGGAAATCCGTCCACAGATGGCGTATCTCTGCAACCGGTCTGCCAAAACTGTAGTCGTACCAGCCCAGCAGCGGCACGATCAGCCGGTTGCCAAAGCGCAGACTGGTGGTGGTGGCGCCGCAGTCGCCCGCCGTCTGCATGACGGCCTCGAATTTCATCAGCGAATCGACACCGGGCGGATCACGTAGCACCCAGAGATCGTGGTTGCCGGGTACGAACAGCACCTGCTTGAAACGGCGTGTCAGCGCCGTCAGACACGCATCGATACGTGAGCGATGGTGGCTGATGTCGCCGGCCATGATCAACAGGTCGTCGACCAAGTCGCAGCGCGACAGGTTGTGCACCCATTTCAGATTGGCTTCGTAATCGACGTGGAGATCGGAGAGCGCAAAGATTCGCATCGGGTGACTATAGCAGCGATTTTCCCCTTGTCGGCCGAGTCACCCCAGGAGGGGGAAAGCATGCAGGCAGGCGGAAAACCGGCTTGAGCCGAGCCGGGCGCAGTCTTTGCCGGACGACGGCCTTGTAACCCCGTGGCGGGTGGCCATCGGGCTGCGGGCCCCGTTCTTTCTGTGTTTCTGTGGGGGCTCCGGCAACGCGCTTCTCTCCGTTTCCGGAGCCCGACGGTTTGGAAGCTTTCCCCGGCAGCCGGAGTCAGTCAGTCCGGAGACACCGCCTGCCCGGTGCTCCGATGTCGAAGCCGGCGGGTATAGATCCATCCCCAGGCCATACCCAGGGTGGCCGCAATGACCGAACCGAGCAGCACGCCCAGCTTGGCCGCGCCCAGCAGGCTTTCATCATCGAAAGCCAGCATGGCGATGAAGATCGACATCGTGAAACCGATACCAGCCAGCAGTCCGACCAGCCAGATGCCGTTCCACGACACGCCAGGCGGAAGCCGGCCCCAACCGAAGCGTACGGCCAGCCAGCTGACGCTGACGATGCCCAGCGGCTTGCCCAGCACCAGTGCCACCGTGACGCCGACCACCAGCGAGGAGATACCATCGCTCGATAGATCGATGCCGTCTAGGCTGACACCTGCATTGGCGAGTGCAAACAGCGGCATCACCCCATAGGCGACCCATTGGTGCAGGGCGGTTTGTAAACGCACCACGGGTGGCAGAAGTTCACGCTGGGCCAGCCGCAGCTCGCGCAATGGTTGCTGCAGATGGTGGGGATCCGGTGCTCCGTTGGCATCCTGTGCCTGCAGTTGCGCCGTCACGCGGGAAAGCATCTCGATCGGTTGTTCGCGCATCGGTACGCGTACCACCGGTGTCATCAGCCCCAGCACCACGCCGGCCAAGGTCGGGTGGGCACCGGTTTTCAACAGTCCGAACCACAGAATGGCGCCGGGCAGCAGATAGGCCCAGGCCGCCCAGATACCCATGCGCTGCAGGCCGAGCAGCACCAGAATGCCGACACCGGCAATGGCAAAGCCACTGTAATCCAGCCCGCCCGAGTAGAACAGCGCAATGATCAGCACGGCGATGATGTCGTCGATGATGGCCAGCGCCAGCAGAAACACCCGGACGTTGCCAGGAATGGATCGACCCAGCAGCGCCAGCACACCGACCGCGAAAGCGATATCGGTGGCCGTCGGTATGGCCCACCCATTCTGACGTGCCGGGTCGGCATTGAGTGCCAGAAAGATCAGCGCCGGCACCATCACGCCACCGATGGCGGCCGTGATCGGCAGACTGGCCTGCTGCAGATTGCTGAGCGCGCCCTCGTGGATCTCGCGGCGAATTTCCATGCCGACCACCAGAAAGAACACGGTCATCAGTGCATCGTTGATCCAGAAGTGCAGCGATTGCGAGAACGTCGCATCGCCCAGCCCGAAGGACAGCGTGGTGTGCCACAGGGCATGGTAGCTGTGCGCCCAGGGGGAATTGGCCCAGAAGAGGGCGGCGGCGGCGGCCAGCAACAGCACGATGCCGCTGACGGCTTCGATATGAAGGAAATGTTCGAGCGACGCGAGTGCGCGTTCGGTCAACAACTGGGCACGCGGCACTTCCTGCCGCGGAGTTTCTGTCGTCATGCGTGCGTCCTGTCAAGAACGCGTGAGCGGCCCGACCCACGCATGAACCTGTCCTATCCATTCGGTGTACATACGAATCGTCGATGGTTCCTCGACAGGATTGGCCCTGAAAGCGGCCATGATTCGCGCCCGGACGGATGACACCCGGGGCTCATTCTACACAGATCGGGAATGGGCTCTATACGTTCTGGTGATTGTGCAACGCACAAGGTGTCGACTGTTTTTGCACGCCGACAGCCGACGATGCAGCGTGGATCACATGACGACGTCTGGGGTATCGTGTGCGAAGTCACGGCAGAACCCGTGTTTGTACGGTGTGCCGGGATGGTGGACCGTGCTCGGCTCCGGTTCATCGCCCCGATGGCACGTCGCTCCGGTTTTGCCGGTCTCTCACACGAACGGACTGCGCCGGCAGCGACCGGTCAGGCCGCCAGCTGCATCGCCAGGCAGTTTTCGGCCGCTGGTGACAGCACCAGTTCCACTGCCAGGCAGGAGCGGGTCATGCCGACGAACAGGGCGCGGCGTTCTCGTTCGGTCAGGGTGTCGAAGTCCAACTCGGTCAGGATGACGCCGGCAGCGCTGCGGCCCTTGAAACGGTGGATGGTTTCGACCAGCACATCACCCTGGGTCCAGATCGGGTCGCCGTCCACGCTGTAGTCGCCGGTGAATCGTCGGGTGGTGTAGGGGCCGATGTGGCTGCTGTTCAGGATGCTCGATTCGAAGCGGTCATTGCCGGACAGCACGACGATGTCCTGCAGCGCGATGCCGCGGTTCAGCAGGCTGTCGATCGCATCGGCGGTTTGTCGCTGCAGTGATTTTTCGTTCTGATAGATGCGGAAGGCGGGCAGCTCACCAGGGTAGGGGCTGCGCGCATTGATGGTCTGATCCGAGAGCCGCAGCGCATTGATGACCTCACAGATCATTCGTGGGCTTCGAAAATTGTCGTTGCAGGTCAGCGTGACGGCATCGGCCAGATCGAAACGGGTGCGTTCATAAAGACGCTGCGCATCGTCTTCGAGCAGATAGAGCCGTCCGTTGGTGTTGAGCTGCGGCAGCAGGCTTTCGACCCAGGCCGGCTGAAAATCCTGCCCTTCATCGATGATGATCAAATCATAGACCGGGCGCTGCTCATCGGAGGCTTCGCAATAGACGCGGGCCAGCAGATCGAAGTTGTCGGGTGCGGCAAAATCCGGTTCACCATAGTTGCGCCGATAGTAGCGCACGCACAATTCCGAATAGCTGGTGACGTCGACACTGACCGGCGCCAGTCGGGCGATATGATCGGCCAGCGAACGATTGAAGCAGACATAGAGTGCGCGCAGGCGGTCGGCCACGGCATCGCCGAGCAGGCGCAGCGCCAGCTGGGTCTTGCCCGAACCGGCAGTGGCCTGGATACGGATGACGCCATTGGGGGCCTGGATGCGCGGCACCCAGGTGGCCAAGCCCTCGGACAGGCGCTGGCGGGTGCGTTGCAGTTGCTCGTCGAGTACCCGCAAATCCACCGACACGCGAAATTCGTTGGCCAGAAAATGACGCAGGGCCTCGATGTCGCTGTGCGATTCGCCGATGCGCATCAGTTCCTGAACCCGGGCGCCCAGGTGTGGAAAATCATCGGCATCGATGATCCGCTCGCGTGACAGGGCGACGATGGCGCCGTCCCGCATTCTGAAATCGGGCAGCACCAGGCAGGTGGTCACGAAGGCATGCAGCCCCGCTTCGCGGAGCCGGTGCAAAAGTGCGGCACGCTGTACGCTCAACTGACGGGCGATGTCATGCTCGCGGCTGCTGTAGAGCTTGAACAGCTCGCCATCACGCATCTGCACACTGCCGGCCTTGATCTCCATCAGCAACAGATGGCCGCCGGGGCCCAGCACGACGATGTCGATCTCGCCATGCCGGTCCAGGCCGTTGTCGATCGAGTGCCATGCCACGCTGTGGAAAATCTCGTAACCGTCGGGCAGTGAGCCCTGCAGACGTTCCAGCACGTCCAGTTCCCGATACAGACCGGTATCTTGGCGAATCGCATTCAGGCTGGGAGACAGTAGGGCCATGGCACGGCTGACAGGTGGGTTCGATAGAGCGCCTTCGGGTCGGGAACACCCGCTTCGGTGGGTCGGGCCCCGGCCGGAACGCGGTGCGGCCGATCGGCTGCCCACGATCTGTCTGTGGTCCAGGGGCCCGAGACGCCGTCGCGCCCGATTGTCTGTGCGGGCCATGGCCGGATGAAGCCCGGATTCATGGGCGGTCGCGGGTCGCGGTCGGGCGGCCGGTGACTGTGTGCGATCCATGAATCATCGCCTTGTTCGGCTTTTCGGACTCGGGTTCTCACACGCCGGGAACCTCGGGGAGGGACTTTCCGCGGTTCCGGACCATCTGCTCCGCTGGCATTGCCATGGCAAGGGCTGCTGCCATCTGATGCCATCACGACGGCGGGTGCCAGCCCGGGAACCGGTGTCATCCGAACCGCCCGGAACCGTCTGCGTCGAAGGTGGCGTACAGGTGTGCCCGGCAGGCTTTCAGTCCACGAACTTCAGGCTGATACCGGTCGTGAAGCGGCGGTCCATTCTGCTGATGGCGGTACCGGGGTCGCGGTTGTAGCGCAGATCGGCCGAGGCGGTCAGCGCCAGTCGTCGGTTGATCGCCACACTGAGGGTGCTCTGGAACTCGGCACGCAGATCGTTCTCGTCATTCAGGGCCGGATAGACCGCCAGGCGTTGATGAAAGGAGGTACTGGGGGTGAGCTGGTGGGTGGACTCGGTGCCCAGTGTCAGCTCGAAACGGCCGTAGCGGCTGCGGATCTGGTCGGACACCAGGGTGGGAATCGTGTAGCGGTCTTCGGTGTAGCCCAGGCCGGCGAAGATGCCCCAGTCATCGGTCGGTGTATGGATCAGCTTGTAGCCAAAACCGCTGGAGCCACTGAGACGATGACTGAGGTTGGCGATGCGGTCGCGGAACCAGGTGCCGTTGGCGTAGACATAGAAGCCTTCGCCGAGGGTACGCTTGCCGGTCAGGCTGACGTCGGTGGTGTTGGCACTGGTCTCGCCATCGCTGGTGTTGTACAGCGCCCGGGTGCGCAGTGTCAGCGTGTGATGGCCGGTTTGCCGGGCCAGGTCGTAGTCCAGGTTGTAACTGGTCAGATCGCTGTTGCCCGAAGCCACCGAGGCGCCGGCGCCCAGGATCTGGCGCCATTTTCCGTCGGGTTTGGTCTTGATCTGGGCATGCGACGGCGCCGGCGTCAGTGCAGCGGTGCCCAGCACCATCGCCAGCATGCCGGCCTCGAGGGCCGGCATGGCGGAATGGGGCCGGGCATCGGTGTGAACCGGAGGGGTAACGGGGTGGGACAGCGGGAGAGCAAAGTGGAAAAAACTGGAAAAACGCATGAAGCAGCCAGGAATAGGGTGGAAGAATCGGGCGCGGACGGGTGCCCGTCGTGGCGGAGGTCCTACGCCCGGTGGGTGCAGCCATGTGGGAGGGGCGTCGGGAATGCGGCTCGGGATCGCGGTTCTCCTCACCGGCGAGGCGGCGTTTGCCTGCAGGTACGCCGAGCGCGTCCGCCGTACCGGATATCGGCGTAGGAGCCGGTGCACCGGTGTGCCAGGGCACGTCCCGGCGTGCCGCATCGGGACACGGGAGCGCCGACCCGACGGATCATGGCACGCGTGTACCGGGTCAGGACACTAGAGTACTGGATCAGTGCCTGATATTCTTTCAGGCTGTTGGAAAACGACCTCCTCATATTTTTCTAGCTTTTCTAGCGCGAAGGAGTGCTTCATGAGTTCTGCTCCATCTGGACGCCTGCATTCGTTGCCGCTGTTGGGCAGCGGCAAGGTGCGCGACAACTATGCAGTCGGCGACGATCGGCTGTTGATGGTGACTTCCGATCGGCTGTCGGCTTTCGATGTGGTGATGGCCGAGCCGATTCCGGACAAGGGGCGGGTGCTGAACACCCTGGCGCTGTTCTGGTTCGATCGGCTGAAGGATGTGGTGCCCAATCACCTGACCGGGGATGCGCCCGAATCGGTGGTGCAGCCCGATGAGATTCCGCTGGTGACCGGCCGTTCGATGGTGGTCAAGCGCCTGAAGCCGATTCTGGTCGAGGCGGTCGTCCGTGGCTATCTGGTCGGTTCGGGCTACAAGGAATATCTGGAGAAGGGCAGTGTCTCGGGTGTGGCGCTGCCGGCCGGCATGGTGCAGGCCGAAAAGCTCGATCAACCGATCTTCACCCCGGCGGCCAAGGCCGAACTGGGCCGGCACGACGAGAACATCTCCTTCGACGAGATGGTGGAGCGGGTCGGTGGTGATCTGGCCGAACGGATTCGTGGTGTCAGCCTGGATCTCTATCGTCGTGCCGGTGAATATGCAGTCACCCGTGGCATCATCATCGCCGATACCAAATTCGAGTTCGGGTTGGACGAAGATGATCGGCTGGTGCTGATGGACGAGATCCTGACGCCGGATTCCTCCCGCTTCTGGCCGGTCGATCAGTACCGAACCGGCATTTCACCGCCGAGCTTCGACAAACAATTCGTGCGCGACTATCTGGATACGGTCAAAACCTGGAACCGGCAGGCGCCTCCGCCACCGTTGCCGCTGGCGGTGATCGAAGCGACCAGCAACCGCTATCGCGAAGCTTATGAACGACTGACGGGGGAATCACTGTGATGACCGAGGCGAATGACACGATGTCCCCATTGGTGGGGGTCGTGATGGGCAGCAACAGCGACTGGGACGTGATGCAGCATGCCGTCCAGTTGCTCAAGCAGTTTGGCGTTCCCCATGAGGCACGGGTGGTCTCGGCGCACCGGATGCCGGACGATATGTTTGCCTATGCCGAACAGGCAGCCGGGCGTGGGTTGCGGGCGATCATCGCCGGAGCCGGTGGAGCGGCACATTTGCCCGGCATGCTGGCGGCCAAGACCATCGTGCCGGTACTGGGTGTGCCAGTGCCCAGCCGCCACTTGCAAGGGCAGGATTCGCTGCTGTCGATCGTGCAGATGCCCAAGGGCATTCCGGTCGCCACTTTCGCCATCGGCCAGGCCGGCGCCGCCAATGCGGCGCTGTTCGCCGTGGCGATGCTGGCGCAGGACGATCTGACACTGGCCACGGCGCTGGAGGCTTTCCGCCTGAGCCAGACCAAGGCCGCGCGTCAGATGGAGTTGCCGCAATGACGACGGGACGACCCCGGCCAGGGGCTGGTCTGCCGGCAGATTCCGATATCGGGCCGGTCGCCGGGAATCGATCGATGGAGGCCGCTGACGCCGGCGAAACCGGTGCAACGGGCTGGCCCGTGTTGCCACCGGGCAGCTGGCTGGGCGTGCTGGGTGGTGGTCAGCTGGGGCGGATGTTCTGTCAGGCCGCACAGCGGATGGGCTACCGGGTCTGTGTGCTCGATCCGGATCCGGACAGCATCTGCGGCCGGGTGGCCGATCGGCAGCTGACCGCGGATTATCTGGACGACGAGGCACTGGCCGAACTGGGGCAACTGTGTGCGGCCGTGACGACCGAATTCGAGAACGTGCCGGCGGCGGCGCTGCAGCGGCTGGCCGGGCTGACGCGGGTGGCGCCGGCAGCGCCGGCCGTGGCGATCGCCCAGGATCGTGTGGCCGAAAAGGCCTTCATCCAACGATGCGGAGTGCCGGTGGCCCCCTATCGGCCGATCGAGACGACTGCCGACATCGACGCGGTGCCGGCCGAGCTGTTTCCTGCCATCCTGAAGGTGGCGCGGCTGGGCTATGACGGCAAGGGCCAGGCCCGCGTCGCTTCGCGTGAGGCGGCCGCCGAGGCGTTTCGGGCCTTCACCGGGGCCGCCGGTGGGCGGCCGCCCGTCTGTGTGCTGGAGCAGCAGGTGGCGCTGACCTGCGAGGTGTCGGTGATCGTGGTGCGCGGCGCCGATGGGCGGGTCGTCAGCTATCCACTGGCGGCCAACGAGCATCGTCAGGGCATTCTGGCCGTCAGCACCGTGCCGGCGCCGGTCGACGAGGCCGTGGCCGTGCAGGCGCGCACCGCCGCGATGACCCTTGCCGAGGGGCTGGAATACACCGGCGTGCTCTGTGTGGAGTTCTTCGTGCTGAGTGATGGACGCCTGCTGGCCAACGAGATGGCGCCCCGGCCGCACAACTCCGGCCACTGGACGCTGGATGCCGCCGTCAGCAACCAGTTCGAGCAGCAGGCCCGCGTGATGGCCGGCCTGCCATTGGGCGCCACCACGCAGACCCGGCACGCGCTGATGCTGAACATCCTCGGCAATGCCTGGTATCCCGGGACCAGCGCGGTGTCGGCGGGGCCGAAGCAGGAACCGGATTGGGCCGCGGTGCTGTCCGAACCGGGCGCCAAGCTGCATCTGTACGGCAAGGACGAAGCCCGCATCGGCCGCAAGATGGGCCATCTGACGGTGGTGGCCGACGGTGCCGAAGCGGCCCGCGAACGGGCGGCGCGGATCGGCCCATTGCTGGCGCAGCCGCTCGAGACATCATGAACCACGCTCCGCGCAACACGCCGGCGTCGGTCGAACCGGCGCTTTCCTGCGAATCCGGCGCCGGGGGGAATGCAGCGCCTGGTGGCGCGATGGAATCGGGAGGGGCGGCCGTGGGCATGGCCGCCCCGGCAGCCGGGGTTGCGTCATCCGCTGCCCAGGTGGCCGAGACCGAGCTGGCGGCGGCTGTCGAGGTGCTGCGGGCGGGGGGCGTCATCGGCCTGCCGACCGAGACTGTCTACGGCTTGGCTGCGAATGCGGCCGACCAGGCGGCCGTGGCCAGCATCTACCGGATCAAGGGTCGCCCGGCCGATCACCCGCTGATCGTGCACGTGGCCGATGTGGCGGCGGCGCGTGATTGGGCCGAGTGGTCGCCCGAGGCCCAGCGGCTGGCCGACTGCTTCTGGCCGGGGCCGCTGTCGCTGGTGCTGAAACGCCGCGCCGAGGCGCCCGCCTGGGCCTGTGGCGGGCAGGCCAGCATCGCCATTCGCATTCCTTCGCATCCGGTCTTTCAGCGGTTGATGCGGGCGCTCCGTCCACACGGTATCATCGGTCTGGCGGCACCCTCGGCCAACCCCTTCGGGCGCATCAGCCCCAGCCGGGCCGCCCACGTGCGGGCTGGGCTGGGGTCGGCGGTGCCCGTGGTGCTGGATGGCGGGCCTTCCCGGGTCGGGTTGGAATCGACCATCGTCGACCTGTCACGGGGTGAGCCGGTACTGTTGCGTCCGGGGCACGTCACGCTGGCCGGGCTGGCGCAGTGTCTGGGCCGGCCGGTGCGCCTCGATGACATGCTGGCGCGCAGCGAACATGCCGCACGGCGGGCCGAACGTGGACGCGATACGGGGGAGGGCTCCGGTGCGTCGGCGAGCAAGGGGCAGCGGATGAATGCAGGGGCCGGCACGGGCGCGGACGTGAGCCGCCGTGTGGATGCGGCCACAGCCCCGGGCGCGGACGGCGCGGCCGGGCCGGACACCGATGCCCCACGGGTGCCGGGGGCGCTGCCCTCGCACTATGCGCCCGATGCGCCGCTGCGGCTGATGGACTGGGACGCCCTCGCAGCCCGGCTCGACCTCGCCCGGGCACGGGGCCAGCGGGTCGCGGTCTGGAGCGCGCGGATGCCCGCGCCGCAACCGGGCCTGTTCTGGCGCCGTCGCCCATCCGATGCCGATGGGGCGGGGCGTGACCTCTACGACGCCCTGCACCAGCTCGATGCCCTGCCGGTAGCCTGCATCCTGATCGAACGCCCGCCCGCCGACGCCGCTTGGCGGGCACTGACCGATCGTCTGGAACGGGCTGCGGCCTGAGTCGAGTGTCCGCGGGGCCAAAACCGTCGATCGACGTATCGGCTCGACTTTCGATCTTCGGGTCGTACATCTGCGGGAAGCAGACATTCGGGCCGGCGAGCGCTGCAGCCGGGTCGTATGGCGTGTCACAGAGCCGTGGCCGATCGGATGGAATGAACGACACCGGGGGCCGGGCGCGCTATAGTGTCTGCTGGATGTCTGTCTGAACCCGGAGTTTGCCGCCGATGGAAAGCGTGTCCCTGAATACCGATGAGAACGGTGGTGTCGCCCTGTCGAATATCCCCCGCGACTACAACGCCGCCCACGATCTGCTGCAGCGCAATCTGCAAGCCGGGCGTGTCGATCAGGTCGCTTTCGTCGACGAACGCAGTTCGATCACCTATGGCGAACTGGCCAGGCGGGTGGATCGCTTTGCGCTCGGTCTGCATACCATCGGGGTGGGGCGTGAGGACCGGATCATGCTCTGTCTGACCGACACCATCGATTGGCCGACGATCTTTCTCGGGGCGATCAAGGCCGGTGTGGTACCGGTCTGTGTCAGCACCAGTCTGTCCAAGCATGATTACGATTACATTCTGCGTGACTCCCGTGCCAAGGCGCTGTTCGTTTCACGTTCGGCTTTTGCGCCCTTCGACGGGCTGCACAATTCCATTCCCACCCTGCAGCGACTGTTGATTTCCGAAGCGCCGCTGGCCGATGGCGGCGATATCGGCGCGATTCTGGATGCCGGTGGTGACCAGGATCATTTCGACGCGGTCGACACGAGTAGTGACGAACCCTGTTTCTGGATGTATTCGGCCGGCTCGCATGGACACCCGCGTGCCACGCTGCATTGTCATGCGGCGCTCGTGCAGATGGCCGAACTCTATGGTCAGCGGGTCCTGGGGCTGACGTCGCGCGACCGCTGTTTTTCGGCGCCGCGGTTGTGCAGCGCTTATGGCTTGTGTAATTCGTTGATCTTTCCGATGGTGGCCGGTGCCATGGCGGTGCTGAAGTCGGCACCAGCGATGCAGATCGAGGATCTGATCAGCTATCTGACCGGACGGGCTCCGGCCAAAGTGGTGGGTGCACGTCCCACCGTGTTCTTCGGGGTTCCGGCTGCTTTTGCGGCCCTGCTGGCGAACCCGAACTGTCCCGAAAGCAACGAGCTGTCGCTGCGCCTGTGCATATCGGCCGGCGAGGCCATGCCGGACGGCCTGCGCAAACGGGTCGAGGAGCGGCTGGGCACCGAGTTGCTCAACGGGGTCAGTTCGACCGAGATGCTGCACATCTATCTGTCCACCCCCCGGGGCGACACCCAGACAGACAACGGCATGCGACCGGTGCCGGGATACTGTCTGCGGCTGGTGGATGAGCAGCAGAAGGATGTTGCCGATGGCGATGTGGGCACCTTGCTGGTGAATGGACCGAGTGCGGCCCTGGGGTACTGGAACCAGCGCGAGCCGACCCGCGATGTCTTTCTGGGCCGATGGGTGCGGACCGGCGATCGTTTCTGGCGTGACGAAGCCGGTTACTACCACTATGCCGGCCGTTGTGACGATCTGCTGAAAATCTCGGGGCAATTCGTGTCGCCGGCCGAGGTGGCCACCACGTTGACCGCGCATGAGGACGTGGCCGAAGCGGCCGTGATCGGTGTGCCGGATGCCGATGGAGGATTCGTCCGGCCCAAAGCGCTGATCGTGCTGAAACCGGGCGTCGAAGCAGGTGAGAGCACCGAGGAGCGTCTGCGTGCTTGGCTGCGCGACAACCTGGCGCAATACAAATGCCCGCGTTGGATCGAGTTTGTCGAGAAACTGCCCAGCGCGGAGCCGCGGGTGCCCGAAGCCCGGGCGGTGGCGACCAAGGCCGGCGCGGCGGCAGCGGCCGGCGGCCCGGACGTACACATCGATCTGCTCGATGCGGTGCTGCGTGAAGCCGAGGCCGCGCAACAGGATCTGACTGCGTCGGAGATTCGGTACACCGAGTGAACGGCGCACGGCCGCTTGGTGGCCGGTGCTCAGCCGCGGCCGGCATACCGGAAATCCGGCACCGGTGCCGATGAGGCACGGAAGATCTCCACGGGTTGCGGTTGCCGTGTACGTGGCCTTCGAGCGGGGCCACGGCGTGTGCCGCCCCCGGGTTGGTTTCTTCGGGTTTTCAGCTCAGCGACAGATGAAGCTGCCCGCCTTGGTACTGTCGCCACGCGTGTAGGTGGCCACCGTCGGATAGGCGCAGATCGGTTGCGAGCGGCCCGGGAAGGCTTTGCCGGTGGCCACCATGAAATCGGGCGCATGGCTTTTCTCGCGCCAGTTTTCCAGAGCCGTCAGCGGATCGAAATCATCCAGGGCGGGGCCGCCGCCGCAGTGGGTCATGCCCGGTACCATGAACACACGGGCCACATCGCGGGCGTGCGGTGTGTCTTTTTCCAGCTGTCGATACCAGTCGCGCAGATCGTTTGCCGAGAATACCGGGTCGGAGACGCCTTCGAAGACGATCATCCGGCCGCCGCGTGCCTTGAAGGTGCTCAGGTCGGTGCTGTCGGCGTCGTTGATACCGCCGATCTGCCGGGTTTTGGCCGGGTCGGTATCGAAATCGAAATCCAGCACATTGAATTTGGGGTCGTGGGGTGTCATGAAATACTGCGGCAACGACTCGGCTCCCAGCGTCAGATTCAGTGCATCCGGCTGGTCGGTCTGTGAGCTTCCCAGTTTCCAGGCCCGCCAGCCGGGGCTGTTGATGCCCGAATCATAAGGCCATGAACTATATATTTGGTCGCCACGGCTGTTTTTGGCACCATTGAAGATGGCTTCGAGCACAGCCACTTTCTGCTCGCCCAGTTGCAGCCTCAGCATCCCGGGTTTGAAGTCGCATCGTTCCCAGGCATTGATGATGCCGTCCCTGAGACCGTCCAGCGCATCGCAGCGATCGAGCACCCCTTTGGCGACGGCATCCAGATCCTGCTGCGTCAGCGCATTGGCGATGATCGGCCGGCCCTGCGCATTTTTGGGAGCGGCTGCCATCAGATGCTGGCTGTCCCAGGCTTCACCCATGGCCGCCCGCGACAGCCGGAAACCCGGGTTGCCGGCCACCACGCCATCGAATTCCAGCGGATAGCGCATCGCGGCGATCATCGCTTCGCGACCGCCATTGGAGCAGCCCATGAAATAGCTGAGTTTCGGGGCGCTATGGTACATCTGCTGGATCAGTTGCTTGGCGGCGGTCGTCACTTTGCCGGTGGCCGCATAGGCGAAATTGATCCGTGCCTGCTGGTCGGCACCGAAAGAGGCGTCCATACCCTGATGTCCGCCATCCATGCTGACGACGGCATAGCCGCGTTTCAGTGCGGGTACGGCGCTGGAGCCACTGGTTGGAATACTGCCGACGGCCGGCGCGATGAAACCGTCGGTGCCACCGCCGCCCTGGAACAGAAATTTCCGGTTCCAGTTCTCGGGCAGGCGCAGCTGAAAGCCGATGTGATAGGGCTTGCCGTCGGCCCCCTTGCGCCTTTCGATTTCTCCGTCGACCACGCAATGGGCCGAAAACTCGATGTTCTGTGCCGATGAACCCGTCAGCCGGGCCGCCGGATCCTTGGGCAGCTGGCCGGCCGGCACCCAGCTCACCCGGGTGATGTGCGTGTCGGGCAACACCATTTGGGACAGTGCCTCGCATCGTTGCTGGGCCTTGGAGGCATCGTTCGTTTGCGCGGTGGCGGCACCGGCCACCGACAGCAGCGCCAGCGTGATCAGGATTCGGTTGGGTCGCATGGGTTTGTTTTCGTTGTCGGGTTCGGGGCGGCGTACTTCAGGTGCGGTCCTGCGTGACTGTTCGGCTTCCCGGTGGGGCCCGTGCCGGGCAATGCTGTGGCTGGCGGTCGACGTGATCGGATGCTCCCGGGGGCGGTCTCCTGTGCTCACGCCGGGCACGCCAGCGCTCGGTTTTCGCGCTAGACATTATCCCCGAAGTCTGGTGTCGTGTGTACCTGGCCGCCGTCCTGCATGATGGATGCTGCGGTCGTCGTTGGACTTTGATCGAATTCTCGGGTTTGAAAAAAGGCGATTTCGTCGATCCGGCCTGAGGTGCATTGAAACCGCCGATTGAATTTCTGATTGTCGCCGGGTCTGCTTTCGAGCGGATGCGCGATGCTTCCCGTTCCATGGAGACAGGCAACCATATTCATGGACAGGGGCAACCCTGTCGGCAGATCGCGGTGAAGGCGGGCTGGAGATGGAACGGTGAACGTGGGCGAGACAAAAAATGGAAAGGCCGTCTGAAAAGCATATATCGGCTTTCAGACGGCCTCGTTTTCGGGCTGCGCCATGCGCTTCGGGCATGATGGTTCAAGGCGCGTATTCCACGGGTATCCAGCGGTACTGTTCCGTGCGGCCACGTCCCTTGCCGACATGTCCGAGGGCGGGGAAGCTCAGGTGTGCGCCCGCGACCGTCCAGCCGTTTTCCGCCGCTTGCCGCAGCATGTCCAGGCGCGAGCGTTTGGCGGTTTCTTTGTCTTCGTCGGCCGCAAACAGTGCCTGCGGTTCGGCGAACTGGACGGCGGGGGTGATCAGCACGTCGCCCCATACCAGCAGTTTTTCCCGTCCGGTCTCAAACAGATAGGATACGTGGCCGGGCGTGTGGCCTGGGGTGGCCAGGGCTTGTGCGCCGGCCGGCAGTTCGTCGCCTGCCTTGAAGCGTTTCAGGCGGCCTGTGCGCTCATATGGCGCCATGGCGGTGCGGATCTGGTCGGTGAGGAAGCGGAGTTCGGGCAGCAGTGCGCTTCGGGTTTCGTCGCTGTACCAGTGGCGGTATTCCGTATCGCTGATCCACATGACGGCATTGGGGAAAACAGGTTTGCCCTGTTGGTCTATCGCACCGCATATGTGATCGGAATGACCGTGCGTCAACAGGATGTGGTCGATCCGTTCCGGACGGATGCCCGCTGCTTTCAGATTGGCCGACAGCTGTCCGAGCCCGTTGTTCTGCAGGTTGGACGGTACCTGCGGGTTGCTTTCGGAAAAGCATTGCGCCGTGCCCGCGTCCACCAGTATGGTTTCGCTGCCACGCTGTACGACGAAAGCGTTGACTGCCGTATCCAGACCTTTTTCATGCTCGGGGCTGTATGCCTGCCGCACCAGGTCGGCCACACGCTCGGGGGCAATGCCCTGCATCTGCGTGCGCGGCACATGAACGATACCGTCGAACAGCGCGGTGACCGTCAGGTTGCCGGTCTGGTGGCGGTAAAAGCCCGTCACCTGCCGCTGAGCTTGAATTTGCGGTGGCGCGGAATGTGCCGTCTGCGTGGGGGAGGCACAGCCTCCTGCGACGAGTGCGGCAGCCAGTATCAAGGGAAAGGTTTTGTTCATGCGTCTGCTCCTGAAAAATGACAGCGCGCATGGTAAAGGTTACGATTGTTCGAAATAAACCACCCTTCATCGTATGGCTCGTTGAAAATGAGCCATCAATGCACCACCACCTTCCTGCACGCCATCGGCCCCGAGCCGTGGCGTACCGGCCTGCGTTCAACCCTCGCACCGCCCCGAGCCTGACACCGTGAAAAGCACCGACTATGCGAACCTTTCCGCCTTTATCGCCATCGTGGAAACCGGCAGTTTCCGTAAAGCGGCCTCGCGGCTGGATCTGAAGCCATCCACCCTGTCGCACGGTATCCGTTCGCTGGAAGAACGGCTCGGTGTGCTGCTGTTGCACCGCACCACCCGCACCGTTTCGCCCACCGAAGCGGGGCAGGCTCTGTACGCGCAGGTCGCGCCCGCATTTGCCGCAGTGGCGCAGGCGGTCGAGGATACCAACCGCTTCCGCAGCCGCCCCTGCGGCACGGTGCGCCTCTCGGTGCCACGTTCGGCGGCAGAGCGCGTGCTCGCGCCCAGATTCCGCGCCTTTGCCGATCACTGTCCCGGTGTGCGGCTGGAAATTTCCGCCGACAATGCTTTCATCGACATTGTCAAAGCCGGATTCGATGCGGGCATACGATTGGGGGAGAGTGTGGAAAAAGACATGGTGGCCGTGCGCATCACGCCCGATTTCCGCGCGGCCGTGGTCGGCTCGCCCGACTATTTCAACCGCTTTCCCAAACCCGCTTCTCCACACGATCTGACCGCGCACCACTGCATCGGCCGCCGCCGGATCAGCGGCGGCGGGTTGTACCGCTGGGAATTTGCCCGAAACGGGCAGGTGCTGGAAGTCGCCGTCGGCGGTCCACTGGTTCTGGACGACGACAGTCTGGCGTTGCAGGCTGCGCTGGACGGGGTGGGGCTGGCTTATTCCGCCGATGCCTTCTGCGCCGGGCATCTGCGCAGCGGACGTCTGGTCCGTGTCCTGGAAGACTGGTGCCCGCCGTATCCGGGCTTTTTCCTCTATTACCCCGACCGCCGTGCCTCCGCCGCACTCAAGGCATTGGTGGATATGCTGCGCCTGGCGTGAAGGCAACCCGAAACCGGCGCCGATCATCCCGGCAAAGGTGAGCGCGCCGCCGGGCGAAGCAGGTTGCCTGCAGACAGCTTACCGTGAGGCTTTCAGCTCCTGACGGCGGGCGTGCAGGATCGGCTCGGTGTAGCCCGCTGGTTGCACGGTGCCCTTGAAGACCAGATCGCAAGCGGCCTTGAAGGCGATGGAGTCGCAACCCGGTGCCATCCTGATGTAGGCGCCGTCACCGGCGTTCTGCTGGTCGACGATGGCCGCCATCCGCTTCATGGTGTCCATCACCTGCTGCTGGCTGACGACGCCATGGTGCAACCAGTTGGCGATGTGCTGCGATGAGATCCGGCAGGTGGCACGGTCTTCCATCAGGGCGACGTCGTTGATGTCGGGCACCTTGGAGCAACCGACTCCCTGGTCGATCCAGCGTACCACGTAGCCCAGGATGCCCTGGGCGTTGTTCTCGATTTCGGCCTGCTTGTCGGCATCCGACCAGTTCGGATTGGCCTCCACCGGCACGGTCAGGATGTCTTCGAGCCTGGCGCGCTTGCCTTTCCTGGCCAGATCGGCCTGCAGGGTTTTCACATCGACGCGGTGATAGTGTGTGGCGTGCAGTGTGGCCGCGGTCGGGCTCGGCACCCAGGCGCAGCTGGCGGCGGCTTTCGGATGGCCGATCTTTTGTTCCAGCATGGCGGCCATCAGATCCGGCATGGCCCACATGCCCTTGCCGATCTGGGCGATTCCCGACAGGCCGCAGGCCAGACCCACGTCGACGTTGTTGTCTTCGTAGGCGAGGATCCACGGCTGGGTCTTCATGTCGGCCTTGCGTACCATTGGGCCGGCTTCCATCGAGGTATGGATTTCATCGCCGGTGCGGTCCAGGAAGCCGGTGTTGATGAAGGCCACGCGCGACTTGGCGGCGCGGATGCATTCCTTCAAGTTGACGGTGGTGCGGCGCTCTTCGTCCATGATGCCGACCTTGACCGTGTACGGCGGCAAGCCCAGCACTTTCTCGACGTGGTTGAAGATCTCGTTGGCGAACGCCACTTCCTCGGGGCCGTGCATTTTCGGCTTGACGATGTAGATCGAGCCTTTCTGCGAGTTGCGGGCACCGCCGGTCTTCTTCAGATCGTGCATGGCGATCAGCACGGTGGCCATCGCATCGATCATGCCTTCCGGAGCCTCGTTGCCGTCCTTGTCGAGGATGGCCGGGCTGGTCATCAGGTGGCCGACATTCCGCACCAGCATCAGCGAGCGGCCCTGCAGACTCAGCTTGCCGCCATCGGGTGCCGTGTACTCACGGTCCGGGTTCAAACGGCGGACGATGGTCTTGCCGTTCTTTTCGAGCGTCTCTTCGAGATCGCCCTTCATCAGTCCCAGCCAGTTGTGATAGACGGCGGCTTTGTCCTCGCCATCGACGGCGGCGATCGAATCTTCGCAGTCCATGATGGTGGAGACGGCCGCTTCCAGCACGACGTCGGCCACGCCGGCCTGATCTGCTTTGCCGACCGGTGTGTTGCGGTCGATGCGGATGTCGATGTGCAGACCGTGATGCTTGAGCAGCACGGCCGAAGGGGCGGCCGCATCACCGACATGGCCGGCAAACAGGGCGGGGTCTTCCAGACCGGTTTCGCCGGCGGGGGTGACGGCCACCAGCTTGCCGTCGGCCACCCGATAACCCGTCACGACGGCGTGGCTGCCATTGGCCAGCGGTGCCACATCGTCGAGGAAACGCTTGGCCCAGGCGATCACCTGCTCGCCGCGGGCGGGGTCATAGCCGCCGGCCTTGGGCAGACTGCCCAGCGCGTCGGTGCCATAGAGCGCGTCGTACAGGCTGCCCCAGCGGGCATTGGCGGCGTTCAGCGCATAGCGGGCGTTCATCACCGGCACCACCAGCTGCGGGCCGGGGATGTTGGCGATGGCGTCATCGACGTTCGGTGTGTCGATCGAGAAATCGGGGCCTTCGGGCACCAGATAACCGATTTCGGTCAGAAAGGTCTTGTAGGCCGCCATGTCGGCAATCGGGCCGGGATTGGCCTTGTGCCAGGCATCCAGCTGTTTCTGTATCTCGTCACGCCTGGCCAGCAGAGACCGGTTCTTCGGTCCTTTTTCGTGGATCAGGGCCGACAGGCCCTCCCAGAATCGATCCGAGGTGACACCCGTGCCCGGCAATGCTTGCTGCTCGATCATGTCGAACAGCGGCCGGGACACCTGAAGGCCGAACTTCTCCACGCGGTTGGTCATGCAAGGTCTCCGTATATGTGTTGCGATTGGATGTGAAAACTGTGGCACAGTACCCGGCAGTATACTTAGCTATGCTGCATTTGAAGTGCCAAGCTGTGTCGGATTGGCGTCGTCGTGACCGACATGGGCTGGTGCCGGGCGGGCCGTGGTCGGGGCGTGGGCCCGTGTCCGGGTTTCGTATCGGCAGGGAATGGGATACTTGGCCATGAGTGTTCCAACGTTTCATGAAGTGTCCGGCGAACGCCGGGCTTGCATCCTCCGTCAACCGCTGCAAGACTCTCAACCGTTCATTCGAATACACCCCAGATTCGACGTGTCTAACAGGTTCCGCATGAGTTCCGCCTTGTTCCGTTCCTCCTTGTTTGCTGCTTCTCTGCTGGCCGTCGCGGGCAGTGCACTGGCTGCCACACCCCGGGCCGATGTCGCGCGTCCGACCGATTTCGATCCGGTCGATCCGGGTATCGGTGCCCTGAAGTGCAAATCCGGCAGCCTGATGAGCTGCGGACGGCAGGCCACCGGCAAGATGAAGCTGCCCAGGAACAGCGCCGACAAAGGAGCGTACCGCTTCGTCGAAGAAGAGTTCATGTTCGATACCGGTGTGGGCATTTTCTTGCAGACGGCCAGTGCGAAGGACAAAGCCGGGACGATGGAATGGCGCCGTCGCCTGGCCTTTCGCAAGGGGGCCGATGGTGGTTTCCAGTTGGTGCAGGTCGGTCTGCAATATCGCTGCCAGGGCGGCGGCTGGGGTAAGACGGTCTGCAGGGCCGCTGGTGTGAACAGTGCCGGCAACGACCGGGCAGCGGCCGTCCAGGCTCCGGCCCAGGCGCCGACTGCATCGGAAAAATCGGAAAAAGGTGCCGATGCAGGTGCCGGTACGAATCGCAGGCGCGGGGATGCGGCAGCGCAGGCCGAAGCCGGGGATGCGCCCGGGGGTGCTGCCACGGCAAAGACACCCGAGGCGGGTGCTTCGGCCGGGGCGGCCGCGGGACGGAGTGGCACCGATGTCAGGCCCTCGTCTCCAGAGCAGGACCGCACGCCGAACCAGCCGCTCGACGCACGGTGGCGGCCATTGACTCAGCCCGACGATGGCTCACGTGCCGCGGGTGCAGGCGCTGGTGCCGCAGGGGCGGGGGCGAGCGCTGCAGACCAGGCAGCCGATGCGGCCGATCAGCCGGGCGCTGGAAAGGCGACTGGGGCGGAAACGGTGGACGGGACGTCTGCACCGGACGCTCCGCTCGGGCGGGGCCGCGCGGATGGCCGTGCGGCCGAGGGTGAGGGCGGTCCGTCGGCCGACGCCACCCAGGCCGGGCAGCAGGACGAGGATCGGCAGGGCGCGCCGGCACCCGACCCATCGAGCAGGGAGGCCCGGATGGCCGCTCTGACGGAGCGGCCCGCCTCCAGCCGGACGGCCGGCAGCCCGGCGCTGATCCGGCTGATTCCGACCTCGCCCTCCGATGTGCGCAGTGCGCGTGGCTTCAGCGCGCTGCCTCTGTCCACCGAAAACGCCGTGCGCCTGGCGCGTCCCTGCGAACAGCCGATCGACATGTGCGGTCAGCAGGTCTTCGACGACGTGTTCTCACCGGATTCCTATGAATCATTGAGCCCGGAGCAGGTGCTGCGCGAAAGCTTCATCTATGCCGACAACCCGGTCACCAGTGCGGTCTATCTGGTGACGATGGTCAACCTGCCGGACGAAAAGCTGGCGGCCGAGCGGGTGCGTATCGAGTTCGTTCGCCGTGGCGCCGCCTGGGTGGCGGTGTCGGCGGGCCGGCAGCTACGTTGCCACCGGGGCGAGTCGGCCGCGCCGGCCGATTGGAGCGGCGGGGCGTGCGAGTGAGCGGGATCAGGATCAGCGGGGACGCGAAAGCTCGGTCGTCTGTTCGATGCCCGTCGTGTCTCCGTCCTGCTTGTTGGTGCATTTGTTGAAGTCGTTGCCGCAGATACCGCATACTTTCTCGATGCCCAGGTTGGCGATGCCGCCACAGGAGCCGGCAATCGGCTTGCGGCCGACCATCACACCGATGGCCATGCCGGCCACCACCAGTAGCATCACGATGAAAGCGATCAACCAGGTCATGTTCGTGGTCCTTTCGAAGAATGAAGATTGCGGACGGCCATCACGCCGACGCCCATGCCGGCCACCACCAGCAGTATCACGATGAAAGCGGCCAACCAGGCCATGTCCGTGATCCTCTCGAAGGCGTGGCGGGCGGGAATGCTGCGCGCCAGCAAGACCGTGCCCGGTTCTGTCCTTGGCTTCCGGTGACCCGGACAGGGGCGGCACGATGGCAGTGGCGCCCGGCACGGGTGGGCACGTTCCAATGCAAGTGTATCGCCTTGTGGCATTGAACCGAATGGACGAGTGTCCGGATCGTGGGCGAATGTTCCGCGGTTCGGGGTGTCGGGGTGTCACGAAGGATCGATGGGGACGGTGCCGGGCGTCGATCCGTCGGCCGGGGCAGCCAAAAGATGGTGGCTCGTAGCAGGATGGCCGGTCGCAGCCCGGCCATCAAGATTGGTTCTTCGGAAACAGTCTGTCGAATTCCGGCGTGCTTCGGCTCCGGAACCCATCGCCCTCGCGGATGACGAACAACGCCGGCAGATCGTGTTCCTTGGCATAGCGATAGCCGGCCTCCGGTCCCAGCACCATCAGCAGTGTCGAATAACCATCGGCCATCACGCCCAGCGGATGCACCACCGTGACGGCCGCCAGCCGGTGTGTGACCGGAGCCAGCGTGCGCGGGTCGATCATGTGCGACAGCCGATGGCCATCCACTTCGCGATACTGACGATAGTCGCCCGAAGTGGAAATGGTCTGCCCCTGCAGTGCAATGATGCGTTGTGCCTGCCGGACATGGTCGACCGGTGCTTCGATGGCGATCCGCCAGGGGGCGCCATCGGGCTTGCTGCCATGGCCGCGTATTTCGCCGGTCACATCGACCAGATAATTGCCGATGCCACGTGCGCTCAGAGCGTTGCCGATCTTGTCGATGGCCAGCCCGGCCGCGATGCTGTTGAAATCGATCTGAATGGGCGCTGCCTTGCAGAGTTTCCGACCCTGCCGGTAAAGATGCTGTTGCCCGATCCGTTCGCGCAGCGCCGCCAACGTCTGCTCGGAGGGCCGGGTCGGAATTTCCGGCACCTTCTGCAGCGCATCCACCGTCAGTTCACCCTGATCGGCCGATGCCTTCCGGGCGGCGGCCCCGGGTCCGAACCCCCAGGCGTCCAGCACCGGCAGCATCGTGATGTCATAGGCAGCCTCCGCACCCTGTCGCAACCGCATCGCGGAATCGGCCAGCGCAAGCGCATCCTCCGGCATGCTCATACAGGCACCGGCAGGCAGTGCGTTGAAACGCGCCACGGCCGAATCGTCGCGATAGGTGGAAACCGCCTGATCCAGCTCGCCCAGAATCTTCTCGACCTCGGCCCGTACCTCCTCGGCGCCGGGCGCCTTGCGGTCCTTCACATAACTGACCTTGTAGCTGCTGCCCATCGTCGGCCCTGCGATCTGCACCACTTCGGGCTGGCAGCCCGCCAGCAGGGACAGGGCGGCCGCCATGGCCAGCGGCGGCAGCATGCCACGGCGTCGTCGCGCCGTCCTGGTCGTCATGCGGGGCACGGCGCGGGCAAGAGCGGGGGGATTGCCGTGGCTGTCGCTATCGATCGTGCGGGCATGGGTCGATGTCGGGCTTGATGCGGGGGTTGATGCAGGCATGGATGTATGGCTGGCAGCCGGATGCGCAAAAAGCGATTTTGACACGGCATCGGAATACCGGCATCCAAACATGCAGCCGCGCGTGGGTCGACTGGGCGACGCCCGTCCGACCAGGTTTGTCCGGTTCTTCCCCTTTCTTCATCGGCTGCAAACTTCAGAAAGCGAACGAAGTCGCGCACCTGGACATTGCTGAATGGCCTGATCTGCGGGAGGGAGCTTCTTCCGCATCTCCGAAGGTATCCTCGATCCCGTCGAACACCAGAATGGTGCGGGCAGAGCGATTGGCAAGCAGCTCTACCGTCAGGACAGGAGATGCGCGTGCCCTGCGGGCTGGGCGAGTCGAATGCAGGGCGACGGGGTGAAGAATCTGTTCGTCACGTCAATCGCTGGCTTGATGGTGGGGGGAACGGATCATCCGGGACAGGTCGTAGCCTGCCTCGCGTGCCTGTTTCAGGTAAGCCTGATGAATGGTTTCATCCATCACCGGCTTGCGCGAGAGCAGCCATAAGTACTTGCGGCTGGGCTGACCGATCAGCGCATGTTGATAATCCTTGTCGAGGGCCATGATCCAGTAATCGGCTTGTCCCACCGGCAGCCAGCGCAGCGCCTTGGGCAGGAAGGTCACGCTCAGGCGGCTGTTGTCCGGATTCTTGCTTCGGGCCAGACCTTCGGCTTGTGACCAGCTTCCGTCTGCCTGGCGGCAGCGGTTCAGCACCTGGAGGGTGCCGTCAGCGTTGACATGGTAGGTGGCGGTGGTGTCCGAGGCACACTGATCCTGATACGGCATGGGCAGGCGAGCGATTTCGTACCAGCGACCGGCGTAACGCTCGACGTCGACCGCTGCGACGGTCGTCAACGATGCTTCTGAAGCCATCGCGGGGAGGGCAACGGCCATGATGACGGGAGCGATGTACAAGTGCATGCCATATTTTTTCATCGGATTTCTCATGGTCGACGGCGGCATCTGCCGGATTGCTGTCGAAGGCGTTGCCCGGAGTATGGACGCTACGCGGCCGAAGGGTTGTGAGAATGGAGCGCATCTCCATTCTCACACCAACGTCAGCGGATGCAAAAAAGAACATGATCCGACCCGCAGCCAGAGGGCGTCGATGCAACAGTGGCCCGGTTTCGCTCCCCGCCCGGTGCCAAGGGCAGGCGTGTCTGTCCGAGCATCACGGGCGGGTGAAAGGCAGGCGAGCGCAGCGTCCGGACCGTCAGAGATGGCCAGGCGGCCATTCTGTCCTGTGCGCCCGCTTTCCGGGCATGGGCCGTCAGGGCTTGACGGCCACTTTCAGTACCCCGTCGCGCTGGTTGGCGAACAGGTCGTAGGCGTCCGCGATGTCGTCCAGCTCGTAGTGGTGGGTGACCATGATGCTCAGGTCGAGCCGGTCGGCTTCGATGACGTTCATCAGGCGGCGCATACGCTCTTTGCCGCCGGGGCACAGTGCGGTACGGATGGTGTTGTCGCCCAGGCCCGCGGAAAAGCTGGCCAGCGGAATGCTCAGATCTTCGGAGTACACACCCAGGCTCGAGAGGGTACCGCCGGGTTTGAGCACTTTCAGGGCCGAGGTGAAGGTGGCTTGCGTGCCCAGGGCTTCGATGGCGCTGTCGGCTCCCTTGCCGCCGGTGATCTTCATGACTTCCTCTATCACGTCCACCTGCTTGAAGTTCAGGGTGACATCGGCGCCCAGTTGCCTGGAGATGCCCAAACGGTGGTCGTTGCCATCCACGGCGATGACGGTGGTGGCTCCCAGCAGGCGTGCCCCTGCCGTGGCGCACAGGCCGATGGGGCCCTGAGCGAAAACGACCACGGTGTCGCCGATCCTGATGTTGGCGTTCTCCGCGCCCTTGAAGCCGGTGGACATGATGTCCGGGCACATCAGCACCTGTTCGTCGGTCAGCCCGTCGGGGATGGGGGCGAGGTTGGCCTGGGCATCGGGCACCAGCACGTACTCGGCCTGGGCGCCGTCGATCATGTTGCCGAAACGCCAGCCGGCGGTGGCCTTGTAGCCGTGGCGCCCGCACAGGCCCTGGGCAATGAGGTAACTGCCGTCCTGGCTCGGGTAGCCATCCTGTGCGGCGTAACTGTTGAAGTTGGGACAGATGGCGCTGGTGATCACCCGTTGGCCTTCATGGTAGCCGGTGACGGCGCTGCCCAGTTTTTCGATCACGCCCACCGGTTCGTGTCCCACCGTCAGGCCCTTGGCCACGGGGTATTCGGCTTTGAGGATGTGCACATCGGTGCCGCAGACGGTGGTCGTGGTGATGCGGATCAGCGCGTCATTCGGGCCGACGTCGGGGATGGGCTTGTCGGTCAGTTCGATGCGGCCTTTCTCCACGAAGACGGCAGCCTTCATCATTTTTTTGGACATGGGGGTCTCCTCTGTGGTTTCGTTATGGGGCAAAAACGTTCGTGCAATGGCTCGATGTGAAGCACGCACGCAGCTTGAAAGTCTTTTTTACCCTCGAATCCCTCATGTCGTCCGAACTGCCCCCGGTTCCACCGAGGGCATTTGGTTTTGACACAGGCAGTGAGTGTCTGTCAGTGGTATGTGGATGCGCACTGTGCGATCGGCGCTGGGCTGATTGCCGCGTTCCGGCGCCGGCAGGCGGGGCTGCTTCAATGCAGCGCGCGCCGGAGACCGAAGGAGATGGCATCGACCAGTGCGACCAGCACCAGCATGGCCAGTAGTACCGTACAGGTCGCGCGCAGATGAAAGAGGCCCAGGTGGTAGCTGAGCATCTGGCCCAGGCCGCCGGCGCCGACCACGCCCAGCACGGCGGCGGCGCGGATGTTGTTTTCCCAGCGGTACAGGGTGTAGGAGATCAGCTGGGGCGTGATCTGCGGCAGGGTGGCCCACAGCAGGGTGCGGGCCGGGCCGATGCCATGGCGGCGCAGGGCGTCTGCGGGTTCGGGGGCGGCGTTTTCGATGCTTTCGGCAAAGAGCCGGCCCAGGACGCCTGCGGTGTGCAGGCCAAGCGCGAGAGTCCCTGCCATCGGGCCGAGGCCGGCCGATACCAGTAGCAGTACCGCCCAAACCAGTTCGGGCACGGCTCGAAGTATGTTCAACAGCAGGCGGCCACAGGCGCGTAGTTGTCGTGGCAACGTGCCGCCACTCAGGCTGGCAGGCAGTGCCAGCAGCCATCCAAGTGCTACGGCCAACAGCGTGCCCAGCAGCGACATCGCCAGGGTTTCCAGGGCGGCCGTGCCGGTTTTTGCTAGAAAGGCCGGACTGGTTTCGGGTGGAAAGAAACTGGCGAGGAACTCGCGCATGGTGGCCAGCGAGCCTGGCGCCACCAGTTCGGCCCATCGTAGATCGAGCGTGCGGAAGCTGCCGACGATCAGGGCCAGGGTCAAAAGCAGCACGACACCGATACTGTAGCGGGGAGCGGGTGCGCACGGTGGTCGTGCATGTGCCGGACTGGGTACCGGCTGCGCAGCTCCGAGCTGGGCGGGTGCCGGGCCGGGTGTCGTCTCGTGTGTTCCTGAAACGAGCGGTGTCGCCGCGGGAGTCGGGGATGGCGCCGTCGATGGAGAGCGTAATGGGGCGGAAAATGATTCGATATCGTGATGTCGATTCATGCCATTATTTTCCGCAAATAGGCGCTGAGCCGGTCACTGAGCCAGACCAGCAGCACGAAGACGATCAACGTGGCGCTGACTTCGCTGCCGGCAAACATCTTGGCAGCGCTGTCGAGCAACTGGCCCAGCCCGCCGGCGCCAATGAAGCCAAGCACTACCGAGGATCGGATCGCACATTCCCAGCGATAGATGGTGTAGCTGGTCAGTTCCTGTATGCAGGGCGGTAAGGCGCCAAAACACAGTGCTTGGATGCGACCGCAACCGGTATTCAGTAGTGCCTGAGTCGGTGCCGGATCGGCACTTTCCAGTATTTCGGCATAGACTTTGCCCAGCATGCCGGCGTAGGCGATACCGATGGCCAATACGCCGGCGGTCGGCCCCAGACCGGCGGTGCGCACCAGTATCAGCGCGTAGACCAGCTCGGGTATCGAACGCATCGCCACCAGCAGCCAGCGCACGACCTGCCGGACGATGCGCGGGACGGGGGCCATGCGACCGCTGCCGGCACTGATCGACAATCGACCGGTGGCGATCAGTGCCAGCGGGGTGCCGATCATCCAGGCCAGCGTCAGCCCGGCGGTGGCAATGGCAATGGTGCGCCAGCTTTCCTGTGCCAGCAGCCACAGAAATTCCGCGTCGTGCCGGGGCGGTACGAAATCGGCCAGAAAGCGCCAAGTCACTTCCAGGCTGTGCGGGTCGAACAGCTGCCAAGGCTTGAATTCGGTGAGCACCGCCAGCGGCCACAGCAGTACCATCATGCCCAACAGCATGTTCCAGCGTTGCAGCAGGGCTGGATCACGTTCGGCCAAGTGCCGGGTGGGGTGCGTCGTGGTGGGGGTCGGCTGCATCAGCGGCGGGGTTCGGTGATGGTGGCATCCGGCACTGCACCGGGTGGCGTATCGGCGGCATACAGCGCGTTCAGTCGGTCATCACTCAGTTCGGCCGAGGGGCCATCATAGACGATGCGCCCGCCCCGCAGGGCGATGATGCGCGCAAAGCGGCTGCGGGCGACTTCCACCTGATGTAGACTGCAGATCAGGGTGGCCTGGCGCGTTCGGGCCGTGTCGATCAGCGTATCCATCACCTGGGCGGCTCGGGTCGGGTCCAACGCCGACAGTGGTTCATCCACCAGCCACAGACGGGCATCCGAGGCCAGCAGTCGGGCCAGACCGACGCGCTGCCGCTCGCCGCCGGACAGGCGATCGACCCGGTGCCAGAGCTTGTCCGGCAGATCGACCGAGCAGAGCATCTCATGCGCCCATCGGGCATCGGCGCGCGAAGGGTGCCAGAGTGTACGCAGGCTGCGCAGCAGGCCCATCTGTGGCAGCCGACCGGCCAGCACCGCGATCACCACGCGCTGGCGTGGTGCCAGCGGCGGCACCTGGGGCGCGTAGAACAATGATGCCCGCAGTCGCTGGCGTTGCCGGGTCGAGAGCTGGTCAGACGATTGCCCCCACAGCTGCAGCCTGCCACCAGCCAGTGGCAGGGCCGTGGCCAGTGCCAGCATCAACGTGGTTTTGCCGGCGCCGCTGGCGCCGATCAGCGCGACGTGTTCGCCCGACGCAATCCGCACATCCAGCGCCTGCAACAGTGGCTGGGCCTGCCGCGCGGCGCCGGCCGGAACGATGGTGGCTTGCTCGAGATGGACGGCGGCCGTGGGGTTCATGTCGGTTGAGGTGTGAGGCAAGGGTGCTGGAGCACATCGGGGTCACTGGTTCGACGGCCGTCGGCAGCTCGATTCTGCATCCCGGACCGTTCAACGCAGCAGACCCGCGTTTTCGGCAGCAGAGCGGATGCTGTCGTAATTGCTGACCTGGGTGGGTACGAAACGGCTGGCTCGCTGCAGATCCAGAATGGCTTTGTCCCCGGGTTTGTCCGGGTCCAGCGCCAGGAACGCCTTGCGGATTTTGTCCTGCAGGTCGGGGGCCATCTTGGAATGTACCGTCCAGTTGTAATCGTGGTAGGGCGGCGTGGTGTAGAACACTCGCACCCGCTTGGTATCGACTTTGCCATCGGTCAGGAATTTTTCCCAGACCGAGATATTGAGCGCTCCTGCGTCGACTTTGCCGCTGCTGACTGCGGCGATGGTGGCGTCGTGTGCGCCCGAGAAGGCGATGCGCTTCAGATCGGTGTCGGGATCGATTTTGTCGGCCAGCAGGAAGTGACGCGGCATCAGGTGGCCCGAGGTGGAACTTTGCGAACCGAAGGCCAGCGTGCGGCCTTTGAGGTCGGACAGTGAGGCAATGCCACTGTCGTTCCGGGTGATGAACACCGAGCGGAACACTTCATCTTCGGTACGCTGTACCAGCGGAACTACTTTGCCACCTGATCGTTGCAGAGCCTGAACCACGGTAAAACCGCCGAACCAGGCCAGATCGACCTTGCCGTTGACCAGCGTCTCGACCGCCGCGGCGTAATCGGTCACCGGGGTCCATTTGACGGGCATGCCCAACTGGGCTTCCAGATATTTACCCAGCGGTTCGAATTTGCGGGCCAGCTCGGTAGGGGCTTCATCGGGGATGGCGGTGACGCGCAGCACCTGTTGCTGAGCCGGGGCTGGCGAGGGCAGGGCCGCCAGCGTGCTCAGACCGAGGATGGCGCCCAGCAACGTGCGGCGGGCGTATGAAAACGAGGAAGGGGAAGACATGGGCATAGGATTGCGGCGTGGAAAAGTGGAACGGACGGGTGACGGTTCGTACACCCCGAAATTCTGCCATTTTCCCAAGGTATCAGTCGTTCAACCGGCGGCTTCCAGGTTGCGCGGCTGAGCATGTGCATGATCAGACGAATGAGCATGTCTTTTTGCTTGGATCGGCGGATTCGGTCATCAGCAAGGTGAGCACGGGCCGGGGTGTGCGTGCAACGGAGCATTTCGACGTGGATGAAGACGCCCTTGGTGTGCGCCTGATCCCCGGCAGTTTCTGCCAGCAGTGTCGAGGGGGTATCCGAGCTGTCTGCGCCAGCGGTGCAGCAGTTGTCGTTTGGCCCGCGACCCGCCTCCGCCAATATGAAAGGGGCCCGAGGCCCCCTTGTGCGACGAAGCGCTCCGGTGACCGATGGTGCAGTCGAATGCCCGTCGATCGCCGGCCGGTGGTCAGCCGCCGAAGTCGTCGAGGAAGATGCTGTCGCGTTCGACGCCGAGGTCGAGCAGTATCTTGATGACGGCGGCGTTCATCATCGGCGGTCCGCACATGTAGTATTCGCAGTCCTCGGGTGCCGGATGATCCTTCAGGTAGTTTTCATACAGCACGTCGTGGATGAAGCCGGTCTTGCCGGTCCAGTTGTCTTCGGGTTGGGGATCGGACAGCGCCAAGTGCCAGGTGAAGTTCGGGTTTTCGGCCTGCAGTTTGTCGTACTCGTCGACATAGAAGGCTTCGCGCAGCGAACGGGCGCCGTACCAGAACGAGATCTTGCGCTTGCTGTTCAGGCGCTTGAGCTGGTCGAAGATGTGCGAGCGCATCGGTGCCATGCCGGCGCCACCGCCGATGAAGACCATTTCGTTCTCGGTCTCCTTGGCAAAAAATTCGCCGAAGGGGCCGTAGACCGTCACCTTGTCGCCCGGTTTCAGGCTGAACACCCATGAGGACATCTTGCCCGGCGGGATATCGTCACGATTCGGTGGCGGGGTGGCCACCCGGATATTGAATTTGACGATGCCTTTTTCTTCGGGGTAGTTGGCCATCGAGTAGGCGCGGATCGTGGTTTCGTCCACTTTCGACACATAGCGCCACAGGTCGAACTTGTCCCAGTCGCCCCGATACTCTTCTTCGATGTCGAAATCCTTGTAGTTGACGGTGTGCGGTGGGCACTCCAGCTGCACATAACCGCCGGCTCGGAAGTCGACGTTTTCGCCTTCGGGCAGGCGCAGGGTCAGCTCCTTGATGAAGGTGGCGACATTGGGGTTTGACTCGACGGTGCATTCCCACTTCTTCACGCCGAACACTTCTTCCGGCACGCGGATTTTCATGTTCTGCTTGACCGCCGTCTGGCAGGACAGGCGCCAGCCTTCGGCGGCATCGCGACGGGTGAAGTGGGATTCTTCGGTCGGCAGCATCTCGCCACCGCCTTCTTCGACGATGCATTTGCACTGGGCGCAAGTGCCGCCGCCGCCGCAGGCCGAAGACAGGAAGATGTTCTGTCCGGCCAGGGTCTGCAGCAGCTTGCCGCCGGCCGGTACGGTGATGCTGCGCTCGTTGTTGATCTCGATGGTGACATCACCGCTGGACACCAGCTTGGACCGGGCAAACAGGATGATGAGCACCAGCGACAACACGATGGCGGTGAACATGCCGACGCCGAGCAGGATTTCGGTATTCATTGTGTGGAATCTCCTCCTGGCTCAGAGCTGTACGCCCGAGAATGACATGAAGCCCAGCGCCATCAGCCCGATGGTGACGAAGGTGATGCCCAGGCCCTGCAGGCCGGCGGGGATATCGCTGTACTTCAGTTTTTCGCGGATGCCGGCGAGCATGGCGATGGCCAGCCCCCACGAGAAACCAGAGCCGACGCCATAGACGACGCTTTCAGCGAGATTGTAGTCCCGCTCCACCATGAACAGCGTGCCCCCCAGGATCGCGCAGTTGACGGTGATCAGTGGCAGGAACACCCCGAGCGCGTTGTAGAGACTGGGTACGTACTTGTCCAGCGTCATCTCGAGGATCTGCACCAGCGAGGCGATCACCCCGATGTAGGACAGCAGCCCCAGGAAGCTGAGGTCCACGTCGGGCAGCCCGGCCCAGGCCAGGGCGCCGTCTTTCAGCAGGTAGGTGTAGATCAGGTTGTTGGCCGGCACGGTGATGGTCTGCACGACCACCACGGCGATGCCCAGACCCACCGCCGTCTCCACCTTCTTGGAGATGGCGATGAAGGTACACATGCCGAGGAAGAAAGCCAGCGCCATGTTCTCGACGAACACGGAGCGAAAGAGCAGGCTCAGATAGTGTTCCATCTCAATAGTCCTCGCGTTCGGTCACTTGGGGGGCCATCTTGAAGGCGGGTGCTTCGTTCTGCTCTTTCTTCCAGGTGCGCAACCCCCAAATGAACAGGCCGATCAGGAAGAAGGCCGAGGGTGGCAGCAGCAGCATACCGTTGGGCACGTACCAGCCCCCATCGTTGACCGCCGGCAGGATCGGCACGCCAAACAGTTTGCCCGCTCCCAGCAGCTCACGGACGAAACCGAGCGCGATCAGCATGATGCTGTAGCCGAGTCCGTTGCCGATACCGTCCAGGAAGGACAGCAGCGGCGGATTGGCCATGGCGAAGGCTTCGGCACGACCCATCACGATGCAGTTGGTGATGATCAGACCGACGAAGACCGACAGCTGTTTGCTCAGCGAGTAAGCATAGGCTTTCAGGATCTGATCGACCATGATCACCAGCGAGGCGATGATCACCATCTGCACGATCATCCGGATCGAACCGGGGATCTGGCTACGGATCATTGAAATGAACAGGCAGGCGAAGCCGGTCACCAGGGTGAGTGCGATCGACATGACCAGTGCCGTCTGCAGGTTCGAGGTAACGGCCAGCGCCGAGCAGATCCCGAGGATCTGAAGCCCGATCGGGTTGTTCTTGAACAACGGATCGAGCAGGACTTCCTTGATGGTCGGTTGTGCCATATCAGTTGCCTTCCTCGCGCAGTTGAGCCAGATACGGGCCGAAGCCATTGGGGCCCAGCCAATATCTCAGCAGGTTGTTGACGCCGTTGCTGGTCAGTGTCGCACCGGCGATGCCGTCCACCTGATGCGCCGCACGCGGGCTGCTGCGGTCGACGTTGCCTTTGATGATGGTGATGTCGAGCTTGCCGTCCTGATCGAAGACCTGCTTGCCGGGCCACAGGCCCCGCCAGCGCGGGTTGTCGACCTCACCGCCCAGACCCGCCGTTTCGGCATGTTGATAAAAGCCGAAGCCGGCGACGGTCTTCAGATCCTGCTTCAGGGCCATGAAGCCGTACAGGGTGGACCACAGGCCATAGCCGCGCACTGGCAGAATCACCGTTTCGAGCCCCTGATCGTTCTCGACCAGATAGACGACGGTTTGCTTCTCGCGGCGCTTGATCGAGGCGATGTCGTCGGCCGTACCGAGCGCCTTGGACTGCGCCGGATCCTTGGCTGCCAGCAGAGGATCGAAGGTGTCGGGGTTCTGGGCATCGGAATAACGGCCGGTGTCCAGATCGACGACGCGTGCCTTGATCTTCTCCTTGAAGACGCGCTGCACTTCGTCGGCAGGGGCATCGGCCTGTGCCAGACCGGCAATGACCAGGATGTTGCGCTGTTTGTCGAGCTGCTGGTTGACCTGCTGCGTGGGTTTGAGGCCGACGGCAGCACTGGAGACCACGATCGAACAGACCAGGCAGACGCCCAGGGCCACCGTCAGCGTGCGGCCTATCGATTCTTGGGGTTTAGACACGGCGTTTGGCCCTCCGCTTGATGTTTGCCTGAACGACATAGTGGTCGATCAGCGGGGCAAACAGGTTGCCAAAGAGAATGGCGAGCATCATGCCTTCCGGGAAAGCAGGGTTGATCACGCGGATCATCACCACCATCACCCCGATCAGGGCTCCGAAAATCCACTTGCCGGTGTTGGTCATCGAGGCCGAAACCGGGTCGGTGGCCATGAAGAACATACCGAAGGCAAAGCCTCCCAGCACCAGATGCCAGTACCAGGGCACGCCGAACATCGGGTTGGAATCCGAACCGATCAGGTTGAACAGCGTGCTCAGGGCGACCATGCCGATCATCACGCCGGCGACGATGCGCCAGGCGGCGATGCGGGTGGCCAGCAGGATGCAACCGCCGATCATGATGGCCAGCGTGCTGGTTTCACCGATGGAGCCGGGCATGAAGCCGAGGAAGGCATTGCCCCAGCTCAGACCACTTTCGCTCAACGACGCCAGGCCGGCCGAGGAGGTCTGGCTCAGCGCGGTGGCACCGGCGTAGCCGTCGACCACGTTCCAGACCGCATCGCCCGACATGGCTGCCGGATAGGCGAAGAACAGGAAAGCGCGCCCGGCCAGGGCGGGGTTGACGAAGTTTTTGCCGGTGCCGCCGAACACTTCCTTGCCCAGCACCACCCCGAAGCTGATGCCCAGCGCCACCTGCCACAGTGGAATCGTGGGCGGCAGGGTGAGGGCGAACAGCACCGAGGTGACGAAGAACCCCTCGTTGATCTCGTGACCCCGCACGGTGGCGAACAGCCCTTCCCAGAAACCACCGACCGCAAAAGTGACGGCATAGATCGGCAGGAAATAGACGGCACCATGGATCAGGTTGTCATAGAGGCTGGCCGGGTCGAAGCCCGCCAGCATCCGGATCACCTGGAAGTGCCAGCCGGTCTGTGCCGCCAGCAGATCGGGTTGGGCGGCAAAGACCAGGTTGGCCTGATGGCCGACGTTCCACATACCGAACAGCATCGGCGGGAAGGTACAGAGCCAGACCAGGATCATCATGCGCTTCAGGTCGATGCTGTCGCGCACGTGGGCGGTGGTCCGGGTGACCAGTCCCGGCCGGTACAGGAAGGTATCGGCCGCTTCGTACAGCGCATAGAATTTTTCGAACTTGCCGCCCTTTTGGACGAACGGTTCGACCTTGTCCAGCAGTGCTCTCAAAGCCTTCATGGATCAGCCCTCCTTCTCGATACGGGTCAGGTTGTCCCGCAGAATCGGGCCATACTCATATTTGCCGGCACAGACGTAGGTACAGAGTGCCAGGTCTTCTTCATCCAGCTCGAGGCAGCCGAGTTTCTGCGCCATGGCGGTGTCACCCACGATCAGCGCGCGCAGCAGCTGCGTCGCCAGGATGTCCAACGGCATCACGGCTTCATAGCTGCCGGTCGGCACCATGGCACGTGGGCTGCCGTTGGTGGTGGTGGTCATGTCCAGCGGCTTGCGGCCCAGCAGTCCCCAGATGAAGGCGCCGGTGACCGAGTGCTTGTCGAAGCCGGGGCGCAGGAAATGGAACATCTGCCGGTCGGTGCCTTCGGCCAGGCAGCTGACCTGCAGATGGAAACGGCCGAGGAAATCGCAGGCGCCACGGGCGATGCGGCCACCGAGCAGTGAGCCGGAGACCACCCGGTTGTCGTTGCCTTCGAGCTCGCCGCGGGTCAGTTCGCCGAGGTTGGCGCCCAGGCGGGTGCGCACCAGGCGGGGGAGCCTGACGACCGGACCGGCCAGGGCAACCACCCGCTCGGTCCAGAGGCGCCCGGTGGTGAACAGCTTGCCGACGGCGATCACATCCTGATAGCCGATCTGCCAGACGGTGCGCGTGGTGTCGACCGGGTGGAGGAAGTGGATGTGCGTGCCGGGCAGGCCGGCCGGGTGCGGGCCTTCGAAGCTTTCGACCTCGAGGCCGGGCAAGTTCTCGCCGGGCAGCTGTGCACCGGGGGCCTTGCAGAGATAGACGGGCGCCAGCCGTAGCAACACCTGCAGCCCGTGCCTGAAGGCATCGGCCTGGGTCTGGATGACCGTGACCGGATCGGCGGCCAGCGGATGGGTATCGATGGCCGTGACGAAAATGGCCGCGGCCTTGGCGTCGATTCGGGGGGTCTTGCTGTAGGGCCGGGTGCGCAGTGCGACCCAGAGCCCCGAGGCTTGGAGATTCTCCCGGACCTCCGCATCGCTCAGGCCGTCCAGCTGACCGGCATCGAAGCGGGCGAACTGGATTTCGCTGTCCTCCTTGTCTTCGCCGGCCACATCGATGACGACGGATTGCAGGACACGGCGTTCCCCCCGGTGGATGGCGCTGACGACGCCAGCGGCGGGGGCGGTCATGTGCACGCCGGGGTTCGTTTTGTCGGAAAACAGGGGTTGGCCTTTCCTGACCCGGTCACCCACCTGTACAGCCATGGTCGGTTTCAGACCGTTGTAGTCGAAACCGATGACCGCGACGCTGCGCACTGGCTTGGCGTCACTGATCTGCTGGACAGGCGTGCCGGAAATGGGAATATCCAGGCCACGCTTGATCTTGACCATCTCGTTCGTGCCTATTCACTCTACTTGGATGTAGCAGAATTCTACGAATAAACGACCGTCGCCGTCTTCAATGCCGATGTTTTTCGCAGAACGTGGGGCTGTCTTGCTAAGTGTTTGATTCAGCAAAGAAAGCGTCGTCGTGCCACGAGATGCATGACAGACTCCTTTATTATCGTCTGTCTCGTTGCCCCTGTCTGGCACCGCGGGTGGGATTTAGACTCGATATGACCTGGATCAGAGAAACCGCTTTTTGGCGTTGACAAAGATACTGATGATCAGGTAATGCGCCGAGTGGAAGAATGGTGCACGAGGCGTGAATATTCGTCTACTCGATCGATAACGACTATCGACGATGGGATAATAAATAGTCGACGGGCATTGATAATCCGGCAGGAAGGGCCGGTCGTGAGCGGGGCGGCCGTCGTCTGTATTGGTGATCGTTTTTGCCGCAAGCCGTCTCGTCATCTCGATGGGAGTCCGTTCTCATGAATGGCTGCTACCATGTCGTGATTCGTCGCGGGTTTGTCGCCAGGAAACGGCCCAGGCAAGATTCGACGCAACGGAAAAGCGTGGATGGGCAGGCTTTTGGAGCAACGGAAAATGGAGAGCGGTGGCCCGGCTTTTCCGGCATCGGGGCCGGCTCCAGGGTGGAATGCGGCGGGTGGAGGTCGAAACGTCACGGTGTCCGGCCTCGGCGGGCGTCGGTCCCGCAGGATGCGGGGGCGCCGCCAAGGTGACATGGGAGATTCCGACGTTCCCGGGATCTGGAGTGAATCCCCGGTCGGAGAGCCGGTGTGGTGGCTGGGGCTGTTCCGATCATCGGACATAGATGTCATGCTTGGAGGCATGAACTGTGCAGGTTCTGCTGGGTCATTACATTTCTTTGTACTGTGTGCGCTGCTGTCCACATCGGTCGACGTTGGGCACGGACGGAATCGGGCCGCGTTGGCTTCTCGTCGATCGGATTCGGCGTGACGGATGGATTTTACGGGCCGACTAGATGAAATCCCTCCCTTTCGGGGAGAAAAGGGCGTTATTCGCCGTAAACCTCTATTGCACGCTCAAAGGCCGACCATGCCCTCGGTCCGCCGACATAGAACGACAGATGGGTAATGAGTTCGGACATTTCCTGTTTGGTCACACCGTATGCTTTGGCGCGTTCCATTTGGAATTTCAACTGGTCGAAATTGTTACTGGCGATCATGGCGGCGATGGTGATCATGGAACGCTCCCTGAGCGGCAGTTCCTGTTCTCTCGACCAGATTTGGCCATATACGATGTCGTCGTTGATTTCGGCAAATTTAGGCGCGAATTTTCCCAGCCTTTCTCGACCTATCGTAACCTGTGTCGGAGCTTGGGCGGCAAGACTGTCGGTCGTTGCGGTTTGTCCGTTTTCTTGTGCATGGCTCGTCGTCACACACCCAATCAACGCTAACGCTGCAATCAATTTTTTCATAAAATCTCCTGAGATTGATTGGCCGGCCCGAAAAATCCATCCGTCACGCCGAATCCGATCGACGAGAAGCCAACACGGCCCGATTCCGTCCGTCCACGCCCGGCGTCGACCGGTTGAACGGAGTCGTCATGACCCACTGAAAACCGCCCGGCCCCAGACGGGCCGCCGCCGCATGGTGTCTGCCCCCGGTGAAGCCGCTTCACTTCCGGGTTGTCCGCGTCCACGGCCCGGTAGCCCGGCTCGACGGTCATTCCTCGGGCCCGATTCCGATGTCCTGCAACGGAATGTCTGTCTCCTGTTTTTCTCCCAGTTTCCGAATACTTTCATCCCGATTTCTGGGGGCTTGCTTGTCCGGATTACCCCAGAGGCCAGTGAATATGCGGATCTTCGGGATTCTGCAAGGTAGACTACCGTGGAATCGAACTGCCCGTTCAGTATAGCGTTGGTAAATTGATTATGAAATAAGGTACTCAGAAGTCCGATACGAACCTTAAGGTAAGTTTTAGGCAAAATACAAGGTCAGGTAATGAAAAAAATTTCAGCGATAGATTTGGCCATGAAACTGGTCGGTGGGAAATGGAAGTGTTTGATTCTCTACCACCTGTATGCCGGTGCCAAACGCCCCCGCGATTTACTGCAGAGGTTGGAAGGTATCAGTCAGAAAGTGTTGACAGAACAACTCCGCCAGCTTGCGACCGACGGTCTCATCGAACGGCGTGTCTATACGGAAGTCCCGCCACGGGTCGAATACTACCTGACCGAAGACGGCGCAAGTCTCGAACCGGCGCTGAGGATGTTGTGCCACTGGAGCCGTGATTACGACAGCCGGCACGGCAATGTGGTGGAAATGTGCCTTGCCAAGGGCGGTGCGTCTCAAGCCGACTGTTCATCCAGGCTACCGGCGGCGGCATGTCACGCAGCGCCATGTGCGGATGCCCAGCTCGTATGATCACTGTTTTGTCCGAACGGCACGGTTTTGGTCGAAAGTGGCCGTCTGCGGCCGGCCGTACACCTCGGGTGGTTTGAGCCGTCGGAAAAATGCCGAAACCGCGTGCGGTGACTGGAACGGCACTGTCTGCAGATATCCGTTCACGGAAAAAAACCGGCCGGTCTGCGAACAGGCCTGGCCGGTCGGGTACTGCGCTCGCGGTCCGGTGGCGGGCGGGGCTTTTGCAGAGCGCGCCCGGCACCTGATCCGCTCCGGCTCACGGGCTGCGCGGGGCCGGATGGCCAGCGGTGCCGGATGGGCACCGCTCGGCAGCCTGACGGGCCGATCAGGTGATGTAGCCCTCGGCGTCTTCGGCGATCTCGCGCATGTCTTCGTCGGCGATCTGGTGAGGGCCGGTCGGGTCTTGGGGAATGAACCAGCCTGCCGCGGCGTAGATCAGGCCGATCAACGGCGACAGCCAGCAGAACAGCGCGAAGGGGGCGTAGACGAAGGTGGTGATGCCCAGGGCGCCGGCGACGAAGGCGCCACCGTTGTTCCAGGGAATCAGCGGAGAGAGCAGTGTGCCCCAGTCTTCGATGGTGCGAGACAGGGTGGTCGTCTGATAGCCCATTTCGGCGTACTTGGCTTTCATCAGGCGGCCGGGCAGCACGATCGATGTGTAGACCTCACCGGCGATGACGCTGACGGCGAGCACGATGCTGGCCGAGGTGGCCACCAGCGAGAAGCGCGATTTGACCAGTTTCTGGATTTGACGCAGCAGGGCACGGAAGGTGCCGAAGTGCTCGAGCGCGCCCACGAAGGCCAGTGACAGCATCATCATGCTGATCACCCAGCCCATGGCCAAGATACCGCCTTTGGACAGCAGTTTGTCGACGTATTCCTGGCCGGTGGTGGCAACGTAGCCATTCATCAGGATGCCGGATACTTTGCTCATCTCCAGGCCCTGATAGAAGATGGCGATCAGGGTACCGAGGAAGACACCGGTACACAGCGTGCCCATCACCGAGTACTTACGGTAGCTCATGTAGATGACCACGAGGGGTGGAATCAGCGTGATCCAGCCGAGTTTGAAGTTGGTGTGGATGGTGCTCTGCAGTGCTTCACGTACCTGCATCGTGCCGGCAGAGGCCTCGCCGTAGTCCATGCCGATCCAGGCATAGGCGATGAGGGTGATCAGATAGGCCGGGATGGTGTTGGGTAGCATCCCTTTGATGTGGCTGATCAGGTCGGTGTCGACGACGGCGGGCGTCAGATTGGTGGTGTCGGACAACGGCGACATCTTGTCACCGAAGAAGGCTCCCGAAACGATGGCGCCGGCGGTCCAGTGAACCGGAATGCCGAGGGCTTCGCCGATACCCATGACGGCCAGACCGACGGTGCCGACCGTACCCCAGGAGGTGCCGGTGGCAGTCGAGACGACGGTGGCCAGGATGCAGGAGGCCGGCAGGAAGAATTCCGGCTTCATGATGGCGAGGCCGAAATCGAGGATGGTGGGAACGGTGCCGGAAGCGATCCAGGCGGCGATGGTCATCCCCACACAGGTGATGATGATCATAGTGGGAAGCGCCACTTTCATCACCTTGTACATGCTCTTTTCCATCTCGGTCCAGCTGCCACCCTTGATGGAGGTGAAGAGACCGGTGATGCACAGACCGATGATCAGCGGTACGTGGGGGGTGTAGTCATTGAAGATGAAGAACTGCACCATCAGGATGATGGTGGTCAGTACCAGCGGGCCCACGTCGAACCAGAATGGATACTGTTCCCGCTGGCGAAACCGAGTGAACATGTCTTCTCCCTTGTTTTCTTTTGGTGGATGTCGTCGGTCTGCATATCGTTTGCCGAGGGCTTGGATGTGCATTCCGGTCTCGAATTTCTGAACCGTCTGTTTTATCTCGGCAACACCTCATCGCGCAAGCCCTGTCAGGGTTTGTTCTAAGGCAATGCCGGATCGTGCGGCGTCTGTTTCGGGGGGGCGTGATCAGGGCCTGAATCAGTGTCCGACGACGATGCGACATATGTTGCGGGCCGGCTGGTCTTCAGCCGGCGCCCATCGGCTCAACCGATCGTCATCAGGCTGGCGTTGCCACCGGCTGCTGCGGTGTTGATACTGATCGAGCGTTCGGCCAGCAGGATTTCGCTGCCGTAGAAGTTGCCCTGGCGAATCTGGTCGCTGGTCAGCGACTGCAGGTTGACGATGGCACCATCACGCTTGGCCAACAGCTGGTTCAGACGCTTCAGTCCATCGGCACCACCTTCATGCAGGGCTGCTTCGAAGCGGGCGGTGCCGATTTCGTTGCCGGCGATGGTCTGTACCCGGTCCTTCAGAACGGTCGGCAGATCGGCCGCCAGTTTGCCCCCGGCGGTGTCGCCCACGAACAATGCCGTGTTGCCGGTGGCAAGGCAGGTCAGCAGCTGCGCCACGGCACCGATCGGGCTGGTGGCTACGCACAGGACCCGGCCGCGACCTTCCTGACGGTATAGGTTTTCTTCGCCGGTGGGGCCGGGCATGGTCTGTTCCACGGTGCCGGCGCAGGCTGTCAGCAGATTCTGTGCATATTGCTGCAGTACGCCGGCATCGGCCTTGAGCGTGCTGTCGCTGCCCAGCCAGGTGTGCACGGAATCGATCAGTTTCCGGTTCCGTTCGTCGGCCGGCATCGTACCCAGTGGGCGTAGTGACAGCAGGCGCTTCAGATAGAGCGGGCCACCGGCTTTGGGCCCGGTACCGGACAGACCTTCGCCGCCGAAGGGTTGCACCCCGACCACGGCACCGACGATGTTGCGATTGACGTAGAGGTTGCCGGCGTGGATGTGCTCGAGTAGCTGTTGGACGGTTTCGTCGATACGGGTGTGGACGCCGAAGGTCAGGCCGTAGCCGGTGCCGTTGATGTCGTCGATCAGCGCTTCGAGCCGGTCGCGCCGATAGCGCAGCACATGCAGGACCGGACCGAACACCTCGCGGCCCAGATCCCGGATGCTATTGATCTCGATGATGGTCGGTGGCACGAAGGTGCCGGCGGCCATGGCCGTCTGATCGGCGAGATCCAGCGCCGGCTGGCTGACCCGGAAGCCCTCGGCGCGCATCTTGTCGATGTAATTGACGATGGTGTCGCGGGCTTCGGTGTCGATGACCGGGCCGACGTCGGTGCTCAGCAGGCTGGGATCGCCCTGGCGCAGTTCCCGGGTGGCCCCCTGCAGCATGGCCAGCACGCGGTCGGCGGCGTCTTCCTGTACGCATAGTACGCGCAGTGCCGAGCAGCGCTGGCCGGCCGAATCGAAGGCCGATACCAGCACATCCTGCACCACTTGTTCGGTCAGTGCCGAGGAGTCGACGATCATGCAGTTCTGGCCGCCGGTTTCGGCGATCAGTGGCACCGGGCTGCCGTCTTCTGCCAGACGCTCGGCCAGTGTCGCGGTGATGATGCGGGCCACTTCGGTCGAGCCGGTGAACATGATGCCGTCGACACGGGCATCGGCCACCAGTGGGGCACCGACTTGGACGCCATCGCCGGGTACCAGTTGCAGCACGTCGCGTGGCACACCGGCTTCGTGCAGGACGCGTACTGCTTCGGCAGCGATCAGCGGGGTCTGCTCGGCCGGCTTGGCCAGCACGGTGTTGCCGGCGGCCAGTGCCGCCGCCACTTGGCCGCTGAAGATCGCCAGCGGGAAGTTCCACGGGCTGATGCACAGGATGGTGCCCAGCGGCCGGTGGGTTTCGTTGTCGAACTCGGTCTTGATCTGGTTGGCGTAGTAGCGCAGGAAGTCGATCGCTTCGCGCAGCTCGGCGATGGCATTGGGCAGCGACTTGCCCGCTTCGCGGACGACCAGCCCCATCAGGATCGGGGTGCGGTCTTCCATGATCTGCGCGGCACGCAGCAGGCAGTCGGCCCGGTCTTCGACCGGCTGGGTACGCCAGCCGGGTGCCGCCGCGGTCGCGGCGTCGAGGATGGCGTTCAGGTCGCCGGCTTCGGCTTCGAGCACATAGCCGACCACGTCCTGATGGTTGGCCGGATTGAGTACCGCCCTGGCGCCGGCCGGTGGCGTGATCCGGGCGGCCGGGGGGCTGCCCTCGGCATCGGGCACCGGTGCCGGCTCCGGCCGGTTGGCTGGCAGGGCCAGCCAGGGTGCTGCGGCGCTGGCCATCAGGCCGGTGGAAAGGGTGGCCAGCTGCTGTTCGTTGGCCAGATCGACCCCGGCCGAATTCAGCCGGTAGCCAAAGCTCTCCTTGGCGTACAGATCGCGGGGTAGAGGGATCAGCGCGTGCGGCGCACCTTCGGGCGAGACGGCAGCGGCCTCTTCGACCGGGTCGGCGATCAGCTTGTCCAGTGGGATATCGGGGTCGCTGACCATGTTGACGAAGGAGGTGTTGGCACCATTTTCCAGCAGACGGCGTACCAGATAGGCCAGCAGCGTCTCGTAGGTGCCGACCGGGGCGTAGATCCGGCAGGGACGGCCCAGACCGCCTTCCGCCGTCGCACTGGTGACCTGTTCGTACAGTGGCTCGCCCATGCCATGCAGGCACTGGAATTCGTATTGGCCGGGGTAGTAGTTCTGGCCGGCCATCTCGTGGATGGTGGCCAGTGTCCGGGCATTGTGGGTGGCAAACTGCGGGTAGATCGCGTCGGGGGCGCGCAGCATCTTTTCGGCGCAGACCAGATACGAGACATCGGTGTAGGCCTTGCGGGTGTAGACCGGGTAGCCATCCATGCCATCGAGTTGGGCGCGCTTGATTTCGCTGTCCCAGTAGGCGCCTTTCACCAGGCGGATCATCAGCCGGTGGCGGCTGCGACGGCCCAGGTCGATCAGGTAGTCGATGACATGAGGACAGCGCTTCTGATAGGCCTGCACCACGAAGCCGATTCCGTTCCAGCCGGCCAGCGCTGGATCGAAACAGAGCGATTCCAGCAGGTCGAGTGAAATTTCCAGCCGGTCGGCCTCTTCGGCGTCGATGTTCAGCGCGATGTCGTGCTGCCGGGCGAGCAGGGCCAGATGACGCAGGCGCGGCAGCAGCTCATCGAAGACGCGGTCGTGTTGAGCACGGCTGTAACGCGGGTGCAGGGCCGAGAGTTTGATCGAGATGCCGGGACCGTCGTAGATGCCACGTTTGGCCGATGCTTTGCCGATGGCGTGGATCGCGGTTTCATAGGCTTGCAGATATGTGCGGGCGTCTTCGTCGGTGGCGGCCGCTTCGCCCAGCATGTCGTAGGAGTACCGAAAACCCTTGGCTTCGTACTTGCGGGCGTTGAGCAGCGCTTCCTCGATGGTCTCGCCGGTCACGAACTGCTCGCCCATCATACGCATCGCCATGTCGACGCTCCTGCGGATCAGCGGTTCGCCACCCTTGCCGATCAGGCGGGTCAGCGAGGATGACAGCGTGCGTTCGCTGTTGGTGGCCACCAGTTTGCCGGTCAGCATCAGGCCCCAGGCGGTGGCGTTGACGAAGAGCGAGCTGGAATGCCCGAGGTGGGATTTCCAGTCGCCGTGGCTGATCTTGTCACGGATCAGGGCATCGCGGGTTTCTCGGTCGGGGATGCGCAAAAGGGCTTCGGCCAGGCACATCAGCGCCACGCCTTCCTGACTGGACAGCGAGAACTCCTGGATCAGGGCTTCGATTCCGCCGTTTTTCTGACTACGTCGCAGCCCTTCGACCAGCCGTTTGGACAGTTCGCGGACCCTGTTGGCCTGGGTGGCATTGGCGGTGGCCGGTTCGCGGGCCTGTTTCAGCAGCCACGAGACACACTCGGGCTCGGGGCGTCGCCAGGCGGCGGTGATGGCGGCCCGCTGCGGAGTCTGCGGCGCCACACCCTGGGCAAATTCGAGGAAGGGCTTGCCGGCCGTGTCGGTGTCGCCGAGTGTGCCGCCCAGCGCCAGGGTCTTGATGCCGGGGGCGCTGGCCAGCAGCTCCGGCGGCAGCTTGCCGCGCTCGATGTTTTCGATATAGCTGAGCAGGGCCTGCTTCACCAGCCATGGCAGGGTACGATGGTAGCGGTCGGCCGTTCGTTCGAGGCGACTGTGCAGGGCCTCTTCCACCTTGATGTTCAGGTTGATGGTGCTCACGTTGTGTGTCTCCGATGGACCCGTACCGGATACGGTCCGACATTTTCAAGCAACGAAAAGGGGAGGAATCGGGGCAGGGGAGAACCTCCCGGTCAAACGCCAGCGTATCACTTTTGTGAACAAAAAGCGCGTCGGACAGATTTCGTAGAATCTCCGGCATATCTGCTCGTGCTTCGGGCATTCCGGCGCTTCGTCCGAATGGCCGGATGTCCGGGGCAGCGGTATCCGGGTGTCCGGGGGGAGGTCGGGCTGTCTGGCGTTCGGGATGTCGGGGGCTGGTGTCCGTCGTCGGAATGTCCGGGCGCTGGGCGCCGGGTGTCGGAACGTTGGCCGTGCCTGCCGATGTCCGCCCTCGGATCGACTGTCTTTGTCTCATCGTTTCATGAATGCAGAACGCTCATCTCGTTTCGGTTTTGGATTGTTTGTGCTGGCACTCGGTGCCGTCGGCAGCGCAGGCGCGCAGACTTCGGGCGCCAAGGTGACGATTCCGGCCGGGCAGGCCGAGGACATCCAGCAGGCCGCCCGCCAGATGTCGGAGTGCGCGGCGATTCAGGATGATGCGAGCCGGCTGCAATGTTATGACGAGATGGCAGCCAGCCGGATGCAGCCCCACGATCGGGAGCTGCCGGCAGCAGCGTCCGAGGATTTCGGTCTCAAGGTGATCCGGGACCCGGCCGGCCCCGAAAATGAGGACGGTTCCGTGGTGCAGCGGGAGGGGGCGGCCTCGGCCACAGGGGGGAGTGGTCTGGCGCTGCCTTCCTTTGAACCTTCGCCTCCGGACGAGTCCAGGTTGCTGCTCGATGGTCGTCATGCCGCCCGGGCGGTGCAGGACGTGCGGCGCAGTCTGGGTACGGATCTGACCGACCGTTGGGAGCTGGACGATGCCTCCAGCCGGGGCCGTTTCGTGCTGCGCCCCTACAAGCCGATGTATGCGTTGCTGGTGGACGACACTTCGCGGGTCAACCGCTCACCCAGCTCGCCCAATCCCGACAATGACGTGAGCCGATCCGCTGCGGCCGAAGCCGTTGTGAGCCAATTGGACCGGCTCAAGCGCATCGAGGCCAAGTTCCAGATCAGCTTCAAGACCAAGGTCGCCGAAAATCTGTTGCGGGACAATGGCGATCTGTGGGTCGGTTATACCCAGGTGTCGTACTGGCAGATCTATACAGCGGGGCTTTCGCGCCCGTTCCGCGAGACCAACTACGAGCCGGAGATCATGGCGGTGTTCCGCACTCACCGCAAAGTGGGAGATTGGCACTGGCGGATGGCCTCGATCGGTCTCAATCATCAATCCAATGGTCGCAGCGAGCCTGCATCGCGCAGCTGGAACCGGGTGATTCTGCAGTTCGGGCTGGAGCGGGAGCGCTGGACGCTGATGTTGCGACCCTGGTGGCGTGTCCCTGAAGCGGCAGCGAATGATGACAATCCAGACATCAGCAATTACATGGGCCGTGGCGAGCTGTTGGCGGTCTACCGCAAAGGCGGGCACGAGGTGGCGCTGACGGCACGCCATTCGCTGCGGCTGGGGAGCCGGTCCCGAGGTTCGGTGGGATTGGACTACGCCTTCCCGATCAGCAGCTATCTGAAGGCGCATCTGCAGGTGTTCAGCGGCTATGGCGCCAGCATGATCGACTACAACCACCGGCAGACCAGGGTCGGCCTGGGTGTGTCGCTCGTGCAGTGGCTGTGATGGCCGCCATCGGATATGCTGGTGCACGCTCCGCCGGCTCCCGGGCCTGGCCGGGATCGAAGCCATGGCCGATGGGCGCAGAGGAGTCGTCGGCACGCCCCGAAATCATTGGTCGCTGAGCGGATTGAAACCCATATCGTGGCCAAGAGCGGGTACTATCGGACCTGTTTTCTTTTTGTGGATACGGATCGACGATGGCACGGACAGCGATGGCTGGCAGGTCTTTTCAATGGGTGTGGATCGGATCGTTTGCGCTGGCTCTGTCGGGCTGCGGCTACAACGACATTCAGCGGGCCGATGAAGCCACCAAGCAGGGGTGGGCCGAGGTGCTCAATCAGTATCAGCGCCGTGCGGATCTGATCCCCAACCTGGTCAATACCGTCAAGGGCTATGCCGATCAGGAAAAGGAAGTGCTGACCCGCGTCACCGAGGCCCGTTCCCGGGTCGGTCAGGTGCAGGCCCAGGTCAATCCGGCCGATCCCGCCTCGCTGAAGCGCTTCGAAAATGCCCAGGGTGAGATGGCCGGGGCACTGTCACGACTGCTGGTGGTGGCCGAGAACTATCCGCAGCTGAAGTCGGATCAGAATTTCCGTGAGCTGCAGGCCGAGCTGTCCGGCACCGAGAATCGGATCACGGTGGCACGCAAACGCTACATTCAGTCGCTGAATGACTACAACGTACTGGTCCGGCAGTTTCCGGTCAATCTGACCGCCAAGGTGATGGGTTACGGGGTCAAGCCGCAGTTCACCGTCGAAAACGAGCAGGCCGTTGCCAGGCCGCCGACGGTCGATTTCGGTGGTGGCAATGCGGGTTCGGCTGCTCGGCCGGCACAGGCCGACTGAGCAAGGGATCGGTCGTCGGGTCCGGCCAGGGCGTTCAGGCAGGAAGTGCGAGGTATTCCGGTGTTCATGGCAACGGTGAAGGCTGTGGAGCTGCCGATCGGGCACAGACGGCACCCGGTGGGGAGTGTTCCTTCTTTGGCGATGGTGGCGGTCGAGGCCCGTGGGTCGCTTGTGGCGTCAGGACGGCGCCCCCCGGGGTCCGTCGGACCGGGGTCTGTGCGCATGGCCGCCCTCCGGGTCTGTCGGCGCCTGATGCCGTTGTGCTGGCTGATGATGCTCGTGCTGGCATTGAGTGGCGGCTTGTCGTCGGCCTTTGCTCGGGACGAATTACCGGTGCCGCCGCTGAGTGGACCGGTGGTCGATACCATCGGCATGCTCGAGCCGGCCCAGCAGCAGCAGCTCGATCGGCAGCTGAGGGCGCTCAGTCAGCAAAAAGGCAGTCAGCTCGCCGTGCTGATCGTGGCCACCACCCAGCCCGAGTCGCTCGAGGAGTACTCGCTTCGGGTGGCCGAAAGTTGGAAGCTCGGGCGCGGCAGCCAGGGCGGGGCGGGTGGCCCGGCCGGACGCAGTGGGGCGTCGGGCGCCATCGACGATGGGGTGCTGCTCTTGATCGTCAGGGATGATCGCAAGGTGCGGATCGAGGTCGGTTATGGGCTGGAAGGCGCCATTCCCGACGGCATGGCCAGGCGCATCATCGATCAGGCGCTGATGCCGCGCTTTCGGCAGGGTGACTGGTATGGCGGTATCCAGGCCACCGTCGATGCGCTGATCGCCCGCATCGATGGCGAGGAGCTGCCGCTGCCCACGCAGGCCCAGCGCGATACCGGCGATATCTGGGCCGATGATGTGCTGCCCCTGATGTTCTTCATGACCATCGGCGGCATCATCGCTTCGGGTGTCATCGGCCGTGTATTCGCGTCGGTGTTGGCTGGCGGCATCATGGGCTTTTCCGCAGCGGGCCTGCTGGGGTCGATACTGATTGCGGTGGGCTGTGGCATCGTCGTGAGCGTGCTGGTTGGTATCGTCTCGGGTTCCGGCGGGGGCTTTCAGCAAGTCGGCCGTCATTCCTATCGCCGTGGTGGCAGAGGAGGTTTCGGCGGAGGCTTCGGCGGAGGCGGCGGTTTCGGTGGCGGAGGCTTCGGCGGAGGAGGGGGCTTCGGCGGAGGCGGTGGTGGTTTCGGTGGTGGAGGTGCTTCTGGTGGCTGGTGATTCATCTCGATTCCAACATGATTCGCCGCGCATGCGTCGCAGTCTCGCCTGCTATTGGCGCCACAGCGGCTGGGCGTCCGATCCGGTGGCTCGGGCCTTCGATCCGGCAGCCTTCGACCGGATCGAACGGGTGGTGTCTGAGGGCGAAGCCGGGCACCGGGGCGAAATCCGTTTTGCGCTCGAACAGAGTCTCGATTGGGGGCAGCTGCGCCGTGGCGTCAGTGCCCGCGAACGTGCCCTGCAGGTTTTTGGCGAACACCGTGTCTGGGACACGGAATACAACACTGGTGTGCTTATTTATCTGTTGACGGCCGATCATGCGGTGGAGATCATCGCAGACCGTCATGCGCATCAGCATCTGCCGGCCGGCCTGTGGCCACAGTTGTGTCGGATGATCGTCGATGCCTGCCGCGACGGCAGACCGGTCGATGGCGTGATCGTTGCAATAGAGCGCTTGAATCAGGCGTTTATCGACGCTTTGCCCGTCCTGCCCGGCGCCGATAATCGGAATGAACTGGACAACCGACCGGTCCGCCTCTGAGCCCGCGGGCGGCGGCGGTCACATCACTGCCTTTCCTGGATGAGCCATTCTCTGTCTCGACGTCGTCTGTTGACCCGTTCCTGCGCGTTGGCCGGGTTGCATTCCGTCAGCCGTGTCGCTGGCATGGGCGCGGCCGCCATTGCCTGTAACGGGATGGCACTGGCGGCACCGGAACGACCGGCCGAGCCATCACCCCAGCCCCGCACGGGCGCCGGGGCCGGGCAGGAAGGGCGGACGGTGCAGAGCCCGCAATCGCCTCAAATGCCGGAGCTGGCGGAGCTGCCGCAGGTGCCGGCGTCGCTGAGTCTGGATTTCAATGTGTATTACGGCGATTCGACCAGCCGTGGCGTGCAGGTGGCGCAGGCGGTCTATCGGCTGAATCACAGCCAGGATGAATACCGGCTCGAAACCGAGGCGCGAGCCACCGGTGTGCTGTCGGTGTTCTATGGTGGCATGCTGCTGCAGAGCAGTGTGGGGGCGCTGGACGCGCAGGGTTTTCGGCCACGGCGCTACACCGAAAAACGCGGCAAGCGTCCCGAGCGGCAATTGGATTTCGATGCCAGGACACGCCGGATTCGGCTGGTGGGCGATCCGACGGTTCAACTGCCGTTCCCGGAAGGGACGCAGGACCGCCTGTCGGTGTTTTTCCAGCTGGGTCTGCTGGCACGCAGCAACCAGTCGGTCGTCCGTCCCGGTCAGCGCTTCATACTGCCGCTGGCCGGCACCCATCGCATCGATGAGCCTCTGTTCCAGGTCCTGGGCCGGGAAGCGATGCGCACTGCGGCGGGGGCCTTCGAGGCGCTGCACATTGCCGTCAGCAAGCCGGGCGATGCGGATGCGCCCAAGTTCGACATCTGGCTGGCTCCCAGCTTGCAGATGCTGCCGGTGCGTATCCGCGTGGTGGATGGCAACGACGGCAAGGTGGTCGATCAGGTACTCAAGAGCAAGCCCACCGGCGTCTGAAGTCTGAACCCGCACCGAGTTCATTGACTTTCGATCATGTCGGGGAGGCCCGCGCGCATCTCTATGAGGATGATCTGCCGCACGGGAATCTGCCGTGAAATGAAACATCCCCTGCGTCTGGCTCCATCGTATGGGTGGCTTGCCGATGGGCGGGCCGTCGTATGACGACTGCTTGCCCGATCCGCCCCGACGGGTGTGACCCTATGCATTCGCCGGTTCAGGCGCCATCTCGTCGCCACTGCTTGCGTCTCGAGGCCGTCCGCAAACAGGAGCGAGAAATAATCAGCAGGGGCTCTCACTTTCCGGAGGCTACGGGCACCAGAGTCCAGATCAGCATGATCAGTGAGCCAAAGGCAAGCAGTTCCAGGCGGTTGCGGGCACGTGGTGAGAGTTGCATCTTCAGACCTCCGTTTTTTCCTGCGTCGGGATGTTTTCCCGCACGCTTTGGATCAGGCCGCGTTCAAAGGCGCTGGCACTGGGTTTATCGACATAGACGCAGCGTTTGCCGGTGCGTTTGCAGTGATCTTTCACGAGCCAGTAGGCGCTGTGGCTGATGCAGCCGGCCTGGCAGATCACCAGATCGGCTGCCGCCAGACTGGCATCCAGGCGGTGTACGCTGTCTTCCCGGCCGCCATCGTGGTGGATGAAACGGCCACCTTTTTTCTCGACGATGCGCCGGTAGACCGAAATGGCGGCATGCCGGCCTCCGACGCACAGCACGGCCCGTGAATCCAGCTGCTCGGGCGTCAGATGCCGTATGGTGGCTGCATCGGTGTTGCCGTCGTCCGATGTGCCGGTGGCGAACTCGGTGCTTCCCGTGACCGGTCCGACGGCGGTGTCGGTATCGGACCCGGTTTCGACACCTGCATCCGTACTGACCACGGTCCGGGCAGTGGCATGGCGGCCGGTGGAATCGGTGCCTGCGCCGGGGTTGAAGTTGCGGCGCATGTCCACGATACGCTGCATCAGTTCCTGGTTCCGGCCGCTGAGCCAGCGCACCTGTTCGGCCAATTCCATCCGGCTGTCCAGCTCCTCGGCCTGCCGGTGTAGGTACTCCAGTTCTTCCTGCAGCTGCTTGATACTGTTTTCCTTGGCCGCGTTGTCGTTACGCAGTCGCAGTATTTCAGCGTTCAGGGCCTCGACCTCGGCAGCCTTTTCGACCTGCAGCCGCTGATAGCGCCGACGCGAGCGTTCGATGTCCTGCAGGCAGCACGCATGTTTTGCGGCCAGGGCCTGATAGCGACCGTCTTTGTCCCGGGTGGCGGCACTGGCCTGGTGCTGCAACATGTGTACTTCGCGATAGATTTTTTCCATCATGCCGGCATCGCAGCGCGGATGCGTCATGCAGGCCCACAGTCCGGCGGGCATCTCGTTGCACGCGATGAAGGTACGCCAGTGCTCGTGGAGCGCCTCACTGTCCTTGACCGTATTCAGCTTGCGGATCGCTGTGGCATAGCGTTGATCCAGCTCTTTCTGCAGGCTCTCGGCCAGCGGAGCACGCCGCCGACACTCGTTGACGGCCGTCACGTGTAGCTCGTAGTCGTCTTCGGGCAGGTCTCCATCCAGCACCCGGCCGGCCAGCTTACGCAGTGCGGCCATGGACAGACAGAGGCCGACGATCGGGCAATGACAGTGGGCAGCCAAATCCCACAACTTGCGACGCCGTGAGCCGTGGTTGACCGTGATGTGGACCGGCTCACGCACGGTCGGCTCGAAATTGGCGATGTCCAGCGCAGAGCCGGATGGGGGATTCTTCAGAATGGCCAGCGTCGGATGCTCGCCCAGATACAGTTCGTGGTCTTGCATGGGGGTCCCCAGTCGGCAGATCGTTGTGGCGTCCGTGGCCCCTGGAGTGGCAGTGAGCCTTGGGGGGCGGCACAGACGGTTTTCGGTGGGCTTGAAGCTTCTGGCAGATGCTTGCCGGCACTCGCTGGTCAGCTGCACCGGGACCGTATCCCACGCGTGTACCCATGGAGCTGGGGTGCATGGCCGACACAGCCGGCTCGCCAGTCTCCGGGTACATCCCATCGGGCAGGGTGGTTGGTGCCAAGCCGTCCGGATGTGCTCTCGGCGATCGACCCCCGGCCTGTTCATCGACCGCGCGAACCCGCCATGTATCCGCGAACCAGGATGGCGGAAAGGGTCGTCGTCGGTGGCAGACCAGCGTAACGGGTATATCCAGCGCCTACCCCGGCCGGCGCGGTTTCCGCGGTCCGGGTCAAGCTCCCGAGAATATGGAAGTAATGTTATTGCCAATCATTCTCATTGTCAAGCTTGATCTTCATCAAGGTTGGCGATATCGGGAGCTCCCCGGGGCGTGATGAGGAGAGGACGCTGGCCATGCGCTCACCGAGTGGATCGGCGGGAGCTCCCGGGGCGTGGTGCGGAGAGCCGCCCGAGCTCGGAACGCGTGGGGAGGCCGGGGCGAAGTGGGGAGTACAGGCAGACCGGGAACACACACCGCGGATCCGTCGGGCCCGTGGATCCGAGACCCACTGCCGGTGGCCGGCAGTGGGGCTTCAGAGCCTGGCCGCCGAATGGTGCCTGCTTTCCAAACGGTGTCCGGCTGGCCAATGGCTGTTTCAGCCGCGCTTCTTGCCGAAGGAGTCCTTCAGCGTGGTGATGCGGTTGAAAACCGGTTTCTCGGGGCTGAAGTCGTGGCGGTCGGCCACGAAATAGCCCTGACGTTCGAACTGGAATCGTTCTTCCGGGCGGGCATTGCGTACCGCCGGTTCGGCATAGCCGGTTCTCACTTGCTTCGAGTCGGGGTCGACAAGGGTCAGCGGGTCGTTGTCGCCGGCATCCGGGTGGGCTTCGGTGAACAGCGGTTTGAACAGACGCAGCTCGACCGGTACGGCGTCGCTGGCCGACACCCAGTGGATGTTGCCCTTGACTTTGACGCTGTCTGCGCCCGCTGTGCCCGAGCGGGTGTCGGGCAGATACTCGCAGCGCACCAGGTCGACGTTGCCGTCTTCGTCCTTTTCGAAGCCGGTGCAGCGGACCACGTAACCATAGCGCAGGCGCACCATCCGTTCCGGTGCCAGCCGGAAGAAGCCCTTGGGCGGGTTCTCCGCAAAGTCCTCGCGCTCGATCCACAGCTCGCGGCTGAATTCGAACTGCCGCTTGCCCCGCTCCGGATGGTGCGGATGCAGCGGTGCTTCGCACAGAATGCGCTCGCCCGCGTCCAGATTCTCGATCACCAGTCTGACCGGATCGGTGACGACGTTCAGCCGGTTGGCGACTGGTTCCAGATCCTCGCGCACGGTCTGTTCCAGTACAGCCATGTCGATGACCTGATGCGCCTTCGAGACACCGGCACGTTCACAGAACAGGCGGATCGAGGACGGTGAGTAGCCCCGCCGCCGAAGGCCGGCAATGGTCGTCAAACGCGGATCGTCCCAGCCATCGACCAGCGCCTGATCGACCAACGCCTTCAGTTTGCGCTTGCTGGTGATGGTGTAGGTCAGGTTCAGGCGGGCGAATTCGATCTGGCGGGGCAGCGGTGCATCCAGCAGGCCGGTTTCGGCCACCCGCGCCAGCAGCCAGTCGTAGAGCGGCCGGTGGTCTTCGAATTCCAGTGTACACAGTGAATGCGTCACCCGCTCCAGCGCATCTTCCAATGGATGCGCATAGTCATACATCGGGTAGATCGGCCAGGCATCGCCGGTACGATGATGATGCGCGAAGCGAATCCGGTACAGGATCGGGTCGCGCATGTTGATGTTGGGCGAGTCCATGTCGATCTTCGCACGTAGCACCATCGAACCTTCGGGGTGCTGACCGGCGCGCATCTCCTGAAACAGCCGCAGGTTTTCTTCGATCGGACGGTCTCGATAGGGTGAGTTGCGTCCTGGTGAGGTCAGTGTGCCGCGATTTTCGCGGATTTCGTCGCCGTTCTGGCTGTCGACATAGGCGTGGCCGTTCTCGACCAGCTTCAGGGCGATCCGATAGAAGGTCTCGAAATAATCACTGGCGAAATACAGATCGTTTTCGCCATCGGCGAAGCACCAATCGAAACCCAGCCAGCGCACCGAGTCGATGATGGCATCGACGTATTCCTGGTTTTCTTTCTCGGGGTTGGTGTCATCGAAACGCAGATGACAGCGTCCGTCGTAGTCGGCGGCCAGTTCGAAATTCAGGCAGATCGATTTGGCATGCCCGATGTGTAGAAAGCCATTCGGTTCGGGCGGAAAGCGGGTGCGGATCCGGGCCGGGTCGGCTGGTGCGCCCCGGTGCGTTTCGGCGATGCCGGGCTTGCCGGCCCAACCGCGCTCGGCCACTCGCTGGCTGGCCAGATCGCTGTCGACGGCCTGGCGGATGAAGTTGCTGGTGGATGCGGCAGAATCGGGCGTGTTCATCGGTTCGGGCATGCGGTGATTCAGACTCCCAGCAGTTCGACTTCGAACAGCAGCGTGGCGTTCGGCGGAATCACGCCGCCGACGCCCCGTGCACCATAGCCCATGGTGGCGGGGACCAGCAGACGACGGCGGCCACCGACCCGCATACCGGCCACGCCCTCGTCCCAGCCACGGATCACCTCCCCCATGCCCAGACCGAATTCGAAGGGTTGGTTGCGGTCCACACTGGAGTCGAACTTGCGGCCGACGCGGCCTCCTTCGGGGTTGGTGGGGTCGGCGTCCCACAACCAACCGGTGTAATGGACGGTGACACGTTGACCGGGCCTGGCGGCGTCGCCCGATCCGACATGCACATCATCGATGCCCAGGCCATTTGCATTCATTTCAAAAGCCATGATTGGAGCCTCTCACAGAGTTGGGGGTTGAAGTCGGGGAGTTGAGTCGGCGTGTTATGGGTCGGGGAGTCCGGGTTTACTCGAGGGTGGCGTGTCCGGCATCGAAGCCGGCCATGTCAGCCGTTCTTGCAGAAGACGTTGCCCGTAGCCGGTGCCATGAGGAGATGGCAGCGCTCGCAAACTGCACACGATGGGGACACTTTTCGCCTTTTCGGTTTTTGCTGCCCAAGCTCCCGGGTACAAGCTCCCGAAGATAGCACGCCGGCCTCGGCATGGCACGCCGGCCATGGCTCGGTACCATGACCGATGACGGCCTTATGAAATGCAAAAACCGGCGAGGTGCCGGTTTTTGCGGGAAGCGTGCTTCGGCAGGGGGGGCGGATCGATGCCGGTTTGCGTCGGTTCGTGCGTCGTCCGCGTCGGATGGCCGGATGGAACGGGGTGGGCGTCCTGTGCCGCCCGGGCCACGATGATCGGGTCAGCTGCGCGGGTCGATCGTGGCCCAGCCGTTGGGCATCGGGTTGACGTAAGTGTTGTAGTAGTCGTTCAGCGTGCTCAGTTCGGTCAGGGCGGCGAAGCCGAAACCCTGACGGTTGCCGCGTGTGTCGAGCAGCAAATCCTGCATCTGGCGGCGGAAGGCGGCCGGGTTTTCCCAGACATCCAGCAGCCGCTCCAGCATCCAGGGATGCGACTGGCAGCAGACGGCGGGACGCACTTCGGCGGGCAGGCCGGCCAGCACGTGCTGGGCAAAGGAATTCAGCTTGGAAGCACCGGGCAGCATCGCCTCTGCATCGGCCTGGCTCAGGGACCGGTGGTCCACATACTGCTTCAGATGCCGGGTTTCCACGGTAACGTGGCGGCGCGTGGATTTGCTCGATTGACGAAACCAGTTGAACATTCGGATATGACCAGGTTGATGCCGCTCGTCGGGCGTATGTGGATACTGGCGAGGCGGCAGACAGGTGAGGAACCGTTCTTCTCGCTTGATCGACCGTCAGTCTAAGAAATAAGCGAGTGATTCGGGAGGAATTAGTGCATGTTTCAGGCTTATGATGTGGCACCCGGTGGGGCAGTGAGTGGCGATATCCGGGTGCCCGGGGACAAGTCGATCTCGCATCGCTCGATCATGCTGGGGGCGCTGGCCGAAGGGCAGACCGAGGTGCAGGGCTTTCTGGAAGGAGCCGACGCCATCGCCACCGCCAGTATTTTTCGTGCGATGGGGGTGGCGATCGAAGGGCCCGATCAGGGACGTGTGGTGGTTCGGGGGGTCGGCCTGCATGGCCTGCAGTCGCCCGGTGTGCCACTGGATTGCGGCAATTCCGGCACATCGATGCGTCTGCTGTGTGGGTTGCTGGCCGGACAGCGCTTTCCTTCGGTGTTGGTGGGTGACCCCAGTCTGTCGCGCCGGCCGATGCGTCGGGTGATCGATCCGCTGGAGGAAATGGGGGCCGACATCGAGAGCCAGGATGGCAGACCTCCATTGCTGGTCCGGCCCGTGGAGGGCTTGACGGGGGTTGCCATCTCGATGACGGTGGCCAGTGCTCAGGTGAAATCCGCGTTGCTGCTGGCCGGGCTGTATGCCGAAGGCAGGACGCGCGTCACCGAACCGGCGCCGACACGTGACCATACCGAGCGGATGCTGGGCGCCTTTGGAGTGAAAGTCGTGCGCGACGGGGCTACCGCCACGATAGAGGGCGGGCAGACGTTGAAAGGGACCCATGTCGACGTGCCGGCCGATATCTCATCGGCTGCTTTCTTTCTGGTGGCGGCCAGCATCTGTCCCGGGGCGGATCTGATGCTGCGTCACGTCGGCATGAATCCGACCCGCATCGGTGTGCTGCATGTGTTGCGTGCGATGGGCGCGGACATCACCGAATCGAATCAGCAGTTGGTCGGTGGTGAGCCGGTGGCGGATCTGCGGGTGCGTGCCGCACCGCTCAAGGGCATCCGGATCGATCCGGCCTGGGTGCCGCTGGCCATCGATGAATTTCCGGTGCTATTCATTGCCGCGGCCTGCGCCGAGGGCATGACGGTGTTGACCGGTGCCGAGGAGCTGCGTGTCAAGGAGTCCGACCGGATCCAAGTGATGGCCGATGGGCTGAAGGCGATCGGCATGCCGGTGGAGGTGTTGCCCGACGGTATGCGTATCGTCGGCCGCGGTGGCGAGGCGACACCTTTTGCCGGTGGCAGGGTGCAAGCCCATAGCGATCATCGGATCGCGATGTCTTTTGCAGTGGCGGCACTGCGCAGCAGCGCACCGATCCATATCGATGACACCGCCAATGTCGCCACCTCGTTCCCTGGCTTCGTCGACTTGGCCAATTCGGTCGGTTTCCAGATCACCGTGTCTGAAAACGTTCGATGATCGGGGGGCGGTGATCTGTATCGTTCCGATCCGGATCACCTGGGCCTGAACCGGGTCGGTCCGGGCCGACAGGGCCGATTCTGACCGATCGGGGCCGATATCGGGCCGGTCGGGGGCGAATGGGCTTCCGTATCGCCGGAGCTGCCTTCCGTCAGATCAGACCGGGGGGAGAGTACCGCTCGCTGCCCTTCGTGCCAGAGATCGATCCGATGGTTCCGGCCCGGAACCGGTTGCACGCTGCAGTTCGGTCTTTTGTTTCTGGCGGTTCTGATGGCCGCCTCGTTTGCAACAAGGAGCTTTTCATGTCTTCGCATCACGCTTGTTCCGATGACCATGCGGCGCCGGTCATCGCCATCGACGGGCCAACCGCTTCGGGCAAAGGGACGATCGCCGTCCGGGTGGCGCAGCGTCTGGGCTTTCATTATCTGGACAGCGGGGCGCTGTATCGGTTGGTGGCGCTGCAGTTGGTGAAGGCAGGCGAAGACGGGGCCAACGAGGCGGCGGCCGTGCGGGCGGCGCGTTCGCTCGATCCGCGCTTCGAGGCAGATGGGCGGATCTGGCTCGATGGAGCCGAGATCTCGCACGATATCCGGGCCGATGGCATCGGATTGCAGGCCTCGCGCCTGGCGGTGCATCCGGCGGTGCGTCACGAGCTGACCGGTCTGCAGCATCGTTTCCGGCGGATGCCGGGGCTGGTGGCCGATGGCCGCGACATGGGCACGGTGGTTTTCCCAGATGCGGAGCTCAAGGTTTATCTGACGGCCAGCGTCGAGGAGCGTGCGCAGCGGCGCCACAAGCAGCTCATCGAAAAGGGCTTTTCTGCTACACTAGAGAAGATTTTGCATGATTTGAAGGAACGTGACCGCCGTGACTCCGGTCGAGCGGCTGCACCGCTGAAACCAGCGGAAGATGCGTTCTGGCTCAATTCGGCCGGGCTGTCGATCGACGAGACGGTGGACCGGGTGATACGGGCTTGGCAGGCGCGCCGACCATCGGCCTGAATGGCATTCCCCGGTTTCGCCAGGGGGCTTTTCGGGTTTTCGTCGGAAACTTCGATGTGCGTGAATCTGGCCGCTCCGTTTGCGCGGGGTGGTCCGGGCAGGGATGCTCCGGTCGCAGGCGCCTGTATCGCAGTCCACGGTCCTCCGGCCGTTCACGTGTCGGAAGCAAGGGCCGCAGACATCGCGTAGCCGAGAAGCGGTTGCAGCTTCCGGTCCGACACGATCCGGCCGCCGCTCATGCGGCGGTTTTTTGTCCACCCCCGGTCGATCGTCAAGCTCCGATCGATCGGGATTTTTCAGCAACACCGCTGGTCGGCGTCTACCATTGGGGGCAGCGCGGCCGGCGAGATCATTTTGGAAATCAATGAGCACTGCAGTTACTCAGAATCCGGCATCGGAAGAAAGTTTTGCCGCCCTGTTCGAAGAATCCCTCAAGCGTCAGGAGATGCGGCAGGGCGAGGTCATCACCGCTGAAGTCATCCGCGTCGATCACAACTATGTGGTCGTCAATGCCGGCCTGAAGTCTGAAAGCTATGTCCCGGTCGAGGAGTTCTACAACGACCGTGGCGAGTTGGAGGTCCAGGAAGGCGATTTCGTTTCGGTCGCCATCGACTCCCTCGAAGACGGTTTCGGAGAAACCCGCCTGTCTCGCGATCGTGCCAAGCGTCTGGCTGCCTGGGTGCAGCTCGAACTGGCACTGGAATCGGGCGATCTGGTCAGCGGCACCGTCACCGGCAAGGTCAAGGGCGGCCTCACCGTCATGACCAACGGCATCCGTGCCTTCCTGCCGGGGTCGCTGATCGACACCCGTCCGGTCAAGGACACCACTCCTTACGAAGGCAAGACCCTCGAATTCAAGGTCATCAAGCTGGACCGTCGCCGCAACAACGTCGTGCTGTCGCGCCGTGCCGTCATCGAGCTGTCGCAGGGCGAAGAACGTGCCAAGCTGCTCGAGACGCTGAGCGAGGGCGCCGTGGTTCAGGGTGTGGTCAAGAACATCACCGACTACGGTGCGTTCGTCGATCTGGGCGGTATCGATGGTCTGCTGCATATCACCGACATGGCGTGGCGCCGTGTCCGTCATCCGACGGAAGTGCTGCAGGTCGGTCAGGAAATCACCGCCAAGGTCCTCAAGTTCGACCAGGAAAAGAACCGCGTCTCGCTGGGCATCAAACAGTTGGGCGAGGATCCCTGGGTCGGCATCGGCCGTCGCTATCCGCAGAACACCCGCATGTTCGGCAAGGTCACCAACATCACCGACTACGGCGCGTTCGTCGAGATCGAGCCGGGTATCGAGGGTTTGGTGCACGTTTCCGAAATGGACTGGACCAACAAGAACGTCAATCCGGGCAAGGTCGTCAGCCTGGGCGACGAGGTCGAGGTCATGGTGTTGGAGATCGACGAGGACCGTCGCCGCATCTCGCTGGGCATGAAGCAGACCCACGCCAACCCGTGGCAGGAGTTCTCAGAGAATCATCGCCGCAACGACAAGGTCAAGGGTTCGATCAAGTCGATCACCGACTTTGGCGTGTTCATCGGCCTGCCGGGCGGCATCGATGGTCTGGTTCATCTGTCCGATCTGTCCTGGAACAAGTCGGGTGAAGAAGCCGTGCGCGACTTCAAGAAGGGTGATGAAGTCGAAGCCGTCGTGCTGGCCATCGACGTCGAGCGCGAGCGCATCTCGCTGGGCATCAAGCAGCTCGAGGGTGATCCGTTCACCAATTTCGCCTCCACCCACGACAAGGGTGCCGTCGTCACCGGCACCGTCACCAGTGTGGATGCCCGTGGTGCCACCGTTCAGATCGAGCCGGAAGTCGAAGGCTACTTGCGTGCCTCCGAAATTTCACGTGACCGCGTGGAAGATGCCCGCACCCAGCTGAGCGAAGGCCAGACCGTCGAGTCGATGATCATCAACATCGATCGCAAGAACCGTTCGATTTCGTTGTCGATCAAGGCGCGCGAGACCGCCGACACGGCAGACGTGATGCAACGTATGGCCGAAACCTCGGCCGTCAGTGGCACCACCAACCTGGGTGCGCTGCTGCGCGCCAAGCTGGACAATCAGGATCGTTCCTGACCGTCCCGCGGCAACGTCAGGCCCTCGTGATGGGGGCTTTCCCCGGGGCCGGAACCGTGCCTCGTCGGACAGGCGCGGTTCCGGGGAGATGACGGCTTCCGGCAGTATCCCCGTTGCAACGCGGGTGTTCCGGTATCGGCAGCAAACCTCTGTGCCGGGCGTCGTCGAACCGGGTTGCTGTCTCCGGCTCATGGCCGGCCCCTTGTGCCGGGTCGGCCGCACACGGTAGACCTTCGTGTCGCTTTGGTTTCAGCACAGGTGGTGCACAATGGTGTATCGTCGCTTTGGTGGCTTCCGTGCCGCTTTGCGTGTTTACCGGTGGCAGAGCGGCATCCTGCACCAAAGCCGTTTTTCCTGTTTTCTATCTGATGGTGAGTGATCGATGGCAGTGACGGATTCCGTGGATTTGGACGACCAGTCTGCACCCGGCACCATGACCAAGTCGGAGCTGATTGCCCGGCTGGCCGATCGTTATTCGCAATTGGTGGCCAAGGACGCCGAATACGCCGTCCGCACCATTCTCGATGCCATGGCCCGTGCATTGGCCGACCGTCAGCGTATCGAGATTCGGGGCTTCGGCAGCTTCGCCCTGTCCCATCGTCATTCCCGGATGGGCCGCAACCCCAAATCCGGAGAGCCAGTACCGGTCCCAGAAAAGCTGGTGCCCCATTTCAAACCCGGCAAACAGTTGCGGGAAAGCGTCGATCAGGCGCTGCGCGCAACCGTTTCCTGAATATTTGGCCTTTTGCTTATGCGACTGATCGCCTGGCTGCTCAAAATCCTTATTTTCATCGCGTTGCTCGGCTTTGCACTGGGCAACACCGAGCCGGTGCGCCTGGGTGTGTTCGGCAACCAGGAACTCGGTTTCACGGCGCCGCTGGTCGTGATCCTGCTGCTGTTTTTTCTGTTCGGACTGCTCGTCGGACTACTGGCCTTGGTACCGCGCATGTATCGCAAGCGCCGGGAACTGGCCCGTCTGCGCCGTGATGTCGAGCGCCTGCAGCAGATCGCCGATGTGCACCAGCCGCAGGATGAGCTGGGCGTCATCACAGAATCCACCGGCTCCCGCCTGGCGGTACGCTGAGCGTTGCCATGGAGTTCGAATACTGGTGGTTGCTGGTCATCCCGTTGGCTTTTGGTCTGGGATGGGTGGCTTCACGGCGTGAAGGTCGGCTGGACGACCAGACGCCGCCGCTGGCCAGTGCCTATTTCCGCGGCGTCAATCTGCTGCTCAACGAGCAGTCCGACAAGGCGATCGATGCTTTCGTCGACGTGGTGCGGATCGAGCCCGAAGCCAGCGAGCTGCATTTCGCGCTCGGCGCGCTGTTCCGCCGTCGCGGTGAGACCGATCGCGCCATCCGGGTGCACCAGAACCTGGTCGATCGGGCCGATCTCGATCAGCAGACCCGGGCGCATGCTCTCTACGAGCTGGGACTGGATTTTCTGAAAGCCGGTCTGGTCGACCGGGCCGAGGACAGTTTCAATCGGCTGCAGGGCACCGAGTACGCAGTGGCTGCATCACGCCAGCGCCTGGAGATCGCCCAACGTACCCACGATTGGGAGCGGGTCATCGACTTGGCGCGTACCACCCCGGCCGAGCCCGGCTTCGATCCCGCGTTGATCATGGCCCATGCCTGGTGCGAGCTGGCCATGGCAGCACTCAAGGCCAAGCATTTCGATCAGGCCGTCACCTATTGCAGGCAGGCCAGCGACGCCAAGCCCGATCACCCGCGGCCGGTCATCATCGAAGGCGAGCTGGCATTGGCGCAGGGCGATCCGGCCCGGGCCATCGAGCGCTGGTCGGTGCTGGCCGATCGCTACCCCGAACAGGTCGAACGGGTCGTGACACATTGGCTGTCGGCGGCCGAGGCACAGGGGGGCACCGATGCACTGCGTCTGGCCATTGCCCGGCTGCAGCGGCTGGATGTCTCGCATTCGCCCGAGATGCTGCGGGCGCTGTCCGACGTCATCGCCCGGCTGGATGGCAAGCCCGCTGCCGCGCAGTGGGTGCGCCAGGCCGTTACCGAACACCCGACCCTGAGCGGCCTGCAGGTTCTGCTGGCCTTGTCGCGGCGCGGCTCCAGGGAGGGCGCCACGTCAGTCGAGGATTTGGACGAGGATGCACTGGCCACGACGCTGCGTCGCATGACCGAGCGGATGAGCCACTACGGCTGCAAGGTCTGCGGCTTCAAGGGTCAGCACTATTACTGGCAGTGCCCCGGCTGCAGTCGCTGGGACAGTTATGCCCCCCTCCGGGGTGACGACACCGGGCAGTGATCCGCGGATTCCGCAATCGTGCCGTATTCACGCCTGCATTCGTCAGTGCCGAATCGTCTGGTGTACTACGGCCGGTATTCCGGATTAATCCGTTGGTGGAAGATGCCGGCGGGCTGGAGGCGGGTGTGAGAATCTGAACGGTGGCGCCATGCTGTCGCTGCCACACTGGGGCTCTTGCCATTCTATCGCCCCGGTCTGCGCCGGACCTCATCGAGTCGGACCCCTCGTCGAGTCGGCCCACGAGGCACCAGCGCTTTCATTGGCGGGGCCACGACCCATGGACGCCACCGTTCCCGTTTTTCGTCTTCTCGTTTTGCTGCTTGGCACTTTACTGCTGGCTGCTGCGCCTTCGTGGGCACTGGATATCAACACCGCCACGCCGACCGAGCTGCAGACACTGAAGGGAGTCGGGCCAAGGATGGCGGAACGGATCGTGGCCGAACGCGCCAAGGCGCCATTTGCCAGTTTCGCGGAGCTGTCGCAGCGGGTGAAGGGGGTCGGGCCGGCGCGTGTCAAAGCCTGGAGGGCAGCCGGTGCAGCGGTCGGTTCTGCCCGCGGTGCAGTCCAGGATACCAGTGCCGGTCGGAAAGCATCGCGTGGTTCGGCGCAGGAGGTCGAGATCATCCGGGGAGGGAGCCGGCGCGGGGACTGAGGTTTGCTTCCGGCTGCGGCCTCTGTACCGGGCGTTTCAGCCGGACGGCCCGGCGCTCGGCGGCGCTGCCCGATCGGCTGTCGGGGACGGGTGGTTTGTATGCCGAGTCGATTGGCCAAGGGGGCGGAATTCCCGTAGAGTAGGCATGGGGAAAACCCTTGCGGATTACTCTGTGACTTTTCATCTCGTGATCTCGTTTCTTGCTGGCAGGAAATATGCGCCCGCAACGGGGCTGCTTCCTCGAGCCTGGCTGCTGGTGCGGTTTGGCGGCTGGTGGGCTGCAGGTATGCCGGAAACGGGGTGGCAGCTTGAGCGGCAGTCCGGGGCGGTTTTCCTGACCGGCTGACGGTTTGATCGTCAGTTTCATCGAATGGCCGACCTATACTATGCTGCAGTGCGGTATCGTTAGGGAAAAGCAATCCAACCTTCCTCCATGAGCAAGATGTCTGAATCCACTGCCGGTCAGTCGAAGCGCGCTGATGGCTTGATCCTGGTGCTGAACTGCGGTTCATCCAGTATTAAATTTGCGCTTTTCGATGCTTCCAAACAACCGTTGCCGCGTCATCCGATATGGAGTGGCAGGGTGCAGGGCATTGGAGGCCCTGCCGTGCCGACTTATGGTGATTCCGAGACGGAAACGCATCCGCTGGTGGTCGATGAGAGACGGCCTTACATCACGGCACTGGATTTCATTCTGGAACGGGTCAGGGCCAGCCTGGGCGGGGGACGGCTGGAGGCCGTGGTGCACCGGGTGGTGCATGGCGGGCCGAAATATGCACAGCCGGTGCGCATCGATGAACAGGTGCTGGCCGATCTCGAAAGCTATATTCCGCTCGCACCTCTGCATCAGCCCTATGCGCTGGAGGCGATCGCGGCGTTGCTGAAGAGCGCGCCCGAATTGCCGCAGGTGGCCTGCTTCGATACTGCGTTCCACCATACCATGCCCAAGGTCGAGAAGCAGCTGCCGTTGCCCTATGCCGTCTGGGATCGTGGTCTGCGTCGTTATGGTTTCCACGGCCTGTCCTACGAGTACCTGTCGCTCGCCTTGCCCGAACGTTTCGGGACCAAGGCTTCGGGCAAGTTGATCGCCGCTCACCTGGGCAGTGGTGCCAGTCTGTGTGCCATGCGCGGCCTCAAGAGCCAGGCCACCTCGATGGGCTTTTCGGCCCTGGATGGGTTGATGATGGGGACCCGACCCGGAGCGCTGGATCCCGGTGCGGTGCTCTACCTGATGGAGATGGAAAAGCTCAGCGTCAAGGAAGTGGCTCGGGTGCTCTATCACGAGTCCGGGTTGATGGGGGTTTCGGGAATGTCGCCGGAGCCGCGGGTGCTGATGGCGCACGAGCATGACGAAGGGGTGCTGGGAGACCGGGTGCGGGACGCGCTGGCGCTCTATATCCGCCGGATCGTGCGCGAGATCGGTTCGATGACAGCGGCGCAGAATGGCGTGGATATGATGGTGTTCACGGCTGGCGTCGGCGAGAACAGCGCAGAGGTCCGTCGTCGCGTCATCGATGGCTTGAGCTATCTGGGCGCCAGGCTCGACGAAGAGGCCAACCGGGCCAATGCACCGATCATCTCGACCCCCGACAGTGCCGTGCTGTTGGCGGTGGAGCCGACCAACGAGGAATGGGTGGCAGCCCGCCATGCCAGCCGCCTGATGGGGCTGTCGCTGCGGGTGAGCGACCGTGAGGCCGGCCGGACATCGCCGGCCGGGCAGACCGAAGTCCGGGCGGCTTGAGCGCCGGGGCGGTCCGGGGGCCGAAGGCGCCGAGTGTCGGAGTTCGGGCCCGCAGACGGATCGTGGGTTGCAGGCCGATCTCGAACCCGCCCGGCGGGCGTGTGTCCCGCTTTTGCGGTTTTTGTTGCCGGGGGTTCTGTGACCCGGGTTCGCCGGTTCACGGCCAATGGAAAACGCACGGGCCTCGGTACTGGTGGAGTGGATCGGTCCGGGGCACGCAGGTGCCCGGCAGGACAGGACGGCGTTTGCGGTTGTACTGGGTACAATCGGCGCCAATGCCGCCTTTCCATTGATGTCATCTGTCCATGTCCACGCCTCAATCCGAACGCAATTCGTCGGCCGGCGACTCGGTCGAAACCCCGGCTGACCATCGTCCCGCCTCGCTCGGTCCGGCGCAGCGGCTGCACGCCTATGTGCATCTGACACGCCTGCACAAACCGATCGGCATCCTGTTGCTGATCTGGCCGACCCTGTGGGCGCTATTCATCGCGGCCGATGGCTGGCCACCACTCTATCCGCTGTTTGCCTTCTGTCTGGGCACGGTGCTGATGCGTTCGGCTGGCTGTGCCATCAATGATTTCGCCGACCGTGACATCGATGGTCATGTCACACGCACGGTCGATCGGCCGCTGGCGCGCGGAATGATTGCACCGTGGGAAGCGGTGGCGGTTTTCGTGGTGCTGTGTCTGCTGGCCTTGCCACTGGTATTCCCCTTCGGGCCGCTGGTGTGGGGCTTGAGTGTGGTGGCTGCCATCCTGGCAGCCAGCTATCCGTATTTCAAACGCTTCTTCGCCATCCCGCAGGCCTACCTGGGCATCGCCTTTGGTTTTGGTATTCCGATGGCTTTTGCGGCGCTGACCGGTACCGTTCCGCTGACGGCCTGGATCATGTTGGCAGCGAATGTTTGCTGGACGGTTGCTTACGATACCGAATATGCGATGGTCGATCGGAACGACGACCTGCGCCTCGGCATCCGCACCTCGGCCATCACCTTTGGCAGTCACGATGTGGCAGCCGTGATGGCTTGTTATGCCTCGGCGATCGGGCTGATGGCCTGGGTGGGCGTGCGTGAGCAGTTGTTTCCCGGCATGTTGGTCGGCCTGTCGATGGCTGCCGTCATCGCCCTCTATCATTGGTTGTTGATCCGCCGACGCGAACGTGCCGATTGCTTCAAGGCCTTCAACCACAATAATTGGTTTGGTGCCGCCATCTTTCTGGGGGTGCTGCTGGGCGTGCTCACGAAGTGATGGACAGGGGCAGGATTTGCTCCGACTCCTGAAAGCCGGGTTACCGGCCTTGTCGGCGGCCAATGCGTTTGGCGGCCGAGTGCGCGGCACGACGACGACCTGGATCTGACGGTATTGGGCTGGACCAGAACCGCGCAGCCCGGCTGATGGATATTCTTCAGAAAACAAACGCGTTTCAGTCTTTCGCCATGCCAGGTAGCCACCCCGTGTCGTTCGCACGGTGGCATGGCCGGAGCCCGAAAGTGCCGGACGTCCGGTCGGGTTTTTTGTGGTGACGGTACGTTGCTCTGCCAAAATCGATATGCAGGGTTTGACGTCACAGGGATGAGTGTCGCGTTCGAAAGTCGAGTCCAAGGGTGGCGTCCGGCGCTGCTCATTTGTCTATCAGTGGAACAGGAGACACGAGCATGGCGAAGAACATTCTGGTTGCCTATGGTATCGACGTGGATGCGGTGGCGGGTTGGCTGGGTTCCTACGGTGGTGAAGACAGCCCCGACGATATCTCGCGTGGTCTGTTCGCCGGTGAGATCGGTTCGATCCGGCTTTTGAACCTGTTCGACAAGTACAAAATCAAAACCACCTGGTTCATTCCCGGCCACTCGATCGAGACCTTTCCCGAACAGATGAAGGAAGTGGCCAATCGGGGCCATGAAATCGGTATTCACGGCTACAGTCACGAAAACCCGATCGCGATGACGCGCGAGCAGGAAACGGTGGTATTGGACCGCTGCATAGAGCTGGTGACCGGGCTGTCCGGCAAGCGGCCGACCGGTTATGTGGCGCCGTGGTGGGAGTTCAGCAACTGCACCAACGAACTGCTGCTGGAGCGGGGCATCAAATACGACCACTCACTGATGCACAATGATTTCCACCCCTACTACGTGCGGGTGGGCGACAGCTGGACCAAGATCGATTATTCCAAACATCCGAGTGCCTGGATGAAACCGGTGCAGCGCGGCGAGGAAACCGATCTGGTCGAGATCCCGGCCAACTGGTATCTGGACGATCTTCCGCCGATGATGTTCATCAAGAAGTCGCCGAACAGCCATGGTTTCGTCAATCCGCGCGACATCGAAGCCATGTGGCGCGACCAGTTCGATTGGGTTTATCGCGAAAATGATTACGCCGTTTTCGTGATGACGATCCATCCGGATGTGTCCGGCCGGCCGCAGGTACTGCTGATGCACGAGCGGCTGATCGAGTACATCAACAGCCACGATGGTGTGCGCTGGTGCACGATGGATGAAATCGCCGACGATTTCATCGCCCGCAATCCACGCAAGCATCGATAAACCAGCATGTGTGGACTGTGCGGCATGTTTTCCGAAGAGGCGCATTGGGCCAACCAGCCCGATGCCCGTCGTGCGCAGAGTGCCGACAGCGTGCTGCGCCGGCTGGCCCGTGGCCGGCGTATTGCGCTGATCAACCGGATGCTGGCCGCACAGCGGTTGAAGGTCGTTGATTGGCAGGGCAGCCACTATCAGGTACAGAGTCTGACGGGCAAAACCGAGCTGGCCGACAATCTCGACCAGATCTGGCGTGCCGTCGAGCGTATCAGCGGCCGGCCTTTCGATCCGCTGGCGGATTGGGCGGCTGCAGAACCACAGGCCACGGGCGGCCCGTCCCGATCCACGTGATAACGTGAATCCGGCGCGAATTGTTTCTCTATTCCCGTGAACATCGAATTGAATCGGCAATCGGTTGATCCACCGGCCGGGGCGAGCCACATGGGGCCGACGCCGGTCGGCATCCTGACCGGCTTTTTGGGCGCCGGCAAAACCACCGTGCTGCAGAAGATGCTGGCGCAACAGGACTATGGCGACACCGCCGTGTTGATCAACGAGTTCGGCGAAATCGGCATCGATCAGCAGCTGATTGCGCCGGTCTCGCCCGACGTGGTGCTGCTGGATTCCGGTTGCCTGTGCTGCCAGATTCGCGGTGAGTTGAAGGATACGCTGACCGACCTGCTCGACCGGCGCGCCAATGGCCGGCTGCCCCCTTTCAAACGGATCGTCATCGAAACCACTGGCCTGGCCGAGCCGACGCCGATCATCGCCACCGTTCAGGCCGACCCGATGCTTCGTCACCAGCTGCGGATGGCGGGTACGCTGACGGTGGTCGATGCCGTCAATGGCGAGCAGATGGCCGACAGCCGGAACCCGATCTGGCTGCAGCAGGTCTCGGCAGCGGATGTCATTCTGATCACCAAGATCGACGTCGCTCCCGAAAGCGTCGAGCGCCTGGCCGCACGGCTGTCTGCTCTGGTGCCGGAGGTGCGTATCCTGCGCCAGGGCTTGAATGACGCTTTGCCGGCGCTGGCCCAGATACTGGAAGTGACTGGGGGCGCCGGTCGCTCCGGCGGGGAACTTTCTTCTTCCGTCGAAGTGCCAGCCTCGAGCAGCACGCTCCAACCGCAGGACGGGGTTCGATCGCTGGCACTGACCACCGAACAGCTGATCGACTGGACTGCTTTCGGCGTCTGGCTGTCGGCGCTGCTGCACGTGCACGGTAAGGCGGTGTTGCGCATCAAGGGCATCCTCGACATCGGCGAGGCCAACCCGGTGTTGATCAACGGCGTGCAGCACATGATCTACGCGCCGCAGCATCTGTTGGATCGGCCCGCCGGCCGCCAGCCTTCCCAATTGGTGGTGATCTCCACCGGCCTCGATGCCGCGCGGATCGAAGCTTCCTTCCGTCACTGGGTGCTGGGCGAGAGATGAGCACGAGCCGTGTCCGGTTCATGAGGGTTTCGTGACCGTATCCGATCAGACCGGGCGGACGGGAAACGATGCCCGGAATCGTAAGCGTGGGGACAAGGAGGATGCCCTCAGCCGGTCGCCGACACGATCTCTTTGAACATCTGGTAGCTGGCGTACTGCTTGACTTCGTCGTATATGTAGCTGACGGCCATGTATTCGTCGGCGCGCAGGCGCTCGTGTAAGTCGTTGAACTGGGCGGTCACGCTTTCGCGATTGCCGATCAGTGAGCACGCCAGCATCTGTGCGGCCATCGCCTCCTCGCTTTCGGTCCAGATGCCTTCCATGCTGTCGACTGGTGGCTGCAGCGGCCGGCGGGTGTCACGCACGATGTTCAGGAAAAACTGCTGCTGCGAGGTGGCCAGATACCGGGCCTCTTCGTTGCTCTCGGCGGCGATCACGTTCAGGCTGAGGATGGTCCTGGGCTCCGCGAGCACGGCCGAGGGTTTGAACTCGCGGCGATAGATCTCCAGCGCCATGTCCATCATCCGCGGGGCAAAGTGCGAGGCAAAGGCATAGGGCAGGCCGAGCTCCGCGGCCAGATAGGCGCTTTCGGTGCTGGAGCCGAGGATATACATCGGCACGTCCAGTCCCATCCCTGGTACGGCGCGTACCTGACCCTGGATATCGGCTGGCCCGAAAAAGCGCTGCAGTTGACGCACATCTTCCGGAAAGCGCTCGGCCACGTCACTTTTACGGCGGCGCAGCGCGGCCGCCGTCATGTAGTCGGTGCCGGGCGCACGGCCCAGACCCACATCGACCCGGTCGGGATGGATCGTGGCCAGCGTGCCGTACTGCTCGGCCACCATCAGCGGGCTGTGGTTGGGCAGCATGACGCCCCCGCTGCCCACCCGGATGCGGTGAGTATGGGCCAGCACGTGGCCGATCAGAACCTGCGTGGCCGAGCTGAGCAGACTCGGCATGTTGTGGTGTTCGGAGATCCAGTAGCGGTGATAGCCCAGCCGTTCCACTTCCTGCGCCAATGACAGCATCGACTCGATGGCCTGGGCGTGGGTTTGGCCCTCGCGGACGGGGACCAGATTGAGCGCGGATACGGTGGTCATGGGCTTCTCCTTTTCACTGGACAAAAAGCGATACCCGCCGGGGCCGTTTTTTTGCCTTCACGATCCATGGGGCACGAGCCACTATTGTGCAACACCGTTACAACCCTTGGGCAGTGTCTTGGCGCATGTTTCGCCAGCCGTTTCGTATGCCGGATTTCTTCATCGTGTCAGCACAGCAGATTCACTGGCCTGCCTCGGGACTGCCACGTACCATGGTCGATGCCGGCCTCGGCCTGGATCGCTCCGCACCGTGGCTGGTACGGGAGCAGGATGTCGGTCTTCTTTTCCGGTCAATCGATCAAGCGTCTTCTTTCGGGGGGCGGATCAGTTCCTTTGGCTTCATCCCCAGTGCCAGCAGCACGGCAAAATAGACCAGTGCGCCGCCCACCACCAGACCCAGTACGATGGTGCCGCGCAGCCAGGGTTCGGCCTGCAGCGCCGCCCAGTCGAACTGCTGATTGCCCCAGGTCAGCAGGGCACCCAGCGCCGTCAGCGCGATCAGCACCTGCACGACGAAGCGGGGCCAGCCGGCCTGCGGGCGATAGGCGCCGCGTTTTCTGAGTCCGCGCAGCAGCCATCCGGCATTGAGCCAGGCACCCAGCGAAATCGACAGGGCCAGTCCGGCATGGGCGAGCCAGGGTACCAGAGCCAGGTTCATCAGCTGCGTACAGACCAGCACCGAGATGGCGATTTTCACCGGGGTGCGCACATCCTGCTTGGCAAAGAAGCCCGGTGCCAGAATGCGTACTGCAGTCAGGGCGAACAGCCCTGCGCCATAGGCCGTCACGGTCTGTGCCGTCATCTGCAGATCATGCGCACTGAAGGCCCCGTAGTGATAGAGCAGGGCGGTCAGCGGTTTGGCCAGCAGCGCCAGTCCCAGCATGGCCGGCGTGGCCAGCAGCAGCGCCAGCCGTAACCCCCAGTCCAGCAAATCGCTGTAGCGCTGCTGATTGCCGGCCGCGTTGGCCGACGACAGACTGGGCAGCAGCACCGTGCCCATCGCAATGCCCAGCAGCGCGGTCGGAAACTCCATCAAACGGTCGCCATAGGTCACCCACGACACGCTGCCCGGAGCCAGCCATGAGGCGATCTGCGTATTGATGATCAGGCTGAACTGCGCCACGGACACGGCCAGCAGCACGGGAGCCATGTTCTTGATCACTCGTCGCACTGTCGGGTCCTCGATCACCCGCCGGAAGTCGAGGCGGATGCGCGGGATCATGCCGATTTTTGCCAATGCCGGCAGCTGCCAGGCCAGCTGGATCACGCCGCCGATCATCACTCCGGCGGCCAGCGCCAGAATCGGCGGATCGAAAAAGCGGCTCAGAAACAGCGCCGCACCGATCATCGACAGATTCAGCAGCACTGGCGCAAAAGCGGGTACGGCAAACTGTTTCCACAGGTTCAGCACGGCAGCAGCCAGTGCCACCAGGGAGATCAGCAGAATGTAGGGGAAGAGCCAGCGTGTCATCAGCACGGCGATCGAGAAGGCTTCCGGATCCTGCCGCAAACCGCTGGCCACCAGCCAGACCAGACCGGGGGCCGCCATCACACCGATCGCCACCACGAGCGTCAGCACCCAGAACAGCATGGTCGCCACCGCACTCAGCACATCGCGGGTCTGCTCGGGGTGCGTTTCCTTGGTCTGGGCCAGAATCGGCACGAAAGCCTGCGTGAAGGCACCTTCGGCAAACATCCGGCGCAGCATGTTCGGCAGGCGGAAAGCCACGAAGAAAGCATCGGTCATCGGGCCGGCGCCATAAGTGGCGGCCACCAGGGTCTCACGGATCAGCCCAGTGATCCGGGACAGCAGAGTCAGGCCGCTGATGGTGGCGGCAGCACGGAGCAGGTTCACAGCGTATGGGGGCAGGTGTGATGACGGAAAGCAATGCGGCAAGCAGCAGCGGGGGCTTGCGCTTCAGCCGCGATGATATTGCGAGCAGCCGTGCCGTGTGCTGTGTGACGCGCTTTGTAACAGCCAGGGCAGCATACCAGGGGCTGGTGGGTGGCGCGGCGCAACGATCGGGAAGCAGCGCCATCGGTGTGCGGTACCGGTGCGAAACCGGGTCGTGCACCCGGTGCTGAATCGGCAGGGAATCGACATGGAATGGATGGCGGCGGCCGATGGTTCAGCCCGAAAACCATCATGAATCGCGTCAGCCGTTGCTTGTCCCTCAAGCCGATCACGGGCTATAATGATATGCTTAGTTTGCCGGATAGGTGTGTGTACGACGGCGTGTGGCCGCATCGGCAGCCGTTTCCGGTACATCCAGACGACCAAATCGTTCAGGATGGCAGCGCAGCCGTCTTGTCGGTATACAGAGCACAGGCTCTTTTGAGGAAATCGCTCCATGGCAAATATCGCGTCGGCGCGCAAACGTGCTCGCCAGGCAGTTCAACTGAATGCACACAACAGCGCCCTGCGTTCGCGTCTGCGTACCGCCATCAAAAAGGTGCGCAAAGCCGTTGCCGCTGGCGACAAAACCGCCGCTGAAACGCAGTTCCGCGCTTCGATGAGCGTCATCGATTCGATCGCTGACAAGAAGATCATCCACAAGAACGCCGCTGCTCGCCACAAGAGCCGCTTGGCCGCCGCCATCAAGGCAATGGCCTGATCCGTTATTTTCGTACAGTTGGCTTGAAGTCTGCCGGCGGCAGGCCAGCCGCCAGTGGATGAAACACCCAGGGCCGAGATTGCCTGTGTCGATGGCGCTCGGCCCTCGGTGTTTTCAGGCAAAGGCGTTGATCAAAGCCACGAAGGGGGCGTCCGGTCTCGGAATCCGCCAATTTCGTCGAAGCCGAGAGAACCGCTCCAGCGTCGTGTCCGCAATGTCGTAACGGTCTTTGATCAGCGCCAAAAGTGGCGGACGGCCTGCCCGGTAGTGGGTCGATGCGATCCATGGGCAACGGCGGGCATGACGTGTTCATTCGGTCATCGGGCGGTCAGTAAACCTTTGGCCCGCAATTCGGCGCGCAGCGCATCGGCACCGGTGAAATGAATCGCCTGCCATCCCTGGTCGCGGGCGGCAATCACATTCTTTTCCGCATCATCGATGAACACCGTGCGGGCCGGTGTCAGACGGTGGCGGCTGGCCATCAGCTGAAAAATCTCCGGGTCAGGCTTGGCCATGCCTTCTTCGCCCGATACCAGAATACCCTCGAACCATTGCAGAAATTCGAAGCGTCGGCGGGCGATGGCGAAGGTCTCGGCCGACCAATTGGTCAGCGCCAGCAGGCGCACCGGTTCCGAGCGCAGCTGCGCCAGTAACTGCACCGTTTCTGGCAGATCGCCGTGCAGCATTTCTTCCCAGCGCGAATGAAAGGCGTCGATCTCGTTCCAGTAAGCCGGATGCTGGGCCTGCAGCAGCTTCACCGCCTCGGCCCACGGCCGGCCCCGGTCCTGCGCATCATTCCAGGGGCCGCTGCAGACATTGGCCAGAAAATCCTCCATCTCGGTTTCGGATGCAAAAATCTTGCGGTACAGATGACGGGGATTCCAATCGACCAGCACACCGCCCAGGTCGAAAACGATGGCATCGATGGAGATGAAAGAGGATTGAGACATGTGTTCTCGACTCCGTGCTCGACAAAGGCGGCAGGGGTGCCGTTCCGCCATGCAATGAGGGTATTTGAACAGGATCTTGGTCCACCGGTTCCGGCGACAGGCTGCGTCAAGAGCCGGAAAGGCTGAATACCAACCGGCGCGCTGCCGGGTACGGTCGGTTGGCATACGAGCAGGGGTTTGAGTCAGCCTGGATTCAGAAAGCGCTCGATCGCCGGCAGAATCAGTGCCGGGCACTCCTCGTGCGGTTCGTGCTCGACGAAGGGCAGACAGAGCAGCTTGGCGCTCGTCGGCAGATTGGCCATCAGATACAGCAGATGGTTGCGCTTGACCAGCGGGTCGGCGTCGCCGTGCACGATCAGCACTTCGCAACCGATGTGCCGGATGCTCTCGCCCGGATAGCCGTCGGCATCGCTCGACGACCATAGACGCTGCATGATCAGCGCAAAACGGTCGAAATCCGGTTCCGGGTTCAGCCGCTGATAGCTTGCATGGCTTTCCGGAAAGCGCTCGCGCCAGTAGTCGCCGGTCACACGGCCAAAGATACGTCGTACCGGGTCATCGTCGGCCAGATCGCCATGCGCGCCGATCGGGATGATCCGGTCGATCGGGTTGGCCGGATCGGCCGCCAGCCGCAGAGCGACGATGGCGCCGTCGCTGTGGCCGAGCACACTGTAGCGGGCCAGCTGCAGATGACTGGCCACAGCCGCCACATCCTGCGCCAGCCGACGATAACTGAGCGGGTGTGGGCCGAGCGTGGACTTGCCATGTCCCCGGCTGTCGATGCCGATCAGCCGGTGCGTACGTCCCAGGGTCGGTGTCAGCTTGTTGAAGACCTCGATCTCGCCGAAACCGCCGGGCACGAAAATCAGCGGTGGCCCGGCCAGATTGCCTTGCTGTTCGACATAGAGCCGGGCACCATCAACCTCGACATACTCGCCATCCTGATGGTTGAACCGCGTCATAGTCACAGTCTCCCTTGTGTCTCGAACTGCGGGGACCATTCTAGCGCCGGCGGCCAGCGCGGTACGCTCCGTGCAATGGATATGAACCATTTCCGTCGCTTCGCCCCCGATCGTCAGGGGGAGACGGCAGCAGGTTTTGGCAAATGGTCGGCCGGGGTGCTGTCGGCCATCGAGTATCTGGGCCATGTGCAGATCGGTATGAGTATCTGGACCATGTGCAGCTCGATACGGTTTCGTTGATTGAACGCGCGCATCCTCCATGTGCCGTGTGGCCGGGGTAAGGTTACCGGCCCGCACATCCGGCGCAGTCATTCGAACAGGAGCAGGTGTTTGAATGCTGATTTCCAATGCCGATGCCTGTTCGTGCCGATGTGAGATCACCACTTCGCGCTGCCGCGCATGAAGATATGTCGGACATGTGATCCTTTTCTCAGCCCACAGAAAGGCCGGCGTTAGAATCGGTACTCCTTTTCGTTGATCTTTTCATGGGCTGGGAGATGCGGATGACGGGGATGCATGCGAACCCTTTTTCGTCGATCGAATTTTTCGAGAACCCGGAGCCGCGTTGCCCATGCCTGCTGCTGCTCGACGTATCGGTGTCGATGCGGGGCGACAAGATCCGGGAGCTCAATGGCGGACTACGGGCCTTCGAGGAAGAGCTGAAGGCCGACTCGCTGGGTGCCAAGCGCGTCGAGGTCGGGGTTGTGACCTTCGGCCCGGTACAGGTGGTGCAGGATTTCGTCGATGCCCGCCAGTTCAATCCGCCCCTGCTGGATGTGCAGGGCAACACGCCGATGGGTGAGGCCATCGAGAAGGGTATCGCCCTACTGCGCCAGCGTAAGAACCAGTATCGGCAGGCGGGTATCGCCTATTATCGGCCGTGGATCTTTCTGATCACCGATGGTGAGCCGACCGATGACTGCCGCGCGGCCGCACAGGCCATTGCCGATGGCGAGGCGGGCAAGGAGTTTCTGTTCTATGCGGTCGGGGTGGATCAGGCCAATATGGAGTTGCTGCGCGCGCTTTCGGTCCGCGACCCGCTGAAGCTCAAAGGCGTGGCTTTTCGTCAATTGTTCTCCTGGCTGTCCAGTTCACTACGCTCGGTATCGCGCTCCAATCCGGGCGAAGCGGTGGCGTTGGAAAGCCCGGTCGGGCCCAAGGGTTGGGCGGTGATCGATTGAGTGGCTGCCGCCGTGTCTGGTTCGATACGATTTCCAGGTGCCCTGCGGCAACCGTCGCAGCTGCGCTGGACCGGAGAACCTGCGTGAGCCGGCTGTGCCTCGGAGTACGGCGCACGGTTCTTTCGGGCGGAGGGGAGTGCAGATGAACGCATGGTATTGGGCTTCGGCTTCGTGCATCGGTACGGCACATGTTCACAACGGTCAGCCGTTGCAGGATGCCCATGCCTGCCGTGTCCTGCGGCTGCCAGTCGCAGCGCCCGTCCAAGCTTCCGTACAGATCGAGTCGGCACCGACGCTGTTGATTGCCGTCGTCAGTGATGGGGCGGGTAGCGCCAGCCATGGTCGGCAAGGGGCGGTGTTGACGTGTCGCACACTGACGCAGGCGGCGATACGCTATGCCGAGCGCAGTAGCGATCAGTCTTCTGACCGTGATCTTTCCACGGTAGATCCAGCGGGTGGCGTTCAGCTGCCGGATGAACCTGAATGTCGGCGTTGGATCGCAAGGCTGCAGCGGCGCATCCACAGTGCGGCGTCGGCACGTGGCCTACAACCCCGGGATTTCGCTTGCACGCTGGTCTTTGTGCTGTCTGATGGCCGGCGGACGCTGGTGCTCCATGTCGGAGACGGTGGTGTGGTGGCCCGACGGGCGGAAGAAAAAGAAACAGCGCTGCAGCGGTTGGTGGAATGCGCCGGCGCAGCTCATCAGGCCAAAGAAAGTGCCGCAACGGTCGTCCATGACGGCCGCCATGAAGCAAAGGCTCCGGACATCATGAAAGCCGATGTCGAGGGGCGGCCGACACCAGACGAGGATACGACGGCTGGACGGATCGTTGCGCCGGCCTGGCGGGTGCTGTCCTGGCCGGAACATGGGGAATACGCATCGAGCACGTCCTTTGTGACGGACACGCCGGCCGACTCGGTTCGCATGCGTGTCTTTGTTGAGCCTTTCGACAGCTTTGTCCTGTTTTCGGATGGACTGGAGCGGCAGGTGCTGAATCTGGAGGAAAAGACGCCATTCATTCCGTTCTTTTCGGCGGTATCGGAACCGCCCAGAGTGCAAGCGCAGCGACTGCGCCGACAGTCTGCCGTGATGGCCCGGGTGGGCACGGTGGTGACGGTCGAAAACGAGCCTACGGCAGTTGCCGATGAAGCCGACGCAGGTACGACGGAAACGGATCGCGCGCAATGGAATGAAACGAGTGCTGCTGCGGGGCAGGAAACTGCCACCGGCGTCGATGACGAGGCCCGGATGGAACAGGATGAACGCGCCCGCACGGGTGGAAATATCCGGTCGTTGTCAGGGCAGCTGCTGAGCTATCTGGACAGTGCCGCGGTGAACGCACGTACCGATGATGACAAGACGCTGGTGGTTGCGGTATTGGCATGAACTCACATTCATCGGAAAACAGCACATCACCCCGGCTGCGACTGAAACGCAGTGATGGCAAGACGCTGACACTGGGCCGGCAATTGGGTGCCGGTGGTGAGGGGGTCGTCAATCAGGTGATCAACCTGAAAGGCTATGCCGTCAAGCGCTACCTCGATGACGACCCTGCGAAGCTCGCCGAAAAAGCCAGAAAGATCGAAGCGATGGTTCGGGCCGGGCTGGCACGGAACGAGCATGAAAGCCTGTCCTTTGCGGCTTTTCCGGTGGACACCGTCCATACGCCGCACGGGGAATTCGCCGGCTTTCTGATGCGGGTGTTCGATCGGCGCTGGCAGCTGCACGAAGTGTTTTCTCCGTTGTTCTTCCGCGAGCAACACGAGGATTTTCCTCAGTACGACTATCGCTTTCTGGTCTGTGTGGCCACCAACATCGCCCGGGCAGTTGCCAATATTCACGCCACTGGTTGCGTGATCGGCGATATGAACGCTTCGGGCATGTTGATCTCGGACGACGGCACGGTCGCGCTGGTCGACGCCGACAGCTTCCAGTTCGATACCGGCCGGGAAGCCTTTTTCTGTGAGGTCGGACAGATCGAATATACCCCGCCGGAATTGCAGGGCCAGTCGTTCAAGGGAGTGTACCGGGATAGACGGCATGATGCCTTCGGGTTGGCGGTACTGCTTTTTCAGACGCTGATGCTGGGCCGTCATCCCTTCATGGGCGTGCCGGAGGTCGGCGAAGTGCCCAGCGTCGGGGAGAGCATCCGGCGGCGGCAGTATGCTTATGCAGAAAACCGGCGTACCGGTCTGCGCCCGCCACAGGGCTATCCGCGGATTTCGGCCTTTTCGGGAGAACTGGCTGGACTCTTCTCTCAGGCTTTCGATGCCGAAGAAGGCGATCCGCGTCCCGATGCGGCCTGCTGGGTGGAAGCACTGGAACGCTATGAAAAAAGCCTGCGCCGGTGTCGGCGCTACGGCAGGCACTACTACCCACGGACGATCGGACACTGCCCCTGGTGTGAGATGAAGACCACGTCGGGCTTTGATCCTTTCTCGACGGTCGATCCCCACGTGACCATTCCGCAGATTCGGACATCGGCTTCGCAGGCTCGGCCCCGGTTCTTCGAGCAGCAGAAGTACTCGGTCGGTCGACGTTCCTGGCCGGTGCGCTTGCTGTCTGGCATATTGAAGCTGCTGTTTCTGCCGGTCATGCTGTTGGTCAAGCTGTTGGGGGTTGTGATTCCGTTCCGGCTGGCGCGTGTGCCCGAGCCCGCCAATGGGCACGGTTTCATCCGGCGATCGGCCCTGTTTTTGACCAGGGCGCTGGTTCTGCTGCTGGTGTGCGTCGGGCTCTGGCACTGGGCTTCGTTGCGCTATCCGGCCGTACCACCGGTGCAGCAGGTGGTGGCTCCGGTGCTCCGTGAAGCCGATCGGCTTTATCGGCAAAGCCCGGCTCGGCGCGAGCTGCAAGTCTGGGCCAGAACATGGTGGCCGGCATCGTGGACCCTGGACACGGGGGAAGGTGAGACCGTGGGCAGGCGGGCGGTGAAAGGCAGCGGAAAAGATGCCGTCACCCGCAGGACAGATGCCACCATGGGCAGAAAAGGCGAAGCCACGACCGGGCGCGACGACGGCAGCCGGATGGAGAATCCGCCAGCGGGCGCCAGTGCGGCCGATCGAGCGGCAGCCCGTCCGGCACGGGCCGTCACCATCACCGACAAGGTGATGGCCATGCAGCGGGTTCTGCAACAGCACGGTTACCCAGTGCGGACGACCGGCAGTTTCGACCGCGATACGCGTAGCTTTGCAACCGATTATCTGCAGCGCACGACGGGAGAGATGGTGCGGGAAAGCCAGAGCGTGCACGAATTTTACGAAGCTTTCATGGCGCAGGAGTCTCGGCGGCCCCGGCCCTGGGCATCGGGTGGACGGTAAGTCCGCTCAAGCGTTCAACTCAGCCGCCGCATCCGCCAGCTGCTCCGCAGCAGGGTCAGTACGAAGATCAGACTCAGCAGCACGACGATGGTCGGCGCGGGAGCACTGTCCAGAAAGAAACTCAGGTAGATACCACCGGCCGAAGCGAATACCGTGACACCGACTGCGGCGATCAGCATCCACCCGAAGCGGCGGGTCAGCAGCAGTGCGATGGCACCGGGCGCGATCAACAGCGCAATGGTCAGCACGATGCCGACCGCTTTCAGTGCGCTGACGACGGCCAGCGACACACCGGTCAGCAGCCCATAGTGCAGCAGGCGGACCGGCAGACCGGCGGTCCGGGCCTGAACCGGATCAAAACTCTGCAGCATCAGATCGTGCCATTTCAGTGCGATGCCGCTGCCGATCAACAGCGCGATCGACGCACTTTCGATCACGTCACCATCGTCAATGCCGAGCACATCGCCAAACAGCAGATGATCGAGGTGCACATCGCCACCGGCCCAGGTGTGCAGCAGCAGGCCCAGTGCGAACATCGTCGAGAACACCACTCCCATCACGGTGTCTTGCTTGATGCGGCTGTTGTCGTGGATGTAGCCGGACAGGAGCGCGCAGCCCATGCCAGCGGCAAAGGCGCCGAGCGCCAGCGGCACACCCAGCAGATAGGCCAGCACCACACCGGGAAAGACCGCATGCGAAATCGCATCGCCCAACAACGCCCATCCCTTGAGGACCAGAAAACAGGAGAGCAGGGCACAGGGCACGGCAATGATCATCGAGATCAGCAGTGCGTAGCGCATGAAATCGAATTGCAGTGGGGCCAGCACGACATCCATCATCGCCGCGCCCCTTCCCGAGGTGGAGCCGAGGGAAGGCCGGTGCCCGTGTCGTCAGCGTGGCGGGAACGGTCCGGGCTGTCCGTGTACTCGGCAGGTATCGATGCCGAGCCCCCGGCCTGCAGTCCCGCCCGTCGGCGGCGACGCGCAGCGAGCAGACCGTGCGTGGGGGCCAGTACAAAAGCCAATGCAAAGATCGATGCTTGCAGCAGCACGATGATGGCGCCGGTGGCGCCGTTCAGAAAGTAGCTTAGATAGACCCCGAGCGCGCTGCTGATCACACCGATGGTGATGGCGATCAGAATCACCCGGCTGAAGCGGTCCGACAGCAGATAAGCCGTCGCTCCCGGTGTGACGATCAGCGCGATCACCAGGAAGGCGCCGACAGCCTGCATGGCAGCGACAGTCGAGGCGGCCAGAACCGAAAAGAACAGCACTTTCAGCGAACCGGCGTGCAGACCGATGCTGCGGGCATGTGGTTCATCGAAGAACATCGCCAGTAGATCTTTCCATTTGAGCATGAGCACCAGCAGGGTGATGCCGCAGATCAGCAGCAGCTGACGGGTGTCATCGGGGCCGATCGCCAGGAGATTGCCCTGCACGATGGTCTGCACATTGACTGCGACCGGTGACACTGAAATCATGAACAGTCCCAGACCGAAGAAGGCACTGAAGATCAATCCGATCACGACATCCTGCTTCAGGGGCGTGCGCTGGTTCAGAAACATCATCGAACCGGCCGCCAGCAGCGCTGCGAAAAAGGCACCTGCCGAAAACGGTAGCCCCAACATATAGGCGCCGGCCACGCCGGGCACGATCGAATGCGACAACGCGTCGCCGATCAGCGACCAGCCTTTGAGCATCAGAAAACAGGACAGAAAAGCGCAGACCCCGCCGATCAGCGCCGCCACCCACATCGCGTGGCTCATATAGGCGTAGCCAAAGGGCTCCAGCAGCAGAGCGGCGTTCATGACGGGTTCTTGTCTGCAGTGCGGGCGGAGGACGTCGACTGCTCAGACGTGAATCCGTCCGCTTCGGTGATCGATGCCGCCCGTTCGGCCAGTGGGGGCGCCGCGGCCGATGGACCCGGCGGTGGCCTGGTGGGCAAGGGAGCAGCAGGTTCGTCGGGGCGGCCTCGCACCGAGGAACGGCCATCCAGCAGCACCAGCGGGCGCTCATCGTCGCTCATGATGCCGACGACCGAGCCGCGCTCGCCGGGGGTGGCGGGCAGATCGAAGTGGCGCAGCAGGCCACCGAAGGCCGCTTCCAGATTGGGGCGGGTGAATACGTCGGCGGTGGGACCATGGGCCAGCACGGTATTCTTCAGCAGCACGGTGCGGTCGCAGAATTCGGGCACGCTGCCCAGATTGTGGGTCGAGACCAGAATCATGCAACCCTCGTCGCGCAGTGCCTTCAGCAGGGCGATGATGGCATCTTCGGTCTGCACGTCGACACCGGTGAAGGGTTCATCCAGCAGAATCACCCGGGCCTGTTGCGCCAGCGCGCGCGCCAGGAAAACCCGTTTCTTCTGGCCGCCGGACAGCTCTCCGATCTGGCGATCCTGCAGGGTCTCCATATGGACGCGCTTCAGGGCCTGTTCCACGATGGCGTGGTCCGTGGCCCGTGCACGACGCAGAAAGCCCATGTGTCCATAGCGACCCATCATCACCACGTCCCGCACCAGCACCGGAAAATTCCAGTCCACTTCCTCGTTCTGCGGCACATAGGTGACCTGATTCCGGTGGATTGCCTGTTTGACGGGCTGACCGAGCACCTGGATGCTGCCGCGTCCCGGATGTAGAAAACCCATGATCGCCTTGAACAGCGTCGATTTGCCGCTGCCGTTGATGCCCACCAGGGCCGTGATGCTGCCGGCGGGGGCCTCGAAACTGGCATCGCGCAGCGCCGTGTGGCCGTTGCGATAGGTGATCGTCACCTGTCGCACCGACAGGCCTGCGCTGTGTGGATTCATCCGCTCGGCTGGATTCACTCGGCGAGCCCTTTGACAATGGTGCCGCTGGTGACGCGCAGCAGCTCCAGATAGGTGGGCACCGGACCATCGGCGGTGCTCAGCGAATCCACATACAGCACGCCACCATAGCGGATACCGGTTTCGCGGGCCACCTGCTCGGCAGGCGCCGACGAAATCGTGCTCTCGCTGAAAATCGTCGGAATCCGGTTTTGCCGGATGGTATCGATCACTTTGCGCACCTGTTGCGGGCCGCCTTGCTGGTCGGCGTTGATCGGCCACAGATACAGCTCTCTAAGCCCGAAATCGCGTGCCAGATAGCTGAAGGCGCCTTCGCTGCTGACCAGCCAGCGGCGGTTTTCGGGCAGGGCCTGCAGCTGTGTACGGATCGGATCGATGCTGGCGGCGATTCTCTGTTTGTAGGCGCGGGCATTGGCACGATAAGTGTCGGCATTGGCCGGATCATAGTGGCTCAGCGCCCGCTCGATGTTGTCGATGTAGACGGCCGCCAGTTTCGGCGACATCCAGGCGTGCGGGTTCGGCTTGCCTGCGTAGGGGCCGTCGCTGATCGGGATCGGCGTAATGCCTTCGGTCACCACCACGCTCGGCACATTCTTCAGACGGCGAAAGAATTTCTCGAACCAGCGCTCCAGATTCATGCCGTTCCACAGCAGCAACTGCGCATTCTGGGCACGGACCAGATCGCTCGGTGTCGGCTGATAGTCATGGATTTCCGCGCCCGGTTTGGTGATCGATTCGACTGTCGCCGCATCACCCGCCACCTGGCGTGCCATGTCGGCGATCAGCGTGAAGGTGGTGGCCACTTTGAAGCGCTTGTCGGGGGCCGTCCGGGTCTGAGCAGCAGCGGGCAGGGCAGTCGCGACCAGAACGACCGCAGCCAGAGCGAGCTGGAGGCGTCGGAGCGCACAGCGGTACGTCGGCCAATGACGGTTCATTCACAATCTCCTGGGGTGATGAACGTGCATGAATGAGCATGGGAACGGGGGAGAACGGAGGAGATCGCCCGGGCAGCCCGGGCATGGTCACGATGCCCGTTCTCCATCCATAGATTATAGCTTTTGCTATAAGCTGTTTGTATTGATATTCATTCCTGCTTTTTGATCGTGATGCAAGGCGATCGGATGGGGACGGACTCGAAATGAATGATGTGGCCGATGGGGCAATCAGCGCTGGAAATCGATACACCTCCTGTATGATTCCAGCAACAATTTTCATTCTCCCACCCGTCACCATCCGCGTCCGGAACCGCCCGTTCAGATGAGCAAAATCCATATCGCCAAGGCTGCTGTGTGCCCACGGAAGGGCAGCCCGCCGAATGGGCTGGCGCATCGCAGCCTGGGGCCGCACGAGTCGCGGACGACGGCTGTAGCGTCGTCGGCAGCCGACGATGTCGTGCAGACCGAGGGGTTTCGGCGGGTACGGCAGGCGCACCGCTACGAGCTGATCGAAGACTATGTCGAGTTGATCGCCGAGCTGATCGCCCGGCACGGACGGGCGCGGCAGGTGCAGATCGCCGAGCGGCTGGGTGTGGCGCAGCCCACCGTGGCCAAGATGCTCAAGCGGCTCGATCGGGACGGCTATCTGGTGCGGCACCGCGACCATGGCGTGCAGCTGACGCACATCGGGCAGGCGCTGGCCGATGCCAGCCGCGAACGACATCGTCTGATCGAGGCTTTTTTGCTGGCGCTGGGGGTGGATGGGGACAATGCCCGGCGTGATGCCGAAGGGCTGGAACATCATGCCAGCCAAGCCACGCTGGATGCCTTTCAGCGATATCTGGATGCCCGGGCAAAGGAGCCTGGCACCTGAAGCGTGCCCTGTGATCCGATGACGCTTCCACGGGTCCGGGACGCCTGCGAAACGACGCGCTGCTCACCTGGGCCGTCACGTCTTGCTCGGCCTCGGCCCGAAGATTGCGGTGCCGACGCGTACCATCGTGCTGCCGCAGGCCACGGCCGTTTCCAGATCGTCCGACATGCCCATCGAGAGCGTATCGAAGCGTTCGGCCCGTTCGGCCGGCAGGAGAGCCTTGATCTGGGCATGCAGCTGACGCAGTGTCTCGAAGCGTCGGCGTTGCAGCGCCACATCTTCGGTCGGTTCCGGAATCGCCATCAGCCCGCGCAGCGCCATGCCGGGCAGGGCGGCGATCTCCAACGCCAACTCGATCGCCTCGGCCGGTGCGCAGCCCGACTTACTGTCTTCGGCCGATACATTGACCTGCAGACAGCCGTTCAGCGGACCTCGTTCGGCCGGGCGCTGATCCGACAGGCGCCTGGCGATACGCAGACTTTCGATCGAATGCACCCAATCGAAGTGCTCGGCGATCTTGCGGGTCTTGTTGGACTGGATCGGCCCGATGAAGTGCCAGACCAGCGTCGGGTCGTTCAGGGCGCTTTGCTTGTCGAGCGCTTCTTGCAGGTAATTCTCTCCCATGTCGCGCTGACCCAGCGCGGCCAGTGCCGCCACCTCATCGGCCGTGCGTGTTTTGCTGACCGCCTGCAGCGCGACCGAACCGGGGTCGCGACCGGCGCTTCTGCATGCCGCCTGGATGCGGGAAAGGACCTGTCGATAAGCTTGTGCCAACGAGTGAATGCCGTTCATCGCCTGTTGCCGCGAGTTCGCCTGCCGGGACGGGGGAAGCGGCAGATTGCCTTCTACGATTGGGGAGATTGGAACTCCGTGCGGACATCCGGCCCTGTCCTTTCCGACCCGCACAAATGGGTTCGAACTCCTCTTCAGAACACATTGTAGGCCAGCACGCGATACCTTCCGCAATCAGGGGTGCCGCGTGGCTCGAACAGCCAGCGCCGGCCCACAGGGAAGCGATCGAATGGATATTACCGAGCTGTTGGCTTTCACCGTCAAGAACAAAGCGTCTGACTTGCACCTGTCGGCCGGAATGCCGCCGATGATCCGTGTCCATGGCGACGTGCGCCGCATCAATCTGCCGGCGATGGATCACGAGGCCGTGCACGGGCTGATCTACGACATCATGAACGACTCGCAGCGCAAAGAATACGAAGAACGGCTGGAGTGTGACTTCTCGTTCTCGATTCCGGGTCTGGCCCGTTTCCGGGTGAACGCCTTTGTGCACGAGCGTGGCGCCGGTGCTGTGATGCGTACCATTCCGTCCAAGATTCTGACGTTGGAACAGCTGAACTGCCCGAAGTCCTTCGTCGACATCGCCATGCAGCCCCGTGGCATCGTGCTGGTGACCGGTCCGACCGGCTCCGGTAAATCGACTACGCTGGCGGCGATGATCAACCACATCAACGAGAACGTCTACGGCCACATCCTCACTGTCGAAGACCCGATCGAATTCGTGCACGAATCCAAGCGCTGCCTGATCAACCAGCGTGAAGTCGGCCCGCACACTCAGTCCTTCAACAACGCGCTCAAGAGCGCGCTGCGTGAAGACCCGGACATTATCCTGGTGGGCGAATTGCGCGACCTGGAAACCATCCGGTTGGCACTGACCGCTGCCGAAACCGGCCACTTGGTGTTCGGTACGCTGCACACCTCGTCGGCTGCCAAGACCATCGACCGTATCGTCGACGTGTTCCCCGCCGCCGAAAAAGACATGGTACGGGCGATGTTGTCCGAATCGCTGAAAGCGGTGATTTCGCAGTCGCTGCTCAAGACCAAGGACGGCAATGGCCGGGTCGCCGCCCACGAAATCATGATCGGCACGCCCGCCATCCGCAACCTGATCCGCGAAGCCAAGGTTTCGCAGATGAACGCCGCGATTCAGACGGGTGCGTCGGTGGGCATGCAGACGCTCGACCAGTGTCTGATGGATCTGGTGCGCAAGAACGTGATCTCGTCGGCCGAGGCGCGTTCGGCCGCGACCGTCAAAGAAAACTTTCCGGCTTGATGAAGGTTGCCGTCCTTCAGGGGAGCACGATGTCGAACCGTCGGGCTTCTGCTGCAAGGCGGCCGATACCGATGCTCTGATGCCGCCCGTTTGATGTTGATGTCCAGCGCCGTGATCCAACGCCACCGATCGCTGCCGAAATGCCGATTGTTCGAGACCATCCGATGAAAACCCCTGCCAATGCCACGCCTCCCACCGCCGTCAGTTCCACTACCCGTGCGGCCGGTGCACAGAAAACCTTGATGCAGGAACGCGAGCAGGCTTCTGCTTTCCTGTACGACCTGCTGCGCCTGATGGTGGCCAAGGATGGCTCGGACTTGTTTCTGACGGCGGATTTCCCACCAGCCTTCAAGATCAATGGTCGGCTGGTGCCGGTGTCGGACAAACCGCTGACGATGCAGCACACCACCGAATTGGCACGTGCACTGATGAACGATCGTCAGGCCGCTGAATTCGAAGTACAGAAGGAAATCAACTTCGCCATCAGTCCGGGCGGTATCGGCCGTTTCCGGGTCAACGCCTTCACCCAGATGGGCCGCACCGGCATGGTGCTGCGGGTCATCAAGAGCGCCATTCCCGATTTCGAGAGTTTGAGCCTGCCGCCGGTGATGAAGGAACTGGCGATGACCCAGCGCGGCCTGATTCTGATGGTGGGCGCCACCGGTTCGGGTAAATCCAGCTCGCTGGCCGCAATGATCGGTCATCGCAACGAGCACAGCCATGGCCACATCGTCACCATCGAAGACCCGGTCGAATTCGTGCACCTGCATCGCAACTGTATCGTCACACACCGCGAAGTGGGCGTCGATACGCTCGATTGGCACATCGCGCTGAAGAACACGCTGCGTCAGGCGCCCGATGTGATCATGCTGGGTGAGATCCGCGACCGGGAAACCATGGAACACGCCGTGGCCTTCGCCGAAACCGGCCACCTGTGCATGGGCACACTGCATGCCAACAGCGCCAACCAGGCGTTGGACCGGATCATCAACTTCTTCCCCGAAGAACGCCGCCAGCAGCTGTTGATGGATTTGTCGCTGAACCTGAAGGCGGTGGTCTCGCAGCGTCTCGTGCCGTGTGAATCGCGTGGGGGCCGGATCGCAGCGGTCGAGGTGATGATCAATTCGCCGCTGATCTCCGATCTGATTTTCAAGGGCTCGGTCAGTGAGATCAAGGAGATCATGAAGAAGTCGCGCGAGCTGGGCATGCAGACCTTCGATCAGCACCTGTTCGATCTCTACGAAGATGGCATGATCAGCTATGAAAATGCGTTGCGCAACGCAGATTCGGTGAACGACCTGCGCCTCAACATCAAATTGAACGGTAAGCGCAAACCGCCCGAACAGGTTTCGGACGGCAGCCGGCTGGGGATCGTTTGATGCTGACGGGTGCCGTGGTGCCTGGCAATGGGGACGCAGCCTCCTGAAGCACGGCTATGTCGGTACGGCTGACGTTGCCGTCCGTCATTGTCCGTGCCAGGGGCCGGCCAGTGCCGGTAGGCCGCCGGCCCGCCACATCCCGTCGGCCCGGGAAGCAGCTCTCTTCCCACAGCGCTTCGACGGGCCGACCGTCGGCGAGCCTGCGGGTGATCGGCGTCGGCCCACGGGTGGTGGTGGCGACCGAGCCTTGACCATTTGTGCCTGTCCCCGCTGTCATCCGGATGGAATCGTTCATTGACCGCTGCATTCGCGCTGTATGATGCGCAGCGTGCCGGGGGGCTTTTGGCCCAATGTCAACTCTTGGACAGCGTATGATGCACCGTTTGGCATAATCGGCGCTGGCGTATGGGCGCCCGTGTTCACGCTTTGAAATTTCGCTGTCGACACGCAGGAATTTCTCAGGAAAGGAAGAGATGAAAGGAAAAACGGTATCTGCCGCATCTGCCAAGAAGCAGGGCTTGAAACGTCTGGTTGCCTGGACCGCCGGTGTGGCTGTCGTCGGCTTGCTGACCGGTGCGTTGATTCACGCCGCGCAGGATGAAGCCTCGGTCGATCCGGCTCCGCCCGAAGCAGCCGAGGCCGATGCGGCGCATACCGACGTGATGCGGCTGGCGGCCACCGATGCCGAGGCGTCGGCCGAGGGGGGCGCCGATTCGGGTGCGGCCGCACTGAAGAAAAAGGGCATCCGGGTGCCGGAGGACTCTCCTGCCGCCCGCGATCCGGTGCCGTCTCCCGCACCGATCAAGCCGCACGAATCGCTGTGCATCAGCGCCGATGATCTGCTGGAGTTCCAGTCCCGCAGCGACGGCTTCATCAACGGTGTGAACCCGGAGTGGACCTGGTCACATGCGGCTTGGTCGGGCTCGGCCAAGCCTTATTATGCCGGGCAGCCCGATTGGGTGAAGGAGCAGTTCGAATGGCTGCGCGACATTCCGGAGGACAAGTGGACGCTGCTGATGCCCTGGTATGTGGTCGGCACTTTCGATGGTGAAAAGGAGCATGCCCAGGCCGAGATCGGGGAGATGTCGGTGCAGTATTACTCCAAGTCGCAAAAACGCTGGGTGCCGATGGCGGCCGACATGGCGGCCGTGGGCGGTATCTTCGAGAAAGGGGCAACCGGCTCGGGCAAGCCCAAGGCCGAAACCGGGCAGGTCGTCGAGCTGCCACCGGGGGATTTTGCGCATGGCTGGTTCAACTTCGTGAACCTGCCGCAGGACCTGAAGGACCTGCAGGCGGTGTCGATTGCGGTGCGGGTGCGCTCGAAGAACGGCACGTTGCTGCTGGTGGAAACCGGTGCCGATTATTACCCGAGCGACTGGCGTGAACGGTTGGGCAATGGGCCGCTGATGCCGGGCCTGGGCACCAGTGCTCCCCGCGCCGTGGGCAAGGACTGGAAGACGATCGTATTCACGACGCTGAACACGCAGACCAACGACGGCACTGGTATTTCTCCCGAAGATCTGCGTAAGCAGCGACCGCATTGTCCGTAAGGATCAGCCCCGCTTCCTCATTTCGAAATCGAACAGTCGGCATTCCAGTGCGCCGTTGAACAGCGGGGTCTTGTGCTTTTCACGCAGGCCCAGCTGGCCGGGCAGGGCGCGGTCACTGGTCAGCAGAAACACATGCCAGCCGCCGAAGTGCTCGCGCAGGTTGCGGCCGATGTCGCGCCAGTGTTCGAGCGGGATGCCGACCCGCTCGTTGTAGGGCGGGTTGGAGACGGTGATGCCGGCTTCGCCTTCGGGCGGTCGGACCTCGGCCGCGTCGGCTTGCCGAAAGCGCACCAGATCGGCCGGCAGGCCGGCCAGCTCCAAATTGGTGCGTGCCAGTTCGATGGCATGGGCATCCAGATCGCTGGCCCACAGCTGGTTGTGCGGTGCCTCGGCCATGCCGTCGCGGGCGCGGTTTTCAAGCCTTTCGATCAATTGATGGAGCAGGGTCGGCTCGTGGATCGACAATCGTTCGATGCCGAATTTTCTGTTCAGGCCGGGGGCTCGGCCGCACAGTTGCTGGGCCGCTTCGATGATGATGGTGCCCGAGCCGCAGAACATATCGCCCAGTGGCCGGCCAGGCTGCCAGCCCGACAGCGCCAGCAAGCCGGCGGCCAGATTCTCTTTCAGCGGCGCAAATACCCGGCGGTCCCGACCACTGCGCCAGCCGCGCTTGAACAGCGGCTCGCCCGACAGGTCGACGTAGAGCTGCAGCCGGTCGGCGGTCAGAAAGGCGCTGATCCGCACATCCGGGTTGCGGGTGTCGATCGAGGGACGCAGACCGCCGCGTTCACGGAAGCGGTCGACGATGGCGTCCTTGATGCGCAGGGTGGCGAAATTCAGGCTCTTGAGTGGCGAGCGGATCGCCACCACGTCCACACGCAGCGTGTGCCGGGCGCTGAACCAGTCTTCCCAGACGACTTCACGGCAGCGCTGGTACAGCACCCGCTCGTTGGTGCAGGGCACATCGATGAGTCGCAGCAGCACCCGGCTCGGAATGCGTGCTTCCAGGTTGATGCGATAGCCGAGTGACAGCGGGCCGCGGCAGGCCACGCCACCATTGGATACCTGCACATCGTTGCCGTCCAGCGCCGTCAGCTCCCGGGCCAGCACGGCTTCCAGACCACGCGGGCAGGGGCAAAAATAATGAAAGAGCTTGGCTGGCTTGACGGCAGACACGGCAAATACCTTCAGAATGGTTTCAGAATCACCATCGCGATCGACACCAGCAACAGCAATACCGGCACTTCGTTATAGACCCGGAACCAGGTCTCGGAGTGGTTCGGCTGGCCTTTTTCGAAGCGCTTGAGCAAGACGTCGAGGCTGTGGTGATAGCCGGCCAGCAGCACCACCATCAACAGTTTGACGTGCATCCAGCCGCTGCCCGGGCCCAGGCCGATACCGACGCCCAGGTACAGATACAGACCGGTGACGATCGCCAGGATACCGATCGGCGTCATGAAACGGTAGAGCCGGCGTGACATGCCGAGCAGGCGGTCACGTTCGGCGGTGGATTCAGTCCGTACCTGCGCCAGATTCACGAAAATCCGGGGCAGGTAGAAGAGGCCGGCAAACCAGCTGGTGACGAGAAAGACATGAAAAATCTTCGACCAGAGATACAGGTACGCTTCCATGATGGGGGTGGTGGTTTCAGGTGCGGATTTCGCCGTGGCCAAAGACCACGAACTTTTGGGTGGTCAGCCCTTCCAGGCCGACCGGGCCACGGGCATGCAGCTTGTCGGTCGAAATGCCGATTTCTGCGCCCAGACCGTATTCGAAGCCATCGGCAAAGCGGGTCGAGGCATTGATCATCACCGAGGAAGAATCGACCTCGCGCAGAAAGCGCATTGCGTTCGGATGATGGTCGGTGACGATCGATTCGGTGTGTCGTGAGCTGTAGCGCTCGATGTGGTCCATCGCCTCATCGAGGCTGTCGACGATGCGGATCGACAGGATCGGTGCCAGGTACTCGGTCTGCCAGTCGGCTTCGGTGGCGGGCACCGACGGGATTTCCGCTTCATCCAGCAGCCGGGCGCTGTCCGGGTCGGTACGCAGCTCGACGTGCTTCTGGTAGTAGATGGCGCCCAGGCGGGGCAGCAGGTTGGGGGCGATGGCCCGGTGCACCAGCAGCGTTTCCATCGTATTGCAGGGCGCGTAGCGCTGGGTTTTGGCGTTGTCGGCAATGCGCACCGCCATGTCCAGGTCGGCAAACTCGTCCACATACACGTGGCAGATGCCATCCAGGTGCTTGATGACGGGCACGGTGGCCTCGGCGGTGATCCGTTCGATCAGCGACTTGCCGCCCCGGGGGATGATGACATCGACCGATTGCCGGTCGGTGATCAGGTGGCCGACGGCGGCGCGGTCGGTGGTGGTGACCAGTTGCACCGCTTCGGCCGGCAGGCCGGCATCGGCCAGGGCGCGGGCCATCAGTGCCGCCAGCGCCCGGTTGGACTGGATCGCTTCGGAACCGCCGCGCAGTATGGCGGCATTGCCGGCTTTCAGACACAGGGCGGCGGCATCGATCGTCACGTTGGGACGCGATTCGTAGATGATGCCGATCACGCCGATCGGTACTCGCATTTTCCCGACCCGGATACCGCTCGGACGTTGACGCACCTCGGTGATTTCGCCGACCGGATCGGGCAGGGCGGCAACTTGGCGCAGCCCTTCGACCATGGTGTCGATGCCGCGCTCGGTGAGAGTCAGCCGGTCGACGAAAGCGTCGTCGTGACCGGCTTCGCGGGCACTGGCCAGATCCAGCGCGTTGGCTGAGATCAACCGGGCGCGGGCATGGTCGATGGTGTCGGCCAGGTTCAGCAGGGCCTGATTCTTCTGGGCGGTGGTGGCCCGGGCCAGCTGGCGGCTGGCGGTGCGGGCGGCACGGCCCAGCCGGGTCATATGGGTGGCAGTATCCTGAATGTTCATGAGCTTGATTCGGCCAGTGAGGAGCTGAGTTCGGCGGGTGCCGGCAGACGGCCACCCGAGAGGGCGATCAGCAGGGTTTCGGCGTGGAACCAGGGGTCGACCTCCGGGCCGGAACCGGCAGCCCCCTTGGACATTCTATCGAGGCGGCCCACCTGCCGGAGCAGATGGTTGAGGCGGGCATCGTCGAGCCGGTGCAGGGCCTGGCGCATCAGCGCTTCGCGTCGGCCGAAGACACCGGCCGAACGCATGGCGCCTGCCATCGGTTGGCCCTTGGCCATGTTCTGGCGGATGCGCTGCAGTTTGCGGATGGCATCGGCCAGGGCCCAGGACAGCAGCGGCAGCGCCGCGTCTTCGGCGGCCAGCGAACGGGCCATACGCAGCGTTCGGCCGGTTTTGCCGGCCAGCGCACTGTCGACCATGCCGAACAGCTCGAAACGGGCGCTGTCCAACACGATTTCAGCCACCGCCTCGGCCGGCAGTTCGCCTTCGGGCAGCAGTAGGCCCAGCCGCTGAATGGCCTGGTGGGCAGCCAGCAGATTGCCTTCGGTACGGTCGGCGATCAGCCCGAGCACTTCGGGGGTGGCCCGTTGTCTCTGGGTGGCCAGCCGCTCGGCAATCCAGCCGGGCAGGGCATGCACATCGACACGCGGGGTATCGACCCACAGCATCTGTTTGGTCAGCGCCAGGAACCAGGCGGTGCTGGTAGTGGCACGTTCCATCCGGCCACAGGTCAGCAACAGCCGGATGTCGTCGTCCAGGTGTCCGATCAGCGTCAGCAGCACATCGCCGAGCTCCTTGGAAGGTTTGGTCTTGACGCGGATATCGACCAGTTTCCGGCTGGCAAACAGCGACTGCGACCGGGTGGCTTCCAGCAGGGTACTGCGGTCGAAGCGGCCTTCGATATCGACGACCTCACGTTCCTCGAAGCCCTGCTGGCGGGCGTGTGCACGCACCACGTCCGCCGCCTCGATCACCAGCAGCGGTTCATCGCCGCTGATCCACACCAGCGACGGGTGCTGCCGGCCCAGTGCCTGCCGCAGCTGGTTGGTGGTACTGATCCGACTACCCATGCAGGTCACCGACGAGGCCGCCGCCGAGGTGCACAGCGGACTGGGGCATCGAGAGCGCGATGGCGGATTCGGGGCAGCCGGGCAGCCTGCGAACGACGTGCAGCCCCATTGCGGGGGTGGGCTGTGGTGCGGTCGATCCGCGACCCTCGTATGGAACGTTCGCCACGGTTCTAACCCGGTGGACGGATGGCCGCCAGCCGCCACATCAGCTGGTGCGCCATGTCGGTGCTCATATCGCGAAACAGCATGGCTTCCTCATCCGAGCGGGCGGTCAGCTGGTTGTCGGCGTTGGAGATTTCGCGGCGCAGTACGATCTCGCTGTCGGGAATCACGTCGTTGCCCTGGGCATCGAGCGCCTTGAAGCGTACCCGGAGCCGCAGCTCGTATTCGCGGGCGCGGCCCTCGGGCGAATAGGCAACCACTTCACGCTCGGGCGTTTCCTGCAGGATCATCAGCCGGATTTCGGCGTCCTTGGGGTTGCCGACCAGCTCGCTGCCTTCGGCATGCGACATCTCGCGCCGCAGTGCCAGACCGATGCTGCCGTTGGGCGCCAGGTTGGTATAGAGCGTCTGAAAGGGCAGGCTGGTGCTGCGCCGCAGCCGGAAGCCGCAGCCGCCAGCCGTACCGGCCAAGGCCAGTCCGAGGGCGGCGGCACCCGCCGCTCGACCCAGCTGGGTGAGGCTGCGGCGACGGGACGAGGCGGTGGGCTTCATGGCTTTTGCCTCATCACAAAACGACGTTGACCAGGCGCCCCGGCACCACGACGATGCGCTTGGGCGTCTTGCCGTCGGCCACCCGCGCCACGTCGGGCGAGGCGGCGGCCACGGCTTCGATGGTGGCTTTGTCGGCGTCGGCCGGCACGCTGATCGAACCGCGTACCTTGCCGTTGACCTGCAGCACCAGTTGGAGCGTGCTCTTGATCAGCGCCTGCTCATCGATGGCCGGCAGCGGTGCATCGATGATTTCGGCGCCGTCGAAGGCGCGGCCCAGCGCCAGGCCCTGCCACAGCGCGTGGGTGATGTGCGGCACGATCGGGTAAAGGCTGCGGATCAGAATCGACAGACATTCGCGCAGGGCGCCGGCATCGGCGGCACTGGCCGGCGGGGTTTTCTGCGCAGCGGCTTCGAGCGCATTCAGCATCTTCATCGCGCCCGACACGATGGTGTTGTACTGCTGGCGCTCGTAGTCGTACTGAATCTGCTTCAGCACGCTGTACACCTCGAAACGCAGCCCGGCCCAGGTATCCGACAGTGCGCTGGCGTCCACCGTGTCGGCGGCGGCCAACACGGCGTCGCGGTGGTGGTAGCCAAAGGTCCAGAAGCGGCGCAAAAAGCGGCTCGCACCTTCCACGCCGCTGTCCGACCATTCCAGCGTCTGCTCGGGCGGGCTGGCGAACATCACGAACAGCCGGGCGGTGTCGGCGCCGAAGCGGTCGATCAGCGACTGCGGATCGACGCCGTTGTTCTTGCTCTTGGACATGGTGCCGACACCGGCATAGTCGATCGCCGAGCCATCGCTCTTGAGCCGGGCGCCGGTGATGCGACCGTGCGCATCGGTGATGTTCTCGACATCTTTCGGCCAGAAATACTCGATGCCGCCCTTGGGGGTGCGCCGCTGGTAGATGTGGTTCAGCACCATGCCCTGCGTCAGCAGGCGGGTGAAGGGCTCATCGAATTTCACCAGCCCCATGTCGCGCATCACCTTGGTCCAGAACCGGGCATAGAGCAGGTGCATCACGGCGTGCTCGATGCCGCCGATGTACTGGTCCATCGGCATCCAGTAATCATTACGCGCATCGACCATCGCTTCGTCGTTGTCGGGCGAGCAATAGCGCATGTAATACCACGACGAATCGATGAAGGTGTCCATCGTGTCGGTTTCGCGCCGGGCCGGCCTGCCACAGGCCGGGCAGTCCACCTTCAGGAAGGCTTCGGATTTGTTCAGCGGGTTGCCGCTGCCATCGGGCACCAGATCCTCGGGCAATACCACCGGCAGATCCTCGTCCGGCACCGGCACTTCGCCGCAGGCTTCGCAGTGGATGATCGGAATCGGCGTACCCCAGTAGCGCTGGCGCGAGATGCCCCAGTCGCGCAGTCGGTACTGAACCCGTTTTTCACCCAGGCCCAGCGCGCCCAGTTTGTCTGCCACGAGGTCGACGGCGGCCTGATGACCAAGACCATCCAGTTCACCGGAGTTGACGCAGATGCTGCGCTGCTTGTCGGCATACCATTCCTGCCAGGTCGTATCGTCGAAGCTTTCGCCTTCGACCGCGATCACCTGCTGGATCGGCAGACCGTATTTGAGGGCGAAAGCGAAATCACGTTCGTCGTGGGCCGGCACGCCCATCACCGCGCCGTCGCCATAGCTCATCAGCACATAGTTGCCGACCCAGACCGGCACCGGTTTGCCGGTCAGGGGATGGCGCACCGTCAGTCCGGTCGGGATGCCGGATTTTTCCATCGTCGCCAGATCGGCCTCCATCGCCGAGCCGGCCTTGGCGGTCTCGATGAAGGCGGCGATGTCCGCATTGCCGCTCGCTGCCACCTGGGCAATCGGGTGCTCGGGCGCCACCGCCACGAAGGTCACCCCCATCACCGTATCGGCACGGGTGGTGAAGACATACATCCGGCCATCGTCGATCAGCCGTCCGTCGGCATGCCTGATGTCATGCGTGAAGGCAAAGCGCAGGCCCTCCGAGCGGCCGATCCAGTTGCTCTGCATCAGTCGCACCCGTTCGGGCCAGCCTTCCAGATGCTCGGAGACTTCCTTCAGCAGCTCATCGGCATAGTCGGTGATGCGCAGGTAGTACATCGGGATGTCGCGCTTCTCGACCGGTGCGCCCGAGCGCCAGCCCCGGCCGTCGACCACTTGCTCGTTGGCCAGAACGGTCTGATCGACGGGATCCCAGTTGACGGTGCCGTGCTTGCGATAGGCAATGCCTTTTTCGCGCATCCGCAGAAACAGCCATTGATTCCATTTGTAGTAATCGGGACTGCAGGTCGCCACTTCGCGCGACCAATCGATCGACAGGCCCAGCGGTTGCATCTGCTGCTTCATGTAGGCGATGTTGTCCCAGGTCCACTTGGCTGGCGGCACGCCATGCTTCAGCGCGGCATTTTCGGCGGGCAGGCCGAAGGCATCCCAGCCCATCGGCATCAGCACGTTGTAGCCGCTCATGCGCAGATGGCGATACATCACATCGTTGATGGTGTAGTTGCGCACGTGGCCCATGTGCAGGATGCCGGAGGGATAGGGCAGCATCGAGCAGGCGTAGAACTTGCCTTTCGGAAAACGCGGGTCGTTTTCGATGGCCTTGTAAGCCTGGGTGCCGGCCCAGTGCTCGCGGGCCTGGGATTCGATGGCGTGAGGATCGTAGCGCTCGTCCATGGGGGCGGTCATTGCGGCAATCTCGTAGAGGGACGTCAAAGAGGGGAATGTCGGGGACAGGCGTGGCGGGTAGACCAGACGACCGGACCCACGAAACACCGGACCAACGAAACTCCCGATTCTATCGCTTCGGTGGCGCCCGGGCGCCCCGGGGCCGGAGCTGCTGCGGGGCTGCTGCAGGATTGCGGCCGCAAACCGGCCGTGACGTCGTATTTTGCACTGGCTCGAGATGCATTCATGGTCCGATGACGGCCGATCCGTTGGTCATCCGCCGGTCCGTGCCCATCATGACACCGCGGGCCGAGGACCTGGGGATGGAGGCATGGTGTGGTGGCGGAGAGTCCGGGCCGGCGAAGGAAGGCGAAGGTATCATCCCGGCTGATTTGGCGATGACCGGCGCCAGACATGTCCGAACCGCTGTCTGCCGCGTCAGAAACGACAGGCGTTCTGCATTCGTCGCTGGCTTCTATATCATCGATGGTTCGCCACGGTGCGGTGCAAGCGCGAAGATGGGGGCAATGGTTTTGCCGAAGGCGGCCGTCCGCCGTATGCCGAGGCCGTCCGAAGCAGCTTTGCATCCCATGGCGATCCGGAGCCGCGAACGCCGACCTGCATCCCGACAAGCCTGCAGCCGGGATGTCCATACGGTTCCAACGGGATGCCCGAGGGCTCCGTGCAAGTTCCACATCACACAACGACCAGACCCATGGCCTGTCTGCAGCCCTTTCTCGATTTATGCTGGATTCGATTCCCTTGCCTTCCTGGTTGAACACCTTGCTGGCGCAGATCATGGGGTGGCTGCAGCAGCCGATCCGCACCGGCTATACCGACCCGCTCAACGAGGTCGACTGCTGGCATGGGATGCTGATGGGCGCTGGTGGCGGCGTGATGATACCGGTGGCGGTGCTGGCGGCGCGTTACTGGAAGATCGTGCCCGGGCAGGACTGGCCCCGGGTGCTCAACCACATGGCCTGGCAGCGGATACATGCCGTCTGTGGTTACGGCGCCATCCTGTTTCTGCTGGTCGGCGCCTATCTGGCCTTTCAGGGCATGTCGTTGCATGTGCACCTGCGCCACACCCATTCGTGGGCCGGTTGGTCGGTGGTCTTACTGTTGGTACCGTTCATCATCAACATCGTGCTGCGCGGCAGCATCGGTGGGCCGGGCCATCGGAAACCGGGACAACTCGTACATCTGCACGATGTTCCCGGCGACCATTACGACATGACCTTCAAGCGGCGCTTCTTCGAGCGGGTGCATCGCTGGCTGGGCTTCGGGCTGGTGGTGGCTCTGTGCTTCACCATCCTCACCGGTTTCTGGCACATCAACGTGCCGCGCTGGCTGCTGCTGTGCACCGGATTGTGGTGGGTGCTGCTGCTGGTGATGGCCTGGCGCTGGGAGCGGCAGGGTCGTGCCGTCGATGGCTACCAGGCACGCTGGGGGCCGAGCATGGCACACCCGGGCAACCGCATTCCCTTGTTGAGCTGGGGGCTGCGTCGCTATACCGAAGCCGAGTACCGCCGTTTGCCTTGGGGAGGGCGCCTGGCGCGCCGCCGCCGTCGTCTGAACCTCTTGAGGCAGAAGCGTCGGCGCCAATCGGTAGAATCGGGCCATGGCCGATCTACTTGCACAACTCAATGAACAGCAGCGAGCCGCCGTCACGGTGTCCGCTGGACACGCACTGATCCTTGCCGGCGCCGGAAGCGGCAAAACCAGGGTGCTGACCACCCGCATCGCCTGGCTGGTGGGGACCGGACAATGTTCACCGGCCGAGATCATGGCAGTGACCTTCACCAACAAGGCCGCTCGCGAGATGATGACCCGGCTGGGCACGCTGATGGTGACGGCCAGTCCGCGTGCCATGTGGGTCGGCACCTTTCACGGCCTGTGCAATCGCCTGCTGCGTGCCCACCATCGTGATGCCGGACTGCCGGCCAGCTTCCAGATTCTCGACAGTCAGGATCAGCTCGCCTCGATCAAGCGGCTGCTGCGCGGGCTCAACGTCGACGATCAGCAGTATCCGGCCAAGGCGGTGCAGTATTTCATCAACGGTGCCAAGGAATCCGGCAACCGGCCCGATGACGTGGTCGGTCACGATGCCCATACCCGCCGGATGGTCGAGTTCTATCAGGCGTATGACGAGCAGTGTCAGCGTGAAGGCGTCGTGGACTTTGCCGAGCTGCTGCTGCGCGCCTATGAACTGCTCAAGCGTAACCAGCCATTGCGTCGTCATTACCAGCAGCGCTTCCGGCATATCCTGATCGACGAGTTCCAGGACACCAACGATCTGCAATACCGTTGGCTGACCCTGCTGGCCGAGGGCGGTGCCTCGCTCTTCGCCGTCGGTGACGACGATCAGTCGATCTATGCTTTCCGCGGGGCCAACGTCAGCAACATGGCGGCCTTCGAGCGGGACTATGCCGGTCCACGGCTGATCAAGCTGGAACAGAACTACCGCTCGCATGCTCACATTCTGGACGCCGCCAACCATCTGATCCGCCAGAACACCCGGCGGCTGGGCAAGAATCTGTGGACCGATGCCGGCGAGGGCGAGCCGGTGCGCGTCTTCGAGGCCGGCACCGACGGTGACGAAGCCAAGTGGCTGCTGGAGGAAATCCGGGCGCGGGTGGCCGAGGGCACGATGCGCTCGGACATCGCCATTCTCTACCGCTCCAACGCCCAGTCGCGGATTCTGGAACACACCCTGTTCTCGGCGGGCGTGCCTTACAAGGTCTATGGAGGGCTGCGTTTCTTCGAGCGGGCCGAGATCAAGCACGCGCTGGCCTATCTGCGCCTGATCGAAAACCCGGATGACGACAGCGCCTTCTTGCGTATCGTCAATTTCCCGGCGCGGGGCATTGGTGCCCGCACCCTGGAAAACCTGCAGGACATGGCGCGCGCGCAAGGTGTCAGCCTGTATCGCGCCGTGCCCACCGTCAGCGGCAGCGCCGGCACCAAGCTGCTGCACTTCATCGATCTGATCGAGCAGATGCGTAGACAGGGGGCCGCGCTGCCGCTGCCTGAAAGTGTCGACGACGTGATCGAACGCAGTGGGCTGATCAAACAATACGAGAACGAGCGGGAAGGCCAGGAGCGCATCGAGAACCTGAAGGAACTGGTCAACGCCGCCACCGCTTTTCTGGCCGAGGGCGGCATCGATGCCAGCACGCCGGCCAGCATCGGCCTCAGCGGTGGTTTCGTGTCGCCGGTGGCTCCGGCGGGCGGTGGCACGGCCCGGACGCAGGCCGCAGGTATCGGCGCCGAAGCCGGTGGCCGGCGGAACCATGCGGCGGTATCCGCTTCCTGGAACCAGGCGGTCGAGGCGGATGGGGCACCCGTGCCGTCGCCCGAGGTGTCCAGGTCGCAGCCGAGCCTCGAGCGTCCCGACGAGGTCGTACCCGAAGTGCCGGTGCTGCAGATCTCGCCGCTTGCCGCGTTTCTGGCTCATGCCTCACTCGAATCCGGCGATGCCCAGGCCTCCGAAGGCGTCGATGCCGTGCAGCTGATGACGGTCCATGCAGCCAAGGGGTTGGAGTTCGATACGGTTTTCGTCACCGGGCTGGAGGAGGGACTGTTCCCGCACGAGAATTCGGCTGCCGAAGTGGATGGGTTGGAAGAGGAGCGTCGGCTGATGTACGTGGCGATGACCCGTGCCCGTCGCCGGCTCTATCTGTCGCTGGCGCAGATGCGGATGCTGCACGGTCAGACCCGCTACAACATGCGCTCGCGCTTTCTGGGCGAGCTGCCCGAGCACGCGCTCAAATGGCTCAGCGCCGCGCCCCGGCACGGCAAGGATCGTTTCGACACCCGTGGTTCGGGCCATGGCTTCGACGAGGGTTTCGGGTGGCGCGCGGGTGGCGCGGGCGACTCTGCTTCCTACGGCGGCTACGGCGCGGGTATGGGGCGCCGGGGTGAGCGAGCGGGCCGCGCGCAGTTGACCGGGACGATGCGCGAGCGGCAGCGACAGGCGGGCTGGAGCCGACCCGCGGACCGGGGTATTCCCAGCCACGGCAATCCGGGCAGCATGGCCGGGCGCGACAGCCGCTACAAGGTGGGGCAGACGTTGCGGCACGCACGCTTCGGCGAAGGTGTGGTGCTGGGCATCGAAGGCAACGGCGACGATGCGCGCATCCAGATCCGCTTCGGTCAGCACGGCACCAAATGGCTGGCGCTGGCGGTGGCGAAGCTGGAGCCGGTTTGACGCGCGCAGTATCTGCTGGAGCTTCGGGAGTCTGGGGCCGGCCGCTTCGGATGGATGAATGATTCAGGACCTTGTCTCTTTCCTGCCTTGTTGCATGTAATGAGATTTGGCTGTGCTTGGATTCGGCTCTTTTCAAAAATTCCTCGCTTTCGCTGAGGGCATTGACATAAATAGCTGTTTGCCCGGGTCTTTGTTCATCATCTTCGCGTCGGGCTGCGCGTAAAGCCCAGCCCTTCCCGAGACCCGGAACTCAGCGCATGCTGCTGTTGCGCCTGCACCCGGCTGTGCCCCTTCTGGCACATCGGGTATTTGCATGGCATATAAGTGCATATAAAGAACTTCTTTGTGATTGCCGCGCTGTCGGTCACACAATGCTGGGCATTGACGACGAGTGCTGTCCCGCACGTTTGGCGGGGCAGGCTTGCAACAGAGGTACACCACGATGCAAGCACATGTCCAGGAGGCGGCGGCTGCGATCCAGCAGGCCGTTGATGCGGGGCCGGCCCCGGTTTTTTCCACCAGTCTGGGGGTGGAGGATCAGGTACTCGCGCATTTGATCTTTTCCAATCGTTTTCCGGTCGACGTGTTCACGCTGGACACCGGCCGGCTGCACCCGGAAACCCATCAGTTGATTGCCGACAGCGAGGCTTTCTTCCGCAAGCGCATCCAGGTGCTGTTCCCTGAGCGCGAGGCGGTGGAAAGCTATGTGCGGATCAATGGCATCAATGGCTTCTACGACAGCCTGGTGCAGCGCAGGCAGTGCTGCGAGGTGCGCAAGACGCAGGTGCTGCAGCGGGCGCTGCGGGGCAAGACGGCCTGGATCACCGGGTTGCGCAGCGAGCAGTCGGTGACGCGCGAAAGCCTGCAGATCAGCGAATACGATTCCGTGTATGAGCTGCTCAAGGTCAGTCCGCTGTTGAACTGGACGCTTGATCAGGTATGGGAATATGTGAAAGCTAATCAAATTCCGGTGAATCCGCTGCATGCGCAGGGTTATCCCAGCATTGGCTGTGCTCCCTGCACGCGGGCCGTGGCACCGGGTGAATCGATCCGTGCCGGACGCTGGTGGTGGGAGTCGGCGGAGCACAAGGAGTGTGGTCTTCATGTCAGGAATCAAGGAATCGAGTGTGGCAACCCGTTCGCATCTCGATGATCTCGAAAGCGAATCGGTCTACATCATGCGGGAGGTGGCGGCGTCGGCCGAGCGCCCGGCGCTGCTCTTCTCGGGCGGCAAGGACAGCCTGGTGATGCTGCGATTGGCAGAGAAGGCGTTCCGGCCGATGGGCTTTCCCTTTCCGCTGCTGCACATCGATACTGGCCACAACTTTCCCGAGGTGCTGGCTTTTCGTGATCGGCGGGCGGCCGAGTTGGGTGAGGAGCTGATCGTGCGCGGGGTGGAGGATTCGATCCGGCGCGGCACGGTACGGCTGCGCAACGAAGGGGATTCGCGCAACGCGGCTCAGTCGATCACGCTGATGGAAGCGATCGAGGAATTCGGTTTCGATGCCTTGTTGGGCGGGGCGCGGCGAGACGAAGAAAAGGCCCGCGCCAAGGAACGGATTTTTTCGTTTCGCGATGCCTTTGGGCAGTGGGAGCCCAAGGCGCAGCGGCCGGAATTGTGGAACCTGTACAACGCACGGGTGTTCAAGGGTGAGCACATGCGGGTGTTTCCGATTTCCAACTGGACCGAGACCGATGTCTGGCAGTACATAGAGCGAGAGGACCTCGGGCTGCCGAGTATTTATTATGCGCATCAGCGCGAGGTGGTGCGGCGCCGGGGGCTGCTGGTGCCGGTGACGCCGCTGACTCCGCCCGAAGAGGGTGAGGTCATCGAAAGGCTGTCGGTGCGTTTCAGAACGGTGGGCGATATCACCTGCACCTGCCCGGTGGCCAGCGATGCGGCCAGTCCGGCGGATATTCTGGTGGAAACCGCCAGCGCCACGCTGAGTGAGCGTGGAGCAACCCGGCTGGACGATCAGACCAACGAGGCGTCGATGGAGCGCCGCAAACGCGAGGGGTATTTTTGATGAATGCGGTTCTGAATCCGGCACAGCGGGCGCTGCAGGCACGGGCCGCACAGGCCGGGCTGTTGCGTTTCATCACTGCGGGCAGTGTCGATGATGGCAAAAGCACGCTGATCGGTCGGCTGCTTTATGATGCACGTGGCATTCTGGCCGATCAGTTGACCGCGCTCAGTTCGGCACGTAACAAGCGGGTGGTCGAGGGTGAGATCGATTTTTCCTTTCTGACCGACGGGCTTGAGGCCGAACGTGAGCAGGGCATCACCATCGATGTGGCCTACCGTTACTTTTCGACGCTGAACCGTAAGTTCATCATCGCCGATTGCCCGGGACACGAGCAGTACACCCGAAATATGGTGACTGGCGCGTCGACGGCCGATGCTGCGGTCATTCTGGTCGACGCGGCACGTTGCGAAGGTGGGCGGCTGTTGATGCAGACCCGCCGCCATACTGCGCTGGCACGCCTGCTCGGCATTCGTCATCTGCTGTTCGCCATCAACAAGATGGATCTGGTCGGCTACGATCAGCAGCGCTTCGATCAGATCGTGGCTTCGTGCCGGAAGCTGCTGTCTGGGCTGGGTGGGCATCAGAAGGCCCATTTCGTGCCGCTGTCGGCGCTGCGCGGAGACAACGTGGTCGAGCGTTCGGCACAGATGTCCTGGTATGGGGGGCCGCCATTGCTGGCCTTGCTGGAATCGTTGGAACTGGAATCATTCGAGGCGAAATCACTGCGTCTACCGGTGCAGTTGGTGATGCGTTGGGGCGGCCATACGGCAGAAGACAATCGGGCCTATGCCGGCCGGATCGAAGCCGGCTCGATCGGGCCGGGTGAGTCGGTGGCGGTCTTTCCGTCGAAGCAGACGGCGCAGATCGAGCGCATCGTTCTGGGCGGCATCGCGGTCGACCGGGGGCATGCCGGTGATTCCGTGATGGTCTATCTCGACCGCGATCTGGATGTGTCGCGCGGTGACGTATTGGTGGAAGCGGAGGCCGTGCCCGCGCCGAGCCGTCGGTTGCAGGCCCGTCTGGCTTGGCTCGACGACGATGCCTTTGTGCCGGGGCGGCGCTATCGATTGCGCCAGGTCACCCGCGAATCGCAGGTGAAGTTGCAGGTGCGCGAGCAACTGAATCTGCAAACGCTGGAGTACGAACCAGCCGATGTCCTGTCGGCCAATGACATCGGCACGGTCGACGTCATGGCGGCCCAGGCTCTGCTGCCGGACCGCTTTGACGACAGTCCGCGCACCGGCAGTTTCATTCTGATGGACGAATCCAGCAACCGCACCGTGGCGGCCGGTATGGTGCTGTAGGTGCAGCCATGGCTACGCGACGATCGAATCTCACCCTGCTGGGAGCGGCGGCACTGAGCGCATTCGCCCCGGTCCGGGGCCGCAGCGCGGCAGCACCCCGGCCGGTGCAGATCCTGAATGTGTCCTATGAGCCGACCCGGGAAATGTATGCGGAGTTCAACCAGGTGTTCGCCCGGTATTGGCAGGACAGGACCGGGCAGGCGTTGACGGTGCTGCAAAGCCATGGCGGCTCGGGCAAGCAGGCACGTTCCATCATGGAAGGGCTGGATGCCGATGTGGCGACACTGGCGCTGGCCACCGATACCGATGCGCTCTATCGTAACGGCGGCTGGATTCCGGAGGATTGGCAAAAGCGTCTGCCGGATGACAGCACGCCCTATACATCGACCATTGTGCTGGTGGTGCGGCGGGGCAACCCGCGTGACATCCGTGATTGGGATGATCTGGTCCGCCCGGATGTGAAGGTGATGACGCCGAACCCAAAAACTTCGGGCGGTGCCCGCTGGAACTATCTGGCGGCCTGGGGATACGCACGTCGGCATTATGGCAGCGATGAAGCGGCCATGGACTACATGCGCCAGCTGTTTGCCCGTGTGCCGGTGCTCAGTGCCGGCGCGCGGGGCGCGTCGATCGCCTTCGTGCGACGCAATCTGGGTGATGTCTTTCTGTCGTGGGAGAACGAAGCCTGGCTGCTGCACAGGGAATTGCCCGGGCAGATCGACATCGTGTATCCATCGATGTCGATTCTCGCCGAGCCGGCCGTGACCGTGGTCGATCGCAATGTGGACCGCAAGGGCACCCGTGCGGTGGCCGAAGCCTATCTGCGCTATCTGTATACCGACACGGGGCAAGCGCTGATTGCACGCCATGGCTACCGGCCACGTTCCAAGGCGCAGTTGGCGCGGGTGGCCGATCGGCTGCCGCCGCTCGATCTGTTCACGGTCGATCAGGCGTTCGGTGGCTGGAAGCAGGCCAATGACCGGCATTTTATGGAAGGCGGCACCTTCGATCGGATTTTCCTCAAAAAATCCTCCTGAGTTGGATACGCATATGGCGGTGACAGCAAGGCGCAAGCCGGGCTTTCGTCTGGCGCTCGGTTCGACCCTGTTTTTTCTGGGCATCATGGTGCTGATGCCGATGGCCAGTCTGGTGATGTCTGCGCTGGGCATGAATTGGGATACTTTCGTGGAGGCCGCTTTTTCGCCCCGGGTGATGGCATCTTATCGACTGAGCCTGGGCGCCTCACTGTTGGCTGCGTCGATCAATGGGGTGTTCGGGTTGGTACTGGCCTGGGTGCTGGTGCGCTACCACTTTCCCGGTAAGAAGCTGGTCGATTCGCTGGTGGATTTGCCTTTTGCGTTGCCGACGGCGGTGGCGGGGATTGCACTGACGGCTCTGTTGGCCGGCAATGGCTGGATAGGACGCTGGGCCGAGGCCATGGGCATGCAGCTGGTCTTCAACCCGGTGGGGGTGGTGATCGCATTGATCTTCATCGGCATTCCCTTTGTGGTGCGCACGGTGCAGCCGGTGCTCGAAGGGCTGGGGCAGGAGCTAGAGGAAGTCTCGGCTTGTCTGGGGGCCAATCGTTGGCAGACATTCAGACGGGTCATTCTGCCGACCCTGTTGCCTGCGCTGGCTACTGGTTTTGCGATGGCATTTGCACGGGCCGTGGGGGAATACGGTTCGGTGATCTTCATTGCCGGCAACCTGCCGATGGAATCGGAAATCACGCCGCTGATCATCATGGGACGGCTGGAGCAGTTCGATTATCAGGGGGCATCGGCGGTGGCACTGGTGCTGTTGATGATGTCCTTTTTGATGCTGCTGGTCATCAACGGCTTGCAGTTGTGGCAGTATCGACGGCGGGAGTCTCCGGCATGAGAACTGCAGGCATTCTGGACGCGCCCGGGGTGACGGGTGAACCGAAGGGCGTGCGCGTCGCGCTGCTGTTCGTCGCAATGGCCTTTGTGCTGATTTTTCTGGTGATGCCGCTGGTGGTGGTGTTTTCCGAGGCGTTGCAGCGCGGGCTGTCGGCCTATTGGGCGGCGCTGACCGAGCGCGATGCCCGCTCGGCGATCTGGTTGACGCTGCTGACGGTGATGGTGGCCGTGCCGCTGAACGTGCTGTTCGGGGTGGTGGCTGCCTGGTTGTTGGCCCGATATGATTTCCCCGGCAAATCGATGCTGAGTGCGCTGATCGATCTGCCCTTTGCGATTTCACCGGTGGTGGTCGGCCTGATGTATGTGCTGCTGTTCGGCGCGCAGGGCTGGTTCGGGCCTTGGCTGGCGCAGCACGATATCCGGCTGATGTTCACTGTGCCGGCGATCATCATCGTGACGATATTCGTGATTCTGCCGCTGGTTGCCCGTGAGTTGATTTCGCTGATGCAGGCGCAGGGTGACGACGAGGAGCAGGCCGCTGCGGTGCTGGGAGCCAGCCGATGGCAGATTTTTTGGCATGTGACGCTGCCGAAGATCCGCTGGGGGCTGCTCTATGGGGTCAGTCTGTCCACGGCACGGGCGATGGGGGAGTTCGGGGCGGCCTCGGTGGTGTCCGGCCATATCCTGGGCCTGACGAATACGATGCCGCTGTATGTCGAGAGCCTCTACAACGAGTACCAGTCGACGGCGGCATTTGCGGTGGCATCGCTGCTGGCGATGTTCGCGCTGCTGACCTTGGTGATCAAGACCTGGGTGGAGGGGCGCCAAGCCCAGGCCTGATGAATCGAGGTATCCGATGTCGGCCGGAAATGGCTCAAGGCGCCGTCGGCAGCCCCTTGTCGTAACCCAGCTTCAGATACTGCCCGGTGATGTTCGCCGCCGCATCTCCCTCATCGCTCATGAACAGATAGTAGGGCTTGCCATTCAGCGTCACGAGGCCCACCGCCTCCACGTTCTTCATCCGCTGAAAAGCCGGCATCGGCACATTCACCGGTGCGCTGGCGGCATCACCCGTCCAGGTCCACAGCTGCGAACGGTTCTTGCCCGCTGCATTGCGCACCTCGTTGGTGATCAGATACTGCTTCGCCTTCGGATCGTAATCCATGCCGCGGATACCGCCGCCCTGCAGGTCCAGGAAGTACACTGCCGCAAACTCCGGATCGGCGCCATCCAGGAACATCGCATCCGGATTGCCGATGGCGATGATCATGCTTTTGCCATCGACCAGCGGTTCACGGAAACCCAGCAGCAGGTGCTTGTTGACCGGATCCCAGGCCATGCCTTCGATATTGGTGGTACGGAAATCGGCTTTTGCACCGCCTTGCGCCACGATCTTTTCTTGTAGTGTGGCACTGGCCTGCAGTCGGTCGATCAGGTGCGGATAGGACTGCACCTCGCGGGCATCGTTGCCCATGATGCGGAAGCGCAGCAGCTGCTCGCGGTCGGGGTTGCGCTCGCCCTGCTTGTTGGTCGAATGCGACGTGGTGGCGTAGATATAGCCGTTGTCGTCTTTGGCCAGCGCTTCGACATCGTTGAGCTTGCGCTTGAAGCTGGTCAGCAGATGGGCATCGATGTCGTCGTCCTCGATCAGCTGGCCGTCCGGACCGGCTTTCAGCAGACTGAAGGCGCGGCGGGATTCATCCTCGACGATCAGCAGGCGGCCATCGTCGAGCTGCTGCACGGCCGAGGGCTCGTAAGTGCTCTTGAAGCGCTGTGGCTGACCGTCGTTGCCCGTGCCCGTGCCGGAGCCGATGCCGGCCGGGGCGCCCAGACTGTTCATCAGCGTGCCGAGGAGACTGGGCTGTTGTTCGGTACCGGGCAGCATGCGGATGCCGATGAAGGCCAGTACCGAGGCCAGCAGGCCCCAACGGAAGATCGAATAGGAGACGTTCAGGTACTTGAACTTGCGGTCGGCCATCAGGCCCAGCCAATAGAGCTGTGCGCTCATCTTGGAGTAAACCTGCTCGCGATCATTGATCATGCCGAGCATCTTCTCCCAGTATTCCTCGCGGCTCAGCTTGACCCGGTCCTTGAAGATCAGGATGTTTGCCTCGTCGGTGACGAAGGATTCTTTCTGGTACACCACCCGCTGCGTGAAGTCGCGCAGGCGGGCTCGGCCGCGGCATACATCCTTGATCCAGTCCCACAGGGCTCCGGGCATATCGGCCCGTTCCGGCGAGGCCGACAGCAGCGCAAAGGCGATCGAGCCGGCGGCGGTGGCCATGAAGATATAGGCCGGCACCATGAAACGGGGTGAGGAGGCGTAGATGAAGGCGCCGGAAATCATCAGCGCCGATACGATCAGCCCGTTCAGCGAGATCATGATGTTGGCCTTGGTGGCGGCCAGGGTGATCAGATCCAGCTCCGAACGGAAGACGTTGCGGAACATGGTCTCGACGCCACGCTTGCTGCCGAGGATATCGGCATCGCGGATGATCACCGTCGAGTCGTGGCTGGAGGCCAGCCCTTTCTGTTTTTTCTTCTTCTTTTTGCTCTTGCCGGATTTCGTCTTGCTGGACACGTCATGCGCATCTTGCGCATCGGAGGCGATAGGGGGGAACTGCCTGGCAGGGGAGGCCGACAGGAGGTCGGCCGATGGCGGGTTCGTACCCGGATTCTTGTCGAGACCGTCACTCATGAATGCGGTAGCTTGTCTGAAGAAAGAGGCGCGCCGGCTCGGCACTGACGCCATCGGTCCATCCTTTTTGTGGGCGGAATGGAGACGATGGGGTACGAGGTGTGGTGGCGTAGCCGGAGCTGTCGTCGGGCTTCACGCCCGGAGTTGGGTTGAGGGGCCCTGATGGCTGAACGAAGGGGCGGGCCAACCGGGACCGGTACGACATTCGTCACCCATGTGTCCCGGCACCGGCCGGCCATGGCGGGCATGCCGCAGCAAGGTTGACCGATGCAGAGGATTCAGTCGGCACTGTCGGAGGGCGGCAGTGCCGAGGTGCCGTTATGCAGATCGACTCCGATGGTATCAAGATAGCAGGCCCATTGCGAGCAACCGACGACAGCCAATAACAGCGGAATCAGCAGAAACAATAGTAAAGATTGTAATCCGAAAGCTCCGCCGCCGCCGCCCAGCAACTGTCCGAACACCTGGGTGAGGAGCCCGAAGGAGATCATCAGAATGGCCAGGGCGATGGCATAGCAGAGGAAGGCCAGCAGGTTGCGCTTGACGGCAACGATGCTGAAGACGATGCTTTTGAGCAATGGCAGCCGGTGCAGACCACCGAAGACCGGGGCATACCAGAGAAACAGGTAGCAGGGCAGCGTGATGGCCAGAAACACCGTGAACGATCGCATCAGCGGTGCCAGCATCTGCTCCAGGGCAGCTTCATCGGCGGGAAAGGTGCCGGCAGAGGCATTCACGGTGGCTGCCATCTTCTCGATCACCGTCTGGAAATCGGACAGATAGAGCGCCGCGAAATCGATGAGCAGCCCCAACATACCGATCAGCAAAACGGTCTGTAATGCCTGGCGGTTGCGCGCCCAGCCGATGAAGGATTCCAGGCTGAAACGCGGCGGTGCCGTCGTCCGGCCGGTGCCGGGAAGGGCCGTGGTCGTGGGTCGGGCGGCACCCGGATACATGGGATCGGGGGCGAGTTCGCGCACCACACTCAGAAAGCCGACGATCAGTGCCGGCATGATGATCTTGGCCGCCATCAATCCGAGCATGCCAAAGGCCGGCAGCAGATTGGTGAGGGTCTTGAGCACGATCACCAGCAGCAGCAATTGCATCGGTGCCCGTTTCAGCAGCTCGAAGCCTTGGCGCAGCCAATGCCAGCCGTGCAGCGCGGGGACTTTGTGAACCTGAATTCCGCTCATTGGTTGCAAGTCGGGGGTCGGTGTCAGCATCCAGGAGCCGTCATGTTACGACGATCCAAGAGGATTTTTCTGAAGTGTTCCGGATCTTTGGGTTGCAGCATGGCGGCTTCGCGTGGCAGCAGCGCATCGTAGAGACGCGACAGCCAGAAGCGCAGTGCAGCCGCACGCAGCGCCATCGGCCAGCCTTGGCGTTCGACATCATCGAAGCGACGCACGTTCTGATAGCCTTCGAGCAGGGACATCAACCGGGACGAGTCGAGCGAGAAGTGATCGGGTGCCAGGCACCAGTCGTTGCAGACCACGGCCAGGTCGAAGATCCAGGTGTCGTGGCAGGCAAAATAGAAATCGATGATGCCGGGTGCGTCGATCGTGTCGAACAGGACATTGTCGCGGAAGCAGTCGGCGTGCACCGCCGAGGCCGGCAGCGCGGCAAACGCCGCCTGCTGCCGCCAGGCCAGTTGCACGGCCAGTTCGTCATGTATCAGTGCCAGCTGGTCGGCCGGCAGCAGCGGCGTCAGCTCGGTGAGGGCCTGCGGCCACCAGTCCGCGCCGCGTACGTTGGCTGGCGCCGGCCCGAAATCGGCTGCCGCCAGGTGCATGCGTGCCAACAGCTGGCCGATGGCATGGCAATGAGGGGCGGTGGTGTCTTCCACCGATCTGCCAGGCAGGCGCGTCACCAGCGTGGCGGGCTTGCCGTTGAGCATGCTCCACAGCCTGCCTTCGCGGTCGGCCAGCGGTTCTGGGCAGGGAATGCCGCGCTGTGCCAGATGCTTCATCAGGTTCAGATGAAAGGGCAGGCGCTCGGTCGGCAGGCGCTCGACCAGCGTCAGTACCCAGCGGCCTTTGCTGGTATCGACGAAATAGTTGGTGTTCTCGATGCCCGAAGCAATGGCCTGGGCGGACAGCAGCGAGCCGGCATCGTACTGTGCCAGCCATTGTGCGATCTCTTGATCTGAAACGACGGTGAAGACAGCCATGGCGAACCGGGTGATGGGGTCGCCTGCATTCTACCTGCCTTTGAGAACGTGCCCGGGTCCGCCACTTCGTTCCGACGGGTCGTCCATCAGGACCCGCACAGGTTTTGATCGGCCTTGACTGCTGCCTTGACCGCTGCCGTGATCGAGTGCCCGAAGGGCAGCAACGGCAGCATCAGGCACTGGAAGGCATGGTAGATGTCCGGCCGGCCCGACCAGACGCCGCTGCCCGGGCGGTTGTCGGCATCGAGCTGGTGGGTCCAGCGGCCGGCGCGTTCGATCAGATGACGTGCGGCATAGGCCATGAAGATCTCGTACCAATAGGAGAATTCATTGCCCAGAGCCGCTTCGACGTAACCCTGGGCACGGCCCGATTCGCCCGGCGGCGGGTCGTCGGCGGTGATGGCGTCCAGTGCCACGCAGGCACCGATCGCTTCACACAGCACCCAGTGCATCCGGTCGCGCACGATCGGGTTGCCATCGAAATCGGTGGTGTAGACAAAGCCTTCGGCACCGTCGCCATGCCAGTTGTGGAGCGCCTGGCGATACAGTCCGAAAGCGATACGGGTGTAGTCGATCGGCGATTCGAGTCCCTGTGACTCGTTCATCCGCAGTACATGAGCACCCAGCCGGGCCCATTCCAGCGCATGGCCCACGGTGGCGCCATAGGGGCGGAAGGGGTGGGCCTTGTCGTGCTCGTTGTAATCGCGGATCGTCTGCCAGTCCTCGTCGAAATGCTCGGGCAGGCGATAGTCGTTCCGCTCGGCCAGCATGAAGGCAAAATGGGTGATCGAATTGGCGCGTTGCAGCCAACGCAGCGTCTGCCGGCCGCCGGTGTCGGGGTCCTGCCCATGGACGGGGAGGCCTGCGTCCGGGCTGCCGGTGCCGCCTTTGGCCGCGCTCTGCGCCCGTTGCGCGTCGAAGGCCGCCAGACAGGCCTCGACCGTGTGCATGTTGGCATTCATTCCGCGATACGGTTCGCAGACCGAGAAGTCTCTGGAGAAGGACTCACGCATCCGGCCACACTTTTCGTCCCAGAACCGCTGGTCGATGATCCGGCTGATGCGCTCGAACAACTCGTCGGCGCGGGCGATGCCGGCCAGCAGCCCGCTGGAGGCCGCCAACAGCACGAAGGCATGGGCATAGGCGCTTTTCTGCCCGCCGGTTTCGGTGGGCACGGCCCGACCGTCCGGCCCCGGCTCCAGCGCCAATGCTTCGAAAAAGCCGCCATGCGCATGGTCCTGGATATGCTCCAGCAGTGCCTGGACGCCGTGTTCGGCCAGCTCGCGGCAGCCGGCCACACCCATCAGCGTGCCGATACTGTAGATATGTGTCATCCGGCAGCTGATCCATGTGTGGATCGGCTGATCCGGGTCTATTTCGCCGTGCTGGTCCAGATAGGCAAAGCCAAAGGGCACCTTGGCTTTGCGGGCGAACTCGAGCAGGGCTTTGCTTTGTTCCAGCAGCCATCGTCTGTGCTGCGGGTTGTAGAGGGCGGTGATCATCGGATGCTCCTGATTGTGATCGAACGACGCTGCTGCGCGATGCTTCGAGTCTGTGCCCCGGGCACGACCGTCCCGTGGACTCGGATGGGCACGGATGAACGATCGGGTGAGCGTGCCGCGGATCGCGCGTGGATTCTCGCGCGTAGCCTCTTCTTGCCGGATGCCGGATGCCGGAGCCGGTACGTCGTTTCACCGCTTTCTTTGAATGGGAAGCCGTACTTCTCGCTTCATCTGCGCGATCCCGACCGCCTGTATGCCTGTGGAACTGGATGCAGGGTCCCCAGGGTACCGGCGGGACCGTGGGCAGCAGCTTATGGCCCATTCGAGCACCGATGTGGAGGCGCTAGGGCAAAGCCGCAGTCGCTTTACCCACATTGCGCGGCGGGCAGGTGATTTCTGCCATCATGAAAAGCTGGGCCACGGACCGGGGCCTCCGCCGTGCTGCGGTTCGAGATCGGCCTGCGCCAAAGCCGGGTCGTCCCGGCCGGGGCCGTCGGGATCGTGCGGGTGGAAATGGCCCCACCGGTCACGGGGGGCGCCGGCAGCCTGCCGCTTGTCCCCCAGCCACCCGGTACCGCCACGAAGACGGCTGCGTATTTGGCAAACGCCACCTTGCGCGCAAAGAAATGCCGGAAGTGCAGCGACACATTTTTGCCGTCCGCGGTCCGTGCCCGGCCCCGGTGCTTTGCGGCGGATCAGAGCTGCAGATGCAGCGGACGGTCGTCGGTGGGGGCGTAGAAGCCGCGTTGCTGATAGAAATCGAAGATCGCTTCGACGACCTGGTCCGGATCGTCGATGACCCGGATCAGCTGCATGTCCGCGGGTGAGACCGTGCCGCCCGTCACCTGCGTGTCGTTCATCCAGTCCAGCAAGCCCTTCCAGAAGCCGGAGCCGACCAGAATCACCGGAATGCGCCGCGTCACTCTGGTCTGGATCAGTGTCAGCACTTCCATCAGTTCGTCCAGCGTCCCCCAGCCACCCGGCACTGCCACGAAGGCGGCCGCGTATTTGGCAAACGCCACCTTGCGCGCAAAGAAATGCCGGAAGTGCAGCGACACGTTCTGATAAGGATTGTCGTGCTGTTCCATCGGCAGTTCCATGTTCAGGCCCACCGAAGGTGATTCGCCCGCATAGGCGCCCTTGTTGGCCGCTTCCATCAGGCCTGGGCCTCCACCGGACAGGATGGCAAAGCCGGCATCCGACAGTTTGCGGGCCAGGATCTCGGTTTCGGTGTACCAGGGATGACCGGGTTGGATGCGGGCACTGCCGAAGATCGAAACGGCCGGGCGGATGTCGGCCAGGATCTCGGTGGTCTCGACGAACTCTGCGATAATGCCCAGCACGTGCCAGGATTCCTTGGCCTTGATCGTCGTTGCACGGTCGTCGGGCATGATGCCGCTCAGTTTTGGGGTGGGCCGCGTTGTTTTTGGTGCTTTGGTGACCATGAGTCCTTCTTGTTACCGGGTGGCTGGGCGTATCGGGTCATGTCGACCGACGCCGTCTGTCTGTCGTGAGCGTATCAAAAAAGCCAGCCATTTCCGGGCTTTCTTCTGCCGCCATGCTGCTGTGCGGCCTTTTTTTGCCGATGTCTGACAAGACCCTGTTGCTGGTCGATGGATCCAGCTATCTGTTTCGTGCTTTTCATGCACTGCCCGACCTGCGCAACAAAGCGGGCGAACCGACCGGTGCCATCCACGGTATGGTCGGTATGTTGCGCCGTCTTCGCGAAGATACCCGTCTACATGGTGGGGCTTTGTTGGGCGCCGTCGTTTTCGATGCGCCGGGGCGTACTTTCCGCGATGATTTGTACGAGCATTACAAGGCCAATCGCGGTGAAACCCCCGAGGCCCTGATCCAGCAGATCGCGCCGATTCACGAGCTGACCCGCGCATTGGGTTGGCCGTTGCTGGTGGTTCCGGGCATCGAGGCCGACGACGTGATCGGCACGCTGGCCACCCAGGCGGCAGCGCAGGGCATGCGCACCGTCATTTCCACCGGTGACAAGGATCTGGCCCAGCTGGTCGATGACCAGACCGTGCTGGTCAACACCATGACCCGTGACGGCGTACCACCGACGTTGATCGATGCGGCCGGTGTGCGCGAAAAGTTCGGCGTCGATCCCGTGCAGATCATCGATTTTCTGAGCCTGACCGGTGATACGGTCGACAACGTGCCCGGTGTCGACAAGGTGGGGCCGAAAACCGCCGCCAAATGGCTGAACCAGTACGGGACGTTGGACGAGATCATCCGCTGTGCCGACCAGATCGGCGGCAAGGTGGGCGAAAATCTGCGGGCCGCGCTCGATTGGCTGCCACAGGGGCGCAGGCTGGTGACGGTGTTGCGTGATGCCGACCTGAGTCAGTGGGTCGAATCGATCCAGGCGCTGCAGCTGCAGCCCGAAGACGAGACGCAGCTGCTGCAGCTCTTTGAACGCTGGGAGCTGCGCACCTTTGCCCGGCGGCTCGGCGAGCGACAGCGGCGCCAGGGTGGCGGCGCTGCTTCCGCCTTCGGAGCGCAAGGGCCCGTGTCTGCGGCAGAGGGGGCGGCCGATTCCGGGGCTGCGGCGATGGCGGGTATCGATGCGACACGCAACGGTGCAGCCGATGCTTCGGCCGTATCGGCTGCCGGTTCTGCCGCCGACGTCGCCTCCACCATGTATGCGGTGGCTGGCGCCAGCCCGCTGGCCATCCGCACGCCCGAGCCGGCCGGTGGCCTGATGGTCGAACGGATCGTCACCCGCGAGACGCTGGCCGCCTGGGTCGAACGGCTCGAGCAGGCCGGGCTGGTGGCACTCGACACCGAAACTACATCGCTCGATCCGATGCAGGCCCGGCTGGTCGGTATCTCGCTGTCGATCACGCCCTGGCAGGGCGCCTACATCCCGGTGGGTCATACCTATGCCGGCGTGCCCGAACAGCTGCCGGTGGACGAAGTGCTGGCGGCCCTCCGGCCCTGGCTGGAAAGCGACCGGCACGCCAAGGTCGGTCAGAATATCAAATACGACATGCACGTGCTGGCCAACCACGGTATCGCGCTGGCCGGCGTGGCGCACGACACCATGCTCGAATCCTATGTGCTGGAAGCCCATCGCACCCATGGTATGGACGCGCTGGCCGGTCGGCATCTGGACCGGCAGACCACGACCTATGAGGACGTGGCCGGCAAGGGCGCCAAGGCGATTGGTTTCGATCAGGTCGATCTGGAGACCGCGACCCGCTACGCGGCCGAAGATGCCGATGTGACCCTGCAGCTGCATCGGGCGATGTGGCCGTCGATCGATGCCGATGCGCGTCTGACGCACGTCTATGCCGATATCGAAATCCCGACGCTGAAAGTGCTCTACGGTATGGAGCGGCACGGGGTGCTGGTGGACGGCAAACGGCTGCAAGTCCAATCGGCCGATCTGGCCGAGCAGCTGATGGCCTTCGAACGACAGGCGCACGAGCTGGCCGGTCGGCCCTTCAATCTCGGCTCGCCCAAACAGCTGGGCGAAATCCTGTTCGGCCAGCTGGGCCTGCCGGTCGTCAAAAAGACCGCCGGTGGCAAGCCGTCCACCGACGAGAGCGTGCTCGAAAAACTGGCGCTGGATTACCCTCTGCCCAAGGTGCTGCTGCAGTGGCGTGGGCTGGCCAAGCTCAAATCCACCTATACCGACAAGCTGCCGGAGATGGTCAATCCGGTCACCGGCCGCATCCACACCACCTATTCACAGGCCACGGCCATCACCGGCCGGTTGGCGTCCAGCGATCCCAACCTGCAGAACATCCCGGTGCGCACCCCGGAAGGCCGGCGGATTCGCGAAGCCTTCATCGCGCCGGCGGGCAGCCGGCTGATGTCGGCCGACTACTCGCAGATCGAATTGCGCATCATGGCGCACATCTCGCAGGATGCCGGTCTGCTGAAGGCTTTTGCCGAAGGGCAGGACGTGCACCGAGCCACCGCTGCCGAAGTGTTCGGCGTGCCGCTGGCCGAGGTCGACAGTGAACAGCGCCGCTACGCCAAGGTGATCAACTTCGGCCTGATCTACGGTATGAGCGCTTTCGGGCTGGCGGCCAATCTCGGCATCGAGCGCGGCTCGGCCCAGGCCTACATCGACCGCTACTTTGCCCGCTATCCGGGCGTGGCGGCCTACATGGAGCGCACCCGCGCCGAGGCCCGCGCCCAGGGCTACGTCGAGACCGTCTTCGGTCGTCGGCTGTGGCTGCCCGAAATCCAGTCCACCAACGTCTCGCGCCGGCAGATGGCCGAGCGCGCCGCCATCAACGCGCCCATGCAGGGTACTGCCGCCGACCTGATCAAACTGGCGATGATCGACGTGGACGACTGGCTGAAAGCGCAGGGGCTGGGTGCCCGCATCGTGATGCAGGTGCACGACGAACTGGTGCTCGAAGTGCCCGAGGCCGAAGTCGAACGCCTGCGCACCGAACTGCCCTCCCGCATGGCCGGCATCGCCCGGCTATCCGTTCCGCTGCTGGCTGAAGTCGGCGTCGGTGCCAACTGGGAGCAGGCGCACTGAGGGCTGCTTTCGACGGTGTGGATGAACTCAAGCATTCGTCCAGAGGTTCTCGAAGGAGATCGATCCGGGGTCGGCCGAAACAATCTCCCTGCTTGGTTGCATTTGTTCAACCCGGTCATGGCGGTGGATCGGTTATGCTCATCGGTTTGCCACGTCTCGGGTTTTCCCGACTCGATGGCACCTGGGGTCAGCCACCGCAGCCAGCCGAACCGCTGCTGCCGTGGACTGAAGTGTCGGTTCGTGCCTCGCAGTCGCTTCGAGGGCTGTCGTGGCGATCGAACCGGGTCGGGATTCATGTCTCGTCTGGGTGATTCTCCTGGTGGATTCTCCGGGTGATTCGTGAACCCCCGCGTCCCAGGCCAGGTCCGTCGTTCAATTCTTTGGAATCGCTTTCCCATGTCAGATGTGCTTGCCGCAACCCTGCTCGGCATCATCGAAGGGCTGACTGAATTTCTGCCCATCTCCAGTACCGGCCACCTGCTGATCGCCCAGCACTGGTTGCCACGTCGTTCCGATTTCTTCAACATCGTCGTTCAGGCCGGTGCCATTCTGGCCATCACCCTGGTGTTCCGCCAGCGCCTGTGGTCGATGGTGACCGGCTTCAACGAACCGGCCAACCGGGACTACGCCATCAAGGTCATCGTCGCCTTCATGGTGACGGCGCTGGTCGGCCTGCCGGTGCGCATGCTGGGTTGGGAACTGCCCGAAACCGTCACGCCGATCGCTTGGGCGCTGATCATCGGTGGTGTCTGGATGATGTTTGCCGAACACTATGCCGAAAAGCGCGGCGACGACAACACCATCGTGACCTGGAAGGTCGTCGTACTGGTCGGTCTGGCGCAAGTCGTGGCCGGTGTGTTCCCCGGTACCTCGCGTTCGGCGGCCGCCATCTTCATGGCGATGCTGGCCGGTCTCAGCAACCGCAGCGCTGCGGCCGAGTTCGTCTTTCTGGTCGGTATCCCCACCATGTTCGCAGCCAGCGCCTTTGCCTTCCTGGAACTGTTCATGGATGGCAGTCTGGCCAACGAACAGTGGAGCGGTGTGATCGCTGGTTTCGTCGCCGCCACCATCACCGGCTTCATCGTCGTCCGCTGGCTGCTGTCCTTCATCAAAAAGCACCGCTACACGGGCTTTGCCATCTACCGCATCGTGCTGGGCATCGGCCTGCTGGCTTTTCTGTCGGGGTCGTGAGCACATGTCGATCGGCTGCTGTCGGCACTTTCTCCACGTGTGCCGCGCAGCCTGTCGTTTCGATCGAAAAAGCGGTGCTCGAGCGGCAGATTCGGTGAAAGCCGGGCTGCCGGTCGATTCTTTGGCGAGACGGGATCGGTCGAACTGATGAAGAGCCGCCGATCGATGTGACGCTGCAGTCGGCCGGGCCGGGCCGGGCGTGGCCGCGTTGTGCGACCTGTCCTCGGCCGTCGAGGTCGACTGTGTCCGTGCCGCGCTTCAACTGGTTTTACATGTCGGCGGGGCTTCCTTCTGTCACAATTTGATTCCTGTTTTTGCACAGCTTGGAGAATGTTCGATGGGTGTTTCTTCCGGAATCAAGGCGCGCCGTCTGCTGAGCGCACCGCTGGCAGCCGCTTCGCTGTCGTTGGGGGTGGCGCTGGGCGCCGCATCGCAGCCGGTTCAGGCGCTGGATCTATCGTCGCTGACGCAGGCCGATGCCAGCACCGCGCTCAAGACGACCTTGCAGAAAGGGGCCGATGCGGCGGTCAGCAGCCTGGGGCAGACCAATGGGTTTCTGGGCAATCCGGAGGTGAAGATCCCGCTGCCCGAGAGCATGCAGAAGGCCCGTAAGTTGATGAAGCTGATGGGCAAGGACAAGGAGTTCGATGCGCTGGAAACCGGCATCAACCGTGCGGCCGAGGCCGCCGTGCCCGAGGCCAGGACGCTGCTGACCAACTCGATCAAGTCGATGTCGGTGTCGGATGCCAAGAGTATTCTGTCGGGCGGCGATGATTCGGTGACCCAGTTCTTCCGCGACAAGACCCAGACCGATATGTTCAACAAGTTTTTGCCGATCGTGACGCAGAACGTCGGCAAGCTGGGGCTGGCGCAGCAATACAACTCGCTGGCCGGTCAGGCGGCCAAGGTGGGGGTCGTCAGCTCGGACGATGCCAAGATCGAGAACTACGTGACCAACAAGGCCATGGACGGTCTCTACAAGATGATCGCGGCCGAAGAGAAATCGATCCGTGCCGATCCGGTCGGTACGGGCTCGAAACTGTTGAAGAGGGTGTTTTCCAACTGAGCCACGGTTTGTCGGCTCCCCTGTCGCATCGTATCGATGTCGACTCGTCGTCGCCGGCATGTCGGGGCTTCGACCGGCATGCCGGGCAAGGACGGGACGGCGACAGGGGCGGGGGAAGTATCGTTGGTTACCCAGCCGGTCGAGTCAGGCGGATGTGACGTACATTACGCCCGGTTCGACCGTTTTTTCGTTCGTTTCCGGTTGGCCCGGTTCATCGGATCGATATGCCCGTCAGGCGGCGACGGGCGGCGGAGCAGGGAAGAATTCGCGTAAAAAACGACATGCGTGCAGCGATTGCGCACCTCCTCGTCGTTCACTGACTTTCCCGCTCCTCATCATGAAAAAGGCTATCTGGTTGGCACTGGGACTGGCGCTGTTGACTTCTCCCGTGCAGGCACGGATTCACAAATGTACCGTGGGAGGCCAGGTCGCCTTTCAGGAGATGCCCTGTGCGGCGGACAGCGGCATGACCGAAGTGAAGTCGAGTACGGCCGGCAGTCAGGAATACCCATGGTCGGGGCTGCGAGCCGGTATGAGTGTGGAAGAGGTGCGGAGCATGGTGCCAGGAGCGACGGAACCAGGAAAGCGGGGCGGCCTGGCCAACGGTGCCGTGGCACGGCTCGAAAGGCCGGTTTCGATCAGTGGCGTGTCTTTCGTGGCCACATATTATTTTCTGAACGGTCGCTACTACCAGGTCAATATCGGTCGTGCCGACGGCATTTATGCCAATGCCGAGGTACAGAGCGACTATGAAAAGGTCGAGCCCGTGATGCTGCGAGCCTTTGGCAAGCCGGCCAGGCAGGTGCGGCTGGAGCAGACGTCCATGCAGCTGAAGGGGCGGATGGAATGGGCAGGTGCCGGCAATCAACGGATCTGGCTGTCGATCACGCCGGTGAGCAGCAGCCGGTCGATGATGACTTTCGGCCATCGTCCCGCCGGTGCACCTGCCTTCAAGGCGCTGCCACGCTGATCACTCCGCTTCGCCAGGGCGAAGACCATGCACCGTTACAGACGATATCGGGGTAAGCCACTACAATATCGGAAGTTTGAATAGGAGACCTCTATGAAGAGTCTGGGTGAATTCATCGTCGAAAAACAGGCGGAATACCCGAATGCGCGCGGCAGTCTCAGCGGCATTCTGTCGGCCATTCGACTGGCTTCCAAAGTGATCAACCGCGACATCAATCGCGCGGGTCTGGTGCATGACATCCTGGGTGATGCCGGTGCCGAAAACGTACAGGGCGAGCAGCAGAAAAAGCTGGATGTGTTTGCACACAAAACCGTCAGCGCCGCATTCTTTGCCCGTGACGACGTGGCCGGCTTTCTGTCCGAAGAGGCGGAGGACTTCATCGCCTTCGACAGCGAGCGCAGCCGTAACGCCAAGTACATCGTGCTGACCGATCCGCTCGACGGCTCTTCAAACGTCGAAGTGAACGTCTCGGTCGGAACGATCTTCTCGATCTATCGCCGGGTGACACCGATCGGAAGCCCGGTTTCGCTGGAAGACTTCCTGCAGCCGGGCAGTGCCCAGGTGGCTGCCGGCTATGTGATCTACGGTTCTTCGACCATGCTGGTCTACACCACCGGCAATGGCGTCAACGGCTTTACTTTCGATCCGTCGATCGGCATCTTCTTCCTGTCGCACGAAAACATCCGTTTCCCTGAAGATGGCAAGATCTATTCGGTGAACGAAGGCCAGTATCTGCGTTTTCCGCAGGGGGTCAAAAAGTACATCAAATACTGCCAGGAAGACAATGCGGCCGAAGGGCGTCCCTATGTGTCGCGTTACATCGGTTCATTGGTGTCGGACTTCCACCGCAACATGCTCAAGGGCGGCATCTATATGTACCCGCAGGGCAGCAACTATCCGGATGGCAAGCTGCGCCTGCTCTATGAGTGCAACCCGATCGCCTTCCTGACCGAACAGGCCGGCGGTTTGGCCACCGATGGCAAAAACCGCATCATGGACATCCAGCCCACCAAGTTGCATCAGCGTACTCCCTTCTTCGCGGGTTCACGCAAGATGGTGGAGAAGGTGCATCAGTTCATCCGGGACAATCCGGACGACTGAAGCCCCGGGAGGAGCCCTGGCCGTGATCATCGCGATGTCGACGACGGCCCGGGCTTCGGGTCCGTCGGCTCGGGCTCTCCGGGGCAATCGGCCCCTCGTGTCTTTGGTAGCTTCGGAGGCTCAGCCCCGCGCCACCGGCCGTTCCGGATCGCTGCTCCAGCCGCTCCAGGCGGGCGGATACAGGACGCTACCGGTCAGTCCGGCGATTTCCATCGCCAGCATGTTGTGGTTGGCGGTGATGCCCGAGCCGCACTGGTGCACGATGTGATCGGGCGAGCGGCCGGCCAGCAGCGCATCCCATTCTTCGCGCAGCGCCTGGGCTGGCTTGAAACGGCCGTCCGGGCGCAGGTTCTGGCCCATCGGCCGGTTGATTGCACCGGGGATATGGCCGGGCACCGGATCCAGTTTTTCGTCATCGCCACGGTAGCGCTCGGCCGTGCGGGCATCGACGACCAGATACTTGTCGTGCTCCAGTTCCGCCAGCAGCTGGTCGGTGGACATCATCCGCACCAGGGCGGGGCGGTCGGTCAGTGTGCCGTGCTTGGCCGAGTCCAGTTCGGTGCTGAGCGGGTAGCCGGCATCCTGCCAGGCGGCCAGCCCACCATCGAGGATGGCGACCTTGTCGTGCCCCAGCCAACGGGCCAGCATCCAAAGGCGGCCGGCCATCGCACCGCCCTGATCGTCATAGACGACCAACTGAGTGTCGTCCGACAGACCGATGGATGCCAGTTTCGCCAACAGGGTGGCGCGCTCGGGAAGGGGGTGGCGGCCGAGCGCCGGGTTGCTGGGGCCGCTCAGATCATCATCCATCGACAGGAAGAACGCCGAGGGGATGTGTCCGGCCAGATAGGCTTGCAGTCCACCTTTGGGGTCGGTCAGTTGGTGGCGGCAATCCACCACGACGCATCGATCGATGGCGGCTGCCAGTTCTTCGGCGGAGATCAGGGTGGTCCAGGTCATCAGAGCCTCCTGTAAAAGCGGCAGGCCGGATCACCGGGCCTGCGAGAGATGCCCCGTCCATGCTCTTCCGGGACGGGGCGGGTGTTGCGAAAATTCATGCTCCCCTGTGGCGTTCCGGGGGCATCTGATTCAGTGGCGGCGCGTCGGCGTCGCCGACATCGCCCAGCTCGCGGCGAAGAAACTCGTGGAAGTGCTGCATGCCGTCTTCCATCGGGCTCTGGTAGGGGCCGGTCTGGTTCTCACCGCGCTCCAGCAGCGCGCGCCGGCCGGCGTCCATCCGCACGCCGATCTCATCGTCTTCGATGGCCGTCTCCATATAGGCTGCCCGCTCGGCTTCGACGAATTCGCGCTCGAACCAGACGATTTCCTCGGGGTAGTAGAACTCCACGATGTTGGTGGTATGACGTGGCCCACGCGGGATCAGCGACGAAATCACCAGCACGTTCGGATACCACTCGACCATCAGGTTCGGATAGTAGGTCAGCCAGATCGCACCGTACTTGGGCAGCCTGCCGCCGTTGAAACGCAGCACTTCCTCGTGCCACTTCCGATAGACCGGCGAACCCGGCTTCTTCAGGTCGCGGTGCAGGCCCACGGTCTGTACCGACCACCATTCACCGAATTCCCATTTCAGGTCGTCGCAGTCGACGAAATGACCCAGACCCGGATGGAACGGCACGACGTGGTAGTCCTCCAGATAGACCTCGATGAAGGTCTTCCAGTTGTATTCGCATTCGTGCACTTCGACGTGGTCGAGCCGATAGCCCGAGAAATCCAGGTCGGCTGCCACACTCATGTCGCGGAGGTCTGCCTGAACGTCGCGCGGCCCCTCGAACAGCAGCCCCTGCCAGTCTTGCAATGGATACTTGGGCAGGTTCAGACACGGTTGCTCATCGAAATGCGGTGCGCCCATCAGCTCGCCTTTCAGGTCGTAGGTCCAGCGGTGCAGCGGACAGACGATGTTGTCGGCATTGCCGTGACCTTTGAGCATGATGGCCTGCCGATGTCTACAGACATTGGACAGCAGTTGGATGCGCCCTTGCGGGTTCTGCTCGTCGGGGCGCTGATTGACCAGCACACGGCCTTCCTGCTCACCGGGCAGGGTGTGATAGTCGCCCGGTTCGGGCACCATCAGCCGATGGGCGCGATAGCCCGGGCCGTTGTCGAACAGCCGGTGCAGTTCGTGTCTGTAGAGGGATTCGTCGAAATAGGCTGTGACCGGCAACTGGGTTGCGGGTCGCTGGAGGTGCGCAGGGCGCCCGATATCCACCATGATGGACTCTATGTCTCTCCGACCAAAAAGAGGTGAGTGGCGACGTGCCCCGAGCGACTGATGCCGGGATCGACCGCATGCGTGATCGAAGCCGACGTGGGGCACGGTATGCCGGATGTGTCCCGGTCGGCCTCTGGGTGTGGCGGCGCCCAATGATGGGTCAGATGGGTCAACTGGCACCGCAAATGGCAGGACCGGGGCGGATTTGCTCAAACGAACGGCAGATTCTACCGGGAAAGAGAGGGCCGCCCAATCGTTTTCCGGCATGTGTGGCTCGGGATTGGCCGGGAAAACATCGAAGCGCCTGCAGGGGCGTCGCTGCGCCTGTCGCGGCATCCGGGTTCGACGGGTCGGGACGCAGCGAGGGGATGTAAATACCCTGCTTACCCGTGATAGAAGGTCAAAGGCGTTTCGGCTCGGGCGCAAATGCGGGCTAAAATGTCTGGCTATGCAGAAGTCCGGCCGGTAGAGCGGTCTTTTTGCTGTCCGCGATCTCGCTCCGGTGCCGGGGCGACGGGGGCTGGCAATGGGCCGACGGGCAGCGGGCAGGGCGTTCAGCGCCCCTGATCGCCCCGGGATGTGAGGTGCTGGCCAGCGCTGCGCCCTTTTTGTTCGAGGTGCTTCGATGAGCCGATCCGCGCCGGCGGAAAAAACCAAACCTTTGCCCGACAACTTTGAAGACGCCATGCGCGAGCTGGAGTCGCTGATCGAGCAGATGGAGGGCGGGCAACTGCCGCTGGAAGCCTCGCTGCTGGCCTATCGGCGCGGGGTCGAGCTGGTACGTCATTGCCGGGACAGGCTCACGGAGGTGGCGCAGCAGGTGGAAGTGCTCGACGCGGGGCTGTTGGTGCCTTATGCCGAGAACGGCTCCGGAACCGGAACGGACGGCGTATCGAAGGCCGCTCCGGAGGGAGGTTTCGATGAAGCCTCGAAGGAAGGTTTCGATGAAGAAGAATGAGATTCTGGACGCAGCCGGGCACCAAACCATGAAAGCAGCAGCCCCCCTGGACATGCGGGCCTGGATGCAGGCATGCGCCGATCACACCGAGCAGGCGCTGGACCGGGTGCTGCCTGCGGCCGCCTCGGGGCTGGAACCCGGTCTCGCGCCCGAGCTGCTGCACGAGGCGATGCGCTATGCGGTGTTGGGCGGAGGCAAGCGGGTCCGTCCGCTGCTGGTCTATGCAGCCGGTGAACTGGTCGATGCCGATCCGGCCGTACTCGACGGCGCCGCCTGTGCGGTCGAGCTGATCCACGCCTACTCGTTGGTGCACGACGACATGCCGGCGATGGACAACGACGACATGCGCCGGGGACGGCCGACGGTACACCGTCGGTTTGGTGAGGCCACGGCCATGCTGGTGGGTGATGCGCTGCAGGCGCTGGCCTTCGAGGCACTGGTGGCGCCGATGGTCGCCAATCCGTCGGGCCGGCGCGATCTGCCGGTGGCCGCCATGGTGGCCGCACTGGCCCGTGCCGCCGGTTCGCGGGGGATGGCCGGGGGCCAGGCGCTGGATATCGAAGGGGTGGGGCGCCGACTGAACCGTGCCCAGCTCGAATGCATGCATCGGCTCAAGACCGGCGCCATGCTGGCAGTGTCTTCCGAACTGGGGCTGCTGGCCGGGGGCGAGCCTGCGCCGGCGCTGGCCGATGCGGTCGATCGTTTCGGCCGGGTCATCGGTCTGGCCTTCCAGGTGGTCGACGACATTCTCGACGTGACGGCCGATTCCTCCACGCTCGGCAAGACGGCTGGCAAGGACCAGGCGCAGGACAAACCGACCTATGTGTCGGTACTGGGGCTGGACGAGGCACGCACCCTGGCGCTCGGCCTGCGCACCGAAGCCCATCGCTGTCTGGACGAAATAGGCCCTCGGGCCGGGCGGCTGCGCCAGCTGGCCGATTTCATCGTCGACCGTTTCCACTGATCAAGATTGCATGCCTTCCGGGGCGGGGCCGCCCGACGGCCCTCCCGGCCGGTTTCATCCGATTGCCCATCACCATGACCGAAGACCACAAGCCTCAGGACCAGGACCAGGACCAGGACCGGGATTTGCTTTCCCGGATCGACAGCCCGGACGATCTGCGCCGGCTGGACCGTGATCAACTGCCGGCGCTGGCCGATGAGCTGCGCCGGTTCATCGTGGAATCGGTCTCGAAGACCGGTGGCCATCTGTCCTCCAATCTGGGCACCGTCGAACTGACCATCGCGCTGCACTACGTGTTCGATACCCCGCGCGACCGTCTGGTCTGGGATGTCGGGCATCAATCCTATCCGCACAAGATCCTGACCGGCCGCCGCGACCGGATGGGCACCCTGCGCCAGTACGAGGGGCTGTCGGGCTTTCCGCGCCGCGACGAGAGTGAATACGATACCTTCGGCACTGCCCATTCTTCGACGTCGATCGCCGCCGCCCTTGGCATGGCGGTGGCTTCGCGCAATCTGGGTGAAGGGCAGGGGCCGGATCGCCGCCGGCACGTCGCCATCATCGGTGATGGGGCGATGAGCGCTGGTATGGCGTTCGAGGCGTTGAACAATGCCGGCGTCACGCCGGACATCGACCTGCTGGTGATCCTGAACGACAACGACATGTCGATCTCACCGGCCGTCGGTGCGATGAATCAGTATCTGGCCCGCATTCTGTCGGCTTACCCACTGGTGCGGGTGCGCGATGTGGCGCGTCAGATGCTGTCGGTGATGCCGCCGGTCCTCGACCTGGCCCGCCGCTTCGAGGAACACGCCAAGGGCATGCTGGCGCCCGGCACGATGTTCGAGGAATTGGGCTTCAACTATTTCGGGCCGATCGACGGCCACGATCTGGAAGCGCTGGTGCCCACGCTGCAGAACCTGCGCGAGATCTCCGGACCCGTCTTTCTGCATGTCGTCACCAAAAAGGGCCAGGGCTACAAACTGGCCGAGGCCGACCCGATTCTTTACCACGGTCCCGGCAAGTTCGATCCGGCCGAAGGCATCAAGACTTCCAACACCAGACCGGCCAAACCGACCTATACCCAGGTATTCTCCGACTGGGTCTGCGACATGGCCGAGCAGGAGCCCAGACTGGTGGCCGTCACGCCCGCCATGCGTGAAGGCTCGGGACTGGTCGAATTCGAAAAACGCTTTCCGAAGCGTTATTTCGACGTGGGCATTGCCGAGCAACACGCCGTCACTTTTGCCGCTGGTATGGCCTGTGACGGGCTGATCCCGGTGGTGGCAATCTATTCCACCTTCCTGCAGCGTGCATACGATCAGCTGCTGCACGATGTCGCGCTGCAGAACCTGCCGATGGTCCTGGCGTTGGATCGCAGTGGGCTGGTGGGCGCCGACGGCGCCACCCATGCCGGTGTCTACGACTATGCCTTCCTGCGCTGCGTGCCCAACGTGGTGGTGATGGCGCCGGCCGACGAAAACGAATGCCGGCAGATGCTCTACTCGGCCGTCAAATACAAGGCGCCGGTGGCCGTGCGCTATCCACGCGGCACGGGCCCCGGCGTGCCGGTCCTCGAGTCGATGAGCGAACTGCCGCTGGGCAAGGCCGAAATCCGCCGTCGGGGCCGCAGGATCGCCATCCTGGCCTTCGGCTCGATGGTGGCGCCGGCACTGGAAGCGGCCGAAGCGCTGGATGCGACCGTGGTCAACATGCGCTTCGTCAAACCGCTGGATGTCGACGTGATCAAGGCGCTGGCCGCCGACCACGAGGCTTTCGTCACGGTCGAAGAACATGTGCTGATGGGTGGCGCCGGCAGCGCCTGCCTGGAAGCGCTGCAGGCCGAAAGGCTGAACCGACCGGTGCTGACGTTGGGCCTGCCGGATCGCTTCATCGACCATGGCGACCGTGCGCTGCTGCTGCGCCTCGAAGGGTTGGACGGTGCCGGCATCGAGCAGCGGATTCGCGAGCGTTTCGCCGAGCTGCCGGGCTGAACGGCAGCGTCGTTGCCCCGGATGACGGCGGCATCGAGCGCCGGTGCAACGGAATCCACGCCCGATAAGGCAAGATTCCACCCATATGCCACGAAACCGTTGTCCGGGGGATACGAAAAAAGCACCCCAACACCCGCGGCAGCGGGTCTTGGGGTGAAGAGAGGAGACTAAGGAGACTGAGACGATCCACGAGTCTTTGCAACAAAGTTGGGAAGATTCGTTGATGTCGGGAGTTATTGTCGCATATGCCGACAGTGCCGGACCGACCGTTGGTCGGCTGTGGGCGGCCGTTCGTGGCCGACTCGCAACGAGGTTGTGTCATGTATCAGAGCTGACACAAAAAAACATTTGAGCAGCACGGCAAAAGTACGCTAAGCGGCTGTGGGATGGCCGTATGGTGGTCTCACGCAGACACCGGCAAGACCCCGATCATTCGTGCCATTCATATTCCACGCGCAGCAGGCGTCATATTTCGTTGTTTCGACGACGAACACGATCATCACGGCCAACGATGCTGCGATGTCGAGCCCGGCGCATGGTGTCATCGGGGCCAGGAAACAGGGCCAGGAAAGAGGGCCGGAGGGCCGGCGAGCAGGGACGGCGGTGGCCGGGCAGAACCGTCATCGGCAACGCAATTTGCCACTGCGATGGCGCTGGATCAGATTGAGGCTGGCCCAGGCGCCTTCACGGGTCCACAGTCCCTGCTTGATCTGTGTCATCAGCGTATCCGGATCGAGCAGCGCCGAGGATTCCGTTTCCCGATCCGGGTGTGTCGGCATGAAATCCGGCGGTACCTGCAGATCGAAGACATGCATACGTTCACGATGCAGCAGATGCGAGAAGCCATCGTGGCAGACACTGCTCGAATCCATGATGCCGCTGGGCAGTGCGCACCGGCTCAGCTGCCGTTCCATGCCCGCTTCCTCGGCCGCTTCACGGAACATCGCCTCCAGTGGTGTTTCATCGTGGCCGATGCCTCCTGACACCAGTGAATCCAAAAGCCCCGGGTCGACCGTCTTGTTCGGCGAACGGCGGGCGCTCCAGACCCGGATCGCGCCCGCAGTGAAAGTGAAGACATTGACCTGAACCGTGCGCAACAGCAGCCCAAGCGGGCGCAGCAGGGCACGCTCGACCGTGAACAGCGGCGCATCGGGACTGGCTCCGAAGATCTCGACCTTCTCATCCCGCCAGCCGGGCAGCAGACCCCGCGATTTCAGTGCACTGGCCCAGTCGTGCAGCCGCGCGTCGAAGCGGGCCGCTTCCGGAGCCTGGCCGGCTCGGCGATCGACGGCCGCCATCCGGACCCGGCTGCGTGCACCATCGATGTCCAGTTCGAACAGCCGTGGATCGAGGTGCGGAATCCATCGGGGGCAGACCGCTCCGATCCGCTGATTGTGGAACCACAGCGGCACGAAACCCGGCGGAATCTCGTCCAGGCTGGAATCGAGCAGCGCCGGCGCCATGCGGATGCGTGCATAGGGCAAGGCCAGCCGACGTTTGGCGGAACCGGTCGGCGAAGAGGGCGGCCCGACATGTGGATCGGGCGCGGCGGAATCCCGGGGGGTTCGCGACTCGATCGAGGGGGCAGACGCTCCGGGGTTCTGTTTCGGCACTGCTGAACCGGGCTGGCTGTCCATGACGTGAGCTTTCGTTGGAGAGATGGGCGGAATCAGTCGCGGAAATTGTTCATCACCAGTGGCAGATCGGGCACACCGGTCTTGATCATACCGATGGCCGTCTGCAGATCGTCGCGTTTGTTACCGCTGACCCGCACCGAATCGCCCTGAATCGAAGCACTGACCTTCATTTTGGCGTCCTTCAGCAGTTTGACGATTTTCTTGGCCACGTCGGTGGGCACCCCGTGCCGGACCGTGATCTGCTGCTTGAGCTTGTCGCCGGAAATCTTCTCGGGCTTGCCGTCGTCCAGAAAGCGGACGTCGACATTGCGTTTGGCCAGTTTCGAGACCAGCACATCGCGCACCTGGTTCAACTTGAAATCATCGTCGGCGAAGGTGGTCATCACTTTGTCCTTCAACTCGATGCGGGCATCCGAACCCTTGAAATCGAAGCGGTTGCCGATCTCCTTGTTGGCCTGGTCGACGGCATTGCGGATCTCGACCATATCGGCTTCAAGAACGACGTCGAAAGAGGGCATGGCAAAGTCTCCTGTGGCTGTCGGACCGACATCCGAGCCGAAAAGGGTCCGAAAAGGACATATGGACATGTCGACCGACCGGGAAAGGGCACGTGGAGGCCGGTATCGGGCCGGCACAACCACGCAGAAACGCATTCTATTCTGCCAGCGAGGGACTGACACGCGGGGCATACCCTCGTCCGGTGCCCAGCCGGTGTAGGATACATATCATTCGGCATCCCGGCGCCACGATTCCACCGTGCGCCACCGGATCCGTGGGCACACAACGCAACGAGCACGTGGGGGTGAGGTCAGGCATGGCAGAACAAGGAAGTGAGCAAGACACCGGGGCGGCCGGTGGCCCGTCGACGCTGGACCGGCTCAAACAGTTCACCACCGTGGTGGCCGACACCGGCGATTTCCATTCGATCCAGACCCATCGCCCCCGCGACGCCACCACCAACCCGACCCTGATTCTGAAGGCGGCGCGCAAGCCCGAATATGCCGGCGTGGTGGCGGCGGTCAAGGCGGCCAACCCTTCACTGGGTGCCGCCGGCCTGGTCGATGCCTTGCTGGTCGCCTTCGGCTGCGAAATCCTCCGGATCATCCCGGGCCGCGTCTCCACCGAAGTCGATGCCCGCCTGTCCTTCTCACAGCAGGCGACCGTCGACCGCGCCCGACACCTGATCGAGCTGTATGAAACCGCCGGTTTCAGTCGAGAGCGCGTGCTGATCAAGATCGCCGCCACCTGGGAGGGTATCGCTGCCGCCCGGGTGCTGGAGCGCGAAGGCATCCACTGTAACCTCACCCTGATGTTCGGCTTTGCCCAGGCCGTGGCCTGCGCCGATGCCGGTGTCAGCCTGATCAGCCCCTTCGTCGGCCGTATCCTCGACTGGTACCGCAAACGCGATGGCAAGGACTATGACGGTGCAGACGATCCCGGGGTGCAGTCGGTACGGCGCATCTTCAACTATTACAAGCACTTCGGCTATGGCACCGAGGTGATGGGCGCAAGCTTTCGCAACACCGGCGAGATCATGGCCCTGGCCGGCTGCGATCTGCTGACCATCAGCCCCGAGCTGCTGGAGCGGCTGGCCACCAGCCGGCAGCCGCTAGACCGCGCCCTCGATGCCGAAGCCGCACGTCGTGCCACCGACATCGAACGCATCGAACTGGACGAACCCCGCTTTCGCTTCGATCTGAACGAAGACGCCATGGCCACCGAAAAACTGGCCGAAGGCATCCGGGCATTCGTGGTCGACACCCGGGCGCTCGAAACGCTGTTGGCCGAATCGGCATGAATCCTCCGGTCCGTCGTCAGTCCCGGGTCGATGGCCGTACCGTCCGGACTGGCGTTTGCGCGCCGCCGTCCGGCACGGTATTCCCTGAACCCACCCATCGATTTCACTGATCGGTCGCGTCTATGTTTCGGATGTCGATAGAGCCCTCCGTGTTCAAGCAGCGCCAGCTGTCTGCCCTGAGCGCCTGCGCCCTGGCGGCCGTGCTGGCAGGATGTGCCGCCGTCGGCAGCGGGCAGCCGGGTGCGGGCCCGTCATCATCCACACCGGCAGTCGCGCCCCCGTTTTCGCAGACGGCCTCCGGTGCCGCGCCCGAAGCACCGAGCGAAACCGAGTTCTGCCAGAATTTCTTCGATGCCCTCGAACGGCGCGTCCAGAGCAGGAGCGTGGTCGACAATGGCCAGCAGCGCCTGGCCGACTTCCCCTTTCTGCGCGTCGACCGTTTTCTGGCGTCCTTCGGGCACGAATTCAAACGGCAACTGGCCCAATCGTCCCGGGGCAAGAAGGCGGCCCGCAGCGAATTGCGCAACAGCCCGGCCTTTGCCGCCTGGCTCGAACAGATGCGTACCCTGGACGCCCGCGCCCGGCGCCACGAACTGGCCCGGATGCCCGAAAGCGCCTTTCCGATCTATCACCACCAGGACCGCGCCCAGGCCATCGGCGACGTGGAACGCTGCGGCAGCCTGCTGACCGAAGCCCTGCCGGCCGACGCCGTGCCGACCCTGCTGACCGAAGCCGACGTGCCGGATGAATATAGCGCCCTGCTGCGGGCCGTGGGCCTCTATCCGATCACCGGTATCGGTGTCGCCTCATCCGTGCGCAATTGGGAGGCTCACCAAAAAGGCGTCTTCCAGCAACAGCGCGGGCGCGCCACCTTCTCGGGCCGTGCCGCCTTCCAGCGTTATCGACCGTCCGATATCCTGCCCGGCGATGTCGCACGGCGCCAGGCCCGAGACCTGCTGGCCGCCGCGCCCCGTGACGCTCTGGGCATTCCATCCTTCACCGACGAACAGCGTCAGATCCTGTTTGCCGCCTTCGCACCCGTCTACGACATCGCCACCATCAACGACTCCGACCGCATCGGCCGCCTGCAATGGATCGATCTGCGCGGACTGGTACGCCCGCAGGAAGACCACTTCTGGCTGGACGTGGACACCGGCGCACCCGTCGTCTATACCCGTCTCGACTTCACCCGCTTCGACGGCCAGATACTGCCTCAGCTCGTCTACACCATCTGGTTCAGCGACCGTCCCCAGGAACGCAATGGCGACCTGCAGAGTGGCCGCCTCGATGGCCTCGTCTGGCGCGTCACCCTCGACCACGACGGCAGGCCCCTGATCTACGATTCCATCCAGCCCAGCGGCCGCTTCGCCATGTTCTTTCCATCACGTCGACTCGTCTTCGACAAAGACGCCCGGGCCAAAGAAGAGCCCCTGACCGAATGGGCCTACTCACCGCTGGACCGCAGCATCGAAGACTGGGTCGGAATGCAGCACCCTGGCAGCCTGGCACTGCGCATCAGCAGCCGGACCCACCAACTGGTCGGCATCGCACAGCCCGACAGCGAATGGGGTTCGCCCTCCATCGACAACCCGCCTTATCGTCTGCTGCCCGATGACGGCCTGCGCGCCCTTCCGAAGCCCGACGGCGGCGCCCGCAGCATCTACGACCGCAACGGCACCGTCCCCGGCAGCGAACGCCGCAGCCGCTGGCTGCTCTGGTCCATGGGCCTCTCAGGCGCCGGTACCATCCGCCAACCCGGCCGCCAACCCACCGCCCTCATCGGCCGCCGACACTTCGACGACGCCTTCCTGTTCGAGAAGCGGTATCGACGGGTGGGGGAGTGAGGGCATATGACGATCGATTTCAGCCTTGCCTCGAAACGAACGGGTCGGGCCGGTGACAGCGGTTGAGAACGAACACGCTTTACCAGATCACGGATGTCGTGGCGCAGGCCAAGAAGGAATTTGCCCAGCGGATCACGCTGGCCAGGGGAGCAGTTGCGAGGTTTCGCACTCGATGGGGCCGGGTTCTGAACGCCGGTACGTACCGACAAAGCGTGGGGAATTCGTGATCCACACGCATAAGCAGCAGGCAGGATCGACCGAAGGCCTGTTGCCCAAGAACCACCGCTGAGTGCCTGAGGCAAAGTGCGGCATTCAAACCATTTTACAATGGCTGGCATGCGAAGGGGAGACGTATGTCGGCTGCCTATTTCCGGTATTGGGGCAAGGCCCAGGCAGAAGACGGGCAGGGTGAGCGTTTTCATCTGCTGCCATTTCATTGTCTGGATGTCGCTGCCTGTGGTCAGCGTTTGTTGCGTCTGCCGCAGTTCTCGCTGCAGCCTCTGGCCGACGAGCTGGGGTGGCGGCTGGAGCAGGTGGAGGCCGTTTTTGTATGCTTTCTGGCGCTGCATGACGCCGGCAAGTTTGCGCGGGCCTTCCAGGGCTTGGCGCCGGACCTTTCGCCTGAGCTGGTTCCTCCCAACGAGGACAAGCGTTATACCCAACGGCATGACACACTGGGATGGTGGCTGTGGCGCAAGCTTGAGGATGATGAGCGGCTGCCGGAGGTTTTTCTGGGGGCGTCACCGGATTTCTGGGCCGGGTGGGTGCGTGCGGTCACGGGGCATCATGGCAAGCCGCCGTTTGAGTCTGCGCGTGGCGGCCAGATCCCGGCGGATGCCGGGGATTTCTTTCTGAAAGATGACTGCGAGGCTGCGTGCACATTCATTGCGGATGCCGCTGAACTGATTCTGGCGGGGCAGCTTCCCTTGCCGAGTGTCTCGAAGGTGCACAGAAAGGCGCTCGCACGGCATTCCTGGCGTCTGGCGGGCCTTGCGGTGCTTGCTGACTGGCTCGGCTCCAATCAGAGCTTTTTCCCGTATCACAGTCAGCCTGTTGCATTGTCGGAGTACTGGTCTCTGGCGTTGAAACGGGCCGATGAGGCGCTTGCTTCGGCTGGTCTGGCGGGGCATTGCGTTCGATCGTGGGAGCAGCCGCTGGCGCTGTTCGACTACCTGAAGATGCCGACCCCGTTGCAGCAGTATGCCGCGACCGTACCGTTGGAGGATGGTCCGCAGCTCTTTCTGCTGGAAGACGTGACCGGGGCAGGCAAGACCGAGGCCGCATTGATTCTGACGCAACGCCTGATGCAGGCGGGGCGGGCCAAGGGCTTGTACTTCGCCTTGCCCAGCATGGCAACGGCCAACCAGATGTATCAACGGGTCGGGCAGGTGTACTCCCGGCTTTACGCGGAAGGCTCCATGCCGTCCCTGATTCTGGCGCATGGTGCTCGGCAACTGGTCGAGGGGTTTCAGCAGAGCATTCTGCAGCGCTCCGAACAGAAACCGGATCGGAACTACGAGAAGCAGGATCAGACCGCCAGCGCACAGTGCAACGCCTGGATGGCGGACAACAACAAGAAGGCACTGCTGGCCGAGGTTGGTGTCGGCACGCTGGATCAGGCGCTGCTGGCTGTTCTGCCTGCTCGTCATCAGTCCCTGCGCTTGCTGGGCTTGGGCAACAAAGTGCTGCTGGTGGACGAGGTTCATGCATACGACGCCTACATGATGCGCTTGCTGCGTACCCTCCTGAAGGCCCACGCGCGGCAAGGCGGAAGCGTCATTCTGCTGTCAGCGACGCTGCCGCTCTGCGAGCGCGAACAACTGCTGATGGCCTATCGGAGTGGCTTGCAGGACGAGCTGACGGACAGCCTCGACGACACGCGCTACCCACTTGCTGTGCGGGCAGGCAACACATTGCAGGCGCATGCCTGCGCAACCCGTCCACAGGTACGACGCCATGTGAAGGTCGAGCTGGTACATAACGAGGCTCAGGTGATCGATATCGTGCTTGCTCACGCCCGGAAAAACCGCTGTGTGGCCTGGATTCGGAACACGGTCGATGACGCGCGAAGGGCAGCGCGTGCGTTACAGGAGCAGCTGGCTGAGGACAAGCTGTCGCTGTTCCATAGCCGGTACGCAATGGGACACCGTCTGGATATCGAGGCTGATGTGCTGAGTCGTTTCGGCAAGCATTCACGCGGCGAGGTGCGGGGCGGGCGCGTTCTGGTAGGGACGCAGGTGCTGGAGCAGAGCCTGGACTTCGATGTGGATGTGCTGGTGTCCGATCTGGCGCCTATCGATTTGCTGATTCAGCGTGCCGGACGCCTGCAACGCCATGCGCGATTGCAGAATGGCGACCCCGCGCCGGAGGGTGTCGAGCAGCGCCCTGATCCGGTTCTGTACGTGCTGACCCCCGAGGCGGACGAAGAACCGGGCGAGAACTGGTACGGCGCCCTGTTCCCGAAAGCCAAGTATGTGTACCCCGATGCGGGGAGGCTTTGGCTGGGGGCGCGGGCGCTGAAGGAGGCGGGCTGCATCATTACCCCGGGAGAGTCGGGCCAACGCGGAGGGGTCCGGTCGCTCGTCGAAGCCGTATATGGCACCGATATCGATGCGGTGCCGGAAGGGTTGCAACGATCCAGCCAGGCGCAGATCGGCGAAAGCATGGCCATGCAGAGTCAGGCGAACTTCAACGCCTTGAACCTGGACAAAGGGTACTGCATCGACAGCAGTGCGAGGTGGTATGAGGATGACCGCGTGCCGACACGTCTTGGCGACGAAAGCTTGACCCTCTATCTGGCGAAGTGGCAAGACGGGGAGCTGCTGCCCTTGTGCGAAGACAAGGACCATGTCTGGGAGCAGTCTGCCGTGCGCATCGCTGCCAATCGTGCAAAGTCATTGTCGCCTGCGTGGCAGGCGCGCTTTGATACAGCCATCGCCGCGCTGCGGGCCAGATATCGATTATTGGAGGAACGTGCATTCATCCTGCCGTTGGTCGAGGAGGAAGGGATTCTGCGCGCCGAGGTTCTGGATGTTCGGGACAAGGTGATGGTGATGTCCTACAGCCTTCGGGAGGGGTTGGTATGGTGAAAGCAGTAGGAGGAGACCCCGCTAAGGCGGGGAACGTGCTGTGATCACTACCAGCAAACGGGTTCATCCCCTCGGTGGAGGGAAGGTTCAATCGTACACCATGCCGCTCGGACTTAACTGTACGCATGATTTGAGATGGCAATACCAACAAACCTTGTTAGTTTTGAGGTTCTGCTCTAAGATGCTGCTTGTCAAGTTTTTCGACGGAGGTCGGGCGGCATGATGATGAATCTATGGGCCATGATGATGGCGTTTGTAGAAGGTGTCGGAATGGAAAGTATGGTTTTGCTCTTCCTGATCCTTCTCTTTGCGTCGAGAACAGTGAACATAAACGTCACGATCAATAGGTAACTGATGATGAATCTGCTCGAAGACAAGTGGATAAAAGGTGTCACTGCCGATGGGTCGGTGGCATTGATATCGCCGCTGGATGTCAGTGATCAGCGCTGGGTGGATATCTATGCAGAGCGGCCGGATTTTCGGGGGGGCATATATCAGTTCCTGATCGGTGCACTGCAGTTGGCCTGTGCGCCCGAGGACACAGAGGAATGGCGTGATCGTCTGAATGAGCCGCCGGAGGGGGATGATCTGAAGGCGGCGTTCAGCCCGTATCAGCATGCCTTTCTGCTTGAGAGCGAGGCCGGTAAGCCCGCGTTCATGCAGGATCTGGATTTACCTGATGATGCCAATCGGTTGTCCGTTCGGGAACTGTTGATTGATGCCGGCTCCGACAGCAATCTTTACTTCAATAAACCGGTTGATGATTTCTGCCTGTGCGAGCGTTGTGCAGCCCAGGCTTTGTTCACCTTGCAGATCAACGCACCGTCTGGCGGCCGGGGGGTTCGGACTTCGTTGCGTGGCGGTGGGCCGCTGACGACCCTGCTGGCGCCGGCCGAGCGCCAGAAACCGGCAAGCCTTTGGCAGAAGCTCTGGCTGAACGTTCTCCCCACAGAGGTGCTGGGGTACGAGCCGGTCAAAGGAGTGAGCGCTGTGCTGCCCTGGTTGACCAAGACCCGGACCAGCGATGGAACCCAAGGCGTCGAAACAACCCCGGAGAGCGTCCACCCGCTGCAGGCTTACTGGAGCATGCCTCGGCGCATTCGTCTGGTGGTGGAAGATAAGGGGACAAAGGGATGCTGCTCGTTGTGTGGTGCAACCGCGGTCCGGGTCTTTCATCAGTATCAGACCCGGCATGGAGGCACCAACTATACGGGCGCGTGGCTACATCCGCTGACACCCTATAAATTCGATCCCAAAGGTGAGGAAGTGCCGATTTCCTGCAAGGGGCGGGAGGCAGGCAAGGGCTATCGTGAGTGGGTGGGGCTGGTGTTGGGCAACGAGGATCAACAGCCCGACGCAGCCCAGGTGGTGAAGCACTTCAACCGTATCCCAAGGAGGCCCGAGGTGCGTCTCTGGTGCTTTGGCTATGCGATGGACAACATGAAAGCGCAATGCTGGTACGAGAGCTGGTTGCCGGTGACGAATGTAGACGCCAGTCTAAGAGCCAGGTTTGTGCAGCATGTGAAGATCATCCTGGACTCCGCAGAGGCAATGGCATCGCTCTTGAACCGTTACGTCAGAACAGCTTGGTTCAAGAGACCCGCCGATGCCGGGCAGGAACCCGCTGTTCCGCAGAGCTTCTGGCAACGAAGCGAGGAGGTTTTCTATCGATCGGTATTCGAGCTGTCCCGTGCGCAGGATCTGGAGAGAGTTGCAGCGTATCGACCCGTCTACGAGCAGTGGCTGAAGGACACCAGGAACATGGTTCTGCGGCTCTTTGATGAATGGGTGCTCAATGTGCCCGTGGAAGATATGGATCTGCGGAGGGTCGTCAAAGCGCGGGCCGATCTGCTCCAGAAGCTCTGGAGTGATAAAGACATGAAAGCTGTGGTGGATGTTGTGTCGGGTGGGGAGAAGAAAGCCGGCAGAGCGACAAAAGGAGCGAAGAAGCAGGAGGCTGATGCATGAAACCCAGAAAACTACGATTGAACGATCTTCAGCAGCAGTGGGTGAAGGACTGGTGGCGGGCCTTGCAGCCTCGCGGGGAGAACGACCCGCCTCTGCCAGCAGACCTGCTTGGCTTGAAACGAGCCGACCGAGCGCAGATCAGCCGTTGTACGAACGTGCCGGATTTGCTTGCCCAGCGTGCCGTGCTGCTGTTTGCACAGCGCTTGATTTCGCTGGGCGGGCAGAACAGCTTTCTGCCGGATGAAGGGGGCAGCTATGAGCAGCTTGCCCGCGTGGCAGCGGTGCTGGCGCTCGTTCGTGAACCTTTGCATGAGGAGCGGACACTTGCATGGCAACTGGGCCACGCGGCGGGGAACCCTCGGCCCTTGATGAGTGAGCTGCGTTTCATGGCCATGCAGCGTTGTATGGCACTGGACGAGCTGCTGTTGCATTGGCGGCGGGCGCTGCATCTGGCCGATCGCAAGGCGAATCTCGTGCGTCTGGCCGATGACCTGCTGCTTTGGCAGAAGGAGCAGGGGCATGTGCTTGCTCGCGCCAGCGCAGGCGTCAAGTTCCGTTGGGCACATGATTATTACCTGAGCAGCCGTGATCAGGCTGCTGTACGAGAAACCGAATCGATGACGGAGAAACTGGCATGACACGCTTCATTCAATTGCATCTGCTCACTTCCTATCCGCCGGCCAACCTGAACCGGGATGATTTGGGCAAACCCAAGACTGCCCGCCTTGGGGGCGTCGAACGGTTGCGGGTTTCTTCCCAAAGCCTCAAGCGCGCGTGGCGCACATCGGAGCTGTTTCAGCAGGAGCTCGCTGGGTATATCGGCACCCGTACCAGACGACTTGGGGTGGAGGTGTTCAAAGGGCTGACCGATGCAGGTGTGTCGGAGCAGAAGGCCAAGGAGTGGGCGGGGGAAATTGCCGAGGTCTATGGCAAGCTTAAGAATGACAAGCCGTTGGAAATCGAGCAGCTCGTGCACATCTCACCTGAAGAGTGTCAGACGCTGAAAGCCTTGACGGCCAAACTGGTGGCAGATAACCGTCCTCCTTCTAAGGAGGAGCTGGACGAGCTGCTCCACATGCAGACGGCCGTTGATATTGCGATGTTTGGACGGATGCTGGCTGGCAAGGGCAAGGCGCAGTTCAATGGAGAAGCGGCTGTACAGGTTGCACATGCCATCGGCGTGCACGCATCGACTGTCGAAGACGACTACTTCACGGCTGTCGATGATCTCAACCGGGATGATCCTGATGCAGCGCATGTCGGGGCTACAGCCTTTGCGGCTGCAGTTTTCTATCAGTATGTCTGTATCGACCGAGCGCTGCTGAAGAAGAATCTGGGCAACGATGAAGCCTTGACCCAGAAGGCGTTGCGTGCCCTGGTGCGGGCGGCCCTGACGGTAGCGCCCAATGGCAAGCAGAACAGCTTTGCCAGCCGTGCCTATGCATACTACGCCTTGCTCGAAAAGGGCGATCAGCAACCACGCTCCCTTTCACTGGCGTTTGTACGGCCTGTGGCCGGATCTGACTATGCAGCAGATGCGATCACGGCCTTGGAGCGGGTACGCAACAACATGGACAAGGTCTATGGTGCGTGTGCGGACAAGCGTGAGCAGTTCGATGTCCTGAAGGGCGAGGGCTCTCTGGACCGCCTGCTTGATTTTGCTGTGTCGGAGTAAGGCGATGGCGGACTATTTGCTGTTTCGTCTCTACGGGCCACTGGCCAGTTGGGGCGAGATCGCGGTGGGGGAGGACCGGCATTCGGCAGTCCGGCCGTCGCGTTCGGCACTGCTGGGTCTTCTGGGGGCCGCGCTGGGCTTGGACCGGAACGATGAGGATAGCCAGCAGAAGCTGTGCAACGGATATCGTTTCGGTATCAAACTGTTGAGCCCTGGATTTGCGCTGCGCGATTACCACACGGTACAGAAAGGCGTTCCACCGCGCAAAAGCGTGTTTCGGTCCCGCCGTCAGGAGCTGATGGCGGAGAAAATCGAGACGATCCTATCGGACCGGGAATACCGTTGCGACAGCCTTTCGATTGTCGCGGTGCAGGCTCTGGAGAGCGCTCCTGAGCATCTGGACACCCTGGAGAAAGCGCTGAAGTGCCCGCATTACACCTTGTACCTGGGGCGTAAGTCCTGCCCGCTGGCGGCGCCGCTGTCACCACAGCGCGTATCGAGTAGCAGTCTGCGCGAGGCGCTGGACTCTGCGCAGTTTCCATCGCTGCTGGCGCTGACAGACGACAAAGAGCCGCGGCAAGACTGGCCGACCGAGCGGGACCGGAAAGCCTTTCGCCTGCAGCAGACACGTTACTACTGGGAAGAGGGCATGGAGGCAGGCATGGCGCATGATCTGGACACTTGGCGGCATGACCAGCCCATTTCTCGGTCGCGTTGGCAGTTTTCTCCTCGGCGGGAGCTGAGCCGTATCCAGGAGCAGAATGAGGAGGCCACATGACGCATTTCTTTTCCCATGTACGCCTCGCCACAGGGCTGCATGAATCCAAGGAGCTTCGCGCTCTCATGCGCAGAGCCGGCGCCTATAGTGACCACGCGCTGATCTGGCGGCTTTTCCCGGGTGATGATGTCGAGCGGGATTTCGTTTTTCGGGGCTTGACCGATGCGCGCGAGTTCTACGTGGTGTCGGCCAGGGAACCGCAGAACGACTCGGGTTGGTTTCAGATCCGATCGAAGGTCTATCAGCCTGCGCTGGCTGAGGGGGATGTGCTGCATTTCGATTTGCGTGCCAACCCTGTCGTATCTCGAAGAACCGAGAATGGGCGGTCCGTGCGCCACGATATCCTGATGGATACGAAGCACAGACTTGCCGGCGAGGGGGGGGACGGCGCGCAACTGAAGGAGGCGCTGGATCAGGCAGGCGGGGAGTGGCTCCTGAAGCGCGCCGAGCAGTGGGGGTTGGAGGTAGAGCCCGCCAGCGTGATCCAGTCTGCTTACACGCAACACCATCTGCGCATCACGGGCAAGAAGGAAGGAAAGGAGCGCTCGATCCGCTTTTCCAGCCTGGATTATCAGGGGGTAGCCAAGGTTGTTGAGCCTGATTTGCTGAAGAAGGCATTGCTGCATGGGGTGGGGCACGCCAAGGGCTTTGGTTGTGGCCTGTTGCTCGTCCGACGTCTGTCCTGAAACAAGAGGCTTCAAGTGCTTCCTCCCATCAAACCGTTGCCGATGAAGGATCGGGTGTCGATGGTGTTCGTGCAGTACGGACAGATCGATGTCCAGGATGGTGCCTTTGTGGTGATCGATCAGAATGGCGTCCGTATGCACATTCCCGTTGGCTCCGTTGCCTGCATCATGCTGGAGCCGGGGACGAGGGTTTCTCATGCAGCAGTTCATTTAGCTGCAACGGTCGGAACCTTGCTCGTCTGGGTGGGAGAGGCCGGCGTGCGCCTTTATGCCAGTGGGCAGCCTGGAGGGGCGAGAGCCGATCGCCTGCTGTATCAGGCCAAGCTCGCATTGGATGATGATCTGCGCCTGAAGGTGGTGCGTAAGATGTATGAGATGCGCTTTGGCGAGCCTGCACCTGCGCGTCGCAGTATCGAGCAGCTGCGTGGCATCGAAGGGGCGCGTGTGCGCGAACACTACAAGATGCTTGCCAGACAGTACAAGGTCGATTGGAAATCCAGGAACTACGACTACACCCGCTGGGATGTGGCCGATATTCCGAATCGTTGCTTGTCAGCGGCCACGTCTTGCCTCTATGGCATCACGGAAGCTGCGGTTCTTGCCGCCGGTTATGCGCCTGCAGTCGGGTTCATACATACAGGCAAGCCCCTGTCCTTCGTATATGACATCGCCGACCTCTTCAAGTTTGAATCGGTCGTGCCTCTGGCCTTCCGGATTGCCGCTAAATCCCCGTCGCAACCCGAGCGGGAAGTGCGCTTGGCGTGTCGAGACCTGTTTCGCAGAGACAAGCTGTTGGCCAAGATCATTCCAACGATCGAGGATGTTCTGTCGGCCGGAGGCATCGATCCACCTGCCGCTCCACCCGAATCGATCCCTGCCGCTATCCCCAATCCGGTCAGCTTGGGAGAGGCTGGGCACCGTAGCCAGTAAACATATCGGGGTTTGAAACAAGGGGGGCGTCATGAGCTTTCTGGTTGTCGTAACCGAGAACGTTCCACCTCGTCTGCGAGGCAGGATGGCCATCTGGTTGCTGGAGGTTCGTGCCGGTGTATACATTGGCGACGTATCCAAACGCATCCGGGAAATGGTCTGGGAGCAGCTGGAGGCAGGTTATGAGCAGGGCAGTGTCGTGATGGCCTGGGCGAGCAACCACGAGTCTGGCTATGAGTTCCAGACCCTGGGCGAGAACAGACGCCTGCCGGTTGAGTTCGACGGGCTATTCCTCGTTGCATTTCACCCCTCTGCAACACCTGTTCTTTAACGGTCAGAATTCTGGTAGATTTGAGAGGATCGAAATTCTTCTGATAAATTAACCACTTATCGGAAGTGCGTTCCCCGCGCACGCGGGGATGAACCGGCAGAATCGGCCATATCTCGTTTTGCGGCCAGGCGTTCCCCGCGCACGCGGGGATGAACCGGTGGCATGATCCATCTTATGGCAAGCAAAGGTGCGTTCCCCGCGCACGCGGGGATGAACCGGAACCGTGGTTCCTGCAGATCGCATAATCTCCGCGTTCCCCGCGCACGCGGGGATGAACCGACCTACGGCAAGCTGAGGGTACGCACCTGGACACGTTCCCCGCGCACGCGGGGATGAACCGGGCGTCTTCGACGCCGAAGGCGGCCGAGCTGGGCGTTCCCCGCGCACGCGGGGATGAACCGTCGTCCACCAGAATGAGCCGGCTCGGCGCGGAGCGTTCCCCGCGCACGCGGGGATGAACCGGCGCCCGTCGACAGCCTCGCCGCACAGATCGCGCGTTCCCCGCGCACGCGGGGATGAACCGGCGAGCATCCAGTGATGGATGGAAACCGTCATGCGTTCCCCGCGCACGCGGGGATGAACCGATCACTTCATCCATGTTTTCATCCTGGTTCTGGCGTTCCCCGCGCACGCGGGGATGAACCGTTCGCGTTCCCATTCAGGTTGACTACTACGCCGCGTTCCCCGCGCACGCGGGGATGAACCGGGGAATCAACAGCTTGGCGAATGCGGCCGACAGGCGTTCCCCGCGCACGCGGGGATGAACCGAGTGGTACTTGACAACCCGACGTAACCGGAACGCGTTCCCCGCGCACGCGGGGATGAACCGTAGTTCCCCTCGGCCTTGATGGTGTCACAGCCGCGTTCCCCGCGCACGCGGGGATGAACCGCCAACGGGGCTACGGCACTGGTAACGTCTGCGGCGTTCCCCGCGCACGCGGGGATGAACCGGACATCGCGGACGAATTCGAGCGCGGACTCGGGCGTTCCCCGCGCACGCGGGGATGAACCATCACGCGTGAGCTGGACGGCATGCCGGGTGACGTGTTCCCCGCGCCCGCGGGGATGAACCGGGACACGCCAAGACCATGATCGACTCCGGTACGCGTTCCCCGCGCTCGCGGAGATGAACCGACAGCAAATGAAGGGGGCAAACTTTGCCTATGGCGTTCCCCGCGCATGCGGGGATAGACCGCCGTCTAGCCACTAGCAGGCTGTTGAAATACCCCTCCAACCTTGGCCTGATTCTGCGATCATGGGGCCAGGCCATTCAGGAAAGCAGAACATGCGAGGCGCAGACGGATACAGCGAGCAGTTGTTCACACAGATCAGGCTGGAGGACTTCGTGCCGCCGTCGCATCCGCTGCGACCGATCCGGCAGTGGGTCAATGAGGCGCTGGTCTCGATGAATGATCGGTTCAAAGCCATGTATGAAGCCGACATCAAGGGAGGTCGTCCCAGCATTGCACCGGAGAAGCTGCTCCGGGCGATGTTGCTGCAGGTGCTGTACAGCATTCGAAGTGAGCGGCAGCTGATGGAGCAGATCCACTACAACCTGTTGTTTCGCTGGTTTGTTGTGCTATCAGGGGCATGTGCTGACGGATAACCGTCATGGGCTGGTCGTCGATGTGCAGGCCAGTCGGGCCAATGGGAGAGGCGAACGGGAAACGGCGATCGAGATGCTCGCAAGAGTGCCGGCAGGTTCACGGCGAATCACGGTGGGGGCGGATAGGGCCTATGACACGAGAGGATTCGTGAAGTCCTGTCGGGCGCATGGAGTGACCCCTCATGTTGCCCAGAGCCTGCACCGCCAGGGGGGAAGCGCCATTGATGCACGAACCACCCGGCATGCCGGCTATGGCATCAGCCAGAGAAAGCGAAAGTGCATCGAGCAGTGCTTTGGGTGGGCCAAACAGATTGGCCCGATGCGCCAGGTGATGGTGCGAGGGCTTCAAAAGGTTGAGCAAGCGCTGACGCTGACGATGGCAGCCTACAACCTGACGAGGCTGCGAACACTGCTGGCAACCGCCTGCCCGTGACAGGGCGGAAAGGGGCGATGGTTGATGCGGGGTTGATTACTGGCCGATCAGGGAGCAACGCCACAAGGACAAACCCGTTCTTCGGTCGGGTTGGCCGCCCATCAGCAAGAAATGTCGGTGGATGAAATCCGGAAAGACACTGAAGGGGGCGATTCTGCGGGTATTTCAACAGCCTGCTAGAATAAAAACGACATGGAGGTTCCTCCTTGCATGCGGTGATAGACCTGGGGTGCCCGGGGATAACCTGGGAATTTGCACAACATGATAATCTACACACTCATTCTCTCCACCGGCTTGCTGTTCGGCCATGGTTGCAACGCCGGATGCCCGGTCCTGACCGGCAATGACATACCGGTCGGCGATTACAGGGTCAGACCAACCAGAGTCAGATCAGCCGGTTCCTGGCAAGAGGGGTACTACTTCATGTCGGACGACGGCCGGCGGCTGGTCATACACGCCGCTCCGCTGGACGAGCGCCGCCGGGAGCGGTTGGAGTTCAGTGTGCCCGGTCGTTCGCCGGCCGGAAGCATTTACATGCTGGAGCGCGATCTGCGCAAAATTCCCAGCACAACGTTCGTGTTGCGCATCCGGCCATGAGTCAATAGGTGACCGCCGGGCTGTCCGGCAGACATCGCGAGGTTACAAATGACCATTGAATTGATCCCAAGCGTTCCCTTGCGCTCGCGGGGATGAACCTGTCGAACTCGGGTTCAAGCTTTCGGATTCACCCTGGAAAGCCAGTGGATATGCGGGTCTTCGGAGTTTTGCAGGGGCGACTGAATAACAGATACCCGGGCCGAGCCCCGGGTATGACGGAATGGGTTGAGAGAAGCGGATGCGTTGGCAGCCGAGATTGGGCTGATCGGCATCGGCCAGCGGGGTGCCCTCCACTTTCACCAATTGGTTGATCGGCACGTTCGCGCCAATATTGGGCGGTTTGGTGCGGTGGTTTGCGCCCGCTTTGGCGGTGCAGGGCGACAGGTGCGGATGTCATGACGACAGGGGCTTTGTGTTTTGGTTTTTCCGTGGTGCAACGGTACTGGTTTTACCCCGCCTCAACACCACCCCACATTCGATATGGTGAGTAAAGGGGAATTGGTCGAAGAGGGCGAAGCGGGTGATGGTGTGGGTGCGGCTCAGGGTGCGGAGGTTGTCGTGCAGGGTGTCGGGGTTGCACGAGATGTAGATGATGTTGTCGAACTGCTGGACGAGGGTCAGGGATTGGTCGTCGATGCCGGCGCGGGGTGGGTCGACCAGGATGGTGGTGAAGTCGTAGTCGGTCAGTGTGATGCCGGCTTGTTGCAGGCGGCGGAAACTGCGCTGGCCTTGCCAGGCTTGGGTGAATTCTTCGGCCGACAGCCGGGCGATGCGCAGGTTGGGGCAGTGGTTGGCTTCGATGTTCCACTGGGCGGCGTGTACCGAGGTTTTGGAGATTTCGGTGGCCAGCACCCGCCGGAACCGCCGGGCCAGCGGCAGGCTGAAATTGCCATTGCCGCAATAGAGTTCGAGCAGGTCGCCCCCCAAACCTTCGGCAGCCTGGCAAGCCCAGCTGATCATCTTTTCGCAGACGCGGGCGTTGGGCTGGGTGAAGGCGCCTTCGGGCTGGCGGTAAACAAAGCCGAGGTGCTGTGAAGGCGCAGGTTCGAGGTCATCATCGTTGCCAGTGCCAGTGCCAGTGCCGTCACCATAATCCACGCTCAGCCGTTCGGTCACGAAATCCTGCGTCAGCACGATTTTTTGGCCCTTGGAGCGGCCGATGACATGGATGCCGAGCCGATCCTGCAGGGCGCGGGCGGCGGCCTCCCAGCCAGCGTCCAGTTTGCGGTGATAGATCATCGTCACCAGCATGTCGCCCGAGAGTGTGGCGAGAAACTCGACCTGATACCAGCGGTGTCGGAGCACCGGGTTGGCGGCAGCAGCGGACAGCAGGCGTGGCATCAGCTGGTTGATGCTGGTGCAGGCGGCGGGCAGTCGTTCGATGCGCTGCAGGGTGGCGGTACTGGCTTTCTGGCCACGATCGAACATGGCGTAGAAGATCTCGTCGGCCTGGTGCCAGACCCGGAACTCGGCACGCATGCGGTAGTGCTCGGCGGGCGAGTCGAAGATTTCCAGCGCCGGTGTCTGCAGGTCGGCAAACAGCCGTTCGATGTGGCGGATCTTGTCGTGCAGCTGTTGTTGGTAGGCGAGTGTGCCGCTCATGGCAGATCAGGCCATACCGGTGCTGCCGAAGCCGCCGCTGCCACGGGTGGTTTCGATGGCGAATTCGTCGACGAACTGCAGGCCGACCTGTACGACGGGTTGGAACATCAGCTGGGCGATGCGCTCGCCGGGTTTGATCTCGAAGGCGGTGTCGCTGTCGTTGGCCAGAATCACGCCGATTTCGCCGTGGTAGTCGGCATCGATGACGCCGATGCCCTGGGCGACGCGGATGCCGTGCTTGAGTGACAGGCCCGAGCGTGAGGCGATGATCGCCACCAGTCCGGGGTCCATCATGTTGATGGCGATGCCGGTCTTGACGAGGGTGCGGGCGCCCGGCGCCAGGGTGATCGGTGCATCCAGACAGGCGCGCAGGTCCATGGCGGCCGAGCCGTCGGTGGCATAGGCGGGCGGTTCGATCTGGTTTTTCAGCAGTGGGTCGAGGATTTTGGCTTCGATACGTCTCAACATGGTATGAACTCGATGTGCGGATCGGCGGGACTGTTCGTCCGGGTGGGTGATCCGACGGGACACCCCCGTCCAGGTATGGGTATCACGGCGATGTGCATTTTGCGCCGTGCTCCAATCATGTCGCCTCGATGTCATGCACGAATTTCCGATACCACTCCTTCGGCTTGCCCCAGCCGCTGCCCGATTTCATCGGCCAGCTGCCGGGCCAGCGCGGTTTTGCTGCCACGTGGCAGCGGGTGGGCGCCATGCTCGTCGATCAGGACCAGTTCGTTGTCGTCGCCGTGGAAGGCGGCAGGTGCCTGATTGGCGACCAGCAGCGGGATGCCTTTGCGCAGCCGTTTTTCGGTGGCGTGGCGGATCAGATCGTGTGACTCGGCCGCAAAGCCGACGCAGTAGGGTGCATCCGGCCGGCGGGCGACCGAGGCGAGGATGTCGGTGTTTTCGGTCAGGGGGATGGCAGGCGGATCGGCGGCCCCGGTGCCGGATGCATCTGCTGATGCATCCTTGGACCGATGTTTCTTGATCTTCCGATCGGAGACGGCGGCCGGGCGCCAGTCGGCCACGGCGGCCACGGCGATGAAGCAATCGACGCCCCCGGCATCCAGTGTCTCGTCGACGGCTGCCAGCATCTGGGCCGCGCTTTGGATCGGGACGAAGCGTACGCCGGTCGGCGTTGGCAGGGCGGTGGGGCCGCTGACCAGGGTGACCCGGGCACCGGCATGGCGACAGGCGCGGGCGAGTGCGTAGCCCATTTTGCCTGACGACAGGTTGGTGATGCCACGTACCGGGTCGATGGCCTCATAGGTGGGGCCGGCGGTCAGCAGCACGTGGCGGCCCCGCAGGCTTTTGGGGGTGAAGTACTCGATCAGCGCTTCGACCAGTTCCAGCGGTTCCAGCATGCGGCCGTCACCGATTTCGCCGCAGGCCTGTTCGCCGGCGCCGGGGCCGAGAATCATGACGCCATCGGTACGCAGTTGGGCGATGTTGCGCTGGTTGGCCGGGTTGGTCCACATCTGCCGGTTCATGGCCGGCGCCACCAGCAGCGGTACGTCGCGGGCGGCGCACATCGTCGACAGCAGATCGTCACACAGGCCGTGCGCGAGTTTGGCCAGGAAATCGGCGGTGGCCGGGGCCACCAGAATGGCGTCGACCTGCCGGCCCAGATCGATGTGGGCCATGCCGTCGGCCAGTCTTGTGTCGAAGGTGTCGGTGTGCACCGGGTGGCCGGACAGCGCCTGGAAGGTGGTGGGGCCGACGAAGGTGGTTGCGGCCCGGGTCATGACGACCTGCACGTCGGCGCCGGCGCGCCGCAGATCGCGCACCAGCTGGGCCGATTTGTAGGCGGCAATGCCGCCGGTGACGCCAAGCGCCAACTTGCGCCCGGCCAGCGGATCGGTGGGCAGGGTCATGATGTTTGCCCGGTTTTGGGGCGGAAGAGCGCCAGCAGTTCTTCGCCGATCATCAGCACTGCGCCGACGGTGATGGCGGCGTCGGCCAGGTTGAAGGCCGGAAAATGCCAGTTGCCCTGGTAGAACAGCAGAAAGTCGGTGACGTGGCCCAGCAGCAGGCGGTCGATCAGGTTGCCGATGGCTCCGCCCAGAATCAGGCCCAGCGCCGTGCTGGAGACGCCCCGACCGCTGTTCTGGCGCAGCAGATACAGCAAAAAGATCGAGGCCGCCATGGCAATGGCGGCAAAGAACCAGCGCTGCCAGCCCCCGTGCCCGGCCAGAAAGCTGAAGGCAGCACCCGGGTTGTAGAGCAGTGTCAGATCGAAGAAGCCGCTGATCACCGGCATGCGTTCGCCGTACTCGAAATGATCGATGACCAGATACTTGCTGACCTGATCGAGCACGATCACGATCAGCGCCAGCATCAGGTAGGGCCAGGTGGAGGGGCGCTCGGTGGGGGCGGATTCGGTTGCCGTCATGGTGCTCACGCGTGGTGGCGGGTTTCGCCCGCACCAAACAGGTTGGATTCGCAACGGCCGCACAGGCCCGGATGTTCGGCGTTGGCGCCGACATCGGCGCGCCAGTGCCAGCAGCGCTCGCATTTCGGATGGGCGCTGCTGCGGGCGTCGATCAGCAGCTCGCCATCGAGGCTGCCGGGCTCGGCGCGCTTCAGGCTGGCGGCCGAGGTGATCAGCACGAAGCGCAGATCGTCGCCCAGCGTGGCCAAGGCGTCATGAGTGTCGCCGCAGGCGGTCAGTTCGACTTCGGCCTGCAGCGAGGAACCGATATCGCCTTTTTCGCGCAGGCTTTCCAGATCGCGCAGCACCTGGGCACGCACGGTGCGGATCAGTGTCCAGCGCCGATCGAGCGCTTCACGATCGGGCAGTGTCGGGAAGACGTGGAAGACTTCGCTTTGGATGGTGGCGCCCGGTTCCTGGCAGCGTTCGGGGGCGAACACCCGCCAGGCTTCATCGGCGGTGAACGAGAGGATCGGCGCCATCAGTTTCAGCAGCGCATCGGTGATGTGCCAGAGCGCGGTCTGGGCGCTGCGCCGGGGCAGGCCGTCGGGCTGGGTGGTGTAGAGCCGGTCCTTCAGGATGTCGAGGTAGAAGGCGCCGAGGTCTTCGGAGCAGAAATTCTGCAGCATCGATACCACCGGGTGGAATTCGTAGCGCAGATAATGTGCGGTCAGCCGCTGTTGCAGTTGCTCGGTCATCGACAGCGCATAGCGGTCGATGTCGAACAGCCGGTCGATCGGCACTGCGTCGGTTTCGATGTCGAAGTCCGACACGTTGGCCAGCAGGAAACGCAGCGTGTTGCGGATGCGGCGATAGGATTCGACCACGCGCTTGAGGATTTCGTCCGAGATGGTGATCTCGCCGGAGTAGTCGCTGCTGGCGGTCCACAGGCGCAGGATTTCGGCGCCGAGCCGCTCGGACACTTCGCGTGGATCGACGCCGTTGCCCAGCGATTTGCTCATTTTGCGACCCTGGCCGTCGACCACCATGCCGTGCGTCAGCAGCGCCTCGTAGGGCGGGGTGCCGTTCATCATGCACGAGGTCAGCAGCGAGGAGTGGAACCAGCCACGGTGCTGGTCTGAGCCTTCCAGATAGAGGTCGGCCGGGAACCGTGAGTCAGCGCCGTGCGAGCCGCGCAGTACGGTCTGGTGGGTGGTGCCGGAATCGAACCACACGTCCAGCGTGTCGTTGCCTTTTTCGTACTGCCCGGCTTCGTCGCCGAGCAGATCGCGCGGTTCGATCCGCTGCCAGATTTCGATGCCGTGCCGTTCGACCAGATCGGCGATCCGTTCCAGCAGCTCGGGCGTGCGCGGATGCAGTTCGCCGGTTTCCTTGTGCATGAAGAAAGCCATCGGCACGCCCCATTGGCGCTGGCGCGACAGCGTCCAGTCCGGACGATTGGCGATCATGGCGTGCAGGCGCGCCTTGCCCCAGGCGGGGTAGAAGGTGGTCTGTTCGACCCCGGCCAGCGCCCGTTCGCGCAGAGTCGGGCCTTCGTGCGGGGGGATGTCCATGCCGGCGAACCACTGATTGGTGGCGCGTAGGATCAGCGGGGTTTTGTGCCGCCAGCAGTGCATGTAGCTGTGCGACATCTTTTCGGCATGCAGCAGCGTGCCGTTGGCACGCATGTGCTCGATGATCTTCGGGTTGGCATCCCAGATCGACAGGCCGCCGAACAGCGGCAGGCTGCTGGCATAGACGCCATTGCCCATGACCGGGTTGATGATTTCGTCGTCCGAACGGCCGTGGGCGCGGAAGGCCTGGAAGTCTTCGACACCGTGGGCCGGGGCCGAGTGCACCAGACCGGTGCCGGTGTCGGTGGTGACGTAATCGGCCAGATAGACCGGCGACAGCCGGTCGTAGAAGGGGTGGCGGAAGCCGATGGCGCTCAGTGCCCGCCCCGGGGTGGTGGCCAGCACGTGGCCCTTCAGTCCGTAGCGCTCCAGCTGGGGGCCGACCCGCTCGGCGGCCAGTACCAGCAGCAGCGGTTTGCCGTCGCGTTCGGTCTGCACCAGCGCATAGTCGACCTCCGGGTGCAGGTTCAGCGCCTGGTTGGCGGGCAGGGTCCACGGGGTGGTGGTCCAGATCACGCCATAGCCTTCGGCTTCGGGCAGCGCGTCCAGTCCGAAGGCTTTGGCCAGCGCGGCCCGGTCATCGAAAGGGAAGCCGACATCGACGGCCGGATCGGTGCGGTCGGCATACTCCACTTCGGCCTCGGCCAGCGCCGAGCCGCAGTCGAAGCACCAGTTGACCGGCTTCAAACCCCGGAAGACGAAGCCTGCGCGCATGATGGCCGCCAGAGAACGGATTTCCTCGGCCTCGCTGGCCGGTGCCATCGTCAGGTAGGGGTGGTCCCAGTCGCCCAGCACGCCCAGTCGCATGAAATCGATCTTCTGCTTGGCGACCTGCTCGGTGGCGTAGGCGCGGCATTTGGCCTGTACTTCCGAGGTGGGCAGGTTCTTGCCGAACCGTTTTTCGATCTGGTGCTCGATCGGCATGCCGTGGCAGTCCCAGCCGGGCACGTAGCGCGCATCGAAGCCAGCCAGATTGCGCGACTTGATGATGATGTCCTTCAGGATCTTGTTGACCGCATGGCCGATGTGGATCATGCCGTTGGCATACGGCGGGCCATCGTGCAATAGAAAGATCGGGCGGCCTTTGGCCACGGCGCGAATGTGCCTGTAGACCCCTTCGTCCTGCCAGCGTTTCACCCAGCCGGGCTCCTGCTTGGGCAGGTTGCCACGCATCGGAAACGGGGTGTCGGGCAGATTCAGGGTCTTGCGGTAGCCGGGGACGTTGTCCTCGCCGGTGGAATCTTTGGACTTGGCCATCGGATCAGCGTGGGGTGTTCGTTTGGAAGTAGGCCCTCGCCGCCTCGGTATCGGCGGCAATCTGGCGGGCCAGGGATTCGAGTTCGGGAAAATGCAGTTCGTCGCGCAGCTTGTGCAGGAACTGGACACGGATCAGGCGCCCGTAGGCATTGCCCCGCCAGTCGAGCAGATGGGTTTCGAGCAGGTAGCTGCCGTGCGACTCGACCGCCGGACGGGTGCCCAGATTGGCGACCCCGGCCAGCGGCCGATCACTCAAACCGTGCACTTGCACGATGAAGACGCCCTGCAGTGCCGGCCGGCCGTGCGACAGACGCAGGTTCAGGGTCGGAAAGCCGAGTCTGTTGCCGAGCTTGCGGCCGTGGGTGACCCGCCCGCTCAACGCAAAGGGGCGGCCCAGCATTTTTTCGGTCCAGGCAAAGTCTGCCATGGTCAGCGCATCGCGCACCAGCGAACTGGAGATGCGTACTCCGGCCTCTTCGACCGTCGGCATGGGGTCGACTTCGATGCCATGGCGCCGACCCAGGGTCCTCAGCGAGGTGAAATCGCCCCGACGGCGGGCGCCGAAGCGAAAATCGGTGCCGATGCGGATGTGGCGGGCCCGCAGCCCGTCGGCCAGAAAATCGCGCACGAAGTCGTCGGCGGGCCATTGTGCCATCGATTCATTGAAACGGGCCAGACAGACCTGCTCGATTCCCAATCGTGCCAGCATACCGAGCCGGTCGCGTAAGGTGGCGATGCGTACCGGGTGCGCCCCGGGCGATTGTCCACGCGCTTCGGCCAGCCGCGTGAAATACTCGCGTGGATGGGGCTCGAAAGTCAGCACCGTGGCTGGTACGCCCAACCGACGCGCGTCATCGACCACGCGGCGCAGCAGGGCCTGATGGCCGAGATGAACACCGTCGAAGTTGCCGATGGTCAGTGCGCAGGGCTGGCGCAGCGCGGGCGGGAGAGGGGACCGGAATATTTTCACCGGCCCGATTATAAGGAAGCACCGCGCATAAGTAATCATCGGCCCCGTGTGCTGCGTCAGACTGGCTTTCCCTTGGCTGTGGCGGGGCCGGTTTCGGTCGGCTTGCGGGTGCCGGGTGCCCAGGGCCGCCCGGCGCTGCTAACATGCCTGCCATCGAGCGCTGCTGCTTTCCTTCCGTGATTCCGTCCCCATGAGTGTGCCCGCTGCTGCCCCTGTCCGTGCCGTCATCCTGATTTCCGGCCGGGGTTCCAACATGATGGCGCTGGTCGAGTCGATCGAGCGCGACGGCCTGCCGGTCGAGGTCGCCGGTGTCATCAGCAACCGGCCCGACGCGGCCGGGCTGGCCTGGGCCGCCGAGCGCGGCATGACCTGCCGGGTGGTCGATCATCGCAGTTTTGCCGACCGCGCCGCCTTCGATCGGGCGCTGGGCGATGCCATCGATGCACTCGTGCCGCCGGCCGATCAACCCCTGGTGCTGCTGGCCGGTTTCATGCGTGTGCTGACCGCCGGTTTCGTGCAGCGCTTCGACCGTCGGCTGGTCAATATCCATCCGTCGCTGCTGCCGGCGCTGCCGGGTCTGCACACCCATCGCAAGGCGATCGAGGCGGGTGCCGTCCTGCATGGTGCCACGGTGCATCTGGTCACGGCCGAAGTCGATCATGGTCCGATCATCGCCCAGGCACTGGTGCCGGTGCTGGCCGATGACACCGAAGACGCGCTGGCCCGACGGGTTCTGACGATGGAGCACCGGCTGTTTCCGCTGGTGCTCGATTGGCTGAGCCGGGGGCGCATCAGCGTCGATGCCCGGGGTCGTGTGCTGCTGGATGGCGAAGATCGGCCCGCCCGGCGCACACTGCTGCATCCGTCGTTGGTGGCCTGAGGATGTGCGACGTCCTCGCTTTTCTTTCGGCGTGTCATGAACCGTAGAACCCCCGTCGGCGCTTCCGCCGAAACGCGCCTCCCCCATGGGTATCCCGGCCAGGCGCAGCCGCGTGTCGATGCGCGGCTGATCGATATGGCGGCCGAGGCGCTGCAGGTGTTGCTGCCCAAAGGTGCGGAGCGGGCGCAGTGGCTGTTTGGTGCGCCGGGAGCCCATGGGGTCGCTGCTGCGGCGGCATCGACGTCGGCACGAAGACCAACGGCGGCACTCGAATCCGCCGTGCCGGGTTTGGAGCAAGGTACGATTGCTGGCATGTCCGTGGGCCGGCAAGAGGGGATGTCGGCCGCAGCGGAGTGTTGGGCCAGTGGTGTACACGAAGTGGCGGATTGGCGGGGCATGATGCCGGCTGATCAACGCTTGGGGCTGTGGCTGCGCCGTCATTCGTCCCTGGGGTCGCGCGAGCGGCGCTGGCTGTCGGACCGTGTCTATGACGTGCTGCGCCATGGTCGTGCCTATGATGTCTTCATGCAGCGGCGCGCCGTGGCGGATGATGATGGCCTGTCTCTGAAGACGCGCCTCGTGGGCTTGATTCGGTTGTCCGAAGCCTGCCGGGCGAGGCGTGACGAGCAGGCTTCCGAGGGGTGGAACGCCGCGGGTGTCGGGGGTGCGACGGCCAGTCCCGACGTGCCCCGGTCCGGACAGCGCACACGTGCCGTGCCGGTGCCCGATGCGCCAGTGTCCGGCGGGTCGTCGGATGCCGACCTGTATGAGCGCTACAGACTGTGGTTGTCGTCTCAGCCACCGCAGATTCGCTACAGTCTGCCGGATTGGCTGTGGGCCGGTCTCGTGCAGACGCATGGCGAAAAAGCCGAGGCGCTGGCGGCGGTGCTGCTGTTGCCGGCGGCCATCGACATCCGCTGCAATCTGCTCAAGGGCAAGCCCGCGGCCTTGCGGGCCAGGTTGGCCGAGGAGGGCATGGTGGCCGAGCCGGTGGAGGGCGTGCCGACCGCCTTGCGGATGCGGGGCCGGCCGGCGCTGGTCCGTTCACCGCTTTTCGAGACCGGTTGGTTCGAGCTGCAGGATGCGGGCAGCCAGATGATCGTGGACACCTGCGGTGCACGTCGGGGTGAGCGGGTGGTGGATTTCTGTGCCGGGGCCGGCGGCAAGGCGCTGGGGTTGGCGGCACGCATGCGCAATCAGGGTCAGATGCTGGCCTTCGACAATGACGAGACCCGGTTGGCCCGGCTGGAGCCCCGTCTGAAGCGGGCGGGGGTATCGATCCTCACCCGGATGCGGCTGGAAGACAGTGACGACGCGCGCCTGGCTCGCTATCAGGCTTGGGCCGATCTGGTGCTGGTGGATGCCCCCTGCAGCGGCAGTGGCACTTTCCGCCGCCACCCGGACCTGAAATGGCGTCTGCAACCCGAGGATGTGGCGAGCCTTTGCGCACGGCAGCGCGAGATCCTGCGGGCTGCTGCCCGTCTGGTTCGGCCGGGTGGACGGCTGGTGTATGCCACCTGCAGCTTGCTGGCAGCCGAAAACGAACGGCAGTTGGATTGGTTCGGCCGGTACTCGACCGGCGGCGCTGTCCGAACCGAGGCGGCTGGCGGAGACTGCGATGCTTGTGCTGCTGCAGTGCCGGCCGGGGGGACTTCTGGTGCTGGCGCGGAAATGGACCGGCCTGCTCTGGCATGGGCCGATGAGCCGTCCCTCGGCGTGTCGACGAGTGCCTCGGCGCAGGGGCGACCGGAGAGCGTGCCGGTATTGCAGCTGACATCCAGCCGTTACTGGTTACCCGATGCCGGGGCCGGTGACGCCTTTTTCATGAGCGTCTGGCAGGCACCGGGTGGCAAGCGTTGACCCGGTGCGCGGCAAGCGCCAAACAAACCCCAAACAAACCCCAGACCCCAGACCCCGACCCCGGCGATATCGGCGAGCCCCGCGATATCACCCGGAAACATAAAAAAACCGACCATGCCCGAGGCAACTGGTCGGTTCTTGCAGAGCCGAAGATCGGAATCCGCCGTCCGGCTGGAAGCTCGGCGCAACCAGCCGTGAGGGGATCACTTGATCTTGGTTTCTTTGTAAGGCACGTGCTTGCGGGCAACCGGATCGAACTTCTTGATTTCCATTTTTTCCGGTTTGGTCCGCTTGTTCTTGGTGGTGGTGTAGAAATGACCGGTGCCGGCGGTCGATTCCAGTTTGATCTTGTCACGCATGTCGATTCTCCCGGTGGGTCTTTACGAGGCCGCTCAGGCTTTGGGCGTGTTCATCTCGGCCAGCACGGCTTCGATGCCCACTTTGTCAATCTTGCGCAGAGCTGCTGCGGTCAGACGCAGACGCACATAACGCTGCTCGCTTTCGACCCACAACCGGCGTTGCTGCAGATTGGGCAGGAAGCGACGTTTGGTCTTGTTGTTTGCGTGGGAGACGTTGTTCCCAACCATCGGGCCTTTACCCGTAACTTGGCAGACTTTTGCCATGATGCAGTTCCTGTCCTGTGTACCACGCGGCCATTTGGCTTCGACGATCGAATGGTCTTGAGTCGGCAGAAGGGCGATCGCCGGGCGTATCGGACCGTACCCGATGACACTGGCTTGCCTTTTCTTTGGCTCAAGGCCGGGCCACGTTTGAGAGTGTCTGTGGAGGTTGTCGGCAAGGGCCTGTCGCTCGTAACCCGGGCGTCCAGGCGAGATGACGACGACAAGACCCACTGAAGCCGAACATTATAGCTTGACGATACGGGTTGAACAAGCGCGCCATGGGCGACTCCGGTCTCCGATTTTTCGGGTCGTCCCGGACAGGCGTTCGCGCCTACAACAAGCCATGCTGCGCAAACGAATACTGGCGTGTGCCGGCGACGATGATGTGGTCCAGTACGCGGATGTCGAGTTGACCCAGGGCGTTTTGCAGCGTGCGGGTCAGGGTGCGGTCGGCGGCACTGGGTTCCGGGTGGCCCGAAGGGTGGTTGTGGGCCAGGATCAAGGCGGCGGCGTTCAGATCCAGGGCGCGCTTGATCACTTCTCTCGGATAGACGGCAGTCTGGTTCAGGGTGCCACGAAACAGCTCATCGGCCTGAATCAACCGGTGCTGGCTATTGACGAAGATCGCGACGAAGACTTCCTGATTGCGGCCGCGCAGTAGCAGACCCAGATAGTCCTGGACGGCGCCGGGGTCGTTCAAGAGCGGCTGTTCGGCCAGGTTTTCGAGCGAGACACGGCGGGCCAGCTCCAGAATGACGGCCAGCGTGCTGGCTCGGGCCGGACCCATGCCGTGCCGGCGTAGCAGCTGGCCGGGGTCGGTCGACAGCAGCGCCCCCAGTGAGCCGCTGTCGGCCAGCAGCCGCACCGCGAATGACACCGCCGATTGACCGCGGGTGCCGGTGCGCAGCAGAATGGCCAGCAGTTCGGCGTTGGAAAGCGCGGCCGCTCCACGGCTCAGCAGCCGTTCGCGTGGGCGCTCGGCATCGGGCCAGTCGCGCAGCACGGGGGCGGCATCCGGGATGATGGGGTGGGTGCCGACGTGACGTGCTGGCACACTGTCCGGTGTGCCCCGCTCGATCCCGGGCATGGTTCCGGTGCCATCCTCCCATACAATCGCGGTTTCCGATGCAGGCCGCCGCATGAGCTGCCGGCGTTTCCTGACCGTTTTTTGCCTTGAAGTCTCGATGACAGCCCGCTGCGGGCTGACTGCCCATGTCTGTTTCTGATTCGTCGTATTCGTCGTCATTGAATGCTCCGCCCAGAGAATCGTCGGCAGCGCCTGCCCGGGTGGGGCCGGGGTCCTATCTGACGCTGCACTATCGTGTCAGCCTGCCGGATGACGGCGGGGATCTGATCAATACTTTCGAGGGTAAGCCGGCCACGCTGCAGCTCGGTATCGGCCAGTTGTCCGAGGGGATGGAAGCCTGCCTGATCGGCCTAGTCGATGGGGATCACAAAGTCTTCGAGTTGCCCGAGGGCGAGGCCTACGGGCAGCGCAATCCTGGCCTGGTCTTGCGTGTTTCGAACGAGATGTTGAAGAACAACAGCCGGCCGGACGATGCCGATCCCTATCGACCGGGCGATCTGGTCGAGTTTCCGGCGCCGGATGGCAGCAGTTTTGCCGGTGTCATGAAATCGCAGGATGAGCAGGGCGCGGTGTTCGATTTCAATCATCCGCTGGCCGGCAAGGCGGTGCGTTTCGAAGTGAAGATTCTGGGTGTGTTGTGAGCATGAAGGTCAATACCGAAGACTTGACGCAGATCGATACCGTTCCTTCCGGGACTGTCGACGGCATGGTGACGGATGAAGGGATCGTGCTGCTGGCGCAGCCTCGTGGTTTCTGTGCCGGCGTCGATCGCGCCATCACCATCGTCGAGCGGGCGCTGGAAATGCATGGTGCGCCGATCTATGTGCGGCACGAGATCGTGCACAACGATTATGTGGTGGCCGGCCTGCGCGACAAGGGTGCGGTCTTCGTCGACGAGCTCGATGAGGTGCCGGATGGTGCGATCGTGATCTTCTCGGCGCATGGTGTGTCGCGAGCGGTGCGCAAAGAGGCCGAGGCCCGCGGATTGCAGGTCTTCGACGCCACCTGTCCGCTGGTGACCAAGGTGCATATCGAAGTCGGCAAGATGCGCAAGGATGGTCACCACGTCGTGATGATCGGTCACGCCGGACACCCCGAAGTCGAAGGGACGATGGGGCAGGCCGAGGATGGTATTTATCTGGTCGAGAAGCCCGAGGACGTGGCGAAACTGCAGGTGCCCGACGGGGTGACGTTGGCCTATGTGACGCAGACCACGCTGTCGGTGGACGATACCCGCTCGGTGATCGAAGCGCTGCGCCAGCGTTTTCCGGACATTGCCGAGCCGAAGAAACAGGACATCTGTTACGCCACCCAGAACCGACAGGATGCCATCAAGTTCATGGCTCCGCAGTGTGATCTGGTGCTGATCGTCGGCAGCCCATCCAGTTCCAACAGCAACCGCCTGCGCGAAGTGGCCGAACGCCACGGCTGCGATGCCAAGCTGATCGGCAGTGCGGACCAGCTGGACCCGGCCTGGCTGCGAGGCAAGAAGCGGGTCGGCGTCAGCGCCGGTGCCTCTGCGCCCGAAATTCTGGTGGAGGAACTGGTGACGCGCCTGCAGGCGCTGGGCGTCAAATCCGTCCGTGCGTTGGATGGTGTCGAGGAAGGCATCGCCTTCCCACTGCCGAAGGGACTGTCGGCCAAGGGAGCCGAATGAGGCCGGTCGGACCGTGATGGGCTCAAAGTGCCGAAGGGCGCTGGCGCAGCAAGGCGTTCAGCAGGATGGCACCGAAGGTGGCGGTGCCGATGCCGCCCAGTGAGAAGCGGCCGAACTCCAGGGTGAAGTCGCCGGCTCCCAGGATCAGTGTGACGGCAGCGACGATCAGATTGCGGTTGTCGCTGAAGTCGACACGGTGATCGACCCAGAATTTGGCGCCGGCCACCGTAATGAGACCGAAGATGACGATCGACACGCCGCCGATGACCGCGGGCGGGATGGTGGCGATCAGCGCGCCGAACTTCGGTGAGAAGCCCAGTACGATGGCGACCAGGGCAGCGATGACGAAGACCAACGTCGAATAGACGCGGGTGACGGCCATGACCCCGATGTTCTCGGCATAGGTCGTGACGCCGGTGCCGCCGACTGAACCCGACACCATGGTGGCGACGCCGTCACCCAGGAAGGCGCGCCCGATGTGACGGTCGAAGTTGCGGCCGGTCATCGCCGACACGGCCTTGATATGGCCGAGGTTTTCGGCCACCAGCACCAGCGCGACCGGTGCGATCAGCAGCATGGCTTCCGACTGGAAGGTGGGGGCTGTCAGCTGCGGCAGGCCGAACCAGGCGGCGGCGGAGACCGGATCGAAGTCGATCGGCGCGCCCAGACCCAGGCCATTGGTCAGCACCAGATACAGCACATAGGACATCAGCAGGCCGACCAGGATCAGCAGTTTCTGCAGTGCACCGCGGGTGAACACCGCCACCGCGCCGACGCTCAGCACGGTGGCCAGCGCCATCCAGCGGTCGAAGTCGTTGGCGCTGACCCCCTTGATGGCAACCGGGGCGAGGTTCAGACCGATGACCGCCACGACCGCACCGGTGACGACCGGCGGCATCATGCGTTCGATCCAGCCTGTGCCGGTGCCCATCACGATCAGGCCGATCAGCGCGTAGACCAGACCGCAGGCGATGATGCCGCCGAGGGCCGGGCCGAGGTTGGCGTTGGCACCCACGCCGGCATAACCGGTGGCGGCGATGACCACGCTGATGAAGGCAAAGCTCGAACCCAGGTAGCTGGGCACCTTGCCGCGCACGACGCAGAAGAAGATCAGGGTGCCGACGCCGGACATCAGGATGGCGACGTTGGGGTCGAAGCCCATCAGCAGCGGCGCCAGTACCGTGGCACCGAACATGGCCACCACGTGCTGCAGGCCCATGGCCAGCATCTGCAGCCAGGGCAGGCGTTCATCGGGGCCGATGATGCCTTGTCGTTTGAGGGTCCAGCGTGCGGGCCGGGAGTCGGGGCCGTCGGGTGTCATTTTGGGTTTTTCTCTCGGTGGCGGTGGTTTCCGGGCCTGCTCTGCCGACGAAGGCGCGTCCCACCGTCGTGTGAGCAAGCCATGATTGAAAGGCGTCGGGCGACATTCCGCATTATCCGTGAGCATCGTATTCGCGAGGTGATGCTTCCGGCTCGTCGTGCTCTGCACCGGCGGCTGTGTTGTCACGGAGTGACACGGGGAAGGCCCGGCACGCAGTACACGGACGGTCGGCATCGAAGCGCAGAGATCACACGGTGCGGGTCGGCGGTGGCCGGGCGGTGGGGGTGGGTTGGCGACGAGGTGCCGGCAAAGGACGGCGGTGGCCACTCGGTCGCGCCTGGTCGCTTGGCTGCCGATTTGCGTGCGAGGGGGCAAAAGTTGGAAACTTTGGGACGCCAGGCGCCGGAACTTTCGTGATTTCACCGTTCCGTGTCCCTGGCCCGCATCTGTGTTTTGGAGGAATCGATGGTCGATCGTTTGTTTGTCTATGGCACGCTGGCACCGGGCCGGCCGAATGAGCATGTGCTGGCGCCGTTGGGGGGATCCTGGCAGCCGGGCTCGATTCGGGGCCGCCTGTTGATGGAAGGCTGGGGAGCGATCGAGGGATACCCGGGCATCGTGCTGGATGAGCAGGGCGAGGAAGTGGCCGGGTTGGTGTTCTCGGCCGAGGGTCTGGGCGCATTCTTGCCCACATTGGACGAGTTCGAAGGGGTGGGCTATCGACGGGTCGTCACCTCGGTGCAGACCAAGGATGGCGCTCGGGTCGAGGCCTATGTCTACGAATTGAATGCTGCTTGAGCGCCTGCAGGCGCTCCTGCACGATGCCGCCACGACCGGTCGAGCGCCGACCGGGCGCCGGATGTCGGCCGATCGCCTCCATCCGGGGGCTCTGCCCGGGAGCACACGATGTCGGGGAGCACACGATCGCTGCCTGGACGGGGCTTCGGGAGCGTCGTCCGTCGGCAGTGCTTCCCGGGTCGGTGGGGATGGACACCCCGGCTGCCGCCGCGGCCATTAGCCTGACGCTCGCGAGGCGCTTTCGTCACGTGCCATTTCAAAATAGTTCACAATAAGCGGCGTTTCGACAGTCGATGGGGATGGAGTGATGGCGTGTACACCGTTTCGCCTGGAACGGGTGGATCGCAGCGGTCGGAAGCCGTGGCTGGAGGTGCTTTTGCCTCATCCCGGTCTGCCGCTGTCCATAGTAGCGATGGTCTCGCAGATTTGCCCGGGGCAGGGTGGCATCGTCCATCGGCGGGGGCGTGCATGATCTCGTTCGTGACGCTTCATCACTCTGCCGTCATATCACTCAGGGCAATGAATCAGAAAGCCTAGCCATGAAACTGACCCTGATGTCCCGTGAATACTGCAGTCTGTGCCACGAGATGGTCGATGCGTTGAGGCCTTATCAGGCCGCGTATGGTTTCGATCTGGAGATCATCGACGTGGACAGTACGCCCGAGCTGGAAGCAAAGTACAACGAGCTGGTGCCGGTGCTGTTGATCGGCGGGCGGCAGATTTGTCATTGGCATCTGGATGAGCCGAAGTTGCGTGCACTTCTGGAAGCGCAGGCCGGGTAAGGATCGTCTGGTGTCCATCTGGATCGAATCAAACGTCAAAGGAGCCTCTTGATGTCGGAATTGGCCAATTTCCTTGCTGCCCAGCCGATGCTGGCGTTGTTCCTGACGATTACGCTGGGCCATCTGGCGGGGGCGATCAATGTCAAGGGCTTTGCGCTCGGTTCGGGGGCGGTGCTCTTCGTCGGTCTGGTGATAGGGGCCATTGCACCCGAGTCGGCCATGCCCTCGATCGTCGGTTCGCTCGGATTGTTGATGTACCTGTATGGCGTGGGTCTCGCCTACGGCGCGCAGTTTTTCAATGGTCTGACCAGTCCATTCGGTCTCAAGGCCAACCTGGCCTCGGTGATCGGCGTGCTGGTGACGGCCGCGCTGACGATGCTGATCGTCGAGTTCTATCCGGGGGCCGGCTTCGACGAGATGCTGGGTGTGTTTGCCGGAGCGGGCACCAGTACGCCATCACTGCAGGCGGCCATGGCGAAAACCGGCAACACGCTGCCTGCCACGGGCTATTCGGTGGCCTATCCCTTCGGTGTGGCCATTCCGATTCTGATCATCGGCCTGTACAACGCCTGGTTCAAGCCGAAGTTCCCACCACAGGAGCGCATTTCGCTGAAGATGTATGCCGTTCGCATCGAGAATGCCTATGTGGTCGGAAAGACGTTGGAGCAACTGGTCGACTGGCTGCCGGAAGGTGTCGGCGCATCGACGGTCTATCGTGATGGTGTGGCCCATTCGGCCGAGGTGCACGGCGTGCTGCAATTGGGCGATGTGGTGTTGATAACCGGTGTCGACAGCGAAAAGATGGCCAATGCCGAGAAGATGCTCGGTGTGCATGTGGGGGATTCTTTCCGGCGCAGTCACGGCGAGCTGGATTACCTGCGGCTGTTCGTCTCGAATCCCAAGCTGGCCGGCATGACCATCCGCGAAGTGAAGCAGATGCTCAAATTCGAGACTGCCATCCTGCACGTGCGGCGTGTCGACGAAGACATCAGCGTCACCCCCGACTCTCACCTCGAGATCGGTGACCAGATCGGTATCCTGGCCCATATCGACCATATCCCGGACCTGCGCCGGGTGTTCGGTGACTCGGTGCGTTCCGGCGGTGAGATCAGCTTCGTTGCCATCGGTCTGGGCATGTCGATCGGTCTTCTGGTCGGAGCCATTCCACTGAACATTCCGGGGGTGGGACGATTGTCGCTGGGGTTTGCGGGCCTGCTGCTGGTGGCACTCTATTTGGCCAAACTGCGCAAGAGCAGGCGTCTGATCTGGACGATGCCGGTGCCGGCCAATCTGGCCCTGCGCAACTTCGGGCTCTCGGTGTTTCTGGCGCAGGTCGGCATGTCCTCCGGTCAGACCTTCGTCGATACCGTGAGCGAAAGTGGGTTCTACCTGCTGGCAGGCATCGTGCTGGTGGCCGTGCTGACGATGGTCGTGCTGACCCTGACCGTCTATGTCTTCAAGCTGCCCTTCGACCAGGCGGCAGGTGTCGTCTCGGGCGCGACCGGCAATCCGGCCATCATCGCCTTCACCAGCCGCACACTCGGCACCGACAAGTCCGACATTGCTTACGCGATGATCTACCCGTCGATGACGATCCTGAAAATCATCGTCGTCCACATCGTCGGCGCGATCGGCCTGGGATCATGAGCTTGGGTTCGAGCCGCGTCCTGGTGTCCGGGCACCGGCAGGTCTCGGGGGCGACTGCATGGCGGCCTCGAGAACCCGTGCCTGGAGCGGCGAGCACGGCCGGCAGTGGTGCGTGCTCCCATCCATTCCCATCCATGAATGGGCGTGGTGCCGTGCCGGCGGACGTGTGGTGCGGTCATGTGTGGCGCAGCAAAAAGGCCACCCGGGGGCGGCCTTTGCAATCTGGTGCCGGTGAAGAGAGTCGAACTCCCGACCTTCGCATTACGAATGCGCTGCTCTACCAACTGAGCTACACCGGCTAAGCTGCATATTTTAGCCTGAAACAGGGGGTGGACGCAAGCGGCGATGGCACTGCCGTCGGCTGGAACGCAGCGCTGGCGGATTCTGCAACAATGACTGGGTTTCTTCTGTTGGAGCAGCCATGCCATACGATTCTTCCTTTGTCACGCATCGTCCCATTCTTTCGGCCGAGGATAGACAATGGTTGCGTGGACTGGCCTCGAAATATCCGCTCGATCATTTCAGGCGAGACAGTCGCAGCTATGAAGAGATGGTCTTCGATTCCGTCTATACCTCGGCCCGAATCTCGGGCAACGGTTACGATCGGCTCGGTGTGGACACACTGCTGCGCCAGGGCCTGACGGCCGGCGGCAAGCCGTTGTCCGATGCCATCATGTTGCTCAATGTACGGAATGGCTTCGGCAGGGCGATGGCGGTCGAGGCCGACACCGACCTCGATGCCGACTGGCTGTGCGAGTTGCACCGGGTACTGATGAAGGATTTGCTGCCGGCTCACGAGCAGGGCATGGCGCGGACCTCGGTGGTGGCCGAGGACGGTGCCGCCGATGCGCATCCCGCAGCGGAGCCGGCGCAGTTGCGTGCCGAGCTGCAGGCCGTTCTGACCGAGTCCGACAAATACACCGACCCTTTCGAGCGCGCCATTCACCTGCATTGCAATCTGGCTTGTCTGCAGTTCTTTCGGGATGGCAACCGGCGCGCGGCACGTCTGATGCAGACGGCCGTCCTGGTGCAGGCGGGTGTGCTGCCGCTGTTCTTCATCGACAGCCTGATCGACAAGTATCAGCGGGCGCTGGCCTCTTTCGAGAAGGAAGGGGACTATGTACCCTATGTGGCCTTCTTCAAGGAGAGCTACGAGGCAGCGGTGGCGCAGTTGCTGGGCGCAGGCCAGCAGCCGCTCAGCGAGCACGAGGCCAAGGAAATCCGGCACCGCTTCGTGCAGTTGCCGGATCTGGCCGGCCGGCTGGGGGCTGCACAGACCTTCTGGCTGCTGGCCAAGGATGCGATCCGTGCGCAGGGTACACCGGAGCAGGTCAACTGGGCCGACATCGAGCGCCGTGCCATCGTCGAGGCCATTGCCGAGCTCGGCCAGTCTCCCGAGGAGATCGGCGCCGTGATTTGCCGCTACAGCCCCGGTGCCGCCACTATCGTCAAGCAGCAGACCATTCTCGACGACATCAAGCGCCTCACGCCCGAGCTGCAGGCGCAATATGCCAAGGCGCATGGTGATTGAAGGTCCTCGTCGATGCCGGCCTCCGTCGAAGCCGCTTCTTTGCTGAAAGCGTGCCGGAAGCGGCTTACTTGTCGTCGGACACCGGTTCGTTGGTGCCCGGTGGGGTGGTTTCTTCATGTGTGGACAGGCTTCGTCTGCGGATTTCCCCGGTTCTGGCGCTGGGGGTGACTGATATGTTTCGCAGAAAATCCTGTACCGTCGGATAGCGCAACCGCACGCGCAGTTCGTGCTTGAGCCGCTGGTTGGTGATGCGGCGCGATTCGCGCATGAAGCTCATCCGGCCCGGGCCGAGTTCCCGTTCGAGCTGGGTACGGCTGCGGCGTGGCGGCCGGGGCAGGCCGGTCTGGTCGGCGATCAGATCGAGGTATTCGCCCAGGCGCAGATGGCTGTCGTCGACGGTGTTGGCCACGCGCTGGCTGCCGCCACGATGCAGCGCAGATGTGATACAGCGGACCAGGTCGTCGGCATGGATGTGGTTGGTGATCACATCGTCTTCGGGCAGCAGCGCGGGCACGCCGGCCTTCAGACGTTGTAGTGGCAGGCGGTCGGCGGCGTAGATGCCGGGTACACGCAGTGTCAGTACGCTCAGCCGGTGCGGCGAGTGGCGGCCGGCTTGGCGGATCAGCCGTTCGGCATCGACCCGACGGCGCGCCCGGTCGGTCTGTGCCAGGGGGCGGCTGCTTTCCGTCACCCAGGCACCGTGCCGGTTGCCATAGACACCGGTCGTGCTGATGTAGACCAGCCGGCGCCGGTTCGTTGGTCGACGCAAGCGCGCTGGCGGCGTGGGGCCAAGGCCGGTGATGACGCTGATGGGGTGCCGGCGGCGGTGGCCGGCGTGTTCACGCCGACCGTGCCGCCGGTGCGCACCCGGCCGGCGCAGGGCCGTGAGCCAGGTCTGGGTCAGTGTGTCGGCGGGCACGCCATCGCGTAGACCATCGGCCGGTGGCGGCGCTGCGTGCACGATGTGGGTCGCCCAGTTGGCCAGGCGTTTCATCGTTCCGGCCGGGCTGCCTGCGTGGTCGCTGGCCAAAGCCTTGGCGCCCGACTGGCGTATTCGGGCCAGGGTTTCGGCGCTGCGGGCCAGCCCGAGTACCTGCCAATGCCCGTGCAACAGCCGGACCAGCCGTTGGCCGATGTCACCACAACCGATGATCAACAGTCGCGGGCGTCGAAATCGACGGAGCCGTGGGCGATAATCATATGCTTGGCTTTGTACGGAAGGCCATGCTTTCAACCGGTGAGCTGTCATGACTTTCAATGTAACGATCGAACCGAGTGGCAAACGATTCAGCGTGGATGCCCAGACCAGCATTCTGGAGGCGGCGCTGGAGCAGGGGGTGGTGCTGCCATACGGTTGCAAGAACGGTGCCTGCGGCTCGTGCAAGGCGCAGGTGCTGGACGGTAGTGTAGTGCAGGGCGAGTATCAGCCCGCTGCGCTTTCCAATGGGGACATCACGCTGGGCTATGCCCTGTTGTGCACGGCCAAGGCGTCTTCCGATCTGACGATCGAGTCCCAGGTGATCGAAACGGCAGGCGAGATCCGTGCGCGCAGGATGCCCTGTCGGGTCCGTTCGATCACGCCGATGGCGCCCGATGTGATGTGTATCCGGCTGCAGCTGCCGTATTCCGAGCGGCTGCAGTATCTTGCCGGCCAGTATCTCGATCTGATCTTTCCGGATGGGACCCGTCGCAGCTACTCGATGGCGACGGCGCCGGGCACCATCGAGGATGTCGAGCTGCATATCCGCCACCTGCCCGGCGGCCATTTCACCGACCGGGTATTCGGTGTGGGCAGCCGACCCGCGCTGAAGGAACGCGAGATTTTCCGGCTGGAAGGGCCTCTGGGCACCTTCTTTCTGCGTGAGGACAGTGACAAGGCGGTAGTGCTGCTGGCCAGTGGCACCGGCTTTGCGCCGATCAAGGCGATCGTCGAGCGCATGGTGGCATTGCGTGCCAACGACAGTTTCAACCGGCCGGTGCGCTTGTATTGGGGTGGTCGGCGGCCGCAGGATCTCTACCACGACGCGCTGTGCCGGCGCTGGGCCGGTGAGCTGCCGGATTTCACCTATGTGCCGGTGCTGTCCGATGCGTTGCCCGAGGATGGCTGGAACGGACGCACGGGCTTTGTGCACCATGCGGTGATGGCGGACCTGCCCGATATGTCGGGCCACGAGGTTTATGTCTGTGGTGCGCCAGTGGTGGTTGAGTCGGCCCGGCGGGACTTCATCGCCCACTGCGGGCTGGCTCCGGCCGATTTTCACGCCGATGCCTTCACGTCGGAGGCCGATCGCCAGACTGCTTGAGCGCTGCCTCGATCAAGTTTTTTCGTTCGAATGCTGTCATATTCCTGGGGGTTGCAACGGCTATCCTCTTGCAAGCCTCTCGGTGGTTGTACGTGACCGGTCGTCATGGCTGGATTTCGGAGACTTTCATGAAGCGATTTTTGACCCCCAGAAACATCGTTCTGATTCTGCTGCTGCTGGTCATGTTGCTGGCCTATGTGCTGATGCCGCCGCAGGCAGTGGGTGAATCACCCGAGCTGCCGGCTTCGGCGGCTGCATCGGCTGCCGGCGTTTTGTCGGCGCTGGCCCGGCTGCCCGAAGCCCATGACAAGCCGGTTCCGCCCCTGTTGCAGCCCGGGCGGCCGACGCTGCTCAAGTTTTGGGCCAGCTGGTGTCCGCTCTGCCTGGCCGAGCTGGAAGAAACCAATGCCTGGGCGCAGGACCCTCGTTTTTCGGGTGCCAATCTGGTGACGGTGGTTTCGCCCGATCATCGGCGCGAGAAGTCGCTGGCAGATTTCCAGCGCTGGTATCGGGGTCTGCCCTACGAGGCCATGCCGGTACTGATGGACGAGGGAGGCGGTATCGTGCAGTCGCTGCAGATCGCCGGTTATCCGTCGTGGGCACTGTTGGATCGTGGGGGCAGGCTGATCCAGATCGTCAAAGGGCGCATGACCGAAGCACAGGCCTTGGCTTTCGTGCAGAATCGGGGGGCTGATTCCGTGTCCGGGACTGCATTCTCCGATTCCCCGGCGGCCGCCGGGGCGCCGGCTTCGACACGCGCTCAGCCCGGGACCGACCCGTCCTTCAGGGCCATGAACGGAAACGTGCAGACCATTTATCTTGCCGGCGGCTGTTTCTGGGGGTTGGAAGCCTACTTCGAGCGCGTTCCGGGTGTGATCGACGCGGTGTCGGGTTATGCCAACGGCAAATCGGAAAGACGCCCGAGCTATGAAGACGTGGTATATCGCGACACGGGCCATGCCGAGACGGTCAAGGTGACCTATGACGCCAGCCGCCTGAGTTTGGACGACATCCTGCAGTATTACTTCCGGGTGATCGACCCGACCAGTCTCAATAAACAGGGCAATGACCGTGGCACCCAGTACCGTACCGGGATCTATTACACCGATCCAGCCGACAGGGCGCAGATTCAGGCCTCGCTCGATGCCGAGCAGAAGAAGCATAGTCGTCCGCTGGTGGTCGAGAACCTGCCTCTGGCACACTTCCATGATGCCGAGGAATACCATCAGGACTATCTGCGCAAGAACCCGAATGGTTACTGCCATATCGATATCCGCAAGGCCGATGAACCGCTGCCGGCCAGGAAAGTGGGCGTGACGAAAGATGCCGTGGTGGGCGGGGTGAGCGGAAGCGCCGGCACGGCCGCGGGTGCCGGTGTCGTGCCGCCGGCACAGGCGGCAGCCGTATCGGCAGGCGATCGTGCCGATGCCTCGAACGGTGCCGTTGCGCGGGGCTTCGATCCAGCCACCTACCGCAAGCCTTCGGATTCCGAGCTGAAGCAGAAGCTGACGGCTGAGCAGTACCGCATCACTCAGCAGGGCGGCACCGAGCGCGCCTTCACGCACGAATACGATCATCTGTTCCAGCCCGGCATCTATGTCGATATCGTCAGTGGTGAACCGCTGTTCAGCTCGCGGGACAAATACGATTCGGGTTGTGGCTGGCCGAGTTTCACCCGGCCGATCGAGCAGGCATCGGTCACCGAGCACGAGGATGACAGCTATAACATGCGCCGGATCGAAGTGCGCAGCCGGGCCGCCGACTCCCACCTGGGTCACGTGTTTCCCGACGGCCCGCGCGACCGCGGCGGCCTGCGCTATTGCATCAACGGCGCCAGCCTGCGCTTCGTTCCGCTCGAACGGATGGATGCCGAGGGCTATGGCCATCTGAAGACGGTGGTCCAATAAGTCCGGATCTGGTGGGCATTCGGCGGCGGGTCGAGGTTGCGGCACCGCACGAGCGCAAAAAAAACCCGGACCGCGGTCCGGGCAAAACCAACCAGGGAGGAATTCAGCGACAGGGTCTGTCGTAACCGTTGTTGCTGAACAACGTGCATTGTATGCATGCAACAGTGTTTGTCTCGGTCGGAAGTCACCCGGTCGCTGCGGGCCGACGATCGGATTCATCCAGACCGGGGCGAGCCAACAATTTCGCGGAGGCGTGATGAAAGCAGGTACCGACACGGATGCCATGGGACGAGGCGCAGCCGTTGTCGACGGTCGGGATACCGTCGCCGTCGTCAGTGGGTACGGTGTAGCCGCACAATCGCGGCCAACGGCCGTGCTGCACACGCTGTTTGCCGGTGGTCTGACGGTGCTGGGCGATACGGGGAATCTGAGTGGGATCCGTAAGCATCGAATTCCCGATGCCGTCGAGATCGGCATCGAGGGGGTGATGGGTGACGATATCTTCGACCGGCGCTTTCATGGCGGGCCGGACCGGGCACTGAATATCTTTGCCCAGGAAGTCTATGCTCACCTGCAGGCGGTGTTTCCTGCGCCGGAGGAACCGTGGCAGGCCGGGGGCTTCGGCGAGAACTTTTCGACACTCGGGCTGCTCGATGCCGAGGTGCGGATCGGTGATGTCTATCGTACCGGTGGGGTGATCTGGCAGGTCTCCCAGCCGCGCAGTCCATGCTGGAAACTGAATGCGCGCTTCGGCATCGACAGGCTGTCGCGCCATGTGCAGGAGGAGCGTCTGACCGGGTGGTATGCGCGTGTGCTGCAGCCGGGCCGTGTGCAGGCCGGCGAACCGATCGAACTGCTCGAACGTGATCGGGACGCCTGTACGATTGCGGGGTTCTGGAATCTGATCATGAGCAGATCACCCGATCCCGACCAGCTGGAGGCTCTGGGCCGCTCGAAGCCCCTGGCCGGGGAATGGCAGACCAAGCTGCAGAAGCGGGCGCAATGGCTGCGCCGCCAGGCAGGGCGGGCCTGAAGCCATTGCCCGACGGGTCTCTTCGTTTTCTGTCCGGGAGGTTTTCATCCGCGCTGGTGTGGCAATTGGTCGTGCTGGTGCGACAGGCTGGGCCGGTCGACAGCCGGCTACGCTGGCTGCCGGCACCGTGACGGGCGGGCCTGCCGGCAACCGGCTGCACCGGCACGGCAACCGGCCGGCGCTCTTCACTGTCGTCGTCCGTTCGATCCGGCTAAGATGCGGCACAACAGGTGGGAAGTGTGTCGGCTCGGGTGGTTGGGACGCCGGGAGCGTGCGTCGCCGCAAGCCTGGGTTGGCGGAAGCTTGGGTCGCCCGGGATCCGGGGGCATCGTCTCGCGAACGCGGGAGTCGGTCCAGCTGCCCTTGGGCCGGCGTTCGAACGCTGTGTTCATGGCGTCGGTGCATATCGGTCTTGGCGGTGTGCAACGCCACTCGGCCCCGGATGTGCTTTCCACCCATTGTGTTCTCTACCGCCGACGACGGTCCGCCGTCGGTGGGTCCGACGATGACAGGGGATGCCCATGTGGCTGGTCTGGTGCGCGGTCGTGATGATCGTGTTGAAGTGGTTTGAGGTCGATCCGGTTGCCAACTGGTCGTGGTACTGGGTGCTGGCGCCCCTGGGGGCGGCCTTCATCTGGTTCGAGTTTCTGGAGCGGCTGTTCGGCTGGGACCAGCGCACGGTCGAGATGGCCGAGCACGAACGCCGCGCCAAGGAGCGCTTGCAAGAGAGCGCCAAGTTTCAGAGGCACTCCTGACCTGCGGACGGCATTTCCGATGGGTGCGTGTCAGAATAGGCCCGTTGATTTTTGACGGGACCTCTTCTTCATGCTCACTCATCCCCAGTTCGATCCTGTTGCGCTGCAGCTAGGGCCTGTGGCCATCCGCTGGTATGGCCTGATGTACCTGGTGGCCTTTGCCCAGTTCTATTGGTTGGGCTGCCGGCGTGTCGCCCGGCGCGAACCCGGTCAGCCACTCTACGGTTTCTCGGCCAAGGATGTCGAGGATCTGTTGTTCTATGGCGTGCTGGGAGCCGTGCTGGGTGGGCGTCTCGGGCATGTGCTGTTTTATCAGCCGGCTCATTATTTGCGTAATCCGCTGGAAATCTTTGCCGTCTGGGAAGGGGGGATGGCTTTCCATGGCGGCCTGATCGGGGTGCTGGTGGCCTGTGCCCTCTTTGCACGACGCAAGACCGTGCGCTATTTCGATCTGATGGATTTCGTGGCGCCACTGGTTCCGCTGGGGCTGGCCGCCGGACGGCTGGGCAATTTCATCAATGGAGAGCTCTGGGGCAGGGTCACGGACGTTCCCTGGGCGATGGTGTTTCCGCAGTCGGGCAGTGCGCTGGCACGCCATCCGTCGCAGCTCTATCAGTTGGCTGGTGAAGGTTTGCTGCTGTTCGTGTTTCTGTGGTGGTATTCCGGCAAACCAAGGCCCACCGGCGCGGTCAGTGGCATGTTTCTGGTCGGCTATGGCATCTGCCGTTTCCTGGTCGAATTCGTCCGCGAACCGGATGCTCATCTGGGCACAGTCCTGGGACCTTTCACCATGGGACAGATGCTGACGGTGCCGATGCTGCTGGCGGGATTCTGGCTGATGGTGCGGGCCAGGCGTGAGGCTCGATGAAGGCGGCCCGGGCGGCCCTGACGGACCGGAGGACACGACGAAAAACGCGCCGGGCGGTCGAACCGTCCGGCGCGTTCGTCTTGGAATGGGGACCCCGCCTGTGCCGGTCGGCCGGCATCCTGAACCGTGATTCAGTTCAGGTCGGCAGAGAAAGACGCCGCATCAGGTTCATCCGACGGGGGACGATCGCAACAGCAGCAACTCATGAATCTCTGCCTCATGCATCGCATTGGTTCAAGGAATATATGGCCTTAGCGAACACTGCAGGGATAGGGGCATTATACGCGCGATCGGACGATTTTCCATAGCCGCCCATGGTCGGATGAGGCGCTTCCGGAACAAAATGGGGTCGGCGGAGCCTCGGGTCGGATGAGCGGCGTTTCGGTACAGGCCGGCACAGGCCGCGGGAAAGGCGCATGGCCGGATGACGGAGCCGAGCATGCCGCCGGCGCGGGGCATTCACCGGGTGTGGACGGCGGTCGTCGACGGCGCCGGCCCATGCATCGAGAACGCTGGTGGCGAGTCTCAACGCACGGCGACATCGTGCCGGCGGATTTCGCTGTCCAGTTCGGCGTTCAATTGATTGATCAGGGCTTGCACCTGCTCGGAGTCGGTACCGGTGGTGTCGGCCGGTTGGCCCAGGAATTCGTAGGTGATCTGCAGCGCCGCGTGAACGGCGATGCGTTCCATGCCATGCGCCATGCTGGTGTCTCGGATCTCACGCATTTTCTTGTCGACGATCCGGACCGCATTCATCAGTCGCGGCTTTTCGGTTGCGGGCACTTGCAGCTTGAAAATACGGTCAAGAATCTTGACCTCGATCTGTTCCATGGCCATGGTGACTTCCGTTCGGAGAGAAACCGGCCGGCAGGGCGCTGGCGCCTGTGCCGGGCGGGGGCTGTGTGGGGCCATCCGTCGCCAGAGGCATCCGAGGAACCGGTGCAACGAATTGCTCAGTCCTTGTCCGGAGTCTGCGGCAACGGCAATCTGGCCAGGGCTGATTCGACACGGGCACGCGCCTCTACCAGACGCTGTTGCATGTTGGTCTGGGAAACGACGGCTTCGCCGAGGCGGCCGCGGAGCAGATGATTTTCTTCCGCCAGTTGGCGGGTGATTTCGAGCAGTCGCCGGACGCGCTCGGACAATTGCTGGATGTCGGTGTCCATGCGGCGGATGGTAGGGATTCGTTCAGGGGCGGTCAAGCGCCGGGGTATTCGGGTGTAGGCTTTTGCGTGAGCGAGGTGTCCATCGCGATCCGAAGGGGCGGCCGTGGACGGATACCGGCAAGGATCGGCGCGTAAGGCCCGGGACCGGGCGGGTATATCGGGCGCGATCATCTCGTATTTTGCCATGTGACGAATCGCCCGGGCCGGATATATACGATACGCCGCCTGCGACCCGTTCACGTCCGATGAGGCCAGTGTGCAAAGATGAATGGAGCCCCGGATACCTCCAAAAGCTTTAATATCGATATTCTGGAAAAAGAGAACGGACGGCGTGTCCGTCATGGCACCGTCAGCCGATGTGTCTGATCTGGCGTTTTGTTTCCGGGTCGGTTTTTTTTACGTTGCGTGTCATGTCGGTGCGTGTTCGTCTGCCACCGAAGTTTATTCGCGGTTTCTTTTGTTTGGTTTGTACTCCTTTGTCACCGATCGAACCGATGATGTCGAACCTATTGCCCCGTTGGCAGCGGCTGTTGTTCCTGTTGATGTTGATCGGCGCTCTGCTGGGCGCAGCCGTGGGGGTGCAGGCCTTCGTGCCTGTCGACCCTGCAGGAGCGGATGTAGGTCCGCAGGGCGCGGGCCGCTTCGTGCTGGCTTCGGCGGATACGGCGGCTTCGGGGGCGGTGGGTGCGCAGCCGGGGGAAGAGCCGGCCTGGCGCAGCGGGCCGCAGCATGTCGGTGCGCTGGAGATAGAGCTGGTGGCCGATGTGCAGCAGGTGGTGCCGGGCGAGCCTTTCCGGCTGGGGCTGCACCTGCGGCACGAGCCGCACTGGCACACGTATTGGCGCAATCCCGGTGACACGGGGTTCCCGACCCGTTTCGAGGTCGAGGGGCCGACCGGGGCGGTGTATTCCGACATCGTCTGGCCCGCACCGGAGCGTTTTGCGATAGGCCCCCTGGCCAACTATGGCTATGAAGGTGAGAACCTGTTGTTCCGGCAGGTGACCTTGCCGGCCGACTACAAGAGTCGACAGGCCCGCTTCCGGGTCCGGGCGGAATGGTTGATCTGCCGTGAAGTCTGCGTGCCGGGCGAGGCGGCGATGGAGCTGCGCCTGCCGGTGGGCGGGGTCACGGTGATGGACGGGGATCGTCAGGCGCTGTTCGATGCCAGTAGCCGCCAGGCACCGCTTGCCGATCGCACGCCGTTGCAGGCCCGTTGGTGGCAGCGTGGCGCCGAGGCTTTGCTGGTGTTGCCTGCCGAGCTGACCGGGCGCGAGGCACCGGCCTCGGCCAGCTTTTTGCCCTATTTCGCCGACGTGATCCGGCCGGTGGCACCGCAGCGGCTGGTCGAGCTGTCCAGCGAAACCGGCCGCTATGCGCTGGCGTTGGAGCTTGATGAGCAGGCGGCCCGTTCGGCCGACGAAGGCTGGGAGAAGCAGGGTGGCATCCTGCTGATCGATGACCAGCGTCCGGTCGAGGTGGTGCTGCAGAAACAGACGGTGGTGCCGGTGGCCGGCCGCACCGTATCGGTCGACCGCCCGATCGAGGTCGAGCTGGAGGCGCAGGCGGCTGCCACGAATGCGCCAGCCAAGACCAATGGTGGTCTGCTGGGCCAGTTGCAGCTCGGTGGCAAGGCGGCGTCACCGGCGCAGGCACCGGCCGACGTGGCGCAGACGGGACAGGGGCTGCCGGCTGGGGAGGGCGGTTCGCCGGCGATGGGTGGTATCCAGCTGGATTCGCAGCCGGGGGGCCAGACGGGGGGCGACCTCGGCACCTTGTTGTGGACGATGGCGGCAGCCCTGTTGGGTGGGCTCATCCTGAACCTGATGCCTTGCGTCTTCCCGGTGATCGGCCTGAAGATCCTGTCCTTCACCGAAGCGGCGGCCGGCAGGCCGGCCGAGGCACGTCGGCATGCGATGGTGTTCTGTCTGGGGGTGGTGGCCTCCTTCGTGGCATTGGCGCTGGTGCTGGTCGGACTGCGCTCTCTGGGGCAGGCAGCCGGCTGGGGCTTTCAACTGCAATCGCCGGTCTTCGTGGCGGCCATGGCCCTGCTCTTCGTCGGCATCGGGCTCAACCTGTTCGGCGTGTTCGAAGCCGGCTCCAGCTTTACCCGTTTCAGCAGTGTGCCGATGATCGGCACGGTGCGTAGCAGCTATGGCGGCAGTTTCATGACCGGCGTCATGGCGGTCGTCGTCGCCACACCTTGTACCGCACCCTTTATGGGCAGTGCCGTCGGCTTCACTCTCGGCAGTTCCTCTCTGGAGGTGATACTGGTCTTTACCGCACTGGGCCTGGGCATGGGTGTTCCCTATCTGGTACTGGCCAGCAGCAACCAGTTGTTGGCCAAGCTGCCGCGTCCAGGGCCTTGGTTGCAGACCTTCCGCCAGTTTCTGGCTTTCCCGATGTTTGCCACGGCGGCATGGCTGGTCTGGGTGCTGGCCATCCAGACCGATGCGCAAGGTGTGCTGATGCTGCTGCTGTCGGCCATCCTGCTGTCCTTTTCAGCCTGGATCTATGGTCGCTGGCAGTTCGAGTTGCGTCCGCGCGAGGCGCGCAGCACGCCGGTCTGGCTGCTGTTGGCAGCGATTTCGCTGGCGGGCTGCATTGCACTGGTCTATCGTTTGCCGGTGGTATCCGAGAGTCCGGGGGGGCCGGCGTCACCGATGGCCCGAGGAGGGGCGGCTGCGGCCTGCCTGCCGACGCCCGAGGGCAAGCTGCCGGAAGGCTGTCAGGGGTGGCAGCCCTGGTCGCCCGATCGCGTCATGGCAGCCAGGGCGGCTGGTCAGCCAGTGTTCATCGATTTCACCGCAGCCTGGTGTCTCAGCTGCCAGCTGAACAAACGGGTGGCGCTGGACCGGGAAGAGATGTTGCGTGAATTCCGTGAGCGGAACATTCTGTTGCTGCGGGCCGACTGGACCCGGCGCGATCCGCAGATTTCGGCCGAGCTGGCCAAGTTCGGGCGCAACAGTGTGCCGTTCTATCTGTTCTACAACGGCAAGGATCCGAACGCCGCGCCCGAACAGTTGCCCGAGCTGCTGACCGTCGATATCGTCCGGCAAGCGATCGGGGCCCGCTGAAAACACTGGTTGCCCCGAAACATCCGGCACTCGGAAATATCGGGGCACCGGAACATCCGTCGTGCCGAAAGCGCCGGGTACACTGGATGTGTGGAAATGCCCTCCGTGCGCGACCCGCTCGTGGATCGGCACCGCGTCCGGGCTGGACCCGGCTTCGCTGCGATGGCAGCAGAAGCGTCGGTGATGGGGCTGTGTTCAGTTCAATCCAATCCGAGCACGTCGCGCATCGTGAAGAGGCCGTGGGTCCTGCCGGCCAGAAAACGACAGGCTTTCATGCTGCCGTCGGCATAGTGCATCCGGTTGGTGGCACGGTGGCGGATTTCGATCTGCTCGCCGGGGCCGGCAAACATCACGGTATGGTCACCGACGATGTCGCCGCCCCGGATGGTCGAAAAGCCGATGCTGCCGGCGGCACGCGGACCGGTGTGGCCTTCGCGGGCGAATACGCCGATATCTTTCAGCGGCTTGCCCAACTGGCCAGCGATGGCGTCACCGATGGCCAGCGCAGTTCCCGACGGGGCATCGACCTTGTGCCGATGATGGGCCTCGATCACTTCGATGTCGTAATCCTTCAGCGCCTGGGTCGCCAGTTCGATCAGCCGGATGGCTATGTTGACACCCGGGCTCATGTTGGGGGCTTGCACGATCGGGATCAATTTGGCGGACTCGGCCAGCTGCTGCCTGTCCGTGTCGTCGAAGCCGGTGGTGCCGATCACCATCGCCACGCCATGACGCACGCAGGCCGACAGATACTCGCGAGTGGCTGCGGGGCGGGTGAAATCGATCAGGGCATCGCAACCCGGCAGCCCTCTGTCCAGGTCCGAGGTGATCGACAGGCCAGTGGCCTGACCCAGAAAGGCGGCCGGGTCGGTGCCGAGCGCCGGGCTGTCGGCCCGATCGAAAGCGGCATGCAACTGCATATCGGCCGAAGCCAGCACGGTTTCGATCAGGGTGCGCCCCATGCGGCCCGAGGCGCCCGCAATGGCAATCTTCATCATGCGTCGGATTCCTTGGAAGGTTGGTAGCCGGGCAATGCCGGATCATTCGGGTCATCGGTCTGCGGCAGCTTGTCGTGTCTGATCTCGCTGACCCGTTCGTCTTCGAAGAACACGATCACCCGGCGCAGTTCCGAGTCACCGTTCGGGTACTGGAAGCGGAACACATAGTCCCAGCGGTTGGGGTGAAACACGTCGGTCAACAGAGGGGTGCCGATCATCAGGCGCACCTGATCCCGGTTCATGCCTTCCTTTACTTCGTCCAGCATTTCCTGACTGACGTAATTGCCCTGCGGAATCGAGAAACGATAAGGCTTCAGGAAACCGCTGCTCGAACGGTCGGAGGCACAGCCTGCGTTCAGAGTGGCCAGTAAGGCGGTCAGCAACAGCGCAGTCGATGATCGGGAAAACGGGATAGGCATGAACGGTGTGAAATCCTGGGGTTGAACCATGCAAAGGAGCCGGGCCATGGGTTCGGATGATGCCGCGCCACGCACTTTCGACGACTTCGCATTCCAGATGTACAGCAGGGTGGCAGGCCGGTGCCCCGTCCGCCACCCCGCCATGGCGGCGCGAAGGTGCCGACGGGGCTGCTGATGCCGCTCTTGCATCGGGCATGCCCGCCATTGTCGACGACAGTGGGCAGCGGGGCCGTGAAAACCGACGATGTCGACATCGGTATGCGGGCCGATGGGTGGCCTGAACGCAGCGAGCTGTTGGTATGACACCAACCGGGCCATGCGCCAATGTAAAGATATTACCGAAATGAGGGTAGGCTTGGGGGCCGCACCGTATGATTGGAGCTCTTTGTTTCGATCTGTATGCCTGCCCATGCCTGCTGCTGCCCAAACCGGTGCCCGTCGTCGTTCGGTCATCCTGGTGACTTTGTTGGTTCTGATCGTGATGGGAGGCGGACTGTGGCTCTGGGTGTTGAAGCCTGCTTCCCGGACCATGGGCGCTCCAGCCGGAGGCCCCCCCGGAGGACCTCCGGGAGGCCCGCCGGGTATGAGGGGCGGGCCGGCGACGGTAGCCACCGTGCCGGTCGAGCAGGGCGCTTTCACGGTGCTGATCCGTGCGGTGGGCACGGTCACTTCCTACAACACCGTCACGGTCCTGCCGCAGGTGGAGGGCCGGCTGGCGCGGGTGAGCTTCGAAGAAGGGCAACACGTCAAGGCCGGCCAGCTGCTGGCCGAAATCGATCCACGCAGCCTGAAGGCCGCCCTGGCCGAGGCACGGGGCCAGCAGGTGCAGAACCGGGCCGAACTGCTGAATGCCAAACGTGATCTGGCCCGCTATGAACAGTTGTTCGAGCAGGATTCGATCGCCCGACAGCAGCTCGACAGCCAGCGTGCACTGGTGCGCCAGCTCGAAGGCCGCGCTGAGACCGACCGGGCCAAGGTCGACAGTGCCCGTCTGCAGCTCGAATACACCCGGATCGAGGCACCGGTCGATGGCCGCCTGGGTCTGCTGCGGGTCAATGTGGGCAGCTTGATCGGCCCCAACACGGCCGATGGTCTGGTCAGTATCATCCAGACCGATCCGATTTCGGTCCTGTTCAGCGTGCCGGAAGTGCAGTTGCAGGCACTGCGCGATGCAGTGTCGGCCGCGGGTGCCCAGGGGCTGAAGGTCGAAGCCTGGGACCGCTCCGAGCAGCGCCGGCTGGCCGAGGGGCGCGTCACCACGCTCGACAACCAGATCGATACCACCACCGGTTCGCTGCGGGTGCGGGCGCGTTTCGACAACCCCAAGGAAAATTTGTTCCCCAATCAATTCGTCAATGTCCGGCTTTATCTGGAGACCTTGTCCGACGCGTTGAGCGTGCCGGTCGATACCGTGCAGTTCGGCACCCAGGGTGATTACGTCTACGTGGTCCGCGACGACAAAGCCTATGTGCAGACTGTACGCCTGGGGGCCAGCGCCGGTGATCGCGTCGAGATCCTGGAAGGATTGAAGGCCGGTGATCAGGTGGTACTCGAAGGGCTTGATCAGCTGCGCAACGGCCGTGCCGTCAAGATCGTCGAATCCTTGCCGGGTGATCCGAATGCGGTACTGGGAGGGACTGCCGATGAAACGGCGGATGGTACGGTGGACGGCACCGTACCTGGTGGTGCTGAAGCGGCAGCCGGTCCGGACGAGGCAGCGCCTGCTTCCCGCCGCGGTGATGCTCCCCGGGGAGCACGGCCGCAGGGTGCCTCGCCGCAAGATGGGTCGATGCCGCACTCGCCCCCTCCGGGGGGCCGGACGCCGGCGTCGCCGGGCGCTGAAGCCGCTGTCTCTCCTTCGACCGTACCGGCGGGCATGTCGGCACGATGAACTTCTCGCGCATCTTCATTCAGCGTCCGATCGCCACCTCCTTGCTGATGCTGGCGATGCTGGTGGCGGGGATGCTGGCCTGGCGCATGCTGCCGGTGGCGGCCCTGCCGCAGGTCGACTATCCGGTGCTCCAAGTGTTTTCGTATCAGCCGGGGGCCGGCCCCGATACCGTGGCGCGTACCATCACCGCACCGCTGGAGCGCAATCTCGGGCAGATTTCCGGCCTGAAGCAAATGTCGTCGAGCAGTGGGGCCGGGGTATCGGTCATCACGCTGCAGTTCTCGCTGGACAGCGATATGGGCGTGGTCGAGCAGGACGTGCAGTCGGCCATCGACAATGCCAAGAGCCTGTTGCCCGGCAGCATGCCGTCGCCGCCGCTCTATCGCAAGGTCAATCCGGCCGATACACCGATTCTGACGCTGGCCGTCAGTTCCGAAACCCTGCCGCTGCCGCGGGTGCACGATCTGGTCGACACCCGGATGGCACAAAAGCTGGCGCAGGTGCAGGGGGTGGGCCTGGTGAGCCTGGCCGGTGGCCAGCGTCCCGCCATCCGGGTGCGGGCCGATGCCACTGCGCTGTCGCAGGCCGGCCTGACGCTCGCCGATTTGCAATCGGTGATCGCGGCGGCCAATGCCAATCTGCCCAAAGGCAGTTTCGATGGGCCGGTGCGCAGCACCATTCTGGATGCAAACGATCAGCTCGATACCGTCGAGCAATATGAATCCCTGATCGTCAGCTGGCAGAACGGTGCACCGCTGCGCCTGGGCGATGTGGCCAGTATCGTCGAAGGGCCGGAGGACCGCTTTCTGGCCGCCTGGGCCGACGCCGAGCGGGCCATTCTGATCAATGTGCAGCGCCAGCCCGATGCCAATGTGATCGAGGTGGCCGACCGCATCCGGCAGCTGTTGCCGCAGCTGACGGCCACGCTGCCGGCCAGTGTCGACGTGCGTATTCTGACCGATCGTACCCAGAGCATCCGTGCTTCGGTGCGTGATGTGCAGAAGGAGCTGCTGCTGGCCGTGGGGCTGGTGGTGCTGGTGACCTTGCTGTTTCTGCGCTCGGTACGCACCACGCTGATCCCGGCGGTGGCGGTGCCGATTTCGCTGGTCGGAACCTTTGCCGTGATGTATCTGCTGGGGTATTCGCTGAACAATCTCAGCCTGATGGCGCTGACCATTGCAACCGGCTTCGTGGTCGATGATGCCATTGTGATGATGGAAAACATTGCACGCCATCGTGAAATGGGCAAATCGGCGATGCAGGCCGCACTGGATGGCGCCCGCGAAATCGGCTTCACCCTGATCTCGCTGACCGTCTCGCTGATCGCGGTGCTGATTCCGCTGCTGTTCATGGGCGATGTCGCCGGCCGATTGTTCCATGAATTCGCCGTGACGCTGGCGGTGGCCATTGGCATTTCGCTGATCGTTTCGCTGACGCTGACGCCGATGATGTCGGCGCGGATGATGGGCGAGGTGGCCGTTGGGCACGGCACCGGTGCCGGGGAAAGGAAAACGCCCGCCGTCCAACGGGGACAGGGGTATTCCGAATATGATGAGGTCACAAATCAACGTGGTGCTGATTCTGGTGCGGACACCTTCGCACGCAGCACAACCGAAACGGCCCTTTGCATCCCTGTCCAGCCCAGTGACCGGGGGGAGCATGATCCATGTCGTCCGTCCGCGCAGGCGGCTGTCCGAGACGCATCTGCAGATCATGATGCGCCCCGGACAGGGTTTCTCGATCGTGTCATCGCTCTCTATGATCGCAGCCTGACTCATGTGCTGAATCATCAGGCGCTGATGATGTTGGTGATGCTGGCCACCGTCGCCGCGACGGTTCTGTTGTACTTTGCGGTGCCCAAGGGCTTCTTTCCGGTGCAGGACAGCGGTGTCATTCAGGTGGTGACGCAGGCGCCGGGACAGATTTCCTATCAGGCCATGCTGAAGCGGCAGGAGGAGGTGGCGCGTCTGGTGCTCGAAGATCCGGATGTCGAGAGTCTGTCGTCCTTCATCGGTGTGGACGGCAACAACCCGGCACTGAATACCGGGCGGATGCTGCTGAATCTGAAATCGCACGACGAGCGTTCGGACGATGTCCAGACGGTGATCGGGCGGCTGCGCCGGAAAATGGCCGAGCGTCCGCCGGAGCAGCAGGACATCGGGGTCTGGTTCCAGCCGGTGCAGGAATTGTCGATCGAGGATCGTATCAGCCGCGCACAGTATCAATTCACACTCAGTACACCGAATCGCGAATTGCTGGCGAGCTGGGTGCCGAAATTGCAGCAGGCATTGGCTCAACGTCCCGAACTGACCGATCTGGGCAGCGATCTGCAGAATGATGGCCGGCAGGCCTACATCGAGATCGACCGCGCGGCCGCGTCGCGCCTGGGCATCCGGGTGCAGAGCATTACCGAGGCACTGCAGAATGCCTTTGCGCAGCGGCAGATTTCGACGATGTTCACGCAGTCGAATCAGTATCGGGTGGTACTGGAGCAGAACCCGGCGTTGGCGCAGGGCATGGCGGCGTTGGATCAGGTTTTCGTGGCTGGTGGTGATGGCGCGCCGGTGGCTTTGTCGGCCGTGACCCGATGGCATCAGCGCAAGGCGCCGATCGTCGTCAATCACCAGTCGCAGTTCCCGGCAGCCAATATGTCCTTCAATCTGGCCAAGGGCCATTCGCTGGGTGACGCGGTGGCCGCGGTCGAAGCCGTGCAGCGACAGCTGGAATGGCCGGCTGCCATCGAGACCCGTTTCCAGGGGGCGGCCGAAGCCTATCGTGCATCGCTGGCGAATACGCTGTGGCTGATTCTGGCCGCGGTGGTCACGATGTATCTGGTGCTCGGCATTCTGTACGAAAGCGCGATTCATCCGATCACGATTCTGTCGACCTTGCCGTCGGCCACGGTCGGTGCGTTGGCGGCACTGCTGCTCAGCGGTGCCGCGCTCGATATGGTGGCGGTGATCGGTATCGTGCTCCTGATCGGGCTGGTGAAGAAGAACGGCATCATGATGGTGGATTTTGCGCTGGAGGCCGAGCGGCATCAGCGGCTCCCGGAGCGTGAGGCGATTCATCAGGCAGCGCTGTTGCGTTTCCGGCCGATTCTGATGACGACGATGGCGGCCTTGCTGGGGGCGGTACCGTTGATGCTGGCCCAGGGCTCCGGTGCCGAATTGCGGCAGCCGTTGGGTCTGGTGATGGTCGGTGGTCTGTTGGTCAGCCAGGTGCTGACGCTCTACACCACACCGGTGGTCTATCTGTTCTTTGCGCGGCTTGGCCGCTGGTGGCGGAAGACGGCATGAATCCCTCGCGCCCCTTCATCCGGCGGCCGGTTGGCAGCACCATGTTGGCCCTGGCGATTTTGCTGGCCGGTCTGCTGTCGTGGCGGTTGCTGCCGGTGTCGCCACTGCCGCAGGTGGATTTCCCGGCGATCGTGGTGAGTGCCAGTCTGCCGGGCGCAAGCCCCGAGAGTATTGCCTCGACGGTGGCCGGGCCGCTGGAACGTGCCCTGGGATCGCTTCCGGGGCTGGACAGTATCTCTTCGTCCAGCTCGCAGGGCAGTACCGAAGTCCGGATGATCTTCGACATCGATCGCAACCTGAACGAAGCGGCACGTGAGGTGCAGGCCGCCATCAACGGTGTCATCGATCAGCTGCCGCCGGGCATGCCGAACCGGCCCAGCTTCAAGAAAATCAACCCGTCCACCGCACCGATTCTGGCGCTGGCGCTGTCGTCCAACGTGCTGTCGCCGGGTGAGCTGTATGACGTGGCCACCAATGTGCTGGTGCAGAAACTCTCGCGGGTGCAGGGCGTGGGTGAGGTGTCGCTGGGCGGCGCATCGCTGCCGGCCGTGCGCATCGGTTTCGAGCCGAGTGCGCTGATCGCGCAGGGCTTGTCACTGGAAGATGCGCGTCAGGTGGTGGCCGGCGCCAACTCCGATGCGCCGCAGGGGTTCATCGAAAACGGGCAGCATCGCTGGTTGGTGTCCACTGGCAGGACGCTGCAGAACGCCGCCGATTTTTCGCAGCTGGTGCTGCGCTGGCAGAACGGTGCGCCGGTGCGGCTGGGTGATGTGGCCGAGGTGAAGGATTCGGTCGAGGATCGCTATACCAGCGGTTTCCACAATGATCGGCCGGCGATCATCGCGCGTATCAGCCGTCAGCCCGATGCCAACGTGGTGGCCACCATCGACGAAATCAAGGCCGAATTGCCTTCGCTGCGGGCGCTGCTGCCCGCCCAGGCCGATCTCGACATCGTCATGGACCGCTCGCTGGGTATCCGTGGCAGCCTGCGGGAAGCGCAGATCACGCTGGTGATTTCCTGTTTGATCGTGGTGGCGGTGGTCTGGCTGTTCGTAGCCCGCCTGCGCCTGGCGTTGATTCCCGCGGCCGTGATTCCGGTATCGCTGGTCGGCACCTTCGCCGTCATCTACCTGGCGGGTTTTTCGCTCAACAACCTCAGTGTGATGGCACTGGTGGTGGCGGCCGGCCTGGTCGTGGATGACGCCATCGTCGTGCTGGAAAATATCGCACGCCATACCGAAAAAGGTTTGTCACCTTATCGGGCCGCCATGCGTGGTGCCGGTGAGGTCGGTTTCACCCTGCTGGCGATGAACATCGCCCTGGTGGTGGTTTTCGTGGCCGTGCTATTCATGGGCGGCATCATCGAGCGGCTCTTTCGCGAATTCTCGATCACGTTGGCTGCCGCGCTACTCATCTCGCTGCTGGTGTCCATCAGCCTGACGCCGGCGCTGTGTGCACATGTGTTGCCGAAGCGGGGGGCCGTCGTGCCGGGCAACGGCCGTCGGCGCGTTGGACCGGCGGCGTCGATGCCCGTCGTTTCCGGTACGGGAATGGCAGCGGAGCGGATCGATGCCGATCGGCGGGCGGTGCCGGGCCAATTCGAGTCCGTGGATGTGGAACACCCGGCGAGGAACGTTCACGAGTTTTCAGCAAGGCAAAATGATGCCGATGCAGTTCCTTCGGAAAACCGCTGGATGCGTGCCCATGCTGCTTATTTCCAGGGTTTGCAAGCGCTCTACGAACAATCACTGCAGGTCGCTCTGCATCATGCGTGGTTGGTGGTGCTGGCGCTGGTGGGGCTGATCGGCGCCAGTGTCTGGCTGTTTGCCAGCATGCCGCGCAGCGATTTTCCCGAGCAGGACACCGGCGTGATCGAAGCCTTTATACGCGGTGATGACGGCTTCTCGTTTCAGGTGATGCAGCCGCGTATCGAACGCTACCGGAAATGGATTCTGTCGGATCCGGCGGTACAGGATGTGGCGGGGACCAGCGGCGGCAACCGGGGGCTCACCAACGCGCAATTGACGATCACGCTCAAGCCCCTGTCCGAACGTGATGCGAGCGCACGGCAGGTGGCGGACCGGTTGCGCCTGAATGCGCCGCCGATAGCCGGTGCGATGCTGGTCGGGCGCGTGCAGCAGGATCTGCAATTGACACCACCACGCTTCGGCAGCGATGACGATCACCAGATCGTGATGAAATCCAGTGATGTCGATCTGCTGCGGGAATGGAGTGTGAAGTTGGGTCGTGCGCTGTCGGAGCTGTCAGAGCTGACCAACGTCACCTATGACCGGGGCGCGGACACCCGGCAGGTGGAACTGGATATCGACCGCAGTGCGGCACGCCGGCTCGGTGTGTCGTTGACCGATATTTCGGCGGCGCTCAGCAATTCCTTCTCACAGCGACAGGTGGCCACCATTTATCGCGACACCAGCCAGTATCGTGTCGTGATGGAGGTATCGGCGCGCTATACCGAGAATCCGCTGGCACTGGAACGGGTACAGATCACCACCAGCAGTGGCGCCTCGGTCGCGCTGTCCGAAATCGCCACCTGGCGCTTTGGTATGGTGCGCGATCGAGAACGGCACGTCGATCAGTTTTCGGCCTCCGTCATCGGTTTCTCGGTGGCACCCGGCATCACCGATGAAGAGGCGCTGGCCGCGGTGAACCAGAGCATCATGGATATCCGCATGCCCGCCACCGTGATAGCCGATATCGATGGTGACGATGGTCGACCCAAGGCCATCGCCTCCTCAGAGGGGCAGGGCTGGCTGATACTGGGTGTGGTGCTCACTGTTTATCTGGTGCTGGGGATCGTCTACGAAAGCCTGTTGCATCCCATCACCGTGCTGTCCACGGTGCCTTCCGCCGGCATTGGTGCATTGCTGGCCTTGAAGCTCAGCAACACCTCTTTCAGTCTGATTGCACTGCTGGGCCTTTTCCTGCTGATCGGTGTCGTCATGAAGAACGGTATCCTGATGATCGACGTGGCGCTCAAGAAGCAGCGCGATGAACGGCTCGATGCCGCCGTCGCCATTCTGCAGGCCGCTGGTCAGCGTCTGCGCCCGATCTTGATGACCAATCTCGCCGCACTGCTGGGGGCCATCCCTTTGGCACTGGGCCTGGGTGATGGCGGAGAAATGCGTCGCCCACTCGGCCTGACCATCATCGGTGGCCTGGCCGTCAGTCAACTCATCACCCTATATACCACCCCGGCTATCTATCTGTCGTTGGAACGGCTGCGGCAATGGGTGCTTCGGTTGTGTGGGCGGGCGTCCTTGGATAAGTCCCGACGGTTTCGTCCATCTCGGTATGATGGGGCGAAAGCGGGGCATTGAACGTTTTTGGAAGCATGTGTCGTTCTTGCTGGTGACCGGGCGGGGTACTGGTCGGTCTCGGGTTCGTTTGCTTGTCGATGCTGTTCAGATCGGATGGTCGTTTTCATGAAATGTGATTCAAATCAGTTCGACCCTTTTGCCTGTGTCTTGCGTGCAGTGCGGGTGTCGGTTCTCGTGCTGGCCGCCTCCGGCTGCAGCGTGTTGTCCGAATACCGGCAGCCCGAAGCGGTGCTCGACACACCGCTGGCGCAGAACGAAGGCTGGCATCTGGCTTCACCGGCCGAGCGTGCAGCGGTGTCAGCACAGCAGGCGGCCACGGGATCGCCCGATGTGTCGTCTGCCCGGACGGTGAGCGGTGCGGGCGCGTCTGCTGCGCAAGCGGCTGTGGAAACGGGAGAGGAAGTGGGGGCCGCAGTGACCACAACCCGTGAGTCGACTGGGCGGGCTGCCGCAATGGCATCGAAGGCGACGACCGATACGGTGATTGACACGACGTCTGCGCAGTCCGTGGCCTCCGTGCCCGTCGTCGGTCTGCTGTCAGGCAGCGTTTTCAATGACCCGGCGCTGGCCGAATTGCTGACGCAGCTGTCGGCCTCCAACTTGCAGATTCAGCAGGCGGCCGCCCGTTTGCGCCAGGCTGAAGCCGTGCTGTCGGGAGCGGGTGCATCGCGTCGGCCTCAGTTGGGGGCCAGCCTCGGCGTGCAGCGTGACAACCGCTCCGGCAGTGCTCTCAACAGCGCGAGCGGCAGCGATGGCGGCAGTGTGACACAAAACGGTTCCAGCCGTGGTGTCGGCAACAGCTACAGCGCCGGTGCCAACATCAGCTGGACACCGGACGTCTGGGGCAGGGTGGCCGCACAGGTCGCGTCCAGCGAAGCTTCGCTGGCCGTCGCGCAGGCCGATCGGCGTGCCATCGAACTGCAGGTGCAGGTCAATCTGATCCAGGCCTATTGGCGGATGCGATTGGCCGAGCAGCGCCTGCAGTTGCTGACCCGAAGCATCGCGTCCAGCGAGCGTTCGTTGCAGCTGACCCGCAACCAGTACGCGTCCGGTCTGGTGGCACGTGCCGATGTGCTGCAGGCCGAAACCCAACTGCAGTCCGTCATCACCCAGCGCCATGCGCTGGAGCGCAGCCGGGCGACAGAACGGCATGCCATCGCCGTGCTGCTCGGCAAGCCGCCGGTGGCCCTGCGGATCGCCCCCGGGCAAGGCGCATTGGCGGATGTGCCAGCCTTGCCCGACACCCTGTCCATCGATCTGCTGCGCCGTCGCCCCGACGTGCGTTCCGCCGAACGCAAGGTCGCCATGGCCAATGCCAGCGTCGGTATCGCCCATGGTGCCTGGTTGCCCGATCTCAGCTTCAGCTCCGCGCTGGGGCTGGGTGCAGGCACCTTTGCCGATTTGATCTCGTCGCCGCTGCGCACCTGGTCGCTGGGTACCCAGCTGGCCGCAACTCTATTCGATGGCGGCGCTCGCCGTGCCGCGCTGGCCCAGCAGGAGGCGCTATACGACGAAACCGTGGCCGCCTACCGTCAGCAGGTGTTGACCGCGCTGCAGGAAATCGAAGACGCGTTGCTGGCCAACCGGACACTGGCCAAACAGACCGTCGACCAGCAGGAACTGGTGCGCTTGGCCGAAGCCGCCGAGCGCGTCGTGCGCAACCGTTACCAAAGTGGCCTCGTCAACTACCTCGAACTGGCCACCGCCGAACGTCTGACCCTCGGCAGCCGTGACGAACTCCTGAGCCTGCAGGCCGAACGCCTGAATGCCTACGTCAGCTTGATGGCTGCACTGGGGGGAGGGTGGGATGAGGGCTCGGGTGTCGAGCCGTAGATCAGCGTGTCTGCAATCGGGCTTGGATCGATGCGATCGAGTCGGCTGCCATCGATTCGACTCGGAAAGCCTCTCATGGATTCCATTTGGTTGCAGCGCTGACGATGGACCCGACCTCCTTGAAACGCTGACGATGGGCCCGAGCTCCCCCCGAAAAGTTCATTCAGCCAGGCCCGGTCGGTGCCGATCGGTTCACGCTTCGTTTTCGGCTCCCGGTGCACACTTGCGCTTTCACCGCCGGCTCGACTCGATCAGCTCGGTGGCCAGTGCCAGGGTGCTGTCGGTGATCTTCTTGCCGCCCAGCATGCGGGCGATTTCTTCGATGCGCTCGGCGGGGGGAAGCAGTGCGACCTGGCTCGAGACGCTGTGGCTGGATTTGGTTTTGCTGACCTTGAGGTGATGATCGGCGCGGCTGGCGACCTGGGGCAGGTGGGTGACGCACAGCACCTGCGAGTCCTGCGCGAGTTTCTGCATCAGCTCGCCGATGACGGCAGCCACGGCACCGCCGACGCCGGTGTCGGCTTCGTCGAATATCAGGATGGAGACCGGGGCGGCTTTGGCGGCCAGTACCGAGATGGCCAAGCCGATGCGGGAGAGTTCTCCGCCCGAGGCCACCTTGGCGATGGGCCGCGGGGTGGCGCTTTCGTGGGCGGCGATCTGGAATTCCACGGCATCGGTACCGGCCGGGCCGGGTTGGGTGTCGGTGCAACCGATCAGCAGGCGGGTGCCTTTCATGCCGAGGCGGTCTATCTGCTCGCTGACGGCCCGGGCCAGATCGCTGGCGGTCTCGTGGCGCTTCTTGGAAACCTCCGCGGCCAGCTGGCGATAGGACGCTTCCGTTTCGGCGCAGACATCTTCCAACCGGTCGATGTCGGCCGCAGCGCCGATGGCGTCCAGCTCGGTCTGCAGGTCGACCAGATGCTGGGCCAGATCCTGTGGTTGCAGGCGCAGTTTGCGGGCGGTGTTGAACAGGCTGGCCACCCTTTGTTCGACTTCGGCAAAGCGTTCGGGATCGATGTCGACGCGCTGGGCGTAGGCGGCCAGTTCGCTGGCGGCTTCATCGACCTGGATCAGCGCCGAGTCGAGCAGCTCGGCCGCGTTCTTCAGGGCAGGGTCGATGTCGGCCAGTGTGCGCAGCTTGCTCTGCATACCGGACAGCCGGCCGCTGATCGAGTCTTCGTCGCGTTCCAGCGCATCGGCCAGCATTTCGGTGCCGGCCAGCAGGTCGTGGGCGTGGGCCAGCCGCTGCTGTTCGGCGCTCAGCGCCTCCCATTCACCAGGGGTGAGCCGCAGTTGCTGCAGTTCATCGATTTCCCAGTTCAGGCGTTCCAGTCGGATGGCCGCTTCGCGGGAACCGGTCAGGGCCGCATCCAGAGCGGCCTTGGCTTTTTGCCAGCGCTGCCAGCGTTGGCCCAGTTCGCTCAGCTGTTTGTCCTGCCCGCCCAGACGGTCGAGCAGTTCGCGCTGGGCGCCGGCGCGCAGCAGCAGTTGCGATTCGTGCTGGCCGTGGATATCGACCAACCGCTCGCTGAGTTCGCGCAGCCGGGCGATGGTACTGGGGTGGCCGTTGATCTGGGCGCGGGAACGGCCGTCCTTTTCGACGATGCGGCGTAGTAGCAGCTGGCCCGGATCGCCGCCCAGATCGTGCTCGTCCAGCCAGTCGGACAGCGCCCGATCGATTTCGAACTGGGCTGAGATGTCGGCTCGTTCGGCACCTTCGCGCACCAGTGTGGCATCGCCGCGCGCACCCAGCACCAGCCCCATGGCATCGAGCAGGATCGATTTGCCGGCGCCGGTTTCCCCGGTCAACACCGTAAAGCCCCGGCCGAACTCGATTTCGGCCGATTCGACGATCACAAAGTCTTTGAGGCGCAGCCAGTTCAGCATGAGAGATTCTCCGAAACGATCGCCAGCGGATGATGTCGAACGTGGACACAAATGAGGAATACTACAGAAGCACTGTCCGTGCATCCAGTATCATATTGTGAATGATGCTGTTTGTGTACTGGCGTCGTGGCTTAGACTTCTCACGGTTGGTTTAGGACATTGGACGATACGACACCTGCCTGCGACATCTGCCGTGGACGCGACGGGGTTTGCCGCAGACATCATCGGAGCTGCACGACCCTTTGGTCTGTCTCGTTTGGCATCGATTGGCGTTGATCGGTGCCGATCGGGCCGGTCGGTATCTTATCGGCCGATATGGCTCGGTGCTGGTGTCATATGGCTCGGTACTGGTGTCCATTGGCGTCGCGTTGGATCCGTCCTGATACCTCCAGCGCGTCGAAGCAGGATCGCAGGCGCCTGCAAGCTCGCTGCAGACTCAGGTTTTGCGGCTGGTTTCGAAACCCGGGATTTCGTGCCAGTTGAGCTTGGTGCGCAGGGTGGCGTAGTAGCTGTAGCCGGGTGGGTGCAAAAAGCGGCTGGAATCGGCCGAGCGGCGCAGGATGATTCGATCGCCCACTTGTAGGTCGGCAAAAGACTGCATATCGCAATTCAGGCGCGAGCGCTTGCCATGGCGGATGGTCAGCTCGACCTCGCAGTGATCCGGCAGGATGATCGGCCGGTTGGACAGGGCCTGCGGGGCAACCGGTGCCAGTACGAAGCCCTGCAGAGAGGGATGCATGATAGGGCCGTTGACCGACAGGGCGTAGGCGGTGGAACCGGTCGGGGTGGCGACGATCAGACCATCGGCCCGGGGGCTGTACATGAACAGATCGTCGACACAGACTTCGATTTCGATCAGACCGGTGCGCGAACTGCGGCTGATGACGACGTCGTTGAGCGCGCGGGAATGGAAGAAGAGTTGATCGCCACGGTAGGCGGAGACTTCGATCAGCGCGCGGTCTTCGATCTCGAAATGTCCATCCAGAATGGCTTCCAGCGAGCTGGGCCAGCGCGAGATCGGAATATCGGTGATGAAGCCGAGGCGGCCACGATTGACACCGACCAATGGCACGCCGAGCGGCGCCAGGGTGCGGGCGATACCGAGCATGGTGCCATCGCCACCGACGACGATGGCCAGATCGGCGCGGCGGCCAACCGACTGGATCGACCGGATGTTGTTGCGATTGGTGGGCGTCAAGACCATGATGCCGCGTTGCCGCAACCATCGTTCGATATCGCCGAGAATGGGTGCGGTCAGATCGTCGGCCTGTGGCCGGCCAAACAAGGCAACGGTCTTGACATGGGCGCTCATACATGGATTGAAACATAATTCAACTTAAATGAGCTATGGCTTTATGCGGTAACTCCTGAACAATCACGCTTGACTTCCCTCGACCCGGTCCGGGTATCTGCTGTGTTGGTTTTTTGTCATGGATGATCGTTCCCGTTTCCTGTTGAAAACTCTGATCGAGCACTACATCGTCGAGGGCCAGCCGGTGGGTTCCCGTACGTTGTCCGAGCGCTCGAAGCTCAATCTGTCACCGGCCACCATCCGCAACGTGATGGCCGATCTGGAGGAGCACGGGTTGATCATGGCGAGGCACACCTCCGGCGGGCGCATTCCCACTGCGCGGGGCTATCGGCTGTTCGTCGATTCGTTGCTGACCGTGCAGCCGCTGCCCGAGGGGGAGACTTCCGATATCCAGGGTGCGCTGGCGGTCGAGGAGCCCAAACGCTTGCTGACACAGGCCGCATCGTTGCTTTCCAGGCTGTCGTCCTTCGTCGGTGTTGTATCCACGCAACGGGGCGAGGAAACTTTCCGGCATATCGAGTTTCTGCGGCTTTCGACCCGGCGGGTGCTGCTGATCGTCGTGTCGCCCGATGGCGATGTGCACAACCGGATGCTGCAGGTCGATCGGGAATACGGTGCTTCCGAGCTGAATGAGGCAGCCAACTATATCAATGCGCATTTTGCAGGTCTGAGTTTCGATGAGATCAAGCGTCGGCTGAGCCGTGAGCTGGCCGAGTTGCGCCGTGACATCAGTGTGTTGATGCAGCGGGCGGTGGATGCGGGCAGTGAAGCCGTGCGTGACGACAGTGACAAGATGCTGATCGCCGGTCGCAGCAACTTCGTGGGGCTGCCGGATTTTGCCGATGACATGGCACGGCTCAAGCAGTTGTTCAGCCTCTTCGAGCGCCGTACCGATCTGTTGCAGCTGATGGACGCTTCGGTTCGAGCCGATGGGGTTCAGATCTACATTGGTGGAGAATCGGACCTGGTGCCGATGGAAGAGCTGTCGATGGTGGTGGCTCCTTACCAGGTCGATGGCAAGGTGGTTGGCACGCTCGGCGTGATCGGCCCGACCCGGATGCCCTATCAGCGGATGATTCCGATCGTCGACATCACCGCCAAGCTGCTGTCCTCGGCGCTGGACCAGGGCGGGGATGATTGAGATGCGGCGTCATCGACTTTCGCGCTCCGTCTGGCTCGTCTGCGACATCGGGCCGCAACGGGGTGACCGATTGGGCCGGAGCGGGGCGGGAGATGGCGGGTTTTTTCTGAAGGAAACGAACACATGACGAAGCGGACACGGCAGGAGCCCGATCTGTCCCCCCGGGCGGCAGTGCTGCTGGTGCAGCTGGGCAGTCCCGATCGGCCCGAGCCGGCTGCGGTGCGCCGCTATCTGAGCGAATTTCTGGCCGATCCCCGCGTGGTGGAACTGCCCCGTGCGCTCTGGTTGCCGATTCTGCATGGATATGTGCTGAACACACGGCCCAGGGCATCAGCAGCCAAATACAAGAAAATCTGGATGGAAGAGGGCTCGCCATTGACCGTGTATACCCGTCGGCAAGCCGAAGAGCTGCAGGAGGAGCTGAAGAAGCGTGGCCGGCTGGTGGAAGTGGTCTGGGCCATGCGCTATGGCAATCCGTCACTGATACAGACTTTGCGCGATCTCCGCGATCGTGGCATTCAGCGCCTTCTGGTGTTGCCCATGTACCCCCAGTACTCCGGCACCACGACGGCCTCGGTTTTCGATGCGCTGGCCCGTGAGTTCAAGCACTGGCACTCGGTGCCGGCCATGCGCTTCGTGCAGGATTTCCACGAGGACCCCGGTTATGTGGCGGCGCTGGCCGACAGTGTCCGGCAGCGCTGGCGCAACGAAGGGGGAGAGCGGCCCCAGAAACTGGTGTTCAGCTTTCATGGCCTGCCACAGCGCAACATCGAGCGGGGCGATCCATACGATCGACAGTGCCGCCGCACGGCCGAGCTGGTGGCGTCTGCACTCGATCTGGGAGCCGATGACTGGCTGGTGACCTATCAATCGCTGTTCGGCCGTGCGGAGTGGATCAAACCCTATACCCAGCCGACGGTCGAGGCGCTGGCCCGGCAGGGCGTCAAGCACATCGATGTCATCTGCCCGGGCTTCGTGGCCGACTGCATCGAGACCTTGGAAGAAATCGACATGGAGGTGCACAACGCCTTCATGCGCGCCGGTGGCGACCGTTTCCGCTATATCGATTGTCTGAACGATGCGCCGCTGTGGATCCACGCCATGGCCGATCTGGTTGGCAACGAACTGTCCGGCTGGGGCACCCGAGAAATCGATGTCGTGCGGCGCAAGGGTTGAATCGCGTCAGCGTGTCTGTCCTGTCTGTCGCGACTCGTCCGAGAGGTTCGTGCCGGCATGATGGCGACCAGCAAAAAACACCACACCAACGGGACGGGTTCTGAGCTCGTCCCGCTGCTCGTGTTTTGGCGGTTGTTCATTGCCCGGATTGTTTGCCCAGCGCGGACTCGACGGTGCTGCCGATCATCTCGGCCGTGGCGGCCGACAGCGTCCAGCCGAGGTGGCCGTGGCCGGTGTTGTAGAACACACAAGGTGCCTTGCCGCGGATGGCCCGGGGCATCAGGTTCGGCATCATCGGCCGCAGACCGGCCCACGGCACCACACTGCGGGTGTCGACGTCGGGGAAGCATTCATTGACCCAATCGATCAGCGGCTGGATTCGGTCGGCACGGATGTCGCGGTTGATGCCGTTGAATTCGGCCGTGCCGGCGACGCGGAAGCGGGTATCACCGAAGCGGCTGCTGACCAACTTGGTTTCGTCGTCCAGCAGACTGACCTGCGGGGCGGCGGCCTGGCTCTTTTGGTCGTTGAGGTTGACGGTGATCGAATAGCCCTTGACCGGGTACACATTGATCCGGTCACCCAGGGTGGTGGCCAGTCGGCGGCTGTTGACACCGGCGCTGATCACGACACCGTCGAAGCCATCGGTGGAGACTTCGCCCTTGTGTCGGGAGACGACCTGTGCCCGGCGGCCGTCGGTGGACAGGGTGATCGATTCGACCCCGGTTTCGTAGCGGCATTTGCCGCCATGCCGGGCCACGGCGTCGGCCAGACCGTTGGTGAACTTGTGGATGTCGCCGGTCGAATCGCTTTCGGTGAAATAGCCGCCATAATAGGTGCCGGACAGCGTCGGTTCGATGGCACGCATTTCTTCGGGCGTGACCGGCCGGCGTTCCAGGCCACCCTGGGCCAGCAGTTCCGAGACCTTGGCAGCGTGGTTGAAGCCGGCCTTGTCGCGGTAGATGTGCAGGATGCCCTTTTTCTTCAGGTCGAAATCGATGTTCTCGGTTTCGGCCCAGCTGAACAGGTGTGCACGCGCTTCGATGGCCAGGCGTGTGGTGTCGATGGTGTTCTTCCCGTAGTCGGGGATGGCGCGCAAGAACTCACCGAGCCAGGAAAGCTTGTGCCAGCTGGGCTTGGGGTTCAGCAGCAGAGGTGCGTCGTTCTTCAGCATCCACTTCAGGCCCTTCATCACCGTGGACCAGCTGGTCCAGACTTCGGCGTTGGAGGCCGACAGCTGGCCGCCGTTGGCAAAGGATGTCTCCATGGCGGCATAGCGGTGCCGCTCGTAGAGCGTGACATCGAAACCGCGCATGAGCAGCGCGTAGGCCGCGGTGACACCCGTGATGCCACCGCCGATGACAGCAATCGATTTCATGATTTATTCAAGCTCCGTCATGCCGCGGGGTGATTCCGTACATCGCAGAAATACGAGAATGGAATGCACGGAATGCTCCCCTCTGTCTTTGACCTGAGAGATTCACGACCGGACCCGGCAGCGATCATCGGGACGTGCATGGATGATCGGGCCGAAACTTCTGCCGCTTGCTCCTTCGGTATGAAGGCTGACGATGGCGGCCGACTGTTCTTCAGAGTACGCTGCGAGATGATGCCAGTCCTTTTGCCTGAGAGTTTCCGGGGCGGTCGTTCCTTCGGCGCCGTGGCGCCCATGGCGGCCAGCGGTCTCTCCCGACATCGATTCGATCAAACTACAGTAAAGTAGTTTAAAGCCGAAACCGATAGCCCGTGCAGGAGAAATGTCTTCTGGCTTTGCCTTTCATGCGCCCGTGGTGAGGCTTCGCATCGTTCACGGGCCGCGCTCGGCGAGGCTGTTTCCGCCATTGCGGCTTTCATGGCCGGAGCCTCTGGTCCCGGTGACGGCATCCTGTCGGCTGGACAGGACAGCGCTTGCAGATCGGCTGGCACTGCTGCGCACAGCTGTTCATACTGTCGTCTTTCTTCCTTTGCAAAAAACCGTATGTCTACGCCTGACATCAGAGGCATGTCTACCCATGACATCAGAAATCTGAGATTGCGTCCGCTGGAGCGCGAAGATCTGTATTTCGTGCACCAGTTGGACAACAATGCCAACGTGATGCGTTACTGGTTCGAGGAACCTTTCGAGACCTTTGCGGAACTGTCGGCCCTGTACGACGAACACATCCACGATCAGCGCGAGCGCCGCTTCGTGGTGGAGGTCGCCGGGCAGCGGACCGGACTGGTCGAACTGGTCGAAATCGATCACGTGCACCGCAGGGCGGAGTTTCAGATCATCATCGCGCCCGATCACCAGGGAAAAGGCATTGCCAGCCGGGCCGCACGCCTGGCGATGGAGTACGGCTTCAGCGTGCTCAATCTCTACAAAATCTACCTGATCGTCGACAAGGACAATGAAAAGGCGATGCACATCTACCAGAAACTGGGCTTCGAAGTGGAAGGCTTGCTGCGGCACGAGTTCTTCATCAATGGCCAGTATCGGGATGTGACCCGGATGTGCCTGTTTCAGCATGATTTTCTGGCAGCCAACCGGCCGGCTCAACCCGCCATGCTGACGCCAAGCGCGCAGTGATTCCGGGCTCTGGACTGTCTGGACCGTGCGAGCGAGGAGCGGCGTGCGCGAGTGGGGCGACCGCTTGTTCCCCAGTTGTCTGGACCGTGCGGGCGGGGAGCGGCGTATAACGGCGTGGATCTCCCGGATCGGGTACGGTGTGTGCAGCAGTCTGTGTCAGGCATCCCGACTGCAGGTGGCATGGAGGTGGGGTGAGCTGCGCGTGGCATGGACGTGGAGTCGACCCGCGCAGACTCCCGGGCATCGGGCCGAGCGGATGAAGACGATGATGAAAGAAAGCAGGGGCTTGGTCCGGTGTGCGATGTGCTTTTGTTTTCGGTTCGGGAGGGTGTGACAGGGTGGTTGAAATGAGGTCATCGAACGGCACTGACGCCGAACCGATGAGCCGCGCGCAGCGCTGGTGGCTGCTGGCGATGGTGGGGTTGGGTCTGCTGCTGGTGACGCTGGACATCACCATCTTGCTGACTGCTTTGCCGACGATGGCCCGGGACATCGGCGCCAGTGCGGCCGAAGGGTTGTGGATCATCAACGCCTATCCGCTGGTCAGCACCGGGCTGTTGCTGGGTGCTGGCACGCTCGGCGATCGTGTCGGGCATCGGCGGATGTTTTTGCTCGGGCTGGTGATCTTCGGCTTGGCTTCGCTGCTGGCGGCTTGTTCGGGCACCGTGGGTTGGCTGATCGTGGCGCGGGTACTGCAGGCCATCGGTGCCGCGGCGATGTTGCCAGCGACGCTGGCGTTGATCCGGCAGGGCTTTGCCGACGAGCGGGAGCGGGCGCTGGCCATTTCGATCTGGGCCAGCCTGTCGCTGATCGGTGCCATTCTGGGCCCGCTGCTGGGCGGCTTTCTGCTGGCGCATTTCCACTGGGGCGCCATCTTTCTGATCAACGTGCCGATCATCGCGTTGGTCTGGGTCGGCACCTGGTTCTGCGCGCCGCACAACCATGCCACCGATGAAGCGCATCCCTGGGATTCGTGGTCCTCGGTGCTGGGGTTGCTTACGTTGTCGTCGCTGGTGGCGGCCATCAAAACCGTGGCGCACAGCCCGGTTGCATGGCCGCTGCTGGCTGCTGCACTGATCACCGTGATATCGGCCGGTCTGGCCTTTGTGCGCCGGCAGCGGCGTCTGGCCTATCCGCTACTGGATTTCGCGCTGTTCCGCAACCCGGTGTTCTCGGCCGGCGTGCTGGGGGCCGTCTGCGTCACCTTCACTACGGCTGGGTTGCTGCTGGCGGTGTCGCAGCGTTATCAATGGGTGGCGGGCTATACACCGTGGGAAAGCGGCTTGCTGGTATCGGCGCTGTTTTTGGGCACTCTGCCCAGCTCCATTCTGGGTGGTGCCTGCCTGCATCGGGTTGGACTGCGCCCGCTGATCGCCGGAGGTCTGGCGGTGGGGGCGTCCGGCGTGTCGTTCAGTACCCTGGGACTGGCGGGTCATGTGGGCTGGTTGGTCGGTGGTCTGGTATTGGCCGGGCTGGGCTTGGGGGCGACGGTTTCGGTGGCTTCGACCGCCATCATCGAAAGCGCACCGCTGCATCGCGCCGGCATGGCTTCATCGGTGGAAGAGGTTTCCTATGAATTCGGCGCGCTGCTGGCGATTGCGTTGCTGGGCAGCCTGTTGAATGCGCTCTATCCGGTGTTCATGGTGCTGCCACCGGGGATCGATGCCAGTGCCCGCGAGAGCATCGCGACGGCCGTGGCGATGGTCGAGCACAGCACCGGTGTGCCGGTGGCCGGTGCTGGTTCGGGTTCGGTGGCAGGTACAGGCGCTGTGATGCCTTTGATCGAGCTGGCGCAGCAGTCTGCGTCTGCCGGGGCCGGGCCGGACACCGGCATGACCGGTGGTGTCGACGCGGCACCGCATGTCGGTCATGGTGCGGTTTCCGGTTCTGGTGCGGGTGCGGGTTCAGTCCCGGAGGGCGCCGCCACTTTGGACGGTGCGGACCGCACAGCGACGGATGGTGCGTTGACCGGACGTACCGTGCGTCTGGCGCAGGCCGCCGCCGCGGCGCTCGATCGTGCCTATCTGGGCGTGATGGGAGCGATCGTGGCCGGGCTGACGCTGGGCGCGCTGGCGACGGCACGGTTGCTGCGCGGTGTACGCTGAAAGACGTTTCTCTGCGCAGCCGAGCGGCCGGGTCGATGGGGATGTGCAATGGGCGGGCCCGGAGTGGACGATCGGCTTGGCTCCGGGTCACGCGTGCCGCCCGAGTGGGCAGCAGGGTGGCAAGAAGCCCGCGTTCGCCAGGAACGTTGCCTCCCGGTCGTGGCCGTCGGTGAAGACGAGGCCGCGGGCCGGGCGATGAGCGTGTCCGCGCATGCGTTACTTCAGCACGTCACCCACGCACAGGTACTTCATTTCGAGGTATTCGTCGATGCCGGCCTTGGCGCCTTCGCGACCCAGGCCCGATTGTTTGACGCCGCCGAAGGGAACGTGTTCGGAGGCCAGGATACCGACGTTGATGCCGACCATGCCGTACTCCAGCGCCTCGGCCACGCGGAAGATGCGGCCGACGTCACGACTGTAGAGGTAGCTGGCCAGACCGAACTCGGTCGCGTTGGCCGCATCGATCACTTCCTGCTCGGTCCTGAAGCGGAAGATCGGCGCCAGCGGACCAAAGGTTTCTTCGCGGGCCACTTTCATCTCGGCCGTCACTTCGGTCAGTACGGTCGGCGCAAAAAACTGGCCGCCCAGCCGCTGGCCGCCGGTCTGCACCTTGGCTCCCTTGGCTACGGCGTCTTCGAGGTGGCTCTGCACTTTGTCGAGCGCAGCGGCTTCGATCAGCGGGCCCTGTACCACACCTTCCTCGAAGCCGTTGCCGACCTTGAAGGCCCTGACTTTGGCGGTGAACTTCTCGACGAACTGGTCATAGATGCTTTCCTGCACGTACAGGCGGTTGGCGCAGACGCAGGTTTGGCCGGCATTGCGGTACTTACTGGCGATGGCTCCTTCGACGGCAGAATCGATATCGGCGTCGTCGAAGACGATGAAGGGAGCGTTGCCGCCCAGCTCCAGCGCCAGTTTTTTGATGGTGGGTGCGCTCAGGGCCATCAGGATGCGGCCGACTTCGGTACTGCCGGTGAAGCTCAGATGACGAATGACATCGCTCGCGCACAAGGCTTTGCCGACGGCGACGCTGTTGTCGGCATCGGCGGTGATCACGTTGATCACGCCGGCCGGGATGCCGGCGCGCACCGCCAGTTCGGCCGCTGTCAGCGCGGTCAGCGGGGTGGCTTCGGCCGGCTTGATCACCACGGTGCAGCCGGCGGCCAGCGCCGGGGCCACTTTGCGGGTGATCATCGCCAACGGAAAGTTCCATGGTGTGATGGCAGCGCAGACACCGATCGGCTGCCGGACGACCATCAGCCGGCGGTTGTCGTCGAACTGGGGTAGGGTTTCGCCGTTGGTGCGCTTGGCTTCTTCGGCATACCATTCGACGAAGCTGGCACCATAGGCCACCTCTGCGCGGGCTTCGGCCAGCGGTTTGCCCTGTTCGGCGGTCATGATGCGGGCGATGTCTTCCTGATTGGCCATCAGCAGATCGAACCACTTGCGCAGCAGACCCGAGCGTCGCTTGGCGGTCATCGTACGCCAGCCGGCCCAGGCGGCGTCGGCGGCATCGATGGCGTGGCCAGCGTCATCGGCTCCCAGATTGGCGACATCGGCCAGATGCTGGCCGGTGGCGGGGTCGGTGACGGCAAAGCGCGAAACGCCCGCCAGCCATCGACCGTCGATCAGGGCATCGGTTTTGAGCAGGCTGAGATCCTGCAGCTTGCTGAGAGGGGATCGAGTTTGGTGGGTCATCGTGAGCAGCTTGAAAAGGTCGTGACGGGAGACCGACCCTGCAGGGCCGCCGCCAGACCGTCGGCGATGATCTGCAGGCCTTCGTCCAGGAGCGCATCGGCAGCCGTCAGTGGAACCAGGATGCGGATCACGTTGGCGTGGGTACTGTATGAATCGGCCGCCATGGTATCCACGAACAGTATTTCAGGAAGTCGTACTGGCTTGCAATACAGTACACCTGAATCCAGGCCCGGAACTTCCCCGATCCCTGAGTCCCGTTCCCCGGCCCCCGAGGTCCCGACTGGCGGGGCGGCCGTAAGGACCTCTCATCCGGCTCGCATGGGCGCTCCGGTCATCGTTCTCATGCTCCGGATGCCGGATCGTCGGCCTACTGGCCGGTCATGTCCAGGCTGCCGGCATCGAACAGTGTCTTGCCGTTGAGCTTGACTTCGCCATGGTTCAATTCGGCGTGGGCGCTCCAGCCATCGTTTTCATGTTGCAGAAAGCCCTGCATGGCAAAGAAATCGGCCATGTTCGACAGAGACTCGGCGCTCATCTCGGGATCGTCGATGATCTCGGCCATCTTCCTGGACCAGCTGCGCGGCAGATGCAGCGAGGCCGTCGTCTGTGTGCGCTGTGTCAGCTGCATCTGCAGTGGCAGTTCCTCCGAAACGGCGCTGACTGCCGGGTTCAGCCTGACACCGTAGTCGAAACGGGCGGTGTCGCCACCGAGTGTGATACCGATACTTTCCTTCAGTTCTGGACCGTCGGCCAGCAGACTGTTCAGCATTTGCGCGAAGTCGGCCTCACGGGGCTGATCATCTTCGGGTGAGTCGGTCGTCAGCCAATGCGCGACCAGACTTTGCAGTTGGGCCAGCACCGTGCCGTCGATGCGTTTGAGCTCGGTGTCCAGCTGCACCCGATCCAGTAACGTGTTTCCGATCCTTCCCCGGGCGCCGATGCGTCGAGACATGCTCAGCAACTGCTCCTGCTTCGTCGTCCGGTGATCGAACAGGATGTCTGCCAGTTCCATCCTGAAGTCCGTGCCGCGTCGTCCCGGTGTCGAAATCAAGATGTCCAACCGATCCAGTTTGCCGGTTTGGGTGCCGGGGATCATCAGCCACTGCCGGTCCTTCACATTCGACTCATGACGGCCTTGCAGGCCTGCCATCGTTACCTGGGCGCGCTGGATGCTGCCGTCCTCCGCACGCTGGACGAGGTCGGCCGACAGCAGCGGCCAACTCGTCGTGCCGGTGAGGCGGGCACGGCTGGCGTCGAGATCGAAACGGTAGCTCAGGGCCTGCCAGTGCACCCGGCCATCCGGTGCGCCCGCTGGGAGCAATTCGCCCGCCGGCAGCACGAACCGTCCGTCGATGCCCCGGTCGAAGCGATGTACCGTATGCAGCACCGGCAGCCGTGCCTTGGCGAAGGATCGCCGGATGGCATCGTCTATTCCATCGATCCGGGTGATGCGAGTCCGAGTGGCCACGGCTGCCAGACGCCAGTCGACAACGGGACCGTGACGCAGATCCTGTACCAGATGGATGTGGATGGTCGTCGTCTGGATCGGGGCGGTTTCTCCGCTGTCGGTTCCCGCTTTGGTTTCGTCCGTTCCGTGATCGAGGGTTTCGTTCATCGTTTCCGGCACGGGCGCTTCGATGCCGCCGGAGGAGGGGCCAGAGACCGCTGCTTCGGGGATATAGGTATCGAGGTCGGGTCCTGACGCAAACGGAGGTAGCGGCAGTTTCAGCGCCAGTACCAGTTTCGAGCGCGAACCGAACACACCCCGTTCGTAGCTGCGTTCGAGCACTTTGTCGGTGCCCAGTCTCAGCGCGATCCGGTCCAGATGCTGTCGATAGTGATTTTCGATGCGCTGGCCGAGCCACCAGCTGCCGGCTGTATAGGCACCTCCCAGGGCGATGCAGGTGAGTGCTGTGATACCGACGATGCGATTCATGGGTTTTCTTCTGCTGGAGAGGCTTCGGCGTGATCGAAAGATGATGTGATGCAAGTGGCCGCATCGGAGCGGCCACGTCGGATCAGCCGCGCCAGTACAGCGTGCCGGCCTCGTTCGGATAGACCGAGCGATTGTCCTCGATGTAGTAGCTGTCCAGCTTCAGTGGTTGGCCGGGTGTCCAGTCGTCGGGCACTTCCCAGCTGTTGCATACCAGCCGGATCATGTCGGGCACCTGAACGTTCCAGCACAGTTCGGCCTCGTCTCCATCTTTGCCCTGCTGCAGCATCAACTGAACGATCGCCAGGCCATTGTTCCATTGTTGCAGTACCTGACCATATGGCACCAAATCATCTTTGGCTGTGCTATAGGCGGCACTGGCGATCAGTGTCGTGCTGCTCCGGTTGCCACCGCTGCCGACATTCAGGTTCAGCACTTCACCCAATGACAGCGTGGTATCGGTGGTGGCCAGGCCGACACTCATTTCCATCGCATTGAAGGGTGTGCCGGCCGTACTGCTGATGTTCCAGCGATTCTGCACGAAATTGCTGGCGTGATACCTGCTGCCTCCGTTGGCCGGCGCGTACCGATCGTTGACGTAGGGGTTGAATGGAGCGTCATCGGACAGCGGAACGTAATTGCTGGGCTCGAGCTGCTGAGAGGCGCTCACGAAAGGGGTGTCGCTGTCTTCGATGGCTTCGCCATAGCGGTTGGCCGCCGGCTGGGCAATGGGCAAGGCGTCCGAGCCCATCATGCTCAGGTCCGGGGCACGGGTGTCGAGCATGGCAGCAAGCACCGCACCGCTGACACCAACGGCGGAAATCGGAGCCTGGGCCAGTGCGACGGTGCTGGCTGCGGCGGACGGGTTTCCGGCACCGGTCTGCGTGCTACCACCGTTGGATGTATCGCCCGATACGATGGTGTTCGACGGTGCGTCGGGAGTGGCGGACACGGCTTTCTCGGTGCTGCCCCCGCCGCCACCGCAGGCGCTCAGTGCGAACATCAGGGATAGGCTGACAGGCAGGATTTTGTGTTTGTTCGACATGAAGTAAAGGCTGTTGTCCAGGCGGCGCGGGTCGGTTGCAGGCGCGGGGCAGGCGTGCAATACGCCCCGTCCTACATCGCGAGTCGTCGCGCAACGGTCGTTGATCGTGCCTTCGAGTGTAGTTCCGTGCCTTACATTCCGGTCGATCGAACAGCAGGGAACGATCCCGTCATTTCGACGGGAACATGGTCCGGAGTGGCCACGATGCAGTTTTCCCCCGCAAGGACTGCCGGGCGCGGATCGTCTTCGGTGTCGCGGGGGCAAATCTCGACGGGGTGCCGCCATCCCGGCGTCCGATGCGGGCTGGAGGCACAAAAAAAAGCCCCTGCCGGCCATCGATGAGGCCGGAGCAGGGGCGTTGCGGGGACCGGGTGGTCTTACTGCGGCGGAATGCGCAGGGTCTGGCCCGGGTAGATCTTGTCCGGGTGTGACAGCATCGGCCGGTTGGCTTCGAAGATCTTGTTGTAGAGGTTGGCGTTGCCGTAGAACTCCTTGGCGATCTTCGACAGGGTGTCACCCTTGACGACGGTGTAGTACTTGGCTTCGGCGGCGCCGGCGGCCACGGTCAGCTCGTCGTTGACTTTCTCGACACCGGCCACGTTGCCGCAGCACAGCAGGATTTTCTCTTTGGTTTCCTGATCCGCGGCCTGACCGGAGACGGTGACGGCGCTGCTGGCGCCATCGAACTGGACGCTCAGATTCTCGGCACTCAGGTTCTGTGCGTGGATGTAGGCGACGATGGCATCGGCGGCGGCCTGGTTGGCGGCAGCCGGATCCGCTGCCGGGGTTGCAGCTTGGGCGCTGCTGCCACCGAACAGTTTTTCACCGGCTTCCTTCATGAACGACATCAATCCCATGTTTCTTCCTTTGAGTTGGTGTTGGGGGGCCTGACAGCGGGCCCGACCCCCGTATTGTGGACCACTCCGCCCGCTTGCGGTGGATCTCCATTCAGCTTGGGTGATTTTGGCCGTAAGCGCCCGATCCATCGCCGGGTGTTTTCCGAACCCCATCCGCCGTGCTGGCGGGGACGGCGGCTTCGGCAAGGGGAGACGAATGCCACGCACGAGGGGCGGGCACACGGATGCTTGGAGCGGTGAATGGAAGCAAGGGCGGCGGGGAAGCAGGCGGCAGGGAAGCAGGCGGCAGGGCGGGAACAGCGCCACGACGGCACGAGGTCGATACCCTCATCCTTGTGAATTGGCAATTTGGCCCGATATCTGAATAATTGACGGTTGACTTTGACGAGGTGGGTGTTTTTGACCATGAGAGAATCCAAGATGCCAGGCAAGCAGCCCGGAGGCACCACGGGCCGGAGTTGGGACGACACGGCGGCAGACCAGCCGATGTTCGCGACCGATCCCGAGCAGGCCGATCAGCCGGAGGTGCAGTCCGACATGGAGGTGGAGGACTTTTCGCCCAGGCCGGCTGCCACGATGAGTGCCGATGAACAGGCCCTGATGGCCGAGATCGAGGCGTTGCGGGCCGAACTGGCCGAGGCCGAAAACCGTGCCACCAACAACTACGAGCAATTCGTGCGGGCCACTGCCGAGGGGGAGAACATCCGTCGCCGCGCCACCGAGGATGTCGCCAAGGCCAAGAAATTCGCCATCGAGAGTTTCGCCGAAAGCCTGTTGCCGGTTTGCGACAGTCTGGAAATGGCATTGAAAGTCGATGCACCGACCATCGACAGCATTCGGCAGGGTGCCGAAACCACGCTGCGTCAGCTGCTGCATGCGCTGGAGCGCAACAAGGTGGTCGTCGTCGATCCGCTCGGAGAGCGCTTCGATCCCAACACCCAGCAGGCCATTTCAATGCAGCCTTCGGCTGAAGTTCCGGCCAATCATGTGGTTTCCGTGCTGCAGAAGGGGTATTTGATCAACGATCGGGTGCTGCGTCCGGCCATGGTGGTTGTCAGTCAGGGGGGCTGAGCCCGTCGCCTGCTTTTCGGGCCGGGGCTATGGAAAGCAACAAGGCACGGATGGATCCCGCCAGTCGCGTCGTGGTTCGCACCGGACGTGCTGCCCCATGGTACGGGCCTGCGGGCAGGAATGAGTGCGGCGCAAATGCGCCGGGGCGCTGGCAGGCCGCTCGCGGGGCCGACGTTCGTGCTCTGCCAGAATTTTTTTGTGGGATGTATCGCTGGGCGCTTGAAATCCGGAAAGGGCTCCCCAACTGCATGACATCTCCGGTACTCATCGATTGAGACGAACACAGGACAAAGGACAAGAAGACATGGGAAAAATCATTGGTATCGACCTGGGCACGACCAATTCGTGCGTAGCGGTGTTCGAAGGCAGCACGCCCAAGGTGATCGAGAATGCCGAAGGCACGCGGACGACGCCGTCGATCGTGGCCTACATGGAAGATGGCGAGATCCTGGTGGGTGCGCCCGCCAAGCGTCAGGCCGTCACCAACCCGACCAACACGCTGTATGCCATCAAGCGCCTGATCGGTCGCAAGTTCAGTGAGGAGGCGGTTCAGAAAGACATCGACCTGATGCCTTACAAAATCGTCAAGGCAGACAACGGCGATGCTTGGGTCAGCGTGCGCGACAAGAAGCTCGCCCCGCCGCAGATCTCGGCCGAGACGCTGCGTAAGATGAAGAAGACCGCCGAGGACTACCTCGGCGAGGAAGTGACCGAGGCCGTGATCACGGTGCCGGCCTACTTCAATGACAGCCAGCGTCAGGCCACCAAGGATGCCGGCAAGATCGCCGGTCTGGAAGTCAAGCGCATCATCAATGAACCGACCGCGGCCGCGCTGGCTTTCGGGATCGACAAGGGCGGCAACAAGGATCGCAAGGTCGTGGTGTATGACCTGGGCGGCGGCACCTTCGACGTGTCGATCATCGATCTGGCCGACGTGGACGGTGAAAAGCAGTTCGAAGTGCTGTCGACCAATGGCGACACCTTCCTGGGTGGCGAAGACTTCGACCAGCGCATCATCGACTACATCATCGCCGAGTTCAAGAAAGACCGTGGCGTCGATCTGTCGAAGGACGTACTGGCTCTGCAGCGTCTGAAGGAAGCGGCCGAGAAGGCCAAGATCGAGCTGTCGTCCAGTACACAGACCGAAATCAACCTGCCATACATCACGATGGGGTCGGCCGGCCCCGAGCACCTGAATCTGAAGATCACCCGTGCAAAACTCGAAGCGCTGGTCGAGGATCTGATCGAGCGCACGATTGAACCCTGCCGTGTGGCCATCAAGGATGCTGGTATCAAGGCGTCCGACATCGACGACGTGATCCTGGTCGGTGGTATGACCCGTATGCCCAAGGTGCAGGAGAAGGTCAAGGAGTTCTTCGGCAGGGATCCGCGCCGTGACGTGAACCCGGACGAAGCCGTGGCCGTGGGCGCCGCCATCCAGGGGTCGGTGCTGTCGGGCGACCGCAAGGACGTGCTGCTGCTGGATGTGACGCCGCTGTCGCTGGGTATCGAAACCCTCGGCGGCGTGATGACCAAGATGATCAAGAAGAACACCACGATCCCGACCAAGTTCAGTCAGGTGTTCTCGACGGCCGACGACAATCAGCCGGCCGTGACCATCAAGGTCTTCCAGGGTGAACGCGAAATCGCGTCGGCCAACAAGGCATTGGGCGAGTTCAACCTGGAGGGGATCCCGCCGGCACCGCGTGGCATGCCGCAGATCGAAGTGACCTTCGATATCGACGCCAACGGCATTCTCCATGTCTCTGCCAAGGACAAGGCCACCGGCAAGGAGAACAAGATCACCATCAAGGCCAACTCGGGTCTGTCGGACGCAGAGATCGACAAGATGGTGCGCGATGCCGAGGAGCATGCCGATGAAGACAAGGCCCGTGTCGAGTTGACCCAGGCCCGCAACAATGCCGATGCGATGTTGCACTCGGTCGAAAAATCGCTGAAAGAGCACGGTGAGTCGCTGGGCGCCGACGAGAAGTCGAAGATCGAGGCGGCCATGGACGAGGTCCGCGAAGCGCTCAAGGGCGACGACAAGGCGCGTATCGACGAAAGCACCACAGCGCTGATGACGGCGGCGCAAAAACTGGGTGAGAAGGTTTATGCTGACGCCCAGGGAGCCGCAGCGGCCGGTGCTGCTGCCGGTCAGGCCGAGGCGCAAGCCGAGCGTCCGGCCGAAGACGCGGGTGACGACGTGGTCGATGCCGACTTCAAGGAAGTCAAGCGCGACAACTGATCGATCGCGAGGGCCGGATCGGACCGGCCCCGGAGCTGCATGCCATCGAGGCAGCGGGTGCGTGACCCGCTCCGCCGCCCGGAGCCGGAACACGATGGTTGGCACAGCAGGCGGACACCCGGCGTTTCGGCGCCGGGTTTCGTCGTTTATACCGCTCACAGACGAATCGATGCGCAATCCGGTGTCAGGGTATCCGGAAGCGTGGCGGATCGCTTGAAAGCAAGACAGGGAACTGCCTGAAGCAATGGCAAAACGTGACTATTACAACGTGCTCGGGGTGGGCAAGAACGCCACCGAAGACGAGATCAAGAAGGCCTATCGCAAGATGGCGATGAAGTATCACCCGGACCGCAATCCGGATGATGCAAAGGCCGAAGAAAAATTCAAGGAAGCCAAGGAAGCCTACGAAGTGCTGGGCGATGCGCGCAAGCGTGAAGCCTATGACCGTTTCGGGCATTCCGGTGTCGAAGGCATGGGCGGCGCCGGTGGTCCGGGTGGTTTCGGCGGAGGTGGTTCGGCAGGTGGCTTCGGCAGCTTTGCCGAGGCCTTCGGCGATATCTTCGGCGATATCTTCGGTGGTGGTGGGGGCGGCCGTGGCGGCGCCAACCAGGTTTACCGCGGTGCCGATCTGCGCTATGCGATGGATGTCACGCTGGAGCAGGCGGCCAATGGCTATGAGACCGAGATCCGCGTGCCTTCATGGGAGCATTGCACGACCTGCAAGGGCTCCGGTGCCAAGCCCGGCACCAAGGCCAAGACCTGCGGCACCTGCAACGGCCAGGGGCAGGTGCGCATGCAGCAGGGATTTTTCTCGGTGCAGCAGGCTTGTCCCACCTGCCATGGCAGCGGCAAGGTCGTCACCGATCCCTGCGAGGCTTGCGATGGCGCCGGTCGTATCAAGAAAAACAAGACGCTGCAGGTCAAGGTGCCGGCTGGCATCGATGACGGCATGCGCATCCGTTCGGCCGGCAATGGTGAGCCGGGTCTGAACGGAGGCCCTTCCGGCGATCTCTATGTCGAGATTCGTATCAAGGAACACCCGGTGTTCAAGCGCGACGGTGACGACCTGCATTGTGAGGTGCCGATCAGCATCGTGACCGCAGCACTGGGCGGCAGCATCCAGGTGCCGACGCTGGGTGGCAGCGCCGAGATCGAACTGCCCGAAGGCGTGCAGCCGGGCAAGGTCTTCCGCCTGCGTGGCAAGGGTATCAAGGGTATCCGCTCGGCCAGTCCGGGCGATCTCTACGCCCACATCACCGTCGAGATCCCGGTGCGTTTGACCGACAAGCAAAAGCAGTTGTTGCGCGAACTGGATCAGAGCCTGTCGGATGCCAAGCACAGCCCGCAGACGCGGAGCTGGAAAGACCGTTTGAAGGAGTTCTTCCAGTAAGCTGCCGTGCCGACCGTCACGTCGATCTGCGGCGGAGGCGGGGAAATTCCGCCCCGCTCGGACGACAAGCATGGTTTCGCAGCGAGGCCTTCCCCCGCTGGCAGTGGCAGCACCCGCTGCGACGGGCTGCCATCGGCAGTAAACTCGGCGGGTCGGCTATTCGTCCATTTGCAGGAGTTTGAACGCCCATGAGCCAGAGCACCAACCAACAGGAATTCGATCGTGCCCAGAAAGTGCTGGTGGGCGGGGTGAACTCGGCGGTACGAGCCTTCCGGTTGGTGGGTGGTACGCCCCGTTTCATCGAACGGGCCGAAGGCGCCTCCATGTGGGATGTGGAGGGCAAGCGCTACATCGACTATGTGGGTTCCTGGGGGCCGGCCATCGTCGGCCATGCACACCCCAAGGTGGTGGCTGCGGTGCAGGAGGCCGCCAGCCGTGGGCTGTCCTTCGGTGCGCCCAACGTCTATGAGACCGTATTGGCCGAGCGTATCTGCGCGATGTTCCCGCAGGTCGAGCGGGTACGTTTCACCAGTTCGGGCACCGAATCCACCATGTCGGCACTGCGCCTGGCACGCGGCTACACGGGGCGCAACCGCATCATCAAGTTCGAGGGCTGCTATCACGGTACGGCCGACAGTCTGTTGGTGAAGGCGGGCAGTGGAGCGTTGACCTTCGGCAACCCCAGTTCGGCCGGCGTGCCCGCAGACGTGGTCAAGCACACGCTGATCGCCCGTTACAACGATCTGGACAGCGTGCGCGCGTTGTTCGAGCAGTATCCGGACGACGTGGCCTGCCTGATCGTCGAGCCCATTCCGGGCAACATGAACCTGATGGTGCCGAACCCCGGTTTTCTGCAGGGGCTGCGCGAGCTGTGCACGCAGTATGGCGCGCTGCTGATCTTCGACGAGGTGATGTCGGGTTTCCGGGTGACGCTGACCGGCGCCCAGGGTTGGTGCGGCGTCACGCCGGATCTGTCCACCTTCGGCAAGGTGATCGGTGGGGGCATGCCGGTCGGTGCCGTCGGCGGCCCGGCCAAGATCATGGAGCGCTATGCGCCGCTGGGTGATGTTTATCAGGCCGGAACGCTGTCGGGCAACCCGATTGCCATGGCCGCCGGCATCGCCACCATGGAGCTGATTTCGGAGCCGGGCTTCTTCGAGGCACTGAACCGGACGATGGGCCGACTGGTCGATGGGCTGAACGCAGCTGCCCGGAAGTCGGGCGTGCCCTTCATCGCCCGGGCGCTGGGCGGGCTGGGTGGCATGTATTTCCGTGCCACTCCGCCCGGGAACTTCGAGCAGGCCACCGACCAGAATCTGGAGGCCTACAAACGCTTCTTCCACCTGATGATGGATGGCGGCGTCTACCTGCCACCCTCACACGTCGAAGCCTTCTTCCTTTCTTCGGCCCACACCGGGGCGGACATCGACCAGACCATCGCGGTGGCTGAACAGAGCTTTGCGGCGGTGGCGGGTCGATGACGACGGCTGTGCGTTTTTTACGGTTTTGCTGGCGCTGGTCGTCGCTGATCAGATCATCCGATTCATAGACTTCGGCCGGACTGTCGGCCGTGAGCACCTTGAAGCCGGCCCGGCGGGGCAGCGTGAAACCTTTGCCCGTTTTCCGTGCTTCGAGGATGGTCGAAGCGCCAGCGTCTGGGATGGGCCGGATATGCTGCCGTGGAATATTGTGTGCTGTAAATGTTTAATTACGCAGTCGTGTACCAAGGCATGAACGATGCGCATCGCCTGTCAGCCTGCCCGTGGCGGCAGGCCGGCACGTTTGCGCATGGCTTCGATGTAGGCGTCGTCGTCGAGTGGTTTGCCGTGGTGCTGTGATTGCCAAATGGCTTCGGCCAGGCACTCCTGGGCGACGTGAGCCGCATCGTGGGCGCTGCCCAGCTGTTTCTCCAGCGTATCCATGCACTGCCTGATGCCACGGGGTTGGTCGATGGCCCGCTGTTCGCTGATCGCCAGATGCAGCGACAGGTGCAGAAATGGATTGGTGCGGCCGGCCTCGGGGCTGTAGTCGGCAGCCAGCGCCTCGTCCAGGTTTTCGAGATCCCGGTGATACTCGGGGTGTTGCTGGATCCAATGTAATGCGACCATTTCCAGCGGCTCCAGCGGCAACCGGTCCTGGTGCTTTTTCCAGATCTGGCAGAAATAGCGGCGCACGTCGGCCACGGAAGGGTTGAACAGCATGGATTCGTCGGGAAGGGGTCGTGTGGACTCGTCTCGCCCGCCGGAGCCGGAAAACAGGACCATGCGCGTTGCCGTGTCGAGCAAACGCCGATACGGGTATGGGTCGGGCAGCGGACGGCTTCCGGGCAATGATGGCGCAGATCGTGGGCGGTGCAAAGTGGTATAGGCGTCGCTGCGCTTCAAATCACCGTGTCGAGCACCGATTTACGCGGTGGTGGCAGGGTTTTGGGTTTGAAGACGCACAGGTCGGCAATCGGACAACGCCAGCATTCCGGGGTGCGCGCTTTGCAAATATAACGGCCGTGCAGAATCAGCCAGTGGTGGGCGTTCAGCAGATATTCCTTTGGCACCCTCTTCAGCAGTTTCAGCTCGACCTCATCGACGTTCTTGCCGGGCGCCAGACCCGTGCGGTTCGAGACGCGGAAGATGTGGGTGTCGACCGCCATGGTCGGCTGCCCGAAGGCGGTATTCAGCACGACGTTGGCGGTCTTGCGGCCGACGCCGGGCAAAGCTTGCAGGGCGTCGCGGTTTTCGGGCACTTCGCCACCGTGCAGATCGAGCAGCATCTGGCTCATCAGCACCAGGTTTTTGGCTTTGGTGCGGTACAGGCCGATGGTGCGGATCAGTTCGGCGACCCGTTCGACGCCCAGATCGACCATGGCCTGCGGGGTCGGGGCGATCGAGAACAGCCGGCGTGTGACGACGTTGACACTTTTGTCGGTGGCCTGGGCAGACATCAGCACGGCCGCCAGCAGTTGGTAGGGCGAGCCGTATTCCAGTTCGGTCCGGGGCGACGGGTTGGCTTCGGCCAGCCGCCGGAACATCTCTTGCCGGTTCCCGGGGCTCATGGGCGGGATCCGGTAGCAGGCCTGGATTTCAGCCGATCGCGGATCGCGGCCAGCCGGCGGGCTTTCTCGTCGGCGTCGGCCAGGACCACCAGTGGGTCTCGTCCGGCGGCATCGATCCTGGTGTTTTCCGTGTGCCCGATGTCCGACGGCACGGTCGTCGGATCGAGCGCATGCCGCTCGAGACGCCGGTCGCGTTCGCGCTCGCGGGCACGTTCGGCCGCCATCCGTCGGTCACGCTGCCGGTGGTGTCGCCGGCCGTGATCCGCGTCGCTGTCCTGCCAGCCGCCTGCCAGTGGCAGCACTTCGATGCAGTCGGTCGGGCAGGGAGGCAGGCACAGTTCGCAGCCGGTACATCGGTCGGTCAGCACTTGATGCTGAAAACGTGCGGCACCGACGATGGCGTCGACCGGGCAGGCGAGGATGCACTTGGTGCAGCCGATGCAGTGCCCGGGATTGATGCGCACGATCTGGCGGCCGGCCATCGGTTCCAGATCATCGGCCAGTGGCAGCGCCGGACGCTGGAGCAAGGCTGCCAGCGCGATGATGGTGGTGTCGCCGCCCGGCGGGCAGCGATTGATTTCGCTTTCGCCCCGGGCAAGTGCCAGGGCGTAGCCGTGGCAGTCGTCGAAGCCGCAGCGCCGGCACTGGGTCTGCGGCAGCAGACCGTCGATTCTGTCCTCCAGGGGGTGGGCGGAGATGGGCATGGCAGGGTCCGAGGGTTCGGATGGAGGGCTGGAGGGCGGGAGGCACCCGAGTTCGATCTGCATTGTGCCCAGCGCCCTGGACGGGGGATGGCCAGGAGCCGGCTGACCGCCGCTGAACGGTTCGGGCACCACGTTCAGCCTTCGAGGTGTTTCAGTTTGTCGGGTTTGCCATTCCAATCGTCGGCATCGTCCAGTGCCGCTTTGGTACGGGTGATGGCCGGCCAGTTCTGGGACTTCTCTGCGTTGACTGCAATCAGTGCCATTTGGTCAGCCGGCACATCTTCTTCTGCAACAATAGCTTCTGCCGGGCATTCCGGTACGCAGACTGCGCAGTCGATACACTCATCCGGGTCGATGACCAGCATGTTTGGACCTTCACGGAAGCAATCCACCGGGCAGACATCGACACAGTCGGTGTATTTGCAGAGGATGCAGTTTTCAAGCACGATGTGGGTCATTGCGGGGATAGCGGCTAAGCGTTCGAAGGGGAAGGAACGTTATATTTTATCCGTTTGCCGACGGCTGCGTGATCGGAAATTCACGGAACGAAAACCATGATCATCTCGTCTTTACTGGATACGGACCTCTACAAGTTCACGATGATGCAGGTCGTGCTGCATCACTTCCCCGGTGCCCAGGTGGAGTACCGGTTCAAGTGCCGAAATGCCGGGGTCGATCTGGTTCCGCTTATCGACGATATCCAGCGCGAGATCGAAAGCCTGTGCGGCCTGCGTTTCAGTGAACAGGAACTCGACTATCTGCGTCAGTTCCGCTTCATCAAGAGCGATTTCGTCGACTTCCTGGGCCTGTTCCAGATGAATCGCAAGTACATCACGGTGACGCCATCGCCCGAGGCCGATGGCCAGATCGACATCGTGATAAAGGGGCCGTGGTTGCACACCATCCTGTTCGAGATCCCGGTGCTGGCGATCGTCAACGAGCTGTATTTCCGACGCCACGCGCCGCATCCCGACTTCTCCGAGGGCCGTCGGCGGCTGGATGAGAAGATCGCCATGATCGTCGACGATCCGGAGATGGACGGTATTCGCATCGCCGACTATGGCACACGGCGGCGTTTTTCGGCCCACTGGCACGAAGAAGTGTTGCAGGCATGCAAGTCGAGGCTGGGCGATGCCTTTGCCGGCACCTCGAATGTGTATCTGGCCATGAAGCACGGACTGCTGCCGTTGGGCACGATGGCACATGAGTATCTTCAGGCCTGTCAGGCGCTCGGTCCCCGGCTGCGCGATTCGCAGATCTATGGTTTCGAGACCTGGGCGCGCGAGTATCGGGGTGATCTCGGCATCGCGCTGGCCGATGTCTACGGGCTGGACGCTTTCCTGCGCGATTTCGACATGTACTTCTGCAAGCTCTTCGACGGGGCACGGCACGATTCGGGCGATCCCTTCGAGTGGGGCGAGCGGATGATCGCGCACTATGCGGCCAACCGGGTCGATCCCGCGTCCAAGACACTGGTGTTTTCGGATTCTCTGACCTTCGAGCTGATGAAGGAACTGTATCTGCGTTTCCGGCACCGGGCGATCATCGCCTTTGGCATCGGCACCAACCTGACCAACGATCTGGGCTATACGCCGCTGCAGATCGTCATCAAGATCGTGCGCTGTAATGGCCAGCCGGTGGCCAAGCTGTCCGATTCGCCGGCCAAGATCATGTCCACAGACGCCGACTATCTGCAGTATCTGCGCAAGGTCTTCGATGTGGCGGCGGGCGAACAGCTGACCGGGCAGGACGACTGAAGCCTAGAAAAACAGCCTCACGCCCAGCATCACCAGGCTTTCGGGGCTGGCGTTGCCCGATTGGGCCGCGTAGCGGCTTTCGGCAAAGGTGGCCATTTCGCGTGAGACGCGCGAGGTCAGCCCGAGGCCGATCATGCCATTGGTCTTTTCACGGATGCCGACCAGACTGCTGCCATCGGTGATCTGGTGGCGCAGCTCCAGTTGCAATCGGGGGCGGACCGGCCCCAGCATGCCGAACCAGTCGGTTTCCAGGATACTGCCGAAGGATAAGCTGGACAGAGCCTGGCTGCCATGCCAACCCGAGCCTTTGAGGGGCCGCGAGTCGACTTCGGTCGAGATCAGGTCATAGCGGCTGTAGGGAGACAGTGTCCAGCCGTAGAAGGTGTGCGGCTGGCGGTTGACGGACAGGCTCAACGTACGTGAGGTGCCATGGATGGCCAGGCCGGGAGAATAGCTCTGCAGAAAGTCGTGACGTGCACGGTGGGAGCCCAGCGAGACGCTCAAATCCAGCATCCAGGCCTGCAGCGGCTGGATCGACATATAGGCCGACAGCACGGTACCCGAGGATTTGACGGTGGAGATACGGCTGGCGGCAAAGCCCAGTGCCAACTCTTCGTTCAACAGCTGATCGCTGCCGATGATGGTGCCCGGTGTGGTCAGACCCAGGCCGGAGCTGTTGTTGATGCTGTGCAGGGTGCCGCGGATATAGACATTGGTCTTGCCGGGGGCGCTGTTCATCAGACGGGCCGCGGCGCCATAACCGGCGGCGCGCTGCTGTAGTGGAATGCGGCTACGACGGTCGGTCAGCTCCAGCAGATTTTGGAAACGGGGCAGGTCGCGGCTGCCGGCACGGGTCAGTCGCTGCTGGCGGTTGCGGATGTGCGCCTGAAGAGTATGAATGCTGTTCTGGGTATGTTCTATGAAGGACAGCGATGCCTTCTGGTACGCTTCGAGCGAATCGTCGCTGGCATGACTGACCGCCGGCAGGCAGGTCAGCACGCCCAGGCCGAGCAGAGCGGCCCCGAGGAGCACGGTCGATGCAAGCGGATGGGAAGGCGGTATGCTGCAGCAGAACCTTGGTAGAACGACTGGCGACATGGTTGTCGACACCCCAGGGGGTGTACCGTGAACATTTTTCCCGATTCATCCAGGAAGCAGGGGTGGAGGAGGGAACAGCATCCTGATATGAAAAACTCAGTTGGTTGATTTTTCTGGAAAAATCTCTCATTACCACGCTAGGACCGACAAACGGTCGATTGAGATTCACCAATCGGCCGCTGACTGGATTGTCGCTCTTTTATGTCACAGTTTCTCGTTATGTATCAACATGGAAACAAATAAGCAACACCCTGGGGATCGAATGACTTCGATCCCCCGTGCTCCGGACGGTCAGACGCCGCTGGTGGGCCTGATTCCGGCCGCGGGACGTGGCACCCGGCTGGCACCGTTGCCTTTCAGCAAGGAGCTGGTGCCGGTGGGTTATCAGCGGGCGTCCGAAGGTGCGGACCGCAAGCCGAAGCCTGTCTCACAGTATCTGGTGGACCGGATGCGTCTGGCCGGCGCGCAACGGATTTTCTTCGTGCTCCGCCCCGGCAAATGGGATATCGCCGATTACTATGGCGATGGCAGTCGGCTGGGCATCGATTGCGCCTATCTGCACGTCGGTGCGCCCTGGGGACCGCCGTTCTCGCTGGCGCAGGCCGTGCCTTTCATCGGCGACGCCGATGTGGTGTTCGGTTTTCCCGACATCCTGATCGAGCCGGTCGATTCCTTCACGCCGTTGCTGGCGCGCAAGAAAGAAACCGGCGCCGATGTGGTTCTGGGCCTGTTCGATGCCACGGCCAGGGAGCCGGGCGATGTCATCACCGTCGACGGAAACGGCCGGGTGCATGGACTGGAGACCAAGGAAGAGCGGCCGAACCGCCCCGATCATTACACCTGCTGGATGTTTGCGGTCTGGAACACACGTTTCACCCGTTTCTTGCAGGAGGAGTGCCGCCGTTTGGGCGCACGGGCCGAAGTGTTCGTGCGTGAAAGCCCGGCCGCCAAGGCTCCGGAATGGCCGGTCGGGGCAGTGATCTCGGCAGCCATCCGTGCCGGTCTGCACGTCGACAGCGTGTTCTTTCCGCAAGGGCGCTTCCTGGACATCGGCGAACCGGATGGCATTACCGTCGCCCAGGATTTTCCGGGCGTTTGGAATGGAAAACTCGATGGTGCCTACTGATGAAGGGGAAAGCGCCTTGGCGCTGATGCGTCCCCATGCCTGGTGGTTGGTGCCGGCCGAACCGTCGCTGCAGCACCTGCGGCAGGTCATCGAGCAGTTGGCGGCGCAGACCGGCGGGCCTGTCTTCGAGCCCCATCTGACGCTGGCGCTGAGCCGGTTGCCCGATGGCCTGGATTGGGATGTGCTGAGCCGGCAGCTGCAGCGGCGTCTGCAGGCACTGCGTCTGTCCGCCGGAACGCGGGGACAGACCGAGCATTATTTTCAGACGCTGTTCATTCGCTTCGGTGACTCGGCCGAAGCGTTGGCGGCCCTGGATGCGCAGCGGCGGGAGCTGGCAGCGGTACTGGATGCGGCGGTGGCGGCATGGGTCGCAGGAAACGCCGGTGCGGTCGAGTCCTCCGCTCCGTCGAAGGACGGAGGGACACGTCCATCGGGACAGGGATGGGGCACGGCTGGAGGCAGCTGCTTTGCGGAGCGAGCGCCTGCCGTGAACGGCACCTCTGCTTCGGTCCGTTCCGATGCAATCGATGGCATGGCAGCCGCTGCGAGCAGCCCGACGAGTACCTGGGCACCCGCCTTCGAGCCGCATATGAGCCTTTGTTATGCCCAGCTGCCGGCCGGGTATCGGCAGGCGCTGACCCGGCGGCCATGTATCGCCGGGGAGCCGCTGTGCTTCGATACGCTGGTAGGGGTCCGTCCCCGGGCGGGTGCCCAGGGGCTGGGGCGGGTGGCGGATTGGGACTGCTTTCTGAGAATTCCGCTTTCTGTCGTCAACAGACAACTTCGTCGGCCAATATCGACGTAAATTTCGCAAAACCGGGGTTTCCCCCTATCGGTTCGAAAATGGGGGGCGAGTATGCTTGTCGCGTCGTCGTGCTCCCTTTTTGCCCCTTGGTCCGTCTTTCGAACTGCAGCGATGTCCATCGTCGGCAGCAGGGGTTCGTCATGCATGTGCTTGATCGGTGGGGGGCGATCCGTTCAAGCGTGTGATCGGTGGCAATAGCGGATTGCATCGCCGAGGAGATAGATCGTATTTGCCATGTCCAGTTCCCCGTCCAGTCTCGAACAGGCCTTTCGCCGGGCGCAGCAGGATGTACTGGATCTGTCTGTGCAACCGGGACGGATCAATCAGTTGCGGCTCCACGCACTGGTGATGCAGGCCACCGTCGGTGACGTGACCGGAAAACGGCCGGGTTTTTCCGATCTGGACGGGCGTTCGCGATGGGATGCCTGGCACTCGCTGGCCGGCACCGGCCCCGAGGAAGCGATGCGAGAGTACATCCAGATGGTCGATCGACTGAAGCGGCGGGCCATGCCGATGGTGGCGGCTCGGGGCGGGCTCTATTCACTGTAGGCGTGTGCTGCTCCGTGTGCGGGGCCCGGGGTTCCTGTGCGGGGACCCGGGGTTCCGGCGTGCTGCGCGACAAACTGCCGGATACCGGTTATCATCATGGATTCCTTGCCACACGGTCGGCTGATGTGTGCGGATATCGCGGTCCGCGCGTTGATCAGCCCGGCAATCATGCCGGCGGTGGTTTCGTACACTCGGCGGATCCGTCCCCGTGGATGGTTTCCCGTGCATCCGAGGTGTCGGAGCGCTGCTTCATGGATGCCGGCCGGTGGCTTTCTCCAACGGAAATCCACGAGGGAAATCCATGCGACATTATGAAATCGTGTTCATGGTCCATCCGGACCAGAGCGAACAAGTGCCTGCAATGATCGAGCGCTACAAGCAGATGGTTGAAGGCCGCAGCGGCAAGATGCACCGGGTCGAGGACTGGGGGCGCCTGCAGCTTGCCTACCCGATCCAGAAGATCGCCAAGGCACACTATGTGCTGATGAATGTCGAGTGCGATCAGGAAAGCCTGGCCGAAATCGAAAACGCCTTCCGCTTCAATGACGCCGTGCTGCGTCACCTGGTGGTGCGGATGGACAAGGCCGAGACCGGTCCTTCGGTCATGAGCAAGCGTCTGCAGAAAGAAGAATCGCGTCGTGTGGTCAACACCGAGGCATCCGCAGACAACAACGCTTCCGCCGAGTAATCGACGGCGGGCGTGTCGGTATACCCGAACAATCGACGAGGGCTGCAACATCCCCCATTCGACGAATTGTCGGATGACGGGCAGACTGCCCCGGGCTGCAACACCTTGATCCTGAGCGCCTGTCTGACGGAGCGCGGCGTGATGCGCTACACCCCGGCGGGTGTTCCGGTGATGGAAGGCAGACTGGTTCACCGGTCCGAGCAGCTGGAAGCTGGTATCGGGCGGCAGATCGGGTTCGAGGTCGGCGCAGTGGCAATGGGCGATGTGGCCCACGCGTTTGCGCAGATCCAGCCGGGCTCCCGGTTGACGGTTACGGGCTTTCTGGCACCGCTTCGCAGAAGCAGCCGGATTCTGCGGGTCCACCTGACACGTATCGATCTGAACTGAACAAACACTCATCGAGGTTTCATCATGGTTGGTTTTCGTCGCGGCAGCAAAGACCGCAAACCCAAGCGTCCCGCCCAGTCCGCGCTGTTCAAGCGCAAAAAATTCTGCCGTTTCACGGCCGAGAAGGTCGAGTGGATCGACTACAAGGATGTCGACACTCTGAAGGATTTCGTGACCGAGCAGGGCAAGATCATCCCCGCCCGTCTGACTGGCACCCAGGCCCGTTTCCAGCGTCAGCTGTCCACGGCCATTCGTCGTGCCCGTTTCCTGGCTCTGATGCCTTACACCGACAACCACTGATACCGATACCGCGAGGTGGCGCGCCCGATGCGGATGCAATCGGCTTGGGCAGGGTGCCATCTGGCAGGAGCGCATGATGCAGATTATTTTGCTTGAGAAAGTTATCAACCTTGGTCAGCTGGGAGACGTGGTCCGTGTCAAGGACGGCTATGCGCGCAACTACCTGATCCCGCAGGGAAAGGCTCGCCGTGCGACGGCTGCTGCCGTGGCCGAGTTCGAGGCACGCCGTGCCGAGCTGGAGCGGGTTCAGGCCGAGAGGTTGGCCGCCGCCCAGGCCGAAGGTGAGAAACTGGCCGGCCGCCAGTTCTCGTTGACCGAAAAGGCTGGTGTCGATGGCCGTCTGTTCGGTTCGGTCACCAATGCCAACATCGCCGATGCCCTGCACAAGGCAGGCTTCGAGTCGGTGCAGAAGCAGATGGTCCGTCTGCCGCAGGGCCACATCAAGACCATCGGCGAGCATCCGGCCCAGGTCGTGCTGCACACCGATGTGGTGGTGGACATCACCGTGAACGTGGTCGGCGAAACCGCCTGATCGCCGCCGCCTCGGCTTCTTCGCCCTGGGGGCCAGGGCGAAGAAAGGTGGCACGGCCCGGGAAAAGCTGTAGGATGGACTGCCGCGCAGTGGTCTGTCTTGCAGCTTTTTGTTTCGACGAAATCAAACGAATCAAACCAGACAAATCAAACGGCTCGGTCGCTCGCGGCCGTTTCGGGTCTTCGGGAAAGAGTCGGCCGCCGGGAAAGCGTGTGTGGTCGACGAGGCGTCTGCCTGCAGGACAGCGAATGGTCGGCAGGATGCTTGCTTTGCGTTTCGACGAGTAGGTCCGCCCGGCAATCGGGCTGGCTCAGGGGTGAGGCAAAAGGAACATGGACAAGGAAGTCTCCCAGTTGCGGTTGCCGCCGCATTCGGTCGAGGCCGAGCAGTCGGTGCTGGGTGGGTTGTTGCTGAACAATCGGGTCTGGGACGATGTGGCCGATCTGCTGAGCGAAGATGATTTCTACCGGCTCGATCATCGCCTGATCTGGCAGCATATGGTGGATTTGCTGCGCCGCGAACGTCCGGCTGACGCCCTGACCGTCATCGATGCGCTGAAGCAGTCGGGCCGGCTCGAAGATGCCGGTGGCCCGGCCTATCTGGCCAGCTTGTCCAACACGGTGGCTTCGGCGGCCAATATCACCCATTATGCCGAAATGGTGCGTGATCGCGCCGTGCTGCGTCGTTTGATCGGGGTGGCGGACGAGATTGCCAGCGATGCCTTCGATGCACAGGGAAAGCCGGTCAATGAAGTACTCGATGCGGCCGAGGCCAAGGTTTTCAAGATCGCCGAGAACAGTGGCAAGAAGCAGCAGGACTTTCAGGATCTGGGTACGCTGACCAACAAGGTGTTCATGCGGATCGAGGAGCTGTACGGCCGCGAGAACCCCAGCGAGATCACCGGCGTGCCGACGGGCTTCATCGACTTGGATCGGATGACCTCGGGTATGCAGCCGGGTGATCTGATCATCGTGGCCGCCAGACCTTCGGTCGGCAAGACGGCGTTTGCGCTGAACATCGGCGAAAATGTTGCGCTCAATGGCAACAAAGCGGTGGCGGTTTTCAGTATGGAGATGGGCGCCGAGCAGCTGACGATGCGTCTGCTCGGCTCGATCGGTCGGCTCGATCAGCAGCGGCTGCGCAATGGGCAGTTGAACGAGGATGATTTCGAGCGGCTGACCAGCGCGATGGCCAAGATGGACAAGGCACCGCTGTTCATCGACGAGACGCCGGCGCTCAACCCCTTTGAGCTGCGGGCCCGTGCCCGGCGTCTGGACCGGCGCTTCAAGGACGAAGGCGGGCTGGGGCTGATCATCGTCGACTATCTGCAGCTGATGTCGGCGCCGAACGGTGGCGGTACCGAGAACCGGGCCACTCAGGTGGGCGAGATCTCGCGGGCGCTGAAATCGCTGGCCAAGGAGTTGAAATGCCCGCTGATCGCGCTGTCGCAGCTTTCGCGTGAGGTCGAGAAGCGTCAGGACAAGAAGCCGATCATGAGCGATCTGCGCGAATCCGGCTCGATCGAACAGGATGCGGACGTGATCTTCTTCATCCATCGTGACGACCGCTACGATCCGGATGCCGACACCAAGGGTATGGCCGAGATCATCATCGGCAAGCAGCGCAACGGCCCGATTGGTTCGGTCACACTGGCCTTCCACGGTCAGTACACCAAGTTCGACAACTATGCCGGGCCGCAGGGCGCCTACTGATCGGTGCTCTGGTCCGTGAGTCATCGCCGCTCCGGATGGAGATACGCTGGCGAAGAAGCATCGGCTCTCAAAAAAACACCCCAAACCGGTGTTCCGGCTCGGGGCGTTCTCGTCTGTCCGCCGCGGGTGTCGGGGCTCCAGGCCTCGACGGGCGGGGAGGAACCATGTCAAGCCATGGCCGCCGGCTGCGATGGCGAGCCGTCGAAGGGGGTGGGGGTCTTGGGCTTGCGACGGATCAGACGAGCCGTCAGGTAGTTACGCACCGGTTTCTCGTACAGCAGGAAGATGGCGGCCGAGAAGCTCAGCGTGGCGATGGCGACGGTCGAGCAATAGATCACCATGCCCCATTCCAGCGCCCCCACCCGTTTGATCGCACCCATCACATAGACGTGGAAGATGTAGATCGGGTAGGACAGCTCGCCCAGGAAGTTGATGCTGGACTTGACGGCGGGGCTGAAGCGACGGATCGATTGCTCGCAGGCCAGTGTCAGCAGCACCAGCGCCGTGCTGGGCAAGCCGATCAACACCACACGGACCCATTTGTTGAGCGCCATTTCGGGGCTGATGTACCCGGTCGACGGCAGCAGCAGATAGCAGAAAAGGAACAGCCCGGCGATGGAAAACAGCCAGTGCAGTTTGGCATTTTGCAAGAAGATCTTGCTGAAAACGAGCTGGGCCAGCACCATGCCATAGATGAACTCGAGGATGTAGCCATCACTCCAGTAGGAGAGGGCCGACTCGGGGGCGACGAAGGGGTGAATCGCCGTCAGGGCCAGCAGCATCACCGAACAGATCTGCATCCGGTAGCGGTGCGAGATGTTGAGCGCCACGAAATACAGCAGATAAAACAAGATTTCGTAGTTCAGCGACCAGCCGAGCATCAAAAGCGGCAGGTGATACTGCACGTTGGCATCCCAGATCGGATAGAAGAACAGCGAACCCAGCAGGCGGGTGATGCTGAAATCCACGTTGTTGAGAATCTGGGGGGCAACCATCGCAATGGCAGCCAGACCCAGTGTACCCATCCAGTACAGCGGCACGATCCGGATCAGGCGCCGGGTGAAGAACTGTGGCGCACCATTCTGCGTGACGTAATGGATGATGAAGCCGGACATGACGAAGAAGATGTCGACCCCTGCGCTGCCGAATGGCGCCATGCCATATTCGGTACGTATGTGGCTGACGACCACCAGGGCTGCAGCAATGAAGCGCAACGCCTGAATGGAGTAGAGTGTTTTGTCCTGACGGGGAGCGGTGGCAGCAGGGGCACTGCTGCCGGGGGGCAATGATTTTTCCATGAAGCGGAGAGATGATGGCGATCGATTGAACGATCGAGGTGGATCTCGAATCGCACCGCGAACGACACAAAGCGTCCGGGAGAGTCCGACCCGTCGATCACGCTCGACTGTATTGAGCGTGTTGTATTTGGCGAGCAATTATTGCATTTATCGACAGGTGTAAAAAGCGCCGATCTGTAAACTGCCTGAAATTTCGCCAAAACCAGCGCCTGCCGATGAGGGACGCCGGCACGAAGTGCCGTGGCCCGCGGGTTCGGAGCACCGAGGAGCACAGGAGCGACTGTACCCCCGTGACTGGGGTTTGGCCGCTCCTGTGTTGTTCCCGCGCATCGGAATAGGTCAGAGTGTGCTGGCGGCAAAATCCGCCAGACGCGAGCGTTCGCCACGCTGCAGGGTCAAGTGCCCGCCATGTGCCCAGCCCTTGAAGCGCTCGACCACGTAGGTCAGGCCCGAGGAGGCTTCGGTCAGATAGGGTGTATCGATCTGGGCGATGTTGCCCAGGCAGACCACCTTGGTACCCGGACCGGCACGGGTGGCCAGCGTTTTCATCTGCTTCGGCGTCAGATTCTGTGCCTCGTCGATGATCAGGTACTTGTTGTTGAAGGTGCGTCCGCGCATGAAGGACATCGACTTGACCTTGACCCGCGAGCGGATCAGATCGGCGGCGGCGGCACGGCCCCAGTCGCCGCCGGCGCTGCCGTGGTTCAGTACTTCGAGGTTGTCTTCCAGTGCGCCCATCCAGGGCTGCATTTTCTCTTCTTCGGTGCCGGGCAGGTAGCCGATGTCATCACCGACCGGTACGGTGGCTCGGGTCATGATGATTTCGGAAAAGCGTTTCTGGTCGAGCGTCTGCGCCAGACCGGCCGTCAAGGCCAGCAGGGTCTTGCCGGTGCCGGCCTGACCGAGCAGGGTCACGAAATCGATGTCCGGGTCGAGCAGCAGATTGAGTGCAAAGTTCTGCTCGCGGTTGCGTGCCGTGATGCCCCAGATCGCATGACGGTTCTCTGTGAAGTCGCGTACGGTGCGCAGCACCGCCTGATGGCCCTCGATGCGGCGCACCTGCGCAAACAGTGGTGTGCCGCCGTCTTCGAGGTAGACGAACTGATTGACCAACATCGAGGGCACCAGCGGGCCACGGACGCGGTAATAGGTCAGACCACTCTCCTGCCAGGACTCCATGTCCTGGCCGTGGCTGTCCCAGAAATCGGCTGGCAATGCCAGCGAACCACTGTAGAGCAGGTCCAGATCCTCGGTGACCTGATCGTTGAAGTAGTCTTCGGCCGGCAGGCCCAGCGACTGAGCCTTGATCCGCATGTTGATGTCCTTGGACACCAGCACGACGGCACGGCCGGGAAACTGCTGGCGCAGCGCTGCCGTCACCGACAGGATGCGGTTGTCGGCCTTGCCGGGCGGCAATGCATCGGGCAGCGGTGCATCCAGCACCCGGGTCTGCATGAACAACCGACCGGCGGCATCCAGGTTGCCGAGGACGTTCAACGGGATGCCGTCGTCGATCGCGCCGCCGGCGGCCGAGATCAGCTCGTCCAGACTGCGGCTGACCTGCCGGGCGTGACGCGAAACTTCGCTCATGCCACGCTTATGGTCGTCCAGCTCTTCCAGCGTCATCATCGGCAGGAAGATATCGTGCTCCTGAAAGCGGAACAGCGAAGTCGGATCGTGCATCAGCACATTGGTGTCGAGCACGAACAGCTTTTTCTGGTCGCTCCCGGTCTGAACCGCCGAGGCGGTGCGTGCCTTGCTGCGCCGACGGCCCGGAACGGGGCGGCTGGCGACGGGGGGCGGTGTATCGGCCGTGCCCGGCCTGGTCGCGGGGGCGGCAGGGTTGGGGATGGAAGGCGTCGGTCCGGTGCCTGTGGTGGGGGAGGGCGTCGGTGCCGCCGTCTCGGCCTGCCAGGCGGCGCTCCTCTGCGATACCTGCTGTGACGACGGGGCACCTGCTGCCGTGGTACGGGCCATTCCGGCCCCCGGTTTCAGCAGGGCTGCGGTGGAGGTGTTGGGAGCGGCCGACACGGCGGGCGGAGCGGCTGTTCCCGTTGCCGGCAAGGCTGCCGTAGCGGTCGCCACCATGTCGTCCAGCGGCAGCTGGCCTTCATCGATGGCCGCTTGCTTCTTCTTGCGGCTGGCCGGTTTGATCCGGGCTTTGTTCTTGGCGGCTTCGCGGATGTTCAAGCGGGCACCGCGGGTGCCGGGGGCTTTGGGTAGAGGCATGTCTCAGTGTTTTGGTTCTGCTTCGCGAACCGCCTCCAGCACTTCGGCGACGTGATCCGTCACTTTGACCTTGCGCCATTCCTTGACGAGCACGCCCTGGCGATTGATCAGAAAGGTGGAGCGTTCGACGCCCTGGCTCTGTTTGCCGTACATGTTCTTCATCTTGATCACGTCGAACTGCCGGCAAATGGCTTCATCGGTGTCACTGATCAGCTCGAAGGGCAGTGCGAGTTTGCGTTTGAAATTGGTATGCGAGGTCAGACTATCGCGCGAGACACCGAAGACTTCGGCGCCGGCGGCCAGGAAATCCTTCCAGACCGCGGCGAAATCGGCGCTTTCGGTGCTGCAGCCCGGCGTGTTGTCCTTGGGATAGAAATACAGCACGACCATCCGACCCTCGTAGTCTGACAGACGGAAGGCGCCGCCGGTGGATTCGGCTTGAAAATCGTTCACTTTGTTGCCGATTTCGACGATGTTTTTGTTCGAGGACATACAGATTCCAGAGAGAAAAGCGGGCAGGGCGGGCAATGCTCGGCTCGTCGAGCAGGTTGCACGGAGGCGCCTGCCCGGTCTGCCCGACTGGGTTGTGGGGGAAATTCAGCTGCGCATCAGGGCTGCCAGAACCCGACGGCCTTCGGCCATCAGAATGTTGTAGGTGCGACAGGCGGCCACGAAATCCATTGCTTCCAGACCGATGCCGACCCGCGCCAGCGGGCGGATCAGGGCCGGGTCGGGGAAACGCAGGCGTGGACCGGTGCCCAGCAGAATGACTTCGGGCCGGTCGTCGGCCAGCGCCAGCAGCGCCGGAGCATCGAGCGTCTCGAAGCTCGCGACCGGCCACGACCGGACCGCGCCGGAGGGGCTGACCAACAGCGAGCCACGGTAGCGGCTGCCGTTGATTTCAACCCAGTCACCACCGTAGGCTGTGATGGTGTTCAGATGCGCATTGCGATCAGCGTGCAATTTCATCGTCGGCTGATACCACCTTGAGAGAAAAGCGGACCGGGGTTTTCCGGGCCGGCCACCGCCCGAGGAAGAAGCAGCTGGACTGCTCGCGGGCAAGGCGTCTGGATCGTGGATGCGCAGAAGCAGAGAACGGGCGCAACGAGTGTCGTTTGCAGCCGATTGGCAGCCCCTCCATGACGCCGCATCCTGAGGAACGGAAAGCCGGTGTGCACGGTGTGCAAAATACACCATCGTGGCGCGTCTATCGCCAACGATCCCGCGACGGCCCAGGCTCGCGGATGTGTCGGGATGTGGTTGTTGCGTCGATCTACGGTACATTATGCGATCGCTCCCGTCCATAGTACAGCAACCCTTGGGCCTTGGATGCCATCATGAAGCAGATCCTCAAATCCGCAAAACTCGCCAACGTCTGTTACGACATCCGAGGTCCAGTCCTCGCGCGGGCCCGGCAGATGGAAGAAGAAGGGCAACGCATCATCAAGCTGAATATCGGCAACATGGCTCCCTTCGGCTTCGATGCACCCGACGAAGTCAAGCACGACATCATGGTCAACCTGGGGGATGCGGCAGGTTATGCCGATTCCAAGGGCTTGTTTTCGGCGCGCAAGGCGATCATGCACTACACTCAGGTCAAGGGTATCAAGGGCGTGGATCTCGATGACATCCTCATCGGCAACGGCGTCAGCGAACTGATCGTGATGTCGATGAACGGCCTGCTCGACGATGGCGACGAGGTATTGGTGCCGGCACCGGACTATCCGCTGTGGACGGCGGCCGTCAGCTTGTCGGGCGGAAGGGCGGTACACTATCTTTGCGATGAAGGTGCCGGCTGGCTGCCCGATCTGGATGATCTCCAATCGAAGATCACCGACAGGACGCGGGCCATCGTCATCATAAATCCGAATAATCCAACCGGGGCACTATACCCCGATGATATGTTGACGGCACTGATCGATGTTGCAAGGCAACACCAATTGATCATTTTTGCCGACGAAATTTACGACAAGATTCTTTATGACGATGTCAGACACACCTCGATCGCCTCGCTGGCCGACGATGTGTTGTTCATTACCTTCAACGGCCTGTCCAAGAATTACCGGTCTTGTGGTTACCGCAGCGGCTGGATGGTGATCTCCGGCGACAAGCGTCATGCCGGGGACTACATCGACGGCCTCAACATTCTGGCCTCGATGCGTCTGTGTGCCAACGTACCGGCCCAGTTCGCCATCCAGACGGCACTGGGGGGCTATCAGAGCATCGACGAGCTGGTCCGGCCCGGCGGGCGGCTGGCCCGCCAGCGGGACCTCGCTTGGGACATGATCACCAGCCTTCCCGGTGTCAGCTGCTTCAAGCCACAGGCGGCACTTTATCTGTTCCCCCGTCTCGATCCCGCTGTTTATCCGATCGAGGATGACCAGCGCGTCATTCTGGAGCTGCTCGAGAGAGAGCGGGTGCTGCTGGTGCAGGGGAGCGGTTTCAACTGGCCTGCAAACGATCATTTCCGGGTGGTGTTCCTGCCCAACAGTGATGACCTGACCGAAGCGTTCACGCGGATCGGCAGGTTCCTGGCGGAATATCGTGCAAGGCATCGAAACATGATCTGACCGTCACGGGGTCGGATCGGAATCAGGAGTTTTTTCATTCATGGAAGTGATCAAGGTCGGCCTGCTCGGTCTGGGAACCGTTGGCGGCGGCGTGTTTGAGGTTCTGCAGAAGAACGGCGACGAGATCAGCCGCCGTGCCGGCAGGAGAATCGAGGTGGTGCGGGTCGTCACCCGGGGGCTGGAGCAGGCCCGCGGCATGGTGGGCGGCACGCCCCTCAGCGAAGACCCCTTCGACATCGTCGAGGACCCCGATGTCGATGTGCTGGTCGAAGTGATGGGCGGCACCACGGTGGCCCGTGACGTGGTGCTGGCTGCCATTGGCAAGGGCAAGCAGGTCGTCACGGCCAACAAGGCGTTGCTGGCCATCCATGGCAACGAGATCTTCCGTGTCGCGCAGGAGGCCGGTGTGATGGTCGCCTTCGAGGCCGCGGTGGCCGGGGGCATTCCGATCCTGAAGGCCCTGCGTGAAGGGCTGGCGGCCAATCACATCGATTCGCTGGCCGGCATCATCAACGGTACCACCAACTTCATCCTGTCGGAGATGCGTGCCAAGGGGCTGTCCTTTGCCGACGCATTGGTCCAGGCGCAGGCACTCGGCTATGCCGAGGCCGACCCCACCTTCGACATCGAGGGCGTGGACGCCGCTCACAAGGCCACGTTGCTGGCCTCGATGGCTTTCGGTGTGCCGGTTCAGTTCGATGGTGCCTACATTGAGGGCATCAGCAAGCTGGCGGCGGCCGATTTCGACTATGCCGAGCGGTTGGGCTATCGCATCAAGCTGCTGGGCATCGCACGGCGTCGCAAGACCGGCATCGAGCTGCGGGTCCACCCCACACTGATTCCGGCCAAGCGCCTGCTGGCCAATGTCGAAGGAGCCATGAACGCCATTTGGGTCAAGGGCGATGCGGTCGGAGAAACCTTGTACTATGGTCCGGGCGCCGGCAAGTTGCCGACCGCCAGTGCCGTGGTGGCCGATCTGGTCGACGTGGCACGCACCATCGATGTGCCGGCAGATCACCGCGTGCCCTATCTGGCCTTCAAGCAGGACCGTCTGGCCCAGCTGCCGGTGCTGCCGGCCAGCGAAATGGAAACGGCCTACTACCTGCGTATGCAGGTGGTCGACGAGCCGGGCGTGCTGGCCGACATCACCCGTATCCTGGCCGACGAGTCGGTGTCGATCGATGCGATGATCCAGCGTCAGCCGGCCGAAGGCGACACCAGCACCGATATCATCATCATGACGCATCAGACGATCGAGCGACAGATCGATACCGCCATTGGCCGCATCGAAGCGCTGACCTCGGTTCAGTCACCGGTCACCCGTCTGCGTGTCGAACAACTGGATTGACGGACCCCATGCAATACCTGTCCACCCGGGGCGGCATGCCCGCCCGACGCTTCAGCGACATCCTGCTCGGCGGTCTGGCGCCCGACGGCGGTTTGGTCATGCCAGCCGAGTTCCCGCAGATCGACGCCGCCACGCTGGCCTCCTGGCGCGGGCTTTCTTATCCGGCGCTGGCCTTTGAATTGCTCCGGCGCTATTGTGATGACATTCCGGCCGAGGATCTGCAACGCCTGCTGGCCGATACCTACACGGCCGAAGTCTTCGGTTCCGAGGACATCACCCCGGTCAGTTGCCTGGATGTGGGTTCGGGGCAGGCCGGCCCACTCTATCTGCTGCACCTGTCCAACGGCCCGACGCTGGCCTTCAAGGATATGGCGATGCAGCTGCTGGGCGGCCTGTTCGAATACACGCTGCTGAAGCAGGACCGCTGGCTGAACATCGTCGGGGCCACCTCCGGCGATACCGGCAGTGCAGCCGAGTACGCGATGCGTGGCCGTCAGCGGGTACGTGTCTTCATGCTGTCGCCGGCTGGCCGGATGAGCGCCTTCCAGCGTGCCCAGATGTACAGCCTGCTGGATGACAACGTCTTCAATATCGCCATCGATGGTGTCTTCGACGAGTGCCAGGATCTGGTCAAGGCCATTTCCGGCGATCTGGGCTACAAAGAGAGGCACGCGATCGGCACCGTCAACTCGATCAACTGGGCGCGGGTAGTGGCGCAGGTCGTCTACTACTTCCGGGGCTATCTGCTGGCCACGGCCAGCCAGCCGCTGGGTGCCGACGGCCTGCCGCGCAAGGTCTCCTTCACTGTGCCGACCGGCAACTTCGGCAATGTGCTGGCCGGTTACATCGCCAGACGCATGGGACTGCCGGTCAGTCGGCTGGTGGTCGCCACCAACGAAAACGACGTGCTCGACGAATTCTTTCGCACCGGACGTTACCGGGTACGCGGTGGTCGTGAAACCTACGCCACTTCCAGTCCGTCGATGGACATCTCGAAAGCCTCGAACTTCGAGCGCTTCATCTACGATCTGCTCGACGGTGATGCCGGGCGCGTGCTCGAGCTGTGGCAGCGGCTGGACCGGACCGGCGAGTTCGATCTGAGCGGCACGCCCGAGTTCGCGCGGGTGGCGGAGCTGGGCTTCCGTTCGGGGTCCAGCAGCCATGCCGACCGGATGGCGACCATCCGCCACTGGTATCGGACCAAGGGCGTCATCGTCGACACCCACACCGCCGACGGCCTGAAAGTGGCCGCCGGGCAGCGCGAACCGGATGTGCCGATGATCTGTCTGGAAACGGCTTTGCCGGCCAAGTTCGCCGACAGCATCCAGGAAGCCATCGGCAGGCAGCCCGATCCGCGACCGGGCCTGAGGCACCTCGAAGAACGGGCGCAGCGCTATACTTGGATGCCGGTCGATCTGGCGATGCTGAAGTCGTACATCGCCGCACGGACTTGAGATCGGGGCGGCTTTTTCATGCAGGCATTCGGTTTTGCCGGTTATTCCGGCTCGGGCAAGACCACGCTGATCGAACAGGTGATCCCACGCCTGATCGCAGCCGGCCGGAGCGTGTCCGTCATCAAGCACGCCCACCATCACTTCGACATCGACAAGCCCGGCAAGGACTCCTGGCGCCACCGGCAGGCCGGCGCCAGCGAAGTGCTGCTGATGGCCGCTCACCGTTGGGTGCTGATGCACGAGCTGCGCAACGAGCCGGAACCGGATATCGATGCGCAGCTGGCCCGGTTGTCGCCTTGTGACATCGTGCTGGTCGAAGGTTTCAAGGATGCCGCCATCCCCAAGATCGAAGTGCATCGTCCTTCGCTCGGAAAGCCGCTGCTGTTTCCGGACGACCCGTATATCGTGGCGATCGTCTCCGACGAGCCGGTTGCGACCCATCTGCCCCGGCTCGACATCGACCAGCCCGATCGAGTGGCGACTTTCGTGCTGACACATTTGAACGCTGCCCGAAACAATGTCCCAACTCTTGTCCTTTGAAGATGCCCGTGATCGCCTGCTGGCGCAAGCGGCGGCACCCGATGCCATCGAGACCATTCCACTGATGGAAGCCGATGGCCGGGTGCTGGCTCGGGGTCTCGTGTCGACGCTGAACGTGCCCGCCTGGGACAATGCGCAGATGGATGGTTATGCCGTCCGGACGGTCGAGTTGGCCGGTGGTGACGTACACAAAGTGTTCCGGGTGTCCCAGCGCATTGCGGCCGGTCATCAGGGCAGAGCGCTGGAGGAGGGTACGGTGGCGCGCATCTTTACCGGCGCACCGCTGCCGTCGGGGGCCGATGCGGTCGTCATGCAGGAGCAGGTGCGGGTGGTCGATGGTGGTGTCTGCTTCGACGTGGTGCCACGGTCTGGCGATTGGGTACGCAGGACCGCCGAGGACATCGAGCAGGGCGCCGAGATTCTGTCGGCCGGCACCCGGCTGGCTCCGGCGGCGGTCGGTCTGGCCGCTTCGGTCGGCATTGCCGAGGTACCCGTGTACGTGCGGCCAAGGGTGGCCTGTTTTTTTACGGGTGACGAACTGGTGATGCCGGGCCGGCCGCTGCCGCCCGGTAGCATCTACAACTCCAACCGCTTCGTGCTCAATGCATTGCTCAAGCGTCTGGGTTGCGAAGTGCATGACCTGGGCATCGTCGAAGATGACCGCGAAGCCACCCGACAGGCTCTGCGGCGGGCGGCCCGGCAGGCCGATTTGATCATCACTGCCGGCGGCGTTTCGGTGGGTGAAGAAGACCATGTGCGGCCCGCCGTCGAAGCCGAGGGTGAAATCGATCTATGGCGCCTGGCCATCAAACCCGGCAAGCCGCTGGCCTATGGCCGGGTGCGTCGACCCGATGCCGAAGGCCGGTTCGCCCATTTCATTGGCCTGCCTGGCAACCCGGTATCGGCCTTCGTCACCTTTCTGACCGTCGTGCGTCCCTTCGTGCTGAAGCTGCAGGGTGTGCAGAACGTACTGCCCAAGGCGGTGATGGCGGTCAGCGGCTTCGAGTGGTCCCGGCCCGACATGAAGCGTCGCGAATTCCTGTGCGCCAGTCTGCAACCCGACAGCCGGCGTGTCACCCTGTTCCGTAACCAGGGCTCGGCGGTCATGACCTCCGCCGTGGCCGGCGATGGCCTGATCGACAACCCGGTGGGCCAAAGCATCCGACCCGGTGATCCGGTCCGTTTCCTACCGTTTCCAGATCTGCTGAATTGATGCCGTCGCCTGCTTTTTCAGGCTGGCTGACCCATACTGAAGCCGTTCATCGAGTCAACGACATTGAAATGTGCGAATGAAAATCCGTGTCCTGTACTTCGCCGGCCTGCGTGAGCGGCTGGGCATCGATACCGAGGTCGTCGAACTGCCGGCCGACATCGGCACGGTCGGCCAACTGCGTCAGTGGCTGATCGACCGTGGTGGTGTCTGGGCCGAAGCATTGGCCGTGCCCAGCGCCGGCCGCGATACGCTGCGCGCAGCCGTCGCCCAGCAGATGGCATCGGCCAGCACCCCCTTGATCGAAGATGCCGAAGTGGCGTTCTTCCCGCCGGTGACGGGGGGCTGAAATGGCGTCGCCGGTCACCGTTCGCGTCCAGACCGAAGACTTCGATGCGGGTATGGAAATGCATCGCCTGCAGCAGCTGACGTCGGAAACCGGTGCGGTTGCCAGCTTTCTGGGGGTCGTGCGCGATCGCAACGATGGACGGAGCGTTTCGGGCATGATGCTCGAACACTATCCCGGCATGACCGAAAAATCGCTGACCGGCATCTGTCAACGGGCTGCCGAGCGCTGGCCCCTGTTGGGAGCCACCGTCATCCACCGGGTCGGCCCCTTGCAGGTCGGCGACCAGATCGTGCTGGTGGCTGTTTCATCCGAGCACCGCGACGCCGCCTTCGACGCCTGTCGTTTCATCATGGACTATCTGAAGACAGAAGCACCATTCTGGAAAAAAGAAGACACCCCCGCCGGCAGCCGTTGGGTCGACGCGCGCGATAGCGATGACCAAGCCCGGGCCCGGTGGCAGTAACCACCGTGATGCCTGACAGAGGTTGTCCTGCCAAGGCCGGTGCTTCGATTCAGACCGGCCCGCGATCGATTGATGACGGCGCTTCGTTGACGGCAAACACCGTCGTATCGATGCCCGTGGTGCCGAAGGTTTGCAGACGTGCAGTGTACATTTGCGCGTAAGGCGGGCAATCACAACAACGGCGCCGCCAACCTCGCCAGGCTGGCCACCAGGCGTTCGTTGAAGCCGTCGGGCGTCTCGTCGGGGTGCAGTTTGACGGCGGATTCCAGATCCTTGGTGAACTGGGCCGCCATCGTCGAGGCGGTACGTTTGTCATAGATGGCGGCCATCACTTCGAAGTTCAGGCGGAAGCTGCGGTTGTCCATGTTGGCTGTGCCGACCACCGACAGCTCGTCGTCGATCACCAGTGTCTTGGCATGGACGAAGCGCGGCACGTAGGCATAGACCTTCACCCGTTCGGTCAGCACTTCTTCCACAAAGGTCGAGGCCGCGAGGCCGGTCAGCAACTGGTCCGACTCCATCGGCACCAACAGGCGCACATCGACACCTCGGGCAGCCGCGGTTTCCATCGCCATCAGGATAGGATCATCCGGGATGAAGTAGGGAGTGGTGATCCAGATGCGTCGACGGGCCGAGGCCATCGCGGTGAAGAAGAAGCGGTGGATCGCCGAGCGATTGCGGTCGGGGCCGGAATCGATCACCTGCACCCAGGGGACGTTGTCTTCGGGCAGTTGATCGGCGCCGATCGGGAACCAGGCCAGAATGTCCTGTGGGGTGGTCAGTGCCTTGTCCAGCCGGGCCAGCCGGCCGGAACGGGCGCCGCCGTACAGCCAGTCTTCCAGAAACACCCGCTGCAGATCGAGCACCGCGCCTCCGTACAGGGCGATATGGGTGTCACGCCAGCCCTTGTTGCCCGAACACTCGGCCGATTGAATCCGATCGACATTGATGCCTCCGGTGAATCCGGTGCGCCCATCGATGACCACGATCTTGCGGTGTGAACGGAAGTTCACCATGCTGGGCCGGAAGGACAGAAAGCGTGGCGGATTGAAACGCCTCACTTCTCCGCCGGCATCGATCAGCGGTTGCCAGAAGTCGCGCCTGCAGCGGTTCGAACCGACCGCATCCAACAGCATCCGTACCTTGATGCCGGCCTTGGCTTTTTCGATCAGCAGCTCGCGCCAGCGCGTGCCGATCTCGTCGGGCTTGAAGATGTAATACTCGATGTGGATATGGTGCTCTGCGTTCCGCATCGCCGCTTCGATCGCCGCATAGGTGGCATCCCCGTCGATCATGATCTCCTGCACTCGGGTCGGGCGCGGTGGTGGACTGCCGGTTTCGGTCGCCACCCGGGCCTGTGCGGCCAGCCAATGGCGCGAGGCCAGCGTGTCGGGCAATTTCTGATGCTGCAAAGGCCCCAGGCGCTGTGCCAGATGGCGGGCCAATTCGCGACGGATATTGCGTCGCTTCAGCTTGCGCGGTCCGAACAACCCATAAAACAGCACACTGAGCACCGGTACGCTGATGAAGGCCAGCGCCCAGCTGAGCGTGGCTGTGGGTGAGCGGCGCTGGGCCAGAATGAAAATGACGCAGCCCACGATCCACAGCAGGTACAGCCAGGCCCAGGCTGCACTGGGGATGCTGTTCCAGACGGCGATGATGCTGGCGTGGAGGGATTGGAGCGCTTCGGTCAAGGTCGGATCGGTTCAGAAAATCGGTGGTCGGGCATGGGTTGTTTTCCTTCGCTGCATCCCCATGCCTTTTACACGGCAATGGCTCATCCTGTCGCAGGCGGGTGGCGCAAGCCCGAGTAACAGACGGCCCGCCCGTGCTGGGTGAGCATCTGCGCCGGCGCCGGCAGGAAAGGAGGCACCGCTGGTCCCAGTGTCGGCAGTGCCCGGGGCTGTGGTGTTCCAATGCTCTGGCCAGCCACGCCGCAATCTTAGCCGAGGCCAAAACATTTGGCTGCAATCCTGCCAGTACATCGAGCAGCAGACCCGGCACTGAACCCAAAAAACAAGGACGGCTACACCGTCCGTGCCATTCTTCGCCCATCCTGAAGGATGGGGCTTGCCGCGCACCGGATCGGGCTCCCTTGACATTTAACGATGTGTCCCCAATTGAAAAATATTCATCGACAGGCACGATTCTGCCTGACAACGGACATCGGGATATCCATCCATGCGAATCGAAAAACTGACGACTCAGTTTCAACAGGCGCTGGCCGACGCGCAAAGTCTGGCGGTGTCTGCCGATAACTCCTACATTGAACCCGTCCATCTGCTGTCGTCCATCATCGGCCAGCCGGACGGTTCAGGCCGTGCGCTGCTCGAACGGGCCGGCGTGCGTATTTCCGCTCTCAAACAAGCGGTCGACAAGGCGCTGCAGTCCTTGCCTCAGGTCTCGGGCCAGTCCAGCCACCCGCAGGTCAGCCGCGATCTGCTCAAGCTGCTGACCAATGCCGAAAAAGAAGCCGAAAAGCGTGGCGACCAGTTCGTTGCGCTGGAGATGTTTCTGCTGGCGCTGACCGAAGGCGATGGCCGTCAGGGTGGCGATGCAGGTCGTCTGCTGCGCGAAGCCGGCCTGACCCGCAAGGGGCTGGAAGCTGCCGTCGAGGCGGTGCGTGGTGGCCAGAAAGTGGAGTCGGCCGATGCCGAAGGTCAGCGCGAGGCGCTGAAGAAATACACCCTCGATCTGACCGAGCGTGCTCGCGAAGGCAAGCTCGATCCGGTGATCGGCCGCGACGACGAAATCCGTCGCACCATCCAGATTCTGCAACGTCGCACCAAGAACAATCCGGTGTTGATCGGTGAGCCCGGTGTGGGTAAGACCGCCATCGTCGAAGGGCTGGCACAGCGTATCGTCAACGGCGAAGTGCCCGAAACGCTGAAGGACAAGCGCGTGCTGTCGCTGGACATGGCGGCATTGCTGGCCGGTGCCAAATACCGGGGGGAATTCGAGGAACGGCTCAAGGCCGTACTGAAGGACATCGCCGCCGACGAGGGTCGCACCATCGTCTTCATCGACGAGCTGCACACCATGGTGGGTGCGGGCAAGTCGGAAGGAGCGATGGACGCCGGCAATATGCTGAAGCCGGCGTTGGCCCGGGGCGAGCTGCATTGCGTCGGCGCCACCACGCTGGACGAATATCGCAAGTACATCGAAAAGGATGCTGCGTTGGAGCGTCGTTTCCAGAAGGTGCTGATCGGCGAACCTTCGGTCGAATCGACCATCGCCATCCTGCGTGGTCTGCAGGAGCGCTACGAGATCCACCACGGTGTCGAAATAACCGACCCGGCCATCGTGGCTGCCGCCGAGCTGTCGAACCGTTACATCACCGACCGATTTCTGCCGGACAAGGCCATCGACCTGATCGATGAGGCTGCCTCGCGTATCAAGATGGAAATCGATTCCAAGCCCGAGGTGATGGACCGTCTCGACCGGCGGCTGATCCAGCTGAAGATCGAGCGTGAAGCCGTGCGCAAGGAAACCGATGAGGCTTCGAAGAAACGTCTGGAACTGATCGAGCAGGAAATCGAGCGGATCGGCAAGGAATACGCCGACTACGAGGAAATCCTGCGCGCCGAGAAAGCGGCGGTGCAGGGCAGTGCCCAGATCAAGGCCGAAATCGACCAGCTGCGGGCGCAGATGGCCGAATTGCAGCGCCAGGGGCAGTACGAAAAACTGGCTGAAATCCAGTACGGCAGATTGCCCGAACTGGAAAAGCGCCTGAGCGAAAGCAATGCCGCCGAAAGCAACCCGAAGCCCGACGACGCCGCTGTGTCGGGCAAGCCCAAGCTGCTGCGCACGATGGTCGGTGCCGAAGAAATCGCCGAGGTCGTTTCGCGTGCCACCGGCATTCCCGTGTCGCGGATGATGCAGGGCGAGCGTGAGAAACTGCTGAAGATGGAAGAGGCGCTGCACAAGCGCGTCGTCGGCCAGGACGAGGCGGTGATGCTGGTCTCGGATGCCATCCGCCGCTCGCGTGCCGGTCTGGCCGATCCGAACCGGCCCTATGGCTCTTTCCTGTTCCTGGGCCCCACCGGCGTCGGCAAGACCGAGCTGTGCAAGGCACTGGCAGGCTTCCTGTTCGATTCCGAAGATCATCTGATCCGGATCGACATGAGCGAGTTCATGGAAAAACATTCGGTGGCCCGCCTGATCGGCGCACCGCCGGGATACGTCGGCTACGAAGAAGGCGGCTACCTGACCGAAGCCGTGCGGCGCAACCCGTACAGCGTGATCCTGCTCGACGAAATCGAGAAGGCGCACCCGGACGTGTTCAACGTGCTGCTGCAGGTGCTGGACGATGGCCGTCTGACCGATGGCCAGGGTCGGACCGTCGACTTCCGCAACACCGTCGTCGTCATGACCAGCAACATCGGTTCCACTGAGATTCAGCGCCTGTCGGCCGACAGAACGCTGAATGATCCGGACGTGATCAAGGAAGCGGTGATGGGCGAGTTGCGCCAGCATTTCCGGCCCGAGTTCATCAACCGGATCGACGAGATCGTCGTCTTCCATGGACTCGATTCGAAGCACATCCGCGAGATCGCCTCGATCCAGCTCAAACTGCTCGAAAAACGGCTGGCCGAACGCGATCTGTTCTTGTCGATCAGCGACGCCGCGCTGGCCGAACTGGCCAAGGTCGGTTTCGACCCGCTCTATGGTGCACGGCCGCTGAAACGGGCCATTCAGCAGAAACTGGAAAACCCGATCGCCAAGCGCGTGCTCGAAGGCCGCTACGCCCCGAAAGAGACCATCCCGGTCGACTTCGAGGACGACGCCTTCACCTTCGAACGGACGGTGCACTGAACCCGCGCCCGGGCCGCCCCGTGCTGCGGTCCTGATGGATTTGAGCCCTGAATGCTGGGTGGGATGTGATCCGCTTCAGCCGCCAACGACCCCGCCTCTGATGGCAGCGATGCGCCGAGGTGGGGTTTTTTCGCCCGGCAAGCGCTAATAATTTTGGTAAATAATTCGACGATCAGAAGTCTGATAGCATGGGTGCGCATTCAATCCAAAGCAAAATTCGAGGAGACACCGATGAAACGACTGTTGGCTCTGCTGGTTTCGTTGACCATGCTGTTTTCTTTTTCATTGCCGGTATCGGCCAATGACCTGGGCGCTATCAATGATGCAGGCGCGGTTCATGATGGCGGAGATCCTGCTGCTGCTATTGCTGCCGCCAAGGCAGCCGATCCCAACGGTTTTGCGTACAAGGTCGAACTGCTTCGAAGCAGTGAGGCTTTGATGGATCTGTTCAAGGGAGCTCCAAGTCCCGAGACTGTGGATTTCTACTTGGACTTCTTCGCGCTGCACAGCACGGTAGAGAATGTCCAGAATTTTGTTGCCAGCACAGTCGGTAAACATTTCGTTGTTTCCGGGACGCCGGATAATCCGCAGGTCATGCTGAAAGATGGCAAGCCGCTTGCCACCAAGGGCTCCTGTTGTGCGTGCTGGCGAGCTTGGGTCGCGTCCGCCGCCTACATGGTTGGCACTGGCATGGTTTGCGGCGCGGTGGGAGTAGGTGGTGCCTTCGTCAGTGGTGGCGTTGGCGCTGTCTCCGGCTTTGTCTGCGGCGGGGTGTTCTGGGCCATCGAGAAGCTCCCCGATTTCGACGCTGCGTGCCGATGAAAATCCACAACTTCAGCGTTTCATCGTCAGGCGACGCATGGGCTGCTTGCGGCTTGCCTGCCAGGTTTGATAGGCGTCGAAGTTGAATTCGGTGGCCGATACGATCTGATCCTGCCGCAGCGAAACGTAGATTTCGCTGTCTACCCTGTCGTAGTCGGTAGTGAAGGTCACGCGCAAGGTGTCCTTGTCACGATAGCCGCTCATCAACGGCATGATTGAGATATCCTGATCCATGCCTGCTGTTTCGGAGGGTTCGCCCAGACTGATGATCTTGCCGACGTAGACTTTGCGATCTTCCATCATCAGCATGACGTACTTGTCTTTTTGCAGGGAAAGCCTGAACAGCTCGTCCGCAAAGCATGCTGGGGCTCTGCAATGCCTGCGTTCTGCAGGAAGGAGGCCAGCATCGATGCCCATGATGTCAGCGACGGGGAGCTATCGCTTGCTGCCGGCAGCCTCCAGTAGAAGAGTGCCGCGATGCTGCAGGCCAGACCAAAACACTTCAGGCCAAGTTCGGCACTTTTGAGATAAAGGTACTGACCTTCGTAACGGTGAAGTCTGTACGAATGGACGGGGTGGATATGGCAGGTCATGAAACCTGCGACCAGCACGGGAACAATGAGCAGGGCGAACACCCTCAGCTCCTCGAGAGTCTATTGAGCGTTGACGATTTGCTTGGCCAGCTCTTTGGCGTTGCGGAACTCTTCCGAGCACGCGACTTCATGGGGGTCGATGCGCACGGTACCCCGACCAACCACCCGCAGGCTCTCATAGCTATTGTTGACCATCTGCATGAGCTCTTGTTGACGCTGAAGCTCCTTCCGACGGCGAGCGTGATATTCGCTACGAAGTTTTTTAATGAAATCAACCACTTGTAGGCGCTCCTTCTGTGCTGGTCTGGCAGCGCTGGATCCCGATCATACTCCAGTTGTGACAGCGATGGCGAGTGCAGACAGGTGGCTCCTGTGACCGGAAGAACGTCGCATCACGTTGCTTTCGGTCGAGATACTGCGTAACGAGCCACCCCGAACCCTAGGCTGCCTGCCTGCAGGCATATATCCGGTTTTTGCTGCTTCCTTTTGTAACTTTTTGTTCGACGCTCCGGCTTTTCCTGCGACGGTGGCTTGCAAGCCATACCATGGTCGATATCGATGCAACGAAATCGACAGGGTATTCGTCCATGCCCTGGCTTGTGTTTCAGGAGGAAGGAAATCGTGCTGTCGATTCGAGGAAATACCGTATCGTGTCCAGGGCGTTCGCGGCTGAGGACCGGCATCGGGGGTACGTTCCTGGCGGCATCGTTCTGCACATTGGCGGCGACGATACCGGCGCAAGCATTGGCCGTGGTTCAGCAGGTGGCGTCGGCACAACAGCCGGCCGCACGAGGCGCCGCGCCGATCGTGCTGGCGCAGGCCGGGCCGACGGCGGAGCGTCGCAGCCGGCAGCCAGGAACGGGTCGGGTCGCCGCCTCGGAAGGGCGCGATACTCGAGCCGACGGGCAGCGTTCCGAGGCGCCGAAGCTGTCTGTCCACGCGGGGCTTGCCCGTCTGAACGCGCCGTCGGACGTCAACCTCAAGGGCCTGTCATGGTTGCTCTGGTATCCGACGGAGCAGACTGAGCAGGTCGTCGATTTCGGCCGGGTCACGGCACGCGGCGCCTGGGATGCCAAGCCGCTGCCGGGCAAACATCCGCTGATCGTCTTCTCGCATGGTTCCGGGGGCAGCGCGTTGTCGCATTGGCAGACGGCGCGCTATCTGGCCAGCAAGGGTTACTTGGTGCTGACCCTGGTGCATCCGCATGACAATGTTGTCGATGCCTCGGGGCGTTGGACGCTACCGGTGTTGCAGGCGCGACCGAAGGACTGGTCCAGGGCGCTGGATACCCTGCTGGAATCACGCTTCGGTGAGTGGGTCGATCGGCAGCGGATCGTGGCGGCCGGTTTTGCCGAAGGCGGATACACGGCGCTGGTGGTGGCAGGGGTTCGGCCGTCGTCGCTGGCACTCGATCGCTATTGTCTGGGGCGCGAGTATCCCGAGGCCGTCTGCTTATCCTATGACCGGACGGAACGCCTGAAGCTGCGTTTCATGGATTTCGTCGGCATGCGGCGCGAGCGGCTGGAAGGCGCCCGGGATGCGCGTGTGCGTGCCGCGATCGCCCTGGCGCCGCCGGGCAGCGCCCTGTTCAACGAACACAGTCTGAGCCAGTTGCGGATGCCGGTGCTGTTGATGCAGGGCAGCCGGGACGCTACATTTCCTTTCCCCAATGACGCCTGCTATGTGGCCACACTGTCGGGTTGGTATGGGGATTATCGGAAGCTGCCCGGCGAGCATTCCGTCTTCATGTCCGTCGATCCGGTCACTCGGGAGAATCGTGCGCTCGATGGCGGGCTGGAGGCCACTCACCAGCGCATCGGCGCTTTCCTCGAACGGGCGCTGGGCAATGCCGAGGGGGGCGTCCGGCGGGGCGGCACGAAAACGGCGATCCGCTGTCCCTGATTTCCGGACGTGAGGGAGGAGTGCCTCACGGCCAGCGTGGGGACCGGTATGTCATTGCCGATCCGCAGAGGCGTGAGGGCACCGCCGAGGCCACAATGCCGGGTGACGGCTGCCGAGGAGATGACGCAACAGATCGTCGGGAGGCGATTCAAAGCGCTGCCGCTTTGCGGTATCTTGAAAGGGTTCGCGTTTTTCCCTGAACAGGAGCATTCATGGCAACATCGTTTGAACTCAGCAAGAGCAGTGATGGCCAGTATCGTTTCGTGCTGAAAGGCGCCGCGGGCGAAAGCCTGCTCAACAGCGAGCTGTACAAGGAGAAGGCATCGGCCAGGAATGGCATTGCGTCGGTGCAGTCCAATTGTGGCAACGACAACCGCTACGACAAAAAGGCTTCGTCCAACGGCAAGCATTATTTCAACCTGAAGGCCAACAACGGTCAGATCATCGGCACCAGTCCGATGTTCGCGTCGGAGGCGGATCGCGATGCTGCCATCGCCAGTGTCAAGGTGGGTGCTGCCGCTGCCGAGGTCAAGGACAATACCTGATATTTCTGCCCGCCCACGCCGAAGGCTGGATACCTCGGATATGGGTCTGACCGGCTGCCTGCGTTTCTCTGTGATGCAGAAGGATGCGGGCAGCCGGTTTTTTGTCGCCAGCCGTCCGTCCGATACCCATCGAATCTTCTTCACCAAGAATCCGGATTCGACACTCGAAATCTGCCCCGGCGGATGTGCGCCGACGAATGGGTGTGAGGCAGAGGCTGCCCGTCGCTCCGTTCATGTCTTTGGCGGATACCCCGTAGTTCCGGCCCAACGAAGCAGGGCATGCAAAATGGCACTGGAATACCGATCATATTCGTGAAACAAATGATTGATTACGAAATCTAACCGGCTGTATTCCGATTTCCACTTTGTGTGCGTGAAGGGTACTTTAGTATGGCCCCTGGCATTCTTGCAGGGTTTGTCCCCTGTCGATCTTTCGGGCAGGTCGACGCAGATCGAGTCGAGTGCCGCGGAGGTTGAGCGATTGTCGACCCCTCGCCGCTGTCACGCCGGACAGCGGCTTTCCCGGGTGGGTTCCGGCTCATGAGTGCCGGTACCTGCCCCTTTTTTTTGCTCCGGCTGCCCGAGAGCTGCGCATCTGTTGTGCCGGACGGTCGGAATGTGTCGATGATCGGGCCTATCCGGTGGTCTGGCCGGTTTCGTTGTGCCGGGTGCCGCGGGGCATTCGGGGGGCGGGCGCTGTCGGGGCGGCTATCATCATGGCCGGGATCGAGAATGGATGGCGCTTCGTTCGTCGGGAGGCGCCCAGCAGGAGGATAGTCGATGCAGTCGACCAGCGGCGTGGGCGGTGGAGAGTTTGCGGGCCATGGTGGGCGCAGTGGGCCGCGGATGGACTGGAGTGTGCTTCGGGCTTGGCTGCGGCTGGCGCGCGTTCCGGTTCCGGGTCGGCGATGGCTGCCACCCGGCGGTCTGGCCGTCTGGGCGGTGGTGTCCGTGGCGGCCGCATTGGCTGCCTGCGGCAGTGTGCCGAAAGCGCCCGGGCAGGTCGTACAGGGTGATTATGCGTCGGTGACACCGTATTTTGCGGAGCGCATCCGCTACCAGATGAAGGAAAACGAGTTGGTCGGCCTCAGCGTCGCGTTGATCGATGATCAGCGGGTGGTCTGGTCGGAGGGCTTTGGTTTCAGTGATCGGGCCAATGAAACCCCTGCCACGCCGGATACGGTCTACCGGGCGGGCTCGGTCTCGAAGCTGTTGACCAGCATGTTGGCCATGCAACTGGTCGAACAGGGGCGCATGCGTCTGGATCGGCCCGTCCAGCGCTATGTGCCGGAGTTTTCGGTGAAGAGCCGTTTCGTCGATGCGGGTCCGATCACCCTCCGGCAGCTGATGACGCACCATAGTGGGCTGATGGCGAACTTGTCCAATGGCATGTGGACCGGGCATCCGCAGCCCTTCGAGACGCTGCTGAAGGACTTGAAGGACGAATACGTCCTGTATCCGCCCAATTACATGTTCAGCTATTCCAATGTGGGCACTACGGTGCTGGGCATTGCGGTGCAACGTGCGGCCGGACGGGATTTTGCGCGGTTGGCGACTCAATCACTGTTGAAGCCGCTGGGCATGGAAAGCTCGCGGTTTTCGATGACGCTGACCGGGGAGAACGTATCCCGTGCCTATCAGGGTGGCCAGGAGGTGAGCGAGCTGCCGTTACGTGATGTGCCGGCCAGTGGTCTGAACACCTCGGTAAAGGACCTGAGCCGTTTCGTGCGGATGGTGCTGGCCGAAGGCAGGGCGGCCAATGGCCGGCAGATTCTGCAGCCCCGCACGATGGTGGAAATGCTGCGCCCGCAGAATGCCTACGTCGACATGGATCAGGGCAGCTCGCCGGTCGGGCTGGGTTGGCATCTGGGGAGGCGTTTCGAGAGCCGGGAGCCGATGATCGAACACAGTGGTGCGACGGTTGCTCATCGGGCGCTGGTGCGGATCCTGCCCTGGCAGAAGTTGGGCGTGGTGCTGATGGCCAACACCGGTCATGCCGAAGAAATCATCGATGAACTGGCCGACGAGATGCTGGGCCTGGCGATGGAGGTCAAGACCGGTGTTCGCCCGAAGGACATCGAGGTGCCGGCCCGGATGGCCAACCAGCGTCTGCCGGAAGCGTTGCGCGATGCCTATGTCGGTCAGTACACCGGTGCCTTCGGTTACGGCACGATCGAAATGGCCCGCAAGGGGTTGCGGGCGCATTTCGTCGACAAGCGCTTCGAACTGTTCCGGCGAGAGGACGATACCTTCGGCCTGAAATACGAGCTGATGGGGATGATGGACGTGACGCCGCATGCGCTGTCCCGGGTGGGGCTGGAGCGGCGGACATTGGGCGGGCACGAGGTGCTGTTCGTGCATACGCCGGCCGGTGGCAGCATCGTGGCCGAAAAGATCGAACCCGAGCCGATCGGACCCGCCTGGCGGCGACGGGCCGGAAACTATGTGGTCGACGGTGTGTCCAGGGAAGGATCGGCGGTGATGTCGGAGGTGGCACTGATCGAGAAGGATGGTTTCCTGATGTTGCAGTACGGCTTCCCTCCCTTCGAGGATGAGGTGATTGCGATGCCGTTGAAGATCCTGTCGGACACAGAGGCGATCGTGCGAGGTGTGGGCAATGGCCTGGGCTATACGCTGCAGGTGGTGAAGGCCCCGGATGGCAGCGAGCGCCTGCGTGTGTTGGGCTACGAGCTGAAGCGCGTGGTGGGACGTTGAAACGGGCAGGCTCGACAGTCGGCCGATACGAAGAGGAGTAACCATGCCGAAGAACGACAGTTTGGAACAGCGTCTGAAACGACGTCTCATCGGGGGGCGGGGCCCTCTGGACGAAGGCAAGGAGCGCGAGATCAACCAGGTGCTGGCGGGGTTGGCAACCTGGTCGTTTTATCTGACGACGGGGTTGATGCTGATCAGCCTGCTCGTGGACGTCCACGGTTGGGACGCTCGGCACCACCGGGTGTCTTTCGGCACGCTGGCTCTGCTTGCTTTGCAGCAGTTTTCGGCCTATTACCTGTTCATCAGGATGCGCAAGTCCGACGTACTCGATTGCAGGGTGGCGTCCGATACCGATTACCGTCGGGAGTTGTTACTGCTGAGGAGATCATCGGCCTGGTCTGGGCTGGGCTGGGGGGTATGGATGATGGCGATGATGAACTGGTTGTTGCCGATGATCGCCGATGAGCCCGTCAAAACCGGCTTCGTTCATTACGTGATCTGGCTGGCCGGCGGCGTGGTATTTGGCTGGATCATGTACGTGTGGCAGAAGCGCCATATCATTGTCGAGACAGCCGATCCATCCGATGATGGCCGATAACCGATAACCGATAACCGATGGCCCCCGAGCCGTGTCGGGCCTTGTGCAGCCGGCACGGAACCGGGGCCGGGATCGGCACCGTGTACGCCAGGCCCGGACTGTGCTTTCCTGCTCGGTCTGCAGACACGACGCCCGGAATCAGGAAACCGAGCGCAGTATGCGCCGACCGAAGATCAGCATGCCGGCGAGGAAGAAGGCCAACCCGAGCCACGAGGCGATGGTTTCCCAGTCGTTCAGCGGCAGGGCCAGCGGTGCATCCGAACCGCCGTTGGTGACCGACACGACGATGATGAAGGCGAGGATCACGCCGATCAGGCTTTCACCGACGATCAGTCCGGCTGCAAACAGCGTGCCGGTACGTTCGGCACGTTTCAGGGCCGGGCCGCTGTCGGCACCGTGGCGGGCGCGCAGCCGGCGCTGTAGCCAGGCGGCCAGCAGGGCACCGACGATGATCGGCATGTTCACCGAGGGCGGCAAGTAGATGCCCATGCCCACCGCCAATACCGGCAGCGACAGCCGCTCGGCCGAGGAACGTTTGAGTATCAGATCGACGATGATCAGCCCGACACCGATCGCCACACCGCTGAAGATGTAATCCCACTGCAGATCGTGCGAGAAGATGCCTTGTGCGATGGTGGTCATCAGCGTGGCCTGCGGGGCCGCCAGTGCCTGTCCGGTATCCATGCCTTCACGTGGCATCGCCCCAGTGAAGCCATAGGCCTGATAGAGCATGTCCAGCACCGGTGCGATCACCAGGGCGCCGACGACACAGCCGATGATCAGTGCGACCTGCTGACGCCAGGGCGTGGCCTTGATCAGATAGCCGGTCTTCAGATCCTGCAGGTTGTCGTTGGAAATCGAGGCGATCGAGATCACCGCGGAACCGCAGAACAGCGTCAGCGCCAGCATGAAACTGCGCAGTGATTCGTCAGCGAACAGACCGGAGGATTCACCGACGGCCAGCAGCACCAGCGAGATGGTGACGATGGAAACGATGCCGATGCCCGAAATCGGGCTGGACGAGGAGCCGACCAGCCCGGCCATGTAGCCACAGGCCGCTGCCACCAGAAAACCGATGAAAAAGGCGAGCAGGGTGCAGGCCAACACCAGCACCCAGCCGGTACCCTCGGGCAGGCTGGCTTCTGCCACGAAGCCGTGGAAGCACAGCCACAGCACCACCAGCATACCGGTGGCCCACAGCATCATCGCCCTGGGCGACAGATCTCGTTCGGTGCGATGATCCGAGATGCTCTGGTCGCCTTTCAACGCCTGGAAGGACAATTTCATCCCTTCGATCATCGGTTTCAGCAGCGTGATCAGCGTCCAGATGGCGGCGATGCCGATGGTGCCGGCACCGATGAAGCGGACTTTCTCGCTCCAGATCTGCATGGCGGCCGAACTCATGCCGGCATCGGCCACCTCGGGCAGCATCGAGGTGAAATACGGAACCGCCATCCCCCAGGCAATGACGATGCCCAGCAGAATGGCGAGACCGCCGGTGAGGCCGACCAGATAGCCGGCACCGAGCAGAGCGAGCGAGAAGCCCATCGGCAGCTGGAACACCGCACTGCCAGCCTTGAACCAGTAGCTGGCGCTGTCGGCCACCACGCGCAGACCACCGGTCAGAAAGCTCATCGAGCCGGCCAGCAGTCCCCCGGCGGCAATCTCGCGGATACCGGTGCCATCATGGTTACCGTTGGCCGCGCGATCACCTGCTTCTCTGTCGGCCCGTTCTTCGCTGCCGACCTTCAGGATTTCGGCCGCCGCCACCCCTTCCGGGTAGGGCAGTGTGCTCTTGACGACCATGGCCTGGCGCAACGGGATACTGAAAATCACGCCCAGAATGCCGCCGGCCGAGCACAACAGGGTGGTCTGCCAGAACGGAAATCCGTGCCAATAGCCGGCCATCAGCAGCCCGGGCAGCACGAAGATGACCGAAGACAGCGTGCCGGCCGCCGAAGCCTGTGTCTGCACCATATTGTTTTCGAGGATGTTGCTGCCCGGTGCAAAACGCAGGATCGCCATCGAAATGACGGCCGCCGGAATCGACGAGGCGAAGGTCAGGCCGACCTTCAGGCCCAGGTAAACGTTGGAGGCAGTGAAGATGAGGGTGATCAGCGCCCCCAGCACCATGCCGCGTAGCGTCAGCTCGCGGTAATGGGCGTAGGGATCGTGGAGAGTCTCGGCCATGATGGTTCCGTTCTGTCGTTACGGACACGAATGGCAACATTGTGCGCCATAGCTGCGGACCGTGGCCGCAATCCGACGCGGTGTATCAGTGTTTTCTGTACGACAGCCGTTGCCGGACCATGGAAAGTGCGAGCCTCACGACTGGTGCCTCGGGGCCGTCGGTGCCTGGTGTCCGATGAGAAGGGGGCCGGCCCCACGCCGCTGGCAGAGCCGGCTCTGGACGGCAGATGGAGGATGGATGCGGTTCCAGACGGCATTTGGGCGGAGGCGGCCCGTCGGTGGATTCCGCATGCCCGCCGGTCACGTTCGGTTCTGCTGATTCCGCACGCCGCTGATCACATGGCCGGTGGGGCCGGCGGTGGCTGCCGAGTCGCAGTGGCCGGTCTGGTCGTCGAAGAAGAAATCGGGCTGGAATTCGCGCAGGAACGGGCCTTTTTCGAGGCCACCCAGAAACAGTGCCTCGTCGACTTCGACCTGCCAGTCCATCAGTGTGCGGATGGCGCGCTCATGTGCGGGGGCACTGCGGGCCGTCACCAGCGCGGTGCGGATGCGTATCGGACCGGGGTCATCCTGGCGCAGCCGGTGCAGCGCTTCGAGCAGCGGCTTGAAGGGGCCGGGAGGCAGTGGCGTGCTGGCCTTGCTGGCTTCATGCTCCTGAAAGGCCGACAGTCCCTGCCGGTGGTAGACCTGCTCGGCTTCGTCCGAGAACAGCACGGCATCGCCGTCGAAGGCGATGCGCACTTCATTGGGATGGGCGCCGGCGCTCTGCCGGGACTTGGGATAGACCCGCGCGGCCGGAAAGCCGGCATCCAGCGCCGAACGCACATCTTCGGCATTGGCCGACAGAAACAAGTGGGCACCCAGAGGCTTCAGGTAGGCATAGGGCGAGCGGCCCCGGGTGAAAACGCCCCGTTCCAGCGGCACGCCGTGATGATGGGCCGAGCGGAAGGCGCGCATACCGCTGGTGGGGTCGTTGCGAGACAGCAGCACCACGTCGACCCGTTGCTTGCCATCTTGATTGAAGGCCAGCAGCTTTTTGACCAGCGGCATCGCCACGCCGCCATCGGCCGGCAGATCGAGCAGCTGCAGCTGCCGCGCCATATAGGCGTGATCATCACCCGCTTCGAACAGTCGGTTTTCTTCCTCGAAATCGAGCAGGGCGCGGGAGGAGATGGCGACGATCAGCTGCTTGTGGTTGGCAGCACGATTCATGGGCGGGGTCCTGATGAATGGAAACGGGTGGGCAGCAGCCATGGCGGATGGTGCTGCCGAGGATCGAAGCCTACGCCACTGCGCCCGAGGGTGCAATCGGCCGTGCCGTTTACTTCCCGGCCGGTGGGAATCGTGGACCGGAGGCTCTTCCCCGTTCAGTGTGATCGCGGATCGGAGCCGGATCGCGGCTTGAAAAGGCGGGTCGGTGTGTTTCGAGTGTTGCCGGCGGGTCGATGCCGGGTGGGCAGGACGCGGTGGTTACAGCGCCCGGACAGGCAAGCAGTTATTATCCGTGCCATTCACTCTCTATCTGTGCGTCACGCAAGGGTTGCTTATGAAATTCCGTTTCCCGATCGTCATCATCGATGAGGACTGGCGTGCCGATTCAGCCAGTGGTCTGGGCATTCGCGCCCTGGCCAAGGCCATCGAGGAGCAGGGCACCGAGGTGATCGGCGGTTTCACCTATTTCGATGTGGCGATGGTCGCCAACCAGGCGGCCCGGGCGTCGGCTTTCATCGTGTCGATCGATGACGAGGAGATCGACGAGGAAGGACTGGAGAGCACGACGATCGCAGATTTGCGTGCCTTCATCCGAGAGACCCGCCGGCGCAATGCCGACATTCCGATCTTTTTGTTCGGCGAGACCCGCACCTCACAGCACATTCCCAACGATATCCTGCGTGAGCTGCACGGTTTCATCCATATGTTCGAGGACACGCCCGAGTTCGTGGCGCGTTACATCATCCGTGAGGCCAACGCTTATCTGAACTCGCTGGCGCCGCCGTTCTTCAAGGCGCTGGTCCATTATGCCAACGATGGTTCCTATTCATGGCATTGCCCGGGGCATTCGGGCGGGGTGGCTTTCCTGAAAAGCCCGGTCGGTCAGATGTTCCACCAGTTCTTTGGCGAGAACATGTTGCGCGCCGATGTCTGCAATGCCGTCGACGAGTTGGGGCAGCTGCTGGATCACGTCGGACCGGTAGCCGCTTCCGAGACCAATGCTGCACGTATCTTCAATGCCGACCATCTGTTCTTCGTCACCAACGGCACGTCCACCTCCAACAAGATCGTCTGGCATTCCGAAGTGGCTCGTGACGATGTGGTGCTGGTCGATCGCAACTGCCACAAGAGCATTCTGCACGCCATCATCATGAGTGGTACGGTGCCTATCTTTTTGCAGCCGACCCGCAACCATCTGGGCATCATCGGGCCTATTCCGCTGCAGGAGTTCAGCCGCGATAGCATCGCCGAGAAGATCCGCAATCACCCGCTCGTCAAGAACAAGGACGCCAGGCCACGGGTGATGACGATCACCCAGTCGACCTATGATGGCGTGCTCTACAACGTCGAGATGATCAAGGGCGAGTTACAGGATTATGTCGAGAATCTGCATTTCGACGAAGCCTGGCTGCCGCATGCCACTTTTCACCCCTTCTATCACGAAATGCACGCCATCGGCGCCAACCGGCCGCGCTCGACCAACGCGATGGTGTTTGCCACCCAGTCGACCCATAAACTGCTGGCCGGTATTTCGCAGGCGTCGCAGATTCTGGTGCAGGAATCCGATACCCGCAAGCTCGACCGCTATCGCTTCAACGAAAGCTATCTGATGCACACGTCGACCTCACCGCAGTATTCGATCATCGCCTCCTGCGATGTGGCGGCCTCGATGATGGAAGCGCCGGGTGGGCACGCGCTGGTGCAGGAGTCTTTGCAGGAAGCCCATGATTTCCGCAAGGCGATGCGCAAGGTCGGCGCCGAGTATCACGATTCCTGGTGGTTCTCGGTCTGGGGGCCGGACCGGCTCGGCCATGCCATTGCGCAGCAGGACTGGATGCTGGGTACCAACGAGAAATGGCACGGTTTCGGGCCGGTCGAGCCGGGCTTCAACATGCTCGATCCGATCAAGGCGACCATCGTCACGCCGGGCCTGGACATCGACGGCGAGTTTGCCGAGCAGGGCATCCCGGCGGCGCTGGTCACCAAGTATCTGGCCGAACACGGTGTGGTGGTCGAGAAGACCGGTCTGTATTCCTTCTTCGTGATGTTCACCATCGGCATCACCAAGGGACGTTGGAACACGCTGGTGACCGAGCTGCAGCAGTTCAAGGTCGATTACGACCAGAACCAGCCGCTGTGGCGGGTAATGCCGGAATTCGTGGCCGCACACCCGACCTACGACCGGATGGGGCTGTGCGATTTGGCCACCCGTATTCACGAAGCCTATCGCGAGCACGATGTGGCGCGGGTGACGACCGATATGTATCTGTCCGAAATGCAGCCGGTGATGAAACCTTCGGACGCTTACGAGTGTCTGACCCACCGCGACGTCGAACGAGTGCCGATCGATTTTCTGGAAGGCCGGGTCACCACCATGCTGGTGACGCCGTACCCGCCGGGCATTCCACTGCTGATTCCGGGCGAGCGCTTCAACAGCACGATCGTCGAATACCTGAAATTCGTTCGCAGCTTCAACCGCCGCTTCCCCGGCTTCCATACCGATGTGCACGGGCTGGTCACCGAGCCATCGATCAATGGTGAGCTCCGTTATTTCGTCGACTGCGTCACTGAGCCGCGCGAGCGGGAGATTCGGGCCCGGATGGCTCAAGCACAGCTGCCGGCGGCCGTTGCTGGGAGGAACGATGGCCGTGAGACTTGAACCCCGGGGCGCTGGAGTGGGGCGGAGACGGTGTACGCCGATACCAGGTGACGTCGGCATCGTGCACGTTCCTTTTTCTTCGATCGGCTTGTATCGTGCTGGATCGGATGAGCCGACGCCGGGGTCTTTGGCGCCGGCGGCCCTGAGGTCCCGATTCAGGAGCCTCCGGACGACTGTCCTGTCGGTTCCGGCTGCCGTGCCCGTTTCGGCGTCCGGTTCTCGCAGGTGATCAGTACCGTGCCGGCCAGCACGTCGTAGAGCGTGCGACGCTGCCGGTCGAACACCGACCAGAAAAAGGGCAGAAAGAACACCGGCAGCCACCAGGGCGAGGCTTTCCAGACCAGCGCCAGCCCGCCCCAGAACATGATCGAAGCCAACGTGTAGCGCCAGGCGGCCCGGCCGAAGCTGACCGCGGGCAAGATGAGTGGCGTTGCCGGGGCAGTCGTTGCCCGGCTGTCGGATGGTTCGTGGCCCGACGCCATGGTGCTCACCGGGGCGCTGGCAGCACCGTTCGGGTCGTCATCCAGACCCGGAGAGTCGCGCCGTTGTGAGCCGCTGTGACAGGGTGGGAGGTGTTTTCCATGGTATCCGGCGCCGCTGCCGGCAGGCAGGCTGCGGAGCTGGCCGTCGGGTCGTCCGGGGGCGCGCACCAGCTTCACGCAGATGGTTTTCATCGGCAGGCTCCAGCGGCCGTTGCTCCAGAACCAGCTGAAATAAGCGCCCAGCACCACGAACATGAAGGTCTGAAAGGCTGTGCGTAGCCAGCCTTCGGCACCGGTGAACTGGGTCAGCGCCGAGAAGGCATAGCCGAAAAAGAAGGTGACGCCGAATAGGATGATGGCTTCATAAACCACGCACATCAGCCGGCGCCAGGTGGTGGCGACGGACGTGGCTGGAATCATGGCTTGGGCGGGCGGCTCGGACACGGCGGAAGGGCTGCTGTTGGCTTGGGGGCACCGGTCGGTCGAAATCGTACCGCTCCGGAGGGCATCGGTGCATGGGTGCACGACACCGGCACTCGCTGACAGCTCGACTGAATAGGTGCTGCAGGGCCGGCATGTGCTGGGGAATGATACCGGAGCTGTCTGCCGGCGGGATCCGACGGGCCCCGGCCGGCACACGCATGTCAACGCTGATCGAGGTGGGCCGGTTCGGGCGGCGGAAGCTGCTGAGCGGGCGCCAGGTTCGCCGGGGGGGCGCCGGGGCCGTCCGGCGAGTAGGTCATGGCCGGTGGCGCGCCGGGCGGTGGAGCCTGGGTTGGGAGAGTACGGTGTCGGGGGGCGAAAGCCGGTGGTGCTCCGGGGGGCATCAGGCCCGGAATCGGGTTCGAGATGTCGCGGGCCAGACCACTGTGGCCGTTGCTGCGCCGGGCGGCCGAGATGTCACGGTTCGGGTCGGCCCGTCGTAGGCTGTTACGCTCGGCTTCGGGTATGGCCTGATAACGTTCCCATTCGCGGGCGCGTTGGCTGGGCGGGTGGCGGCGGGCGTCGCGGTAATTGGCTCGTGCCATCCGTCGTTCGGCGAGCGACATGTTGGCCCATTCGAATACGCGACGGCTGGCGCGTCGCCGTCGGTCCTCGGGCAGTTGCGGAAAACGCTCGGCGAAGGTCAGCCAGGCATGTTTTTCGGCCACCGTCCAGGTGTTCCATTCGGGTGCGAAGGGGGCGAGGATGGCTTGCTGTTCGTCGGTCAGCTCGCGCCAGTCGGGGTCCGGAAAGCGTGGCAGCAGCGGAAAGTCGGTTCCGTCGCCACTGGCCAGATGAACCGGAACCGGTGGCCGATGGAACAGTTCGTCCATCTCCGGCAGCTCGGGCGTGGAGGCGGTCGGGAGGGCTTCCAGCCGGATCGTGACGGCACTCGTGCGCACGGCACCGGCCTCCGGCTTTCCGTGCCAGCGTGTGATCTGCGCCCGAAGGTGTATCGGCCGGGGCTGCTCTGCCAGGGGATGAGGATGCTCGACCGGGATTCGGGGTATGGCTTCGACTGGCGTCATGGCGTGTGCGGCGAGCGCCAGTGTCAGCGCGGACAGCGGAGGGGAAAGGCGACGGACGACGGGCATGGCGGGGTGGACTTTCAGCGATGGGACCGGGCGTGATCGTGGGCATTCAGACCAACGCGCTGCAGATGGTTGGCGAAGCCGCGGTCGGTGTAGGCAGCCAGCGGTGGATCGTCGGTCAGCATTTCGGTGTAGGCGTCGGCCTGCGCGGCCACGGTACGTTCGTGGCTGAACAGGTTGCCGATCAGCACGCCGATCATCAGCATGACGGCGGGTAGGACGGCCACCGCGAACTTGATCCAGAGCGGTGTGGGCGCCCTGGCTGTGGGCGGGGCACCCAGTGCGGGCAGCACCAGTCGGAACCCCGATCGCTTGCGGGCCGGGGGGGCATCCAGCCGTGCCAACGCCTGACGTCGGGCCGTGGCCAGGCGCGATTGCAGCCCGACGGGCAGCTCATCGGCGGCTTCGTCCAATAGCCGACAGATTCGGGAGGCTATCCGATCTTGGTTCATAGGGCGATACCTTGGGCACGCAAAGCTTGCGACAGGGTGCGAACGGCGCGGGAACAGTGGGTCTTGACGCTGCCCTCGGAGCAGCCCATGGCCGCTGCGGTTTCGGCAACGTCCATTTCTTCCCAGTAACGCATGATGAATGCTTCGCGTTGACGACGGGGCAGGCGTTGTATTTCGGCTTCGATGATGCGCAGAATCTGTCGCCTGGAGACCAGTTCAGCAGTGTCACCCGCTTGTTGTTCGGGTGCTTCGGAAAGCAGGGATTCCAGCGGATCGGCCTCTTCTTCGCCGTCGGGCGATTTGCCGAATGGCTGGGCGGAGAACAGCGACACCCAGGCGTTGCGCACCTTCTGGCGGCGGAAGTGGTCGTGGATGACGTTCTGCAGGATACGCTGGAACAGTGGAGGCAGCTCGGTGGCGGGGCGATCATCGTATTTCTCGACGAGTCGGATCATCGCATCCTGAACGATGTCCAGTGCCGTGTCCTCGCTGCGCACGGCGTAGACCGCCTGCTTGAAGGCCCGGCGCTCGACCGAGGCGAGGAATTCCGAGATTTCCGATCGTGTCGCCATAAAGAGCAGTGATGAATAGTGATGGTAGCATGGCAAGTGCGTGTGGCCCCGTGGGCCAGGCGCGACCGGACCCAGGCAGCTCACGAGGCGGCGGTGGTGTTCGAGGGGCGCATCGGCGTGCTGCAAGGACCTTGTGGACGGCACGCCGGGTCTACCGCTTTCCGGGTGGAAAGCGGGACAGGTGCGACGAAAACGGTCGACCGGCCGTTGTCGGGTCTGTCTCGGTGCAGAGGTATGGGCTGTGCTGGGGCCGGCGGACGGTGAGGTCAACTTGCACAGAGGAAGAACAATGGAATTGACCGGCGCGGAAATCGTGGTCCGCTGTCTGGAGGAAGAGGGCGTCAAGCACGTCTTCGGCTATCCCGGCGGGGCACTTTTGTATATCTACGACGCCCTTTATGGCACCCGCAAGCTGCAGCATGTGCTGGTGCGACACGAACAGGCAGCCGTCCACGCGGCCGATGCCTATTCCCGCAGCACCGAAGAGGTCGGTGTGGCCCTGGTGACTTCCGGTCCGGGCCTGACCAATGCCGTCACCGGCATTGCCACGGCCTACATGGACTCGGTTCCGCTGGTGATTCTGAGTGGTCAGGTGCCATCGCAGATGATCGGTGAAGACGCCTTCCAGGAGTGCGATGCGGTCGGTATCACCCGTCCCTGCGTCAAGCACAATTTTCTGGTCAAGGACGTTCGGGAGCTGGCATCCACCATCAAGAAAGCCTTTCACATCGCCAGGACCGGCCGTCCCGGCCCGGTGCTGATCGACATTCCGAAGGATATCAGCCGCGACAAGTGCGGTTTCGAGTATCCGAAGTCGGTGTCGATGCGCTCCTACAATCCGGTCGTCAAGGGCCACCAGGGGCAGATCAAGAAGGCTCTGCACTTGATCCTGTCGGCCGAGCGGCCGATGATCTACGTCGGCGGTGGTGTGGTGCTCGGCAATGCATCGGCCGAACTCAACACACTGGTCGATCGGCTGGGTTTCCCCTGCACGACCACGCTGATGGCGCTGGGCAGCTATCGCTCCAGTGATCCCAAATGGGTCGGTATGCCCGGTATGCACGGCACCTATGAAGCCAATATGGCGATGCAGCACTGTGACGTGTTGATTGCCATCGGGGCGCGCTTCGATGACCGTGTGATCGCCAATCCCAAGCATTTCGCACAGAACGCCCGAAAGATCATCCACATCGATATCGATCCGTCGTCGATTTCCAAGCGGGTCAAGGTCGATGTGCCGATCGTCGGTGATGTCGGCGAGTGCATTTCGGCCTTGGTCGATCTGCTGGAAGCGGCATTCAGCGCCGGCGAAAGCACCCATACCAAGGCACTACAGGCATGGTGGTCGCAAATCAACGAATGGCGCAAGCGCGACTGCCTGGCCTATGACCGGCACAGTGACAAGATCAAGCCGCAGTTCGTGATCGAGAAACTCTGGCAGGTGACGCACGGTGATGCTTTCATCGCATCCGACGTGGGGCAGCACCAGATGTTTGCCGCGCAGTTCTATCGCTTCGACAAGCCGCGTCGCTGGCTCAATTCCGGTGGTCTGGGCACGATGGGTGTGGGGCTTCCCTACGCGATGGGCGCACTGATGGCACATCCCGGTGCGCCGGTGGCCTGCATCACCGGCGAAGGTTCGATCCAGATGTGTATTCAGGAGCTATCGACCTGCAAGCAGTACGGTCTGCCGGTCAAGATCATCAACCTGAACAACGCTTCGCTGGGGATGGTCCGGCAATGGCAGGAAATCGAGTACGAAGGGCGCTATTCGCAGTCGTACATGGATGCCTTGCCCGATTTCGTGGCGCTGGCCGAGGCCTATGGTCACATCGGTATCCGGGTCGAGCGGCCGGAGGACGTCGAAAGGGCGCTGCGTGATGCTTTCGGCAAATACAAGGATCGGCTGGTATTCCTCGATTTCATCATCGACCGGACCGAGAACGTCTGGCCGATGGTTCAGAGCGGCAAGGGTCTGACCGAAATGCTGCTCGGCGCTGAAGACATCTGAGGGAGCATGCCATGACCGTGAAACACATCATTTCCGTGCTGCTGGAAAACGAACCCGGGGCACTGTCCCGGGTGGTCGGCTTGTTTTCAGCCCGTGGTTTCAATATCGAATCGCTGACCGTGGCCGCCACCGAGGATGCCTCGCTGTCGCGGATGACGATCGTTTCGAGTGGGTCGGCCGAGATTCTGGAGCAGATCACCAAGCATTTGAACCGGTTGATCGATGTCGTCAAGGTGTTGGAGCTGACCGAGGCGCCGCACATCGAGCGCGAACTGATGCTGGTGAAAGTGCGTGCTGCCGCCGGCAAGGACCGTGACGAGATGAAGCGGATGGCCGATATCTTCAGGGGCCGTATCATCGATGTCACCGACAAGGGCTATACCATCGAGTTGACCGGCAATTCAGGCAAACTCGACAGTTTCCTGGCGGCGCTGCCGGATGGCGTCATTCTGGAAACGGTGCGCACCGGCAGCTGTGGTATCGCCCGCGGCGAGCGGGTGCTGCGGCTCTGACGGGCCAGGGCCGCCGAAGCCGAAGGCAGCCGTCATCGGGCGGTAGCGCGGTCCGAATGCCATCGCTTCCCGGAGCGGGGCGGCTGGTCGCGCCATTTCAAGATTCAAGTGGAAATATCGACATGAAAGTTTTTTACGACAAGGACACGGATCTCAAACTCATCAAGGGCAAGAAGGTTGCCATCATCGGCTATGGCTCGCAGGGCCATGCCCACGCGCTGAACTTGAAGGATTCGGGCGTGGACGTCACCGTCGGTGTCCGGATCGGTGGCCCGTCGGAAGGCAAGGCCAGGGCGGCCGGCCTTGAAGTGGCTTCGGTGGCCGATGCGGTCGAGAACGCCGATTTCGTGATGATCCTGATGCCGGACGAGAACATCGCCGAAGCGTACACGAAGGACATCGAGCCAAATCTGAAGAATGGAGCCGTGCTGGCCTTTGCCCATGGCTTCAATGTGCACTATGGTCAGGTTCGGCCGCGTGCCGATCTGGACGTGGTGATGATTGCGCCGAAAGCGCCGGGCCACACCGTGCGTGGCACCTATGTCAACGGCGGCGGTGTGCCGATGTTGATTGCGGTCTACCAGGATGAATCGGGCGCCGCCCGCAATCTGGCGCTGTCCTATGCCGCGGCCATCGGTGGCGGCCGTGCCGGTATCATCGAAACCAATTTCCGTGAAGAAACCGAAACCGATCTGTTCGGCGAGCAGGCCGTGCTGTGCGGCGGTGCCGTCGAGCTGATCAAGGCCGGTTTCGAGACGCTGGTGGAAGCCGGCTATGCACCGGAAATGGCCTACTTCGAGTGCCTGCACGAGCTGAAACTGATCGTCGACCTGATCTACGAAGGCGGTATCGCCAACATGAACTACTCGATCTCGAACAATGCCGAGTTCGGTGAGTATGTGACCGGCCCGCGCGTGGTGACGGCCGAGACCAAGGCCGAGATGAAGCGTGTGCTGAAGGACATCCAGACCGGTGAATATGCCAAGGCCTTCATTCTGGAAAACCGCGCCGGCGCCCCGACGCTGGAGGCACGCCGTCGTCTCAACGCCGAGCATCAGATCGAGGTGGTGGGTGAGAAACTGCGCGCGATGATGCCGTGGATCAAGGCCAACAAGCTGGTCGACAAATCGAAGAACTGATCGGAGCCGCAGCCGGATCACGGGATGGTCCGGCGTCGTCCGGGTATCGTGGCCGGCAGTGGCCATGAGCCCGGCGCGGTCGATCGCTGTCCGCAGGGAGCCGCGTTGTGGCTCGGAAGCGGGCAGAATGTCGGTGGTGTCCACCACGCCCTCGGTCATTGCCGCAGTTCGAGGTTCGAGGTCCGGGAGTGATGCCGGGGCACGGCCGTATCACGGGTGGCTCGGCCACTCTCCTGATCGAAGCAGCAGCGAGTTTTGTCCGTCGGGTTCGATGGATCCGGCGATCGTACTGGAGTTATGAGCGATAAATCGACCCCCTCCGACCCGATGGCCCGTTCCGGAACGGGCCATGTCCATTTGCCCGAGAGTTGGCAGGATTGGATCACTTCCAATGTGATGCGCGGCTGTGTGCCGGCCGATCTGGTACGCATCATGGTCGACAATGGCTTCGATCCGAGCTTTTCGGCACATGCGGTCGGTATCATCGGTGCGATGGGCGAGCGGCTGAAGGGGGCGTCGCAGGCCGAGGACTTGCTTGCACCCGTCTATCGGGCTTCGCCGATCCGGATTCCGACGCAGACGCGCTTCCGGGTACATGATCGCGAGGTGGAGCTGGGCTTCGTGTTGCTCGATCCGAATGTGGCGCTGATCCGTGGCCTGGTTTCGCACGCGGAATGCGATCAGCTGATCGAGTGGTCTGCCGGTCGGATGAAACGTTCGGAAGTGGTCGATCGCGAAAGCGGCGGCAGTTACCAGAGCAGTGTGCGCAAGAGCGAGGGCAGTCATTTCGACCGGGGAGAGAACGATCTGATTCAGCGTATCGAAGCGCGGATCAGTGATCTGGTCGGTCTGCCGGTCAATCGGGGCGAACCGCTGCAGATGCTGCACTATGGCATCGGGGGCGAGTATCTGGCCCACCAGGATTATTTCGATCCGGCCGATGCAGGCACCAAGGTGCTGACGCAGGTGGGCGGGCAACGCATCGCCACCCTGGTGATATATCTGAATGATGTCGAGGAGGGAGGGGACACCCATTTCCCGGATCTCGATCTGTCGGTCAAGCCGATCAAGGGATCGGCGGTCTATTTCGAATATCAGAATGCCGAGGGCGAGTTGGATTCCCGCTGCCTGCATGCCGGTATGCCGGTCGTTCGCGGCGAGAAATGGATCATGACCAAATGGTTGCGCGAGCGGCCCTATGAGCAGGTATGACGGATCATCCGTCGGGAAGAGCATGACTGAAATGACCGAGCCACCGATGAAGCAGGACGGAGGGCAGCCCACGGGCGCTTCCGAAGAGAGGACACCCGCCCGGCGTTTTCGATTGCGGCGTCACCGTCGTCTGGCGGCCGAGTTCCGGCGGCAGTCGCAACCGGCAGCCAGTCCGTCGGCTGTGAATCATGAAGGATTTGGCGGGCATGGGCAGGATGGCCCGCCGCAGGTGAAGCGGCGGGCCATCTATCTGCTGCCCAATCTGTTCACCACCGGTAATCTGTTCTGTGGGTTCTATGCCATCGTGATGGCGATGAATGGCCGTTTCCAGCACGCAGCCATCGCCATTTTCTTTGCGATGTTCCTCGACAGCCTCGATGGTCGGGTGGCACGGCTGACCAACACCCAGAGCGCCTTCGGTGAACAATATGATTCGCTGGCCGATGTGATCTCCTTCGGTGCGGCGCCGGCCGTCGTCATCTATTCGTGGGCGATGACCGGCATGGGGCAGTGGGGGTGGTTGGCTGCCTTCATCTATGTGGCCGGTGCCGCTCTGCGGCTGGCGCGCTTCAACACCAATATCAAGGTGGTCGACAAGCGTTTTTTTCAGGGGCTGCCGAGCCCGGCGGCCGCGGCGCTGGTGGCCGGTCTGGTCTGGGTGGCAACCGATTGGCGCGACGCGCGCTGGATTGCCGCCACCGGCACCGATCTGAACTGGTTGGCCTGGCTGATGACGGTTTATGCCGGTCTCAGCATGGTATCGAACTCACCGTTCTATTCCTTCAAGGACTTCAATCTGCGTCGTGCCGTGCCTTTCGTGGTGCTGATCCTGATCATGCTGGCACTGGTACTGGTGTCTTCCGATCCGCCCAGCATCCTGTTTCTGCTGTTCACCTGCTACGGTTTTTCCGGACACATCATGTTGTTATGGCGCCGATTCAAACGTCGCCAAGCACGAAAACGCGGTACGAACCCGGTTAGTTGATATGCTCCAGGGGGTCTCGTTTGACCCTCGTTTTTCCTGAACGATACAATCTTTGTCACATCTACGCCGTTCTGAATGGCCGTAGCCTGTGGTTCCGAGGGCTGGGTCCATGACGGTTCCTTCTCTCATTCATTTCGTAAATAGTCATGCCAGATTCAAATGCCAACGGCAAACGTCGCCCGCTGGTGATGGGCAACTGGAAAATGAATGGTCGTGCAGCAGCAAACGAAGCCTTGCTGACCTCGCTGCGGGCATCGTTGGCCAGCGGTTCCGATGCCATCGATGTTGCAGTCTGTCCGCCATTTCCCTACCTGTCGCAAGCGGTTTCGCAGCTTTCCGGTACTGCGATCACGGTCGGTGCGCAAAATCTTTCCACGCAGCAGGACGGAGCCTTCACTGGTGAAGTGTCTTCTGGCATGCTGAAAGATCTGGGTTGCCGCTGGGTGCTGGTCGGTCACTCCGAGCGTCGACAGCTCTACGGCGAAACCGATGAAGTGGTGGCCAACAAGGCCCAGACCGCCATCGATGCAGGCCTGGTTCCGGTGATTTGTATCGGTGAAACGCTCGAGGAGCGCAAGACCGGCGACACCGAAGTCTCGCTGGCCCGTCAGCTCGATGCCGTGCTGCCGGTGCTCGAGCGTCAGCCCGCATCGGCCTTCGTATTGGCCTATGAGCCCATCTGGGCCATCGGCACCGGTCTGACTGCCACACCCGAACAGGCGCAGGCCGTTCATCGGTTCCTACGCGAGCGTCTGGCCGCCAGCGGTTATGCGGCTGCAGCGTCGGTCCGTATCCTGTATGGTGGTTCGGTCAAGGCCTCCAATGCTGCCGAACTGTTTGCCGGTGCGGATGTCGATGGTGGCCTGATCGGCGGTGCCTCGTTGATCGCCGATGATTTCGCGGGCATCTGCAAGGCAGCCGTGGGGGCTGCCGCCTGACTGGGATACTGAATGAACGATATTTTCCATACCGTTGCGCTGGTTCTGTTGGTGCTGTCGGCTCTCGGTGTCATCCTGCTGGTTCTGCTGCAGCATGGCAAGGGGGCCGATATGGGCGCTGCTTTCGGTTCCGGTGCATCCGGTAGCCTGTTTGGTGCATCCGGTTCCGCCAATTTCCTTTCACGCCTGACCGGTATTCTGGCAACTGTTTTCTTCGCCAGCACGCTGGCACTGGCTTTCATCGCGCATCCGGGAGGTTCCGGTTCGGAAGGCAGGTCCGGTGGTGGCAGTTTGATGGACGGACTGGATTTGCCGGCCGAGTCCTCGATACCGACTGCACCGGGCGAGGTGCCCGCCGCGCCGGCCACGCAGGGTGGCGCGGATGCCGTACCCCAGGCGCCGGCCGCCGCCGGTGACGAAAGCGTACCTGCGCCCGCTCCGGCCGATAAAAAGTAATCAGTTTGTGCGGTGCTGGGCTGGGAGGCTGGCAATTGCGGCCTCCCAGGCGGAAGCAGCGGGTCTTTCACGTCCCTCATGGTGGGCAGGGGGACCATGGCACTTTCCACGACGTGCCGTCATGGGATGCGCTCTCCCTTCGATGATTGATTTTGTCGAAGGGATTTTGTTTGTTGCATTGCAAATATCTATGGTTGGGTGCTCGCGTCATGTCGAGAAACGCAGTAAGATAGCCCGATTGCCGACGTGGTGAAATTGGTAGACACGCTATCTTGAGGGGGTAGTGGCGGAAGCTGTGCGAGTTCGAGTCTCGCCGTCGGCACCAAATCAAACGAAAACGAATGCCCAAAGAATCCGGTCGGATCCGTGCTGCAGGGTCGCCGGGTTTTCTGTTCGGGCTCGTTGCGCTGAGAGGAGATGAAGAGTGGATTTGAACAACTATCTTCCGGTTCTGCTCTTCTTGTTGGTTGGCGCTTTCATCGGCATCGCCCCGATGCTGATCGGCAAACTGCTGGGGCCGTCCAGGCCCGACCCGGAAAAACTCTCCGCTTACGAATGTGGTTTCGAGGCATTTGGTGATGCCCGCATGCAGGTAGACGTCCGCTACTACTTGGTGGCCATCCTTTTCATTCTGTTTGACCTCGAGATCGCCTTCCTGTTCCCGTGGGCGGTTTCGCTTGGCTCGATCGGCTTCGCCGGCTTCATCTCGATGATGGTGTTTCTGGCCATTCTGGTGGTCGGTTTCATCTTTGAATGGGGCAAGGGCGCCCTGAATTGGGAGTGATCGTCGCGGCTGGCGCCACGTCGGGTGTTTGAGCCGCGGAATTCACGGGGGTGAAAGGGCCGGGTGGCCCCGGGCGCTATTTGTGCGCCGATTGGCAGTATTCGATCCCGCTGTGATCCAGGCTTGCCGGCATGAGCGAGCAGATGGTTTGACCGAGGGCAAAGCGGCGCATACTGGCTTGGCCAAAATTGGCTCAAGTGTGGTCGGGCGTGGCAGCGTGCTGTATCGGCGCAGCACATCTTTCGGTGGGATATCGATGAGTATCGAGGGCGTTTTGAACGAGGGGTTCGTCACCACGAATCTCGACAAGCTGATCAACTGGACCCGGACGGGTTCGCTTTGGTCGATGACCTTTGGTCTGGCCTGTTGTGCGGTCGAGATGATGCACGCGGGCGCTTCACGTTATGATCTCGACCGCTTCGGCGTGATCTTCCGGCCCAGTCCGCGCCATTCCGATGTGATGATCGTGGCTGGTACCCTGTGCAACAAGATGGCGCCGGCCTTGCGCAAGGTCTACGATCAGATGCCCGAACCGCGCTGGGTGATCTCGATGGGCTCCTGTGCCAACGGTGGAGGCTACTATCACTATTCCTATTCGGTGGTGCGCGGCTGTGATCGCATCGTCCCAGTCGATATCTATGTGCCGGGTTGTCCCCCGACGGCTGAAGCCTTGATCTACGGCATCATCCAGCTTCAGCGCAAGATCCGCGAAACCTACACGATTGCGCGCTGACCATGAAGAAGAACGAACGACTCATGGTGGCGTTGCAGGACGCCTTGGGGGAGAGAATCCTCGGCTCGTCCACCGAGCTGAACGAAGTGACGGTCGAGATCAGTGCCGACTGTCATCACATCGTCTGCGAACGTCTGCGAAACGACCAACGCCTCGACTTCGAGGTCATGATCGATCTGTGCGGTATCGATTATTCCACCTACGGCAACGCGGTCTGGGACGGGCCGCGCTTTGCGGTGGTGCTGCAGTTGCTCAGCATCCGGCACAATCAACGCATGCGGTTGCGCGCTTTCTGTAGCGATGACGAGCAACCGGCCATCGACTCGGTCACCGACATCTGGCCCTGCGCCAACTGGTTCGAGCGCGAAGCATTCGATCTGTTCGGCATCGTCTTCTCGGGCCACCCCGATCTGCGCCGTATCCTGACCGACTACGGTTTCATCGGCCATCCCTTCCGCAAGGATTTTCCGGTGTCCGGCTACACCGAGATGCGCTACGACGAAAAGCTCAAGCGCGTCGTCTATCAACCCGTCACCATCGAACCCCGCGAAAACGTGCCTCGCGTCGTTCGTGAGCCCGGCTATGCCGGCAGTGGCAACCGGGAGCAGTGAGCAGACCATGGCCGAGATCAAAAACTATACACTCAATTTTGGTCCGCAGCACCCGGCGGCGCACGGTGTGCTGCGTCTGGTACTCGAGATGGACGGCGAGGTCATCCAACGGGCCGATCCACACATCGGGCTGTTGCACCGTGCCACCGAAAAGTTGGCCGAAACTCGTACCTATCTGCAGACGCTACCGTACATGGATCGGCTCGATTACGTGTCGATGATGTGCAACGAGCATGCCTATGTGATGGCGGTCGAGCGGATGTGCGGTATCGAAGTGCCGATCCGGGCACAGTACATCCGCGTGATGTTCGACGAAATCACCCGCATCTTGAACCATCTGATGTGGATCGGCGCACACGCGTTGGACGTCGGTGCGATGGCGGTGCTGCTCTATGCATTCCGCGAGCGTGAGGCGCTGTTCGACTGTTACGAGGCGGTGTCGGGGGCGCGGATGCACGCCGCTTATTACCGGCCGGGCGGGCTCGATGGCGATTTGCCCGACGTGATGCCCAGGTTCAAGGCTGCCAAGCGGCTGAGCGAAAGCAAGGCCCGCGAGCTGAATCTCGATCGCGAAGGCACGCTGCTCGATTTCATCGATTCCTTCACCCAGCGTTTCCCTGGTTGCGTCGACGAGTACGAAACGCTGCTGACCGACAATCGGATCTGGAAACAGCGTCTGGTCGGCATCGGCGTGGTCGACCCCGAGCGTGCCAAGGCACTGGGTCTGACCGGCCCGATGCTGCGCGGCTCGGGGGTGGTCTGGGATTTGCGCAAGACCCAGCCCTACGAGGTCTATGACCGGCTCGATTTCGACATTCCGGTCGGCGTCGACGGCGATTGCTACGATCGCTATCTGGTACGCGTCAATGAAATGCGCCAGTCCAATCGCATCATCAAACAGTGCGTCGAATGGCTGCGCCAGAATCCTGGCCCGGTGATGGTCGACAACTTCAAGGTGGCGCCGCCTCCCCGTGTCGGTATGAAGAGCAACATGGAAGAGCTGATCCACCACTTCAAATATTTCAGCGAAGGCATGCACGTGCCCGAGTCCGAAGTCTATTCGGCAGTCGAGCACCCCAAGGGCGAATTCGGCATCTATCTGGTGTCCGATGGTGCCAACAAGCCTTATCGGCTCAAGATCCGGGCGCCGGGCTTCGTGCATCTACAGGCGCTCGACGAGATGTCACGGGGACACATGCTGGCCGACGTGGTCACCATCATCGGCACCCAGGATATCGTGTTCGGAGAGATCGATCGATGACGACGGTACAGACGGTCCAAAAAGCCATTCCCGTGCAGCGGCTGCTGTCGGCCGATGCCTATCAGCGGATCGACCGTGAGCTGGCGAAGTATCCGCCCGAGCAGGCGCAGTCGGCGGTGATGGCCTCACTGGCCATCGCGCAGGACGAGATCGGTTGGATTTCGCCTGCGGTCATCGAAGATATCGCCGGTTATCTGGGTATGGCGCCGGTGGCGGTCTATGAGGTCGCGACCTTCTACAACATGTACAACACCAGGGAAGTCGGCACTTTCAAGATAGGTGTCTGTACATGTCTGCCCTGTGCGTTGCGCCAGGGTGATCGTGCCGGCGAGTATCTGAAGGAGAAGCTCGGCATCGACTATGGAGAAACCACTCCGGACGGCCGCTTCACGCTGGTGGAGACCGAGTGCCTGGGCGCCTGTGCCGATGCGCCGATCTGTCTGGTCAACGACAAGCGCGTCGAAAGTTTCATGGACAACGCCAAGCTCGATGCGCTGATCGACGAGCTGCGGAACGAGGATTGAATCGAGCATGGGTGCAACGGATCTGCAGATCGACGCCAGGGTTCAGGAGACTTGTTTTCATGGGCGTCATATCGAGCCGCAAATCTTTGCCGGGCTGCATTCGGCCGACGGCTGGGGGCTGACGGATTACGAGGCGCGCGGTGGCTATCAGGCGCTGCGCCGCATTCTCGGCAAGGACGGCCATCCACCGATGACCCCGGAAGAGGTCATTGCCGAGGTCAAGGCCTCCGGCCTGCGTGGCCGGGGCGGAGCGGGTTTCCCGACCGGACTGAAATGGAGCTTCATGCCCCGTCAGTTTCCCGGCCAGAAATATCTGATCTGCAATTCGGACGAGGGCGAGCCGGGCACCTTCAAAGATCGCGACATCCTGCGCTACAACCCGCACATCGTCATCGAGGGTATGACGATCGCGGCTTACGCGATGGGCATTTCCCGGGGCTACAACTACATCCACGGCGAAATCTTCCGGATCTACGAGCGTTTCGAAGAGGCGCTGGAGCAGGCGAGGGCGGCCGGTTACCTGGGTGATCATATTCTGGACACCGATTTTTCGTTCCAGCTGCATGCTCATCATGGTTTCGGTGCCTACATCTGCGGTGAGGAAACCGCGCTGCTCGAATCGCTGGAAGGCAAGAAGGGCCAGCCACGCTTCAAGCCGCCTTTTCCGGCCAGCTTCGGTCTGTACGGCAAGCCGACCACCATCAACAACACCGAAACCTTTGCGGCGGTGCCCTGGATCATCCGCCATGGTGGCCAGGCGTATCTGGATGTTGGTAAGCCCAACAACGGTGGCACCAAAATTTTCTCGATCGGTGGTGATGTCGAACTGCCCGGCAACTACGAGATTCCGATGGGCACGCCGTTTTCCAGGCTGCTGCAGTTGGCCGGTGGTGTGCGCTACGGGCACAAGCTGAAGATGGTGATCCCCGGTGGTTCGTCGGCGCCGGTGATTCCGGGCGACATGATGATGGATCTGACGATGGACTATGACGCCATCGCCAAGGCCGGTTCGATGCTGGGTTCGGGTGCAGTCATCGTGATGGACGAGACCCGATGCGCAGTCCGCAGTTTGGAGCGTCTGTCCTATTTCTATCATGAAGAAAGCTGCGGCCAGTGCACGCCATGCCGAGAGGGTACGGGCTGGCTCTACCGCATCGTGCATCGAATCGAGCACGGTCTTGGCCGTCCCGAAGACCTGGACGAGCTGGACAGGGTCGCGGCCAATATCCAGGGGCGCACCATCTGTGCGCTGGGCGATGCCGCCGCCATGCCGGTCAGGGGCTTTCTGAAGCACTACCGCGACGAGTTCGCGCATCACATCGAACACAAGCGTTGTCTTGTGTCGACCACCCTTTGAGCAGATTGATACGGGACAGTTATGGTCGAAGTCGAAATCGATGGACGGACGGTATCCGTAGCCGAAGGCAGCATGGTGATGCATGCTGCCAACCAGGCTGGCGTCTATGTGCCGCATTTCTGCTATCACAAGAAGCTTTCCATCGCCGCCAATTGCCGGATGTGTCTGGTCGAAGTCGAGAAGGCACCGAAGGCGATGCCTGCCTGTGCCACGCCGGTGACGGCGGGTATGAAGGTGCACACGCATTCGCGCAAGGCGGTCGATGCGCAGAAGGCGGTGATGGAGTTCCTGCTGATCAATCATCCGCTCGATTGTCCGATCTGCGATCAGGGCGGCGAATGCCAGCTGCAGGATCTGGCCGTCGGCTACGGGGCTTCGCATTCCAACTATCGCGAAGAAAAGCGGGTGGTGTTCCACAAGAACATCGGGCCGTTGGTGTCGGCCGAGGAAATGTCCCGCTGTATCCAGTGCACCCGTTGTGTACGTTTCGGGCAGGAAATCGCCGGGGTGATGGAACTCGGCATGGCCGGCCGTGGCGAGCATTCGCAGATTCTGACCTTCCTGGGTCGTTCGGTCGATTCCGAGCTGTCGGGCAATATGATCGATCTGTGCCCGGTCGGGGCGCTGACCAGCAAACCTTTCCGCTATCAGGCCCGGACCTGGGAACTGGTTCGTCGTCGTTCGGTGTCGCCGCACGATTCGCTGGGTGCCAACCTGGTGGTGCAGGTCAAGCAGGACATGGTCAAGCGTGTGCTGCCCTTCGAGAATGAAGCCGTCAACGAATGCTGGCTGTCCGACCGGGACCGTTTTTCGTACCTGGGTTTGCACGCATCCGACCGGCTGCTGGTGCCGATGATCAAGCAGGACAACGAGTGGCATGAGGTGTCCTGGGAGTCGGCGCTGGATTACGTGACCCATGCGTTGTCGGACGTGTGCCAGCGGCACGGCGGTGATGCGCTCGCCATGCTGGCCTCGCCGACCTCCACGCTCGAAGAGCTGTACCTGGGGGGGGCGCTGATGCGCGGTCTGGGCAGCGAGAACATCGATTTCAGGCTGCGTCAGATCGATTTTGCGCTCGATCCGCTGCGCACCGGTGCGCCGTGGCTCGGCCACACGCTCGAAGAAGTGGGCCAGCTCGATGCGTTGCTGATCGTCGGCTCCTTCCTGCGCAAGGATCATCCGCTGCTGTCGGCCCGGGTGAGGGCGGCGGCCAGGCAAGGCACTGCGGTATCGTCGTTGCACGGAGTGGCCGAAGACTGGCTGATGCCGATGCAGGTGCAGCAGCTTGCCGCCCCATCACAATGGCTCGATCATCTGATCGAGGTGCTGGTCGCCTGTGCCCACAAGCGTGAAGTGCCGCTGCCCGAGGACTATGCAGTGATTCGGCCGTCGGCGGCCGCGGCCGAGCTGGCCGATGCCCTGATGATCGGTGAGCAGCGGGCGATCTGGCTTGGCAATGCCGTCGTTCAGCATCCCGATTATTCCGCCATCACTCAAGTGGTGCAGGCATTGGCGTCGCTGACCGAGGCACGTTTCGGCGTGATCGGCGAATCCGCCAGTTCGGTCGGGGGCTATCTGGCGGCCGCTTTCCCGGCAGTCGGCAGCAAGGGACTGGATGCCGCCGGTATGATCGCCCACCCGCGCAAGGCCTATCTGCTGCATGGTATCGAGCCTTCGCTCGATCTGGCCGACCCGCTGGCTGCCAGAGCCGCGCTGAAGCAGGCCGCCACGGTGATCGCCACCACGGCCTATGCCTCGCCCGAGCTGATGGAAGTGGCCGACTGTCTGTTGCCGATCACTCCGTTCACCGAAATGGGCGGCTCCTTCGTCAATACCGAAGGTCGGTTGCAGACCTTCAATGGCGTGGTCCGGCCCGCCGGTCAGGCCCGTCCGGGATGGAAGGTACTGCGGGTACTCGGTACGTTGGCCGGCATTCCGGGCTTCGGTTTCGAGTCGGTCGAGGAAGTACGCGCCCGTGCGCTGGCCGAAGTACTCGAACCGGGTGCCGTGCCGGTGCAGGCGGTGGTGCCCAGGGAGGCCTCGGCCCGACCGGGAGCCGCCCTGCGCCGTTCAGTCAGGGTGCAGGCGCCGGCCGATGGCCGCCATTTCGGCCGCTATCTGAGCAACCGCTGTGATCTGCAGCTGCCGGCCTATCGTGGTCAAAAGGCGGTGGATGGTCTGCAGCGGCTGAGCCATGTGCCGATCTATGCGGTCGACGCGCTGGTGCGCCGCTCGGCGCCGCTACAGAAGACTGCCGATGCCAGACAGGTGGCGGTGTTGCGTCTGCATGGCGAGACCATCGCCCGCCTGGGTCTGGAAGGGGTCGAAACCGTCCGCGTGCGGCAGGGCGCCGGTGAAGCGGTACTGCCGCTGGTGCGCGATGATCGGCTGGCACGGGAGGTCGCCTGGCTTCCCGCCGCTCACGAGGCGGTGGCCAATCTACCGGGCCTGTATGGAACGATCGTGGTGGAGGCCGTCAAGTGAACTGGATCGATACATTCGCGCTCACCGGCGAGTCCTGGTTGGGTGGCGCCTGGCCGGTGGTCTGGAATTTGATCAAGATCATCGCACTGGTGGCACCGCTGATGATCTGCGTGGCCTATCTGACGCTCTGGGAGCGCAAGATGATCGGCTACATGCATGTGCGGATCGGCCCGAACCGGGTCGGGCCGCTGGGTTTGCTGCAGCCGGCGGCCGACGGCATCAAGCTGATGCTGAAGGAAATCCTGCTGCCGACGCAAGTCAGCAAACTGCTGTTTCTGGTGGCGCCGATTCTGGCCATCATGCCGGCGCTTGCTGCTTGGGTGGTGGTGCCCTTCGGTCCCGACCGGGCGCTGGCCAATGTCAATGCCGGTCTGCTGCTGTTGTTGGCGCTGACCTCGCTCGAAGTCTATGGGGTGATCCTGGCCGGCTGGGCCTCGAACTCGAAGTATGCTTTCCTGGGGGCGTTGCGGGCGGCTGCCCAGATGGTTTCCTATGAGCTGGCCATCGGATTCTGCCTGGTGGTGGTGCTGATGGTGACCGGCAGTATGAACATCACCGAGATCGTCAATGCGCAGGGGCAGGGTAGCTTTGCCGAGCGTGGCTTGAACTTCTTGTCGTGGAACTGGTTGCCGTTGCTGCCGATCCTGGTCGTGTATTTCATTTCGGGCGTGGCCGAAACCAATCGGCACCCTTTCGATGTGGTCGAAGGGGAGTCCGAGATCGTGGCCGGCCACATGGTCGAGTACGCGGGCATGAGCTTCGCCGTGTTCTTCCTGGCCGAATACGCCAACATGATTCTGGTGTCGGCCATGGCCGCGATCATGTTTTTCGGGGGGTGGCAGCCGTTCGTCTCGCTGGGGCTCGATATCGGCCCGCAGTGGTTTTGGGACTGGTTCTGGCTGTTCATCAAGACCTTTGTCCTGGTCAGTCTGTTCGTTTGGTTTCGTGCCAGCTTTCCGCGCTACCGTTATGACCAGATCATGCGTCTGGGCTGGAAAGTGTTCATTCCGGTCACGCTGGTCTGGCTGGTGGTGGTGGCGATCTGGATGCAGACACCTTTCAACATCTGGAAGATCTGAGCGATGAGAGCGATCAAGGATTTTTTTTCGAGCTTTCTGCTGCTCGAGCTGCTCAAGGGGATGAAACTGACCGGGCGCTACATGTTCGCCCGCAAGATCACGGTTCAGTACCCGGAGGCCAAGACGCCGCTGTCGACCCGGTTCCGTGGTCTGCACGCGCTGCGCCGTTACCCGAACGGGGAGGAGCGCTGCATCGCCTGCAAGCTGTGCGAAGCGGTCTGTCCGGCGCTGGCGATCACCATCGAATGCGGAGTGCGGGACGACGGTTCGCGCCGTACCACCCGTTACGACATCGATCTGACCAAATGCATCTTCTGCGGCCTGTGTGAAGAATCCTGTCCGGTCGATTCGATCGTCGAAACCCACATCTTCGAATACCACGGCGAAAAGCGGGGCGATCTGTATTTCACCAAGGAAATGCTGCTCGCCCTCGGCGACCGGTATGAAAGCGAAATCGCAGCGGCGCGTCAGGCCGACGCACCCTATCGCTGAACGAGGACGGTCGGCATGGATGTCATCACGGCTCTTTTCTATCTATTTGGCTTTGTCACCGTGTTTGCGGCGGCGCGTGTGGTCACGGCGCGCAACCCGGTGCACAGTGCCCTGTTTCTGGTCCTGACCTTCGTATCGTCGGCCGCGATCTGGTTGCTGTTGAGGGCCGAGTTCCTGGCCATCGTGCTGGTGCTGGTCTATGTCGGCGCAGTGATGGTGCTGTTCCTGTTCGTGGTGATGATGCTCGACATCGATCTCGACGGGCTGCGGCTCGGTTTCTGGCGTTCGCTTCCGGTGGCGCTGTTCGTCGGTTCGGCAATCGTCATCGAGCTGTCGCTGGTGCTCTGGGTGCATTTCGGCGCCGATCTGGATGTCAACGTGATGCCGGTACCGGCCGATTACGACAATGCCAAGACGCTCGGCGAGTTGCTTTATACCGACTATATCTATCCGCTCGAAATCGCTGGAATGATTCTGCTGGTGGCGATGGTGTCGGCGATCTCGCTGACATTGCGCCGCCGTAAGGACGCCAAGTCCCAGAATCCGGGCGAGCAGGTTCGGGTCCGGGCGGCTGATCGTGTCCGGCTGGTCAGTATGCCGGCTGTGAAGCGCAATGCCGGGATCGAGGCCGACGAATCGTCCTCGGCTGATCCGACAGCGGTGCAGGGTGGGACCGGGAGTGCGGCATTGCCGGCCGCTGACGCGACGTCGGCATCCGATGCATCGTCTGCCGCCGAGACGACGCTGGCCGACGCCACATCCGCGCCGGTTCAGGACAAATCGTGAGAAGGGTGCAACGATGACGGGTAATCTTCTGCAACTGAGTCTGGCGCACTATCTGACGCTCGGGGCCGTGCTGTTTTCGATCGGCGTGATCGGTATCTTCCTGAACCGCCGCAATCTGATCGTCGTGTTGATGTCGATCGAGTTGATGCTGCTCGCCGTCAATATGAATTTCGTCGCCTTCTCTCACTTCATGGGAGACTTGGCGGGCCAGATCTTCGTGTTCTTCATTCTGACGGTGGCCGCGGCCGAGTCGGCCATCGGCCTGGCCATCCTGGTCGTGCTGTTCCGCCAGTTCCATTCTGTCAACGTCGAGGATCTCGACAATCTGAGGGGTTGAACAGATGAAAACCGCCTATCTCGTGGTTCCTTTTGCGCCGCTGCTGGGCGCGCTGATCGCCGGATTCGCCGGTCGCACCATCGGCCGCACCGCCACGCACCGGCTGGCCATTCTCTGTGTGCTGATTTCGCTGCTGGCCTCGTCGTGGGTGGCCTTCGATGTCCATCAGGGCAACACCTTCAACGGTACGCTCTACAGTTGGGCCGTGCTCGGCAGGCTCGAGTTCGAGGTCGGCTTCCTGATCGATTCGCTGACCGCGACGATGATGGTGGTCGTGACCTTCGTTTCGCTGATGGTGCACATCTACACCATTGGCTATATGGAAGACGACGACGGCTATCAGCGCTTCTTTGCCTACATCAGCCTGTTCACCTTCTCTATGCTGATGCTGGTGATGTCCAACAATTTCCTGCAGTTGTTCTTCGGCTGGGAAGCGGTCGGCCTGGTTTCCTATCTGCTGATCGGTTTCTGGTATACCAGACCGTCGGCTATCTATGCCAACCTGAAGGCCTTTCTGGTCAATCGGGTCGGTGACTTCGGCTTCGTGCTGGGCATCGGTCTGCTGGTGGCCTGGGTGGGCAGCCTCGGCTATACCGAAATCTTTGCCGCCGCGCCCGGGCTGAAGGATGCCACCATCACGTTGCTCGGCGATGAGCCGTGGTCGCTGATCACGGTGGCCTGCATCTGTCTGTTCGTCGGTGCGATGGGTAAATCGGCCCAGTTTCCACTGCACGTCTGGCTGCCGGATTCGATGGAAGGCCCGACCCCGATCTCGGCGCTGATCCATGCCGCTACCATGGTGACGGCCGGCATCTTCATGGTGGCACGGATGTCGCCGCTCTTCGAGATGTCGGAGACGGCGCTGTCCTTCATCATGATCATCGGTGCCATCACCGCCTTCTTCATGGGGCTGATGGGCATCATTCAGAATGACATCAAACGGGTGGTAGCCTATTCCACGCTGTCGCAGCTGGGCTATATGACGGTGGCGCTGGGCGCTTCGGCCTACAGTGTCGCGGTCTTTCACCTGATGACGCACGCTTTCTTCAAGGCGTTGCTGTTCCTCGGGGCTGGTTCGGTCATCATCGGCATGCACCACGATCAGGACATCCGCCACATGGGCGGCCTGCGCAAGTACATGCCCATCACCTGGATCACCTCGCTGCTGGGGTCGCTGGCCCTTGTCGGTATGCCGTTCTTCTCGGGCTTCTATTCCAAGGAATCGATCATCGAGGCGGTGCGCTTTGCCAACGTCCCGGGTGCAGGCGTGGTCTATTACATGCTGCTGGCTGGTGTGTTCATCACCGCTTTCTATTCCTTCCGGATGTATTTCCTGGTCTTCCACGGCAAGCCGCGCTTTGGTCAAGCCCATGCCCAGGGTCATGGTGACGCACACGCCGGCGTGCACGGGGATGGCCGTGATCATGGCCATCATGTGCCGCACGAGTCACCGTGGGTGGTGACGGTGCCGCTGCTGCTGCTGGCCGTGCCTTCGGTCGTCATTGGCGCGATCGCGGCCGCTTCGATGATCACCGGCAGCTATTTCGAGGGCGCCATCACGGTGTTCGGCAATCATCCAGCCATGGCCTCGCTCTCCGAGCACTGGCACGGCTGGGTCGCCATGGGTCTGCACGGCTTCGTCACGCTGCCGTTCTGGTTGATGGTCGCCGGTATCGCTGCCGCCTGGTACTTCTATCTGGTCGACCCGGCCGTCCCGGCCCGGCTGAAGCGGATCTTCGGCGCCTTCCATACAGTGCTGGAGAACAAGTATTACCTCGACCGTTTCAACGAATGGTTCTTTGCCGGTGGCGCCCGCGCACTGGGCAACGGTCTGTGGCGGCGGGGCGACCAATCGCTGATCGATGGCCTGGTGGTCGATGGCAGTGCCCGAGTGGTGGGTTGGTTCGGGCGTGTCATGCGTTACTTCCAGACCGGTCTTCTCAACCAATACGCCATCGCGATGATTCTGGGGCTGGCATTGCTGTTGCTCTGGTTCCTTCCCATCCTGGCCATCGGGCAATAGATCATGGAACAGACGACAGAGACAATGGCTATGGGTTGGTTGAGCGCCGCCGTCTGGGTGCCGATCGTGTGTGGCATCGTGTTGCTGGCCATCGGCAACGACCGGCGGGTGAACGTGGTGCGCTGGCTGGCGCTGGCGGGGTCCGTCGCGGGTTTTCTGGTCACGATTCCGCTCTATCTGGGCTTCGACCGCACGACGGCTTCGATGCAGTTCGTCGAACGCGTGCCCTGGATCGAGAGCTTCGGCATCCAGTATGCACTGGGTATCGACGGCTTGGCGATCTGGATGGTGCTGCTGACCGCTTTGATCACGATCGTGGTGGTGGTGGCCGCCTGGCAGGTGATCACCGACCGGGTGCATCACTATATGGCGGCTTTTCTGATCCTGTCCGGGATCATGGTCGGCGTGTTCTGTGCCCTCGATGGCATGCTGTTCTACGTGTTCTTCGAAGCGACCCTGATCCCGATGTACATCATCATCGGTGTCTGGGGCGGACCGAACCGTGTCTATGCCGCCTTCAAGTTCTTCCTGTATACGCTGCTGGGTTCACTGCTGACGCTGGTGGCACTGATCTATCTGTATCTGCAATCGGGCAGCTTCGAGATTCAAGCCTGGCATCGGCTGCCCCTGGGTCTTGCCGAACAGGTTCTGATCTTCATCGCGTTCCTGCTGGCCTTCGCCGTCAAGATTCCGATGTGGCCGGTGCACACATGGCTGCCGGACGCCCACGTCGAAGCACCCACCGGGGGATCGGTGGTGCTGGCCGCGATCATGCTGAAGCTGGGAGCCTATGCCTTCCTACGCTTTTCGCTGCCGATCGCGCCGGACGCCAGCCACGAGCTGGCCTGGCTGATGATCGTGCTGTCGCTGGTCGCCGTCATCTACATCGGTCTGGTGGCGCTGGTGCAGACCGATATGAAGAAGCTGGTGGCCTATTCGTCGATTGCGCACATGGGTTTCGTCACGCTCGGCTTCTTCATTTTCAATGAACTGGGGATGCAGGGGGCCGTGATGCAGATGATCTCGCACGGCTTCGTGTCGGGTGCGATGTTCCTGTCGATCGGCGTGCTGTACGACCGCGTGCACAGCCGGCAGATCGCCGACTATGGCGGTGTCATCAACCGGATGCCGAAGTTCGCCGCGCTGTTCCTGCTGTTCTCGATGGCCAATGCGGGTCTGCCTGCCACTTCCGGCTTCGTCGGTGAGTTCTTCGTCATCCTGGGCGCCGTGCAGTTTGATTTCTGGATCGGTTTTCTGGCAGCGACGGCGCTCATCCTGGGCGCGGCCTATTCACTGTGGATGTACAAGCGGGTGGTGTTCGGTGCAGTGGCCAATCCACGGGTCGAGGCGCTTTCGGATGTCGACTCTCGGGAATTCTGGCTGTTGCTGGCGCTGGCCGGGTCCGTGCTGTTCATGGGGCTGTACCCGAAGTTCTTTACCGATCTGACCCAGGTTTCGGTGGATGCACTGCTGAACCACCTTTCCCATTCCAAGCTCCAGTAAGGCGTAGCTTCAACCGCGAGACAAGGCCGTGTCATTGACCCTGCAAGAATTGAATCTGAGTGCGCTGGCGCCAGAAATCGCGCTGATGCTCGGCATCTGTGTGTTTCTGGTGGCCGAAGCGCTGTTCGGCGAGAAATACACGCTGCATGCCGATCGCGTCGCGCTGGGTATCCTGGCGCTGCCGTTGGCTGCCGTCTTCTGGAAGATCGGCGATGGGCATCAGTTTGCCTTCGGCGAGATGTATGTTGCCGATGAACTCGCCTATCTGTTGAAGGTCTGCGCGGTCGTCGCCACAGGTGCCATCGTCGTCTACTCGCGCCGCTATGCCGCGGACCGGGGTATCCGTCAGGCCGACCTGTACGTGCTGGCGCTGTTTTCGCTGCTGGGGCAGATGGTGATGATCTCGGGTACCAACATGCTGGTGCTGTATCTGGGTCTGGAATTGATGTCGCTGGCGCTCTACGCAGCCATCGGTCTGCGCCGCAACCATCGGCTCGGCATCGAAGCCGCGATGAAGTATTTCGTGCTCGGCGCGCTGGCCTCGGGCTTCCTGCTCTATGGCATGTCGATGATCTATGGTGCCACCGGCTCGCTGAACGTCACCGAGATCCTCGGCCGTGTCAACGAAGGCATGGTGTCGGTGCAAGTACTGGCCTTCGGTCTGGTGTTCCTGGTCTCGGGCCTGGCCTTCAAGCTGGGGGCCGTTCCTTTCCATATGTGGGTGCCCGATGTCTATCAGGGCGCACCGACGGTGGCCACGCTGCTGGTGGCCGCCGGCCCCAAACTGGCGGCCTTTGCGCTGATGTTCCGTGTGCTGGGCGAAGCGCTGTTGGAAATGGCGCCGCTGTGGCAGCAGATGTTGATCATCTTGGCGGTGCTGTCGCTGGGGCTCGGCAATCTGGTGGCGGTCGCGCAGACCAATCTGAAGCGGATGCTGGCCTATTCGACCATCTCACAGGTCGGCTTCGTGCTGCTGGGGGTGGCCGGCGCCTTCGCCGGCATGAACAACCCTCCGCAGGCCGATGCCTTCGGGGCCGGTCTGTTCTACATCATCACCTATGTGTTGACCACGCTGGGCACCTTCGGCATGATCCAGTTCCTGGCGCGCCGGGGGTTCGAGGCCGAAGAGATCGGCGATTTCGCTGGTCTGGTGCGTCGCAGCCCCTGGCTGGCCGGTGTGATGGCGTTTTTCATGTTCTCGTTGGCTGGCCTGCCGCCGTTCGTCGGTTTCTACGCCAAGCTGGCGGTGCTCAAGTCGATCATCGCCACCGGTCATGTCTGGGTGGCGGTCTATGCCGTGCTGATGTCACTGGTCGGCGCTTTCTACTACATCCGGGTCATCAAGGTGATGATCTTCGACGAACCGGAGGATGAGAGCGAGATCGTCGTCGATGTCGACGCCAGGGCGCTGATGAGCGTCAACGGCCTCGCCGTGCTGGCACTGGGCGTCGTGCCCGGTCCGCTGATGGCGCTGTGCGCCTCGGCCGTGATGCAGGCCTGGAATATGGGTTGAAAGATTCATGTCTACACTACAGAACGAGGGGGCCTCGGACCGCCCGAACGATCCGGCGGTCGGGATTCCAGATCACATCGATCCGGACCAACATGTGCGGTATCCGACGCTGGCAGAGCGCACACTGTCGCGTGAGCTGGTCTATTCCGGGCGCTTTCTGAAGATCCGCCGGGACGTGGCGCGGCTTCCCGATGGGTCGAGTGCGACCCGTGAGTTCGTCATGCACCCGGGGGCGGCGGCGATGATCGCCATGGATTCCGAGGACCGGATTCTGATCGAGCGCCAGTTCCGCTACGCGCCGGGCCGGGTCTACATCGAACTGCCGGCGGGCAAACGCGACCCAGGCGAGACCACCTTCGAGACCGCCAAGCGTGAATTGGCCGAGGAAACCGGCTATCTGGCACATCGCTGGGCACATTTGACGACGATCCATCCGGCGATCGGCTTTGCCGATGAAGTGATGGACATCTATCTGGCCCGCGATCTGGAAAAGGTCGAGCGCAGATTGGATGATGAGGAATTCGTCGAGATCGAATGGGTGACATTGGGCTGGCTGATGGATCAGCTGCGTAACCATCGGTTGTTCGATGTGAAGATGCAACTGGCCGTGCACTGGCTGGATCGCCTCTATCGCGGCGAATGGCCCTGGCCGGAATTCGACCTCGAGTAAGCGCTCCCGCCGCTCTTCGCGGGAGGCCCCCGCGCATCGACGCCGGTATCCGAGTCGCCTGCATTCCTTCGGACTTCCATCCGGTGGCGCAGACGGGTCGTGGTGATCGATCGGGGGAGGTGCGTTCAGCGCCTCAGTGGCAGCCGTTCCCAGGCATCTGTCACGGCCTGAACCGGAATCGCTGCCATGTCCGGCTTGCCGTCGCGGTGGGCCTGCAGCACTTCGATCGGAGTCGTGTTGCCCCGTGGCCGGATCTCGGCCGGATCGGCGATGCCGAAGAGCACCACCAGTGGGCAGCCGACTGCGGCTGCGGTGTGCGCCGGGCCGGTATCGACCGAGATCATGCCGGCAGCGCGAGCCTGCAGTGCCAGCAGCCGTGGAATCGGCAGCTCGGTCGCCACATTGGCCGCATTGGCGACACCTGCACGCTGCAGCAGCTCATCGTTCAGTCCGGCTTCGGGCGGTGCCCCGATCAGCAGAATGTGGGCTCTGGGGTGGCGTCTGGACAGCATCCGGATGATGGCCGCCCAGTTGTCTTCCGGCCAGTATTTGGTATTGGTGGCCACACGCCGCCGCAGGCCGGTGCGCATCGTGCGCCGGTTGCCTGCCTGCACCAGGATCAGCAGCTTGTTTTCCCAGCCATGGCGCAACAGCCAGCGCTGCAGGTCGGCCATCATCTCGGGGGTAACCTGCAAGGTGGGATCTTCCGGGGGCAGCGGTGCAGGTAGGGGAAGATCGGCGAAGGCCGTCGGCAGCTGTCGTGCCAGCCGCTGAGAAAAATCGACCAGGTGTTCGCCGGGCTGCATGCCTAGTGTCTTGCCGCGGACCAGCATATCTTCGGTCAGCCCGGCATGTGCCAGCATTGGCAGAATCCGTTCATCGAAATCGCAATACCAGACCGGCCGGGGCCCGTATTGTTGCAACTCGGCCAGCAGTTGCCGTCTCTGCGCATTCAGCCAGCCGGGTAGCTTGCGATTGCTCAGCAGCAGGATATTGCCGAGCCCGGGTTGGCCATGATAAAGCGGTCTGGTCCAGTTGCCGGCCGCCAGCAGGTCGACCGGTTGACCGAAGCGTGCCGACAACAGACGGATCATCGGTTGAATCAGAACCAGATCACCCATGGCACCGAAGCGGATCAGCAGCGGGCGGGGCAGGGGCGAGGCGGGTGAGGGGGTGTTGGCCATGGATCGCATCGGACATCGAGGTGTTGCCGATGATAGCGTGTGCCCGCCGTGGGTGGGGGCAAACAGACTGTTTGTCAGTGCAATGGATCCACAAGGTTGCAAAACAGCAAGGTAACAGAGGCGTGCGGGATGAGGTAGAATCTTCCGCTTCAACCTGTCTCCGAGGCAGACAGAGGGATCTGAAGCGCGCTTGCTGGCGGTCGTCTGTTACATTCGCCCTTTCGACACGCCCTCCTGATGCCTGGACATCCGCTGGAAGAGTGGCAGAGCGGTTGAATGCACCGGTCTTGAAAACCGGCGATGGGCGACCATCCGTGGGTTCGAATCCCACCTCTTCCGCCATCCTTTTACGGATGTATTCCGACATCCTCCCTTCCAATACCTCAGGATTTTCCCGCCGCATGGCCGGGGGGCGGCTCCGTGCCCCGCATGATGGCTGCCGTGGTCTGCATGGTGGCCCGGATTCGCGCCGTCGAGTCATGGTTGCGTGGGATTCCGTGGAATTGCACCTCGCGATTTCTTCCGCCCGAACCACTGACTGATGGGCAGATCCGTGCCGACCATTCGGGGGCTCGGTCGGTGTATTCGTTTCTGCAATATGAGAATACCGGGCGAGCCCCTCGAAGGTTTTCATCGATAAATCGGACGATGAAAATGAAATCGTATTTTGTACTATGAAATTTGTTGCGATGCTTTCATTCGTTCCGGTGGTTATATATTAGTGACAGCTCATTTGTTAATCCACTGGGCCGTCTCCCCGCGTTCCAGTGGTTATTCCGAAAGTGCGGTGGTTACGAAAGTCATTTGCGCTTTCTCCGTCGTGATGCCTCGTCAGAAGCCGATCTTCGTCGGGTCGGGGATCGGGGGTTTCGATGTATCAGTCTCTGCTGGTTATGTGTTTTGGCGCAGGCGCTGTTATTTGAGCCGGATACGGTCGACAGGTGTTCAGCGAGGGGTCGGGATTGTTTCTTTTGCTAAACTGCAATAATATGCCCGTCGCTCGATGCTCGGGGTGCTTTGGTGGGGTGGGTTGCCTGCTGTACAGGGCAGAAGAAAGTTGATTGGTTAACGGGACTTGGAATGGATCGTTTCGTCGTCATGGTGGATGCAGGCTATTTGCTGCATCAGTCCGCAGAGATTGTCAGCGAACGTGCATCGACCAAAAGGCATCATCTGGAAGTGATGAACCCCGCCGCGCTGATCAACCTGCTGTTGGACAAGACCCGGACCGCCCTTGGGTTGACCACACGCGAGTTGCTACGGGTCTATTGGTATGACGGTGTGATGGCCAGTGGCCTGTCGCCTCAGCAGCGTGCCATCGCCGATCTTCCGGATGTGCACTTCCGCGCCGGTATCGTCAATGCCGCAGGGCAGCAGCGCGGGGTCGATTCTTTGATCGTGACCGATCTGATCGAACTGGCCGGCAATGGCGCCATCAGCGATGCCGCTCTCGTGACGGGCGACGGTGACTTTGCGATCGGCATCGAGATGGCGCAGAAGAAAGGCGTGCGCATCGCGGTGATCGGGGTGGAGGATGCCGAGCTGGGAGTATCGCATCGTCAAAGCTTCGAGATCACCAGTCGGGCCGATCGTGTGGCGCGTCTCGGCGTCTACGATCTGTCGGCCGTCATGCGCTATGTGCCGCCGACATCCGGCGATTATGAGTACGCCACGTCCTACAACAATGGCAGTTTTCCCTCGATGTCGCCGTCGATGCCCGGGCCGACTTCGATTCTGCCTGGGCCGGTGTCACCTTCCTCCGCGGTCTATCCGATGGCACGCAACGAGCATACGCCGCTGGATGAGGACAGTCGGCTGCGCATCATCGAATCGGTCAAAGTGTTCGTGGATGAACAGGCCGATCTGTGCGCCGATGTCGATCCGACCAGCCGACGTATCGATCCCGGTCTCGATCGCTTGCTGATTCACCATATCTATGCCGATCTGGGCCATGGCAAGCTGACCAATGCCGAAAAGAACTTTGCCCGCGATCGTTTGCGTGCCGAGCTGAGCGAATGAGGGCCGTTCTCGCCACAACCTACCTTCCGAAGCCTGGCGGGGAGGTACCGGGTCATCGGCAACAGGGGCAGTCCAAGCATCCGGGAGGCGGCCTTCTTGGGTTCAAACCTTTTTCCCGCTGTCCAAGCCCTTACGAAGCACGACAGCCCCTCGGATGAGGGGCTGTCGTGCTTTGGTCGGCCACCACCCGGGGCATCAAGCCGATCGAGCCGAAGAAACGTCGCTCTCGATCACTTCGGACGTGGTGGCAGCAGCTGTCACGGCCTTGCTGGAGGCGTCACTGATCTCGATACGCCGGGGCTTGGCGGCTTCCGGAATCTCTCGGATCAGCTCGATGCCGAGCAGGCCGTTCTCGAGCGAGGCACCGATCACACGTACATGTTCGGCCAGCTGGAAGCGATGGCTGAAGTCGCGGGCGGCAATGCCACGGTGCAGATAGGTGGGCTGATTGGCCGGTGGGCGTTTGCGGCCAGTGACCTTCAGACCTTCCTGTTCCACTTCGATCTCGATTTCCGAACGGTCGAAGCCGGCGACGGCCATCGTGATCCGGTATTCGTTTTCGGCCACCAGTTCGATGTTGTAGGGCGGGTAGCTGGGCTGCGTGTCGTTGCGCAGCGAGTTGTTCAGCAACTGGGCCAGGCGATCGAAGCCAATGGCGGAGCGGTACAGCGGAGCAAAATCGAATTGGTTCATGGTTCTCATCCTTTGCAATAAAGCGATCGAGTGTCACGGGCCCGAACACCGGCGCCCGTACAACCAATATGGAGGACGAAGCTGCGTTTTCAAGATCTGGGTCAGGATTTTTTGTTTTTCCTCCGGGGGCATTTTTCGTGCCCGGTGCCAGTGGTCGCCGGTATGTCCACCGCGATACGGCGTGTACGCCCGGGCTGTCTCGATGAGGCACGCTCATACTTTCGCCATCGTTTACGCCGGCCAGGTAGCCGTGTCCAGTGTCTCGGGCCGACGTCTCTGCTTTTTCAGGCCCTGCAGCACTGGCCCATGCCGATGTCGGGACGCTTTCGGTCTCTGCACCATCGTCTCCGGCCGGCGTCTCGAGCCTTCGGTCTCCACGCCTTCGCTCAGGCGTTCGGCCCCTGTGCCAACAGGACCGTGAGAAATGCGGGTGTCAATGTAGTGGCACGTCCCGGGAGGCCAGGAAGCGCTCGATCATGACTCGAGCGTCCAGATAGCCATCGTGGCGGGCAAAGAAGTGCTCGTCCAGCCAGGCAAGCCGGTGTTGCAGTTCGGGCGTGGGGCTGGTGTTCAGGTACTCGAGCATTTCCTCGAAGTAATCGCGGGCGATGCGATACCAATCGTCTTCGTTCAGGCGGCTTGCCGCGCCGGTGTCGGCACAGGCGGAGGAATAGGCTTCGTCGATCACTCGTTCGGGTTGCTCGACGAACAAGGTGAAAGTCAGCAGCGTGGCGAAGGTTTCGGCTTCCCGTCCTGCTGCGATCGGTCCGATGAAGGCCAGAGTGCTTCCATCGAGATCGAACTGTGGTGTCAGAAACGATGTTGCCTCCATGGCGTGAATCAGGGCGCGTGAAATGCCGACATCATCTCGGGGGCTCATCATGTCGTCTGTCGACTCCATCACATATTTCTGCTGTGCTGAATGATGCAGACGTCTTTGTCGCGGATCTGTTGTGTTTTGGCATCAGTGGGCTGCTCGGGCGGTTGCGGTCAAAGGACGGACGTTCGCGCCGGATGCCGCCGTCGGGTGCCTGCTGTTCCCGGGAGCTGCGGGCTTGCGTTTCGACGGCCCGGCCGTCCGTGCGTGTGTCGGCTGTTCCACGGCCCTGCCGGCCGTGGAAAGCGTAAGGAAGGCAAACGGCACACATCGGCGCCTCGGCTCGGGCCTCCCTTCTATAATCAGGGCCATCATCTCGCTGCTGCGGGGAATCCCGGGCGGGTTTCCGCCGATTCGTGGCAAACTTGACCGCGAAGCGGGATGTCCGGTCCCTGGGGTCCGTCGTCACTGCCATCCATGCTCGACACCGATCTGTTGCATTATCTCCACCGTCCCGAAGGGCGGATGCCCGAATTGACTGTCGCCTGTCTGTGTGCCGAATGGTGTGGCACTTGTCGGGGCTATCAGGAGCTGCTGGTTGCCGAGGCCAGAGGCTTCCCCGGTACGGCCTTCGTCTGGATCGATATCGAGGCACAGAGCGGGCTGGTTGGCGATCTGGATGTCGAGACCTTTCCGACCCTGCTGGCGCAGGCGGGTGGAAAGGTGTTGTTCTTCGGGCCGGTGCTGCCGGGTGGTGATCCGCTGCGCCGATTGCTGAGGGCGCTGCACGATCATGGTTGTCAACCCGTGCCCGTCGATGATGATGTTGTTTCACTTGCCGAGCGTCTGAATGCGCTGATTGGAGTCCAGTCATGTTCCGAAAGTTGTTGATCGCCGTAGGCGTCGTTCTCGGCCTGTTGGTCGTGTTGGCGATCGGCGTCAGTTTTGTCGACGTTAACTACTTCAAGCCGCAGATCACCTCCTATGTGTCGTCGCGCTATCAGCGCACACTGGCCATCGATGGCGATCTGTCTCTGTCGGTGTTTCCGAATGTGGGTGTCACGCTGCCTTCGGTCCGCTTGTCCGAGCCGAACAACCCGGAAGAGGATGCTGCACGCCTGCAGTCGGCCAGAGTCAGCATCGCGCTGTTGCCGCTGCTCAAGGGCGAGGTGCAGGCCGATACGGTCAGCATCGACGGTCTCGATGCCAGGATCGTGCGCAAATCCGATGGCACGCTCAGCATCGATGATCTGATCGGTGCATCGGATGCCGGTACCGATGCGGCGCAGACCGAGGAGAAACCGGTCGAAGAAAGCGCCGAACGGGCCGGTGGAGGCAAGATTCCCGCCTTCCGGATCAATGGGGTGGAGCTGAAGAACTCTCGCGTGGTCTATGAGGATCAGCAGACTGGTCAGCGCCTGAATCTCGAGCGGTTGAATCTCGAAACCGGTCCCTTGGCCAATGTGATTCAAACCCCGGTGAGCCTGAGCCTGGGCTTTGGCGCTTCCTCACCCGAGGCACGGGGTGACTTCAACCTCAAGGGGCGCCTGAATTTGGATCTCGATGAAGGGCTCTATGGCTTCAATGATTTCAACGCGACTTTGAAGGGTGCCGTCGATACCGTGCAGATCCAGCAGTTGGGCCTGCGCCTGAAATCGTTGTCCTTCAATCCCAATGGTCCGCTGGTGGATGTGGACAGCCTGTTGATCGAAGGGCAGGGACGCCTGGCGCAGGACAGCTTCAAGGCCAGTCTGGCCGCACCGCGTCTGGCCATCGCCAAGGACAATGCCTCGGGCGAAAACGTCCAGGCGATCCTCAAGCTGGGTGACAAGGAATGGCTGTACGCAGGTCTGAATCTCCATGGCGTCGGTGGTACGGCAGAAACGCTGAAGATCGAGCGTCTGGGTTTCGATACCAAACTGACGCAGGATGGGCGCAAGGTGGTGGCACAGGTCGGCACGCCGGTCGAAGCCAATCTGGCCGGTGGCAGCTACCGGCTGACCCGGCTCGACGGCAGCGTGGATATCGATGATCCCGCCGTGCCCAAGGCGGCCTCCAAGCTGACGCTGGGTGGCGCCGTGGCGCTCGATCTGAACAAGGAGACGGTGTCGGCCGATCTGAACGCTCTGATCGACAAGGCCAAGATGGTGCTGAAGGCTGGTGTCAACGGCTTCTCGAAGCCGAAGATCAATGTGTCTCTCGATGCCGATGAACTGAACATCGATCATTTGTTCCCGGCTGCCAAGGAAGACACCGCTGCATTACCGCCGGCTGCGCCCGGCAATCAGACCGAAACTCCGGTGGACCTGTCGGCGATGAAAGGGCTGACGCTGGATGCCCGTATCGGCGTCGGCCATCTGGTTGCCCGCGGTCTGGAAATGCGTTCGCTGAAGGCCAATGCCAAGATCGCCAACGGACGGCTGAATCTGGCACCGGTCTCGGCATCGCTCTATGACGGGCGTCTGGCTGCGTCTTCGATCGTGACGACGGGTTCCACCCCGGCCGCCAACAAGATGACGTTGAAAGCCGATCTGACTGGCATTTCGATCGAGCCGCTGCTCAAGGGCGTAGCCGATCTCGACATGCTGGAAGGCAAGGGCAATGTCAATGTCGCCGTCAACACCGGTGGTGGTACAGTCGAATCAATGAAGCGTGCGCTGGCTGGCAATGCCGCCGTGGCGCTGAAGGACGGGGCGCTGAAGGGCATCAACCTGGGAGAGAAAATCCGCCAGGCCAAGAGCATGTTCCAGCGTGCCAAAACCGAGCAGACGGCTTCCGATTCCACTCAGAAGACCGATTTCACCGAAATGTCCGTCAGTTTCCAGATTCAGAACGGGGTGGCCCGCAGCAAGGATCTGTCGATGAAGTCGCCACTGTTGCGTGTGGGCGGTGAAGGTTCGATCGATATCGGTCGCAGTGTGCTGGACTACACCGTGATGACCTCGGTTGTCGGCACCAGCAGAGGCCAGGGTGGCAAGGATCTGAGCGATGTACGCGGTGTGACGATTCCGGTACGGCTGACCGGTGCTTTCGATGCGCCTTCATGGCAGATCGATTGGGCCACCGCGGCACGTGAAGCACTGAAGTCGAAAGCTGCCGGCGAGTTGAAGGAGCAGGCCGAAGGCAAGCTGAAACAGCAGCTGGAAAAGAGCGGTGTTTCCGACAAACTCAATCAGGCCGTCGACAAGGACAAGGCCAAGGAGGCACTGAAGGGCCTGTTGGGTCGTTGATCCGAACGGAGAGGGCCGTGCTTCGGTGGCCGTCGGCGTTTGTGGGCATCCGTCGAGACAGGGCCGGTCACCGTTTTCGCGATTTCCTCGACCCGGGCCTGGATGCCGGGCAGCGCCGGCGCCAGGGGCTCGGGGGGTGGAACGCGCGGGAGCTGCAAACCGGCTGCATCACGTCCTGTGTCCGTCTCCTGCACGATGGCAGCCGGCATATTGGACCGCGAGCCGGGCGCAGATCGTGCCTGGCGGTGTCGTCGTCCACACACGCCAGTGACTGGGTCCGGACGGATTTCAGAATGGCCTGATCTTGCCCTCGGCCATACGGGCCAGGGGTTCGTTGTTGCACACCAGCCAGTTACGGCGTCCGCCACTGATCCAGCCGCGGTTGTTCCAGTCGGCCAGCAGCCGGTTCAACGTTTCGGCGCGGATACCGAGTTGGGCTGCCAACCGCCGCTGGCTCTGGGGCAGGGTCAGTTCCTTGCCCTGGGTTTCACTCAGATTGATCAAGTATGCGGCCAGACGCTGCTGTGCAGTGCTGCTGGTCAGCCATTCCACTTCGTTGACACGGTGATAGAGCCGTTGGCTGAAGCTGCGCAGCATCTGCATCGCCATCACGGGGTAGTTTTCACAGGCGGCGCGTAGACTGGCTCCGGACAGTTTCCAGAAGGTCGCCGGTCCACCCGTGGCGCGGGAGCTCATTGGATAGCGCCCATGAGGCATGAACATGGCGGCATCAGCCACCAGAGTGCCGGGACCGAAACATTGGAAGACATGCTCGTCACCGTCCTGGCTGAAGCGGACCATTTCCAGTTGACCGCTGATGATCAGCAGGTAATGGGTGGCTTTGTCGCCTTCATGGAAGGCGTTTTCACCCGCTTCGATACTTTGGGGCCAGGCGTTCTCACTCAATTTGGCCAAGACTTCGGCCGGCATGCCTTCGAACAGGCGATGTTTGCCCAGAACCATCGTCAAGGGTGTGGTGATGATCGGCTGGGAGGTGGTGTGGAGATCCGTCATATCGTCTCTGAAATGAACAGTATTCCCAATGAATATGCGAATGTTGGAATTCTGCCACGCCTTGTCGGATTGGGCGTATCAAGCCGCGGTTGGCTGTGATGTCTTGAGCTGTTTGAGAGCCAACAGGCTCAACAGGAACAGTAGCACGGACAGCGCAGCACTCCAGAGTGCATAGGGAACGCCGAGCAGATCGGTATTGGCCTCGGCACAGGAGGCGGTGGGCTGGAAGACTTCGGGCAGCCACATCGACAGGCCGGTGTTCATCAGGAATTTGTCGGCCACGGTAATGGCGCAGGCATCCGAGGCAGCGGCGACGAAGTGCTGATAGAGGGCGGTGCCCAGAGTGGCCAGGGCGAGCAGGCCGGCCAGCAGAAAGGCGATTGCAGCCGTCAGGCGGCCGGCGGCCGGGCGGAAAGGCAGCACCAGCGCCAGCAGCCCCAGCAGGCCGATCAGCAGATAGCCCACGCGCTGCAGGATGCACCATGGGCAGGGTTGCATGTCGAAGACATGCTGTGTCATCAGCGCAATGGCAATACCCCCCCAGGAGAGAAGGACGGCACATGCTGCCGAATGGCGATGTGATATACTAAATCCCTTCATCGTGTTTCGAAAAAAGCAGTAATTCAGTGGGCGTTTGTTGCTATCCTGCGACGGTGTCGACTGAATGGAGCACGCCTTTCATTCTTAGCTTAACGGGACTCAGGGATGAAATCGACTCGTAAACCTAATTCAGCCATGACTGCGCATCATCATAGCGCCATTGTCACGGCACGGCATGCAGCACGTATGCGCGCCGGCCGGGTTGAATCCAGGCCGGAAGACTATGCGGATATCGCTGTTACCGAGCAAGCCAAGCGCTTGAGAGAGGCCCGCCGGGCCATTGAGGAGCGTAACATGCTGCGAGAGCTCGGCCTTAGCTAACTGGGTTGCCGCAGGCGACCATTATCTTGGTTACCTCCTGAAACGCTGTACCAGGCTTGCTCCGGTGCAGCGTTTTTTTATGCCGCTGCGTCATGCCACAAGGAAAAGGGATGCGGATTCTGATCGTCAAAATGTCTTCGATGGGCGATGTGGTGCATGCCCAGCCACTGGCCACCGACCTGCGTCGTCATTGTCCGGATGCCCGTATCGACTGGGTGGTCGAAACGCCTTTCGCCGCATTGCCGGCCATGAATCCGGCTGTCGATGACGTCATCCCGATCGCCTGGCGTCGTTGGCGCAAGAATCTGGGCCGGTCCGAAACCCGGGCCGCGATGAAAGCTTTTTGGCAGCGGCTGCGTTCGCAATCCTATGATTGGGTGCTCGATTGTCAGGGCCTGATCAAAAGCGCAGTCGTGGCCGCAATGGTGTCCACCAAGTTCCGGGCCGGACCTGACCGTGCCTCGGCCCGGGAGCCTCTGGCTGCACTCGCCTATGGCAAGCAGATCGCCGTGCCGCGTGACTGGCATGTCGTGCGCCGCAACCGCGCCATCGGTGCCGGCGCGTTCGGCTATGCCATCGATACGCAGGCGCGCTTCGGGCTGTCGGTGCCGTTGCTGAGTCACGACGAGGCACCCTGGATGCCCAGCCGTCCCATGGCGCTGCTGGTGACCGGTGCCAGCCGCGACGCCAAGCTCTGGCCCGAGGATCACTGGATCGAGGTGGCAGTCCACCTGCAGCGCTCGGGACTCGATCTGCTCTGGTTCTGGGGCGCTCCGGCCGAGGAAACGCGTGCCCGGCGTCTGGCCGCCGCCGCCGTGCAGGCGGCGGGCGACGCGGCCACCCATTCGGTGATTCCGCCTTTCCTGTCGGTTCATGATGCCGCTCGAGCCATCCGTTCCGCGAGGATCGTGGTGGGCCTGGATACCGGCTTCACCCATTTGGCCGGTGCGCTGGGCCGTCCCACCATCGGCATTTTCGCCGATTTCGACGCCGTTCAGTGCGCGGTGTCGGGTGATGGCTTCTGTGCCAGTTTCGGTGGCATCGGTCAGATACCCGAAACAGCGGACGTCATCGCTGCAATCGAGCAGGGACTGGCGGCCGGCCCGGCCGATGCTTCCTGAGATCAGCGTTCTGCATACCCGTCACACCAGGTGGCACGGCATCATGACCGGTCGGACCGGAAATGACACACCGTCATTGTCACCGTGCAAGCTTTCCGGGTCCAATATCTCCGACGTCGAACGATCGGCCCCGTCCCAAAGAACATGAGCGCACATCCGAGCATTGGAACATCCATGCAACCTTCTCCACGACAGACGCCACGGATTTCTGCGTTCGGTCTGTCCCGGCGATTTCTGCGACGTGATTTCCGGGCTGGCGAATTACATTTGTTGTCGATCGCACTGATCGTGGCCGTATCGGCCATAGCCACGGTCGGATTCTTCGTGGACCGCTTGAATCAGGCACTCAGTGAGCAGGCCACCCAGCTGCTGGGCGGCGATCTGGTGTTGGTCACCGATCGGCCAGTGCCTTCTGAGTGGGAAACAAAGGCGTCGTCGCTGGGCCTGCGGACTGCGAGCACCGTCGGTTTTCCGAGTATGGCAATCGCCGATGCCGATGGGATGGGTACGGATGCAGGACGGATGGGCTCGGAAGTCGGAGGAGTGAGTGGGGATACCGGGAATCAGCCCACTGTCGAATCCCTGCCTGTCACGCAGCTGGCATCGGTTCTGGCCGTGTCGGATGACTACCCGTTACGGGGAGCGTTGACGGTGTCATCACCGCGGCCTGTACGTACGGGCCTTGCTTCGGGCGGGGAAGATGTACTGGACGCAGCACCCGGGGCGGCCGACCACCTCGCAAAAAACGACCGGATGCCGATGGAACCCGGCCAGGATTCGCCGGCTGCGCTGCCGCAGGCCGCCAGGCAGGAGACTGCTCGGGGGGCGGCCCGGACCGTGGATCAGGCCAGTGCGGATCATCCCGGTGATACCGAACGGCTCACTCATGGGCCGGCACCCGGCACCGTGTGGGTCGATGAAGCCCTGGCACAGGCCTTGGGTCTGCATCCGGGCCAACGTCTGGTGCTTGGCGACAGCCGGCTGTCGATTGCACGCCTGATTCTGATGGAGCCGGCCCGGGGAGCCTCCTTCGTCAACTTTGCACCGCGGCTGATGATGTCCTTGCAGGATCTGCCGGCCTCGGGGCTGGCTGGGCCGGGGGCACGGCTGAACTATCGCTTCCTCGTGGCCGGCGATCGTACCCAGGTGGCGGCTTTCCAACAGTGGCTGGCTCCTCGCTTGGGTGCCGGACAGCGGCTGGAGACGCTGGAAGAGGGGCGGCCCGAAATGCAGACCACCCTGGTGCGGGCGCGTCAGTTTCTGGCACTGGTGTCGTTGCTGTCCGCTTTGATCGCGGCGGTGGCGATCGGTCTGGCCGCACGCCGCTTCGCCGAACGCCATCTGGATGGTTTTGCGGTCTTGAAGGCGATGGGGGTCGGCCAGCCTTTGCTGGCCAGGGCGTTGATACTGGAAATGCTGTGGTTGGCACTCGGAGGGGGGTTGGTCGCCGTGGCGATTGGCTGGCTTGCCCACTATGCGCTGACCGATCTGGCCAACGTGCTGCTGACCGGCAGCTTGCCTCCGGCATCCTGGTGGCCAGCGGGCCAGGCGCTGCTGGTGGCCGTGGTTCTGATCGTCGGTTTTGCCGCCGTGCCCATTCTGCGTCTGGCCGACGTCACGCCGTTGCGGGTGTTGAGGCGTGAGTTGGGCGCACCCGGGCTGTCGGTCTGGCTGGTACTGGCTGCAGCGGTCGTTGCCTTTGCCGCATTGTTGTTGTGGCTCGTGGCAGAACCGCGGCTGGCCTTGCTGGCCATGACGGGTTTCGTATTGGCGGGCCTGGGCTTTCTGGTGTTGGCCGGGCTGGTGGTGCGTCTTTCGGCTCGCCTGCGGCCGCGTTCGGCCACGGGCCGTCTTGGCCTGGCCTTGCGTCTGGCTCTCACTGGCTGGTCGCGTCGGTTGATGATGACGGTGACACAGGCGGTGGCGCTGGCCATCGGCCTGATGGCCATGCTGCTACTGACCGTGGTGCGCAACGACCTGCTGACCGCGTGGCAACGGGTCGCGCCAGCCGATGCACCCAATCGTTTCGTCATCAACATCCAGCCGGATCAGGCCGATCAGTTCCAACGGATTCTGGAAGAGGGCGGCATCGGCGGGGTCGTGCTGTATCCGATGGTGCGGGGTCGGCTGGTTGCCGTCAACGATCGCGCCATTGGCAGCGCCGACTTCGAGGAAGATCGCGCGCGCCGCCTGGTGGATCGGGAATTCAACCTTTCCTATGGCACGGAATTACCCGTCCACAACCGGCAGGAAGCCGGTCGTTGGATCAGGCCCGGCGCCGCCGAAGTTTCGGCTGAAGCCGGGATCATGGAGACACTCGGGTTGTCGATCGGTGACCGACTGCGTTTCGATGTGGCCGGCCAGCCCGTGGAGGTCACGCTGGTCGGCAGCCGAGGGCTGCGCTGGGACTCCATGCAGGTCAATTTTTTCATGATCACCACGCCGGACGCACTGGAGGATCAGCCACAAAGCCTGATCACTTCCTTCCATCTGCCGGCCGATCGGCAGCTGGTGGTTCGACGGCTGCTGGCCGCCATGCCCAACCTGACGGTCATCGATACCGGCGTCATCGCCGCCCAGATTCAGGCGATGATCGCACAGGTCGTACAGGCGGTTCAGTTCCTGTTTGCCTTTACCGTGCTGGCCGGTCTCGTCGTGCTCTACGCAGCCATGGGCAGCGTGCGTGACGAGCGGGTTGCCGAGGTGGCCTTGATGCGGGCATTGGGGGCAGGGCGCAGGCAGTTGCTGTGGGCGCAGTTGATCGAACTCTCATTGACCGGGTTGCTGGCCGGACTGATGGCGACGCTGGGTGCCGCCGCCGTAGGTTGGCTGCTTGCCACCGAAGTATTCGACTTCGCCTATCAACCGGCAATCTGGCTGCTGCTGGCGGCGGTGCTGGGCAGCACGTTCTTTGTCGTACTGGCCGGTGGCTGGAATGTCTGGCGGCTGCTGGACACACCACCGTTGCGTGCACTGCGCGGCGCCTGACACTTCCGTCATGTCGATTTCGGGGCGGCTGTTTCTGTGCCGCAGCGCCATCTCCGTCGCTTTTGGTCGTCTCGGATGCTGCAGCTCGGGACTTCATGGGTCGCGATACCCCGCTGCAAGGGGACGGATCACGCCGAATTCGGAGTCGGAGCGCTGTGTGCATACATGAAAGCTCGTGTTCGGCGCCGGGGACGATGGGGACTGGGGAGGCGAGAGTAGTTTTCAGGATGATCTTATTTTCATGATATGAAAAACAGTGAAAGCGCAAAGCAACGAAATCATTCCATATCATGAGAATACAATTTCATATTATGGTTTTTCTTCGTATTTCATTGATATATCAAGATAAATAATTGTACTTTTCAGGGTTTCTCCTTGGTTGCTGTGCAGCATTTTCGGCCTATCATCCCGACAGACAACGCTAGAGAAACCGGTCGACCGGTGCGTTTCAGCTGTTCTCGATAACCCTTATAGATATTGGAGACATCGATGTCCTTGCGTGAACAGGAAGCACAGAAGCTGCAAAAAGAATGGGCCGAAAATCCCCGCTGGCGCGGTATCCGTCGTGGTTATTCGGCCGATACCGTCGTAAGACTGCGCGGCTCATTGCAGGTGGAGCACACGCTGGCACGGCGTGGCGCCGAGCGTTTGTGGAAGTTGGTGAACGAAGAGCCTTTCATCAATGCGCTGGGCGCGTTGACGGGCAACCAAGCCATGCAGCAGGTCAAGGCCGGACTCAAGGCTATCTATCTGTCCGGCTGGCAGGTGGCGGGTGATGCCAACGTCGCTGGCGAAATGTATCCCGATCAGTCCCTCTATCCTGCCAATTCGGTGCCACAGGTCGTGCGCCGTATCAACAACACCCTGACCCGTGCCGACCAGATCCAGTGGTCCGAAGGCAAGAACCCCGGTGACGAAGGCTATGTCGACTACTTTGCACCGATCGTGGCCGATGCCGAAGCCGGGTTTGGCGGCGTGCTGAACGCTTTTGAACTGATGAAGGCGATGATCGACGCAGGGGCTTCCGGCGTGCATTTCGAGGACCAACTGGCTTCGGTCAAGAAATGTGGTCACATGGGCGGCAAGGTGCTGGTACCGAGCCGTGAAGCCGTTGCCAAGCTCATCTCTGCCCGTCTGGCAGCCGACGTGATGGGGGTGCCGACCGTGTTGGTGGCGCGGACCGATGCCGAAGCGGCCGACCTGGTCACCTCGGATGTCGACGAGAACGACAAGCCCTTCCTGACCGGTGAGCGCACCATCGAAGGATTTTTCCGCACCCGGCCGGGGCTGGAGCAGGCGATCTCCCGTGGTCTGGCCTATGCGCCTTATGCCGATCTGGTCTGGTGCGAAACCGGTAAGCCCGATCTGGAGTTTGCCCGTAAGTTTGCCGAAGCCATCCACAGGCAGTTCCCCGGCAAGCTGTTGGCCTACAACTGTTCGCCCAGCTTCAACTGGAAGAAGAATCTCGACGACGAAACCATCGCCAAGTTCCAGCGTGAGCTGGGTGCCATGGGCTACAAGTTCCAGTTCATCACGTTGGCCGGTTTCCATGCACTGAACTACGCGATGTTCAACCTGGCCTATGGCTATGCTCGCGAGCACATGTCGGCCTTCGTCGAACTGCAACAGGCCGAGTTTGCTGCCACCGATCATGGCTTTACCGCCGTCAAGCACCAGCGCGAAGTCGGCACCGGTTATTTCGATGCGGTCACTACCGCCATCGAAGGTGCCGAAAGCTCTACCACCGCGCTGAAAGGCTCGACCGAGGACGAGCAGTTCTTCGAAAGGAATGGCTGATCGACGAGGGGAACGTTCCCTCTTCTGCGGGCCCTGACCCTGGGGCTGGTGGAGCCTTTGACTTTCCTGAGTGCTGCCCATGCCGCTTCTCCCCGCGGCGTGGGCTTTTCTTGGCTTATTGGGCACCAGAGCCTGGCGGATTGAGCCATGGAGAGCTGAAAGCCCATGGGCCATGAACCGATGTCTTCGCTCCGGCCCCTGTATGGAAGGTCTCTCATCGCTCTCCGATGAATCGACGCGCCGGAAGCCGAGGCCGTTTCAGGGGCCTGCCCGCAACGGGTCGATATCCGTGTTTCAGGAGCCGGCCCGCAGCAGATCGATGCCATGCAGGAAGACGAGCAGAACGGCGACCGGCGCAATATAGCGTACCAGGAACAGCCAGGTGTCGAAGAGCCGCGGGGGCAGGGTGCTGCCGGTCATCACTTCCATGCGCACGGCATCCCGGTTCCATGCCCAGCCCACGAAAAGACCGATCAACAGAGCGCCCAGCGGCATGCTCCAGCCCGACACCAGATAATCGAGACTGTCGAAGATACTGCGCCCGCCGATCAGTTTGACCTCATCGAGCGTTCCGAAGGACAGTGCCGATGGAATGCCGACAACGAACACACCGGCGCCGATGGCCAGGGTGTAGCCGGTACGCCGATCGCTCCGGTCGCCGATCACGGCGGCGGCCGTGGTCTCCAGCATCGCAAAGGCCGACGTCAGCGTCGCGAACAGCACCAGCACCATGAAGACGGCAAAGAGCGGCATGCCGAGGGGCAGCTCGGCAAATACCGTGGGCAGTACCGCAAAGATCAGTCCCGGTCCCTGGTTCGGCTCGAAGCCCAGCGCAAACACCGCCGGAAAGATCACCAGCCCGGCCAGCAGCGAGATCAGCAGATTCATCCAGACGATCGTGTTGGCATTGCGGATCAGGTCATTGTCATTTTGCAGATACGAGGCATAGGTGATCATCGCCGAGACGCCGAGGCTCAGCGCAAAGAACGCTTGCCCCAGCGCGGCCAGCATGGTTTCGCCATTCAGATACGACCAGTCGGGTGCCAGCAGAAACCTGACTCCTTCCATCGACCCATCCAGACTCAGTGAACGGACGGACAGCATGATGAACAGCGTCGGCATCATGTATTTGTTGGCCTTTTCGATGCTCGCGCTGATCCCAGATCGTACCACCCAGGTCGTGATCAGCATGAAGATCGCTTGAAAGCCGAGCACTTTGGCCGGATCGCCGATCAGCTGACCGAAGAAGGCACTGAAATCGGTTTCCGCGCCCAGGCTGCCGGTCAGTGCATACCAGGCATAGGCCAGGACCCATCCACCGACCACACTGTAGAAGGACAGCAGCACAAAACAGGTGATCACCCCCGTCCAGCCCACGATCGGCCATGCCGAGCCGGGCAAGATACGCTTGAATGCCTGAATCGCACCGTGGCGGGTATGACGGCCGATGGCAAACTCCGCCACCAGGATCGGGCCCGCCACCAGAAAGGTGAACATCAGAAAGAGCAGAAAAAACAGCACCACCATGGGTCTCGGCGGTATAGGGAAATTTCCAGATCGCACCCAGTCCGATGGCCGAACCGGCTGCGGACAGAATGAACCCCAGACGGGACGACCAGTCGTCGCGTTGACTCATGCCTCGATTCTCATGGATGAGCTGTACACCAGGCGCCTGGACCATACCTGCCACTGTCTGGACTGCCCGGGATGAGCCCGAAATTATCGCAGTACCCGTACGTACGGCCGGTACATTTCCGTTTTCGGCTGTGTCATCGCAATGGCTGTTTCTTTCTCCCACCGTGCACGTGCCGATATCGCCGACCGGCCGGAGCCTGTCGGACCGATGGCCGATCATCGTCCTGCCTAGTCCGGCTCGGCTGTCCTGCCGATCGTCGGAAGACGCTTGTACCTTCAAGATGGAGTCCTCTTCAACAGCCAGAACGGAGACTCCATCATGGCAACGACGATCCTTTTCAACCGTATCCGGAACACTGCCGCTGTGGCACAGACATCGGCACCGGTGCCCTCGGCCACGACACCACTGGGCACGGCTGCAGCGACGCTTTCCCGTCGGCGCAAATCCCTGGGGCAGGGTATGACCGAGTACATCGTCATCGTCGCCCTGGTCGGCGTGGCCGCCATCGGTGTCTATTCCTTCCTGGGTGGCTCGGTGCGGGGTGCCACGGCTGGCATCGCATTGGAAATCTCCGGTCAGAATGCTCAACGGGGTATCACCGCTGCACAGAATGCCGCCAACAACGCTGTCACCAACGCGGCGCGCCGAACCACGCTCGGCAACTATAACGAGGGCAACCGCTGATCACTGATTCATACGCGCGCAGGAGGGCAGGCAATGAAGCACACACCGAGGATGAGCTGCCGCCGGCCGGCGGCAGCGACGACGCCGTTACAGGGCCGATTTGCTTGGCCGGCGCATCAGTGGTCGCATTCGGCCTGCCAGTCCTGGCTCGAGAATCGGCCGGATCAGGAAACACAGGGGTGGTATTGCCCGTCACGACAGGGGCAGGAACTCACCCGACCGCAGTCCTTCCCGTCGCAGCGTCCTCATGCCCGGCGCCTTCCTTGCGTGGCGGCTCGGCACTCGGTGCGCCGGCAGCGTCGTTCCCTTGGTATGCCCCCGCACCGGCAGGCGGGGCAGGCCCTGGTGCTCGGCATGTTTCTGCTGGTGGTGGTGGCCTTGCTGACCTTTTTTCAGTTCTCCACCGGGCAGGTCAGCGCCACCCGCCTCAAGCTGATCAATGCCACCGATGCAGCTGCCTACAGCGTCGGACTGTGGCAGGCGCGGGCGATGAATTACTACGCTTACAGCAACCGGGCCATCGTTGCCAACGAGGTGGCCATTGCGCAGGCGGTCACGATGGTGTCCTACAGTCGCTTCATTCACGGTGCGATCGAACGCATCCACAAAGTTGCCCAGTTCTCTTCTTTACGGGCCATCACCGGTACGCTCGAAACCCTCGCCGAATCGGCCAGCCTGATCACCCGCTACGCAGCACAGATCGAGGTGGCTGGCCGTAGCATCTACAACCAGGCATTGGCCGGCAGTCAGGAGGTCATTTTCTGGATGACCGGTGGCCTGATGCCCAGTAGCGTGGCCAATGAAGTCGTGGCCGAAAGCGATCCAGGCTTTCGGGCGTTTACGGTGCCGGCACGTGTCCTCGACAATGTCAAGCCGACCAAGCGTCATACCGAAGAAGACCGCGCCCGGTTGCGTGATATGGTGATGCGCTCGCTCGACGGATTCACGGATAGTCGCAGTGCCGGACTGGGTGGTTTGATTTGTATGCCTGGACTCGAACGGCGTGGCCAGACCGAACTGATTCTCGATCATCGGAACGGCCTGGATCGTTGGCAGGCTTATGACACGATTTCGTTGCACCGACCCCGCAAATGGTGCCGTAGCTCGCGAGAGGCCCTGCCGCTGGGCTGGAGTGGTGCCGAGGCAGCGATTTCGGATCAGGCCAAGCGCACGCTCGATCGGATCGATGGCTCCGCCGGTATCCATGGCGACAAGCTGACCAACAGAAATGCCTATCGGCGGGCGGCGCGGGACCAGGATTTCTGGTCCGCCCGTGTCTACCTGGGGCTGCCCGGCGTACGGGATCTCGATTATGACAGCCCCGCGCTGAAGGCCAATCCACGTTTCCCCACGATCCGTGTCGGCGTGGTGGCACGTGTGATGAACCGCAATGCCATCGGCACGGCCGAGGCACGCCAGCTGGGTGCGGGCCGAGTCCAACCCAGGGACGGCTTCAGTGGCAAGTATCCGATGCTGGCACTGTCGGCAGCCGAGGTCTATTTCCGCCGGCCTCCGTCGGCTGATCGGCGTATCGAGTATGCCAGCCTCTACAGCCCCTACTGGCAGGTCCGCCTCGGTCCGGTTCCCGAAACATGGCGGCAGTTTGCGTTGATCTACCAGACGCAGCAATAGAGCGGCCAGGGTATCGCCCATGTTGCATAGAGAAGTCTGTAGGCACAGGCGTGCCATGTCAGAGATAAGTACGCTCACGAATCAATTCGTTCGGTGAGGGTGGAAACGGCTTATGACGCAATCCATCCATCGAGATATCCATCGGGGAAGGGGGAAGATCGTGAATCGATCGGTTGATCGAAGCAAGGCCGGGCAGAGCGGTCAGGCTATGACCGAAACGCTGGTGATCGCGGCTGCGGTGCTGCCGTTTTTACTGGCCGTACCCTTGCTGGCCAAGTATCAGGACATCCGACATGCCAGCGTGGCGGCATCGCGGACGGTGGCCTTCGAATGTGCGACACGACCGCAATACTGTGCCGATGGTCAGGTAGCTCATGAGATGGTGGATCGCATCCGGCGACGACATTTTGGTCGTCAGGATATCGATCTGCATTCCCACGATACGGTGGTAAATCAGGATGTCGATCAGGAATCGCACCGCTTCTGGCGTAATCCCGATGGGCGCCCGATGATCGCGCGTTTCGAAGATGTGTCGGTCAACGTCGTGCAGCGCGATTCGGATGCGCTGAGAAGTGCTCACCGGATGATTCCGGCGCATGTGTGGCAGGCGGTATCGGGGGGCGGTGGATCGGCCCAGCAGGCCCGGAGCACGGGCGCGAGAAGCAGTGGCAGTGGCTTCAACCGGTTGAGCACTGCCGCTTCCAAGGTGGCGGGGCCGGACGCGTTCGGCCTTGCTCTGCATGGTGGGTTGGTGACCGCACAGGTGCAGGCCCGGGTGCCACTGCATCCAAGGTTGGCCGAAGCCTTGGGCAGCGGTGCCGGGCATGAGCTGAACTTCGGCGGCAGGCTGGTGATTCTGACTGATGGCTGGAATGCCAGCAGTGCCAAAGGCTCCGAGTCCAGCAGTCTGCAGTCCCGAGTCGAACAGGGCCGACGCTTGCCGTCGATGCGGCGATTGGCCGATCTGAATGCACTTGTGGTGGGCAGGGGCTTGGCCGATCTCATGGCACGTCTGCCGGGGAGCGATCCGGAGGAAGTGCTGGATCTGGCCTACAGGCCGGTGCTGGAAATGATCCATCTGCCGGCAAAGTTCAAAGGTGATGTGCTGGCACCGGGTGGTAAGGATTTTCGGCGTCGGCCCGTTGATGTCGAAGTGGTGCCCGAGGATCGCTTGGGCAAATATGGAGCGGAGTTGCCATGAAGGTCGGGACGATTCGATCACAGGATGTCCGCGGACCGCTCGAGCAAACGTGGAGCGGAACCGCCGTGCCAGGTAGGGCGATCCAATCGGCGACCAGCCGGTGTGGCCGGATGCTCGCTCATGCCAGTCTGCCATTGTTGCTCGTCTGCGTAAGTCTGCCGTCGCCGAACACAGCACAGGCCGAGCATGGCACGTCGCATCGGGGGCCATCGTCGGTGCAGCAGGTGTCGACCAGCCTCCCGCCGTATCTGCAACCGCTGCCGCGGGTGCTGCAGCCTTTGGCCGGAGATATACGGCCATCGATCACAGCACCGGAGCCGGCCGTTTCCTCGACGGCTCAGCCGGCTGGTGGCGATCGGACCGTGGAACGTGTGCTGCTTTCCGACTCCATGGTGGCAGGCGGCCTGTTGAGTGTTTCGCATTTCGACGGCCAGGGGGGCGTCATGGATGTGCTCGACGAGATGGAGCGGCAGTGGGCGAACCCGGATCTGCCGCCGATGCGCAGTGATCGGGACGGCTGGAAGCTGATCACCCGCGTCGACGGAGACGCATTCGAGACAGTGGAACTGCGTCAGATTACCGAAGGCCTGTATCAGGGCCGTCGAATTCGCTGGAAAAACGATCGGCGCGCTCAGCAGGCCCTGCAAAAGGATGAAGAGTGGTTCAGGACCCTGTTGCCGGCACGGGTGACGATACAGCCGGCGATCAGTCATCGGGATGGTGGGCACCGCAGCAGCACTTTCGTGGCTTTCACCGATGATCGCCTGCTGAAACTGGACAGCTGGGTGGACCGCAAGCTGCAGCGCCAGGGCTTTCGGCGCCATGCACTGCCGGACGAGGGGAAACAGGCATTTGCTATGTCCGGGGTGAGCGGGGCCTTCTATGCCCGGGCGCATGAAGAAATCGCCTTGACGCTGACGAGGCAGGGCGAGCGACAGGTACTCGTCATGCATTGGAGACGATGAGATGAAAAAACGGCTGCATAGCCTAGGCGAAGCTGCCAGAGCGGTTCACCCGACGCCGGCAAGGTCGGCCATGATGTCGGGGTGCCGGGTACATCGCTGCGTTGGTCAGGTCGCCATCGAATATCTGCTGTTGACCGCCCTGGTGGCGCTGGCCCTGGTCGGCGATGGTGGGCAGGTTCTGAATCAACTGCTATCGGCCATTCAGTCTTGTTACGCACGCTTCACCTACGGAATGTCGTTGCCATGAATGCCATTGTTCTACGAATCCTCGATCGTCACCGGAATGTGTTGCTGATGGGCGCAGCGCTGGTCTGCGGCGGCATCGCCGTCTATGCCGGGTCACGCTATGTCAACGAACAGGTGCAGCAGGAGCGCCTGAGACTGGCGCCACCGGTGCAGCAGACGGTCGATATCGTCGTCGCCCGCCAGGACCTGGACAAGGGGGAGGTGATCAGTGCCGACACGATGGCTTTGCGCTCGGTGCCGGCGGAATTCGTGCCCAGCCATGCCGTTCTGCCCGAGCAGTTCGACGCTCTGGTCGGACAGCGCCTGTTTGTGCCTATGCGTTCGGGCGAAGCGCTGTCTTCGATGGCGGTGCTCAACGGTGATCAGTTGGCTTTCTCGTCGAGAGTCAAGCCCGGGATTCGTGCGCTGACAATCTCGGTCGACGAGATCAATTCGATTTCGGGCATGCTGCAACCGGGTGACCGGATCGATCTGCTGCTGACGGCGCGCCCGCCCAGCCCGATGCCCGGCCGGCAGGCCGAACACGAAAGTACGGTGCCGCTGCTACAGAATCTGCTGGTGCTGGCCACAGGACGACAGGTGCGCCCCGATGTGGATGACAGCGGTGATGACCGGCACTTTTCGGCCGTGACGGTCGAAGTCGAGCCGGCTCAGGCACAGCGCCTGGTGGTGGCCCAGCGTGCCGGTCGGCTGACTGCCGTATTGCGCAACCCCGCCGACGACACGCCGACGGCTGCTGCGCCCCTCGATATCCGGCATCTGTTCGACGTGCCGAATCGACCAGTGGTGGCGCCCAAACGGGTCGTGCGTCGTGATTACCGTCCGCAGATCATCATGGGCGGTATGGGACGGGCGCAGCTGCAGCCGATGAACGTACCAGTCACCGCCGTATCTGCGTCGGGGCGCAGCAACGAAGCCATCGAGTCCGCAGCCACACCTGTGCCATTGCGGTCGGGCACACCGGCGTCCGTCTCGCCGTCGACCGCTCTGCACGCCGATGCAGCAGCTCGCCTGAATCCTTGAATCCCTGTTTCAAAGTAGTGTGCTTGCAAATCAAATGATGCGATCGGCATGCCGGGGCATCGGAGAACACAGCATGTTTGCCCGTTCAAAAAACTCATTGTGTCAGTCATCCCGTTGGGTACGGCAGTTGTTGCGGACCAGCCCGGTCGGCGCTCTGATCGCGGTGATGGCGTTGCAGAGTGCCTGGGCCGCGTCGGCGCCAGACCCCACCGCCAACGACAAAGGCAAGCCGGTTGCATCGGCAGTGCAACAAAAACAGAAGCATGCATCGCCGGTTCGTAGCGTATCGAATGAGCGTGTGCCGGCGAGTGTCGCGCGGGCGCTTCCATCCGATACGATCGAGTCGTTGACGTTGGCCGTCGGCCAGGCCCATCTGCTCGAGGTGGGGGAAATCCGTCGGGTCGCCGTGGGCAACGGCCGGATTCTGCAGGTCAACGCGCTGGACCAGCGCCAGTTGCTGCTGTTGCCCGAGAATCCCGGCGAAAGCACGTTGCATCTGTGGCTCGCCAAGGGCGGCATCAAACGCTACCGCATTCAAGTCACCGCACTCGACGGCAAACGGTTGGCCGACGAGATCAATCAATTGCTCGGCCCGGGCAATGGTGTGGTGGCTCGCGCCGTGGGCGACAAGGTGGTGCTCGAAGGCAGCCGGCCGACCGAGGAAGGCAGCCACCGCGTCGGGGAGATTCTGAAGCGCTATCCGGAGGTCATCAGCCTGGTCAGCCGTCATGGCTTCGAGCAGATGATCGATCTGGAAGTGAAGATGATCGAAATCAGCCGCAATGCGCTGAAGCAGCTTGGAGTGCGCTGGCATTCCGGCGCAGGTTCATGGGCGATGGCTGGTCCCAGCTTCGGTGTGCTGGGCGATTTCAAGCGCAGTGACGCTTTCCTGCCCGGCGGCGCTGCGGCAGCAACTGCAACGGGTCATGGGTTGGCCCAGAGGGTGTCGCCCTTTGCCACCGCCGCCTCCTGGGCTTCGTCGATGGCATCGATCATCGAGACGATGGTGCAGAACGGTGAGGCTGCCATTCTGGCCGAGCCGCGCCTGTCGGCACGTTCCGGCGGCACCGCCAAGTTCGTTGCCGGTGGTGAATTGCCTCTGCCGGTTCTGGGCGGCAATGGGGCGGCCTCGGTGCAGTTCAAGGAATACGGCGTGCGTTTCGATGTCTCTCCGGTCGTCAATGAGCTGGGCATCATTTCGGCCAGCCTGCATACCGAAATTTCATCGATCGACGCTGATGTGACTGTGCGGGAAATGCCGGGCCTGCGCAAGCAGAGTGCCACTACCGACGTGAATCTTCGGGCTGGTGAGACGCTGGTGATCGCCGGCATGCTCAGCCACGAGATGTCGGGGTCCGTCGAAAAAATCCCGGGGCTGGGTGATCTGCCGATCATCGGCCACTTGTTCAAGTCCAGGCGCTTCCGTAATCGCGAGAGCGAAATGATCGTGCTGATCACGCCTCGCCTGGCGGATTCCGATGCTTCCGGCCCGGATCCCCGTGCGGAGTCGATGCTGCAGCGTCATCAGACGATGAAGGGGCGCTTCGGCATGCTGGAGTGAGTGGAGTGCTTCCGGGGAAGATCTGCACCATGCTCCAGCAGGGAGAATCGTTGGCCGAAAAACAAACGGGGGCAGAGCACACCGTGCCTTTGCTTCATTCGACTCAAAAGGTGATGACTGTGTTGGACGTGTTGATCGAGGAAGATGGACTGCAGGCCAGAACGGTCCGGGTGAACCGGTTTCCATGCCGTATCGGTCGAGGCAAGGACAGTGAAGTGCGACTGGGTGGCTGGCTGGTGGCACGGGTTCATGCCGAATTGCACCGTGTCGGTACGGGCATCAAGCTGGTCGATATGGGTACGCTCATAGGCACGCGGGTCAATGGTGAGCGTGTGGTCGAATATGGCCCGCTGTCGGAGCGAGACGAGATTCTGCTGGCGGGCTATCGCTTGCAGGTGCAGGGTACGGCCTTGCGGCAGGCGACGCCTTCCGCTTCGCTTGGCTTACCCGAGCAGGCCCGATCTCGACCGTCGTCCGAAGCGGTAGCCAGTCATGATGACCGGCGGGTGATGCATCGAGAGGGTTTTCGATCGCATGACGATGGGGCGTCTCTGACATCCGTCGATGAGTTGCCTCACACGCATGAGGATTCATCATCCCGTATCGATAGATCGGCCAGTGGTAGCGAACCCTCATCCAGGCGTGCAGAGATTCCGAGCCATGGAAGTGAGGATTCTCCTTCGTGCCGTGATGGGATGTCTGACGGCAGCGAAGCTTGGCCCGATCCCATCGATGGCTCGATCGATGGGAGCGCGAATCGGTCACACCGTGACGGCGAGCTCCCGAATGGGCATCGAGCGCAGGCGAGCTGCGACGAAAACGTCGCGGGAGATTACCCGCCCGCACCTGGGGGACCGTTGCATCCAACGAATGGGCTGCACGCCACTGGCTTGGGCTTGCCAGCTGCTGAATCGAGACAATGGGATGAGCGCATGGAATCGTGCCGACGGCCGGAGGCTCATGTCGGGGCCGAACGACGAGGGGCGTGGCCGGGGTCATGGCAACAGGCGGGGCAGAAGCCATCTCGTCATGCAAGGCAGGAGACGTCCTTTCGATCCCGTCACGTGCAGCACGCACGGCCGGAGCTGAGAGAGGCGGGATCTCTGCGGCAGGATGCAAGGCTGGAGCTGGAGGACGCAACGCCGGAGCGTCAGGATCAGGATGCAGGATTGAAAAGGCACGGGTCCTGTTTTTCGCTTCAGACCGGCGGCGCCGATCGATCTGGTGACGAAAACGCTGTCGATACGATGCGGCGTGTGCAGGATCAACTGCAGGATCAGTCCCGGTTGCTGGGTTGGCGTCGTATCGTGCATCGGCAGCTGCTGGAAGTGATGGACCTGCGGCGTAGCAACTTGGCGCACTTTTCCAACGATCAACTGCGGGCCGAAGTACGGGGTGTCGTCGAGGGCATCGTCAATGGACTGACGACTTTGCCCGCCGATGTCGATCGCGATGTGCTGATGCAGGAAACCGTCGATGAGGCGGTTGGCCTGGGGCCATTGGAACGGTTGATGGCCGATCCGTTGGTCAGCGAGATCATGGTCAACAGCGCCACCGATATCTTCGTCGAGCGTTGCGGATGTCTGGAGCAGGTGCCACTCGCATTCTCTGATGATGATGCCATTCGCAACGTCATCGAGCGGATCGTGGCACCACTCGGGCGGCGCATCGATGAGTCATCGCCGCTGGTGGATGCGCGGCTGGCCGATGGGTCACGGGTCAACGCCATCATTCCGCCGGTGGCGCTGAAGGGGCCGACCATCACGATCCGGCGCTTCAATCGCACGGTGATGACACCGGACACACTGGTGGCCAATGGTAGTGCTTCGGAGGCGATGATGGCTTTTCTGGCGGTCTGCGTGCGCGAGCGCAAGAGCATGATCGTTTCCGGTGGTACCGGCTCGGGCAAAACTACTCTGCTGAATGTACTTTCCAATCTGATCCCGCCCGGTGAGCGTCTGATCACCATCGAGGATGCCGCGGAGCTGAAGCTGATGCACCCGCATTTGGTGTCGCTGGAAGCGCGGCCTGCCAACGCCGAGGGGCGTGGCGCCGTCACGATCCGTGATCTGGTCAAGAATGCGCTGCGGATGAGGCCGGACCGCATCATCGTCGGTGAGTGCAGGGGGGCCGAAGCGCTGGACATGATGCAGGCAATGAACACCGGCCATGAGGGCTCTCTGACCACGGTACACGCCAATACGCCGCGGGATGTGTTGTCACGGCTGGAAGTGCTGATGATGATGGCTGGGCTCGATTTACCGTTGTCGGCACTGCGCGAGCAGGTGGCCAGCGCCGTCGACCTGATCGTGCATCAGGCACGGTTTTCGGATGGTTCGCGACGCATCACCTCGATCACCGAGGTCTGTGGTGTCGAAAGTGGTCGGATTCAGACGCAGGAGATTTTCCGCTATGACCAGACCGGTCGGAAGAATGCCCGAGTGCAGGGGCGGTTCAGGGCCACGCAACAGGTTCCGTCGTTCTATGAGACGCTGAGCGATCGCGGCGTAGCGGTCGATCTGAGCATCTTCGAGGACAGGAGTGGAACGGAAAATGAGTATTCCAAGGTACTTCCCTGATGGTTCGGATGTACATGGGCTTTTCGAGGCGTTTCAGTGGTAGCTCGTCCTGTCGGTGGACGTGGACGCGTGCATCGTGATCTTGGTCGGATCATTGATTTGTATAGCCAATGATCAGGGCACGAATGATATGGCTGTTTATTTGGTATTTGGAGCCGGTTCATGAATTCCGAAGCATTCATCATCGATCAGACCATAGGCGGAGGGGACAGCTGGTTCTGGCTGGGCACCATGGCACTGGCACTCGGGGTCGTACTGGCGGTTCTGGTGCTGATGCCCGGATTGGCACGGGCCGGAGAAGGCTATCGCCGCCATTTCAGCGGGCGGGTTGGACAGGGCATGAAAGAGCTGCTGCTCTATGTCGATGTGGACCGTCTGTTTCGCGCCAATCTGCTACTGGGGGGCACAGTCTGCCTGCTCGTCTGGTTGCTGACTTCCTCCTGGGTGTTGGTCGTGGTGACGGTGGCGCTGGCCGGTGCCTTGCCCAGCCTGTTGCTGACCGGTCTGAAGGCACGGCGGCGTCAGCGTTTTGCCGAGCAGCTGCCCGACGCCATGATGCTGGTGGCCGGAGGTATCCGCGCCGGTGCCAGCATGACGTTGGCGCTGCGGCAGATGGCAGCCGAGCTGCCCGCGCCGGGCGGACAAGAATTCGATCTGATGTTACGCGAGTTGCGCCTGGGCGTCACGCTGGATGATGCACTGATGAATCTGGAGCGCCGGATGGCCTGCGATGACCTAAGACTCTTTGGTGCGGCCGTTCGGATAGCCAATGAAAGTGGCGGAAATCTTGCCGAGACACTGGAGCGGCTGGCTGGCACGATACGCAAGAAGATCGCACTGGAAGAAAAGATCGTGGCGCTGACTTCGCAAGGACGCATGCAAGGCTGGGTGATGGTCTTCCTGCCGATCGGCGTGGCCAGTGCCTTGTTCGTCATCGAACCGGATTCGATGGCGCCGCTGATCCACACCTGGCAGGGGTTGGTGGTCTGTGCGGTGGTTGCAGCGCTGGAAGTCGTCGGCCTGTTGTTCATCCGCCGCATCATGGCTATCGACGTGTAGCGGAAGGTACAAAAACATGAAGCCTATTGGAATGACGGTGTCAGGAAGTCAACGTCGAGGGTGCTGAAATGGAACAGGGAATGTCCTCGTGGGGTTTGCCGCTGATTGCCGTGCTGGCTCTGGTGATGTCGGTCTGGCTGCTGTTGTTGTGCGGTAGCCGGGCGATTCGTGCCGTGCCCAGAGCAGGGGGTGAACGTCAGGATTTGCCGCCACGTTACTGGCAACTGCTGGGTGGGGCGGTGCATGCGGTGGCCTGGTGGATCAGGCCACTGATCTCGCCGATGGGTCGCCGTCGCTTACAGGAACGTCTACGCCATGCCGGGCTGGAGTTCTCACTGACGGCCGAGGAATTCATCGCCGGTCAGGTGCTGGGAGCGGTGCTGGCGGTGCTGTTGTTGGTGATGGTATGGGCACCACAGGGTGGATTGCCGGCCATGCGCTGGTGTTTGCTGGCTGCCGCCATCGGAGCATTCATGCCGGCGAGCTGGCTGCGTGATCGCACCGCGCGCCGGACACGGCAGATCAGCCGGGTACTGCCCTTCTATCTGGATGTGATCACGTTGGCGATCGAGGCCGGATCGAACATGACGGGAGCATTGCAGCATGCGGCGGACAAAGGGCCGAACGGTCCGATGGAAGAGGAACTGCGCCGGGTGTTGCGCGACATCCGTGCCGGTCGAACCCGTGCCGATGCTTTGCGGGCGATGGCCGAGCGTGTCCGGATTCCGGCCGTCTCCAACTGGATCGCTGCCGTGCTCACCGCTGAAAAACAAGGCTCCAGCCTGGGGCCGATCCTGAGGGCACAGGCCGAACAGCGTCGGCATGAGCGCTTCATGCAGGCCGAGGCGCTGGCGTTGAAGGCGCCGGTCAAAATGTTGTTTCCGCTGATGACCTGCATTTTCCCGTGCACGTTCATCATCGTCTTCTTTCCGATCGTGATGAGCGTGATCAACGAGGGGCTGTTCTGATGGATACCCGGTTCAACACCCCAACCCCGATTCCGAAGCTGCATACAACCATGGTACCGACCACGGCTTCGGCCACGACTCCTGCACCAGCCCCGATTCCAATTCCGACTCCGAACACCGCACGTGCACCCTTGAGTACTCCGGGGCAGAATCGGGAGCGGATCGTACCTGTCGGTTTCGGCGGCACTGACGCTGCATGTGCAGGACTCGATGTTTCCTTCCATGTCCGGACGGCATGCACTTGGTGGCAGCGGGCACGGGGTCTGATCGCCCGTCCCGAACCGGCGCCCGGCACTGGCATGCTCTTTCCGCGGACTTCGGCAGTACACGGCATCGGCATGGGCTATCCGATCGATCTGGTGTTTCTGGACGCGGAGCATCGAGTGCTGCGCTGTTGCAGCCTGCCTCGGTTCGGCATGCGATTCTGTCAGGGGGCTGCGTCAGTGTTGGAAATACGCCATGGTGAGGTCGCACGCCTGGACATCCGTGCCGGGCAACGTTTGCACTTGATCCCGCTGCAACACACACCATGGCTTCGGCACCACCGGCCATCGATGAATACAACCAAGTCGTTTCAGAGGGTACTGTCGGTGGTGTTGCTGGTGCTGCTGGCCTTGGGGAATGTCGGTGTCTGCAATGAGGTGTTCGCCCAGGACCGGCTGCAGGTGCGTGTGAAGCCCCTCGAGCGGAAGTCGAGCCCGGGCGTTGCAATGGTGGGGGCTTCTTCATTGGCCAGCCCCGGCCCCCTGTTGCCACAGTTGCAGCTTTCGCCCAAGGTGCTGCAGCAGCTGATGGATGAGGCCGAGCAGCTCTATCAGGCGAGGCAGGATGACCAGGCGTTGGCGCTGTTTTCGTCCTTGATCGAGTTGAGTCCCAAGCATCGGGACCGGGCGCGGCTGCGGGTTGGCAATATCCATCAGCGTTCCGGTCTGGTCGGCGCGGCGCTCGATGCCTATCGGTCTTTGATGGGAGAGGCGTCCAGCATCGAGCAGCGGGCGCTTCAGCTCAAGGCAATGATCAATATGAGCATGCTGGCGGTCGAACAATCGCAATTGTCGTTGGCGCGGATCGAACAGTTGCAGCGAGACGAGGCGGTGCGCCTGGCGGCTGGATTGGATCGGACGTCGGCGCAGGCGCTGACGACGGCACTGTGGCATCAGGCGGCTGAGATGCGGGCGTTGATGACGGTGCTGGGGGCATGGGATGAAACGGCCGTCCGGCAGGCGACCTTCCAGCGTCTGCATTCGGTGCCGCTTCGGTCCGGCGTGCAGCAGCCCTCGTCCCTGCATGGGCATCGGTCTCGGCCGGCTTTCGACGCCCGGTCCGGCAAGCCGGTGTCTATACGGCAGGGGAGCGCAGTGGTTGCTGCAGACGTGACCCTCGGGCCTGAGGTGTTGATCGGAGGCATTGGCGATCGTGGCCGGAGCCAGGCACCGATCGGCGATGCGTCCGGCGCCGTGCCCCAGGAACCGGTTCGCCATCCGGGGAGGGAAGCGGCCAAAGCGGTCGCCACGGCTCCGAGCGGACAGATGCCGCGGCTGCCGAAGATCGAGTACCGGACAGAATCCGAGACGGGACGTGAAGATGTTTCCGACCATCCGGTAACGCGCAGTGAAGGGCAGACCGGGTCGCCCTCTCTGTCGACCGTCCGGGCGCGTGTTGATGCCCAGGCCTCAGGCCGAGGGGTCATGAGGGCCGGGGCACGATGATGACGTGTATCCGCGAAGGTCACGCTGCGACTCGATCGAAACATCGGGCGTGTGATTGCAGCAGCCGGAGTAACGGTAATTGCACCACAAGGAGCGTAAGGATGACGGGTGGCTTCAGGGGCCTTCCGCAAGCGGGGGTTTCCTCGGTCGAGTTGCTGATTGCCTTGCCGGTGTTGCTGCTGATGTTGTTGGGCATCATCCAGTTCGTGCTGATCTTTCACGCCCGGCATTCGCTGGAATATGCATTGACCGAGGCGGCGCGCAGAGGGGCGGTGGAACACGCCGCGCCTGCGGCCATCCAGCGGGGGCTGGCGGTGGGCATGGCACCATGGCTTTATGGTGCTTCGGACTGGCATTCCAAGATGCTGGGTGAGGCACGGGCTTTGCTCCATGTAAAGGAGGGCCTCTCGATGGGATGGTTACAGATGGTGCAGCGCTCGCCGACGCTGGAAAGCTTCCAGGATTGGGCTGAGCCGGCGCGGGACCATATGGGGGAGCGGATCGCCAATACGGATGAAATTCCCAATGACAACCTCGACAATCGACGTCTGCGGATGCTGCCGAAGTCCGGGGTGGCCGGGCGGGTCGGGGGAGAGCCGGTCGGGCAGCGGTCCGGGCAAACGCTGGCCGATGCCAATCTGCTGCGGCTGGAAATGGACTATGGCGTCCGGGTATCGGTGCCGATCGTGGGCACGGCGCTGCTGAAAACGCTGATCGCTTGGCATGGTTGTGGCAACATCGGTGTGGGCTATCAGCCGGGTACGCCGGATATCTGTCGCTACTATAAGGCGACCGATCTGCTGGGCAGACCTGCTGGCCGCATTCCAGTCAAGGTGGTGGCGACGGTACGGATGATGTCGCCTGCACGGCGCTCTGCCTGGCTTCAGACTGCGACGACGCCACCTCCATCGGGTGGTGCGTCGGGGGCTCTGCGACCACTGCCGACGTCGCAGAGCGGGGCTGTCGAGCCGGCTCGGACGCCCCCTGTACCTGCCGGTGATGCCGTAGATGGCGCAGGGCAGAACGGGCAGGTATCGACCGCGGAGCAGCAGGCAGATGAGCCGGTCGTGCTGGATGAGGCAGCGATTGCCCGATTGGAAGCGGAGCTGGGTGTCGAGGCGACGGAAGAGAGCGAAGACGAAGGGGCGGAAGAGGAAGGAGACGGCGAAGGTGCGAATGAATCCGAGGCAACCGTAGGGCCGCGGCAAGGAGGGTAGGTCCGCAGATGGGGTACGAGCTGAATGGGGCTGCCAGGGCTGATGCGCCGGGGGCCAGGAGCAGCTCATCATCGTCGGGGGCTCCGGTGCCACGACGAGAACGCGCCGCAGGCTTCATCGGCACCCGGCCCGGCGTCCTCTCCGTTTCGGTTGATTCCAACGGCCGAAGAGCATCCGGCGTTGTACCGAATCGCGGATCAGTGAGCATCGATGAGCGATTCGGGGATTACCTCCGGACGTTCCCGCCGGATGGGTGTTCTCGTTTGCCGGCGGTTGCCCCGCTTCAACGTCAGGCTCCACCGGCCTTGACGTTCAGCCCGGAAAGCTCTTCGTTTTTTCGATCCTGGACGACGGCCGCGCGCGATGCGTTGGCGTTCGGGTCGTAGGGATGGTAGTCGAAGGGATAGGCAGCCCGGATGCGCTGTACGTAGGCGACGGTTTCGGCAAAGGGTGGTATGCCGTTGTGGCGGTCGACCGCGCCTTCTCCGGCGTTATAGGCAGCCAGAACCAAACTGACATCCCCGCGGTAGTAGTTGAGCAGCCAGCGCAGATAGGCCATGCCACCACGGATGTTCTGTACCGGGTCGAGCACGTCGACGACGCCGAAGCGTTCGGCCGTTTCGGGAATCAGCTGCATCAGACCGAAGGCGTTGCGTTCGGATTTTGCATTGGGGTTGAAGCCGGACTCGGTGGCCATGACGGCCAGCACCAGCCGTGGATCGAGCTTGTATTTGCGGGCTTCCTGGAATACGTGCTGAACGATCTTGGCGCGGGCGGCTCCCACCACCGGATTGCGCGAGTTGGCGGTGTGGTTGCCGAGTGCGGCCAACTCGGTGGCGGTGGCGGCCCGCTCGGGCGTACCTTTTTCGACCACACTGCCGCGCAGACAGCCGGGCAGGCTTTCCTTGGTGAATTTATAGCGTTCGGACAGGTCGCGACCCATGTCGCTGCCAAAGCGCGCGGCACGTTGGAACAAGGTGGCGGCCATGTCGGCGTTCTTGTTTACACCTTTACCCTCGGCGTAGATCCAGCCCAAGCGGACCATGGCGTCGGGGTAGCCACCACGGGCGGCTTCACAGTACATGTCGTGGGCCCGTCCGTAATCGGGGGTGCTGCCAAAACCGGCTTCGGCCAGCATACCTTTCTGTACCAGGTCCTGGTAGTGCTCGATCGCGTTGGTTTCGGTCCGGGCGATTTTCTTCGTCAGCGGCTTGAGGTTGATCTTTTCGTCCTGTACACCATCTTTCGGCTGTGCAATACGACGGGTGGCAGGGCTGTTTTCCTGTTGGCGGCGATTCTGTTGAACCGAGGCGCTGGGCCGCTGCTGGCGCGGCACTTGCTGATAGGTGGGTGTCGGCTGCTGGTTGTAATAATCGCGCTGCAGATTGTGCGACTGATTACGCCGGTCGGCATTGAAGCTGCCTTTGCCGGCTTGCCGACCGGATGACCAGTTGGTGCTGGGGGCGGACAGCGCACCACGCGCGCCTTGGCTGTAGCTGCCGGACGCACCATGTGCACCGGTAGGGGCTCCGATGGGGCCGCCGATGGGCCCGCCGGTCTGGCCGACGGCCGACGCGGTGAACAGGGCGAAGGTGGATGCCAGCAGATGGGGAAGGCGGGGCGTGTGCCGCTTTGGATGCTCAGCCAAGGGTAAAAGCCTCGAGAAGTGAAAGCCGGGGAAGCTTCGCTCATTCGGCATGCACCATGCACGCAGCTGCATGGGCCGATGTTGCGTTGCCCTTTGCATCGTCAGCCGTGCCCGCGAAACGAAGGGAGGGGGTACGGCCACGACAGCCAAATCCGTTCAACGGCTGCTGCCCCCGACGGCCGAGGGCAGACTTGCATCGACTCTGAGCGTATTTTACCGGATCTGGTGCTTGGCGAGCAGATCGTAGAGGGTGGGGCGGCTGATGGCCAGTGCGCTGGCAGCCTTGGCGATGCTGCCGTTGGCGTGCTTCATCGCGGCGACGATGGCGCTCCGTTCGGCTTCATCGCGGGCCTGGCGTAACGTGATCGGCTGAGCCGATTCTTCGAAGGACAGACCCAGGTCGGTCGTCTGGATATGCACGCCTTCGGCCGTGATGGCTGCCTGCTGCATGATGTTTTCCAGTTCGGTGATATTGCCGTGCCAGGGATGACGCAGGATGGTCCGGAGGGCCTCGTCGGACAGCACCTGCCGGTGCGGATGCTCGGATGGTTGGCGGTGCTTGTCCAGGAACCATTGGGCCAGTTCCCTGAGGTCGTCGCCACGCTGACGTAGGGGGGGCAGACACAGGTGCACTTGACCGAGGCGGTCGTAGAGGTCGCGGCGGAACTGTCCGTCGACGATCTTGGCGCCCAGTGTCGGGCCGGCCAGACTGATGATCTGTGGCAGCGTGTTGACATCCCGCCAGCGGTTTTCACTGTTGTGGATCAGGTACAGCAGTTCGGTCTGAGTGGCCGGATCGAGCTGTTCGATGTTCTCGAGCACGACTACCGGCTGGTGGATGCCGTCGTCATTGGCCATGGCCTGACGGAACATGGCTTCGATCTCTGTGCCCTGGGTGTGGCGACTGCAGTTCAGCAGATAGGGCAGAGGGGCATGCTGTTCCTGAATGCTCTGTTCGAATTCAGTTTTGCTGTTCTTGTGCTGCTGTCCGGGTACGGCCCGGGCAAAGTAGCGGGCCAGTGTCTTGCGGCCGGTGCCCGGCTCGCCCTGGACCAGAATCCGGACGTTGTGACCCACCAGGCGCTGGCAGCGCTTGATGATGCGGCGCATGGTGGTATCGCTGCTCATGACGCCCGGGATCAGTTCGATGAAGGGGCGATGACGGATGTTGGCGAGCGAGCGCCGCTGGATGCGAACAAGCCGCTGGGCACGCTCGACGGCGTAGTGCAGCGCTTGGGTTTCGGATGGATAGGCCAGGATGTCATAGACATTGGGCATCAACAGCTGCTCGGCCAGGAAATCGTCGGCGGCACCGACTGCGATGAGCTTGGCTGTGGGCGCGGCGGCGGCCAGCTGCCGGCAGGCTTCGACTGGTGACGGGTTCTGATTGGGGCCGCCGTGGGTGCCGAGATCGATAATGATGATCTCGGCGGGGGTGGTGTGCAGCTTGACGACTGCTTTCTTGAGCCCTTGGATAAGCAGCACGTCTTTAGCCGGCAGAAGAGGCTTCAGACCGATGGCGTGCTCGGCGGAGAGCTCGACGATCATTAAGTGCGAGTTACTCATGAACAGTAGTGGAAAGAGTCGCCAACAGGGCATTTATTCCAGCAGAATGGTTGTGGGGCGCTAAGGACATAACGCACAGCAGACCGTTCGTCGGAATGCACCGGTCGGGATTTGTGCGCGGTACCCGGGGTCGGATGCGGTTTTGTGGTGTGCTTCGGGCCGTGAATGTGACAAACTTTGCACATCGCTTTCAGACTGGCCGCTCGAGTTGCAGAAATCTCGATCTGGGTTGCAAACAGATTGCGACGGCGGAATATCTGCCGTGACCGAGCAGTTTTTGAAAGGGCTTGCAGCGTCACCGCACATGCCGTGGGGTGCACTGGACGTGGTGATGTGCAGACCGACGGCATGCGATGGATGGGGATGCATCTTGATGGGAGATGAGGGTGGCGGCATCGGAGGATGTGGTACGTGAGGATCTGGTCGAATGGGCGCGGAACTGGTTGCAGGCGCATGGCGACGGAGACTGGAACGTGCCGGGGGGAGGCGCGCCAATGGGGGAGTCACGTGCCGGACACGGTGCCGGCGTGGAGGCGGTGCTGCAGCTGCAGGGTGCGGATTGGGTGACGCAGTTGCTCGGCTTGCTGGTGTGTAGTGAACCATGGCCCGACCAGGATCGGCTCGATACCCATCTGGGCGAGGAGCTGGGAGCCTACATGGGCACGCTGCTGGAGAACTGCCGGCGGTTGATGGCGTTGTCGGTCGGTCCGATGATCAGCTGGCAGGACAACGAGGGACAGTCGCAGTTGGAGGTGCTGCGACGGATGACGTTGGCGATGGCCCGTGATGTGCGTGTGGTGATGGTGAGTTTGGCGTCGGTGCTGCAGTCGCTGCGCCATGTCGTTACTCACGAATTGGCCGGCAAGATGGATGTGGCCGGGCTGGCCAGGGTGGCGATGCAGGTTCTGGCGCCATTGGCCAATCGGCTGGGGCTGTACCGGATCAAGTGGGAAATGGAGGATCTGGCGTTCCGCTGTCTGGATCCGGAGCGCTATCGCACGTTGGCGAATGCCGTCGAACAGAAGAGGCCGGAACGCGATGCTTTTGTGGCCAATGCGGCTGCCGAACTGCGGGCGCTGCTGGATGAACGCGGTATCAAAGCCCGGGTCAAGGGGCGTTCCAAACATCTCTACAGCATTCACAACAAGCTCAAGGCCAAGAATCTGAGTCTGGAGAAACTGCTCGATCTGCGTGGCCTGAGGGTGATGGTCGACAATTTGTCCGATTGCTATGCCGCACTGGATGTGGTGCACCAGCGTTGGGAAGCCGAGATGGACGAATTGGACGACTACATTGCCTATCCCAAGCCCAATGGTTATCAGTCGCTGCATACGGTGGTGATCGCCGACGATGGGCGGCCGCTGGAGGTACAGATCCGTACGCAGGCGATGCATGATGCGGCCGAGTATGGTCTGGCTGCGCATTGGCGTTACAAAGAAAAGAGTGCGCCTGGCGGCGCCAAGACGGTGGCGCCTTCACTGGATGGACAGGCACGGATTTCCTGGCTGCGGCAGCTGTTGGCCTGGCAGCAGGAGCTGGGCACACGTCTTTCGGCCGGAGATGAAACCAGCACCGCCGATGATTCGGTGATCTTTGTGATGACGCCGCAAGGCCGGGTGATCGAGCTGCCGAAGGCATCGACACCGGTGGATTTCGCCTATCACGTGCATACCTCGCTCGGGCATCGCTGCCGCGGGGCACGGGTCGATGGGCGACTGATTCCACTCAATACGCCGCTGTCCAACGGGCAGGTGGTGGAGATCGTGCAGGCACGTGCCGGAGGCTCCGAAGAAGCCGGGCCGTCGCGGGATTGGCTGAATCCGAGTCTGGGTTTCGTGCGTAGCGGCCGTGCACGGGCCAAGGTGCGGCAGTGGTTCAATGCGCAGGAGCGTGGTGCCGAACAGTTGGTCGGACGTGAACGTGTCGAGAAGGCGCTGGCCCGGGAGGGCAGGACATCGCTGTCACTGGATGAGCTGGCGAGCCGACTGGGTTGTGCTTCGAGTACGGCACTGTTTGCGGCGGTGGCCCGGGAGAAAATCGGTCAGCGGGCGTTGGAGGCTGCGATCCGTAATGACGCCGGTGCGGCGCCCGATGTGAAGGCCAGGGTGCCGGAGCCGGTGCTGCCCAAGGCGGCGCCAAAGAAAATGGGCAAGGGCTCGGGTCATGATGTGCTGGTGATGGGAGTCGATTTTCTGATGACCCATCTGGCGCGTTGCTGCCATCCGGTGCCGCCCGACGAGATCCGTGGTTTCGTGACACGGGGTCGTGGGGTGTCGGTGCATCGCAAGGGCTGTCCGGCGTTGGCGGCGTTGCTGCAGCAGGCGCCGGAGCGTGAGCTGGCGGTCAGCTGGGGCTCCAGCTGGCAGGAGCCGGTCAGGACCAGGAATGGGCAGAGCAAACCGCGACGCTTTTCGTCGGAGGTGCTGGTGGTGGCCGAGGACCGCACCGGACTGCTGCGCGATCTTCTGGATATGTTTGCACGCGAGCAATGCAATCTGGTGTCGGTGCGCAGCCATACCGTCAAGGACATGGCGCGCTTCAATTTTGTGCTGGACGTGCCCTCGGCCGAGGTTCTGGACAAGCTCAAGCAAGTGGTCCGGCAGATTCCGGGCGTGACGAGCTGCCGGCGGGTGTGAGTCGACAGCCTGCTATGGATTCGGGGGACGCAGGGCCGATTTGGGCCGGAAGGCTTTGCAGACGCTCGAGTCGGTTTCCACGTAGGGGGCGCCGATCAGATCCAGGCAGTAGGGCACGGCGGCGAAGATGCCATCGATGCGGATACCGCCGTCGTCGGGATTGCGCACGCCTTCGAGAATCTCGCGAATCGATCTGGGCTGGCCGGGCAGGTTGATGATCAGCGTCTGGCCGCGGATGACGGCTTCTTGACGTGACAGGATCGCAGTGGGTACGAAGTTGAGACTGATGGCGCGCATCTGCTCGCCAAAACCAGGCATCAGCCGGTCGGCCACGGCCAGCGTAGCTTCGGGTGTGCGGTCGCGTGGGGCCGGGCCGGTGCCACCGGTGGTCAGGATCAGATGGCAGCCGTTTTCGTCGGCCAGTTCGCGTAGTGTCTGCTCGATGACCGGTTGTTCATCGGCGATCAGACGTGGCTCGGCCTGCCAGGGGCTGATCAGCGCCTGATTCAGCCAGTCGGTCAGGGCCGGAATGCCCCGGTCTTCGTAAGTGCCGGTGCTGGCGCGATCGCTGATCGAAACCAGGCCGACACGCAGGGGTGTGGAGGCGGCGTTTGTCATGGAAGCGGACTCCTGTGTTGGGGCGGTGCTGCCGAATGCGCTACCGCCGGGCGGGAATGATCGAGGTGACGAATCGCGAGCAAATCCGGCGTATGCGTGGATGACTATCCCGCGTGACTGGCTCGTGAGGTGCGGGATCGTTGGCTGTGGGAAGACTGGAGACGGCGGCTACCCTCACAGGCCGTGTTCGGCGCCGGGGATTCCGGTGCCGTCGGTGTCACCGGTACTGGCCGAAGGCAGTGGGGGCATGATCGCGTCGAACAGGATCTGGTGCAGGACGCGGTAGAGCTGGCGTTGCTGGCGTGGTGGCTTGCCGGCGGTTTTCTCCTTGCGTGCCTTCGATAGTAGTGATGGCAGGCCGGCCTGGGCAGCCGCCGGGTATTGGGCGATGAAGTCGGTCAGTGACAGGCTGTCGTCGATCAGACCGTCACGCCAGTGTTCGGCACGGTGCATGACGTGCACGGCACCATGGTGGCGTTCGTCGTCGATGGCCAGCACGGCTTCGATGGCTTGGGCATCGACTGAGCGCATCAGCTTGCCGATGAACTGCAGTTGTCGGCGCCGACCCTCGTGGCTTTTGATACGACGCGCTTCCTCGACCGCTTGCAGCAGGTTTTCGGGCAGCACGGCGCGGATGCGATCCAGGCGCTGTGGCGCCAGCTCGACCAGCCGCTGCCCCAGGGTCTGCAGAGCATGCATCTGCTGTTTGCGACGGGTCTTGCTGAGAGGAATGTCCTCGTTGTCCTGCGCGTCGAAGGCTTCATCATCGTGCGCTGTTTTCATGGATCAAAGGTAGAAGGCGTGTGGCGGAGTGCTATATGATACTTGGCACTTCCATTTCCACTTTTGCAGGGTCTGCCCGCCGATGAGTCGAGTCGTTCCGAAATCCGCTGCCGTTGCCGTCAACCCGGTGCGCCGCCGTGCAACCACGCCGCGCCTGTCGGCATCCTACGTCAAGGCGGCCGACAAGGCTGAGGCCCGGCCGCTGTTCGATTATCGTCGGGAGGATTTCGAAGAGATTTCCGTCGAGGCGATACGGATCGCCAAGGCTCTGGGGGCGACGGCCGTGGTGACCGACGTTTCCGAATCCTCGGGCTTGGCGGTGACGGTGCGCAAGGGCCGGGTCGAGACCATCGAGCAGACCCGTGACAAGGGGCTGGGGGTATCGGTGCACGTCGGCCATCGGCGGGGACACGCCAGCACCAGCGATTTCAGCCCGGCGGCGCTGGAGCGCACGGTGCGTGCCGCCTATGACATCGCAGTCGTCACAGGCGAGGATCCATTGGCGGATTTGCCGGATGTGGACCGACTGGCGCTGGGCGAGCACGATATGAAGCCGTTGAAACTGTTTTCGCCGTGGAGGATTCCGGTCGAGAAGGCCGTCGAGCTGGCCAAGGAAATCGAGGCCGCCTGTTTTGCGGTCAGCCCGCGCATCATCAACAATGACGGCGCTTCCGTGTCGATCGGACATGGACATTTTCTGTCGGCCAATTCGTTGGGTTTCGTCGGTGGTTTTCCTTACAGCCGCCATACGTTGTCCTGTGGGCCGATTGCCCGCAAGGGGCGGGACATGCAACGCGACGGCTGGTATTCGTCGGCACGTTCGGCTGCGGCGCTGTCCGATCCGGAGGTGCTGGGACGCTATGCGGCCGAGCGGGCGTTGTCGCGGCTGGGCGCGCGCAAGCTGAGCACCCGCAAGGTGCCGGTACTGTTCGAGGCACCGCTGGCGCTGGGGCTGCTGGGCAGTCTGGTGCAGGCGGTCAGCGGCTCGGCGCTCTATCGGCGCGCCACGTTCCTGCTCGATTCGCTCGGCAAGCCGATCTTTCCGGATCACATCGACATCGATGAGGATCCCTTCATTCCCGGTGCGATGGGCAGCGGCCCTTTCGATGACGAAGGTGTGCGCACCGAGGCTCGGCGCGTGGTCGACGGCGGTGTGCTGCAGGGCTATTTCCTGTCCAGCTACAGCGCCCGCAAGCTGGGCATGCAGACAACCGGCAATGCCGGCGGCTCGCACAACCTGCAGCTCAGCAGTCGGCTGACGCGGCGCGGCGATGATTTCGAAGCGATGCTGAAGAAACTGGGCACCGGCCTGCTGGTGACCGACTTGATGGGCCAGGGCGTCAATTATGTGACCGGTGATTATTCGCGTGGCGCCAGCGGTTTCTGGGTCGAAAATGGCGAGATTCAGTACCCGGTCGAGGAAATCACCATCGCCGGCAATCTGGCCGATATGTTCCGGGGTATCGTGGCGGTCGGCAACGATGTGTTGACGCGGGGCACCAAGTCCTGCGGTTCGGTGCTGATCGAGCAGATGGCGGTGGCAGGCTGAGGATGACGAATGCCGGCTCTTCATCGGGGCTGGTATTTGGCATCTGTGGCAGGAGTGCATTGGATAACGGAATGAACCATCAACGGTGCCGGCAAGGGTGTTGTTGCCGGTGGCTCGGGTGCAGTTTCATGGATCATGGATCGGTTGCGTTCGAATGAAGCCACCCGAAACTCGAATTTGTCCGGATACCGAAGACAAAAATCTTGGTAGCAGGCATATCGACCCATGGTTGCCTATGATGGATAGGCTTGCGCGAGGGCTGGAAACGGCCCTTACTCATGTTTGATGGGCGCTGACCCTGGATTGGCACTGTTGCAAGGGAGGAAGCTGATGAACAAGGCGTTCGTGCGTGAATCGGATGAGTCCTTCGACGACGAGGAGGGTGAGGTTGCGTCGCCGCCGTTGCCTGGTGGCAAGAACTACATCACTCGCGCTGGTTATCAGGCATTGCGCGATGAACTGACGCATCTGCTGGATGTGGAGCGGCCGGAGGTCGTGCGGGTGGTGTCGTGGGCGGCATCCAATGGTGACCGCTCCGAGAATGGCGATTATCTGTACGGCAAGAAGCGACTGCGCGAGATCGACCGGCGGGTGCGCTTTCTGATCCGGCGCATCGACATGGCCGAGGTCGTCGATCCGTCGGCACATTACGGCAATGATCAGGTCTTTTTTGGCGCCACCGTTTGCTACAGCGAGCCGGATGGAACCGAGCGCCGGGTCGAGATCGTCGGTGTCGATGAAACCGATCCGCTCAACGGCCGGATCAGCTGGATTTCACCGGTGGCGCGGGCTCTGATCAAGGCCCATGAAGGCGACGAGGTGGTGCTGATGACACCACAGGGCCGCATGGCACTCCTGATCGAGGCGGTGGAGTACCCTGAGCCAACTTGATTGGCAACACCGTGGAGCATAGTAGGACGGCGGAAGCCATTTTCTTTCGATGGGCAAGCTCAGGATCGGGTGATCGAACGGATCGGCGGCAACTTGCGCAGGTGGCGGAAGACCTCGGCGAGATGCTGGCGGTTCTGCACCTGCAGCGTGAAGCGGATGACGGCCACCAGTTCGGATTCGGTGTCCATCGCCACCTGCAGGATGTCGGCATCGCTGGCGGTGATCTCGTTCGCAATACGGCCCAGGATACCGCGTTCGTCGTCGGTGGAAATCTCGATGAGAGTGCGGAACAGGCCATTGACCTCTTCACCCCATTCGACTTCGATCCAGCGCTCGGCGTCGCGGCTCATCTGTCGGCGGGCGGTTTCGCAGTCGTCGCGGTGGATTGCCAGCCCGTGGCCACCGCGCATCTGCCCGATGATGCGGTCACCCGGCACCGGGTGGCAGCAGGGTGCCGCCTGCAGCGAAATGCCGTCGATCGATTGTACGACGATGGGGGCGGCGCGCGGTGCCAACTTGGAGGTGGCGGCATTGTTGCCGCTGACATCGAGTGCAATGGCACGGGCCACCACCGGCGCCAGCTTGAGGCCCAGGCCGATGTCGGCATAGAGATCGGTGACCGATTTCGCAGCGGTGTCACGCGCGGCCTTCTCGAGCTGGGCAGTGTCGAGTTCCCGGATGTCGATACGCAGACTGGTCAGTGACTGCATCAACAGGCGGCGGCCCAGCTCGACCGACTCGTCGTATTTCATCCGCCGCAGGAAGGAACGGATTTCGGCGCGGGCCTTGCCGGTACGCGCGAAGCCGAGCCAGGCGGGGCTGGGCCGTGCGTTGGCGTCGGCGATGACTTCGACGATGTCGCCATGGGTCAGCTCGGTACGCAGCGGCACCGGATCACCATTGATGCGGGCGGCCACACACTGGTTACCCAGATCGGTGTGTACGCTGTAGGCAAAATCGATGACGGTGGCGCCGCGCGGCAGACCACGAATCTGGCCCTTGGGGGTGAAGACGTAGACCGCGTCGGGATAGAGGTCGACCTTGACGTGATCGATGAATTCGAGTGAATCACCGGTCTGCTGCTGGATGTCGAGCAGTGACTTGAGCCAGTCCAGCGTCTTGATCTGGGTGTCGCTGGCGTTTTCGCCTTCGGATTTGTAGAGCCAATGGGCTGCCACGCCGGCCTCGGCGACACGGTGCATCTGTGGCGTGCGGATCTGGAATTCGATGCCGCCGCCATGCGGGCCGACCACGGTGGTGTGTAGCGACTGGTAGCCATTCTTCTTGGGAATGGCGATGAAATCCTTGAAGCGGCTGGTATTGGGCCGGAAGGCACTGTGGATGGCACCGAGTGCCAGATAGCAGGAGGGCAGATCGGGTACGATCAGTCGCACACCGAACAGATCGTAGACCTCGGAAAACGATATCCGCTTGTCCTGCATCTTGCGATAGATGGAGTAGAGCGATTTTTCGCGGGCCGAGACTTCTGCGTGCACGCCCATCTTGGCCAGTGCCTTTTCGATGGTGCTGGTGACGCGGCCAAAGGCATCGCGCCGGGTGCGAGCCGCGACCTGGATGGCTTTGGCCAGTGTTCGATGCCGGACCGGGTGCCGGTAGCGGAAGGACAGATCCTGCAGTTCACGGAACAGGCTATGCAGTCCGAGCCGGTTGGCGATCGGGGCGTAGATTTCGGCTGTTTCGTTGGCGATGCGTACTTGGCGGTGTCGGCCGACCGCTTCGAGGGTGCGCATGTTGTGCAACCGGTCGGCCAGTTTGACGAGAATGACCCGCACATCGCGGGCCATTGCCAGCAGCATCTTGCGGAAGCTCTCGGCCTGGGCGGTCTCCCGGTTGCCGAACTCCATCTTGTCGAGCTTGGACAGGCCGTCGACCATGTCTGCGACGGTCTGGCCGAAATAGCGGCTGAGCTCGGTGCGGCTGATGTCGGTGTCTTCGAGCGTGTCATGCAGCAGTGCAGCAATCAGCGCATCGGCATCCAGTTGCCAACTGGCGCAGATCAGCGCAACGGCCACCGGGTGAGTGATGTAGGGTTCGCCGCTGGAGCGGAACTGACCGGCATGCGCTTGTTCGGCAATGCGGTAGGCCTGGCGCAGGCGTTGGATGTCGACCTCGGGCAGGTAGGCACGGGCTTCGGCGAGCAACGGCTCGAGTGAAGCCAGATCCGAGCGGCTTTCTTCTGTCGTACCTTCCGTGTGTTCCTGCATGGTGGGCGAAGGGGCTGATGATCAGGTGGGAACCCGACGCAGCATCTCCCGGCCGATCTGGCCGGCGGCGACTTCACGTAACGCCGTGACGGTCGGTTTGTTCTTGCTTTCGACCTTCGGCGTGTGCCCTTGAGCCAGCATACGCGCACGATAAGTGGCGATCAGCGTCAGTTCAAAGCGGTTGGGCACTTGTTTCAGCGAATCTTCAACGGTAATGCGGGCCATCGATGGGTTCCTGTTCAGGCGGAGATCATGCCAACGGCATGGAAGAGTTCCGGATCACGGGCTGCCTGCTTGCCGAAGCGGCAGCGAGCAGCATCGGCAATGCCGATCAGTTGCTGGCTTGCCGTATTAAAGTCTTGATTGATGATGATATATTGAAATCGGTCGGCATGTTCCAGTTCGCTGCGTGCAGCCGCCAGCCGGCGTTCGATCGTGGCTGCGCTGTCCTTGCCACGGTCTTCGAGGCGTTGTTTCAGCACCTCGATCGAGGGCGGGGCGATGAAGATCGATACGGCATCCGGATAGAGCGGTAGCACTTGCTGGGCGCCCTGCCAGTCGATTTCGAGCACGATGTCGGCGCCGGCCTCGATCCGCTCATCGATCCAGCGTCTGGATGTGCTGTAGAAATTGCCATGCACTTCGGCCCATTCCAGAAACTCGCCGGCATCACGACGGGCCTTGAAATCGTCGACGCTGACGAAAACGTAGTCTTCACCGTCGCGCTCGCCATCGCGCGGGGGGCGGGTCGTGAAGGACACAGACAGCTGGATGTGGTTGCGGGCCTGCATCAAGGCGCGGACCAGCGAGGTTTTTCCAGCTCCCGATGGGGCGCTGATGATCAGAATGGAGCCGGCAGAAGAGGACATGGATCGGACGGGGGCAAAGGGCTGGGCGGGCGCCGCACGTGGGCATGGCTCCGCATTCTATCGCCCCTCGAGGCGCTGTGTCCCGGGATTGCCGTGCCGGTGGGTGCGATAGAGCCATCAGGCGCTCGGGTCGGGTAAGGACGGGGCGCTGCCGGGATGCGTTGTCGCATCGGCTTGGATGCGAGTACCGGACGACCGGTCGTGAGATGCCCAAAGATTAAAGATTGTTGCCGAGAAGGGGGGTGGATTTTTTTGATGAGGTCATGGTGCCTGATCCAAGCTATTCTTCTCCCGCCATGGCGCTGCGCCGGCTGATGGCACTGTGTTGCTTTTGGGCGTGCGGGGTTTGGGGTCCTGGATGACCGGACCGGAAGCTGTCGCCGACCAAGTTGCATACCAGTGTCGACGATACCGTCGGCACTGACGACGAGTAGGATCGACTTCCAAACTCAAAGGAGATGGTGAATATGAATACATTGATCAAGCTTTCCGCGGCTTCGGTGCTGCTGGCCGCATTTGCCGCCCCGGCGCTGGCCGCACCCAAAACCTATGTGATCGACCCGACGCATACTTTTCCGAGTTTCTCGTACAACCACATGGGCCTGTCGGTGCAGCAGAGTCGCTTCAATGCCACGTCGGGTAAAGTGGTGTTCGATCCCCAGGCCAAGACCGGCTCGGTCGAGATCGAGATCGACATGGCTTCGGTCGACACGGGTTCGGATGCCTTCAACGATCACATCCGCGGTGCGGATTTCTTCGATGTGGCCAAGTTCCCGAAAGCCACCTTCAAATCGACCGCTGTCAAGTTCGACGGCGACACACCGGTGGCCGTCGATGGTGATCTGACCATCAAGGGCGTGACCAAGCCGGTGACACTGGAGATCGCGGCTTTTACTCAGAAAGAGCATCCGATGAAACGCAAGGACAGCATCGGTGCCAACGCACACACCAAGATCAAGCGCTCGGAGTTCAATGCCGGCAAATATGCGCCGGCCGTCAGTGACGAAGTGCTGATCCAGATCGCGCTGGAAGCTTCGGTCGAGTAATGTTGGTTGCCGGGCGCATTCGGCGCCCGGTGTCGATGCCACAGGAGCCTGAACCGACGAATCGCGACGACGACAGAGGGTCCAGGCATTTCCGAGAGCGCCGGAAGGCCACCGTTCCGTCCCCGAATCCATGTCCTGGACCGAGGTGACGGCCATTGCGTCGTACTGGAAGATCTGGTTGGCGGTTACCCTCACTGATCCGATGCGGCTGCCGCCGATCCGCCGGATCTGCGATCGAACGGTCCGGCGGGGCAAGCGCAGCGCCGGGGCCCGCCCGGTGATGTCCGTGTCAGGCGTGCATGGACGGGCGATGCGTATTGCATCCCGTCGCACAGCACCGGGAACCGCGGGGTCTAGGAATTTTGTGCTGCCCGTACCTCGGCGGTCTCTTCGAGAAGCAGATCGATATCGCCCTCCTGCACGCGGGTCACCAGACCCATGCCGGCCTGCAGGGAGAGCAGCGGCAGCGGCGGCAGTTCCTCGACGTTGGCCATCCGCTTAACGTCCCACCGGCCATCGGCGATCAACAGGGCCGCGGCTGCGGCCGGCACGCCCGCTGTGTAGGAGATCGCCTGGCTGCCGATTTCCCGGTAGGTCTCGGCGTGGTCGCAGATGTTGTAGATGAAGATCTCGCGATCCCTGCCATCTTTCCGGCCTTTCAGTAGGCTGCCGATGCAGGTCTTGCCGCGGTAGTCGGGTGCCAGCGATGAAGGGTCGGGCAGTACGGCCTTGACCACTTGCAGCGGCACGACCGACTGGCCGTTGTCCAGCGTGACGGGTTGTTCGGACAGCAGACCCAATGAATTCAGTACAGTGAACACATTGATGTAATGCTCGCCAAAGCCCATCCAGAAGCGCACGGTCGGAATGTCTAGTAGCTGCGACAGTGAATGAATCTCGTCGTGGCCGGTCAGGTAGCTGGTCTGCTCGCCGACCACCGGCAGATTGTCGGTGCGGCGCACTTCGAACATCTTGTTCGATACCCACTGACCCTTTTGCCAGGTCCAAGCCTGCCCGGTGAATTCGCGGAAATTGATTTCCGGATTGAAGTTGGTCGCGAAATAGCGGCCGTGGCTGCCGGCATTGATGTCGATGATGTCGAGGGAATCGACCTGATCGAACCAGAGCTTACGGCCCAGTGCAGCGTAGGCGTTGACCACACCCGGATCGAAACCGATGCCCAGAATGGCGGTAACCCCTTTCTCGGCGCATTCTTCCCGGTGTTTCCATTCGTAGTTGGCGTACCAGGGCGGTTGCTCGCAGATCTTGCGCGGGTCTTCGTGAATGGCGGTGTCGAGGTAGGCGGCGCCGGCATCGATGCAGGCGCGCAGTACCGACATATTGATGAAAGCATGGCCGACATTGATGACGATATCGGCCTCGATCCGGCGGATCAGTTCACGGGTGGCATCCGAGTCGGTGGCGTCGAGCCGATGGGCTTCGATGGTGCCGGGGACCTCCAGGCTGCCTTTGTCATGGATACTGTCGATGATCTGCTGACATTTGGACAGCGATCTGGAGGCCAGATGGATCCGGCCCAGACGACTGTTGTGTCGAGCGAGTTTGTGGGCAACCACGTGACCGACTCCGCCGGCGCCAATGATCAGGACATTTTTTTTCATGTCGCGATTCCGTGAGCTGATGAGAGGTGATGGGGACGAAAATCAGGACAGACTGTCACGATAATCCTCGTAGCCGAATTGGCGGCGCACGTCGATATCGCCATTCAGGCGTCGGACCACGATGGCCGGCATCGGCACGCCGTTGAACCAGTTCTTCTTGACCATGGTGTAGCCGGCCGCGTCCTGCAGTGACAGCCGGTCGCCTGGCGCGAGCGGCTGCCCGAAGGAGAACTCCCCGAAAATATCGCCGGCCAGACAGGTGTTGCCGCACAGCTGATAACGATACGGACCCCGGTCGGGTTCGACTCGGGCCGGCAGCTGATAGGTCAGCAGATCCAGCATGTGGGCCTCGGTCGAGGCATCGATGATCGCCAGTGACTTGCCGCGCTCCAGCACGTCCAGCACGGTCACTTCCAACGTGGCGCTGTCGGTCACGGCGGCTTCACCCGGCTCCAGATAGACCTGCACGTCCATCCGGTCCGAGAAGGCACGCAGTCGGTCCGCCAGCTCGGCCAGCGGGTAATCGGGAGCGGTGAAATGAATGCCGCCTCCCAGGCTGACCCAGTCGAGCTTTTTCAGCAGCGGCCCGAAGCGTTCCTCGATGCTGGAGAGCATCGTCGAGAAATGGGACGCGCTGCGGTTTTCGCAGTTGTTGTGGATCATCACGCCGCTGATACGGTCCAGCACTTTTTCGACTTCGGCCGGATCGGATTCGCCCAGACGGCTGTGCGGCCGGGCCGGGTCCGCCAGCAGATAGGGGGAGTTGCTGACGCCGGGGTTCAACCGCAGTCCGAGTGGTGTATCGCCGCACTGCTCGCCCAGCCGTTCGAGCTGGCCGATCGAATTGAAGATCAGCTTGTCGGCGTAACCGGCGGCTTCGCGGATTTCGTTCGAGCTCCAGGCCACGCTGTAGCCATGGGTTTCGCCGCCGAATTCTTCTTTGCCCAGCCGGACCTCGTTCAGCGACGATGAGGTGGTGCCATCGAGATACGGACGCATCAGCCCGAACACCGACCAGCCGGCAAAGCACTTGAGCGCCAACAGCGCCTTCGCGCCCGAGCATTCCCGCAGCTGCGCAATGATTTCCATATTGTGCAACAGCTTCGATTCGTCGATCAGGTAATAAGGGGTCTGAATGCTCATGCCCGTGGAGTAGCCTCCTGCCACGACGGGGGTATCCTGCTCAGCCAGGCTGGGCGCAGGATGCGGACCCGAGGTCGTGAGATACGAATGGATGGGTGAGTGGTTGGCCAGTGTGCCGCCAACGGCCTGAACGGTGCAGGCAAAGGGTGCCCGAGGCGAAGACCTGTGGCAATCCCAACTAATGGGTGGAACGCGAACTATACAGACCGCAGTGTTTTTGTCAACGCAAAGGCTCGTCAAACGATGTCGCGAGAGGCAGGCGACCGCCGGTCGGCCGGGGCGCTCGGTGGAGGGGGCCGTCCCGGCAGCTCCGGCAGACGTGACGATGTGCGGCAGCCGCGTCGGAACGGGGTGATGCTCTTCATTCTGCTGGATCGGGTTGCCACGATGACTGCGGGCCGCGAGCCCCGCGGCTTCATTGCATCCGCGGCATCTGGCCGGCGGAGAGGGCCTTCATCCGCATGAAGTACATGATTTCATCGCTGACGGTCTGGCAAGCGCGAAGGGCGGCCGGGTCTGCCTCCTCGCCATTGGGACCGCCGAAGGGATGGCGGATGCTGTGCAGGGTGGCACTGTACGGGGTGGGCCAGCCACGCAGCGAATGGACGATATCGCGCAGCGAACTGACGGTGGAGCCCATCGCCTGCATGCCGTCGGCACAGACGATGATGCCCACGGCACGGCCTTCGAGGTAGGGGCGCTCGTCGGTGCGCAGCGCTTCGATGAAGTCGATGGCATTCTTGACGTGGCCGGACACTCCACTGTGATAGGAAGGAGTGCCGATGATCACGCCATCGGCCTCACGCAGGCTGTCGATCATCACCCGGGCGCGTTCACTGAAATCGACGGCGGCCGGGTCATAGAGCTCCAGCGGCAGTTCGGCATTGCCGATCAGCTTCGTGCGGCAGCCCATGCGGCCCGCATGTTCGAGCGCGACGGACAGTGCGCGTTCGGTGATCGAGTTGGGGCGGATCGAACCGCCGAGAGCGACGATCAAAGGACGTTGGGCCATGGGGCAGAGTCTCCGTGACAATCAAATCGTATTGAATCCCGATTCTAGCCGGAGCAGGGCAGCCTACGGCGCTGTGGGGACGATCTTCCACGGCGATCGCGGGGATACCCTAGGGCGGCTCTTCACGGCGATCGATGCGCCATCGAGCGCGCAGGCGGCGTGGCGCCCGCAGACGGGGGGCATCCAATCAAAACCGCCTCGTCCGGCCTTGGTCCAGAAGGTGGCGGGGATCGGAAGGTGGTGAGGGCGGCATGGTCCACTCATGCGTGAGGCATGGAGGAAATCGACACCCGTGCCTCGTTTCTGGGCGGATGTCATCGAGAACTTTGGTGTTCGAATTTGAACCGATGAAGGTACGTATCGGACGCTTCCTGATTACGGCCGTGGTGTTATGTGGCCGCGGCCATGATGGGCCGCGGGAGTCCCGACGTGCTCACGACAAATTGCTACGTTTGCTCTGTGCAGAAGACATAGCGCGATACGTGGCGGTAGATATGACCGGGCTGCAGGATGGCTCGGCCGTGGCTGGGGCTGTCGGGCGGGAACTGGCTTTCGAGGGCGATGCCGGCGTTGTTGGCGTAGGCGCTGCCATCGCGCTTTTCGGTGCCGACCAGTGCCTGGCCGGTGTATAGATGCAGGGCGGGCTGGTCGGTGAACAGCTGCATGGCCACCCGGCCATCGGCCGAGCACAGTTCGGCGGCCAGCGCCAGCCGACCACCGTTGTCCAGCAGGAAGCTGTGGTCGTAGCCATCGACCTGCTGTTGGTCGGCATCGTGCCGATAGTCTTGTGACAGCAGCTTGGCCGCCCGAAAATCGAAGCCGGTGCCAGCCACGCTCCGGGGTGGCCGGTCGGGGATGCCATCGGGGCCGACCGGTTGATAGCGTTCGGCAACGATGCGCAGGTACTGGTCCAGCCCATTGTCCAGATCGCCTCCGTTCAGGTTGAAATAGGCGTGATTGGTCAGGTTGCAGGGGGTGGCGGCGTCCGTCGTGGCGCTGTAGATGACGCTCAGCCCGTTGTCCTCGTCGAGCCGGTAGCAGACCTTGGCCGTCAGGTTGCCCGGGAAGCCCTGATCGCCGGCCGGGCTGTGCAGCTGCAGGGTGATCTGTCGATCGTTGCTTTCGGTATCCACCCATTGCCAGAGTCGGCGCGAGAAGTTCTGCCGCCCTCCGTGCAGACAATGGGGCGGCTGATTGATATCGAGCTGGTGACCCTGAAAGCGGCCACCGGCGATGCGCCCGGCATAGCGGCCGATGCTCGCTCCCAGAAAAGCGCCGCCGGCCAGCATGGTGGCCAGGTCGTGGCTGCCCATCAGCACTTCGCGGTGTGTGCCGTCGGCCAGCGGCACCCGGCAGGAGGTCCAGGTGGCTCCCAGTGGGTTGATGGCCATGCGCATGCCGTGCCGGTTGGTCAGCAGCCGATCGGCGGGGGGCGTAAGGGCGGGGGCAGTCATAGGCTCATCGATGAACGGAAAGATACAGACACAGACGTGCACTCCCTCTCGAGCGGTCGGGATCTCGAGCGATCGGGAAACCAGGGGCCGTCGTGCCCGCCGCCGACGCCGTGCTTCCCGGGTCCTGACGATAGGTGCCGGCGGTCACATGAGTAAACGACGGCATGAGGCAACCATGACGGGCGCGGCTTCACGCGCTCAGCTCAGCAGATGGACCCCGGCTTCGGCGCGGCAGACGTGGATTTCGGCCCGCAGCCCGCTGCGGGCCGGGTATTGGGTTTCGACCGCAGTCTTCACCTGGCCCACCAGCGCCTGTGGTACCAATGCCACCACGCAACCGCCAAAGCCTCCGCCGGTCATTCTGGCGCCCCCCCGATCACCCACCACCACGCCGACGACTTCGACCAGCGCATCGATCGGCGGCACGGTGATCTCGAAATCGTCGCGCATCGAGGCATGGCTTTCGGCCATCAGTCGGCTCAGCGCGCCGATGTCGTTGCCGGCCAGTGCATCGGCGGCGGCCAGGGTACGGGCATTTTCGGTGATGACGTGGCGCGCCCGGCGGAACACCACCGGGTCCAGTGCGGACTCGGCTGCTTGCAGTTGGTCCAGGTCGACATCGCGCAGCGCCCGGACGCCGAAATGGGCCACGGCGGTTTCACACTGGGCACGGCGGGTGTTGTACTCGCTGCCGACCAGGCCGCGCTTGACCTTCGAGTCGATGATCATCACTGCCAGCCCGGCGGGAATGGGCACGGCACGGGTATCCAGACTGCGGCAATCGATCAGCAGCGCGTGGCCGCGCTCGCCCAGCGCCGAGATGAACTGGTCCATGATGCCGCAGCGGCAGCCGACGAATTCGTTTTCGGCCTGCTGGCCGAGCAGGGCGATATCACGCAGGCTGGTGTCCAGCCCGTAGAGGGTCTGCAGCGCCTTGCCGACAGCCACTTCGAGCGAAGCCGAGGAGCTGAGGCCTGCGCCCTGTGGCACGTTGCCGCTGATCACCATATCGAAGCCATGGGGCAGGGCACCATGACGTTGGATGAAGACATCGACCATACCCCGGATGTAGTTGGCCCAGCCGATGTCGCTGTGCGCCGGGCGGGCTCCGGCCGTGAACCGGTCGCGCTCCAGCGCGTAGTCGGCAGCCAGCACGCGAATGCCGTCGTCGCGGCGCGCAGCGACGGCCAGCTCCGTGGCGAAGTCGATGGCACAGGGCAGCACGAAACCGTCGTTGTAATCGGTGTGTTCGCCGATCAGGTTGACGCGACCGGGGGCGCGGACGACGAACTGCGCATCGACACCCAGTTCCTGTCGAAGCAGTGCGGTGGTGTCTTGGATCGTGCTCATCGTGAGGCCTCGTTGTAGTGGATATCGGAAACCGCGCGCAGACGCTCGGCGGCCTGTTCGGCCGTCAGGTCGCGCTGCACTTCGGCAAACATTTCGTAGCCGACCATGAACTTGCGTATCGTGGCCGAGCGCAGCAACGGCGGATAGAAGTGGGCGTGACACTGCCAGTGCGCACAATCCTGCCGATCGAAGGGCGCACCATGCCAGCCCATCGAGTACGGAAAGCTTGTCTGGAACAGATTGTCGTAGCGGCTGGTGAGTTTTTTCAGCACCACGGCCAGATCGGCCTGCTGGGCGGCGTCGGCATCCACCAGCCGCGGCAGCGCCTCCTTGGGCAGCAGAAGGGTCTCGAAGGGCCAAGTCGCCCAATAGGGCACCACTGCCAGCCAGTGCTCGCCCTCTACCACCGTGCGGCTGCCATCGGCCAGTTCGCGGTTGACGTAGTCCAGCAGCAGCCTGCGGCCATACTGCCGATGATAGCGGCGCTGGTTCCCATCTTCGCGGGCCACCTCGTTGGGCACGAAATCATTGGCCCAGATCTGGCCGTGCGGGTGTGGATTCGAGCAGCCCATCGCCGCACCCTTGTTCTCGAAGATCTGCACCCAGTGGTACTGGGCACCGAGTTCGCGATATTGCGCGATCCAGGTGGCGATGATCGCTTCGATGGTCGGCAGCGACAGTTCCGGCAGGGTCTTGCCGTGATCCGGCGAAAAGCAGATGACGCGCCCGGTGCCGCGCACAGACCGGCTGCGCATCAGCGGGTCGTCGTCCCGGTGCGGTGGGGTATCGGGCAGCAGGGCAGGAAAATCGTTGGTGAAAACGAATGGTTGCCGATAGTCAGGGTTCGTTTCTCCGTTGACCCGGGTGTTGCGCGGACACAGGTAACAACCGGGGTCGTGCGCCGGTCTGGTGCTCTGGTCGGGGCTTTCCTGTTGACCCTGCCAGGGGCGTTTGGCGCGATGCGGCGAGACCAGCACCCAGTTGTCCAACAGCGGGTTGTAGCGGCGGTGCGGGTGGTCGGTGGGGTCGAACATGAGGCGGTCCTGTTTCGGATGCCGGACTCGGCGGGGATCTGCGCAACGACCACTCCATTTTAGCGCTTCGGCTCGGCGGTGAGGTGTGGAACATGGGCGGCGGCAGGGGCATTCCGGCCACGGCGAGCACGAAACAATTTGCTTCGGAGCCGTTAAAAGTGAAGAATAAGCCGTAGCAACACGGCAATACGTTTCAAACAATATTTATATATTCGAGACGAACAAAATGAAAAAAAACCTGTTGGCCCTCATGTTGTCCGCTACCACGTTGGCGTCCGTACAGGCGGCCGATCGTGTCGGTGTCACCATTTACAAATACGATGACAACTTCATGTCCATCATGCGCAAGGGGCTCGAAAGTCGGGCCAAGCAGCAAGAGGACATACGGTTGTTGATGAACGATTCGCAGAACAATCAGTCGATGCAGAACGACCAGGTCGACATTCTGCTGGCCCGGGGGGTGAAGGCACTGGCCATCAATCTGGTCGATCCGGCAGCCGGCCCGACCATCATCGACAAGGCCCGTTCGTCCGATGTTCCGGTGGTCTTCTTCAACAAGGATCCTGGCCAGAAGGCGATCGATTCCTATGACAAGGCCTATTACATCGGCACCGATCCGGTGCAGTCCGGCGTCATCCAGGGCGAGTTGATCGCCAAGAGCTGGAAGGCCAATCCGGACTGGGATCTGAACAAGGACGGCAAGCTGCAGTACGTGCTGATCAAGGGCGAACCGGGTCATCCCGATGCCGAAGCCCGGACCGAGTGGGTCATCAAGGAGCTGAACGCCAAGGGGGTCGAAACAGAGCGGCTGTATCTGGACACCGCGTTGTGGGACGCCGCCAAGGCCAAGGACGTGGTGCAGGCTTGGCTGTCGGGGCCGAGGGCCGACAAGATCGAAGTGATCATTTCCAACAACGATTCGATGGCGATGGGGGCCAACGAAGCCACCAAGGCCCAGGGCAGGAAACTGCCGATCTTCGGTGTGGATGCATTGCCCGAGGCGCTGCAGCTGGTCAAGAAGGGTGAGCTGGCCGGCACCGTGCTGAACGATGGTGATTCGCAAGCGAAGGCCATCATCGACGTGCTGCCCAATCTGATCGCCGGCAAGGATGTTGCCGACGGCACCAGCTATGCGTTCCAGCAGCGTTATCTGCGTGTGCCCTACGTCGGGGTCGACAAGGACAATCTGGCGGAGTTCCTGAAGTAATCCGTAGTGGGGATCCCCCGACCTCCGCCGGTATCGGTACAGCAGTGGGACCGTCTGCCGGCTTTGCCGGCGGGCAGTGCCGTTCGTGTCGACCAGCGCCGTGTCATCGGGACATCAGGGGGCGACAAGGATGCGCGCACGTGGCGGTGGGCACCGAATCGAACGGGTGGTGCACTCACTGCCCGTCGGAGTACGGCGAAGCCTCCCGATTCGCGCCCTGGTAGCGGACCGAGGGGGGAGGATCCCGACAGCGACGGGCACCGACGCCCGTTTTCCCTTCGACCCGACTTCATCGACCAGACGAAGAGGTACTCATGCAGTCCCCACGAGGCGATGCAGCGCCGGCAGGTGATTTCTTGCTCGAGATGCGCGGCATCCACAAGACCTTTCCGGGGGTCAAGGCGCTGGACAATGCCCAGCTGACCGTGCGCCCCCATTCCGTTCACGCCCTGATGGGAGAGAACGGCGCCGGTAAATCGACACTGCTCAAGTGTCTGTTCGGCATCTATCACGCCGATGCCGGCGAAATTCTGTTCTGCGGCAAACCGGTCTCTTTCAAGACCTCGAAGGAAGCGCTGGAAAACGGCATCTCGATGGTGCACCAGGAACTGAATCTGGTGCCGCAGGTGACGGTGATGGACAACCTCTGGCTCGGGCGTTACCCGCAGCGCGGCCCCTTCATCGATCACGCGAAGATGTATCGCGACACCAAGGCGATCTTCGAGGAGTTGGACATCGACATCGATCCGAAGCAGAAGGTGTCGAAGCTGTCGGTGTCACAGATGCAGATGATCGAGATCGCCAAGGCGTTTTCCTATGATGCCAAGGTCGTCATCATGGATGAGCCGACTTCTTCGCTGTCCGAGAAGGAAGTCAACCATCTGTTCCGGATCATCGCCAAGCTCAAGGAGCGCGGCTGCGGGATCATCTACATCTCGCACAAGATGGAGGAGATTTTCCGGATCTGCGACGAATTGACCGTGCTGCGCGACGGCCAGTGGATCAACACCTGTCCGATTGCCGGTCTGACCGTCGACGATGTCATCAAGATGATGGTCGGCCGTGAGCTGGGCGACCGTTTCCCCGAAAAAACCAACCAGCCCGGCGAGGTGGTGCTACAGGTGCGCGGGCTGAGTGCCAAGAATCAGCCGTCGATCCGGGAGGTGTCCTTCGAGCTGCGGCAGGGCGAGGTGTTGGGGGTGGCCGGTCTGGTCGGTGCCCGGCGCACCGATATCGTCGAGACACTGTTCGGCGTGCGCGAAGCCAGCGCCGGCGAGGTGCGGGTGCGCGGAAAGGAGGTGCGCAACACCAGCCCGGTCAAGGCGATCCGCAACGGCTTTGCGCTGGTGACCGAGGAGCGTCGTGCCACCGGCATCTTTGCCGGTCTGGGCGTGGATTTCAACGCGCTGATCGCCAACATGCCCAAGTACGAGCAGGCCGGGCTGTTGCGCGACGGGAACATGCGTAGCGATACCGACTGGGTCGTCAAGTCGATGAACGTCAAGACGCCGGCGCAGCGCACCAAGATCGGTTCACTGTCCGGGGGGAATCAGCAGAAGGTCGTCATCGGACGTTGGCTGCTGACCCAGCCCGACATCCTGATGCTGGACGAACCGACAAGGGGTATCGATGTCGGCGCCAAGTTCGAGATCTACCAGCTGATCAATGATCTGGCCGTCAAGGGCAAGAGCATCATCATGATCTCGTCGGAGATGCCCGAGCTGCTGGGCGTGACCGACCGGATTCTGGTGATGAGCAACGGTCGGGTGGCCGGCATCGTCGATACACGGGAAACCAGCCAGGAGGAAATCATGCACCTGGCCGCCAAACACCTATGAGAAGGAACGCACCATGAGTCTTGCCCGTACCCCCATGCAGCAGGCAGGGGATTTTTTCAAGGAATATGCGCTGTATTTTGTCTTCGTGATCCTGCTGGCGGTGATCATTTTCGAAGATAGCAGCTTCCTGTCCATCACCAATCTGTCGAACATCCTCACGCAGTCGTCGGTGCGGATGATCATTGCGCTGGGCGTGGCCGGCGTCATCGTCACCCGCGGCACCGACCTGTCGGTCGGCCGTCAGGTCGGTCTGGCCGCGGTGGTCTCAGCCACCATGCTGCAGTCGCTCGACAATGTCAACAAGGTCTTTCCGGATCTGGGTGTGGTGCCTATTCCGGCGGTGATCCTGCTGGTCTGCGTCATCGGTGCACTGATCGGTCTGCTCAACGGCCTGATCGTCGCCATTCTGAACGTGACACCCTTCATCGCGACGCTGGGCACGATGCTGATCGCTTATGGCATCAATTCGCTCTATTACGACGCCGTCGGCTCGGCTCCGGTCGCGGGTTTCGACAGCGCCTTCCGAAGTTTCACGCAGGGCTTCTTCAGTATTCCGCTGGGTGACATGGGCATGTTCAAGCTCAGCTATATCACCATCTACGCGCTGATCGCCATCGTCTTCACCTGGGTGCTGTGGAACAAGACCCGTTTCGGCAAGAACATCTTTGCCATCGGCGGTAATCCCGAGGCAGCGGCGGTGTCCGGCGTCAATGTCACGCTGAACCTGATCTTCATCTACGTGTTGTCGGGCATCTTCTATGCCTTCGGTGGCATGCTCGAAGCAGGGCGCATTGGTTCGGCCACCAACAACCTCGGCTTCATGTACGAGCTGGATGCGATTGCCGCCTGCGTGATCGGTGGTGTTTCCTTCAGTGGTGGTGTGGGCACGGTGGCAGGGGTGGTGATGGGCGTCATCATCTTCCAGTTGCTCAACTACGGTCTCAGCTACATCGGCGTCAATCCGTACTGGCAGTACATCATCAAGGGCAGCATCATCGTGCTGGCCGTGGCGATGGATTCGATGAAGAACGCCCGTCGGAAGTGATCGGTGTCAGGGGCTGAAAAGCGGGGGATACCATCCTCCGCAACCAGAAACCGATCCACCACTGCCGGCCGATGCGCACAGGTCCACGTGACAGGCTGGCAATGAATCGTCGATGAGTCGGGTGGTCGGCCTGCAACGTATTGCGGATGATCAGCAGATCAACCATAAAGAAACCCGGGCACGCCCGGGTTTCTCATACCTGCGATCGGATCGCTCCGGAGCGCTCGTGAGCCGTGACTGACGGGCACACGTCCTGCATTTGCAGGGTGCAGCCCGTGATCGCGGGACTTGCGCCGGCAGAGATCGGAAGGCTTACTGCCAGCCGCCGCCCAGAACCTTGTACAGATCCACCAGGTTCTGGCGCTGCCGGGTGCGGGCCTCGATCAGCGACTGCTGGGCCGAGAAGGCGGAGCGCTGAGCGTCCAGTACATCGAAGTAGCTGGAGACGCCATTTTTGTAGCGCATGTTGGCCAGATCCAGACGGTCGTTCTCGGCACTCACCAGCTTCTGCTGGGCATCGAGCTGGTCGACCAGTCCCTTGCGGGTGGCCAGTGCATCCGAGACTTCCTGGAAGGCGGTCTGGATGGCTTTCTCGTAGCTGGCGATGGCGATTTCTCGATCGGCTTTGGCCACGCCCAGGTTGGCCTTGTTGCGGCCGTAGTCGAAAATCGGCAGCACCAGCTGAGGTGACAGCGTCCAGGCAAACTTGCCCTGGTCGAACAGATCGTTGAGCTGGGTACTGCCCACGCCTGCCGTACCGGTCAGCGTGATCCGAGGGAAGAAAGCGGCCCGGGCGGCACCGATGTTGGCGTTGGCACTGCGCAGATCGTATTCGGCCTGACGGATGTCGGGCCGGCGGATCAGTGTCTCGGAGGGCAGACCGGCCGGCAGATCGGTGATCGCCACGATTTCGGTGGAATCCTCCATGCCTTCGGGAAGCGGCGGAATCTCCTGGCCGAGCAGAACGGTCAGTGCATTTTTTGCCACCGCACGTTGAGTGGTCAGGGTGGCCAGCGTGGAGCGGGCCGACTGCACCAGCGATTCGGCCTGCTTGGCATCCATCGCCGAGGCCGCGCCGTTCTTGTACTGCAGCTCGGTCAGATCATGCGATTCCTCACGGGTCTTCAGTGTCTGGCGGGTCAGCTCCAGCTGCTCGTCCAGCGACAGCAGCGTCAGATAGCCGTTGGCCACGTTGGCGATCAGTGAGATCTGTGCCGTGCGCCGTGCTTCTTCGGTGCCCAGATAGGTGGCCAGTGTGGCATCGGCCAGGTTCTTGACACGGCCGAAGAAATCCAGCTCGAAGCTGGTGATGCCCAGTCCCACCGAATAGGTGCTGGCCTGCTCGCCGGTCAGCATACTGGGGGCACGCTCGCCGGAGCCGACCAGATTGATTGCCGGCAGGCGATCGGCACGCTGAATCCGATAGGCCGCACGGGCCTTCTCGATGTTCTGCGTGGCGATGCGCAGGTCGCGGTTGTTGTCCAGCGCGATCTGGATCAGCTGTTTGAGCCGCGGGCTGGCAAAGAACTGCTGCCAGGGAAGGTCGGCAGCCGCCGGCATTGCGGTGCCGGTGTCACCCGCGTCGGCATCTGCGAACCGTCCCGCCACCGGTGCTTCAGGGGTCTGATGCACCGGCGCGAGTGAGCCGCAACCGGCCAGGAACATCAGCGCCGCCAGCGTGGTCAACCGGAGAGAAGGTTTGGAACTCATCGTTGGTTTTTCAGAAATGGAGTACATCGTCATCTTCCCTTTCGATGGCTGCCGGACGCGGTTTGGCCGGCTTGCCCTGACCGAAGCGCCGGAAGAAGGCCATCACCACCACGAAGAACAGGGGCACGAACAACACGGCCAGTACGGTTGCACTGATCATACCGCCGGTCACACCGATCCCGATGGCGCGCTGGCTGGCCGAGCTTGCCCCGGTGGCGATCGCCAGCGGAATCACGCCGAGCGTGAAGGCCATCGAGGTCATCAGGATCGGACGGAACCTCAGGTGGGCCGCCTGCAGGGCCGACGCCACCAGCGAACGTCCTTCGTCGTGATACAGATCCTTGGCGAACTCGATGATCAGGATCGCGTTCTTTGCCGACAGACCGATGATGGTGATCATGCCGATCTTGAAGTAGACGTCGTTGATCTGCCCTCCCCACATCGAGGCCAGCACCACACCCAGGAGACCGAGCGGTACGACCATAATGACCGACAGCGGAATGGTCCAGCTTTCATAGAGTGCGGCCAGGCAGAGGAAGACCGCCAGCAGTGAGAAAGCGAACAGAATGTACATCTGGTCACCCGAGAGCCGCTCCTCGTAGGAGGTGCCGGTCCATTCGAAACCGAAGCCTTCCGGCAGCTGGGCCGCCAGCCGTTCCATCTCGGCCATCGCTTGACCGGTACTGTAGCCCGGCGCGGCCGAGGCCTCGATCTTCATGGTCGGGTAGCCGTTGTAGCGCACGGTCTGCATCGGTCCGACCACCCACTTGGTGGATGCGAAGGACGAGAAGGGCACGGCCTTGCCCGAGCTGTTCAACACGCTCAGTTTCAGCAGATCCTCGGGTTGCATCCGGGCCGGTGCGTCGGCCTGCACGATCACTCGCTGCAGACGGCCATCGTTCGGGAAGTCGTTGACGTAGGAGGAACCCAGCGCCGTGGCGATGGTCGAGCTGATCGAAGCGAAGGACACGCCGAGGGCGTTGGCCTTGTCGCGGTCGATTTCCAGCTGCAGCTGCGGGGCATCTTCCAGACCATCCGGACGGACACCGGTCAGGATCGGGCTCTGCATCGCCATACCCATGAACATGTTGCGGGCGTTCAGCAATGCTTCATGTCCCTTGCTGCCTCGGTCCTGCAGCCGGAAGGCGACACCGGTCGAGTTGCCCAGCTCCGGAATCGCCGGTGGCGACAGTGGGAAAATGAAGGCATCGCGAATGCTGCCCAATGCCATGAGGGTACGGCCGGCCAGTGCATCGGCCGACTGATCGGGGCCCTTGCGTTGATCCCAGGGTTTGAGCGTCGCGAACATCAGTGCGGCATTCTGGCCGTTGCCGCTGAAGGAGAAGCCCAGTATCGAGACCATGTGATCCACTTCGGGTTGCTGCTTCATGAAGGCTTCCGCCTGTTCGATGACGGCTTTTGTGCGCTCCTGCGAGGCACCGGCCGGCAGCTGGACGTTGACGACGATGTAGCCCTGGTCTTCGTTCGGCAAAAAGCCGGTGGGCAGCTTGGTGAAGAAATAACCGAGCACCCCGATGATGACCAGATACAGCAGCATGAAGCGGCCGGCATGACGCACGACCCTGGCCATGCTGCCTTCATAGCTGCGGGCTGCCGAGCTGAAGCTGCGGTTGAACCAGCCGAAGAAGCCGGTCTTGGCATGACCATGGCCGGCCGGAATCGGCTTGAGCATGGTGGCGCACAGTGCCGGTGTCAGCGACAGCGCCATGAAGGCCGAGAAGCTGATCGAGGTGGCCATCACCACCGAGAACTGGCGGTAGATGTTGCCGACCGAACCACCGAAGAAGGCCAGCGGCACGAACACCGACACCAGCACGACGGTCACGCCGACGATGGCGCCCGAGATCTGTTTCATCGCCTTGATGGTGGCATCCTTCGGCGACAGACCCTCCTCGTTCATGATCCGCTCGACATTCTCGACCACGATGATCGCGTCGTCGACCACGATACCGATCACCAGCACCATGGCGAACATCGCCAGCACGTTGATCGACATACCGAGCCCCAGCAGTACGCCAAAGGTGGCCAACAGCGTCACGGGCACGACGATGGTCGGAATCAGGGTATAGCGGATGTTCTGCAGGAACAGGAACATCACCAGGAACACCAGCACGATGGCCTCGAGCAGCGTCGTGACCACCTGTTCGATCGAGATTTCGACGAAGCCGGAGGTGTCATAGGGCACCTGCCACTGGACGCTTTCCGGGAAGAACTTGGCCAGCTCTTCCATCTTGGCGTGCACCGCCGAGGCCGTGGCCATGGCGTTGCCGGAGGAGGTCAGCTGAACACCGATGGCGACGGCATCCTGGCCATCGAGACGGGCCGAGGTGGCATAGTTCTGCCTGCCCAGCTCGATGCGGGCGACATCCTTCAGACGCACCGTCGAACCGTCGGCATTGGCGCGCAGCACGATGTCGCCGAAGGCTTCGGCCGAATCGAGCTGGCCTTTGGCGACCACGGTGGCCGTGATGGCCTGACCCTCGACGTTGGGCAGCTCACCGATGGCGCCTCCCGAGATTTGTACGTTCTGTCCCTGGATGGCCGAAACGACGTCACTGGAGGACAGGTTGAAGCTCTCGAGCTTGGCGGGGTCCATCCAGATGCGCATGGCGAGTTCGGCGCCGAACAGCTGTGCCTGGCCGACGCCGGCCACACGCTGGATTTCGGGCACGATGTTGCGTGCAGCATAGTCACCCAGAGTCGCCGGTGTGATGGCCGGATCGGAGGACGACAGCATGATGATGGACAGGAAGTTCGAGCGGGCCTTGTCGACGTCGATCCCCTGCTGCGTCACCGCACTGGGCAGACGCGGTGTGGCACGTGACAGACGGTTCTGCACGTCCACTTGTGCGATATCCTCATCGGTGCCGTTCTCGAAGGTCAGCGTCAGCGTACCGGTACCGTTGGCCTGGGCCGTGGCTTCCATGTACATCAGCCCGGGCGAGCCGTTCATCTCACGCTCGATGATGCTGAGCACCGAGTCTTCGAGCGTCTGTGCCGAAGCGCCCGGATAGGTGACGCGCAGCTGGATGGTGGGTGGCGCCACGTTCGGATACTGTGAAATGGGCAGCTGGGTGATCGACACCGCCCCGACCACCATCAGGAACAGTGCAACGACCCATGCGAAGATGGGTCGGTGAATGAAAAACTGGGCCATTGTGCCTCCTGCCTGTTACTGCGCGGCTTCTTGGCCAGCAGCGGGTTGCTCGGCGCCGGGTTGCTGATCGTCACCTCGTTGTGGCACAGCCCCCTTGTCGTCGGATTTCCAGGGCACGGCCTTGACTTTGGCCTTGGCTGCGGCGGGCCCCATCATCTGCAGGGCCTGGAAGCCGTCGACCATCACCTGCTCGCCGGATTTCAGTCCTTCCAGCACGACCCAGTTCGAGCCGCGCGAACCGCCGATGCGGACCGGACGCTGCGACATGCTGCCATCGGCGGCCACGATGGTGACGGTGTCGCCCGTGTTGGTGCGGGAGACCGCCTGCTGCGGCAGCAGCACGGCTTCGGGAATTTCGGCTTGTTCCAGCTCGGCACGCACATACATGCCGGGCAGCAGTTCGCCGGTCGGGTTGGGCACCTCGGCACGCAGTGTCACCTGGTTGGTGCTTTCGTCCACCGTCAGATCGGTGAACAGCAGCTTGCCCTTGTGCTCGTAGGCGGTGCCGTCGTCGAAGCGGACGCTGACGCTGAGTGCGCCATTGCTTTCGGGGGCACGTTTCAGCTGGCCGCTTTCGAGGCCGCGCTTCAGGCGCATGACGGCCGAGGCGGGCTGGGTGATGTTGACGTAGACGGGGTCGATCTGCTGCACGGTGGCCAGCTGGGTGGCATCACCTTGGCCGACCAGGGCGCCTTCGGTCACCAGTGCCCGGCCGATGCGGCCGCTGATCGGCGAGGTCACATTGGCATAGGAGAGGTTGATCTCGGCCGTCCGGACGTTGGCGCGGGCCACCGCCACGTCGGCGCGGGCCTGTTGCTGGGTCGAGACGGCGTTGTCATAGGTCTGACGGCTGACGGCGTTGGCCTTGATCAGCGGCGCATAGCGACGCACCTCGTCGGAAGCCAGCCGCTCTGAGGTCTGGGCACGGGCCAGCGAAGCCTTGGCGCTGTTCAGTGCGGCCTCGTAGGGGGCCGCATCGATCTTGAACAGCAGCTGACCGGCTTTTACGTCGCTGCCTTCCTCGAACAGGCGTTTTTCGAGAATGCCGGAGGCGCGTGCACGGATTTGCGCCACCCGGCGGGCTTCGACACGCCCGGGAAGGTCGGTGCTGAGGCCGACCGGTTCCAGTCGAACCGTGACCACGCCGACCTGGATCGGCGGCATGCCGCCGCCTGCACCACCTTCGCCACCGGCTGCTCCGGCCCCTCCTTGGGCGCCGGAGCCCCCCTGGTTGCAGGCGGCCAGACCAAGGGCCAGCAGGGCAGGGATCAACATTCGTTTGGCAGCACGGACCGGAACGGTGCTGGCTTGGCCTGGGCAGGCTGCTTGCCTGACATCTGTAGGTTTTGTTATGTGCATGGTGTGATCAGACAGCGATCTGGAATGAAGCGTGAAAGACTGCGTCCGCAACCAGAACGGAATGCGGTCCTGTCGGAAGTGAATGACATCATGAAAGCTCCTTGGTGCGGGCCACGATGAGACCGTGGGCACGGCTTCCTGGCGGAGTTTTCGAACCAACCGCCTCTGTACCCGTCAAACGGGTCCGGAGAACGGTCAGGGCCGCATGGGCGTGTAGAAAGAAAGGATCGTGGATCACGACTTTCGATGCCCATGCGGCCGGGGGGTCACATGCCCGAAACTGCGCCGGGTGACGCGTCGTCGGACCGAGATCTGCGCTTGAGCTGACGGCGCGGCTGGGCGTCGGTGCGTGCCGTGGCGGCGGGGGCATCGCCCAGTACCGGCTGCAGCAGTGGAATCAGCGCGGAAAACATTTTCGGATTGCCGGCCACCAGCTGGCCGGCTTCCAGATAATTGGCATTGCCGTTGAAATCGCCGACCAGACCCCCGGCTTCGGTGATCAGCAGGCTGCCGGCGGCCACATCCCAGGGGCGCAGCCCGCGCTCGAAGAAAGCGTCGAAACGGCCGCTGGCTGTATAGGCCAGATCGAGTGCCGCCGAACCGGTGCGGCGCATGATGGCGCCTTTTTCGAGCAGCGGACGTAGTATGGTCAGGTATTGGTCCTGGTCATGGAAGCGGCGGAACGGAAAGCCCGTGCAGACCAGTGCATCTTCGAGCCGGAAGCGTTTGCTGGTTCGGATGCGGCGATCGTTCAGGAAAGCGCCCCGGCCACGCGAGGCCGTGAACAGCTCGTTGCCGTTGGGGTCGAAGATCAGGCCCTGGGTGATGACACCGCGCTCCATCAGCGCGATGGAAATGCAGTAGTGCGGCAGGCCGTGGATGAAGTTGGTGGTGCCATCGAGCGGATCGATGATCCACAAGTGTTCGGCGTCCTTCCAGGATTGCTCGTCGGTGCACCCCTTGCCGGGCTTGAAGCCGGATTCCTCCGCTAAAATGGCGTGAGTCGGATAGGCGGCCGACAATGTCTCGATGATGGTGCTCTCCGAAGCACGGTCGACCTCGGTGACGAAGTCGTTGCGATCCTTGCGGGTGATCTGCATCGTTTCCACGTCTATGCTGGCGCGATTGATCAGACGGCCTGCTTGTCGTGCCGCGCGGACAGCGACGTTGAGCATCGGATGCATGATGATGGAATTCCGAAGTTCTGGGATTGGCGCAGATTATAACGTAAATGACCGGTCGTTCAGAAATTTTCCAGGCCCACCAGACCCTCGATGACGGTCGTCAGTCTTTGCTGGATTCTTGCCGAATCGTGCTGATGGCGCCGAGCCTGCCCGCCAATATCGGTTCCACCGTGCGGGCAATGGCTACGATGGGTTTGCGGGATTTGATGGTGGTTTCGCCGCGGAACCCCGACTTTGGGCAGGATGCCGATGCGCTGGCGCTGGCCGGGCGTGCCCATCGGCGATTGCGGGATGTCCGCAGCCGTGCCAGTCTGGACGAGGCGCTGGCCGATTGTCAACTGGCGGTGGCCGTGAGTGCCGAGGGGCGCAGCCATGGCCCGGCACCCGAGTATCCGGCCGTATCGTGTGCAGCCGTGCTCGAGGCACTGCGGGCCAGGCGTCTGCAGCGGGTGGCCTTCGTGTTCGGTACCGAGCGCAGCGGTCTGTCGGTCGATGAAATGGCGCGCTGCCAGCGCTGGCTGGTGATTCCGGCCGATGCCGGCTACAGCTCGCTGAATCTGTCACAGGCGGTACAAATCGTGGCGTTTTCGCTGCGCCAGTGTCTGCTGGGGACGACATCGGGGGCGCGCGGCAGTGGGCCGGCCACTTCGGGTGGGGGCGTCGGCTCCATGACGCAGGCGATCGGCCCGGCAGCGACCGGATGCCATGGAGCATCCTCGGTCGAGGGGCTCACGCATCCTTCTACGTGCGGGCACGAATCCGCCGCCCGGGGTCCGGCATTCAAACCGGACCCCGCACCCTTGGCCGATCTGGCCGCACTCGAAGGCTTGTACCGGCATCTGGCCCACAGCCTCACCGTGCTCGGCACGCTCGATCCGGCCAGGCCACGCCGGCTGATGCCGCGGCTGCGGCAAATCTTCGGCCGTGCCGGGCTAAACCGGGACGAAGTGGATCTGCTGCGCGGCATCTGTCGCGACATCGAACGACGGAGCGTGGTCTCGAAGCACGGGCGGGCAGACACCGGAAGTCGATGATTGAAGGCAGGGGGCCATGTCCGGCGCACCTATCGATGGTTTCACCGTTTGGGATCGGAGGGCGACGGTCGCCCGTTTTTGCCGCTCCGGCGATGGAGCCGACGCAGCCGCCATCTGGATAGCACGCCGCGGTTGGTATGGTTCATGGCAGGGCCGGGAGCGCCAGTCCTTCCTCCAGCGACATGACGCTGCCACGGGTGTGCCCCCAGTCGGACAGCACCCAGCGCTGGCGGCTTTGATCGCCATGCCGCCAATGATGGAGGGCGGGGCGGTGCGTATGGCCGTGGATCAACAGATCGCAGCCGGTCTGATCCATCATGGCGTCCACCGCGGCCTGATTCACATCGGCCAGCATCTCGGCGGCCTGCTGTGCCTGCTGGCTCTGGCTGCGAAGCGCCCGTGCCATGGCAATGCGTTCGGCCATCGGCATGGCCAGCAGTTTCTGCTGCCATGCCGGGCACCGGCACTGGCGGCGCCATTGCTGGTAGCTCAGATCGTCGGTGCACAGCACATCGCCGTGCGACAGCACGATGCGCCGGCCGGCCACTTCGATGACGGTCGGATCGGTGAGCAGAGAGGCATCGGCCCGCCGGCCGTAGGGCAGAACCTCCGGGGCTCCGGACAGTGGCACATCCAGCAGAAAATCCCGGTTGCCATGCATCAGAAAACTGCGGCCGCCCTGGGAGGCAAAAGCACGCAACCGTTCGGCCAGCCGGTCCGCTACCGGGCTGGGCGTATCGTCCCCCACCCAGTACTCGAACAGATCCCCGAGCAGGAAGAGCACCGGTGTGGCTTGATCGGCGAGCGCCTGCCGCAGTCGCCGATCCAATGTCGTCAAAAACCGTTCACACAGCGCCCGATCCCGATCATCCAGGTGCATATCCGAGGCAAACAGGCAGCCGGACGGACGATCGATGCGAAGAAAGGGCGCGGCAGTGGACATGGCAGGGATTCTCAGGGTTTGATGCGGCTGATCGACTCGATGACGACGGCTTCTTTGGGCACATCGCCATGCGGACCGAAGCGGCCCGTCGGCACCTTGGCGATCTTCTCGACCGTGTCCATGCCTTCGATCACTTTGCCGAACACCGCATAGCCATGGCCATCCGGGCTCGGATAGTTCAGGCTGTTGTTGTTGACGGTGTTGATGAAGAACTGGGCCGTGGCCGAATCCGGGATGCTGGTGCGGGCCATGGCGATGGCACCGACGTCGTTCTTGAGACCATTGCGCGATTCGAGCGGAATCGGATCACGCGTTTTTTTCTGGTTCATGTCGGGGGTGAAGCCGCCGCCCTGGATCATGAAGTTGCCGATCACACGGTGGAAGATCGTGTTGGCATAGAAACCGTCATCGACGTACTTCAGGAAATTTTCGACCGTCTTCGGGGCTTTCTCGGGATACAGCTCGATCACCAGATCACCCATCGAGGTTTTCATCAGGACCCGGGGCTGGTTGTCGGCTGCCTGGGCGCCATCGGTCGTCGCCGATATCAGCACGGCGCCGGTCAGCATGGCCAGAACGGGCGACAGTAGAGAGTGCGGAGAAAAACGGGACATGCAATAGCTCCTGTCGAAAAGTGAAAAGGAAGGAAACGGAACAACGGGGAAAACAGGCGGTCGCCTGGTCAGGGATGCCCGCCCGACGGGGCGGGCAATCGGACGGAAAATCACGGGGCGGCATTCGGCGTCAGCGATGGGACGCCGATGAGCCGGAACGGGACGGAGGCGGGGGCGCATTGCTCGTCGCCGGCTGGAGATCCTCCGTCAGGCGGTCCAGTTTTCCCTTCAGCGCGGCATTGTCCGGATTGAGCCGGACTGCACGTTGCAGACTGCGCACCGCGAGCTGCAGATACAGATCGCCCAGATTCTCGTGGGCCACCGCATAGCCGGGCACCGTACGGATCGCAGCCTCCAGTGCGTCGCGGGCCTCCTCGAGCTTGCCCTGCGCGGCGCGTGCCACCGCCAGATTGTTGTAAGGCTCGGGCAGCTCCGGATACTCGTCGATCAGCGCCTCGAAGACGGCCTCGGCTTCGGGCAGACGCTGCAGCCGATTGAGCGCCACGCCCTTCAGGAACAGCAGGCGGGCATCGTTGGGTGTTTCGCGCAGGGCGGCATTGGCCAGGCTCAGGGCTTCGGCCGGATGGTTGCGGTTCAGCTCGCTCTGTGCCTGCCGGCGCTGGCGTTCGATCTGCGCCCGCCGCTCACTGTCGCGCCGGTTGCTGGACACCTGGGCATAGGCGGCCTGCGAGATATCGTTGCTGACCGAGGCGACGCCGCGATGATCGGTATCGATTCCCGCTTCTGCGGCCGGCGCGCCGGCTGTCGCGTCGGTGCCGGTTTCCGCCTGCGCCAGCCGCCATGCCGTCGCGGCTGCCGGTGCCATGGTGGCGGGCAGGGTGGCCGGCCCGGTACGGGCCACGGCAGCGCCCGCCAGCAGACCGACGGCCGGGACCAGGATCAACGTCAGTGCACGTTGTGGCAGATCAAATCGAGGCATGGTGGGCGGGCGTTGCCGTGCGGTGGGCACGGTAAACTGTGCGCTAAAAAGCGGCATTCTATCTGCCCATGACCGTGCGGATCATCAATCCTGTTGAATTTCTGTAGAAAGTCCATCCATGCTGAAGCTCTACAACACCCTGACCCGTCAAAAAGAAATATTCGAGCCCCTGGAAGCGGGCAAGGTGGGGCTCTACGTCTGCGGCATGACCGTCTACGACTATTGTCATATCGGCCATGCCCGTATGCTGGTGGGCTTCGATGTGGTGCAGCGCTGGCTGCGGTTGCGGGGCTACCAGGTCACCTATGTCCGCAACATCACCGACATCGACGACAAAATCATCCGCCGTGCCGTCGAAAACGGTGAAACCCTGGCCGGTCTGACCGGGCGCTTCATCGAGGCGATGAAGGAGGATGAGGCGGCACTGGGCATCCAGCGGCCCGACATCGAGCCACGTGCCACCGAGTATGTGCCGCAGATGCTCGATCTGATTTCGCTGCTGCAAGCCAATGGTCTGGCATACCGGGCAGACGACGGCGACACCCTGTTTCGGGTGCGGCGCTTCCCGGGCTACGGCCGGTTGGGGGGCAAGTCGATCGACGATCTGCGTGCCGGCGAAAGGGTGGCGGTGGCGGCTGCCAAGGAAGATCCACTCGATTTCGTGCTGTGGAAGGCGGCCAAGCCCGAAGAACCGGCCGAAGCCTGCTGGCAGAGCAGCTTCGGGCCGGGGCGTCCCGGTTGGCACATCGAATGCTCTGCGATGTCGACCCAGTTGCTCGGGCGCCAGTTCGACATTCATGGTGGCGGTGCCGACCTGCAGTTTCCACACCACGAGAACGAGCTGGCACAAAGCGATGGGGCCTATTTCCCGGACGGCAGCCGCAGTTTCGTCCGCTACTGGATGCACAATGGTTTCGTGCAGATCGATGGGGAGAAGATGTCCAAATCTCTGGGCAACTACTTCACCGTCCGCGATGTGCTGGACAAATTCGATGGCGAAGTCATCCGCTATTTCATCGTGCGTTCGCACTATCGCAGTCAGGTCAATTATTCGGATGTCGGGCTCGAAGACGCCCGCGATTCACTGAACCGCCTCTACAATGCCCTGCCTGCCGATGCACCCGCGTTGAGTGAAGACGAAGCGGCTGCGCTGATGGCTGCCATCGACTGGCAGGATCCGCGTGCCCGGCGTTTTGCCGAGGCGATGGACGACGATTTCAACACGCCGGTGGCGGTGTCGGTCCTCTTCGAGCTGGCCACCGCGCTGAACCGCGACCGCGCGCCCGCCGTCGAGGCGTTGTATCGTGGTCTGGCGGCATCACTCGGGTTGCTGCGGCAGGCGCCGGCAGCGGTGCGGCGTAGTGGTTTGCGCGGGCAATCGGCGCAGTCGACGGAACTGGACGACGATACCATCGAGGCGTTTGTTCAGGCGCGCCTCGAGGCACGGCGTGCACGCCGCTTCGAGGAGGCCGATGCGATACGTCGGCAGCTGACCGAAGCCGGTATCACGCTCGAGGATGGCCCCAACGGCACGACCTGGCGTCGTTGATCGAGCCAGCGTCCAATCCGTGACCGATGTGCCGTCGCCTCGCAACTGCGATGAGGAAAAAGCGCGGCCGTGCCATTGCCGGGTGCCACCGGTTTGCCGCCCGTGTTTTTCTATGGCCCAAGCGCCTAGAAACCGTCTGCTTGCGGTACATTTGCTTTTTTGACCATTGATGCGTACCGGAACGGTGCTTCCGATACGTGCCAGTCGGCTGGCCCCTGGCTGGCCCGCACAACGCCCGGCCCCAGCGGTGCCGGTGGATGGATGCCACAACGCGATGAAGACAACCTATCTGGATTTTGAACAACCGATCGCCGAACTGGAAAACAAGATCGAGCAGCTGCGCTACATGCAGGGTGAATCGGTGGTCGACATTGCCGAGGAAATCGATCGCCTGCGGGTCAAGTGCGATTCGCGTCTGAAGGACATCTACGAAAAACTGACCCCCTGGCAAATGGCCATGGTGGCGCGCCACCCGCAGCGTCCCTATACGCTGGACTACATCGGTGCGCTGATGACCGATTTCCACGAGCTGCATGGCGACCGGGCCTTTGCCGATGATCCGGCCATCGTCGGCGGGTTGGCACGCTTCAATGGGCAGAGCGTGATGGTGATCGGCCATCAGAAAGGCCGTGATGCCAAGGAACGTACCTACCGTAATTTCGGCATGCCGCGCCCCGAGGGCTACCGCAAGGCGCTGCGGCTGATGAAGACCGCCGAAAAATTCAATCTGCCGATCATCACCCTGATCGACACGCCGGGGGCCTTTCCGGGCATGGGCGCCGAAGAGCGTGGCCAGTCCGAAGCCATTGGCCGCAACCTCTATGAAATGGCGCGGCTCGAAGTGCCGATCATCAGCGTGGTGATCGGCGAAGGCGGGTCGGGGGGGGCTCTGGCACTGGGCGTCTCGGATGTGCTGTTGATGTTGCAGTACAGCGTCTACTCGGTGATCTCACCCGAGGGCTGCGCCGCCATTCTCTGGAAAAGCGCCGACAAAGCGGCGGAGGCGGCCGACATCATGGGCATCACCGCACCGCGTCTGAAGGCGCTGGGGCTGATCGACGACATCGTCGACGAGCCGGTGGGCGGGGCGCATCGCGACGTGGAAGCCATGGCTGCACGGCTGCAGCCGAAGTTGACCGAGGTGCTGCGTCAGGTCTCGGGCATGCGCCCGGCCGATCTGGTCCGTCAGCGACAGGCCCGCTTGGCCGCCTACGGCAAGTTCAAGGATGCCGCCGCGTGAACGAGGGGTGAGCCGTCACCGTCATTCAGACTCGTCTCTGAAGCATGCCATGCCGATCGAGGCGTTGCAGCAATGCTTGTCGGGCGCTGGGCTCGGGCGTGACGATACTCTGTTGATCGCCTGCTCGGGGGGACGCGATTCGCAGGTGCTGCTGCATGCGGTCGCTGCCGTACGGCCCACGCTGCGGGTGGCGGTGGCCCATGTGCACCATGGCCTGCTGCGGGTGGCCGATGGCTGGCTCGATTTCTGTGCTGCCGAAGCCTCGGCGCTGGGTCTGCCTTTTCTGTTCCGTCGGTTGACGCCGCCTCTGATGCCGGGTCGGGTCCCAGGCGGTGTCGAAGCCTGGGCACGTGAATGGCGCTATCGCGCGCTGGCCGATATGGCGGCCGAAGTGGGGGCCCGCACGGTGCTGACCGCGCATCATGCCAATGACCAGCTGGAGACCGTCGAACTGCGCCGCCGCCGGGGCAGCGGGGTGCTGGGGCTGGCGGGCATGCGTGAGCGTGCCCCGCTGCCCCATGCGCCCGCGGGGTTGATGCTGCTACGCCCCTTTCTGAAGTTGTCGCGTACCGAGCTGGCCGACTGGGCGCGGCAGCGGGGGCTGCGCTGGGTCGAGGATCCGTCCAACGAGGACATGCGTTTCGCCCGCAATCGGGTGCGCCGGCAGCTGGAAGAACGGCTCGGTCGGGGAGATCAGTCGCTGCCGACCGAATTGGCCGCCATTGGATTGTTTCAGCAGGCGGCGGATCGGTTGCAGCAGCAGGCTGCCGATGATCTGGCGGCCTGCCGCCTGCATGTGCTTGCACCGCTGCAGGCGGCAGGAGCGGGAGAGCCACTGGACGCGTTCGGGGCATGGAGTGACCGGGCTGTGTCGGGGCTGCCCGGCCCCGGAGATCGCTCCGTCACCGCCCGGGAGGGGGCCGTGTGGGCACTGGCGGATCGGCCCGGACGCGGGGGCGAGTATCGGCAGACTCCCGTGCTGTCGCGTAGCGCACTGCTGCGTCTGCCTGCCGAACGTCGTGCCGAAGCTTTGCGCTTCTGGTTGGGCATGCTCGGTTGCCGGATGCCTTCGCAGGCCAAACTGGCCGAGCTGGAACGTCAGCTGGTACTGGCGGGGGCCAGTCAGGCATGTGTGCGCCACGATGGTGTCGGTCTGCTGCGCTATCGGGATCGCCTCGGTCTGATGCCGGCGGTGCAGCCGGTCAGACCCCTGTACTTCCGCTGGCAGGGGGAAACGTTGTTGGATCTGCCGGCGGGGCGCTTGTATTTCGACTGGCTCGATGGAGGTGTCTGCGTCGTCGATGCGGTGCGAGGGGCAGATGAAGTGGCGTTCCCGCCATCCGATGCCCCCGATTCGTCCGGGCCGTCCAGTGCCGAGGAACTTTCCGCTCCGTTCGATTCGTCCGGATTCGGCTCGTTGGCTGTGTCGGGTGCCCGGTCGGCAGTTCCATCGGCCGCCTCCAGTCGGTTTGCCTGCTGGGGGGTGGATGCCGAATGGTTGCACGGGCAGACTCTGCTTTTGGATCAGGGGCGCAGCAGGGACCGGTTGCGCAGCGGGGTGGGAGCCCGCAGCCGCAGCTGGAAAAACCGGATGCAGGAGCAGGGTGTACCGCCCTGTCTGCGTTCATCGCTACCGGTGTTGCGTCTGGGCGACGAATTATTGTTTGCGGCCCCGTTCGGCATGACGCTGCCCTCGGCGGAGAAGCGGGTGCAAACCAGACATCGGGGGCCTCGGCTTTGTTTCCGATGGGTGCCGAAAGAGGACATTCAGTCGTGGCTGTGAACGACTCTATATAATCCTGTCGCCGCAACAGATGCAGGCTGTGCTGGTGCGAGTGTGGCGCGTCGGGTTGGTATGATCGCGCGCGGCTCATCCCGGCGACGGAATACGAGCCGATTCGATAAGGAGCCGTACCATCTGTCGTCGCTATATTTTTTGTGCTGCTGCGCCGTGGGTGCAGTGCTCTTTTTGCTGGATCAAATATCAATGGCTCTCATCGTTCACAAATACGGCGGCACCTCAATGGGGTCGGTCGAACGCATCAAGAATGTTGCACAGCGCGTCGCCAAATGGCATCGCGCCGGCCATCGGATGGTGGTGGTCGTGTCGGCCATGGCTGGCGAAACCAACCGTCTCATCGATCTGGCCAAGGCCATTCAACCGGATCCCGATCGTCGCGAACTCGACATGCTGGCCTCGACCGGTGAGCAGGCATCGGTGGCGCTGCTGGCCATGGCGTTGAAGGCCGAAGGCGTCGAGGCCGTCAGCTTCACCGGCTGGCAAGTGCCGGTCGTGACCGACTCCGCCTATACCAAGGCGCGTATCCGATCGATCGACGATAAGCGCGTACGCGCCGAACTGGCGCAGGACAAGGTGGTGATCATCACCGGCTTTCAGGGCGTCGACGAAGAAGGGCACATCACCACGCTGGGGCGTGGCGGTTCCGACACTTCGGCCGTGGCCGTCTGTGCCGCGCTCAAGGGCGACGAATGCCTGATCTACACCGATGTCGATGGTGTCTACACCACCGACCCGCGCATCGTTCCCCAGGCACGCCGGCTATCGCGCATCACTTTCGAGGAGATGTTGGAAATGGCCAGTCTCGGCAGCAAGGTGCTGCAGACTCGTTCGGTCGAGTTCGCCGGCAAGTATCAGGTCAAGACGCGTGTGCTGTCCAGCCTGACTCCGCCCGACATTCCGGTCGAAATCGAGATGAACTCGGGAACCCTGATCACTTTTGAAGAAGAATTGGATAACGCCATGGAGCAAGCCGTCATTTCTGGAATCGCCTTTCAACGCGACGAAGCTCGTGTCACTCTCACCAAGGTGCCGGATGTGCCGGGTATTGCTTCGCGTATCCTGGGGCCGGTTGCACGCGCCAACATCGATGTCGACATGATCGTGCAGAACCAGAGCATCGAGGGCCATACCGATTTCTCGTTCACCGTCAACCAGAACGATTTTCAGCGCGTCATGAAGGTGCTGGAGAACGAAGTGGTCAAGGAGATGGGCGGTGGCGAGCTGGTGGGCGATCCGCGCATCGCCAAGGTGTCGATCGTCGGTCTGGGCATGAAGAGCCACGCCGGCATCGCTTCGCGCATGTTCGAGGCGCTGGCCAAGGAAGGCATCAATATTCGGATGATTTCCACCAGCGAGATCAAAACCTCGGTCATCATCGAGGACAAGTATCTCGAATTGGCAGTGCGCGCGTTGCACAAGGTCTTCGATCTGGATTCCGATCCGGTCGATGCATCGACCTGAGAGCAGGAACTTGGCAGCCGGTTCCGGCTGTTTCGATGCGAACGGCAGGGCAGTGCCGGGATGGCTGGGCACTTCTCGGCAGCAACGGGCGGGCTACGATAAAACACGCTACAATGCGTCCACCATGGTGAAGGCGCTTCGCCGATGGCTGTCTTTGCTCCGTTGAGCATGCGCTCGGCATTGTGTGTTGGGCGCAAATTTCACCCAAGCGGCCCTGTTGCTGCTATAATCTTCTTTTACCGGAGACGTGACCGAGAGGCCGAAGGTGCTCCCCTGCTAAGGGAGTGTTTGCTCAAAAAGCGAACCGTGGGTTCGAATCCCACCGTCTCCGCCAGCTATCGAAAAGCCCAGCGCCGTCTGGGCTTTTTTGTAGTCTGCCCATGAAACATCGCCTTTTCTGGAAGTTTCTGCTGGCCTTCTGGGTGACTCTGCTGCTGGTGGCATTGCTGGCCGCGCTCGGTGGATGGCTGCTGCAACAGCAGTTCGGCGATGACGATACCGTGCTCGATACCGGCCCACGGGCAGCCATGCTGCTGGATACCGTTCAGGCCACACTGCTGCATTCCGGCACCGAAACGGTGTATCAAGACCGGCGGCGATGACTCCCGCTGGGCCATTTGAGCGGATGGAACGGGTGAACCGGTCGGGTGCCGGCCGGTGCCTGATGGCAGGCGCCGCCATGGTCCTGTCATCGGGGTGCGTTCAGCGCTTTCCTGGTTCGGACGTGTTCGGCGCTTTCCCAAGTATAGGGGGCTGGCCGCCTTGAGCATCTGATTGCGATTGGGTATGCTGCCAGCCACGATTGCCAGGAAGAGGGGCGTGCGGCCTCGCCATTCGACATTGATTCAAGAATCACAGGGGAGACTCGATCCATGCCGACCGACATCGAAATTGCTCAGAACGCGGCATTGCAACGCATCGGTGCCATTGCGGCCAAAGTGGGAATTCCGGATGAAGCATTGGAACCCTTTGGCCACTACAAGGCCAAGATCGCGCTCGATTATCTCGATGCACTGCCTGCGCGTTCCGACAGCAAACTGATTCTGGTGACGGCCATCAGCCCGACGCCGGCCGGCGAGGGCAAGACGACCACCACCGTCGGCTTGGGCGATGCGTTGAACCGCATCGGCAAAAAGACCGTGATCTGCCTGCGCGAACCCTCGATGGGGCCGGTATTCGGCGTCAAGGGGGGAGCAGCCGGTGGTGGCTATGCCCAGGTGGTGCCGATGGAAGACATCAACCTGCATTTCACCGGCGATTTCTCGGCCATCGGCCTGGCCCACAACCTGCTGGCGGCTGCCATCGACAACCACATCCATCAGGGCAACGAGCTCGACATCGACCCGACCCGGATCAGCTGGCGCCGGGTGATGGACATGAACGATCGGGCTTTGCGCAGCATCGTCGTCGGTCTGGGCGGCGCCATCAATGGTCGGCCTCGCGAGGACGGTTTCGACATCGTCGTCGCTTCCGAGGTGATGGCGATCTTCTGCCTGGCGACGTCGCTGATGGATCTTCGGACGCGGCTGGGCAAGATCGTCTTCGGCTACAACCGGCGGGGCGAGCCGCTGCGGGCCGAACAGCTGAAGGTGCACGGCGCCATGACGGCGCTGCTGCGCGATGCCATCAAACCCAATCTGGTGCAGACGCTGGAAAACAATCCGGCGCTGGTGCATGGCGGCCCCTTCGCCAACATCGCCCACGGCTGCAACTCGGTGACGGCCACCAAGGCCGGGCTGAAGCTGGCCGATTACGTGGTGACGGAGGCCGGGTTCGGTGCCGATCTGGGTGCCGAGAAGTTCCTCGACATCAAATGCCGCAAGGCAGGTCTGTGGCCGGATGCCTGTGTCATCGTCGCCACCGTGCGCGCACTCAAGTATCACGGCGGGGTGAGCGTCGAGGATCTCGGCAAGGAGGATCTGACGGCGCTGGCCTGTGGCATGGTCAATCTGGAGCGGCATGTGCAGAACATCAGCCGCCAGTTCGGTCTACCGGTGGTGGTGGCCATCAACCGCTTCAGCGCCGACACCGAGGCCGAACTGGCGATGTTGCGTGAGCGGATGCAGGCCGAAGGCGTGAACGTGGTGCTGGCCGAGCATTGGGCTCATGGCGGCCGTGGTGCCGAGGCCTTGGCGCACGAGGTGGTGCGGCTGTGCGAGGCGCATACCGGTACAAAGGCGCCCCAGTATATCTACCCGGACGATATGCCGCTCTGGGACAAGCTTCGCGCCATTGCCGTGCAACTGTACGGTGCCAGCGACGTCGCCGCACCGGCCAAGGTCCGCAAGCAGATCGACGCTCTGCAGCTGGCCGGTTACGGCCATTATCCGGTTTGTGTCGCCAAGACCCAGTCCAGTTTCTCGACCGACGCCAGCCTGCGCGGCGCCCCCTTCGGTCACGTCGTCACCGTCCGAGAAGTACGCCTGTCGGCCGGTGCCGAATTCATCGTGATGATCTGCGGTGATCTGATGACGATGCCGGGGCTCCCCAGACAACCCGCCGCCACCCAGATCGATGTCGATGCCGAGGGCCGGGTGAGCGGGCTGTTTTGAGAGGGTGTACCAGTGCCACTCACGACAGGATCGAGCCGGCTTGCTTCCGCGCGGCCGATCGCTGTGCGTCGATGCATCGGCGTGTTGCCGCATCGATGCATCAGTGACTGATCGCGACATTCTCCGTTTGTGTCACGGCCGCCATCGTTTGCGCCGGCATCATCGGTATCCCGTCTGAATCCAGCTCATTGCGATGAGCCTGCTGCAGGCCCTGGATGATCTGATCCGACAGGCTGGTGGCAAAGGGGGCGGCACTGTCACCGAGCAGTTCGATGCCGGGGAAGTGGTGCTGCATCCGCTGCCGTTCGTCCATGGAGGTGGCGACCGCATCCAGCGTGGGCAGGGCCGGGCCCTCGTCGATGCGGTGCAGTTCGAAGGCGGCTGGCTTGCTGCCCGGCTTGAGCAGGGTCATGGTCGTCAAATCGTGCAGCATCGCTTGTTCGATGGCGCCATCGTCGGCTAGTTGGCCATGGAAGGCGGTGAAGCGCTCCCGATTGGCTTCGATCACTAGCTCGGTGAAGCCCGCTTCGGTGGGCGTCCCGCATTGCGTGCTGTGGGTGACGCGATAGATACCGGTGTCGTTCGAGACGGCGTGAACGACGCTGAAGCCGTGCCGCAGCGCATCGGTCGGCAGCCGGAAGAAGCCCAGCAGCAGCGGCAGGTGGCTGTTGACGTCCGGAGCGGCCATCATCCCGGCAGCACTGATCGCATCGCTCGGAGTCAGTGCCCAACCCAGGCGCCGGGCGCGCAGTTCACCGTGCGCCTGTAGCATCAGCAGAAAATCCTGCGGCTTGCCGCCCAGGTGCAGAATCCGATCCTCGATCAGCGTGATCAGCGGGTCGTTGCGTACCATCTGGGCCAGCTGTTGGCACAGGTCGGCCACCGTGTGCTGTTGCGGATGATTGAAGATGGCCGTCGGTGCAGTGGCCTTGCCATCCATCGCCGCCAGTAGGGCATCCGGGGCGTACATCGCCAGCCGGGGCACCTGATGATATGCGGCGGCCAGATGGCTGGCGTCGCGGTTCAGCATCTGGCGGGCAAAGGGCAGAAACAGCGCTTCGTGTAGCGATTGGCCGTGCAGTCTGCGCGACAGTGTGTCGCAATCGAAGCGCAGGGCATCATGCTGGGCCGGTGCAAGACTCCAGTCGGCGGGGGCCGAAGCATCGACCGGCCAGGTCTTGTGATTGCTCGGGTGCCACAGCACCGTGTCGTGACGAATCTGCTGGCTGATCGAAGACAGTTCGCGATGTATCGCAGCCGAAGCACGCAGGTGTGGCAGTGCGCTCAGACCTTGGCCCGTCATCATGTCGGGCAGCAGCTGCCCATCGACCCACATGCGCGGCATGCCGATCGGACGAGTGCTTTGATAGGACTGCACATAGCGACGCACCACCGCGCAGAAGCGGCCGACGTCGTTGCGTTTCATGGGATCGTAGCTGTCCAGCCGGGGCGGGGCTATGGGCTCCTCTCTGGAGCTGAACTCGAAGAACATCATGCCCGCATCGTGCCGCCGGCCCAGCGCCTGCACACCCGCAAACCAACCGCCCAGCGGCTGTGCGCCGGGGTTGACGATGGTGGTGGGCAGACCGCGGTGGGCGCGCTCGGTGGCCGCGACCAGAACGGCCAGTGAATGGCCTACCAGCACGAGCGGAGCGGGGGATACGGGCGAAGTGGAAGATTTCATCATGAAGACTGCGCTGACGGACGGGGCCGTGGACAAAGGAGCTTCGTATGCCGCGGCATCGGGATTCATGGGTCGCCGCGTCACAGAGGAGGGCAGAATTAGGCGCGTTGCCACCGGCCGATTCCAGAACGGACGCGATCGGCGGCAGCTTCAGAGGATGAAAGGTCGGTTCGTGACCCGAGAACCACGGATCGGGAATGAAGGGGGCGACCAGATCGGACCGTGGGCTTCGATCGGGTAGGGCTGTCTGCAGGCGAGCGGACAACGACATTCCTGCGGGGTGCCCGGCTTCGGGGTCGAGGTCTTCCGGTTGGCGGGGCCGGATTCCTGCCGGCGGATGGTGGATTCGGCCGATGCCGCTTCGGCATCGGCCGTCAGCATGTTGCCGGCCGAATCGACAGCGCGGTGCGCGAATGCCAAGTATGCCCCCGAGTGCCCGGCGGACCTCCGACCGTCGTGCCATGACCCGGCTCGTGAGAGCTCTCCCTGTCGACGGCCCCGCCCGCATCGTGATCGAGACGGCATCGGCGGCCAAACGATCGCTGTGTTCTGCGCATGTCGACGCAGTTGGATCAGCCTTTCACGACCTCGATCGGGCCATGATCATCACAATGATCGCCGTGGGGGTGATGCAGGTGGCCGTCGACCAGATAGTCGATGTGGTCTCCATGCGGGACGGCTTCATGGCCGCAACCCGGACCGTGTACATGACCCGCCTCGTGACCATTGCAACGGTGCTCGGGCGTGCAGACGTCGGGGTTGGCGGCTGAAACGGCAATCACGTGCTCGTCGACATGATCGCCGTGCGGGTGGTGCAGGTGACTATCGTGCAGGTAATCGATGTGTCCATCGTGCCTGACGGCGGTGTGGCCGCAGCCCGGGCCGTGCACGTGATCATGGTTGGTGTGGTGGGGTTGATTGCAGTTGCTCATGAAAAAACTCCTTCGGGGTGGGCCGTCCATGAGGGTATGTGGACGGGAGGTTCTGGAATGAATCGGGTTGCTTGGGCGGTGCTGTCCGTCGCAGGGCGGGACGAGGCGGTGGAAGGAGCGGCGGAAGAATCCCAGGCTGTGTCGTCCGTGTCGTGTGGGCTGTGTGGACGCCCGGATCCGCATACGCTGGACACGTCAGCGCATGTGTTCGGGTTCGCTGGCGTGATTCAGCACGTTCATCAGCAGGTTGCGCACATGCTCATCGGCCAGCGAATAAAAGATGTGCTTGGCCTGCCGCCGTCGCGATACCAACCGTGCATTGTGCAGCTGCTGCAGCCGGGCCGACATGCTGCTCAGCTTCGCATTCTCCAGCTCGACCAGTTCCGACACGCAGACCTCACGCTGGGCCAGCCACAACAGGATCCGCAGGCGAGTGGGGTCTCCCATCGCCTGACACATCTGTGCAGCCAGTTGCAGCTGTTGCTCGGTAAAGCTCGGGGCCGACAACGCAGGATCGGCCGGATGCGCGTGCCGGCAATCGGGATGATCCTGCTCTGGCAGTGTCTGCGTCGACGGGGGGATATGACTGGGCATCGTTGTGTACCGCATCGAAACGACCGAGAAGGTGGTACAGGACATGGAGGCATTGTACAACATTCCATGGAATATCGGAATGTTGTGCTGACAGCAGGCTGATCGAGGCATCCGCCCGGTGGCATGACGATCCGGCATGCCATCGGGGCACGGCCCGGTTGCAAAGAGGGGGGTGATTCCGGAAGCCCGGACTGTGAAGTGAACCGGGGCAGCAGGCGGGTGATCCTGTAACTCAGGGGATCTCCGCTTGGCCATGAATACTGAAACGGCGTAGACTGCATACCTGCTTATCAATAATTAACAACTAGCATCCGAGAATTTATTGGCTCCTTTCTTTACATGCAGGAGGCTGTGTCATGGGCCAAATGATGAAAGCTGCCGTCGTGCGCGAGTTCGGCAAACCGCTGGTGATCGAAGAGATGCCGGTTCCAGTGCCCTCCGATGATCAAATCTTGGTCAAGATCGAGGCATCCGGTGTCTGCCACACCGATCTGCATGCCGCTGAAGGGGATTGGCCGGTCAAGCCGAATCCGCCGTTCATCCCCGGCCATGAGGGTGTAGGTTTCGTGGCGGGTGTGGGCAGGAACGTCAGGAACGTCAAGGAAGGTGATCGGGTGGGCATCCCCTGGCTGCACAGCGCTTGCGGCCATTGCGAGCATTGCCTGGGGGGCTGGGAAACCCTGTGCGAAAGCCAGCAGAATACCGGCTACTCGGTCAATGGTGGTTTTGCCGACTTTGCACTGGCCGATCCCGGTTACGTCGGCCATCTGCCTGCCGACATCGGCTTCGTGGAAATGGCGCCGATCCTGTGCGCCGGTGTCACGGTGTACAAGGGTCTGAAAATGACCGGCGCCCGCCCCGGTAATTGGGTGGTGATCTCCGGAATCGGCGGCTTGGGGCATCTGGCGGTGCAGTATGCCAAGGTGTTGGGCTTCAATGTGGCCGCCGTCGACATTGCCGAGGATAAGCTGGCACTGGCGCGGCACCTGGGTGCGACATTGACCGTCAATGCGGCCGAAACCGATCCGGGCTCCTTCCTGAAACGAGAAATCGGTGGCGCCCACGGTGTGCTGGTCTGCGCCGTTTCACACAAGGCCTTCCAGCAGGCGCTTGGCATGGTGCGTCGGGGCGGCACGATCGCTCTCAATGGCCTGCCGCCGGGTGAGTTCCCGCTGCCGATTTTCTCGATGGTGCTCGACGGCATCACCGTGCGCGGCTCCATCGTCGGCACCCGGCTCGATCTGCAGGAGGCGATCGGTTTTGCCAGCGCCGGCAAGGTGAAGGCGAAGGTCGAAGCGGCCAGGATCGATGACATCAACCGGGTTTTCGAGCGCATGCACAAAGGCCAGATCGAAGGTCGTATCGTGCTGGACATGGCTGCCTGAACGTGAAAGGCGGGTGTCCGTCACCACCCCGAAACTGCGTGGGCGGCTGTTTCCTTCCTGCAAATGTCGGGCAGCCGCTCGCGCTTCTTCCTTCTCTCAGCCCGTCAGGCTCTGCCAGAAGCGCCATAGGGCAGGGACGGCCAGCACGGCCAGCGCCAGCAGCACCAGCCGGTCGGCGCGGCCGAGCCGCCAGCTGCCATGGTGGCGGTGCTGAGAATACAGAAACAGCAGCACGCCCGGCAGGTAGAGCAATACTGAAAACAGCAGGTATTCGACTCCGGCGGCATAGACGATCCACAGCGCATAAGGAGTGGCGATCAGGCCGGTGAGCTTGTATGACCAATTCAGATTCTGAGCGAACGACAGTTTCAGCAGATAGGCGCCGATCAGAAAATAGGGCACCAGAATCATCGAGGTCGAGATCATCAACAATGCTTCGTAGCTGTTGCCGGTCTGCCAGACCAGAAACAGGCAGAGCTGTACCGTCAGCGTGGTGAACAGCAGCGAACCCTGCGGCACTTCGTTGCGGTTGAGCTTGATGAACGAGGCCGGAAAGGCGCCATTTTTGGCGCCCATGTGCGGGATTTCGGTGGCATACAGCGTCCAGCTCAGATAGGAGGACAGTACCGACACGATCAGACAGACGCTGATCAGCACCTTGCCCCAGGGGCCGACCATGTGTGCCAGCACCCCGGCCATCGACGGGTTCGACATCCCGGCGATCTGCGCACGCGGCAGCACTCCCTGCGCCAGCAGCGTGATGGCGACGTAAAGCGTGAGCACCAGCACCACGCCCACCACCGTGGCCCAGCCGACATCGGCCCGGCGGCGAGCGTGCTTGGACAGTACCGCCGCCCCTTCGATGCCGGTGAATACCCACAGGGTGATCAGCATCGTGCTTTCGACTTGATCCATCAGGCCGGCGGGTTTTCCATCGATCTGGATACCGGTACCCTCCCAGTCGGCCATGAAGGTGGCGGCATCGAAGAACCAAGCGGCCAGCCCGATGAACAGCACCAGCGGGAGAATCTTGACGAAGGTGGCCGCCAGATTGACGCCGGCTGCTTCCTTGATACCGGATGCCACCAGCCCGTAGACCAGCCATGCCACCACTGAAGCGCCGACGAAGGAGGCCGGTGTATTGCCCTTGCCGAAGACCACCGCACCGGGCGTGTCGATGAAACTGCCGATCGCCTCGAAGGCCACCACCAGATAACCGACGATGCCGATCGTGGTGCACAGCCAATAGCCCCAGGCCGAAAAGAAGCCCATCAGATCGCCAAAACCATCGCGGGCGTAGGTGTAAATACCGCCATCCAGGTCGGGACGCAGCCGGGACAGCGCCGAAAATGACAGCCCCAGAAAAATGATGCCGACGCCGGTGATCAGCCAGCCGATCAACAGCGCTTGCGAACCGGCTACCGCCGCCATGTTCTGCGGCAGGCTGAAAATACCCGAACCGACCATCGAACTGATGACCAGCGCAGTGAGGGCTGTCAGCCCGATCTGGGATTTGGAGGACATGTGAGGTGTTTGTCGTCGATCGAAGAAGGTTGACTTCTGGAGAAGCAGGGCCTGGAAGAGGGCTCGAACGAGCGGCCAGGTTAGGGTGCGACAGGGATAGCAGGGTCGCGGTAAAGCTGCAGGTGTTGCGGCTTGTTTCGGTCTTGCCGGATTGCCTTGCGAAGCATTCTGCCCGGACCGGCTCGCTAAGTATGCTGCTTCGGCAGGCCTGTCGCCAGCGCGGCGATATGCTCCGGTCCGATGCCGCAGCAGCCCCCCACCATGTCGGCACCGGCCGCGACCCATTGCCGTGCCCAGGCCAGATAATTCGATGGCGTCGTATCACGACGGATCTCGTCCAGCCCATCGTTGGCCGCCCGCATTTCACCGTGGCTTGGCTCGAAAGCATTGGCATAGACCCCGAGACGGGCCGGGCCGCCGGCGTCATCCAGCTGCTCTCGCGCTACCCGAATCGCCGCTTCCATCACCTCGGGGCGACTGCAATTGAACAGCAGCGCATCCACGCCCACCCTCGTCATCGCGGCCACCGCTTCGCGCACGTGCTCGTTCGAACGCAGTACCGGTTCATCGTGGAGCTCGGTATCTTCCAGCGTGAACGACACCCAGAAGGGTTTGCCGTCTTTGGGTAGCTGCGTTTTCCAGAAGGCGGCTTCGCCGATGCTGCTTTGTGTTTCGGCCAGCCAGATGTCGACATGCGCCGCCAGCCCACGCACCAGCGGTTGCGCCAGCGCCGGGGCTTGGGCTTCATCGAATAGATCGGGCCGATAGGAACCGAACAGCGGCGGCAACGAGCCCGCCACTCGCACTGGACGATCGGCCAGATGGGCCGCCTCGCGTGCCAGCCGGCCGGCCACCGCCGCCAGCGTCTGCGCCTCGGTCTTGAAGCGATCGCCGATGTGAAAAGGCACCACCGCGTAGCTGTTGGCCGTGATCACTTCGGCGCCAGCCCGGATGAAATCCAGATGCGTCTGCAGCACCGCATCGGGCGCCTCGGTCAGCGCCAGCGCCGACCATTCCGGCTGTCGAAAGGGCGCACCGCGCCGCGCCAGCTCGCGGCCCATGCCGCCGTCCAGAATCGTGATGTCTGCCATGAAGAAAAGGATCCGTCACAGAAGAGAATGTATCGGATTCTAAGACGTGGGTTTCCACCGGAGACCCGTTTACCCAGTTCTGCAGCGTCGCTTATTCGGTTTCTGAATGAATTCATGTCACAGCGGGGCTGTTTCTGGAGAAGCGTCTGCCGTCACCGAGCCTCCGGGTTGCCATGACCTGGTGTGCGGCGAACCCCCGTCCTTCAGGGCGGAGAAGGATAGCGCGGACGGCGTGCTTCCAGGCTGGGAATGAGTCGATCAACCCAGATTCTGTGTCTGCTCTCCTGGCTCGATATGGCCGCCGGCGCTGTCCTGGCTGGGGCTGGTTCCAAAAAAACGCTTGTATTCGCGGCTGAACTGTGAGGCGCTGTCGTAGCCGACCATGCGGGCCACGCCGGCGACCGGCAGGCGCTGTCCGCGGATCAATCGACGTGCTTCGGTCAGTCGCAGGCGCTTCTGATATTGCAGCGGCGTCATCAGCGTTTCTTCTCGGAAGCGCTGATGAAAGCTCGACACGCTCATGCCGATCTGCAAAGCCAGTGTGTCGACACGCAGCGGTTCGGCGTAATGCCGTTGCAGCCAGTGAGTGGCTTTGCCGATGCGGTGACTGTGTGAGCCATGGCTGAACAGCTGGCGCAGATGGCGGCCCTGTGACCCGCACAGCAGGCGATAGTGGATTTCGTGTTTGATGAGCGGTGCCAGGATCGGAATGTCGACGGGGGTGTGGATGAGGGCCAGCAAACGCTCGACCGCACTGCGCAGCTCCGGTGTGAGCCTGGTGACCACCAGCCCTCCCGGCTGTGGATCACGGGGCGGCGCGTCGGGCACGTCGGGTATTGCGGGCAGGATCCGGGCGATGTGCTGGGGTTCCAAGGTCAGGATCAGGCCGATATAAGGCGAGTCGCTGCTGGCCGAGCTGATGCGCACACTGATCGGCAGTGTCATCGAATAGCAGATGAAATGCTCGGCATCGTAGCGATAGAGGCGTTCGCCCAGACGTACTTCTTTCTCACCTTGCAGAATCAGACACAGGCTGGGCTCCTGGACGCAGGGGGTGAGTTCTTCTGTGGTGTTTTCGGTGTGGAAGGTGCTCAGCCCCGGCACGGGGGTCTGCCAAGCTTGGTTGCGGGGAATGCGCTCGAGCAGTCGAGGGTTGGACAGCATGGTCTTGGTGTCGATGGTTCGATGATAGCCTGATCGTGGCCCATGTCGGAGGATCGGGCAAGTATTTCGCAGGATCGTGCAATCGCGGTTCATGATCATTTTTTACAATGACGATGGGAGGTGTTCATCGTATACGGAGGACTGTCGAGGTCCGTCCGGCCGAAGAGGGAGCCATGCCATGGACGAAGGGAAGGTCCTTTCCAAACGAAATTTCATCCGCCTTGGAACGGGAGCGGGATTGATGCTGTCGCAGCCATCGCTGTTTGCGCAGGCCTGGGATTCTCTGGGGTCCGGTCCGGGCGCAGCGGAACGAGCGGCACCCGGGGCTGCCGGCGGTGTTGCCGGCGTCGAGCCTATCGCACAGGGACCGTCCAGCGGCAATGCTTCATCGAAGGCCGCAGCAGGGGCCGCCGGGGCACTGATCGAATCACGCGGCTATGCGGCGATGGATGATTCCGGCCATCTGCAGCCATGGCGTTTCCGGCGTCGGCCGCTGGGTGATGACGATATTCTCATCGACATCAAATATGCCAGCATCTGCCACTCCGACATCCATCAGATGAAAGGCGATTGGGGAAAGCAGCCCTATCCGCAGGTGCCGGGACACGAAATCGTCGGTATCGTCGGTGCGGTCGGAGCCAATGTCACCAAGTTCAAGGTTGGCGATCGTGCGGGGGTGGGCTGCATGGTCGACAGCTGCATGCAGTGCGACAGCTGCCGCAGTGGTTTCGAGCAGTTCTGCGACAACGGCGCCACCGTGTTCACCTATGGTGCGCCCGAGCAGCGGGAACCTTCGGGGATCACACAGGGCGGTTATTCGACCAACATCGTCGTGCGCGATCATTTTGCCGTACATATTCCGGACAACATCCGTCTGGAAGATGCCGCCCCATTGTTGTGCGCCGGCATCACGACCTATTCGCCGCTGATGCGAGGGTATTTCAAGAAGGGTGACAAGGTGGGGGTGATCGGTATCGGTGGTCTTGGCCACATGGCGGTCAAGCTCGCGGTGTCGATGGGCGCCGAGGTCTATGCGTTCACCACCTCTCCGAGCAAGTTGCGCGATATCCGTCGCTTCGGTGCAAAGGAAGGGGTACTGGTCGATACCGTTGAAAGACTGGCACCTTACAAGGGCCGGCTCGATTACGCCATCTGCACGATTCCGGTCAAATTCGATGCCGCGCCCTACATCGCGATGGTCCGGCCCAATGGCCATTTCACCCTGGTGGGCATGCCCGATGGTTTCGAACTGATGATCGACAATCTGGCGCTGTCGGTGGCCCGAGTCAATTTCAATGCGTCGTTGATCGGTGGAATGCCCGAGACGCAGGATGTCGTGACTTACTGCGCCGACCACCAAGTGTTGCCACAGATTCAGATCATCGACGCCCGACAGATCAATGAAGCCTGGCAGAACGTGGTGAACAAGGAAGCACGTTTCCGCTACGTCATCGATGCCGCCACGTTCTGACCGGGTTCCCATCCACTTACAGGAGAATCGTTTTGAGTATTGCAAAAGCCTATGCCGCCTATACACCCGACACCCCGCTGGCGCCTTTCGACGTGACCCGTCGCGATCTGCGTGACGATGATGTCGAAATCGATATTCTGTTCTGTGGTGTCTGCCATTCCGACCTGCACTGGGCGCGCAACGACTGGGGCTTCAGTGCCTATTACCCGGTGGTGCCGGGACACGAGATCATCGGTCGCGTGAAGCGTGTCGGTGCCAAGGCCGGCAAGTACAAGGAAGGAGATCTGGTCGGTGTCGGTTGCCTGGTGGATTCCTGCCGTGTATGCAAACCATGCAGGCTCAATCTGGAGCAGTATTGCGAAGAAGGGCAGACCGGTACTTACGGTGGCTACGATCGCCACGACGGTACACCCACGCAGGGGGGCTACAGCACGAGCATCGTCGTCAGTGAAGCTTTCGTGCTGCGTGTGCCCGAGAATCTCGATACCAGTGCCGTTGCACCGCTGCTGTGCGCCGGCATCACGACCTGGTCGCCGCTGCGACACTGGAAAGTGGGCAAAGGCAGCCGGGTCGGCGTGGTCGGCCTGGGCGGACTCGGCCATATGGCGATCAAGCTCGCCCATGCGTTGGGCGCCGAAGTCACGCTTTTCACCCGCAGTCCCGGCAAGGAAGCCGATGCCCACCGCCTGGGCGCAAAGCATGTGGTGCTGTCCACCTCCGAAGAACAGATGAAGGCGGTGTCAAACACCTTCGATCTGATCATCGACACCGTACCCTACAAACATGATCTGATGCCCTATCTGCCAACGCTGGCATTGGATGGCACGTTGGTGCTGGTCGGGCTGGTGGGCAATATCGAGCATGACATCAGCACCGTGCCGCTGCTCTTCGGTCGTCGTTCGGTAGCGGCTTCGGTCATCGGAGGCATCAAGGAAACCCAGGAAATGCTGGATTTCTGTGGTGAACACAACATCGTGCCCGATGTCGAGATGATCCGGATGCAGAGCATCAACGAAGCCTATGAGCGCATGCAGAAGAGCGACGTAAAGTATCGCTTCGTGATCGACATGAGCAGCCTGAAGGAAGGTGCCGACGCTTGAACGGCCCTGACGGCGGGGGATGGAAAGATCGCCGGGCCGGCGGGAGGCCGGTCGCGGCGTCCGGAAGGTAGCGCCACTGCGTATGGCGGCTGCTTTTCTATGCCGGAGGCTGCCACTCGGACAGTCGGGCTCCGAGTGTCATCGGGCGTGGCGGCAGGTGGGATCCTGAAAGCAGAGCGTGCGAGACATCCCCCGCGAACCCCTGGTGGTGACCCGGCCTCGACTCGAGGCCTCATTCCAGGAAGCGTTCGGCGGCAGTGCACTCTCGAAGGAGATGCAAGCCTGGAGGGCCATGCAGGCTTTCCGGAATGGTTTGTTTCGCAGCAGGCCGGCAAACGCTCGGGCGCTGACGACGTCCGGGCATGCAAAAAAGACCGGCGTCAGGGCATGCGGTTTGGCGCGCCGCAGCCTTCGATAAAAAACAGACCGTTCGATGGGACGGTCCCGCATTCAGTTTCGTGCCCGATGTTTTCATCCGGTGGCGTGGATGGCCCGGTTCCAGCCGGCTGCGGGCATGCGGTTTGGTCGCGATCCGGCCGGCGAGGCTCACTCCAGGTTCTGCACCTGCTCGCGCAGCTGCTCGATCAGCAGCTTCAGCGCGATGGCGGTGTCGGTGATTTCGATGGCCATGCTCTTGGAAGCGATGGTGTTGGATTCGCGGTTCAGCTCCTGCGCCAGAAAATCCACCCTTTTGCCGACCGGGCCACCGGTGGTCAGCGCTTCACGTACCGCCTGCAGGTGGGTGTCGAGCCGGTCGAGTTCTTCGGTGATATCGTCGCGCAGCGACAACAAGCCGACTTCCTGTCGGACGCGAGCGAGCGTTTCTTCGGTCGGGATCGGCGCTGGTAGCTGGCTCAGAGCGCTCTCGAGTCTGGCGAGCAGGCGGGTCTCCGCTGCGGCCTGCAGTTCGGGTAGGCGGGCACGCAGCTGCCGGCCTTGGGCCTGCATCTCCTCGACCAGTCCGTTCAGGGTCTGGCTCAAGCTCGCGCCTTCGCGACGGCGGCTTTGCTGGAAGTCGGCCAGGCAGCGTTCGACCAGTGGCGACAGCAGCGTCCACAGTTCCGTGGGGGGGAGCGGCTCGGCGGCCGAGAAGTCGGCGCCGGGGGCATGCTCGGGGTTTTGGAGCCAGCGCAGATAGTCGGCTACCGACGGGGGCTTGGCCTCGGGGGTGATGGCCCGGATCTGGTCGCTGAGCCGGATCAACAGCTCCAATCGTTCGCGGTCGACCGACAAGCCGCCGTCGGGGCGCCGGCGCTGCAAGTTCATCCGGCATTCCAGTTTGCCACGTTTGACGACACGGCCGATCACCGCACGCAATTGGGGCTCGAGTGGTCGGAATTCATCGGCCAGGCGGAAGTACATATCGGTGAATCGGCTGTTGACCGCACGGATTTCGAGGCTGATCCGACCCATCGGCAGGTCTTCGCTGTGATGGGCATAACCGGTCATACTGCACACGGCAGCGGCCGGTGGGCTCCGGCGGGTGTCGTTCAGGGGCTTTGTCTGTCCGTCTGGCGCGTGCTCGAGCGGGTTTTCGGTGTTTTGCATGTATCGCTTTTACAATAGCACAATGGCAAATGAGCAAAACGCACCATTGCCGGAGGGCTTGGAAGCAGGTGGCTACCGGATTGTAAGGAAAATCGCCAGTGGCGGTTTTTCCATGGTCTATCTCGCCCATGATCAGAATGGCCAACCAGTTGCCATCAAGGAGTATCTGCCCAGTTCACTGGTGCGTCGCGCCCCGGGTCAGCTGGTGCCCGAGGTGCTGGAGGGCAATCTGCCCACCTACCGCAACGGGTTGAAGTGCTTTTTCGAGGAAGGCCGGGCGCTGTCGCGGGTGATCCACCCCAATGTGGTGCGGGTGGTCAATTTCTTCCGGGCGCACGAAACCGTCTATATGGTGATGGCCTATGAAAGCGGGCGCAGTCTGCAGGAACTGGTCATCCACAATCGCAACCGGCCCGGCAAGCGGGTGCTGCCCGAGCGCCATATCCGCAAGATTTTTGCCCAGGTGATGAACGGGTTGCGCGAGGTGCACGCCAATCGGCTGCTGCACCTCGATCTGAAGCCGGCCAATATCTATCTGAAGAAGGGCGGCATGCCGATGCTGCTGGATTTTGGTGCGGCCCGCCAGACACTGACGCAGGATGCACCGAAGCTGTTTCCGATGTATACCCCGGGCTTCGCGGCTCCCGAGCTTTACAAGAAGACGAATCAACTTGGGCCGTGGACCGATATCTATGGGTTGGGGGCCAGCATGTATGCTTGCATGGTCGGCGCACCGCCGCAGGCGGCCGACCAGCGTTTGAAGCAGGACAAGGTCGAGGCGGTGCTCGAAGGCCTGTCGGAGATCTATTCGCAGCAGTTGCTCGACCTGGTGCATTGGTGCATGAAACTCAATCCGCTCGAGCGGCCGCAGAGTGTGTTTGCCCTTCAGCGTGCGTTGCGGGAGCCCTTTGCGCGCGAAGGCGTCGAGACGCGCAGTTTTTTGCCCTTGCGATGGCTGGAGGAGGTGATTTCACCCTTCAAACGCCGGCGCGAGGTACGTAGTACCGAATCGAAGAAGGAGCCTGACCCGACGCTGCTGACGGCGCGAAAGACTGGCACTTGATGATCCCGGCAACCTGGCTGCTTCGGTGGCCGGGTTCGAAACTCCAACCTACGCTCTGATATGCGTTTCTCCATCTTTCAGGATAGTGATGTCGGCGGACGTTCGATCAACCAGGATCGGATGGGCTACTGCTTTTCCCGCGAATCGTTGCTGATGGTGCTGGCCGATGGCATGGGCGGACATTTGCGGGGTGAGATCGCAGCACAGATTGCCATGCAGACGATCGCGGCGATGTTTCAGCAGCAGGCCATGCCACGGCTGCGTGATCCGGTCGCCTTCATCGAGCAGGCCTTTCATGCCAGTCACCGCGAACTGCACCGCTACCGCGAACTGCATGGCATGAGCGAGTGTCCGCGTACCACGGTGGTGGCCTGTATCGTACAGGACGGTCAGGCGTGGTGGGGGCACGCAGGGGATTCGCGGCTCTATCTGCTGCGCCGAAGCGAAGTGCTGTTTCGCACGCTCGATCACTCGAAGGTGCAAAGTCTGATCAGTCTCGGACTGATCACCGAGGCCGAGGGCGAGATGCATCCGGAGCGCAACAAGGTGCTCAACTGCCTCGGTTCACCCTTCGTGCCACCGGTCGAAATCTATGCCGCCTTCCCATTGGAAGCCGGTGATGTCATCATGTTGTGTTCGGACGGTTTGTGGAGCGGGGTCACGCGGGAGGAGCTGATCCGTGAATTCCGCTTCGAATCGGTGGCTTCTGCCGTACCGCGGTTGATTCATTCGGCCCTGGCGCGCAACGGAGCCGGAGCGGACAATACGACCGTGCTGGCGATGAAGTGGGATACCGACAACGACGTGAGTGGTCTGCCGAGCTTGTCGTCGGTGGGCTTGCCCGATGGGGCGGTGACCACCACCATTTCGATCGGCAACAACCTCGATGCCGAGGCCGGTGCCTCGGATATGACCGAAGACGAGATCGACAAGACGATCGCCGAAATCCAGGAAGCGATTCAGCGATCAACCAGGAACATGCATGACTGAAGACAGGCAGGACGGGGGTGAGTTGCGCCGCCGGGATGGCCGGGCGGTCGACGAGCTGAGGCCCGTCCGCTTCGTCCGGAGTTTTACCAGATACGCCGAAGGTTCGGTGCTGGTGAGCTTTGGTGACACGCAGGTGCTGTGCACCGCCAGCGTACTCGACTCGGTGCCGCCTTTTCTGCGTGGGCGGGGGAAGGGCTGGGTGACGGCCGAGTACGGCATGTTGCCGCGCGCCACCCATACCCGCGGCGATCGCGAAGCCGCCAAGGGCAAGCAATCCGGTCGCACGCAGGAAATCCAGCGACTGATCGGCCGAAGTCTGCGTGCTGTCACCCGCCTGCGTGATTTGGGTGAACGCACCATCCATTTGGACTGTGACGTGTTGCAGGCCGATGGCGGTACCCGTACGGCTGCCATCACCGGTGCCTGGGTGGCACTGCGCGATGCGGTCGATGGCTTGCTGGCCCGCGAGCTGCTGAAAACCGACCCGCTGGTCGAGGCTGTGGCGGCCGTATCGGTCGGCATCGTCGAGCTGCCGGGTACCAGGCTCGCCCCTTGCGTGCTCGATCTGGACTACCACGAGGATTCGCGCTGCGAAACCGATATGAACGTGGTGATGACTGCTGCGGGCGGACTCGTGGAAGTGCAGGGCACCGCAGAGGGGGCGCCCTTCAGCCGCACCCAGGCCGGCGAGCTGCTGGACCTGGCGGCGCAGGGCATTGGCCGGCTGACCGTGCTGCAGCAACGGGCGCTGAAGGGCTGAATGCTTCTGTCGAGGATTTTTGCTCCCGTACGATCCGGTACCGGTTCTTTTGTCCGTATGCCCGACGACGACGGGCACGGTTGGCGCTGCGGGCCGAACGGACTGCCGGAATGCTTGCCGTTTTTCCGGTATGCTGGCGCCGGAAACACGACACAGATGACCGAATGATTCATGAATCACACTGATCGACACTGGTTGCTGGCCTCGGGCAATCCCGGCAAGCTGAAAGAGCTGCGGGCGATGCTCGCACCGCTGGGCGTGAAGCTGTCGAGCCAGACCGAGTTGGGTATTGCCGATGCCGAGGAGCCTTGGCCGAGCTTCGTCGAGAACGCCTTGGCCAAGGCACGCCACGGGGCGAAGGCCAGCGGGCTACCGACCCTGGCCGATGATTCCGGCCTGTGTGTGCCAGCCCTGGGCGGTCTGCCCGGGGTGCGCTCGGCTCGTTATGCACTGGATCCATCGGTGGGTGCCGATCCCGAGCAGACGGCCGCGCTGCGGCGGGGCGGCCGGGAGCGGCTGGATGCCGCCAACATCGAAGCGCTCCTGCAGCAGACGGCCGGGTTCATGCAACCGGTGCGCGCCTATTTCTACAGCGTGGTGGTCTGGCTGGGCCGGCCGGATGATCCGCGCCCGCTGATCGCCGAGGGACTATGGTGGGGCATCTTGCTGCAGGCGCCGCGCGGCGAGGGGGGGTTTGGCTATGATCCGATCTTTCTACCGGATGGGCACGACCGCTCGGCCGCTCAGCTGACTGCCGCCGAAAAGAATGCCATCAGCCACCGTAGCCGGGCGCTCGGTCGGCTCAAACAGATGCTGGAAGAAGCGCTTGTCGTCTGAAATACCGATTCGCTGGCAACCTTGCGCGGCGCCGGTGTCATCGCCCCCGGTCGCGTCGGGGCAGGTGGGCACAGTGCGTGGCGGGCACGGGGCCGTGTCTACGGCTGTTTCACCCGTACCGCAATCGTCTCCTCGCCCGGTGACGGCTGCTTTACCGCCTGCGGGACGGCCTCCGGAGGGGACGGCCGTGCCGACCGATACATCTGCACGGAGCGGCCTGGTGCAGCCGGTACGCCTGCACTCGGCACGGCAGCCGCATCTGTCGCAGCTGCCGCCGCTGTCGGTCTATGTGCATCTACCCTGGTGCCTCGAGAAGTGTCCCTATTGTGACTTCAATTCACATCAGCTGCCGGCCGAGGGTATCGATGAGGAAGCCTATCTGCGGGCGCTGGAAGCCGACGTCGATGCCAGCCTGCCATTGATCTGGGGCCGCCGGGTGGTGACGGTGTTCATCGGCGGCGGTACGCCCAGCCTGTTCAGCCCCGCGTCGATCGACCGACTGCTGGGCATGTTGCGGGCGCGGCTACCGATGCTGGCCGATGCCGAGATCACGATGGAGGCCAATCCAGGCACCTTCGAGCGCGAACGATTTCGGGATTTCCGCTCGGCCGGCGTCAGTCGGCTGTCACTCGGTATCCAGAGTTTTTCGGATGCCGCGCTGCAGGCCGTGGGCCGGGTACACGATGCGGCGCAGGCGCGGTCGGCGGCCGAGGCGGCCAGCGAGCTGTTCGAGACCTTCAATCTGGATTTGATGTTTGCGCTGCCGGGGCAGGATCTGGCTGGCCTGCGGCGCGATCTGGAACAGGCGCTGGCCTTCGACCCGCCCCATATGTCCTGGTACCACCTGACGTTGGAGCCGAACACGCTGTTTGCCCGCTTTCCGCCGGCGCTGCCCGATGAGGATCTGGCCGCCGCCATGCAGGATTTGTTGGCCGAGCGCCTGGGTGGCCAATACGAAAACTACGAAGTGTCGGCCTGGGCGCGGCCAGGCCACCGGGCTCGACACAATTTGAACTATTGGACCTTCGGTGACTACCTGGGTATCGGTGCCGGTGCGCATGGCAAGATTTCCTTCCCCGACCGGATCGTGCGCCACGCCCGTTATCGCCATCCGCGCAAGTACGTCGACAGCGCGCTGGCGGGCGCATCGCTGGAAATAGACCGGGTGGTACCGGCACACGAACTGCCTTTCGAATTCATGCTGAATGCACTGCGGTTGCATGAAGGTGTGCCCCTGAGTCTGTTCGAGCAGCGCACCGGGTTGCCGGTCATGGCGATCCGCCAGCCATTGAGGCAGGCCGTCGAACGTGGGCTCCTGGAGGATTCGCCCGAACGCTTGCAACCGACTGTGTTGGGACGCAACTTTTTGAATGATCTGCTGGAGATGTTTCTGGTCGACGGGGAGGCGTTCTGAGTCTCCCGGTGCCGTCGTGGTCCGTCCCGTCGGCGTATGGTGCGCGGGATGTCCGGGCCGGGGGCAGCATGGAACCCTCGGAACCGGGAGCATCCGACGTGCGATGCGGGGTGCCTGGGTATGGTATGGCGGAGGGCGTGGGCCGGGTATGGCCGGGTATGGAGCGGGTTGCACGCACGTCTCGGCCCCGGACGGCCGGCATCCGGTGACATCGGATCGTGGTTTCTTGTGGGTACATTGCACCGGGAAGGTGCAAGTCGTGGGATGATGATGCACCCAAAGGCGCGCTGCCGGCGAGGGGGCGGTGATACAGGGTGCAGGAAGCGATTTTCCCGTGCAGCAATTGAATGAGCTGACACGCTTCTTGCTTGATGAAGGTTCATGGGCTCGCCGGGGGCTGGCCCGGCCGGATAGAAGACCGGCAATTGATTGAACGTCGACAGGAGAGTTCGAGCATGGCAATGACTGCCAAGGATGTAATGAAGAAAATCGCCGACAACGAAGTCAAGTTCGTTGATCTGCGCTTTACGGACGTGGGGGGCAGAGAGAATCACATCACGGTGCCGATTTCTCACTTCACCGAAGACACTTTCTCCGATGGGCAGGCATTCGACGGCTCTTCGATGGGGGGCTGGAAAGGGGTGCAGGCTTCCGACATGCTACTGATGCCCGACCCGAACACCGCCGTGATGGACCCTTTCCGTGAGGAGGCCACGCTGATCCTGACCTGTGATGTGGTCGAACCGGGCGAGGGCCAGGGCTATGATCGCGATCCGCGTTCACTGGCCCGTCGTGCCGAAGCCTATCTGCAGGCTTCTGGCATCGGTGATGTGGTCTATGTCGGTCCCGAGCCGGAATTTTTCATCTTCGATTCGGTGACCTGGCGTGACGACATGTCGGGCAATGCTTTCAGGATCGAATCCGAGGAGGCCCATTGGTCCAGCGACAAGCTGGTCAACGGCTTCAACAGCGGCCATCGTCCGGGCCTCAAGGGGGGCTATCTACCGGTGTCGCCGGTCGACTCCTTCCAGGACATGCGCTCGGAAATGGTGCTGATTCTCGAGCAGATGGGCGTGCCGGTCGAGGTGCATCACCACGAGGTGGCCGGTGCCGGTCAGTGTGAAATCGGCACCAAGTTCGCGCCGATGGTCGAGCGTGCCGACTGGCTGCAGCGCATGAAGTACGTGATCCGCAGTGTGGCCCATGCTTACGGCAAGACCGTGACCTTCATGCCGAAGCCGATGGTGGGCGACAATGGTTCGGGCATGCACGTGCACCAGTCGATCTGGAAGGACGGCGTGAATCTGTTCGCCGGTGACAAGTACGCGGGTCTGTCGGACTTCGCGCTCTACTACATCGGTGGCATCATCAAGCACGCCCGTGCGCTGAACGCCATCACCAATCCCAGCACCAACTCTTACAAGCGTCTGGTGCCGCACTATGAGGCTCCGGTCAAGCTGGCCTACTCTGCCCGTAATCGCTCTGCTTCGATCCGGATTCCCTTTGTCACCAATCCGAAGGCACGCCGTATCGAGGCCCGTTTCCCGGACCCGGTGGCCAATCCGTATCTGGCGTTTGCCGCGCTGATGATGGCCGGACTGGACGGGGTGCAGAACAGGATTCACCCAGGCGACCCGGCCGAGAAGAATCTCTACGATCTGCCGCCCGAAGAAGACGCGAAGATTCCGACCGTCTGCCATTCGCTCGATCAGGCGCTGCAAGCGCTGGACCGGGACCGCGAGTTTCTGACTCGCGGCGGCGTGTTCAGCAACGATTTCATCGACGCCTTCATTGCGCTGAAGATGGCCGAAGTCACCCGCCTGCGGATGACGCCGCATCCGGTCGAGTTCGATATGTACTACTCGTGCTGATTCCGCCCGGGCTTCGGCCGTCGGGATTGTGCTGGGGTTGCCGGCGGCTCGGCATCGTCGTGGATCGTCATGATGATGAGCTTCCGGGGGCGCTGGTCCCGGGGCCGGAGTCCTGCCCATCGGGAACGGCCGGCTCGGGCGCCCGTTCCCGGGTGTCCGGGGCCGGGGCGGGAACCGATTGTCGGATCGTGGGCCGATGAGCGGTGCCACGGGGCGCCAGGGCGTTGTGTGCATCCCATCGGTGGCCGGCCGGCAGCAGGCTTTGACGGTAGACTTGACGGAATCGGGCCCATCGGGTCAGGGCGGCAGACAGGCCTGCGGCAGCAAACCGACCGCGATCTTCGACCGCCCGGCCCGCCGGGCCATGCTTCCCGGATCAATCGTCGAGTGTGTATGGATCTGCCCAAGAAATCTGTTGTGCAGGAGGCTGGCCGTGGGCTGGCGCTGCTGGCTGTGCTGTCGGTATCTGCCATGCTGTCCCCGACGGCGTCGGCTCAATCGGCCACCAAGGTCTATCGTTGCGATGGTCCGGATGGCACACCGTTGTTTCAGAATGCGCCGGGCAAGGGTTGCAAATTGCTCGATCTGCCACCGATCAACAGTGTTCCGGCCGACAAGTTGCCGGTATCGCCGACGGCGGCCGGCCGCAGCCGTGAAGGCACCAAAGTCGGCAATGGCCAGCAGCGTGTCCGCGATTCCGATCGGCGTCGCATTCTGGAAGACGAGCTGGCTCGCGAGCAGAAGCGCCTGGAAGAGGTGCGGACCCGCTACAACGATGGCGAGCCCGAGCGTCAGCCCGGGGAAAGCAGCTATCAGGCCTATACGGAGCGAGTGCAGCGCCTGCGGAACGAGTTGATCCAGACCGAAGGCAACGTGTCGTCGCTCAAGCGGGAGATCGACTCTCTGCGCTGAGCCGCAGGTCGGGCTCCGAGACCGCGACACTTCATCCGCCGGATTCTTCCGTCTGGAATCCCGTTCGATTCAGTATGTCCAAAGGCATCTGCGCCTCCGGGTCGGGATGTGCATGCGTTAACATCACCCAATTCGTCGCACGCCGGGCTGTCCGAACCGTAGCGCCGGTGGCACATTCGGAATCCTCTGATCGCAGCCGTCTTCAGAGGATTCGCAGAGGGCGGAGGATCTTTCGTTGGCAGACAATAACCCGGGTACCCCGTTGATCCGGCTGGAGAAGTTGTGCAAGTCGTTCAGCCTGCCGGATCAGGAAAGCTTCGATGCCTTGCGAGAGGTGTCGCTGGTCGTCAATCAAGGTGACGCCATGGGCTTGATCGGCCGCAGCGGTGCAGGCAAATCGACACTGTTGCGGCTGATCAATCTACTGGAGCGGCCCGACAGCGGCCGGGTTTTCGTGGCCGGACAGGAACTGACGGCGCTCGACAAAGCGCAGCTGCGCGCGGCCCGGCAGAAGATCGGCATGATCTTCCAGCAGTTCAATCTGCTGCAGAACGCCACCGTCTTCGACAATGTGGCTTTTCCGTTGCGCATCCATGGTGGCCACAGCCGGGCCCAGATCGGTGAACGCGTGCGTGAATGCATCGGGGTCGTCGGCTTGGCCGACAAGCTCGATTCCTACCCGGCCCAGCTATCGGGTGGACAGAAGCAGCGTGTGGCCATCGCCCGGGCGTTGGCGCCAAGGCCCAGTGTGCTGCTCTGCGATGAGCCTACTTCGGCGCTGGATGCCGAAACCACCCGCTCGGTGCTGGCGACGTTGAAGGAAATCAATCAGCGGCTTGGCGTCACGATCGTCATCGTCACCCACGAGCTGTCGGTGGTGCAGGCGCTGTGCCGGCAGGTGGCCGTGCTCGAGGCCGGGTTGATGGTCGAGCAGATGGACCTGAACGATGTGCAGGCGCTCAAGCCGGTGTCTGGTCTGGGGCGTGAACTGACCATGCTGATTCAGAACGCTGCAGCCAGGGAAGCACACAAGGCGGTGGGGACGGCCGGGACCGCAGGGGGAGCAAGCGATGTCTGAGGTGGACTGGGCCGAGAGTTGGGCCTCGATCGTGGCGGTGCTGCCCGAGTTGTGGGTGGCCATCGGCCAGACTTTTCTGATGCTGGGCATCGGTCTGAGTGCCGCGCTGCTGTTGGGTGGGCCGCTGGGCATCTGGCTGTTTCTGCTCAGCCCGGGTCAGTCGCTCGAGAACCGCTGGCTGTACGGGGTGGTGGGCTGGCTGGTCAACATGATCCGTTCCTTCCCCTTCATCATTCTGCTGGTGGCGCTGGTGCCGGTCACGCGTTTTCTGGTGGGCTCATCGATCGGCCCGTTGGCCGCCTCGGTACCGCTGTCGGTGGCCGCCATTCCGTACTTTGCCCGGCTGGTGGAACAGAATCTGCGCGAAGTGCCGCGTGGTGTCATCGAAGCGGCGCATGCAATGGGAGCCAGTGAGCGCCAGATCATCTGGCGGGTGCTGCTGGTCGAGGCACGTTCGGGCATCGTGCAGGCGATGGTGGTGCTCAGTATCAGCTTCCTGTCCTATTCGGCGGTGGCCGGTGTGGTCGGTGCCGGTGGTATCGGCGATCTGGCCATCCGCTATGGATACTATCGTTTTCAGACCGAGGTCATGTTGCTGACCGTCGCCATCCTGGTGATTCTGGTCCAGCTGATCCAGACCGTCGGCAATCACGTTTCCCGACGACTCGACAAGCGCTGATCGACGGGCACTTCCTCCCGCGCATCGGTGATAGCATCGGCCTGCCGTTGCCCGTCCCGCATGGATGGGCGGCAGGCCGTTTTCTGATGTGACGCATGATAGGAAACGCATCGAGGGAGCGCACGCTGAACCGTCACGGGTGCGGCGCAGCCGCTGCCGTGTGGATGGTGTATCGCTTCACCGGATTCTCTTTCCTGGCCCGATCTCAACGGAGGTGCTTCATGGGTTGGTTTTCTCGCAAGAACGACAAGGATTTCTTTCTGGCCACCGTCAGTCCTGCCGATCCGGGCAAGGTGACCGAGTATCTGGGCATCGTCAGTGGCGAAGCGGTGATCGGTGCCAACATCTTTCGTGACATGTTCGCCTCGGTGCGCGATGTGGTCGGTGGCCGGGCCGGTGGCTACGAACGGGCGCTGGCTGGTGCCCGTCAGGCTGCGCTGGACGAGATGATTTCCAGCGCCAGGGAGTTGGGTGCCAATGGCGTCATCGGTGTCGACTTCGACTACGAAGTGTTGGGTGAAACCAATGGCATGATGATGGTCGCCGTCAGCGGCACGGCTGTCAAAGTGCGCTGATGCTCATTTCCCCGCCTCGACCTTCGGCCGGATGATCGGGTGCTTCTTGGCCGACAGTGGTTCGTCGACGCGGGGGCGGATCAGCATCGGTACGAAGCGCCACAGGTAAAGCCCGAAGGCCAGCATCCAGGCCAGGCCCGAGGTGTGCAGCATCGGTGTCGTCAGTGGCGGCTCGAACACCAGCGCCAGCAGGCGCAACAGTAGGGCGATCAGCACCAGCCCATAGCTGATCGACATACTGCGGTCGGTCTGCAGCGCTCGGCCCAAGTGTCCCAGCGCAGTGCGGGTCACCATACCGATGATCAGCACCGAAAACCCGCCGATGCCGATCAGATGCACCGCCCACACCGGGCGTTCGGCCCAGCCGAGAATCTGCACGGCGGCGGCCAACAGGCCGATGCCCAGCCAGAAGTAGCCGGCGTACAGAATCCACAGAATGGGTTTGCGGCGCGAAGCCAGCGGCTGCCAGCTGAACCATTGCCACAGCGCCAGCGCGCCCGAGACAGTCAGGCACAGCGCTGCCGGTACCGGCCATTGCAGCAATCCGAAGGCGATGGCCGCCACGGCGGCGGCCAGCTGCCAGTGGCCGGTTTTCAGGTGCATCGGGATCGTCAGCCCGGCTATCGCCCGCATGGCAAAGAAGGGAATCACCCGGCGGGCCACCAGCAGTGCCACCACCGCCATGGCGATCATGCCAGTCTGGAAGTACGCCATGATCCGCTCGTAGTCTCCTTCCCAGACCGCCAGCAGAAAAGCCAGGTTGGCGGCCGCCATCAGCAGCAGCATCAGCGGAATGCCGTAGTTGCGCTGGCTGCGGGCGCGATAGATGCTGTTGCCCATGGCCACCGCGGCCCAGCCGAAGAACAGGCTTTCAGCCACCACAGCGGTCCAGAAGGCACCGTTGGTCGGGATCAGATAGCCGATACGAGCCAACAGCCACAGCAGGCAGACGATGGCCAGTGGCCGACCCTCGATCGGGGTGATACCGGTCCAGGTGGCGCCGGCGGTGAACAGAAAGCCGACGGCAATGGTGATGATGAAACCCCAGAGCATTTCGTGGGCATGCCAGAACAGACCGCCCATCGTGCCCTGCAGTGTCCAGGGGAAATAGAGCCACAGCAGGATCGAGATCAGTGCCCAGGCGCAGCCGGCGATGTAGAGCGGCCGGAACCCGAGTTCGAGGAAAGCGCGCCAGCTGGGCGCGCGACTGGAGGGGACGGGTTCTTCGATGTTGAGCAGCATGGGAGATGGACATCCAGGATTTCGGGCATGGTAGCCAATTCATCGGCTCATCGATCATGAGCCTGATCAACTTCGTCGTGCAGCCGCGGCAAACCGAGGTTTGCCGGCGCGGCGGATGTCAGCGGTCACGACGACCAGGTTCACGACCGGCGGCCGGCGATCCAGGCCGGTGCCGGGAGCCAGGGGCGAGTCCCGGCGCTCGTCGGCCCGTTCTTCATGGGCCGGATCGTCGGTCTGATGCGGCGGGTCAGTGAGCAGCCGGCGGGTCGATTTTTTTCCGCTTGATCCTGCGGGTCATGACCTGGCCGATGATCAGCACCAGCAGCGCGCCGGTCACTTCGGCAATCCATTTGGCATGCGGCAGGTAGGGATCGACCCAATCTTTGACCGCCAAGTCGGTCACGACCATGCCACCGGCGATCCAGCCCAGTAGCATGGCCCCCAAGGTGATGACGATCGGGAAGCGGTCCATCAGCTTGACGACCAGCTGGCTGCCCCAGATGATGATCGGCACCGAAACCAGCAGACCGAAGATCACCAGTGGAATCTCATGGCCATTGCCCGCCGTCTGCGCGGCACCGGCAATGGCGATCACGTTGTCGATGCTCATCACCAGATCGGCGACGATCACGGTGCGCACCGCGATCCAGAGCCGGTCGGAACTCGTGATGTTCTCGTGGCCCTCGTCGTGTTCCGGCACCAGCAGTTTGGTGCCGATCCACAGCAGCAGCACGCCACCCACCAGCTTCAGGTAGGGAATCTGCAGCAGTGCCAGCGCGAAGACGATCAGCAGGACCCGCAGACCGATGGCACCGACGGTGCCCCAGATGATGCCCAGCCGGCGTTTGGCCGGTTCGAGCTTGCGGACTGCCAGTGCGATGACGACGGCGTTGTCACCACCCAGCAGAATGTCGATGAGAATGATCTGCCCAACGGCAACCCAAAAGGCAGGGGAGGTTAAATCCATGCGTGACTCCGAAGCGCGCAATAGCGAAAAATACTCGAACCAAACAGTGTAACCCGCATTTTCCGGGCATCTGCTCGATGAAGAGCCGGTGCCACAGAAATCATAAAGTCATCATGAAGCCGGAAAACGCTCCCGCCGGGGGCAATCCGTGTTCGATCCGAAGCGTCATGGCGCAGACCATGAACCGGCGCAGATCATGAGCCCATCCGGTGGTCAGCGCCGCATCACGTTCGGCTGTTTCTTTTCCAGCCAGGTCTTCAGTACCAGCGTCAGCAGAGCCATCAGCGCCAGCAGCGAAGCGGCGGTGAAGGCGGCCGCCGTCTTGTAGTCGTTGTTCAGCTGTTCCACCAGCAACGGCAGTGTCAGCGTTTGGTTGATGGTGGCGCCCGACACCACCGACACCGCTCCGAATTCACCGACGGCACGGGCGTTGGTGATCATGATGCCGTACAGCAGTGCCCAACGGATCTTGGGTAGGCTGATACGCCAGAAGATCTTCCAGCCGCTGGCACCGAGCAACAGTGCAGCCTGCTCCTCCTCGTCGCCCTGGGTCTGCATCAACGGAATCAACAGCCGTGCCACATAGGGTGAGGTCACGAAGATCGTCACCATCAGAATGCCTGGCCAGGCAAACATCAGTTGGATGTCGTGTTCGGACAGAAATTCGCCCAGCCGGGATTCAGCACCATAGAGCAGCAGATAGCAGAGGCCCGCCACCACCGGCGAGGTGGCATAGGGGATATCGATCAGCGACATCAGTAGCCGCCGGCCCTTGAAGCGGAAGTGCACCACACACCAGGCAAACAGCAGGCCGAAAGCCAGATTGATCGGAATCGTCGCCAGCGTGGTGATGAGCGTCAGGCCGAGGGCGTGCTGCAGAAAATCGGCCGACAGGTTCTCGACGAGCAGGCCGAAGCCGCCACTGGCCACCTGGGCAAAAATCAGCACCAGCGGCAGCACCAGCAACACGCCGGCGGTCAGCACGCCGAGCGCCAGCAGCAGCCATTGCAGCGGTGTCGACGGACGGCGGGGATGGGCAGTGGTTCTGTTCATCGGCTGCGCTGCCATCTCATCAGGTGGCTCTGCAGCAGCTGCAGGCCGAACAACAGGGTCAATGACGTGATCAGCACCACCGAGGCGATGGCGGCTGCGGCGGCGTAATCGAATTCCTGCAGCCGCACGAAGATCATCAGTGAGGTGATCTCGGTCTGGAAGGGGATGTTGCCGGCGATCATCACCACCGCACCGAATTCGCCCAGGCTACGGATGAAGGCTTGACTGGCGCCAGCCAGCAGTGCCGGCACCAGGGCCGGTAGGATGACGCGCAGAAAGATCTGACGGGGTGAAGCGCCCAACGTGCCGGCTGCTTCCTCGACTTCGTGACCGAGATCTTCGAGCACCGGCTGCACGGTGCGGACGATGAAGGGGATGCTGGTGAAGATCATCGCGATCACCAGACCGGGGTAGGCGTAGGCGATCTTGATGCCCCAGGGAGCAAACAGCTGGCCAATCCAGCCACCCGGTGCCAGCAATGTGGCCAGCGTCAGGCCGGCCACCGCCGTGGGCAGGGCAAAGGGCAGGTCGATCAGGCTGTCGAGCAGCCGGCGGCCCGGAAACTCATAGCGGGTCAGCACCCAGGCCAGCAACAGGCCGATCAGCGTGACGACGACCGTCGAGATCAGTGCGCCGCCGAGCGTGACCCGGTAGCTGGCCACCACCCGGGGGTCGGAGATGGCGGCCCAATACTGCGCCCAGCCCATATCGGCAGCGTGGAACAGCAGCGCCGCCAGTGGGATCAGGATCACCAGGTGCAGATAGAGCACACTGATGCCGAAGCTCAACCCGAAGCCGGGCAGAATCGGCCGGCTTTCAAAAAAGCGTAGACGGCTCACGTTGACAGAGACTGACGGTGCCGGGCGCATGGATCGAACGAAAACCGCACGCCGCTCATGTCGTCGGCATGATGGTTGCAGTCCCAGGCACCTGCATGGTCGATGGAAGACGAAAAGAAGGGGATTCTAGCGGGCGGTGCCACGGTGTCAAAAAAACTGATGGGACCGCGAGGGAATGCGGTCCCGTCCCTGTATCTCTCGACCCCTCTCCTCTGATAGACGAATACCGACAGGGCAGCGGGCTGGTTCCTGTCGGTGTGCCTTGCGCCGTCACGGTTGGCCGGGGCGCACATCGTGCGGCTTTGCCGATCAGCGTTTTTTGCTGGTCGCCAGCAGCTGATCCAGCGTACCTCCGCTGGCGAAGTGTGTCTTCTGCAGCCCTTCCCAGCCGCCGGGCAGGGAGGCAGGGTCGACCAGACGGGTCTTGGCGAAGCGGTCGGCGAAGGCTGCCGCCACTTCCTCGTTGTGCACTCGCAGATTGCTTTCGGCCAGCAGCTGCTGGATTTCCCTGGAATACTGGAAGTCCAGATAGGCTTTGGCGACTTCCCGCGTGCCTTTGGCCTTGACCACCTTGTCGACGATGGCCACCGGGAACTCGGCCAGCACGCTGACTGGCGGCACCACCAGCTCGAATCCTTGGGTCTTGAATTCTTCGCCGCCGACGATGTTCTTGATCTCGGATTCGAAGGTCAGCAGCACATCGCCCTGGCCATGCTGGGCAAAGGCCATGGTGGCTCCACGCCCGCCGGTGGGGAAGTTCTCGACATTGCCGAGGAAGCTGCCCATGAAGTCCTGAACGGCTTTGTCATCGCCCGGAAACTTCTCATTGGCGAAGATCCAGGCACCCAGGTAGGAATAGCGTGCATTGCCCGAGGTCTTGGGATTCGGGAACAACAGCTTGACGTCCGGACGGGCCAGATCGTCCCAATTCCTGATGTTTTTGGGGTTTCCCTTACGCACCATGAAGGCGATGGTGCTGTAGTAGGGCGAACTGTTGTTCGGAAACTGCTTCTGCCAATCCTGCGCCACCAGCTTGCGGCGGGTCAGCAGGTCGATGTCGGGCACTTGGTTGAAGGTGACGGTATCGGCCTTCTTGCCCTGGATGATGTCCTGCGCTTGACGCGAGGTGCCGCCGAAAGATTGATCGATCTTCAGCGTGGCGCCGGTCTGTTTCTTCCAATGCTCGACGAACAGCGGATTGATTTTCGAGAACAGCTCACGCCCGACGTCATAAGTGGCATTCATGATCGTCTGATCCTTGGGCGCGTCGGCAGCATGACCGGCCAGCGGCAGGCCCAGGCCCAGGCTGGTGGCGCTCAGACTCAGAAAGCGGATCAAGGCACGGCGGGATACGAGTGGAGATGTCATGGGCGTCAGTGTCGAACAGAGATGAGAGAGGGCATGTCATCGGACTGGGGCCGGGCACTCGTGCCCGGGGGCTTGACCCGAGGCAGGAGGCGGATTGCGGGCCGACCGGGGATGAGTGTCCGGTGCCGGATCGGTCGGCCGGTGCACGCACGCTCATCCACTACGGCCGCGGATCATCGCAGTTGGTCGGGCGGACATCAACGATGGAATTCAGCCGTGCTTATGCAAAAAACGTATAAGCCCGCGGTAACGCACAGGTCTGTTGCCTGTCTTTCCGTGCCGGACGGGGCACCATTGGCCGGCAGTGCCCGTGCGGGACACCTGGCCCATTGGCAGATACTATAATCCGAGCCCATAGTCTTCGTCAGTGTCGTCGATGCGGGGCGAGGTGTGGCGTGTGCGCGGGAAGAGATGTCGGTTGAAACCGCAGGTGTCGCCCTGGGCCGCCAAACGGCAGATTTCGCCAACGGGCACTTGGCGATCATATGCCCCGACAGCGGTTGGACGGCGCACGTGGTACGTTGCCCGATCCACCGCGTCAGGAGGCGCCGAGCCGCCGAGGAAGCTCAGAAATGAAAAAGGGATGGCTTTCGTTGCTGCTGATCGCGCTGCTGGCTGGCGGCGTGGCGGTATGGTTCAACCTGAAGGCCGTGCCGGAAATGCCTGACGGTTTTGCCGGCAGTAATGGCCGTCTGGAATTGGAACGACGGGACGTGGGCAGCCTTTACGCCGGCCGGGTCGAGCAGATGCTGGTGGACGAGGGCGACAGTGTCGAAGCGGGGCAGGTGCTGGCGGTATTGGCCCGCACCCAGAGCGGTAGTCGGCTGAAGGCGGCCGAAGCAGGGACCGCCCGCGCGCGCGAGGCCGTCGCGCGGGCCGAGGCCGGTATTCGAGCGCGGACCCAGCAGTTGCGTCTGGCGCAGATGGAGTATGACAACGCCCGCCGCATGCGCCGGGAAAATCTGATCTCACCGGCCGAGCTGTCGCGGCGCCGGGCCGCGCGTGAGGCTGCCGTTGCCGAGCTGAGTTCGGCCGAAGCAGCACGGGCCGAAGCGCTTGCGGCGGTGCAACAGGCCGAAGCCCAGGCGGCTGCCGCGCGGGATGCCGATGGTGACATGCAGATTCGTTCGCCGGTGACTGGTCGGGTCGAATACCGGCTGGCCGAACCGGGCAATGTGTTGGGGGCGGGAGGCCGGGTGCTGACGCTGGTCGATACGGCCGATGTCGGCATGGCGATTTTTTTGCCGATGCAGACGGCGGGCAAGGTTCGGATCGGCGCCGAGGCGCGCATCATCCTGGATGCGATCGATGCCGTCTGGCCGGCGACTGTGCGCTTCGTGGCAGCCGATGCGCAGTTCACGCCAAAGTATGTCGAAACGGCAACCGAACGAGAAAAACTGATGTACCGGGTCAAGCTGCGTATTCCGGCGGACGTTGCCCGTCGATACGACGGCTTGCTGAAGGGGGGCATGGTGGGCTCGGCCTACGTGCGTCTGGATACCGATCGACCCTGGCCGTCGGACTGGGCACTTCGTTTGCCCAAAGCGGAAGATGACGTTGCTTCGAAGGACACGAGTCCCACGGCGGAACGTAGTGCCGCATCGACGGACTCCGATCCCTCGACGGAAGGCGGTACGCCATGACCATGATGGGCGTGGGAATGCAAATGCCCGCCGTGCAGCTGCAGGGTGTCTCCCATCGCTACGGTACGCAGCAGGCTTTGAATGTCGTCAGCTCGATCCTGGCGCCGGGGCAGAGCATCGGGCTGATCGGCCCGGATGGGGTCGGCAAATCCACCTTGCTGTCGCTGATGGCGGGCATCAGGACCATTCAAAGTGGCCGGGTGCGGGTGCTGGGTGAGGATGTGGCCGAGCGAGCTGCACGCGATCGGTTGTCGTATCGGGTCGCCTTCATGCCGCAGGGCCTGGGACAAAATCTCTATCCCACGCTGTCGGTGATGGAGAACGTGGATTTCCACGCGCGTCTGTACGGATTGAATCGGGCCGCGCGCCGGCAGCGCATCGGGTGGCTGCTGGATGCCACCGGCCTGGCAAATTTTCCGGATCGGCCGGCGGGCAAGCTGTCGGGGGGCATGAAGCAGAAGCTCGGCCTGTGCTGTGCACTGGTGCATTCGCCGGAACTCCTGATCCTGGATGAGCCCACCACCGGGGTCGATCCGCTGTCGCGCCGCCAGTTCTGGGATCTGGTGGGATCACTGCGGACCGAGCAACCGGGGATGACGGTGATCGTTGCCACCGCCTATATCGACGAGGCCGAACGCTTCGAGCATCTGCTGGCGATGGATGATGGCCATCTGATCGCCGACGCACCCACGCAGCAAGTGCTGCGCGACACCGGTAGCCAGACACTCGAAGAGGCCTATGTGAAGCTGCTGCCCGAAAATCGCCGGGGTACGGGCGTTGGCTTGAAGATTCCCGCTTTCATACCGGATCCGGCGCTGCCGCCGGCGATGGAAGCGCATGGGCTGACCAAACGTTTTGGTGCTTTCACCGCGGTCGATCGTGTCGATTTCCGCATTCCCCAGGGGGAAATATTCGGCTTTCTGGGGTCGAACGGTTGCGGCAAATCGACCACCATGAAAATGTTGACCGGCCTGCTGCCCCCTACCGAAGGGGATGCCTCTCTGCTCGGTCGGCCCACCGATGCCAGCGATCTGGCGACCCGGATGCGGGTTGGCTACATGTCGCAGGCCTTTTCGCTCTACAAGGAGCTGACGGTACGGCGCAATCTGCAGCTGCACGCCAGGCTCTATCAAATGTCGACGGCCGAGGGGCGGAAGGCGATCGAGGCGGCCATGACGCGGTTCGAGCTGAACGATGTGGCCGACATCAAGCCGGAAGCCTTGCCGCTGGGCATCCGTCAGCGACTGCAGCTGGCCGCTGCCTGCCTGCATCGGCCCCGGGTCCTGATTCTGGATGAGCCGACTTCCGGCGTCGACCCGGTGGCCCGTCAGCACTTTTGGACGCAGTTGATCGATATGTCCCGTCGTGACCGGATCACGATCTTCGTCTCTACCCATTTCATGAACGAGGCGATGCTGTGCGACCGTATCTCGCTGATGCATCAGGGGCGGGTATTGGCGGTGGGCACTCCCCGGGAGCTCTGCAGGCGCCAGGGTACCGACGACCTGGAAACTGCGTTCATCGCCTATCTGGAGCAGAATAAGCCCGCGGAACTGAAGTCACAGGGACAAAGAGTGCCGCAGGCGCGTCAGTCGCCGATAGAACCGGAACCAAAGCCGTCCGAACAGCACCCATCGACGGAACCGGCCCGACGAGAGATGGCCGTACCGGGCCTGTCGGCCGCCGCCAATCAGTCCCTGCCCAACGCCCACATCCGTACCGGCGGCGGCACCGGCCACAGCGGCCCGTTCACCTGGCTGGTTTTGGTCTGGTGTTTCGCTGTGCGTGAATATCGCGAGCTGATCCGGGACCGGGTGCGGCTGTTCGTCGTGCTGTTGGGGCCGGTGCTGTTGATGAGTGCCTCGGCAGTCGGTGTTTCCTTCGACATGAAGGATATCCGCGTGCACGTGCTGGATCGGGATGGCAGTGTGCTGAGTCGCGAACTGGTGCGTCAGTTCGAGGGCTCGCCTTATTTCGTGGTCGAAGAAGTGCACGACGGGCGGGCGGCCAACCGTCGATTGAGCAGTGGCCGCAGCCGCCTGACCATCGAAATACCCGACGGTTTCGGCCGGTATCTGGAAGAAGGGCGGCGGCCCGAAGTCGGCTTCATCATCGACGGTGCCATTCCCTTCACTGCCGACAACATCAAGGGCTTCGTGCAGGGGATCGCGGCCGATTACAGCCGGGCGCGTCTGCACGAAAGCGGGCTGACCACGCCGGGGGCCGGCGGAGCCGCCGTCGAACCACGTTTCGTCTACAACCAGGATTTCCGCAGCGTCGATGCCGTTGCGCCGGGCATGATCATGCTGTCGTTGGCGCTGATTCCTGTGATGATGACCGCGCTCGGGGTGGTGCGCGAAAAAGAGATCGGCAGCATCGGCAATCTCTACACCTCGCCGGCATCGTCGTTGCAGTTTCTGCTCGGTAAGCAGTTGCCCTACATCGGTGTATCGGTTCTCAGCTATCTGATTCTGGTCTGGTTGACGATCGTGCTGTTCGGTGTACCGCTCAAGGGCAACTTCGCCGCGGTGACGGTTGGAGCGGTTTTTCAGATCTTTGCAGCCACCGGCATGGGCTTGCTGATCTCGACCTTTCTACGTTCGCAGGTGGCGGCGGTCTTTGCATCGGCCATCGTGGCGGTGATTCCGGCGATGAACTTTTCGGGGCTGCTGTATCCGGTATCGACGCTTGACGGTGTGCAGTATCGGGTGGCCTGGACCTTTCCGGGCACCTGGTTTCAGCGGATCAGTCTGGGTGGTTTCACCAAGGCTCTGGGATGGAGTGATTTCTGGCTGCCGTATCTGGCGTTGCTGCTGATCGGAACCTGCTATGTGCTGCTGGCCAGCCGGCTTTTGAAGAAACAGACGCCATGATGCAGCGTCGGACACGATGATGGCGAAGCACAGACGATGAAACAGTGGCTGAAAAACATCTGGCAACTTGGTCTGAAAGAGCTGCAAAGCCTGTCCGGCGATTTCCCGATGGTGATGCTGATCATCGCCGTGTTCTCGGTCATCGTCTATTCGGTGGCGGTCGGTGCCGGCAATGAGGTCAAGAATGCCGCGGTCGGGGTGATCGATGATGACCGCTCGGCCCTCAGCCTTCGTATCCGGGACGCGCTATTGCTGCCGCAGTTCAAACCGGCCGAGGATGTGGCACGTGCCGAGCTCGATACGCGTATGGATCAGGGGGACTATGTGTTCGTGCTGGTTTTTCCGCCGGATTTCGAGGCTGATGTGTTGGCCGGCCGTCAGCCGGTTGTCCAGTTGCTGGCCGATGCGACGGCGCTCAGCATGGCCGGGGTGGGCACGGTCCATATCAGCGATATCGTCGGCCGGGAAGTAGCGGCAACCTTGGGCCTGCCGCCGCCCGACAGCCAGTTGATGTTCCGGCCGGTGGTCAATGTCTGGTTCAATCCCAATGGCGAAAGTACCTGGTTCAAGGCCACCATGCAGGTGATGGGCAGCGCCACGTTGCTGGCGATGCTCGTGGCCGGCGCTGCCGTCATCCGCGAACGGGAGCACGGTACCATCGAGCACCTGTTGGTGATGCCGGTGCGACCCAGCGAGATCATGCTGGCCAAGATTCTGGCCAACTGCATGGTGATCACGGGGGCGGCGTGGCTGTCGCTGCGGTTGCTGGTGGTGGGCTTTCTCGGCGTGCGCTTCGACGGCTCGGTGCCGCTATTCATGCTCGGCATGGCTTTCTATATGTTCTCGTTGACGTCGCTGGGTGTCTGGCTGGCTACGCTGACACCGAACATGCCGCAATTCGGTCTGGTCAGCCTGCTGATCTACATCGTGACACGGCTGACCTCTGGCACGGAGTCGCCGCTGGAATCGATGCCGGATTGGCTGCAGGCGCTCAGCAGCCTTTCGCCGGTGACACAGTTCGTGTCCTATGGTCAGAGCGTGCTGTTACGCGGCGCGGAGATCGGCGATGTCTGGGGCCAGTTGGCTGCGTTGGTGGCCAGCGGTGTCATCTTTCTGGGGATGGCCTCGATGCGTTTCAGGGCCATGTTGGCACAGCAGGGGTAGGGTATGAACATGTCCGGGAAGAACCGGCCCGGTGCCGCAGCCGGCACTCGCATCGACACGGGTACAGGCGACGGGCCCGCCTCTGACCATGCTGTGACGGCCGAGACCACATCCATGGTCGAGCCCACACCCGCTACCACTGACACTGGCGTTGGCCTTGATATGGCCGGGGATGGCATGAGCGCTGCTTCCGGTCGGTGTGTCGTCGGCGGTGTACTGCTGAGCTTGCTGCTGGCTGCCTGTGCGCCGATCCAGATCGCATCGACATCCAGCGTACGGCTGCCGGAACGTTTCGAGCAGACCGAACGGCACGGGCAGGGCAAGTCGGGGGCTCCGGGCGGATCGCCGGGACAGAACGAAGCAAGCGGCTCGAGCAGGCCGGGCGGGCAGATCGAATCGGGTGGACAGACCGAGACAAATGGGCGGACCGAAGCGGGCGGGGATAATGAACCTGGCTGGGTTACGGACCCGGGTGATCGGAGCGGTCCAGGTGGACAGAGTGGCACGGGCGGGCTGAGCGGATCGGGCATGCAACCCGTCGAGTTGTCCCGCTGGTGGCGCGACTGGCGGGAACCCGTTCTGCAGCAGTTGATCGTGCAGGGCATGGCACGGAACCGCAGCCTGGCAGCGATGGCGGCAAGCCGGCAGGCGGCCCAGGCACAGGCTGCATTGGCCGATGCCGATCGGGGCCCGCAAGTGGCGTTCGATGCGCGTACCATCGGGGTGGGTGATCAGGACAATCCCTTGCCGCCAGCCCTGCGGGCCGCCGCCGCTGGCGCAGGCATGCCGGCTGCCGCGCAGGCCAACTTCAACCGGCCCCATTATCGGGGCATGGGTTTTTCTGCCTCCTGGGAGCCGGACATCTTCGGCCGGAAACGCAGTGACGCCGATGCCGTCCGGCAGGTAGCATTGATCGAGGCCGAGCGCTGGCATGGAGCGCAGCTGTTGCTGGCCGCCGATATTGCCGACCATTATCTGCAGGTGCGGGCACTGCAGATCCGCATCCGGCAGGGCGAAGCCCGCCTGGCCAGCCTGCAGCAGCTGCTGCAGCATGCCAGGGCCAGGTTCCGGGCCGGACAGGTCCGTGCAATCGAGGTACGTGAGGCCGAAACCGCTTGTCGCAGTGCGCAGGCCGAGCTGGCCACGCTCGGCGCTCGGGTGGCAGCCCACGTGCGCAGCCTGGCGGTGCTGACGGGGCAAACGCCCCAGACCTTTTCATTGGCCGCCAGTCCGGTCGATGTCTTCGAGGTCCTGCCGGCAGCGCCGACCGGGCAGCATCCGCTGGAGGTTCTGATGCGCCGGCCCGATGTGCGTGCGCAGGAGCGCAGCGTCCAGGCCTACAGTGCACGGTTGGCCAGTGCAAAGGCCGATCGCCTGCCGCGGGTGGACATCAGTTTCCTGTGGCAGTATGGCCGGATCGGCCTGGACACCAGTCTGCCGGGCATCGGCAGCACCAGTGGACTGGCCAATGCCAGTGTCAGCGTGCCGATCTTCACCGCCGGCAGGATCGGTCACAATATCGATCGGGCCGATGCCGAATTACGGGCGGCGCTGGCGCGCTATGACCAGAGCCTTCTGGATGCCCTGGCCGAAGTCGACAGCAGCTATCAGCTGCAATACGGGCTGCACCGACAGAATGGGTTGCTGGCCGAGGCAGCCAGTCAGTCCCGCCGTCGGGCCGACGATGCACTGCGCCTGTTTCGGTGGGGTGACCTCACGCTGGACCAGGCGCTGCGTGCCCGTCTGCAGGCGCAACAGCTCGATGAACGATATACCCAGGGTCGATTGGCCGAGGCCCGCAACCTCCTGAATCTCTACAAGGCGCTGGGAGGTGGCTGGTCTGCCAACCAGGAAGGTGATCCGGGCAGCCCCGGCAAACCGGGGTTCTGATGAGCCCTTGAACCATGCAATGAGCCCTTGCGCCGCCGCCAAGGGCGGCAGCGGCTGTAAATCGGCGGCGACGCTGCAGGTTTTCCGCTGGCCGGCTCTACGGAGCGCATGTCCCGCAGGTCGTAGGCGGCCTGCGTCCCAGCCAAAACGGCGACGATGATCACATCAGCCCGCTGCCGCGAAGGGCTGTGATGCCGGCGGCTGCCGAGAACATGGCGCCAAAGGTGGTGATGGCGATGATGTTGGCCGCCGCCACATCGTTGCCGCCCATGCTCTTGGCCATCACATAGCTGGCGGCGGCGGTCGGCATCGCCGACATCAGGAACAGCACGCCCATCGGGATGCTCGACAGCCCGAAGGCCAGTCCGACCAGCACGGCGATGATCGGTGCGACCAGTATGCGGCCGATGCTGGCGGTCATCGAAATACCGGAGGTGTCGCGTGTCGAGCGGATGTCGAAGGTCGCGCCGGCGCAGAGCAGGGCGATCGGCAGCGCGATATTGGCCATGTGTCTGGCGGTCTGCATGATTGCGCCCGGGATCGGCACTTGCATGCGCTGCAGGATCAGTGCCAGCACGATCGAGAGAACCAGCGGGTTGGTGGCGATGTTGCGGCCGATATGGCGTAGTTTGGCGTGCACGCCACTGGCTCCGGTACGGCTCAGCGCAATCACCGACAGCACGTTGTAAAGCAGGGTGATCACGCCGACATACACCGCCCCCGAGGCCAGGCCCTCATCACCATAGGCGTTGGAGACGTAGGCCAGCCCCATGATCGCCATGTTGCTGCGGAACACACCCTGTACGAACACGCCCTTGTCAGTCGGATTGGGCACGAAGCGCCATGCATACAGTTCGGCGCCCAGATACAGCGTGATGGTGGTGACGGCGCCGGCCGTCAGCAAGCGGGCCTGCTCACTGTACTGGATATCGTTTTCGGCCAATTTGGAAAACAACAGCAGCGGCAGTGCATAGTTGAACACCAGCCGGGATGCCTTGGTGGCAAAGCCATGATCGATCTGACCGGTACGCCGCAGCATGACACCGAAACTCAGCATCAGCACGCTGGGCAGCGTCACGTCGAAGGCAAACAGCAGGGCATCGAACAGGGCGGACATAGCAGGGCAACGAATAGGGCGGACATCGGGCAGGTTGCAGCGCAAGGCTGGCAGGCGTCGATTCAGAATTTCGGCGGCCACGGCAACTTCCTCGCTGCGTATCCGCGCCTGCACTTCTGAAGGGGGGTCATTGACTGCCAGCGTTCCGTTCCGGTCGACACAGTCGTGGAGGAGCCACATCGAGGGCGTTTTCTTCTTCAGAATGGGGACATGGGATGCTCCTGGGCCATTGGAAGTTTCATGAGCACCCGGGGGCTTCGTACCTTCGCATCTATCCTTATATCCCAAGGGAATCGAAAACCATTGCGCCGTGGCGTATAACATTCTATTGATCAAAGCACTGCAGAAGAGTTCGATGGCATGAAAACGAATGGAAATTGCGTGGAGCTGAACAGCGGCGCGCCGCTGTCATTCGGGGTGGATGAAACGGTGGCCAGGCTGCGCGTCCTGCGTGATGCGGCACTGCAGTCACGGCGGCCCGATGGTACGCCGCCCTTGCTGCCTTCGCGGCAGGTTCTGTCCGAAGTCGTCAATGGCTTGGCGGCGGCGCTGTTTCCTCATCGCCTGGGGCGGCCCGATCTGTGTTCGGAGAACATCGACCACTATGTCGGCTACACACTCGATCTGGCGCTGTCGTCGCTGTATCACCAGATCCGGCGGGAAATCCTGTTCACCTCGGGTCAGACGAGCCTGAACGACGCCGACGTCCGGCGTGCTCAGGAGATCATCCGTATCTTCAGCGAGCGTCTGCCGGCGGTGCGCGAGCTGCTCGACACCGATGTGGCGGCGGCCTATCAGGGTGATCCGGCTGCACGCAGTCTGGACGAAGTGCTGGTCTGCTACCCCGGCGTCTGGGCGATGATCCACCATCGGCTGGCACATCTGCTCTATGAACAGGGCATGACGCTGACCGCCCGCGTGATCGGCGAACTGGCCCATTCGGTGACCGGTATCGACATTCATCCCGGCGCCACGATCGGTGATCATTTCTTCATCGACCATGGCACTGGTGTGGTGATCGGTGAAACCGCGATCATCGGCAGCCGGGTGCGGCTCTATCAGAACGTCACGCTGGGGGCCAAGCGCTTCCGGCAGGGGGAAGACGGCTCGCTGGTCAAGGGTGAGGCCCGTCACCCGATTCTGGAAGACGAAGTGGTGATCTATGCCGGGGCCACCGTGTTGGGCCGTGTCACCATCGGTCGTGGTTCGGTCATTGGCGGCAACGTCTGGCTGACGCGCAGCGTACCGTCGGGCAGCATGGTGTCACAGGCGCTTGCCGTCACCGCGCCCGAGGTCGAACTCTTCCGCATGCGGGAAGAAGACGCGGAAATCTGGAACGCATTCGGCATCTGAGCAGCGTCTGCAAACCAGGCACCCGGGCACACTCCCTTCAACGTTTTTTCCATTCTCTCCGACTTCATGAGTATCCTGATCCAGAACCTGAACAAGCGTTTCGGTAAGACCGTGGTCTGCGACGACATCACGCTGGACATCGGCTCCGGCGAGCTGGTGGCGTTACTTGGACCCTCTGGTTCTGGCAAGACGTCGCTGCTGCGGATCATCGCCGGGCTGGAGCAACCCGACAGCGGGCGGGTGCTGTTCCATGGCAAGGACACTACCGAGGAAGATCCCCGTTCGCGGCAGGTCGGTTTCGTGTTTCAGCACTATGCGCTGTTCAATCACATGAGCATCTTCGAGAACGTGGCTTTCGGCTTGCGGGTGCAGCCACGGCGGATCCGTCCAGCCGAGGAGGTGATCCGAGACAGGGTGATGAGCCTGTTGAAGATGGTGCAACTCGACTGGCTGGCCGAGCGTTTTCCGTCGCAGCTGTCGGGTGGGCAGAGACAGCGGATCGCCCTGGCACGTGCACTGGCGGTCGAGCCGCGGGTATTGCTGCTGGATGAGCCCTTCGGAGCGCTGGATGCGCAGGTTCGTAAGGAACTGCGCCGCTGGCTGCGCCGACTGCACGACGAGATGCAGGTCACGAGTGTGTTCGTGACGCACGATCAGGATGAGGCCATGGAAGTGGCCGACCGGGTGGTGGTGCTCAACAAGGGCAGGGTCGAGCAGAGCGGTTCACCGGAAGAGGTCTATGATCGTCCTGCCACACCTTTCGTTCTCAAGTTCCTTGGTGATGTGAACCTGTTTCGTGGCCATTTCGACAGCGTGAGCCCGCCGGACGAGACACGGGCAGGTACAGTCACGTCGACCCCGGCCTCGGCAGGCGGGGAGGGCGGGCATCGTATGCCGGATGTCGGCAGGCCGCGTACCGATATCGAAGAGGTGGTCTATGTGCGTCCGCACGAAATAGATGTGTTGCCCGAAAACGACCCGACACCGGGCACCTTGCCAGTGGCATTCTCGCAGGCGCTGACGGTCGGCCCACGTACCCGCCTGGAATTCCGCCGGCCCGATGACGGCAGTTTCATCGACGTCGAGATGTCTCGAGCAGGCTACCTCGCGCTCAGACAGCAGATCGGCCTGTTCAAGGGGCAGACGGTGCGCCTGCGGGCGCGCCAGGAAACCCGCTTCCGGGCAGGTGTCGACTGGTCCGGTGCCGAAGGCATGGGCGAGCCGGCCGATCCGGCTTCGATGATCTGAAAGATTGTCGAAAGACCATGGTCTCGGGCTGTCCGCGGTCTTTGGGCCCCTGTGTCGGCCATCAAATCTGGAAATCGATGCCGGGCGACTGATTGGCGGCCTGGTCGACGATGTCACGCGTCAGCGGCGATGCGAAGGTCTCGATGAAATCGTAGACATAGCTGCGCAGAAAACTACCGCGCCTGAAGGCCAGCCGGGTGGTGTTGACCGGGAACAGATGACCGGCATCGATGGCACGCAGTCGGGTGTCGCGTTCTTCATCGAAGGCGATCGAGGCAATGATCCCCACACCCAGGCCCAGTTCCACATAGGTCTTGAGCACGTCGGCGTCCATGGCCGTGAGGATGATGTCGGGGTCGAGCTGCTCACTCCTGAAAGCGCTGTCGATGTGCAGCCGTCCGGTGAAACCGGTGCTGTAGGTGATGATCGGATACTGTGCCAGCCGTGCCAGCGCCAGTTCCTCGTCGGCCAGAAGGGGATGTTCCGGGGGAACGATCACGCTGTGCGTCCAGCGATAGCAGGACAGTGTCACCAGCCCGTCGTAATCGCTCAGGGCTTCGGTGGCGATGCCGATATCGGCTTCGCCGTCCAACAGCATTTCCGCCACCTGTTCGGGTGAGCCCTGATGCAGATGTAGGTGCACATCGGGATAGCGTTGCCGGAAATCACGCACGGCGTCGGGCAAGGCATAACGGGCCTGCGAGTGGGTTGCCGAGATCGACAGTTTGCCGGTCGACTGGTGTGCATATTCCTCACCGCTGCGCAGCAGATTTTCGGCACCGTTCAAGATACCTTCGATGATCGGTACGGCCAGCGCACCGGCCTGCGTCAGCGAGGTCAGCCGCTTGCCGGTCCGCACGAACAGCTCGAAACCCAGCTCGGTTTCCAGCTCGCGGATCTGTCGGCTGACCCCCGGTTGCGAGGTGTGCAGCGCTCGGGCCACTTCCGTCAGATTGAAACCGCGCCGGACAGCCTCGCGAACCGAACGCAATTGTTGGAGATTCATGTGTCGTTCGCTGCCGGCCAGAAAGCCGGCCCATTGTATTTGGAAGCGACGACGATGATAGCGGAAGCAGTCGGTGCAGGCGCCGCCAATCCGAAGTCGGGCCACGAAAGCGGGGTTTATCCGGCGCGCCAAGGCACATTCTGCGCATATCGATATGCGGCAATGCATGCAAACGGCCTGTTCTGGCTGCACTGATCCGTTCATGATCGAACGAATCCGCGGCTGGCAGCCGGGTGCGCGGCAACCCCCGTCCTTCAGGGCGGGCTAGGATAGCGTAGACGGTGTAGCCGTCTTCGTTTTTGAGGTTCGGCGGGGTTTGCTGCTGCTCGATGTCCGGAGGATGCCCGCATCCTGGACCGGCATCCGGGCTGGGATCGGAGACGGCTTTTCGAGTCCGGATCGGATCCGAATCGGGGCACCTGATCCGAATCGGGCCGTGCTCTCGGATCAGAATCGGATGCCGGAATCGATCGTCTGCTGTATCGGTGGGCTTTCCCTGCGGCTGGGCCGTGCGTTGTCGCTCTGAACGTCGCCCTGGACGATCGTTTGCCTCTGCGGTCGGCTCTGGATCGCCTCACCCTGGGTGCCCGGCTCATTGCTCAGACGGGTGACGGTCGGATACTGATAGGTGCTCGGCAACTGCGAGGTCTTCGGATAACCGACCGAATCCAGTGTTTTGCTCCAGGCGTCGGCTTCGAAGCCGATACTGCGTTGGTCACCGATGGTGAGAGCCGGGAAACCGTTGCCGGTGAAGCCCAGGGCACGGAAGCGCTCGAAATCCTCGTGGCTGGACACCAGCCATTCCTGGAAAGGAATACCGCGCGCCTTCAGGTGTTCCCGGGCCATCTGGCACGGCTGACAGTCATTGGCGCTGTAGAGCGTCACCGGATGGTTGCGGGCCGCGGTGCGCAGTGCCATCGGAAAATTCAGAATCGGGTCGAGCCGCCCCAGATCCACCGAACGGGAAATCGATGAGCCGGACTGTCTCAATGCCACGGCGCCCTCGGGGGGAGGAACGTCACCATAGACGATGCCGCCGTCGGCATCCATCCACTTGTACTCCGCGGCCGCGGCTGATGCGGCGGACAGCGCGCAGGCCGCAAGCAGAAGCAGTTTTGCCGGAGTGGCCTTCATGTTTTCGCCTTCTGAATCACTCAATGTTCACTTTGAGAGGACCGAAACGCAGAGCAGGCGAAGATGGAGGCCTCTTCCGGCCCATGCTCAGCGCACGGTATCCACCATCCCATTATGGCGCAGCAGGGCATCCAGTTCGGGTGCCCGACCTCTGAACGCTTTGAATGAGTCGATGGCCGGTCGGCTGCCGCCCACAGACAGGATTTCCGTCAGAAAACGCTCACCTACCGTCGGATCGGTCAACCCGGCTTCCTCGAAGGCAGCATAGCAGTCGGCCGACAACACTTCTGCCCACTTGTAGCTGTAGTAGCCTGCTGCATAGCCGCCCGCGAAGATGTGGCTGAAGCTGTTTTGGAAGCGGTTGAACTCGGGCGGCGTCAGTACCGCCACCTCGCGGCGTACTGCATCCAGCAGTCGTTGAATCTCGTCGCGCCCGCTCGGTGATGTGTCCTGGTTGTGGCCTGCCGGGGCAGAGGAACTGGAATCCGTATGGTTCTTGGAAGGATCGGCGGGTTTCGACGCGGTCGCCGCGGTATCGGTGGCACTGGCCTGGGCCGTCGTTGCTTTGGCGTCGACGGCGGCGTCAGCAGTCGCGGCAGTCGCATCGGAGACCTGCTGCGTTGTCCCCAACCCCAGACGCTGATGCAACAGCATGTCGAACAGTGCGAATTCGATCTGTCTCAGGGTCTGCAGACCGGCCTGGAAGTTGCGGGCCGCCAGCATCCGGTCGAAGAGTGCTCGCGGCATCTTTTCGCCGGTTTCGACGTGAGCGGTCATCGATTCGACGATGTCCCATTCCCAGGCCCAGTTCTCCATGAACTGACTCGGCAGCTCGACCGCATCCCATTCCACGCCCGAAATGCCCGACACCGCCAGCGTATCGACCCGGGTCAGCAAATGGTGCAGACCGTGGCCGAATTCATGGAACAGGGTGGTCACATCGTCGTGGGTCAGTAGCGCTGGCCGGCCGTTGACCGGGGCCTGGAAGTTGCAGACCAGATAGGCGATCGGCGTCTGCAGACGACCGTCGGGTGTTTCGTGGTGACGTCCCCGGTTGTCGTTCATCCACGCACCCGGCTGCTTGGTTTCGCGCGCATACAGGTCCAGATAGAACTGACCGACCAGCTGGCCGTCTTTCGATTCGATCCGGTAGAAGCGCACATCCTGATGCCACCCCTCGGCCCGATCGTCCTCGATGACGACGCCGAATAGGCGTTCGATCAGCCGGAACAGTCCATCCAGCACGCGTGGCAGCGAGAAGTACTGTTTGACTTCGTTGTCCGAGAAGGCATACCGGGCCTGTTTCAGGGCTTCGCTGGCATAGGGGATGTCCCAGGCTTCCAGCGTGTCGAGACCCAGATGTTCGCGGGCATAGTCGCGAACTTCGGCAAGGTCGCGCTCGGCAAAGGGGCGGGCACGCTTGGCCAGATCGCGCAGGAAACGCTCGACTTCGGCGGGTGAGTCCGCCATCTTGGGCACCAGTGACAGCTCGGCATAGTTGGCGTAGCCCAGCAGCTGCGCTTTCTCCTGGCGCAATGCCAGAATCTGATGCATCAGCCGGGTGTTGTCGTGCTCGTTACCCTCGGCGGCACGGGTCACATAGGCACGGTACAACGTTTCACGCAGCGCGCGGTCGCGTGCGTACTGAATCACCGGGAAATAGGATGGAAAATGCAGGGTGAAGCGCCAGCCCGATCGCTCGTGCCGCTCGGCATCCGCCCTGGCCGCCGCCACTGCGTCCTCGGGCAGGCCGGCAAGCCGCTCGCGACCTTCGGGCGTGTCTGGAATCAGCAGCTCGAAGGCGTTGGTCGCGTCCAGCACATTCTCCGAAAAACGCTGCGTCAGTGTCGCCAGTTCCTCCTGAATGGCGGCAAAGCGCTCGCGGGCCGGTGATTGCAGTTCGGCGCCGTTCAACACGAAGTCGCGCACCTCATGGTCCAGCGCGGTGCGCCGGGCACCATCCAGTGTCTGATAGCCCGGGCCAGCCTTCAGTTTCCGGTACTTGTCGAACAGCGCCGTGTTCTGACCGAGCCGGGTCCAGAACTCGACGACGCGCGGCAGATTCTCGTTGAAGGTCTCGCGTAGCTCGGGCGTGTTCATCACCGAATTCAGGTGTTGCACCAGACCCCAGGCATAGCCCAGCCGTTCGGTACCGTGTTGCAACGGCAGCACCACATCCTGCCAGCTGGCCGGTGTGTCGGCGGCTGTCACCTGGGCGACCGCGCTTTCGGCTTCGGCCAGCAGCTGATCGAGCGCCGGCGTCACCTGCTCGGGGCGCACGGCCGTGAAAGGGGTCAATCGGCGCGGACCTCCCAGCAGCGGGTTTTCTGAAGCAGGGGATTGCGTTGAAACAGTCATGGGTCAGTCTGGGTCGAAAGAAGGAATTCAGGACAGGACGGGAAAGGAAGTGCAAACGAGTACTGCACGGCGGACCGTGCGTCGTCGAAGACGGATCTCGTCGCGCTTCCTTGCATGTGAGGCATGGCCTCGAAAACACAATGGCCGAGTGTACCGGGACCGATCCAATCCAGGCGGCAAACAGGGATATCCAGCGAATCGTCCGGCGCCGCCAGCCGCATCAGGCCGGCAGCCTCAGATGCCGTTTGGCGGCCGTGATGGTGTTCTGCAGCAACATGGCGATCGTCATCGGGCCGACGCCGCCCGGCACCGGTGAGATCCAGCCGGCCACTTCGCGGGCACCTTCGAAGTTCACATCACCCACCAGCTTGCCGTCGGGCAGACGATTGATGCCGACGTCGATCACGACGGCGCCTGGCTTGATCATATCGGCTGTGACCATGTCCGGCCGGCCGACCGCCACGACCAGGATGTCGGCACGACGGGTCTGGGCTCCCAGATCCCTGGTCTTGCTGTTGCACAGCGTTACGGTGGCACCGGCCTGCAGCATCAGATGCAGTTGCGGCTTGCCCACCAGATTACTGGCGCCGACGATCACGACCTCCGCGCCCCACGGTGATACACCGGTGCTTTCCAGCAGCGTCATCACGCCCAGCGGTGTGCAGGGCACCAGCTGTGGCGCACCGGTCATCAGCGCGCCGGCGTTGATGACGTGAAAACCGTCGACATCCTTGTCCGGTGAAATCGCCTCGATGACCCGTCGCGTACTGATGTGTGCGGGCAGGGGCAGCTGGACCAGAATGCCATCGATGGCCGGATTCGCATTCAGTTCCGCCAGCTTGGCCAGCAGTTCGGCTTCTGTCGTGCTCTCTGGCAGATGCTCGCTGACCGAATGGAATCCTGCTTTCTGGCAGGCTTTGATCTTGTTGCGTACATAGACTTGAGATGCCTCGGCATTGCCCACGAGCAGCACCGCCAACCCGGGCCTGCGCCCGGTGCTTTCAAGAATCTGGGCTGCCGCCAGGCGAACCTTCTCCCGGACCTGGGCGGAAATGGCGAGACCGTCGATCAATTTTGCAGTCATGATGGATTGATTGAGATGAAGGATGGAAAGGAATCGGGTGGGCAGTGCGCAGCCGACCGGCAGCCCGGCCGAAGAGGCGATTGCAGAAAAAATTTGACGAAGGCGCCGAAACAGCTATCATAGCGGCCGTAATGAGGTCGGGCAGCCGCCTCGCAGGGATCGCCAGGTGGTCCCGGCGGTGGCTGTCGTTGGTTCGGATTGTGAACGAACGACAAGACTTGCAAGCCAACAAAAAATTGGTTTATCATTACACATCTTGATCGCCGGGGGTATAGCTCAGCTGGGAGAGCGCTTGCATGGCATGCAAGAGGTCAGCGGTTCGATCCCGCTTACCTCCACCATTCAAAGGTGATCAGGTCTTCAACAGTTTCAAGACAATAAATCATTGTCGACAGTGCAAGGTCCCGTTCGTCTAGAGGCCTAGGACATCACCCTTTCACGGTGAGTACAGGGGTTCGAATCCCCTACGGGACGCCATCTCTCGGATGCTTCGCATCTGTCTCTTCAAGGTCTGCATCGCCCGTTCGGGCAAATCCGAAACTGCCACGTCACCAGGTTGCGTTGCGTTGTTCGGCTCTGTCTCGTCCGGGCGGCTCGTGCACCGGGTATGACGGGGACGACGATCCCGGCAGTCGTTGGGCCGACGGGAGTCTATCCTGCCGTTCAGGTTTTGACCCGCCGCCCTCGCACCCTGTATTTGCTGCCGCCGATGCGATCCCGTGGCATCACATGTCTGTCCGACTCCTCGAACCATGACATGCGGGCAGATGCTTTCCTTCGCTTTCCTTTGCCGCCCCGCTTTCACCCCATGGTACACCGCGCTTTCGTCCCGACACTCTCCGTCGACATGGCTCATGGGCAATGCGGGGCAGTTTCCATACGCTGTCGAGCAGCGCGGGGTACATTGAACTTTCCGCTCCTTGATGGAATCGGGCGTGATGTCGCCGGTTTCCGGTGACATCACGCCCGATCGATTGATGATCAGCCGTGCTTCATTCGACGTGGATGCCGGCACGCAGGGCGGCGACGACCACTTGTGCCCGTGATGCCACCCCCAGCGCTCGCAGGACTGCGCTGACGTGCACTTTGACGGTGCCTTCGGCCAGATGCAGTTCGCGACAGATCGCTTTGTTGGGTAGGCCCAGTATCATCAGCCGCAGTACACCACGCTGGCGCTCGGTCAGTCCCAGGTGACGGCCATCGTGATATTCACGGGCCGGCATCGGAGATGCCTGCATCATGCTCATCGATGGATTCGAGCCGGTCGTATTGACCGAGCCGCTGGCTGCCGAGTTCGCCGTTTGCTCCGAATGTTTCGTCAGGTGAACTCGATCGGTGGGGGCGGCGCTGGGGATGGGGGCATCGACGCCTGCTTCCGTTGGCGGGGCCGAGCGGGCGATGCTGCCGTGAATCTGCCAGGACACCTTGGTATCGTGTGCCTCGGGGTGTCGGGACAGGCGTTCGATGCTGTCGGGATGGGCCAGAGCGATCGGAGCGGGAGGGCTGGCCGGAGGCAAAGTGGTCATCCCGCCCATGATCTGACGCAGACTGTTGATGAACTGTTCGACACTGGCCGTTTTGGGGATGAAGCCAACGACACCGGCGTTGCGGGCTGCTTGGATGGTCGGCGGGTCGGTCCGTTCGGAAAGCACCACCAGTTTCAGACCGGGGCAGCGGCGCCGGAAGGCATCCAGAGTGGCAGTGCCACAGGCGTCTGGCAGGTTCAGATCGAGGATGACGAGATCGGGGGGGTTACTGAGACGGACTTCGTGGAAGGCTTCTTCCAGAGAAGCGGCTGGAATGAATATGCAGTCCTCGCAAATGGTCTCGATGGCACTGCGCAATGCGCTGCGCATCAGAGGGTGGTCGTCTACGAGGAGAACAGTCGTGCTCATGATGCTTCAACACTCACTCAATGAAATGCTGGACGTGGGCGTTATTGTTGAGTGTTTGCTGGAGCTCTGCCGTGACGGGTTTCAACCCCGGCGCAGCGGCTGGTGATTTTTTCCGCGGTTGTCGTTATTTTTTACACTTCGTACGCTTTGGGAAGCGTTTGGACGTGCCACGTCATGCATCAATTTTCTTATGTCAGAGACAACCATTTCCGTTCCTTCTGGTCTGTTCCGCGTTTCGGTGGCACCCATGATGGATTGGACCGATCGACACTGCCGCAGCTTCCATCGTCTGCTGTCGACGCAGGCATGGCTCTACACCGAGATGGTGACCGCGCAGGCCATCGCACATGGTGATCCGGAGCGCTTGCTCGGCCGGGGTGAAGAAGGCGCGCACGTCGTGCTGCAGCTGGGCGGCAACGATCCGACCCTGTTGAGCGAGGCTGCACGCGCCGGCGTGGCCTACGGTTATGACGAGATCAATCTGAACTGCGGCTGCCCCAGCGACCGGGTGCAGGAAGGCGCTTTCGGCGCATGCCTGATGGCCGATCCTGGACGAGTGGCGGACTGCGTGGCGGCTATGATCGATGCGGTCGATGTGCCGGTCACCGTCAAGCATCGCATCGGCATCGACCGGTGTGAGGATTACGAGTTCGTCAGGACTTTCGTGGCTCGGGTGAGCGAAGCGGGCTGTCGGCGTTTCATCGTCCATGCCCGCAATGCCTGGCTGGATGGGCTCGATCCCAAGCAGAATCGTGAAATCCCGCCACTGCGCCACGAGGTGGTGCACCGGTTGCGGGGAGATTTTCCGGCATGTGCCTTTGAGCTGAATGGCGGGCTGCAAGATCTGGTGCATGGGTGGCAGGCAGCGCAGGGCAGGCAAGGACGCCCCGGTTTGGATGGCGTCATGTACGGGCGTCGGGCCTACCACGATCCCTGGCTGTTGAGTGGGGTCGACCGCTGGTTGCTGGGGGATGCAGCCCGGCCCGAACCGACCCGTCGGCAGGTGGTCGAGCGGCTGGTCGGCTATCTGCAGCGGTATGCCGAGCGGGGGGTCGAGCTCCGCCATTTGGCCCGGCATGTGCTGGGCCTCTATCATGGTCAGCCGGCGGCACGCCTGTGGCGGCGTCAGCTCAGCGATAACAGGGCGCTGGCACGCAACGATCCCGCTTGGCTGATGACGGTCTGTGATCGGGTCGAGGAAGAAGCGGCCAGGCAGCGCGAACGCCAACGGGTTGGATGATCTGCCGCCGGCCATAGGCAGATGGAGCTGCCCATGTCATGGTATGGTGCATGATCGCGGCATCGACGCCCCGATCCTCCGGAGCGCATGGTCGTGAGTTCCATGGAAGCCGACCGTGGGGTGGAAGAGGAATATACGGGTTGCTGGCTCGGGTCGCAACATGGGTGAAGCCGGTCTCGATGAAGACGGGGGAGGTCTGCTGCAGGTTCGCACCGCGGTGATGGCAGGCTCAACCCCGACTTTCGGCATCAGCGGGATTCACGGACTCGGGTGGCGGCTGTGGTCTGCGTATGGCGCGTACATACAGCATCATGCTCAAATAGCAGCCCGTTGCCAGCGCGGTCTCCAGCCAGGCCAGGTGGGCCGACGGACCCGTGTCGCTCATGCCCCGCACGATGCCCTCGCACAGATAGGCCAGAATCAGCATCACCCAGAGCTGATAGGCGCGCACCCAGCCCCGACGCAGCGCCGGTAGCGCAAACACCAGAGGCAGCACTTTCAGTGCCAGTAATGAGCCCTGTGGGCGCAATGGCGCCAGTACCGTCTCCCAGACGAGCCCCAGCGTGATCAGCGCGATCACCAGGCCGACCGTCAGGATGCGATAGCGCCGAGCAGCCGATTGGCGGGGTACGGGAGGCTGGGGCAAGGGGGTATCGTTGGACATCGTGTCGATAACAACAGAGCAATTCATGCGCCATTGGGCGCCGGGTTCCGGCAGGTGGTACTTTGCAGGGAACTGCACTCTAGCATGATGCTGCACACGGGTTGGCCCGATGCTTGCACGACCCGGGGCACCGCCGCTACTCTTGCCAACCGTACGGGGAGGACCGATCTCATGAAAGTCGCCGATATTCTCAGCCTGAAGGGCAGTACCTTGTTCACGGTCACGCCGGACATGATGTTGTCCGACGGTGTGGTCACGATGGCCGAACACGATATCGGTTCCGTGGTCGTGATGGAGGGCGGCAGACTCGCCGGTATGCTGACCTTTCGGGAAGTGATGCGGATGCTGGCCAAACGTCAGCATGAGCACCGTGCCGGCCCGACCAAGCCGGTGGCCGAGATCCGTGTGCGCGATGTGATGGTGCACGAGCCGCTGGTGGTGTCACCGGCCATCGATGTCAACGAACTGCGCCGCCTGATGATCGAGAGCCATACCCGCTATGTGCCGGTGATGGAAGACGGTGTGCTGCTGGGTATCCTGTCCTTTCACGATGTGGCGCGTGCGGTGCTGGATGCACAGAGCTTCGAGAACAAGATGCTCAAGGCCTATATCCGCGACTGGCCTGCCGAGGAAGGATGAGCAACGTCCGCCCGGCCGAATGGCATGGGTTGAACGACGGCTGGGGGCTTGCATGCCACGGTCTGGCCTGCAGATTGCTAGAATGACCCGATGCGAATACTGATCAGCAATGATGACGGTTATTTCGCTCCAGGCATCGAGACGCTGGCAGCGGCACTCGCCGGCCTGGGCGAGATCATCGTCTATGCGCCCGAGCGGGATCGTTCCGGCGCTTCGAACTCCCTCACGCTCAGCCGTCCCCTGACGGTTCGGCAGGCTGCCAACGGGTTTCATTTCGTCGATGGCACGCCGACCGATTGTGTGCACGTGGCCGTCACCGGCATGATGGATTCGCCTCCCGATCTGGTGGTCTCGGGCATCAACGATGGTGCCAACATGGGTGACGACACCATCTACTCCGGGACTGTTGCGGCGGCCACCGAAGGCTATCTGCTGGGCCTGCCGTCCATCGCATTCTCGCTGACGACCAAGGGCCATCAGCATCTGGACAGTGCGGCCCGCGTCGCCCGTGATGTGGTTGTGCGCTATCTGACCGATCCTTGGCCACAACCGATGCTGCTGAACGTCAATATTCCGTCTTTGCCTTATGACGAACTGAAGGGCTACGAGGTGACGCGGTTGGGACGACGGCACCATACCGAACCGGTGATTCCAGCCCAGAATCCGCGCGGTGAAACCGTTTACTGGATCGGCAAGGCTGGACCGGAGGCCGACAAGGGGCCGGGCACCGATTTCCATGCCACCGCGGCCGGGCGGGTTTCGATCAGTCCGTTGCAGGTCGATCTGACCGCCACCGCTTTGCTGGAACAGACACGTCGATGGTTGGGGTGATCAAGCGCACCGATACCGACGGGCTGGTGTCCGAGCGTGCCCGACTGAGGATGGTCGAGCAGCTCGAACGTCAGGGGATCGACTCGCCCGTGGTGCTGGCGGCCATGAAGAAAGTGCCGCGTCATCTGTTCGTCGAGCATGGGCTGGCCAGTCGGGCCTATGAGGATGTGGCATTGCCGATCGGCCATGGTCAGACGATCTCCCGGCCCTCGACGGTGGCTCGGATGCTCTGGCTGTTGGCCGAATCGGTGCGCCCGAATGAGGTCAAGCGTCTGCGGGCGCTCGAAATCGGTACCGGGTGTGGCTATCAGGCCACTGTCATGGCACGATTGTTTGCGGATGTGGTGTCCATCGAACGGGTACATTGGCTGCATGAGTTGGCCAAGGTCAATGTCCGTCCGTTCCGTCTGCCCAATCTACGGCTGATTTTTGGGGATGGTACGGCGGGCGTGACGGCCGGTGCACCCTATGATGTCGTCATCAGCGCTGCTGCCAGTGAATCGATTTCCAAGGAGTGGCTGAAACAGATGGCGGTCGGTGGGCGCCTGGTTGCTCCCGTCAAGTCGCCCGACAGCGATACCCAGATTTTGCAAGTCGTCGACCGGGTCGGTCCGGATGAATGGTCACTGACCGAACTCGATGCCGTAAGATTCGTACCGCTGCGTGCGGGTGTTGCCCGCTGAGCAGCGAAGTCGGAGGAATTTCTGCATGATGAGCGATGCGCTGAAAAAACAGTCGCGCGTGTTGTTTTCGATCGGGGCTGGTGTACTGCTGGCAGGCTGTGCTGCCACCAAGCCGGCCCCCGTGGTGCATCGCACCAGTCCCAACAAACCTGCTGTGGCCAGCGCGCCGGCTCAGCCGGGCGGCCAGGCGGGCAACGGTGCCGCCTCGCAGGCGCCGGCGACCGCGCCGGTCGACGAAGGCCCCCAGGTTTCGCCGATCTATCAGGGGTCGGTGCATCAGCAGGGCGGCAATACCTCACCGGATGATCCCAACCTGAAAGTGGGGCCACAGGGTGTCAAGCGAGCCTATGGCGCACCGAAACCGGGCGCTGTCGCCAGTGCACAGCCCGTGACGCAACCATCACAGCCGCGCCCGGCCGATACCGCAAATGCCGGCTCCGCGGCGGCGGGGGCCAGGGCGAAAGCCGCCAAGGCACCCGCCGTGCCCTCGAGCACCCGTACTTATGAAGGGATCGTCTTCAGTTGGCCGGTGCTTGGTAAAGTGCTGCAGCCCTTCGATGGCGATTCGCACAAGGGCTTGCTGCTGGCGGGCACGCTCGGCGAGCCGGTGTTGGCGGCTGCTGACGGAAAGGTGATCTTCAGTGGTGTCGGTCCACGCGGTTACGGCAATCTGCTCATCATCAAGCACAGCGATACGGTGCTGTCGGTCTATGCGCACGCCCGTACCCTGCTGGTCAAGCAGGATGCGAAGATCAAGCGGGGCCAACAGGTGGCCGAGCTGGGCAGCACCGGTACCAACCGGCCGGCCCTGTACTTCGAAGTACGTCGCGCTTCCAAGCCGGTGGATCCCATCGGGGTGCTGCCCAAGCGTTGAATACCGCTTGGCGTGGTTGACCTGATTCCGTGATGCCGGCATGATCGCGTCGCCGGCAGTCTGTTGGACGGGGTTCGACAGATTGCCCGCAGCGCGATTTCGATGTCCGACCGTATGAGAGCGGTCCGAGCGCTTCTCTGACTGAAACTCCGTTGAAAACTCACAGTGATCCGCAGCAGAACCACCTGCTGCGTTGCCGGATCGAATCGGTCGATCTGGATGGCAATGGCATCGCCCGCCAGGCCGGCAAGGTCGTCTTCGTGCAGGGCGGCTTGCCCGGCGAAGAAGTCGAGGCCCGGATACTGCGCAGCAAGACCCGCCACGACGTGGCCGAGGTGGCCCAGGTGCTGCAGCCCAATCCCAGCCGGCAAGTGCCCCGCTGTCCCCACTATGGCGTCTGCGGCGGTTGCAGTATGCAACATGCCGATGCGCGTGCTCAGGTCGCCTACAAGCAGCGCGTACTCGAAGACACCCTCTGGCGCCTGGGCAAGGTCCGGCCGGCACAGATCCTGCCGGCCATCGAAGGTCGGCCCTGGGGCTATCGTTTCCGTGCGCGTCTCACCGTGCGCGATGTGCCGAGCAAGGGCGGCGTATTGGTTGGCTTTCATGAAAGAGCGTCCAGCCACGTCGCCCCCCTGAATGAATGTCATGTGCTGCCCGAGCGCGTTTCGGCTCTGCTACCGGCGTTGCGCTCCCTGATCGCATCGCTCGGCATCCGCCAGCGTCTGCCACAGGTCGAACTGGCGGTGGGGGACTGTTTTCAGGGGAGGTCGCATTCTTCCTGCTCGGTTGCGTCTCCGGTTCGGCATCCGCTGGCGCTGTCCTTCCGCGTGCTGCTGCCGCCCACCCAGGCCGATCTGGCGGCACTGCAGGCCTTCGGTTGCGAACATGGCGTTGAAATCTGGCTGCAGCGGCGTGGGCCGGATTCGATCGAATTACTCTGTGATGCCGAAGGTAGGGCGGATGGCGTTTCGGCCCTCGCTTACGAATTGCCCGAGTTCGGTCTGCGCTTTCCGTTCAAACCGACCGATTTCACCCAGGTCAACGCCGGCATCAACCGGCAGCTGTTGACCCGGGCCGTGCGCATGCTCGACCTGCACGAAGACGATCATGTCGTCGATCTGTTCTGCGGGCTGGGCAATTTCACCATGCCGCTGGCCACCCGGGCGCGTCGGGTGATCGGCGTCGAAGGCGTTGCGGCGCTGGTGGCCCGGGCTCGGCAGAATGCAGAACTGAACCGCGCCGTGTTCAAAGCAGCGCCCGGCGAGCAGGGCGTGCATTTCCGGCAAGCCAATCTGTTCGAGTTCGATCAGAAAGCCTGGCTGGCGCTCGGCCGTGTAGACAAGCTGCTGATCGACCCACCCCGGGACGGCGCCCTGGCGGTGGCCAAGGTGCTGGCCGCCCTGCCGAAGCGTGCACGCCCGTGCCGGATGGTCTATGTCTCCTGCAATCCTGCCACGCTTGCCCGCGACCTCGGCATCATGGTCCACGAAGGTGGTTGGCGCGTCCTGCAGGCCGGCGTCGCCAATATGTTCCCTCATACCGCTCACGTCGAATCGATTGCCTTGGTGGAGGGCTGACTCAAATTTTCTGGAGCAGGAAGGTGTTCCGAAAAGCCCGCTCACGCACAGGCTGCCACGGTATCCAGTATCCCAGCTGTGTTCCTTTGCCGAAGGCGATCATCATGATGTCGACGTAGCGTTGGGAAATGGCAAATACTTCGCGCAGCAGGGCTGGTTGGTACGCCCACCATCGGTATGGTTTGTCAAACCGAATGTTCCGTGGCCAATATAAAATTAAAAGAAAGCAGGCCACAAATCCATCGCCAACGCATCCAAATACTTTTTTGGATGGAAGCTTTATATTGCGATCGGTCGTTGCCAAAATTTTTGCCAACCCGCTTGCGGGTTGACATACCGTTCGTTTGGAGTATCTTTTCGGAGATAAAATGTCGAAATTCAGAAAGATTTTCACCAACTTCAAAATCAAAAACCTAGAACTCAAAAATCGAATCGTGATGCCGCCGATGTGCCAATATTCCGCCATCGACGGTGTGCCGAACGATTGGCATTTCGTGCATTACACTTCCCGCGCCGTGGGCGGTGTCGGTCTGATTATCGTGGAGATGACCAATGTCGCTGCCAACGGGCGCATCACCCCGAACTGTTTGGGCCTGTGGAACGACGAGCAGCGTGATGCCTTCAAACGTATCGTGGACAGCGTGCACGCCCAAGGCGGAAAAATCGCCGTGCAAATCGGTCACGCGGGACGTAAAGCGCAGGACGAACCCGATGCAGTTGCTCCGAGCGCGATCCACTACGGTGAGCTGGATTATGCCGGTCAGAACCTGATCACACCGCACGAATTGAGTACGGCGGACGTCAAAGAACTGGTGCAGGCGTTTCGCAGTTCGGTCAAACGTGCGGTGGAAGCAGGCTTCGACGCCATCGAGATTCACGGTGCCCACGGCTACCTGATCCACCAATTCTATGCGCCGAAATCCAATGAACGCAGTGACGAATACGGGCGGGACAAAATGCTGTTCGGCGAACAAGTGATCCAGGCTGCCCGAGAAGTGATGCCCGCCGATATGCCGCTGATTGTACGGATATCCGCACAGGAATACGGTGAAAACGGTTTTGACAGCGACTACGGCGTTCAAGTCGCCAAACGCTTTGCCGACGCGGGCGCGGACATGCTGGACGTGAGCGGTGGCGGCGACGGCGTACTGCACGCGGGCAAGCACCCCGAATTTTACGCCGGCTACCAAGTGGATCTAGCCCGCAAAGTCAAACAGGCCACTGGCAAGCCCGTGATTGCCGTGGGTATGCTGGACGACCCCGCCGTCGCCGATCATGTGCTGGGCGTAGGCGATGCCGATCTGGTCGCAGTCGGACGCGGGCTGCTGCGCGATCCGTATTGGGTGCTGAACGCCCAACACCGCCAAAACGCTGCCGACAGTGACGAAATGCAGTTCGTCCCGCGCCAGTACCAACGCGGATTCGCCTGAAACCAACCAAGGCGTTCAGGAACATAAAATGCATTGAAACAGAGCGAACTTTTGCTAAAAATGCCGTCTGAAAGACTGACCCTTTCAGACGGCATTTTTATGGTACGCCGGTATGGGTGGACCCGCATGCCGGGTGGTGTGGGAGGGCTTAGACTCAACCTTCAAGTGCAACACCCACCCCCATATGGGATGTTGCCA
>JAUMUG010000009.1 GCA_030530775.1 Lautropia sp. | reverse complement strand
ATGGCAACATCCCATATGGGGGTGGGTGTTGCACTTGAAGGTTGAGTCTAAGCCCCTGCTTTGGCGGCTTCGTCTTCGCGCAGTTTGATCTGTAATTCGGATTTGCTCAAGGGAGCGTTGATCTGCACGTTTTCCACGGTTTTCAAGCTCCGCATTTGCTGTTTGAGCTGCGCTGCGGCTTGGTTCAGTTTTTCCTGGTCATTGCCGGTCAATATTATCGAAACGTCCCGTACCGCCATTTCGTTGCGGAAGGCGAAGCGCATATCGGGAATTTTCGCCAGCTCGTCCCGTAGCTTGTCTTCGAACTCCTTTTGCGTGATGGTGCGCTGTTTGTGCGGTTTCAAACGGATCAGCACTTCGCCCTTGTTGATTTCACCGGTGCCTGCGGTGGTGAACACCAAATCCACTTCGTCGAAGCTGCGGATGGTGCGGTCGATGTTTTGCAGGGCTTCGTCGGTGTTCACCACGCGGCTGCCTGGCGCCAGGGTGATGTCGATCTGGCTCATCCCTGTGTCGCCTTTGGGTATGAACCCGGTTGGCAAGAGCGGCAGGATCATCGCTGAAGTCAGCAAAAACAGACCGCCCGCCAGCAGGGTGGTTTTGCGCCAATGCAGGGCTTTTTCCAATAATTTCAAATATGCCCGTTTGAGTCTGCCTTCCGCCTGTGCTTCGGGATTGTGCGCCTGAGGTTGCAGCAGGTAGGCGGCCAGAAGCGGTGTGACCAAGCGCGCCACCAATAGCGATGCCAACACTGCCGCCGCTACGGTAACGCCGAACTGGCTGAAATACTGCCCTGTCATTCCGCTGATAAAACTCACCGGTAGAAATACCGCCACGATACAGGCGGTAATCGCCATCACTGCCAGACCGATGGCATCCGCACCGTCCAAGGCAGCCTGAAACGGGCGTTTGCCTCGGTGCAGATGCGTCTCGATATTCTCGATTTCCACGATGGCGTCATCCACCAGAATGCCGATCACCAAGGTAATCGCCAGCAGTGAAATGCTGTTGAGGGTATAGCCCAGCCAATACATCACAGCGAAAGTCGGCAGAATCGACAATGGCAGGGCAATCGCCGCCACCAGCGTGGCACGCCAGCTGCGTAGAAAGAGCAAGACCACCAGCACCGTCAGCGCCGCTCCTTCCAGTAGGGTGGTGATGGCGACATCGTAGTTCTCTTTGGTGGTATTCACCGAGTTATACACTTCGCTGATGCGCACCTCGGGATATTGCACGGCAAGCGCCGCCAGTTCCTGATCGACGCCCTTTGCCACCACGGTATCGCTGGAACCTTTGCTGCGATACACCTGAAAACCCAGTACTTCTCGTCCGTTCAAGCGCGTGCGGCTGCGCACGTCGGCGTGGCTGTCGCTGATCACCGCCAGTTCGGACAATTTCGCCTTGCGCCCGTCGGGCAGGGCAATCGGCAGATCCGCCAGCGCGTTCACGTCTTTTTTACTGCCGAGTACGCGGACAGACTGCTCCTGCCCGAACAGTTCCACCCTGCCTGCCGGAATATTGGCGTTGGTTTGTGCCAGTTGGCTGCTGACCTGTTCGGCGGTGATGCCCAAAGCATTGAGTTTGTCCGCCCGCAGGGCGACGCGGATCTCGCGCTTTTCGCCGCCCAAACGTTTCACCTGTTGCACGCCGCTGACGGCCAAGAGCTGACGGCTGACCGCGTCATCGATAAACCACGCCAGCTCGGTTTGTGTCATATTGGGCGACTGTACCGCATAATAGCCCAGAGCGCCGCCTTCCGTTTCCATCCGCTCCACCACCGGATTGGTGATATTGCCCGGCAAGTCACTCTGAATTTGGCTGACGGTATTGCGAACATCGTTCAGTGCTTTATCGGTGTCGGTTTCCAAATTGAATTCCACTGTGGTAAGGGACGTACCTTCGGTAACAGTGGATGTAATATGGCGTACTCCCGCCATACCCGCCACCGCGTCTTCCACACGGCGGGTCACTGAATTTTCCAGTTCGTCTGGCGATGCTCCCGACTGACTGACGGTGATATTGATCACTGGAAAATTGATATTCGGATCGGCATTGATGGGGAGCCTTTGGAAAGAAAAAATCCCCGCGACCGTCAATACGATGAACAGCACGATGGTCGGAATCGGTCGGCGGATCGCCCACGAAGAAATATTGAAGCTCATTTTTCTCCTCCTTCGACCGGCTGCGGCGATACCGTGTCGCCGTCGTCCACAAAGGCGCCCGCTTGTTGAACCACTTGTTCATCCGCCTGCAAGCCGGACAGAATTTCGACCGTACTTTGATGCATCGTGCCGATTTCCAACGCTCGCTTGTGCACTTTCCCCTGAGCGTCCACCACCTTGGCAAAAGCCTTGCCGTCCGCGTCGAAAGCGACTGCGGAAAAGGGCAGGCTGACGGCGACGCGGTTTTTGGGCAGGTGAATGATCACCCGGACGTCGCTGCCGATGGCTGCGTTCAGCTTCTCGTTCGGCGTGATACGGATTTTCGCCACGCGGCGGCTGCTGTCCATTTCGGGCGGCACCAGCCGGACCGTGCCACCGATCGTCGTTTTGGCTCCCAAATGGATATCCGCCGGTAAGCCCTGCCGAACCAGCGCCAGCTCGTCACGGCTCACGTCCGCCTGCACTTCCGTTTCGCCGTCTTTGGCGATGTGGAACAATGCATTGCTTGATGTAAGCGAACCGGTTTCCACCGCCCTTCGGGTAATCACTCCGCTCACGGGGGCGGTTACCTGCGCCTTGCTGCGCTGATGGCGGTTGTCGGCAAGCTGCGCCCGAATTTGTGTGATTTCCGCCAGCGCCACCTGCACCGCCGCCTTGGCCGACTCCGCCTTCATCTGCTGCTGGTCGAAATCTTGGCGGCTGACCGCCTCATCCTTCACCAATATCCGATAACGTTTCAGCGTGCTTTCCGCTTCTTTCAGTGCTGATCGCTGCGAAGCCAAATTGGCCTTGGCACGGATCAACGCCGCTGAATTCTGCGCCAGTTGCGACTGCACATTGCTGTGTTCCAGCACCGCCAGTAACTGGCCTTTTTCCACTCGGTCGCCCACTTCCACCTTCACATCCAGCACCTGCAAACCCTGCAAGGCCGTACCGACCGCCACATCCTCTCGCGCCACCGCATTGCCCGACAGCGACAGGGTCGGCATCCATTCGCCACCTTGCGCCCGTACCACGTTCACCTTCATCGACGCAGGTTGCATCGCGTCGTTTTCCGCCTGCTCGCCGCAAGCCGCCAGAATCAAGCCGCACAGGCTCAGCGCGAATATCCGTGTCGATCGCATATAAAGTCCCAAAAATTACCAATTTTGGCGCATTTTAGTATCTCAAGGGACCAAGGTCAAGTCAATTTCGGGACCAATCTGGTTGTTCTCCCGAAAGCAGGTGATAAAATAACGTTTGGCAAATCGAGCAAGCCAACAGCATCACCACGATGAACAGCTTCGACATACTCGGCAGACATATCGGTGAAATCGACCGCCTGATAGACGACTGGATAAAAAAAATGGGTCTGACCCATACCCACTTCACTGTGCTCTACACCCTTGCCAACACGGAAGACGGGCAATGCACGCAAAAACAGATTTGCGAAGAGCATTACCTGCCCAAACAGACGGTGTTCAATATCTGCAAAGAATATCGGGAAAAAGGCTGGATAACCTTTCAGACCGGAGAAAAAGACAAACGCGAACGCATCCTTCGCCTGACCGATACCGGCAAAGCCCAGGCCGAACCGTTGTTGCAAGCCACCAAAACCATGTGCGACAGAGCCTTCAAATCTTTCGGTAAACAAAAAACCGCCCAACTGTTTTCGTTGATGACGGAATTCTGTCAGGTGTGCCGGAAAGAGATCGAGAGGACGGGCAACGGATAGGGCGGGTGTCTGAAAGCACTCCGCAAATGACTTTTCAGGCGCTGTAAAACGGAGGAAGGCAGAGAAGAGTCAAATATGAGGTGAATGCATATACCGATGGTCGAAGGGACGTTCGATATCGGGTGATCCAGAGGCGTTTATGTGCAGACTTCCACCACCGTTGGCGCCTTGCTCGGTATGGGAGATCGACATGGGAGCGCCGTTTTGCGGCAAGGCTCATTCGTGGCCTGTTTGATTCGTGGCCCGTGTTTGCCATGGACTTTTTCTGACCGCAGAAAATGAGGACTGGCAAACCGTGCCGATGGCAGGCTACCAGCCCACCATGCGGCATGAAGTGTTTGCCAGTTTCCGCCGCTACGTCGACGTGCTGTTTGCCCCATCGGCCAAGGCGCACGGCAGGGACGCCGAGCGTGGTGATGGGCTGTTGTAGAGAAGTGTATCAATCGGGGGCGTGCTCGCTGCCGCCCAGGAAGCCGCCGCTCTGGTGCGCCCACAGCCGCGCGTAGACGCCGTCCCTGGCCAACAGCTCGGTGTGCGTGCCCTGTTCGACGATCCGGCCCTTGTCCAGAACCACCAGCCGGTCCATGGCGGCGATGGTCGACAGCCGGTGAGCGATCGCAATCACCGTCTTGTCACTCATCAGTTCGTAGAGACTGTCCTGAATGGCCGTTTCCACCTCTGAATCGAGTGCGCTGGTGGCCTCGTCCAGCAGCAGGATCGGGGCATTCTTCAGCATCACCCGGGCAATGGCGATCCGCTGCCGCTGGCCGCCGGACAGCTTGACCCCCCGTTCGCCGACGTGTGCGTCCAGACCGATGCGGCCCTTGCTGTCTTGCAGCTGGGCGATGAACAGATCGGCCTGGGCACGGCGGGCGGCATCCATCACTTCGTCATCGCTTGCAGACGGGCGGCCATAGCCGATGTTGTCGCGTACCGAGCGGTGCAGCAACGAGGTGTCCTGCGTCACCATGCCGATCTGCGCGCGCAGCGAGTTTTGCGTGATGTCGGCGATGTTCTGGCCGTCGATCAGAATCCTGCCGCTGTTCAGGTCATAGAAACGCAACAGCAGATTGACGATGGTCGACTTGCCGGCGCCCGAGCGGCCGACCAGCCCGATTTTCTCGCCCGGTTTTACATGCAGCTTGAAATCCTCGAGCAGTGGACCGTGGTCACCGTAGCCAAAGGTCACCGAATCGAACCGGATATCGCCCCGGGTCACGACGAGTGGCCTGGCATCGGCCTTGTCCAGCACGGTGTGCGGCTTGGACAACGTGTTCATACCGTCCTGAATGGTACCCAGGTCCTCGAACAGGGTGGCCGACTGCCACATGATCCATTGCGACAACGCGTTGAGGCGCAGCGCCATGGCAGTGGCCGCCGCCACGCCGCCTGCACTGACCTGGCCATGATGCCACAGCCACAAGCCAAGCCCGGCCGTGCTGCCGATCAGCAGGACATTGACCGTATGGTTGGCCACTTCCAGCATCGACACCCGGCGCATCTGCGCATGCACCGTCAGTAGGAACTCTTCCATGGCCGTCTTGGCATAGTCCGATTCACGCTCACTGTGAGAGAACAGCTTGACGGTGGCGATGTTGCTGTAGGCATCGGTGATGCGGCCGGTCATCAGCGCGCGGGCATCGGCCTGTCGCTCGGCCAGCTTCGCCAGCTGCGGAATCGCCCACCAGAGCACCCCGCCGAACAGCACCAGCCAGGCGCCGAAGGGCACCAGCAACCAGGCATCGAAATTCCACAGCACTACCGAGCTGGTCAGAAAGTAGACCAGGATGTAGGTCACCATGTCGGCACAGGTCATCACCGCATCGCGGATCGCCAGTGCCGTCTGCATCACTTTGGCCGATACCCGGCCGGCGAACTCATCCTGATAAAAGGACAGACTCTGCCCCAGCATCAGCCGATGGAAGCGCCAGCGCATGCGCATCGGCATCACGCCCTGTAGTGTCTGAAAACGCAGGTTCGAGCTGATCAGCACCAACAGCGGGCTGGCGACCATGACGATCGCCATCAGCGTCAGCACACCACCTTTTTCATGCCACAGGGTCTCGGGTGTGTATTGGTTGATCCAGTCGACCACGAAGCCCATCCATTGAAACAGCAGGGCCTCGAACACGCCGATCAATGCCACGGCGATGATCAGCAGGATCAGCCAGCGGCGCACGCCTTGCAGCGAAGTACGGACAAAGGACCACAGTCCCTTGTCCGGCACCGGCACAGCCTGTTCGGGAAAGGGGTCGATGCGGCTTTCAAACCAGCGAAATAGAGATTTCATCGATCAAAACGATCAAGAACGAGGAGGAGGCAGTGCCGAAGACCGGCCATTGGCATCGTTGCCGGCGTACCTGGCGCGGGCCGACAGACTGCGCCGCCGGCCGGGGTATCGAGCCGTAATGCTACGATGTGGCCAGACCGTCTTCGGGGGAGGGCACAACAAATACGGGAGTGAGGCGCCCGTCGTTGGCGCATCCGGCACAGTCTACCGCAGCCGGGAGGCCTCCGCCTCCGTTATGTCGCCGAAGGATGGAAGAGATAGTGTTTGCGCATGGTGCGACGGGCGGCCAGGTCAGGCCGGCAGTTCCGTCAGCCCGATCTCCAGCAGCTCGCGTACATGCTGCTCGACGCTGACCGACAGCGCCTGCAGCGAATAGCCTCCCTCCAGCATCGATACCACCCGGCCTCCGCAGTGCTGCATCGACTTCAGCATCAGCCAATGGGTGATCCAGGCATAGTCGGCCGTCGTCCAGCCCAACTGGCCCAGGTCGTCGTCCCGGTGGGCATCGAAGCCGGCCGAGATGAAGATCAGTTCCGGCTCGAACGCATCCAGGGCAGGCCCCCATTGCTCTCTTACGGCTTCACGCATCGCCTTGCCATTGCTGTAGCCGGGCAGCGGCACGCTCAGAATGTTGGGGCCGAGCGGCAGCTCTCCATGGTGTGGGAAAATCCGCGGCTGGAAGGTCGACAGCATCAGCGTACGCTCGTCACCCGCCAGGATGTCCTCGCTGCCATTGCCGTGGTGCACGTCGAAATCGAACAGCGCCACGCGCTTGAGCCCGTGGGCTTCGAGCGCGTGATACATGCCGACCACGGCGTTGTTGTAGAAACAGAAGCCCATCGACGAGTGCCGTGTGGCATGGTGGCCGGGCGGGCGCACATTGCAGAATACCCGCCGATACTCGCCGTTCATCACCAGGTCGACCGCCTTGACCGCTGCGCCGGCCGCATGCTTGGCCGCCCGCAGCGTGTGGGGATTCATCATGGTATCGGTGTCGATCGAAAAATAGCCTTCCGACGGGCTCACCCGTTCCAGGTAGTCGAGATAGCGTTGACTGTGGACGCGCAATAGCTGCTCACGGGTGACTTCCGGGGCATCGTAACCGGTCAGCAGGTCGATCAACCCGCTGGAATACAGTCGATCGGAAATCACCCGTACCCGGTCCGGGCTTTCCGGGTGCCACTCGCCCATTTCGTGCAGCGCCGAGCTGCTATGACTGATATATGCCACGTCCATGCATTCATTCTAGATCAGCCGGCCATCGCCACCGCCTCCGGATAAACCCGTGGGCGTGGTTGCGCTCATTGGACATCTTCTGCCTTCTTGCGGCAGCACGCCACAAAACGGCGTACAATGCGCCGCACGCGGGTGTAGTTCAATGGTAGAACGGCAGCTTCCCAAGCTGCATACGAGGGTTCGATTCCCTTCACCCGCTCCATCTTCCCGGCCTGACCGCCGTAATGACGGCGCTGATGCGCCGATGAGCCCGGTTTGCGGGCATGATCTTCCCGGGCAAGTGCGGTCCGAGCAGGCCGGAGCGCCCCCCGGACCGGGGCCTGCCATGAAGGCTGCCCGCCGGCCTCCACAGAACCCCTGAATGCGGCAGGGTGTATCGATGCCGGAACACCTGACGATTGCCGGAAGACGATGCCATCCGCGTAGTTCGATCGAGCCGGAGAGGCTGGCTTACACTCTCGAGAGGATTCGCTTTCCGTGCTTCTCCGTCCGGGCGCGGCATCCGGAAACCCCCATGATCCGACAGCGCGATCCCGCCATTTCATGAAATTCATCCACACCGCCGATCTCCATCTGGACAGCCCCCTCAGGGGGCTGTCGTCCTATCCGGATGCACCGGCCGAGCGGCTGCGTACCGCCACCCGGGATGCGTTCGCGCAGCTGGTCGGTCTCGCCATCGATGAGCAGGTCGATTTCATGGTGATCGCCGGTGATGTCTATGATGGCGACTGGAAGGACTTCAATACCGGCCTGTTCTTCGTGCGCCAGATGGGGCGGCTGCGGCAGGCGGGCATTCCGGTCTTTCTGCTGTGGGGCAATCACGATGCCGAAAGCGAGATGACCCGCAGTCTGGATCTGCCCGACAACGTACATGTGTTTTCGTCACGCAAAGTCGAGAGCTTTCGTCTGCCGGATCTGGGTCGACCCGATTTGAAGGTGGCACTGCACGGGCGCAGTTTCAAACAGGCTGCCACAACCGACAATCTGGTACCCGGTTATCCCGGGCCGGTGGCCGGATGGTTGAATATTGGCGTGCTGCATACCGCTCTCGAAGGCAATGCCGAACATGCGCGCTATGCGCCCTGTTCGGTGGCCGAGCTGCAGGCCAAGGGCTATCAATACTGGGCGCTTGGTCATGTGCACGAATACTGGCTGCAGCAGGGTGAGGTCAGCATCGCCTATGCCGGCAATCTGCAGGGGCGGCATATTCGCGAGGCCGGTGCACGCGGCGCGTTGCTGGTGAGTGCCGACGACGATGAGATCACCGATATCGCCCGGGTCGAGGTGGATGTGCTGCGCTGGCATGAGCTGAAGGTCGATGTGAGTGCCGAGCCGGACATGCGTGCGGCCGTCCGTGCTGCAGGCCGGGCTCTGGACGATCTGCTGGCGCAAACGCCCGCGCAGTTGCCATTGGCGGTCCGTGTCGTCTTCTTCGGTCGCAGTGCAGCCCACGATGCGCTGATGTTGAACGACGATCAGCTGCGCCATGAAGTGATTGCGCAGGCGGTGGCCCTGGATGCCGACCGCATCTGGATCGAAAAGGTCAAGGTCCACACCGGACCGCAGAGGGGAGCGGATGACATCGATGCGGGTGGCCGGGGGTCGTCCGGTGCCGTGGCCGATCTGAAGGCGTTGGCACAGGGGGCACGGCACGATCCGGCATTCATCCAGTCGCTGCTGGCCGACTGGCGGGCGCTGCTCGAGAAGTTGCCGGCCGAGGTCCGGCAATCGCAGGCTTCGTCCGAACTGTACGACCTGATTCAGGGGTTGCAGCAGGAGCCCGATACCCAGATTGCTGCGCGGCTGAACGAAGCGATTCCGCTGCTGGTGAACCGGGTGCTGCAGGCCGATCAGTCCAGATGACGTTCAGACCCTGGATGGCGTTCGAGACATCGACTGCCGGGCCGTCCCAATCCCATGCTGAAGTGCAAGACGCCGAATCCCAGTCCATCCCATCCCTATGCGCATTCGTGAACTGAACCTGATCCGCTACGGCAAATTCACCGATCGAAGTCTGTCGCTGCCGTGGGCCGAGCAGGATATCCATCTGATCGTCGGTCCCAATGAGGCGGGCAAATCCACCGTGCGCAATGCCATTGCCGAGTGGCTGTTCGGCATGCCGGTGCGCACCACTCTGGACTTTCTGCATCCGATGCCAAGCCTGCGGATCGGCGGTGTGCTCGAACGGTTGCCACGTCGGGAAACAGACGGGCGCGTCGATGATGTGTCCCGGACGGATGAGTCACCGGTACGGGGCAGTGAATGGCCGGAAAGGCCGCAGGCAGTGCAGCAGCAAGGATCCGGAGACACGGCCGGCCGGCTGCTGGCCTTCGAGCGCACCAAGGGACAGAAGAACACGCTGCGCACGCCGGCCGATGAGGTGTTGCCGGCCGATGTGCTGCAAACCTGGCTCGGTAATCTGCAGCTCGATGCCTTCAATCGGATGTATGCGCTGGATCACGACATGCTGATCAAGGGCGGCGACGGCATTCTGTCGGCTTCCGATGACATCGGTCGGATGCTGTTTCAGTCGGCCGCCGGCCTCGAGCATCTGGGTGAAGTGTTGTCGGCTCTGAAGAAAGATGCGGATTCGTTGTGGGGAATACGCAAGGCCAACACGCGCCTTTATTATCGGGCACATGATGCCTACAGTGCAGCCAAGGCCGATTTTTCGCAGGCACAGCTGCGCTCCAAAGACTGGAAGAAACGTTATGATGAGCTGACGAAAACCGAGGATGAGCTGATCGCCGCCCGTAAGCGCCACGAAGACACCCGTCGGCAACAGAGCCGTCTGGAGCGCATCCGTCGAATTCAGCCGCTGTTGCTCGCTCATGACGAAGCGCGGAAACGCCTGGATCGGCTGGCATCCGATGGGATGCCGGTGTTGCTGGACGAACATGCGGCAGCGGTTTTTCGGAATGCAGCCGAAAAACGGGCGCGGATCGACAACGATATCGAACATCTGCAGCAAGAGATTGCAGAAATCGAGACCGACCTGAAGAAGACTCCCGTCGATCGTGAAGTCCTGGCACGCGCCGCCGACATCAAGGCATTGAACGAAAAACGTCTGCAGTTCAGTGATCACGCCAGCAATCTGCTCAAGCGCCGCGAAGAACTGCGTGGCTTGTCGTTGCAGTTGCGGAGCAGGGCAGAAAATCTCGGTTGGGACGGACTCGATGCGGCCGACATGCGACAGCGTTTGCCGGCTGCATCACTGCGTGCACAGCTGCTGACTTTGATTCGTGAGCGTACTGACTTGCTGCAGGCCCTGCAGTTTGCACGGAGCGAGCGCAACACTGCGCAGCGTCTGATCGAGCAGACACGAAGGGCATTACAGGAAATCGGTAGCCACACCGTGGATACCGGTTTGCAGGTGGCCGTCGACCAGGCGATGAGACTGGGTGATCATGAAGCGCTCATGGCCGATGAACGGCGCTCGCTGGACAGCCTGGCGCAACAGATCGAAAGTGCGTTGGCAGGTCTGGGTTCGTGGCGGCAGTCGGCCGAGCGTCTGCGGGCGATGGTGGTGCCCGAGGCTTCGACCGTGCAGCGGCTGATCGATCAACAGCGCCAGGATGCTGCTGAACTCAAGGCACAACAGGAGGCACTGAACGCCAAAATCCATGATATCGACGTTCTGGAGCAGGGATTGCAGCAGCTGGTGCGAAACTGGCAGCCGGTGTCCCTGGAGCAATTGCAGCAAGCGCGTCGCGCGCGGGACGACAGCTGGCGGGCCATCAAATCCACCCGCTTCGGGGCGAGGGAGCCGTCTGCTTCCCAGGCTTCTTCGGGGTCGACGAAGGCGTCTGCCCGGGTCACGGCAGCTCCATCATCGCGAGGGTTTCCGCAGACCCTGTCATTGTTCGAGCCTGTCGCGGATACTCCGATCGATCCCTCGAATCAGGCGTCGAATCCCGAAACATCCGCACCATGGGCGCTGAATCCGGATGCATTGAATCAGGGAGTCTCGAATCAGGGAACAGTGAATCCGGCATCGTGTGATTCGGGCTCTTTCGTTGAAATGGTCGCCGGGTTCGAGCGGCAAATGCATGTAGCCGATGAACTGGCGGATGCGCGTCTGGAACGTGCGCAGCACGAAGCCGAGCGGCAGGCCGGAACCGAGCGCTTGGGGCAGTATCGTATCGAGCGAACGAGTATCGAGCAACGTCTGCAAGCCGTGCAGAACCGCATCGAGGCGAATGCACGGCATTGGTGCCAACTGACCGATGACTGTGGTCTGCCGAAGTTGCCGCTGGATGTGACGCCGACCTGGTTACAGCAGCGTGAGCGGGCGTTGCAGCTGCTGGATCGGCATGCAACGTTGGCGCGCCAACACCAGCAGCGCGGCGCTCGGGCCGAACAGTGCCGGCAGGCACTGTGGGCCGCTCTCGGTCGGCAGAGTCTGGATCCCGACCGAGACCTGGATCGGGATCCACATCCGGACCCGGACCGAGGATCCGACCCAGATCCGAACCCAAACCCAAATCCAAGCCCAAATCCAAATCCGGATCCAAATCCGAGTCCAAATCCGGCTCCAAACCCGGAACCAAACCAAACTTTTCCGACCCTGGCCGAGTGTCTGCGGCGGGCGTCCGCGTTGATCGCTCGGGACCAGCAGGCGCAGGGCCGGCGCGCGACGCTGATGCAGCAATTGCATCAGAGCGAGCAGCAGTTGATCGAGCGCGATGCTGCGCTCGAGACCGTCAGGCAGGAAGAAGAACGTTGGCAACGAGCCTGGCATGCGCTGCTGGTGCAGATCGACTATCCTGCCGATACACCGGTCGAACGGCTCGAGGCACATCTGAGCATTTTCAAAGAGGTCGATGATCTGCTGACGCAGATGGTGCGCATTCAGCGTGACGAGATCGACTGCAGGCAAACGGATCTGGACGGATTGGCGTCCACCGCCCGTGCCCTGGCCGAAGCACTCGAACCGGACAGGGTGGGACAATCTGCAGACGAAATCGCGTTGGCGCTGATCGATCGGCTCGAGCAGGCGTGTGAGGCGCAGACTGCCGAGGCAGCATTGCGCGACAGGTTGGCTCGCGCTGTCCAGGCGCGGGATGTCGCCGTGCGCGAGTTGTCGGGCGTGCAGGCATCGATGGCGCCCTTGTTGGCGGCAGCCGGTGTCGAAACATGGGCAGCATTGGGCCCGGCCATCGAGCGTTCGGACCAGCGTCGTGCCATCGAACACCAATTGCAGGCCAGCGAGAGCGAGTTGATCCGGAATGCGGACGGTTTGCCGATCGCGGCGCTGCGCGAGGAGGCCAAGGGTATGAACCCGGATGTGCTGAAAGCCGAGTTGGATGCCAGACGGATCGAGATCGACGGCATCGTCGAAGAGATCAGCCGTCTTTCCGGCAGTCTCGGTCAGCAGAAGACCGAGTTCGAGAAACTGGATGGTCGTGATGCAGCTGCCCGGGCGGCGGCACGACAGCAGGAGGCGGTTGCGGATATGGCCGATGCCGCCGAACGTTACCTGCGCCTGCATACGGCTGCCCGGTTGCTGGAATGGTCGATAGCCAGATTCCGCGAAACCCGGCAGGGACCGATGCTCGCCAAGGCATCCGGCATATTCGGCGAGCTGACGATGGGTTCATTCAGTCGGCTGCTGGTGGATTCTGAAGATGACTCCCCCCGTTTGTATGGCGTGCGGCCCGGCGGGCAGTGGGTCGAGGTGGGCGGCATGAGCGAAGGCACCCGCGATCAGCTCTATCTGGCGCTGCGCCTGGCAGCGTTTGAATTGCAGATCGAGCAGGGGCAGCCGATGCCGCTGATCGCCGATGATCTGTTCATCAACTTCGATGACCGTCGTACCGCCGCCGGTCTGCGGGTGTTGGGCGGACTGTCGCGTAAGACGCAGATCATCTGCCTGACTCATCATGACCATTTGGTGCCGTTGGCCAGCGAGGTGTTGGGCAGCTGTTTGAATGTCATCGAACTCTGAAGTCCGGCGGGGCCTGGTGCCAGGGGCTCCGGAACAACGGAGCCATGAACCATACGAAGTACAGACGAGGATTTCACATGACGACGGAACAGCGATCGATGGACCCGTTTGCTCCGGCACACCGTCCGGCCCGCTGGGTCGTGGCCTTGCCCGGCCTGGCTGCGCTGGTCTGGATCCCGCAGGCATGGCTGATCGCCGGCTGCATCGATTCGCTGTTGACTCATCGACGCAGTGGTGTACCGCAAGCCGATGAGGTATTGGCCGGGCTGTTGCAGGCGGCCGTGCTGGTGATCGTGCTGGGGGTGTTTCGGGCGGGGCTGGACTGCCTGGGCGCCCGTCTGGCGTATACCCAGGCACGCAATACGCTGTCGGACTGGCGTTGGCGGCTGATTGCGCGGTTGGTGGAAACTTCTCCGCTGGATCCGCAGCGTCCGCCGGCCGGCCGGATCGCCAGTGTCTGGATGGAGCAGGCCGAAGCCATCATCCCCTGGCTGGCACGCTATCGGGCGGCACAGTGGCGGGTGCTCATCGTGGCGCCCTTCGTTCTGCTGGCCGTCGGTTTGCACAGCTGGGCGGCTGCGCTGGTGTTGCTGGTCGCAGCACCGCTGATCCCGCTGTTCATGGCCATCATTGGCTGGCGCGCACAGTCCGCGGCCGAATCGCAGGCACTGGCGCTGGGCAATCTGCACGGCCAGCTGCTCGAGCGCCTGCGGGCCTTGCAGACGCTGCGTGCGCTGCACGCGGTGGAAGCGGCCGCCATGCACCTGCGCCGGATGGGTAAGCAGGTGGCCGATCGAACCATGCGGGTACTGAATGTCGCGATGCTGTCCTCGGCGGTTCTGGAACTGTTTTCGGCACTCGGTGTGGCACTGGTGGCGGTCTACATCGGCTTTCATTTGTTGGGGCAACTGCCTTTCGGCACCTGGGATGGCAGGCTGTCGCTGCATACCGGCCTGTTCGTGTTGATGCTGGCGCCCGCTTTTTTTGAACCACTGCGGGAACTCTCCGCCGTTTGGCACGACCGGGCCAACGGCCGGGCCGCCCTGCGGAACCTGCATACACTGCTGGACGATTTGGCACCGCCGGTCGGGCAGACGTCGATGGCCGGCCCGCTTTCGAGCGCTGTGGCACCGGGCTCGGCGGTTGCAGCAGATGGAACGGCGGGTGAAATGGCGTCTGCGGATGAGGCAGGTTCTGTCGAAGTCCCTGTCCATCGAGAGAGCGGGGATGCAAACGGCACTTTTCGTATCGGATCGTCCGGCAACATTGCCTCCGACGCCGGTGATGGCGATGTGGCCGGCAGTACCATTGAGTCGGGCCGTCTCGCCGGCGCTCGTATCGAAGGTGCCATGCCATGCGCCGTTCTGCTGCGCAATGTCCGGCCCTTGCGCTTCGGTGTACGGCAAGATGACGCTGCGTCGCCAGCGCCGGTGTGGAACATCCGTATTCCCGCTGGTGCACAGCTGGCGCTGGTTGGACCGAGTGGTACTGGCAAGACGATGTTGTTGGCTCTGATTGCCGGGCTGATTCGGACCGAGCAGGGTGAAATCAGCGTCGGCGGTTTGCCGATGACGGCCGAAAACCTCGAGCGGATTCGCGCCCGGATCGGCTGGATGGGACAGCATCCCAGCTTCGTCTCAGGCTCCGTTCAGCGTAATCTGTGGCTGACCAGTCGAGGGTGTGCAGCAAGGCAGATGCCGTTCGACGACGTACGATCGGACGGTGCGCTGCTCGATGAGCATTTCGACAGGCTGGGGTTGGCCGATGCGCTGCGCGCTTTGCAGCATGCAACCTTGGGCGAGAACGGCAGCGGTTTGTCGGGTGGCGAATCATTGCGCCTGGCCCTGGTGCGTCTGATGCTGAAACCGGACACGGATCTGCTGCTGCTGGATGAGCCGACGGCACACCTCGATCAACAGACAGCCGACCGGGTATTGCACACGATCCGACGAATCGCCCGGGGCAAGACGCTGGTGGTGGCCTCGCATGATCCGCGTGTCATCGAAGCATTGCCTGGGCGGCTGGTGCTCGATGCCCAGGGACGGCTGCATGGACCACTGGCGGGTGGTGACACCCACTGCATCGCCTGCGGCCGTCACGGTGACGGCAACCGCAGCAGCACGGACGACGGCATAGACACCGATACCGGCATCCATATCGGAGCCGGTGAGCCTGCCGGCAATCCCGATCGACGAAGACGTCGTGCTGCCGGTGTCGACATTGATTCAGCCGGGGACGAAATCGAGAACGGGGACTGCACGTGAAATCAAAGCGTCCAGAGCGCTCGAAAAAGCGCCTCTCGTTGCCGTATGCCGTGCGACGGCTGTTGGCTGCGTTGGCCCGGGGGCAGTGCGGCCGTCTGATGCTGGGCGTTTTACTGGCCTGTGTGGCCACGCTGATGGGGGCTTTCCTGTTGGGCGTTTCGGGCTGGTTCATCACCGCGACCGCAATGGCCGGGCTGACCGTTGGCGCGGCACTGGTCTTCGATGTCTTCATGCCCAGCGCCAGTATCCGGCTGTTGGCGCTGGGGCGGACCGGGATGCGTTATGCTGAGCGTATCGTTACCCACGCGGCCACACTCTATGCACTGGTCGATGTGCGGGAGCGGCTGTTCCGTCATTTTGCTCAGACCGGCGCTGCACGGCAGCGTATCTGGCAGCTGCAGCCTTCGCGCCTACTGCTGCGTTTGACGCGGGATTTGAATGCCGCCGAATCGCTGTATCTGCGTCTGCTGGTGCCCGGTGTGACCGCGTTACTCACGTCGCTTGGCATCAGTGTCTGGTTGGCCTTTCATGATCTCTGGTCGGGCATGGCCTGTTTGCTCTGGTTCTGGTCGTCGGGCGCTGTGCTGACGATTTGGCTGATCCGGGTCACCATCCGCCCCACGTTGCGCCATGCGCGTACTGCCGAACGTTTGCGTCAACAGCTGCTCGATCTGGCCGGTGCGCAGACCGAATTGCTGATGGCCGGCCAATTCGAATCGTGGCTGCATGCGCTGCAGACTCAGGAGAATCTGCTGGCCACGCTCGATCGGCGGCTGCATCATATCGATGCGGCTGCCGGTGCGGCCTGGCTGCTGCTGCAATCCCTGACGTTGGCACTGGCATTGCTGGTGGCAGCACGGTTGGTGTTATACGAGGATCTGGATGCTGCAATCGCTGCCTTTTTTGTTTTGATGGCGATGGCGGGCATGGAGCCCTTTGCCGCGCTGCGACGCGGTACGATGGAGTGGGCGCATTCCCTGTTGGCGGCAAGGCGTTTGTCGGAAGCGCTTGCGCCCGAGGAGGCTGACTTGCCCCGAGCCACCCGAGTCGCCCGAGCGTGGCCCCCGGCACGACTGGCCGTGCAGATGCGCAGCGTGGCGTTGACTACACCTCGCGGTATGGTTCGGGTGCACGACGTCGATCTGGACATCGCTCTCGGCGAAAGACTGGCGCTCGTCGGCCCCAGCGGCTCTGGTAAATCCAGCCTGCTGGCGCTGATTTCGGGTGAGTTGCCGCCCGACGCGGGGCTGGTGCTGGCTCGGCACTGCATCGGCATGCCGCAGGACAGTGCGCTGTTCAACGATACATTGCGTGCGAATGTCGATCTGCACGGCAACCGTGATGACGATGCCGTTCGGGCGGCGCTGACGGCGGCAGGGCTGGACGGTGTGGTTGCCGGATGGTCGGAGGGGCTCGATACGGTGCTGGGCGAAGCCGGAACGGGGCTTTCCAAGGGGCAGGGCAGGCGTCTGGCGCTGGCACGCATGTTTCTGAACGATAGCCGGTTCTGGTTGCTGGATGAACCGACCGATGGGCTGGATGCCGACACGGCCGCCGATGTACTGGATCGCCTGCGGACCAGCGCACGGGGTCGAACCCTCGTCATCGCCACGCATGTGCGCCGCGAAGCCGAACTGGCCGACCGGATCGTCCTGATGGATGCCGGGAGAATCATCGATTCAGCACAAAAGGGCACGACAGTTTGGAAGATGCTGATCGATCAGCTGCGGGACGGATGAGCGGTTCGGCGCGTCGTTTTCCGGTTCTCATCTTTCACTCTGATTCTTTCGTTCTGGATTTTCTTTACATCAATGCGGGGTATAAACCATGGATTTCGACGTCGTGGGTCTGTCGCGGCTGCAATTTGCCGCGACCGCCATGTATCACTTCCTGTTCGTGCCATTGACGCTCGGATTGGCCGTCATCCTGGGTATCATGGAGACGGTCTATGTCATGACCAAATTGCCGATTTGGCGACAGATGACCAAATTCTGGGGCATGTTGTTCGGTATCAATTTTGCCATCGGCGTGGCCACCGGCATCGTCATGGAATTTCAGTTCGGCATGAACTGGAGCTACTACAGCCATTATGTCGGCGATATCTTCGGTACGCCATTGGCGCTCGAAGGGTTGATGGCTTTCTTTCTCGAAGCCACGCTGGTGGGGCTGTTCTTCTTTGGCTGGGAGCGGCTGAGCAAGGTGCAGCATCTGATCGTGACGTGGGCCATGGCCCTTGGCACCAGCCTGTCGGCCATGTGGATTCTGGTGGCCAATGGCTGGATGCAGAATCCGGTCGGTGCGGTGTTGAATCCGCAAACCATGCGGATGGAAGTCACCAGCTTTTATGACGTACTGTTCAATCCGGTGGCACAGGCCAAGTTCGTGCACACGGTGTCGGCAGCCTATACGCTGGCCGCCGTTTTCGTGCTGGGGGTCTCGGCCTGGTATCTGCTGAAAGGCCGTCATATCGACATCGCCAAACGTTCGATGACCGTGGCGGCTTCTTTTGGTCTGGCTTCTGCGTTGTCTGTGGTGGTGCTGGGCGACGAATCGGGTTATCTGTCGGGTGAGCATCAGAGCATGAAGCTTGCCGCGGTCGAAGCGATGTGGGATACCGAGCCCGCACCGGCATCGTTCACCGCCTTCGGCTTTCCCGATCAGGAAGCCCGGGAAACCCATTACGCGGTACACATCCCCTGGGTGATGGGGTTGATCGGCACCCGCTCACTGGATACGGTCATTCCCGGCATCAACGATCTGGTCAAGCAGGCGCAGGGCCGCATCCGCGACGGCATCGTCGCCTACGATGTGCTGGAGGAAATCCGCAGCTACGATCATCAACCGATTCCGGCCGAGTTGCGTGAACGATTCGATCGGAACAGCCGTGACCTCGGTTATGCGCTGCTGCTCAAGCGCTATGTCGACGATCCGCGACAGGCCAGCGAGGCGCAGATCGAACAGGCCGCCCGAGATACCGTGCCACAGGTGACACCGCTGTTCTGGAGCTTCCGCATCATGGTCGGACTGGGGGTGTTCTTCATTCTTCTGACGGCTGTTTTCTTCTGGCTGGCTTCGCGCCATCGGTTGCAGGCCCATCCCTGGCTGTTGAAGCTTGCCGTCATCAGCATTCCACTGCCCTGGATAGCTATCGAGTGCGGTTGGTTCGTGGCCGAATTCGGCCGTCAGCCCTGGGCGATCGAAGGTATCCTGCCGGTTGCAGTAGCGGTCTCGAATCTGGGGGCTGCCTCCGTGCTGACCACGCTACTCGGTTTCGTGCTCATCTACAGCGTGTTGCTGGTGGTCGAGATGAAACTGATGCTCAAGGCCATCCGTAAGGGGCCGCAACCGGATGCGCAGGACATCGAGGAAATGCAGCAAAGCGCCTGCACGCCCGGCCATCGGCCTTCGGCTGCTTCCTGAACATCACTTGTTCGGAGAGCAGGTTCCAGACAAACAGTGCGGGCCGAAACGGGCCGAAAACCGACCGGCGTGGTGCATTTGCGCCTCGTGTGATGGCATCAGTCATGGGGCGGTGAACCCGCCGTCGGTTCAGGTCCGGCTTCCCCCATTCGGAGAAACGCAAGATGATTCTTCACGAACTGATCAGCTACGACGTGCTTCGCGTCATCTGGTGGCTGTTGATGGGTCTGATGCTGATGGGGTTCGCCTCGACCGGCGGATTCGATCTGGGTGTCGGCACATTGCTGCCTTTCGTTGCACGCACCGACGTCGAACGACGGGTGGTGCTCAATACACAGGGGCCGATCTGGGAAGGCAATCAGGTATGGCTGATTGCTGGCGGCGGTTGTATTTTCGCCGCTTGGCCACAGCTCTATGCCGTGTCCTTTTCGGGCTTCTATCTGGCCATGTTCGCCATTCTGGTGCCTTTGATTCTGCGTCCGGTCGGTTTCAAATATCGCAGCAAGATCGATACACCGCGCTGGCGCACCACCTGGGACGGCTGCCTGTTCATCGGAGGCTTCGTGCCGGCGCTGATCTTCGGTGTGGCCATCGGCAATGTACTGCAAGGCGTGCCGTTTCGGTTGGCGCCCGATATGCGTATCTACTACGACGGCACCTTTACGGAGCTGCTGAATCCCTTTGCGCTGCTGTGCGGTCTGGTATCGGTGGCCATGCTCGTCACACACGGTGCCGCCTGGCTGCAGCTCAAGACCGAAGGCGACATTCAGGCGCGCAGCCGTCGGATCGGATTGGGCTCGGCACTGCTCACACCAGTTCTCTATGTGCTGGCGGGCGCGATGATGTGGTGGTTCATCGATGGTTATCGGATCACCGGTGAAGTCGTCACGACAGGGCCGTCCAACCCGATGATGAAAACGGCCGAGGGCGGGGTGGCCCGGATGTGGTTTGCCAACTACGAGGCCACACCCGAGCTGTGGCTGGTGCCCCTGTCGGGCATTCTCGGCCCGTTGCTGGCCGCCTGGGGCTTTGCCCGCCGCAAAGAGGTGTTCACGCTGCTGGCCAACGGTGTCGGTGTCTGCGCCATCATCGGCAGTGTCGGGGTGTCGATGTTTCCCTTCATCCTGCCCTCATCGGCTCAGCCACGGGCGAGTCTCACGGTCTGGGATTCATCCTCCAGCCATCTGATTCTGTTCGTCATGCTGTTCTGTTCGGTCATCATGCTACCCATCATCCTGGCCTACACCGGCTGGGTCTATTCGGTGATTCGAGGCAAGGTCACCTGTGCCGAGATCGAGGAAGAGCGGGGGCATGCTTACTGATTGGCTGTCTGATGATGGTTGGTGGGAAAGTGCCGCCGGCGTTGCGGTGCTTGTCGTCCGCCGATGGACGTCTGGAATCATCAGGGAGTCGATCCGGCACGGCCGACGGTTCTCGGTCGATCGACGGTCCGCAATCGTCACGGAAGCGGACATGTACGCCGATCGGTCGGACTGCCGGGCGGGTTCGGGTTCTTTCATTACCGGGGGCGTTGATTCCCTGAGAACCGTCCCCATGTTTTCTCGAGGAAAAGGATATGTGGTACTTTGCCTGGCTGCTGGGCTTGCCCCTGGCCGTATGCTTTGCCGTTCTCAATGCCATGTGGTTCGAGATGACCGAAGGCCACGATCGGCAACAATCTCCATGATGCGATGATTCTATTCAAATTGATTCTGGTCCTGATCAAATGGTTGCTGGTGATCGCCGTACTCATCGGTATTCCCGCTGCAATGTTCGTCTTTCTGCATCCGGTCTTTGGCGGAACGCCGGATGCCGCCAGCCAGGCCAGAATCAATGCGTCGCCGAATTACAACGGTTCGGTCTTCGTCAATCTCGACCCAACCGAGATCACGCCGATCGATGGGGCTCACGCCGAGAAGCCGAGCATCGTCGATTTGATGATGTCGGTCACCAACCCTCCGCCTGGCAAGCAGCCCGCCGAGCCGGTGCCGACGGTCGCATTCGATGTCGCTGCAATGAAGGAGGGCAGTTTCGTCTGGCTGGGCCATTCCAGCCTGCTGATGCGGCTCGATGGCAAGAATCTGCTGCTCGATCCGGTGTTCAATCGTGCCTCACCGATTCCTCTGGGTGGCGCACCGTTTGCCATGACGCACACGCCGACGGTCGAACAGATGCCCCGGCTCGATGCGGTGCTGGTGTCGCATGATCATTACGATCACCTCGACTATCGTGCCATTCAGGCGTTGGACGACAGGACCGAACACTTCTATGTACCGCTTGGTGTCAAGGCGCATCTGCAGCTATGGGGGGTGGCCGACGACAAGATCACCGAGCTGGATTGGCACGACAGTGCGCGCCTGGGCGGGCTGACCTTCACGCTGGCACCGTCACGGCACTTCAGTGGTCGTCGTCTCAGCAATCGTTTCTCGACTCTGTGGGGCGCCTGGGTCATCGAATCGCCGCAGCTGTCCATTTATTTCAATGGCGACAGTGGTTATGGCCGGCACTTCGCACTCAATGGCGAGAAATACGGTCCCTTCGATATCGCCTTCATGGAAAATGGTGCCTACAATGAAAAAGGCTGGCCGCTGATCCACATGACACCCGAGCAATCGGTGCAGGGTGCCATCGAGCTGGGCGCGAAGCAGGTGGTGCCGGTACACTGGGCCAAGTTCGATCTGGCCTATCATCCATGGAAAGAGCCGATCCGACGCTTCATACGCGCCGCTGCCGACAGGAACCTGCCGGTCGGCACTCCCAGAATAGGTGAAGTGTCCGATCTGCAAAACCCATCGCAGGATGACTGGTGGGAATCGGTGAAGTAACAGACGCTTGACCTTGCCACGGTGGCAAGCTTCATACTGGAGGTCGGCGGTCGGCGGTCGGCCGATGGGTCGTGAATGGAAATGGTGGTTCGCCGGTCCTGCCTGGTACGCGAAGCCTGCTGTCGGGACCAGTCTACGGACACCCTTCATTCGTCTCCAGCAAGGAAATCTACGGGAGTTTTACACATGGAATTCCATCTCGACGATATGGTCTGCGGCGGCTGTGTCCGTGGTGTCACCAAAGCCATTCAGAGCATCGATCCCGATGCCCAGATCGATGCCGATCCCGAAACCCACCTCGTCAAGGTACAGACGACGGCACCCGCATCTCGGATCGCGGATGCATTGCGTGAAGCCGGCTTTCCGCCGCGGTCGGAGTGAAGGGGATCGCCAGGGTCCGTTCACGCATCGCTTCATCCTCTGAACGGGGTTCAGGGCTCGCCCATCCGAAGCACCTGCGTAGCTGTGCGCCCGAAGGGTGGCCAAGCATACACTGTGGATAGGACATGCTTCGGAAACACGGTGTTCTCGTGGCTTGAGCCCTCGCCGTTGGTCCTAGGCCGGTGAAGCCGGTTCTCGTCGCAAGTTCTTGCTGTCCCATGTGTTCTGCCACTGCGTTTTTTCAATCGATTTCGCTCGAAACCACCGTCAAGGGTTCAGCTCGTTTCGTTCGGGCAGCTGCGCAGATTCCCAGCGATGCGCTGATCAACGTCGCCTATATCGGCACGGATTCACTGCAGGAACGGCTGCAGGCCATCGACGAGCTGCGCGCTGCCGGCCTGACGCCCCGACCGATCGTCTCTGCCCGGCGGATGCCTTCGGTCGAAGAGCTCAAAGCCTTCCTGCAGGGGGTCGTCCACCAACGCGGGTTGCGGCGGCTGTTTCTGGTGGGGGGTGATCCCGCCATGCCGGTCGGGCCTTTCGAAGGCGCTTCATCGTTGATCGAAAGCGGCGTCCTGGACGGTCTGCTGCTCGATGGTATCTGCTTGCCGGGCCATCCCGAAGGTCACCCGGTGATTCCCCGTGAGCAATTGATGGGGCATTTGCTGCGCAAGGTTCAGGCGCTCGAGGCACGGGGCTTCCCTGTCGACATCACGACACAGATCTGTGTCGATCCGGTGGCGGTCGTGGATTGGATCAGAGCCGTGCGGGCACAGGGCATTCAGGCGCCGATCCGGGTGGGCGTACCCAGTCCGAGTACGGTGGACGAGATGCTGCGCTTCTATCGTCTGTGCCGGGTCGAAACCACGGCCGGGGCGCTCGCCCGCCATGGCTGGATCAGTACTGTCGATCCCAACAGAGTCGACCCGGATCATTTCATCGGCACGGTGTCGACTGCCATGTCAGCACGGTCCGACTTGGGTCGAGTGCATCTGCACCTGTTTCCGATGATGACGTTGCCGGATGCGCTGGCGTGGTTCAGCGATACCTGCACCCGGATTTCCTCCGCCCAGGTGCATGGAGATACGTGAGGGAGGTCGCTCCACCGCTTGCGCCAGCGAATGATCGCATGTCGATCCACTCTTGCTCGATGTCTATCCATGGGGCGCCGTGCCTGCATCCCGCCGTTCCAGTTCTTCCAGAATCGGGCAGTCAGGCCGCTCATCGCCGGCACAGCTGCCGATCAGCATCTTCAGCGTGTCGGCCAGCTGCTGCATTTCCGCCATCTTTGCTTCCAGCCTCGCCAGATGCCGTTGGGCCAACCGCTTCACATCGGCGCTCTGGCGCGATTCGTCATGCCAAAGGCTCAGCAGATCACGGATTTCTGCCACCGAAAATCCCAGATCTCGGGAGCGGCGGATGAAATGAAGGCGGTCGATATCGGTCTTGGAATAGGCCCGATACCCAGAATCCGTGCGTCCAGCCGGCGGAATCAGGCCGATCTGCTCGTAGTAGCGGATCATCTTGGCCGACAGTCCGGTCGCCCGGGCGGCTTCACCGATGTTCATGTCGTCGCGGTTTCCAGAAGATGTGGTTTTCAAACGATATCGATCGTCGTCATTCGATGAAAGGCGGCTGAAACCGTCGCAGCCGCAAGGCATTACCCAGCACGAACACACTGGACAACGCCATCGCGCCTGCCGCAAACACCGGTGACAGCAGAATGCCCCAGGTCGGGTACAGTGCGCCAGCGGCCAGCGGAATCAGCGCCGTGTTGTAGGCAAAGGCCCAGAACAGGTTTTGGCGGATATTGCCGATGGTGGCCTTGGACAGCGCGATGGCATTGGGCACGCCCTGCAACTGGCCCGACGTCAGCACGACATCGGCCGATTCCATCGCCACATCGGTGCCGGTGCCGATCGCAAGACCCACCTCGGCCTCGGCCAGGGCCGGGGCGTCGTTGATACCGTCGCCCACGAAGGCTACGGCCCCATGTCTGGCCCGCAGCTGACGGATGGTGGCCACTTTGCCCTGGGGCAACACTTCGGCCACTACCTCGTCGATGCGCAGCTGCCGTGCGATCGCCTGTGCGGTGCGCGTGTCGTCGCCGGTGATCATCGCTACCTTCAGGCCTTGTCGATGCAGCGCCGCGATGGCTGCCGGTGTGCCGGGCTTGATCGGGTCGGCCACTGCAATGATCGCGCACAGTTGGCCATCGATCGCAGCGTACATCGGCGTCTTGCCTTCGGCGCCCAGGCGCTCGGCGGTATCGGCAAAGACGTCCGGATCCAGCCCCCGTTCACGCAGGAAGCGGTCGGCACCCAGCAGCACGGGTACGCCATCCACCATGGCACCTACACCCATGCCGGTCACTGATTCGAAATCGCTTGCCACCGGCAGGCTCAAACCTTCCTTTCGCGCTGCTTCGACGATGGCGTGGGCAATCGGGTGCTCGGAGCGCGCCTCCACCGCAGCCACCGCCGTCAGTACCCGGATACGCTCGAAGCCTGTGGCCAGTTCCAGATCGGTCAGCACCGGCCGGCCTTCGGTCAGCGTGCCGGTCTTGTCGATCGCCACCACTTGCGCATCCTTCAGCGATTGCAGGGCATCGCCCTTGCGAAACAGAATGCCGAGCTCGGCCCCGCGGCCGGTTCCGACCATGATCGATGTCGGTGTGGCCAGTCCCATCGCGCAGGGGCAGGCGATGATCAACACTGCCACTGCATTCACCAGTGCCAGGGCAAGTGCCGGTTTCGGCCCGAACATCATCCACACGGCAAAGGTCAACAGTGCCACCAGCATCACGGCCGGCACGAACCACTGCGTCACCTTGTCCACCAGCGTCTGGATCGGCAGCTTGGCGCCCTGGGCTTGTTCCACCAGTCGGATGATCTGCGCCAGTACGGTCCGTTCACCCACGGCGGTGGCGCGCATCATCAGTGCACCCCGTTGGTTGACGGTGCCGCCGACCAGTGCGCTGCCGGTGGTTTTCTCGACCGGGACCGGCTCCCCGGTGATCATCGATTCATCGACGAAGCCGCGGCCCTCGATCACTTCGCCGTCGACCGGTATCCGCTCACCGGGGCGAACCTCGACCATATCGCGCAGTTGCACCGAATCGATCGGCACATCCCGCCGTTCGCCATCGCGTACCAGGTGCGCCACGCGGGGTTGCAGTCCGATCAGCCGTTGAATCGCGGCCGAGGTGCGCCCCTTGGCCCGCGCTTCCAGGAAGCGCCCGAGCAGAATCAGCGCCACGATCACGGCGGCGGCTTCGTAATAGACATTCTGGGTACCGGCCGGCAGCAGGCCCGGCGCAAAGGTGGCCAGCACTGAATAGCCGTAAGCGGCCAGCGTGCCGACCGCCACCAGTGAATTCATGTCCGGCGCGCCATGCACCAGGGCAGGGATGCCCTTCTGATAGAAACGCCGTCCCGGCAACAGCAGCACCGCCGTCGCCAGCACAAACTGCAGCAGCCAGCTCGTCTGCATGCCGATATGGTCCATCACCCAGTGGTGTATGGCCGGGATCATGTGTGATCCCATTTCCAGTACGAACACCGGCAGCGCCAGCGCCACTGCCAGCAGCAGATCATGCTTCAGTGCCAGGCGCTCGGCTTCCTTGCGTGCAACGGTTTCGTCATGGTGGGCCGCTGCCGTCGTGGCGGCCGCATCGATCGGCCTGGCATCGAAACCAACCTTCTCGATGGCCGCCACCAATGCCTCGACCGGTGCTGCGCCGCTCACCGTGCCACGCTCGGTCGCCAGATTGACGACCGCTTCCACCACACCCGGCACGGCCTTCAGCGAACGCTCGACCCGGCTCACACAAGCGGCGCATGTCATGCCTTCGATGGTCAGTTCCACCGTTTGCGTCGGCACTTCATAGCCCAGCTTTTCGATGGTCTGGATCAGTTGTCGTTGATCCAGCGCGGTCGTGGCCCGGATCTGGGCACGTTCGGTGGCCAGATTGACCGAGACGCCGTCGACGCCCTCGAGCATGGCCAGGGCGGTTTCGACCCTGCGCACGCAGCTGGCGCAGGTCATGCCCTCGATGGGCAGGCTGATGATGACAGGAGGCTTGGCGGCGCCAGACACACTCATGACGGGAATCTCGTGACAGTGCTTTCTGAAGCCTATAAGCTTAAACCTTGCCATCGTGGCAAGTTCAAGTCCCCCAAAGCCGGTGCCGGGTTCCCGCCGACCGGGTCGATGGGGATGGGCTGCTCATGGTGCGATGGCAAGAGCCGTCCAGCGAAGGCTTGTCGTCGGTGATGGGGCAGCCGTTGCGTGACCGGTACGATGTTGCACAGGATTTGCAGTCGTCCATGGCCCACGCGCGGTTTTTCGAGATCGATCCCTTCCCCGATGGACGCGGGTATGTGCGAAGCTGGATTCGATGATTCCACGGATGCTTTCGAGTACGCACGAATGAACGCTGCCTGGCTTTGATCCGTCGATCAGGAGGTTGGATGCCTGTCTGCCGGTGTGCATCCAGTGCTCGGCATCGATGGCGCGCGCGGTGAGAGAGGTGCTCATGTCGTAGTCTCCTCGGGGCCCTTGTATCAGGGCGCAGACCTTCAGTTTTTTCTGCGAACGATCTAAAAGATTTTGTCGTCGAAGGTTTGCGATAATGAGAGGATGATTGGTGCCAGCGTCTCTACGAATCCCGACGGTTGTTTATCGTTCCGGTGGGGGTGGGCGTCCATTGGCATTTTCCCTTCCCCATTCATCGCATCCTCATTCCTTTGGGGCACCATGTCGACCGTCAATGATTTCAACCTGCCCAGAGGCCGACACATGCAGCCGGTGCGTGCGACGCCCGTCTCATTCATCCATGCCATCGTCCGCGCCTACGAAAAACGTGGGATGAATGCTTCGGATGCGTTGCTGCATGCGCAGATCACACCGCAGGAACTGAGTGATCCGAACGGTTGCGTCACGGCCGGGCAGGTCGAGCGGTTGTCGGCCTATGCCATGCACGAACTGGACGACGAAGGGCTGGGCGCCTTCAGCCGGCCGATGGGCTGGGGCAGCTATGGTATGCTGGTCCGGGCGTCGCTGTCGTCGCCGGATTTGCGGGTGGCACTCAAGCGTTGGTGCCGCCATCATGGACTGTTGAACCGTGACATCAGCCTGCAGCTGCAGTGCCCGCCGCGACTGTCGATCCGGCGGCCAACGGCGCCGTTGCCGGGGCAGAGCGGGGCAGCCGTCACGCTGGTCGAAAATCGGGCATTAGCGGCCGAAAACCGCGAGTTTGCGCTGGTCACGGTGCTGCGCATCCTGCACGGCACCGCCTGCTGGTTGCTGGACTCGCAGATTTCGCTGCAGGAAGTGGCCCTGCCTTTCGATCCACCTGCCTATGCGGCCGAACTGTCCTTGATGTTTCCCGGGCCGATCCGCTATGGAGCGCCTCATGCCGTGCTTCGTTTCGATGCCGGCTATCTCGACATGCCGGTCCGGCGCACCGAGACGGCATTGAACCAGATGCTGAAGCGGGCCTTGCTGGTGGTGGTCAAACCCTATCGGCGCGACCGGCTGGTGCGCCACCGGGTGCAGCAGCTGTTGCGCGAAACCGGTTCGGGCGCGGAACAGACGGCCGCCGCCATTGCCGAGGCGCTGCACGTCTCGGTGCGCAGTCTGCACCGCTTTCTGAAAGAGGACGGCACCAGCCTGCAGGCGATCAAGGATGAGGTGCGTGAAGAGCGAGCCCGGCTGCTGCTGATCCGCACCAATGATCCGATCAAGAAAGTGGCGGGGCAGGTGGGTTTCGACAACGCCCGCAGCTTCGCACGTGCCTTCACCAGCTGGACCGGAATGACACCGCAGCAGTTCCGGCAGCTGCATTGCCGGCCGCATGCCGGCGTGATGTCGCCGGGCTGATGCTGCTGTCACATCGTGCCCCGGTATCTGCACGGTCCGTGCGTGCCGTTGTCGGGCCGTCAAATATCATGGCGACAAGAGCCACTGGGTGCTGGATGCCTGGCTGGACACCTGGGGTGCCGAGGCGATGAAGACCTGGTCGCTGGCCGCCGAGCTGCGGCAGGTACACTGCCCGTTGCTGGCGATCCGGGGGGCCGACGACGAATTTTCGACCGATGAACCGCCCCATTTCGTCGCGGCCCATGCCGGCGGCCCGGTCACTCGATGCCTGTTGCCCGAGTGCGGCCATGTGCCGCACCGTGAAAAAACCGCCGAAGTGCTGGCCGCATGCAGCGACTGGCTGTACGGCCAGGAAATCGCCTGAGGCCGATCAGCCGAAGACCAGGAAGCGATCGGCGTCGTTCATGAAGGCTTTTTCATCGAAGCCGGCCTGATTCGAGCCGAAGGGCATCTGGGCGCGCAGCTTCCAGCTGGCCGGCACTTTCCATTCGGCAGCCACGGCTGCATCGGGCAGTGGGTTGTAGTGCTGCAGGCTGGCGCCGATGTCGGCTTCCGACAGTGCCACCCAGACGGCGTACTGGGCGATACCCGAAGACTGCTCCGACCAGATCGGGAAGTTCTCGGCATAGAGCGGAAACTGCTGCTGCAGTCCGGCTACCACATCCTGGTCTTCATAGAACAGCACGGTGCCGGCGCCGGCGGCAAAGCTGTCGATTTTCTTTTCGGTGGTGGCAAAGGCATCGGCCGGCACGATTTTCTTCAGCTCACCCTTGACGATGTCCCAGAAGCGGATGCTCTGCGCACCGAACAGGATGACGGCCCGCGAGCTCTGCGAGTTGAAGGAAGAGGGTGCCTGGCGGATCGCTTCCTGAATCAGCCGGGTGACGTCGGCCTGCGGCAGCGGCAGGTCCTTGCCCAGGGCATACTGAGAACGGCGTTTGGTGATGGCGTCGATGAAGTGGTTGTTCATGCTGGGATGGTGTTTGGTCGCAGAGTTGAAGATACCCGTGTTCCGATGACCACGGCGCCACACTGGGTCGTGGACAATTGGAAGGTGGCGGGTATCGGGATGGGATTATCGTCGTTTTGCCATCCGGTGGTAAGCCGTGTCGAAGAAAGACCTCTCGGTACCGCGGGGCTTTTGCAGCTTTCAGCCGACGTTGGGTTTCCGCTACCATACGCCCCCTCATGGCACCGCCCGGCAGGGCGCTGCCTGCCGTCCGGCTTGTCGACTGGGATTTCGTCGGACGGCCGCCTGCGGTGCGTCCAAAACCCCACGGATTGCAACGGGCACGGCGGGGTTGGCGCGCTACAGCCTGATGTTTTTGCAAATAGAAACATGCGTCCTCGGCCGGATCCGGCCTTACAATCACCCCCGCATAACCCGCTTGATAGTGTCGCTGTCTGTTCCATGGCACTGGATGTGCCGTTCTGGTGGGCAGTGGCCTGCATGTACGGGCGGAGCGCCGGACTGTGTTCCGGCCGTCTGCACGATCTTTTCTCCTCTTGCGGCGGCGTGACGGTCGGCCGGGCGGCCCGATTTTTTCTGCTCCTGCCCAAGGGTCTGCACCCTTGGTCGCCGTTGTCTTTGCTTTGGAATCTTGAAGCCCTATGAAACGTGATGTCCTCCCCACCAGCGCGATGGAACTTGCCGTTCAGCCCATCAGCCATGATGTGCTGGCCGAGAAATACCTGAAGGCGGGTGAAAGCAGCGAAGCCGATCTGTTCGCCCGTGTGGCGCGTGCGTTGGCTTCGGTCGAAAAGCCCGAGCTGCGGGCCGAATGGGAGGCCCGTTTCCTCGACAACCTGAAGGCGGGTGCGATCGGTGCCGGCCGGATCATGAGCGCGGCCGGCACCGACATCCAGGCCACGCTGATCAACTGTTTCGTGCAGCCGGTCGGTGACTGCATCCAGGGTATGGATGATGACGGCTATCCCGGCATCTACGAAGCCTTGCGTGAAGCGGCCGAAACCATGCGCCGTGGTGGTGGTGTCGGCTACGACTTCTCACGCATCCGCCCCAATGGCGCCGAGGTCAAGGGCACTGCCTCGATCGCGTCCGGCCCCTGCAGTTACATCAACGTCTTCGATCAGAGCTGTGCCACCGTCGAGAGTGCCGGCAGCCGGCGTGGCGCCCAGATGGGTGTTCTGCGCATAGATCACCCCGATGTGCTGGACTTCATCACCGCCAAGCGCACGCCCGGTCGTTGGAACAATTTCAACGTCTCGGTCGGCGTCACCGACGAGTTCATGAAGGCGCTGGAGAGCGACGGTGAGTGGCATCTGGTGCACAAGGCCCGACCCGGCAAGCATGTGATGGCCGCCGGGGCATGGCAGCGTGACGACGGCAAATGGGTCTACAAGTGCGTGCGCGCTCGCGAGCTGTGGGACACGATCATGAAATCGGCCTACGACTTTGCCGAGCCGGGCATTCTGTTCCTGGACGCGATCCGTCGCGACAACAACCTGAACTACATCGAGACCATCGAGGCCACCAACCCCTGTGGTGAGCAGCCGCTGCCGCCTTATGGTTGCTGCGATCTGGGCCCGATCATCCTGACCCGCTTCGTACGCCATGCCTTCGGGCAGGGCGGTGAGCCGAGCTTCGATTTCGAGGCTTTCGAGAAAGTGGTGGCGGTGCAGGTGCGTGCGCTGGACAATGTGCTGGACGTGACCTTCTGGCCGCTGGACAAGCAGCGGGAAGAAAGCGCGGCCAAGCGCCGCATCGGTGTCGGCTTTACCGGACTTGGCAACACGCTGGCCATGCTGAAGCTGCGCTACGACCGCGCCGATGGCCGTGACATGGCTGCCCGCATTGCCGAGACGATGCGCAACGCCGCCTATCGTGCCTCGGTCGAGCTGGCCAGGGAAAAGGGCGCCTTCCCGAAATTCGACGCCGCCAAGTATCTGGCCAAGGCGAGGAACGGCGAAGGAACCTTTGTCAGCCGTCTGCCGGACGACATCAAGGCCGATATCCGCAAATACGGTATCCGCAACAGCCATCTGCTGTCGATCGCACCGACCGGCACCGTCAGCTTGGCTTTTGCCGACAACGCCAGCAACGGTATCGAGCCGCCGTTCTCGTGGACTTATACCCGCAAGAAGCGTGAAGCAGATGGTTCGCGCAGAGAATATCAGGTCGAAGACTACGCCTGGCGCCTGTACAAAGCGCAGGGCGGTGACGTGAACGATCTGCCGGAATACTTCGTCAACGCGTTGGCGATGACGGCCGAAGAACACGTGGCGATGATGGAAGCGGTACAGCCTTTCGTCGACACCTCGATTTCCAAGACCGTCAACGTGCCGGCCGATTATCCTTACGAGGATTTCAAGGATCTCTACGCCAAAGCCTGGAAGGCTCGCCTGAAGGGGCTGGCCACCTATCGGCCGAATTTGATTCTGGGCGCCGTACTCGAAACCGAATCGGCCAGGAAGGAAGAAGCGCAGAAGCCGGCACCGGCTCCGGTGGCGGTTCCGCAGGTCGAATACGATCCGATGCGCATGGTGATCGAGCGTCGCCCGAAAGGTGCGCTGGAAGCCGTGGCCGAGAAGATCGAGTACTGGACGCACGAGGGTCAACAGCGACTGTATCTGATCGTCTCCTTCCTGCCGTTGCCGGCTGCCGATGGCAATGGTCAGGTCGAGCGTGCGATCGAGTTCTTCATGCCGGTGGGCCAGAGCGGTGAATCGCAGCAGTGGATCACCGCTACGATGCGGATGCTGAGCCTGGCGGCACGCGGGGGCTTTCTGGATCGTGCGCTGTCGGATATGCGCAAGGTCAGCTGGGACCGGGGGCCGGTGCGGCTGGGTACCTATGAAAAGGCCGATGGCACCCATGTACCCCGTTGGCACGACAGTGAAGTGGCCGCCATCGCCTATGCGGTTCAAAACCTGATCGCCAAGCGTCAGGAATCCGTGCAGGCATCGTTGTTCGAGCCGGAGGATCTGCCGCGCGTCGATCCCGAACCGGTCGTGACATCCGGTTCGTTGAGCCCGGGGGTAATGGCTGGCAAGAAATGCGGTGAGTGCGGTGCCCATGCGATGATCCGCAAGGACGGCTGCGACTATTGCACCCAGTGCGGCATGATCGGCAGCTGCGGTTGATCGATCCGGCGGTATCGGAGGCATCGGCGTGGCAAGTTTGCCGGTACGGGTCTTTGTGGGCCGATCATGTCGACGATGACACGGCTGTTGGTGCCGATGGCAATGACTGCATTTTGGTGAACAATCTGTTCAAATCGTCATTGCTGTGAAGCGGCCGGAAGTGATGTCCAGCGGGGTGGTATCGTTACATCCGTGCCCATGCCGATGGAGTCCGCATGAAATTGAAGATGTCCCGGTGCCTGCAACTCGTAGCCGGCCTGGTGCTGTTGCTCGAACTGCTGCCGGCCATGGCCGCTTCATGTGATGCACGGCGGCCGATCAGACTGGCCGGGCTCGACTGGGAAAGTGGTCAGATCACGACGGCGGTAGTCGAGATCATCCTGCGCGATGGCTATGGCTGTCGGACAGAAGTGGTGCCCGGTTCGGCCGCCACGCTCGAGGCGGCATTGCTGCAGGACGATATCCAGATCATCGGTGAGCAGTGGGTGGGCCGGTCGGAAGCCCTGGAAAAAGCAGTGCACCAGGGCAGGGCCGATATCGTTGGGGACACCCTGAAGGGTGGGGCGGTGCAGGGCTGGTACGTGCCCGATTATGTGCGCGAGGCCCATCCCGGTCTGCGCACGCTCGACGATCTGCCGCGTTTTGCGCATCTGTTTCCCAACCCCGAGCAGCCGGGCAAGGCCCGTTTACTGAACTGTCCGGCCGGCTGGGCCTGCGAAGTTTTCAATACCCGGCTGCTCGAAAACACCGGGCTTGCCCGTCATTACGGCAATGTGCATCCGGGCACCGGGGCTGCACTCGATGCCGAGGTCGCCTCGGCCTTCGAGCAGAAAAAGCCGCTGCTTTTCTACTACTGGCAGCCGTCGGGGCTGATGGCCAAGTACCGGATGGTGCCCATCGAGTTCCCTCCTTATGACGCCAAGTGCTGGTCGAAGCTGCTGCAGGGCGACAGGCGCAGTGACTGCGTGTCGGGTTTTCCGGTTTCGAAGTTGGCGATCGCGGTGTCCGCGACCTTCAAACGGGACCATCCCGGCCTGATCGACGTGATGCAGAAACTGCAGTTCGAGCCGGATCTGCTCAACCGGATGATTCTCGACATGAACGAGAGCCGGCGCAGCGGGCCTGCGCAGGCGGCACTGTTCATGCGTCGGCATCCCGACATCTGGGGCGCATGGGTATCGGATGAGGCGCGTGAGCGTCTGCAGGGCAAGTTCGGTGGTAAAGAAAGCGGGCTGGTCCGTGGCTTCTTTCCAGAATGGTCGGTGGCGGAAATGCTGAACCGTGGGCTGGCGAAAACGGTGCGCAGGTACGGCGACCGCTTTCGGGTGATCAGTCAGGCGACGTTGGACTGTTTTCTGCTGCCGCTGGAGCGTGTGCTGATGGCAGTGCCGGCTTGGCTGTTGCTGGTGCTGCTGGGAGCCGTCGCCTGGCATGCCACACGCAGGCTCCGGGTGGCGCTGGCCTGTGTCGCCGGTTTCTACCTGATCGGTGCCCTGGGGCTGTGGGGCGCTTTGATGCAGACTCTGGCATTGCTGCTGGCCTCATCGCTTTTCGTGATTGCACTTGGCCTGCCACTGGGCATTCTGATGTCGCGCAGCGAGCGGCTGCATCGCCTATTCATGCCGGTGCTCGACATCATCCAGACCATGCCGAGCTTCGTTTATCTGATTCCGGTGCTGATGCTGTTTGGCATCGGCAAGGTGCCGGCCCTGTTTGCCACCGTGGTGTACGCGATCGCGCCGTTGATTCGGCTCACGGCACTGGGCATCCGGCAGGTCGATCCCCGACTGGTCGAATCGGCCGAATCCTTCGGCAGTACCCGCTGGCAGTTGCTGCGCTGGGTGCTGTTGCCGCAGGCGCGGCCCAGTATCATGGCCGGCATCAATCAGGCTGTGATGATGTCGCTGGGTATGGTGGTGGTGGCCTCGATGATCGGCGCGCGCGGTCTGGGAGAGAGTGTGCTGCAGGCCATTCAGACTCTCGATATCGGCCAGGGAGCGCAGGCCGGTGCCGCCATCGTCATTCTGGCGATCGTCATCGATCGTATCACCCAGGCCTATGGCCGCCGTAGCGGGAAAAAGCCGGTATGAGTGTCATTGCATTCAGGAACGTCAGCAAAATCTATGGCAGTCACACCAAAGCCGCTTTGCAAATGCTGAATGATGGACTGCCCAGTGACGAGATCTTCAACCGGACCGGCTGTCGGGTGGGGTTGCGCAAGATCACGCTCGACATATCCGAGGGCGGTGTATTCAGTATCATCGGTCTTTCCGGTTCGGGTAAATCCACGCTGGTTCGTCATATCAATCGCTTGATCGAGCCCAGCTGTGGGCAGGTCTGGGCTTGCGAGACCAATGTGACTGCCTTGACCGAAGCCGAACTGCGGCGCTTCCGGCGCGAACGTGTCAGTATGGTGTTCCAGCATTTCGGTCTGCAGCCGCACATGACGGTATTGCAGAACACTTGCTATGGACTGCGTGTGCAGGGTGTGACCGAACGGGAGCAACAGGAACGGGGCATGCACTGGCTGCAGGAAATGGGGCTGGCCGATCAGGCCGGCAGCCATCCCGATCAGCTGTCGGGCGGTATGCGTCAGCGGGTGGGGCTCGCGCGGGCACTGACAGCCGATACCGACATCATTCTGATGGATGAGGCTTTTTCGGCGCTCGATCCGCTGATCCGCATCAAATTGCAGGACGTGGTGCTGAATCTGCAGCAGCGTCTGGGCAAGACCATCGTTTTCATTACGCACGATATCGATGAAGCGCTCAAAATGGGCAACCGTATCGCCATCCTGAATGCCGGTGAACTGGTGCAGACGGGAACGCCCGAAGATCTGTTGCACGACCCTGCCAACGATTACGTGGCCGAATTCATGCAGGCGGCCAGATTGCGCTGATGCGGGCAGCCGGGCTGCGTCGGGAAACACCCCGGGGGTCGTCCGCGACCGTCTGGTGGTGGCGCCGATGATGCATGACGCTTCACAAAGGGGCGTGACTGGAGGCCGATGGACATCTGAGGTTATCGACCGTAGCGCCGATACTTCGGAGGTGGGCGATCCGATTCGATCGCCTTGGCAATCGTGTCGGCCATTTGCCGGGCGTTCCGGGTGTCCAGTTGCCGAAGGCCCTCGATCGTGCCCAGCCGGTCGGCCATGTCCTCGCCCTGACTGGCCTTGCGTTTGGCTTCCAGGCGCTCGATCGGGATTTCGATGCCGACGATCGCGCGCAGCAGCTTGTCGATGTAATCGGCAGGGGCATCTTCCATCCGCCATGGTTTCGGGTTCACTGCTTCTCGTACTTCGGTCATCCGGCGCAACATCATCAGCAGCCAGTCGCGATCATGTACGGTATGCGCGACGCCGTGGGCATTCACTGCCTCGTAATTCCAGGTGGGCACTGCCTTGCCATGGGTGGTGTGGCTCGCATACCAGGCTGGCGTGATGTAGGCGTCCACGCCACGGAACATCACGACCGATGGCAGACCGTCGGCCAGCTGTTTCCAGACCGGATTGCCCCGCGCCACGTGCGCCATCAACGTGCCGTGCGGCCCGCGTTCCCGGTCCAGAAAGAAAGGAATATGGTTTGCCGTCAAACCACCTTCTGAAGTCCGGTTGACCCAGGACCCCAGCGGATACCGTTCGATCAGTGCAAATACCTCATCCGGATCGGTGATCAGGTGTTTTCGTTGAATGAACATGGCCTCGAGTGTACTCGGTCGGTATGGAACTGCAGCGCCAGAGCCGACAGCACGAACATGGTGATGCCGTCAAACCACCCGGAATCTGCCTGGCACGGGGCGGGCAAGGAAAGGTGTCAGCCTGCGGGCGCTGCAGCCCGTCGAACTGAACCGGATCCGACGGGTCACGCTGGCGTCAGCCACGAACCAATGGGGGCCGGGCAGATGCTTGGGCAGAAAGACCGATGTGGGCCGTGACCGATCAGAAGTCGATGCGGATGCCTGCCTTGATGGTGCGCGGGGCACCGGCAGACAGACGGGTGCCGGCGCCGGCCCAGTACCGCTTGTCTGCCACGTTGTCGATGTTGAGCTGCAGAATCGTTTGCTTGCCGAGTATCGCACTGCGGTACCGGGCACCAAGACTGTAGAGGGTGACGCCACCGAGCCAGGCCTGGTTCAGATCATCGACCGGGCGACGGCCGGTGAAATAAGCTCCACCATTGAAGGACAGGCCCGGCACGGCATCCAGCGCGTAGGACAGGAACAGGCTGCCGGTGCGTTTGGCGGCGTTCTCCGGCAGTTTGCCGTTGTACTCGTCCCCGACGCTGCGGAACTCGGGGTCGAGCAGGGCCGCCGAGGCCTGCCAGGCAAGCTGGCGGGTCAGCCGACCTTGCAACGAGAGTTCCAGGCCCCGATAGCGCTGCTTGCCGTCGGCCGTGAAAATATTGCTGGTATCGGTGTAGTAGCCCGGACGGTCGATGTCGAAGCTGGCAGCCGACAGCTGGGTTCCGTTGCCCAGTTCCATCCGCGTGCCCAGCTCGAACTGATCGCTGACGCCGGGTTGCAGACGCTGACCGACGTTGTCGCTGCCGCTCGGCGCGGTTTCGCCTTCTTCCAGTCCCTTGGCATAGGAGGCATAGACCGACAGATCGTTGCGCGGCTTGTAGATGACGGCAGCCATCGGTGTGGTCTTGCTGGCACGGTAATGATCATTGCCTTGATCGAGTCGGTATTTGCTGTAGCGCAGGCCGCCGATCAGCTGCCATTGCGGCGAGAACTCGATGCGATCGATGACATAGGTGCCGGTGTCGGTGGTTTCCAGGGCCTCTGTGGTGGGCGAGGTGGGCCGCGCGTTGATGCGTGCGTTGGTGATCGGCACGGGGTTGTACAGGTTCTGTGAGGCCACGGTATAGACCTGCTGATAGATCGGATCCTGTGTCTTGTTGGCGCGGGCGATGCCCAGGGTCAGGTCGTGGGTCAGAGGGCCTGTCTCGACGATACCTGTCAGCTCGGTACGCAGCAGATTGGTGATGTTGTCGCCATGCTGAATATTGCCGCGGATATTGCCATCGCCCGAAATCATGCCGGCGGCATCGTTGAAGCGGAAAATCGGCAGGGTTCGATCACGTTCGACCTGGGCGCGGCCGGCTTCCAGCGTCAGCGTCCAGGTGTCCGTGAGCGCATAGTCGGTACGCAGCTGGACATTGTTGCTTTCGGTGCGGAACACAGCCCAGTCTGGGCCGATCAGTTTCTTGGGATCGACGGCGTGTGGTAGGGTGATGATGCCATCGACCGCACCGGGCAGTGCGATGCCGGCTTGTTCGACCGTGCGCCGGCGATCATAGTCGGCATCGATCGACACCACCAGACGGTTGGTGACACGCCAGTCGAAAGCCGCCGACACGAAGCCCCGGTTGCCGTCTCCGGTTCCATCCAGATAATTGCCGATCCGACCGCCAGCGGCATTCAGGCGCAGGCCATATTGCCGTTGCTCACCGAAGGTACGGCCGATATCGGTGTATACGATCGCGCTGCCCTGGTCATCGATTTTGAGGCCCATCGAACTGATTGGCGTGAGCGTGGCGCGCTTGGTCACGTAGTTGACGATACCCGAGGGGGCGGTGAAGCCGTAATAGAGCGCCGAGGCGCCCTTGAGCACTTCGACGCGTTCTTTGTTTTCCATCGGCACCTGAGCCATGTTGACGATCGACATCGAGCCGTTCAGGCGATAGTTGGTGCGGTTCTCGACCGGTATGCCGCGAATCACCAGTTGATCCCAGGTGTCGCCGCCATTCTGCTGGCGGGTGACACCGGCGGTGTTGCGCACGGCGTCGTACAGTCCGCCGGTGGCCTGCTGCTCCAGCACTTCCTGTGTGACGACATTGATGGTGGAAGGCACATCCATCACGCTGGCGCCGCGGAAGGAACCGGCCTTGACGGTGAGCGGCTTGAAACCATCCGAGCGGATGGCTGTGATGTGAACCGCTGCCAGCGTATCGCTTTCATCGGCGAGGGCTTCTGCACTGCCCCGGGTATTGAGCCGGGTTTCGGCCGGTGCACTGGTTGGTGTGCCGGCCTGCGCCCTGGGTCGCGTGTCGTCCGGGGTACCGGCTTGTTCGTCGGCTTTCGCATCTGCCCGTGTGTGAGCGTCGGCGTCGTCCGTCAGGGTTCCGTTCATCACAGTGCCATCGAGCGTGTTGCCATCGGGGGAGGGGGCATGGATGCTGGTGCCGTCTATGGTCCGAGCCAGTGCCAGTGGGCTGGACAGCAGGATGGCCAGCAATATCGGCAGACGGCGCCGGGGTATGGGGCATGAGGTATGTGTCATATTGGATCAGAGCAAGGAGTGGGTGTTGAAAGACGAATGGGAGGGGGGCTCGGCGAGGCGTGCATGGATTCGCTTGGAGCCACATAAGCGGCGTCCGGGAGTCCGACGTAGCCTCTCGGAAACCTGCAGAAACGGGAACCGACGGAAGCCACGCAGGCGTCACGACGACTGTGGGTCCGGAGCGTGGGGTGTATCGCTGGAGGTTTCGTCCTCGAACATGCTTTCTGGGGAAATGGACGGGCGGGGCGAACACGAGCCGGCAGCAATACGGCCATGTATGTCACAGGCGCTTCCTTTATTGCAAATAAATATACCATCATTAATGAGAATCAACTGCATTCATTTATTTTGCTGCTCGAGCCTCAGTCATCCCGGCTGGTTCTGTTGCCAGGGACGGCTGTCGTCGTGGCGGTTCCGTTGCGGTGGTTCCGTCGTGGCGGTGTGGCGTGTCGTCGGGGATGCCTCCCGCAGGCGTGGACTTCGGGTTGTGGCAGTCGACACCTGCCGACGCCCCGTTCCGGAGGTATCCGGGAATGCGGGCCATGCAAAGATCGCCGGTGGGGTGTGATCGCAGCGCCGGTACATCGGCGATTTCAGCTGGCGTCGTTCGCAGGTGCCTATACTTGAAATTGGGGTCCGGCCATGAAGGGTGGGGCCGATCGAGGACGATGTCGATATCGACGCGACTGGCCAGTGCGATCTGAATGTCTGGCACGGGCCGGCATTGGCATTCGATCGTGAACGGGCGGGAGATGGGAGCAGACAGGAGAGACTGACATGCCGAGAATCAACCACATTGCGCTTTATACGTCTGACCTGGACCGGAGCCGGGAGTTCTACGAGAAGTATTTTTCGGCCACGTCCGGCAGCCGCTACCACAATCAGTCGACGGGACTGCAGACTTATTTTTTGAGTTTCCCCAGCAGTGATGTGCGACTTGAACTCATGACGCGGCCGGGTCTGTCCGAGCGCCCTGATCATTCGATGAATGAAGGCTTCATTCATCTGGCCATCAGCGTGGGCAGTGCCCAGGCGGTCGACGCATTGACTGCACGCCTGATGGCAGATGGTTATCACTGCATGAGCGGCCCACGCACCACCGGTGATGGCTACTACGAAAGCGTCGTGACCGATCCGGACGGCAATTTGCTGGAAATCACAGTTTGACGGGCATATCGTGCCGATGGGTGCTGTTTACGTCGAGCCGCTTCGCCGATATGTTCCGCAGATCGACAGAGGATGCAACACCATGACTGAGTCTCATCGTTTACCGTGAGATTCGGTCCGTTACCGATCCACAGAGGAGGAGCAAGGAAAATCCGTGCCAACCGGCATTTTGGCCGAGGGGCTGGATGGACTGGCTTGCAATATTCATGACGGGCAGATCATCGAAAGTTTCAGCCTTGGCCGGTTGGGTCGACATCGAGCCGGGAGAAGGTCGGGTTTTGGCCTGGTCCTTTCTGTACGTGTTCGCGCTGTTCGTGGCCTATTATGTGCTGCGACCGATCCGGGATGAATTGGGCGTGGCCGGCGGTGTACGCAATCTGCCGTGGTTGTTCACCGGCACATTGGTGACGATGCTGGTTCTGAGCCCGCTGTTTGGCTGGCTCGTCCGGCGCTGGCCGCGCCGGCGATTCATCGCGCTGGTCAACCGCTTCTTCATCCTCGATCTGCTGCTGTTTGCCGTGGGGCTGTCGGTGATGGAACCGGGGCAGATGGTCTGGGTGGGGCGGGCTTTTTTCATTTGGGTCTCGGTCTTCAACCTGTTCGTGGTGTCGGTGTTCTGGTCGTTGATGGTCGATGTGTTCGATGTGGGTCAGGGCAAACGGCTGTTCGGCGTGCTGGCGGCTGGGGCCACGGCCGGTGGGATGCTGGGCTCGGCGCTGATCTCGCTCGGCGTCGAGGCCGTCAATCCATATTGGCTGTTGCTGATGGCGGCGGTGCTGCTGGAGGTGGCGGTGCAGGCGTCGCGCCGGGTGCTGCATCTGCATACCCGTCAGACACAGGCTGAAAGATCGGCGCGCGCGTCGGTGAGCAGTTTCCATGAATCGGAGAAAGGTGCCCATGAAAACGTCTCCAATGCAAGGATCCAAGCGCAGAGGCATACACTGAAAAACGGACAGCCGTCTGACGGCCGGCATCGGAATGGCGCCTGGCCTTCGGAGGGCCGGTCGGCCGAGTCGGACGAGCGTGGTGCCGGTGGCAGCGTCTGGGCCGGGCTGACGCATACGCTGCGTTCACCTTATCTGTTGGGAATATCGGCCTACATTCTGCTGTATACGGTCACCTCCACCTATCTGTACTTTCAGCAGGCCGAAATTGCCGAGGGCTACTTTGCCAGCCGTGCCGAACGAACGGCGTTCTTTGCCCGGATCGATCTGTGGGTCAACGGGCTGACGCTGTTGTTTCAGCTGTTCATCACAGCACGTTTGACGCGCAGCCTGGGCATCATCATCGTGTTGAGCATGCTGCCGGTGATCAGCGTGATCGGCTTTGCGTCGCTGGGGCTGTGGGCGTCGGTGTGGCTGTTCGTGGCGGTGCAGGTGGTGCGGCGGGTTTCGAACTTTGCCTTTGCCAAGCCGACGCGCGAAATCCTGTTCACGGCCGTCCCCAGTGAGGATCGCTACAAGGCCAAGAATTTCATCGATACCGTCATCTATCGAAGTGGTGATCAGATCGGCAGTTGGAGCTATGCGGCACTTGGCGCACTGGGCTTCGGCATGACGGGAATTTCGCTGTTGACGGTACCGCTCTGCGTGCTGTGGGTCGCCCTGAGCATCTGGCTGGGCAGAAAGCAGCAGCGTTTGAACGCAATGCAAGGGTGATGCCGATATTCAGAAGCTCATCCGTTCGCCATCGGCCGGAATCAGCACCCGGACCTGCATGCCTTTGTGCTGCACGAATTCGCGCAGATCGGCACGGGTCTGGACGGTATGATTGATGGCATCCATGTGCACTGCAATCAGTTTGGCCCGTGGCACCGCTCGATAGGCTTTGACGATATCATCCTTGCCCATGATGATCGAGCCGTCGAAGCCGGTGACTTGCGCGTAGCCAGTGTTCATGATCAGGATATCCGGCTCGTACCGCTGCAACGCCTGATCCACTTCGGGGCGCCAGATGGTATCACCGAGGATGTAGATGCTTTTCCGTTCATCGGCCTGGAGCACGACGCCCATGGCTTCGCCCAGACGTGAGGCCAATTGCGGCACGGCATACATCTGGTCGGTGCCGTGCTGACCGCCGGTCTTGCTCAACGTCACGCCATCGAACCGGGTACGCTCGCCCACGATACGTACATCGCTGAATCCCTGGCCACGGATCAGTCCTGCGTCGGCTTCGTTCTGGACGAAGATCGGCAGATTTTTGGGAATCCGTTCCTGGGCTGCACCATCCCAGTGATCGAGGTGGGTATGGGTGACGATGACGGCATCGACGCCATCGAGGATCTGCGCCACTGGCATGGGCAGATCGGTCAGCGGATTACGCAGATGGCTGTTGGCCGTGCCTTCGAAACCGGGGTAGGCGTCCTTGGGGGCCAGCATCGGATCGATCAGGAAGGTCTTGCCGGCGTAGTCGATCTTTGCCGTGGCGTTGCGGATGTGTTGAATGGACAACTGCTGCGCTGTGGTTTTTTCAGTACCGCTGATGTCGCTTCGCGTGGTGGTACAGGCTCCCAGGGCCAGCAAGGAGATGCTCAGGCCCATGGCGCCCAACAGGTGTGACAGTTTCATGACCGTTTCTCGACAGAATGGAGGGGGATCGAATGGTGTGATTGTCGGTCAGCAGCGGCCGGTTGACGTTGCCCATCAGGCCAGAAAACGCAAGAATCGGGTCAAGTTCGCCCGCTGCGAAATGGGTCGGTTTTATCTGGGTCGGTTCTATCGGGAGTATGTCGATGGTTTTGAAAGTGGGGTTGCTGATGTGCCCGGGGATCAGTCCTTTCCACTTTTCCGTGCCCTATATGGTGTTCGGGGACGCCATGCCCGGGCCAGGGCTGTTCGACCTATACGTCGTTGCAGAAAGAGGGCAGGAGGTCGATACGGCAGCGCGCATGAAGGATGTCGTGCAGGTTCGGGCAGACGGAGCCCTGTCGCTGCTGGAGACCGTGGATATCGTGATCGTACCGGGCTGGGCCGATCCGGAGTGCCGGCCTTCTGCAGGACTGACGGCTGCGCTGCGGAGGGCCGCCGACAGGGGCGCCTGGTTGGTGGGGCTGTGTTATGGCACCTATGCGCTGGCCTACGGCGGGTTGCTGGACGGCCGGCGTGCAGCCACCCATTGGCTGGCCGAGCAGGATTTCTGTCGGCGCTTTCCGACAGTGAAGCTGGACACCAATGCACTGTATGTCGAAGACGGCCGGATGATCACGTCGGCAGGGACGGCGGCATCGCTGGATTGCTGCCTGCACATCGTACGCCGTTTCCATGGAGGAGTCGTTGCCAATCAGGTGGCGCGGGTGCTGGTGGTGCCGCCACATCGTGATGGCGGGCAGGCACAGTTCATCGATCGGCCCGTGCCCTCCTCCACCAAGGATATGCAGCTCAATCGCTTGCTGGATTTCCTGCGACAGCATCTGCACATCGAACACAGTATCGATGTGTTGGCCGGGCACATGGCGATGAGTCGCCGAACTTTTACACGGCATTTCAGCAGGGCAACGGGGATGACGCTCGGTCAGTGGCTGGTCAACGAGCGGCTGCAGCACAGCCTCCCGCTGCTGGAATCCGGTACGCTGTCCATCGATGCGGTGGCCGAACAGGTCGGTTTCGAAAGTTCTGCCGCCTTTCGGCTGCATTTCAAGCGGCGCTATCGGGTCAGTCCGGCAAAGTGGCGACAGACCTTTGCCCATGGTCGTCAGACGCCGAGTCGTCGTGGTGCGGCCGGGAAAGTCCGGGAGGAGCCGCTGAGTCGTTTGCGCCAGGAGCCAGGAGCAGAATCAAGGAGCCAGGAGCCTGGGGCGAATCGATGAGTCCAGGACGGATCGGGGCGGTTTCGAAAAGACCGGGGCTCGAGAGCAGCAGCACCGGCGTTCCGTCCCCGTTTTGGTGGCATACGGAAATATCCGGCATGAAGCTGCACAGCTTCATGCCCATGCGATCCATTTACTTGGCTGTGGGGCTGCTCAATCGTCGGCGCAGCATGGCCACGGCGCTGGCGGGTGTGGTCAGCACTGGAAGACCACTGGCGTTCTGGGCCACGTCTTTGGCACGGGCCATGCTGAACTGCGCCAGTGCCAATGCGGTGCAACCGCGCTGTGCCAGCTGGCGGGCGGCATTGGCGATCAGATGGTCATGGGTAGCGGTATCGCCCTGGTTCAGCGCATGCAGAGCACCGTCGACCATCTGGGGCAGCAGGGGAAAGCCGGCCGGAAATTCGGCGGGCATCGATTCCAGCGCCAGATCGAAGGTCGACATCAGCCCCAGTTTGCCTTGATAGCCGGTGGTGCCGGGCTTTTTCAGCAGTGCGACGGCATCGGCGATCATGGCTTCATTGGGCTTGAGCACGGGCATCGGGGCCAGGTGCTTGGCGACGGCGTCGACATAGGGGCCAAAAGCCGAGCAGGTGAAGAGAATGCCGTTGGTTCCGGTGGATTTTGCGTAGTCGGCCAGTTCTCGAAAACGGGTGAACATGGTTTCATCGAAGCCACGTTTCACTCGGGCCAGATCGACCGACAGGCTGTCGTCCAGCAGATTCGTCCGTGTGGCTTCGGGCCACAGACGTTCCATTTGCGTGTTGATCGGGGCAATCGAGTGTGTGACGGCATGAATCAAGGTGATGCGTGGCATGGTTTCAACTTCTGATGCTGTTGTCGGGCAGTAGGCGTTCCGGGGGCTCGGATCAGGCCGGTTTTCTGTCCAGCCGAATGGTGACGCTCGCGTTTTCGGGAGCCCTGGTCAACGGTGTCGGGCGTTCGACGCTCGTTCGGGGTGTTGCGCCATGGAGGTGTCCTCTCCGCTCGGTGGACTTCGATCCAGCTCTCGTCGGCGCAGAGATCATTTCATTGGCGCAGGAGCATGGTCATATGCGGATGGATGCCTGCTGCATCGCCGCATGGTAGACCGTGACGGGTTGTGCAGGGCAGGTGCGCTGGCAGACAGGGGGCTGCCGCCGACGGACGCAGGCCATGGCGGAAAAGCCCATTGGCAGTGTTCATATCGTCTCCGGGTTCGATCTATTGGTTTGCTTGTTGGAGCGTTGGCCGCAGAATGCGCACCGGCTGCAAACCGACCGGACCGGGGAACGAATCTCCCGCTCCTTTCCCCATGGCGGTGCTTCGGGGGAGGTCGGGCGTCGACGGTGCTCGACAGGGGCATCGTCGGTTGTGCGATTCTTGCGGATCGAGCCGCAGGGAATCTTCTGCGTCGGCGCGGATGGTCGTGTCTGTATTCGACCGCCATGAAGCGATGGACGGCTGCAGAGATTTCCGTGGGATCCAAATCGTCATCCTATCATCATGCGTTGGCGGGAGCTGCCCCTGCCGGGTCGGAACCCGGCCGATGGCGTCAGGGTTTTCTCTGATCGTTCATCCAAATGAACAGGTTGTCATAGGTTTTTGCTCCCACGCTGGCATTGGCATGGCCACCGTAGTTAAGGTTGTCGGCTTTGAAACCGGCTGTTGGATCGTCTGGATCGGCATTCAGGATGCTTTTGCGGTCCTGTACGCCACGCACCTGGTCGTTGAGCACGTAAATCCACGAGAAGTGGCCTGGATAACGGACGCTGGGTTCGTCACTGCCTTCGATACTCTGAAAATATGAGAACCAGGCATTGTCGGCGCCGGCATTCAGCAGCGCTCGATAGGAAGGCAGCGAATATTTTGCCGGCGTGACGATGTCGTCGTCGGCCGAGGCGATGAACCAGATGGGAAGATCGCGGATACGTTCGATTTTTCCGTCGGTCAACCAGCGTTTCCGGGTGGAGAGGAAACTTCCGCTGGCAAAACCGTCAGGGTTCTGGACGTAGTCACCGCGGGCGTTTCTCTGGAGTTCGTTGAAGGCGTAGGCTTCGCAGATCGGGTAGGCGGCGGCGAATTCATCGGGATGCTCGATGATCATTTCCATCGTCATGTAACCGCCGTTGGAGTTGCCACCGATGTAGATACGTTTGGGATCGACGTCTGGATTCGAGGCGACATACTGGCGGATGGTGTCCATCAGGATGCCGGTATAGCGGGAATGACCGGCGCCGCCGCCATTGGTGCCGTCACCCTCGTCCATCCAGTAAGTCGGAGTCTGCACCACCAGGACATAGGCGCCGTGCTGATCACCCGCCGAAAAATAGGACTGGATCGGTGGTTTGGCCAGTGCGATGGCTTCATTGCCGAGCAGCACGATGTCGGGGTCTGTGCCGCCTTCACCCTGTCCATGTAACCAGATGATCAATGGGTTCCGTTCACCGCCCTGCAGATGTTCGGGTTGGAAGGCGGCTGTCTGCAATGTCAGTCGCTCGCTGCGCCGGGTTTTGGGGTTGCGGTATGTTCCACTGAAGGTGCTTCGGACGTTGAACGATGCGGTGTCCGGCGAGAAGCGACGGTCGATCAGGTCTTCATCGATCGACAGCGAATATTTTTTGCCACCGATGTAAAGGGAGGGGATGGTGGCCTGCACCCGGTATTCGGTGGCCCATACGTTCATCAGCTTCCCGGTGTCATAGCCGAAGGGGGATGCATGGTAGCGGACACGCTCGGCATCGAAAGGTGTGGTCAGGTCCAGCGTGATGAAGCGCCCGCCCGCCTGGGGCCGGCCTTCCTGGTCAGAGACGTAGACTTGCCGCACCTTGCGGAGTCGACCGGCGGTACGGACTTCGATCAGGGCCGGATCGACGGCTTCGACCGGATCAGCCAGTTCGATGATGACTCTGGGAACGTTGGGGCCGCCTTCCTTGCCCTGAATCTGGATGCGGGATTGTTTGACTGCAGTATAGGGGTCGCTGTCGCGGGCGCTGTCGATTGGGATGACACTGCAGCCGCCGATCAGCACTGAGCCGATCAGACCGGCCAGCAGCCGTTGCCGGATAGTGTACACAGGTGTTCCTTCGATGAAACCGCCCCGGAGCCGAAAAAAGGAAAGCAGAGGGCGATATATCGGCAGCGTAATCTTCTTGGGCTGATACGCCGGTCCATTAACCCCGCAGAGTCAGGGTATTTTTCGTCGTGAGGGCCTGTGTGACGGATAACACCCAGGCATTTCGGCAGGATACGTGGGGTGTGTCGGCCCGGGCGATGGGTTCTCGTGGTCACTTACGGCCCGAAGTACAGGCTTATGATCGGTTCATTGGCGAGACGAGCAGTGCCAGGGCCGATGACCGGGTTTTCCGGGACGGGCGCCGTTCGATGAGGTGTCCGACGGGCCGTGCAGCTTGCATGAGTGTCGGGCGGACAGTTCCATGTGACCGGCCCGGGCATCGACGTGGATGCCGGGCCGGGCAGGGGCCTCAGCCCTTCGCCAGTTCGAGCGAGCGGGCGCGGGCGGCTGCGGTTGCGTCGGTAACCAGATTGCGCAGGGCTGCGTCCTTCTCGTAGACCTGGATGGCGTAATGGGTGGTGCCACCGGGCGAAGTGACGGCCTGGCGCAGCGCGGCGAAATCGGCACCTTCCTGATTCTGCAGGGTGGCTGCGCCCAGTGCGGTCTGGGCAGCCAGCTGGCTGGCCAGTTCACGGGGCAGGCCCAGCTTGACGCCGGCGTCGGTCAGCGCCTCGCTGAACAAGTGGTAATAGGCCGGGCCGCTGCCGCTGATGGCGGTCAGCGCGTGCAGCTGTTCCTCATCCTCCAGCCAGACGGCCAGTCCGACGGTATCGAACAGGTTGGAGACGATCCGGCGTAGTGTGGGCGTGACATCGGCGTTGCCATAAAGACCGGTGCAGCCCTGGCGGACCGTGACCGGTGTATTGGGCATGCTGCGTACCACCGGTCGCGGAACGGGCAGCGCGGCGGCGATGCTGGCGCAGGTGACGCCGGCCATGACCGAGATGATCAAGGCGTTGGCCAGACGGGCCGGGTCGACACCCTGCAACGATTCGTGCACCATCGTCGGCTTGACGGCCAGCACGACCAGGTCGTAGTCGGTTTCGGGCAGCTGGGTGGCATCACGGTGGATTTCGGCTAGAAAGTCGCCTTTCCGATGGGGATCGACGGCATCGATCTGCCGAACCAGCCCAGTCTGCAGCCATGCTTCGCCCAGGGCGCCGCCCATTCGACCATAGCCGAGAAAAAGTGCTTTCAGGCTCACGGATTCGCTCCTTTGGTGTGTCGGTCGCCCGGTGGACACCAGGGCGGACCGGACTGTGGTTTTATACGGGATTGATGAAGTCGTGGATTTCCTGCATGCTGATCTTGGGGGTGGCGCCGCGGTGCGAGGCCACCATGGCCCCCAGGGCGCAGGCGAAGTTGAGTGCTTCGTTGGGGGGGGCTCCGTTGAGCACCTTGTAGGTCAGCCCCGCCAGGAAGCTGTCACCGGAGCCGACGGTATCGGCCACTTTGACGCGGAAACCGCCGTGGTGATGGAGCGTGTTGTCGGTGAAGAACAGCGCACCGTGGCCACCCAGGGTCACACAGATCTTTTTGACACCGGTCAGCTCGGCGAGGTAGCGGATGTTCTGCTCGATGCCCCGGTGCTTGGAGCCATAGGCTTCGGCCAGCTCATACAGCTCGTCGTCGTTGAGCTTGATCATGTCCGATACTTTCATCATCTCCAACAGCCGCTCGTAGCTGTAGTAGGGCGGACGCAGGTTCACGTCGAAGATCTTGAACTTGGCCTCGAGCAGCAGCTTGTCGAGCGTGGCCCGTGAAAAATCGTCGCGGGTACCCAGGCTGCCGAAGATGAATGCGTCGGATTCGGCGACTTCCTGCAACGCCTTTTCCTGGAATTCGATGCGGTCCCAGGCGCAGGGATAGACGATGTCGTAGGTGGCGACTCCGCAATCGTTGACGTTGACCTTGACCAGACTGGTGGCCTGCTCCTTGCATAGCTGCAGCAGCTCGGTCGACACCTGGTGATCTTCGATCTGACGCTGCAGCTCTTCGCCATCGGGGTCGTCGCCGCGGGCGCTGATGATGCTGCAGTTGGCCCCCAGGGAGCGCAGGCGGACGAGGACGTTGAGTGGCGCGCCGCCAAGCACTTTGCCGCTGGGGAAATCATCCCACAATACTTCCCCGAAACTGGTTACCTTCATGAGCAAACTCTCCCTGATATGCGGCCAAACCGATCCAGACACCGGCGGATGCCAGTCCGTGGTCGACCGCGATCGACAACAGCGATGGCGGCCGTGCGGGGGGCCGATCGGTCGGCACGGGGCGCCACTGTCTTCACTTTAGGAATCTACCTCAGATTTCGTAAGATGTTTTCTGGTAACCGAGATGAAACCCGAAGAAATGGCGACGCGGCAAGGGCCGGCGTCGACGTCGGGCGTGTGCTGCAAAGCGGGCCGACAGATTCGTCGGCGTCGGGCATATCACGGGCACAGCGTGTCGCGGCAATGTATCATGGTGCGGTGCGCGATCGTTTGCCCGGAAACATGGCGCAGGCAGGAAGATTCCGGCGTGTGTCCGCCTTTTGCAGGCCACACGAGCGTCGCGGGTGATCAGCCGTTGCCGCCGCGCACCATCGACACGATCCTGGCAACATCCAGGCTCCGGGCTTCGGTTTGCATCTGCGGCAGATACTGCTGCTGCAGCTGTTGGCCAAGGCCCAGGATGTGGTTGTAGGTGTTTTTCAGCATCTGGGTCGAGAGCGTGCGGCCGCCGGCGTAATACTGATTGGCGACGTGACCCAGCGCATAGGTGGCGGCAAAGCTCATGCCCGAGCTGACGGCCTGTTTGCCGACTTTGCCGAACAGACCCTTGCTGCGCTTCTTGCCGAGCAGACCGTTCAGCAGTTTGCGCCCGGCCTGTTCCAGATACTGTGAGGTCATACCGAGACCTACGGTGGCCAGAAAGTCGCGGATGTGGCCTTTGTCGAGGGTATAGCCATAGCTTTCGCCGATCTGATAGACCAGCTGCATCTGCAGCGGAATGATGGCCATGGTGGACAGCGATTCGGGCAGCAGTTCGATGGCGCCATTGGTGATCGAGGCGCGCAGGATCCTGTTGTCGATTTCTTCGCGGCTCATCGTGCTGGGCTGGGGGCCGTTGGCTGCCCGTGCCGGTGCGCCGGAGCCTGAGGCGTGGGTTTGTTCTGCTCCCCCGATGGAGTCTGTGCCTGCGGAGCCTGCGCTGCCTGAAAGCGGATCGACATGGGGTGCCCGGGAGGGCGTGAGGGAGGGCGGGGCCGATGCGGCAGGGGGGGCCGACAGAGGGGCATCGGCGACGGCCGCGCTTTCATCCAGTGTCTGCTGGACAAAGCCGGAGTCCAGCCCCAGCACTCGCCGCAGGTCCCGCAGAAAATCCAGTTCGCGATCACTGGTGCCGCCGTCCGCATCGCAGACGCAGACCGCCATTTCGTAGGCCAGCTGCCGGGCTTCTTCGCTTTGCAGTTGCCTGGCGGCCGCTTCGAGGCTGGTACGCTTGAACAGCACGTCCTGATGGAGTGTGGCCAGATTGATTTCGGCCGGTCCGGCCAATCCTTCGGCAATGCGCCGGATCTCGTCGCGTTCGCGGTCGTGTTTGCCGCTGTCTGCGTAGGCAGCCAACAGGCTGATGATGAGGGTGGCTTTGATGTCCTGTTCCGTCATGGTCGTCTGCGCAGGAAAGAGGAGAATGCTGGATCGTGCCGCCGTGGCCGGCTCATGGCCCGCATTCCTTCCGTAGCCGAAGCACGCCGGATGCCAGCGGCGCTGAAAGATGCAGCATACCCGGAGTGCGACTTCGTGGTGCGCAATCCCCGATGGTGCCAAGGTCAGCAAGGGGGCTGATACCATCGCCCCTGGTCAAGCAAGGAGCGCGGGAATGGCAGGAGAGGTGGCTCGGAACACGGTGGATGTGCAGGCGCTGATCAATGCGAGGGCCGTCGGGCCGTATCAATGGCTGGTGTTTGCATTGTGTTTTTTGATCGTGCTGCTGGATGGATTCGATACGGCCGCCATTGGCTATATTGCGCCCTCGTTGATGGGGGACTGGGGCATTGCCAAGGGCGATCTGGCACCGGTGTTGAGCGCCGCGCTGATGGGTATGGCGGTCGGTGCGTTGCTGATCGGACCGCTGTCGGATCGTTTCGGCCGCAAGCGTCTTCTGCTGACGGCGGTGGCGGTGATGGGGATGGCCTGTCTGGGGTCGGCCTTTTCGACCGATATACAGATGCTGACCTGGCTGCGCTTCGTGACCGGACTCGGGCTGGGCGCGGCGATGCCCAATGCCGTGACCCTCGTCAGCGAATACGCGCCGACCAGCCGGCGCGCGTTGCTCACGACGGCGATGTTCTGTGGTTTTCCGCTGGGGCTGTCGATGGGTGGTTTTCTGGCGGCCTGGATGATTCCGGCCTTCGGCTGGCGCAGCGTGCTGGCGCTGGGCGGGGTGGCACCGCTCGTGCTGTTGCTGCTGTTGGTGGTCGTGCTGCCCGAGTCGATCCGTTACATGGTGGTGAGCCAGTGGGCGCCGGAGCGGATTCGCCGTGTGCTGGTGCGTATGCTGGGCAACGATGCCGCGGTGCACGGCGAGCGCTATGTGCTGCCGGAAGGGGATGTGTCCGCACAGGAGGGCAGGGGTCGGCAGGGGTTGGCGGTGGTGTTCGCTCCACGCTATCGGCTGGGCACCATCATGCTGTACCTGACTTATTTCATGGGTCTGGTGGTGGTCTATGCGCTGATGAACTGGATGCCGGTGCTGTTCAGGGAAGCAGGTATCGATGCGGCCACCGCGGCCCGGATCGCGGCGCTCTTTCCGCTGGGAGGTATCGGTGCGCTGTTCTTCGGCTGGCTGATGGATCGTTACGAGGCCAACAAGGTGATTGCCTTCGGCTATCTGGGCACCGCCGTGTCGATCTGGCTGATCGGGCAGTCGGTGGGCCATGTCGGCTGGCTGGTGCTGCTGGTTTTTCTGGCCGGCATCATGATCAATACCGCCCAGGCGTCGATGCCGGCGCTGGGCGCGATGTTCTATCCCACCGAGGGCCGGGCCACCGGGGTGGCTTGGATGTTGGGTATCGGCCGCTTCGGTGGCGTGGCCGGCTCTTTTCTGGTGGGGGCGCTGACGGCCCGTCAGCTGGATCTGAGCACGATCTTCTCGGTCGTGGCGATTCCGGGTCTGATCGCCGCGCTGGCGCTGTACGTGAAGGCCTGGTGCACGGCGTGGCAGTCAAAGGCCGGTTGAGCACGCTGTCTCGTCTCTGCTGCCTCTGCAGTCCACTGTGCTCGGGTGTCGTATTTCCTGGCCTCTCCGTCGAGCCGGAGGTCCGGGGCACCCCCGCCGATCAGTACCGGCGGCGCTCGCGTACCGCGGCCGCCAGCTTCTGCAGGGTCGGGATGGTCTGCTCCATGCTGATGCAGGCGTCGGTGACCGATACACCATAGGCCAGTTCCCGGCCTGGGACATGGTCTTGCCGGCCTTCGTTCAGATGGCTCTCGATCATCACGCCGGTGATGCGGTGGTCGCCGGCGGCCAGCTGGGTAGCCACGTCTTCGGCTACTTCCATCTGCTTGCGGTGCTGTTTGCTGCTGTTGGCGTGTGAAAAGTCGATCATCACCTGTTCGCGCAATCCGTTGCTCTTGAGCAGGGCGCAGGCGGCCTCCACATCGGCCGCGCTGTAGTTGGGCTTTTTGCCACCGCGCAGAATGATGTGGCAGTACTGGTTGCCGTTGGTTTCGAAGATGGCGGCCTGACCCATCTTGGTGATGCCCATGAAGGCGTGTGACGCCCGGGCGGCCAGGATGGCATCGGCCGCGACTTTGACGCCGCCATCGGTGCCGTTCTTGAAACCGACAGGGCAGGACAGACCGCTGGCCAGCTGGCGGTGGCTCTGGCTTTCGGTGGTGCGTGCGCCGATGGCGCCCCAGCTGACCAGGTCGCTGATGAACTGCGGCGACAGTAAGTCGAGAAATTCGGTGCCGACCGGCATGTCGAGTTTCAGGATGTCGAGCAGCAGGGCGCGGGCCAGCTCCAAACCTTCGTTGATGGCGAAGCTGCCATCCATGTGCGGGTCGTTGATATAGCCTTTCCAGCCGATCGTGGTGCGCGGCTTCTCGAAATAGACGCGCATCACCACCAGCAGATCGTCTTTCAAGGTGTCGGTCTGTTCCTTCAGCCGTCGGGCGTACTCCATCGCCTGTTCATGGTCATGGATCGAGCAGGGGCCGACCACGACCAGCAGGCGATCGTCTTCGCCGCTCAGGATGTGGGAGATGGCTGTGCGGCTGCTTTCGACCAGATCGGTGGCACTTTGGGGCGCCGGCAGCCATTCCTGCAGCAGTGCGGGTGTGATCAGGGGGCGCACGTTCTTCATGCGAGTGTCGTCGACACGGACACTGTTCTGCGGATTCTGGGGGGTAGCGGTTCGTTTGGGCGTCGTCATGGCAAACAGCTGTTTCAATAGGGAGCTATCCGGCTGAATGTTAGCCGGATATGTCTCTGGCCATGCGTGTTGCTGCAGTGCAATAACCGAAATGTGTGCTCAGAAGCGAGCCAGTGCTCTGAGCTGCTTCTGGTATTTGAAGCTGGCCAGCGTCATGCAGACACCACCGAACACGACGAGCAGGGCGATGTAGTGGTAGACATGCTGCAGGCTGCCCGGATGCAACTGCAGCGCGTGGAAGGCGCGCAGCGCCCAGGACATCGGTGAGATCAGCGCCAGGGTCTGCATGGCGGGAGGCATTATATGGATCGGCACCATGATGCCGCCCAGCGCCGACAGCAGGATGATGACGCCGCCGCCGAGCACGGCGGCATGGCCGGCGGTTCTGGCCTTGACGCCGATCATCAACCCGTAGCCGAGGGCCGCCAGACTGATGGCGCAGGACAGCAGTGCATAGGGCCACAGCGGGCCCGCCAGCTCGAAGCCGTCGACATTCATCAGTGGCAACAGCCATTTGCCGAGCAGCACCATGCCAACGAACTGGATCTGGTTGATCAAAAAATATGGCGCCAGTCTGGACAGCAACAGCAGGCTGGCCGGTGCCTGTGTCAGCCGCAGCCGGGTCAGTGTGTTGGTGCGGCGTTCCATCGTCATCACATTGGCCAGTGGCACCATGATGAAGAACATGCCGAAGATCAGCCAGGCCGGCACGCTGTGCTGTGCGGAGCTGGGGCGTGCTGTCCGCCCTCCGACGTCGACATGCACTTCGTCGATACGGAGTCGTCGCAAATATTGGCCGAGTTCGCCCAGAGTGTGCTGCATCTGGGTCTTCAGGATGGCCTGCACTTCAGGGCTCAGTGTACTCGAGGCGTCGAAGCCGGGGCCTGTGCTGCTCATGGCACTCAATTGACGGATTCGCAGATGCATGTATTCGTGCAAAAGCGTGCTCCGGATCCGTTCCAGCCAGCGGGGATCGGTATCCGGCATGATCAGCAGGCGCAGCACCTGTTCGGAGGCCGGCGGGGTGTCCGGCGGATTCGGGTTGTAGATGATCAGGCGGGCGGCACCGGTACGCAGCTGGTTCTTCAGTGTTTCCAGCGGGGTGTCGTCGTTCCATTCCTCGCTGTCGATCGCCAGGCGGGCGCGCAGACCGTCGATGCGCCGGGCCGGCACGGCACGGTGGATGACATCGAACTGCAGTTGCTGCAGCGAGATGCCCAGTGCCTGATTGACCGGGTTGCTGTCGAGGCCGGCCACCATGATCGGCGCGTTGTGTTTAGCACCCGGGCTGCGGTCCAGGGCGACCGACATGATCAGCATGAAAGCGGTCGGCATCACGAACAACGAGAACAGGCCATGCCAATCCCGCCGGAACAGGCGGAATTCTTTGTCTACCGCGGCGAGAAACTTCTTCATGACACCTGTTGCTGCAAGAAGTTGAGGTAGAAGGACTCCAGCGAACCATTGCCGGCATGAAAGTACGCTGTGCCGATACCGCGTCTTTCCAACTCCTGCCAGATCAGCAGCGCGGCACGCTGGTCGGCCTGCACTTCGATGGCACCATTGGCCAGTGTGCGACCTCCCACGGCGATGAGTTCGGCATCGTTGAGCGGGCGCAGTGGTTTGAATACCAGTCGATCCTGGATGCTGCGGTTCAGGATGTCGTCCAGCGGTCCGTCATAGATCAGCATGCCGCGATCGATCAGCACCATACTGCTGCAGAGTGTCTCGATCTCCTGCAGATAGTGCGAGGTATAGACGATGGTGACGCCCTGGCTGTTCAGTTGGGCCAGGCTTTCGAGGATGAACTGGCGGGATTCGGTGTCGATACCGACGGTGATTTCGTCCAGAAACATCAGCTTGGGGCTGTTGATCAGCCCGACGGCGAAGTTGAGACGCCGCTTCATGCCGCCGGACAGATGACGGACCTGCCTGTCGGCCTCGTCGCTCAAGTGTGCGGTCTCCAGCAGTTCATCGATATGGCTGCGTTCGTCCCGGCCATAGAGAGCGGCAAAGAACCGCATGTTCTCGCGTACCGTCAGCGTCGGATAGAGGGCAAAGTCCTGCGGAACCAGCGATATGCGTTGTTTGACTTCGGGGTGGGCTGTCGCCAGCGGATGGCCGTCCAGATAGATTTCGCCGGCCTGAATGGTTTGCAGCCCGGCCAGCAGGGACATCAGCGTGGTCTTTCCGGCCCCGTTGGGGCCGAGCAGCCCCAGGCTTTCGCCTTCCCCGATTTCAAAGGAGACCTTGTCCAGAGCTGGGGAGGTGGCGCCCGCATAGCGGTGGCTGAGGTTCTCGATGCGGATCATGAAGAGGATTAAGTGAAAAGCTCTAAATAGTAACTATATGCTAATACTTGTCACTAATATTTACTAAGCACTGTATATCTCTCACCTCAGAAAGCCAGAAAGCTCATGAAAATCGGGGCATGGTCGGTTTTCGGACCGTATCGATCGTGATATCCCGCAGCCTGGTGTCGGCATTTGCACGCATGGATTTTCAAGCGGTTATCGTCTACCAAGGACACTCATGACCATTGGAGAGACACGCGCATGCATGACAGGAAGTCGCAGCTGGCCCAGTTATCGATGTTGTTGGCCCGAGACCGGATTCTGAGAACCAGCCGGCTGTTCTTGCTGCCGGCCTTCGCCGTATCGTTGGCGGCCGGCACTGGGCAGGCGATGGCGGTTTCCGGGACGACCGCGGTACGGCAAGGTGGTGATGCGATGCGCGGCACCGTGGTGGCGCAGGCGCAGTATGCCGATGGTCGGCACAGCGACGACGAGCGCGATCATGACCGGGATTCCAACCGCGATGACGAGCATGCGGATCGCGATTCGGGCGGCGCCTGGTGGTCTTCCGAGCAGAACGAGGATCGTGACCATCGGGATGAGGACCGTGACGATCATGACCGTGCGGGTCGTCGTGGTGACGATGATCTGGCCTACGATCGGGATCGCGACTGAGCCGGAGTCCGGGCCCGAAACCGCGAAGAACGGTGTGGCGCGCGTGTGGTCTGGCCGAGCAGCCCTCGACTGATCCGCCGCTGGTCGACATGCGCCCCGGACACACCTGCGGCAGCGTGTCCGGGCATCAGGAATCACTGCCGGCGTCTGGCGATGGCGGCCTGGGCTGCGTCGACCAGATCGGGGCCGATTTGCGCTTTCCATTTGTCGAACACCGGCTTGGTGGCCGTGACGAAGGCCTCGCGTTCGGCCGGCGCCAGCTTGGTGACGGTGACACCCATGTCGGTCAGTTCCTTGACCAGCGGCTGATCGGCTTCGGTCAACCCCTCACGGGCGATGGCGATCTGCTCTCGGGCCGCATCGATGGCGGCTTGGCGGACGATGGCCTGGTCCTCGGGCGTCCATGAGGCCCATACGCGCTTGTTGACGACGAAGATCAGCGGGTCGGCCACATAGCCCCATAGTGTCAGATATTTCTGGCCGAGGGTCTGCAGCTTGGCCGCCATATAGACCGACAGCGGGTTCTCCTGACCGTCGACGGCGCCACTGGCCATGGCCGGCTGCGCATCGGCCCAGCTCATCTGGGTCGGGTTGGCGCCCAGGGCCGAGAAGGTTTCCAGATAGAGCGGTGAGCCGACGACACGGACCTTCAGGCCCTTCAGATCGGCCGGTGTCTTGATCGGATGCTTGGAATTAGAGACTTCGCGGAAGCCGTTTTCTCCCCAGGCCAGCGGTACGACACCGGCTTTGTCGAGGATGGAGAATAGTTCCTTGCCCACGTCGCCCTGGGTCAGTGCATCGATGGCGGCATGATCGGGCAGCAGGAAGGGCAGCGAGAACAGATTGAGTTGCTTGATCTGCGGCGACCAATTGATGGTGGAACCGACGGCGATATCGATCACGCCCTGACGCAGCGCACTGAACTCGCGGGTCTGGTCGCCCTGCAGCAATGACGCACCCGGATAGAGCTTGATGTCGATGCGGCCGTCGGTTCGTTCACGAACCAGCTTGGCCCAGATCTCGCCGCCCTTGCCCCACGGAAAGGCCGTACCCAGCACCAGTGACATCTTGTATTCGGATTTGTACTTGGGCTGGGCCAGCACGGTTTGCGGCAGTGTGGTGCAGGCAAGGGCCAGGGCACTGGCCGTTGCAATGGTGGCCAGGGTGCGACGACGAAGATTCATGGTTTCTCCAGGATGTGGGTGTCGATCGATGAGGAAGGGACGGAAAACGTGCCGGACGTGAGACGCGAGACGTTCGAAAAATCTGCGAAATGTCAGTAGCCGAGCCGTCTGGGCAGCCACAGCGCCAGATCGGGCCAGACGATGATGCTCAGCATCAGTACGAACATGGCCAGCAGCAGCGGCCATACCCAGCGCAGCGTATCGGATATGTCGACCCGGGCGATCCGGCAGGACACCATCAGATTGACCGCCAGAGGAGGGGTGAACTGGCCGAGTGCCACGTTGATGGTCAGCAGCACGCCGAACCAAACGGGATTCCACTGATAATGCTCGATGACCGGCCACAGCAGCGGTACGAAGATCAGGATGACCGAGATGCCATCGAGGAACATGCCGACGAAGATCAACATCAGCATCAGCAGGATCAATATGCTGGTTTCGCCGAGCCCCGAGTCGACGATGGCCTGCGTGATCGGATCGATGGCGCCCATGGTCGACAGCGCATAGGAAAAGATGCCGGCGAGTGAGACCACCATCAGGATCACCGCCGACAGCTCGCCCGCTTCGCGCAGGATACGGGGCAGATGCTGCGGCTTGATGGTGCGATAGACCACCATGCCGACGAACAGACCATAAAACACCGCCACCACGGCAGCTTCGGTGGGGGTGAACCAACCGGCGCGCATGCCACCCAGAATCAGTACCGGTGCCGCCAGCCCCCAGCTGGCCTCGCGCAGGCTGCGCCAGAAGGGAGGGCGGGGCAGGCTGGCCTCCTGCCGGCCCATGCCGTGGCGGCGTGCCAGCCAGACGGCGGGCAGGATCAGCGCCAGACCGGCCAGCAGACCGGGTGTGATACCGGCGGAGAACAATGCCGGCACCGGTGCGCCGGGCACCAGCACCGAATAGACGATGAAGGCCACCGAAGGCGGAATCAGGATATCGATGGCCGCCGAGGCACCGACCACCGTGGCCGAAAAGGCCCCGGGATAACCGGCCCGGCTCATCGCGGCGATCATCACGCCACCGATGGCAGCGGCACTGGCCGGACCCGAGCCGGAAATGCCGCCCATGAGCATGGCGACCACGACTGTGATCAGCGGCAGCATGCCGGGGCCCCGGCCGGCGATGGCTGTGGCGAAGTTGACCAGCCGTGCCGCCACCCCCGAGCGATCGAAGATGGAGCCGACCAGTACGAACATGGGGATGGCCAGCAGCGGATACTTGCTGAGCCCGGCATAGAAATTCTGGGGTACGGCCATCAGACCGAACCAGGGCGCTTCGGGGTCGGCCAGAGCAATGGCCAGCGAGCCGGCCAGGCCGAGCGCGATGCCGATGGACACACCCATCAGCATCATCACAAAGAAAATGGCGAAAAGGAGCAGGACGATCATGGTGTCGACTGCTCCGTTTCCTGTACGGCTGTGGCGGGATGCTGTTTCGATTCGATGCCCGGCCGGCGGCACTGGCGAATGTAGAGACCGGTTGCCCGCAGGGTGATGATGGCCGATACGATCGGCAGCCAAATGGTGTACCACCATTGCGGCACTCCGATGCCCGGCGAGGTCTCGCCGAATTCATAGGCGTCCCAGACCATCATCGTGCCGGTGGCCGTCATCATGCCGAACAGCACGATCACCATCGCAGTGGCGAAGCGGGCTGTGCCTTTCTGCCACCATGTCGGACCTCGTCGGGCCAGCAGCTCGATATGGACGTGGCGTTTGCGGGCGAAGGCGGCCGAGCCGGCCACCATGGTCAGCACCACCATCAGAAAGACCGAGATTTCCTCGGTCCAGGCAAAGGAGGCGCTGGTGAAATAGCGGACCACCACATTGATGAAGGTGATCGAGGCCAGCAGCGCCATGATGATGGCGGTCAGCCAGTCTTCGATCTTCAGCGGGATGCGCGTCGGCGTATTGTCGGCAAAGGTGTCGGGTGAGTCCGGCGGTGGTGACATGATGAAAAAGGATACGGTCGGAGGTGGGCCTGTGTGCCGCCGTCCGCAGGTTCACACGTACCACGGGACATGGCGGTGGCGATCGGTGGGCGGATGCGAGCGCTCGAGGGCCTGCGCTATTTTCGCTGTCGCGCTTTCTGCGACGTGCCATGGGAATCCCGCGGCTCGAGCCGCTCCAGTCGTCCTGGTAGCCAAAGCTCATCATCTTACCGCAGCCGGAGGGCTGCTCTCATCAACGGCACAGTGCATTGCCGGTATGTTCAGCCGGCAGATCGTTTGGTCCGGATGCAATTCAGGATGAATGCTACCGTTCCCTGCTGGCCGGTCCCGGCAGCGTCATCGCCAGCGGACCGATGCACCCAGGCTGACACCGGTCGATAGCGTGAGCCTGGATCGGAAAAGATTGATTTCCATGGTCTTGTGGGGCGATGGCCCGGAGACGGGTATAGTGTGGTCCTTCGGCGCCGGGTGCGCGGCACGGTGCCGACGCGCGGGCAGGGGATGACGGAAGCATGACGGATGGAATTGATCGAACTGGGTTTTGAACCGTACCTGCTGTATGCGGGCATCGGGCTGGTACTGACTGTCGTCATTTGCTTTTCGTCGCCGAAGGGCATCAGGGCGTCGCTGAAGAAGCCGGCTGCGGCGATCGGGCTGGTGCTGGTCTGGGTGCTGGTATCGGCGCCGATGATCGCCATGCAGCGGCGCTCGATCGAGGTGAGCGACGGTATGCTGCGGATTCACAGCTCTTTCTATTCCTCGGAAACACCTCTGTCCGATATCAAGGGCATTTATGAATTTGCGCCAGGAGATGGCATCGATTTCGGCATCCGGACCAATGCCATCGGCGTGCCGGGGCTGTCTTCCGGTTGGTTTTCGTCCAAGGGCAACCGCTACTTCGTCGATGCGGTCGATGGTGCGAACCTGGCGATTTATCAGCAGAAGCAGAAATACATCATCGCGCTGCAGGTCAGGGACCCGCTGAAGACACGGGATCTGCTGCTCGATTTGGCCGCTGGCAATGGGACCGGGAATCCGGAGCAGGCTGGACGGGCCCAGGAGGCCGTCGAGCCGCTCCTGGATGAGTTGAAGGAGGCGATGGAGGAGGGCACGGTCGGTGTCGAGGACGGGATCGGGAGCGCTTCCGGGGCCGAAGCCGATTCCGGGGCCGAAGCCGATTCCGGGGCCGGGACGGAGACCAGAAGCAGGGACGACGCCAAGGGCGGGGCCGGGATGGAGATTACCGGCAGGGATGATTCCACGGCCGGGAGCCAGGGCGATGCCGGGGCCGGGAGCACGGGCGGAAGGGCTCACCAGTAAGGTTGGACCGGCAGGCCGACGTCGGCCGAAGCGGCCAGCACTTTCCGGCGGCGTTCGGCAAAGCAATGGCTCACGGGCGGAGCCATGAGGTCCGCCTGCCAAGGAGCCCGGACCGCGGCGTGGGGTTGCGGAACGGCAGGCAACGGAGCAGCCGGCGGGCATGGGATGGGTATGCCGCCAGCTCCGGCCTGCGTCCTTGCGATATCCTCGCCAGGGCTCGGGCTCCCTGGGGCTCCGGGCGGGGTCAATCGTCGTTGGCCAGCCGCTCCTTCACCTTATCGGCGATGCGCATGCCCAGCGCGACGATGGTCAGCGTCGGGGGGGCGCAGCCTCCGGTTGGGAACACGGCGCTGGAGCCGATGTACAGGTTCGATACGCCGTGCACCCTGCAGTCCGCGTCGACCACGCCGGTGCCCGGGTCGTCCGACATCCGGGCGGTGCCGGCCGGGTGATGGGCAGTCATCTGCGTCACCAGTGGAATGCCATGGCGGCGTTCGATGCGCATCCGGCCATAGCCGGAGCTTTCGATGGCGTGGCCGACGATGTCCTGTGCCTTGATGGCACTCTGGATGTCGAAATCGTTCCAGCGCATCGTCACCTTGGGCAGGCGCATGCCGGTGGCGTCCACTTCGTGGCTCAGCTCGATCCGGTTGTCCGGATCGGGCGACTGTTCCTGGATCTGATAGAGATCGATCACATTGAACAGCTTGTCACGGTTGGGTTCGGCATACCAGCCGTTGCTGTCGCGGTCGAAGGGAGTCTTCAGCCACGGTGCACGAGCGATCTTGACGTAGACGATATCGTCCAGCTCGGCCACCACGTTGTAGAGATGGCGCAGCAGGTTGTCCGGCAGGCGTTTTTCGCGCAGCGCGTGGATCAGCTTGCGCGAGGACAGATAACCAGCGGAACGATAGGTGGTGCCTCGACCGTACATCCGCTGCAGCACCCGCACCTTCGACATGCCGGGTTGGGCGTTCAGCACGATGGTGGTGTTCATGATGTGGTCGGCTTCCAGGCGCGAGGCGGGAATGGCCAGCTTGCCGAGCACATGCGACAGACCCCGGTGCTGCAGGTCGTAGAAACCGTAGGCCGAGATCGGATTGGATGGGAACAGCGTACCGGTCTTGACGATCTGACGGTCCATCAGATAGCGGCCGACCAGTCCCCGATCGTTGCCCAGCCCATTTTGGGCCACTTTGTCGGAAGCCAGCAGCAGGCGCGGCACCTGGAAGGCACCTTGGGTCAGCACCACGAATCGAGCCTTGATCTTGAAGCGACGGCCATCGAGGCAGGCCACCTGCACGGTGTCGACTTTGCTGGCGCCTTCGTTGGCCTGAAGCTCTATCGCGTTGGACTTCATGATCACGCGGACGTTCTTCGCATCCCGTAGACGTGAGCCGATGCCGTCGGTCAGCAGGTTCTTCGAGCCGGTCATGTACAGCTTGGTTTCGAGCTCGTCACCCTTGAATGTCAGCGGTTTGCGCTCATCGCTGATCCAGGGCGCCAGATCCAGTGAATCGATGCCGGTTTCCCACTTTTCCAGTGCCCGCATGTAGTACGGGTGGATGGTGTCGTAATCGATCGGCCAGCCGCTGTGGGGCAGCCACGGACGCTTCTTGAAATCGATCGGATCGAAAGTGGCCAGGTGGGCGTTCTGGCGATTGTTGATCTTCACATCCCACTGGACCGACGTGCCTCCGAAGCGGCGGTCGTGTGCCCAGCGGATGTTCGGATAGATGTCATCGGTGTCTTCCTGGATCCCCTCGTTCAGATCCTGGGTGGCGTTGTCTTCTTCAGTGCCGCCGCCCTCGAGCAGAATGACATCGTGCTGCGTGTTCAGCATTTCCTGAGCCAGAAACAGGCCGGCAGGCCCGGCGCCGATGATCAGAACATCGGTTTCCAGGATTGCCTGATCAGCAATGGTGTGCGGGTCGAGATTCATGTACGGAGCTTTGTGACTGTGAAAGCATCCGACATTATATAAGTTTGTTACTAATTTTTCTGGGGGGTAATGGATTTCTGGTCGTCTGCCGTTGTTCGACGGCCCATGTCATGATCCGGCCATCAAATGCAAGTGTGCTCAAAGTCACGTTCCTGACCTTGAATGCAAACATGCTTGGGGTCACGGTCTGTCGAGATGTCCGATGCCGGCCAGGTGACGAGCGGCACGGCCGGGCTCTGACGTACCAGGTCGTCGACCGGATCGGGGAATACCCCCGGCACCACTGTAAAATCCACACCCGCCCCGTCAGCCAGCCGGGCCAGTGCTGCACTGCGCTCCAGCAGGAAAGGATCGCTGCCGCCCCTGAGCACCACGACCCGTTGATTCTGCAGCGCGGCCTGAATGATCCGGCGATGTACCCGGGCCTGCCGAGCGGCGTGGTCGGCACCGCCGATATCGAGTATCTCCTTGTGGGCATCCTTGCGGATCTGCCGGCGGATGGCCTCCGATACCCGGGGATCGAAGAACACGATGTCCGCGGCCTGCATCGCCCGCAGCGCATTCAGCGTCAGCAGGCCGACATCACCGGGGCCGGCGCCGACCACACTGATCTGCCCCTTGCCGTCGGCATGGCCCGCCAGCTGCCGGGCCAGTTCGGCCTCCGCCCGGCCGAGCTGGCCCCGGGCCACCAGATGTTCGAAGCGGCTGGCGAACAGCCTTTCCCAGAAACGTCGACGTTCGCGCATGCTGCCGATCATCTGTTGCACCTTCGGCCGCCAGCGGCCAGCGATCTCGGCCAGCAGCCCGATGTGCTGCGGGATCATCGCCTCGATCTTCCGCCGCCAGTGGCGTGCCAGTACCGGTGAGGTGCCGGCACTGGAAATGGCGATCTGTACCGGACTGCGATCGATCAGCGCAGGTACGATGTACGAGCACATGTCCTGCCGGTCGACGGTATTGCAAAGTTTGGCCGCAGCTTCGGCGGCGCCGAACACTTCTGCATCCACATCCGGCCGGCCGGTGGCCGACACCACCAGAAACACCCCGTCCAGCTGGGCTGGCTCGAAATGCCGTGCCAGCCAGCTTATCCGGCCTTCCGTCAGCCATTGCCGGAAGGTGGGTGACAGCTCGAGTGCCACCACGTGCAGTATCGCGCCGGCAGCCAGCAGGCTTTCGGCCTTGCGCTCGGCTACTTCGCCGGCGCCCACCAGCAGCACCGGGCGCTGGTGCAGATGGGCAAAGATCGGGTAGTGTTTCATGGCGTGCTATGGACAATCCGGGGAAAGACAATGGACCGGCCGCAGGGACCGGTCCGATCCGTCAGGCCGTTGCCCAGAAATCCCGGGGTGCATCGAGCACCGGCTTGACGATGCCTGTGCGGATCGCGAAATCGCCAAAGCCTTCACCATCCTGACGCTTGGCGGCCCAGTCGCCCAGCCAACCGTCCATGATGTCGAGAATCTCGGCCTCGACGATGTTTTCCTTGAACAGCCGCGGTATGCGGGTGCCGGCCCGGTTGCCGCCGACGTGCAGGTTGTAGCGGCCGACCGCCTTGCCGACCAGACCGATTTCGCCCAACATGGCACGGCCACAACCGTTGGGGCAGCCGGTCACACGCAGTACCACGTGTTCGTCGGACAGATCGTGTTTGGCCATCAGCGCATCCACCTTGTCGATGAAGCTCGGGATGAAGCGTTCGGCCTCGGCCATCGCCAGCGGGCAGGTCGGCAGCGACACACAGGCCATCGAGTTTTCGCGTTGCGCCGTTACGCGGTCGCTGATCAGACCGTGCGCACGGGCGATCTTCTCGATCTTGGCCTTGTCTTTGGCGGGCACGTTGGCCACGATCAGGTTCTGATTGGCAGTCAGGCGGAAGTCGCCCTGGTGGACTTTGGCGATCTCCAGCATACCGGTCTTCAGTGGCCGGCCCGGGAAATCCAGAATCCGGCCGTTTTCGATGAACAGTGTCAGATGCCATTTGCCGTCATCACCTTCGACCCAGCCGATACGGTCGCCACGCTCGGTGAACTCATAGGGGCGGACCGGCTCGAATCTGCCCTCCATCCTCCGCTCGACTTCCGCGATGAACACATCGGTGCCGACACGCTCCAGTGTGTAGCGGGTCTTGGCGTTCTTGCGATCGCTGCGGTTTCCCCAGTCGCGCTGCACCGACACGATGGCAGCCGCGCAATCCAGTACCTTGTCCAGGCCGATGAAGCCGAATTCGCGGGCGGTGTTCGGATAGGTTTTGGTGTTGCCGTGCTCCATCGACAGGCCTCCACCGACCAACACATTGAAGCCGGCCAGACCGGTCTCGTCGCCGATGGCGATGAAGTTCAGATCATTGGCGTGCAAATCGACGTCGTTGTGCGGCGGGATGACGACACTGGTCTTGAACTTACGCGGCAGATAGCTCTTGCCCAGCACTGGTTCGGTGCTGTCGTCGCTCTTGGCGCCTTCGATGATCGGCTTTTTCTCGGTGGTTTCGGTCGAATGGATTTTTTCGCCATCCAGCCAGATGTCGGCATAGGCGCGGCTCTTGGGCAGCAGATGCTCGGAAATCTTCTTGGCCCATTCATAGGCTTCGCGGTGCAGTGAGGATTCGACCGGATTGCTGGTGCACAGCACATTGCGGTTGACATCGCCGGCGGTGGCAATGCTGTCCAGCCCCAGTTGATGCAGCCATTGGTGCATCGGTTTGATGTCGTCCTTCAGCACGCCATGGAACTGGAAGGTCTGCCGGTTGGTCAGTCGAATGCTGCCATACAATGTTTGTTCGCCGGCGAATTTGTCGATGCCGATCCATTGCTTCGGTGAGATGATGCCGCCCGGCAGGCGGCAGCGCAGCATCACGTTCTTCAGCGGCTCCAGTTTCTGATCGGTGCGCTCGGCACGGATGTCACGGTCATCCTGTTCGTACATGCCGTGAAAGCGGATCAGCTGGAAATTGTCGCCGGTGAAACCGCCGGTCAGACCGTCGCCGAGATCGTCGGCGATGGACCCCTTCAGATATTCACTCTGGCCTTTCAGGCGTTCGTTGTCGCTCAGCGGAGCGTCTGGTAACTTTGCGCGCTCGTCGGTGGCTCGAGACATGGGAGATAACCTCTGGTGATGGCAAGGGTACTTTTGGAAGCACCCGGCAGAAATGGAAACGAGGACTTTGTTCGTCTCAAATATGTTTCCGGCATATGAGGTGCGCAGCGAAGGTCCGGGAGGGTATCGTGCACACGTTCCTGAATGAGGGCGGAAAGTGCGGGGCGGCGCCTGGCAGTCGTGGCGCGAAAGCCGTCCGCCACCATGCAGGGTGATGCCTTGCACGAACACGTGGACGGAATGTGCCATGAAGGTTTTCTTCTGCGCTGGCACTTTTCTGCTTTGGATTTCTGCTTCGGACTGCTTCGAGCTCGAGTTGCCGTTGGCGCCGTAACCCATGGGGAACCGTGATCAGTACACATCGCGCTGATAACGTTTGTTTTCCCGCAGATCGTTCAAATACTCATCGGCATCGTCGGCGCCCAGGCCGCCGTGCTCGCCGATCACGGAAATCAGCGCTTTTTCGACATCACGGGCCATGCGGCTGCCGTCGCCGCAGACGTAGACGTGTGCGCCTTCCTGCAGCCATTGCCAGAACAGTGCGCCGGCCGCCAGAATCTTGTCCTGCACATAGACTTTCTTCGGTCCCTGGCGTGACCAGGCCAGATCGGCACGGGTCAGCAGGCCTAGCTTGCGCAAGCGCAGCCACTCCAGGTGATAGAGAAAATCATCGGTGAAACGCTGGTAGCCGAAGATCAGCCAGTTCGGGCCGGTGTCGCCATTGTTTTCCCGCTGTTGCATGAAGGCGCGGAAGGGGGCGATCCCAGTGCCGGCACCGATCATGATGATCGGCGTTTCGCCGTTTTCGGGCAGGCGGAAATACGGGTTCGGTTCAACGAAGACACGGACATCGTCACCCACCTCCAGCCTTTCGCCCAGATAACCCGAGGCTGCGCCGGTATAGGTATGCTCGTGATGGTCGAAGCGCACCACACCGACGGTCAGATGGACTTCATCACCCACCTCATCCTGCGAGGATGAAATCGAATAGAGACGCGGTGTTTGCGGTCGGAACAGTTCCAGCAGTGTCTGCGCCGACAGCGGATGCGGATGCTCGGCAAAGACGCCGACCGGCGGGGTGCTTTCCAGATAGGCTCGCAGTGTGGCAGGGTCGGCGCCGAGCTGCTGCAGCACGGCGTCGTTGCTGAGCGTCGCATACTGGTTGACCAGCGCCGGTGTGTTCTGCGTGATATCGGCGTGCTCGGTCAGTGCCGTGCGGATATCGACATGGGTGCCATTGGCGAGCGCGACGCTTTCGTTGCCCTGCAACTGATGAAGCGACAGGATTTCATCGACCAGTGCACCAGCGTTCAGCGGCCAGATGCCCAGCGAATCGCCGGGCCGGTATTGGATACCGGAGCCTTCGAGGCTGATCTCGATATGCTGCACATCCTTGCCGGAATGACGCGATGTGATCTTCTGGCGCGCCGACAGGCTGGCAGTGAAGGGTTGTTCGCGGGTGTAGCGCTGCGCGTGTTCGACTGCCTGAGAGGCAGCACCGGTACCCGTGCCGGCATCTGCCCCCGCTGCCGTACCGGCCCCGGCGACCGTACCGGGCATGATGGCAGTACCCGTCGTCGGCGCCGCCAGGGCAACCACCCTGGGCACCGTGCTTTCGATCCAGGCGGTGGCGCTCGCCTGAAAATCCAGATCGCAATCGACGCGATCGACCAGCCGGTGGGCCCCCAGTTTCTCGAACTGGGCGTCGAAATCCTTGCCTGCCTGACAGAAATCGGGGTACGAACTGTCGCCCAGGGCCAGCACGGCGAAGTCGAGCCCGTTCAGCTTCGGTGCCTTCTTGCCAAAGACGAACTTGTACAGCGGGACGGCCTCTTCTGGCGGTTCGCCGTCGCCCTGGGTCGATGTCACCAGCAGCACGATGTCTTCGTTGACCAGTGCCTTGGTCTTGAAGTCGGCGGCGGCCACCAGTCTGACATTCACATGGGCTTTTTCCAGCGCAATCAGCAGCTGTTCGGCCACGCGTCGGGCATTGCCGGTCTGCGAAGCGGAGATCACCGTCACGCTTCGGGCGGGTTGAACCGGTTGTGCGGCCGCAGGCAGTGCCGTCGTCGTCGGGTCGGCACTGGTCAGCGTGCCGGCCGCACCGCCTTGCTGACATCGTGACCAGCAATAGCCGGACAGCCAGGCCAATTGCATGGCAGTGAGCGAGTCGACCTGCTGCAGCATATCGCTGGGCAGCGGCGATAGGGATGGGGGCGGTGTCGTAGTCATAGCACCGCTACTGTAAGAGTCTCCGGTCATCCGTCGGAAATGAATCATTCTTCAGTCATCATGCGCTTTTTGTATATGGAGCCGCGCCTGTCACATTGCGGAAACGGTTCTCAAACGACGGATTCCGTGAAGCGGCTCGGCGCTGTCTGATCGGTGACCATGTTCAGTCGGCCGGAGCTGTGCTCCGCCAGAAAGTCGATCAGGCTACGAACTTTCGCGCTGAGCCAGGCACGCTCCAGGTAGGCTGCGTACAGCGTCAGCTCGTCGGGCTCGCCGGCGGTGGGTACGCGCACCAGACGGCCGCTCTGCAGATCGTCGGCCGTGATCCATTCGGGCAGGCGGGCCAGTCCCGCGTCGGCCAGTGCCAGCTGGTGCAGCATCAACAGGCTGTTGCTTTCGGCGGCCAACGGCGCATCGATGCTCATCGACACGTAGTCGGGCAGCAGCGTGGGGCGTTGGCGCAGATCGGCCGGGCTGGATGGCACACCATGGTGCTGCAGCCAGGAAGGGGTGGCCACCCAGTCGAAACGGATCTTGGCCAGGGGGCGCACGATGAGATTGGGTTCGGGGCGGGACGTGACCCGCAGTGCCAGATCGATGCCATGCGCCACCAGGTCGCTGTGCCGGCTGTCCAGATGCAGTGACAGTGTGACCTGTGGATAGACGGCGCGATAGTCGGCCAGAATGCGTGCGAGGCGGGAGGTTGCACACCAGGCAGGCATGGTCAGTTTCAGCAGGCCCTGCGGTGAGACCGTGCCGGCCTGCGCGCATTCGCGCGCCTCGTCCAGCGTGCTCAGCGCCAGCTGGCATTGCTGATAATAGCCGGCCCCCGCTTCGGTCAGGCTCTGTCGGCGGCTGCTGCGGTTCAGCAGCCGTGCCTGCACATGCTCTTCCAGATGGCGCACGTGCTTGCTGGCCATGGCGGTGGAAATGTTCAGTGCCTCGGCCGCCCGGGTGAAGCTGCCCCGTGCAACCACTTGGCAGAAGACCTGCATGCTTTGGAGTGTGTCCATGGACTTGTCGGGTTTTTATTGTTTCCTGTCAAGAAATGATAGATCAATATAACTGATATTGCTTTCTTGAGTGGCAATACGTACGCTGCAGACCCTTGATCCAACCCGCAGGGGTCTGGACCTTGGAGATCACCAAGGCGGCAACCAGCGACCGCCGTGTGCCGTGGGGCACGATGCAGCGGCTGACACGACGCGTGCCGACGGGCGGCAGGCGGGGGCGGATGCCGGTGCAAAGCCGGTGGTTACCGGCGATCCTTCCACGGTCGATCCCCCGGTCGACCCGAAGACACTCATGAACCAAAACCTTGCCAAGGCAGGCGCTTCCCTGCAACTCTATGTGTTGGCGCTGTTGCGTGTGGTGGCCGGTTACACCTTCTTGCTGTATGGCACGTCCAAGCTTTTCGGTGCCCCGTATGTCGCTATGTTCGATGGTTTACAGCTGTTTTCGCTGACGGGGCTGGCCGGTGTGCTGGAGCTGCTGGGAGGTGCGCTGCTGGTGCTGGGAGCGTTTACCCGACCCGTCGCTTTTCTGCTGTCGGGGCGGATGGCCCTGGCCTACTTCATGGCCCACACCAAGACCACCGATTTCTGGTTGCCGCTGATGGACAGCGGCGGATCGGTCGTGCTGTTCTGCTTCATCTTCCTGTATCTGGCGGTGGCCGGCGGCGGCTTCCTGGCGCTCGACCGCTCGCGCAGCTGAGCGCCGGGGCCGATCGCACGAGACCCGGGATCGTTTCTCTACCCCCGGCACAGCTCATGGGCGGGGGGCGGCAACGGCGTTTCGATGGGTTGCTGAACTGCGGCGCCGAGCCGGAGCGCCAGGCTGATGCCGGAAGATGCACGTCTGTCTCGATATGCCGCTTTTGCATAAGTCCATACGGCTTTTCCGACGGGACAGAGGGGGCGCCTTCTTAAAATAAACCGTTCACACAAGCACCGGAGCATGGCTTCGGGCGCCTGGATCACAGCAAAGCCCGCGGGCGCAAACCGTCCGACCGCGCCGCCTTTCGTGTTCACGTATCTTCGCGCGTCGTCACGATGATTTCTGTTCTGTGGCCCGGGCTCCCACGCCTTCGTGCATGGACTGGTCCTATATTCAAGAAATCGTGCCGCGCTTCGTGCAGGCGGCGATCATGACGCTGAAGCTGTCGGCCTGGGGCATCGGGCTGTCATTGTTGCTGGGTCTGGTGGTTGCGCTCGTCACCAGCTATCGCGTCCGCGTTCTCTATGGTCTGGCGTGTGGCTACATCGAGCTGTCGCGCAACACGCCGCTGCTGATCCAGCTGTTCTTTCTGTATTACGGCCTGCCCAAGATGGGTATTCAATGGGATGGCTTCACTTGCGGGGTGATCGCGTTGACCTTTCTGGGCGGCAGCTATATTGCCGAGGCGCTGCGTGCCGGCTTGCAGGCCGTGCCGCGTGGACAGATCGAATCCGCCAAGGCGATCGGTCTGGCGCCGGTGCAGATATTCCGTTATGTAGAGGCGCCACAGGCCTTTGCCATCGCCTGGCCGGCGTTGACGGCCAATGCGCTGTTTCTGGTCAAGGAAACGTCGGTGATCAATGCGGTGTCGGTGGCCGAACTGATGTTCGTCACCAAAGACATCATCGGCACCGAATACATGACGAACGAGGCGCTGTTCATGCTGTTCGTCAGCTATCTGGTGCTGTTGTTGCCGCTGTCATGGCTGGCATCGCTGAGTGAAAGACGTCTGCGTCGAGGGACATATGGCGTTTGATGTCTTGCTGAGCGGCCAGAATCTGCCGCGTCTGCTTCAGGGGCTGTGGCTCACCGTCGAAATCTCGTTGATTTCCGTGGCCGTATCGGCGGTATTCGGTACTGGCCTGGGGCTGCTGATGCGGATGCGCTCACCGCTGGTGCGCTTTGGTTGCCGCTTCTATCTGGAAACCATTCGGATCGTGCCGATTCTGGTCTGGCTGTTCGTGCTGTACTTCGGGCTGCCGACCTGGACGGGGCTGCACGTCGATGCCTTCTGGGTTTGCGTCGGCGTGTTTTCGTTGTGGGGGGCGGCCGAGATGGGCGATCTGGTGCGCGGCGCTCTGTCTTCGCTCGATCCGCATCAGCGTTCGTCGGCGCTGGCACTGGGGCTGACGCGCTGGCAGGTGTTCCGCTACGTCGAAGGGCCGCAGGCTATGCGTCGGGTGCTGCCGGGCGCCATCAATCTGTTCACGCGCATGGTCAAGACCACGTCGCTGGCGGCGCTGGTCAGCGTGATGGAGGTGGTCAAGGTCGGCCAGCAGATCATCGAACGTGCGCAGATGATCGAGCCGAAGGTGCCGAGTGCATCTTTCTGGATCTACGGCCTGATCTTTGTTTTGTACTTCCTGGTCTGCTATCCGCTGTCCTGGTATGCGGCCCGTCTCGAGAAACGTTGGGAGAGCTGAAATGGCCCTGCTGGATATCCGCGAGCTGCACAAACGCTATGGCGATACGGTGGCGCTCGGGGCCATCGATCTGACCCTGCACAGGGGTGAAGTCGTCGTCATTCTGGGTCCGTCGGGTTGTGGCAAAAGCACGCTGCTGCGCTGTATCAACGGGCTGGAAGCCATCCAGGGCGGCACCATCGCCATGGATGGCGTCGGCGTCTTTGGCCAGGATATCGGCTGGGAGCAGGTACGTCAGAAGGTCGGCATGGTGTTCCAGAGCTATGAATTGTTTGCGCACATGAACGTGATCGACAACATCCTGCTGGGGCCGATGAAGGTGCAGGGCAGGGCGCGGGCCGAAGTCGAGGCACAGGCCGACCGGCTGCTGGAACGGGTCGGGTTGTTGGATCGCCGTATCGCTTGGCCGCGCGAACTGTCGGGTGGCCAGAAACAGCGCATCGCCATCGTGCGGGCGCTGTGCATGAATCCGGAGGTGATCCTGCTCGATGAAATCACCGCCGCACTCGACCCCGAAATGGTACGCGAAGTGCTGGACGTGGTGCAGGAACTGGCGCGCGAAGGCATGAGCATGATCATCGTCACCCACGAAATGGGCTTTGCCGAGCGTGTCGCCGATCGCATCGTCTTCATGGACCGTGGCGAAATCATCGAAGAAAGCGAGCCGGAGCGTTTCTTTGCCGAACCCCTGACCGAACGTGCCCGGGTGTTCTTGAAGGGGATGGATTATTGACGGCCGGAGATGCCGCACGGCAGGGCGGAAGCGGGGGCGCCCGCCTTCCACTCGGTCTGTACGCATAGTGCTGGATTTTTCCCCATGGACCGATCACTTCCAGCGCCGATATCTCGGCAACCTCTGGGAGAAGGCTGGTCACGTATTTGCGGAAGTGGGGGAGGTCGAGTGTTTTCAGAAACAAAAATAAACCAACTCATTCGATATAGGTTTTCGAGAAAACTTGGTTTTCAGAAGGAGCAATCGTCATGACATTCAGTCTCAAATCCCTGTTGGCCACCGCACTGCTCGGCACTGCCTTTGCCACCGGCAGCACCATGGCTGCCGACGACTCCGTGGCTCGGATCAAGGCCAAGGACAGTATCCGCATCGGCGTATTCAGCGACAAGCCCCCGTTCGGCTACATCGACAGCAATGGGCAAAACCAGGGGTTCGACGTGGAAATCGCCCGTGAAATGGCCAAGGATCTGCTGGGCAGCTCGGACAAGGTCGAATTCGTGCTGACCGAAGCCGCCAACCGCGTCGAATACCTGAAATCCGATAAGGTCGATCTGATTCTGGCCAACTTCACCCAGACTCCCGAACGTGCCCGCGTGGTGGATTTTGCCTCGCCCTACATGAAGGTCTCGCTCGGCGTGGTCTCGCCCAAATCGGCCCCGATCGAATCCGTCGAAGCCCTGCAGGGCAAGACCCTACTCGTCAACAAAGGCACCACCGCCGACACTTATTTCAGCAAGAAGCATCCCGAAATTTCTCTGCTGAAATACGACCAGAACACAGAAACCTTCGATGCCCTGAAGGATGGCCGCGGCGCCGCGCTGGCTCATGACAACGCCCTGCTGTGGGCATGGGCCAAAGAAAACCCGAACTACGTCGTTGCCATCGGCGAACTGGGCAACCCCGACTTCATCGCTCCGGCCGTCAAGAAGGGTGACTCCGCCCTGCTGGAATGGGTCGACAACGAAATCGCCACCCTCAAGAAAGACGGCCGTCTGAAAGCAGCCTACGAAAAGACCCTGCGCCCGGTCTACGGCGATACCGTCAGCGCGGAACAGTTGCTGGCGGAGTGACGGGACGGTACGCGAGGAGGGAGCGCCGCTATCCGATGTGGCCGGATGGCGGCCGGAAAAAAAAGCCCGGCCACCAGGGGTGCCGGGCTTTTTGGAATTTGGTGGGTCGTGAAGGATTCGAACCTTCGACCAACGGATTAAAAGTCCGCTGCTCTACCAGCTGAGCTAACGACCCGGGATTTCTCGCTGCTGCACGATGTGCGGTAGCAAAGAAGCCAACATTATAGCAACAAATTTGTGGTGTGCAAGCGGTATAGACGGCAATTTTTTTGAGATGAATGGCAAGTTTCCGTTGAACGCCTTTTTCGAGCCCGCAACGAAGGGCGGCGGCTGGCGGACAGCAGGCAACGAGCATGACCAGTGACGGGCGACGGGATGGCTGTTCAGCTGCTGGCCATGATGTGGATCGGATGAAGGGGCGGCCGGGACGTGTGATGTTCCCGGCGCCGCGCGTTCACATGTTTTTCAGCCGCTCTCGGGCCGAGTTGGCGGCTGGGGTGCCGGGGTACTCCTTGCCGATGCGCTGGAAGGTGGCGCGGGCGTTCTTGGGGTTGCCGCTGTCGGCCTGGGCGTTGCCGATCAGCAGCAGAGCGTCGGGGACGCGGCCACTGTCGGGGTAGCGCTGGATCATCGACTGCAGGGTGCTGATGGCGGTCTTGTAGCTGCTCTGGGCGTACTGGGCACCACCCTGCCAGTACATGGCGGTCGGCAGGTAGGGGCTTTCCGGGTAGGCCTTGATGAATTCCTGGAATGCCTGCACGGCGGCCTTGAACTCGCTCTTGCGGAAGCGGCTCAGCGCAGCATCGAACTGGCGTTTTTCGGCCTGTTCGACGGTGAACTGTTTGCCGTCGATGGTGACTTCGACCGGCTCGAAGCGCTTCAGGCGCGAGTCGACGTCGGCCGACAGATCCTGCTGGGTGCGTTGTTGGTTCTGCAGTTCGTTGAGGGTTTCTTCGAGCTGGCCGCGCAGCTGGGCGACTTCCTGGCGCAGCTGGTCGATTTCGTTCTGGCGGGCCAGGCCTGCTTTCTGGGCACTCTCCAGGCGGCCCAGACGTTGCTCGATTTCGTTCTGGCGGTTCGACAGTTCGTTGAGCTGGCGCAGCATGTCGCGCTGCAGGGTATCGACTTTGGCGCGCAGGTCGAGCACGGCCTGGCGTGCTTCGTTGTCGCCAAACAGGGCGTGGGCGGGGGGGCTGGCCAGCAGTAAACCTGCTGCCAGCAACGCGGCTTTCAGGGAGGGATGTGCAATCTGCAGGGTCATGACTGGATCGGTGCTGGGCAAAAGGGGCGGCCGGGCTCCTGTAGGGGCTGATGTCGGATGGAGCAGGGGCATGATGGGCTGGGGAGGGGGTAGGGTCCCAGGCGATGTGAATCCCGTCATCATCGTCCCCCCGTTCTCATCGTCGTCCGCGGATACTTCCACGGACCAACGATGGATGCCAGTCTGACTGACGTGGATCAGGCAGTGGCCGGAATCAACGGTAATTCAGATCGGCCCGGCGGTTCTGAGCATAGGAGGCTTCGTCGTGGCCGGTGGCCTTGGGCTTTTCTTCGCCAAAGCTGATCGATTCCATCTGGCTGTCATCGACCCCCTGGCTGGCCAGGGCACGGCGGACGGCATCGGCACGCTTCTGGCCCAGGGCCAGGTTGTATTCGCGGCTGCCCAGTTCATCGGTGTTGCCTTCGATGACGATCTGTTTGTTGCGGTTGCCGGCCAGGTAGGCGGCATGCGCTTCGATGATCGGCTGGTAATCCGGCAGGATGACGAAGCTGTCGAACTCGAAGTAGATGTTGCGTTGCGACAACGGGCTGTTGGGGTCTTCGAGCGGGTCGGCCTGGTTGGCGCTGGCATCGAATGGCGTCACTTCGGTGCTGTTGTCGAACTGTTGGCCGTTTTGATCCTGGTCGAAGCCATCGGTCTGCTGGGCGCTCTGATCTCCATTGGTGTCGTCGGTGGGCTCGCTCAGATCGACCGAGGTACAACCAGCCAGAAGCGCCAGGCCCAGGCCGAGGCCGAGCAGTCGATTGCGGAACAGGGGGTTAAGCATCGGTCGGCTCCTTTCTCTTTTCTCTTGAAAACTGAATCTTGGTTTAGTAGGTGAATGGCCCCCAGGCCGGTTCGCGCACGTCTCCGGTGTTGCTGGACAGGCGCTGCTTGATCCGACCGTCGATCGAGACGGCCATCAAGTATTCACGGCCTCCCGCGCGGGTGGTGTACATGACCCATTGACCGTTGGGGGCAAAGCTGGGCGATTCTTCTTCGCCGGTGTCGGTCAGCAGTTTTTCTCGACCCGATTCCAGCTCCTTCAGTGCGATCAGGAAGCGACCGTTGCGCTGGGTGACGAAGGCCATCTGTTTGCCATCGGGGCTGATCCGGGGCGAGACATTGTAGGACGAACCGAAGGTGATGCGGGTGGCCGGGCCGCCTTTGCTGCTCATCCGATAGATTTGCGGTGCACCGCCCCGGTCGGAGGTGAAGTAGATGTACTGCCCATCGGGTGAGAACACCGGTTCGGTGTCGATACTGCTGGACTGGGTGAGCCGGCGTGCATCACCGCCCTGGGCGCTGACCATGTAGATTTGCGAACCGCCGTCCCGGGTCAGGGTCACTGCCAGATTGCGGCCATCCGGGGACCAGGTGGGGGCACTGTTGCTGCCACGGAACTGGGCAACCGGCTGGCGCTGGCCGGTGGCCAGGTCATGGACATAGACGACCGGTTTCTGGGTCTCGAAGGAGACATAAGCGAGCTGGCGGCCATTGGGTGACCAGGCCGGCGAGATGATCGGTTCGCCGGCATTGAGTGCGGTCTGGATGTTCTGGCCGTCCCAATCGGCCACGTTGATCCGATAGCGTTTGCCCTGTTTGCTGACGAAGGCGATGCGGGTCGAGAATATCCCCCTGATGCCGGTCAGCTTTTCGTAGACGGCGTCGGCCACCCGGTGGCCAGCCAGCCGGATATCGTTCTCGGCCGCGGTCATGGCCGCTTCGGTGATGACGGACTGCCGCACAGTATCGGCCAGTTTGTAGCGGAACTCGACGCGGGCATTGGCCACTGGGTTCAGCGAGCCGACCAACACCGAATCGGCTCCCTTGGAGCGCAGACTGGCCATGTCGAGCGGCGAGGTTTCGCTCATGGGGCCGCCGACTTCGATCAGCCGGAACATGCCGCTGCGCTTGAGGTCGTCGCGGATGACGGTGTCGAGCTGTTGCGGAGCCGTGCCCTGACCGCTGAACGGGGCCACGGCCAGGGGGATCTGGTGCGCGCCGATACCGCTGACATCGATGCGGATCGATTGGGCGGACAGCGAGCCGGCAAGGCCGAGCGACGCGGCCAGAACAGTGAAACGTAGGAGTTTGCGCTTGTTCATCATTCCATTATAGGTGAGGGCATCTCGCCCGCCGCGAATGTCCCAGGACCCCCACGATGGGGCTGCAAACGAGGGGGCTGGGTCGCGGTAGGCTCCTCTCAGTCCTGCGGTCCATGGTGGATTTCGAGCGTGGCCTGACAGCTGCCGGTTTTTGGGCAGGGGAAGGGGTTGGTCCGTTGGATGGCACGTTCGGCGGCATTGTCCCAGGCGGCATTGCCGCTGGAACGGAGCAGGCGGACATTCTGCACCTTGCCGTTGCGGTCGAGCCGGACTTCGAACACCGCTTGGGGATTGCCGCGGATGTCCTGGGCGAAGGTGGTGTTGGCGCGGATGGCTGCGCTGACCCGTGCCGCGTAACCGGCGTCGCGGGCACCACTGGTGCTGCCATGCAGCACATTGCTGTCCGGGTCGCCGGCCTGGCTGAGCAGCTCGTTGACGGCCGCACGACGACGGGCCTCGGCGGCTTTGCGCTGGGCTTCCCTTTTCTCGGCAGCGGCTTTTTGGGCAGCAGCCTTCTTCTCGGCAGCGGCTTTTTTTGCAGCTGCTTTCTCTTCGGCCAGCTTGCGCCGACGGGCTTCTTCCTCGCGTTTTTTCTTTTCCTGCTCGCGCTTACGCTCGGCTTCTTCGCGTCGCCGTTTCTCCTCTGCCTCACGCTTGCGGGCCTCTTCGGCTTTGCGGCGTTCCTCGGCTTTCTGGCGCTTGCGTTCTTCTTCTTCACGGCGTTGTTTCTCTTCCTCCGCGCGCTTGCGTTCCTCTTCGGCCTTGCGAGCGGCTTCTTCTTCCTGTCTCTTCTTCTCGGCTTCGACGCGCTGACGTTCGGCTTCTTCCTCACGCTTGCGGGCTTCTTCGGCTTCGCGCCGGCGTGCCTCTTCCTCGGCCTTGCGGGCCGCTTCGATGGCTATGGCGGGATCAGGCACCTCCGGCTCGGGGGCGGACTCGGGTTCGGCAGCCGGCTCGGGTGCAGGTTCGGGTTCCGGCTCGGGCTCGGGCTCGGGTTCGGGCTCGGGTTCGGGTTCGGGGGCAGGTTGTGGCTCGGGTTGCGGCTCGGGCGGCTGTATCTCGGCAGGCAGGTCTTCGGCCGGAATCCAGAGTTCGGCCTGGACGACTTCGGGTTGGGGGCGTTGCCAGCTGATGCCGACGAACAGCAGCCCCAGCAGGCCGACATGGACGAGCAGTGCCAGCAGAAAAGCCAGGGTGCCCCGGTTGCTGCGGCGAGGTGCTGATGAGACGGCGTTGCGGGAGGATGCCATGCGTTGAAAGCCGGTCCGGAATCAGGAGGCGTTGCCGGCCGCCCGTGGCTTGACCATCAGGCCGACTCGGGCGACGCCCTGTTGTTTGATATCGCCCATGACTTCCAGGATCGCTTCATAGCGAACCTGCCGGTCGCCACTGATGACGACGGGCTGTGCCGGTTTGCCACCTTCGGTGAGCGACTGCATCAGCCGGGCCAGTTCACCGGGCAGCTGTTCTCGGCTGACTTCGATGTCCTGCGGATCGTTCTGATTGCGGGTGCGCAGCATCACCTGGCCGTCGGCGGCCACCTGAACCTCGACATAGGGCTCGGGCTGTTTCGGGGTGGCGTCGACGGTGGGCAGGTCGATGGTGGATGTCGGAACGAACGGTGCCGTGACCATGAAGATCACCAGCAGCACCAGCATGACATCGATGTAGGGCACCACATTGATGTCACTGACCAGTCGTTTGCTGCGCCGTTGCCGGCGCGGTGAGGCGGTGGTGGGCATAGGGCTCAGCGTGAGTGACGATCGAGGATATTGGAGAACTCGTCGATGAAGGTCTCGAAGCGGTTGGCCAGCCGTTCGATCTCGTAGGCGTAGCGGTTGTAGGCCACGACGGCAGGGATGGCGGCGAACAGGCCGATGGCGGTGGCGACCAGCGCCTCGGCGATGCCAGGCGCCACGGCCGAGAGCGTGGCCTGCTGCAGGTCGGCCAGACCGCGAAAGGCGTTCATGATGCCCCAGACCGTGCCGAACAGGCCGATGTAGGGGCTGACCGAGCCAGCCGAGGCCAGAAAGGCCAACGAGGATTCCAGTGCGTCCATTTCGCGCTGGAAGGCGGCCCGCATGGCGCGGGATGCCGGTGCCAGCACCAGGGTGCTGTCCAGTACGGCGGGCTGGCCGTTCGACGGTGGATTGCTCTGGCGGGCCCGGCGGAATTCCTTCATACCGGCCTCGAAAATCCGGGCCATCGGGCCGGGATCACGGCTGGCATGGGCTACTTCCTGGTAGAGCGCGTTGAGTTCGGCCCCCTGCCAGAACTTGTCCTCGAAGCGGTTGGTGGCGCGCTTGGCCCCCTTGATGGTGAACCACTTGCGGAAGATCAGCGTCCAGGACACCAGCGAGATCACCAGCAGCAGGGCCATGACGGCTTGGACCAGCAGGCTGGCCTCGGTGACCAGGGTCAGAATCGAAAGGTCATGATCGTTCATCGCGGTTTGTCGATTGGTCCTGAAAAATAGAAAGGCAGGCGGCAGCGTCCGGCAGGGCGCACCATCCGTGGGCAGAGCCGAATGGGTCGATGCTAACCGGCTCCGGCCGTCGATGGGGCGGCCGCGTTGGCGGATTGCAGCAACAGCTCCACGACATCGTCGGGCATCGGGGCGGGCCTGCCTGCTTCCAGTCGAACGCAGGCGACCCGTACCTGTCCGGTGGCCAGTATGTCGCCGCTGCCCTTCAGCCGAGCCAGATGTCTGAGACGGATCGAAGCGCGGCGGATGTCGAGACGGGGGTCTTCGATGCAGGTGTCCACGGCCAGCAGATCATCGAGTTTGGCCGGATGGCGGTAGTCGATCGAACAGCTGCGCACGACCAGACCCAGGCCCAGCGCTGCCAGGCGCTGATGGTCGATACCAGACGCCCGCAGCCAATCGCTGCGGGAGCGTTCAAAGAACTTCAGATAGTTGGCGTAGTAGACGATTCCGCCTGCGTCCGTGTCTTCGTAATAGATACGGACGTCGATCGAGTGGATCTGTTTCACCGGGCGATTTTAACCATGCTGCCGGTCGGGCGTGCAAAGATCGGCGCTTCTGTCCGGATTTGCGGGCCTGACGCCACGTCGGAGGCTTTTTCAGATGTCCTGATGGTGTTCGGGAACCGGCAGCCCGAAATGTTGCCAGGTGGACGGAGTGACGACCCGGCCGCGTGGGGTACGCTGCAGCAGACCCTGTTGGATCAGATAGGGTTCGATGACATCCTCGATGGTGTCGCGCACCTCGCCGATGGCTGCTGCGATGTTGTCCAGCCCGACCGGACCGCCGGCAAAGCGCTCGATGATGGCCTGCAGCAACTTGCGGTCCATGATGTCCAGGCCGATGGCATCGACATCGAGCATACTCAGCGCATCGTCTGCGACCGGACCCGTGATCCGGCCATCGGCCTTGATGTCGGCATAGTCACGCACCCGGCGCAGCAGCCGGTTGGCGATGCGCGGTGTGCCGCGCGAGCGGCGGGCGATCTCGTTGGCGCCGTCTTCGGCGATGTCGGCGCCCAGCAGTTTGGCCGAGCGAGCCACGATGTGCTGCAGTTCGTCGATCTCGTAGAACTCCAGCCGCGAGACGATGCCGAAGCGGTCGCGCAGCGGATTGCTGAGCATGCCGGCGCGGGTGGTGGCGCCCACCAGGGTGAAGGGGGCGATGTCGAGCTTGATCGAGCGGGCAGCCGGGCCTTCGCCGATCATGATGTCGATCTGGAAGTCTTCCAGCGCCGGGTACAGGATTTCTTCGACGACTGGCGACAGCCGGTGGATCTCGTCGATGAACAGCACATCGTTGCGGTCCAGTCCGGTCAGCAGCGCCGCCAGATCGCCGGGACGCTCCAGCACCGGGCCGGAACTCTGTTTCAGGTTCACGCCCATCTCGGCGGCGATGATGTGCGCCAGCGTCGTCTTGCCCAGGCCGGGAGGGCCGAACAACAGCACATGATCGAGCGCTTCCTGCCGGCGGCGGCTGGCCTCGATGAAGATATCGAGCTGCTGGCGAATCTTGCGTTGGCCGACGTAATCGGCCAGACGACGGGGGCGCAGCGCTTTTTCCAGCACTTCCTCGGTGAGGGAGGCGGGAGCTGCGTCGATCAGTCGGTCGTGTTCGATGGCCATGAGGGATGGGGGATTCGGTTGGGGGCTGGTTTTGGGGCCAGTGCAGGGACGAACCGGTACATAACCGGTACATCATACGCGTGAGCGGAGCGACGCACGGCCCATCGACTGGTTCATGTTCTAGCCCTGGCGGCCGAGCTGCTTCAGCGCTTGCCGGATACCGTCATTGACGGAGATGTCGGCCGGCAGCTTGCCGATGGCTGCGGCGGACTCCTTCTCGGAGTAGCCGAGCGCGAGCAGCGCACGAAGGATGTCGTCGCCGGAATCGGTTTGCCCGAACGCCAGCGTGCCATCGGGGGTGAGCACCGGAGCCAGTTTGCCTTTCAGTTCGAGAAGCAGCCGTTCGGCCGTTTTCTTGCCGATGCCGGGCACGCGGGTGATACGGCCGGTTTCCTGTTCGGCCACGGCACGGCTCAGCTCGTCGACCGTCATGCCGGACAGCACGGCGAGCGCCATGCGCGGGCCGATGCCGGTGATCTTGATCAGCGCGCGGAAGGCGGTCCGCTCGGGCTCCGCATGAAAGCCGTAGAGCAGCTGGGCATCTTCCCGAACGACCAGATGCGTGTGCAGCGTGACGGGCTGGCCGCACGGTGGTAGTTCGTACAGCGTGCTCATCGGCACGGCGATTTCATAGCCGACACCCTGGACATCGACGAGGATGTCCGGCGGGTTCTTCGTGAGCAGGATGCCATGGATGCGGCCGATCATGCGGGGGGAAGCTCCTGAAAAAGGGCGGTGGCACGGGCCTGCCGCCCGTGCGTGCAGGCCAGCAGGCCGGGGCGTCGGCCGGCGAGCGGCCTGAACGCGCTCGGGGCGCCAGATAGTGGCGGGAGCGCAAAGACTGGCTGAATGATCAGTAATCTACTCCGGCTGCACGCAGCGCACAACGCATGACTGCGGTTTGGTTGGTCCAAAGTTGTAATTTCCCCTTTCCATCACAGTGGAGATGCCCCGTGCAGTATCTCCCATGGACCAGAGCATCGGGGCGGCGCAGACGGGCGGGGTATGAGCGATTGGCGCGAAAGCGTGTGATCGGCAGGGTTCTATAGACGATGTATGACGGGTGGCTGATTCACCCAACCACCCGCCCGCTGCGCAGGCTGCGTCCGAGGCTGCCGATCACCGGACCGCCATGGGTGTGGCAGATGGCGCAGGCCAGGGCATCGGCGGCGTCGGCCGAAGGCAGGCCGGGGAGCGTCAGCAGACGTTTGACCATTTCCTGCACCTGCTCCTTGGTGGCACGGCCGTAGCCGACCACGGCTTGCTTCACCTGAAGTGCGGTGTACTCGTAGACGGGCACGGATTGGCTGACCAGTGCCCCCAGGCAGGCGCCCCGGGCCTGGCCCAGCATCAGCGTCGACTTGGGGTTGACGTTGACGAAGACGATCTCGCAGACGGCTACGGTCGGCTTGAACTCGTGGATCAGCTCGACGATGCCGGCATGAAGTCGACCGATCCGTTCGGGCAGCTTGCCTTCGCCAGAGCGGATGACGCCGCTCGTGACGTAACGCATCGCGTCACCACGGGTGTCGATGAGCCCGAAGCCCGTGACGCGCAGGCCGGGGTCGATACCGAGAATACGCATGAAAAATCTGAGTGCAGGTGACGATGCCGGCCCCGGCGCCTGGGGGGATGGTGGTAACGTCGGGACAGTACCGCCACGGGGGCGGGCGGCTCTGCACCGTCCGCCACATCGGTGCGGCGAGGCGGTCAGTGACGGAAATGACGCACGCCGGTGAAGACCATGCAGACCCCGCGCTCGTCGGCAGCAGCGATCACCTCGTCATCGCGCACCGAGCCTCCGGGTTGGATGACGGCAGTGGCGCCACCATCGATCACCACGTCCAGCCCGTCGCGGAACGGGAAGAAGGCGTCCGAGGCCACGACCGAACCTTTCAGGTCCAGGCCGGCGTTCTCGGCCTTGATCGAGGCGATCCGGGCCGAATCGACTCGGCTCATCTGACCGGCGCCGATACCCAGTGTCTGACCGTTGCGGCAATAGACGATGGCGTTGGACTTGACGTAGTGGCAGACGCGCCAGGCAAACAGCAGATCGGCCAGTTCCTGTTCGGTCGGCTGTTTCTTGGTGACGACGCGCAGTGTGCCGGCATCGAGCCGGTGCTCGTCCGGGCTCTGCACCAACAGGCCGCCGCCGACGCGCTTCAGGTCGAACCGGTTGCTGTCGGTGGCCAGCGGCACTTCCAGCAGGCGCACGTTCTGCTTGGCTTTCATCACGGCCAGCGCCTCGTCGGTGAAGCCGGGGGCCAGCAGCACTTCGACGAACTGTTTCGAGACGGCTTCGGCCGTGGCCCCGTCCACCGGCCGGTTGAAGGCGATGATGCCGCCGAAGGCAGAGGTGGTATCGGTGGCGAAGGCGAGCTGGTAAGCCTCCAGCGTCGAGGCGCCGACGGCCACGCCGCAGGGGTTGGCGTGCTTGATGATGACGCAGGCCGGTGCTTCAAAGGTTTTGACACACTCCCACGCGGCATCGGCATCGGCGATGTTGTTGTAGGAGAGTTCCTTGCCCTGATGCTGGCGATAGGTGGCGAGCGACCCGGCCGCTGGCTGCAGATCGCGGTAGAAGGCGGCGAATTGATGCGGGTTCTCGCCATAGCGCATCGGCTGCACCCGTTCGAACTGCAGCGTCAGCGTAGCGGGCAGCTCGGTTCTGTTGCCGTCGTTCTGAATGGTGGACAGGTAGTTGGCTACCGCACCGTCGTACTGTGCGGTGTGTGCATAGGCTTTGACGGCCAGACCGAAGCGGGTCGGGCCATCGACGGCCTGCTGGGTCTGCAGCAGGGCCAGCACCTTGGCATAATCGCCCGGATCGACGATGACGGTCACGCCGGCGAGATTCTTGGCTGCCGCGCGCAGCATGGCCGGACCGCCGATGTCGATGTTCTCGATCGCTTCGTCCAGTGTGGTGCCGGGCCTGGCCACGGTCTGCTGGAAGGGGTAGAGGTTGACGGCCAGCAGATCGATCCGGCCGATGTCATGCTGGTCGATGGCGTCCATGTGCGTCTTCAAGTCGCGGCGGGCCAACAGACCGCCATGTACCTTCGGATGCAGTGTCTTGACGCGGCCGTCGAGCATTTCCGGAAAACCGGTGTAATCCGAGACCTCGACCACCGGTACGCCGGCTTCGCTCAGCATCCTGGCCGTGCCGCCGGTGGACAGGATTTCGACACCGAGTGCGTGCAGACCCTTGGCAAATTCCAGAACCCCGGTCTTGTCGAAGACGCTGAGCAGCGCGCGGACGACGGGTGTGGGTGGCAGGTCGGCGGGTTTGTCGACACCGCTGGCATGGAATTGGATGGACATGAGATCAGTGACCTCCCTGATGGGCATTGAGCAGGCCGTAGGCCGTCAGTTTCTTGCGAAGTGTGTTGCGGTTGATGCCCAGCATCGCGGATGCGCGCAGCTGGTTGCCATCGGCATGTTTCATCACGACTTCCAGCATCGGTTTTTCGACGGCCGACAGCACCATGTCATAGATCAGACCAGGCTGGGTATTACCCAGATCCTGAAAATACTTTTCCAGGTTGCTGGTGACGGCTTCCTGAATGGTCATCGAGGGTTTTGTCATCGTTGGTATCCTCCCGAGTCGATGCCGCTATCCAGCCATGGCGCGCGATCGGCGAAGTAGCGTTCGAGCAGACGCACCTGGTCGTCGGCGTTCTCGCTCTGGTTGATGGCGCGACGCAGCGCCTCGGTGTCGTCATCGGCCGATGCACTCGCCAGACCTTCGACATACCAGCCGATGTGCTTGCGGGCCGAACGGACACCGATGAATTCCCCATAGAAACGGTAGTGATCCTGCAGATGCTCGATCAGCACGTCACGCACTTCGCGCCAGGTGGGCGCGGGCAGGTGCTCGCCCGTTTCCAGATAATGATCGATCTCGCGAAAGATCCACGGCCGGCCCTGGGCGGCGCGGCCGATCATGACGGCATCGGCACCGGTCTGCTTCAGGACCGTCAGCGCCTTTTCGGGTGAATCGATATCGCCGTTGGCCACCACCGGCACTTTGACGGCTGCCTTCACCTCGGCAATGGTCTGGTAATCGACCGGGCCATGATAGCGGCAGGCACGGCTGCGGCCGTGCACCGTGATCATCGCGGCACCCGCCGATTCCGCCGCCCGGGCCAGCCGCACGGCGTTGCGACGTTCGGGATCGACGCCGGTGCGCATCTTGACTGTGACAGGCACGTCCACGGCCGAGACCACCGCCTCGATGATCTCGATCGCCAGCGTTTCGTTGCCCATCAATGCCGAACCGGCCAGGACATTGCAGACCTTCTTGACCGGGCAGCCCATGTTGATATCGATGATTTGCGCACCACGGTCGACATTGAAGCGGGCCGCTTCGGCCATCGTTTCGGGGTCGGCCCCGGCGATCTGCACGGCCTTGGGTTCGATTTCTCCGGTGTGGTCGATCCGTCGAGCCGTCTTGACGCTGTTCCAGAGCCGGGGGTTCGAGGCCGCCATTTCCGAAACCGCATAGCCGGCACCCAGCCGCTTGCACAGTTGCCGATAGGGGCGGTCGGTCACCCCGGCCATGGGTGCGACCAGCGCCCGGTGCGAGAGCTGGAACGGACCGATCTTCAGCGCGGTGGACTGCCTGGGCGTGGGGCGGGACGGAGTCGAATGCATTGCGAAAGAATGAACGCAACCGCGTGGTGCGAACGATGAACGGCGGAAGGACCCGGATGAGGGGCTGCGGGGTAAAACGCCTGGCGACAGGCTGTTTGCGCCGTGACCGGGGGTTTCGGGATTCTAACCCTTTCTTTGATCGGGATATTCAGGATCGGAGTCCCGTATGATCGGCCGACGGTGGCGTGGTCGGCGCCTTGTGCCCAGTATCTGGCAGGATGGGGGCGTATCGGCTTTTACGGGAGCGTCGTTGCCGTCAGGCGACAGCGACCGGATCCCTCGGTTCCCGCCCGGGCTATGGGAAGGTCGCCGACCGACGATCGATCCGGACGCCTAACGATGACCGTAGACCAGCGCTTTGCCGAGTGACCGGCGTAGCGGGGTGCACAGATGTATGGCGGTCAGCAACACCGACTGCAGCCGGCTGGCCAGCGGCCAGCCGAAGCCGGCGGCAAACAGATCGGTGGATTGGATGGTCAGCTGGCGGTCGACCTGGCGTGCACGGGCATAGCGTTGTACGGCGGTATCCAGCGCCGGCTGCCGATGGCCGACCCAGGCATCGCCCAACTGGCGCGCCAGCTCGAAAGCATCGCGCAGACCCAGATTCAGGCCCTGGCCGGCCACCGGGTGCAGTGCCTGTGCGGCATTGCCGATCCAGACCCGACCGGGGGCCACCGGTTTACGGCGGCTGACCCGGGGCAGTGGCACTGAAACGGCTGGTGTACAGACTTGCAGCCGACCGAAGCGGCGCGCGAAGCGGTGCCATTGGCGCACCCCCATCACCGCCTGCAATGCTTCCCGCAGGGCATGGCCGATCATTTCGGCCGGCCATCGGGTGCGCTCCTGGTTCAGTGCCGTCGGGCCGCACCACACCACGGTGTAGCGGGCTCCACTTTCGGCGGGCGGTGCCGGCAGCAGGGCCAGAGGTCCTTCGGGGCAGAAGCACTCGAAGGCGGTATCGCCGGTATTGTCGACCTGCACCTCGAACAACAATCCGGACTGGCCGGTGTCACGTATGGAGAACTCGTCCTTGGTGCGCTGTGCGGGCGGTGGCATGCCACCGGCATTCACCACCAGGGCCGGCTTTCCGAAAACAGGCTGTGTGGGGTCGCCAAAGGGAAGCCGTTCGGCCGCTGCGTGCAGCGCGCCGACCAGCGCCTGCCAATCCACCACATGACCCAGTGAACCCAGGCCCAGATCACGCGACTCGATCCGGGTGTTGCCGGTGGTGCCGCGCTGAAAGATCTCGACCGTGCCGATGCGGCCCGACGGTGGCAGCGGAATCAGTCGTTCCAGCAGCTGGCGGGAGCCTTCGGCCAGCGCAATGGCCCGGCGTGGACCGGCGTCGGGCAGGATGCTGACCGCTTGCCGGGCCAGCGGCAGCCCGATCTGGGTCGGGGGGACGCCGGCGCGTGTCAGCCAGAGCGCACAGGCCAGCCCGACCGGGCCGGTGCCATCGATGCGGATGAAGGGAGGGGCGGAAGGGGTAGAGGCGTTGACGGCCATGGCAGGGGCTGTTGATCTCCGGGTCGGCATCCGACGGCCGTGCGCTCATCCGTGGAGCCGCATGGCCCGGCCCGGTGTGCAGCGTCCGTTTCCGGCGTTTGCGGTCGGCTGGCGTTACAGCGGACCGGACGGTCCGGTCCGCTGCGCGTTTCGGGATGGGTCTGCGGCGTGCTCAGGAGTCGCGCAGGCGCCGATCCAGTTCGGCCAGCCGCTGTGGTGTGCCGATATCGAACCACAGACCCCGATGATAGTGGCCCAGCGCCCGCCCTGCTCGAATGGCAGCTTCCAGCCATGGACGCAGCGGTGAGCGGGTGCCGGCCCGCAGGCCGTCGAACAGGGCGGCGGTATAGACACCGATGCCAGTGTAGGTCAGGGCGGGTAGTCCTCCCGGGGGCACTTCCCGCAGCGCCAGCCGCTCGCCCTCCAGCAGAAAATCTCCTTGCCGATGATGCCCCGGGTTGGGCACCATCAGACACCAGCAAAGCGCGTCGGCCGCACGCAGTTGCCGGGCGATGGCCGGCAGTCGGGCATAGTCGGCATCGCTCCAGACATCGCTGCTGATCACGGCAAAGGGGGCGTCAGGCGCATCCGGGGTGCGCAGCATCGGCAGTGCCTGCACGATGCCACCGGCGGTTTCCAGGGCATCGCCGCTTTCGGGCGAGTAGTGCAGCCGCAACCCGAAGCGGCTGCCATCGCCCAGTGTGGCCGGCAGCTGTTCGCCCAGCCAGGCGTGGTTGATCACCACCTCCCGGAAGCCGGCGGCCGCCAGCTTTTCCAGATGCCAGACGATCAGCGGCTTGCCGCCAGCCATGAGCAGGGGTTTTGGGTGCACATCGGTCAGCGGCCGCATCCGTTCACCGCGGCCGGCTGCCAGCAACATCGCTCTCATCGGGCTTTCCTCATCATCGCGGTGCGCTTTTCAAAAGGTGTAGCCGTGCGTGGCGTCCACGCCTTCGATCCGCTCGAACAGTTTGCGTAGCGGACCGAATTCCTGATAGCGGTTCAGTACCCCATACGCATAGCGGGCCACCAGCGGGATGTCGTCCAAATAGGCATCCTTGCCGTCGCGATGATGGAGGCGTGCGAAGATACCCAGCACCTTCAGATGGCGCTGCAGGCCCATCCACTCGAAATCACGGTAGAAATCGCCAAAATCACCGGCCACCGGCAGGCCGGCGGCACGGGCGCGCTCCCAGTGGCGGATGCACCAGTCGAGCTGATCGGCTTCCTCCCAGTGGATGTAGGCATCGCGCAGCAGCGAGACCAGATCGTAGGTGATCGGGCCATAGACCGCATCCTGGAAATCCAGCACGCCCGGCGTGCGCGCTGCATCGGCCAGCACCATCAGATTGCGGCTGTGATAGTCGCGATGCACATAGACGGCCGGCTGGGCCAGCAGGTTGGACAGCAGCAGCTCGAAGCCGTCGTGGAGCAATCTCTGTTCCGCCTCGGTCAGCGTGATCTGTTTGTGACGGCCGACGTACCACGTCGGATAGAGCATCAGTTCGCGCAGCAGCAGCTCGCGGTCATAGGCCGGAAAGACGCCCGGCTTGCTGGCTGCCTGCAGTTTCACCAGCGCCACGCTGGCATCGCGGTACAGTGCCGGGGCCGTGCGGGTATCCTCCAGATGTTTCAGATAGGTCTGGTTGCCCAGATCGTCGAGCAGCAGAAAACCCTGTTCGACATCGGCTGCGTGAATGTGGGGAACCGACACCCCCGCTTCGGCGAATACCCGAGCGACATGCACAAAGGGTCGGCAATCCTCCTGCGGCGGTGGGGCGTCCATCGCGATGGCGCTGCACTGACCGTTCGGCAGACGGGCTTTCAGGCGGAAATAACGCCGGAAACTGGCATCGGCGGAAGCCGGGGTCAATGAGTCGGGCGAGATCTCCAGGTGAGCGGGCAGCGTGGCGAGCCATTGGCGCAGGGCGTCCAGACGCGAATCGTTGGTGGGCAGAGAGGTGTCGGCAGGCATCAGTCGAAAAACCGGAGGGAAGACGGCTGGGCACCTGGGCGTCGTGATGCATGTGGACCGCATCCGCGCCGTCGGCGAAGGAAGTTTGGTAGCCTCTCCCTATAATAGACAATCTGCTGTCGTATCGGCCCATCATGTACACCGGGCCTGTCGTCCGTGTCGTCCCTCGGAGCTTCTGTCCCAGTGCCGTTGCCAGACTGCCACATCGCCGGCGTGAGCGCCGGTTCCCACTCGATCGCCCGCCTGCGGCCCGGACGACTGCCGTCGCATCAGGCCGAGTCCCGTCCGCCGCTGGCGTTACACCGGCTGGTGCTTGCCCTGTCGGTCGTGCTGCTGGTGCCCGGCTGGCCCATGGTGGCTGGCGCAGCCGATGTGGATGCCGCGGGTGGCAACGGCAAAGGAGCCCGCGCCGAGCCGGTTCGCTTGCGTGTTGCGCCGAGCCTGGATCTGTCGGACCGGAATCGGCCGCGGGACGATCGGCTGCCGGTGTTCGGCAGCGCCGATCGGGTCAGCTCGAAGCAGACGCCCGATGGTCCGGTCACCACCTTCGAAGGAGCGGCCCAGTTGCGCAAGCTGGGGGCGACGCTGACGGCCGACCAGATCGAGTACCTGCAGAATCAGCAGCGGGTCGAGGCGCGTGGCGATGTCACGATCGAGCAGGCGGGCTACCGGATGGTGGGACCGAGCCTGAAACTGCGGCTCGACGTCAGCGAAGGCACCTTCGATGCCCCGGTCTACGATCTGCAGGGTGTCGGTGGCCGGGGCAGGGCGGATCGGCTGGATTTCAAGGGAAGGCAGTCGATGCATCTGTTCAATGGCACCTTCAGCAGCTGCAAGCCCGACAACGAAGCCTGGCGGCTGGAAGCACGCCGCCTCGATCTGGATCTGGAGAACTCCAAGGGTTATGGGCGGGATGCGCGGCTGGTGGTTCGTGACCATACAGTCATGCGTTTTCCTGCGTTGGCCTTTCCGTTGAACGACGATCGCCAGAGCGGCTTTTTGGTGCCACGCATCGATACCTCGTCCAGCAGCGGTCTGGAACTGACGGTGCCCTATTATTTCAATTTGGCGCCAAACTACGATCTGACCGTCTCGCCACGGCTCGGCACCCGCCGCGGCCTGCGGCTGGGCAATGAATTCCGCTTTCTGACCCGTCCGATGGGCGGAACCGTCCGACTCGACTACATTCCTAACGACAGCGAAACCGGGCGCAGCCGCTATCTCTATGATTCCACCGGCAGTTTCAATCGGATCTTTGGCTGGAACGGTGCCTGGAATCTGAAGGGGGTTTCGGACGACAACTACTTCGTCGATTATTCCCGCACGCTGATCGATGCCTCCGAGCGTTCGCTGCCGCGCGAGGTGTTCTTCGTGCGCGGCATGGGTGACTGGTCGATGCTGGTGCGGGCCATCCGCTATCAGAACATCCTGGAAGCCCGTCCGGCACCGCCTTACGAAAAACTGCCTCAGATTCAGCTGACCAACAATCAGGTCGACCTGCGCGGCTTCGATATCAGCACGCTGGGTGATCTGACCCAGTTCCGCAGCCCGCAGATCGATGCCGTCGAAGGCACGCGCCTGGTCGTCAATCCGTCGATCAGCTATCCGTTGCAGGGTGGCGGCTGGTTCTTCACGCCCAAGTTCGGCATGCATGCCGCGCATTATCAGCTGAACCAGTTTGCCAGTGCCGATCGTTCGATCAGTCGGGTCGTGCCGACCTTCTCGGTGGACACCGGGTTGGTGATGGAGCGTGACAGTCGATGGCTGGGTGAGCGCTCGATCCAGACGCTGGAGCCTCGACTCTTCTATGTGCGCACGCCCTATCGTGACCAGGACGGCATTCCGGTCTTCGACAGCGCGGCCTCCGATCTCAGTTTTGCCCAGCTGTTCAGCGAAAACGCCTTTACCGGTCACGACCGGATCGCCGATGCCAACCACCTGACCGCGGCGTTGGTCAGCCGCCAGATCGAACAGGCGACCGGGATCGAGCGACTGCGGCTGGCGATGGCGCAGCGTTTCTATTTTTCGCAGACCCGCGTGACCATTCCCGGTGTGCCTGTGCGGACCGACCGGCGTACCGATCTGCTGTTTGCCGCTTCGGGGGATTTCCGCGGTGGCCACAGCGTGAATGCCGGCATGCAGTATGCGCTGCGCGACGAGCGCGTGCCGCGGCTGAACCTCAGCTATCGCTACCGCCCGGGTGACGACCGCGTGTTCAACGTCGGTGTCCGCTATCAATCGCATGAATATGCGCAGTGGGACACGTCCTTCGCCTGGCCGGTGTCGCCGCAGTGGCGGGTGCTGGGTGGTGTCAATTATTCTTTCCTGCAGCGGCGCAACGACCCGACCACCGGGCAGGTGGTTTCGGTGCGGCCGGGACTGGTCGAAGGGGTGGCGGGCTTCGAGTATGCGCAGGACTGCTGGGCGGTGCGCTTCGTCGTACGGCGTTTCGTCACCTCAGAGCAGAAGAACACCACCGCGGCTTCGTTGCAATTCGATCTGCGCGGGCTTGGCAGTCTGGGCAGCAACCCCTCTGGTATATTGAGCCGCAACATTCCGGGCTACAGCGTCCCCGACAACAGTCTGACGCCGGTCGAAACCTATTATGGTTACGAGTAGGACCGTGTCGCACATCCAGATCATGCAAGGAATTTCAATGGCTACATCGTGCCGGGTATCATCGCCGACACAGTCCTCCGGGCCTGCCGTCGCGCAGCTGCGCGGGCTGCTGCTCACTGCGCTCGCCTGTCTGCCGCTGGTCGCCACGGCCCAGTTGTCCGTGCCGGCCGAGCCGCTGCCGCCGGTGGAAGAAAGCCCCGCCGACTCCGTCTCCGGAGTGCCTCCTTCGTCCTTTTCGGGGGGGGCGGTCCGCCTGCCGAACGTCGGTGGCGACGGTCGTCCGCCGTCGTCGGTCACGCCTGACGGCGGCAGTGCTGCTGCGCAGCGCCCGACGCCTTCGGGCCCCGAACCGATCGACCGCATCATTGCCGTCGTCAATCAGGGCGTCATCACCGAACATGAGCTGGACAGCCAGGTCCGTCTGATCGAAGGGCGCCAGCAGAGCACCGGAGGGGCATTGCCACCCCGTGAGGAGCTGCGTCGCCAGATGCTGGAGCAGATGATTCTGCAGCTGGCGCAGGAGCAATTCGCCGCCGAGTACGGCATGAAACCCACCGAGAGTGAAATCGACCGTGCTGCGGCCGATGTGGCGCAGAACAATGGCTTGTCGACCGAACAGCTGCGTCAGCGACTGGCCGCCGACGGCATCGCCTACGATTCTTTCCGTCGGCAGCTGAGCGCCGAGATCGTTTCGATGCGGCTGCGTGAGCGCGAAACCGCCAACAGTGTCACCATTTCCGAGGCCGAGGTGGATGGGGAGCTGGCCAAGAGTGGTCAGATTTCCGAGCCGGAATTCGAGGTGCAGCAGATTCTGTTGAAACTGCCGGAAGGTGCCGACAAGGTCACCGTCGATCGCCAGCGTGCCAAAGCCGATGCACTGGTGGCACAGGCCCGCAAAGGAGCGGATTTTTCCGAGCTGGCTGCACAGAACTCGGATGCGCCCGATTCCGTCACCGGTGGCGATCTCGGCTGGCGTACCGCCAGCCGGATGCCCGGCCTGTTTGCCGACGCCGTCAAGGCGTTGAAGCCGGGCGAAGTCTCGCCGGCACTCCGCAGCCCGGCGGGGTTTCACATCCTAAAACTGAAGGACAAGCGTGATGGCGGCACCGTCTCGGTCGAACGCACCCATGCCCGCCACATTCTGCTGCCGGTGACCTCACCCGAAGAAGAGGCCGACGCCGTCCGCAGGCTGGAAGAGTTCAAGCGCAACATCGAAGGCGGCCAGGCCGACTTTGCGGTGCTGGCACGGGATTTTTCCAAGGACAATGGCAGTGCCCGCAAGGGGGGCGATCTGGGTTGGCTGTATCCGGGTGAAACCGTGCCGGATTTCGAGCGCGCGATGCAGGTGCTGTCCGATGGGCAGATCAGCGATCCGGTGCGTAGCCAGTTCGGCCTGCATCTGATCCAGGTGCTGGGCCGGCGTACCGATACCGAATCGCCCGAGCGCTTGCGCAACGAGGCACGTCGGAAACTGCGTACCACCAAAGGCGGGGAAGCCTATGACCAGTGGCTGCGCGAGCTGCGTGACCGGACCTATGTCGAGTACCGGCTCGAAGAATCCTGACGGGGGCACTGGTGTACGATCATGTCCGCTGAACGCCTGGGTCGCGCCGCTGGTCTTGCGCCGCGCAAGCATTTCGGTCAGCACTTCCTGGTCGACCGTTTCGTCATCGAAGCGATCGTGCGCGCCATTGCCCCGCAACCGGGTGATGCGCTGATCGAAATCGGCCCCGGCACGGGCGCGTTGACGGCATCGTTGCTGTCGCGGGTCCGGCAGATGACGGCCATCGAAATCGATCGCGATCTGGCGCCACGTTTGAGTGCTCGTTTCGGCAAAGCGCTGACGCTGATCCATCGGGATGCGTTGAAGGTCGATTTCGGCAGTCTGGGGGCGTCGCTGCGTATCGTCGGCAATCTGCCCTACAACATCTCCAGTCCGCTGTTGCTGCACCTGATTCCCTTCGCAGCCCATATTCGTGATCAGCACTTCATGTTGCAGAAGGAAGTGGTCGATCGGATCGTGGCCGAACCCGGCGGCGACATGGGCCGGCTGACGGTCTTTCTGCAGAATCATTACCGTGTGGCCCATCTGTTCGATGTGCCGCCCGACGCCTTCGACCCGCCCCCCAAGGTGGATTCGAGCGTGGTGCGGATGGTTCCGCTGCCCGAGCCGCAGACCGGGGCCGCGGCACAGCTCGAAGAGGCCCTGGCGGTTGCCTATTCGCAGCGCCGCAAGATGTTGCGCAAGACGCTGGGTGCCTGGCTCGTCCAGCGTTATCCCTCTTTCGACATGGACAGGGCCGCGGCCGATGATGTGCGCCTGGCGCCATTGGCCGACCTCAGCCATCGGGCCGAACAGATCCCGGTGGCAGCCTGGTACGCGCTGGCCGATGTGTTGGCGGCGCAATCGGGACCAGACCGCTGAATCAGGGCCGGGCCCTTGATGTCAGGCCAGTTCGTTCAGCGTTTCGCCGACTGCATCGAACAACGTATCCAGCTCCTGCGCCGAGGTCGTGAAGGTCGGGCCGAACTGCAGCGTGTCGGCCACGAAGCGCACATAAAATCCTTTCTTCCACAGCGCCATGCCGGCCTCATAAGGGCGCACCATCGCATCGCCATCGCGCGGTGCCAGCTGCAGCGCGCCGACCAGACCACAGTTGCGGATGTCGGTGATGTGCTGCACCCCCTTGAGTGCGTGCAGTGATTGTTCGAAGTGCGGAGTCAGCTCGGCGGCGCGCTCGATCAGGTTCTCGGATTTCAGCAGATCCATCGCCGCGATGCCGGCCGCGCAGGCGATCGGATGGGCCGAATAAGTGTAGCCGTGCGCAAACTCGATCATGTGTTCGGGCTGCGGATGATTCATGAACGTGTCGTAGATCTCGCTGGAGGCGATGGTGGCGCCCAGGGGGGCGGCACCATTGGTGACTTGCTTGGCCACATTCATGATGTCCGGTGTCACACCGAAATACTCGGCCCCGGTGGCCTTGCCCATCCGCCCAAATCCGGTGATCACCTCATCGAAAACCAGCAGAATGTCGTGCTGATCACAGATTTCGCGCAGCCGCTGCAGATAGCCCTTGGGCGGAATCAGCGCGCCGGCCCCGCCGGACAATGGCTCGACGATGACCGCGGCAATATTCGAGGCATCATGCAGCTCGATCAGATTCAACAGTTCGTTGGCCAGTGCCACGCCACCGGTTTCGGCTTGACCGCGGGTAAATTCCAGTCCCGGCTGAATCGTGTGTGGCAGATGATCGACTTCCATCAGATGACCGAACATCTTGCGGGTGCCGTTCAGTCCGCCCAGGCTGGTGCCGGCCACGTTCACGCCATGATACGAACGGGTGCGCGCAATGAAGCGTGTCTTGCTGGCTTGACCCCTGATGCGCCAATAGGCGCGTGCCAGCTTGAGCGCCGTATCGGCCGCTTCAGAGCCGGAATTGGTGAACATCACATGATTCAGCTTGCCCGGCGTCAGCGCGATCATGCGCTCGGCCAGCTGAAAGGACAGCGGGTGCGCGAACTGGAACGCCGGTGAGTAATCGAGTAGGCTCAGCTGGCGCGAGACCGCCTGCTGGATTTCGGATCGGCAGTGGCCGGCACCGCTGCACCACAGCCCTGACAGGCTGTCGAAGATCCGGCGGCCATCGGCATCGAAGAAATGATTGCCTTCGGCTTTGACGATGATGCGCGGGTCCTTCCGGAAGGCACGGTTGGCACTGAAGGGCAGCCAATGTGCACTGAGATTCAGCGAGGACACATCCGGGGAAGTGAATGCAAACGCGGGAAAGTTCATGGGAAATGCTCCGTCGAAACTGGCAGCGGCGCAGAAGAGGGCGGTGGTCTGGCGTACTTTCTCGGTTGCTGAGGGTGGTCCGGCGTACCTCCTCGGTTGCTGCGCCACGGTGCAGGTCGTGCTGCCGTGCAAAAAATCCACTCTACATGATGGCAGGGTGTTTGGCTGCATGTCATACGTTTTTGGAGCAAGACATTTCGAAAATGCAATAAGCTGCTGCCGCCCCCATGTTGCCGGCAGCGTTTCTGGTGGCCCAGTGACGGTGGGGGCGGCGTTTGGCGGCGTTTGGCCGCACTCGCCGCGTCGGTATCAGGCCTTGATGACTTCCGCCTCGCGTTTGGCCAGGATCAGATAGCCGATGGCGGAAAACACCGACAGCCCGGCAATCACCACATAAGACCAGAACCATCCGAAGTTGTCGGCCATGATCGGCATCACCCAGTTGGCCCCCATGTTGCCGATCAGATAGGCTGTTACGCCGACGAAACCGATGGCGGTGCCGGCCACGTTCAGCGGTACGAAGTTGATGGTGAGGATGTTGACGATGAGCTGTGGACCATAGATCAGCGCGCCCATGATGCCGCAGACCAGCAGCATCATCGGATAGTTCGGCGCACCGGAGGCGGTCATTTCCTCATAGGCGAACACCACCCCGGCCATGATGAACAGACCGATGGCCCCCATCTTTGCCATCCTGTTCGGGTACTTGGCAGCCAGCCAGGCAAATACCAGCGAGCCGGGGATTGCCACCCATTCCAGCACCGAAATCGCCATTTGCGCGTGCGCATCCTCCATCTTGGCCACTTCGTGCAGATAGATCGGCATCCAGTCCTCGACACCGAAACGGATGAAATAGAGCGCCACATTCACCGCAGCCACCAGCAGCAGGGCAGGGTTGCAGAACACGTATTTCCAAATCAGCTGCCAGTAGCTGAGCGAGGATTTTTCTTCCTCGCTGGCCACATTGGATTCACCGCCTTCGCCGTACATGGTGCGTAGCGAGTCCAGCCCCTCGGCCTCGGGCCTGTCGCCACCGTGTTTCCAGCAGAACAGCGCAAAGGCCAGCACCAGCACCGCCGGCACGATGAAGGCGAACAGCACGTCACCGGTCTGTGGCACGATCCAGCCCATCGTCGTCATGAAGGCGATCATCATCGGCAACAGTGCCGAACCCATGTTCTGTGAGATGTTCCAGCCCGCAATGGCCGCACCACGCGTGCGGTTCGGGTAGTAATTGGCGATCATCGTCTGCGAGGCCGGAGCAAGTGCACCCTGCACCACGCCGCACAGCACCAGCAGTACGGCCAGCGCCGCAATCGAGGTGTGATAGAAGCCGATGATGATGCAGATGAGCGCGCTGGCGGCCAGGCAGATCGAAAACAGCTTGCGCAGACTGACCTTGTCGCCCAGTGCGCCCATGTAGAACTTGGCCAGACCGTAGGAGATGGTCAGGCAGGACAGCAGCATGGCGATGTCGTCCTTGGACCAGTCGTTCGTCACCATGATCGACTTGGACATGAGCTTGAAATTGTTGCGTACCAGATAGGCGCAGACATAGCCCAGAAAGGCGACGATGAAGATCATCTTCTGCCGTTTGAGAAAGGCAGTGAACTTCTCGGGTGGGGTTGTATATCCGGTTTCCATATCGTTCCGATTGCAGTGCCCGGCAGCCATTTCTCGGGCGGGTCGGCCGTCATGAATGATCTGTCTATCGGAAGCAAGGGCTGAAGCAGGTAAGCCCGGTGCCTGGCTCAGAAGATTCTGGGCATGAAAACCCGTCCTTCGAGATGGACGCTGGTTTATGAGCAAGCTACTTCACTTGATGTTGCAAATTGTGATATCAGGTGAAACAAGTATAGGCCTCATTCGCAGCGGATGAAATGTTTGGCTTGCTTTTGGACCTCAGTGCTCGGGCGTGCTGTTGCATCCGGATCCCGAAGGTCTCGTTGCAATCAGCCAGGGGGGCGGCATCGAGCCGGCCAACCCATGCGTGCCGTCGAGCGGCAGACCGTGATTGGCGCAGTGCGTGATTCAATCACTCACCAGTACGTCCGGCTGTTTGGCCAGTTGTTTCTGCAGGGCACGGCTGCCGGGCAGCAGGGCTTCGAGCCGTGCCCAGAAACGGGGACCGTGATTCAGCTCGATCAGGTGAGCCAGTTCGTGGGCGATGACATAGTCGATCAGTTCGGGGGAGAACTGAATCAGGCGCCAGTTCAGACGGATGTCGCCCTGGCGACTGCAGCTGCCCCAGCGGGTGCGGGCGCTGGACAGACCCCAGGCGCGCGGGCCGCGCCCGAGTTTTTCGACCAGGGGTCGCATGCGCTGGCCGAACACTTCACGGGCCTGTTTTTTCAGCCAGGCTTCCAGCGTTTGTTGCAACTGCTCTGGATGGCGGCTGGCAGGGCCACTGATCCACAGCTCATCACCCAGATGCAGGATACGGCCGCGCTGGTGGGCGGTGTGCGGTTGTAGTCGCAGCGTCAGCTGCTCACCCAGACAGGGCACCCAGCCGCCGTCTTCCAGGCGTGGACGGCGCTCATGACGTTCCTCTGCCTTCCGTTGCCAGACCGGCAGCTTTTCGATGATCCATGCCCCATGCACGTGAATGGTGCGTTCGATGTCATGAGGGCCGAGCCGGGCGCGCTGTGGCACGGTGACGATCAGCCCGTCCAGCCCGATGCGCAGGTTGATGCGTCGCGCCCGCGCCGAACGGCGCAGCCGGTAACGGATATGATGCACTTGACCATCGACCGTCAGGGTCAGGCCGGCCCTGTCATTGGGCATGATGGGGCTCTGGTTGCGCTCGGGCACACCAGTTTCACGTGGCGATGCTTCTTTGGTCCAAACTCCCGAGGAAGCGCTCCGATGGGTTTCGGGCCGGCATCGATGCTCGTCGGCTTGAAGTGGTTGCATGTGTCACAGTATATCCAGCAGCAGATAGCGCATTGCGAGCCGAAGATGGCCGTGTCGTGCGCCCGATACCTCTGTGCGCTATCCATGTCCCGCTTGAACGTCGACACGGGAAGACCGCGCTCGCTTCAAAGCCCACGCGCTTGGCGTGACGGCATACAAAGCCATTGATCCAGTCGTGTTTTCGGTCACGACCAGCTATCACTCCGACCGCTCGGATCAGGGGGGTGGAGAGAACTTGCGCCCCGGTCGTCTCTTGCAGATCAATCCGTCGGTAGCAAAGGTGCCCCCGCCGTCGGAGCGGACCGGCATTGGAGCAGCTGACGTTCAGGGTGCGTGATCCCTGCGTTCGTGGTGATTTTTCAGAGGTAGCGCAGCGGAGCCTTGCCTTCGGGTGAGAAATCCGTTGATTTCTTCAGGCAGCAGCCGTGTGCGGTAATGCGTATGGTATGTATGGATCGGTAACGCGTATGTATGGAGCCATGCGTGGGCCGATGATGACGCCCGTCAGTGGCGCGGGGTATAAACCTTGTCGTTCTCTGCGTAGCTGTCGGCATCGATACGGCGCATTTCGGTTTCGATCCAGGTTTCGACTTCGCGGTTGACCTGGTCGGCGCTCTTGCCCGAAACTGAAATCACCGGGCCGTATGAGACGGTGATCAGCCCCGGTTTTTTGATGAAGGGTTTTTTGGGCCACAGACGACCGGCGTTGACCGCCACCGGCAGAATCGGGGTGTCGTTTTGTACGGCCAGCCGGGCGCCGCCGGATTTGTATTCGCCCATCCGGCCCGCGGGGATCCGTGTGCCTTCGGGAAACATCACGATCCAACGGTTGTGCTCGGTGAACTGATGCGGGGCGCTTTTGACGATGCTGGCAAAGGCGCGTCGGCCCTGACGGCGGTCGATGTGCATCATGTCGAGCATGCCGATCGCCCAACCAAAGAATGGGATGAACAGGATCTCGCGCTTGAAAACGAAGGCCGCGTGGCGTGGCATCTGGCTGACCAGAAAGAAGGTCTCCCAGGTCGACTGATGCTTGCAGAGCACGATGACCGGATGATCGGGCAGGTTTTCGGTGCCTATCACTTGCCAGCGCATGCCGCAGATCCAGCGGCCGAATTTCAGCATCAGCCGTGGCCAGCTGCTGGCGATGTCGTAGCGCACGCGTACCGGCAGTGGGGCGCACAGCACGGTGGCCGTGGCCCAGAAGATCACCGTGACGGCCATGATCAGTATGAACAGGCAGGAGCGGATGGAAGCCAGCATGGTGCAGTCTCTCAGCGAACGGAAGGCGGGTTGACGGTGGGCGTGTGTATCGAATCGTGGGTGGGCCGGGCTGCAACCATCCGATCCCATCGATCATCCCGCGGGTGATCGATGGGATCGGATGGTGTGTGACGTCGGCCATGGACGGTTATCAAAGCTGTGCCAGATCGGCCACTCGGTTCATCAGACCGTGCAGCGTGGTCAGCAGCATCAGCCGGTTGCGGCGCAGCGCCGGATCGGGGGCGTTGACCATCACCTGATCGAAGAAAGCGTCGACCGGTGCCTGCAGAGCGGCCAGCGCCTGTAGTGCAGCACTGAAATCCTGCCTGGCCATGTGGGCGTCGATGGTGGGCTGTAGCGCAGTCAGTGTCTGGTGAAGCCGTTGTTCGGCGGCTTCGGTCAGCAGGGCGCCGTCGACGCCGGCGCTGGCCTGGGTGCCTGCGGCACCGGCCTCGTCTGCCGATTTGCGCAGGATGTTGCCGATGCGCTTGTTGGCGGCCGTCAACGCCTCGAAGGCCGGTAGTTGGCGAAAGGCGGCGAGCGCCGACAGACGCGCTTCCAGCAGGTCGAGGCGGTCCAGGCCGACGGCCAGCACGGCTTCGATGTCGGCACCGGTGAAGCCACGGTCGCGCAGATAGCTGCGCAGCCGGTCGGCCACGAACTGCAGCAGGCCATCGACATCGACGGTGAAGGGGGCCGTGGCTTTCCGCCCGACCCTGGTCTTGCCGGTGTCCGGTACGGCCACTTCCGCTGCTGCCGGTTCCGACAATTTGTCGAACACCTCAAACGCCTGTTGCAGCAGCTGCTCCAGATCGATGGCCAGCTTGCTTTCGATCAGGATGCGAACCACGCCCAGCGCATGTCGGCGCAGGGCGAACGGATCCTTGTCGCCGGTGGGGCGCTGGCCGATGCCCCAGATGCCGGCCAGCGTTTCCAGTTTGTCGGCCAGGGCCAGTGTCAGCCCGGTGGGGGTGGTGGGCAGGGCGTCGCCGGCAAAGCGGGGTTGATAGTGTTCGGCAATGGCAGCAGCCACGGGCGCCGGCTCACCGTCGTGGGTGGCGTAATAGCGGCCCATGATGCCCTGCAGCTCGGGGAATTCGCCGACCATGTCGGTCAGAAGATCGATCTTGGCCAGCATGGCGGCGCGCCCTGCTTCGGCCGGCTCGGCACCGGTCAGCGGCGCCAGCGCGGTCGCCAGTCGCCGGATGCGTTCGCTGCGTTCGGCCTGCGAGCCGAGGCGGGCGTGATAGACCACCTGCGCCAGCTGTGGCGCGCGTGAGGCCAGTGTCTGCTTGCGGTCCTGATCGAAGAAGAACTGGGCGTCGGCCAGCCGGGGACGCACGACGCGCTCGTTGCCGTCGATGATGGCCGCCGGGTCGTCGATCGCCATGTTCGACACGATCAGAAAGCGGTTCTGCAGCCGACCGTCGGCATCGAACAGTGGGAAATAGCGCTGGTTGGTGCGCATGCTCAGGATCAGGCATTCCTGTGGCACTTTCAGAAAGGCCGGATCGAACTGCCCGATGAACACCGCCGGCCATTCGACCAGCGCCGTCACTTCGTCCAGCAATGCCACCATCTGTTGCCGTTCTTCGTGGGTGACGGCCAGCATGCCGTCGTTGCTTCGGCTGCAGCGGGCCAGTTCGTTGGCGATCATCTTACGCCGCGCCTGCTGGTCCGGTTCGACCTTGCCCTGCTCGCGCAGAAGCCGGTCATAGTCGTCGGCGCGATCGATGCGGATCGTGCCGGAGGTCAGGAAACGATGGCCTTCGGTCAGCCGGTCGGACGTGAGGCCCAGCACGGTGCAGGGCAGGACCCGATCGCCATGCAGCACCACCAGCCGGTGGGCTGGCCGCACGAAGCTGACCGTGGTCAGCCCGTCGGCCAGCTGATAGTTCATCATCTTCGGAATCGGCAATTGCGCCAGTGTATCGGCGATGATGCCGTCCATCACTTCGGCCAGCACGACGCCGGGCTGGGTGCTGGCCCAGAAAAACACCTCCTGTTTGCCATCGCTGCCCCGGGTCAGTGCCTCGACGGCTGCTCCCTGTTTCTCGGCCCATTTGCGTAGGGCGATGGTGGGCTGGCCTTCGGCATCCAGGCCGACGGCCACCGATGGGCCCTTGACCTGGATTTCGCGCATCTCGGCCTGGGCCAGCACGCCGGGAATGCGCACGGCCAGCCGGCGCGGGGTGGAGAAGGTCTGCATGGCAACCGGCTGGTCGGCCAGCAGGCGTTGGTCGACCAGCCGGCTGCGGATACCCTCACTGAAGGCATCGGCCAGACGGGTCAGGGCATGCGGCGGCAGTTCTTCGGTCAGCAGTTCGACCAGCAAAGTGGCTTGATTCATGGACGTGCTCCCAGCTTGGCGCGGTTCTCGGCAGTGATCATCGGGAAACCCAGACGCTCGCGGGATTCGTAATAGGCTTGGGCCACGCCGCGTGCCAGCGCACGGACACGACCGATATAGGCGGCACGCTCGGTCACCGAGATGGCGCCGCGCGCATCGAGCAGGTTGAAGGTGTGGGAGCACTTCATGACCATTTCATAGGCAGGCAATGCCAGCCTGGCCTCGATCAGCCGGCCGGCCTCGCGCTCGTAGTCGTTGAAGTGCACGAACAGCACCGTGGTATCGGCGATGGTGAAGTTGTAGGTCGATTGCTCCACCTCGTTCTGGTGGAAGACATCGCGGTAGGTGATGCCCGGCGCCCACTGCAGATCGAAGATGTTTTCGACCTTCTGCAGATACATCGCCAGACGTTCCAGACCATAGGTCAGTTCGCCGGTGGTCGGCAGGCACTTCAGCGAGCCGACTTCCTGAAAGTAGGTGAACTGAGTGACTTCCATGCCGTTGAGCCAGACTTCCCAGCCCAGACCCCAGGCGCCCAGCGTGGGCGATTCCCAGTCGTCTTCGACGAAGCGGATATCGTTGACTTCGGGGTCGAGACCCAGCGCCTTCAGCGACCCCAGATAGAGGTCCATCAGATCGGGCGGTGCGGGCTTCAACACCACTTGATATTGGTAATAATGCTGCAGGCGGTTCGGGTTCTCGCCATAGCGGCCATCCTTGGGGCGGCGCGAGGGTTGAACGTAGGCGGCGCGCCAGGGTTCCGGGCCGATGGCCCGCAGGAAGGTGGCGGTATGGAAGGTGCCGGCGCCCACCTCCATATCGTATGGCTGAATCAGGGCACAGCCCTGTTGGTCCCAGTATTCCTGCAGGCGCAGGATGATCTGTTGGAAGGTCAGCATCGGTCAGTCGCAGAAGGAGGCTGAAAAACGGATCCATGGATTTTAGCCCGCATTTCTCTCGATCCTGTGGGTGCGGCCGCCGATACACGTATCGTGAAGCGGGCCGGTACCTGCAGGCCACGGGTGTTTTGCGGCACACTGGCAGGCAAGATTTCGAATCAGGAGGGGAGTCATCATGTCCGACTCGGCACTGCGTCTGATCTTTTCGCAATGGCAGGGTGGGGAATCGAGCAACATCGCCCAGTATGTGCATGAGCTGGCACCGCACGAGGCCGCGCAGGGCTATGTGATCGGTTCGCAGTTGCTGTCTTGGCTGGCGCCGTCGGCGCAGGGCGCGGTCGCCACCGTACCGGTGTCGATGGATCGTGCGGATACGGCCACGGAGGATGGCGTTTTTGCGCGTGCCGCCATCCAGCGTCAATTGCGTGCGGCGCTCGATGTGCTGGCGGTGCATCGGCCGGAGCGCATCGTGACACTGGGCGGCGAATGCTCGGTCAGCGTGGCACCGTTTTCGTGCCTGGCAGCGCGTTATCCGGATGACGTGGCGGTGGTCTGGTTGGATGCGCACCCGGATCTGACTCTGCCGCATGATGGCTACACCGGTTTCCATGCGATGGCATTGGCGGCCTTACTGGGACGGGGCGACCCGGAACTGGTCGGGATGTTGCCGGCTTTCATCGATCCATCCAAGGCCTTGCTGGTGGGGCTGCGCAGTCCGGACCCCGCCGATGCGTCGCGGCCGGCGCGTTGCGGCGTGCGCTGGATGAAGGCCGAAACAGCCAACCGCAGCAGCGACGAGGTGCTGGCCTGGGTACGGCAGAGTGGGGCCGGCAAAGTGCTGGTGCATCTCGATCTGGATGTGCTGGATCCCAGGGACTTGATTGCGGCGGTAGCCCATGATGCCGATGGACTTCGGCTCGATGCCACCATCCGGCTGATCAATGATCTGGCAGAAGCCTTCGATCTGGTCGGCCTGACGATCGCCGAGCCGATGCCGCGTGAGGTGATCAAATTGCACCGGCTGCTGCACAGTCTGCCATTGCTGCGGGGCCGGGAGGAGGCGCCCAGACATCACGGGCAGACTGCCTGAACGGCCGGGCCGTTCTCTTCTCCTTCCTTCAGGCAACGGCTGAAATCGGGTTCCCGTTCGTATCTTCGACACGGACGACATTTATTTGCAACGGAGCTGAGGCATCATCATGCCTTTGGTCTTTTCTTTCGCCCGTTCATGAAAATCGCCACTTGGAACGTCAACTCCCTCAAAATGCGCCTGCAACATCTGCTCGACTGGCTGGCGGCAAATCCGGTGGATTTTCTGTGTCTGCAGGAAACCAAGCTGACGGATGACAAGTTCCCGCGCGCGGAAATCGAGGCAGCGGGCTACGGAGTGGTGTTCACCGGCCAGCCCACCTACAACGGGGTGGCGCTGCTTTATCGGCAGGAGGCCGGTTATGTGCCCGAGGGCATTCATCTGTGCAATCCGCTGAAGGCAGACGATCCGCAGAAGCGGCTGGTATCGGCCCGCTTCCGGACGGCGGCCGGGCTGGTGCGGATCATCGGCGCCTATTTCCCCAACGGGCAGGCGCTCGACAGCGAGAAGTTTCCCTACAAGCTGGGCTGGATCGAGGCGCTACGGCTGTGGATGAAACAGCTGCAGCAGGACGAGCCCGACACCGCGCTGGTGCTGGCCGGCGACTTCAACATCGCGCCGACCGACGCCGATGTGCACGATCCCGCCGCCTGGGAAGGCAAGGTGCACGTCTCGCCTCAGGAGCGGCAGGCGCTGCAGACTCTGCTGGATCTGGGGCTGCACGATGCCTTCCGGCTCTTCGAGCAGGAGCCGAAGCTCTACAGCTGGTGGGATTATCGGATGCTGGGCTTTCGACGCAATGCGGGGCTGCGCATCGATCTGATCCTGATCTCGGACAGCCTGCGCCCCGGCATCGATGCCTGCTGGATCGACAAGGCGCCGCGCAAGCTGGAAAAGCCCAGCGATCACACCCCGGTCGTCCTGCGCTGGGAGAAGCCGGCCTGATCAGCGAACAGGCAGTGAACAAGCGCGTCGGCATCGAAGAAATCACGGGCGCCATCATCAATGCCAATGCGATCTCGTCGATGGGGGCGCAGTGCTACTGGAATCCTGATCCGCCGCGCTCGGTGTCACGGCCTACAAGGCCATCGACCCGATCGTGTTTGCCCGTCACCAGTAGCTATCGCTTATGGGTGCAACGGCTGGGCCAGCCGGGGCCATTTGGGCGTTCAACGGGGGGCTTGCCACAGGAACGGTAGCGGGCATCGGACATGCCAACGGTTGGTAATGAAATGCCCGCGATCAAGTCAAAACTTCTGCGTACCACGGATGGGCTGGTAATGGAAGCGCCAGCAATCAGAGTAAATGAGATTGTCGCGACGGCTTTGGTTGGGGTCGTTTCCGTTGCCATGTTCGTGAAGGGATAAATTCTGGTATTGATTTTCCTTTATGGCTTATCGAGGATTTTCATGCTGTATTTGATGTGGATGTTTGATGTCGTGCCTTGGTTGTTTACGCATGATGACTCGTTGGGCGCTGCCGACCTGAATCTCGGTGGTACTGATATGGGTGTGTTTCCTGATTGGCGTCGGGGTGGTGCGCTGGTGGGCGCGGCGCGGCAGTCGCTGGGACGGCGAGGGCGACATCTTCAATCTGCTGGCGGCTGCCTGGTTCGTTCCCGATACCCTGCGGGCCTTCATTTTTAGGGGCCTTTGATTGTTTTTATTGTGCTGTCGACATATTTTTAATCAAAATCCTGGTTGTCAGGGTGATATATTATCGGAAGGCCTTTTGATCGTAGAGGAAACACACTTAGACTCAACCTTCAAGTGCAACACCCACCCCCATATGGGATGTTGCCATGCG
>JAUMUG010000001.1:508097-677839 GCA_030530775.1 Lautropia sp. | reverse complement strand
TGGCAACATCCCATATGGGGGTGGGTGTTGCACTTGAAGGTTGAGTCTAAGCCGTATGAAAACCTACCAAAAAGTCTGAAAAAACCTCATAGCCTTTGCCGAGCAGGGCTACACCGGTGATGATCCAGCCAAAGACGCCGAACAGGCCGGTATCGACTTACAGATCGTCAAGTTGCCTGGGGCCAAAAAGGGATTTGTCCCGTTGTCCAGACGCTGGGTCATTGAGCGCAGCTTTGGCTGGCTCAACCGCTTTCGCCGCCTGGCACGAGACCATGAGCGCTTACCTGATTCCCTGGCGGGCCTTCATTTTGCGGTCTTTGCCATCTCGATGCTCGGAAATGTCATACCCCTCCTTCAAAATTCATAACCACGCTCTAGCCCGGGGCACGGCGCAACACGCGGCGATCCCGATCGATATCGCGTGAGGTTCAACGACACAGCCTATGCGGTCGCAGCGACAGCAGGCAGAAATGCGATGAAGGTCGAGCCGGTCAGTCGTCGGCGTCTTCGGGTTTGACGATGGTTCGCGCCCGCTTGTGACGCACCACCACCACACCGGCCGGCACTTCGGGGGGGCGGCGTGACGCGCCTAGACGCGAACGGCTCAACCGCTGGCTGTCACCTCGCGCCGAACCCTCCTGCACAAGGAGGGGCTCCCTGCGCGGGCGGTCGAGCGACACGACCCGTGGCGGGCTGCCCGATGGCACGTGCCCCAGCGCGGGATTCTTGCGTGGCGACCTGGCGGTGGACGACTTGACCCCGGATTTACTCGATGCAGACCGCTTCTGGGCCCGGATGACACTGCTGATGGCGTGATGGTACAAAGCCACGTTACCAGTGCGGGTTTGCAACAGCAGCATGTTGGTATCGAAGGATTTGATCTGACCGTGCAGACAAGTACCGGTGATCAGATAGACATCCACCCACGTCCGTGCCCGACGCAGGCTGTTCAACATGGTGAACTGTTGGTTGAGCAGCGGCTTGGAACTGCTTGTGTCACTCTCGCTCGCAGCGGGCACGGCATCCTGCGCAACTGGCTCCTTCTCGTGTCCTGCAGGCTCCCTCACAGTCACAGATATCCTCCTTTGCAAGACGATGACCAGCCCGCTGCGGCGAGCAGCGACCGGGCCTCCGGACTCTTCTGAATGGAAGATGGATGCGCCTGTTGCGCCCGGCCCTCGACCGATGGCGCCACACCCTCCCCCGTCCATATGCCGCCGGCCCGGGCCGGCAAGCCAAACCACGGGACGACGGGACATGATCCAGGCGGTCGGCCGTCGTTCGACCTCCAGAGAATCCCTGGCCGCATTATCGGGCCGATCAGCGTCACGAGCAAACGAAGCCCGAACGCCCGTGTCCGGCGCGGCCGGCCCACGCATCTCCACCATGCTAAGCTGAATGCCAGATCAAGAAAGGAGATCCGTATGAACCAAGCCTCCATCGACTCCGCGCTGATCGACGCACTGGCACCCTCCGGCAAGCTTCGCGCCGTCATCAATCTGGGCAACCCCCTGTTGGCCCGCCGAGGCCCGGACGGTGGCGATCCGGTCGGTGTTTCGGTCGACCTGGCCCACGCCCTTGCCCGCCTGCTGGGACTGGAACTGGTGTTGGACCCGGTCGACGTCGCCAGCGCCGCCGTGGCCGCCGTAACCGAAGAACGTGCCGATATCGGCTTCTTTGCGATCGATCCACAGCGCGCCGCCGGCATCGGTTTCACGGCCCCCTATGTATTGATCGAAGGCGCCTATCTGGTGCGCGACGCCTCACCGCTGAAAGACAACGGCGAAGTGGATGCGAGCGGCCACCGGATCGTCGTCGGCAAGGGTAGCGCCTACGACCTGTACCTGAGCCGTAACATCCAGCACGCCACCCTGGTGCGCACCACCTCATCGCAAGCCGTGGTCGACACCTTCATGGCCGGAGGTCATGAGGTAGCCGCCGGCGTACGCCAGCAATTGCAGCACGACGCCGCCCGGGTGCCCGGTCTGCGGCTGCTGCCCGGGCACTTCATGGTGATCCAACAGGCGATGGGTCTGCCCAAGGGCAGAGGGGCCGGTGCCCATGCGCTGCTGAGCAGCTTCGTCGAGCAGATCAAGGCCAATGGCGAAGTGGAAGCGGCCTTGCGACGGCACCATGCCGATGGTGCCAGCGTGGCACCCGCGGCCACCGTTTGAGCAGCCCGGTCATCGTCATCACTCACGAGCCCGCCGTACCCCCGGCTCGGGCGGACACGGTCCGGCCATGCATCGGAGCACGTCGGCCGTCGACATCGAAAAAAAACCCGGAGCGGAAACGGAGAAACGCCCCACGCCGACTCCGGCAGCCGCCCCGGCATCGGCGTGTGGCCGGGCATCTGCGTGTGGCTGGGCGTCGGCGTGCGGCCGGTTCACGGTCCATCGCCGGCACAAAAACGAAACGGAACGGAACATCGTCGGGGCCGGACAGGCGCCATGCCGGGCGACACCCCATGAGACAGAACGATCACGCAAGTTGCCGATGAAGCGCTGGACGCTATACTGTAGGGCACCCTGGGGGTTCCGTGGATGCGTTCCGCCTGACCGGTCGGCGTGTGCACCGGAGAGCCCCGTGATCCATGCGCTGTTTGTGCGCGGCGTCGTCGGTGGCATCAGCCCACAAGGCATCCATCTTGTGTCGTGGCATCCAGATCAGGACAATTTTCGATCAGCAACTCCCAAAGGATTGACATGGCCCAATTTGCGCCTCAAAACAGTTACACCAAAGAAGAACTAATCGAGTGCGGCAAAGGCAATATGTTCGGGCCCGGCAACGCGCAGCTGCCACTGCCCAACATGCTGATGTTCGATCGCATCGTCAGCATCACCAAGGATGGTGGAAAGTACGGCAAGGGAGAAATCATTGCCGAACTCGACATCAACCCCGATCTCTGGTTCTTCGGCTGTCATTTCGAAGGCGATCCGGTGATGCCGGGCTGCCTGGGTCTGGATGCCATGTGGCAGCTGGTGGGTTTCTTCCTGGGCTGGAGCGGCGCCCCCGGCCGGGGCCGCGCGCTCGGCTGCGGCGAGGTCAAGTTCAGTGGCCAGGTTTTACCGAAGCACAAGAAAGTCACCTATCATATTCACATCAAAAGGGTCATGAACAGCAAACTCGTGCTGGGCATCGCCGACGCAGAAATGTTTGTGGACAACAAGAAAATCTATGAAGGCAACAGCCTGCGTGTCGGTCTGTTCACCAGCACCGACGATTTCTGATCCGCCCATCCGTCATTCACTCGCCACCCTCCCCGCTGTGTACACACATCGCATTTCACTCCAAGGAGACGAGGCATGAAACGAGTCGTCGTAACCGGCATCGGCATTGTGTCGAGCCTGGGCAACAACTGTCAGGAAGTGCTGGCCTCACTCCAAGCCATGAAATCAGGCATCATCTTCGACCCGACCTATCAGGCCATGGGGTTGCGCTCACATCTGGCGGGCAATATCCGGCTCGACCCCAAAGAGCACATCGATCGCAAGGTATTGCGTTTCATGGGTGATGCCGCAGCCTTTGCCTACATTGCCATGCAGGAGGCGATCGGCCATTCGGGGCTGACCCCCGAGCAGATTTCCAACCCCCGGACGGGGCTGGTGATGGGCAGCGGTGGCGCCTCCCCGGTCGCCCAGGTCGAAGCGGCCGACATCCTACGTGAAAAAGGGGTGAAACGGATCGGCGCCTACGGTGTCACCAAGGCGATGGGCTCCACCGTTTCGGCCTGTCTGGCCACGCCCTTCCAGATCAAGGGCGTCAACTATTCCATCAGTTCGGCCTGTTCCACCAGCGCCCACTGTATCGGTCATGCCGCCGAACTGATCCAGCTCGGCAAGCAGGACGTCGTGTTTGCCGGCGGTGGCGAAGAAGTCTCCTGGCAACTGAGCATGTTGTTCGATGGCATGGGCGCGCTCTCGACCAGGTACAACGACACTCCAGAGAGAGCCAGCCGGGCCTATGACGCCAACCGTGACGGCTTCGTCATTTCCGGCGGCGGCGGCGTGCTGGTGATGGAAGAATACGAACACGCCAAGGCCCGGGGGGCCAACATACTGTGCGAGCTGACCGGATATGGCGCCAGCTCCGACGGCTATGACATGGTGCAACCTTCGGGCGAAGGTGCGGTGCGCTGCATGCAGATGGCAATGGCCCAGCACGGCAACGCCAAGGTCGATTACATCAACGCACACGGCACTTCGACCCCGGTGGGCGACACCAAGGAACTGGGAGCCATCCGTGAAACCTTTGCCGGCCACGACATCCCCCCCATCAGCTCCACCAAGTCGCTGTCCGGCCACGCCCAGGGTGCTGCCGGCGCCACCGAAGCCATCTACTCGATCCTGATGCTGCAAAACGGTTTCGCCTGTGGCAGTGCCAACATCGAAACCCTCGATCCCGAGGCTGAGGGTCTGCCCATCCTGCTCGAAAACAAACCTGGCCGTCTGGATGTCGTCATGTCCAACAGCTTCGGTTTCGGAGGCACCAACGCCACGCTGATCTTCAGCCGGGTCTGACCATCTCCCCCGGTGCCCGGGCTGAAGTCGTCGCAAGAACGCAAACCGGCCGCAAGCCTGTTGCAGTCGGGCTCGAGGCCCGCCTCCGGCTCCGCCCTGGCCTGCAAAGACACCTCCCGTTTCGCCGGATTCCGCTCATACGATCGGGGTTTGCACAAACCGCTGCAGACCTCGACCGCAGGTGCAGACACCGACGAGGACAGGTGGTTTTTTGCCCACCCCCACTGGTTTTCCGGACATCGGCTGTCGTTGATCACGCCGACGGGATATCATCGGCCCCTGCCAGAATCGCAGGCCAGCATCTTGCCGGCCTCGGTTTGGCGCAGTCAGAGTTCCCGGTGCACGTCGAAGCCACCCGGCTTCGGCCACACCCGAACACCGAAGAAACTTCCGGAGTCGACCTCTCCGGCCCATTTCCCTCCCTGGTCCCCGGCCCTTTTCGTCGGTCGACCGGGGTTCCAATCCGATCCATCCATTCCGATTGCCCGACAGGAGACTTTCATGGCCTATACCCTGCCCAAGCTCGAATACGCCTACGACGCGCTCGATCCCAGCATCGATGCGCAGACGATGGAAATCCATCACACCAAGCACCACCAGACCTACATCAACAATCTGAACGCCGCCCTGGAAGGCGCCGGCCAGAGCACCGACATCCCGGTCGACACACTGATCACCCAGCTGGACGGCATGCCGGAGGCCATCCGCATGGCTGTGCGCAACAACGCCGGCGGTCACGCCAACCACACCCTGTTCTGGACCGTGATGAGCCCGAACGGTGCCCGTCAGCCGACCGGCGCACTGGCCAGCGCCATCGACCGTGATCTGGGCGGCTTCGAAGCCTTCAAGGATGCCTTCACCAAGGCCGCACTGACCCGTTTCGGCAGCGGCTGGGCCTGGCTGTCGGTTTCGCCCGAGGGCAAGCTGGTGGTCGAAAGCACCCCCAACCAGGACAGCCCGCTGATGGGCAAAGCCGCCGGCACCAGCGGCAACACCCCGATCCTGGGTCTGGATGTGTGGGAGCACGCCTACTATCTGCGCTACCAGAATCGTCGTCCCGACTATGTCGCCGCGTTCTACAACGTGATCGACTGGGACGAAGTGGCCCGTCGTCTGGACGCAGCCCGGAAAGGCTGAATACCAGCCGACCGGGATCCGGCGCCATCCGGAAAGGCCGAACACCAGACCAGGGCATGGCCAACCCGGCGGTATCCTCGCGGCCATGCACTCGCGCATTCGATGGATGACGTGGCAGGCGCCACAGGCATCATCGTGACACGGAGAGGGATACCGTCGAAAACGGCGTGGCCACACCGGAATGCCACGTCCCGACGATGAGCAGAGCGCGGCCACCTGCTCCCGGAGGCGCTCTACCCCGATGCCCGGATCTTCCGGGCATTTTTTTGGTCCAATCCGCGCCCGTTTTTCGACATCCGGCCCCCACCCCGTCCACGCAAACCTTTTACGCGGCAACCATTCGACGGGCCGGAAATCACACGGAAAACCACAGAGAAATAAATAAAACACCCTGTCCCCCCTCGTCAACCTGAATGGGCCGCCCGTCCATTCGGCCCATTCGGCACTGCGGCCTTGGAGACAAAATTCCTCCTCATTCCCAGGGGATTTTCTTTGGAAGCTCATGGCGCTTGCACTACCCGTTGTTCGGCCGTGATCTCCATGGTTTCAGGCGGGTTTCATCCGAAGTGACAGCCATGAACCACTTGACGGTCGAAAGGTTGTATCGGACATAGAGGGACCGAATGGACGGCTATCGAAAGTGCGAACAGCGCAAACAGAATGACAGGGCGATCATGCACCATCTCCGTTGGGCGATGCCCCTGCTCAGCGTCTATGCACTGGCACCCGTTCTGGCCATGGCCAGCGAGCTGGATTCGCGGCGCATGACGCCCGAACAGACGCTGCCCACTCTGCCTTCCCTCTTCGATGGGTCCGGCACGGCGATCAGCGCTCATGACGAGATCCGGCGCATCACCGTCGAAGTCAACCAGAACAATCTACCGGCCGATGGGCAGACACCGGCCAAATTGCGCATCCGCGCCTTCGGTGCCGACAACCAGGCGGTGCGCGGCAAATCCCTTGTCACCATCGAAACGTCCGGCGGCCGCCTGCAGCTGCCCGGTGCCGGCAGTGATGAAAAAGGGCTGATGCCCGCCGATCTGAACCCGGTCGAACCTGGCATGCAGATCGAACTGACCAATGGCCGTGCCGAAGTCTGGCTTCTGGCGCCACCCAGCCCGCAGACCGTCGAGATCCGGGTGCATTCCGGTCCGGTTCAACTAGTCGGCTTCATCGATTTCGTGCCCGAGCTGCGTGACATGATCGCAGCGGGTTTCATCGAAGGCATCATCTCACTGCGTCGCGACCGAGGTTCGCTGACACTGGAAGAGCCCCGTCCCGACGATGGGTTCGAGGACCAGATTCGCAACTGGTCACGTGACAGCGGCAATGGCAAGTACAACACTGCCCTGCAGAGCGCTTTCTTCCTGAAGGGCAAGGTACGTGGCGACATGCTGCTGACCATGGCCTATGACAGCGAGCATCCGGACAACAACCGGCTGTTCCGCGATCTGGACCCCGAGCGCTGGTATCCGGTCTATGGTGACAGCTCGCTGGTCGGTTTCGACGCCCAGAGCAACAGCCGCCTGTACGTCCGACTGGACAAGAACAAGAACTACCTGCTGTATGGTGACATCGTCACCGGCAGCGGTTTCAGCGAAAACGCAGGCCAAGGCCGCGTCGCTCGGCTGCAGACCCGTGATCTGGGTCAGTACGACCGCTCGCTGACCGGGGTACGCGGACACGTCGAAGGCCGCCGCGGGTTCTTCGACAGCTTTGCCGCCCATGACAGCCTGCGTCAGGTGGTCGAGGAATTTCCGGGTCGTGGCATTTCCGGCCCTTACTCCGTCAGCAACGCAGCCAACGCCGTGCTCGGCACCGAACAGGTGTCGATCCTGGTGCGCGACCGGCATGCGCCTTCGCGCATTCTGGAAACCCGGCCGTTGACCCGCTTCACCGACTACACCTTCGAACCCTTCAGTGGCCGTATTCTGCTGAACCGGCCGGTGCCCTCGGTGGACGAGAATCTGAACCCGGTATCGGTACGCATCACCTATGAGGTGGATCAAGGTGGTGAGAAATACTGGGTCTATGGCGTCAACGGCCAGTATCAGCCGGTGCCTTCGGTCAATGTCGGTGGCTCCTGGGTCAAAGACCGCAACCCACTGGCCGAGTTCGAGATGGCCAGCGCCAATGCCGGCGTGGTCATCGGCGAAAAAGGCTGGATACGCGGTGAAATGGCCCGCACCGAATCGGCCGCCGACTCGGTGGGCGGTCATTACTACACCCTGAATCCCAATTCGGCCACCGGCACGATCAAGGGTGAAGCCTGGCGTGCCGAAGCCGGCTACGAAGGCGACCGGAGCGCCGTCGGCGCCTGGTATGGCGAAAGCGACGAAGGCTTCAACAACCCGGCCTCCTCCTTCTCGGGCGGACAGCGCCAGGGGGGAGTGGAGGGCCGCCGTGTGCTGCGCGAAATCCAGACCACCGGTGGTGACACCTCCGGCTCCGGGACTCCGGCCGGAGAAACCGAGACTACCCGGATGGGTGTGGCGGTCTACACCCGTGGCCACTATGTCGAGAACCGCCAGAGTGGCGCCGACCGGACCCAGATTCAAGCCGGCCTGCAGGTCGATCCGACGCCACGCGTACGCATCGAGATCGGCGCCAACCGCGTATCGGAACATGCGGGCACCAGCACCGGCGATGGTCTGGTGACGGCCAGTAACCTGAGCGCCCCCTATGGCGTCGGTGTGGTCTCGCAGGGCTTCGGTGGCGGCTTCTATGGCACTTCACCCAGCGCGTTGGACCCGATCCGCGGCGAAACCCTCTACAACACCGGCTCGGGCTGGAGCAGCGGTTATGGCAGTCAGGTGGGCAGCGGCCTGGCCGGTGTGCCAGTCGAATACACCGCCGGCCTGATCGGACTGAGCTGGCTGCCGGTGGATCAGCTGCGCCTGGCCGCCGAAATCGAACAAGACATCGATCATTCCGAACACCGCCGTGCCGCCCTGGGCGCCAGCTGGCAGGTGCAGGAAAAAACCCGGCTGTTCAGCCGCTACGAATGGAACACGGGTCTGTCGACCGTCGCCACCAGTACCACCGTCACCGACCCGCAGACCGGCACCCAGATACGCAGCCCCTACCGTTCCGACGCTTTCGTCTTCGGTCTGGACACCGAATACATGCGCGACGGCACGCTGTACAGCGAGTACCGGATGTACGACGCCATCAGCGCCCGCCAGGCCCAGTGGGCCAACGGTCTGCGCAATATCTGGCGCCTGAGCCCCACCCTCAGCCTGCAGACCGGTGCCGAGCGCCTGCAGGTGCTCGATGGCACCGACCGCAGCAGCACCGCGCTGACGATGGGCCTGCAGTGGCGCCCGACCGAGCGCTGGCTGATCGGCAAGCGTCTGGAATGGCGTCATACCTCGGGTCAGAAAGTGGTGGCCACCAACACCACCGCCCAGGCCGACCCCTATCTGGGCGGCTACGACAGCTGGCTGTCGACCATCACCCTGTCACGCAAGCTGAACCGCGACTGGACGACCCTGGTACGCAATCACTATCTGCTGAACGAGTTTGGCGGCGCACAACCCAAGCGCTATGAAAACCGCTTTCAGTTGGGCCTTGCCTACCGCGACACCGACTACAACCGCGTCAACACCCTGTTCCGCTACGAGTACTGGAAACGGCGCGACCCGGTGCTGACGACGGGCACCGGACTGGAAACCCTGGCCGATGGCTATACCAAGCACATCGCCAGCCTGGTGGCCGATTGGCATCCAACCCGCAATTGGTGGCTGACCGGTCGTCTGGCCGGCAAACGACAGCTCGATCAGTTCGCCGAGGGCGACAGCCGTTTCAATGCCTATCTGGCCGGCGGACGACTGACCCACAGCCTGAGCGAACGCTGGGATGTGAGCGGTCTGTTCCTGAGGATGTGGAGCCCCGGCGGTACCAGCCAGAATGCCGCCGGCGCCGAGCTGGGTTATCTGGTCAGCGCCAACCTGTGGCTGTCGGGCGGCTACAACTGGTCTGGCTTCCGCGACCGCGACCTGAGCGGCAGCGAATACACCAGCCGCGGCACTTACCTGCGCCTGCGCTTCAAGTTCGACGAGCGGCTGTTCCGTGGCTCGGACCCCGACGTGAACCGCACGCTGGATCGCTGAGGAAATCGACGACCGATTCCGTCCGACTCATGAAACCGCTGACGTATGAGGGGACGCCGATATGCCCATCCCATCGACCGCTGCCCGATAAAGGCCGGAGTTTCGACATAACGCGACAGCCGGATACGGCTGTCGCCTGCCCATCCCCCTGACAGCCCTGCTGCTTACCAGCTGATTGGCTGCTCGTCATCTGCCTTTCGTCCGCCGGCGGCAGGTGGACTGCATCCGGAGTTTCTTGCCTGACAACGGCCTGCCCCGCCCAGTACCGGATCTCGGTATGTTTCGACGCCGAAAGCCGTTGGTTCATGACGAGCCGGCTTATTTTTTACCCGGAAATCTCGAAAACAGCGCTGTGACGCGGATCACGCACCCTCCATGCCTTTTGTCACGCACCCTTTTCCGTTGATCGTGGTGGACGCCCCCCCTGTGGGTCAGGATACAAGAATCGAAGCGTGACCCTCTCCATGTCCATGTCCATGTCCCAGGAAGCCCGGCTGACGCCCCTTCGACGGCCGGAGCGCCAGCCATGGCGACTCTCTCATGATCCGTTCCGCTCGACCCTCCATCATTGGCGCTTCGATCACGCCACGCTTTTCTGCCTGCAGACGTACAGCGCTGGCGGCAGCCTTGATGAGCGCATCCATCGTCTGGAGCATGCCTGCCCAAGCAATTCTGACGCAGGTGCATTATGAGCGTGCCTATGACGGCACGGCGGATTTCGACACTGGAAAACCGGATGCTCCCGGTCTGGACAGCGGACCGCAGAACAATATCGCCCGCACTCACGATGAAGTCGGCTATTCGATCACGCTGAGCACCACCGGCGAAGACGAAAACCCTACCATCAGGTTGACGATGCCCACCTCGGCCGGCACCAACGTGGCGGCGTGGAATGCGCTGCCCACCTTCTGCCAGGCCGGGTCCAGCCGCTCGGCCGATGGACAGAGCATCGTCTGTCTGCTGGAAGACTTCAGCGCCTCGGCCACACGGACCGTCACCTTTCCCGCCACGATTCTGCCCAGCGCCCGCAATGGCGACCTGCTGCCGGCGCCCACGCTGTCGGTCAGCTCGGCCAAAGTGCCGCAGGGTTTGCAACCGCCCAACACGCCTGAAACCATTCGTGTCAGCGCTGCGCCCTTCTACGACGTCAAGATCGAGCTGAGCCACAACGGCAGTCCGAGAGCCTTCAGCCCGCAAGCCGGCAGCGGCCCCAATGGCGAAAACGGCGTCTACCATCGGCCCTTGATCGGGCTGATCGCCCGCAATCCCAATGGCCCCCGTCATGGCAAAAAGGGGGTCGAGCAGCTCGACCCGAATCTGCCGATCGAAATCGACCTGAACATGCAGGTCACGGGTTTGGATGAGCAGGTACCGATCATCGACTGGGACAAGGATGCCCGCGGCAGCTATACCGATGGCTGCGGCAGCGCGACTCCCGGCAGCGAACAGCGCCCCGGAGTACTGAGCGGCAATCGGATCAACACCTATGGCCGCGTCACCGACCGCGGCCCGCTGTCTGCCACGGATGCCTTCACGGTGGCCAATGGTGGCGACTGCCGTGTCGTATCGCAGGGCAACGCCGGCAACCAAAGCCAGTACACCATTGCCATCGACCGGCCCGACACCAGCCTCGGCGCCTCCCCGGCCAATCCGCTGGGCAGCACCCCGACGCAGGTGTCACGCACTCTGACGAAGATTCCAGACGACGAGTTCTGGGTGGCCAACAAGGGCCTGGTGCTGTGGACACCGATGAGAGCCTACCCCTCGGGCGTTCGGATCGATCACGTATTCAGCGCAACGGCCATACGCGGCACATCGATCAGTGGCCAAAGTATTTCGGGTGACCGGCTCACCAACAACAGCATCACTTATTTTCTGATTTCGCAGAACAACGGCACCGCACAGAAAACCTACAGCCCCGACACCACGCTGCCGGCCCCCTACGCCACTCGGCGCGATCCGGTCTACACCGGCGACAGCATCGTCAACTACATGGCCCCGGAACAGACCGTCACCGCGACGCTGCGCCACACCAACACCGGCACCGTCGAACATGGCAGTGTCACGCTGTGCGATATTCTGGATCGCAGTGCATTCGATCTGGCTCCGCATTTCAGTGCCACCATCCACACGGGCAGCCTGAACGACGCGGGTGCCGTCGTCAAGATTCAATATGGCGCACCACCGGCTGGTCAATCGCCCTACTTTGCCAGCACCGACAGCGCCCCCTCGCCCCATGAGCAGGCCGGCGCCGCTTCGGTGGTCGGCACATCCGCCTACGCACGAGCCAGCTGCAAAACGGCAGGCATCCGCTGGTTCGACACCTACCAACAAGCCGAAGCAGCGGGCGGCCTGGTCTATGTGCGTGCTCAGGTCAACCGGGTGCTGCCTTCCGCCTCAGCCCTGTTTTATATCAAAGGACTGAAGCTGCGCAAAACCTGGGCGGCGACCGTCACGGTCGAAACGCCCCACTCGCAGATTCGTCGTCAGGGCACCGAGATCGAAGAAGGCTCTCTGTTGCGCAACCGCGCCGAAATCGAATCAGTGGATTTCAAACACACGAATCCACATTTCCGGGATCACCTGGAAGTCGTCCACTCACAGACGGTTTCATCGCTCAGGAAGGAAATCATCGACCCCGTCACCGGCAGCACCGCGCCAATCGATGCCGGCAAGATGCTGACCTATCGACTGACCCCCTTCTACAGCACCCAGTTCCCGCCCCAGGCCGACACGGTGACGGTCACCGACATCTTGCCGGAAGGTACCACCTATCTGAAAGGCCGGAGCAAGGTGGATGGCCAGCCGGTGGAACCCGAGGTTCAGCTCGACACCCCGGCCAAAGGCCAGACCACATTGACCTGGCGTTTTCCGAACCGCACGCCTCACCTGGGCGAACACACTGACACCGGCGCTGCCCTGCCGATCATCGAGTTCGATGTCGAACTGAGTCCCTTCCTGGAAGACGATCACATCATCCGCAATCTGGCGCGCGTGGGTGACAGCCGCTACAACCAGGAAAAACACTGCGAATATGACGCGACGCTCAACGCGTTCGTGTTGTCCCGCGACGACGTGGCGAACGCCACCAGCACCTGTACCCGGTCCGCCTCGGCCGAGATCCGTATCAAATCGCAGCCCAACATGGCACTGCAGAAGCTCGCCTCCTCCGAAATGATCGAGCCGGGCGACGCCTTCCATTACCGGCTGCGCATCGTGGCCATCGGCCAGACACTGCGCACGCCGGACGTGCCCGATCTGATCGACATCCTGCCCTTTGCCGGCGATGGCGAAGACCGTTTCGGCAGCCACAGCTTCTCGGCCCGCAGCCCGGCTTCCGTGCTCGATGCGCGGGCCTACCGGCTGGTGTCCGTCACCCCGCCTTCGCTGGATCCCAACGCACGCATCTACTACACCAACCGGGCGCCGCAGGACATCCACAACGACCCGCAACACGTCAGCAATCTGATTCCCGGCGGAGAGACCCGTTGGTGCCTGGCCACCGAATTCGGTACACCGGGATGCCCGGCCGACATCGGCGAAAGCACCGCGGTACGCACCAGCCCGGCCATCGCCGAACTGGGTGCGGCACGGCCCTATGAAGTCCAGCTGAATCTGGTGTCCGACCCGGTGCGTGCCGTCGATGGCGACATCTTTGCCAACCACGCCATGATGCAGCCTGCGGACCCGAACAGTACGCTGCTGATGGTCGAATCGCCCGCCGGGCTGTATGTGCGGGTCAGCACCAACGCCGGTGGCATTTCGGGACAGGTCTTCAGCGATGTGGGCCGTGACGGAAAAATGCAAGCGCTGGACTGGGCGTTGCCCAACCAGTGCGTGCAGGTGACGGGCAGCACCGTCAAGGGTCATCCGATCACGGTCTCGATGCGCACCGATGACCAAGGCCGCTACAGCTTCACCAAAGGCCAGGCCAACGAGGTATTCGTGAGCGCCGATTGTTCCGGAAGCCCGCTGCCGGTGTTCGGCGGATTGATGGCCGGTGAATACACGGTCAGCCGCACGGGCAACTCGCAGCAGGCGGCCGGCGGTGTCTATGCCGGCAGCGAAGGCGGCACCGTCGATGCACAAAGCATTCGCATCACGCTGGCCGAAGGTGCCCTCGGAACCGGTTACGACTTCACCGATCACCCTGCCCTGCCACGCCTGACATTGATCAGTACCGTTATCAATGATCAGGGTGGTACCGCAACGGTATCGCAAACGAATCTGAGCGCCCGTCAGGATGGTACGCAGAGCCTACTTGTCGACGGTCGGGGCGGCTCGAGCGATGTGAACGACATCGGCGTGCCGGCAGGCACCTATCAGCTGAGTGGCGGTGTGCTGAACGGTTATCTGCGTGGTAGCTGGGCCTGCACCCTCAATGGCAACCCGATCACGCTCGCGCCCGGCGAAGCCAGCGCCGGTGGCGAAGCGGATGCAGTGCTGACGCTGACCTATGGTGACGTGGCGGTCTGTTCGGTGGTCTACGACGACCAACCGGCCCGCCTGACCCTGATGAAGACCGTCACCAACAGCAATGGCCGCACGGCAGGACCCACCGACTTCCAACTCTATGCCGACGGCCCGACCCCATTGGCCGGCACCACCGGCAGTGCGGAAGTCACCGCGGTGGACGTGATGCCGGGCAGCTATACGCTGCGCGAGGACAACCTGCCCAATTACGTAGCGGGCGCCTGGCAGTGCGATGCCGGGGAACTGCGGGACGACACGCTGACACTCGGCAATGGCGTACACGCCACCTGCACCATCAACAACACAGACCAGCCCGTCAGCCTGACGCTGGTGCTGGACATTCTCAACGAGCACGGCGGCACCGCCCGCCCCAGTGATGTGCCGCTCGAAGCCCGCGGACCCGACCACGTGCAGGGCATCAGCGGAACCAAGCCCGTGACGGTGGCGCCGGTGCGTCCGGGCGTCTATGACCTGGGCAATCCCGCCCTGCCCGGCTACCGTACCGGCAAATGGGCGTGTTCGGGCGGCACGCTCGACGGCAATGTACTGACGCTCTCGGACCAGCAGAACGTCACCTGCCGGATCGAACTGAAAGACATTCCTGCCGAGCTGAAAGCCACCAAAACGGTGTTGGGGACTCCGCAGGCCGCCGAAGGCAGCGAAAGCGATTACTGGGTGGGTTATGAGCTGAAAGTGCAGCACACATCCGGCGCGGACGGTCTTTATGATCTGACCGACACTCCTGCCTTCGATGCCGATGTGCAGATCATCGACACCCGTATCACCCGTAACGGCGACCCACTGAGTCTGGCCGCCAACGACGGCCGCTGGCCACTCGCCAGCAGGCAGCACCTGGCCATCGGCGGTGAAGATGTCTACCAGATGCAGTTCCGCATCCGGGTACCCTACGGCAGCAGTACCGACAATAACAGTTGCGATGCCGGCACCGAAGGTCAGGGTCTGTACAACCGATTGAGCCTGATCAATCGGTCGGCCGATGAATCGGAGGGCGCCACCGCCACGTCCAGCGCCTGCATCGACACGCCAGTACCGGTTTCCAAAGCAGCGCTGTCGATCGAAAAAACCAGCACCAGCCACTCGGCCGAAGTGGGCGACCTGATCACCTACCAGGTCCGTATCCGCAACAACGGCAATGGCCCGGCCATTTCGCCGATGTTGGTCGACCGCCTGCCGCGCGGTTTTCGCTTCGAGCCGAACTCGCTGCGTATCAAAGGTGCACGACAGGTGAATGCACAGTTCAACGGCCAACGTGAACTGCGGCTGACGCTCGATCGTATCGATGTGCCGGGAGCAATCGATGGCAGCAACGGTGAGGTGATCATCAGCTACCGGGCTCGTCTGGGCGTGGGTTCGCAGCAAGGTGATGGCACCAACCGTGCCCACGTGGAATGCCTGAACGTCGATGGCAGCGCCACCGCCCGTTGCTCGAACGAGGCGCGCTGGAAAGTTCGGGTCCAAGGCGGCGTCTTCAGCGAAGAAGTCTGTCTGGCCGGCCAAATCTTCGTCGACTGCAACGGCAACTCGGTCAAGGATCCCGAGGAACTCGGTATCCCCGGTGTGCGCTTCTATCTGCAGAACGGCACCTGGATCGTCTCGGACGAACAGGGCAAATACAGCCACTGCGGGCTGCGCCCGCGCACCCATGTGCTGAAGGTCGATGCCCGTACCCTGCCCCGCCGCGCCCGGCTGGTGACCAGCAACGCACAGAACGCCGGCGATGCAGAGAGCCTGTTCATCGATGCCCGCAAGGGCATGCTGCACCGTGCCGATTTCATCGAAGGCTCGTGCTCGGCCAGTGTCATCGAACAGGTGAAGGCACGCCAGGCTCAGGGAGTCGACATCGGCGTGCAGACCGAACACGGCCAGCCCTCGCTGACCTTCGACAGCAAGCGAGGTGCAGCAGCACGGCCGACACGTGAAGGCACCGACGACGCCCGGCAATCCCGTCTGCGCACCCGCCATTGATACGCCACCCAATCACATCGGTATACACAGAGTTCCGCATCATGAGTCTTGAAAGCAACCGTATAAATCCGGCAAAATCGATTCGGCTCACGCCCGTGGCCGCGGTGATGCTGACGGCTCTGTCGCTACTTGCCGGGCCAGTGCAGGCGGCGTTGCAACAGGTCACCTACACCCGGCATCTGGACGGAACCCCCGGCCCCTCTCTGCTGACCGGCAACAATGCGGCCGGCGGCTCCTTCGATGCCACGGATGGCCCCGGGCTGGATAGCGGTCCGACCAACGACATCGTCCGTACCCACGATTTCTTCGAATACAACGTTTCTCTCAGCGCCGATACCGCCGAGAAAGACGTGCACATCCGGATCACCCTGCCCCCCTCGCCGCTGGGTGCGACTCCGATCGCCGAATGGGCCTACATGCCCCCCGAATGCCGCACCGGCTCGACGATGTCGGCAGACAAGCAGAGCATCGACTGCCTGATGACGGATTTCACCGCCTCGGGCACCCGCTCGCTGTTCTTCCGGGGCGTAGTGCTGGGCCATGCCCGCAATGGCGACCGCATCCCGGCCCCCGCACTGCAGGTGGGATCGACCACGACCCCGTCCATTACCCCGGCCAGCCTCCCTGATCCACTGACGGTCAGCGCGGCCCCGTTCTATGACGTGAAGGTGGAGCGGCTGGCACAGAATACGACCGGTGTCATGAGCGGCAGCGGCCCCGATGGCCAGACCGGCTTCTATCACCGCTTCATGGTCGGCCTGATCGCCCGCAACCCCAACGGCCATGGCAGAAAAGGGGTCGAACAGCTGGATCCGGGCAAACCGATCGACATCACCGTGGACATCAGCGGTTATCCATCGAGTGTGCGGCTCGACGACTGGCGTGCAACCACCCCGACGACTGCCACCACCGCCGCCATCGGCGGCTTCGAGGATGGCTGCGGCAGTCCCGGCTCACCCCGCACCATGCGGCCCAGTTCCCTGTCGGGCGGTGCCATCAGCACCTATGCCCGGGTGCAGGATCTGGGCCCGACGAGCAGCGCCTTGACCAACACGGTCGGCAACGGTGGGGATTGCACGGTGCTGAGTCATGACCGCCAGCATGTCACACTGCGTATCAACGGCGCCGACACGACGCTGAGCCATTATCCGACGATGCTGACCCCTTCCACCGTCACACTGCCTCTGGATGAATTCTGGGTGCTCAACAAGGCGGTGGTGCTGTGGACCGAGCTGAACCAGACCGATTACCCCGAAAACAAAACCATCTGGCATCCAGTCAGTCTCTCGTCGGTGTATGGCGAATCGGTTTCGGGCCAGATCCTGAACACCGATCACAATCCGGCCAACGACACCACCACCCACAGTCTGACCAACACCACGGCCGGCGATGCATCCAAGAGTTTCATCCCCGATGCAAACACGCTGCCTGCCCCATATGCCACGATCAGAGACGCCACCCTGATCTCCGGCAACCAGGTCAATCAGATCGCCCCGGCCCAGAGTGTCGGCGCCCAGGTCTACTACACCAACACGGGAACCTCACCTCATCAGAACATCGTCCTGTGCGAAATCATCGACCGTACGGCCTTCGACATCAGTGACAAGCTGAGAGTCGTCACGACAGGAGACTCCACGGGAGCCACCATCGAATATGGTGCGCACGCCCATGGCTCGCCCTATTTCAGCAGCACCGACAGCGCCCCCTCCGAGTACGAAGGCCGCCCGACCTCGAGAGACCGCTCGGTGGTCGGCGACTCGGCCTATGCACAGGCACGCTGTGATGACCCCGGCATCAACTGGTTCGGCACGGCACACCAGGCGCAGGCCGCCGGCGGGCTGGTCTATATCAGAAGCAGCAAAAAGGAGCTCGCCCCCAACACCAACCATGGTCTGCAGATCTACGGTCTGATCCAGCGATCGACCTGGGCCGCCACCATCGCGGTGCAGACACCGGTGGCCGGCGTGCGCACCGCGGGCGATACTATTCCCGAAGGAACGATCATCCGCAACCGTGCCCACATCATCTCGCCCACCATGCCTTCGCTGAGTGAAAAGGCAAACCTCAGGGACCATATCCGTATCATTAGCTCGCAAACCGTAAGCCGGATCGATAAAACGGTGATCGAACCGGCCAGTGCCAACAACGACGTCCCTGTTTCCGCCGGCACGACGATGACCTATCGTCTGGCGGGGAGATACAGCACCACCTATCCACCGGCTCCTGGCACCGTCACCATCACCGATGTGCTGCCCGAGGGTCTGCGCTACGTACACAACTCGGCCGTGATCGACGGCCTGCCCCAGGAGCCGCAGATCGAGAACGACACTCCCGCCGTGGGACTGACGACGCTGACCTGGAAATTCGTCGACCGCGTTCCACATCTGGGCCAGACCACCGATGCCGGTGCCGCCCTGCCGCTGATCGAATACAAGGCACGTGCCAGCCAATCGCTGAACGACGACACCGTGCTGCGCAATCAGGCGACGATTTCGAGCAGCACCGACCCCGACGCGCCCTGCACCTACGACACCACCAACGGCACGGGCTATGGGCTGTGCGTCAAGGCTTCGGCCGCGGAAGTGACCATCCAGTCGCCGCCGGGCTTCTTCGTCGAAAAAAGCGCCTCACAACCCAGCATCGAGCCCGGCGACCCCTTCGAATACACGATCAGTTTCATCTCGATGGGCCGCGATCTGCGCACCCCGGACATTCCAGACATCATCGACATCCTGCCCTTCGTGGGTGACGGCCCGGGCAACCCCGACAAGCATCAGGCGCCTCGCCAGCCTGCTTCGCAATTCGATTCGGGCGCTTATCGACTGCGTGCCGTGGTACTGCCGGCGATGGATCCGAATGCGCGCGTCTACTACACCAAGCGCCCTGCGCTGGAGATTCACAACGACCCACAGGATGACAGCAACCGGTTGCCCGGCGGCAGCACCCGTTGGTGCCTGACGACCGAACTGGGCAGCACGGGTTGCCCGGCTCATATCGGTGAAAGCACCGCGATCCGGGTTTCGCCCAGTATCAGCAGCGTAGACGCCAATCGTCTGTACGAAATCACCCTGCAGATGGAAACGGACCCGGTGCGTTCCTACGCCGGCAACATCTTTTCCAACCGCGCCGGGATCCGGCCGGTCGACGAAAGCAGCACCCTGCTCTATGTCGAAACTCAGGCCAATCTCTATGTGCAGGTCGAAAGCCCGGTCGCCAGTCTGAGCGGCCGGGTCTTTGCCGACATCGACCAGAACAATGTCATGGATGGCCGAGACTGGCCACTGGCCGAACAGTGCATCACGCTGAACGGCACCACCCACAAGGGCCAGACGATCACGCTGTCGACGCGTACCGATGCACAGGGCCGCTATGATTTTGCCAAGGATGTGGCCGACCGCATCTACCCCACCACCGATTGCAGTACCACCCCCCTGCCCTATTTCGCCGGATTGATACAGGGCGAATACACGCTGTCGCGCCAGCCCGGCACCAACGCCGGACAACAGAGCGACGGCGCCGTCCACGCCGGCAGCGCAGGTGGCACGGTGGGTGATCACCAGATCTCGAAGATCACACTGGCCCCCTCGGTCGCCGCGACCGACTACCACTTCACGGCCACGCCAAACCTGCCCCGGCTGACATTGCTCGCCACCGTGCGCAATGACCATGGCGGCAGCGCCGGGCCGGCCGATGCCACCCTGAAGGCCTCGCTGGATCGAGGCGGCACCGACCCGGTGCTGAACGGTGCCGGCGATGCGGCTGGACTGAACCAAGCGGCTGTGCCGATCGGCCGCTACGCGCTGGACCAGAGCGAGCTGCCGGGCTACGACACCGGCCACTGGTCCTGCTCGATCAACGGCCAGGCTGCCGTGGCCGGCGCCGAGCTGTCGCTCGACTATGGCGATCAGGCCGTCTGTACGATCGAGTACGACGACAGGCCAGGCCGGCTGAGTCTGCGCAAGATACTGGATCTACAACACGGCCGCCACGCACGGGTCGAAGATTTTCTTCTGCATGCCGAGGGCCAGGATGCCGGTTTGCCGAGTTTCTCGGGACGAACCGGCGAGGCCGCCATCGAAGCGGTGGAAGTGCCGGCCGGACGCTATCTGCTGCGCGAGGACAACCTGCCCTATTTCCTGGCAGGAGCCTGGGTCTGCCGGGTCCTGGCCACCGACGGCGGTGGCGACGAAGCCCCGATGACGGACGCGATCGTCACCGTGGGCAATGGTGAGGACATCTCCTGTTCGATCACCAACACCGATGCACCGCTACGCGTCTCGCTCGATCTGGTGACGACCGACAACGGTCAGAGTGGTCACGGCGGTGCCGGTTCCGGCTCGGGCTCCGACGGTGGCGACGACCCCGCCCTGCCCCCGGTGATCCTCTACATCACGCCAGTCGACGACCCGACGCAGCAGATCCCGCTGAATCTGGGCGAAGCGGCCTCCAGCCAGCTGGTACCGGGCGATGAGTATGAGCTGAGCGTCTCACAGACGCCGGGCTATCAGACGAAGCTGCTGTGCCATGACGGCCAGAACCAGCTCGTACCGCTGCGCCTGACGCTCGGCGGTCAGAACATCAGCTGTCGGGTGGAACGCAAGCGCATTCCGACCACGATGAGCGTCACCAAGGAGCTCGACGGGGAAATCCACCCGATCGACGGTACGCTCAACGAGTATGCCCTGGCCTATATCATTCGGGTGACGCACACCGGCGGAGCCGATGGCGTCTATGATCTGATCGATACCCCGGCCTTCGACCCAGATGTGCAGATCATCAGCTACGACAGCATCCTCAATGGCCAGACGATGGAAATCTCGCCCAACGATGGGAGCTGGACATTGGCCAGCCAGCAACCGCTGGCAATGGGTGCATCCGACGTTTACCGGATGCAGTTCCGGGTACGTGTACCCTTTGGCAGCGAAACACAGAACGACGGCTGCGTGCCCGGCGCCGCCGGTGCCGGCCGGGGTCTGTTCAATCAGGTGAGCCTGACCAACCGTCAGGATGACGGCCCGGGTGACACCAGCGGAAACAGCACACACACGGCCCAGGCCTGTGTGCCGACACCGGAGCCCGCCACCAAGGTGGCGCTGTCGATCGAAAAGACCAGCAGCACCCGCTCGGCCGAAGTCGGCGACCTGATCACCTATCGGCTTCGGGTGCGTAACAGCGGCGAAGGCCCGGCACTGTCACCGGTCATCGTCGACCGCCTGCCCCGGGGCTTCAGCTTCGAACCGAACTCGCTGCGGGTGCAGGGTGCCCGACAGATCTCGGCACAGTTCAGCGGCCAGCGCGAACTGCGGCTGACACTCGAACGCATCGACCCCAGCGGCACGGCCGGCAGCGGCGGCACCGACGTCGTCATCAGCTACCGTGTCCGCCTGGGCGTGGGCTCGCAGGAAGGCGATGGCACCAATCGCGCCCACATCGAGTGTCCGGTCAACATCCGAAACGGTGGCAGCACGGCTACAGCCAGCTGTTCGAACGAAGCACGCTGGAAGGTGCAGGTCAAATCGGGGGTGTTCAGCGAGGAAGCCTGCCTGGCCGGCCAGATCTTCGTCGACTGCAACGGCAACTCGGTCAAGGATCCCGAGGAACTCGGTATCCCCGGTGTGCGCTTCTATCTGCAGAACGGCACCTGGATCGTCTCGGACGAACAGGGCAAATACAGCCACTGCGGGCTGCGCCCGCGCACCCATGTGCTGAAGGTCGATGCCCGCACCCTGCCCCGCCGCTCACGCCTGGTGACCAGCAGTGCGCAGAACGTCGGCGATGCCGAGAGCCTGTTCATCGATGCCCGCAAGGGCATGCTGCACCGAGCCGACTTCATCGAAGGTTCGTGCAGCACGGTGGTGGTGGAGCAGGTAAAAGCGCGTCAGGCGCTGGGCGCCAGCACGAGCGTGCAGACCGAAACCGGTCAGCCTGCGTTGCACTTCGAGAGCAAACGGGGCCCCCGCGCCCGCCCCCTGCGCGAGGGCACCGACGACGCCCGCCAGTCCCGTCCGCACAGCCGGCATTGACCTCACAACCCCGGGGACCTGCACGCTCTAGGCCCCGGGGCGGCATCTCCTTCGCCCCCCTGGGGCGCCCGTGCCCTCGAGGCCCGAAGAGCCCGTCGCCTCGACACGCCCGGGACCGCGCCCAGCCCCGTCGTCCGCTGGCTCTGGAGCCGGTTGCTCATCGCTGTGCATGTGCATCCGCCGATACGCGCCACCACCGGGGCCGGCCGGCCAATGCGGACGCGTCGAAAAACCGACATTCAGCCCCGCATTCTGCTGGGCAGAAATGGGCATTTCTCCCCGGATACTGGTAATCTCCAATGGCTGACAGGAGCCGACCGCTCCCCAGCAACCTCCATCCATTCCGATCGGCGCAACGCTTCCCTTTCTTCACGACACTGCAGTTTCACATGGAAACCCGATGCATCTCGCGTGATCTGCATGGTTCGTGCCATCGTCGGCACGCAAAGGCTGAACAGGGTGAACGACGCCGGTTTCCCCTCATCGACTCGACCGCCGCGATCGAACTAGCCCGACTGACAGCCCTGTTTCGTCAGATGGCCGGATTCACACGCCCTGCAGAATTTCCCGAGGCGCCCCGAGGCGCCGTCGCACCCCGACCAATCATCAACGAGATGTCTTCGGTATGAGTTCTCCCAACGATCCCTCGCCTCCGCAACGCACGCGCTGGAAAGCGCTCGACAAGGATCTGCAGCGGGTCAGCCTGCTGGAACAAGCCACCACCCTGGTGGCAAGGCCCCTGGTGGCACCCGGCGTCGCCCTGGCCTTCATCGTACTAGTGGGTGCAGCGGCCATCGGCTTCACCGGTATCCAGTCCGGTGCCTTCGTCATCGTGGTCGCCACGGTGGTCGGGGCCTACACGGCGCTCAACATCGGCGCCAATGACGTGGCCAACAATATGGGCCCGGCAGTCGGCGCCAATGCGTTGACCCTGGGCAGCGCGCTGCTGATAGCCGCCGTCTGCGAAACCGCCGGCGCCCTGCTGGCCGGCGGTGATGTGGTCAGCACCATCTCCTCGGGAATCGTGGCACCCGAAGCGGTGGCCGAGAACAATCTCTTCGTGCTGACCATGCTGGCGGCGCTGCTGTCGGCAGCCCTGTGGCTCAACCTCGCCACTTACGTGGGCGCTCCGGTCTCCACCACGCACGCCATCGTCGGTGGCGTGGTCGGTGCCGGTATCGCAGCGGCCGGCGTCAGCGTAGTGAACTGGTCGGCCATGGTGCGCATCACGGCCAGCTGGGTGATATCACCGGTGATGGGCGGTATCATCGCGGCCGCCTTCCTCGCCTTCATCAAGGACAAGATTCTCTATCAGGAAGACAAGATCGCCGCCGCCCGCCGCTGGGTGCCGGTGCTGATCGGCTTCATGGCCGGCTCTTTCGGCGCCTATCTGGCCCTGAAGGGTTTTTCCAGGGTCTTCTCGCTCGGGCTGCTGTCCTCGACGATTCTCGGTGTCGTACTCGGCATCGTCACTTGGTACTTCTCGGTACCGATGATCCGCCGCCAGTCAGAGGGGCTCGAAAACCGCAAGAAATCGATCCGTAAACTGTTTGCCATGCCGTTGGTGGTGTCGGCCGGACTGCTGTCCTTTGCCCATGGCGCCAATGACGTGGCCAATGCCATCGGCCCCCTGGCCGCGATCGTCCATGCGGTCAAGAGCGGCGGCGCCGAGACACAAGTATCGATCCCATTGTGGGTGATGCTGATCGGTGCGCTGGGCATCAGTTTCGGTCTGATGCTGTTCGGCCCCCGGCTGATCCATCTGGTCGGCAGCCAAATCACCAAGCTGAATCAGATGCGTGCCTACTGTGTGGCGGTCTCCGCGGCCGTCACCGTGATCGTCGCCTCGTGGCTGGGCCTGCCGGTCAGCTCGACCCACATCGCCATCGGCGCGGTCTTCGGGGTCGGCTTCTTCCGCGAATGGCATGAGGCCCGACGCGCTCGGCTGCTGAACGTCGCCAAGGGCAAGGTCCTGCCACAGGAAGAACGCGCCCGCCGGCGCCTGGTGCGGCGCTCGCATTTCGTCACCGTGGCAGCCGCCTGGGTCATCACCGTGCCCGCCTCGGCGCTGCTGTCGGCCGTCGTCTACTGGCTGCTGGCCCTGGCCATGGGCTGATGAACGATGAACGGCGGGGCCGACCGGCCCTGGCCGCTTCCCGGCCTTCCGGCACACCGAACGCCCGACCCCGTGGAGCCCCTGCGGCGCGCGGCCACATTCCGCTGCACTGCGCCAGAAACGGTTATGATATCTATTATCAATTGTCAAAAACAATCTTGACACCTGTCATCCCCCGAGCCGGGTTCCCGCCGTCCTGCCGGTCCGGGCATTTGAAGCACCACCATTGCGAAAGCACAGCAACGCCGTGCGGCATGGGTGAACGATCTGCCGCCCTGCACACTGTGACGACCGCCATGGCATGATGGGCCAGGCAAATGCCGGATGCACATCCCATGCCGCCTCGGGCGTTCCGACGGCACCGGCACGGCATGGAGGAAAGACCCGGTCCGTCCGTCGTCGTCATAGTCGGAGCCCCTCATGCAACCCATCACCGGCCCTGTCCTGACACTGACTGCCGTTCTGCTTCACGCCGGCATTCAGGCCCAAGAGATCAATCGAACGACGCTCGACGGCGAGCTCGTCGTTCAGCGCCCGGATAACATGGCCCCGCCCCTTCGGCAGCCGGGTGCGGCTTCGTCCCCGGCGCATGCCGGCACGGCGGCTGAACCCGGCACACCCGGCACAACGGCCGAAACCGGTGCAACTGCCGGCGCTGACACGACTCCGGCATCCAATGTAGCCAACGAAAACGACGTGACGGCCGAACCCGGCGCAGCAGCCAGAACCGGCGGGGCGAGCAGGATCTGGAAACGAGGCAGCGGCTCGACCTTGCTGCCCCGCGTCACCGTCACGGCCACCCGGCACGAGGAAGGGGCACGTACGGCCCCCGCCTCGGTTTCGGTCATCGAACGTGATGAAATCCGCCTGGATGCCAGCCAGGATTTGCTCAATGTGATCGAGACGACGCCGGGCCTGACACTGTTGCCCCGCCAAGTCAGCGGACGACGCAGTTTTTCGCTGCGCGGCATGAATGAAGCCCACACGCTGATGCTGATCGACGGACGGCGCATCTCGGCATCCGACGATGTCGTCGGCCATTCCGACTACCAGTATGGCTGGGCTCCGCTGTCCAGCATCGAACGCATCGAAATCATCCGTGGCCCCTTGTCCGCACTCTATGGCTCGGAAGCGCTGGGTGGGGTCGTCAACCTGATCACGCGCTGGCCGACAGAAAAGTGGGAAGGTTCGCTCCATCTGTCCGGGCAGCGTCTGACGGACCATCGACGTGGTGGTACCGGCAGCAAGGCCTCGCTTTATATGGGTGGTCCACTCGACGACCGGCTGTCGATCCGACTCAACGGCGAACAAAGCCACGTCGGCAGCATCCGCAGCAAGACCGATGCGCGCTACAGTGACATCGAGGGCCGTAGCCCGGGCAGTCTCGGCCTGTCTGCGCGCTATCGGGCCAATGCGCAGCACCGCTTCGAGGCGGGCTGGCAACAGGGGCGCGAAGAGCGCTACTACAACGATGTCGGCATGCACGGCGTCGCCCATCAGAGCCGCTATGTCCTCGATCGCAGACACGGTTATCTGCAATGGAATGGCCAGTTCGGCCCGACGCTGCGCACCAAGTTGCGGACCTATCGCAGCGCCCTCGACATCGCCAACACCCGCACCCGGGGCGTCAGTGCGACACGGCCGCAGGATCTGCGTGATTCGGTCGTCGACGGCTTCATCCAACGGCGCCTCGACAGGCATCAGCTGACGGCGGGCGCCGAGGTCCGCCGCGAGACGCTGATCAATGCCGGTCTGAGCGATGGCCGCGAAAAAGCCACGCATCGCGCCATCTTCCTGCAAGACGAAGTCACGTTGAACCGCAGCCTGACGGCAACGCTGGGTCTGCGTATGGACGACCACGAATTCTTCGGCAACGAATACAGCCCCCGGGCCTATCTGGTCTGGCAGGCAGAGCAGGATCTCGTCATCAAGGGGGGTTATGGCACGGCCTTCAAGGCCCCCACCCTCAAACAGGTTTCACCCCATTACGTGGGTGCCGAAGGTCCGCACACATTCCATGGCAATGCCGATATCCAGCCGGAAAGCTCCAAATCGGTCGAACTGGGTGCCGATTGGCAGCTGAACAAGGTATCGCTGCGCGGCACGCTGTTCCATACCCGCGTCAAAGATCTGATCCACACCCGGCTGCTTCGACGCCAGGGCATCCGCAACATCTATCGATACGACAATCTGCAGCGCGCCACCTTACGCGGTGCCGAACTGGGCTTCAGCTGGGCCATCTCCCCCGGGCTGTTCTGGAACAACGATATCACCCTGCTGCGCACCAAGGATGACGACGGGCAGGAAATCGCCGCCCGTCCGCGCCACATTCTGCAATCGCAACTGCGCTGGCGGGGTCCCTGGGGACTGGATACCCGCGTGGGCCTCACGCACACCGGACGTTCGCAAGCCATCAGCACCGAACCGGAACCGGTGCGATTGCCGTCGTACACCACCTGGAACGCCAGTATCGGCCAACAGATCGACCGCAACATCGGCTGGCGTCTCGGCATGGACAACATCGGAGACATCGATCTCGCCGAAGAATCCGACGGCTTCGGCTATGCGCTGCGTGGCCGTTCCTGGTTCGCGCAGTTGCAGATCGATTTCTGAATCTGAAGGCGCAAGAACACGGATGCCGGGGCTGTTTCGATCGCCGGACATGCCGGAACGACGCACAGCCGCCGATCATTCGGCGAATGCGCCAACGCATCGTACGACCACCGGCCGCGTGCCGAAACGCCCCGGCACATGAATCCGGTTCAGGCTGCCGGCGGGCATATAAAGGCGCCGACCGTGTAGAGCCCCCGGCCGTGTGCCGAGAACGGCCCCGGAGACCACCTGTTTCTTCCCTCCAAGCTTCCATCCTCACCGGTGCATTCCGGGGATACCCTGCCTGAATCCCGGCTCTTCTGCCAAAGCCTGCACGGCGTGTCAAAATGAGTGCCTGCTTTCCTTTTTCCCATCCTTCAGGAGGCCTTCCCGATGAAATCCCGTGCTGCCGTCGCTTTCGCTGCCGGCGAACCCCTGCAGATCGTCGAAATCGATGTGGAACCGCCCCGCAAGGGTGAAGTGCTGGTCAAAATCACCCACACCGGCGTCTGTCATACCGACGCCTTCACGTTGTCGGGCGATGATCCGGAAGGCCTGTTTCCGGTTGTGCTGGGCCATGAAGGCGCCGGCGTCGTCGTCGAAGTGGGTGAAGGTGTCACCTCGGTCGAGCCCGGCGATCACGTGATTCCGCTCTACACCGCCGAATGTGGCGAATGTCTGTTCTGCAAGAGCAACAAGACCAATCTGTGCACCTCGGTGCGTGCCACCCAGGGCAAGGGTGTCATGCCCGATGGCACCAGCCGCTTCTCGTATCAGGGCAAGCCGCTCTATCACTACATGGGCTGCTCGACCTTCAGCGAATACACGGTGGTGGCCGAAGTGTCGCTGGCCCGGATCAACCCCGGGGCCAACCCCGAGCACGTCTGCCTGCTGGGCTGCGGCGTCACCACCGGCCTGGGCGCCGTGCACAACACCGCCAAAGTGCAGGAAGGGGATTCGGTCGCCGTATTCGGTCTGGGCGGCATCGGGCTGGCGGTCATCCAGGGCGCCCGTCAGGCCAAGGCCGGCCGCATCATCGCCATCGATACCAACCCGGCCAAGTTCGAATTGGCCAAACAATTCGGCGCCACCGATTTCGTCAACCCCAAGGATCATGACAAGCCGATCCAGCAGGTACTGATCGAGATGACCGGTTGGGGCGTGGACCATACCTTCGAGTGCATCGGCAACGTCGATGTGATGCGCGCGGCTCTCGAAGCCGCCCACCGCGGTTGGGGTCAATCGATCATCATCGGCGTGGCTGGTGCCGGCCAGGAGATATCGACCCGCCCCTTCCAGCTCGTGACCGGCCGCCGCTGGCTGGGCACTGCCTTCGGCGGCGTCAAGGGTCGGTCGCAGCTGCCAGGCATGGTCGAAGACGCCATGAAAGGCGACATCGAACTGGCCCCCTTCGTGACCCACACCATGCCACTGGACGAGATCAACAACGCCTTCGATCTGATGCACGAAGGCAAGTCGATCCGCAGCGTCGTGCATTTCTGAGCGCCGGGGTCGCGAGCACGGACCCTGCCCAGCCGGATCGGGCACGGTCCTGCCGCACAGCGTAATCCAACCATCGCCAAAACGGAATCCAAGCCCCTGACCGGGGTGGGCATGGCACTCATGCCCCCTGAACGTATCGGGAGAGAACATCCATGAAACGGATCGAGGTACATGCCAGCTTCGACGGCCAGCAGGAAGTCTGGCAGCACACATCCGAGACGCTGGGCGTCGATATGCGCTTCGGCATCTATCTGCCTCCGCAGGCCCGCGAGGGCCGCTGCCCGGTGCTGTACTGGCTGTCGGGCCTGACCTGCACCGAGCAGAACTTCATCACCAAGGCCGGTGCCCAGCGGTTTGCCGCCGAGCACGGTGTCGTCATCGTGGCACCGGACACCAGTCCGCGTGGCGAAGGAGTCGCCGACGACCCGGCCTATGATCTGGGCCAGGGAGCCGGCTTCTATCTGAACGCCACCGAAGAACCGTGGGCCGCACACTTCCGCATGTACGACTACATCGTGGACGAGCTGCCGGCGCTGATCGAATCACAGTTTCCGGTCACCGAGGCACGCGCGATCAGCGGGCATTCGATGGGCGGACACGGTGCACTGGTCATCGCCCTGCGCAATCCGGGCCGCTATCGCAGCGTGTCGGCCTTCTCGCCGATCGTGGCCCCCTCGCAGGTCCCCTGGGGTCAGAAAGCCTTCAGCGCCTATCTGGGCAACGACAAGGCCAGCTGGCGTCGATACGACACGGTCGAGCTGATCGGCTCGGCCACCGAGCGCCTGCCACTGCTGGTCGATCAAGGCAAGGACGATGATTTTCTGGATACCCAACTGCAACCCGAGCGCCTGCAGGCGGTCTGCGCCGCCACCAACCACCCGCTGGAGCTGAGGCTGCGCCCGGGCTACGACCACAGTTACTACTTCATCAGCAGCTTCATCGATGAGCACCTGTACTGGCATGCCAGGGCACTGAAGGGCTGAGATCGTCGGACGGGCGGCCTTATCCGAAACCCCGGAACGTGCCCAGGCACAGCGCATTCGAAACACCCGCCGATTGGCCGCAAAACGGCCGGGGCGACCTTGCGACCGATCACAGGTATTCAGGCCCGTGATAGCCGCTTGTCAGCAGGATTCGGGCCGACCATACTGCGGGGTACAGTCGGCTTGCTGCGGACCGAACATCCAACACCACCGGTCCTCATGACGCGACAGCTGCTGGCCAAAGTCGGCGGCAAGCCGCTTTTGCGCCCGTTCACATTCCACCCACACGCCCATGTCGATCGCACCGCTTCCGATCACTGCCGACGATCTGCCCCTGATCTATCGCGCCTTTCTGGCCGAAGCGCGCGCCTCGGGGTTCGAGGGCGACATCCAGGACGACTACGCCACCCGCACCGTACTGGCCACCGACAATTCGATCTATCAGCTCGCCCCGCAGGCAGCGGTGTTTCCGAAGCATGCGCAGGATGTGCAACTGATCGCCCGCCTGCTGGCCAAGCCCGATTACCGTGGCGTGGTGGTGACGGCCCGTGGCGGTGGCACGGGCACCAATGGCCAGTCACTGACCAGCGGTATCGTGATGGACCTGTCCCGCCACATGAACGGCATTCTGGAAATCAACGTCGAAGAGGGCTGGGTGCGGGTGCAGGCCGGCGTGGTCAAGGACCGGCTCAATGCGGCACTGAAGCCACATGGGCTGTTCTTTGCGCCGGAGCTGTCGACATCGAACCGCGCCACCATCGGCGGCATGATCAACACCGATGCCAGCGGTCAGGGTAGCTGTACCTATGGCAAGACCCGCGACCACGTGCTGGCGATGGATTTCGTGCTGCTGGGTGGAGAGCGGCTGCACAGCCATGCGTTGAATGCCGCCGAATTGGATCAGCGCTGTGCCGAGGAAGGCCGGGTCGGCAAAATCCATCGCGCGGCGCGGCGCATCGTCGATGACCATGCAGCACTGATCGAGCAACGCTTTCCGAAGCTGAACCGCTGCCTGACCGGCTACGATCTGCCGCATCTGAAGCAAGACGATGGCCGCTTCAATCTGAACAGCGTGCTGTGTGGCGCCGAAGGTTCGCTCGGCTTCGTGGTCGAAGCCAAGCTCAACGTCCTGCCGATCCCGAAATATTCGGTGCTGGTGAATGTGCGCTATGGCGCCTTCATGGATGCGTTGCGCGACGCCCGGACGCTGATTGCGCTGAAACCGCTGTCGATCGAGACAGTGGATTCCAAAGTACTGCTGCTGGCGATGAATGATTTCGTCTGGAACAGTGTGGCGGCGTACTTTCCACCCGAATCCGGCAAGCAGACGCTCGGTATCAATCTGATCGAATTCAGCGGCAACGACCCGGCCGATGTCGATGCGCGGGTGGCCCGATTCATCGAACACCTGCAGGCGGACAGAACAGTCGAGCGCCTGGGTCACACATTGGCGATCGGTTCGGATGCCGTCAAGCGCGTCTATGCGATGCGCAAGCGCGCGGTGGGCCTGCTCGGCAATGTGCAGGGCGAAGCACGGCCACAACCCTTCGTCGAAGACACGGCGGTTCCGCCGGAGAATCTGGCCGATTTCATTGCAGAATTCCGCGCGCTGCTGGATTCCTACCAGCTGCAGTATGGCATGTTCGGCCATGTCGATGCCGGCGTGCTGCACGTGCGTCCGGCGCTGGACATGAAGGATCCCGAACAGGCGGCACTGGTGCGACCGATCAGCGATCAGGTGGCGGCACTGGCGCAGCGCCACGGTGGACTGCTGTGGGGCGAACACGGCAAGGGGGTGCGCTCGGAATATGCCGAAGCCTTTTTTGGCGATGTATATCCGCTGCTGCAGCAACTCAAGGCCGCTTTCGATCCGCACAACCAGCTGAACCCCGGCAAGATCGCCACACCGTGGCAAAGCAAGGCGGTACTGTTCAAGATCGATGGCGTGCCGACCCGTGGTCAGCATGACCGGCAGATCGATGAACGGGTCTGGCAAAGTTATGGCCCGGCCATGCACTGCAATGGCAACGGCGCCTGCTACAACGATGATCCCGACGACGCGATGTGCCCCTCGTGGAAAGCCACCCGCGACCGCACCCAATCGCCGAAGGGACGTGCCTCGCTGATCCGCGAATGGCTGCGGCTGCAGGGCCGCGCCGGGGTCGATGTACTGGCCGCCGCCAAACAACCGCCCTCCTTCGTCGGCAGTCTGTGGCGCCGCTGGCAGAACACCCGTGCCGCCCGGCAGGGCACGCCCGATTTCTCGCATCAGGTCTACACGGCCATGGCCGGCTGTCTGTCGTGCAAGGCCTGCGCCAGCCAATGTCCGATCAAGGTCGACGTGCCGGATTTCCGCTCGCGCTTTCTGCAGCTCTATCACCAGCGCTATCTGCGTCCCGCGCGCGACTACGTGATCGGTTCGCTGGAGTTCACCATGCCGCTGCTGTCCAGACTGCCGGTGCTCTACAACGGACTGATGGGCAACGACTGGATACGCACCCTGCTGCGGGAACGCATCGGCATGGTCGACAGCCCGTTGCTCGATCGCAGCGATCTCGGGGCGGTGCTGAAAACTTGGCGGGCGCGGCCGGCCACCGCTGCCGCCCTGTCGGACCTGTCCGATCAGGAACGTGCGCAGAGCCTGATCATCGTGCAGGACAATTTCACGCGTTATTTCGAGAACGCGCCACTGGCGGCGCTGATCGAGCTGTCGGCCCGGCTCGGCTTTCGGGTCTGGCTGGCGCCGCTGCGTCCCAACGGCAAGCCGCTGCACGTGCAGGGTTTCATGCCCGCCTTCAAGCGCGCCGCCATCCGCAACGTGCGCAGCCTGCAGAAACTGGCCGACTTCGGCATCCCGCTGGTCGGCCTGGATCCGGCCATGACACTGGTCTACCGGCAGGAATATCGAAAGATCGACGGAATTGGAGAGGCGCCGCAGGTGATGCTGCCGCAGGAATGGCTGTTGAGCGTGGCCGATCGGCTGCCTATAAGGCAAGAAGCCATGCTGCACCAAACCCCGGCCAGCGCACCCGCCTCGTATCGCCTGCTGCCACACTGCACCGAAAAAACCAATGCGCCGGACAGCAGTGCACAGTGGGTTCAGGTCTTCGAGACCTTCGGGCTCACGCTGAAGGTACAGGCCACCGGCTGCTGCGGCATGGCCGGTACCTATGGTCACGAAGCACGCAATCTCGACACCTCGAAGATCATCTACCAGCAGTCCTGGCAACCACTGGTGGACGCCGGCGATGCCGCCGGCGAAGCCCTGGCCAGCGGCTATTCCTGTCGCAGTCAGGCCAAACGGCTGAGCCAACGCTCCATCCGCCATCCACTGCAGGCACTGCTGGATCGGGTGCGCGGTGCAAAAGCAGACCACCCGACGGGTGGGGACGACACGCCCGCTTCGGAACGATGAACCCCGAAACGGGTGATGCACTCGATCACGCCACCTCATCCGGTGCATGACGCGCTCCAGGGTGCCGCATCGAACTGCCGCCCGGAAGCGCTGCCCGGCTCGTCGACCTCGTCGTGAAACTGGGGCATCGCAGAACTTTTACGATAAGATCACCTAGTCATCCAAGACGCAGGAGAATACGGCCATGAAGCTCTGGTATTCCACCACCAGCCCCTATGTACGCAAGGTGCGCGCCACTGCGGCCCATCATGGGCTGAATGGCCAGATCGAATTGCAGAAAGTGACCACCGCTTTTTCTGCAGATTCGCCGCACAATCGGAGTACTCCGATCGGTCGTATCCCCATTCTGCAGACCGACGATGGCACCTGGCTGTTCAACAGCAATGTGATCGCCGAATACCTCGACTCGATCGGCAAGGGCAGCACACTGTATCCCAAGGGCCAGGAACGCTGGAAAGTGCTGAACTTGCATGCGCTGGCCGAAGGCATGCTGGAAAACACCGTCGTGATGCTGGCTGAGAAACTGACCCGGCCGCAAGCCGAATGGTGGACGAAACGTCATACACAAATCCAGCAGCGCAACCTCGATACGCTGCCGATGCTGGCCGAACACCTGAAGCCATTCGGCACCGAATTGAATATCGGCACCCTGTTTGCTGCATGTGCCATCGACTTCATGCTCTTTCGTGACAATCTGATCGACGCCCGACAGACCATCGCCGACCAGGGGCTGGAGCGCTGGGCCGAAGACATGAACACGCTGTACCCTTGCCTGGCCAGCACCAAGCCCTACGTTTCGGGCTAGGATCGAAACCCGTCAAAGGGCGGATCCCATTCATCTCACTCACACCGCGAAGCTTCTGCGTGATGCCGCGAAGCTTCTGCATGATGATTCGCGGGTTCCCGGCTTTCTGCCATTCCGGGTCGACCCGGACGTTTGCGTATCAGCTCCGACAGCCGACTATCCCTGGGCGGAGCTGCGTTCCCGGATGCCTCACCATGGCCACAACCGGCCCGTCTGGCGCCACCCCATGGCTCCCCCTGGCAAGTATGATACCGGCGGCCCCGAAGACAGGACTTCGGCAGCAACGACGGAAGCAGACGAAGGGGGCCTTTACCGTCGGGGATGACGGATTCCGCCCGGGAAAGGCGATGGCTGCCCGAGGACGGCAGGGAAGCCAACAGCTTGAAGGAAGGGTTGGTGCCCGGGGTCGGACTCGAACCGACACGCCTCGCGGCGGGGGATTTTGAGTCCCCTGCGTCTACCAGTTTCACCACCCGGGCATGATGCGTTTGCACTCTGACGATGGACTGGCACGGCCCGAAGGTTCCGTGCGATCATGTCAGGCTTCGGATTATGGACCAATCCCGGCCGATTTGCCAAATCGCAGAGGATTTTCTTGCATTCCGTTCTGAAATGGCAATGAGTCCATTCCCCGCCAACCGGATTCAGCCCATGAAGAACTGATGCAAAAGACCCGACACGGCCCCATGAAGCTGTCTGATTTCGACTATCACCTGCCCGATGAACTGATTGCCCAGCACCCGCCCGCGTCGCGGGCCGGCGGGCGTCTGCTGGACGTGTCGACACTGGATATCGGAGCCGGGGCCGCCGACCGGCTGCTGACCGATCTGCCTCAGTTGCTGGAGCCGGGCAGCCTACTGGTGTTCAACGACACCCGGGTGATCAATGCCCGGCTGTTCGGCCGCAAGGAAAGCGGTGGCCGCATCGAGGTGATGGTCGAGCGGATCGATAGTGAATCCGAGGTGATGGCGATGATCCGCGCCAGCCATCCGCCGAGCGCAGGCGCCCGACTGTTTTTTGGTCCGGGTCCAGAGGCTGCTGCTGACACGGTCCCCGCCATGGCCACCGTCGTCTCCGCCCGTCAGAGCGGCAGCATGCTGCTGCGGTTACGCTTCGACGAACCGGCCGCAGACGTGCTGGAACGGCTCGGCAGTCTGCCGCTGCCGCCCTATATCCAACACCAGCCGGATGCCGACGACCGGCAGCGCTATCAGACGATCTTTGCCCGCGAGCCGGGGGCTGTGGCGGCCCCCACCGCCGGCCTGCATTTCGATGAGGCGCTACTGGCGACGTTACGGCGACGGGGCATCGACAGCACCACACTGACGCTGCACGTGGGCGCCGGCACCTTTTTGCCGGTGCGCACCGAGGAACTGAGCGAGCACCGGATGCACGCCGAGCGCTATCTGATCTCGAGTGACACCGCAGCCGCCATTGCCCGTGCCAAGGCAGCCGGCAAGCCGGTGGTGGCCATCGGCACCACCTCGCTGCGGGCACTGGAAGCCAGCGGCGGCGTGGCCGGCCAAGGCGAAACCGATCTGTTCATCACCCCCGGCTATCGCTTCAAGGTGGTCGATCGGCTGTTCACCAATTTCCATCTGCCAAAATCGACACTGCTGATTCTGGTCAGCGCCTTTGCCGGTCACGACGTGATCCGCAACGCCTACGCGCACGCCATCGCGCAGCGCTACCGCTTCTTCAGTTATGGGGATGCGATGCTGCTGGATCGAGCCGGTGTCGAATCGGCTGTGTGATCTCCCGGTCCGCCGGTCCGATGAAGCCGTCAGCCCCCGGGGAACGGGAACACCGGATCAGCCAGACGCCCTGAACGAAAACCGCCCCCGGCACAACCCCTGCTTTTGGTCCATCTCCTTTGACCCGACGTCCCTGCCATGCTGTATTTTTCGCTGACCCATACCGACGGACGCGCCCGCCGTGGCACGCTGCAACTGAATCACGGTGAATTCGAAACCCCGATGTTCATGCCGGTCGGTACCTATGGGGCCGTCAAAGGGATGTCACCGCGCGATCTGGACGATGTCGGTGCCAAAATCATTCTGGGCAACACTTTTCATCTGTGGTTGCGTCCGGGCACACAGATCATGGAAAAACTCGGTGGCCTACACGGTTTCAATGGATGGCACAAGCCGATCCTGACCGACTCGGGCGGGTTTCAGGTGTGGAGCCTGGGGGCTCTGCGCAGGATTTCCGAAGAAGGGGTACGCTTTGCCTCGCCGATCAATGGCGACAAATTGCTGCTGACCCCGGAGATTTCGATGCAGGTGCAACGCGCGTTGAATTCCGACATTGCGATGGTCTTCGACGAATGCACACCCTACGAAATCGATGGCCGCCCCACCACCCGCCAGGAAGCGGCCGAATCGATGCGACTGTCGCTGCGCTGGGCACGCCGCAGCCGCGATGAATTCCTGAACGGCCAAAATCCCAATGCACTGTTCGGCATCGTGCAAGGTGGCATGTTCGAGGATCTACGCGAGGAATCCCTGGCCGGGCTGACCGAAATCGGTTTCGAGGGCTATGCGATCGGCGGACTGTCGGTTGGCGAGCCGAAAGAGGATATGCAACGCATCCTGGACCATATCGGTCACCGGCTGCCGGCCCAGGCACCACGCTATCTGATGGGCGTGGGTACGCCCGAAGATCTGCTGGATGCCATCGGCCGCGGCATCGACATGTTCGATTGCGTGATGCCAACCCGCAATGCACGCAACGGCTGGTTGTTCACCCGCCACGGTGATCTGAAGATTCGCAACGCCCGCTGGCGCGATGACGACCGGCCGCTGGACCCGAGTTGCAGCTGCAGCACCTGTCGGCATCACTCCCGCGCCTATCTGCATCATCTGCAGCGGGTCGGTGAAATGCTGGGCGCCCATTTGGCCACGGTGCACAACCTGCATTTCTATCTGAATCTGATGAAAGACGCCCGTGAGGCGATTGCCGAAGGGCGTTTCGAGGCCTTCCGTGCCGGCTTCGTCACCGACCGCCAGCGTGGGCTGGATACGCCGGGCTGAGCCGGCTCGAACCCTATGCGCCCCCGACCCGGAATCAGTGTGCCGCGCCACTGAACGGGTTTGCCCCCGAAATCGGCGGATGCACACCGAGAGGCGGCGTTCATCCCTCGGCCCGTCGGCCCGCTGACGCCCCAAGACCCGACGGGCATTTCATCCGCAGGCGTATCCACCACATGACAGCAACCGCTACGCTGAAACGTCCGACTGCAGCTGGCCGGTATAATCGATGGATTCATGTCCGGAACCACGAGGCGTCCTTCCGTCGGAGTCGCCACGGCGTTGCGGGCCCGTTTTTTTGCCCGAGCGCCCTGAGTCAGAGCTTCGTCGACCCGGGTCGGCGGCCCATCATCCTCATCCGGGGCATGGCCCAAACCCGTCGATGGCCCGCTCATCGTCATGGTTTGCATACCTGCCACGGCGAAGATGTCCGGCAGCATCCATCCAGCAACGAGCCGCTCGCTCGGGGCACTCAACTTTCCAAACGAGGACTTTCACGTGTTTATTTCCAACGCTTACGCACAGGCCGCCGGCGCCCCGACGACCGAGGGTCAACTGCTCGGCTTTTTGCCGATCATCCTGATGTTCGTGGTGCTGTATTTTCTGATGATCCGTCCTCAGATGAAACGCGCCAAAGAGCACCGGAACATGCTGGCCGAGCTGCAGAAAGGTGATGAAGTGATCACCGCCGGCGGCATCGTCGGTCGCGTCGTCAAGGTCGGCGAAGCCTATGTCACCATCGAAGTGGCATCTCAGGGCGATACCCCGGTCAACATGAACTTCCAGAAAACTGCAGTCCAGACCCTTCTGCCCAAGGGCACCATCAAGGCCATCTGAGTGTGAATCGATATCCGTTCTGGCGATATGCCGTCATCGGGCTGGCGCTGATCTTCAGCCTGATCTATACCCTCCCCAACTTCTACGGTGAATCGCCAGCGGTTCAGATCTCCAGCCAGAAGGCGACCGTGCAGGTCGACCAGGCAACGGAAGACCGCGCGATCGCCGCGCTGGACGAAGCCGGTATCCCGCATACCGGCGTGCTGCGTGATGCCAATTCGGTCAAGGTCCGTTTCGATACGCCCGACACCCAGCTGCGCGCCCGCGATGTGCTGGAAAAGGCTTTCAATCCCGACCCGGCCGATCCGGTCTATATCACCGCGCTGAACCTGCTGTCGAGTTCACCCGAATGGCTGACCGAGTTGCGGGCCCTGCCGATGTATCTAGGCCTGGACCTGCGCGGCGGCGTGCACTTCCTGATGCAGATCGACACCGCCGAGGCACTGCACAAGCGTCTCGACAGTGCCGTCTCGGACGTTCGCACCCTGCTGCGCGACCGCAAGGTCCGTCACGGCATCATCCAGCGCAATGGCAACCAGCTGGTGGTTTCCTTTGCCGATGAAGCCACCCGCGACCGCGCCCAGAGTGTGTTGCGCGACAACCAGGGCGATCTGGCCGTGACGCCGCGCGGCACCGGCGCCGACGCCAAACTGGTGCTGGTGATGACCGACGCGGCCATGCGCAGCTTCCTCGACAATTCGGTGCAGCAAAACATCACGACACTGAACAACCGGATCAACGAGCTCGGTGTGGCCGAACCGGTCATCCAGCGCCAGGGTACCGACCGGATCGTGGTACAGCTGCCCGGCGTGCAGGACACTGCCCGCGCCAAGGACATCCTCGGTCGTACCGCGACGCTGGAATCCCGGCTGGTGGATCTGAGCATGGAAGCACAGCGCGCCCTGCACAACGAAAACGCCGTCGTCCCCTTCGGATCGGATCTGTTCCGCCAGGGCCGTGGCGCACCGGTGGTGCTCAAGCGCGAACCGATCTTCACCGGGCGACAGCTGACCAATGCCTCGGCCGCCTTCGACGAAAATCAGCAACCGGCGGTGGCCGTGAGCCTGAACGAGGCCGGGGGCCGCCATCTGCGCGAAGTCTCGCGCAAGAACATCGGCAAGCCGATGGCGGTCGTGCTGTTCGAGAAAGGCAAAGGCGAAGTGCTGACGGTGGCGACCATCCAGTCCGAACTGGGCAGCCGCTTCCAGATCACCGGCATGGGTTCGCAGAAAAATGCCAGCGACCTGGCACTGCTGTTACGTGCCGGTGCGCTGGCCGCGCCGATGGACATCATCGAGGAACGCACGATCGGCCCGAGCCTGGGTGCAGACAACATCAAAATGGGCTTTGCCTCGGTCACCTGGGGCTTTGCGGCCATCGCGGTATTCATCATGGTGTATTACATGCTGTTCGGCGTGTTTTCCACGCTGGCACTGGGCTTCAACCTGCTGATGCTGGTGGCGGTGCTGTCACTGCTGCAGGCCACACTGACCCTGCCCGGCATGGCGGCCATCGCTCTGACACTGGGCATGGCCATCGACGCCAACGTGCTGATCAATGAACGGGTCCGCGAGGAACTGCGCAACGGTGCCACGCCACATGCGGCGATCGCCGCCGGCTACGATCGCGCCTGGGCGACGATTCTGGATGCGAACATCACCACGCTGATCGCGGGCCTGGCCCTGCTGGCCTTCGGTTCGGGTCCGATCAAGGGCTTTGCCGTCGTGCACTGCCTGGGCATCATGACATCGATGTTCTCGGCGGTGTTCGTGTCCCGAGGCCTGGTCAACCTGTGGTACGGCAGCCAGAAGCGCATCAAGCGCCTGTCGGTCGGTCAGTCCGACTGGAAATCCGACCAACCGACAACCCGCTGATACGGAGCATCTGACATGGAACTGTTCAAGATCCGCCGCGATATTCCGTTCATGCGGCATGCCACCCTGCTGAACCTCATCTCGTTCACGGCCTTCGTGGTGGCGGTGATTTTCCTGGCAGTGCGGGGGCTGAATCTGTCGGTTGAATTCACCGGTGGCACCGTCATGGAATTCAGCTACAGCACACCGGCCGACCTGGCCCAGACCCGTGACAAGCTCGAAACGCTGGGTTTCCCGGAACCACAGGTACAGAACTTCGGCACTTCACGCGATGTGATCGTGCGACTGCCGTTGAAGGAAGGCATGACGGCCAACCAGCAGGCAGCCGATGTGCTGGGGGCGCTCAAGCAGATCGACCCCGAGGTACAGTTGCGCCGCAACGAGTTCGTCGGCCCGCAGGTCGGCCAGGAATTGGCCACCAATGGCGCCATGGCACTGCTGATGGTGATCATCGGTATCGTCATCTATCTGGCGGTACGGTTCGAATGGAAGTTCGGGGCGGCCGGCATCGTCGCCAACTTGCACGACGTGGTGATCATCCTCGGCTTCTTCGCCGCCTTCCAGTGGGAGTTCTCGCTATCGGTGCTGGCGGCGGTGCTGGCGGTGCTCGGCTACTCGGTCAACGAATCCGTCATCATCTTCGACCGGGTGCGCGAGAAATTCCGTGAACGCCAGGCAAAGAACATGACGACGGCGCAAGTGCTGGACCACGCCATCACCACCACGATGTCGCGGACCATCATCACCCACACCTCGACCCTGATGATGGTACTGGCGATGCTGTTCTTCGGCGGTCCGACCCTGCATTACTTCTCGCTGGCACTGTCGATCGGCATCCTGTTCGGTGTCTATTCGTCGATCTTCGTGGCAGCCGCCATTGTGATGCGCCTCGGCCTCAAGCGTGAGGACCTGGTCAAACCGATCAAGAAGAAGGAAGACAACGGGGTGGAGTTGCCTTGAACGGCCGGGGCCGGGGCTCCGGGTTCCAGTCCCGGGTCCCCGGATTTTCGGGCTCCTGGTTTCCCGGGCCAGCCACGAGGACAGCCAGCAACTCCGGGGAAAGTCCCCGGCACACTGTGACAGCCTGTGGTCATCGGCCGGTTCGAATGATGGTCGGCCCACCCGGAGGAGCCACTCCCTCGAATGTCCGGGCATTCGTCGTCTGTATTCCCTGCCCGCCAGCCCATCCCGTGTAAGCTTCCAAGAGTCTCTCCTCCTGCAAAACAGAAGTTTGACGACACCAACCGACAGGAGACTCTCGATGAAACTCTGGTATTCCACCACCAGCCCCTATGCCCGTAAAGTTCGTGCGGTGATCGCTCATCATCGGTTGGACGGACTGATCGAACTGAATCAGGTCTCCTCCGCACCGAACCAGGAGTCGCCGCACAATCAGGACGTACCGCTCGGCCGCATCCCGGTCCTGCAACGCGACAATGGCAACTGGTTGTTCAACAGCCAGGTGATTTCGGAATATCTCGACAGCATGGGCAACGGCAGCAGCCTGTATCCTCGGGACGACACCCGCTGGGATGCGCTGAATCTGAACGCGCTGGCCGCCGGATTGCTGGAAAACACCATTCCGCTGGTGGCCGAAAAGATGACCCGTCCCGAAAGCGAATGGTGGTCGCTGCGGCACGAAAAGGCTGCGCAGCGCAATGCCAGCACAATTGCCTTTCTGGCCAAATATGTACATAAATTTGGCACCGAACTGAATATCGGCACCTTGTTTGCTGCCTGCGCTCTCGATTACGTACTGTTCCGCGACCGCTTCATCAACCTTCGCCAGGCGCTGATCGATCACGCGCTGCACGAATGGGTGGTGGACATGAACGGCCGCTATCCGTGCCTGGCCAGCACTCAGTATGTCGAGACCAACGGCAACGGTGACGGCTGAATCACATCGCCCCACCGGATGGTTCGACATGAGCCTGAAACTCTATCTGGCCCGCCACGGCAGGACGGTGTTCAATGTGATGAGGCGTATTCAGGGTTGGTGTGACTCGCCTCTGACCGATGAAGGGCGGGCCGTTGCCGCGGCGCTGGGTGCCTCACTCGGCGATACGGTGCAGTTCGACGCGGCCTATGCCAGCACCAGCCCGCGCGCCATCGACACCGCTCGGCTGATTCTGCGTGCCAAGGGCCAGGGCTCACTGCCCATCGGGACACTGTCCGATCTGCGTGAATTTTATTTCGGCGGATTGGAAGGCGAGCTGATCGACACAGTCTATGAGCAATCAGCCGCCTTTCATGGCATATCGGATTTACAGCACTGGCTGCATCGCCACCGACATGGCAGCCGCAACCTGCTGATCCAAAGCACACACGCACTGGACCCGCTGGGCCTGGCCGAAACGGAACAGTGTTTCATCGAGCGTATTCAACGCGGTCTAGACACCGTCGTGCAGCAGTCCCGCCCCGGCGGTACCGTGCTGCTGGTGTCTCACGGTATGGCGATCAGCACGATTCTGAAAAAAATCGCGCCCGACACCGCCCTGCGCAAGAGCATTCGCAATGCAACCCCGGTGCATCTGAGCTACCGCGATGGGCGATGGTCGATTCTGGATCGGGAGATTCCCTACGATTGATGCATTCCGTGCCCGGCATACCGTCAATTTTGACGCAGGAAGACTTCAAGCGAGATACCGGCTGATTTCTTCCAGCAGATTGCCGTCGGGATCGCGCGGGTACACCGGCTGCATCGGGCCGACGGCGCCGGTGCGCGGCACGATCCCGCTGAGCGGTTCGACGCCCTGCCATCAACCGGACGAAACTGGAGTCCATGCCGCACCGGCTTTTCGCCGGCGCTCAACTGGACACCAGCATCACCGACCGCTTTGACAGACTCGTCAGACCTCGCTTGAAGGTGTTTGCGCTGTGAAACACACGACTCGCCCTCCCCTCTCGAAGCGGCGACAGATGGCGGGTCAGTTCACCCTGAAGCTCAGCGTGAACTCGTGGACCACCTTGTCGCAGACCTCGGGGTCATCGGCCGGCTGCTCGACCTCGGCCGACAGATACCAAAGCCCCGGCTTCAGCGCGCGGAACAGGAACTCACCCTTTTCATCGGTTTCGGTATAGAAAGCCTCGATCTCGACCTCCTCCGAATTGAAGCCTGCCGGGCTGCCCACCACCTGGACGCCCGACAGCGGTTTGCCGTCGCGCGTCACCAGGAATTTCACCAGCTCGTCGGCCCCGATCGCAGAAGGCTTCACCAGCGGTGTGATCTCGTAGCCCTTGCCTACGGGCCGGATGGCGAACGCGCCGTCATCATCCTCCAGGACGAAGCTCTTGCCCTGCATCGCGTATAGCCCACAACTTTCCGCGTCCTTGAAATCGGCCCGTGTCTTGTTCATTTCCCACTTGCCATCGGCCTTCTTCGTCCAATGGGTCGGCTTGTAGGTGGCCAGCAGAATATGTGTGCCCTTGTCCAGTCTGGCACTGTGCCGGTAATGATGGTTTGCTCCGTGCTGATGCAGCGTGGTCTCGCCCCACTCGCTGATCACCACCAGTGGCTCGAACAATGACAGCCGCTCCTCCGGAATCACCTCGGGTGCGGGAAATGCGTGGCCATAGAGAATGTCTGCCTCGAAGACATCCTTGTTTTCACCCAACGTCCACAAACTATGCGCCGAGACCGAGGCCGATGCGCCCAGCAACAATGCCAGCAGGGCCGAATCAAGCGTTTTCATGCGTGCTCCTTGACTGAAACGAAACGAATCCCCGCCACGATCTGCATCGTGGCAGCCTACATCGCCGTTTCATTCCAAAGGCAGCCGCATTCATGGCTCACAGAATGGCACAAAGTGCATCGATCGCCAAGCAAAGCCCTGTTCCCAAGCGTGTCTCTGATCGCCGACAAGCCGCCCTGCGTATTTGCCGCCGTCTGCCAAGCCCCTTGTGCGCCCGGCTGGCCGCTCACATTCCGACCCCGACGTGCCGGCCCCGGCCCTCGGCGGCAAGCCGATCGGTTCGGCCATCGCCCAGGAGCCAGCGGTCACGATGCCGGACTGCCCGGTCACGATGCCGGAATCCTGCGGTCACGATCATCGGAATACCCAGCAGTAAACGCCAATCGTGTGTGGCGCTTCATCCCTCATCAGAATCCTGCCCCTGGACAAGCACGATGATCCCCCTGGGCCTTTGCGGCACATGCATGGCACACTTCATACAGCATCAGAGATGACGCACATCCGCAGCAGGTGCATGGTTGCGGATACCCCGATGACCCTCACGGAGAACCAACATGAAAATTGCGATGGCAGGCGATCACGCCGGATTTGCACTTAAAGCCGAACTGAAGGCGCTGCTGGAGGAGGACGGACATGAAGTGATCGACTTCGGGCCGCATTCCGACGAAGGCTGCGACCTGCCCGATTTCATCTACCCCGCATCGCTGGCCGTGAGCGAGGGCAAGGCCGATCGCGGCATCTTCATCGACGGCGTGGGCTATGGCAGTGCGATGATCGCCAACAAGATTCCAAAGGTGTTTGCCGCCGTTTGCCAGGACCCGTTCTGCGCCGGCCTGGCCCGCTCACACTCCAACACCAACGTGCTGTGCCTCGGCGGCAAGATCATCGGCTCGGCCATCGCCCAGGAAATCGTCAAAACCTGGATGAGCACCGACTACCTGGCCGACAACCCGCGCTACACCACCCGGGTGGACAAGGTGGTGGCGATTGCGGAGAAGCATGTGCGCTGATCGGCACTCGACGCTCTGGAAGGTTCAAATACGGCCTCCAACGAGTCGGCGTCCAACCTCCTGTCCGGCTTCGAGCTGCGCCGGTGTAGCCGCACGGATCCGTTGCAGCATCGACGGCGACAGCTCGCCAAAGCACCGACGCAAAAGCCGCAGCAGGATCAGCGTCTGCGCCTGTTCGTGGCGCATCGTCACCAGATTCAGCCGCGCCACGATGTCGTCGCTGTCGATGTACCGCGTCGCAGGGATCTCCGACAGCACACAGGCGATGTACTCGAAAATCAGATAGGTGTCACGCTCAGTGCCCGGCCGGAGCTCAAACGGCGGCCTGGAGCGTATTATGAACCCATTCGTCGCCGCACTCTGGAAACAGGAAGATGTTGTACAATATATTTGTACAAGTACAGCACGCCATTCGAGGCCGGAATCATGACGATCGAAACGACCTACAGCCAGGCCCGGGCCGATCTGGCATCCCTGATGAATCGCGTTTCTGACGATCAGGAGATCGTCATCGTCAAAAGACGTGACCGCCCTGCAGTTGCCATGATCGCAGCGGATGAGCTTTCCGCCCTGATGGAAACCGCCCATCTGCTTCGGTCTCCCGCCAATGCCAAACGCTTGCTCGAAGCGCTGAACCGTTCCCAGCAGCCAAGCGGCGCAGCGGCCAAAACCATTGGACAGCTTCGCCGGGAAGTCGGCTATGACGAAGCGACATGAACGACTTGCGATCTTCGATCCCCACTTCATCGAAGATCTTCGGCATTGGGTGAACACCGACCGGCGTGTGGCAAAGCGGCTGCTGGATCTGGTTGAAGCCATCCTCCGCGACCCGTTTGACGGCATCGGCAAGCCCGAACCCCTGAAGTATCTGGGCGGAGACGTGTGGTCGCGTCGCGTGACCCAGGAACATCGCTGTGTCTATCGGGTCACGGCAGAGCATGTGATCTTCCTGCAAGGGCGTTATCGCTACTGAACGCGGCGCAGAGGGCCAGTCTCGCGCTTACCATCAGGAACGTACAGGTATGAGGACGATGCAAACAGCACCTGGAGAGATCGACTTCTCACAAGCTCCTCGTGCCTTCCGGGAACGACCGCTCATCAGCCTTCTCGTCCAATCATGCCGGAAGGCACGTGCAAAAAAACACGCACCATCCGGCGCGCTACTGCCCATCCATCAAACACTCCGCGCCAGCTCCACCGCCCGGCCGATGTAGGAGGCCGGTGTCATCGCCCGCAACTGTTTTTTGGCATCTTCTGGCAGTGCCAGGCCATCGATGAACACCGCCAGTTCGGCGGCGCCGATGGCGCGGCCGCGGGTGAGTTCCTTCAGTTTTTCGTAGGGTTTTTCGATGCCGTAACGGCGCATGACGGTCTGAATGGGCTCGGCCAGCACTTCCCAGTTGGCGTCGAGGTCTTCGGCCAGGCGGTCGGCGTTGACTTCCAGCTTGCCGAGGCCACGCAGGGCCGAGTCGAAGGCCAGCAGGCTGTAGCCCAAGGCCACGCCCACATTGCGCAGCACGGTGGAGTCGGTCAGGTCGCGCTGCCAGCGGCTGACGGGCAGTTTCTGTGCCAGGTGGGCCAGCAGGGCGGTGCCCAGGCCCAGGTTGCCTTCGGCATTCTCGAAGTCGATGGGGTTGACCTTGTGCGGCATGGTGGAAGAACCCACTTCGCCGGCCTTCAGGCGCTGCTTGAAGTAGCCGATACCGATGTAGCTCCAGATGTCGCGGCAGAGATCGAGCAGGATGGTGTTGAAGCCGATCAGCGCATGGAACAGCTCGGCCATGTAGTCGTGCGGCTCGATCTGGGTGGTGAGCGGATTGAAGACGAGGCCCAGATCCTGCTCGATGAGGCGCTGCGAGAATGCCGGCCAGTCCACCTCCGGGTAGGCCGACAGGTGGGCGTTGTAGTTGCCGACCGCGCCGTTCATCTTGCCGAGGATGGCGACCGATGCCAGTCGGTCACGGGCATTCCACATGCGCTGCACGACGTTGGCGATTTCCTTGCCCAGCGTGCTGGGCGAGGCGGGCTGGCCGTGGGTGCGCGACAGCATCGGCAGGGCCGCGTGCTGATGTGCCATCTGCCGCAGGGCGTCGATGATGCGGTCGATGGCGGGCAGCAGCACCTGGTCGCGGCTGCCTTTCAGCATGAGGCCGTGCGAGGTGTTGTTGATGTCTTCGGAGGTACAGGCGAAATGGATGAACTCACTGGCGGCTGCCAGTTCGGCATCGTCGGCCACCTTCGATTTCAGGAAGTACTCGACCGCCTTCACGTCGTGGTTGGTGGTGCGCTCGAAGGTCTTGATGGCTTCGGCCTCGGCGTCACCGAAATGCTCGACGATGGCGTGCAAGCGGGCACGGGCCTCGGCGCTGAAGGGCTCGAGTTCGGGCAGGCCGGCGTCCGACAGCGCGATCAGCCAGGCCACTTCGACCTGCACGCGATGACGCATGAAAGCAGCCTCGGACCAGAAGGAACGCAGGGGTGCCACCTTTGCGGCGTAGCGGCCGTCGAGCGGTGACAGGGCATTGAGGGCGTGGATGTCAGTCATGCCGGCGATTTTACGTCAAGGCACATATGCGCCACCATGTTCCGACCATGAATCACCCGATCGGCATACGAAACGTCCCGTGCCCAGCATCCGGCGCTGCTCATCCATCGTGTGCCGATCCAGCAGATCGGTATGCCAACGGGCGGCCATGCCGGAGAGCTGCGGCTGCTGCGACGGCAACAACCGGGCACTCACCGCAGAGCAGAGCTCACGGCAATGGGTCGCGCCATCTGAACCCGGCCCGTGCTCATGAAGTGCACCGGCATTCTGCAGCCCCCAGGGATTCGACGCGCAGCACGGGATGGCCATGAACCGGTGCCGCCCGGACATCGCGGCGCCGGCATCGGAGAATGTCGTGATCGGGTGACATGCTCGGCGGACATGCCCGCCATCTCAGGCTGTGCCGGCTTCCCTGGCCGGTGTGCCAGACCGGCGGCTTTCGCCGGCTGCTATCAGGCAACCGCCCAGGCAGACCTCGCCATCGTAGAAAACCGCAGACTGCCCCGGCGTGACCGCCCATTGCGGATCCCGGAAAACCACCCGGACCATTCCTCCCGCTCCGGTGGGCGGCACCGGACCTTCGATCCAGCCGACGGCATCCTGTTGCCGATAGCGGCATTTGACGCCGTAGTGCCGACCGGTCTCCAGCTCGGGACCGATCCAGTGAACATCCCTGCCCAGCAGCGTCGAGGATTGCAACCATGGATGATCATGCCCGCGCACCACGGTCAGCGTGTTGCTGGCCAGATCCTTGGCGGCCACGAACCAGGGCGTGCCGTCGGTGTTGTCACGCCGGCCACCGATGCCGATGCCCTTGCGCTGCCCCAGGGTATAGAAGGACAGGCCGATGTGTTCCCCGACGACGACTCCCCTGTCATCGAGCATCGGCCCCGGTCTGGTCGGCAAGTAACGGGCCAGAAATTCACGGAACGGCCGCTCGCCGATGAAGCAGATGCCGGTGGAATCTTTCTTGGCGGCATTGGGCAACCCGAGCCGCCGGGCGATCTCACGTACCCGCGGCTTGGTGAACTGCGCCAGCGGAAACACCACATGCGAAAGCTGATGCTGGTTGAGCCGATGCAGAAAGTAGCTCTGATCCTTGTTGGCATCGACGCCACGAAGCAGCTCGAAATTCCCTGCCTGCGCCTGACGGACGCCGGCATAGTGCCCGGTGGCGATGTGCTCGGCCCCCAGTTCGATGGCGTGGTCCAGAAATGCCTTGAATTTGATTTCGGCATTGCATAGCACATCCGGGTTCGGTGTCAGCCCCGACTGGTAAGCGTCCAGGAAGAGTTTGAAGACCCTCTCCCGGTAGTCTGCGGCAAAATTGACTGCTTCGAGGTCGATACCGATGACATCCGCGACGCTGGCGGCGTCCAACCAATCCTGTCGGCTGGCACAATACCGACTGTCATCATCGTCCTCCCAATTCTTCATGAAGAGGCCGAGCACGTTCCAACCGGCTTCCTTCAACAGCCAGGCACTGACGGCAGAGTCCACACCGCCGGATAACCCGACCACGATTCGACGGCCCTTGCCGTCCGGTAAAGCGACTTTCATGCCATCATTGTAGAAAATCGATAACCAAACAAGGTCAACCAAGGTCAGAGAACATGAAAATCGGGATCCCCAGAGAGCGTCGGCCAGGTGAAACTCGTGTCGCTGCCACCCCAGAAACCATCAAGAAGCTGGTGAAGGCAGGCCATGAAGTACTGGTTGAACGCAACGCAGGCACTGGCGCCGACATTCCGGACGCCGCCTATACCGAAGCCGGTGCAACCCTGGTATCGGCCAAAGAGGCGTTCGGTGCCGAACTGGTCGCCAAGGTGCGTGCGCCGATGGATGATGAGGTGGCTCAATTGAAATCCGGCAGCGTGCTGCTCGGCATGTTGAACCCCTTTGATGCCGAAGGTCTGGAGAAGCTGGCCAAGGCCGGCGTCCATGCTTTCGCGCTGGAGGCAGCCCCCCGCACCACCCGTGCCCAGAGCCTCGATGTACTGTCGTCACAGGCCAACATCGCCGGCTACAAGGCGGTGCTGGTGGCCGCCAACCTGTATCAGCGCTTCTTCCCTATGATGATGACCGCGGCCGGCACAGCCAAGGCGGCCCGCGTGGTGATTCTGGGCGCTGGGGTGGCGGGTCTACAGGCCATCGCCACCGCCAAACGTCTGGGTGCCGTGATCGAGGCGTCCGACGTCCGTCCAGCCGTCAAGGAACAGATCGAATCGCTGGGCGCCAAGTTCATCGAAGTACCCTACGAAACCGATGAGGAACGCGAAGCGGCCGCCGGCGTGGGCGGTTATGCCAAACCGATGCCGGCCTCGTGGCTGGAGCGGCAGGCCAAGGCCGTCGCCGAGCGCATCCGCCAGGCCGATGTGGTGATCACCACCGCACTGATCCCGGGCCGCCGTGCACCGACGCTGGTGACACGGGAGATGGTCGAATCGATGCGCCCCGGCTCGGTCATCGTCGATATGGCGGTCGAACAGGGTGGCAACTGCGAGCTGTCGAAGGCCGATACCGTCGTCAAACACAATGGTGTCAGCATCGCCGGGGTGGGCAACCTGCCGGCGCTGGTGGCCTCCGACGCTTCGGCGCTCTATGCCCGCAACGTGCTCGATTTCCTGAAGCTGATCATCGACGACGAGCAGAAGTTCCACATCAATCTGGAAGACGACATCGTCAAAGCCTGCCTGGTCGCCAGTGACCAGAAAGTACTGCGTGGCGCCTGATTCATCCGCTTCCGTCTTTGTTCTGCCCGCACCGGCTGTCTCCTTCGGGCGACAGCCCTTTTCCGTACCTGCCCATTGCCCCGGAGGACCGCCATGGAAAGTGTCAATCCAACCATACTCAATCTGATCATTCTCGTGCTGGCGATCTATGTCGGCTATCACGTCGTCTGGAACGTCACGCCCGCGCTACATACCCCGCTGATGGCCGTGACCAACGCCATCTCTGCCATCGTCATCGTCGGCGCCATGCTGGCCGCCGCACTGACCGATACCGGCCTGGGCAAGTTCATGGGCTTTCTGGCTGTCGCATTGGCCGCCGTCAATGTCTTTGGCGGCTTCCTGGTCACGCGAAGGATGCTGGAAATGTTCAAGAAGAAAGAGCCTCGCAAGGCGGCAGACGCCTCCTGATCCTGATTTTCTGAATTCAAGCGCTGGAGTTTTTTGATGAGTCTGAGTCTCGTCGTCCTTCTTTATCTGGTCGCCTCCGTTTGCTTCATCCAGGCACTGAAAGGCTTGTCCCATCCGACCACCTCACGCCGTGGCAATGTCTTCGGCATGGTGGGTATGACCATCGCGGTGATCACCACGATCGCCCTGATCCTGAAGCTGCAGAATGAACTGGGCACGCAAGGCAATGGCGGTGGCATCGCCTTGGTGATCACCGGTCTGCTGGTCGGAGGTTCCATCGGTACGGTGATGGCCAAACGGGTGGAAATGACCAAGATGCCCGAGCTGGTCGCCTTCATGCACTCGATGATCGGTCTGTCGGCCGTTTTCATCGCCGTCGCCTGCGTGGCCGAACCCTGGGCCTTCAACATCGTCAGCCGTGGCGAGCCGATCCCCGTCGGCAACCGGATCGAGCTGTTCATCGGCACCTTCGTCGGTGCCATCACTTTCTCGGGTTCGGTCATCGCTTTCGGTAAGCTGTCGGGCAAATACAAGTTCCGGCTGTTCCAGGGCGCCCCGGTGGTCTTCTCGGGCCAGCATGCGCTGAACCTGGTGCTGGCCATCGTGATGCTGGCCTGCGGCATCTGGTTCACCGCCACCCAGGGCTGGACCCCCTTCTGGCTGATGACGCTGATCGCCTTCGTGCTGGGCGTGCTGATCATCATCCCGATCGGCGGCGCCGACATGCCGGTGGTGGTGTCGATGCTGAACAGCTACTCGGGCTGGGCAGCAGCCGGTATCGGTTTCTCGCTGAACAACCCGATGCTGATCATCGCCGGTTCGCTGGTGGGCTCCTCGGGCGCGATTCTGTCCTACATCATGTGCAAGGCCATGAACCGCTCCTTCGTCAACGTGCTGCTGGGCGGCTTCGGCACCGACCCGAACAGCGCACAGGCTGCCGGTGGCCAGGAGCAGCGCCCGGTCAAGTCCGGCTCTGCCGATGACGCCGCCTTCATGCTGGCCAATGCCGACTCGGTCATCATCGTGCCGGGTTATGGTCTGGCCGTGGCCCGTGCCCAGCACCCGCTGAAGGAGCTGACCGACAAGCTGATCGAAAAGGGTGTGCAGGTCCGCTATGCCATCCACCCGGTTGCGGGCCGGATGCCCGGCCACATGAATGTGCTGCTGGCCGAAGCCGAAGTGCCTTACGACCAAGTCTTCGAAATGGAAGACATCAACCCCGACTTCGGCGAGACCGATGTGGTGCTGGTGCTGGGTGCCAACGACGTGGTGAACCCGGCAGCCAAGGATCCAAACTCGCCGATCGCCGGCATGCCGATCCTGGATGCCTACAAAGCAGCACAGATCATCGTCAACAAACGCTCGATGGCATCCGGCTATGCGGGTCTGGACAACGAGTTGTTCTATATGCCCAAGACCATGATGGTGTTCGGCGATGCCAAGAAAACGGTCGAAGACATGGTGAAAGCCGTGGAATGACCAGCTCCGATGAGCCGGCAGCGCGCCGGAACCCGGGCTTGCGATGCAGGCCGGTTCCGCCGGATCGATCCGGCTCCGGCACAGAGCGAAGGCAGGCGCAGACCTGCCTTTTTCATGTCGGTACGGTACGCCCGCCGGTGCCAAACGGTTCTATCCAGCCCTTCCTTGCCTGGAATGCATTTGAAATCGAAAATTCATCATTCCGAAGGTATGTTTCATACCGTGCAGACGAAGACGCAAACGAATGCATGCGATCCGGAAGCAGCGCGCCTGTGGACAGGTCTGTGCAGATGGCTGTGGAATGGCTGTGGATACAGCGGTGGATATCTGCTGCCCAAGCCATCTCCAGGCCACGTGAGCCCAGGGATACACGGAGCGGAAATGACGGACCGGGATGGGCATCGCTGGACGAGAGGGCCGCGGGCCGGTGGCCGGTATTCTTGGACCTGTATTCCCCTGGCACATGACCCCATGGCCAGTGCCACAGTTGTATCCAGCCGACTGATGTCATCCCGAAGTCACACGGTGGCGGCACAAGCCGATACACTCGCCTGGATCATGAGCACCCCGGGTTCGAACCGGGGCAGTTTCTTTGGCATGACTCCGATCCCATCACCATCCATGTCGCTTCGCGCGACAGGCCACAGGCGCACGGCTTCTGCCGACACGCCTGCTTTGCGGCCCGGGATCTTTCCAGTGCCCAGGCTTCCAGGGAGACCCCATGCGCGGTGACAGCTTCACGACTTTTCTGCTCGGCTCCTTCATCAGCCTGATCACCATCATCAATCCGCCGGCCACGCTACCGATCTTCAGCTCGGTCACCAACGGGATGGATACTCCGGCTGCACGACGGGTGGCGAGCTCGGCCTCACTCTACTGTTTCTGCATCCTGGTCGTCAGTCTGTTTGCCGGCAGCATGATCATGAAAGCCTTTGGCATTTCCTACGGGGCGATGCGGGTGGCCGGTGGCATGGTCATCGGTGTACTGGGTTATGGCATGCTTTATGGCCGTGCCGAAGTTTCTGAAGTGGCCAAGGCCCAATACAGCAACCCGGCCTTCTTTCCGCTGGCGTTGCCCGGCATCACCGGTCCCGGCTCCATCGCCGTGGTGATCGGTCTGGCCACCCAGATCCGCGAACTCGACGACTTCGCACATGAAGTGCAGTCCTATCTGGCCGTGCTGCTCGCCATGACCGGCGTCTGCACCATCGAGTTTCTGCTGCTGCGCAGCGCCCGCAGTGTCATCACCCGGCTGGGCAGCACCGGTATCGAGGTCGTCACCCGCCTGAGCGGTTTTCTGTTGATCTGTGTCGGTGTGCAGTTCATCGCCACCGGTGCGCAGACGCTTTATGCCTCGATGAACCAGCAGTGAACAAGGCCAAAGGAAACGCGGGACTGTGTGGCCGGGTCTGCCGGGGACTCGTCGGCACGCCCGGACGTTTTCTGGCATAGTCCCCATTGTCGCGCGGCGCGGCGTGGTGTGCCCTGCGCAGCCAGGAAGCGCCCTGATGTAAAGCATCGTGTCGCCCGGCTTGAACCGAGACTTTTTGTACCCATTTGTGGGAACGCAGGGCCAGGCGCCAGTGTGACTGACGCCCCGACGGTTCATTCCAGCAACTGAAGGGGTGGGCCGCGCACCGGATGTGGCCAGCCTGCGGAGCCGGATCGTTTGCCTGCGATCAGTTGCTTTCAGCGCAGTGGCAGCTGCGCTGGTACAGCTTGTCCTGACCTGCCGACCACGGAGAGCCGTTCGCCCATGCGCCCCACCTACTACGAAGACATCACCCCCCTCGACTCCGAGCGCGAAGCCAGTTTCCGCCAAACCGCGCTGCTCGACTATTGTCTGCACATCGCCGGCATGATTCTGTCGGTGGGCACCCTGTCGCTGGTCGCGCTGATCATCAATTACATCCAGCGTCCCTCGGCCCGTGGCACGCTGTACGAAAGCCATTTCACCTGGATGATCCGCACCTGTTGGTGGACGATCGCCTGGTTGGTGATTCTGGGTGTGCCGGTGCTGATCACCTTCGGCGTGTTGAGCTTCATCCTGTTCATTCCCTGCATCTGGTATCTGTACCGAATGATCAAGGGGTTGATCTATCTGAAGGATCGCAAGCCGATGCCGATCTATTGAGCCACCGTGCACGAGCACGGAGAAGGTGGGATCGATTGGCAGACCGACGGCCTTTCCGAGACATCCGCTGTATGATGCCATGCCCGGTACATGTCCCCCGGGCCTGGCCCCCCGGCTAGGCCGCTGCCAACCGGGTTTCGATCCACTCGATCCAGTGCATGACGGGCGTATCGGTGCCCCCGGCCAGATGCGAGATGCAGCCGACGTTGGCCGACAGGATCACTTCGGGCCGGTTGGCCTGCAGGTGGCCCAGCTTGCGCGCCCGCAGCTGCCGGCCAATGGCTGGTTCCAGCACCGAGTTGACCCCGCCGGAACCACAGCACAGATGAGGTTCATTGAAGGGCAGCAGCTCGGCCCCCCAGGTGGTCAGCAGCTTTTCGACTTCGCCCCGGATCTTCTGGGCATGCTGCAGCGTACAGGGCGGATGGAACACCAGTTTCTGTGTACGCAGAGGCGCTGCCGGCTTGCGATCGCCCAGGCGTTTGGTCAGCCATTCGATGGCATCGACCGTGATTTCAGAAACCCGCGCCGCCCGCTCTGCGTAGACCGGGTCATTGCGCAGGACATGGCCGTATTCCTTGAGCATCGCCCCGCAACCCGAAGCGTTCATCAGGATGGCATGGACCCGACCGCTCTCGATATAGGGCCACCAGACATCGATATTGCGCTTCATTTCGGCCAGCGCCCGGTCCTGCTCGTTGAGGTGAAACTTGAGCGAACCGCAACAGCCCGAAGCGGGATCGATGATCACACCGACGCCCAGCCGGTCCAGTACACGCGCAGTCGCCCGGTCCACACCAGGTAGCATGGCGCCCTGTACACAGCCGTTGAGCATCAGCACCTTTTCGGCATGCGCAGTCGTGGGCCAATCACCCGCCTCTCTTGCGACAGGCACTTTGGCTTTGATGGCTGCGGGCAGCACCGGCCGCATCGATCGGGCGGTTTTCATCAGGCCCTCGAACAGCGTGCGCTGATCGACCAACCAGACCAGACCCTTGCGCGCGACACGCTGCGCCAACGGCCGCTCGACGGAATCCTCGACGATCTTGCGACCGATATCGAGCAGATGCGAGTACTTGACCCCGGACGGACAGGTACTTTCACAATTGCGGCAGGTGAGGCAGCGATCCAGGTGCGTCAGGGTGGCCAGGGTGGCGGGTTTGCCCTCCAGCACCTGCTTCATCAGATAGATCCGGCCCCGAGGTCCATCCCTCTCGTCCCCCATCACCTGGTAGGTCGGACAGGTGGCGGTACAGAAGCCGCAATGCACACACTTGCGCAGGATCGTTTCGGCTTCGATCCCTTCGGGCGTATCGCGAAAGCGTTCGGCGAGATGAGTTTCCATGTTCTTTGTGCGGAATCAGAGCCAATCGTAGAGGCGACCCGGATTGATCAGGCCGGCCGGATCGAAAACTTGCTTCAGTCGCTGCTGAATCTGCCGGTTGGCCGGAGCGAGCGGATGAAAGCGGGCCACGGCCGCATGCGCTTCGTCGGCCCGGAACAGCGTCGCGGTACCACCGACCCGCTCGACCGCTTCACGCACCACGTCGGCCGAAGGCATCCGTTCCACCGGCGGCACATACCAACGCAAGGCGCCACCCCATTCGGTCAGCACCGAGCCGGGCAGCCCCAGCACCTCGACCGTGGCCGGCACCGACAACCGCCACAGCGGACCCGGTTGCCAGAAATGAGCATGCCGCTGATTGCGGATCGACAACCACAGAGCCGCAGCCTCGTCGACCGGGAGCAATTCGCCGCCCAGTTGGCGGACCGCCGATTCGACCGCCTGCTCGGCGCCACACAGCCGCACCCACAGCCGCCCTTCGTGCCAGAGCGTGGCTGCCAACGGCAGGGGCAGCCCACCCCACTGGTTGCAGCGTCGGATGGCCTCGACCTCGGTCATGTCCAGCACCAGGGTCTGATCGGCCTTGGGCTGTGGCAGCACTTTCAGAGACACCTCCGCGATCATCCCCAGCACACCCATCGAGCCGACCAGCAGACGCGATACGTCATAGCCGGCCACGTTCTTCATCACCTCGCCACCGAAGCGCATCACCTCGCCGCCCGGCGACACCAGCACAGTGCCCAGAACGAAGTCGCGCACCGCACCCATCGACAGCCGGCGGGGCCCGGAAAGGCCGGTGGCGACCATACCGCCCACGGTTCCCCCGGGGGCGAAATGCGGCGGCTCGAACGGCAGACACTGCCCTTCCCGGGCCAGGACCGCCTCCAACTCCGCCAGCGGCGTACCACAGCGCACTGTCACCACCAGCTCGGAAGGATCGTAGTGCACCACACCACGGTAGAGCCGACAGTCGAGCATCACCCCATCATCGCATCGTTCCGGCCAGGGATTGCCATAGAAACGATGGGTGTCGCCGCCCCGCAGGCGAATCGGGCGGCCGGCACGATAGGAGCGGCCCAGCTGGTTGCGCATCCTGGCCAGCATCTCGTGCGCGGCCGCCTCATCCATCGACAGATCGACCGCGGGTGTTCCGGAACCATCCGGATCGGCCCCCACGGACGTTATCCCGCCAGGCAGCCGCAGGTCGTCGGCCGGCGGCACACTCCCCGTCCGGGCGCGGGGCTCCCTGTTTCCTTGTTGAGAAGACATGTCAGCGGACTCCTGTCTCAGAAACGAGGTAGTTCAGGAAACTTGAGACGGCCATGCTGCACATGCATGCGCCCGTATTCGGCACAGCGGTGCAGGGTCGGCAGCGCTTTGCCGGGATTCAAAAGCCCCGCCGGATCGAAAGCCCGTTTGACCGCAAAGAAGACCGCCCGCTCGGTTTCGGAGAACTGCACACACATCGAATTGATCTTTTCGATGCCCACACCGTGCTCGCCGGTTATGGTGCCGCCCAGCTCGACGCAGAGCTCCAGGATTTCGGCGCCGAAAAGTTCGGCGCGCTCCCATTCACCCGGGATGGCACTGTCGAACAGGATCAACGGGTGTAAATTGCCATCACCGGCATGAAAAACGTTCATGCAGCGCAGCCCATACTTACGTTCCATCTCGGCAATGGCCCGCAGCATCCGGCCCAGCATGCGCTTGGGAATGGTGCCGTCCATACAGTAATAGTCGGCCGAGATGCGCCCCGCCGCCGGAAAGGCATTCTTGCGCCCCGACCAGAAACGCATCCGCTCGGCCTCTGACGAGGAGACCTGCAGCCGGGTGGCGCCGGCCTTGCGCAGCACGGCTTCCATATCGGCGATCTCTTCGGCCACCTCTTCCTGCGTGCCATCGGACTCGAGCAACAAGATGGCAGCGGCCTGCAAATCGTAGCCGGCCTCCACGAACGGCTCGACCGCCTGTGCCGCCTGTTGGTCCATCATCTCCATACCGGCCGGGATCAGCCCGGCCGCGATGACTGCAGCCACCGCGTTGCCGGCGGTCTCGACATCATCGAAAGAGGCCATGATCACCTGCGCCACCTTCGGCGTGGGCAGCAGCTTCACCACCACTTCGGTCACCACCGCCAGCATGCCCTCGGAGCCGATGCTGACACCGAGCAGATCCAGCCCCGGCACGTCCAGCGCAGCGCCACCGGCCACGATCGGCGCACCGAAGGTGACGAACTCACCGTCGATGGTCACGGCTCTGATGGACAGCACGTTGTGCACCGTCAGCCCGTATTTGAGGCAATGCACCCCACCGGAGTTTTCGCTGACGTTGCCACCGATGGTGCAAGCGAGCTGCGAAGACGGGTCGGGTGCATAGAACAGGCCATGTGGCGCAGCTGCCTCGGAAATGGCCAGATTGCGCACCCCCGGCTGCACCCGCGCCGTGCGCGAATGCACGTCCAGCGCCAGGATTCTGTTGAAGCGCACCATCGACAGCATCAGTCCACCCGCGTGGGGCATGGCGCTACCGGTCAGCCCGGTACCGGCACCGCGCGGCACCAGGGGCACGTTCAGCGATCGGCACAACTTGATGATTTCCACCACCTGTGCTTCGGTGTCGGGCATCGCCACCACGGGTGGCATCTGACGATAGGCCGTCAGGCCGTCGCATTCATAAGGACGCAAATCCTCATCGCGATACAGCAACGAACCGACCGGCAGAATTTTCTGCAGGGCCGCGATCAGTTGCTGCAAACGCTCGGCCGGCATGGTCTCCGCCGTATTCTGAAAAGGCTGCGGCCCCTCCTGCAGGCGGGGCAGCGGTTCCGTGACATGCTTCGCAGTCATCCGTTTCTCATCATCGTGAGTGACGATCGGGACACTGACGGCAGCCAGCCCTTGCGACGGCAGTCCCCTCTCGATTCTTCCGGGCCATGAGGGCTGCGCGGGCCTTCATTGGGCCGCCCGTGGACAGAGCTCGCCCAGATCAGCCGGAACCGCAACCGAACCTTCATCGCCGACAGCGCCATGATTCTATAGCAGCCTCGGAGCGACTTGATTGACCCGGGTACGGCAGCTGCCATCAAATCCGCCAATGAGGCCACCGCAGGTGCCGGGGAGGGGTCGAATACCCCGTCACGGACTGATCGGCCCCGGCCGTCCGGCGCCACGCCGCAGGACCAGGCGACCTTGCGGCACGCGCCTCACAAAACACCCGACGCATCGAAACATTCGTACTTTGGGTTGACATTTGACCTCGAGCAGTTCTAAAACCGGCCCACTGCTGTTAACCTGCTCGATATGTTCAGTTCAGTTCCATTCAACTCAGGAGGATGCACGTGTCTGTTCCCAGCAATCTCAAGTACACCGAATTTCACGAATGGTTGCGCCGCGAAGAAGATGGCACCCTGACCGTCGGAATCACCGACCATGCTCAGGCCGAACTGGGTGATCTGGTCTATGTCGAACTGCCCGAAGTGGGCCGCCGGGTCACGGCACAGGAAGCCTGCTGTGTGGTCGAGTCCACCAAGGCCGCCTCGGACGTCTATGCGCCGATGGATGGAGAGATCATCGCCAACAACGAGACTCTGACGGACACCCCCGAACTGGTCAATGAGCAGCCTTTCGAAGGTGGCTGGCTGTTCCGCATCAAGCCGGCCAACCCGGCGGACTTCGACCAGCTGCTGTCGGCCGACGACTATCAACAGGCAATCAAGGACTGACGACGACATGGCGGATCGGACTCTCTCGGCCACGCTGGCCGACCTGCTCGGACAGGATCAGCACGAATTTCTGCAGCGTCACATCGGCCCCGCCTCGGCCTCCGAGGAAGCCGCCATGCTGGCGCAGATCGGCTGCAGCTCGCTGGACGCACTCGTCCAGGAAACCGTCCCGGCCAATATCCTGCTGGATCCTGGACAGACGCCGACCCTGTCGATTGGCGCCGGCCGTACCGAAGCCGCGGCCCTGGCGGAGCTGCGGACGCTGGCCCACCGCAATCAGGTCTGGCGCAGCTATCTGGGCTGCGGGTATCACAATACGCTGACGCCCGAACCGATCCGCCGCAACGTCCTGGAAAACCCCGGCTGGTACACCGCCTACACCCCCTATCAGGCTGAAATCTCGCAGGGACGGCTCGAAGCGCTGATGGTCTTCCAGCAGATGATCATCGACCTGAGCGGACTGGAAGTGGCCAATGCCTCACTGCTGGACGAGGCCACTGCCGCGGCCGAGGCGATGACGATGCTGCGCCGCGCCAACCCCGGCAAGGCCGGCGCCTACTTCGTCGAAGCCGGCACGCACCCCCAGGTGATCGAGGTCATCCGTACCCGCGCGTACTGGCAGGGCATCGAAGTGAAGGTCGGCTCGCTGGATGCGCTGGATGCCAGCACCATCTACGGCGCTCATCTGCAAAGCCCCGATACCGAAGGGCGTCTGCATGATTACACCGAAACCATTGCCGGGCTGCAGGCCAGCGGTGTCAAAGTCTGCGTCGGCACCGACCTGCTGGCCGCGCTGCTGCTGAAATCGCCGGGCTCCCAGGGAGCCGATGTGGTCATCGGTTCGGCCCAGCGCTTCGGCATTCCGCTCGGTTTCGGCGGCCCACATGCCGGCTTCATGGCCACCCGTCACAAGCTGATCCGGATGATGCCGGGGCGGCTGATCGGTGTCAGCAAGGATGCCGCCGGCCAGACCGCGTACCGGATGGCGCTACAGACCCGTGAGCAGCACATCCGCCGCGACAAGGCCACCAGCAACATCTGTACTGCGCAGGCCCTGCTGGCCAACATGTCGGCCTTCTACGCGGTCTATCACGGCCCCGAAGGCCTGAAGCAGATCGCCCTGCGCACACATGGCATGGCCCGGCTGCTGGCGGCCAGCGTGCAGACCGCCGATGGTCCGGCACCGCAACATCCAAACTGGTTCGACACGCTCGTCTACCCCTTCCCGGATACCGGTGCTGCCGATCGGGCGGTGGCCCGTGCCGGAGATCATCGCATCAACCTGCGCCGTCTCGACGACAAACGTCTGCTGGTGGCACTGGACGAAACGGTCGGCCTGCAGGATGTGGCCGATCTGTACCAGGTCATCACGGGCCGACCGACCGACCTGGACACGCTGAACCGGCTGGCCGGCACACTACCCACCGGAGGCGACGATCTGCCGCTGCCTGCGAGCCTGCGGCGCGAGGATTCGGTTCTGAGCCACGAAGTCTTTCACCGCTACCGCAGCGAGACCGAATTCGTCCGCTATTTGAAGCGGCTGGAGAATCGCGACATTTCGCTGGTGCACTCGATGATTCCGCTCGGCTCGTGCACCATGAAGCTGAACGCGGCGGCCGAAATGGCGCCGATCGGCTGGCCAGAGTTTGCCGCCATCCACCCGCTGGCCCCCGACAGCCAGACCACCGGCTACCGCGACATGCTGGCCCAGCTGGGTGCCTGGCTGGCCGACATCACCGGCTTTGCCGGCGTCTCCTTCCAGCCCAACTCGGGTGCGCAGGGCGAATATGCCGGCCTGCAAGCCATCCGCCGATATCAGATGGCGCAAGGCCAGGGCGAGCGTGATGTCTGCTTGATCCCGGCCTCGGCCCACGGCACCAATCCCGCTTCGGCCCAACTGATCGGCCTGAAGATCGTGGTGATCGCCTGCGACAGCCTGGGCAACGTCGACATGGCCGACCTCGACCAGAAGATCGCCACCCATCGCGACCGGCTGGCGGCACTGATGATCACCTACCCCTCCACCCATGGTGTATTCGAGGCCTCGATCCGAGACATCTGTACCAAGGTGCATGACGCCGGCGGCCAGGTTTATATGGACGGTGCCAACATGAATGCCCAGGCCGGATTGACCAAACCCGGCGACATCGGCGCCGACGTCTGCCATCTGAATCTGCACAAGACCTTCTGCATCCCGCATGGCGGCGGAGGTCCGGGCATGGGCCCGATCGCAGTGGCCGCCCATCTGGTGCCCTATCTGCCGGCCGCGCCCAGCGCCGACACCCGGCAGGCAGCCGACGTGCGCCAACCCAGCACCGTCTCGGCCGCCGCCTTCGGCAGCGCGCTGATCACCCCGATCTCTTGGATGTACATCCGGATGATGGGCTCGGCCGGTATCCGCCGCGCCACTGCGGTCGCCATTCTCAACGCCAACTACATCGCCAGCCGACTGAAAGGTCACTATGAAGTGCTCTACACCGGCGAGAACGGTCGGGTCGCCCACGAGTGCATTCTGGATCTGCGCCACTTCAAGAACCGCTACGGCGTAACGGCCGAAGACGTCGCCAAGCGACTGATGGACTATGGCTTCCATGCACCGACCCTGTCCTTCCCGGTACCCGACACGTTGATGGTCGAGCCCACCGAATCTGAGAGCCGGGGCGAGCTGGACCGTTTCTGCGATGCCATGATCGCCATCCGGCAGGAGATCGCCGACATCGAGGCCGGCCGCCTGCCCGCCGACGACAACCCGCTGAAGAATGCACCACACACCGCCACCGAGCTGGCCGGCGAGTGGACGCATCCCTACAGCCGGGAACAGGCTGCCTACCCGCTGCCCTGGCTGCGAGTGGCCAAGGCCTGGCCTTCGGTCAAACGGGTGGACAATACCGCCGGCGACCGCAACCCGGTCTGCAGCTGCCCACCGTTGTCGGATTATCTGTGAACACCACGTACCGATCGGTCATGAACATCGACGGATCAGCCGTGAAGTGAGCCCGAAGCGATTGGATCGGCTCGATCCGATCGTCATTCCGTTTACCCCCTGCCGTCGCCTCGCCCGCCCCACGGGCCGGCGGAGCGCGGCCCCCCGCGAGGAGACTCGACCCATGTCTGCAGAACCCCTGAAACACGTGCCTCTGGATGCCCTGCATCGGGAATTGGGGGCACGGATGGCCGGCTTTGCCGGCTACGACATGCCGATCCAGTACAGTGGTCTGAAGGCCGAACACCTGGCGACCCGGCGCTCCTGCGGCCTGTTCGATGTCTCGCACATGGGTCAACTGCTGGTACAGCCCCGGGATGGCCGCATCGAGACCCTGCAGACCCAGCTCGAGGCCTGCCTGCCCATCGATTTCGCCAACTGGCCCGTCGGCAGGCAGCGCTATACGGTGCTGCTGAACGAGCACGGCGGTATCGAAGACGATCTGATGGTGATCAACCTGGGCAGCGAAGTGCGCATCATCGCCAATGCCGGCAACCGCGATCACGACCTGCACTTGTTCATCACACGCTGCCCCCAACTGACATTCGGCTGGATCGATGCCGCCCTGATCGCACTGCAAGGCCCCGCGGCGGAAGCCGTGCTGACCGGACTCGATCCCAGGGCCGGATCGCCCTGCTTCATGGAATCGGACTCGCTCGAACTGCTGGGCGTACCCTGCTTTGCCACCCGCTCGGGCTACACCGGCGAGGACGGCTATGAAATCTCGATTCCGAGTGCCGCGGCCGAAATGGTGGTGCGTCAGCTGCTGACCGACCCACGGGTGACCCCGGTGGGTCTGGGCGCCCGCGACACGCTACGGCTGGAAGCCGGCCTACCCCTGCACGGCAACGACATCGATGCCGACATCTCTCCGGTCGAGGCCGGCCTGAGCTTTGCCATCGCCCGCAGCAGACGCATCGACGGCAACAAGATCGCCGGTTTCCCAGGCGCAGACATCGTGCTTTCACAGATCGGCCACGGTGCCCCGCGCCGGCTGATCGGTCTGATCTCGGACAGCAATATACCGATCCGCGCCCATGCCCCCATCGTCGACGAGCAAGGTGAAGTCCTCGGCGAAGTCACCAGCGGTACGGTCTCGCCCACCTTGGGCAAACCGATCATGCTGGCCCTGCTGCCGACCACCGTGACCGGGGAGGACAGCACCCTGCTGGCCAAGGTCCGCGATAAACTGATTCCCGTACAGCCCTGCCCACTGCCCTTCGTGCCCAAGCGCTACAAGCGCTGACGTACCGCCGATGATCGACGCCAGCCCGGACCAGACGGGCAGAAGCAGCAGAGGCATACACGGCAGACACACGCACCGGGGGCGCAGCCCCCGGCCCACCGTGGCCCATCGTGCCTGCCGGCAAAAACGGGTGGGCGCAGGATGCGACCACGGCCCCACGGGCGGGCCGAACGCTGCCGCGACACAGACGCCCGCCTCTTTCGAACAACCCATGGACTCAGCATGAGATTCCCGATATCGAAAACCATCCTTCCCCTGGCCACCATCCTGCTGTGCACCAGCCTCGCCGGCTTTCACGCGCCGCAGGCGCTCGCCAAAGATCGCACCATCGGCACCGTCGATACGGTGTTCAAACTGCTGACCCGCGACGACGACATCATCGTCGAAGCCTATGACGATCCCGGCGTGGAAGGCGTCACTTGCTACGTGTCACGTGCCCGAACCGGTGGCCTGAAAGGCCAGCTGGGCCTCGCCGAGGACAAGGCCGAAGCCTCGATTTCCTGCCATCGGGTCGGCCCGGTCGGCTTTCCCAAGCCCCTGCCCAAAAAACAGGATGTCTTCAGTGAACGCCTGTCGATTCTGTTCAAGCGTCTACGCGTCGTGCGCATGATCGACACCGACCGCAACACGCTGGTCTATCTGACCTACTCAGACAAGCTCATCGACGGCTCCCCCAAGAACAGCGTGTCGGCCGTCCCCATCGACCCTTCCACCCCGATACCGGTCAAGCGCTGATCATCCGCCAAGCGCCCGAGCATCCTAATCACGGATGGCGTGTACGCGAATGACGCCCCCACCCGCATGGCACCTCCCAATGCACGCCATGCCGCGCCGCTCTACCCGGGCACGCATCACACCCGGCACCTCGGCCCGGGGATCGACGACCGGCCCGCTCCCGGCGTCGACCGATGTGGCAAGGACGACCATGCCGGTAGGGAACGAGCCCGGTGGTGAACGGGCTGTTTGACGATGACACGAAAACGACGAGCTCCGCTGTCGCCTGCGACCAACAGACCGCTGGCATCGGCCTCCCATCGGCCCCTACACTCCCGTCTGCTGCACCAGCACAAAATATCGACATGAGTTCCGGGGCGCATCGACCCGCTCCGTCACTCGGAGTGTGGACAGATTACGGGCGGCGGCGATCGCCGGCGTATGACACACTTTCGACCCGAGCCCTGTCAGCGGCTGCCAATCGGGCGCATGCATGCCGCCAGGCGGTGTCCGCGTTCGCGACTGCTGCGACGTAAGTCCTGATCCCGACCTCCCGCCCGCCTGCTGCAATCTCTCCCCCTCCATGACATCCGAAGAAACTCCCCTGCCCAGCGGCCATGCCTGGATGGCAGTCTGCGCCCTGTCGCTGGCCGCCTTCATCTTCAACACCACCGAATTCGTCCCGGTCGGACTGCTGTCCAGTATCGGCACCAGCTTCGACATGCGCAGTGAAGATGTCGGGCTGATGCTGACCATCTATGCCTGGGTCGTGGCGCTGGCCTCACTGCCGCTGATGCTGGCCACCCGGCTACAGGAACGGCGCCGTCTGTTGGGCGCCGTGTTCATCGTTTTCATTCTCAGCCATCTCGTGTCGGCCTTTGCGCCCAACTTTGCCGTGCTGGTGATCGGTCGACTGGGGGTGGCCAGTGCCCACGCCATCTTCTGGTCGATCACCGCCTCGCTGGCCGTGCGCATCGCGCCCCCCGGCCGAATGGGACAGGCGCTCGGCCTGTTGGCCACCGGTTCATCACTGGCGATGGTGCTCGGCATTCCGATGGGCCGCGTCATCGGTGAGCAGGTCGGCTGGCGTATCACGTTCCTCGTCATCGCTGCCATCGCCCTGCTGGTGATGCTGGTGCTGTTGCGCCTGCTGCCCAGATTGTCCAGCCGGAACACCGGCTCACTGTCCAGCCTGCCGGTGCTGTTCAAGCGCCCGGCACTGCTCTGTGTCTATACCTTCACCATTCTGGGCATCACCGCCCACTTCACCGCCTACAGCTATCTCGAGCCCTTCATCCAGACCCTGACCGGCCTGGATGCCAACGTCACCCTGGCATTGCTGATCTTCGGCGGTGCCGGGTTGGTGGGCAGCGTGCTCTTCGGCTGGCAGGGCATGAAACACCCGGCCACCTTCCTGCTGCTCGCAGTCGGTATCATCGGCGTCAGCCTGTTCCTGCTCGAAACCGCCGCCCGGCACTATGACGAACTGCTGGTACTGCTGGTGGTCTGGGGCACTGCCATCATGTGCTTCTCACTGGCCATGCAGGCTCGCGTCATGGGCCTGGCCCCGGATGCCCGTGACGTGGCCATGGCGCTGTTCTCCAGCCTGTTCAACGTCGGAATCGGCGCCGGCGCCCTGCTCGGCAATCAGGTCAGCGTCCACTGGCACCTGTCCCACATCGGACTGGTCGCCGGCATCATCGCCATGTTCACCCTGGCCGGATGCGCCTTCTCGCTGTTTCGCTTCCGCAATGATTTTCGGCAGGGCATCGACCAGATGCGTGGAGTCGGCGTCACCGTGCATTGACTGTCGTCCAAATGCTCGAATCGTGCCCATGTCAACGGGCGACTCCGCCCCTCATGCTTGCTGCTGCTCGCCGCCCAGCACTTCGACCAGATCGGTCAACAGACCACTCATTTCCCCGGTCATCAGCGCAAACTCGGCATCGAAGACCTGACGCGCATCGCCTTCATCGAGCGCCTCCTGCCCCTCACGCACCACATCCAGCATGCCGATCCGCTTGACCGCTGCATTCTCGGTCAGCACGAACGACAGCCGATCGCGCCAGGTCAGCGCCAGCCGCGTGCACTGCTTGCCTTCCTTCAAATGCCGCTGCACCGTTTCCGCATCCACCGGATGGCGCACATAACGCACCGTCGCCTTCGTCTCACCGGTGTCCTTCAACTCGCTGTCGTCGTCGATCGAAAACGGCCCCGGCACCTCGTTCTCCACCAACCACGCCGTCATCGACTGCGCCGGTGAATGCACGAGCTTCAGCGGCACCAGCGGCAGATCATCCAGCGACTTCTTCAACAGCCCGATGATCTCGTCCGCCCGCGCCGGCGCCGTCGAATCCACCACCACCCAGCGCCCGACCGGATCGATCCAGACCCGCGTGTCCCGGAAGATACTGAACGCCTTGGGCAACAGATCCTCCGTCACCCGCTCCTTCAGCTCACGCATCTGCTTGCGCCCGGGCTTGAACCCCTGCTCGTCCTCGAGTTCCTTCGCACGCACCCGCGTGAACTGATTGATCACCGACGCCGGCAGCAACTTCCTCTCCGCCCGCAACGTCAACAGCCAGTGCCTGCCCACCCGGTGCGCCAGCTCCTCGCCCTCCATCGCCGGAACCCAGCCAATCGACTGCGCCTGCTGCGCCAGCCCCGGCGTGAACGCCAGAGGTGCCAGTCGATCATTCACCGAATCGACATCCGCCTCCCACACATCCGACAGACGAAACAACAGCGCATTACGGAACAGAGCACTACTCATCGACGCAACGACTCCCGCAGGAAGAAACCGATACAAAGCCCGCCACCCTGGACGCTCCCGGCGGCGTGCACACAAAAAGAAGCCCGCCAAACACATGGCGGGCCGGTACTTTAACGCAGGCAGCCGCCCGCGCCACAAAAAAAAACCGATTCCGACGACGACACCCCACACCCCGATGAAACCCGGAGCACCCCTCATCCAGACGAAGCGAAACGACCACCGTACCCGGCGGGAGTCCCTCCGACGACTCGCTTTCCGCCAGCAAGTGAGGAGCGGAGGTCAACCGCTGCGGCGCTTCTCTCCGAAGCATCAGATTCACGACGATCGGGCGAAGGCGCCCCACCCTCAAGGCTGATACTTGTATCCCATTCCATACACCGACTGGATCAACTCACATCCTGGCAGCACCTTCGCCATCTTCCGGCGCAAATTCTTCACGTGCGTATCCACCGTCCGGTCATTCACCACCCTGTGATCCTCATACAGCCGCTCCAGCAGATCCTCCCTGCTGAACACCTGTCCCGGCGTTGCCGCCAGCACCGACAACAACCGGAACTCCACCGGCGTCAGCTCCAGCGCCCTGCCCTCCAGCCAGGCCGAATGCCGCACCGTATCGATCCACAGCCCCTCCGAAGGCGGCTGAATCTCCAGCGCCTGATCCGCCACCGCCATCCCCGACTGCGAAGGCGTCATCGGCTCCGACAGCGTGCGACGCAGCACCGCCCGTACCCGCGCCACCATCTCGCGCGGACTGAAAGGCTTACAGATGTAGTCATCCGCCCCCAGCTCGAGCCCCAGCAGCCGATCGATCTCCTCGACTCGTGCCGTCATCATGATGATCGGCACCGCCGAAAACGTCCGTATCTCGCGACAAATATCGATACCGTCACAACCGGGCAGCATCAAATCCAGCAAGATCAAATCCGGCTGATTGTTGCGCACCGAGTCCACCACCATACGCCCATCGGCCATGATGCCCGTGAGGAAGCCTGCGGCATCCAGATAACGACAGACCAGCACCGCCAACTTGGGCTCATCCTCGACGACCAGCACCTGCAAGGGCTTGCTGGGCGCGGCCCACAAATTTTGCTTGGGCATCAGACATTTCCTCCCGAAGGAACGTCCAAGGGTAATTCAATGCGAATACGCAAACCGCCTGACGGTGAGCCCATGGCCTTGATCCTGCCACCATGTGCCTCGACGATACCCCGGCAGATTGCCAGCCCCAGCCCGGACCCTCCGGTGGCCCGATTGCGGGATGCTTCGCGTCGATAGAACCGGTCGAACAAGCGCTCGTAGTCCGCTTCGGGCATGCCTGGTCCCGAATCATCGAATGTGATCACCGCATTCAGGCCCTCCCGATGGCTGCCGACTTCGACCGTGCCGCCCCGATCCACATAGCGTGCCGAGTTCTCCAGCAGATTCTGAAACACCTGACGTAAACGGTCGGGATCGCCTGAAATATTGATTTTATCGACAACCCCTGGGCTTTTCAGCGACAACCCGTGAGTGCCGAGGCGCTCTCGCCAGCCCTGCAGGCTTTGCTCCAACAGCACGCCCAGATCCAGAGGTTGCCACTGATACGACAACGGTCCCACCTCCGCCAGCGACAGCTGATGGATGTCGTCGATCAGCTTCGACAAAATACCCACCTCGGCCTGCAGCGACTCCACGACCCGCTGATCCAGTGGTTGCAGCCCATCCTCGACCGCCTCGAGCTCTCCACGCATGATCGAAAGCGGTGTGCGCAGCTCATGCGAAACATCCGCCATCAGACTGCGGCGCATCCGCTCGTTGTGCTGCAGCGTGCTGGCCAGGCGGTTGAACATCCGCGCCAGTTGCCCCAGCTCGTCCCGCGAACAAACCGGCACTCTGATTTCATAATTCCCCTCGGCCAACCCCCGGGTCGCCGCCGCCAGCCTTCGTGCCGGTACCAGCCAGACCCGCGCCAGCGCCCAGGTCATCAGCCCGGCCAACAGCACAGCCAGCCCGGCGATGAACCAGGCAGCCGTCTCCTGCCGTTTCTGAAAACTCAGATCCGCCGCGTCCGTCACTTCGGTAAAGGGTGTGCTGGCCACCCAGCCGGCCGTCTCCCCGTCCACCAGCACCGGAACATAGATCGCATCGTCACCGGGCGTCGGATTGCCCACCACGAACATACCTTTCGCATCCTGCAATGTCATCCGAGCCGCCGCATCCATCGGCGGCTGATGCGGTCCGCCCGGCTCCGGCTCCCAGGGAGGTGGATGATGCGAATGGGGCGTCGTTCCCGGCTGCACCGGCGGCTTGATCCGGGCATCATCACGCCCCACTTCCTGCATCTCCACCAACGGATCGATGTCGTCCAGATCATCGAGCAGCCCCAGACGGGCCGATTCCTGCACAACCGGCCGTTCCCCGGCTTCCAGTGATCGCAGTGGCGGCGCCCAGACCGCCTGCACCGCGTCATCGGCCGACATCCACTTCCAGGAGCTCGACGGTCCCAGCGCGGCCGAGGCTTCGCCCGGAACCACCTCACGTGCGAGCTGCTGACAGACGGTTCCGGGCAGATGACGTCGCGGCGATGGAGGCAACGGCAACCCCTGCAACGAAAAGCCCTTGAGCGCCCGTGGTCCGGAATAGACCCGATAGCCGCTGTAGCGGACCACATGCCGCCAGAGATCGTCACGCCCGCGCAGGTTGCCCCAGCCTACCTCCGGGTCACCCACTTCCCGCCAGTGATCGGCCAGAATGCCGGTCAATACCTCGAGCCGCTTGGTTTCCAACTCATTCAGATAGCCGATGAAGCCTCGCTGAAAACTGATCCGATTGGCAATGCCCATTGCCACCGCCATGACGATGCCGGCTGCCAGCAGTGCCATGAACAGTTTGAAACCCAAGCCGATTCTGACCATCATTCACCCGATACCGTAACCCGACGCGCCAGCCGAGCGCTTACATCACCTGTGTCGGCAAAGCGGTGCCCCCACTGTCGCACCGTCCGGTCGAGACGGCCCGGCAGGTGAGCCGGCCCCGGCATCCACGTGCAGTCGAAAGCGGGCCCCTCAGAACACGGTAGGGCAGCCGAGCGGCAACCAGCGATCCTTCTTCGCCCGAAGCTCCAGGAAATGTACCGAGTTCACCGGATTTGGCAAAAAAATGACAGTCGTTTCGTCTCCGAAGTTCCGAAGCGCGCGTGCCCATCCTCCCCGCCTCACACGGTCGGCGTCCAAAGCGTCTCCGCCGACCGCCATCCGGATGCCCGCGTCAGGCCCACCGAAAGCGAAACCGATGCACCGGATACGACCGATGTGCCCTTCGACACCTCGCCCACGCCTTCCGGCACCACTACCATGATCGGTGGGGCGGTTTTCCCACGGTGACAGGCTGGCTTTGCCCCTCTCCGCTCCCCTCGCTCGAGCGTTTTCCCGTCCATCCCCTCTCACACTCCCCCGGATCGGCTTACACTCGCCCCTCCCGACCCATATCCCGCCCGTTCCCAGCCCGTACCCAGAAGCAGACCATGATCCATACCGAGCCGGCCCGGCCCCGATCTCCCGACGAACAGCGCACTGCAACCTCCATCTCCCGGAACACCTCCCCGGGCAGGACCGGTCCGTGGCCACTGCGCCCGCTCATCGCGCATCCCGAGGCACCGGGAACGAACGCGAAACGATCCGCTGCGCCCAGGCGGCCTGCTCTCCCGCCACCAGGCAGGCGCTCTGACACGGCAAGCCAGAGCACGGCGGGCAGCAAGCCGACTGCGCTGCTGCTGGCTGCCGCACTGGCGGGCTGTCAGACCCTGCCCGGCACCGATCCCGGCCCTTCGCCCGAAGACGTTCGCAACCAGCTGCAGCGGATGATCCCCGGTTCGGTTCGCGATGCCAGCGGCTGGGCCTCCGACATTCAAACCTCGTTCTCGCTGCTGGGCCTGCCAGCCACGCCCGGCGCCCTGTGCGCCACCATCGCCATCATCGAGCAGGAGTCCGGTTTCCAGGTCAATCCAGCGGTCGCCAATCTGCCCGCCATTGCCTGGAAAACCATCGAAGAGCGCGCGGCTTCCTATGGTGTGCCCGCCTTCATGGTGCGCGGTGCGCTGCAAATGAAAAGCAGCAATGGGCTGAGCTATGCCGAACGCATCGACAGGGCACGCACCGAACATGATCTGAGCCTGCTCTTCGAGGATCTGACCGGCAGCCTTCCATTGGGCAACAAACTATTCGGCAAGTACAATCCGGTGCGTACAGGCGGATCGATGCAGGTCTCGATCGCCTATGCCGAAGCGCATGCGGCCCGCAAAAAATATCCCTATGCCGATGCCGGCAGCATCCGACATGAGATCTTCACCCGGCGGGGAGGACTTTATTTCGGCATCGCGCATCTGCTCGACTACCCTGCCGATTACCCGGACATGAAATACCGCTTCGCCGATTTCAACGCCGGGCATTATGCCAGCCGCAATGCAGCCTTTCAGCGTGCCCTGGCAGTGGCCATCAACCAGAAATTGACTCTCGATGGCGATCTGCTGAACCATGCCGATCCGTCGATGGACAAACCCGGCGAAACCGAGCGCGCTGCCCGCGTGCTGGGCACACGGATCGGACTGAGCGCCAAAACGGTACGAGAGATGCTGCTGAAAGGCAACAGCCTGGACTTCGAGAACACCCAGATTTACAAGGCCGCCTTTGCACAGGCCGACAGCAAGGGCGCCGGCAATCCGATGGCCCGTGCCCGTGTGCCCGACATCCAGCTCGACAGCCCCAAGATCACCCGCAAACTGACGACCGCCTGGTTTGCCGACCGGGTCGAGCGCCGCTACCGGAACTGCCTGAAACGGGCCAACCCGAGCAGCGCGAGCCGATGAGTCGCCCGAGCATTCGGCCGGTCACGACGCCACGGCTTCCCGACCCTTCAGCGCAGCACGATCGTGCGATGGCGGTTCATGAAGATGCGACGTTCGACGAAATAGCGCACCGCCCGAGCCAGCGCATGGCTTTCCATGTTGCGGCCCAGCGCCAGCAGATCATCAGGACTGTAGGAGTGATCGACATGATGCACCGACTGCTCGATGATGGGGCCTTCGTCCAGATCCTCCGTCACGAAGTGCGCGGTGGCCCCGATGATTTTCACGCCCCGCTCATAGGCCTGATGATAGGGCTTGGCCCCCTTGAAGCCCGGCAGGAAGGAGTGGTGGATGTTGATGGCCCGGCCCGACAGAGCCCGGCTGGTCCTGTCGGTCAGAATCTGCATATAGCGTGCCAGCACCAGAAGCTCGGCCCGGGTGTCGTCCATCAGCTTCAGAATCTGCGCTTCCTGCTCCTGCCGGTTCTGCGGGCCGACCGGCATGTAATGGTATGGGATGCCTGCGGCATCGGCATGGTTTTTCAGATCGGGATGGTTCGAACCGATGGCCACCACATTCATGTTCAGCTCCCTCATGCGGACGCGGAACAGCAGATCGGCCAGGCAATGTTCGAGTTTCGACACCATGATCACCACCCGCGGCGCCACGCTCATGTCGTAGAAAGTGGCTTCCATTTCGAAGGCATCGGCCACCGGCACGAAAGCCTCGCGCATGGCCTCCAGCCCCTCGAGTTCCGAAGCCACCGTATAGACACAGCGCACGAAGAAGCGACCGGTCGGGTCGTCATAGACCGCGAACTCCCGGATATAGCCCTGATGCTTTTCCAGGAACGCGGCAATGGCTGCCACCTGACCGGCCCGGCTGGGGCACGACACCGTCAGACAATACGGCCCTCCCACCGCTGCCGGCACGTTGGCACCGTGCTCCCTCATCGTCAATCCAGTCATTTCTTCTCCTCGATGGCAAACCTCTGGTTCGATGCGCCAGCTTCACACGAGCGCACCGCGACTGACTAGAATGGAAACGACATAGAAATCGAAGAATCGATCATGAACGAGATCGGCAGAATTCGCGATGGCGACACCGGAATGGAATCTTCTGCCGAACACGCACTTCACCCTGGCCCGCCATGAACGCCCCAAAGCCCATCCGTTTCGGATTCATTCTATTGTCGCATTTCACCCTGACCGCTTTCTCGGGCATGATCGACGTGCTGCGGCTGGCCAGCGACGACGGCGATCACAGCCGGCCAGTGCGCTGCACTTGGCAGGTCATCGACGAACACCTGGACCCAGTACGCTCCAGCACCGGGATACAGGTCATGCCCTCCGAAACCCTGGGTGATCCGGGCCGCTTCGATTATCTGGTCGTCGTCGGCGGCCTGCTGCACACCCGGCCACCGGTCAGCGCCGCCGTGCTCGCCTTCATCCGCGCAGCCGCCAAAAGCCACGTCACCCTGGTGGGCCTGTGTACCGGAGCCTTTGCCATGATGCAGGCCGGTGTGCTGAAGGGCCACCGCGTCTGCGTCAGCTGGTTCCACTATTGGGATTTCGTCGAACAATTTCCCGACACCGATCCGAAACTGATCATCGCCGACCGGCTCTACACGATCGACCGACGCCGAATCACCTGCTCGGGCGGGCGCGCCTCGATCGATGTGGCGGCCGACATCCTGCGCCGGCATGTCGACGCCTCGATCGTGCAAAAAGCGCTGCGCATCCTGCTGGTGGATGCGGCGGCACGCTCCGACACGGCCCAGCCCTCACCGCCCGGTGAACGGCCGGCCCTGCATCCGATCGTACGTCGTGCCATGCTGTTGATGGAGCAGCACATCGGCCAGCAGCTGTCGCTCGGCGAGCTGGCTGCACGACTGAACATCTCGGTGCGTCAGCTCGAACGCCTGTTCCGTGAACACGCCGGCACCACGCCACACGCCTATGCACGCAGCCTACGGCTGCGCACCGCCGCCTGGCAACTGACGCATTCGCGCCGCTCCATCGCCGACATCGCCATGAGCTGTGGTTTCTCGGACGCCTCACACCTGGGACGCGAGTTCCGGGCCACCTTCGGCATGCCGCCCAGCAACTGGCGTGCCCGCGCCCAACTGCCCGAGGCGCTGCTCGATCAGGCGCCCGAAACGCCACATGTGCAGGATGCCGGGGCTGACACCGCCCCGCCGACGGACACCGTCTGAAGCACACTTCGGGAGGCTGGATACGCCCCTGATCTTCCAGTGCGATGGCGATAAAATTCTAGCGTCGTGGTTTGAGTTCTGATGTACTGACACCACGCCACGGACTGTCGCGCCAGAGCACACGCCTCGTGCATGGCGCCGACATGGACCACGCCCCGGAACGAGACACCCGCCCGACCGATCGGGCGGAATACAGACAAGGCGGAACAAACACGTGAGGAAACCATGGGCAACCGCTATTCCATCTTCAGTCTGATACGCCAAGGACTGAAGCACAACGAACAATGGCCACGCGCTTGGCGCAGCCCCGAACCCCGGCAGGAATACGACGTGATCATCGTCGGTGCGGGCGGACACGGCCTGGCTACTGCGTACTACCTGGCCAAAGAACACGGCATGCGCAACATCGCCGTGCTGGAAAAAGGTTGGCTGGGCGGCGGCAACACCGCCCGCAACACCACCATCGTCCGTTCCAACTACCTATGGGACGAATCCTCGCAGTTGTACGAAAAGGCCATGCAGCTATGGGAAGGCTTGGCGCAGGATCTGAACTACAACGTGATGTTCAGCCAGCGCGGTGTGCTCAACCTGGCCCACAACCTGCAGGAAGTCCGCGACACCCAACGCCGCATCAATGCCAACCGCTACAACGGTGTCGATGCCGAATGGCTGAATCCGGCCCAGGTGGCCGAGAAAGTGCCCGGCATCAACCTGAATGCCCGCTACCCGGTGCTGGGCGCCTCGTACCAGCCGCGCGCCGGCGTGGCCCGTCACGATGCCGTCGCCTGGGGCTTTGCCCGTGCCGCCGACAAACTCGGTGTTCACATCATCGAAAACTGCCCGGTGCTCGACATCCGCAAGAAGGACGGCGCCATCGAGGGTGTGGAAACCGGCAAGGGCTTCATCCGCACCAAGAAACTCGGCGTGGTCGTCGCCGGCTCCTCCAGCGTGCTGGCCGACATGGCCGGCATCCGTCTGCCGATAGAAAGCCACCCGCTGCAAGCGCTCGTGTCCGAGCCGGTCAAGCCCTGCATCCATACCGTCATCATGTCCAATGCGGTGCACGCCTACATCAGCCAGTCCGACAAGGGCGACCTGGTGATCGGCGCCGGCATCGACCAGTACATCGGCTACGGCCAGCGCGGCAGCTTCCACAGCATCGAGCATACGCTGCAGGCCATCGTCGAAATGTTCCCACAGCTGAGCCGTGTGCGCATGAACCGGCAATGGGGCGGTATCGTCGATGTCTCGCCCGATGCTTGTCCGATCATTTCCAAAACGCCGATCAAGGGTCTGTACTTCAACTGCGGTTGGGGCACTGGCGGCTTCAAGGCCACCCCGGGTTCGGGCTGGACTTTCGCCCACACCATCGCCAAGGACGAGCCGCACCCTCTGAACGCCCCCTTCTCCATCGACCGCTTCTATACCGGTCACCTGATCGACGAACACGGCGCTGCCGCCGTTGCCCACTGAGCAGAGGTCCACATGTTGATGATCCAATGCCCCTGGTGCGGGGCACGCGCCGAAAGCGAATTCAACTACGGGGGCGAGGGAGACATCGTCCGCCCGGTCGAAGCCGCCAGCAAAGACAAAGACACCTGGTTGACCGACGAACAATGGGGTGACTACGTGTTCATGCGCAAGAACACCCGCGGTCGTTTCCGCGAACAGTGGGTGCATACCCACGGTTGCCGCAGATGGTTCGACGCGGAACGGGATACGGTCACATACCAGTTCCTGTCGACTTCGCCGATGCCGACCGCCACTGCCCAGCCCACCGCAGCCGCCCCGGCCCACGCCAAATCCACCGATGATGCCAAACCGGCAGACAAGGGGGACGCATGAACCGCCAAACCAATCCACACGCGCGGCTGCAACAGGGCGGCCGCATTCAGCGCGACAAACCGCTGAGCTTCCGCTTCAATGGCAAAAGCTACCAGGGCTTCCAGGGTGACACCCTGGCCTCGGCCCTGCTCGCCAATGGCGTGCACTTCGTGGCCCGCTCCTTCAAGTACCACCGCCCGCGTGGCATCGTCACAGCCGGTGTCGAAGAACCGAATGCCGTGGTGCAGCTCGAAAGCGGTCAATGGACCGTGCCGAACGCCCGTGCCACCGAAATCGAACTCTACGACGGTCTGAGCGCCACCAGTGTCAACGCCAAGCCGGACATCGAAAACGACCGGATGGCGTTCCTGGCCAACTTCGCACGCTTCATTCCCGCCGGTTTCTACTACAAGACCTTCATGTGGCCGCGCAGCTGGTGGGGCCGTTACGAAGAGCGCATCCGCGATGCCGCCGGTCTGGGCGTGGTGCCACAGGAAAAAGATCCGGACCGCTACGAAAAGACCTACGCCCACTGCGACGTGCTGGTGGTCGGTGCCGGTCCTGCCGGTCTGGCTGCAGCCGTGGCGGCCGGTCGCCAGGGTGCCCGCGTCATCGTCGTCGACAACCAACCTGAATTCGGTGGCAGCCTGTTGGGCTCGGCCGAGACGATCGACGGCAAACCGGGCGCCGACTGGGTGGCCGAGCGTCTGGCCGAACTGCAGACGATGCCCGAGGTGCAGCTGTTGAACCGTACCACCGCCTTCGGCTATCACGACAGCAACTTCGTCACCGCCACCCAGCGCCACACCGACCACCTGCCGCCGGCCGCCCGCAAAGGGGTACGCGAGCGCCTCTGGAAAATCCGGGCCCATCAGGTCGTGCTGGCCACCGGCGCCCACGAGCGTCCACTGGTCTTCGGCAACAACGACCTGCCCGGCATCCTGACGGCGTCCTCGGTATCGACCTACATCCACCGCTTTGGTGTGCTGCCCGGCCAACGTGCCGTGGTCTTCACCAACAACGACAGTGCTTATCAGTGTGCCCTCGACCTGAAGGCGATGGGCGCCCAGGTCACGGTGGTCGACCCCCGCTCCAGCACCGATGGCACCCTGCCCCATCAGGCCCAGGCTGCGGGCATCAGCATCCTGCGCGAAATGCTCGTGGCCGAAGCCCAGGGCAAGAAACATGTCAGCGGCGTGGTACTGCGCCACATCAAGGATGGTGATACGAGCACCAGCAATCACCTGGAATGCGACCTGCTGGCCATGTCCGGCGGCTGGAACCCGGTCATCCATCTGTATTCCCAATCCCAGGGCAAACCGCGCTGGTGCCAGGAACGTGCCTGCTTCGTGCCCGACGTCGTCACTCAACAGCAGTTCAATGTCGGCGCCTGCAACGGCGACTTCCTGTTGCAGGAAGCGCTCGACGGTGGCAGCCGCGCCGGATATCAGGCAGCCAAGCGTGCCGGGCAACAAGCCAAACGGGCAGCGCAAGCCAAGGCCATGGTCGATCATGCCGGGCTGAGCTGGCATCCCGAAGCACCGGCCACCATCGATGTCAGCGGTGACGACCTGCCCCACTATGTGGCCCAGCCCTGCAAGCAATCACCGCTGCTGCCGCTGTGGCAGACGCTGCGTGGCACCGAAGCCACCCGTGGCCCCAAACAGTTCATCGACTACCAGAACGACACGTCGGTCTCCGACATCCAGCTGGCCGTCAGCGAAGGCTATCGCAGCGTCGAGCATGTCAAGCGCTATACCGCGATGGGCTTCGGCACCGACCAGGGCAAGCTCGGCAACATCAATGGCATGGCCGTGCTGGCCAATGCACTGGGCCAGAGCATCGAACAGACCGGCACCACCACCTTCCGGCCGAACTACACCCCGGTGACCTTCGGTACGTTGGCCGGCCGAACCCTCGGAGACTTCCTCGATCCGATCCGAAAGACCTGCACCTACGACTGGCACGCCGCCCGCAAGGCGCCGTTCGAGGATGTCGGTCAGTGGAAGCGGGCGCACTACTACCCGCAGCCGGGCGAGGACATGCACGCAGCGGTCGCACGCGAGTCTCTGGCCGTTCGCAACAGTGTCGGTCTGCTCGACTACTCCACGTTGGGCAAGATCGATGTGCGCGGTCCCGATGCCGCCACCTTCCTGAACCGGATGTACATCAACGCCTGGACGAAACTGGCCCCGGGTCGTTGCCGCTATGGCCTGATGCTGGATGAAAACGGCATGATCATGGACGATGGCGTCAACATCCGTCTGGGCGACGACCACTTCCTGCTGACCACCACCACCGGCGGTGCCGCCCGTGTCATGGCCTGGATGGAGCGCTGGCTGCAGACCGAATGGCCGGATCTGAAAGTCTATCTGACCTCGGTCACCGACCAGTACGCGGTCGCCACCGTGGCCGGTCCCAAGGCCCGCAAAGTGCTCGAAACAGTGGTCGAAGGCATCGACTTCTCGAACGAGGCCTTCCCCTTCATGAGCTTCAAGGAAGGCACGATCGATGGCTTCTTTGCCCGTGTGCTGCGCGTCAGCTTCTCGGGCGAGCTATCCTATGAGGTCTACACCCCGGCCAACGTCGGCCGCCACGTCTGGGAACGGCTGATGAAAGCCGGCGAGCCTTATGGCATCACCCCGTATGGCACCGAGACGATGCACGTGCTGCGCGCCGAGAAGGGCTACATCATCGTCGGCCAGGACACCGACGGCTCGTTGACCCCGGCCGACGTGGGCATGGGCGGCATGGCAGCCGCCAGCAAGGACTTCATCGGCAAACGTTCGCTGATGCGCAGCTATGTCGTCGGTAAGGGGCGCAAACAGCTGGTGGGTCTGCTGACGACCGATCCGCAATGCGTACTGCCCGAAGGCGCCCAGATCCTGAACGCCCCGTCCACCGCGCCCATCGCGGCGCTGCAGGGCCACGTGACGTCCAGCTACATGAGCCCGATCCTGAACCGCTCGATCGCCATCGCCGTCGTCATCGATGGTCAGGACCGGATGGATCAGGAAGTGACCGTCGCCATCGGCGAAGGCAAGTTCGCCCAGGCCCGCATTTGCAGCACCGTTTTCTACGACCCGAAAGGGGAGAGACAGAATGTCGAATAAACTGGATACACCACTGGTCGGTCTGCAGAACCCTCCAGGCACCGCCGTCAAGCGTGGCAATGCAGGCACCGTCGAACTCGAAGAAATCCCGTTCCCGGAACTGGTCGATCTGCGCGGCAACCCGCAGGACGGCGCCTTCGGCAAAGTGGTGGCGGCCACCATCGGTGCCGCCCTGCCGATCCGGCCCAACACCATCAGCGAAAGCGCCAGCCACATCATCCACTGGCTGGGGCCGGATGAATGGCTGATCCGATCGAAAGAGCCGCTGCCCGAGGGCGGCCAACTGGCCGCCAGGCTCCTCGAGGCGCTGAAGGGTCAGTTCTCGGCCGTCACCGATCAGTCGAGCGCCTACAGCGTGATGCAGCTGCGCGGTCCGCAGGCCCGCGCCGTGTTGAACAAGGGCTGCCCGCTCGATCTGCACCCGAGTGTCTTCGGTGCCGGTCAGTGCGCCCAGAGCCACTACTTCAACGCCAGCGTGCTGCTGCGCCCGCTCGATGCGACCGGCGATGCGTGGGAACTCACCGTGCGCCGCAGCTTTGCCGATGCCACCGCACGGATCGCGCTCGACGCGATGCAAGAGTTCATCTGATCGCCTGGTTCCACAGAAACCCGTGCACGGGGCCCCGGGCTTCTCCGATCCCCGTGACACAGGCCAGGTCGGCCTCCGTGCCGACCGCCGTCTCCTTCGGCCAGCTTTGCTGGCCTTTTTTTGTGCCTGTCACAATGCCACGAGGATTGCCAGCAGGACGAAATCCGGCCGACCGGCCGATGCTCGAGAAATCGGGATGGGAGGCTACCGCCGGATTTACACCGCTTTGCCTTGATCACGAGAGCTTTGCGGTTTCATGCCCGCTCGCCCTGCTCGGCAGTGCCTCGTATCCGGTTCTCGTCCATCGGCTCGCAGTTTATGCTCCACGCTTGCTCCCCACATTTGGTCGCCCGCATGCAGTTGCACTTCGCTTCACTCACCGTGATCAGCTCGTGGGAGGACTTTCACCTCCAGGAGTGCGCCCATGCTGGGCGCACACAAAAAGGGGCAGGTTCCACCCTGCCCCTGGATACTGCAATCGCGGCGGCACCGGATCGCCGATCAGCATTCCACCACATTGACGGCCAGGCCGCCGCGCGAGGTCTCCTTGTAAGTCGCCATCATGTCGGCACCGGTCTGGCGCATGGTCTCGATGACGGTATCGAGCGAGACGTGGTGCTGACCATCGCCCCGCAGTGCCAGGTGCGCCGCGTTGATCGCCTTGATGGCGCCCATGGCATTACGCTCGATGCAGGGGATCTGCACCAACCCACCGACCGGATCACAAGTCAGCCCGAGGTTGTGTTCCATGCCGATCTCTGCAGCATTCTCGACCTGCTCGACCGTGCCTCCCAGCACCGCCGCCAACCCGCCGGCCGCCATCGAGCACGCGGTGCCCACCTCGCCCTGGCAGCCGACTTCGGCACCCGAGATCGAGGCATTGCGCTTGAACAGGAAGGCGATGGCCGCCGCGGTCAGCAGAAAGTCCACCGTGCCATCGTCATCGGCGCCGGGCACGAACTGCTGGTAATAGCGCAGCACCGCCGGCAGTAGACCCGCCGCCCCATTGGTCGGGGCCGTCACCACCCGGCCCGAGGCGGCATTCTCTTCGTTCACCGCCATCGCGTACAGGTTGACCCACTCCATCGCCATCATGCCCTCGGGGACTCGCCCCTGCTGCTTCGACAGGCTGGCATGGAGCGCCGGCGCCCGCCGCCGCACCTTCAGCACACCGGGCAGCATGTGGCTTTCCAGCGGCCCCAGCAAACCCGACCCCCGATCGATGATTTCGTTCATGATCCGGGCGATCTCCAGCACCCTGGCCCGCACCTCGGCCTCCGGCATCGTGGCCTTCTCGTTGGCCATCACCAGCTGAGCGATGCTCATACCGTTTCGCTGGCACATGTCCAGCAACTCTTCGGCGCTGGAGAAAGGGAAAGGATGCTCGGCATGTTCGGGCACGCGCTCGTCCGTCTCGATACTGTCCAGCGCCTGGATGAATCCGCCCCCGACCGACAGATAGCGCTCGTCCAGCATCACTTCGCCCAGGTCATCGAAGGCGACGAAGCGCATGCCGTTCGGATGCTCGGGCATCGGCGCCATCTGCCAGATCAGATCCTTATGCAGATCGAAATGGATCAGCCGCAGACGCCAGACCTTCATCTGACCGTCATGCTCCAGCCCCTTAAGCAGCACCGGGATTTCGTTCGGGTCCACGGTATCGGGCGATTCACCCATCAGTCCCAGCAGCACACCCATATCGGTACGGTGACCAAAACCGGTTTCGGCCAGCGAACCACACAGCGTCACCTGGATGCGCGAGAGCCGCTCCAGCATGCCACGTGCTTCCAGATTGCGGGCGAAGTTACGCCCGGCCCGCATCGGCCCGACCGTATGCGAGCTGGAAGGACCGATACCGACCTTGAAGATATCGAAGACAGACAGAGACATTTAAGCGCCCGTCACACCGATGGCGTTCTTGGATCCGGGGTATACCGGGAAACGCTCACACACCGCCCTGACCTGCTCACGCACGCGGGCGATGGTTTCCTGATCATCCACGTCGGCCAGGATGTCGCACATCCACTGGGCCAGATCCTCGCATTCCTTGACACCGAAGCCTCGGGTCGTGACGGCCGGCGAGCCTACGCGGATGCCGCTGGTGACGAAAGGTGGCTGCGGATCGTTCGGCACGGCATTCTTGTTGACGGTGATGTGAGCCGCGCCCAGTGCAGCATCGGCGGCCTTGCCGGTCACGCCCTTGGCCGACAGATCGACCAGGAACAGGTGATCCAGCGTGCCCCCCGAAACGATGCGCAGGCCGTTCTTGACGAAGACGGCAGCCATCGCTCTGGCGTTGTCCAGCACCTGCTGCTGATAGGCCTTGAACTCGGGCTGCATCGCTTCCTTGAAGGCCACCGCCTTGGCCGCGATGACGTGCATCAGCGGCCCCCCCTGTGCGCCGGGGAAGACGGCCGACTGGATCTTCTTCTGGATCTCTTCGTTGGCCCGGCCCAGGATCAGACCACCACGCGGACCGCGCAGCGTCTTGTGGGTGGTGGTAGTCACCACATCGGCAAAGGGCACCGGATTCGGGTACAGCCCGGCGGCCACCAGACCGGCCACATGCGCCATGTCGACCAGCAGATAGGCCCCGACCTCGTCGGCGATGGCACGGAAACGCGGGAAGTCCAGAATCTGCGAGTAAGCCGAGAAACCAGCCACGATCATCTTCGGTTTGTGCTCGACGGCCAGACGCTCGAGCTCGTCGTAATCGATCAGGTCGTTCGCATCCAGCCCGTACTGCACGGCGTTGTAGAGCTTGCCCGAAGCACTGACCTTGGCACCGTGGGTCAGGTGGCCGCCATGAGCCAGGCTCATGCCCAGGATGGTGTCGCCCGGTTTCAACAAAGCCAGATAGACCTCGGCATTGGCTTGCGACCCCGAATGCGGCTGCACGTTGGCCCAGTCGGCACCGAACAACTGGCAGGCGCGGTCGATGGCCAGCTGTTCGACCACATCGACATACTCACAGCCGCCATAGTAGCGCTTGGCCGGATAGCCCTCGGCATACTTGTTGGTGAGCTTGGTGCCCTGGGCCTGCATCACGCGCGGGCTGGCGTAGTTCTCGGAAGCGATCAGCTCGATGTGGTCTTCCTGACGCTGTGCTTCCGACTGTAGGGCTGCGTACAGCTCATCGTCGAAGCCCTGGATGGTTTCCTTGCCGCTGAACATGGGGGAGGTCTCCTGAATGATGTCGGTATCCGCACCGATTCTGCGCAAAGCAGGTGGGCGCGGCTTGAATTTTAACGACAACCTCATGGGATACGGGCGCCTACGCGACGCTCCCGCCCTGGGGGTATCCCGAAGCGCTCGCGGTAGCGTGAGATGAAGTGCGACACCGAGGTGAAACCACAGGCCACCGCGACATCGATGATCGACGCATTGCTGTCCCGCAACAAGCGCTGCGCCTTCTGCAGACGCAGCGCCAGGTAGTACTGGCGCGGCGTGCACTTCAGATGCTCGGCGAACTGACGCTCCAGTTGCCGGCTCGACAACTGTACATAACGCGCAATCTCGTCAAGGGTCAACGGTTCTTCGAGATTGCTTTCCATCAGCGAGACCGCTTCCAGCAACTTGGGCCGGTTGGCGCCCACCTGAATACGCAACGGCACGCGCTGCAGTTCATCGTGACTGCGGATACGTTCACAGACCATCAGCTCCGCCACCGTCGCGGCCAGCACCTTCGACGCCTCATTCTCCCGGGCGATCAGACTCAGCATCATATCGACTGGCGCCACACCGCCGCTGCAGGTGTAGCGGTCACGATCGATTTCGAACAGACGCGACGACAGCTGCACCTTCTGAAAATTCGCCAGAAATCGTTCGGCATCCTCCCAATGCAACGTGCAGTGATAGCCATCGAGCAGACCGGCCCAGGCCAGCCAGTAGGAACCGGTGCAAATACCACCCAACGGAATGCCGTGATGCGCCACATTGCGCAACCAGCCCAGCACGCTGGGATCGATGCGTCGCGGCACGGGGTTCGATCCGCAGACGAACAAGGCATCGATCGGTTCGTCGAAGCTGTCGCCCCGAATCACCTGCTCGACGGCCACCGCCACCCCATTGCTGGCATGCACGATCAGCTGTTCGAAGCCGAGCGTACGCCAGTGATAGCGGTGCTCACCCACGGCCAGATTGGCCAGGCGCAACGGCTCGGTCGCCGAGGCGAAACTGATCAGCGAAAAACCATCAATCAGTAGAAACCCGAATCGTCTCGGTGCGGGTTCTGAATCGGGTGAAATTTCCGTTGCCTTCGCCATAGGGTAACCCCGGTCAAAGCGAGTCGCCATCAAGATCAGATGTCGGGAATGCGATAGACGCTCATCCCCGCCGTGCGTACGATCACTGCAAAAGAAACTGGCGTATCGGACATCCGCTGTTGCCGTATCCATCGGGGGATGAACCACGACGCCTCGGTGTTTCGGCGTCCGTAGGACGGAACCACGACAGAAAAGCGCTGCCGAAGCACCTGTATAACCAAGCCGAAGGAGACAACCCATGAGCAAAAACCCTGAGTTCACCTTTTCGACCGCAGGCAGCGTAGCCGAGCAGATGCGCAATACCCGTCTGTTGACCATCCGAAATGGCGACAAAGTGAAACCGACGTTCTCTGAAGCCGAAATGCAGAGCCGCACCGATAAGCTGCGCGCCTACATGACCAAGGAGAACATCGAGGCCGTACTCTTTTCGTCCTATCAGAACATCAATTACTACTCCGACTTCCTGTTCTGCCATTTCGGTCGCTTCTACGGTCTGGTCATCACGCATGACAACCACACGACCATCAGCGCCAACATCGATGCGGGCCAACCATGGCGTCGCAGCTTTGGCGACAACGTGGTCTATACCGACTGGCAGCGCGACAATTACTTCCATGCCGCCAAGCAGCTTCTGGCCGGCAGGAAGCGCGTCGGCGTCGAGTTCGATCATCTGACCGTCGAAAACCTGCAAAAGCTGCGCGATGCGCTGCCGGGTGTCGAGATCGTCGACGTCAGCAAGGGGGTCATGCGCATGCGGATGATCAAATCCGATGAAGAAATCGCACTGATCAAGCACGGTGCCCGCGTCGCCGACATCGGCGGTCAGGCCTGCCATGACGCGATCGCCGTGGGGGTTCCCGAGTACGAGGTTGCTCTGGCTGCCACGCAGGCGATGGTGCGTGAAATCGCCAAAACCTTCCCGCACACCGAACTGATGGACACTTGGACCTGGTTCCAGTCGGGCATCAACACCGATGGCGCCCACAACCCGGTCACCTCCCGTCGTATCGAGCGCGGCGACATCCTCAGCCTGAACTGCTTTCCGATGATCGCCGGTTACTACACCGCTCTGGAGCGGACGCTGTTTGCCGAGGAATGCTCAGACGCACACCGCAAGATCTGGGACATCAACGTGGAAGTGCATGAAGCCGGTCTGAAACTGATCAAGCCCGGTGCACGCTGCTGCGACATCGCTGCCGAACTGAACGAGATCTTCCACCGCCACGGCGTGCTTCAGTATCGCACCTTCGGCTATGGTCACTCCTTTGGCGTGCTGTCTCATTACTATGGCCGCGAAGCCGGTCTGGAACTGCGCGAAGACATCGAAACCGTGCTGGAACCCAACATGGTGGTTTCGATGGAGCCGATGCTGATGCTGCCGGAAGGGATGCAGGGAGCAGGCGGCTATCGCGAGCACGATATCTTGATCGTGACCAGGGACGGCGCCGAGAACATCACCAAGTTCCCGTACGGTCCCGAGCACAACATCGTCAAGAACTGAGGATGGACGTGAAGGGATTCGAACCCGGTTGTAACGCATCGAGAATCCGGGTGTTCTCGTCCACCCAGATCTGAAGCCCCTCGATCCACAACAGCATCGGTGCCGCCGGCGACGGCGCGTGCCGGGCTGCTGTGCCATCCGCCGGCATGACGCTTGCCGGCGGGAGGGGCTGCCATGGCTGTCGGCCACCCAGACAGCTCATCGACAACCAGAACCAACGACCCATCGGCTTGCTCGTTGACGTCAGCCCGAGTCGAATCCCTGTTTCCCTCCGTTTCCAAGGCTTTCCAAAGCGGCCTGTTCAAAGCCATTTGCTTTGGGAGTCGAGCATATATCGGTCGGCCCAGCCCATCGGCCGGCACAGGAGGAATACGCAATGGAGTACGGCGTCGAACGCATACCTCATGACAAGAGAGATTATGGCTTTTTCGACCAGGTGGTAACCTGGTTTGGTTCCGGGGTCAACACCGGTTCCTGGTTCTTTGGCGGAATGGCCGCCGCCTTTGGCCTGAGTTTCGTCTGGACCTACAGTTTCTTCTATCTACCCTTGATGATGATTCCGTGGGCTGCGATCGGCTGGATAGCATGGCGTCACGGTGCCTCGACCGTGACGTGCACCGTGCCCTCGCTGGGCATGAAAGGCTCGAAGGTTGCCGGTATCGGCGAGTTCTTCGGCATGATCGGCTGGCCCAGCGTCAACACGTTCATCGCAGCCATTTCACTGACCCACGTGTTCTCGTATCTGTGGGGGTGGCCGACCTATGGTCAGCCGGGTGCCGAATGGCCGCTCGTGCTGGGTATCCTGGTCACGGCGCTGACGCAGGGACTGATCGTCGTCGTAGGTCACAACGCCATCAAGTATCTGGAGTGGAGCTCGGTGGTTCTGCTGATCATCCTCGGCGTCTGGGAAACCATCGTCGTAGTGCAGCAGTGGGATTACGACAAAATCATGTCGGTGACCATGCCGGCCGCACAGCACACACCCGCGTTCTATTTCGACCTGGCTTTCGGCTTCTGCTGGGGTTGGGCGATGATCGGTGATTTCGGACGCTTCTCGAAAGGCCCCGGTGCCGCCACCGCCGGCAGCTGGCTCGGCGTCAATCTGGGTCAGGGCTGGTTCATGATGGTGGGGGCCATCGGCGTGATCGGCGTGGTGCTGGATACCGGCATGTTCGATCCGAACAACTCCGATCCCAGCTCGACCATTGCCTCGCTGGGTCTGGGCGTGGTGGCCTTCCTGGTGGTGTTCTTTGCCACCATCAGTACCAACGTGACGGTGCTCTACGGCGCCGGTATGGGGCTGGTGGGTGCCAGCGAATCTCACGCGCCGCGCAAGATCCTGATCGGCATCGCCATCCTTCAGTTCGTGATGTGCTTCCTGCCCTTGGCCTTCGAGCACTTCGTTCACTATTTCGAGTTCTTCCTCGGCATGATCGGCGGTATCTTCATTCCGATGTGGACCCTGGTGGTACTGGACTATTTCGTCGTCCGCAAGAAACGGGTCGAAGATGCCGACCTGTTCCCGGGAGAATTCGGCAAAACGGAGTCCCGATTTGGCAATTGGAACCGCGCCGGTTGGATTTCGATGGGTCTGGGGTTGGGCACCTTCTACCTGCTGAACTACGGGATCAAGAGCGTGTCGGCCATCACGACCGCATCGTTCCCTGCGATCGTCGTGACGGCCATTGCCTATCTGGTTCTGACCCGCCATGGAGCGCAAGGTGACGAAGCCGTTCAATGATCCGGATTGATTCATCTCCGGGTGGGGATGCGGGTCGAAAGCGAACGCCCGTGCTCTTTCAGTCTCGTGTCCCCGTTTCATTTTCGATTCTCTGAAACCTCTCTGGAAACAGCATGCAAAACAGCGTTTTCATTTCCGAACTGGCCTGGCCGGACTATGACGTCAAAGTGCGCAACGGCGCGCCCATTCTGATTCCCATCGGCGCACTGGAACAGCACGGCCCCCATATGAGCATGAACCCCGATGTGCTGCTGCCCACCGCCATTTCGCAGCGTGTGGCGGAACGGGTCGGCGCATTGGTGGCACCGGCCATGAGCTATGGCTACAAATCGCAGCAAAAAAGCGGTGGCGGCAATCACATGCCCGGCACCACCAGCCTCGACGGCCAGACCGTCACCTGCATGACCCGTGACGTACTGAAAGAATTCGTCCGCCACGGCGCCCGTCGTCTGGTGCTGGTCAACGGCCATTACGAGAACACGATGTTCATCACAGAAGGCGTCGATCTGGCGTTGCGCGAGCTGCGCTGGGAAGGCATCCACGACGTGAAGATCGTCATTCTGTCGTACTGGGATTACATCGACGAAGGCACCATCCGTCGCATCTACAAGGATGATTTCCCCGGTTGGGCAGTGGAACACGGGGGCGTGCTGGAGACCTCACTGATGCTGTATCTGCATCCACATCTGGTGGACATGGACAAAGTGCAAGACCATCCGCCCGCCACGTTTCCTCCCTACGACCTGTTTCCGGTCGATCCCTCCCGAACCCCACCCTCCGGCTGCCTGTCGTCAGCCAAACGGGCCAAGGCCGAGTTCGGTGAAATCATCCTGCAGGTCTGCGTCGACGGCATCGTCGGCTCCATGAAGGAGCTTTTCCCAGCCCGACATTGAAAAGCCATCGACATCGAATCAGACCGGTCAATACGCCGCCATATCATTAGCTGGAACCCCGATCCCGGTCGTCATGCATGGCATCTGGAGGATATTTCTGGGGGATATCCCCTGCCCTCAATCCGTCGGCAACCGGAAAATCTTGCCCGGGTTCAGAATATTGTCCGGATCGAAAGCCTGCTTGATGCGCACCATCAGATCGATGCCATCGACACCGGCCTCGACTTCCAGAAAACCCATCTTGTGCAGGCCGATACCGTGCTCACCGGTACAGGTGCCACCCAGGCTCATGGCCAGTTCCACGATGCGGCGATTCAATGATTCGGCGGCTTCCAACTCGTCGGGCTCGTCGATATCGACCAGGATGAGACAGTGGAAATTGCCATCACCGACATGACCGAGAATCATCGACGGGAATGGGCTCTCCTCCAACAGCTTGCGTGCCCCCTCCAGCGAGTCCGCCAATCGTGAAATCGGCACACAGGTATCGGTCGAAATTCCCTTGGCACCGGGGCGCGCCTGCAGGCAGGCAAAGTAGGCATCGTGGCGGGCATTCCACAGCCGGGAACGGTCTTCGGGGTTGACCGCCCATTCAAAGTCGGCCCCCTCATGACCAGAGGCAATCTCCTGCACGATCTCGACCTGTTCGGCCACGCCCCGCTCGGAGCCATGGAACTCAAAAAACAGCGTGAAGGCTTCGCGCAAGTTCAGCTTGCTGTATGCATTGATCGCCGCGATGGTGGGCGGATCCAGAAATTCGCAGCGCGCCAAAGGTACACCCATCTGGATGGCTTCGATGACGGTGCCGACCGCCTGTTTGGCCGATGGGAAATTGACCACGGCCGCCGATACCGCCTCTGGCAGCGGGTGCAGACGCAGCGTGATTTCGGTGATGACACCGAGCGTACCTTCCGAACCCACGAACAGTCGGGTCAGATCGTAGCCGGCCGAAGATTTGCGGGCCTTGGTGCCGGTCCGTACCACCTTGCCATCGGCCGTCACCACGGTCAGCGCCAGCACATTCTCACGCATGGTGCCATAGCGGACGGCATTGGTGCCCGAGGCCCGCGTCGATACCATCCCGCCGATCGAGGCATCCGCCCCCGGATCGATCGGGAAAAACAAACCGGTATCGCGGATTTCCTGGTTCAACTGCTTGCGAGTCACGCCCGGCTGCACACGCACCAGCAGGTCTCCGGCAGCGACCGAAACGACCTGATTCATCCGCGACAGATCGAGCGACACGCCGCCCTCGACGGCCAGCAGCTGCCCTTCGATCGAAGAGCCGGCACCAAAGGGAATCACCGGACAACGGTACTTGCGACAGAGCTCGACCAGATCGACCACATCCTGCGTGCTTTCGGCAAACACCACCGCATCCGGCAGTGCGGCCGGAAAGGGCGACTCGTCCCGGCCGTGGTGTTCACGCACCGCGGCCGCCGTCGACAGCCGACTGTCGAATCGCTGCTGCAATGCAGCCAGCAAGGCTGCAGAAAAACCCCGACCAGCTCCTGCGCCCGACCCGTGTGCACTGCTCATACCCGTTCCCCGTGCGTCAAACGATAGATGATCGATTTTAGTGTGCCGCGCCGAATCTCACCCCTGCCCTTCCTCCAGCCCTTCCTTCTCGTTCCGGCACCAGCTCGTTTGCGAGACTCCTGCCGCCCTCCCTCTGCCGACCGAGCGCCGACACGTTCACCCGTCCGTCCCTTCGTCTTCTCTCCGCGCCGCACACCAACCCTGCCGCCTCGTGGCCCGTCCTCCCCTTGCCGACCCCTTGCTGCCCCCTTCCCACCCTTTTTCCTGAAGCCCCCGCCACATGCCGCTGCACCACTCCGACACCGACGGCACTTTACGTGGAGCAACAAGCCCGGTCTCGTGTAGCATTTCGGCTGGAAGTTCGGACCGTACCGGCTGCACGGGCACCGACGGCATCGACCCCCGCGGGAACCTCGGCATCAGCCTCCGGAGAGCCCGGCCCCCTGCGGCCCGGGTGCAGAGATCGCAGAAGCGAAAAACGCTCCGGCCGGGCGCTGATTCAGGGGCTTCCGAGCAAGCCCCGACGATTTTCTCGATTCCACCACCATCTCCAAGAGGGACCCCTTCATGGCTCCGGTCATCACCTGCATCGAAGATCTCCGAATCATGGCCAAGCGTCGTGTACCCCGGATGTTCTATGACTACGCCGATTCCGGCTCGTGGACCGAATCGACCTACCGTGCCAACGAGAGCGACTTCCAGAAAATCAAATTCCGCCAGCGCGTAGCGGTCAACATGGAGAACCGCTCGCTCGAGACGAAGATGATCGGCGAGAAGGTGCGGATGCCGGTGGCCATCGCTCCGACCGGACTGACCGGCATGCAGCATGCCGACGGCGAGATCCTCGCGGCCCGTGCCGCCGAAAAGTTCGGCGTGCCCTTCACACTGTCGACGATGAGTATCTGCTCGATCGAGGACATCGCCGAGCACACCTCGCGCCCCTTTTGGTTCCAGCTCTATGTGATGAAGGACAAAGACTTCATCGGCCGCCTGATCGATCGCGCCAAGGCCGCCAAGTGCTCGGCGCTGGTCCTCACCCTCGATCTGCAGATCCTCGGCCAGCGTCACAAGGACATCAAAAACGGTCTGTCGGCTCCCCCCAAGCCCACGCTGATCAATCTGCTGAACCTGGCCACGAAGCCGCACTGGTGCCTGGGCATGCTCAAGACTCAGCGCCGCAGCTTCGGCAATATCGTCGGTCACGCCAAGGGCGTCAGCGACATGTCCTCACTGTCGAGCTGGACTGCACAGCAGTTCGATCCGGCGCTGTCGTGGGACGATGTGGCCTGGATCAAGGAGCGCTGGGGCGGCAAGATCATCATCAAGGGCATCATGGAAGCCGAAGATGCGCGTCTGGCCGTAAAATCGGGGGCCGATGCGCTGGTGGTCTCCAACCACGGCGGTCGCCAGCTCGACGGCGCCCCGTCGTCGATCGAGGCGTTGCCTGCCATCGTCGATGCCGTCGGCAAGGATATCGAAGTCTTCCTCGACGGCGGCATCCGTACCGGTCAGGACGTGATCCGCGCCATGGCGATGGGTGCCAGGGGCACCTTCATCGGTCGCGCTTTCCTCTATGGCTTGGGCGCCATGGGCGAAGCCGGTGTCACCCGAGCGCTGGAGATCATCTACAACGAGGCCGACCTGACGATGGCCTTCAGCGGCCTGCGCAACATCGAGGACGTAACCAAGGACATTCTGGTGCCCGGCACTTATCCGACGTGAGCGATACCAGCTTTTTCTGGCACGACTATGAAACCTTCGGCCCCGATCCCCGATGGGACCGGCCGGCACAGTTCGCCGGTATCCGCACCGATGTCGAGCTGAACGAAATCGGTGTGCCGGTGATGCTCTATTGCCAGCCGACACCCGATTACCTGCCGGACCCCGAAGCCTGTCTGCTGACCGGTATCCTGCCACAGACCTGCCTGAAGCAGGGACTGCCCGAGTACCGGTTCGCCGAAGCCGTCGAGGCCGAACTCGGCAGGACCGGCACCATCGGCGTCGGCTACAACTCGATCCGCTTCGACGACGAGGTGACCCGCCATCTGTTCTGGCGTGCGCTGCTCGATCCCTATGCGCGCGAGTGGCGTAATCGCTGCAGCCGCTGGGATCTGCTCGATGTGGTCCGCTGTACCCATGCGCTGCGCCCCGATGGCATCGAATGGCCCGTCCATCCGGATGGGCGCCCTTCCTTCAAGCTCGAACACTTGAGCCAAGCCAATGGACTGAGCCATGAACAGGCGCACGACGCGCTGTCGGACGTGCGCGCCACCATCGGACTGGCCCGTTTGATCAAAACGCAACAGCCCAGGCTCTGGGATTTCTGCCTGAAGCTGCGCAACAAACAGGCCGTGCTGGCCGAAATCGGCGATGGCCGCCCGTTCATTCACGTGTCGGGGATGTACGGCACCGAACGAGGTTCCCTGGCCATCGTCTGGCCGCTGGCACGGCACCCGTCCAACCGCAACGAAATCATCGTCTGGGATCTGGCTTTCGATCCGAGCGAGCTGGAGGCGATGTCGGTCGAAGACGTCCGCCTGCGGTTGTTTTCAAAAACCGAGGATTTGCCCGCCGGCCAGCCCCGACTGCCGATCAAGGGTCTGCACATCAACAAAGCACCGATCGTCATCGGCAACCTGAAGACGTTGACACCACCGGTGATCGAGCGCTGGGGCATCGATATGCCGCAGATCCGGGCGAACCTGGCCGTGGCCGAGGCGATCACGCCACGGCTGGCCGGGCTGTGGCCGGATGTCTATGCCCGTCGGGCCATGTCCGACGGTGACATCGATGTGGAAGCCGACCTTTATGGGGGGTTTATCGGGGACGCCGACCGGCGCAGGCTGGATGATTGGCGTCAGTCACTACCCTCTGCCCCAATTCCGATGCCGGGGTATGAAGATCCCCGACTCGAAGAACTGTCTTTCCGGTATCGTGCAAAGCATTTTCCGGATATTCTCAAAGGTGAAGAAAGGCAACGTTGGTTTGAACACCGCCACGCGCGACTTCATCGGGGCGCTGGCGGGGGGCTCACATTGGCTGACTATGCGAATCGCATCGATGCCCTGACGGAAACGTTGCCTCCTGATGATCAACGTAGCCAATTACTGCTGGAGGCTCTTTATGACTATGGGGAACAAATCGCCTGACCAGGGCACCACCAACCTCGACGGGGTGCCTACAGTGGATGTGGCCCCGCATTGCAGCCCGGAAGATATCTACTACTTCCGCGAAGGCTCCAATTCGCGCATCTACAACTGGTTGGGTGCACATCTTTGCTCCTATGCCGCCCAGGCTGGCGCCGAACCCGAAAAAGGTTGCTGGTTTGCGGTCTGGGCACCCAATGCCCAGGCGGTCGAAGTCATCGGCGACTTCAACGGTTGGCAAGCCGGCGCCAGCCCACTGGCGGTACGTGGCGACAGCTCGGGCATCTGGGAAGGTTTCGTTCCCCGTGCCTCGGAAGGTGACTGCTACAAATATCGTATCCACTCCGCACCCACCGGCGAGTGGCTCGAAAAAGGTGACCCGGTCGGTTTCTCGTGGGAAGAACCGCCCCGTACAGCCACCCGCATCGTCCGCCTGAATCATCGATGGAACGACGACAGCTGGATGAAGAACCGCGGCAAGGCCAATGCCTTCGATGCACCGATCAGCATCTACGAATGCCATCTGGGCTCGTGGATGCGTCCGACCGACGATCCCGGCGGCTTCCTGAATTATCGCGACATCGCACCCAAGCTGGCCGATCACGTGCTGTCGATGGGCTTCACGCACGTCGAGCTGATGCCGATCACCGAGCACCCCTTCTACGGTTCTTGGGGCTATCAGACCGTCGGCTATTTCGCCCCCACCGCCCGCTATGGCAGCCCCGAAGATTTCATGGCTTTCGTCGACCACCTGCACCAGCGCGGCATCGGCGTCATCCTCGACTGGGTGCCCTCGCATTTCCCGGGCGACATGCACGGCCTGCACCGCTTCGACGGCACCGAACTGTATGAGCATGCCGACCGCCGCCAGGGCTTCCACCCCGAGTGGAACAGCTGGATCTTCAACTATGGCCGTCACGAAGTGCGCAGCTTTCTGTTGTCCAGCGCAACCTTCTGGTTCGACAAATACCACATCGATGGCATCCGCGTCGATGCGGTGGCCTCGATGCTGTATCTGGACTATGCCCGAAAAGACGGCCAATGGGTACCGAATCGGCTGGGCGGCCACGAGAACCTGGAAGCCATCCAGTTCCTGCGTCAGCTCAACGCGAGCATCTATCGCGACTTCCCCGATGTGCAGATGATCGCAGAAGAATCGACCGCCTGGCCGGGTGTGTCGCGTCCGGCCAGCTGGGGCGAGTATCGCAACGACAATCCCGAGAACAAGACTGGTCTGAGCTTCGGCATGAAATGGAACATGGGCTGGATGCACGACACGCTGTTGTGGTTCCAGAAAGACCCGATCCATCGTCGCTATCACCAGAACGCACTGACCTTCAGTCTGTACTACGCCTTCAACGAGAACTTCGTGCTGCCGCTGTCACACGACGAAGTGGTTTACGGCAAGGGCAGCCTGCTGAACAAGATGCCAGGGGACGATTGGCAGCGCTTTGCCAACCTGCGTCTGCTCTACGGCCTGATGTGGACCCACCCCGGCAAGAAACTGCTGTTCATGGGTGGCGAATTCGGCCAATGGTCGGAATGGGCGCACGAAAGCAGCATCGACTGGGCATGCCCGAGCTACTACCTGCACGCCGGCGTCCAGCGCTGGCTCGGCGACCTGAACAAAGTGATGCGCAGCCAGCCGGCGCTCTATCAGCGCGACTTCGATGCCAGCGGCTTCGAGTGGGTCAGTGCCGATGACAGCGCGCAGAGCGTGCTCGCCTACCTGCGTCATGGCCACAACCCCGAAGACACGGTGATGGTGCTGTTCAACGGCACACCGGTGCCGCGCTATGGCTATCGGGTCGGTGCGCCGCAGGGCGGCCGCTGGCTCGAGCTGATCAACAGTGACGCCACCGTCTATGGTGGCAGCGGCGTAGGCAACAACGGCTTCGTCGATGCCGATGACGAAGGCATGCACGGCCGACCTTTCTCGCTGGAAGTCACCCTGCCGCCGCTCGGTCTGGTGGTGCTGAAACCCGAGCCGGTTGCACCGAAGAAAGTGGCCAAGAAGGATGTGACCACCGTCGAGGCCAAACCGGCAGCCAAGGAAGCACCGGCAGCCACCAAGGCTGCAGCCTCCAAAACCACCCAGACCAAGGCTGCAGCTGCACCGAAGGCATCGGAGCCGAAGCCCGTCGACGCAAAGCCTGCGCCGGCACCGAAGGCGGCAGCCACCAAGGCTGCCGGGCCCAAAGCCACCGAACGCCCAAAGGCTGAAACCGTGACCAAGGCCGCTCCGAAGGCTGCGGCCAAGGCAGCAGCTCCCAAAGCCGCCGCGCCCAAAGCACCGCGTGCGACCAAGGCCAAGGCCGAGGCCGCAGCACCCAAGGCGCCGCGCGCCACGGCCAGCCGTACCAAGAAGGCTTGAGGCCCACAGGCCCGAAGGTCGGAGACCGGAAGGCCTGACAGAACGGGTATCCACCCGTAAAAAAGCCGGCACATCGCCGGCTTTTTTACGGGAACTCACGGGAACATGAAAGACTTGCCGATCCGTCTCAAGCGATCCGACCGATCACCCCCTCCACCAGCCAGTTCATTTTCTGCAGGCTCTCATCCGACAGATCGCCAGCCAGTTGACGGATCGTGCCGTCGTTGGCACGCAGCACGCCACCGAAGATCTGCCGGTCTCCACGCATGATCTGCTGACGGACCCGATTGATCTGCCGGCGCACGACGGAGGACACTGCGCCGTCGACCACGTCCAGATTCACCATACCATCCTTGATGCCCCCCCAGGTGCTGTCCGGCTTCCAGCTGCCGTCCAGCACCGCACGGGTCCGTTCCAGATAGTAGGCATCCCAATCCGGCAGGATCGACCCCAGCAACAGGCCGGCCGGCATCATCCGGGCATAGTTGCCCTGAAAACCGATCAGCTTCAGCTTGCGGTCGCGTGCCACCTCGGCCACGGCCACCGTATCGGTGTGATGCGTGAAGACGTCGGCCCCCTGTGACAGCAGCGTATAGGCTGCATCGCGTTCACGGGCAGGATCACGCCAGCTGTTGGTGAAGATCACGCGCACGGTGATCCTGGGATCGGCGCTGCGTGCGCCCAGCGTAAAGGCATTGATGCCTTGCAGCACCTCGGCCACCGGTACTGGCGCCACATAGGCGAGCACTGCGCGTTTGGTGGCGTGTGCGGCCAGAATACCGGCCAGATAACGCGCCTCGTAGAAACGGGCATTGTAGGTGCCGACGTTCTCCGCCATCTTGAAGCCGGCATGGCTTTCGAAACGCACGGCCGGAAAGGCCTTGGCCACACGGATGATCGGATCCATGAACCCATAGGCCGTCCCGAAAACCAGCGAACAGCCATCGGCACACATCTGGCGCAGGACCCGCTCGGCATCCTGCCCTTCCGCCACCTGCTCGGCCGACAGCAGCTGCACCCGGCCGCCCAGACGCTTCTTCAGCAGATCGGCACTGAGCGCATGCCGGCTGCTGCCACCATAGCGGCCGATCTGTGCATCGTACAAAAAGCCGACTTTCAGCGGCCCTGCCGACTTGCGGGCGGACGCAGCCCCCGTGGACGCACTCGCGCCGGCGCTCTGCGCAAAGGCCGCACCCGACACACAGTATTGAGACAACACACCGCTGCCCACGGCCAGCAGCAGACGACGACGGTTCAAATTGGACATCTGGAAAAGGCTGATGAAGGACTCAGAAAATCATACTTGAGACCGGAGATCGCTGCTGACAATCTGCCGGCCAGCACCCCCGACGCAGAGACGCGGACCTCAACGGACGGCCGGAATCTGCCCTTCGACCCCCTTCACATAGGTCATCAACCCGGCGACGAAACGATCATCTGCCACCTTGTCGCTAGCCAGCAACACGCGATCGTCCGACGACACCAGCGGGCCTTTCCAGATACGGAATTTGCCATCGGCAATGGCCTTCCGGCGTTCCTCGACCTGCGCACGCACGTCTGGCGGCAACTTGCCCGACAGCTCGATCAGAGCGACCGAGCCTTCCTTGAGCCCCGTCCAGCTCGACGTCGGCCTCCAGCGCCCGGCAACCAGCTGCTCCGTGCTGCGGGTGTAATGCTTGCCCCAGTCGAAAACGACCGAGCCGAGATGCGATTTCGACGAGACCATACTCATGTCGCTGGCCCAGCCGAATGCATACTTGCCGGCCCGTTCGGCCACTTTCAGCGGACTGCTCGACCCGGTGTTGGACAGCAGCACATCGGCACCACTGTCGATCAGCGACTGGGCCGCCTCGGTCTCGCGCGCGGAATCGGTCCAGGCATTGACCCAGGCCACCTTGACCCGGGCGGATGGATTGACCGACTGAGCCCCCAACGCATAGGCATCGATATTGCGGATGACTTCGGGCACCGGCACCGACGCGATGAAACCCAGCGTGTCAGTCTTCGTCATGCGGCCGGCGACCACGCCAGCCAGATAAGCGCCCTCATAGGCACGCACTTCATAGAAACGCAGATTGTCCGGCAGGTTGGCGGCTACCGTCGCAGGCGCCCCCGAACCGATCACTTCCCAGCGCACATCGGGGTATTCGCGGGCCAGGCGGATCACCACGTCCCGATAGGCCGGGCTGGTGGCGAAGATCAGCCTGTTGCCCTGCTCGATCAGATCACGCATGGTCTGCTCGGCATCGGCATCGGCGACGTTTTCGACCAACGAGGCATAGACCTTGCCATCCATCGCTTCGACCAGCGCCTTGCGGCCTTCCTCGTGCGCCATGGCCCACGCACTCCTGTCGGCCGACGACGGATAGACGAACGCCACTTTCAAGGCATCCTCGGCCGGCTCGGCCACGCCATCGATCGCCTCTTCGGCCACCGGTGCGGCGTTGCCCTGTCCGGCCGATGCGGCCACCACCACGCCCGATATCGACGAAGCCGCCACATCCACCGCACCGGACACGCTTTGCAGCACGCGCTGATCACAGGCGGTCAATGCCAGTGCCATGACAGCTGCCACCGGCAGCATTCGCCCTCGAAAGCCAAGACTCATCAGCATAGGTTTCGCGTCCCTCGCATAAGCCCCACACATGTGCCCCGAGCCCGTCAGGACACTGGATTCGGCAAAAAACAAACGGAGGATTCTAGCAGTGTGCGGGCACACCACTCGAGCACCCTTCACGGCACCGGGCTGTCGGAAAAGGCAACGCCGACACACCCGGCACCAACTGCGGGCCGTCGGCCGCAGACCGCCACGCTCCCACCGGCGGCCGCGGGCTGCCCGCACAGCAGACTTCAGAGCGCCCGCCACCGGCTCTTTCGGAAATGCGCCCATTCCGGGTGGTTTTCAAGCTTCGGTGGTTCAGCCCACGCGCAGCATCGGTTGCAAGTGCGGTGTCAGTCGGCTCAGAAAATCATCAGCCCCGATCGGCGCTGGCAGCAGCGTGTCCAGTCCCACCGTGGCAGCGGCCAATTCGTCGGCCCCCGTCATCGGCACACCCAGGCGCTCGGCCAGCATCGCCCACGGCGATGTCGACAGCAGCATCCCCCAAGCCAACAATACGCCATGGCGGCTGCGCCGCTGGGCAAAGCCGATCAACTTGCGCGGGCGTCCACTGGCGGGGTCGTCCACCACCACCTCCCAGGGTGCCACACCCGCGAAACAGGCCCAGCTCAGATCGGCCGGTGCAGGCACCCGCGCCTCGGGAGCAACCGCATGCGCCACCACCCCCAGCTCGGCCAACGTCGCCACCATCGCCTCACCCAGCCAGCGATAGCTGTCGGTGATCGACACCGAAAGCACCCTGGGGTCATCCGGCGGCAGCACCAGCGATGCACTCAGCAGCCAGGGACCGACCAGTACTGCTCCACCACCGGCGCCACGTTTGACCAGGGGCAGCAGGCCACTCCCCTCGGGCAGCACCAGACGGTGCTGCGAACGCCCGAGGATCACAGCCGGCTGGCGATAGGTCCAAGCATGCCAGTGCGGCGCCGACACGCGTTCCAGCAGCGCCCGTTCGTTCCAGCGCTGCTCGATGGCGCCATCGATGCCATCGAGCGCCGCGTCCTCATTCATTTTCTGCATATGCATCTACTGTCCAGAGACCGAATGATGCCCGAAAATTTTCGGCATCGACGAACGACTCGCCAACGACATTCCTGGCCCGGGACGAGCGCGTATCGGTCTGACCCGTCGGAACACGTCGCCGGAGCGCTGCGGGTCCTCTTGCCCCGGCCGCTTCGGCATGCCGAGTTCGAAAGATGGGCTCGGAAACGGCCGAACTCACGTACCATGTGCCATCGTCACAACAAGGATTCTTTCCATGAAAGCAGACAATATTCTGGCCACCATCGGCAACACCCCACACGTTCGCATCAACAAGCTGTTCCCCGAAGGCTATGAGGTCTGGGTGAAATCCGAACGCAACAACCCGGGTGGCTCGATCAAGGACCGCATCGCACTGGCCATGATCGAAGATGCCGAAAGAAGCGGCAAACTGAAGCCCGGTGGCACCATCATCGAGCCGACCTCCGGCAACACCGGTGTGGGTCTGGCCATGGTGGCCGCCGTCAAGGGCTACAAGCTGGTCCTGGTGATGCCCGAATCGATGTCGCTGGAGCGCCGTCGCCTGATGCTGGCCTACGGTGCCCGCTTCGAACTGACGCCACGCGAGCGCGGCATGAGCGGTGCCATCGAGCGTGCCCGCGAGCTGCTGGCCGAAACGCCGGACGGCTGGATGCCCCAGCAGTTCGAGAATCCGGCCAACGTCGAAGTCCACGTCGATACCACCGCCCAGGAAATCCTGGCGGACTTTCCCGAGGGTCTGGATGCCCTGATCACCGGCGTGGGAACCGGCGGCCATTTGTCGGGGGTCGCCAGCGTGCTGAAGAAGGCATGGCCCCAATTGAAGGTTTTTGCCGTCGAGCCGACCGCCTCACCGGTGATTTCGGGTGGCAAACCGGCTCCGCACCCGATTCAGGGCATCGGCGCGGGCTTCATCCCCAAAAATCTGGACACCGGTCTGTTGGACGGCGTCATCACCGTCGACGGCGAAGAAGCCAAGCGTTTTGCCCGTGATGCCGCCAGCCGCGAAGGCATGCTGGTCGGCATTTCATCCGGCGCCACCCTGGCCGCCATCGCCCACAAACTGCCCGAGCTGCCAGCCGGCAGCCGCGTGCTGGGTTTCAATTACGACACCGGTGAACGTTACCTGTCGATCGAAGGTTTTCTGCCGGCCTGAAACCGACACGGCCCGCCCTGCCACCATCACACACGGGGTGTCCAGCCAGGGCGCTGTGGCGAAAAGCCCGCTACCGATCAGCGCCCCGGCCGGACGGTATGTCGAAACGGATCGTATGAACAGCCGCTGTCACGACGAATGTATCGGCGGCGGTGCGCACACAATGACTCGGCACACGCTCCCGCCGAAGCCGCATTGGCTCGACAGCCGCATGCATACTCACGACGGAAGCCGTGACCGCGGGGCCCCGCCCGGTGAGGGGCTCCGCGTTCCGGACCGAGACCGAATGGATCAGAACATCCGCAGGAACGCCGGTGCCAGCGCCCGGTACAGCATGTAGCCTGCCAAGCTGAACAACAGCAGAGAGAACGCCCGCTTCAGATGGGCGACCGGCAGACGGTGGGCCAAACTGGCCCCAACCGGCGCAAACGACATGCTCATCGGTACGATGGTCAGCAACGCCTGCAGATTGATATAGGCAAAGCCCCCGTTCGGAATGCCCTGCCACCACCCCACCAGCAGATAACCCAACGAACCAGCCAGCGCAATCGGAAAGCCGCATGCGGCGCTGGTGGCGATGGCCTGCGTGAAAGACACCCCACGATTGGCCAGATAGGGCACGGTGATGAAACCACCACCGGCACCCAGCAACGCGCTGAGCATTCCGATCATACCGCCGGCGGCCATCAATCCCGCCGAACCGGGCAGACTGCCCCTGACCCCACATTCGGCCTGCCTGTCCCCCCGGAACATCCGGTAGGCAGTCCAGCCGATGAACCCCCCGAAAATGCCGGCCAGCAGCTGCCCCGGCATATACCCGACCATGCGCGCGCCCAGCAGGCTGCCGAGTACGATACCCGGGGCCAGCGAACGCACCAGCCGCCATTGCACGGCGCCACGCCGATGATGGGCGCGCACACTGGATATGGAAGTGAACAGAATCGTCGTCAATGAAGTGGCCAGCGCCATCTGCACGACCCGCGCCGGCTCGTAGCCTTCCCGATCGAAGATCATCACCAGGAAAGGCACCATCACCATGCCACCGCCGATACCGAGCAGGCCAGCCAGAATCCCGGCCCCCGCCCCCATCGCGAGCAGCATCAGAATGGTCGAGACCTCCATCGCAGTGTCCGACCGGCACCTCAACGATACAAATCGGCAACCTGCCGGCTGGGCATGGCATCCAGCGGGCCATCCGTGGCCAAATGCCGCGCCAAGCGCTTGAGGAAGCGCTCACAACGTTCGACCTGCTCGATCGTCACCGATTCATCCGCCAGATGTGAAGCATCCGCTTCCCCCGGGCCCAGGCTGACCGTCGGAATGCCGACGGATTGCAGAATGCCGCCTTCGCAACCCAGACCGGTACGATGCGCCTTGTGGTCGTCGACCAGTGCAGCCAGTGCCTGGGTCAGCTTCACATTGCCCTCGCCGGTCAGCCCCGGCACGTTGCGAACCGGTTCGAACTCGATTGCAGTCCCGGGATCGACCACCTGCATCTCATCCTGCAGCCGTGCGCAAAACTGACGCACCTCGTCGAACAGGGCGCCGGCATCCTCGCCGGGCAGCGCCCGGATTTCGATCGGAAACTCGCAATGGGAAGCCACGATATTGGCGGCATGCCCGCCCTTGATGCGACCGACATGCACACTGGTATGCGGAAACTCGAAAGCATCGTTGCGCACGGACTTCTGACGCTGCTGCAGATCACAGACGAAGCCGATGATGCGTGCGGCCATTTCGACCGCCGACACCCCCTCGTGCCGGCGTGATGAATGCGCCTCCTTGCCCCGGACCTTTACACGCCAGATCGCCGTGCCCTTGTCGGCCGTCACCACCCGCATCGCAGTGGGGCCACCGATCACTGCCGCCGCCGGCATCACCGGCCGCTTCTGCAGATACCGGGTCAACATCACCATGCCCTTCATATCGGTTTCGCCGTTATACGAGAGCGCGATGTGAACCGGCTTCTTCAGCCCAGCCTGCAGAAAGAAAGGCACGGCCGCCAGACAGCAGGCGATCCATCCCTTCGCATCGGTCGTACCCCGGCCATAGATCCGCCCATCATGCGTGATCAGCCGAAAGGGCTCGGTCTTCCACGTATCCTGCACGACCGGCGCCACATCCACATGCCCGGCCAGAATGATGCCCGGCACGTCGGCCGGCCCCACCGTGGCAAACAGATTGAGCTTGCCCTCCTCTTCGCCCCGCTGGACATGGACATCGACACCCTGGCGCAAAAGGCGCTCGGCCACCCAGTCGATCAAAGTGCGGTTGCTGCGTGAACTGGTGGTATCGAAGCCCACCAGGGTCCTCAAGATTTCGATGGTTTCGTCTTGCATGGCTGACACACCGGCAAAAGGAGACAGGAAGGGGCTGAATGAACCCGCAAATCGTCAGCCAGTCTAGCAGAGTGCAACCCGCCATCGGACTCCAGCGCCGAAACGACCTGGGACTTTCCCGAATATCCATGATGTCAACAGGGCCGTTCGACCCGATCGGTGCCTGATCGGTGCCCGCAAAGCCGTACCTGTCCCACGGCCGGCCGGCATTGCATGCCCGCCAACATGTTCCACCGCACCAGACATTCCCGCCGTCCCGCTGCTGCCTCACAGCCTCACTGCCTCCCGCCTCCCTGCCTCTCCGTCCAGTCGGCCTAACCCACGCGGCGATCGGCACGCAAAACTCCTCGGCCGGTCACGACGATTTCCTTAACCTCCATGTCCACCTTCCATCGACTCCGTACCAATCGAGCCATCGCCCGGAGAAACCCCAATGTCCCCGTCCGCCGCCGTCTCCCGACCCGTCGTCACGTCGCTGTCCCTTGCACTGGCCCTGCTGATCAGCGGCTGCGCCACCACCGACACCGTCCCGCCCGAACTGCTGCTTCCCGAACCGGTGCAGACCATCAGCCGCACCGATCCCGCCGGCGAGCCCTACTACCTCGACTATCGGGTCGGCGACATCGGTCTGGAATACGCCTTCGATGATGGCAGCCATACCTTCGTCGAGTTCAGCCGCCCGGTCCCCAGCGAGCTCAGCTGCTTCGATCAGCAGGGCGCATTACTGGGCTGCGAAGCGGTCGGCCAAGTGTTGGCCGTACAAGGCGTGCACAGCGGCGTGCTGCTGCGTCTCGGCGAAGCCGCCGGATTCATCGCCCCCAATCCCAAGGCTCAACCGGCACCGCTTCGCCAGCTGACCCCATCGGCCGAATGGGCGCCCCATATCCAGGCTCGCAATCGGCTGTTGCTGAAAGCCCCGCTGCGTGAAGCCCTGTCACGCAGCGCCGGCGTACCGGCCAACCCCGACATCAACCAGGCCGCCGGCCTGACGGCAGTCCGGACGGCCCCGGCTCAGGCGGTCAGCCCCGAAACGGGCGCAAAGAAAACGACCAAACGCCGACAGAAAGACAGGCTCCGCCCGCAAGACACCGCCCCACGGTCATCGGTCGGCCTCCACCACCCCGGCTGGCTGGTCCTGCCCTTTGGCCAGAACAGCGCCCAGCTCGACCCCGGACATCCGGCACTGGCCAGACTGCTGGCACGAGCCCGGCAAGCCGATGAAATCCGGATCGATGCACGGAACGGGGCGCCGGCCGGCGACGACCCCCGGCAGCAACTGCTGACTCAGGCACGCTTGCAGGCCGTGCGCCAGCTGCTGAACAGCCATGGCGTGGCTACCGACAGAGTCCGGGTCGTGCACCGTGCAGCCTCCGGGCTTCCGGGCCAGGCGCACCTCGAAACGGCCGGCGGCGGCAACCGGAACCGATCGGCCAACGGCCAGAGCCCCAGTCCGGCAAGCGCACCAGAGCCGCCGCCGCGCATCCTGCTGTTGCGCCGCGGCCAGGCACTGTCCAGCTGAAACAGCGGCAATGCCCAGGGCGCGTCGGGGCGTGCATCGATGCGGGCGCAGCTGCAGCTCGTCGAGCGTGGGCGATGCCTACGCACGCGCCGGCGCTCGAGCACTGGCGACTCAGGCCTGGATTCGGGGAAAATCACGGCGCGGGACGAGCCCACCGATCGTGGTCGTGGCGATCTCGTGGCGGTTCATTTACCCCCCCCCCGCAGTGGAATACCGCAAGGGCGGAAAACGATCAGATCGAACTTGCCAGCGCGATCCTGGCGGCTTCGCCCACGACCCTGGGCTCGGCTTCTTCACGTTCACGGCGGGTCAGGGCACCGTCGGCATGCAGGACGGGCGATGCGTCCTGATCGACCGAAGTCAGCAGCGAACGCATGCCGAACATAGAGACCGGTGGCAGATTGCGTGCGACGGTGAACAGCCGCTCGCTGACGACGCCGCTGTTGCGCATGCCGTCGAAGAACCGGGCGCTCATCCGGTGCGGCAGATAACGCATCTGCATCACATAGCCGCCGCTCCTACAGAGGCTCAGGAAGAAACTGGAGATTTCTTCGGAAAAGAAGGCACCGGCCGTCGGGATGAACGAAGCCAGCAGGACCCGCTGATACTTCAGCTCGGGATGATGCTCGTACAGCGCCTGAATCTTGTCGGCCACCACACGGGCCGACGGATGCTGCTGCCGAAAGCGGGTGGCGAACTCGTGCTCGATCTCGAACAGGATGGCATCGGGATGATGCCGATAGATGCGCGAGGCCACCACCCCGCTGCCAATGCCGGCCACCACGACCTGGTCGTAACCCGGTGCCAGGCGGGTCACTTCGTGCGCTGCACGCTGCCCGAAAAAGGGCGAGGATGGGCAGACGCTGCCCGTAACGGAAAAACGCTTCAGATAGCTCATGAAAGAAAACTCGATGGGACGGAGACTGGGTGCCCCCGCCTCGACACCGTCACGCCGGACACAGCGCGCGGCACTGCGTACCGGAACCTGCCGAGCGCCGACGACATCGCGCGTTCGCAGGTCTGCAGAAGCAAAAGGCGGACAGAATGCCGTCCGTACCGCCCAGCTTCGGACGCCGTCGCGTTTCAGAAACAATGACTGGAAATTCCGCAATGGTAACGGAAGGACGGAACGGAAGGTGAGTTTGGCCCTCGACCCCCTTCAGGCTCCCCCCTGGGGGCGCTCGTGACTTTGGTATTAAGATAGAGGTGAAATGGCTCTCGACAATTCTCTTCCCATGGATACTCAGCACGCCCAGGAAGCACCCGACCACGTTCTGGTTGTCGACGACGACGCCGAAATCCGAACCCTGCTGGCGGAGTATCTGAGCCAGAATGGTATCCGGGTCACGGTCGCCCGTGATGCTGCCGAGATGCGCCAGGCATTCGATGCCGAAAAACCCGACCTCATCATCCTCGATGTGATGATGCCCGGCGAGGACGGCCTGACCGTCTGTCGCGAGTTGCGCTCGCGCTCCAACGTCCCGGTCATCATGCTGACGGCCCGGGTCGACGAGGTCGACCGCATCATCGGCATAGAGATGGGGGCCGACGACTATCTGGGCAAACCCTTCAGCCCGCGCGAACTGCTGGCCCGTATCAAGGGCGTTCTGCGCCGCACCCGCACCCTGCCGCCCACCCTGGGCGATGCACAACAGGTGCGCTTCGCCGGCTGGACGCTCGACTCCGGCGCCCGCCATCTGATCTCACCCGACAACGTGATCGTTCCACTGTCGGGTGCGGAGTACCGGCTGCTGGCGGTGCTCATCCAGCACCCCAACCGGGTGCTCGATCGCAACCAGCTGATGGATCTGACGCTGGGCCGCGAAGCCACGCCTTTCGATCGCAGCATCGATGTGCAGATCAGCCGGCTGCGCAACCGCCTCAATGATGACGCCCGCGAGCCGCGCATCATCAAGACCATCCGCAACGAAGGCTACATCCTGGCTGCCCACGTCGAACGGATCTGCTGACCGGCGCCATCGACGACACCATGGAAAAAGCACGGCTGCTGCCAGAGTCCCTGTTTGGCCGGATGGTGGTGGTCCTGGCCGCTGCGCTGCTGCTGTCGCAGGCGGCCAGCCTGCTCGTCAACTTCTTCGATCGGGGCAGCTCCATCTACCGGCTCAACGCCGAGCAGATGGCGCAGCGCATCGCCCGCACCGCCAGCCTGATCAACCGGCTGCCTCAAGCGCAACGCGATGCGGTGGCGGCCGAGCTGGGAGGTCGCACCGACTTTCGTATCCAGTTCACCAACCAGCCCATCGAGATCGAAAGCGGCTTCATCGAACTGGACGAATACGAAAAGGGCTTTGCCGCCGCCATCCGCGATGCGATGAACCCGCCGCTGTTGACCACGGTGGAAATCACGCGTGCCTCACGGGCCGAAACACCCGACGAAGTCGAACCACCCAACGCCAATGCCTTCGAACACTGGCTGGCCCGACGCTTCTATTTTCTGCTGCCGGCCACTTTTTCGGTCGTGGCCCAGATCGAACTGGAAGACGGCTCCTCGGCCGCCTTCTTCGTGCGCATGCCGCAGGAGCCGCTCAGCCAGCTCGAAGCACTGCTGCCCCGGCTGCTGGTCTGGCTGCTCATCAGCTTCCTGATGTCGCTGGTCATCGCACGGATGATCACCCGCCCGCTGCGCCAGCTCGACCGTGCCGTCATCCGCATCGGCAAGAACCCCGGCGGCCAGCATGATGAACCGCTGCGCATCAACGAGGAAGCGCCGATCGAACTGCGTCGCCTGATCACCAGCTTCAACGAAACCCAGGAACGTATCCGGCGCTACATGATCGAGCGCGCCAGCCTGCTGGCGGCCATCTCGCACGATCTGCGCACGCCGATCACCCGGATGCGACTGCGCGCCGAACTGCTGCCCAAACAGCAGCGTGCCAAGTTCACCCACGACCTGCAGGAGATGGAAGAACTGGTCGGCTCCTCGCTCGATCTGTTTGCCGAACTGGGCAAATCGCGCGAGCGCTATCCGGTCGACATCAACGCACTGCTGGAAAGCATCGTCACGGACTGGCACGATACCGGCCATACCGTCGGCCTGCAGGGGCAAGCCTTCAAGACCTACCCCACCGAACCCTCGATGCTGCGCCGGGCCATCAACAACCTGATATCCAACGGCATCCGCTACGGCAAGCAGGCCCACATCACCGTGGCCGACAGCCCCAACATGCTGCGCATCATCGTACGCGACGATGGTCCCGGCATCCCCGATACCGATCTCGAACGCGTATTCGAGCCTTTCGTGAGGCTGGAACCCTCGCGCAACCGCGACAGCGGTGGCTCGGGCATCGGACTGGCCATCTCGCGCAACATCGCCCGCTGGCATGGTGGTGACATCCACCTCTATAACGCCGAAGGTGGCGGTCTGGTGGCCGACATCAGCCTGCCCCGCCGCAGGGGCCAGGGCAGCGGCAGCCACAACAACAGCGTCGCCTCCGTGCCGGCCCGCTGATCGACCTCCCGGAAAGGGGGAAGAGCATCCGGCTCCTCACGCGAGGATGTCACCGGCTTTGCAGCACCTGATACAGCCAGAATTCAAGCCACACCGTACTTTGCAACCCACACTCCAGCACTTTTCCCTCTCCTCACGGGCTTGTCGATCATCATGAATACTTCCAGCCACCACCCGGCGCCACACCCGTCCCACCCTGTACGGCAAGCATCACGCCCGCCCCTGCCGCTCTCCGTCCGCCTGCTGGTGGCCGGTCTGCTGGCCGGCAGCGTCTTCTCTGCCCAGGCCGGCAGCAAGAATCAAACCGAAGTGGAACTGTCGGCCAGCGTCAGCCGCCATGTCCCCAATGACGAAATGCGGGTCCAACTGGCCACCGAACACACCGGCAAGGCCATCGAGCAACTGAACGCAGCCGTACTGAAAGCCGTGCAGGATGCACTGGCCCAGGCCAAACGATACCGGGCCGTCAAAGCCCGTGCCGGAAGCATCAGCACTTCGTCCGAATGGAACCGCCATGGCGAACGCAACGGCTGGCAGGTGCGTGGCACCATCATCCTGGAAGGCACCGACACCGCGGCCGTGGCCAGACTGGCCGGCGAACTCGCCAAACGGCTGCACCTGGAACATGTCGGCTACCGACTGAGCGAACCGCGCCGACAGGAAGAAGAAAACCGGCTGTTGCCGGCCGTGGCCAATGCCTTCAAAACCCGCGCCCGCGCCACCGCCGAGGCTTTCGGCCGGCCGGACTACGTGATCAAACGCATCGACCTGTCCACCCATCGGCACTCGGACGGTGATGACACCCTCTATCCGATGATGAAAGCAACGGCAGCGGAAAGCAGCGCCGCCAACGTACCGACCGAAGGGGGGGAAACCATCATCACACTGACGGCCCGTGGCGTGGTCGAACTGCGTTGAAACCGTCCGCCGCATTCAGGCACCACGGTCTCCGGCACCGTCGAGCCAAAGGTGCATCATCGCCCGGCGCGGGCGATTTGCATCCCACGATGATCATCGATCGGATTGCACCCGATGGCAGCGTGCTCGACTCACTGATGCAGCTGACAGGTCTCGATGCAGTCCACCAGCTTGCTGCTGGTGGCACGCAAACGCTCCGACAGCATGCTGACCATCTTCAACAGCACTTTGTTGCCCAGTGACGGCTGCTGCTGCAACAAAGCCAGCATCGCCCGGCGACCGATCACCCCGACCCGGCATGTCTCACGCGTCACGCAGGAAGCAAAACGCGGCATCCCGTCGATCATCGACATCTCACCCAGGGTCTGCCCCGGCCAGGCCATCGCGATCCGGTTCGGAAAACCGTGAGGCCCCGTGCGCACCACCTCCATACACCCGGTCATCAAGAGCAACATGAAATCGCCCTGATCCCCTTCAGTGATCAGCGTCTGACCGGCCGGTGCGTCATAGACCCGCATCACCTCACCCAACAGTCGCACTTCGGCATGGGTCAGCCCCGAAAACAGCGCCGAATGCGACAACAGCTCGAAGAGATCATCGGCAAAGTGCATACCCGAGCCCCGTGCCACCAGATGAAAGTTGCCACGCCGCTCGGCCTGCCGAAAGCTCTCGGCACCGACCAAGGCAAGCAGATCCAGCTCTGTCTCGGTACCGGCCGCGGCGAGCCGCTCCAGATCTGCCAGGGTGTCGGCTGAACGTTTGGAGGGCAGGGCCTGCATCGATTCGAGAGAGAGGTTCGGCATCGTCGGGTCGGGCATGAAAACGGCTTTCGTAGCGGGTATCGGATCGCGATCGCAGCACCAAAAACGGCATATCGGGGCAAAACGGTCGTACCGGCCCCGGTGGTACCGGCCCCCTGTCACTGCCCCTTTCCCATCCTGCCCGAATGCACCGGAACACCGAGCCACGAACGGACAGCCTGCCACTATGCGCCGTCGACCGGTCGACGAACCGTGTCCCCTGTGGCGATTCCCGCAATGACTGCACCAGCCCCATCTGTGATGGATCCTGCTCGAACGTACGCAGCCAGCGGCTCCTGCCTGGGGCCAGACAGGTGACGGCCGATCGCGTGCTCGAATGCGCGCAGCCAGCGGCTCCGGACTCGACTCCCGATCCGGATGCGAGCGGCCCGCCCCAGCTGCCGCAAATCTTCAGCTGCGCCCCAGTGCCAACCGACGCTCCGACACCCCTTCGGCCAGCATCGCCAACACATCCACGGTGCCGTCCCAGCCGATGCAGGCGTCGGTGATGCTGCGGCCATAGGTCGGCGTCTTGCCCTCGAGCAGATCCTCGCGGCCCGCTTCCAGATTGCTTTCCACCATCACCCCGAAAATCCGGCTTTCGCCATCGGACAACTGCTCACAGACATCCTGGCAGACCTTGATCTGATTTTCGTGATTCTTCTGGCTGTTGCCATGCGAAAAATCGATCATCAACCGGCAGGCCAGCGCGGCATTGCCCGCCTCCAAGCACGCGGCCTCGATGCTGTCATGGTCATAATTCGGCACCTTGCCACCACGCAGGATGATGTGGCAGTCCTCATTACCCGCCGTCTTGACGATGGCGGAATGCCCCCCCTTGGTCACCGACAAAAAATGGTGCGGCTGCGAAGAAGCCTTGATCGCATCCAGCGCGATGCGCACATTGCCGTCGGTGCCATTCTTGAAGCCGACCGGACACGACAGACCCGAGGCCAGCTCGCGATGCACCTGCGATTCGGTGGTGCGTGCGCCGATCGCCCCCCAGGCGATCAGATCAGCGTAATACTGCGGCGTGATCATGTCGAGAAATTCGCTGCCGGCCGGCATACCCATCGCATTGATGTCCATCAGCAGCTCGCGCGCCACCCGCAGACCCAGATTGATGTCGAAACTGCCGTCCAACCCAGGATCGTTGATCAGGCCCTTCCAGCCCACCGTGGTACGCGGTTTCTCGAAATAAACCCGCATCACGATTTCGAGCCGGTCCCTGTACTGCTCGCGCAGCGTCATCAAACGGCGGGCATATTCGCGCCCAGCCTTGGGATCATGAATCGAACACGGACCGATCACGACCAGCAGGCGGTCGTCCATGCCGTGCAGAATGCGGTGGATCGCGTTGCGCGAAGCCGCCACCGTCCGGGCCACTTTTTCGTCCGCCGGGAATTCACGGATCAGGTGTGCCGGCGGCGCCAGTTCCTTGATGGCCAAAATGCGAAGGTCGTCGATCAGGGGAGAACTCATGACTTTGATTCCTGGTGATGTCGTGCGATCGGCCCAAAAAAAACCGCCAGGCTTTCGCACTGACGGTTTCTCGGATGATTGATGTTCTTGCAGACTTTTCAGCCAACGACCTTCCGAGCCATTCCGCCAGCGGAATCGCGCCAGAAGTAACCAAAAAAGAAGTGAGCCTGAAAAGTCATGGCGTTAATTTAGTACCAATCCGCGTACCGTGCAAACGGTACCCCCCGTTTCTTGTGGGACCGACGCCCCCTTCGCAGCCTCGCCACGGGCGCACATCGGCGCCCGGCTCAGGCCGTGCCGCCCACCGTCAGCCCCTCGATGCGTAGCGTTGGCTGGCCGACGCCGACCGGCACGCTCTGGCCGTCCTTGCCGCAGACACCGATCCCCGGATCGAGCTGCATGTCGTTGCCGATCATCGTCACCCGTGTCAGCGCATCCGGGCCGTTGCCGATGATGGTGGCGCCCTTGACCGGGTATCGAATCCTGCCGTCTTCGACCCAGTAGGCTTCCGAGGCCGAGAACACGAACTTGCCATTGGTGATGTCGACCTGCCCGCCGCCAAAATTGACGGCATACAGCCCGCGATCGAGCGAGGCCAGGATCTCCTGCGGGTCATCCCGACCGCCCAGCATGAAGGTGTTGGTCATGCGCGGCATCGGCAGATGCGCAAAGGACTCACGCCGACCATTGCCGGTCACCGGCACCTTCATCAGACGTGCATTCAACGAATCCTGCAGATAACCCGTGAGCACCCCGTCTTCGATCAGCACATTGCGCTGCGTCGGGTTGCCCTCGTCATCCACGTTCAGCGAACCGCGCCGGTCGGCGATGGTGCCGTCATCGATCACTGTCACCCCCTTGGCCGCCACCCGCTCACCGATCCGGCCGGCAAACGCCGAGGATTTCTTGCGATTGAAATCGCCCTCCAGCCCATGACCGACCGCCTCGTGCAACAGCACACCCGGCCAGCCCGGCCCCAGCACCACATTCAGCACCCCGGCCGGCGCTGGCCGCGATTCCAGATTCACCAGCGCCTGCCGCACTGCCTCGTCCACATAAGCGTACAGCCGTCCATCATCGAAATAATCCAGATCGAAACGACCGCCGCCGCCGGCATGTCCCTGCTCGCGCCGACCGTTCTGTTCGACGATGACCTGTACCGACACCCGCACCAGCGGACGCACATCGGCCGCCAGCACGCCGTCCGAGCGCATCACCATCACCACATCATGCTCGGCCGCCAGTCCGGCCATCACCTGTGTCACCCGCGGATCCTTGCGCCGCGCATAGGCTTCCAGCCGCTGCAGCAGCGCCACCTTGGCCGGCGAATCCATCGAAGCGATCGGATCCTGCATCGAATACAGCCGATGCGCCGACAGCGCCCCGACGCCGCCTCCCGACACCCGCGTGCGTGCACTCCTGCCGCTCCGTGCAATGGTCCGGGTGGCATCGGCCGCCGACATCAGCGCCTGGGCATTGATCACATCCGAATAGGCAAAGGCCGAACGGTCGCCCGTGACGGCACGTACACCCACGCCCTGCCCGATCGAAAAACTGCCCGATTTGACGATGCCCTCGTCCAGACTCCAGCCCTCGCTGCGGGTGTACTGAAAATACAGATCGGCATAATCGACCCGATGCTCGAAAATCCGGGCGATCGTCCGCTCCAGATCGGCCACATCCAGCCCATGAGGCTCCAGCAACAGTTCCTTGGCAACCGCCAGCGGCTGCAACGCCGGATCATTCAGATTCATAGAAGCAATATCCGTATCCAGTTTCAATTTCTTCACCGATGGGCGCTCACTGTATCACGGGCACCGACGCCCCCAAAGCGCCCCCTTCGCCCATCTGCCCGGCACACACCAGGCACCAGGCCATCACACGGCAAAACAAAAAAGTGCCAATCCACCGGCACGCTCCGATGCCGGCCCTGGCCGGCCGGCCCGACGCGCGGCCCGCGACTGCCAGCCCTTCCCTGAATGGACGGCATCACCCTGCCGCAGCCGCTCCAACGGTCAGATCACCCGATGCCGCAGCGCCGGCAGACTCTGACGTACCGAGCGGATGCGGGCCCGCTCCAACATACCCAGCACCAGCCCTTCGCCGCTTGCCAGCTCGGCCTCGACCTGACCCCAGGGGTCCACCACCATCGATTGCCCCCAGGTACACCGGCCCGACGGATGTTTCCCTCCCTGCCCAGCCGCCAGCACATAGCACTGGTTTTCGACCGCACGGGCACGCAGCAGCAATGACCAGTGCGCCTGTCCGGTCGTATGGGTGAAAGCGGCCGGCACCACGATCAGGTCCATCGGCGCCATCTGCCGATAAAGCTCCGGAAAACGCAGGTCGTAACAAACCGACAGCCCCACCCGTAGCGGCGGCCCCCCGGTCATCGGCACATCGCAGACCACCGGCGTGCGCCCGGGCAGAATCGTCGCCGACTCATCATAAGCTTCTTCATCACGCTGGAAACCGAACAGATGAATCTTGTCGTAGCGCGCCAGCCTCCGGCCATCCGGGCCATAGACCAGGCAGCTGTTGTAGACCCGGTTCTTCCCGGGTGAAACCAGCGGCACCGTACCGCCCACCAGCACGACCCCGTACCGACGTGCACAATCGGCCAAGAACTGCTGAATCGGTCCCTTGCCCGGCTGCTCTGCGATGAACAGCTTGTCGCGGTCACTGCTGCCCATCAGACAGAAGTATTCCGGCAGCAGCAAAAGCCGTGCCCCCTGTGTGCTGGCCTGCCCCACCAGCCGCTCGACCGTCTTCAGATTGGCATCCACATCCGGCCCCGAGACCATCTGCAGCGCTGCAAGTGTGATGTTTTCCATGGGGCAATTATCACACTGGCCGAACCCCTTCTCCCTCGTCGCCGCCCGGTCTCCGCAATCCGGTCCCGACGGCGCCCGCTCGTCCGGCTCCGCCTCTTGCCCCCTTCCGGCAGCCGCCGACAACCGCAGGACCCGGCACACACCCCGGCGGACGCCACCGCTGCCACCATGTCCGCCTCGTGCGGCCCCGTGCCGATCTCGCCCATTCAGGCGGGCAGCAAGGGCTCGCGCCGCGTTTCATTGCCCCGTTGGCGCCTGGACCACGAACATCGCGATTTTTCCGCAGCCCAAGCGCCTGGTACTGGAGAAACTGTTGATGTCCAATTCGAATCCGCTCCGCACCACCCGCGACGACACCCTGCCGATGAAGGCACAGGCCCGAGGCCTGCATGGCCGCCCGGGTGAACTGGAAGAAGAAAGCGCCATCCATACCCTGGCGTCCGACGCCGCCACGGATGACACCATGCTGGTGGCTGCAACCGACGGCGCGTCCGCCCTCCCCGCCGAAATCACCGATGCCGCTGCCGAACCGGCCACGGGCGCAGCAGAGGCGGCAGTCTCGGCCGCCGGTACGGACGCCGCCGTGGGTGCCGAATCGGCCGGTGCCGCCAGTGGCAGCGCACTGGCCGGCGTCTCGCCCTGGGCCATCGGCGGCGGCCTGCTGGGTGTGGCCGTCGTGGCCGCAGCGGCCGGCGACGGCAGCAGCTCCGGCGGCGGCTCGTCCAAATCGACCGATCCGATCGCCACCGATTCCGACAAGCAGCCAACCGACGATGCAGCCAAGCCCGACACCGATCCGGTCGACGGCGGCTCCGGTGATTCCGGCGGATCCGACGGCGACGGTGGCACGGATGACGCCGGTCATACCGGTGGCGATCCGACCCCCACCGACCCGACCCGACAAAGCGTCACGGTCTCCGGCGCCAACGCCCACCTGGATGCCGGTCTGTTCGATGACAGCGTCGCCGATACCCAGTACATCAGGATCACCTCGATTCAGACCGCAGAATCCGCCGATCCAAGTGCCCGCCTGATTCGTTATTTCAGGGACGGCGAAACCGACAAAATGGCAGCCTACGAGGTGATCGAGTCCGATACCGGCATGAGCTGGGAAGAGGCCAAGAACGCCGCCGCTGCCCTGGGTGGCCGGCTGCTGACCATCGAAAGCGATGAGGAGCGGGAATGGCTGACTACGAACCTGTCGTCCAAACTGGGCGAAACGCCGCAAAGCCTCCACGATCTGAGCCATGGCTCGTGGATCGGGCTGGTGCAGACAAACGACGCAGCCGCCCCCGATGCCGGCTGGCACTGGTATGAAAGCAGCCACCAGTTCAAACCACAGGACTGGGACAATCTGGGCCTGAGCGTCGACGGTATCAAGATGCCGAACGATCTGGGAGACAGTGCCGGCACAGCCGAAAACAACGCTGCCAACCACGGCGCCATCATCCAGTCGTGGAAGGCCGACGCGGCCGATCCCACCCAGGGCGGCTTCGACAAGACCATGCTCTACGATTACGACGGCAAACTGCACAGCTTCGTCATCGAATACAACGACTACCAGCATCCGCTGCAACTCCACGATGGCCAGGGCAACCGTATCGCCCTGCAGGAGGGGCACGTCCTCAGCGCCGACAACTTCGACAAACTGTCGTGGAACACCCAGTTCGGCAACGGCGGCAAGATCAGCTACATCGCGGTCGATGGTACCGGCCAGGACGCCCAAGTGGTCGAGGGGGCCGAGACGGTCACGATCACCATCACCGAAATCGCCAACGCGGCCGCCATCGACACGGCCCCGCCGCCGGTATCGATCGATCCGGCCGATGAAGTCAGCCGCCTGATCGATGGCGATCTCCCGATGCCCGGCTGACACACCGATGACGACCAAGCCCTGATCGATCCGGCGCAGCGACCGGAACCTTCCCGGCCCGTCCACGGGCTGCACGCTTGCCGGAGCGCAGCCCGTTTCTTTTTTCGACCATCTTTTTGCAGTTCGCGACCTTTCTACCGCCTGCGCGCCTGACGGAAACCGCCCGTCCGGTCAAAAGCCCAAGCCACATCGATGCTGCCAGTATCTGCTCGTGTGCTCAAACCGCAGGCATCTCAACCCGAATCATTGATCGATCCCTCCGTGCCCACAGCGAGCACCCACCAAAACGGGGATATCGTCACTGCCCGAATTTCCCCACACGATTCACCTGTATCGAGAGACTCTCAAGATGACGAAATCGACACCCAGCACGACCCAGAACGCAGCCGCGAAAGTTGCCGCGCAAACCGACACTACTGCCGATTCCGTGCTGAATCGCAAGGCCGCCAAAGTCGTCGACCCGAACACAAAAGTGGTCGATGAGGCCGAACAGAAACTGGCTGCCGAAGCCGCTACCGAAGCCACTGCCACCGAAGCCGTCCCGCTGGCCACGACCGATGACGCCGTCGTCGGTGGCGTCGTCGCAGCCGAAGCCTCGGGTGCCTCCGCAGCCGGTGCCACTGCCGCCGCCGGTAGCGCAGCCACCGTCAGCCCGCTGGCCATTGGCGCCGGCATCCTCGGCGTAGCCGCCATTGCCGCCGCCGGCGGTGGCAGCAGCGGCAACAGCAACAGCAGCAACGGCAGCAACCAGATTGCGCAGAATCCCGACAGCAACAAGCCGTCGGATGACAGCAAACCGGTCGACGACGCCAAGGTCGACGACAGCGGCTCGAAGGCCGACGGTGGCGACACCCAAACGGACGACGCCACGCCTGCGGACGACGCCGATCCCGCAGTCACGCCAACCGATCCGGTCGAATATGGCCCGGCCGTTGCCCAGGGTACAGCCGACGCCCCCGAGGTCGCCGTCAGCGGCGACACCCAACTGAGCAAAGCCGCCGAAGCCTTCGAAGCCGTCAAAGCGGCAGACCAGGACATCGAGTTCATTCGCATCACCCGTGTGCAGGCAGCCGAAAGCGAAGCGCTCGACGAGCGCGTCGTGCGCTACGGCGATGACGACGGCGCAGAAGCCAGCGGCCAAGCTCTCTCCGCCCCGGTACTGAAAGACCCGGCAGCCCCCGCCGATTCCGAGAAGCTGACGGCTTATGAAGTCATCAAGGTCGAAGGCGGCATCACCCTGGCCGACGCTCAGGCCCGTGCCGAAGCGATGGGCGGCAAGCTGATGAACATCGATGATGTCAGAGAAGCCAGCTGGGTCGGCAACAAGTTCGGCCCCGCATTTGCAGCCGCAGCCTGGATCGGTGGCAACGCGCACGAAGGCGATGGCAAGTTCAACGCCACGGTGGCCACCGGCGAGGATAACGGCGGCGCCCGCTACGCCGAAATCTCTGCCGAGACCAAACTCGACGCCTTCGTCGTCGAGTTCAACGACTACCAGTGGCCGCTGTTCCTGCAGGATGGCGACAAGAAGATTCCGGTCGTCGAAGGCTATGTGCTCAACAAAGAAAGCTTCGACAAACTGGTCTGGAACAGTGACACGAGCCGCCACGGCGCCATCCACTTCGAGGTCGTCAACAGCGATGGTGAAAACCCCACCGTGGTTCCGGGCAGCAAACAGGGCAAGATCACCATCAGCGAATCGGCTGATGTGAAACCGACGGTCATCACACCGCAGGCCGATGAGAAACCAGCCGATTCGCCGGCAGCCGAGATCACAGCCGACGGCGAGGAAACGCAGGTCGACGACGCGGGTTCAGATAACACGCCCACACTGGCCGAGTACCCGGCTGAAGCACAGACGGCCCACGTCGCGCACGACGCGACAATCACGGATTTGGCCAGCCTGTTCCTCGGCACCTCCTCGGAAAATCAGCCCGAATTCATCAAGATCACGGCAGTCGAACCGAACGATCTCACCGAGGGGGCCAAATCGCCGTTGACCCTGGTCATCGACGAGGGCGAATCTCACGAAGTCGCCGATGAATTCATACTCCATAAGAGCAACTTCGACAAGCTCGTGTGGGATGCCAGCACCTCGACGGGCGGAGAAATCGTATTCATCCAGGTCGCCGACGCCGCTGGCACCCCCATCCCAGGTGCGACGCAGCAGACCATCACCATTGTCGAAGCATCTGCTCCCCCCTCCGACAATCACAATCCCGGCGGCGGTGGCAGCACCGAGGAGCTCCCCCCGGACGAGGACGATGGTAAAAGCCTGGGCGGTGAAAACCAGACCGCTGCAGCCGGAAACGAGAGCACCGCTGGCGGTCAATCGGACGACACGGTTCAGACCAACGGCGAGGAGAGCCAGCAAACCCCCGACGCCTCTACCTCCAATGAACAGAATTCCTTCTCGCCCAACAATCAAGCCGTCAAGAGCGTGCTGAGTGTTCGGGATCTGTTCGCCGGCGACAGCTTCGACACCGGTACAGCAGAAGCGACGGGTGACGTGGGCAACGTTTCGGTCAGCTACGTCCCGGCCTCCTCGACCGTCGGCTCGCTGCTCGATGACAGCCTCTCCTCCCCGCTGTAAGGCAAACCGGGGGCGCCCGCGCCCCTGAACGCCGGGGCCGCCGGACGCGGTTACGACATTCCAAACCCCGGCGGTCCCACTGCCCGGCGCCTGCACCTGCCATCCGCCACTGCGGAAAACGGCCATGCCGGCAGGGGCGACCCCCGGTGAAACAGCCGTACCGTTTCACACTCAAAAGGCTGCTTCCACAAGGAAGCAGCCTTTTTTATGTGCGCCCAGCATGGACGCACACCTGGAGGTGCAAGTCCTCCCACGAGCTGATCACGGTGAGTGAAGCGAAGCGCAACCGCATGCGGGGTCTTCTCGCGACGAACACTGGTAGCGAGAGACGGGTGTGGAGAACAAGCATGGAGCGTAAACTGCGAGCCGATGGACAAGAACCGGATCCGAGGCGCTACCGAGCAGGGCGAGCGGGCTGTGAACCGCGAAGCCCTCGTGATCAAGGCGAAGCGGTGTAAATCCGGCGGTTGTAGCAAGGATTTGCAGCAGGCTCATAGTCCGGTGCGGAAAGATCGCCAAGTCATTGGACGGCGGACCAGGGGAGTATCAGAAATTCTGTGTGTGAGGGCTTGAGAGACTTGTCCACGGGGGCGATCGTCGCCTGCGACGAACGAGCGCCCCGGTGGTCAAGTCGGTGCGGCATTGTCACGCCACTGCTCGGGTAAAACGATCACCGTACATGATCGCAAACTGGTTCATCGCCGTCGACCATTGCCTCACGCTGCGGTGCTGATCGGCCGTGATGTTGCGCAGCGCCAGCCAGATCAGCTTGGTCGCCGCCTCCTCACTCGGGAAATGCCCGCGCGTCTTGATGATCTTCGGCCAACTTTGGACGCATGGCCGGCGTAGTTGGCCCTAACTACTCCACCTTGACCAGCTTCGCCGCCTTGGGGTCATACACATAGTCGGTGATGCTGCCATCCTTGATGCGCGCGACGGCCTCATCGATGACGAATAGCGGGACGAGGAACCACTCTTCTGGCTGAACGGGGCGGCCGAAGCGGTCATTGATGGTCATGTTCAGCCGTACAGGTGCGAACAATCTGTGAAACAGCTTCTCCATTCGGGTGCGGTTGATACCCGCGAGCTTGTAGGTCGCCACCACCTCAACCTTTGCCAGCAGATAGGTGGCATCGTGTTCGGCGTTGGCAATGCGTGCTTCCACCTTTCCACCGGTTACCCCTATTTTGTGGATGATATCCCGATGTTCGCTAACAAAGGAATGGTTGGAGAGCGAGCGCAACACATAAATGGTGCCGCTTTCCAAGTCACCCTCTTCAAGCGTATCGCTGAACAAGGGCCCCATGTCGGGATCAGTAATTCGGCGAGCGGTTTCGTCCTTGTACAAAGCACGCGCCAGGGACAGCCGCAGCAGGTTGCTTTCTGTGCCATTCGAAAAAATGACACGCAGCCGAGCATCCTTCTTCCCCTGTGGCGAGTCGAACTCTTCACCCTCCTGAGACACATACGCCGTTTGACCGTCCAGGATGAACCAATGGCCCACATCAATCGTTGCGTACTGCCCGAAAGGTCGAGTTACTCTCAATCCTAAACTCAGGTCATTGCGCACCTGGTCAAACAATGGCTTGAACGTATCGAAGTCCTCGCACGGCTTACGGTCCGCGATTTCATCGGCGGCGCGCTTTTCGGCGCTGGTACGGACATGGCGCAAAACCGTGATGTCGTCCGCGCCGGCAACATCCGCCAATTCGGCAGCCAGGTCGTCGATGTCGATAGTTTCGTCCGTCGAAGCGGCAACGGTCGGTGCCCCAGCAAGCAAGCCCTGATGGTCTAGCGGCTCAAGCAAGGCGCGGCAATCCGGGAGGGCGCGCAGACGGTCGAGCCGCACGGCATATAGACGCTCGAATATGTCGCGGGCTTCGCCATGCTGCGGCGCACGCCCGTGCTGCTCTGTGAAGCGTTGGATTTCCTCGAAGCCAGCAATGACACGCTCCTCGCTGGCTGGGCGGTCATTTTTCTTCTCAGCCGGAGCGAACTCGGCCAGCTCTGCCGCCAGGTCGTCAAGATCGATGTTACTCATAGCGTCCCTCCGCCCTGAAACGCATGAAGGCGGCCGCGCCTTCGGCCATGCGTCGCTCCCAGGCATCCTGGGAATCGAGCGCCGGAATACGGCCACGCTCCTTCTTAAACTGGACGGCGCGAACGGCCATCTCCCTCGCCTCGTCCGGCGTCAGGCTCGTGCGCTTGGCCGAGATGGCCGCCGCGACCTGCTTCAAGCTGTCCTCGCTCATGGTCTTGGCGAGAATGGCGTAGGCTTCGCCAAAGGGGTTGATGCGGTCGATGAGGTCGATGTCCAGCTCGCGCACGTCCATCGCGAAGCGGCGCACCCCGTCGATCAGGGCGGTGTTGGGCGACCCATCGCCCTCGCCTTCGGTGACAAGCCGCTTGGCTTGTTGCGTGAGGTTGAGGGCGGCGATGGCGTGCTGGCGCACGGCCTCCTGATCTTCAGCGTCAAGCTCGGGATACTTGTCCTTGATGATCTTGCCCATACGAACCTGCGTCAGCTCCTCGGGCACCAACTCCTCATCGAACAGGCCGCGCTCGATGGTGTGCTTGTCCTGCACGAAGGCCGCGATTACTTCGTTCAAGTCTTCCTGACAGATTCGCGCCGCCTCCTTGCTCTTGGGCTCGGCGAGGCCCTTGATCTCGATTTGGTACGCCCCTGTCTGCTCATTGACACCGACATTGCAGCGGTCCGAGTCGTAGCCACCCTCGCCGTAGTTAAAATCCGGCGTCGGGCCACTGTCGGGGTTCTTGGGCTTGAACTCGAAGCGCGGAGCTAGAACCTGCTCCATCAGCAGGCTGGCTGCGATGGCCTTCAACGTATCGTTGACGGCCTCGGTGACAGCTTCCTCGGCTGCATCCGGCTCGGCGATCAGGTTGGTGAACCTTGCGCGGGTCTTGCCGGGCGCGTCGCGGGTTGCACGGCCGATGATCTGCACGATCTCGGTCAGACTCGCGCGGTAGCCCACGGTCAGCGCATGTTCGCACCAAATCCAATCGAAGCCTTCCTTCGCCATGCCCAGCGCGATGATGATGTCCACATGGTCGCGGTTGTTCTTCTGCGCCGGGTCTTTGAGCGAGGCGGACACGCGGTCGCGCTTGGCGGCATCGTCATCGACGAGATCGGCGACCCGCAGCACGCGGCCATCGGGGCGCTTGACACGTTGGAAGCCGGTCGCAGGGTCAATGCCTTGCCATTCACCCAGCGCCTCGATGATGTGCTCCACTTCCCGCATCTTGTCCTTCGTGCTCTCGCGCGAGTTGACATTCGGGATGTGAATGATGGTCTTCTCGGCGGGATCGAGGACATTGAGGATGTCATCGACGTAAGGCCCGCTGTAAAAGAAGTAGCCGATGTCGAGTTGCTTGAGGTACTCGTAGCCGTTGAGCTGCTCGTAGTAGGTGTAGGTGACGGTATCGAACTTCGACTCATCCTGCGGTGCGAGCACGGCCTCGGCGTCGCCACGGAAGTAGGAGCCGGTCATGGCAACGATGTGCGTCTTGCCCCGCGCGAAGAACTGCCCCAGGTGCAAGCCGAGTTTGTTGTCCGGGTTGGCCGAAACGTGGTGGAACTCATCGACCGCGATCAGTCGGTCGTCGAACGCCTCCACGCCGTAGGCATCGACCGCGAAGCGGAAGGTCGCATGGGTGCAGACCAGCACCTTGTCGTCGCCTTCAAGGAATGCGCCCAGCGCCTTGACCTTGCCGCCGTTGTCGTTGCCCGGCGCGTTGCACAGGTTCCACTTGGGTTCGACGTGCCAGTCGGACCAGAAGCCGAACTTTGACAGCGGTTCGTCGTTGAAGCTGGCCCCGATGGATTTCTCGGGCACGACGATTATGGCCTGCTTCAAACCTTGATTCTTGAGCTTGTCGAGTGCCACGAACATCAGCGCACGGCTCTTGCCCGATGCGGGCGGCGACTTGATGAGCAGGTATTGCTCTCCCCGCTTCTCGTAGGCCCGCTCCTGCATGGGCCGCATTCCAAGAGCATTGGCCTTGGTCGATGCGCCGTTTCGGGCGTAGGTGACGGAAACGGACGGTACGGACTTGATCTTGTCGCTCATGCGTTGGCTCCCGCCTTGCGCTTCTTGCCCTTAGCCGGTGCAGCCGAAGCGGTCATCTTGGTATAGAGGTCAAACAGCTTTTCCAGCCGCTCGGTATCGTTCTTGAAGCGCCGACCGATGTAGATGCGCTCCAGCACTTCGTCGTTGCGATCATGGGCGGCGCGCAGGTCGACGGGCATGTTCTCGGGGTCGTACAGGTCCGCGATGGTCGCCGGGAAATGATGCTCGCGCGCCAATAGGATGTCCTCCGCGCAGCGCGTGAGATCGGCCTTGTTTTTCTCGGTCAGCGTCGGCACCGGGAAGGTGTTCCAGCCTAGGGTGTTGGAGTAGCGGATGCGCGTCTCCAACTTGCCGCAGACGGCCTCAACCCACACTGCGTGCAAGCGGGACGAAATGAGCGCGAGAACATGCAGTTCATTCGCGGGAGCTTGAAAGTGGGGAGCGAGGACAAGGCAATCGTCCTCCAATAGGCCACACGTTACATAGTCGCGCCCCTCAGACATGAGCTGAGGAACAAATAACTTCCTCCCGGCGAAATGACGATCCTCCGGGAACTCGAAGGGGCGATTGGCGTATTGCTGCGTCGCTTTCTTCTTGCTCGCGGCACGAAACGCAGAAACCCTATCAAGAATCGGCTGGGCGAAAGCGGACACCACCTCGTTTTTCAGATCGTCCTTTTCGATCTTCATGATCCATCGCGTGTTTCCGCGTATGAAATCTGCCCCCCCTACCGCCCTGTGAAGGACTGCCGCGACCTCTGAAGAGCCGGACACCGCGACTGCATAACCAGATTGGTCAAAGAAGAACGCGCCATCATCTGTGGGAGCGCTTCCCCGGTCCAGTGCATCGAGTCCAGCAACGTGGCTGCTTCGCGCACTAACAAAGACGTTCCTGGAGGGCGCGAGGTACGGGTTGATATTGTCGACCTCGGTTGCAAGCGACTCGCCATTATTCAGTGTAGAAAATAGCCTTCTGGACCGGCTGGGCTGTCTCGATATAGCAACTATCACGACGGTCACACCAGCGTTGTGACTAGCGAGGTTGGCCCACTTAAAGCTGGTGTGAGCGAAGATAATCTCGTGGCCACCTGCAAACACAATTGGCCACAGGGCAGGTGCTTGCTGCCCCTGACATATCGAGTTCGTTGCCACGAATGCCGCAGCGCTCTTGGCAGCCTTTCCATACTCGGCGGCCTTAATAAACCACCCGGCAACATAGTCCAGCACGCCGGAACTGTCGGTGTATTGACCGGCCACTAACAGCAAGTCCTCTTTTTGGGACTTTGTTTGGGCACGACTTCCCAAGTAGGGTGGATTCCCACAGATATACGTTTCACCGCCCTCGTTCTCGAAATCTATCTCGGCCTGATCGAGCGGCGTCTCGAAGAGATCATCCCCTTGTAACTTCACGCCGGTTCCAGTCGGCGGGCAAATGCTCAACCAGTCGAGCCGCAGCGCGTTGCCGCAGGTAATCCAGTTTTCGTTGCGTAGAGGTAGAAACTCGGCCAACGCCAGCTTCTGGCCGCGGTACAGCACATCGCACTGATACTCGGCGATGACCAGCGCGAGGCGGGCGATCTCCGCCGGGAAGTCGCGTAGCTCGATCCCCCGAAAGTTGGTAACCGGGATTTCTGATGCGCGATCCGTTTCACCGCGCCGCCGGTTGATCTCGGCCTCGATGGCGCGCATTTCCTTGTAGGCGATGACCAGGAAGTTGCCGGAACCGCAGGCCGGGTCGAAGACCCTGATCCTGGCGATGCGCTTACGCAGGTTGAGCAACATGCGAGCGTTATCGCCCGCTTCCTCCAGCTTCTCCCGCAGATCGTCGAGGAACAGCGGATTCAAGACCTTCAGGATGTTAGGGACGCTGGTGTAGTGCATCCCCAGCTCGCCGCGCTCCTCGTCCTCGGCAACGGCCTGGATCATCGAGCCGAAGATGTCAGGGTTGATCTTGGTCCAATCCAACCCGCCAACGTGCAATAGGTAGGATCGGGCAATTCTGCTAAATCGCGGCACTTCGTCGCCACCAGAGAACAACTGCCCATTGACGTAGGGGAAGTCTTCGGCCCATCGGGGAATCCTGGCGGCAGCCCGGTCCTCGCGCTTGGTGTTCATGGTGCGGAACAGCGTGGCGAGAACCTCGTGCGTGTTCGACGAGTCCTTAGCGCTCATCTGCGCGACGGTTTCGGTGAAGCGGCCCTTGCCGACGAAAATGTCGGTGTCCTCGGCAAAAAAGCAGAAGATCAGCCGCGCCATGAGCTTGTTCATGTCGTGGCGGCGCTCCGCCGCGCCCCATTCGGGGTTGTCTTTCAGCAGCTCGACGTACAGACGGTTCAGGCGGCTGGTGGCCCGGATGTCGAAGGCGTTTTCGCTGATCTGGCGGACGGTGCTGATGCCCGCCAGCGGCAGGAAGAAACCGAAGTGGTCGGGAAAGTCTTTGAAGGCACAGGCGACTGTCTCGCCGCTGGTCAGGTCTTCGGCCTCGAAGTCCGCGCCGTCCGTGGCGAGGATAAACTCGCCTTGGCCTTGGCCGTCGCCGGGCTGGCTTTGAGAGCGGCCAACGTCTGCGTCACCCGTCCAGCGTCGCAGGTCAGAATATGGATGTTGCTGGTCTGGAGAACACCGCCGAGGTCGGACTTGTTCGACGCCCCCGCGCGCAGGCGCTTGATGGTCGTCGCCTTGTTGCCAAAGGCTTCGAGAAAGGAGTAGGGGAACTCTGCGGGGTCAAAGGGCTGCTCCGCAAGGTCTGTGATGGCTTGTTCGATTTCTACGGCATTCATGGGCGTGCAGCCCCCTCTCGGGGCGAGGCCGCCTGGTTGCTGTCGTTTTTCGGGGCGCTCATGTCTTGTCCTGCGTTTTCTCGGCTATCTGCGCGGCAATCCAGCGATCCAACTCGCTGCGACGAAACCGCCAGGTGCCGCCCAGCTTGAATCCCGGTATCTCCCCCTGCTGGGCCAGCCGGTACACGGTCTTTTTCCCTGCCTTGAGGTAGACCGCCACTTCATCCAGCGTGAGAATTTCACTATCGGGTTGATTCATGTCAGGCGGCTCGCTTGGTGTCGCGCGGCGAAGTCTTCCAAAGTTTGGCCAAGTTTACCATCTAGCCCACCCGAATGAACCCCGAATCTCATGTGCGCGATGCCATAGATTCGGCCGGCGCCATGCGTTGCGGCAGGCTTCGTGGCACCCAGCTCAACGGCAAGCTCATGTGCGTTAGCCAGCAGGTCGTAGATGGTTGACGCCAAGAAGATAGCCGGCGTGTCTTTTCTCTGGCGGCCATCTTGGAGCCTGCGCCTGCATCCTGGCTTTCGCAGCGTTCTGCTGCGCGATCAGCAAGCCATGGATTTACAGGAGCAGGTTTTCCTATTTGGCGAAACCGATAGCCTATATCTCGCCGATCGTGGCCCTTACGCCGCTGACCAGAACCGTTCGAATTGGCGAGCGTCAGCAGTAAGGTTGCATTGCTGTTGTTCCAGGCCCTTGAAAAGCGCGGCGTTGATCGCCTTCTTCTGAGTTTCGCTCGCCAGATTGCGGTTTTGCTCCCGAGCGGCGCGCTCGGCATCCGGGCACCCGGCAGCCGAGACGCGAGGTGTCACAGTAAGTAGGAGACCCGTCCAGGAACTTGCCCAACTACGCATTGACGCTGCCGAGCTGATTACGGTAGCAGTCCAATGTACTAACAGCATTCATCAGCCCATTGATGGTGGACTACATCTGATGCCAGGGCGTGCACATGCTCACGTCCCCCCTGCACCGCCCTCGATGCCTCGGCCTGCCACCCATCGATCGCGCCCCATGCCTATACCACAAAAAGCCATGTAACAGCAGCGTGACGAGCCTCACATAAAAAACCGTTCGTCGGCTGCCGGATACCGCCCATCGGCCAAAGCCCGCGATTCGTCAGCCTACAGCCACTATTCGCCCCGCGCTGCAAACACGACACACTGTGATCGACAGTCGTTTGCTAGCAACAAAATCCGCGAGAGGTCGGCTCCTTTTCCCGACCCGGCCGCTCGCGTTCGGTGCTTGATCTTATTGCGAGACCTCTATGACCACGCAAACCTCCAACACCCCCAGCCTGCAGGCTACCAACGCTTCCGCTCAATCGACTCTGGCTGCTGGTCGCTCTGTCAACGCTGGCACTTTCCGGCTTGCACAGCAAAGTGCCGACCAGGCCGAGCTGACCAGGCGGGCGTTGGCCGAAAAGGAAGCGGCCGAGAAAAAAGCCGCTGCACAGGTCGAAGAAGCTGCCAAGCCATCTGCCGAAGCCATCGCTGAAACCGCTACGACCGACGCGGCAACCGCCGTACCGGCTGCCGCCGCAATCTCTGCCGAAGGCGCCGCTGCCGCAGACAGCGCTGCCGAAGCAGGCACCGCGGGCACGGCAGCCTCCTCTGCAACGGCCAGCTCGGGCTACAACCCCTGGATCGTCGCAGCCGGCGTCGTCGGCGTGGCCGGCGTCGCAGCCGCCGCCAGTGGTGGTTCGGATGGCAACAACACCACGTCCAAAACCAGTACCAATACCGCCGGCACGGTCGGCACGGACACCGACACGACCACCGACACCACCCCGCCGAACACGACTGGTACGGGCACGGGCACGACCACCGACGGCGGCACCGGGAGCGGCACGGACAACGCCGGCGACACCGGCACGACCACCGACACCACCACGACGCCGACCACGCCAAACACGCCTACGGTTTCCGGCCTGGCAGAAGGCACGCTGAGCGCCCCGATCGTGGCCAACAATACCGTCACCGATCTGCATGCAGGCACCTTTACCTCGGCACTGAGCAATGCCGGAAACGGCATCAAGATCCTGAAGATCGAAGCCGCGGAAAACACAGCCGATCTGGACCAGCGTATCTATCGTGTCTTCGAGGGCGACAACGGCGAGCAAACGAATGCCTACGAAGTCATCCGAGTCGACGGCGGGGTCACCTGGGCCGAAGCCCAGGCCCGCGCAGCGGCGCTGGGCGGCAAGCTGGTGGTGATCGACGATGCAGCCGAAGCCGAGTTCCTGCGCGCCAACCTGTCCAGCCGTCTGTACGGACTGCAGGGTGACGCCCCATGGGATTACGCAGGTCTGGCCGGCGGCGCCTGGGTCGGCTTGAGCCAGGACGTCGGTGCCACCACGGTGGATGGCGGTTGGAAATGGACCAGCGGCGCAGACTTCACGGCTGCCGACTGGGCCAACTACGGTTACAAGCTGGGTACGCAGCTGCTGCCCACCGACGGCGATCCGAGCGACGGCGTCACCGAGAACGGCACAGCCAACTACGGTGCGATCACCAACTCGTGGGATCCGGACACGTCGGCACCGTCGCTCAACATGCTCTATGACTTCGGCGGCAAACTGAATCTGTTCGTCATCGAGTACGAAGCCTACGAAAGCCCGCTGAAGCTCAACAACGACGGCACCTCGGTCCGGCTGGACGAAGGTTATGAGCTGCTGAACAGCCAGCTGGACAAACTGAGCTGGAACTCGCTGCTGAACAGCGGCGGCAAAATCACCTTTGTCGAAACGGACGCCGACGGCAACGAAGTGGGCGAACACAAGACGGTGACGCTGACCGAAAAAGCGGCTTCCACCACGACCATCGGTTTCGGAGATATGGCCACCGCCTCGAGCGTGAAAGCCGATGTGGCTTCGCTGCTGGACGACAACGTGCTGCCGCTGATCTGACGCACGGTACGCACCGTCGTCACCGGGCGCCCGATGAGCGCCCGGTGACGACCGGGTGAACATCCGCCGAATGCCGGGTGGATGCCCGAACCGGGGCCACGATCGAAAGGTCATGGCCCTCGTCGGTTTGTGGCCAAACCACTGTCGGATGCCCGACACAGCGTCGTCACTCGACGCAAGCCACCGACCGTTCGCCTCCCGATCGAGTGCCTCTGCCAACGCGGTCGATCAACATCCGATGTTGAAATCGACCCGTAAAGGCAACGCCAGCATCATGAAGACCTCAGATCAACTCCCTGCTCCACAGCAGACGGAGGCGACGCGCCCGCATCATCACGTCACTGCGGCAGCGCAGCTCATCGACAAGGCATCCATCGGTCCGGGAGCGGATTCCACCAACCCGGGTCCGGGCACGATGCTGGCACAGAACTATATCCGATCGGAAGCGGAAATCGACTGGGAGAACCGATGGTGGTTGGATGAGCCAGCCCGGCGCGGGGCCTCATCCGGGCAGGAAAGCGATGCATCCTCCCGGCCAGTGCCCGACAGCACGTCACAGCAGGCCGTGCAACCGCCGGCCACCCTCGATGCACCGCAGCCGACAGCGCCCACAGCGATACAGCTCGAGTCACCGACGACGATACCCGAATCACTGGCACCGATGCCCGAGCCCCTCGTGGTCGATTATCAGGCACCGGTGCACACGATGCAGAAGAATGCTCATTTCTGCCGCGCTTCGGACGAGGCGCTGATGGCGCTGAGCAGAGAAGTGGCGAGCTACGGTGGCGCGAACGCCATCGGCAATGCCGCTGCACTGACGGTGGCAGGTGCCACCGCCGGTACCGGTGCGGCAACCGCCACGAGCGCCGGCGCCGCTGTATCCAGCAGTTGGCTCACCAACCCGGCGATGCTGGCCGGCGCTGCCCTGGGTGTGCTGGCGGTGGGAGCGGCTGCGGCCACCGGAGGCGACGACGGAGGCAATGACCATGGGGTTTCGCCATCGCCCGACGATGCCATCGCGCAGAATCCCGGCGGCGGACCGGCACCGGAGCCAGCGCCCACACCGACGCCGGCGCCGACACCCACCCCGATACCAACACCGGCCCCTGAAGCGGAACCGACGCCAGCCCCCACGCCCACACCGGAACCGGTTGCACCGCCGGTGCCCGGCTATCCGGGAACCTCCGAAACCAAGGCGGTGGCCCATGACGGTACGCTGCACTTCGATCGGCAACTGTTCAGCGGCACCGATCCGGACAGCGCACCCGGCGCCATCCGCATCACCGCCATCTCAGCCGATGACCTGAGCGCCAGCCAGGCGCCCGTGCTGGTGCTGCACCAGGGCACGGCGCAGGAAACGCAGCTGAAGGTCGGCGATCTGGTGAAGGCAGACGACTTTCAGCACATCAGCTGGGATGCCTCGACCAACAGCGGCGGCAAGTTCAGCTTCGCGGCCACCACCACCGATGGCAGGATCATTGCGGATGCGCCGGAGCAGACCATCACCGTGCACGAACATCCAGCGGTGCCGAACTATCCGGACGAGCAGCCATTGCTGCATCTGGCCCATGATCAGCAGCTGCGCTTCGACATCACGACGCTGGCAGGCACGGAAGACAGCAAGGCGCCAGCCTATCTCCTCATCGAAAGCATCACGCCCGATACGCCGACCACGGACGATACCCCTGCGCTGCTGCTGGCCCGAGGTACCGCCGAGCATCCGGAAACCCCCGTGCCAGTGACGGCAGGCACACCGATTCATGCAGAAGACTTCAGGAACCTGTACTGGGAAGGCGCCAACAACGCCGGCGGCAGCTTCAGCTTTACGCCGTCGCTGGCCGATGGCACACCGGTTCTGGGCAGCCGGACGCAGACCATCCGCATCCATGAATTGCCGGCGGCGCCCTTCTATGACACGGCCAGCATCGAAAAGTATGGGGTTCATAACGGTGTGCTGACGCTGGATCGGAACGATTTCATCGGATCGAATGAAAACGGCACCCCCGCTTTGATCCGTATCGAGGCGATCGAGCCACGCAAACCGCTCCCCACCGATGCCCCCAGCCTGAGGATCGACGAAGACGGCCCGGGTGGTGAAGCCCCCAGGGCGGTGGAGGTGGGCGATGTGTTTTCCGCCGACCTCTTCGACAAGTTGCAATGGAATCTGGCCAACAACGAAGGCGGCAGTTTCCGTTTCGTCGCATTGGATATGGCACGTGAACCGATCATCGATGCCACGGGCCAAACAGTGGGGCGCACCGTCACCATCATCGAAGATCCGGTCGCGCCCTTCTACGACCTCGATCCTGCGCCGATCATGGTGGAACACGGCGGCACATTGCGCTTCGTCGGGGGCACCTTTGCCGGCCACAATGGTTATCTACCTGCGGGGATCAAGATCGTGGCCATCGATGTGCCGGGCAGCGACGCCGATGGCAGCGGCACATCCGGACCGCTGGTGCTGAACGGCGCCAGCGGCACACGGGTGCTGAGCGCCGGCAGCGTGGTCGATTTCGACGACTTTGCCAACGTCCGCTGGAACACGGCGGGCAACGGCGGCGGCAGCTTCCGCTTCGTGCCGGTCACGGCCGAAGGCCGGCAGATCGCCGGCTCGACCGAGCAGACCATCACGGTGTACGAATCGGCTCCGGCACCGGTCTATCCGGAGGTCGGCCGCGAAGTGGGCGTGGCACTGGATGGCAGCAAGAACCTGCCGGCAGACCTGTTCACCGGCAACGAAGCCGGCGAGGCGCCCGCCAAAATCCGTATCGAGTACGAGGCCCTCAACCCCACCGGCAACGGTGCGCAAGGCTTGATACTGGACAGCAACGATAGAGGCCCGACCCCGGTGACTTCGGGCTCGATCATCGAGCAGAATGACTTTGGCCGGCTGAGCTGGAATGCGGCCGAAAACGAAGGCGGCACCCTGCGCTTCGTACCGCTGGACGGGAACGGCAAGCCGATTCTGGGCGTCGGCGAGCAGACGGTGACGATTTATGAGTCCCCGGGTGTGCCAGACTACACCGGCGTCAGCCACAGTAAGCGGGTGGCCAACGGTTCGGATGCCATGTTCACGACCAGCTCCTTCAGTGGCAACACCTCTGCGGCCAAGCCCAAACCCCAGGCTGCGGGCATTCGCATCCTGAGCATCGACGACATCGGTGACACGGACCCCGAGGCAACCCCGCTCTATCTGAAACCGGGCACCAGCGGCCGCAGTGCAAATCTGGAACTGGACACTCTGTCCGTCGTCATGGCTGCGGACTTCAGCAATATCGTCTGGAGCACCACGCACAACGACGGCGGCAGCTTCCGCTTCATGCCCGTCGACAGTCAGGGACGTGACATCGAAGGCGCGACCGCTCAAACGGTCACCATCCATGAATCACCACCGGCACCGGTCTATCCCGCTTCGCAAAGCATCACGATCGGTTGGGAACAGAACGGTCTGATCGACCGGAGCGTATTCGCCGGCACCGATGCCCTGAGAGAGCCGGCGTTCATCCGGATCATGCCCGCCACGGCCAGCCCCCGGGGCATCGTCGAGAACGATGACAAAGCCACTGACCGATCGGCATTGACGATCGACCGGGGCAACGGCCAGGTGGAGGAAATCGTCGAAGGCAGTATCGTGGCGGCCGCCGATTTCGGCAGGATTCGCTGGGATGCAGGCACCAACAGCGGTGGGAGCATCACTTTCCAGGCACTGGACCAGAACGGGAGCACCATCATCGGCAGCCCGATACAGAAGGTCAGCGTGGACGAAGGCGCCCCGCCCAAGGCGACGCTGAGCGAATATGATGCGGACCGGCCGACGACCGAAGCCACCGCTGTCAATGATGGGCTCACTTACCTGCCACGCGAAATCTTCCTGCGCACCGGCTCGGGAGACATCGACGATCAGAAACGTTACTTCAAGATCGGCAATTCGCTGGCTTATGAAAATGACGAGCATGACAGCAATATGCGCATCATCGACTGGGAAAACGTCAGCCGGTACCCGGGAGAAAAGCCCCACGCCTATGAGCTGATCAAGGTGGACGGCGGTCTGAGCAAGGCCGAAGCGGCAGCCCGCGCCGAGGCGGCCAACGGCAAGCTGCTGTCCATCGACGAAAGCTGGGAGGGCAGCTGGCTGGATCGCGTCTTCTTCGGCAACTCCGATATCGGCGGCAGCAAGGACACCTGGTTCCATGCCGACAGCACGGCCGAACGGCTCGAAGGTTTCGTGATCGAGTATGAGAACTACACGATCCCGCTGCGGTTGCATCACGAAAACGGCAATTTCTATGAAGTCCATGCCGGTTACATCGTGGGTGAAGACAACCTGAGCCGACTGGTCTGGGACACCACCCACAACAATGGCGGTACCTTCACCTTCCAGGAAGTACAGGGCTGGCGGCTCACGCAGTCTCTCGACGGCACCGGCGAAGAGAATCACGACGACCCGAGCCTGCCGGGCAACCAGAAGGTGGCGGGCACCGTGGAACAGACGATCACCGTGACCGAAGCCGAGCCAGGCAAAGTGGTGATCGGTGAATCGGGGGCCGGTCTCGAAGCCGTGATCGGAGCGATCGACGGTACCGGGGCCCTGGCTCTCGAAAGCGATGTGCCAGCCGAGGCCCGGGTATCCGGCAACGGCACGGCGACGTTCATGCAGCCAGCGCCATACACGGCAACGAACACGATCGGTATCCACCTGGACACCATCGACCCACTGCTGGAAGCCCCGCTGACGCCACCGCTGCTGTAACCACCGGCCACCTCAGCGTCGGCCCGGCTCGCCGACGGCCCCGCCCCGGGGCCGGGCTCACGTCTTCCTGGCGCGATCCCCGGGGTCCAGGCCCTCATCGCTCCCGAGGCGGTTTTCGGGATTCAGGCTGTCGGCCAGCTGGCGGCCGCGTTCGCGCCAAGGCACTTCGATCCAACGGTAGCTGATCATCGAAGCGATGAAGACGGCGACGACGAAGACGAGCAGGATGACGTACTTGAAGGGCTCGTCGAAGCGGCGGCCCGGCCACTCGAAGATGGTCAGCACGGTGACGTGCACCAGATAGATCGAATAGCTGTGTACCCCCAGCCATTGCAGGGGTCGGGACTGCAACAGGGTGGCGATACCGCCACGATCGGGCAGCACCGACCAGACCAGGGCGCCGAAGGCGAAGGGAATGGCATAGACCAACGCACCCAGCTCACCGCGGATGCCGACGAGCCAGAGAGCCACCGCCGTGGTTGCGAGCTGGATCAGACTCAGCACCCAGACGGGCTGACGTGCCGACAGACCGCGGATACGTTCCCAGCCATACCAGATCAACACGCCCAGGAAAAAGCTCAGCAGGCCCCGTGGCAGGCCATGCACGTCGGAGGTGAAAGGCCGTGCCGGCAGACCGGTGCCGGGCTGGACGAAGTAGACCAGACAGGCGACCACGGTGGCGGCACTGATCCAAAGCCGCGCACGGATCGAACGCACTTTGAAGAACAGGCAGGCGAAGATCAGATAAATCCAGAATTCGACCGACAACGACCACGAAGGATAGTTGTGCAGAGCTTCGGTCATGATACCTACGCCCTGCAGCATCACCAGCTCCAGGATGAAATATGGCAGGCTGAAGAAGTCGGCGGCGAAGGCTTTTTCGCCACCGAGCTGGATGCCGAACTGAGCCAGCCCCCATTTGCTGCTCTGCACGAAGATCGAGGCACCGATGGCCGTGAGCGTGGTGACCAGGTGCAATGGGTAGAGGCGGAAGAAACGCTTGATGAAGAAGCCGCGCAGCTGGGTGCCGGAGTGCAGCCGCCCACCATAGACGGCGGCCATGATGACGCCACTGATCACGAAGAACAGATCGACGAACAGCCAGGCATTCTGCACCAACCCCCAGGTGGCAGGGGTGCCTCCCCAGCGCCCCAAGACATAGGCGTGAAAGAACACCACCATCAACGCGGCCAAGCCGCGCAAACCTTCAATCGAGCGGATCAAGATCGGGAACCCTTACATACAAACAGTGCACACCGTGCCGAAGCGCCATGGTCATCGCCGTACCGATGCGCCTCCGTCACCCTGCCGACATCGGCCAAGAGATGGGCACCAGCGCCTGACCTGCAGGCGCCGATACAAAATCGAAACAGCATCCGTCAAAACAGGCGAAAGAGTAACAAATCCCGGCCGCAAGCGGGCACATGTCCACCCGGCCCCCACTTTCTTCCACGCAACGGCCGTTTCCTGCGCCAAGCCTTGAGTGCTACGCTGAGGTCTGTTCAAGCCCCCCTGCCCGCCATCATGAACGCCCCCATTTATCAAGCCGAAGAACACAGCGCTTTTTTTCGCCGGGCGCTGTTCCCATTGGGCAATCGCCAGGGGGATGGGCTGGACGCACTGGATCGGCTGGTGTCGTCGGCGCTGACGCCGGCGCTGATCGACGTGGCCTGGAGCCAGCAGCTGCAGCTGGGCCAGGCGCCGGAGGTGGCGCTGCGCCGCTTTCGCAATCTGCTGATGATGGCGATCATCGAACGCGACGTGACGGGCCAGGCTCCACTGGAAGAGGTGCTGGGCGCCGTCACCCACTGGGCCGAGGTGGCGGTGCAGTATGCGCTGGATGTGGCGGCCGAGGAGCTGCGCGATCACGGCAGGCAGCCACTGGACAGTGCCGGTCAGCCACAGGATTTGCTGGTGGTGGGCATGGGCAAGCTGGGCGGCGGCGAACTCAATGTCTCCTCCGACATCGATCTGATCTATGTGGCCCGCGACCGGGGCGAGAATCCGATGGTCATGGAACGGCTGGCCAAACGGGTGAACCAACTGCTGTCGGCGGTGACTGCCGACGGTTTCGTGTTCCGGGTCGATACCCGGCTGCGCCCTTATGGCGACAGCGGCCCTCTGATCTGCACCCTGCCCGCGCTGGGCAGCTATTTCGTGGAACAGGGGCGTGAATGGGAGCGTTTTGCCTGGCTGAAGGGCCGGGTGATCGGACGTACCCGGCTGGCACCGGCAGAAGCCACCCGTGCCGATGAGCAGGCACTGATGCAACGGGTACTGCCTTTCGTATTCCGCCGTTATCTGGATTTTCCGGCCTTCACCGCGCTGAACAAACTGCACGGCATGATCCGGCTGGAAGCGGGCAAGACCGAGACGCGCCGTGCCCGCAGCGACAATGCCGGCTTCGATGTGAAGCTGGGCCGGGGCGGCATCCGGGAGATCGAGTTCTGCGCACAGCTGTTCCAGATCGTGCGTGGCGGCCGAGATGCCTCGTTGCGCGAACGCAGCACCCCGAAGGCGCTGCAGCGCCTGGCCCAGCGGCGGCTGCTGGAAGCCGAGCAGGTCGATGCGCTGTTGCCGGCCTGGCATCTGCTACGCCGGGTCGAGCACGCCCTGCAGTATCAGGAAGATGCACAGACCCACTGGCTGTCCGACGAACCGGCGCAACATGCAGCGATTGGCACCATGCTGGGCATGACGACGGCGGACTTCGACCGGCAGCTGCATACGGCCCGCGAATCGGTCAGCGAGGTCTTCGATGCGCTGCTGGCGCCGGCCAAGGCGCTGGCGAGCGAGATGGCGGAAAGACACGACGGCACGGGTCCTGGCACCGGGTTCGAGGCCAGGCATCCGTCCGACGACGATGCCACGACGGACCCCGCTTTCGGTACGAATGCCCGGGCGGGCCACTGCGCCGTCGTGGATACCCGGGCGGAGCGATGTCGGCATGGACACGATGGGCGTGAAGATACCCATGGACGCAACGGAAGCTCCGGAAACACTGCGAGCACCGGCTACAGTGGCAGCACCGGCAGCAGCGGCATCCGTGACGTGCGCGGGACGGCTCATGGCATCGATGGCAGCGGGCAGAACCCGCCGCCCGTCTCCACGAGTCTGCCGACCGAACCCACTTCCGTCCACCCGGTCCCGTCCGGGCTCGGTGCCGGCACGGCCCCGGCAGCCGTCGACGCGGAAAGCCAGCGCCGGGTTCTGGCACTGCGCGAATCACATGCCTATCGCCGGGCACGGGAAAGTTCGCAGCAGCAGATCGAGTTTCTGCTGAACGAGGCGCTGGCGCAGACCGGCCTGCCGGGGAGCCCCTGTGCACCGTCGGTGCTGATCGGCCGGCTCTGCGATTTTCTGGAGTCGATCGCGGGCCGGTCGGTCTACCTGAGCCTGCTGGCCCAGCATCCGGATGCTTTCAGGCACCTGCTGCGGATGATCGGCAAAACCCGCTGGGCCAGCGATTATCTGAAGAGCCATCCGATCGTGATCGACGAGCTGCTGGACGGACACCTGCTGGAAGCACTGGATGTGACCCGCTGGGCCCGGGATTTGCGCGAACAGCTGGCAGCGACGGTGCTGGCCGGTGTGACCGATGCCGACGGCCAGCCGGCCCCGGACATCGAGCGCCAGATGGATGTGATGCGCGAGGCTCATCATGGGGCAGTGTTCAAACTGCTGGCCCAGGATCTGGAGCAGCGGCTGACGGTCGAGCATCTGAGTGACCAGCTGAGTGCGCTGGCCGATGCGGTGCTGGAGATCACACTGGAACTGGTCTGGCGCAACATGCCGCGCCGGCACCGACCCGACCCGCAGTTCGCCGTGATCGCCTACGGCCGGCTGGGCGGCAAGGAACTGGGCTATGCCTCCGATCTGGATCTGGTGTATTTGTACGATGACCCGCACGAGGATGCACCACGCTTCTATGCGCAGCTGGCCCAGCGGATGGCGGGCTGGCTGCAGACCCGCACGGCGGCCGGTACGCTGTTCGAAGTCGATCTGCGCCTGCGCCCGAATGGCAACGCCGGTATGCTGGTCTCCAGCCGGCAGGCTTTCGAGGTTTATCAGCAGGAAGCAGCCTGGGTCTGGGAACACCAGGCGCTGACCCGTGCCCGCCATTGTGCCGGCACACCATCCATCGGCCGGTTCTTCGAGACCTTGCGTGCCGGGATCCTGGCCAAGGCCCGTGATCAGGCCCCGCTGGCCGAAGAAATCCGCAGCATGCGTCGGAAGATGCACGACGGGCATCCGAACGACAGCGGCCTGTTCGACATCAAGCACGATCCGGGTGGCATGGTCGACATCGAGTTCATGGTGCAGTACTTGGTGCTGGCCTTCAGCCATCGTTTTCCGGAACTGCTGGACAACAAGGGCAATATCGAACTGCTGCGCCGGGCGTCCGCCGCAGGCCTGATACGGCCCGAGCAGGGCTACGTCATCGGCGATGCCTATCGGCGCTATCGACAGCTGCAGCACGAGCTGCGCCTGAACGACGCCCGGCGGGCACGGGTGCCGCATGCGCAGGTGGCATCCGAAGCGGCCGCGGTACGGGAGCTGTGGCAGCAGCTGCTGGGCACCGACGGGATGAAATCGGCGTAGGCGGCCCCGGTCGTGAGCAGAGGAGACTACAGGAATACCGCGGGCCGATCCATACCGTCACTGCGGCATTCGCTCCCGCAGGCGCGCGATCCGGCGCACATGGCTTCATGGCCCGAAGGCCGTGATTTCTCCGACCGGATATCTGTCTCTCCGGCCGGGCACCTGGCAGCGGGAGCGGTAGAATCATCGGGACGTCTCCATCAAGCACCGCATCATGAACCAGTCCGCCCTTCACACAGCCCCCGTCGAACTGGACGCAGCCGACCTGCCCGCGTTCTGCCCGAATCCCGAGATGACGCTCTGGAACCAGCATCCCCGGGTATTTCTGGACGTGACCAGGAACGGCTCGGCCCGATGCCCGTACTGCAACACGGTGTACCGGCTGAAACCGGGGGTCGAGCTTGGGCGCGGCCATTGACGTGACGCCCGGCAGCAGGCCGCGGCACGATCGCGGACCACGGACAGGACACGATCCACGTACACCGTCCTGGCCGGTTTCACCTTCGACCTTCGCGATTTCTGCCGCTCGGACTGCCGGACGCAAACGCAGGCCCCTGGCGCACTGCTTCATTCCAGACCCATCATCCATAAGGCCATGTCATCCAATCCGTACGCTCATCACTCCGCCAACGCCGCACAGAACACCTTTTATCAAGCCCTGGCCGACGCGGACATCGAAGCGCTGATGTCCGTGTGGGTGAATGACGATGCGGTGCTCTGCATCCTGCCGTCCGGGGAACGCCTGGTCGGTCAGGACGCGATCCGAGAAACCCATGAAGACGTGTTCACCCAGGGGCCGGTGCGCGTGTCCTATCAGGAGCTGCAATCCTTCGAGACCGGCACCGTCTCGGTCCATCACGTGCTGGAACAGTTCGAGATCGAAGGGCACCCCGAGCTGCCGAACAAATTTCTGGCCTATGCCACCAACGTGTTCCTGCGCACCCCCGGCGGCTGGCAGCTGATGCTGCATCATTCCTCTCAGGCCGCCGGAGAGGTCGAACTGCCTGCCATTCTTCAGCCGGATCACCTGCACTGAGCACCTGCCAGACACCCGACACGGAATGAGGCCCCCCCATGCTCGACACAGGGCAACGATTTCTTGCACGGCCATCGCCGCCGGGCATCGGGCTTGCGGCAGCGGGGACGCTTCGGCCGCTCCCCGGGGAGCCGACGGCATGAACGGATCGGCAGGCCGACTTCGACCCAAATACCCAGCATCGGTATTTCCCGTTATGATCGCTGGTATTCATCATTCGCATCACGCGATACGGAGACTCACGCTCATGAAACTGTCCTTCAAGTTTGCACTGGTATCGGCCGCACTGTTTGGCGCCAGCATGGCTCAAGCCGCCACGTTGACCATTTCCTGCGGCACCGTGGGCCAAGACTACGAGTTCTGCAAGAACGCGGCCGAGACCTGGGCAAAAGAAAACGGCCACAAGGTCAAGCTGATGTCGATCCCGGCCGCCAGCACCGATATCCTCGGTCTGTACCGCAAACTGTTTGCCGCCAAATCCAAGGATGTGGACATCGTGGTGGTCGACGTCGTGTGGCCCGGCATGATCGCCAGCCACCTGCTGGACCTCACCCCCTACACCAAGGGCGAGGAGAAGAAGCAGTTTCCGGCCATCGTGCAGAACAACACCGTCGACGGCAAGCTGGTGGCGATGCCTTGGTTCACCGATGCCGGCGTGATGTACTACCGCAAGGATCTGCTCGAAAAATACGATCTGCCGGTGCCCAAGACCTGGGATGAGTTCTCGAAGGCCGCCGCCACCATTCAGGAAGGTGAGCGCAAGGCCGGCGACAAGGATTTTCAAGGATTCGTCTGGCAGGGCAAGGCCTATGAAGGGCTGACCTGCGACGCGCTGGAATGGGTGGCCAGCCATGGCGGCGGCTCGGTGGTCGAGCCGGACGGCACCATCAGCATCAACAACGACAAGGCCGCCAAGGCGCTCGACATGGCAGCCGGCTGGGTCGGCACCATATCACCGCAGGGCGTACTGAACTACGCCGAAGAGGATGCCCGTGGTGTGTTCCAGAACGGCAAGGCCGCCTTCATGCGCAACTGGCCTTATGCCTGGTCGCTGTCGCAGGGTGCGGACAGCCGCGTGAAGGACAAGGTGGGCGTGGCCGACATCCCGGCGGGTTCGGGTGCCGATGGCAAGGCGGCTGCGGCGCTGGGCGGCTGGCAGCTGGCCGTCTCCAAGTATTCGGCCAACCCCGAGCTGGCGGCCGAACTGGTGATGTACCTGACCAGCGAGCAGACTCAGAAGAAGCGCGCCATCGAAGGCTCGTACAACCCGACCTATCCATCGCTTTACGAAGACAAGGACGTGCTGGCCGCCAACCCCTTCTTCGCCGATCTGCTGAGCGTACTGCAGAACGCCGTACCTCGTCCGTCGACCGTGACCGGCATGAAGTACAACGAAGTCAGCCAGAGCTTCTGGAACGCGGCTCACGAGGTGCTCAGTGGCAAGACCGATGGCGCCAATGCCGTCAAGAAGCTCGAAGCCAGACTGAAACGCGTGCAGCGCGGCAAGTGGTAAAGCAAAAAGTCTGCGCGCCGGCACCGCCGGTGCGCAGCCGGGGTTGAAGGACCGGCCCCGATGCAGGCCCGTCCTGCGCATGTCAGCGCGGGCCTTTCCGCAGGCCGCCCCCGACGAGGGCCGCGGCACCGCCCCCACGAGAGACTCATGGCACAAGCATCTCGCAGAACCCGTCAGGCCTGGATCTTCCTGACCCCGATGATCGTCACCCTGCTGGCGGTGGCGGTCTGGCCGCTGGCCCGCACCATCTGGTTCAGTTTCACCGACGCCAGCATCGACAATGTCGAAGCCGCCCAGTTCATCGGGCTGGAGAACTACTGGGGCGAATTCGGTCTGTTCGGCAACCCCAACAACACCGACGGCTTCTGGAAAAGCGACTGGGGGATGTCGATCTCCAACACCCTTTGGTTCGCCTCGATCTCGGTTACGCTGGAAACACTGATCGGGCTGGGTGTGGCACTGCTGCTGAATCAGGAATTCAAGGGCCGCACGCTGGTGCGTGCGGCTGTACTGGTGCCCTGGGCGATTCCGACCATCGTATCGGCCAAACTGTGGGGCTGGATGCTACACGATCAGTTCGGCCTGGTGAACAACTGGCTGCGTTCAGCCGGTCTCATCGACCGCAACATCGCCTGGACGGCCGATCCGGCCTGGGCGATGTGGACCGTGATCGTGGTCGACGTCTGGAAGACCGTGCCCTTCATGGCGTTGCTGCTCCTGGCCGCGCTGCAGACCGTGCCGAAGGACTGCTACGAGGCCGCCAAAGTCGACGGGGTACATCCTTTCCGGGTGTTCTGGCGCGTGACGCTGCCCTTCATCAAGCCGGCACTGATGGTTGCCGTCATTTTCCGCCTGCTCGATGCACTGCGCGTCTTCGATCTGATCTATGTGCTGACCTCATCCAGCACCAGTACCATTTCGATGTCCGGCTTCGTGCAACGAGAAATGGTCGAGAACGGCTACATGGGCTATGGCTCGGCCGCTTCCACCGCACTGTTCCTGATCATCGGGCTGTGCACCGTGGCCTACATGAAGTTCATGCGCGGCAGACAGGATTGATGCCCCCCCGGAGAAAGGAATACACACCATGAATTACGCGCTGCAAAAGCGGCTGGGGACGATCATCCTCTATATCGCCGCCATCCTGCTGACGATCGTCTGCGTCTTTCCCTTCCTGTACGCCATCGCCACCTCGCTGAAGACCGGCTCGGAGCTGTTCAGCCCAGACCTGTGGCCAAAGAACCCGACCTTCGACAACTACGTCTCGCTGTTCACGTTGGCCGAGCAGCCCTTCGGCCGGCACCTGCTGAATTCGATCATCGTCTCTACCGCGGTGGTGGCGCTGTCGCTGTTTCTGAGTGTGACGGCCGCCTATGCGTTGGGCCGCATCCGGTTCAAGGGCCGAGGCCTGCTGCTGGCCTCCATCCTGGCGGTGTCGATGTTCCCGCAGGTGGCGGTGCTGGCCGGCATGTTCGAGCTGATCCGAGCCATGGGCCTCTACAACATGGCGGTCGGTCTGATCTTTCCGTACATGATCTTCACCCTGCCCTTCACGGTCTGGGTGCTGACGACCTTCATGTCGCAGCTGCCGACCGAGCTCGAAGAAGCCGCCATCATGGATGGCTGCAGCCCGTGGCGGATCATCAAGGACGTGTTCATGCCGCTGCTGTGGCCGGCACTGGTGTCGACCGGTCTGCTGGCTTTCATAGCCGCCTGGAACGAGTTTCTGTTTGCACTGACCTTCATCATCGACGCCGAACAGCGCACGGTTCCGGTCTCGATCTCACTGCTGTCGGGTGCCAGCAAGTACGATATTCCCTGGGGCAAGATCATGGCGGCTTCGGTCATCGTGACCCTGCCACTGATCGGCCTGGTGATCGCGTTTCAGAAAAAGATCGTTTCGGGCCTGACCGCCGGCGCGGTGAAGGGCTGATGCACTTGCCCGACACATACCGGCAGACAGATCGTCGGGGACGATCCCTTCGGCTCGGCCTCTGCCAAAGCCTTCGCTCTCCGGTACGGCAGGCCGAAACACACATGTACTGAACGAAAGCGATGCCCGGGCGGAATCTTCCGCTCCATCATCCCGATCCATCCGTATCCATCATGGCCACACGCAACATCACCACTCGACGCCCGGCCGGCAGAACCGCGACGGGCACGGCGCGCAGCCCGAAATCCACGGCAGCCAAGGCCATCACCCATACCCGTAAAGAGCCCGCACCGCCGGCCAAGATGATCCGCAGCCGCAGCAAGACGCAGCCGGCCGATCGCGGCGCACCCAAACCCGTCGTCACCGGCCGACGCAAGCGGGTGGCGCCCAATCAGGAATGGTGGCGCGGCGGTGTCATCTACCAGATCTATCCGCGCAGCTATCAGGACAGCAACGGTGACGGCATCGGCGATCTGAAGGGCATCACCCAGCGTCTCGATTACGTCGCCAGTCTGGGCGTCGATGCCATCTGGCTGTCACCCTTCTTCAAGAGCCCGATGAAGGATTTCGGCTACGACGTGTCGGATTACCGTCAGGTCGATCCGATGTTCGGCAGTCTGGATGATTTCAAGGTGCTGATCGAGCGTGCCCACGAACTGGGCCTGCGGGTGATGATCGATCAGGTGCTGTCGCACACCTCGGATCAGCACCCCTGGTTTGCGCAGAGCCGCCAGAACCGCACCAACGCCAAGGCCGACTGGTACGTGTGGGCCGACGCCAAGCGAGACGGTACGCCACCAAACAACTGGCTGGCCATCTTCGGTGGCAGCGCCTGGCAGTGGGACACGGCCCGTCAGCAGTACTACCTGCACAACTTCCTGACCAGCCAACCCGACCTGAACCTGCACAATCCCAAAGTACGACGTGCCCTGCTGTCGGACATCAAATTCTGGCTGGATCTGGGCGTGGACGGTTTCCGGCTGGATACCGTCAATTTCTACTTCCACAGCCGATCGCTGAAGGACAATCCGGCCCGCGGCGCGCCGACCGAAGAAAATCCGGCGGTCAGCACCGGCAACCCCTATGCCTGGCAGTGGCACAGGTACGACAAGACCCAGCCCGAAAACCTGGGTTTTCTGCGGGAGGTACGGGCACTGCTGAACCAGTATCCACACACCACGATGGTGGGGGAAGTGGGCGACGACGACAGTCTGAAGGTGATCGCCCAATACACGGCCGACAATGACAAGCTGCACATGGCCTACAGCTTCGATCTGCTGTGCAAGGATTTCTCGGCTCCGTCGCTGCACCGGATCTTTTCCCGCTTCACCCGTATCGTCGGTGATGGATGGCCCTCGTGGGCGCTGAGCAATCACGACACCATGCGTGTGGCCAGCCGCTGGAGTCACGGCAAGCCCGACGAGCGCATCAAGCGTTTGGCTGCCGTGCTGCAGATGACGATGCGCGGCTCGCCCTGCATGTATCAGGGAGATGAACTCGGTCTGCCGGAAGCCGAACTGACGTTCGAGCAACTGCGCGACCCCTATGGCATCACGATGTGGCCAGTGTTCAAAGGCCGCGACGGCTGCCGCACGCCGATCCCCTGGAAGAAGGCCGACAGGCAGGCGGGGTTTTCGAAGTCCGTCGAAACCTGGTTGCCGATTCCAGAAGAGCACCGCGAGCTGGCCGTGGACCGACAGGAAGCCGATCCGGATTCGCTGCTGCATTTCTACCGCAGGCTGCTGGCCTGGCGCAAAACCCATCCGGCTCTGATCAAGGGCACCGTCAAGGTCCTGCCCTCGCATCCGCAGGTGCTGGGCTTCGAGCGGCAGTTCGAGGGAGAACGTCTGCTGTGCCTGCTGAATTTCAGCAACAAGAAAGCAAGCTTCACCTTGCCGACCTCGTGGCGCAATGCCGCCATCGATCCGGGATGCGGACTGCCGGGCGGCACGCTGAAGGCCGGTGCGCTGTCGCTGGAACCCTATACCGGTGCCGTCCTGATTCCTGCGAATCCGGTGTCCTGACCGACTGCCAACCGCAACCACCCCGGCGCTCCCCCGGGCCCGTCCAGTCGTTTTCCGGGCCCGCACACTCAACCGAATCCAACACCCCACAACACCATGTCCCGGATCGATTTCAAGAACGTCACCAAGAAGTACACGCCTCAGACCACCACCATCAACAATGCCAATCTGACCATCGAAGCGGGAGAATTCTGTGTCTTCGTGGGCCCGTCGGGCTGTGGCAAATCGACGCTGCTGCGCATGGTTGCCGGGCTGGAGGACATCACGAGCGGCGATCTGTTCATCGGAAGCGAACGTGTCAACGACATGCACCCTTCCGAGCGTGGCGTGGCGATGGTGTTCCAAAGCTATGCGCTGTACCCGCACATGACGGTGCGCGAAAACATGGCTTTTGGTCTGAAAGTGCTGGGTTCGGACAAAGCCGAAATCAATCGTCGCGTGGATGAAGCCGCCCGTGTTCTGCAGCTGACGCCACTGCTGGACCGCCTGCCGAAGGCCCTGTCGGGAGGCCAGCGCCAACGGGTCGCCATCGGCCGTGCCATCGTCAAAGAGCCACGTGTCTTTCTGTTCGATGAACCGCTGTCCAACCTGGATGCCGCGCTGCGCGTACAGACCCGGCTGGAAATCGCCAAGCTGCATGAACGCATCGGCACCTCCAGCATGATCTATGTGACCCACGATCAGGTCGAGGCGATGACCCTGGCCAACAAGATCGTACTGCTGCACGCCGGCGAGCGTGTCGCCAAGCGGGGCTCGATTGCACAGGTGGGATCACCTCTGACGCTCTATCACCGTCCCAACAGTTTGTTCGTGGCCGAATTCATCGGTTCGCCCAAGATGAACATCTTGCCCGGACAGCTGGTTTCGGCAACGTCCGAGAGAGCCGAACTGAAGATCGGCGACAAGACCCTGCGTGCCCGTGTCGATGCATCCCGGCTGCAGCCAGGTGCGCCCATCAGGCTCGGCATCCGCCCCGAACGGGTGCAAGTGGTGTCGCAACCGGGCGAGAACACCATTTCCGGTCTGATCATGCACGTCGAACGGGTCGGCGATTCTTCGTACCTGTATGTCGAAACGCTGGGCAGCAGCATGTTCACTGTGAAGGTGCCGAATTATGCCGTGCAGGCAGTTGGCCAGGCACTGCATATGCAGCTGCCGGAAACCCATCTGCACGTCTTCGACGACCATGAGGACGCCTGCCATCGAACCGTGGAACTGCCGTCGGACCGCAAGGACTGAACGGATCATTCGGGAAACCGCCTTGGATCGCAAGGACCGGGCCACAGGGGCATTCGACTCCCGGTCTTCACGAGGGGGCCCCCCTCTGTCCGTCCCGGAGCAAGTGCTCTTGACGGGGCGGTGCGGTGGGGTGCGGTGCGGTGCGGCAAATGATGCTAACCTGTCGAATCGAATGCGGCAGGAGCGCAGCCTTTGGCTCGTTCCGGCTGCACCGTTTTCTCTACTTGTAATCACCGAGTTCAACGATGGCAACACGCACCGCCCCTGCCAAACGCAAGACCCGTACAGCACGCACCACCGCGTCCGACCCGGTCGTCGAAAGCACCGGCACACCACGCACGCGCCGCGCACGCACAGCTGCCGAAGCAAGTGCTGCGGCGACGCCGAGCCGTCGCCGGGGCCGTCCACCCGCATCGACGACCGCCGCAGACGCAAAATCCGTGGCCGCCCCCAAAAACGGTCGCCGGTCCGCCACGACCAACCGCGCGACTGCGACGGACGGCACGCCCGCAGCGGGCCGTGGCCGCAGGTCGGCGTCAGCAACGGAAGCTGCTGTTGCATCCTCCCCCACGAAACGTCGTACACCCAGAACCCAGGAAGCCGTGACTCCGCCCGGACGCCGTGGCAGGCCCGGCCGTCCGGCCGCGGCCCGGGTAACCCCCACCCCAGCGCCACGGGGCGGCCGGCGCAAGAAGCTGGCACCCAACGATGAATGGTGGCGTGGCGGTGTCATTTACCAGATTTACCCACGCAGTTATCAGGACAGTACCGGAGACGGGATCGGCGATCTGAAAGGCATCACTGATCGCCTCGATTATGTGGCGGCGCTGGGCGTGGATGCGATCTGGCTGTCGCCCTTCTTCAAGAGTCCGATGAAGGATTTCGGCTATGACGTGTCGGATTATCGCGATGTCGATCCGATGTTCGGTACACTGGCCGACTTCAGGGCACTGGTCGATCGGGCTCATGAACTTGGTCTGAAGGTGATGATCGATCAGGTACTGTCACACACCTCGGATCAGCACGCCTGGTTCAAGGAAAGCCGCAAAAACCACACCAACCGTAAAGCGGACTGGTTCGTCTGGGCCGACGCCAAGAAAGATGGCACGCCACCAAACAATTGGATGTCGATCTTCGGGGGCAGTGCCTGGCAATGGGACACCAGCCGCCAGCAGTATTACATGCACAACTTCCTGGCCAGCCAGCCGGACTTGAACCTGCACAATCCGAAGGTGCAGGATGCACTGCTCGGCGAGGTGAAGTTCTGGCTGGATCTGGGTGTGGATGGTTTCCGGCTGGATACCGTCAATTTCTATTTCCACAGCCAAAGCCTGAAAGACAATCCGCCACGCGGCCGTCACACGATCGACGAATCGGGTGTGGATACGCTGAACCCCTACACCTATCAGTGGCACAAGTACGACAAGACACAGCCGGAAAACCTGCTCTTTCTGCGACGTCTGCGGGATCTGCTGAACCAGTACCCCGACACCACGATGGTGGGGGAGGTTGGAGACGACCATTCTCTGCAGGTGATCGCCGACTACACCTCGCACGGCGACAAGCTGCACATGGCCTACAGCTTCGACCTGCTGCGGGACCAGCACGCACCGGACTATCTGCACCGCGTCTTTGCGCAGTTCGGCAAAATCGTCGGTGACGGTTGGCCCTGCTGGTCGATCAGCAACCATGACTGTGAGCGTGTCCGCAGCCGCTGGGCGGGCAAGGCCGGTGGCGAACCGCTGGCGCGGGTGGCTGCCGCCATGCTGCTGACGATGCGCGGCTCGCCCTGCATCTATCAGGGTGACGAGCTGGGCCTGCCCGAAGCCGATCTGGCCTTCGAAGACTTGCAGGACCCATACGGCATCACGATGTGGCCCGAATACAAAGGGCGCGATGGTTGCCGCACCCCCTTCCCCTGGGCCAAGGATGCACCGCAGGCCGGCTTCTCGTCCGCCGAGAAAAGCTGGCTGCCGGTGCCCGACGAACACCGCCGGCTGGCGGTCGACCAGCAGGAAAACCAGGCAGACTCGATGTTGAACTTCTATCGCCGGCTGCTGCATTGGCGCAGGCAGCAACCAGCGCTGGTCAAGGGTGAAATCAGACTGATGCCCGCCAACAGACAAATACTGGCTTATCAGCGCAAACACCCCGAGCAGACGCTGCTGTGCGTATTCAACTTCAGCGGCAAGAAAGCGACCCTCGAACTGCCTGCCGCCTGGAAGAAAGACGCCTTCATCGAGGAAGACAGTGGCGTTCAGGGGGCACGCATCAGCCGTGGCCGTGTCGTACTGGCCCCCTATGGTGGCGCCATCCTGTCACGAAACAAGAGCTGAGAAAGAAAGCCTTTCGCAAGGGGAGGCCTCATTGGCCTTCCCTGCGCGGGGCGCCTGCAGCGGGTGCTGGCAGCCCCATCCCTGCCAACCGCCGGAGATCTCCCCGGAAACCAACCGTTAAACAGTAATAAAAACAACAAATTGTTACAAGCAGCGGTTTTATGGGAACAAGTCCTTTTTTCTTGTTTTTTTGTGTCTATGCTATGAGCAGATCGGTCGACAAAGCCGACCCGGTGCACGGATCCCGCCGCTCGCAACTGCGCATTCATGCACTGCCCACGCTCCTGGACGACGTCTCGAGGCACAAGACCATGAAAGCAACCCGACAGCTTCAAGTTGCCGCGGCAACCCTTCTCCTGTTGACCGGCTGCGCCGGAGAAGGTGGCAGCAATCGTGCCGTCGCCAACAGTCCGCAACCCTCGACGGGCGACACCACCACACCGGGCAGCTCTTCGGATACCACCCTGCCCGGCACCCCGCTGCCCTCACCCGGACCGGCGCCAGCGCCACGGCCGACCCCGGTCGATTCCAATGCGCCTTTGATTTCCTCCCAGGGCGTGCGTGGCGATGTGGTGCTGACCATGATGGATCAGCAACCCTGCGCACCGTTTCCGGTGCCGACTTCCAACTACGACGGTGGCACCATCGATCAGCAGACGACCGGAGTCATCGATGTGTTCATGAACGCCGATCTGTCACCCGGCAATTACGTGGCCGATACCGGCTTCGTCGGCACACCGGCGCCAGGGCAGAACTGCCAGGGCAAGACCTATCAACCGGCCAGGGTCGGCACTTACACCTACAACGTCAACAGCACTCCCTGGTATCACGACAAGATCGGCAGCCCATGGCTGAAACGCGGTTTCAACTGGGTGGACATGCGGGCCACGCTGACCATCGAAGCCACCAAGGTGAGCCTGGGCACCACGGTGCAGGTCGACTCCACCCGTGACACCACCCCCTATCCTGCGGCCATTCAACAAAGCATGACCCCATCGGTGGAGAGCATGGCGATGAAGGCCACCTCACCACTGGAGTTCGAGCTGGGTGGCGTGGTGGGCTATGGGGTGCTGAAGCAGTGGTACGTCGAAGGCAACACCACGGCACTGACGCAGATCCTGCTGACGCGCAGCAATTCGGCAGACGAGGCCAAGCTGTGCTGGAACACCGACTTGCAGTACACCAAGCGTCTGCAGTGCGCAGTCTGGAAAGTGCCAGCCGACTGGTCGCGCGGCAAAGAACTGACCCTGATCGACCATTATCTGGTGGAAGATCGCGCCTACTACCCGAACGACCGCGGCTATCTGTACTGGCGCACCCATCCTTGATGCACCAAAACCGGCTGCCAGGGCATCGGCGTCGTCATCACCTGGATTCGGGGGCCGGGATCGGATGCCGAACCCCGATCAGATTTCGACCGCCGGCAGTGTATGCAGAAACCAGGGATTCTCATCACAAGTCGGGCAGCTCCGCTCTTCGGCAAGCCAAGGCCAGTCTTCGCTTTGCATCAGCAAAGCGCTGAGGTGCTCATGCACATCGGTGCTGACAAAGCTCATCACGACCACGCTCAAGCACACGCCGGTGAAGACGTAGCCGAGCGTCAGCCCGGAAATGGCACCCAACGTGGCCCGAATGGTGATGGCAAATGAGTAGAGCGCGAACAGGAGCGTCAGCAGATCCGACCGGACCCCCAGCACCGGCAGATAGGCCGACAGCAGATCGGCAATGAACCACGATGCCGCCAGCAGGTTGAAATAATCGCCACGCCCATCCCAACGGTCACACCGACGCAGCCACCAACACAGCACGATATAGACGCTGAAGAAGGATACCCACTGAGTGACGATGGCCAGTGTTACCGAGATCCACAGCGGGAAAGCTTCGTCACCGGCTCCATCCGGAGAGGCATCGGGCACCACCGCATAGATGAACGCGGTCAGAGTCAGCGCAAGCACCGACTTCCAGCGCGCAAAGCCGTAGCGCGGAAACGCCAGCTGACGAAACAGGAACAGCTTGATAGCAGTAGAAATCATGGACCGAGCCCGGAACAGAACCCGCGATCTGGCAACACGGTTCTGCATGAATCGGCTGCCCCGAACCGGAAGCTTCGTTCTTCGCACGGCACACGGCAGACTACCGTTCCGGGCGATTGAACCCGTCTTCCACGATGGTCGGCTGCACCCATGACAACCCCACCCGAGGCAGGCACTTGCTTTCAACGCTGGCTATTGTCCATGGCCACCCCACAACCGAACGTGACACTGTGCACAGAAGATGCATCGGTCAAGCGGCCGACCCGTGTGTTCCCCCCTGCGCTCACGCCGCTCATGATGGAGCCGCACCGACTGTGAACGAAACACCAGGCCACCGACCGGCACCGGGAACTGGCGTCTTCTCCACCTTCGGTCCGGGCACGGTCCACACAGAGCGCACGAAGCGACGCGAAAAACCCTTCCCCGGTCCCTCAGTCGTTGTGGGCTACCCGGCTACAGCCTCAGTCCGTACGGCGTGAAGGCTTTGCCTGCAGCCCCGGGCTGGCCGGTACACCCGACTCCCGCTGCTCCTGCAGCCAGACACCTTCCGCTTCCTTCAGCTTGGCATCCACGATCGAGCCGTTGTAGTAGTCGAGATCACCGGCGTTGCGGGCGAAGCGCAGCTGCTGGATTGCCGGCTGCAGATAGCCCAGCACCAGATAACCCTCGGCAGCCGCCATATGCGACATGCCTTTTTCGCCATTGGCCAGATAGGCTTCTCCCAGCAGACGCCAGAGTTCGGCATCCCCCTTGTAGGTACGGGTCTGATTGCGCAACAGTGCAATCGACTGATCCCATTGTCTGGAAGCATTCAACACTTCTGCCCGCAGGCGAACCAGTGCACGGGCATTGGGATGACGGCTCGATGCCTCGGCCGAAAGCCGATCGGCATCCTGCAGTTTGCCGGCCTGCAGACGGTTGGCCACCCGCAACCGGTCTATGAACACATGCGGCTTGCCCAGCAGGCGCTCGGCCAGATCCATCGACCGGTCGGCTCCTGCCCAATCGTGCTGCGCATGCTGCAGATTGGCCAGACCGAACCACAGCGCAGGGTCCTTGGCCCCCTTCTCCGATTTCAGCTCGGCATCGAAATACTTTTGCACATTGTTCTGCTTCTCGACCGAATCCGCACTGATCGCCCGCGAGCGTGCACGCACCATCCGGAACTCGATCGAATCCGGCCTGGCCACCGGCGTTTGCTTCAACTGCTGAATGCGCAGGCTCAGATCATTGATCCGCTCGCCCGTGATCGGATGGGTACGCAGGTAGGCCGTGCTGTCGCTTTCGTTGAAGCGGTTTTGTTGCTGCAGACGCCCGAAGAACAGCGGCGCCCCCCGTACATCGAAGCCGCCTTCCCGCATCATCTCCAGACCGATGCGATCGGCTTCACGTTCGGCATCACGAGAAAAACCCAGGATCGATCGCGTCGCCATGTCGCTGCCCAGCGTGATCGCGCCGACACCCGCATCGGCGTTACCGCGCATCGCCAGCGCACCCAGCACCATGCCCGCCATCGCCATCATGTTGGCGTGCTTCTGATTGCGCAGCATCCGGGCGATGTGATGCTGTGTCACGTGTCCCATTTCGTGGCCCAACACACTGGCCAGTTCGGACTCACTGCCGGCCGCGGCCAACAGCCCCGTATGCACGCCAATGTGTCCACCCGGCAGCGCAAAGGCATTGATGCTGTCCTCACGGACCGGGAAAAATTCGAAGGCACGCCCCCGTGCCGGCCCCGTCCCCGTCAACCGCCCACCAAAGCGGTTCAACCAGTCACTCAGCTCCGCGTCATCGAACACCATGCCACTGGTACGAAGTTCACGCATGACCTGCTCGCCCAGCCGGCGCTCCTGCTGTCCCGACAGCTCGGCCGTATCCGCCGATCCCAGATCGGGCAGACGCTCGACCTGCGCCCATCCACCACCCGACACCATCCCCAGCATCAACCCGACGGCCAGTACGGCGTGTCGAAACACCGGCCACGGCGGCCGGCTACTGCACCGCCCTCCCTGCCCGGCGGACCTGCCGGATGCCTGGGTCGTAAAAAACTCGCGGAATGCCAGCCGAACGAGCCCTCCATCCAGCCCCGGCTGAACGGCACGCCCACCCGATCGCCTCACAGCCGCCTCCGGCTTCGTGATATCAGGCTTGGCAGACTCATCGGCACGTTTCATAGGTTCTTCCGATCGCTTTCCACGGACAACGGTGCACTTCAAGGCTCAACGCCGTACAGCCGGCGCAAGAGGACAGCGAGACCAGAGCGTGCCAGCGAAAACCGCTACCCGTGAATCCTCCGTCCCAGCTTGTTATGATGGCACGATGAACGGATTGACGCATTTCGATGCCGGCGGCCAGGCACATATGGTCGATGTGGGCGGCAAGACGGAAACCCGGCGCATCGCCGTCGCCGAAGGATGGATCCAGATGCAGCCCGGCACCCTCGAGCACATCCGGCAGGGTAACGCCGCCAAAGGCGACGTACTGGGTGTCGCACGCCTCGCCGCCATCATGGCCAGCAAACGCACCGCCGACCTGATCCCCCTCTGTCACCCCATCGCCCTGTCCAAAGTCGCCATCGACTTCGACATCGACCCCGCCGCCCACCGCGTCCGCTGTCAAGCCCGCGTCGAATGCACTGGCCGCACGGGCGTCGAGATGGAAGCCCTCACCGCCGTCCAGGTCGGCCTGCTGACCATCTACGACATGTGCAAGGCCGTCAACCGTGGCATGATCATGCAGGACATCCGGCTGCTGGAAAAACGCGGAGGCAAGTCCGACTGGAAAGCGGATTGACCCCACCGGCCTGCTCCAAGGAGCTACGCCGGCCCGGCTGTTCTCTCCGCCAGCACGGCAACCAGATCCACGCCGACGGCTTCCTGCCCCGAAGCCCCTGCCCCCACTCGGCTTTTCCCAGATGCCCCGTCCCTGCATGCTATGTCTTTCGACTGAATTTCACAGTGGCACCCGCGCGGAGGACTCGCGATGATCGACAAAGATACGCAGTTGTGCATGTCCCTGGCCGGCCGACCCGGCAACTTCGGTACGACCTTCCACAATTACCTATACCAGAAGCTTGGCCTCAACTTCATCTACAAAGCCTTCACCACCAAGGATATCGAGCATGCCATCAAGGGCGTACGTGCATTGGGTATCCGCGGCTGCGCCATCTCGATGCCCTTCAAGGAAAGCTGTATGCCTTTCCTCGATGAAATCACCCCGTCGGCCGAGACCATCGACTCGGTCAACACCATCGTCAATACCGACGGCCACCTGAAAGCCTACAACACCGACTACATCGCCATCGCCAAACTGATCGACGAGTACAAACTCGATCCCAAGGCACGGGTGATCGTGCGCGGCAGTGGCGGTATGGCCAAAGCCGTGGTCGCCGCCTTCCGCGACAAAGGCTTCACCGACCTGAAAGTGCTGGCCCGCAACGCCGTCACCGGCGCCCGTCTGGCCGAACAGTACGGCTTCAGTCATATCGAAAATCTCGATGGCGCCGAAGCCGATATCATCGTCAATGCGACGCCGATCGGCATGAAAGGCGGTGCGGAAGAAAACGACCTCTCCTACCCGCAGGCGATGATCGATACCGCCCAAGCGGTGTTCGACGTGGTGGCGCTGCCGTCCGAAACCCCGCTGATCACGGCCGGCCGGGTTGCCGGCAAACGGGTGATTTCCGGAGCCGAAGTGATCGTGCTCCAGGCGGTCGAACAGTTCGAACTGTATACCGGCGTGCGTCCGGACCAGGCACTGGTGGCAGAAGCTTCGGCCTACGCCCACGCCAAGCGCTGAAGCCGTCGGAGAAGCACACGTCGATCGGTACCTGCCCAGGCGCCCGGTCCGGGTCCGATACGGTCCCGACACACGAATTCGCGGCCTGCGGAAAGGATGGCGCCGACTCGCGTTGCAGACCCCGATCGACAGCGGCCCAGTGAAGCCGGGGAAATCGATGGCAGTTTCGTCCAAGCATGTCCGATGGACGACCATCTCCCCCCGCGCGGAACGGGTCCCGTGCCCATTCCGGGCTGCCGTCCCCAATGCCAGCGCTCAGAACAGCATCGTGGCCAGACTCAGGAAGATCAGAAAACCCAGTCCATCGGTGGAGAAAGTCAGCAGCACCGACGAACCGATGGCCGGGTCGCGGCCGAATTTCTCGAGCACGAAAGGCACCAGTACGCCAAGGAAGGCGCCGATCAGCAGATTGAGCAGAATAGCCACGGCCATGGCCAGGCCGAGCAGCGTCGCCTGGGACGTGTCGTAGTACAGCACCCAGGAGACTCCACCGGCCACCGCGCCCCAGACCAGACCGTTGAGCAGCGCCACCGTCAGTTCCTTGCGCAACAATCGGCCGAAGTTGCTGCTGGTGACCTGCCCCAGGGCCAGTGAGCGGATCACCAACGCCATGGTCTGATTGCCCGAGTTACCGGCCAGACCGGCCACGATCGGCATCAGCGCCGCCAGTGCCACCACCTTTTCGATGGTGTCGTCGAACAGGCCTATCACCCGCGACGCGGCAAAGGCCGTCACCAGATTGACCGCCAGCCACAGCCAGCGGTTGGAGGCCGAACGCCAGACCGAGGCAAACAGATCCTCCTCTTCCCGCAGACCAACCTGGTTCAGCACATCGGTCTCGCCTTCTTCGCGGATCACGTCGACCACCTCATCGATGGTCAGCCGGCCGATCAGTTTGCCGGCATCGTCGACCACCGGCGCCGACACCAGGTCATAACGCTCGAAAGCCTGCGCGGCGTCGCCCGCATCATCACCGGCTTCCAGCGACAGGATTTCGCGGTGCATGACATCGGCCACTTCGGTCTCGGGCTCGTTGATCAGCAGCTGCTCGATCGACAGACTGCCGATCAGGATGCCATCGCGATCGACCACGAACACCTGATCGGTGTGCTGCGGCAATTCATCGAAGCGCCGCAGATAGCGCAGCACCACTTCCAGCGTCACATCCTCGCGCACCCGGACGAACTCGAGCTCCATCCGCGCACCCACCGAATCTTCGGGGTAGGACATGACGGCGCGCAGCTGCTCGCGTTCTTCGGGCGTCAGCGCGTGCTGTACCCGCTCGACCACGGCCTCGGGCAAGTGTTCGGCCAGATCGGCCACATCGTCGGCGTCGAGATCCTTGACGGCTGCCACCAGCTCGTCCTCGGTCATCGCCTCGACGAGCGACTCCAGGACCGGCTCCGACACTTCGAGCAGGATGGCACCGTCGGCCTCTCGCTTGACCGAATCCCAGACCAGCAGACGCTCGTCCTGCGGCAACGCCTCCAGGACGTAGGCGATGTCGGCCGGGTGCAGATCTTCGAGCCGTGCCCGCAGATGCGACAGATACTGTGCTTCGGACATCCGCCCGAGCGGATCGGCGCCATGCTCGTCACCGGCACGCTCGGCCTCCAGCTGCGCCGCCTCGAGTTCGGCGGCATGATGCCGCAGCAATGCCTGCACCTCGACCAGCGCCCGCTGCGCCTCCTCGGCCTCGCGCGGTACGACCGTGTTCGGGCCATCCTCGTCGTCCTCGTCTCCAGCCAACGGCAGATGGCCGCCGGCTGCCGACGCGGCTTCGGCGGCCGGCATGCCCGAAGACGATGAAGACGCGGTGCTGGCAAGGGGCGGGCCGTCGGCATCCAGCGCTTCGACCCCGTCCTGCGGTGTCGTGCTCACCCGAGTCCGGCCATCGTCCTGCCGCCCGCCCGGCTGTGTTCCCGCCGGCAAATCCGACGCGACGGCCGAACGCGCGCAGTCCTCGCCCCCTCCCCCTGTCTCCATGGAAGGGTCGGGCGACGACGGCACGACTGACTTGGGATCAGTTGGAGCTGGCGGCGTGTTCATGGGTCGGACGGATGGCCATCGGCTGGCCAGAGGTGCCGGCCGGGGGCAAAGCAAAGCGGACAGGCGTTGCGCTGGCTGGCATGGAAACGAGCAGGGCCAACCCGACATGGTAGCGCAAGCCGTCGATGATTGCCGGCCTTCCTCAGGACCCTGTGACGATACTCAATCTTTCCGCCGACAGCATGGGCCGGATCAGGATACCGCCTGAATGGCGGCACGCAGTGCCTGCAGCACGGGGGCCGTGTCGGGAAACACGCCGCGCCAGACGCGGAAACTCTCGGCGGCCTGGCAGACCAGCATGCCCAGCCCGTCGCTGCGCCGAGCGACGCCGGCAGCCCCGGCCATCTCCATGAAAGGCGTCGGGCGGCTGGCATAGATGCAGTCATAGGCCAAGAGGCAGCCCTCGAACAACCCTGCCGGCAGTTGCAAGCCTTGGGTCTGCAGCCCGGCCGAGGTGGCGTTGATGACGATGTCGGCGGCAGGCGCATCGGCCAGCGCCACCGGCACGATGACCGGGAAACGGCCGGCCAGCACCGGATGGGCGTTCAGATCGGCCGCCAGCCGTTCGGCCCGGCCGGCATCGCGGTTGGCCACCACCACCCGGCTGACCCCGGCCTGCAGCAGCGACAGCATCAGGCCGCGGGCAGCCCCGCCAGCCCCCAGCACCGTCACGGCGGCGCCCTCGAGAGCCACCCCCTGTTGCCGAATGTCGGTCACCAGCCCGAAACCATCGGTATTGTCGGCCAGCACCTGGCCATCGACGAAGCTGAGGGTGTTGGCGGCCCCGGCCACCCGGGCACGGTCGCTGAGCCGGTCGGCCATCCGGAAAGCAGCCTCTTTGAAAGGCATGGTGACGTTGGCGCCTCGGCCACCCTCGTCCCGGGCGAAGTGCCGCATCGCCAGGGCAAAAGCTTCGGATGGTCCGGTATCGATCAGCCGGCGCTCATATTGGATGCTCTGACCGGTCTGACGAGCAAAGGCGGCATGGATCTCGGGTGAGCGGCTGTGGGCGATCGGGTTGCCCACCACCAGGTAGCGATCGGGCGGAGGAGACACCATCAAGAAGCACCGGGGTTACGGACAGCTCCCGTGCGCAGACTGTCGTTGGTGAAGGTCCAGGTACGCACGATCTGGAGGATGTCGCCATCCTTGCGCATTTCGGCGGTGAACGGTTGATACGGTGCACCGGCCAGCACGATCTCGCGGATGACGCGATTGAGCGCTTCGTATCGCGATTTACGGTTGATCAGCACATCGACCACGTTGCCGTATTTGTCCAGTTCGACGGTGACGGTCAGCGAATCGTACATCTTGCCACGCGCCTCTTTGGGGAAGCGCTCGGTGCCGATGCGCTCGATCCTGTCGGCCCAACTGCTGACATAGCGCGCGTAGTTGACACCAGTGGCGTTCACCCCGTAGGTGAGGCGCTTCGGACGGCGCGCATAGTCTTCGAGCTGCCGATCGATCTGGGCCTGCAGGCGGGCAATCGCCTTCTGCACCTCGTCATCCTCGGCGCCATCGGCGGGCTTGGTCTGCGGCTGATCGGTCTGCGGGCTGGCCTCGTTGCTGTTGTTGAGAGCCAGCAAGCGCTGCTGTTCGGCCTCCAGCTGCTGCAGGCGGGCCTGCTGGGCTTTCAGCGCATCGCCATCCTCGGCCTTGGCCGAAACCGGCAGTGGCGAGCGGGCACGGCCTTCGTCACGGTCGCCGCCCGCTTCCATGTCGACCTGGGCCAGCACCTCGGGGTTCAGCGGTTTGGCCTTGGTGGCGGCATTGAGCAGCACGACTTCGAGCTGTGATTCGGCCGGCAGGAAACGATTGGGGTCCGCGGCGGCGAAACGCATCATCATCATGGCCACATGCAGGACGAGCGAGACGATGATGCCCACGGTCAGGGGCTCCATGCGGGAAAGCGATTGCCAGAAAGCACGAGACCAGTGCATTGCAGCGGCCATTCAGGGATTACTCCGTGTCGGTCGGATTCTCGGTTGCCTGCCCAGTGTTCGCTTCCGCGCCCACCGGATCGGAATCATGTGGGTCGGTCAACAACCGGACGGCACGCGCCTGGACCGTCAGGTCCAACTCGTCCCAGTCCAGCAAATCCACCAGCAGAGGCTGGCCTTCGGCCAGCGGAGGCAGACCGGTCACCTGGAAATACAGGGGCGCACCGGCCAGTCGCACGGTCTCGTCGCGGATGCCGACGGCCTCGAAACGACTGTCCTCCTGCTGCCCGACCCACTTCAGGCACCAGTAACGCTCCATTGTCTGCTGATATTCGCCCACCGTGCCATAGCGTGCCTCGAAAGCAGACACAATCGCATACAGAGATGTGTCATTCATGGTGAAAGGCGGGACATCGCCTTCCAGCACGGCAACCAATTGCATCTGATTGATCAAGTCGATGTAACGGCGCAGCGGCGACGTGCTCCAAGCATACTGGGCGACCCCCAGCCCCTGGTGTGCCGCGGGATGGGTGGACATTTTGACCCGGCCGAACGACTGCGAGCGGTATAAACCCGACACTTCGCGGTCGGCCAGCAGGCGCCCCCAGCGCGAATTGGCCAGAATCGCCATCTCGGCCACGATCCGGTCGAAGGGCGCATCGCGCCGCCGGCGCAGGATTTCGACCCGCTCCCCATCGATCCGGAACGAAAAATCGACCCGGGAGCGCGTCTCGGGCCGGCCACGCATCCTGTCGCGTTCGGCCGACAGCGCCCCGGTCAGCCGCCACAACAGCCGAAAAGCCCCGGCATAGGGCAGGCCCGCGAGCGGATCGGGCTCGCCGGCGGCAGGCCGGCTGTTCAGTGCCTCCTCGGTGTCATAGGGCAGCAGCTCATCGTGGCGGATATTGCGCGCGACCCGGATGCGATCGACCTGACTGAACTCACCGGCGATCTGCAGTGTTGCGACATTGACATCCAGATACAGCGACAGCGCCGGCCGGATGTGGCCCTCGTCCAGCGAGAAGCTGCGCACCACCGGCTCGGGCAGCATCGTGATCTTGCTGCCGGGGCTGTAGACCGTGGTCATCCGGTCGCGCGCCACTTGATCGATGGCGTCGCCCGGCTGAATGCCCAGCGCCGGTGCGGCGATATGGATGCCGATCCGGGCCATGTCGTCATCGAGCCATTGCACCGACAGACAGTCGTCGATTTCGGTGGTGCTGGAATCATCGATCGAGAAAGCCTCGACCGGGCTTTCGGGCAGGCCGTCGAGATCGGGTGGCTGGTATTGGGCCAAAGCCGCCGGAAAGCCGGTGCCAGCCGGGAAATGGGTGCGCAAAAAGCGTTGCTCGTGCACTTCGCGGGCACTTTCGAGCGCACCGACGCGCAGCAGCAACCGCTCGGGCGACAGCCCGGTCTGCTGGCAGGCCAGATCGAGTGCCCGGTATTCGATCGACTGCCGGTCGGCGGCCACCAGCAGATCGGGCACCCGCCGGGCTATCAGCGGCGGCAATTCGCCAGCCGTCAGCGCCTCGGCCAGCGCCTGGATCTCTTCTTCCTGCCGGCGCTTGCGCTCGATGGCGGCCAGCGCCGCCTTCAGCGTATCGGGCTGAGCCGGCCGGTAGCGACCGCGCCCCTTGCGGTAAAAATAGACCGGCATGCCATGTAGACGCATCAGCATGGCAGTCTGCTGCACCACCGAAGCACCTTCGCCGAAGTACTCGTTCACCAGCAGCTGGTAATCGAACTCCTCCTGCGGAGCGCACTCCCACAGAAAATCGATGTCGATGCTCTCGGCCTCGGCCAGCGCCTGCGACAGCATCTCGGCGGGACCCGGCGAGGAAAAGCGCAGCATCACGTTGCCCTGCTTGACCTTGACCCGCTTGCCGGTGGTGAGCTCGACCTGCAGGCTGGCGCTGGCATCCTGCAGGATGGTGCCCGTCTTGAACTGACCGGCCTCTTCAAATAACAAATAGGATGGATTCATCAATTGGGGGCCGAAGTTCAGGTCACTCCGAGTTTTTCACCGCCCGCCATGCCAAGGGCATCGACACACCACAGGAAGGCAAGATGTATCGGGGGCTGCCCGCATCGGCGCGCCGATGCGGCTCGTGAAGGATTCGGATCAAAGCAACAGGAGCGGCAACGGAAAGTCGGGAAGGCCGTCGTACGTTGCACGGCCCCGACAGCCAGCCATTATAAGGGTCGCCCGTCGAAGTCTCGACCGATCCTCCCGACGCATGCGAGGGCGTCAGGTGCGCCCCGGACATACACCGGCGAACGGGCGCAGCCACGCCAGTGCACGCCGGGTGTTCCATGCCCCCGTCCTGCCCGGGTTCACGGACCGATCATCGACGGCACCCGACCACGGCCGGGCGGGCTCACGCCAGCGCCGAGCCCGAACGGCCTCCCTCGGAAACCGGCACACCGGCAAAAGCCAGCACCTCGTCGACGTAATCGGCAAAGTCCGACAGGCCATGGTCGCCGCCCCGCAGCACCCGTTGTCTGGCGCCCTGACAGAAAACCACCATCTCGCGCCAGTCCAGAACCTCGTCACCCTCGGCAGCGATCAGGAAATAGCGCTCCACCCGGGTCAGAACCGCCACTTTCAGCGCCTGCAGCTGATCGACATACTCGGGCAGAAACTCGAAGGCTTCGCAGTCATGGTAACCGGTCTGCGGCCCCACCTGCGTGGCCAGATCACGGGGAGCCTCGACCGCCGGGTTCAACAGCACGGCACGGCAGCCATGACGCTCGGCCAGCCAGATGGCATAGAAGCCGCCGAGTGAACTGCCGACCAACGTATCGGCCGGGCCGGGCTGCAACCGTTGCTCGACCAAGGCGATGGCCTTGGCCGGCGACGGCGGCAGGGCCGGCGCCGCGTAGTCGACCACCCGCCCCAGCGCTGCCATCCGCTCGCGCAGCAGCCGCCCCTTGAAGGACTGCGGCGAGGAACGGAAGCCGTGCAGGTAGATCAGCCGGCCGCTGGCCGGAGTCGTGGCCGTCGTTGGGCTCGAAACCGTTTCACTCCGGACACGATGGTCCCCGTCCTGGCGAGATCGCTGCATCATCCGCGTCGAGGCGTTTCTTTGCTTTACCGGGATCGAGTCGCCTGCCGGGCGGGTGATCCGGGCGCGCCCCGAGCGGCGCCGGCCGCCAACCCGTCCAACAACCGACCATGAATGCCACCGAAGCCGCCGTTGCTCATCACCAGCACTGTGTCGCCGGCGCGTGCGTCGGCCAGAATGGCCGCTTCCAGTTCACCCAGATCGCGGAACACCCGCGCTTTGTCACCCAGTGATGCCAACGCACCGGCTGCATCCCAATCGATGCCGCCACTGTAGCAATAGACCAGATCGGCATCCATCAGACTGCCGGCCAGCCGATCCTTCATCGCGCCGGCCCGCATGGTGTTGGAGCGTGGCTCCAATACGGCCAACAGGCGGCCGCTCACAGCGGCATCGGCGCCTGTGACGGATGTCGTCTCCTCATCCCCGGAAGCTTCCCCTGCAGCGGTCCGGCCGGGCCGGTGTGCTGGCTGACCGGAGGGGTACGTCGCCCCGTCTCGCACGCCGCTCCCTGCCCGCCTCGCCGCCGCCCGCATCCGCGCCCGCAGGCCGTCGATGGTGGTGGCAATGGCCGTCGGATGGTGGGCAAAATCGTCGATGACGGTCACGCCACGTACCTGGCCGCGCACTTCCAGCCGCCGACGCACGCCCTGAAACCGGGCCAGCGCCTCGATGGCCTGCTCCGTACCGATACCGATGTGCTCGGCGGCCGCGATGGCGGCAATGGCATTGGCCCGGTTGTGGGCACCGGCCAGCGGCAACCGGCACCGGCCCAGCACCGTGTCGCCACGCTTCAGTACGAAGCTGGTGGCATCTGCTTCTTCCTCGACCTCGGCCGCATGCCATCCGTCGGCACCGAGCGTCTCGGTCGCACTCCAGCAGCCCCGGGCCAACACCCGCTGCAGGGCCGCTGAATCCGAAGGCCAGACGATGCGGCCTTCGCCCGGCACGGTACGCACCAGATGATGGAATTGCGTTTCGATCGCTGCCAGATCGGGGAAAATGTCGGCATGATCGTATTCGAGATTGTTCAGCACCGCCGTACGCAGACCATAGTGCACGAACTTGGAGCGCTTGTCGAAGAAGGCCGTGTCGTATTCGTCGGCCTCGATCACGAAGAGCGGCCCCTTGCCCAGCCGGGCCGACACCGGAAAATTGCCCGGCACGCCGCCGATCAGAAAACCCGGCTCGCGACCGGCGGCCTGCAGAATCCAGGCCAGCAACGACGCGGTGGTCGTCTTGCCGTGCGTGCCGGCCACACCCATCACCCAGCGACCATACAGCACCTGCTCGGCCAGCCACTGCGGTCCCGAAACATAGCGCAGCCCCTGATTCAGAATGGCTTCCATCAACGGGTTGCCGCGCTTGACGACGTTGCCCACCACCCAGACGTCGGGCTCGAGAGCGATCTGCGCCGGATCCCAGCCTTCGATCAGATCGATGCCGAGCGCGCGCAGCTGGTCGCTCATCGGCGGATAGACATTGGTGTCGCAACCGGTCACTCGGAAACCGGCTTCTTTGGCGATGGCGGCCACCCCACCCATGAAAGTGCCGCAGATACCCAGTATATGTATGTGCATCCGCCGATTCTACCGGCCGTCCCCGGCCGCCGCCCGTCATCGACCCGCCGGACGGCAGCCAGTCATCCGCTACGCTACACTGCGCGGCTCTGACCCGTGGTGAGGCGTCCCGTCGGTTTGTGGGCGGCTATCGTCGCGATCGCGGCCAGCAGAGACGCCGTGCCCACGAACAACCACCGCCTCGCCCCCTCGCACACAGCGCCCGCCCCGGATGATCGCAATCCGGATCGCCGGACACATCGTCGCCCGCACCATTTCTGCCCGCTCGACGCCCCCTCCTCTTTGTATCAGCAAGAATAGACCGTCTGTCCGCCGAACTCGCTCTACACTTGTGTGGGATGACCGCGCCCACGCCGTCCCTGCCGTTTCCTCTCTCTCGCTTTTGCGCGGCCCGATCGATGAAACCGATACTTGATGCCTCGACCCTGCCGGCGCCCGGCCACGCCCGTTCCGAGCTGCGTGCCGAACTGGCCGCCAGCGCTGCCCGGATGATCGCCGAAAGCGCCCTGGATTATCAGAGTGCCAAACAGAAGGCAGTCAAACGAGCCTTTGGTGGCAGCACCCCGCCTGCGGGCTTGATGCCCAGCAACGAGGAAATCGATCTGGCGCTGCGAGAACACCTGGAATTGTTCGACCCCGGCCATGCCGATCGGGTGGCACGGTATCGTGCGGCGGGGCGGGTCTGGCTCGAGCGGCTGGCCGATTATCACCCCTATCTGTGCGGTGCGGCCTGGAAGGGTGTGGTCGCCCCGCACACGCCGTTGCACATCCAGTGCTTCACCGATGAGAGCAAGGAGCTGGAAATCCGCCTGCTGGATGCCGGTGTGCATTACGATGTGGTCGATATCGCCCATTTTTCGGACCGCAACGCCGATGTGCCGGCACTGATCTTTCATGACCGTAACGAACTGCCGGTGATGATCTCGGTCTATCCGCACGACGATCTACGCGGCGCGCTCAAGCGCGGCCAAGGCACCGAGCGAGGTGATATCGAGGCCCTGCACCGGCTGATGAACTCCCCTGCCAACCCGAACGGAGGTTTTGATGTCCCCGCGATGCCATCCCCTTCAAACTGAACTCAGGCGCCTGGGCCTGAGTATCGCGCTCGGTGCGCTGTCCCTGACCGGCGGCGCTTGGGCGAACGAACCGATGCAACCCGCAGCCTCACGACCGGCGGGTACGGTGGCCCAGGTCGGCACCACCGAGCAGACGGCTGCCGATCGATCCACCCCCGACGACGAGGCAACCGGTACCGACCGGGCCGCCACGCCCGGCACCGCCGCCCCGCTCGAGGAGTTGGCCACCTTCGGCTGGCCGGACAGCAAGGGCGAACCCTTCGATGTCGACAGCCTGAAGGGCAAGCCGGTGGTGATCAATTTCTGGGCCACCTGGTGTGCGCCCTGTATCAAAGAGATGCCCGATCTGTCTGCGTTGTCGCAGGAGCTGGGCTCTGAAGCCGCCTTCATCGGCATCTCCCTCGACAAGCAAGACCGGGTGCAGCGCTTCACCGAAAAGACCCCGGTGGCCTATCCGCTGTTGATTGCCGACTTCAAGGGACTCTCGCTGGCCCGGCAATGGGGCAACAAACAGGGCCAGATGCCCTATACCGTGGTACTGAACGCACAAGGACGACTGCATTGGCAGCACGCCGGCCTGGTCGATGTCGACGAGCTTCGTTCGATGCTAAAATCGCCGGAATTGCGTTGAGCGTGCACGATTTTGAACTCATCTGGCGATAAAACAGGGGTATTGGTCATCCATGGCCCCAACCTGAACCTGCTGGGCACCCGCGAGCCCGAAGTCTACGGCCGTCTCACGCTGGCCGACATCAACCAGCGCCTGCAGACACTGGCCGAGGCCCGGCAGGTGCCCTTGTGGCATTTCCAGAGCAATCACGAAGGTGCGCTCGTCGATCGCATCCAGGCTGCGCGCCTCGATGGCACCGCATTCATCATCATCAACCCCGCTGCCTACACGCATACCAGCGTCGCGCTGCGCGATGCACTGGCCGCGGTCGACCTGCCCTTCGTCGAGGTGCACCTGTCCAACGTGCACCGACGCGAAGCATTCAGGCATCATTCTTATTTCTCTGATCTTGCCCAGGCCGTCGTCGTCGGCATGGGCGCGTTCGGCTATGAGGCTGCCCTGCAGTTTGCTTTCTCCAGACTGGAGCGGCGGCTGGCCTGACATTCCAGCACCCGCCCCGATTCGTCCCGCCATGGCTGGCGACGATGGCTCGCGGGCTTCATCATTCAACGCCCAGGCTAGGCAAAGGCCGGCATTCATCCAACAGGGATACCCAGCATGGATTTGCGCAAACTGAAAACCTTGATAGACCTCGTTGCCGATTCCAGCATCTCTGAGCTCGAAATCACAGAGGCAGAAGGCCGTGTACGCATCGTGAAGGCACCGCCACCGGTGGCCGCACAGGCGCCTGTGGCTCAGGTCGTGCACGTTCCGGCGCCTGCCACTGCCGCACAGGCGGCCGCACCGGCAACGGCTGCCGATGCCGCCCCGCCGGCAGGCACCGCACCCAGCCGTGGCAAAACCATCAAGTCGCCGATGGTCGGCACACTGTACCGCGCCCCGAACCCGGAAGCGGACCCCTTCGTCTCGGTGGGTAGCACCGTCAAGGTCGGCGACACCCTGTGCATCATCGAAGCCATGAAGCTGATGAATGAAATCGAATCGGAATTCGCCGGCACCGTCGTCGAAATCCTGGTCGAGAACGGTCAGCCGATCGAGTACGGCCAACCGCTGTTCGTCATCGAGTAACCACTCCTGGGGCCGGCGCACCATGTTCGAGAAGATTCTCATCGCCAACCGGGGCGAAATCGCCCTGCGTATCCAGCGAGCCTGCCGTGAGATGGGCATTCGCACCGTCGTCGTACACTCCGAGGCCGATACCGAAGCCAAATATGTCCGACTGGCCGACGAATCGGTCTGTATCGGGCCGGCTGCTTCGCGCGACAGCTATCTGCACATTCCGTCGATCATCAGTGCCGCCGAAGTGACCGATACCGGCGCCATCCACCCCGGCTACGGCTTTCTGTCGGAAAACGCCGATTTTGCCGAGCGGGTCGAGAAAAGCGGTTTCGTGTTCATCGGCCCCCGCCCCGAGTCGATCCGGCTGATGGGCGACAAGGTATCGGCCAAGGATGCGATGAAGAGCGCCGGCGTGCCGGTCGTGCCCGGTTCGGAAGGCGCACTGTCCGATGACCCACAGGACATTCTGGAAACGGCCCGCCGGATCGGCTATCCCGTCATCATCAAGGCAGCCGGCGGCGGCGGCGGACGTGGCATGCGCGTGGTGCACAACGAGCCCGCTCTGCTGACAGCCGTGGCCACCACCCGCAGTGAAGCACAGGCCGCCTTCAACAACGGCGCGGTCTACATGGAGCGCTACCTCGAAAATCCGCGCCACATCGAGATCCAGGTGCTGGCCGATGAGCACGGCAACGCCATCTATCTGGGCGAGCGCGACTGCTCGATGCAGCGCCGCCACCAGAAAATCGTCGAGGAAGCGCCCGCGCCCGGCGTCTCACGCGAGCAGATCGACCAGATCGGCCGCCGCTGCACCGACGCCTGTAAAGCCATCGGCTACCGGGGCGCCGGTACCTTCGAATTCCTCTATGAAAACGGTGAATTCTTCTTCATCGAGATGAACACCCGTCTGCAGGTCGAGCATCCGGTCACCGAGATGATCACCGGTATCGATCTGGTGCAGCAGCAGATCCGCATCGCCGCCGGCGAGGAATTGAGCATCACCCAGGACGACATCACACTCGAAGGCCATGCCGTCGAGTGCCGGATCAATGCCGAAGACCCCTACAAGTTCATCCCATCGGCCGGCAAGATCACCAATTGGCACCCACCGGGGGGACCGGGCACGCGGGTGGACTCGCACGTCTACAACAACTACTTCGTTCCACCCTATTACGATTCGATGATCGGCAAAGTGATCTGCTATGGCGACACCCGCGAGCAGGCCATCCGCCGGATGCGCATCGCATTGTCGGAAATGGTGGTCGAAGGCATCAACACCAACATCGCGCTGCATCGCGATCTGATGGAAGACGCCCGCTTCAACCAGGGCGGCACCTCGATCCATTACCTCGAAAAACTGCTGTCCAAACGACGCTGACCCAAAGCCGAATGAGCCAGTCCTGGAACGAACTGACGATCGAAGTCGACAAGGCCCACGCCGAAGTCTGGGCCGACGCCTGCATGGAAGCAGGTGCGCTGTCGGTACAGGCAGAAGACGCAGACGCAGATTCGGCCGACGAGCAGCCACTGTTCGGCGAGCCGCTGCCGGCCGGCGGCATCGGTGCCGGCATGCTGCCGCAGACCTTTGGCTGGAAGCGCACCCGGCTGGCCATTCTGCTCGATGCCGACGACGACGGCAGCGCCCTGCTGAACGCAGCGGCTGCCGCGCTCGAACTGCCACGACCGGCCGTCATCGCCAGCCGGCGCGTCGATGATCAGGACTGGGTGCGGCTGACCCAATCGCAGTTCGATCCGATCCCCGTGGGCAAGCGACTGTTGATCCTGCCCAGCTGGCATGCCGCCGAAGCGGCTGCCGACCAGAGCCGGAAAGCACTGATCATCGATCCCGGTCTGGCCTTCGGCACCGGCAGTCATCCCACCACCCGGCTCTGTCTGGAATGGCTGGATGAAACCGATCCGAATGGCAAACGGGTGATCGATTACGGCTGCGGCTCGGGCATTCTGGCCATTGCCGCGGCCCGGCTCGGCGCCCGCGAAGTCATCGGCATCGACATCGATCCGCAGGCCGTGCTCAGCACGCGGGAGAACGCCCGTATCAACCAAGTCGAGATCACGGCTTTCGATGGAGATGCGCCCTTGCCCGAGCCCGCCGACATCGTGATCGCCAACATTCTGTCCACGCCGCTGAAGCTGCTGGCCCCGATCCTGTCGGCGCTGGTCGCACCCGGCGGCCGGATCGCACTGTCCGGCGTTCTGGAACGCCAGATCGATGAAGTGGCGCAGTGTTACGATCCCGCCCTGGATCTTGCGGCCTGGCGGACCCGTGACGGTTGGGCCTGTCTGAGCGGTCGGCGTTGAACCACCAGATTTCCACTTTCTCGCGCTTTCTGCGGGCACGACCCCCCGGCCGATGTCAGCCTCCTCCGTCGTCGGTGCCGGCGGGCTTGCAAATGTCCTGCCGCCCCCTCGCTCCGCCCGATCATCTGGCAAATCTGACGCCCGACCAGCTTTCGAACACGCCTTCCCTTCCGATATTTCTCCGCAACGGTAAGATAGCGTCATGGCGCTCGCAACTACCTGTCCGCAATGCAAAACCAGCTTCAAGGTCGTCCCTGATCAGCTCAAGCTGCGTCGGGGTCTGGTGCGCTGCGGAGTCTGTCAGCATGTGTTTTCGGGCGTAGAACATCTGCGCTACGTCGACAAGGACGAAAAAACCGAAAAAGCCACACCCGTGGTCAGCGGCTCCGACCATGCGACGACAGCCCAGGCTGCCGGCACCGATGCCACAGCCTCGGCACACGGCGCCGGCCGCTTTTCGCCGTCCAGCCCGATGACGGGCAGCCCGCCCGACGCCGACGCCCCCGTCCCCCCATCCGCTGCAACCACCGATGGCCGGGAGGACGTCCCCGTCGAGTCGCCCGACGGGGACGAAGAACAGGCCCGTGCAGCCGAAGGTCTCCGCAAGATGGCCGAAGCCGCCCGCATGTTCCGCGAACTGGACGAAGAATCCGGAGCACCGGGTGAGGAGGCCGGCACATCCGATGGCGGAATCGTCGCAGGGGCAGAGGACGCGCATGCGGCGGCCGACGACGGCGGGCATGGAGAGCACGATGCATCGACATCCGCCTCCTCCACGGATGAAGAGTTGCATACACGGTTCTTCATGTCCGACCACGAATCCGACAACCACGGAGACACGGATACGACCCGCCTGCCGGCCTCGTTGCGACGAAATGGCGGCGCCGTTCCGCAGGCCGACCCGCTCGAACCCGACAGTGCAGCGGCCGGTGCGCTAATCGACGAAGCCAACGAGATCTGGCGGCAGCAGCGACCCCGACAAGCCGAGGCAGTCGCCGACGAAGCCATCAGAAATGCCGACGGCCGTAGAAAACGCCGCAGCAGCCGCAGCAAGAGCGCCGATGCCGACAAGCGTCGACGCAGCGGGCGTGCCGGCGTCAGTCAGACGGCCGACACCGCAACCAGAAACAGGCTGACCCGCTGGCTGACCCCGGCCCGCACCAAGCGGCTGATCATTGCGCTGACCATCCTGGCGATCATCCAGCTGCTGTCCGTGTTCCGCTCCGAAATCGCTTATCAGCTACCCTTCCTGCGCCCGCTGGCCAGTCTGGCCAGCACAGTCACCGGGCAGCGCATCGAAGCACCGATGAACCTGAAATCGCTGTCGATCGAGTCCTTCGAACTGCGCAGCACGCACAAGGCGGGCCAGACCCGGATGACGGCCATACTACGCAACCGCAGTGAACTGCCCGCACGCTGGCCGGCAATGGAGCTGAGCCTCAAAGGCCCGTCCCAGGCCGTGCTGGTGCGCAAGGTGCTGTTGCCCGCCCAGTACCTGCCGGCCTCCCTGTCCATTCAGGACGGCATCCCGGCACACGTCGAGCAGCCTCTGGACCTGATCCTGGACACTGGCGAACTGAACCTGGCCGGCTACGAAGTCGAACTTTTCTATCCTTGACCCATTCGCCCCCACGCCACTGCCCATGCCCCGATCCTGATACTTGCCCGCCGCCCGTTCCACGCGGCACCGGCACGGCATCGAATCCGCAGCGACGCAAGCCAAACTTCGTTGCCGAATCAGCCCGGATCGGCCTTCGACGGTTTATCGACCTTCGACGGCTCTCGCCAACCCGGGCGCATTCTTCTCCTCCCTTTCCGACACCAATCTCCCTCCCTGTCGGGAACTCTTTTTCGAGAAAACAGCATGACTCAACGAATCCTGATCAGCGGCTCGGTCGCATTCGACAACATCATGGTCTTTGACGGCTACTTCAAAGACCACATCCTGCCCGACCGGGTTCACCAGATCAATATTTCGCTGCTGACCCCGCAACTGAAGCGCGACCCGGGCGGTTGCGCCGCCAACATCGCCTACAACCTGGCCCTGCTGGGCGGCTCTCCCGCCATCCTGGCCGCTGTCGGCAACGATGGCCGCGAGTACGTCGCCGAGCTGCAGAAACAGGGCATCGACGTCAGCCAACTACTGGTACTGCCCGAATACTTCACGCCGCAGGCTTTCGTCACCACCGACCTGGCAGCCAACCAGTTCACAGCCTTTCACCCCGGTGCCATGAACGAAGGCCATCAGGCCCGCGTCGATGCCTTTCCCGCCGGCGAAGTCGCCTGGGGCATCGTCTCACCAAACGGCAAGCTGGCCATGCAGGAGCATGCGCGGCAGTTCTCCGAGCGCAAGATTCCCTTCATCTTCGATCCGGGCCAGGCAATGCCGATCTTCAGCGGCGACGAACTGAAACCACTGGTCGAGGTTGCCACGGCGCTGACCGTCAACGACTATGAGTTCGGTCTGCTGTGCAACAAAACCGGCTGGAGCGAAGACGAAGTGGCCGAAGCGGCCGGTACGATGATCGTGACACTCGGTGGTGACGGCTCGCGTCTGTATCAGAACGGCAAGGTCGAAACCATCAACCCGGCCACCATCTCCAAAGCCGTCGATCCGACCGGCTGCGGCGACGCCTACCGCGCCGGCGTGCTCTATGGTCTGACCCAGGGCTGGGACTGGGCCCAGGCGGCCCGTCTCGGCAGTATCATGGGGGCCGTCAAGATCGAATCACATGGACCACAGAACCACACGCCCAGCCGTGACGTCATCCGCGAGCGCTTTGTCGCCACTTACGGCAAGGCTCCCTGGTAAACGCTCCGACTCCGGGCGCGCGTGAGGCCGAAAACCGCCTGGACGGACACCAGGCGCCCCGACACCTCCTGCGCCAAGCCATACCATCGCACACCATCGAACGGGCCTCGATCGGCCCGTTTTTCATGGCCGATTCATCGGTTCATCAGGTAAGCATTCCAGCGGCCGGAAAGCCGACACTTCAGACCGGGAAAGGGGGTGCGGACCCTATCATTCTGCGCAGCACACCGAGCTCCGATCTGCATCCGCGTCCACACAAACTTGCATGACACTGCACCGGCGCGCAGCCGAAGCCATCAATCGCCCTGGTAGCCCATCACGGCACCGCCCAGCATGTTCATGACCACGGTTGGATCGAACAGGACCAGCAGGATCTGGATGACCAGAATGGCGACCAGCGGCGACAGATCGAAACTGCCGAACAACGGCAACACTCTGCGGAACGGCCGCATCAAGGGATCGCTGAGCGCCCGCAATGGATAAGCCAGCGGCGCGTGCGGATTGATCAGCGACAGAAGTGCCGAACCGATGATCAACATCATGGCCAGATAGAGTGCCCACCGGATCAGCCAGAGCACGGCCAGCAACGGCACGCGTGCCACGCTGAGCCCCATGCCCAGTAGCAGATAAAAAGCGACACTGGTCAGCAAAGCCAGCAACAGCGCCCCCACCAGGCTGGACCAGTCATAACGCCCCGCCGGCTTGACGATCTGACGGACCGGCTTGACCAACCACTGCGTGATGGCGTGCGAGAAATTGACCAGCTGATTGTTGAGAGGTGCGATGCCCAGCGACCAGGCGTAGGCACGCAATAGACAGAGTCCTGCCACCAGGGAAGCTACGGTTTCCAATAACAACCAAAGAATCGCCTTCATCGATTTCTCTCATCAAAACGGTGGTCGGATAGCCCGGACGGCAGACCGCACCTCGACGGCCCTCACAGTGCGCTGCAGCCCGTGACAGACGGCAAGGGCCCGTTCGTGCGGGCCCCGGACACTGTCCATTTCCTACTTTAGCGGCAAACGATCAAAGAAACTCGATATCCCTGCCGAAATGAACGACCAACGATGCACGAGTGCACCGTTGGCGGTAATGACGGGAAATCAGGGACGCTTACCGACCGGGAACGGCCAAGTGGCCAGAACCGGGGTCGTGTCGACCTGTTTGGCAGCGGCCTTCCTGCGGCCCCGGGTGACCGGTGCAGCAGCCGTTTCCGTCTTCGGTTTGCGGCCACGACGGGCCTTGGGTGCTTCGACCTCGACGGCGGCTTCGGCCTTCGGCTTGCGGCCACGACGGGCCTTGGGTGCTTCGACCTCGACGACGGCTTCGGCCTTCG
>JAUMUG010000001.1:0-507997 GCA_030530775.1 Lautropia sp. | reverse complement strand
GCGCGGTTTCACTTCCTCGACCACCGGTGCGGTGACGGCCTTGCGACGGCCACGGGTGGGGCTTGCCGGTACGGCCGCTGCGGTTTCCGCCTTCGGTTTGCGGCCACGACGGGCCTTGGGTGCTTCGACCTCGACGACGGCTTCGGCCTTCGGCTTGCGGCCACGGCGCGCTTTCGGTGCTTCGATCTCGGCAACGATTTCGGCTTTCGGCTTTCGGCCACGGCGCGGTTTCACTTCCTCGACCACCGGTGCGGTGACGGCCTTGCGACGGCCACGGCTGGTGCTTGCCGTTACGGCCGCTGCGGTTTCCGCCTTCGGCTTGCGGCCACGACGAACTTTGGTTTCTTCGACGACCGGTGCTTCGGCAGAGACTGCCTTGCGACGACCACGGGTACCCGCCACCACAGATATTTTGTTTGCCGCCTGACGAGTGCTGCCGGCACGGGTTGCGGCCGCAGCCTTGGCGACCGTCTTGCGTCCCGTCCCAGTGCCAGCAGCTGCGCTCATCTTGTCGGCAGCGGCACGTGTGCTGCGACGCGCGGGTTTGACCCCGGCATCACCGGCTGCTGCCGTCTTGCGGGCTGCGGGCTTCTTCGGCGCCGCTTTTCTGGTCGTTGTGGCCATCAACTAACTCCTCAAAACAGGAAATGACAGTTCAATGCCGATGTCGGATACTCAGCCGGTCTGCCCTGACCGGCCATCACCTGCACATCGGTCGGATATTCATCGGCATGCAGCCCCCCTTCGTCACACACCGATCGAAAAACACATGGGTGTGCCATGAGCTTCGCCATGCACGCCCATTCATATAGCTTTGCTTGCCACGGTCTGCATTTCCGAAATGCCGGGACGCAAAGTACGGGCGGACGAAAGGACGCCTTTGTTGCGGCCCGATCATAACGTGAGCGCAAACCCTGTTGCAATCTCGTTATGAAAATCTTGACGATATCGGCATTCCTGTGACCAAAAAAAATAGAAAACATGTCGATAGACGCGAAGAAAACGACAGCGAATGCGATCACATGCCGTCTTTTGCGGGAGGTAGCGCAGACATGGCAAATGGAAAATGCGCCGGCCCCGGATGTCAGAACACCCTGACGACGGGGAAAAGTACAAGGATGCGGACATGCCACATGTGGTGGTACCCGGCAACCGGAGCGATTGGATACCTGAATGACGGGCAAAACGAGTTGGCCCGCATTTCTCAGAGAGCTGCTGCCGGCGGGTATCGAAATGACGAAGTTTCGTCCGGGAAAGGACGCTGCACACCGAATTCGCTCATCAGGGGCTGCAGCCGTTGCCAGTCGAAGTACGGCCCGGGATCCCATTTGCGCCCGGGCGCGATATCGCTGTGCCCGGCAATGTAGCGGATCGGCAAATGCGTGAACAATCGGCGCAACAGTGCCAGCAGTCGACGATACTGGCTTTCGCTGAAAGGACGTGCACTGCTGCCTTCCAGCTCGATGCCGATAGAGAAATCATTGCAGCGCTCACGATCGAGCAGGCGCGACACGCCCGCATGCCAGGCGCGCCGCTGCACCGGTACGAACTGAATCAACTCACCATGCCGGCGCAAAAAGAAATGTGAGGAAACCTTGAGCCCGGTAAGAGCCTCGTAAAAAGGGTGGGTCCGGCAATCGAGGGAATTGGTGAACAGCTGCGCCACGGCGTCACCGCTGAAATGCTCCGGCGGCAGACTGATGTAATGGAGAATGACGGTATCGATGAGCATACCGGCAGGGCGCTCATCATGATTGGGGCTTGCCAGAAAGCGACTGCCGGGCAGCCAGGACTCGTTCTGCATATCCTCGGTCTTTCCCCGTCTCTTCAAATCCCCAGGCGTTGCAGACGATAGCGCAGCGCCCTGAAACTGATCCCCAGCAGACGGGCTGCCGCGGTACGGTTTTGTCCGGTACGCTCCAGAGCCAACAGAATCGTGTCCCGTTCGATCTGATCGAGATAATCCGGCAGCGAAGTCGGCACGCCATCGACCATCTGCCAATGACGCCCACCACCGCCCTGTCCTTGCTTTTCGGCATCGAGCACCCCTTCCAAACCCGCCTGCGAGGCTTCACCCGTAGCCAAGACTCCGTCAGCAGGTGCACCGGGTACCATCCCCCCCACGGCCGGTTCACGTTCCTGCGCATCGGTCACGATCGGCCGCAGCCCCAGATCCTCGACGTTGATCACCTTGCCGTCCGAAAACGCCAGTGCACGCTCCAGAATGTTTTCCAACTCACGCACGTTTCCCGGAAAAGGATAGCTTTGCAGAAAACGCAGGGAGATGCTGGAGAGCTGCGGCACCTCGGGCAGACCGCTCCGTGCGGCCAGTCGCTGCAAAATGGCATCGGCCAGCACCAGAATGTCGCCATTGCGTTCACGCAGCGCCGGCATGCGCAGCTCGATCACATTCAGGCGATAGAACAGGTCCTCCCGGAACCGGCCGTTCGCAACACAGTTGGCCAGGTTCTGATGTGTGGCACTGACGATACGGACATCGACCGCCTCTTCGGCCACCGCGCCCACCTTGCGAATGCGTTTTTCCTGAATGGCGCGCAGCAGTTTGACCTGCATGGCCAGGGGCAGATCGGCCACCTCATCCAGAAACAACGTGCCACCATTGGCCGCCATGAAGAAACCGATCCGGTCGCTGTCGGCCCCGGTGAATGCACCCTTGCGATAGCCGAAGAACTCCGACTCCATCAGATTCTCGGGAATGGCACCACAGTTGACGGCAATGAACGGTCCTTCGGCGCGGCCACTCATCTGATGGATCATCCGTGCCGCCAGCTCCTTGCCCGAGCCGGATTCTCCGGTGACGTGCACCGGTGCCATACTGCGCGCGATCCGGTCGATCGAATCGCGCACGGCGCGGATCGCATCGGAATGTCCCTGCAGCAACGGCCGTTTCCGGGTATCCCGAGGCACGGCAGGCTGCGCGACACTCGACTCCGGTGTGGGCAAGGCCGTTTTCAGCGCGGAACGCACCAGTGTACGCAGTGCATCCAGTCCAACCGGTTTGGCCAGATAATCGAAAGCACCGGCCTTCAACGCTGCGACCGCATTTTCGGCACTGCCGTAGGCGGTGATCACGGCAACGGGCGTGTCCGGCAGACTGTCACTGATCTGACGCACCAGATCGAGACCATTGCCATCGGGCAACCGCATATCGGTCAGACACAATGAATAGCGCTGCGCACCCAGCAATTTGCGGGCGCTGGCCAAGTCCGCAGCCAGATCGACATCGAGCCCCATACCGACCAGGGTCAACTCCAGCAATTCACGCAGGCTTTCTTCGTCGTCCACCACCAGCACACGGGCCTGACGACCTTCCCGCATCAACGGTTTTCGACCATTGTCATTGCTCTGCATCTTCATTCGTTCGCATCCATCACTGCATCCGCCCGCCAGCGGCCCCGGCGGACCACTGCATCGAGACGGGTTCGATCACAAAGCCAGCGCGGTAGCGTTGCTGGCCCACATCCTCCGACAGCATATCCGGTGCCTCGTAACGGATCGAAGCACCATTGGCGGTACACAATTCCTGTGTCATGTGCAGACCCAGACCCGTGCCCAGCGCCTCGGTCGTGAAAAAAGGTTCGAACAGATGCTGGCGCTGTGCCGGATCGACGCCGGGCCCGTCATCCAGCACCCACAGCTGTCTCGTGCCACCGGCACGTACCAGCCACCACACCATGATCGCACCGGGTTGCCGACTGGCATAGCGCAATCCGTTGGACAGCAGATTGACCAACACCTGTCGCAGATGATTCGGATCGAAAGCAAAAGCGGCTTCGCTGTCGAAACGCCAGACGATACGCTCCGGATCGACGCCCTTGCTTTCCAGAAATTCCGGCATGAACTGCCGGATGAAATCCGGAAGATGCAGACTCTCTCGCATCGCGCCGCGCCTTGCCATCATCAGCACATCCTCGATGATGCGATCGATACGCAGCGTATTGTTTTCGATGATGGTGGTCAGCCGTTTCAGATGAGCGGTCTCGACCTGCTCGCCGAGCAGATTGCCGGCATGGCGGATGGCACCCAGCGGATTGCGGATCTCGTGGGCGATCGAGGCCGACAGCCGTCCCATCGAGGCCAGTTTCAGTTGTTGTGCACGCTCCTCGATCTGTTTGAGATCTTCGAGCAGTACGACGCGGTCCAACAACGCACGGCCGCCACGACCGTCGTCCTCATCCAGATGATGGGTTCCCTCGGCGCCATCGATCGGTACTTCGTTGAGGCCGCCAGTCAGGACCCGGGCACGAATCCAGGTATTGCGCCCCGGTGCGCCGATCTGCACATTGACAACCGTATTGGGCGCGCCCAGAATGCGCCGCAGGCTTTCCAGCGCCCGTGGATCGGCCGACGATACCGGCGCCCCCATCGGCAAATCCAACATCATCCGCGCTTTCGGATTCATGTCACGCGGCACACCGCGGGGATCGAAGACGATCACCCCCTGATCGAGCTCGGCCACCACCAGCGCATTGATGGCACGCTGATTGCGCAAGTCCTCGCCACGCCGGATGGCCAGCCGCTCCTGCATCGCCAGTCGGCCCGCCAGCCGGTTGACCACCATTGCCGTAAAGAACAGCGAAGCACTGATGAACGCCGCGATCATCAGCTCGTTGCCGATCGCGGGGGTATCCATCGATGGATAACGCGCGAGAATCCGCCAGCAGGTTTCACCCAGCAAGGTCAGCGATGCGGCGGCAGCCACGGCCAAGGCGGATCGCGGGGCGGACAGAATGGCGGCGCCAGCCACCGGGGTGATCATCAGCGCGCCCAGCGCGCTGCGTCCGTTGCTCGCATAGACGATCAGACCGATGATCAGAATATCGATGCTGACCTGTGCAAACAACTGCAATGAAAAGGCCTGCCGCACCCGTCGCACAGTCAGCGAGCAGAGCAATGCAAAGCTCAGATAGAAAACCGTCAGACCGACGAACAGATCGCGCGAGCTTTCGCCCGTCTGCAGCGTCACATCCGGCCCCAATACCGGGATATAGATCAGCAGCAGCAGCGCAATGATCAACCGGCCATCGGCCAGATAACGCAGGGAGGTCCAGAAAGTGCTGCTCTGCTGCAGCGGCGACTCACGGGAACTTCCGGCACTGGTCACCATGAACTGGCTCGAAGCGACGGCGTAAAGACAACCGGACCAGCAACCCGACACATGGCGGGCCCCTGCTGGTCACGGCCCGCAATACCGGACACATGGCGCGGTTCACCGACGGGCAGTTGCATTTTCAGACGACTCCGCCCCGTTCGGACAGAGCACGTCCCTGGTCCCGGTGCGCTTCACAGCAATAGACCTTGCCACCTGCAAAGATGGCCTCGGAAGCCGGCAGATGCAACTGGCAGACCGAACAGGCAAGCATCACATCATGCGTGGGCGCCGCAGCCACGCTCCCGTCGGCATGGCCGCCCCTGGAGGCGACCCGGACACGCCTGCGCCCCGGCCCCAGTTGCTTGAACAACAGCATCACGACCATGCCCACCAGAATCCAGAAAATGATCTTGCCCACGGTTCTCCGTTCCTCGTCCCATGCATTACACGGCTCAACGATACAAGGCATGAGACCGGACATCCCGGCCCCATGTCTGCTCCATCTGCCGGACGGCTCCTGCCCACCGACACCGCTGACGGCCACGTTGCGTCATGTCGACCGGCATCCTCCCCGACGCTCACGGCAACACCGACGAGCCCAGCCGAACCGGCCCGCGCCCGTCCCGTATCCACCCCCCTTCGAAACCCGACGGCGTCGGTCCGCCGTCCGGCTTCGCCCCGAAGGACGAGGGACGGGGTCCCTCGCGAACCGGATGACCGGATCAGCGGATCAGATCCGCTGCAGGATCACTTCCATCACGAAGCGGCTACCGACATAGGACAGCAGCAGCAGGATGAAACCGCCCAGTGTCAGCCGGATGGCGAGCCGGCCACGCCAGCCCCACAGCCAGCGGCCCAGCAGCAGCAACCCGAAGAATACTGTCGCCACCAGCGAAAACACCGTCTTGTGATCCAGAGGCAACGGCTTGCCGAAAATCTCTTCACTGAAAAAGGCGCCACTGAGCGTGGTGAGCAGCAACAGCACAAATGCCACGCTGATAACCTGGAACAGGATGCGCTCCAGCACCATCAGGGGTGGAAGACTCTGATGCCCCCTGGCCAGCAGCGCAGTCAGTCCGCCGCCGGCGCGCTCGGTGCGTCGGGGATGCAGCCGGTGCTCGGCGGCAGCCATCAGCAACGCCTGCAGCGCCGCCATGAAAGCCGTGCCATAGGCGAGCGTGCCCACCACCAGGTGCGGCACGAAGAGTGGCGCCTGTTCATCGAGGAGGAACGCCTGGCCCGGAAAGATCTGCGGCAGCATCACGACCAGCATGGCCAGCCCGGCCAACAACGTGGGCAGACGGCCCAGGCCGACCCGACGGCTTTCAAACCAGATCAGCATCGTGGCGATCCAGACCGAGGCCGACAGCAGATAAGCAAAGCCGAAATGAAAAACATCGGTGAACCAAGGCCACAGAAGCGTGAAGGCATGCACCACCAGCGCCGCCCCCAGCAGTGGATCGGCGTTGGCCCGCTCCCCGTCGTCTCGGCCCGAAGTGGGAATGCGCCGCTTGCCAGCCGGCTCTGCCGGACCTTCAGCGGCGACGTCGCGCCGCAGGCCCCGGAACAGGGTCAGCCCGTAGAGAACGAGCGCCGATAAAAAGAGAATCAGTACAATGCTCACTGCTGCAGTTTACTCTGCCGCAAGCCGCCCCGTGCAATACTGAGGTCTCCCGTTCACGCTTCTCCCACCGCCTAGTGGCCGGATGATTCATGTTTGACAGTCTTTCCCAACGTCTTGCGCGCATCGTCAAGACCATGCGCGGCGAAGCCCGCCTGACCGAAGCCAATACGCAGCAGATGCTGCGCGAAATCCGCATCGCGCTGCTGGAAGCCGACGTGGCGCTGCCCGTGGTGCGTGATTTCATCGCTCAGGTCAAGGAAAAAGCACTGGGGCAGGAGGTACTGCAGTCGTTGAGCCCTGGTCAGGCGCTGGTCGGCATCGTCCACGATGCCATGGTCGAGCTGATCGGTGGAGAGACCGCCGAGCTCGATCTGGCTGCCCAGCCGCCCGCCATCATCCTGATGGCCGGTCTGCAGGGTGCCGGCAAAACCACCACCGTCGGCAAGATCGCCAAATGGCTGCGCGAAAACCGCAAGAAGAAAGTGCTGACGGTGTCCTGCGACGTGTACCGTCCTGCCGCCATCGAACAACTCAAGACCGTCGCCGGGCAGGCCGGTGTGGATTTCTTTGCCTCGCAACCCAGCCAGAAACCGGCCGACATCGCCCGCGCCGCCGTCACCTGGGCCAAAAACCATTATCACGACGTGCTGATCGTCGACACGGCCGGCCGGCTGGGTATCGATCAGGCGATGATGGACGAGATCGAGCTGCTGCATCAGACGCTCGATCCGGTCGAGACGCTGTTCGTCGTCGATGCGATGCAAGGTCAGGATGCCGTCAACACGGCCAAAGCCTTCAATGAAACGCTGCCACTGACCGGTGTCGTCCTGACCAAGCTCGACGGTGACTCACGCGGTGGTGTGGCACTGTCGGTCAAGGCCGTCACCGGCAAACCGATCAAGTTCGTCGGTGTCGGCGAAAAACTCACCGGCTTGGATGTCTTCCACCCCGACCGGATGGCCAACCGCATCCTCGGGATGGGTGACATTCTGGCACTGGTCGAACAGGCACATGCCAACGTCGACCACGATGCCGCCCGCGATCTGGCCGACAAGCTGAAGAAAGGCAACCGTTTCACCCTGAACGATTTTCTGCAGCAAATCGGTCAAATGAAGAAAATGGGCGGCCTGAGTTCGTTGCTCGACAAGCTGCCGGCCGACATCCAAGGCAAGGCCAGCGCCAGCGACATGGACAGGGCCGAACGCGACATGCGCCGGATGCAGGGCATCATCCATGCCATGACGATGGCCGAGCGCGAGAAACCCGAGTTGATCAAGGCGAGCCGTAAACGGCGCATCGCGGCCGGCGCCGGCGTACATGTGCAGGAAGTCAACCGGCTGTTGAACCAGTTTTCGCAGATGCAGTCGGTAATGAAAAAAATGCAGAAAGGCGGCCTGGCCAAGATGATGCGCTCGATGAAGGGCCTGATGGGCGGCGGCGGTCTCGGCGGCATGGGCGGGCTGGGTGGTCCCGGCTCGCCTGGCGGCAACTGAGACTGTTCGGACCACGCGGCAGCGGTCCACCGCTCCCGATGCAAATGCCCCGCCACACGAGTACATCGACCTCATCGGGACATTGGTATACCGGGATGCGGTGCGCCGATGCGTCGATGTATCGACGGATCGTTTGCACCGACCCGCCGATGGAGTCGTGGTGCGGCGGTGTGCGGATGCGCGGCCGTACCGGGTCATGGCGAGTCTGCAGACACTCCCTGCGCCCTGTGCATGACGGAAACGGGCAGCGGTGCGACGTCCAACCATCCGCGCCGGGCATCGAATCCCGTCCGCTTGGCAGGTCGACAGGGTCATACCCGCCATTTATCCGCTGCTTGCGGCAACATGCTTGCTTCACCTCCATCATTCACCGAGGGTTTCCGCCTTGCGCCTCGCCTATCAGATTCTCGCGCACCAGCAGCCCGACCAGCTGGTGCAGCTGCTGGAAGCGATCCAGCACCCCGACAACCTCTATCTGCTGCAACTGGACAAAAAGTCGCTGTCCGGCCAGGAGCCAGTGTTGCAGCGATTTCTGGACCGTCACCCCAATGTGATCGTGGCCGAGCCGCGCGACATGCGCTGGGTGTGCTGGAGCGTCACCCATGCCCGGCTGGAAGGCATCGCACGATTGCTGGCCCGGCCCGAGCCCTGGCAGATGCTGATCAACCTCAGTGGGCAAGATTTTCCACTCGCCACCCAGGACGAAATCCGCGCGCATTTCGACGGGCTCGGCGAACAGAATTTCGTGGAGACCTTCGAGCCGTCGACCCGCTGGCAAGATCCGATGGCCCGGATCGACCGCGTGCGCCTGGAATTGCCAGGCATGCGCAGCGGCTGGAACGTACCGAAGATCCGCTGGCACCGCTGGACCAGGCATCTGGGCGACACCCGCCAATGGGGCGGCGTTCCCTACATGGTGCTGAATCGTGCCTTCTGCCAGCATCTGATCGATTCACCACGGCTGCCGGCCTGGAAGAAGGCGCTGGCACATACCTACCGGCCCGATGAAGTGATGATCCCGAGCTTCATCATGAACTCGCCCTTTGCCAACACCGTGCAAAACCGGCATTTCCACGCAGTGGACTGGATCAACGGCAGCCCGAACCCGCGTGTGCTGACTCTGGCCGACTACGAATGGCTGGATGCTTCGACGCAGCTGTTTGCCCGCAAATTCGACGACCGTGTCGACGCGGAGATCCTGAAGCGCCTGCAGCACCGTCTGACCAAGCGCTGACGCACCATACCCAGACCGTGCGCCCCGACGTGGGCCACGGTTTCCGGGCAGGCCTGAGTCTCCCTTCCGGCGAATCGCTGTTTCCACACCGGAAAACGAGACGAAAAAGCCACTGGGCCATTGGATCCAATAATCAAATTGATAAATTTGGTTTATACAGCCGAGGGCCGCTCATCCCAGCCTGCAGAACAAAGCAAATATTTTTTCTTGAAAAACAACGAGCTACGAAACCGGTTCTCAAAAAACCGCACCGCTCACCAGCGCCCCAAAGCTCGACAGGCAAATCATAAGCGATAGGAATAAATACTATTGTTGCATCGCACCAGTCACTTCCCTATAATGCGTCCTGTCTCCTCCACCTCCTCCTTTGGTGGATTAGCCCGCACGCTTATCCGTGCGGGCTTTTTTCGTTCTGGGGGCACGTTTTTCGATCCAGGGCCTGTTTTTCGACGGCCTGCCAACCCTACTCCGTGATGAAGAAACACGCCGTATACACCGCATCCCGCTCCGGCGTCGGCAAGACTTCGGCTCTGAGTCTGTTGACTGCCGTGACGCTGGCTTTGGCCGTTTCTGCCGTGCAGGCCCAGCAACCGATGCCCGACTCGGTGCACGTACCCGCATCCGGCGACAGCCACAAACAGCGGGGCGGCGAACAGATGCAGCGCAAGGCCGAGCATGCCAGAGAACAGACACGGAACAAGACCGGCGACGCCAGGCAACGGGTGCACGGCAGCGTCGGCCATACCGGAGAAGAGCAGACACGGCGGACAAGGGAGCACTCCCCCGCTCGACAGGGAGGCAAAGCGGCTTCCAGCCGGAGCGGCACATCCGGACGCATCGATCTGAACTCCGCCACCGAAGCCGAACTGTCGGCACTGCCTTACATCGGCACTGCCCGCGCCAAGGCCATCATCGATGGCCGCCCCTACAGCGGCAAGGATGATCTCGTGCGTCGCAAAGTCGTGCCCGCCAACGTCTACGACAAAATCAAGGATCAAGTCATCGCCCGTCAACGCTGATCCTTCGGTAAGGGCAGCCCACGGCACCGGCTGCACCGGCCGTCGCCTGCGCCCCGATTCGTTTCCGCCATGCCACGCCTCAAACTCCGACCGGTTCGTCCGGGTGAACCTTCGGCACCGTCTGCGTCCAGCCCCCGAGCCCGATCGGCACGGCCGCACCGGTCGACCGGCAGCCGCAGCACCAGCCCCAACGCGCATGCCGATCGGGCTCGGGATGCAAAAGCCATGCCCGCCTTCCGCAAACCAAGCGAATCCCCGACCCCCGAAGGGCGGGAATCGCAAACTGCTGTCGGCAAAAACCGGCGCACCAGCCCGGCACAACCGGGACCTCTTCCGACGCAGCGGCGCCGCAAACCAGCGATCGCACGCAGTGCGGCACCAGGAGCCATGCCGGCCGAAGGTGAGCGCCTGAACAAGTACCTGGCCACCCGCGGCATCTGTTCACGGCGCGAGGCCGACGAATGGATCGGCCGAGGTTGGATTCTCATCAATGGTCGGCCGGCACAGATGGGCCAGCGGGTACTGGGCGGTGACCGGGTGGAAGTACGCAAGGAAGCCACGCAGCAACAACAGGAACGGGTGACGATCCTGCTGAACAAACCCATGGGCTATGTGAGCGGCCAGGCCGAGGACGGCTATCGCCCGGCCGTGGTGCTGATCGATGCAGGCAGCCGCTGGGCCGGTGATGAACAGCCCAGGCGCTTTCATCACAGCCAGCTGCGAGGACTGGCCGCTGCCGGTCGGTTGGACATCGATTCGGTCGGCCTGCTGGTGTTGACGCAGGATGGACGGGTGGCCCGTCAGCTGATCGGCGAGGAGAGTCGGCTCGACAAGGAGTATCTGGTCCGTGTGCGCTATGGTTCGCACGAACGGGAGGTGCAGTCGGTGTTTCCAGCCGAGAAACTGCAACTGCTGCGTCATGGTCTGTCGCTCGATGGCAAGGCCCTGCTGCCGGCCGAAGTCGGCTGGCAAAACCCCGAGCAGCTGCGCTTCGTACTGCGCGAAGGCAGGCACCGCCAGATTCGACGGATGTGCGAGGCTGTCGGCCTGACGGTCACCGGTTTGAAACGGATTCGCATCGGCCGGGTCAAACTGGGGAGACTGCCCACCGGCCAATGGCGCTATCTGCGCCCGGACGAACGTTTCTGATTCCCGACGGGCGACCGAAAGACCATTCCCCGGTCCACTCACTCGGCTCTTGCCACCCATCCACTCAATCGGGTACTGGCGCCGATGTCATCGTCGAAGAGAGGAGGCACGACATGTCGACAGCCAGCCACAGCACGATCTCATGGTCATGGTGCGGGATCACGGAGCAGGAAAAGCAACCCCGTCAGTGACTCGAAGCGCCCGGTACCGACGTGAACGAAAGCCCCGGCACATGGACGGACTGCGACGGCATATCGGTGGCGGGCGTCATGCCTTTGCCGGCGGCCACATTCACCAGTTGTTCGAAATCGGCCAGCGTCATCGGTGCACCCAGCACCTGGCCCTGCCCATAATCGATGCCCATCGCCTCCAGCATCGGCAGCACCGCCTGCGACTGCACCGATTTGGCGATGCTGGCCATGCCCAGCTCCTGAGCCAGTACCGCAATGGTACGCAACACTGCCTGACCGCTGCCCTGACGGGCCAGCGATTCGGAGAAACTGCCGTCGATCTTCAGGTAGCTGGCGCCAATTTCGCCAATGGCGCTCAGGTTCATGAAGCCTGCGCCGACATTGTCAAGCGCCGCGCGAACCCCCATCTGGCGCAGCGTACCGATCAGCCGCTTCATCATGTAGCCATCCTGCATCGCCACCGTTTCATTGACTTCGATCACCAGCTTGGAAGCCACGTGTTGGTAACGGCGCACCTGACCGATCAGCTGATTCTTGAAGGCTTCATCACTGAGCGCTTCGGCCGACAGATTCAGCGAAATGAAGTCCAGCGCCCGGAAGGCACGCTCGTTGCGCGACAGCCAATTCAGTGTTTCGACCAGCACCCAGCGATCGATCGTCGCCATTTCGCCACGATGGATGGCGGCTTCGATCAGACCGATCGGCGAGCGTAGCGAACCATCCGGCATCCGGTGGCGCAACAGAATTTCACCCCCCAGCCGGTTGGTTTCACCCAGGCCGACCACCGGCTGAATGGCCAGTTCGAAATCGCTGAATTCCTTGGTCTTGCGCAAGCGCTCCAGCACATCGATTTCGACCTGATGACGCTCCCGTCCGACGCTCTGTTCGCCATCTTCCATGATGACGACCTGATTGCGTCCCTTGCGCTTGGCTTCGCGACAGGCGTTGTCGGCCACGTCGATCAGCTCCCGCCACCCTTGACCCGGCATGGCACGGCAAAGACCGATACTGGCAGTCACCGCGAAACGTTTCGGTGCAATCCGGAACGGCCGGCCGGCGATGGCATCCAGTACCCGGTACGCCTGCAAACGATGGGGCGGCTCATTGGTAGTGAGAAGCACGGCGAACTCGTCGCCTCCCATCCGGGCAATGTCCACCTGATCACCCAGACGCTTACGCAGACGCTCGACGACATCGCGCAACACCGCATCACCGGCCTGGTGTCCGAACACATCGTTCAGAACCTTGAAACGGTCCAGGTCCACATAGCAGACGGCAACCTGGGCCGCCTGCTCGGGATTGGACAGACAGTTTTCCAGCCTGCGCTCCAGGCCATGGCGATTCAGCGCACCGGTCAGCTTATCGTGCTGCGACTCATAGACCAGATGGTGTTCAGCCTGCTTCAGCGCAGTCACGTCGGTGAGACTGACATCGTGGCCGGTCGCGGTCTTCTGGCCCTGCACACGCAGCCAGCGATGCGTACCTTCACCATGCAGACACCAGATGAAATCGGCTTCATCGAAACTGTTCAGATCCTGGCGGATACGTTCGCGCAGGTCATTCGGAAACGCGGCATTCAGCGCCATCAACGTATCGATGTCCTGCGTCGAGGGCGATGCCGCCTCGATACTGCCCAATGCCGCGCCCTTCTCCTGCTCGGAAACGAGTACCTCTGCCCGCACGGGCACATCGAAAAGCCGGGCGGACACTTCGTTGTAACGCTCGATGGTGGCATTGCCATCGAAAGACATCAATGCGATCGGAATGGCGTTGTAGGTTTCCTGGTAGCGATCCAGCGCATCCTTGGTGGCTTCCTGCGAGCGCCGTTCCTTGGTGCGCTCGCGCGCCAGATAACCGATCACGGCCGTCGAGGCATTCATGATCGCCAACAAAGTGGTGGACTGCAGGTCCAACCATGGCAACGGTGACGAAATGGCGCCCAGCAGATACAACAACGTATTGGCAGCCGCCAAACCATCGAGCAGCGGCGTGCACAGATACCAGACCGACATGATCGATACCCGATAGCTCAGGTTGACGACCGTCAGCCCGGTGACCGTCACGATGATGGCGACCGCCATCAGATAGAGCAGGGCCTGGAAGATTGCCGGCGGCAGCAGACCGGCCACGGCCAGTGCAAATACACCGGCCACCGCAACGCCATGCAGCCAGTTGCCGAAACGCTGCCCTTTCAGCCGGTACTCCATCAGGCTCCACATCAGCAACCCACTGGCGGTCGGCAATGCCATCTGCGCCACCTGATCCAGGGCGTTGCCCAGCAGGCTGCCCATCGAAGCGCCGAACCAGAACTGCAGATAACCGCCCGAGGACATCAGGAAGGCTGCCCGCGCGCCCAACCAGAAGGCCAGCATGCGGACCACGCGGATGTGCATCAACTGTCCCGCGACGAAAGCTGCCATCGCCAGCAGCACGAGAATGCTGCCGAGCATGGTGCCCTGCTGTTCGATCTGCCGCTGCGCCTCGACGAAACGGCTGCTGTCCCAGAGATTGAGCGTCGGTGCCGGCCCATCGGTGGCACGCTCCAACCGCATCACCAGTGTCAGATCGTGCTCACCGCTGAAACGACGATGACCGGCCGGCAGTGGCAAAGGCATTTCAGGCAGCGCGATCGCATAGCCCGGCAGCGCACGCTGCGCATTGACCGGCTCGCCATCGTTGCTGAAATGCGCATACAGCAGCGCCTGGCCGAATTCATCCAGAATGACGGCATCGCCTTTGAGAATGAAGCGGTTGCCCAAATGCAGGATGCGCGAACGCTCGACGGTGTCTGCCGGAATGCGAGCCAGCACCCAGACCGTCTTCAGCTTGGCATCGTCGCTGTCCAAGCCGATATTGCCCGCCTGATCATGCAACGGCCCCAGCACATCGGACAGCTCGTTGAAGTGCTTGGTGGAGGCGAGAATCTTGTAGGGTAGCACCTGATCCGGCTTGGAATACGCCATTGGATAGGCCATCAACCAAATCAGATACGAGACCGTGATCAGCAGCAGAACCCAGGCAGCCAACTGGTGTGCGCCGATCCGTTGTCTGCTGGATGAGTTTTGATTCACGCCTGGTCCCCTGGCCCCGCCGGCCACCTGGTGGTTCTGAAGACATGTTCTGTTTTACGAGGATACCGACAGCCATCCCCCACATCGACCCGTTGTCGCGCCGATGCCGCCAATCGGGGAGCAGCAGTCGCCAGACGGTCGCCTGAACGGGATCAACGGTCGGTGGACGGGTATGAGTTGCCGGCGGACGGCGACGCCGTCGGCCACACCGCAGGGGCTCGCGAACGGAGCACGGTCATGAACGCGGCGCTGGAGCAGACGTCAGCCGATGGAAACCGGCCGTTTCAACGGCCAGTGTGTGGCCCGGCAGCTTGCTCGAAGCGCCATTTGTCGCGGGCTGCCAACACCGCGCGGGGATAAGGGGCACGGCCCCGACTGCCGTTGTATCGGCCCAGCGCCAGAAACAGATCACCCTTTTCGAGATCGAGATAGTGGCGCAGGATGACGCAGCCATAGCGGATGTTGATCCGCGGATCGAACAGCGTCGACGCGTCGCCGTCGGCCAGCACACGGGTCCAGAAGGGCATCACCTGCATATAACCACGCGCCCCCACCGACGAGATCGCGTACTGCCGGAACGCGCTTTCGACCTGGATCAGCGCCAGTACCAGTTCCGGCTCCAGCCCGGCACGCTGCGCCTCGTAGCGCACCAGCGACAGAAAGCGCTGGCGTGCCTCATAGTCCGGGAAGTGCCGGCGCGGCAGCCGGTCCGACATCTGTGTCAGCCACTCGATACGCTCCCGTGACGAGGACCAGAGCGGCTCGGCATCGCCCGGTGCGGCAATGGCCTGCGACAGCGCCAGTTTGACGGCACTGCTCAGAGTTTCGTATCGCTGGTGGCCGGCTCGTGCCTGATTCCACGCCCCGATCCCAGCCAAGGGCAGCAGGGCACGCAGCCATGCCGGCGCATGGTATCGCCAACCACCAGACAGCAGCGCCCTGCGCCCCAAGGGGGCGAGCAGCGCCAACGCCTCCAACAGGCGCCGCCGTCGCGGCAGCGCCTCGTGCCCACGGATGCCGTGATCCCACGAGCTGCACCGCTGCACGCAGAGCCTTCCAGCGTCGGGTGATGGACATCCGGGCTCCGGCCGCATCGGCACATCGGCACGCCGTATGTCGTCCCGAGGTCGACGACGCGGGTCGACTGCACGTGGATCAAAGCCCGGCCAGCAGTTTCTGCACTTCGGGCAGCGCATCGATCACCGGCACCTTGGTGGTTTCCAGGCCGCGGCGCACGGTCAGCTCCAGCAGCCCTTCCTTCAGCCCCCGATCACCGACGGTGATACGCAGCGGCACGCCGATCAGTTCCCAATCGGCAAACATGACGCCGGGACGCTCGTTACGGTCGTCGACGATGTAGCGGATGCCGACCTTTTCCAGCTCGGCGGCCAGACGGTCGGTGGCCTCGCGCACGGCTTCGGAACGCTCCAGACCCATCGGGCAGACCACCACCTCGAAGGGCGCGATGGCCGCCGGCCAGATCATGCCCTTTTCGTCGTTGTTCTGCTCGATGGCCGCACCCAGCAGACGGGTGACGCCAATGCCGTAGCAGCCCATTTCGAGGAACCGGCTCTGCCCCTGCTCGTCGATGAAGGTGGCGTTCATCACTTCGGAATACTTCGTGCCCAGATAGAAGATGTGACCGACTTCGATGCCACGCTGGATCGCCAGCGTGCCCTTGCCGTCCGGGGCGGGATCACCCGCCTGCACATTGCGGATGTCGGCGGTCATCACCGGGCCGACTTCGCCTTCGGGCAGCGGTTCGGGCAGATCGCGCCCCCAGTTGACACCGGTGAAGTGGTGGTCGACCTCGTTGGCACCACAGACGAAATCGCTCATCCGCGCCACGGTGCGATCGACCACCAGACGTACCGGTTTTTTGGTGCCGACCGGCCCCAGATAGCCCGGTGGTGTGCCGAAGTGATCGACGATCTCGGTCTCGGTGGCAAAACGAAAGCCCTGCAGACCCTGGATCTTGCCGACCTTGATCTCGTTCATGTCGTGGTCGCCACGCAGCATCAACAACCAGATGGTGACTTCAGGCGCCTCACCGTCCCGGTCGGACGGTTTCTCGGTGGCCAACACGATCGACTTGATGGTGCGCTCGAGCGGCAGTTCCAGATACCGGGCCACATCCGCGCAGCGTGCCTGTCCCGGTGTGGCGGTCCGCGTCATCGGCTCGCCAGGTGCGGCGCGTTCGGCCAGCACCGGCAACGCCTCGGCCAGCTCGATATTGGCCGCGTAATCAGTTTCGGGGTTATAGACGATGGCGTCTTCGCCGGTTTCGGCAATCACCTGGAATTCGTGGCTGGCGGAACCACCGATCGAACCGGTATCGGCCGCCACGGCACGGTACTCGAGCCCCAGCCGATCGAAGATACGGATGTAGGCGTCATACATCTTCCGGTAGCTGACCAGTGCAGCCTCGTGATCCCGGTCGAAGGAATAAGCATCCTTCATCGTGAATTCGCGCCCCCGCATCACACCGAAGCGCGGCCGGCGCTCGTCGCGGAACTTGGTCTGGATGTGGTAGAAGTTCTTGGGCAGCTGACGGTAGCTGCGCAGATCCTGCCGGGCGATATCGGTAATGACCTCCTCGGAGGTCGGCTGGATGATGAAGTCGCGCTCATGACGGTCGCGAATCCGCATCAACTCGGGACCATAGGCTTCCCAGCGGCCAGTTTCCATCCACAGCTCGGCCGGCTGCACGACCGGCATCAGCAACTCGATGGCGCCGGCGGCGTCCATTTCCTCACGGATGATGTTTTCGATCCGACGGACGACGCGCAGACCCAGAGGCATGTAGGTGTAGATACCGCCGGCCAATTTGCGGATCATGCCGGCACGCATCATCAATCGATGACTGGTGATCTCGGCATCGGCCGGCGCTTCTTTGAATGTGGGCAAGTGAAAGGCTGTGGCTTTCATGGGTTCGATCTATATAATGGACCTCATTCTATCCAGTCACCGGGCTGCTGCGTGATCTTTTGCGATGGGCAACAACGCTCCCGACGGGCTGTTGTCGATCGGAACGTTTCCTGTCGGGCCGCCCTGACCCGATGGAGGAGTCGAACGCCCCCCGTCCGCCCCGCCCGCCCGAAAAGCCAACAGAGCCACACCGCCATGCTGGACAAGAACGGTTACCGGCCCAATGTCGGAATCATTTTGCTGAATCGCCACAATCAGGTGTTCTGGGGAAAGCGCATCCGTGAGCAGGCTTGGCAGTTCCCACAGGGCGGCATCAACCCGGGCGAAACCGCGGAACAGGCGATGTATCGCGAGCTGTACGAGGAAATCGGCCTGCAGGTCGAGCACGTCAAGGTGCTGGGCCGCACGCGCGACTGGTTGCGCTATGACGTGCCCAACCGCTGGGTGCGCCGTGAATGGCGCGGACACTATCGTGGGCAGAAACAAATCTGGTTCCTGCTGCGCCTGCTGGGCAGCGAAGAAAACATCACGCTCGATGCCACCCACCAACCCGAATTCGATGCCTGGCGCTGGAGCGAATACTGGGTGCCGCTCGACGATGTGATCGACTTCAAGCGGGCAGTCTATCTGCAAGCGCTGATCGAACTGTCGAATCTGCTGAAGGCGCCACCGAAGCGGCCGGCCAACCATGGGCGGATACTGCAGAACAGGCCCACCAGGCCGCTCGGCAAACCGGTGCCCAAATCACCGTCTGCAGCCGGCAAACCGGCGGTGGGCAAAGCAGCGGCAGCCAAACCCACACGGGCGACCCCCAAGGCTCCTGGCGGGGCCAAAGCGCCGGCCAACAAGAATGCCACCATCCATAAAGCCAGACCCGGCAAGCCCACCACGGTCAAGGCGGGCGGCATGCCAGCTCCACGGCCTGCGGCTGCCAAAGACACTGCCAACGGCGATGGGAGACCGGCACGTCCTGCCCGCGCCGCACAGGGCAAGCCCACCCGCCCGTCGTCCACCAAGCCGCGTACACCGCGCAATTCCAAAAGCTCCTGAAGCCCCGCGGCGACGCTGCCATTCCCCGATCCAATACCTGGCATGCTGCATGCATCATTCAGCATGCAGACGTGACACGGACACCGAACGATGACGACCGCTCAGACGGCCTGCTTCAATGGCAGAACCACCACGAAACAGCTGCCCCCTCCGTCACGACTTTCATACGCCGCCTGTCCACCATGCCGTTGGGCGATCTGCTGCACCAGCGATAGACCCAGGCCGACACCACCGGCCTGCTCCGAATGGCCGCTGACCCGGTAGAAGGGCTCGAAAATCCGCTCCCGCGATTGCTCCGGTACGCCCCTGCCCCGATCCAGTACCTCGATGCGCAACTGGCCGTCCGACGGCCGCAACAGTCGCAGCAGCACCGGCTCACCGCCGACCGGGTGATAGCGGCGGGCGTTTTCCAGCAGGTTGCGCAGCATCCGCCGCAACAGACGACCGTCACCCTGCATGTCGGCCTGCACCCCATCGGCCACCGTCAACTCGGCCCCTGCCCGTGCCGCCTCTTCGGCGGCCAGCACCACCATATCCACCGGTTCATCCTGGCGCGCCTCCGGCAACTGGCTGTCCAGCCGGCTGGCCAGCAAAATCTCTTCGACCAGTTCATCCAGCTCCCGGATATTGAGCCGCAATTCCTCGGCATGGGAAGACAGTCCGGCCGGATCCGCCAGCATCAGCTCGGTCGCCATGCGGATGCGTGCCAGCGGCGAACGAAGTTCGTGCGAGGCGTTGGCCAGCAGTTGACGCTGGCCGTTCAGCATCGCCTCCTGCCGGTTCACCAGGCTCTCGATCTGCTCGGCCGCCCGATTGAAGCTCTGCGCCAGCGCGGCGACCTCATCCTTGCCTTCGATACGTGCCCGGATGTCCAGCCGGCCGGCCGCCTGCCGGTCGACTGTCTGCTGCAAGGACTCGAGCCGCCGGGTGATGCGCCGCGACACCGGCCAGGCCGCCAGCGCCACCGCCACGAACAGCGAGGCCAGAGCCAGCGGCAGGCTGATCGGAGGTCCGGGCTGCTTCGGTCGCCAGGACCGGATCAGCAACGTCCGCTCATCCGGCAGCGACAGGCGATGGATCACCGCCACCATCGGCGGACGCTCACCATGGCCGAAGCGTTCGCTCCGCTCGTGCCGACGACGACGCTCGACCCATGGGGGAGGGTCATCCTTCATACCGGTCTGGATGCCCGGCTCGGCCGTGACCGGAAAAGGCCGACCCGCCAGCGCGAGCAGACGCCCCTGCCGGTCGAGCACCTGGAAATCGACATTCAGCCGCCGGTGCCACTGCTGCAACACATGGCGCAGGCGTTCCGGCCCGTCGGCCGCCACCGGCAGCACCTCGGCCGCCAGCGCTTCGGCGAAGCGGTTTTCCTGCTCTTCGGCCCGCAAACTGATGTTCCAGCGCCAGGCGATCGTCACGGCGATGGCGATCAGCGTCAGGCTGGCCAGCAGCGACAGAAAAATAGTCATCGACAGGCGGCGCATCGCTCAGCTCTCTCGCCGGCGGGTCAGCACGTAGCCGGCGCCACGCACCGTCAGCAGCCGTTCGGGCTGGCGCGAATCGGCTTCGATGGCCTGTCTGATCTTGCCGACATGCACATCGATCGAACGATCGAAGGCTTCGAGCTGCTCGCCCTTGACCAGGTCCATCAACCGCTCCCGCGACATCACCCGGCCGGCATGGCGGGCCAGCGCCAGCAGCAGATCGAACTGATGACCGGTCAGGCTGCGTCGTTCGCCGCCGACCCGCACCTCGCGGGCGCCGACATCGATCTCCAGGTCATCGACCACCACCACCTCCGCCGGCGGCACACTCATCACCATCGGCGAAGCCGGTGCGTGCGCCGCAGCCTGTGCCGAACGGCGCATCAGCGCACGCACCCTGGCCAACAGCTCGCGCGGCTCGAAGGGCTTGGGCAGATAATCGTCGGCGCCCACCTCCAGTCCGACGATACGATCCATGGTCTCGCCACGAGCGGTCAGCATCAGCACCGGCACCGTCGCGGCCGCTCCGGGCATCTGCCGAATCCGCCTGCACAGGTCCAATCCGTCGGCATCCGGCAGCATCAAGTCCAGCAGCACCAACCCCGGCACCCGCTTCGACAGGCTCTCCAGCCCCTGCTGCCCGGTGCCTTCGTGAGCAACGGTGAAGCCCGCCTGCCCCAGGTAGCGCACCACCATATCGGCCAGACGCCGGTCATCGTCGATCAACAGAATATCGTTCTGCATCGTTTCCTTCCCCCGCCCATGGTTCCGGAGCCCCCGAATCGACGGCAAGAGCCCGGGCCACGGAATACCTCGACTGCAAACCAGTCACGACGGGCTATTTTGCTCCCGCTTTTCGTCCGATGGCTCCCGATGTGAAACCCACGGACCAACCTCCCGCGTACAGCCCCCGGGCGCCCCCTTCCGGGCGCCGATGATCCGGGCTCCCGGCGCCCACCTTCCCCCGTCATCGACGCTGCAGAAAAAACCGGCCCCGCCCGAAAGCGAATGGCCGGTTTCCTCCGCGGCCCATCTTCCCGGAACCGGCCGGGAACACGGGCTTTCCGCTGACGGCAGATCAAGAATTGCTGGCTTCGCCGCGGCGGGCTGCTCCGTCGCGATCACCGCGTTGCGGCTTGCCGTCACGGTCGCCGCGCGCCTTACCGCGGCGCTCGCCGCGCTCACCGCGCATGTCCTTGCCATGACGCGGATGCATCGGCCGATCCGCCAGTGTCTGACGCTGGGCGGGTGTCAGCAGATTGGCGATCTGCACGTAGGCCCCGCTCGAACGCTGCGAGATACGGTCCATCAACTGCAAGCGCTCGGTGCGCAGATTTTCGAAAGCGGCCGAGTCGATGGCGTCGGCCTTGAAGAGCTCGGTGGCACGCTGGTCCAACTTGCGCAGTTCTTCGTACATCGGGCGCAGTTCCTCATGCGCAGCCTTCACGACGGCGGTGATCTTCTGTGACTGTTCCGGGGTACCGTCGACCGAACGCAGCACGCGCTCGATACGACGACTCATATCGTGCTCTGCCCACTGAGCACGGCGCTCGGCAGCGGCTTTGTCGCCGGCCTGGTCGGCCGCTTCGGCGACTCTGCCTTTTGCCGCATCGCCATCAGCCCCGTACGGCTTGGCCGGCCGCTCGAACGGCGGCTTGGCGCCGTGACCCGGCTGTACACCGAAGGGGCCGATGCCGAACAGACCGTTGGGCGACGCCATTGCCGACATGCTGGCCACACCCAGAACCACCGAAGCAACCAAAGTTTTGATTTTCATGAGAGAACTCCTGTCATTCCTGTCGAGTGCGGGCCGTCGGTTTCAGTGTCTGGCCCGATGGAGCGCATTTTGGACATCCTGTTTCAAGCTTGGATTAAGCCCGTGTAAAGTTGGGTAAATCGTCCGGGAAACAGGCGACGGGCCGGCTGCCGACTACCAGGAGTCCGGGACTCGGGCGGCGTGGCCGGGCCGGAGCCCCGGGGCCATGGTCCCGTCCAAGCCGCTCCGGGCCAGCCACCATGCTCTGCTCCTGCCACGCCCCACGTCCCGGCAGCGTGGCGGACGCCATGGCACCGCACATCGCTCACGGACGGCGCTCACCCAGAGGGGCATCTCGCGGTTGCACGGTTTCTGCGGCCCGGACGCCCAGGCGGGCTAGAATGGCGGCAGCCGTTGTTCCGGAATCCCAGCCCAATGCCAGACATCTTCTTTCTTGCCGTGCAACGCGCCGGTGTCTGTCGCCTTGCCAGTTCTTTTTCCGACGAAGCCCTGTTGCCATGAGCCGAGCCGACACCATTTCGCCCACCGCTCCCTCCGCCATCAAGACCACCGGCGGCCGCGATCTGCGCCTGGACTTCTTTCGAGGACTGGCGCTGTGGTTCATCTTCATCGACCACATTCCGTCCAGCTATATCGGCAACCTGACCTTCCGGAATTTCGGGCTCAGCGATGCCACCGAGATCTTCGTGTTCATCTCGGGCTACACCGCGGCCCTGGTCTACGGCGCTGCCCTGCAGAAAAACGGCGCGGCTTATATGACCATGCAGGTGGCCAAGCGGGTCTGGCAGCTCTATGCCGCCCACATCCTGCTGTTCATCTTCTTCATCGGTCAGATCTTCTGGGTCTCGAACCGCTTCGGCAATGCTGCCTTCCTCGACGAGCTGAACGTGGCCGCCTTTCTCGGCAATCCGATGCAATCCGTGTTGGATGCGCTGATCCTGCGCTACCGGCCGGTGAATCTGGACGTGCTTCCGCTCTATATGGTGCTGCTGGCCGGCCTGCCAGTGGCACTGCTGCTGACCCGGGTATCCCGGGTGCTGACACTCGCGTTGTCGATCGCGCTGTGGCTGGGCGTGCAGCGCTACCAATGGGCCTTTCCGGAATACGAAGACGGCTCGACCTGGTATTTCAATCCACTGGGCTGGCAACTGGTCTTCGTCATCGGCATTTTGTGCGCATCGTTGCGCAATCAATCGTCGCCGTGGCTGAAGTGGCGTCCCTGGCTGGCCGTCATCGCCTTCATCGACCTGGTCTTCAGCTTCACCATCGCCATCGCCTGGAAAATCCCCCCGCTCTATCAGGCGATCGAGCCCTTCGTCGGCAGCTGGCTGTATCCGATGATCGACAAGACCAACTTTGCCATCCTGCGTCTGCTGCACTTTCTGGCGACGGCCTATTTCGTCGCGCATTTCATTGGCCCCGATTCCCGGATTCTGTCCTGGCGTCTGGCCAAACCGGTCATCATCTGCGGCCAACATTCCCTGCACATCTTCTGTCTGGGCATTTCGCTGTCCTTCCTGGCGCACTTCGTGCTGGTACAGTTCGGGCGTGGCCTACCCATGCAGCTGGTGGTGGTCTTCGGCGGCCTGTGCATGATGACGGCTCTGGCCTGCCAGCTTCAGTGGTACAAAACCCGCAGCCGCTCCGGCGGCTCACGTGCGGAGCGCTCCCCGGCAGCTGCCACCCCGGCCGGCTCGAACGCGGCGCCGTCACAGGCCACGGCCCATACCAAGCAAGCCCCAGCGTCCGACACCCCGATCGGGCCTGCGCCAACCGCTGCACCGGTACGACCATCGGCAACGGCCCCCGGCACGGACATCGACGTCCCCGATGCTCCTCCGTCCGACCGGCGCCCCTGATCCACGAACCGACAAGAGCCCCTCCATGAACCCGACCGTATCGCTCATGACCGCTTTGCCGGCGCCGCCACTGTCCACACGCGAAATCCATGCCGGTTTCCGTTCCCGTACCGCCCGCGTCTCGATCCTGCTGTGCGGCCTGCTGCTCGGTTGCGCCGTCCAAGCCCAGGTACGGAGCTCGCCGGCCGACGACGCCCAAGCACTGCCGTCGACCCAAGCCCAGACACGGTCCGGCCCGACACCAGACACCGGCCCGGCTGCCGACGCCACCTCGGGAGGTCCCACCGTGGAACCCGACCCGACGAAACCAGGCCCGACACCGGACGCCGGCCCGGGCAGGTCCTCCGCGGAGCCCGACCCGAAAGCAGACGCCAGCACCTCCGGCGTCGACTCAGGTGTCGATTCAGACACGAGCGCAGACGCAAACGCTGCCGGAACGAATGAAGCCGCCCCATCCCGCGGTGAAGACGACACGGCGCCCTCCTCGCCCGGAGCAGAAGATGCGGCGACACCGGCTTCATCCGGAGAGAAAGCCATCGTGACACCGCCATCCGCTGAACGTCCGTCCTCGAAAACGGACACGACATCCGAAGCGGGTCATGAGGCAGCGGCCGATCGACCGGCTGCGTCCGCCAGGCCGTCGGCCGCCTCCGCCGATGAGCAGGAACCGGTCGGCCCACCCAGGCCGCACGAAACACCGGTACCCATCCCGGAAAGCGGGCTGCCGGCCCAGCCCCGCAACAAGCAGGCAGGCCCACCGCCCCGGGCACCGGCCGCCCCCGACACCACCGACAACGCCCGCCAGATCCGCCACTGCCAAGTACCCAGCTCCCTGATCTCCCCTCCGATCAAGCTGCCAGGCCTGTCCGGTGCACTGGTTCGCGGCAAGGGCGAGCTGCTGGTCATCGTGCTGGGTGCGGACGGCCCGGCCGATGCACAGGTCCTGGGCGAGCACGCGAGCGCCCATTCGCGCCGCATTCCACTGGCGGCACGGCTGCAGAGCCGGCTCGGACTCGACCTGGGTCCGTTGGTGCAGCAGCGCCTGAAGGTCGAAGTGCTCGGCAAACCCTACAGCACCGTCGCCGAACAGGCGGCACTGATCGGCAAGCAGATCATCCCGCGCAAGCCGGGGCTGGTGATCTGGGATCTGGGCCGCAGCGATGTGCGTCGTGGTCTGCCCCCCGCTCGGGTCGCCCGGGCATTGGACCGGGGGCTGGCGCAGCTGCGCAAGCAACGTATCGACACCATCGTGATCGACCTGCCCTACCACCCGCAGTTCGAGGCCCTCTACCGCACCGATGACTACCGCCAGTACATCCGCTGGACGATGAACCTGCACGATCAGCCCTTCTTGCGCCGCTTCGACATGGCCGATTACTGGGATTCCACCAGCCGCATCGATCTGGACTCGACCGAGCCCGAACGTCAGGCGGCCGCCACCGCCTTCACCGATACCTGTGTGGCCTTTCAGCTGTCGCAGATGATCGACCGCGCACTGAACTGAGCTCTCCCCCCGCGTGGCGGCACATGGCACCGGGGCCTGTGCCGCATGACGCGCCCCATACTGGATCATATCCGGCACGGTGTGCGAACACACGCGCACTCGAGGTCTGCATCACACCCGACGGGGCGTGGCATCGAGTTCCCCTGCCCGACGGCATCTCCATGCGCCACTCGCCGGTGGAAGCGGCTTCGTCCCGAGCCGCTTTCTCAGCCATCATTCATCATCAAGAATAACGGACACGAAGCAGCTCGATGAATGCCGGTGAAACCCATGTGAATGCACACATGATGTGCACATGAAACGAGTCAATCTCGATCAAACGACCCTTTTCTATCCTTCGGACGTCATTGATATTCATCAATCGTGTTCGTAAAGCCTGCTGCAACAATGATCTCCGAGTGTGTCATCAGAGCACTGCGGAGGTCCGACCAAGAGCTCCCAGACGATGCACACCTCCTGGCATCCTTTGATTTCCTGGATACGCCGGCACGTGCCGAAGCCGTCCTGAACACCTGAGCGAGGAGATGCCCCGCGCCGGACACGTCTATGTGCACCATCGAAATGCGGGGGATCCGATCGCTTCCCGTGGACAGGGGGCGAAGCCGGGCAGCAGTGTCCTGCGGAGATCCTTTTCCAAGGACATTCACATGAAAGAGTACAAGCGACTTTGGGTGATACTCGCCATCATCCTGATCGGCGCGTTCACGGTGCTCGGCTATTTCGGCAAAGAGGTCTACAACGAACGCCCGCCGATCCCCGCAGCATTCGTCGACGAATCCGGTGAGGTGATCTATACCGAGCAGGACATTTACGACGGCCAAACGGCCTGGCAAGGCATCGGTGGCATGTCCATCGGTTCGATCTGGGGCCATGGTGCCTATCAAGCGCCGGACTGGACGGCAGACTGGTTGCATCGTGAAGTGCTGGGCTGGCTGGACCAGCAGGCACAGCGCATCCATGGCAAGGCGTTCATGGATCTCGCCGAACGCGATCAGGCCGCACTGACCTACGACTCGCGCAAAGCGTTCCGGACCAACACCTACGATCCGGCCAAGAAGACGGTCACCCTGTCGGATGACCGTATCCGTTCGATCCAGGCGACCGCTGCCTACTACGACAAGCTGTTCAGCGATCATCCGGACTACAAGAAGACGCGTGAAGCCTACGCGATGAAGGAAAATACGCTGGCCAGCCCCGAGGCCCGTGCCAAGCTCAATGCCTTCATCTTCTGGTCGGCCTGGGCTGCGTCGACCAACCGGCCTGGTCTGGATGTCACCTACACCAACAACTGGCCGCACGAACCACTGATCGACAACAAGCCGACGCCCGAAAACGTCATCTGGTCGATCGCTTCGGTGGTCACGCTGATCTTCGGCGTCGGTGTCATCATCTGGATCTGGGCCTTCTTCACCCACCGGCAGCACATCGACGTCGATACGCCACCACAGACCGACCCGCTCACACTGATCGAGCTGACCCCCTCCCAGAAAGCGCTGGGCAAATACCTGCTGATCGTCGGTGCACTGTTCCTGGTGCAGGTACTGCTGGGTGGTTTCACGGCGCACTACACGGTGGAAGGCCAGGAGTTCTACGGCATTCCGGTCGCCGACTGGCTGCCTTACACGCTGGTGCGCACCTGGCACATTCAGGCCGCGATCTTCTGGATCGCCACCGGCTTCCTGGCTGCCGGCCTGTTCCTGGTGCCGATCATCAACGGTGGCAGCGATCCCAAGTTCCAGAAACTGGGTGTCGATGTGCTGTTCTGGGCACTGATCGTCGTGGTCGTCGGCTCATTCGCCGGGCAGTTCGTGGCGCTGAAGGGGTGGATGGCCTCGCATCTGAACTTCTGGCTCGGCCATCAGGGCTATGAATTCGTCGAGATCGGTCGCCTCTGGCAGATCGCACTGTTCATCGGCCTGGTACTGTGGCTGATCCTGATGTTGCGCGGCATCGTCGCTGCTCTGCGCGCCCCGGGCGACAAGAGCCTGCTGGTGCTGTTCACCATGGCGGCCGCGGCCATCGGTATCTTCTATGCCCCCGCGCTGTTCTATGGCGAACACACTCACCTGTCCATCATGGAATACTGGCGCTGGTGGGTGGTGCACTTGTGGGTCGAAGGCTTCTTCGAGGTCTTTGCCACCTGCTCGGTCGCCTTCATCTTCTACAACCTGGGTGTGGTCAGCAAACACACGGCCACCACCGCCAGCCTGCTCGCAGCCATGCTGTTCCTGATCGGCGGCATTCCCGGTACTTTCCACCACCTTTATTTCTCGGGCACCACCACACCGATCACGGCCATCGGTGCGATGTTCTCTGCCCTGGAAGTGGTACCGTTGGTGCTGCTGGGCTATGACGCCTTCGAGAACTGGACGGTGCAGCACAAGACCATCTGGATGAAGCCGATGCGCTGGCCGCTGATGTTCTTCATCGCCGTGTCCTTCTGGAACATGGTCGGCGCAGGCGTCTTCGGCTTCCTGATCAACCCGCCGATCTCGCTCTATTACCTGCAGGGTCTGAACACCACACCCAACCATGGTCATGCCGCCCTGTTCGGGGTCTACGGTTTCCTGGCACTGGGCTTCACCCTGATGGTGATGCGCTACATCAAGCCCACCCTCGAGCTGAACCAGCGACTGATGATGACCTGTTTCGTCGCGCTGAACGGTGGCCTGGCCCTGATGCTGTTCACCAGCCTGCTGCCGATCGGCATCATCCAGGCGCACGCCTCGATCAGCGTGGGTCTGTGGTGGGCCCGCAGCGCCGAGTTCGTCGAGGCCACGCCGATCATCCATACGCTGCGCTGGGTCCGTACCATCGGCGACGTCGTGTTCATCGTCGGCGCAGCAGCCTTCGCCTGGCAGGTGGTGCTCGGTCTCAAACACCAGGAACCCGACAGCCTGGCAGGCACGGCCCGCACGGCCTGAGCTCCCGGGCCTGGCCGGGGAGTGGTGGGCGCAGCCATGGCAGTGACGGCTGCCTCCGCCCCCCACCGTCGGACGCGCCGAGCGCCCGGCGCACGCCCCCGGCCGCCTTTCAACGGCATCTCTCACGAGGTGCCGTTTTTTTTTTGGACAGCCCCGCCATCCGAACCATCCGGGCCGGCCGACCGGATGGACGGATGGATGGATGGGTGAAGAAACGGACGACCGACCGGAGCCCGGATGGATCAACGAACGACTGGACAGCCGACCGGTCACGCCCTTTGCCGGCACACGACCGTGGTATCCCTGCACCTGAGCAGGTCGATGTCATCCAAGCGTCGATTTCTGCCGTTCAATACGGCCATGCACCCATCATCTCCTCCACGAACAGGAACCATGCAGATACGCTCACCGAAGTCCCGCCGTCCAGCCCCCGCAGCCTCCCGACGTGCCGTGCCCAATACTTCGCCCAAACTGCTGGCATTGCTTATCGGCCTGGGGCTGGGGCTCGGCGTGGGACCGAACGGCGCCCTGGCGCACGACGGCAGCAACACCACTCCCGCCCCCGCACTGCAGCAAAGCGCCGCACCGACGGCGGCTTCGACACGGCAGCCGATCCAGCAGATCGCCGGCGTCAGTGAATACCGGCTGGCCAATGGACTGACGGTGCTGCTCAGCCCCGATGAATCCAAGCCGAGCATGACCATCAACATGGTCTACAAGGTAGGTGCGCGCCAGGAAGGCCCCGGTGAAGCCGGCATGGCGCACCTGCTGGAGCACATGCTGTTCAAGGGTACCGAACGACACCCCGACCCCAAGAAAGAACTGACCCGGCGCGGCATCGAATGGAACGGCACCACCTGGTATGACCGGACCAATTATTTCGGTCAGTTCAATGCCAGCGACGCCACCCGTGACTGGATGCTCGGCTGGCTGGCCGACACCATGGTCAATATCAGGGTCACGCCCGAAGCGCTGCAGAGTGAGCGGCCGATCGTGGTCAACGAAATGCAGGCACGTGACAACAACCCGGCCTCGGCGCTGTATCAAGAGCTGATGGCCGCCGCCTATGGTTTTCATCCCTACAGCCGCGCCGTCATCGGCGTGGAGTCCGATCTGGACGGCGTGTCGGCGGCCAGCCTGCAAGCCTTCTACAGGACCTATTACCGACCCGACAACGCCGTACTGATCATCACCGGGCATTTCGACGAGGCCCCGACCCTGGCCGCGGTCGAAAAAGCCTTCGGCGCAATCCCCAAACCCGATACCACCATCCCGCAGTCATACACCCTGGACCCGGCCCAACAGGGTGAGCGTGATGTGGTGGTACGTCGTGCCGGCGGGGTACCGTTGCTGCTGACCGGCTACCACACCCCGGCCGCCGCCGACCGTGACAGTGCCGCACTCAGCGTGCTGGCCGACATGCTGACCCGCGAACCGGACGGGGTGCTCTATCAACGGCTGGTCAAATCCGGATTGGCCGTCCGGATCGGTGCTTCGCTGACCGATCTGCACGATCCCGGCATGCTGGTGATCAGCACCACGCTGGCTTCTGAGGCCAAGCGCGCACAGCTCTGGGAGGAGATGCGCAAGGTGCTGGAGCAGGAGCTGCCGATCAGCCAGGAAAGCCTGGATCGCAGCAAACAGGATTTCCGCAATTACTTCAAGCGGATGGAAGAAGATCCGGATTCTCTGGCGATGGCATTGACCGAAGCCGTCGCCCAGGGTGACTGGCGGCTGCTGTTTGCCCAGCAGGACTGGATCGAGCAACTGACCCTGGACGACGTGCGCAAGGCCGGCCAGCGCTGGCTGGTGCGCGACAACCGCACACTGGCCTGGTATCTGCCCACCACGCAGACGGCCCGCGCCCCCCGGCCGAGCCGCCCCGATATCCCGGCACTGCTGCAGAACCATCCCTGGAAACAGGCCGAGGCCTTCACCCCCGACGTGCCACTGACACCGGAGAGCATCACCGAAAAGACCCGGGTCGGCCAGCTGCCCGGCGGACTGCGCTATGCGCTGCTGCCCCGCCGGGTCAAGGGCGACCGGGTCCACGTGCGGCTAAACCTGCAATGGGGCAATCTCGACAACCTGTGGGGCCGCTGGCCCGAGGCGGACATGTTGGGCGCCATGCTGCCCTCGGGCACCCGCTCGCTGCCGCGTCAGGCTTTCGAGGACAAACTGCGCGGACTGGATGCCGACCTGAACATCCATGCCGAACCGACCGGCGTCCAGCTGAGCCTCTCGGTGCCCTCCAAGAACCTGAACGAAGCGCTGGCCCTGAGCGTGTCGGCCCTGCGCGAACCGGTTTTCCCCGAGGATCTGTTCAAGGAGCGCCAGGAAAGGATCCTGAGCTCGATCGAAGCGCAGCGCCATCAACCCGAATCACTGGCTGCACAGGCCTTTGCCGAACAGGGCCACGCCTATCCCGAAAACGATCCGCGCCACTATCGTTCCCTGGATCAACTCGTCCGCGATGTGAAGGTACAGAGCACCGGACGGCTGCAGGCCTTCTGGCAGGACTTTGCCGGTGCCTCGGACGGCCAGTTCTCGGCGGTCGGCGATTTCTCGGCCGACGAGCTGCGTGAACAGCTGCAGCAACTGCTCGGCGACTGGAAGAGTCCCAAAGCCTATGCACGGATCGACAAGGAGTATCACGGCATCCCCAGCAAACAGCTGCAGGTCGACGTGCCGGACAAGGCCAACGCCGTCTTCCTGCAAGGCCGCAACATCGCCATCTCCGAAGATCACCCGGATTACACCGCGCTGATGATGGCCATCCACATGTTCGGCGGCTCGCCCGATGCCCGGCTGGCGAACCGGCTGCGTGAGAAGGAAAGCCTGACCTACGGTGTCCATGCCTCGCTGACGGCCAACCGCAAGATCGACAACGCGATGATCGACATCCGCGCCATCCATGCACCAGCCAACCTGGCCCGGTTGCAGACGGCCCTGCAGGAAGAGATCGATCGCGCCGTCCGTGATGGCTTCCGTCAGCAGGAACTGGACGAGGCCCGCAGCGCACTGCTGGATCTGCGTCGCCAGTTCCTGACCGGAGAAGCCAACGTCTCCAGCCTGCTGGCCAGCAACCTGTTCTGGCAGACCGACATGCGGCGCTGGATCCAGCGTACCGAACAGATCGAAAAACTCGGCATCGACGAGATCAATACGGTGTTCCGGCGCTGGTTCGATCCCGACAAGGCGCTGACCATCAACGCCGGCAGTTTTCCTCAGCCATCGACGCAATAACGGGGCGACGACCGCGGTCGTGACAGAAAGGTGGTCCGCCGGCCGAAACCAGGGTCGCCCGATACGACGATCCGGAGCGCGCCGGCTCGAACGGCCGATGGCCCCGACGACCGGGGCCATCGCGCTCACGCAAGCAACGATGATCGCCTGCGATGTGGCATACACCCGACAATTCGAGCCCGTCACATCCAAGCTGTCGCACACTACGGCACTGGATCATCGCAATCCGTGCCGTGAATGCAGACTCACCGTTCCTTTGCAGACTCCGGAAACCCGGGCTGTAGAAAGACCGCATGCTACGAATCGGCCGCACCGGCGCAGTCTGCCGCTTCCTCTCCCCCCGGCTCCCGCCGCGGGCTTCTGCGGCCACAAACCGTGCGCCGGTGCGGCCCCGGTTCGCCTCCGCGATTTCTGCCGTCCCTGTTCCCGGGCACGGAACAGCGGCCCCGAACTTCTCACACCGCACTCCCGTTCAGGACCCGCGCAGCCCTTCCCCTGGCGTCTGCTCAGCCTGGCCCGGACCTCAACCCTCGTCTTTCGACTTCACACCATGCTGCGCTCGATCTGGTCCATTTCCTCTCTCCTGATCGGCATCGGTATCCTGATGGTCGGTTCCGGACTGATCGGTATGTTGATCGGTCTGCGGGGCGTAGCCGAAGGCTTCAGCAACTTCACGCTGGGCCTGATCATGTCGGGCTATTACAGCGGCTATATCGCCGGCGCCTGGCTCTGCCCGATCCTGATACGCCGCGTCGGCCACGTCCGCTGCTTCGCCAGCTTCGCAGCAATGGCGGCCATCGTCACCCTGTCCTTCGGCATGTTCATCGACCCCTGGCTGTGGATCCTGCTGCGTATGTTCAACGGGCTGGCCGTCATGGGCATCTACATGGTGATCGAAAGCTGGCTGAATGAACGCGCCCAAAGCAACCCGAGCAGTCAGGCCAGTATCTTTGCCGTCTATATGGTGGTGAATCTGATCGGCGTGGCCGCCGGCCAATATATGATCACCATCCACGGTGCAACGGCGCTCGAGTCCTTTGCCATCGCCGCCATCCTGTTCTGCATGGGTCTGCTGCCGATCGCACTGACCCCGGTGCCACAGCCGCTGCCCATTGCCTCGCCCAAGATGTCTCTGATGGCGCTGGCCCGCAAGACCCCGTCGGGCGTGGCCGGTGCGCTGTGCTCGGGCCTGGTGTCGGGCGCCTTCTGGGCACTGACTCCGGTCTATGGCCGGGCACTGACCTTCTCCGACATCGAGATCGCCAACCTCACGGCAGCCGCCATCATGGGCGGCGCATTGATGCAGTGGCCGATCGGCTGGTTGTCCGACCATCGTGACCGGCGCGAAGTGCTGATCGCCGTCGCCCTGGGCAGTACGGTCTCGATGTTTGCACTCAGCATGCTCGACCGCTGGCTGGAAGTCGGCAGCCCCAACCATTACATCGCCGTCTCCTTTCTGATGGGCGGCTTCCTGTTCTCGATCTACGCCATGGCGGTGGCACAGACTGCCGACCGCTTCCCCGCTCACGAAGCGCTGGAAGCCACCCGCGGCCTGCTGTTGTTGCACGGCGTCGGCGCCGCCGTCGGCCCGATCCTCAGCAGTACCGCCATGCAGTTCGGCGGACCACGCGGATTTCCGCAGAGTGTCGCCGCCATGACCGGCCTGCTGGTGTTCTTCGTCTGGTATCGGCTGCGGGCCGAACCACCGGTGCCGAAGGAAGAACGCAGCCCGTTCCAGATGGCTACCGACCATATTTCGCCGGTGGCTATGGAAATGGACCCCCGGGCCGATTCACCGCTGGCCACACCTTCGGCGGACGGCAGCGCAGCCGCCGAAGCCAAGGCCGAACAGGCCAGCGAACAGGCGGCGGCGGCCGCGGCTGCCGCCGTGGCGGTAGCCCAGAGTGCGGCCAGCTCCGCTACCGAAGCCGTTGCCGAATCCGCTGTCGCATCCGAGGCCGCTGCCGACCCCCGGGCGACGGACGTGGCACGGCCGGAAGCCGCGGTCGGAACAACAATGGAAACCGGCGCGCACAGTCTCCCTGTCCGGCCCCAGGAATGACGCCGGCCCGGGCGCGTCCTGCCGCGCCGGCCCGTGCCGGCATGGACGACATCCCGACGACCGGATCCGGGCCCACGAAAGAAAAAGCCCTGGCACCCGAAACCGAGGGAAACAGGGGCGGATAGCTGCTGTGTCTTGAGCCACCCCCTGCTCACGCAGGGATGATGCCGCGGCTGAACGAGTCAACCACCATGTCTAGGTGGATTCCCTGATACGGGCATCCAGGCGCGGCGCCGCCGGAATGCAGTATCGCGAGAAAACCCCGTTTCCCGGCACATTCCGACCCGCCGAGTACGAAAGACCTTCAGCATCCCGCGCGTGTTCCCGCGCTGAAAAGCGCGGCGGGCTGATATATTCTTTCGCCATCCGGCATCTGCCGGCCGACATCCGGCGATTGCGCCGCGACGCGGAACGCGCGGCCCGCCTTCCATAAATATGAGGTCATTCCGATGAAACACTTTCGCTTGACTGCCCTGGCCTCGGCCATGGCTCTCGCCGCTTCTCTGGGCGCCTCGGCAGCCCAGGCCGCCGACGACGATCTGCGCATCGCGCTGGCCGGCCCCACCACCGGCCCCGTGACCCAATACGGTGCCATGATCCGGGAAGGCGCCTATACCGCGATCGAAGTGATCAATGCCGCCGGCGGCATCAACGGCCGCAAGCTGAAAGCCGTCGTCGTCGACGACGCCTGCGAACCCAAGCAAGGCCCGGTCGTCGCCAACCGCATCGTCAATGAGGACATCAAGTTCGTCGTCGGCCACGTCTGCTCGGGTGCCACCATCGCCGCGGCACCGGTCTATGACGATGAAGGCATCCTGATGCTGACCCCGTTGGCCACGGCCCCCGCCCTGACCGACGGCAAGAATTATGAATACATCTTCCGCGTCACCGGCCGGGACGACCAGCAGGGACCTTCTGCCGTCAAGTTCATTCTGGAGCAGGCCAAACCCAAGAAAGTCGCCGTGCTGCACGACAAGCAGTCCTACGGCCAAGGCATCGCCAATGCCGTGCGGGATGGGCTGACCAAGGGTGGGCTCAAACCGGTACTCTTCGAGGGCATCAACGCAGGTGACGCCGATTATTCGGCCGTCATCACCAAACTGCGCAGCAATGGGGTGGACTTCGTCTACTACGGTGGCTATCACCCGGAAATGGGTCTGCTGCTGCGCCAAGCCGCCGAACAGGGCGTGAAGGCCCGCTTCATGGGCCCCGAAGGTGCAGGCAACCCGGACATCAATGCCATCGCCGGCCCCGCAGCCGAAGGTCTGCTGGTCACGCTGCCCAAAGATTTCTCGACCGATCCGGCCAACGCCTCGATCGTTCAGGCCTTCAAGGACAAGAAACGTGACGCCAGTGGCGCCTTCCAGCTGACCGCCTATTCAGCCGTGCTCGCCATCGTCGAAGGCATCAAGGGAGCCGACAGCGATGACCCCGAAAAAGTTGCCGCCTATCTGCGCGCCAATCCGATCGACACACCGGTCGGCAAACTGAGCTGGAACCAGCAGGGCGATCTGGTCAGTTACCCGTATGACGTATTCACCTGGCACAAGGACGGTAGCAAGAGCCCGGCCACCCGGTAAGCAGCACGCTTCCGGAAACGCCCAGGTATGCCTGGAATACTTGTCCTGCCCGGGATGCCGGGATGAGCGGGATGCCATAATGGACCGGTCACGAAGATCGACAGGATGCCCCTGCCTCGAGCGCCCACGTGCCCAAGGCGACCACAGCTGCCAGTGATGCCAAGAACGGGTACGGTGCTGCTTGACGGCCGATTTGTCTGTCACGATCTTTCCGTGCGTGCCCTCCGTCCCGCCCGGCAGGCCGGTGCTCCAGGAATTCTCGGCACCGGCTCCCGCCCCGGCACGCAGGCCTGCGCCCGGCGTCCGGCCCCCTCCCGCCGGTATAGGCCTGCCCAAAGCATTCTTTTTGCGCTCTCCTTCCCTTGCGCGCGTCATAATATCGGGTTGCCCCTGCCATGACGGGGTGCCCTGCCGCTGCCGGTCGGCACCGGTATCATTCATCTGCTCCTTCTGGCCGACGACTGCATTTGCCGCCGGCACCGGAGTATGTATCCACGATACGTTCCATGTCCGAACATTTGCCCCAGATCATCCAACAAGTCTTCAATGGTTTGTCGCTCGGCGCGATCTATGCTCTGATCGCCATTGGTTACACGATGGTCTACGGCATCATCGGTATGATCAATTTCGCCCACGGCGAGATCTACATGATCGGCGCCTACGTCGGACTGGTCACGCTGACGGCCATCGGCACACAGAGCAGCATTCCGCTGCCCCTGTTGATTGCGGCCATGGTGCTGGTGGCCATGGGTGTCACCGCCCTCTATGGCTACGCGGTCGAACGCATCGCCTACAGACCGGTGCGGGGCGGTCCGCGGCTGGTGGCGCTCATTTCCGCCATCGGTATGTCGATCTTCCTGCAGAACTGGGTGGCACTGGGTCAGGGCGCCCGCGACGTGGCCGTGCCTTCGCTGATCTCCGGCGCCATCCAGATTCCGATCGGCGACTTTGAAGTCACTTTCTCCTGGTCCCGCATCCTGATCATCGCCGTCACGTTCGTGCTGATGGTGGCGCTGGCGCTCTACATCAAACATTCGCGCATGGGCAAGGCCTCGCGCGCCTGCTCGCAGGATATGCAGATGGCCCGGCTGCTCGGCATCGACACCAACCGGGTCATCTCGTTCACTTTCATGCTGGGCGCGGTATTGGCCGCCGTCGGCGGTGTGCTGATCGCCATCACCATCGGCAAGCTGAATCCCTTCATCGGTTTCATCGCCGGCATCAAAGCCTTCACCGCCGCGGTGCTGGGCGGCATCGGCAGCATTCCCGGTGCCATGCTCGGCGGTGTGCTGCTCGGCCTGTCCGAAACCTTTGCCGCCGCCTACATCTCCTCGCAATACAAAGATATCGTCGCCTTCGGTCTGCTGGTCCTGATCCTGCTGTTCCGCCCAAGCGGCCTGCTGGGCAAACCGGAAGTGGAGAAAGTCTGATGGCTGCGCTGTTCAAGAATGCCCTGATCGCCTCACTGCTCACCGCGGGCCTGACCATTCCGGTACTGGGTCTGCAACTGGTGCGTGAAGGCGCACGGAACCGCCTGGAAACCCATTGGCCCTGGGTGCTGATCGCCTGCACCATCGTCTTCGTGGCCCAGCTGCTGCGCCCGGCCTTCGGTCGTCTGCTCGGCAGCCTTCGCGTACCCACCGTCGGTTCGCTGCGCTTCGACCACCGTTCCACCAAGGTGCAGCGCTGGCTGATCCTGCTCTGCATCCTGGCCGCCATGGCCTGGCCCTTCTTCGGCACCCGCAATCAGGTCGATATCGCCACCATCGTGCTGATCTACGTGATGCTGGCGCTCGGCCTGAATATCGTCGTCGGTTTCGCCGGCCTGCTCGATCTGGGCTTCGTCGGCTTCTATGCCGTCGGTGCCTACACCTATGCCCTGCTCCACCACTGGGCGGGCTGGAGCTTCTGGCAGGCCCTGCCGCTGTCGGGCGCCATGGCGGCACTGTTCGGTTTTCTGCTGGGTTTCCCGGTGTTGCGGCTGCGTGGCGACTACCTCGCCATCGTCACGCTGGGCTTCGGGGAGATCATCCGCCTGCTGCTCGTCAATCTGACCGACTGGACCGGTGGCCCCGACGGCATTTCCGGCATCCCCAAACCGACCGTGTTCGGTTATGAGATGAGCCGCCGCGCCAGCGAACCGGGCACCGAAACCTTCCACCAGATGATGGGCTGGACCTTCTCCAACGCGCACATGGTGATCTATCTGTACCTGATGGCACTGGCGCTGGCGCTGCTGACGCTTTTCGTCTCGAACCGGCTGATCCGCATGCCGGTGGGCCGCGCCTGGGAAGCGCTGCGCGAAGACGAGATCGCCTGCCGTTCGCTGGGGCTGAACCCGACCCGCATCAAACTGTCGGCCTTCACACTGGGCGCCATGTTCGCCGGTTTCGGTGGCGCCTTCTTTGCCGCCCGGCAAGGTCTGGTCAATCCCGAATCCTTCACCTTCATCGAATCGGCGCTGATCCTGGCCATCGTCGTACTGGGTGGCATGGGCTCGCAGCTGGGTGTCATCCTGGCCGCCATCATCCTGACCGTGCTGCCCGAAGTGGCGCGCGAGTTCTCCGAATACCGGATGCTGCTGTTCGGTCTGGTGATGGTGCTGATGATGACCTGGCGCCCTGAAGGTCTGCTGCCCGTCAAACGTCCTCACGTCCAACTGAAATCATGAGCAAACAGCCCCTGCTGAAAGTCGACCGGTTGTCGATGCGCTTCGGTGGCCTGCTGGCGGTCGATTCAGTCTCTCTGGACCTGGGTGCCGATGAAATCTTCGCCATCATCGGTCCGAACGGCGCTGGCAAGACCACGGTGTTCAACTGCATCAGTGGCTTCTACCGCCCCACCTCCGGCAAGATCCTGCTCGAAGACATGCCGATCGGCGGCAAACCCAGCCATCAGGTGGCTCGCCACGGCCTGGTGCGCACCTTTCAGAACGTGCGCCTGTTCAAGCAACTGACCGTACTCGAAAACCTGCTGGTGGCCCAGCACACCCAGGTGCACAGCGGCCTGCTCGCCGGCCTGCTGCGCCTTCCCTCCTATCGCCGTGCCGAAGCCGAGGCCATCGAACGCGCCGCCTTCTGGCTCGACTTCATGGATCTGCGCACCTTCGCCAACCGCAAAGCCGGCAACCTGGCCTACGGCCATCAGCGCCGGCTCGAAATCGCCCGCTGCATGATCACCCGGCCGCGCATCCTGATGCTGGACGAACCGGCCGCTGGTCTGAACCCACAGGAAAAAGTCGACCTGCAGCGCCTGATCCGCCGTCTACGCGACGAATTCAAAGTCGCGGTGCTGCTGATCGAACACGACATGAAGCTGGTGATGACCGTTTCCGAACGCATCCTGGTGATGGAACACGGCAAACCGATCACGACCGACACGCCGGAGGCCGTGCGCACCGACGAACGTGTCATCAAAGCCTATCTGGGCGAAGCATGATCAGGGCATGGGGGCATGCAGGCGCCCTGCATTCCACGATCGCCCACGGCCATGTCGCCCGATCATGGCGACGGCCCGCGTTGCGGACCTTTGCCCCGGCGCCTCGGCCCCCTGAGCACAGGACATCTTCGCTCGACCCCGAATCTGCCCCAATCGACGAGAGACCGCATGATGGGACCCACCGACGACCGACAACCCGCCGCCACGAACAGGACCATGCTGAAACTCGAAGGCATCGACACCTTCTATGGTCCCGTCCAGGCACTGCACGACATCCACCTGGAAGTCCGTCAGGGCGAGATCGTCACCCTGATAGGCTCCAACGGCGCCGGCAAGACCACCCTGCTGATGAGCGTCTGCGGCAACCCGCGTGCCCAGTCCGGTCGCATCAGCTTCGAAGGCCAGGACATCACCCACACCGAAAGCCATCTGATCATGCGCAACGGCATCGCCATCTCGCCCGAAGGCCGGCGGGTGTTCGCCGACATGAGCGTGGAAGAAAACCTGCAGATGGGCGGCTTCTTTCTCGATCGGCATGCCATCGGTGATGGGCTGGAACACGTCTACACCCTTTTCCCGCGCCTGCGCGAACGCGCCCACCAGCGCGCCGGCACCATGTCCGGCGGCGAACAGCAGATGCTCGCCATCGGCCGCGCCCTGATGAGCAAACCACGCCTGCTGCTGCTCGACGAGCCCACGCTGGGCCTGGCCCCACTCATCATCGCGCAAATCTTCGAGATCATCGAAACCATCCGCAACGAAGGCGTCACCGTCTTCCTCGTCGAACAGAACGCCAACCGCGCCCTGCAACTGGCCGACCGTGGCTACGTCCTGGAAAACGGCCACATCATCCTCGAAGACACCGGCGCCAACCTGCTCGCCAACGACGACATCCGCAAGGCGTATCTGGGGGTTTGAGGGGTTTGAAACCTTGAAGCACGTCATGCGCCTGCTTCCCCCCTGGGCAACCCTGCGCCTAGCCCCAGGCATGTCAATGAAACAAAAACTTGAGTAGTCGAGCCGTATCGTCGGGCAGACGGATCGTCAGTGTACTCATGGCAAATCTTCTCCCAGCAGCTGCGCGGACGTCAGCACTTTCAACGCTGGCCGCAACAGCTCCCCCTGCTTCAAATCCCGCACATTGTGCGTCACGATGGCATAGGCTTGCCCCGCCAGCGCCAATTCGATCCGGCTTTATGCCCCATCCGTGTTTGGACGAAAGTATCGGACTACTCGAATCTTTCGTACTGCTTTTCGTACTGCTGCCTCTCCCTCTCCTCACTATTTTCCCTTTCCCTGATAGCCGCCAATGCCTGTTCCTTCAAATGGGCAACACCTTCTTTACAAGACGCCCCCAAAATGACTTCCAACTGATCAAACAGCACAAGACGGCCATTCATGGTTGCCGATAGCGGCTCCAGGTAGCTACCATGGGGATCCGTGGTAATACGACTGACAAGACTGGCCGCCACATTGAGTTTGAGTTGCGCGGGAGCCTCAACAAGGAGTGCACGAGCCTGATCAGACCACTTACAGTCACTCCCCGCCCCAGAGAATGCATGCACCAAGGGGGCCACATTCACCCAACGAGCCTCCGGGCCGGAACGGCACCATACAAGCAAAGCATCAAGGGACAGCTTCTGCAAAATGCTTCTCTCGCCGTCGCCTTCAAGCGCCTTTCTGCACCTTGTCGAGGGCTCATCCTCCGCATCGCCAACGAGAATGCTTAATGCAGCATCAGGCTGATACTCGAATAACAAGCAGATAGCGGCATCCAGATCCCGCCATCTCCCACACGCCTGATGCTCGATCCGGTTGCGCAAGTTCTCAATGACTCTCTGCGCGAAGTCTCGCGTACTACTCCCTGATTGGGTAAGAAAATATCGTAGGACTTTTCGTAGAGAGTCATCCTGCCAATCACGATCAAACCATAGCTCAACATCAAGCCCCTCAAGAACGTCGGCCGCAGCCTCTCGCAACAAGGCACCAGGCGTCACCTCGCTACGAAAACAGTGAAAACAGAGCACATCCAGCGCCACGCGCACCCCACACTCCCACTTCGTTTGTCTGCATCATGCTCCTCAAATGCATGTTCCAGCACCTTCCATATCGCAACAATACAAGGGAAGCCTCAGCGCCCTCGTCTGGCCCGCGCATCCCACGTCAAGAGTAACCAACCTCTTTCTGATGTCGCACCGCAAGGATCGTGACGTCACCCGGATCGAGGCGGTAGCGAGCCACGTAGCCACTATCGCCGAAATCGATGATCCACTCGCGGAATTCGTCCGGCATGCCTTCGATGAGGCGGCCGATGCCTGGCTGCTGACCCAACATCCTGACGCCCTGGCGAATGGCCTTCACAGCCCGCTTGGCCGCGCTCAAGCTTGATCGACACGGGGCGAATGACAGCAGTCATGGCGGGTTCCATCAAAAGTAGCCAAAGGTATTGCTTTACGTCATCTCCACGCTCTGTGCGAACCACTCTGCCCTGCCTGATGACGGCTTCGCCTGCTGCGTGGCGATTCTCCCGCAAGACGCCGGAACACCCGCCGGAAGGCAGCCGGGTCGGCATAACCGACCCGGGCAGCGATCTCGTCGACCAGCATGCCGGTGGTTTCGAGCAGATGGGTGGCATGGCTGATACGCAGATGCTGGAGGAAAGCGTTGGGCGTCATGCCCAGTGCTGCCTGCATCCGGCGCGCGCGCGTGCGGGGCGAGACGGCTGCCAGCGGCGTCGAAGCGACTTCACGCTACTGACGATCCGTGACCAGATCGCACCACCAACCCTCAACCCGACGGTGCCCGACGAGGCCGCGGCCACACAGGGCCTCGACATCGTCGCGGGCAATCGCGGCCCATCTCCATCAGCTATGCGACGTCGAACGGCTTCGGCTTTGGGAGGTCAACGCCAGCATCATATTGGACGGATCGGTGGCGACCCGGCCCCGGACGGGGCAGAAACCTTCGTGTCGCCCCGATTTTCAGGATAGACTATAGATGCCCCCCGAAAAGGTCGACACCCCATCCTCCATGCATTTCGATCCCGCCACGCTTTTCTGGGTCAATCCACCCAGGCAGTCCCGGGTCACGGCCGATAACATCCGTATCGTCACCGACCCCCATACCGATTTCTGGCAGCGTACCTATTACGGCTTCCAGAACGACAACGCACACGCATTGCTGACGAAAACCCGTGAACCCTTCTTTTCCTTCGTGGTGCAGACTGCATTCGACAGCAAGCGTCGCTTCGATCAGTGCGGCGTGCTGGTCTACCAGAACAGCGACAACTGGCTGAAAGCCTCCATCGAGTACGAAAACGAACGCTTTCAGCGCCTGGGCAGTGTCGTCACCAATCACGGCTATTCCGACTGGGCATCCACCGACATCCCCGCCGCCCAGCGCAGCATGTGCTACCGCCTCAGCCGGCGGGAGAGCGACTTCTGCGTGGAATGCTCGGAAGACGGCATCCATTTTCGTCAGATGCGCATCGCCCATCTTTTCGAAGGCGCGGACGAAGTCAACATCGGCATTTACGCCTGCAGCCCCGAGGATTCATCCTTTACCGCGACATTCACCGGAATGCAGTTCACGGACTGCGCCTGGCAGGCGCACAAGTAAGTCTGCAACCGATAACCTGGCAGCTTCACCACGGGTGCGGTAGGGAGGCCTGCTCATGTCCCGCGCTGGCCGGCTTGCGCACGCGGATGTTGCCGGCGTCGTCACGCACCGCTTCCAGGCCCAGGCGTGTCGCCTCGTCCAGTACATACTGCTGCACCGCAGTTTCGTGATGCGAGGGACGCGCGGAATCCGCGTCAGCTGATGAAAATACCGCCAGACCCGGGTGGGTCGTAGATCGAGAACCGTCGTACTCGTGCATGCATCCTGCTGAAAAACCAATCACCCGAAGCACGAGTGCCTGGGCTGCGTAAACGTCGACAAAGCACACTGTACCCAGCTGAACATGTTATGTAGTACCGGTCCAAAGCTCCTCTCACGGGCTGTGATGGGCGATCCTGTGCGACCATCCGGATTGGTGTATGACGTATGCCTTTGGGACTCAGCCTCATGAAACAACGTATCGTCGTCCTCAGTGGCGCCGGCATCAGTGCCGAGAGCGGTCTGAAAACCTTCCGCGACAGTGACGGGCTGTGGGAAGGGCATCGGGTTCAGGATGTCGCCACCCCCGAGGCTTTTGCCCGGAATCCGCAACTCGTGCTCGATTTTTACAATATGCGCCGCCGGCAGATGCTGGACGCGCAGCCCAATGCCGCGCACCGTGCGCTGGTCGAGCTGGGCGGGCATTTCGACGTGCGCATCGTCACCCAGAACGTCGACGATCTGCACGAGCGCGCCGGCAGTCGTCGGGTCCTGCATCTGCACGGCGAATTGTCGAAGCTGCGCAGCACGGTCGACGAAGACTATATCGTCGACTGGTCGGGCGATCAGACGTTGGACGACCGCGACCCGCAGGGCTTTCCGATGCGCCCGCACATCGTCTGGTTCGGCGAGCACGTGCCATTGATCAACGTGGCGGCGGAATGGGTATCAGCCGCCGACAAGATTCTGGTGGTCGGCACCTCGATGCAGGTCTACCCCGCCGCCGGACTGCTCGACTTTGCACCGCCTCATGCCGACATCCATCTGGTGGATCCACGCCCGCCTCATCTTCCCGGCGTACAGATCACCCAGGCCACGGCCGCCGAGGGTGTGCCGCAACTGGTGGCGCAATGGATCAGTCCCCTGAGCGTGTCATGAACGTGTGCAATGCTCCGCCAAAAACCTGCCCCTGCCAAACAAAGGCATACATCACCGGCAAGGCGGACTTCCGCCCCACGGCAAGGCCATCGGATCGGTGATCAGCGGATGAGTACGCTGCCAGTCTGCGATCGTGCGACAGTGGATCATCTGCCTTCTCCCTGCTTCTTGCGCAGACTGCGCAGCGCCCGGGTGATGATGCGTTTGGTGTTGGCATCGCCGTCGATTTGCCAACGTCCGCAGACGGCCCATACCCAGTCGGGGCGGGTTTTGCTGGCATCGTTCAGCCAGTTGGCGACCGAATCCTGCACATAGCGGGATTCATCACGGTTCAGCGCGCTCAGCAGCGCTTCGGCCATCTCGGGCGAATCCTTCAGCGCACCGATGTGCTCGCACCAGACCCCACGCGGCCGGGTGCTTTCACTGGCAAAGCGCCGGACGTTCGGATCATCGTCTGAAGTCCAGGCCATCAGCAACGAAAAAGCCTCATCGAGTTGCCGGGCGATGAAGGGACGTGCCGCAATCCAGGCCCATTCACGCACGCCGAAGTGTATGTCGGCCGCGTAGGGTCTGGCAGCCTCCAGGCGCTGCGCCAGTGTGCCCAGACGTTCCGAGCGGATGTCGGCAAATGCGGCCCAGGACCGCAAGGTATCGGAGGTGTGCCCACGCAACCGGGCCATCAGCACATCATCGTGCCCACAGACCCTACCGACGGCCACACCAATGGCACTGATCTGATGGCTGATGCCCTTGGATGAAACCGGCTCGAAAGCCTCCAATATTTGCGCAAGCTGCTGTTGACCGACCCCCAGTCCCGGCAACACGGCCTCGATCAACGCCCGCTGATCGACCGCCAGTGCCTCGCCCAGATTCGACGAGGCGACCTCTCCCTGATTCAGCAGTGCCAGCCGCGCTGCGATGATGCCTGCCATGTGCTCTCCCTGCAATCCGTCCAGCCAGTGCTCTGCGCTCGTGTAATGACCCATCAGAACCTGCACAGTTCATGCTACCAAAGCGGGAAACAGCGTGCGTGCTTCATGCGTGCCGGACCAGGTCTCCAGGTCTCGTGCGGTGATCCACTTCATCGGCGGGCTCCGTAGATTCAGACCCCCGCAGAATAGAGCATCACCCAGAGCTTACTGAGCTGCCGATGTGTTTCAGCAACGCACATCGTCGAATGAAACCCTGCCGTCCCTACTGACGCTCCGCCCTTTGTCTGAACCGATCCAACCACGGCATCGAAGACTGGTTCATCGCCGCCATTCGTCGACGAACATCACAGCGCCTGCATGCAATGAGTCAGATGCTGGCGATTCTTCACGCGGGAGAGTCCGGTCGGTCTGCCGATCCAGATTTCTCGACACCAGGCTCACCGCCCGCCCGATGCCGCCAGCTCCTGCAGACACATCTGCAGCCATTGCTGGCAGCGGCCGACGGTATCGATGCGGACCGCTTCGTCGGGCGAATGGGCGCCGGTGATGGTAGGTCCGAAGGAAATCATCTGCCAATGCTGATAGTGCGCCGACAGGATGCCGCATTCCAGCCCGGCGTGGATCGCCTTGACCGGTGGTTCGTGACCGAACAACAGCTCACCGGTGCGCTGGAAGACGTTCACCAGCACTGAATCCGGCTGAGGCTGCCAGCCGCCGTAATCACCATCGAAAACCGCCTGCCCGCCAGCCAGCCGCAGCACGCTTTCCATCCGGTTGGCCAGATCGGCTTTCTGTGCCTCGGATGAGGAGCGCAACAGACAGCTGATCTGCAGCGCACCATCCTCGCAACGGATGGCCGCCAGATTGGTGGAAGTCTCCACCAGCCCGTCGATGGTCGCACTCATCCGGTCGACGCCATCGGGCAGGGCACGCAGCACGTCCAGCAGGCGCCGGCTGTCGTCGATCACCTGCTCGACGTCGCCATCGGCTTCCAGCGTCAATGCCAACCCCTGATCGTCGGCGTTCAGGCTGCCGTTGATCTGCGGCACCAGCGCGGCCAGCCGTCGGCGTGCCTCAGCGGCAGCCATGCCATCAGGCAGACCGATACGTGCATGGGCTTCACGCGGGATCGCATTGCGCAGATTGCCACCACTCAGCTCGGCAATATCGGTGGCGCCGATGGCCACCAGCGCCTGCGCCAGAATGCGGATGGCATTGCCACGATTGCGATGGATATCGACACCCGAATGCCCACCGCGCAGACCGCGTACCTGCAATCGATAGGCCGGCATCTGCGCTGTACGTGTGGCATACGGCACCGAGAAACTGCCATCCAGTCCACCGGCACAGCCGATGCACAGCTCCCCTTCGTCCTCATAATCGAGATTGATCAGATAGCGGCCATTCAACCAGTTTGGCTGCAGCCCGAGCGCACCGAGCATGCCGGTTTCCTCGGTCGCCGTAAACAGTGCCTCCAGAGGTGGATGCTGCAAGTTTGCATCCGCCAGTACCGCCAGGATCAGCGCGGCACCGATGCCATTGTCGGCGCCCAGCGTGGTGCCATCGGCCGTCACCCAGCCATCGTCACGCACTTTCGTGGTGATCGGATCACGCACGAAATCATGCACTTTGTCGACATTCTTCTGCGGCACCATGTCGAGGTGTGCCTGCAGGATCACGCCTGCCGCCTGTTCATGTCCCGAGCTGGCCGGCTTGCGCACGCGGATATTGCCGGCCTCGTCACGCACCGCTTCCAGGCCCAGGCGCGCCGCCTCGTCCAGTACATACTGCTGCACCGCGGTTTCGTGATGCGAGGGACGCGGAATCTGCGTCAGCTGATGGAAATACCGCCAGACAGCCTGCGGCTGCAAGTCGAGGATCGTGCTCATGGGGCTCTCCAGTCCGGAATGTCCTTTTGTGTTCTATCTTTCCGTTATAGGCAGCCGGCATGGCAACGTCAAGTCGGCAGGTCCGGAGCAGGGCACTGGAATGCTGCTCAAGCGCCCAGAACACTGCCCCCATAACGAAGCACCTGAACATCAGCACTCACCAGGGTCATGCCTTCCAGACGGGACTGGGCGACCAGCAACCGATCGAACGGGTCTTTATGAATCAGAGGGAGTTCACGGGTGGCGACAGCATGGTCCCCCCGGACGGCAAGCTCCGTGTAACCGTTATCAAGCAACCCGCGCCGGAACAGGCTTGCATCCACAGAGAAGTCTGGTCGGCCCAACGATGCCTTGATGGCGATCTCCCAGATGCTGGCGGCACTGAAGTAACGCTGATTGGCCTCGGTCGTCACGATCCTTCGCACGGGAGATTCAAGCGGCAAACGATCATCAGCCAGCCACAGCAAGACATGGGTGTCGAACAGGAACTTCATGAGCCCCCCAGACCAAACATCGCCTGGATTTCGTCCTGCCCCATCACGTCGAAGTCATCGGGCACCTGCAACTGCCCTTTGAGAAAGCCTATGGGCTGTGGCTCACGAGGCTTGGACTCGTAGGGTAGAAGCCTTGCAATCGGTTTGCCAGCCTTCGCGATGACGACCGTTTCTCCCTGCGCAACGCGCTCCAACAAGCGCGATAGCTGCGTCTTGGCTTCGTGGATGTTCACCTGTTCCATCTGGCCGGGACCCCTGCATCAACCGGTTGCAAAACTCAAGACTAGCCTAGTTCAATGAACCTAGTCAATCCGGATTGCTATCCGAGCGTTGGATTGGTTCATGCGACGGCCAAGAGTCAATGGCACGGCTGCAGCATGGACGATCACTCTGACTTGCAACCAGTCAAAGAACCATCACGGCCATATGGTTGTTCACTCGAAGCGCTCCAGCTCCTGCTGAAGAAACAAAGCCTTGGTTCTGACGCTCCACGCTGCCGAAAGGGGCAACCTACGGCAACAACGGCAAACCCAGCTCTGCCAGATATCGATTATGCCGCTGTTTGGCCTCCACGATCTTCTGTTCGATGGCCACGAGCTCCGCATGCACGGCCGTCAAATCGATTTCTTCCTCGGCCTGCACCGTACTCACATACCGCGAGATGTTGAGGTTGAAATCGTTTTTCTCGATCTCCTCCATGCCGACCCGGCGTGCATAGCGCGGCTCTTCCTTGCGGAACCGGTAAGTATCGACGATTTTTTCGATGTGCCCGGGCAGCAGCTGGTTCTGCCGCTTGCCCTTCTCGAAATGCTCGGCGGCATTGATGAACAGCACGTCGTCGTGTTTCTTGCATTTTTTCAGCACCAGAATACATACCGGGATGCCCGTCGAGAAGAACAGGTTGGCCGGCAGACCGATCACCGTGTCGATATGCCCATCCTTGAGCAGTTTGGTGCGTATGCGTGCCTCGGCACCACCACGGAACAACACACCGTGGGGCAGAATGATGGCCATCACGCCGTCCTGAGCCAAGAAATGAAAACCGTGCAGCAGAAAAGCAAAGTCTGCAGCCGATTTGGGGGCCAGACCATGATTCTTGAAGCGAGGATCCTCCCCCAGCGCTTCGCCTGGTTCCCAGCGGTAGCTGAACGGCGGATTCGCCACGACTGCGTCAAACCGCGGCATCCTGGCAGGATTGCTTTCCCGCAGCATGTCCCACTCGTTGAGCAGGGTATCACCGTGAAAGATCTCGAACTCGGAATCCTTCACCCCGTGCAGCAGCATGTTCATCCGCGCCAGGTTGTAGGTCGTGATGTTTTTTTCCTGGCCATAGATCTTGCCGATGCCGTTGGCACCCATACGGTGGCGCACGTTCAGCAGCAACGAACCAGAACCACAGGCAAAATCCAGAACGCTGTCGAGCTGCGTGCGCTGACCCGCAGAGGGGTCCTGTCCGTCCAGTGTGACGATGGCTGACAGAATGCTGGAAATGCGTTGTGGCGTATAGAACTCTCCCGCCTTCTTGCCACTGCCTGCTGCGAACTGACCAATCAAATATTCGTAGGCATCGCCCAGTGTGTCACTATCGGTGGAAAACTGGCCCAATCCTCTGGCAATCTCAGCGATGATCCTGCACAGCCGCGCATTTCGATCGGCATAACTTCTACCCAGCTTTTCAGAAGCCAGATTGATCTCCGAGAACAATCCGCGAAAGGTGCTGGCGAAAGACTCCTCTTCGATGTACTTGAAGCCCGCCTGAAGGGTTTTGAGCAGCTCGGCATCCTGCGTGCGCGCCAGCTCCGTGATGTTGCCCCACAGATACTGTGGTTTGATGACGTAATGCACCTTGCGACGCATTTGTTGCTCGAACGCCGGCACATCATCCCGATTGGCGTCGTACCAACGCTGTAGCGGCGTCGCCGTTGCGTCCTCACCTTCCTGCGGATAGTCCGTCCCCAATTCCCTCTTCGCAGCCGCTTCATAGTTGTTCGACAGATAGCGCAGAAACAGAAACGCCAACATGTAATCGCGGAAGTCATCCGCGTTCATCGAGCCACGCAGTTGGTCGGCGATGGCCCAGAGCGTCTTGCCCAGCTTTTGTTTTTCGAGATCGGTCATACATCACCTGATTTTGATTCTTCAGTAACCTGGGAAAACAGTTCAGGATTGAAGGGATATCGTCTCAGGAAGACATCCATGATCTTCCTGAAGTACGCCTTGTTCTCTTCCAGCATGGGACGTGGCTCGAACAGGGAATAATTTCCGTGGCTCAGAATGTTGATGAGTCTTGCATGCAGCACACCGTCCGGATCGTTTGGATCGTTCATGGGGATGCAAGCCGAGAACTTCGAGAAGCCATGAAAGCTCGCGGATTTTTCCAGCACTGAGCGCAGCATGTTGAAATGATAGGTATATAACTCACCTGATTGCTCGGCCCGGTGCAGTTCCGCCAACATGGCCACATGATGAAAGAATGGCGTAACGCCTGTGACGGCGAGAGAATAGGTACCGTCGATCCTGAAGCGCGACAGAAAGCAGGCAGACACCTTCTTGGACTTTCTCGCATCCAGCTCGTTGTACATCACGTTGAAGAACAGTGGATGATGCGTGGAGATCACCGTTTTCAAGGCATTGTCAGTCTTTCTCAACATCTGCGCCAGATGGTTTCCTACGGTGATGGCATTGTGTTCATCCAGCGAAGAGATCGGATCGTCGATGTAGATGTACTTCACCCATCGATAAGCCTCCGCCCCGTCCAATGCCAACTGAACGATAGCGAGAAAGAAGCACCAGATGAAGATGTTTTCCTCGCCGCGGGAAACCTTGATATTGTCGACGATCTCAGACGTTCCCGCCGCCCCTCCTGCCGCCTCCGTGGTCACGGTACGCGAGAAACGTACAGCCCACTCCTCGGTGTCTATCCGAAAATCGAAGTCTGCATAACGCTGTAACAGCGGCCGAATGCGATTATCCATTTCCAGCTCGAACAGACCCTGAAAAAAGCGTGACTCCTGGTTGAGCAACAAGCGCCGATCGGCACCACCTTCCAGATCGTTGTTCCAGTGAAACAGATCTTCAGTGAAGGCATTGAAGTACAGGGTATCCCGCGCATCTCCCTGCCTACCCTCGTCCCTGAATGCCATCGAAAGCCGCGTCTTTCCGGTACCGTTGTAGGCGTAAAGCAGAATCGCCTTCTTGCCCTCCAGCTCACTGCGCAAATGCACAGCCAGTGCTTTCAGGTCAGGAAAAGACTTGCCGCCTCCCGAAGGTTTGCCCCGCTTCATCATTGTGTTCCGTCCACGATCATCCACGCCTTGCGATAGATGCTACCCTCCGAACCCAGCGCAGCGTCCCAACCCTTCTCCGACAAGGTTTCGAGGCGCTGGCGAATGACAGGTAATGGCTGATCAGAGGTGATCTGCAGCGCCTTCGCCAAACGAGGCGCTGCCCGACGCGGCACCCCCAGAAGGCGCAACGAAATGGCCTCGTCAGATGAGACACCGTAGTAGACCTGCGACGGCAGATTCATCAATGGGCTGCGCTCCTCATCCGACAGTTCTGAGGTCGTGATCGCCAACAAGGCATTCAAGCCCCATGAAGAGGTATGCGTCAGCTTTCCGAACAGGTTCTGCCCGCATTTGGTCAAGGCAGTGACCGTATCGCTTCCATCCTGGCTGAAGTACTTTTGTGCAATCTCGGCCAGTTCCTTGCCATTGACCCAGTCCTTCAGGATACTCGCCAACTTGTCACCATCAGGCGCGTTGCCTCCCAGCACGGACTCCAGGTTACCCCGCAATTCAGGGACACGCAGCAAAACGCCCATCATGTTCTGCAACGTACTATCGCCTGCCCGAAAAAGACGTTCCCTGTCCCAGGACTGCGGACCAATGTTTCCCTTATGGGTCATGACCGTGCGAATGCTTTGCAGCGAGAACCCTGTACTGTCTACCAACTTGAGCGGTTGGCGCGGACCGGCAAGGTAATCAATATAGCTCCGTATGCCGTCCAGCAATCGGTCCGCGATCCCGCTATCTGAGGTACGCAGCTTTTCAAAACCCAAGGTGCCGCGCAACACCTGCTCGATCTGATCCGCAAAGTTCGACGGCTGCCCCATTTGCCGATACGTATGGACCAGATACTGCAAGAAGCTCGACCACTCTGGATGGCTGTACACAATACGCCCCAAGTCCCCCAGCTCATTGACTGCAGCCTGCGCCAGATTTATCAGGGCGGAATTCAAATCGCCTGTGTTTCTACGGATGAAGTCTCGGCGCGCATCCGCCTCCTTTTCATCTCTGGCGACCAAGGCCACCACACCAAGCTGCCCTTGGGAGACGCGGCCAGCACGACCGGCAATATTCCAAAAATCTTCAGGAGGCATTGGAACGGATTGCTTGCCTTGTGGGTAATTGGTAGAAGCCATCACCACACCACTGACCGGGAAGTTCACGCCCTGGGCAAGCGTTGTGGTGGCCGCCAAGGTATCCAGATGGCCTTTCTCGAATAACCATTCCATCAGCATTCGAACTTCTTCAGGCAAACCACCGTGATGAACCCCAACCTTGTGAGCCAGCAAATCAACCAGCGGAAACTCTGTGCCCAGCTCTGCGGCCACGTAGTTTTGAACAAAGCGCACATCATCTGGCAAGGTGTCGCTGCGATTGCCCTTCAGCTTCTCAGCCAGACTCCAGACCCAATCCGGGCGGCTGTGCATGGCAATAACTGGACCTCGTGCCGACAGCTTGCGTGCAGTCATCGCAGCCAAAATGCCAATATCCTTGGCTTTTGATAGAGAAGCAGCCAGCGCTTCTTCTTTGCCCAGAGAAAAGTCCTCATCCAAATGAATGCTTGGGCGGGAGGTATGTACGGTCTCGAAACTCAAGTGATAGTCGCGACTGCGCCCGTTCTTTGTGCCCGTGCCCTCCGGGCTGACGATACCAATGACCCGATCATTGGGCTGCCAGTCGACACCAAGGCTGATGTCTTGCGAATTCTGCCCGCCCAGCCAGCGTGCAACCTCTCGCGCATTCTCGATGAATGGGGTCAGCAACAGAAACTGCGCCTCGCGACACTCCCGGTTGATGGTCGCCAGCAGCAGCTCGAGCCGCAATCCGCGTTCCTGATCCTGAATCGTATGAGCCTCGTCCACCACCACCAGTGTCAAGGGGCGGCCAATTTTCTCCTCCCAGCCCTGACGAAGCATCAGATCGAACTTTTCGGGCGTAGCCACCAGTACACGAAACTGCGTGTCCGCATGCGCCTCCGCCAGTAATCCAGCCTCGATCCCGTTGACCTCCATGGCCGGACTGACCCGCTCCACCACGACACCCAGGGGCTCGAAGTCCCTCCGCAGCTGGCGGGTGACCTGATTCACCAATGCCCGACTGGGCGCCAGATAGGCCACCCAACCCTTTTGATCGTCAAACTGATTCAGCGCCTGCAACATGCGGAACTGGGCGATCAAGGTCTTGCCACTGGAAGTGGGCAGGCTGACCACCACCGCCCTACGGCTGGAGCCCAGCAACCCTTGTTCCGCCAAAGCCCGTCGCTGGGGTGGAAGCACATCGAACAGCGCCCGGTCACCACGACCTCGACTCACCAATTCCCGCACGAACCGGGTCACTCGTGAGTTCACTGCTCGCGAGACGGTCCACAGAGAATTTTCCACCAACTGCGCCGCAGCCCTTGCCAGCAAGCGTGTCATCGGCCCCAAATCCACCAGGATGCCCGCATCACAGGCAGCCTTGGCACGATCGAAATGCATGTCCAGCTGCGGCTGAATCTGATAGTTGTCGTCCACCACCCCATCGGTGATGAACTGGGCCAGCACATCGGCCGCCTTGGCCAAGTGATAGATGGCAACCAGTTCCAATGCCGAGCGTTTGGCTTCGAGCGGATCAAAGGTGCCCAGATAACTCGCCTCGAATTCCCGCTGGGTGACACGCAGGGCGGCCACCCGCTCCAGCACGGCATCACGATCGTCCCACCCTTTCTTGCGCACCAGACGCAGCCAAACGTCGGTGAACGTGGCACGGCAGCGCTCTCCCCAATCCGGAGAGTTCAGGGGCAATGTGGGCCAGACCTGTTCATCCTCCAACGCACGCAGCCAACGTGCCGCATCCGCCCCCCGGTCGCCAATCACCGCCAGCACCGAGGCGCGCAAGAGATGGGTCGCCACAGCCATCGGCGTGCTCGGCAAGGGAAGCACGCGCAGCAACCGGAAAGCGTCGGCTGCGGCACGGCGCATCTCCGCCCGAGAACCCTCGTCATCGGCCAAGCGATCCAGTTCCATGTCCAGCACCGCCATCTCCAGCGCTTCAGCCACCCGCCGGATGGCATCCACGTCGAAGACGAGGTTCTCCGATGACATTTCACGATGGAACAGAACCCGATCCGCCTCGCACAGCGCCTGACGACGCTTGGCTTTCATCGCGCTCAGCAATCGACGACTCATGAGCCACCTCCGGGCCTGACGTGTTCGGGCAATCGGCCAATGGGCCAGGGCAAATACAGAGCAATCAAACGGCAACGACAGGGATTCTGCAGACGCTCCGCCAGCTGCTGGCCACGAGCCTTCAAATCACTTTCGCGTACCTGCTGGTCCCGGATCAACACCCCGAACAAGACCAAATCTTGATGACCGGACTCGAAGTAACGGGTGCATGCCGCGTCGAACTTTTCCTCATGCTGAGTATGCTTGACCCGAGGGAGCAACCATTTGAGAAGCTGGCAAATGATGGCAAGATTTCCAGCCAGATCATCGATCTGATGCACCATCCCACCGCGGCCGGACATCACCTGCGGTGGCGACTTGGCCTCGGACGAACACTTGACCTCACCCAGCGCCAGACGATAGGAGCTTCCATCACGCTGAAAACCGACGATATCCGCACCAGGCAGCGATGCAAAGGGATTCCGCTTGTCCCGCTCGGTGTTCCAGGGCAACACCACATCATGCTGCTCCTCCAGAACTGCTTCCGCCAGCGCCTCTCCAACCGCCCAATCACGCGTTTCGGGCACCTCGGCGGCCAGCACGGCAGCCAGCGCCTCCTGCCCCATCCCGGTCAGGCTCAATCCTCGCAGATGCTCTGTCAGGACGGACTTTCCGTCTGTGTCATGCAGCCGCGCCGCCACCGGACCTTTCAAAAAGCCATAAAAGGCATCGCCTTCCTGCACGCAGTAGCCCTGCCAGGAAACGCACCCCTCATCGGACCGGTAAGCGGTTTGCCACATCATGCGGTTCCTTCGTCGTCCAGTACCGGGAACAGCTGTTGAAGCAGGCCCTTCTTAAAAACTCTCAAAGCATCGATTTTATGAGAGCAGATGGCAACCACCTCATCGAGAGCCGAAAAACAATTTGCAATAACAATCTGTTCACCCAGCGTCGGAGGAATAGGGATTTTTAATGACCTAACTTGACCAAAATTCAACCCTTGCCTGTTGCCCCCAGCCTGAAAACTATTTATTAGACCCTGGCCATAATCAGAAATCAGAAACTGATTCAAAAAAATCGGAACAATTAGCCCCGGGTTTAGTCTGATTAAACATACATGTTGATTAACGTTTCCACCACGGATTCTTGAATCCGCAACGGCACTACGACCAATGGATGCACCAGTGATATTTAACAATACATCACCTTCTTGGATTTCAGTACTCTGAAACGACTTATGCGTTATTTCGTCAATATAAACGACATCATCAAGAATCAAATTACCCCAACCAACATTCTGGCTACGGACGAAACACCTTCCCTGGCTTAAATATTTCTCAGCTCCGCCCCTTGGAGTCACGCCACTCCCAACTTTACGAACCAGTGTACCCAGACTAGAAAAACGCCAATTGCCTTTGAAACCAGGAAACCGCAATCTTGGCAAGTAACTTCCATCCTTTGGAAACACCTGCATTAACAGACCCTTTCTATATACCTTGAGCGCCTCCAGCTTCCGGGTTTCCGCCGCAATCAGATCATCGAGCGATGACAGAAAATTAGCGATTTTTTGTTGCTCAAAAACCGACCGATGACCTACCGGAATGGGCACAGGAAGCGCCATTAGGTCATCGTTGTCAACCCGCAACGAACCATGTGCACGCGCGCCTACCGATAGGTAGCGACTCAACCATTTTCCATGAAAATTATTTGAAAAAACACCGTCCAAAAACCCTGGGAACACTTTGTTATAGTCAACACGGAAACAGGTGAATATGCTACCTGGAACCGCAGCCCTCGCGTCTCCTGAATACCTAGCGATAAACCCCTGTGGATAATTTTTTGTTGCGCTCTTGTTGTACGCAAAATCATTTTTTTGCAAAACAACGTAGTTGTTTATAGACTTTCCTGCGGTAACGCGACCGTACTTCTCCTCTTGACTAACAAGCCCCACTCCTGATGTGATTGTATAAGGAACACAAGCGCCATTACCTACCTTATCGGTAATAATTTGGGAGAAGCTTCCAAGTTCAAATTTTTTCCATGCACCCGCATTTCGGAACTCAGGAAACCGCAACCGAGGTACCTGAAGACGTTTTTTCTTTTCCACGCCGGTCATGATTTGAAATTTCCGTGAAAGTTCCGCAGCAGGCGCTGGCTCTTTGCGCTCAGACGGTATTGTTGCAGTCGGCTATTGGGTTTATCTGGAAGCGTCGGCTCAATCCACCCCTGGTCCAAGGCTGGACGCAAGTAATTCGCCTTGAAGGTAGGTCGGTGCCTAAGAGACAATTGCCGTTGAATCTCTGAAGGGGACAAAGGCCCTTTTGCAAGGGTAGCTAGCAGACGCCGAACTGGGTCGGTGACTGGGTCGGTGACTCGTGCCTCGATACGCTCCTCTTTCTGTTCAGCCGTCGCCTCCCACTGCGGCCTCGGCCGCGTCACCCGTGCCGTGAACTGGTTACCCCGCCCCTCACTGATCAGCTCGATCTGCGGCCATTCGCGCAGGACTCGGGGGATGCCACTGCCCATCCCGCGATAGGGCAGCAGCCTGAAGGCGTGTTCAGCCAGCGTGGGGTTGCGGCGATTGGTCTTGCCCTGCCGGATGTCGTCCAGGCTCAGTGAGTCAGGCAGGCCGCCGGGGCTGAGGATTTCCAGCCGGTCGTTGAAGATCAGAATGCGGATCGGCGCGCTGGTGAAGTAATCACGATGCACCAAGGCATTGACGAGCAGCTCCTGCAGGACGATTTCAGGTATCTCCAACATGCCGAGAGAATTGAAGCCCTGATCGCCCTGCACGCGGTGCAGATTGCGCTTCATGAAGGCCAGCGCGTCGGGGTTCTGGACTGTGCGCTTGAACTGCTGGCGACTGTGCTTCCCCTGAGCGATGCGTTCCAACAGTTCCGCCTCGGTCATGGCTTTGTCCCTATTGCTCATACGCTGACAGTCCGGCAATCTCCTGCCCCTGAGCAAACCGGTGCAGCAAGGGAATCAGATCTTCCATCAGCGCCAACTCCTTCTGCGTGCGTGCCTTCCAACCCAGATTCAGCGGGGCCATCAGCTCGGACAGGCTCTCACCGTCGAAGATACGACGACGCAGGATTCGATCGACAAAAGCCTGCAAGACATCCGGCGCGAGCCCATGGCGGTTCGCCATTTCTGTCAGCTCCTGCGTTTTCTTGTCGGCCTTGAAGCGCTCGAAGCCATCGCGCACCTGCTTTTCGTCCAACGCCTCGCCCACCGGCAGGCCCCGGATATACTCGGCAATATCCTCACGCTCTTCGATGAACTTGGCATCCGACTGGATCAGGCTGATGAGCTGCTCCCGGTTCATCGTGAGTTTGCTGGGCTTTTGCTGTGTCAACCTGGCGATGAGGCCCATGATGTAGTCATAGTCGATCACGGTCGACGCAAAGAGCACGAACTCGAAATCGAGCGCCGCCACCTCGGGCGGCGCCTGATCACCTTCTTTCATTTGTATCTCTTTCAGACGCTTGGCGGTTTCGAGGTAGGTGCTGCGAAAGCTCTGCAACTGATCCGGAGAAAGAATGGTGTCGATATGCGCCTTCTGCTCCGGCGCCAGGTCCGTGTACTGATCGAGCTGGGTCTTGAGGCGCTGCACCTCCTTGAAGCGGTTGACGAACTCGATGCGCGCGGCATCCCCCTTGAGGTCGTAGACGGCTTCGGGTTCGCAGAGCAGGTTCTCGTCGGTCATGAAACGCGCCATGCCCGCCACAGCGGCCTCGTACTTGCGGATGACTTCGGCTGCCGACTCGACGAGCCAGATCTCCCTCGGGTTGTCGATCCGCTCGCCGGAGAACAACGCGATCGCCTCTTCCACCGGCCTCTGCTGCTGGCGAAAATCGAGGATATTGCCGTAGGGCTTGCTGTCGTTCAGTACACGGTTGGTGCGCGAAAACGCCTGGATCAAGCCATGGTGCCTGAGGTTCTTGTCCACGTACAGTGTATTCAGGTATTTGGAATCGAACCCCGTCAACAGCATGTCCACCACGATGGTGATGTCGATCTTCTGGGCATGTGGCAAATCGGTATTGCGATACTGCTGATCCTTGATGCGCTTCTGCACGTCTTGGTAATACAGATCGAACTCGGCAATGCGATGGCTGGTGCCAAAGCGCGCGTTGTAGTCGGAGATGATGCACGTGAGCGCGGCTTTCTTGCCCTCCGGGTCTTGCTGGTTGTCCTGTTTCTCCTGCGGCAGGTCTTCCTGAATCTGTTGCACGTCCTTGTCACCGTCGGCCGGCGGCGAGAACACGCAGGCGATGTTCAGGGGTTTGAACTCGGTATCCTGTTCCGCCTTGCGCGCCTGAATTTGGGCGAACATTTCGAAGTATTTGATGGCATCATCGATGCTGGCCGTGGCCAGCACGGCATTGAATTTACGGCCATTGGTTGCCGCGTCGTGCTTGGCCAGAATGGTCTCGACGACCTTGGCTTTGTCGACACCTTCACCCGGTTTGGGCGGATTCTTGCCTTCGGGCTTGAAGTAGTCCACATGGAAGCGCAGAACGTTGCGATCCTCGATGGCGTGAGTGATGGTGTATTGGTGCAAGCAACGCTCAAACAGGTCTTCCGTCGTGCGATGACTGGCCTGCTGACCTTCGATCTGCTGATAACTGGCATTCTGCTCGAAAATCGGCGTGCCGGTGAAACCAAAGAGCTGGGCATTGGGAAAGAACGCCTTGATGGCCTTGTGGTTTTCCCCAAACTGCGAGCGGTGGCACTCGTCGAAGATGAACACCATCCGTGCGTTGCGCAGCGGTTCCAGACGTTCCTTATAGTTGCGCCTGCTTGTGCCGTCCAGCGCCAGGCCCAGCTTCTGAATAGTCGTGACGATCACCTTGTCGGCGTAATCATCGGACAACAAGCGGCGCACCAACGTTTCGGTGTTGGTGTTCTCCTCGACGCACCCTTCCTGAAAGCGGTTGAACTCTTCGCGGGTCTGCCGATCCAGGTCCTTTCGATCCACGACGAACAGGCACTTGTCGATATCCGGATTATCCTTGAGCAGGGTGGACGCCTTGAACGAAGTCAGTGTCTTGCCCGATCCGGTGGTATGCCAAACGTAGCCATTGCCGCAATTCTGCTGGATGCAGTCCACGATCGCCTTGACCGCATAGATCTGGTACGGGCGCATCATCAGCAGCCTCTGCTCGCTCGCCACCAGAACCATGTAGCGGCTGATCATCTCCCCCAGGGTGCACTTGGCCAGGAACTTGTCAGCGAAGCGATCGAGCTGGCTGATTTTTCGGTTGTCCTCGCCGGCAAACTGGTAAACGGGCAGGAAACGTTCGTCCGCATGAAAGCTGAAGTGCCGTGCATCGTTGTTGGCAAAGTACCAGGTATCGATACGGTTGCTGACGATGAACAGCTGCAAGAAACACAGCAGTGTCTTGCCATAGCCGTTGCCCGGATCCGTCTTGTAATCGACGATCTGCTGCATGGCACGACGTGGACTGACGGCCAGGGTCTTGAGCTCTATCTGCACCACCGGCACACCGTTGATGAGCAGTATCACGTCATAGCGGTGATGGCTGTTGTCGGTGTTGATGCGGAGCTGGTGGATGACTTCGAAGTCGTTCTTGCACCAGTCCCGGATATTCACCAGGGTGTAGTTCAACGGGGTGCCATCATCACGCTCGAAGCTGTTGATGTTACGTAGCGTCTGCGCGGCGAGATAAACATCCGGGGTGATGATGCCGTCCAGCAGGCGCTGGAATTCGCCGTCGGTCAGGCGCACACGGTTGAGTGCCTCGAATTTCTGGCGGAAATTGGCCTCCAACGAGGCCCGGTCATGAATATCGGGGCGAACGGCGTACTTGAGATCGCCCAACTTGGCAATCAGATCGTGCTCGATTCGTTGTTCTGATGTCATCGTGGACTCCGCACAAAAGACCCCAAGGGCCAGGAACCTGGCGCGTGTCATGCCTGATCGCACCCCGCGCAAAGTGTTCCGGGCCAAAGGGCAAGGCGCCCTGCCCTCGGCAGCCCGGCCCACCGTGCCACGGGCAGGCAACGCGCCCCTGCGCGCCAGCATGGCGCCTCGGGCGCCATCAGCATGCCGGGCGGTACGACAGATGCCAAGAAAAAGTTCGGGGTAGCGACATGAAAACTACATGGGCGTCATACCGCCCCCGTCGATCAGTCGTACATCACACGTCGATCGACTTGTAGCGGAAGCGCTTGGGCTTGGCTCCTTCGTCTCCCAGGCGACGGCGCTTGTCTTCTTCGTATTCGCGGTAGTTGCCGGCGTAGAAGGTCCACTGTGAATCGCCTTCGGCCGCCAGGATGTGGGTGGCGATCCGGTCGAGAAACCAGCGGTCGTGCGAGATCACCAGACAGCAGCCGGCGAATTCGAGCAGTGCGTCTTCGAGCGCCCGCAGGGTTTCCACGTCGAGATCGTTCGACGGCTCATCGAGCAACAGTACGTTGCCGCCTTCGAGCAGCGTCTTGGCCAAGTGCAGACGACCGCGCTCACCACCGGAGAGCTGACCGACCAGTTTCTGCTGGTCCGGCCCCTTGAAGTTGAAGCGGCCGATGTAGGCACGCGATTGCATCTCGAACTTGCCGACGTTCATGATGTCCAAGCCGCCCGAGACGTCCTCCCAGACGGTCTTGTCGCCCTGCAGCGATTCACGCGACTGGTCGACATAGGCGATCTTGACGGTGTGGCCGATCTTGATCGTACCGCTGTCGGGCTGCTCTCGGCCGGTGATCATCCGGAAGATGGTGGATTTGCCGGCGCCGTTCGGGCCGATGATGCCGACGATGGCCCCCGGCGGAATCTGGAAGCTGAGATTGTCGATCAGCAGCCGGTCGCCATAGGCTTTGGAGACGTTGTCGAACTCGATCACCTGATCGCCGAGACGCTCGGCCACCGGGATGAAGATCTCCTGTGTCTCGTTACGGCGTTGGTATTCGTAGGACGACAGCTCGTCGAAGCGGGCCAGACGGGCCTTGCTCTTGGCCTGACGGCCCTTGGCGTTCTGGCGCACCCATTCCAGCTCCTTCTTCAACGCCTTCTGGCGGGCCGATTCCTGCGCCTCTTCCTGCTTCAGGCGGTTGCTCTTCTGATCGAGCCACGAGCTGTAGTTGCCGCGCCAGGGAATGCCGCTGCCCCGGTCCAGCTCCAGAATCCACTCGGCGGCGTTGTCGAGGAAGTAACGGTCGTGGGTGACGGCCACCACGGTACCGGTGAATTTCTGCAGGAACTGCTCCAGCCAGTCGACGCTTTCGGCATCCAGGTGGTTGGTCGGTTCATCGAGCAACAGCATGTCGGGACGCGACAGCAGCAGGCGGCACAACGCCACCCGCCGTTTCTCGCCACCCGACAGATTGGCGATCTTCGCCTCCCAGGGCGGCAGACGCAGTGCATCGGCGGCCACTTCCAGCTGCAGCTCGATGTTGTCGGTGCCGGCAGCGGCGATGATCGCCTCGTACTTGGCCTGTTCATCGGCCAATGCATCGAAATCGGCATCCGGCTCGGCATAGGCGGCATAGATTTCTTCCAATCTCTGCTTGGCCTCGACGATATCGCCCAGACCGCCCTCGACCGCTTCACGCACGGTGTCGTCGGGATCGAGCTGCGGCTCCTGCGGCAGATAGCCGATCTTGATGCCCGGCATCGGGATGGCTTCGCCTTCGATGTCCTTGTCCAGCCCGGCCATGATCTTCAGCAGGGTGGATTTACCGGCACCGTTGGTGCCGAGCACGCCGATCTTGGCGCCGGGGAAGAAGGACAGTGAGATGTCCTTCAGGATTTGCCGTTTGGGCGGGACGGTCTTGCCGACCCGATTCATCGTGAATACGTATTGAGCCATGTGATGCGGCGCATCGGGCGCCGTCGTCCGGGTTCGAATGGATGTCTGTAGACAGGGTAATTTGTCATTATCGCAGACCCGCGAGCCGATCGGGGCGGGAATCGACGGTGTCCGCCGGCGCTGGGAAAGGGCGCCGGTAATAGACCCCCTCCAGGGCCTCAGGGCAACCGAGCGGGCGGATTGACGATGCCGACACTAGACAAGGGATGACGCCAGAGTGTCGGCGTCCGTTCCGACTGACCGTGTGGCAGGGCTTTGGCTGCCGGGGTGCTGCCGGCCGGACAAGTGCCACTCTGACGATGATGCAGGGCTGCAGCCAATTGCGCTTCCTGCACGTCACCCAGTTCGTGCGTCAGATCATCGGGCACCGGGCAGGTCGGCACCATGCCAGCCTCGAAGTCACCGGCCCCCTGGTCGTTGCTGCCCTTGGCCATCACCGGCAAATGGACGACGCCGCAATTCTCGACCGCGAATTGCGCATAGGGCTTTCCGCAGGTGGTGGCACCGATCTGCACCACTTCCACACCGATGCCGCGCAGGCCGTTGATGAATGATTCGCTCGCAGAACAGCTCTCACGGGTCGTCAGCACGTACACCCGGCGCAGGCCCAGATCGGGCAATACCTCACCGGCGGTGGTGCCGCTGCCCGGCACCCCCGTGCTGCGGTCGAGGAAAGGCAGAGGCTCGCCCAGCGAGTTTTCCAGTCCCTGCTGTTTGTCGTTGAACTCGAAACGCTGGAACACCTTGCCCGAGGTACGGGCAGCGCCGGCCGTCATGTAGGCAAGCTGCGCCGCCTGATAGACCGTACCCCCACCGTTGTAGCGCAGATCGACGACCAGATCGCTGACACCGGCCGCCTTCAGCTCAGTCATCGCCTCGAGCATCGGCGCCTCGGTCGGCAGCATGAATTCCTTGACTGCGATATAACCGACGGCACCGGTACCGCCTGCCGCCGGCAGTGTCCGGCTTTCCATCACCGGCTGCCGAGCATAGGCGGCAGAATTCAACCGTACCTGTCGTACGGCACCACCATGGGCCGACTGCAGACTGAGACCCAGGGCATTCCCGGCGGGAACCTGCGCCTGCGAGAAACTCCGCCTCAGCAGACTGATGGCGTCGGCATTGGCCGTAACCAGATCGACCACCTCACCATTGGGCATTCTCATGGCCAGAATCCGATCTCCCCTGCGTACACCCTGAGCTGCAGCAGGACTGCCCGGATCGACGTAGGCCACGTTCAGCACCGGCGCCGCCCTGGTGCCCGCCTCCATCAGCAGCAACCCCCAGCCGGAGGACTGATCCGCCTGTGCCATGACCGCCCAATCACTGCGCGGCACCAGGATACTGAAGCGATCCTTGCGCTGCCCATCCGGCAGCAGGGCCTGCGTCAACAGCGCATTGAAGTAAGCCCCCATACCATTTGCATACGGCTCCTGCCGATAGGCTGGCAATGCCGCATCCACGCTGGGGATTTCCTTGTACCAGAGGTAGACATCATCCAGATAGGCCCGCACGAATGATTGCTCCCGCTCACGTGTACTCTTCTGGTGGATGACGCCTGCCGGTGCCAGGGACGCACCGCTGCCGTCGAAGGCGAAGGGATTGTCGGCAGCGCACTGATTGCGCAGCGCCGGCGATTGGCCGACGACCGACGCCAGCAGCGTGCTGGTCATGTCAGAGCCGGTCCCCGTCTGTGCTGCAGTCCTGGCTGCGGCACCATTGTCAGAGTCACCGTCCCCACAGGCTGCCAGACCGGCCAGCACGCAGCCAAGCACGGCAGCCCGGGCCATCCGCACCGGCCGTGCTCCCGATCGGCAGGAAACAGGGGCGGGACGATCCGTTGTCCGATTTACGGTTTGCACGGACTCTCCGCCCCCCCGACTGCTGGTGTCTTTCAGCGTGTCCTGCTGGACGCACGGTCCTCGATGTCTGCGTTGCATGGTGATTTCTCCCTTGTTCTTGTCGTGAAGGAGATTCAATCGCAGATGTATACTGCAGCAGACACAAAACCCCAGCCCGGGCACCAGAAAGGTCATGAACCTGCCTGTATGGTGTAAGTGGCGGCTGTCGAACCTTGGCCACAACGACCATGAAAACGGGTTCGAGGCTCCAGCATCTGAACAGCCGCGTGGAGGCGTGGAGGTTTGGGGCGATGTTCCAGCCTACGACCTCTCCACTGGCCGAATACGCATCCCAGCGGAGATCAACGATTGCCGGAATCGACCGGCGGCTGGCAGCGGCACGAAGGCAGCATCGCCGAGGCGGGAACGGGACGGATGGCGGCTGCCTGTGCCGGCACGACCGCCATGCAGCCCCGCGGCCCGAAACGCAACTGTATCACGAAGGGCTCGGGTACTCCCTGGCGGCGCCCGTCCAGCACACGGCCCTGCGCATCACGCGCAAAAACCTGATCCAGCACCAGCTCGCTGCTGTCGACGAAAGCCTTGTCCCCCAGCATCACACGCTGGCCGCTGTAGCGCTCGGCCATGGTTTCGATGTCTGCCAGACAGGCCGCCGAGCTCTGCGCCGGCAGGCGAGCCGGGGGCAGATCCGACAGCGAAGCTCCCACGGAGGGGGCCTTGCTTTCCACCGGCTTGGCGGCGCGTTGCTCACGTTCGGCTGCCGCCACCCGGGCAGCCATCGTCTCGTCATCGGCACGGGCGCGTTGTTCCGGCGCCGGCACCTCGGCCGAACGGATGGCCGAGCAGCCACTCAGCACCGTACCGAGCAATACCGGCAGGGCCAGTATCCGCCATGGACGGTTGAATACGAAGGTGGACCGGGTGGCTGGCTGGCGATCGATCATGGCAACAGGAACTTGGAAGTATGCAGAGGGTCCCGAGTCAGCAGCGGTGTGCTCAGGCCCGGCGGGGGCGAGCCCAACGACTTGGACAGCAGCTTGCGGCTGGTGCCTGCCGGGCAGCTGCCGTGCTCACGATGATGGAGCGCAGCCGCCAGCAGCCCTTCCCGGACATCGCCCAGCTGATGACCGAAGTCATCGGCCACGACACAATCCGGTGCAAAGCCTTCGTCGAAATCGCCGAAGCCCTTTTCATTGACACCGACAAACTCGATGGGGAAGTATGACATACCGCAGTTGTCCTTCGCCGTGAAGCCATAGGGCTTGCCACAGGTCGTGCTGCCGATCTGGATCACTTCCACATCGATGCCCTGCAGGCCATTGATCAGCGACTCGCTGGCCGAACAGGTATCCGGACCAGTCAGCACATAGACTCGCTTCAGACCCAGATTGGGCAGTGCCTTGCCCCTTTCGGTGCCGCTTCCGGCACGCCCGGTCGTCGTCGACATGAACTTGAGCAGACTGTTGCTCGAGCCATTGTCGCGCAGGCGCTTGTCGTTGTATTGCATGCGCTCGAAGACCTTGTCCTTCGACAACGCGGGGTCGGCCAACATATAGGCCAGCTGTGCCGACTGATACAGATAGCCGCCCCCGTTGTAGCGTAGGTCGACGACGACATCCTTGACGTCGCGCGCCTTCAGTTCGGTCATGGCCCGCTGCAGCTGCCCTTCCAGCGGCAGGTTGAAATTGCGCACCATCAAATAGCCGACGTCATCGCCGGCGCCAGTGGCAATGGCTGCGCTGGTGTGCACGGACTGGGCCGTATATTCGCCCGCCACCAGATCGGCAGACACCACACCGCTGCCGGAGCGATCGAACTCCATCACCAGCTGCGTGCCGGCATCCGGATTGAACAGCAGTGCGGAAATGAGCTCGATCTCATCCGCATCCCGGGTGTTGACCACGTCGATCAGCCGACCGTCGGCCGTGCGCACCCGCAGCAGCCGGTCGCCCCGCCGCAGCTGTGGCGCTGCCGGCGTGTCCCCGTGCACCAGCGATACGCGGATATCCCGCGGCACCGTACCGGACAGCACCGCCAGATCGGCACCATACCCGTTCTGCACGCCGGCTTCGGACAGCGCTTTCCAGTCGGCCGTGGTCGTGACGAAGCTGAAACGGTCCTTCAGCTTGTTGTTGGCCGTCAGGGTCTGCGAGCGCAGCGACTGGAAATAATGGGTGATGCCATCCTCGTAGGGCACGTTCCGGAAGCTGCCCAGCCGGGCATCGACCAGCGGCACCTCGCGGTACCAGAGATAGGCTTCGTTCATATAGGCCCGCACGAAGCGCTGCTCGATCTCCCGGCTGCCTTCCCTGTACCCCGGCAGCAGTGACCCGGCACTGTTCCGGGCCAGCGTATTGTCGGCCGCACATTGCTGGGCGAAATCGCTCGCGCGCCCGATCGGCCCGTCGATCGTTTCCGTGTCCGGCGACGCCTCGACGGGGGAGAGCGGACGACCGGCAGGACCACCGCCGCAGCCGCTCAGAACACCGGCCGACAGCAGCACCAAGACTGAAAGAATCGTTGCTTTATTCATACATTCATCATGTAAAAAAGCAACGATCCGTGCAATGAATCCGGCGACTCAAGCCGCCAGACGGACACTCTCCGCCGCCTGACAGCAAACGATCACGGGCAGTCCGGGAGTGGATGATCGCTGGCCGCGCAGCGCGGCGACGGCGACTACTGCGTCGGCGCCGGCAGGTCCTCGGCCCTGGGCAGGCTCTGCCCCAGGATCAGGTCGGACCCCTTCTCGCCGATCATCAGCGCCGTGGCATTGGTGTTGACCGAAGGCATGGTCGGCATGATCGATGCATCGACCACCCGCAGACCTTCGAGGCCATGCACCCGCAGGTCGTGCCCCACGACACTGTCGTGCCGGTCGGCAGGCCCCATCCGGCAGGTGCCGATCACATGATAGACGGTGGCGCCCTGCTGTTTCGCGAAGTCCAGAAACTCGTCGTCGGTCTGGCACTCCAGGCCCGGCATGGCCTCCCGGACGAAATAAGGGCTCATCCGCGTCGTGGACAGCATCCGGCGCCCCAGCCGCATACCGTCGATCAGCACCCGCCGATCCCGCTCGTCCACCAGATAATTCGGCTGCACCAGTGGCCGCTCGAAAGCGCTGGCGCTGCGCGCCAGCACATGGCCCCGGCTTTCGGGACGCCCCTGCCAGATACCCAGGGTCGCTCCAGGATAGTCGTCGAGCACCCCGATGATGCCGTCACGGAAACTGGCGGGTGAAAACACCCCCTCGATGTCGGGGCGATCGACCATCGGACTGGACTTACAGAACACATGCACCAGCGAAGCACTGACCCCCAGCGGACTCGGTCTCCTGAACAGCCATTTGGCCGCTTCACGCAACAACCTGGGACCGCGCACCAACTGGTTGATGCTGGTGACATCCTTGAGCTGCGCCACCATCCGCACCCGATAATGGTCCCGCAAATTCTGGCCGACACCGGGCAGCTCGTGCACCAGCGGCACACCGATCGACTGAACCAGATCGCGCGGCCCCACACCGGAAATCTGCAACAGGTGTGGCGAATTGAGCGCCCCCGAGGCCAGGATCACCTCCTTGTTGGCCCGCACCACCTGGCGGCTGCCATGTGGACCGCCACGCACATATTCGACGCCGACCGCCCGCTTGCCCTCGAACAGAATGCGGGTGGCCTGCGCCCAGGTCTTGACCTTGACGCCGGGACGCTTCATGGCAGGCCGCAGAAAGGCTTTGGCCGAGCTGAAGCGAAAACCGCCGCCGATGGTACGCTGGAAAAAGCCACTGCCGGCATGGGTGGCGGCGTTGTAATCCGGCGTGCGCCGGATACCCAGTTCCTCGAGACCTTCGATGAAGGTATCGCAGACCGGCAACAGCCAGTCCGGCTCCGAAATGGGCAGCTCGCCGCTGCGCCCGCGAAAACGGTTGTCGGCCTCGCCCAGCTTCTGCTCCGAGCGCATGAAGTAGGGAAGCACATCGGCATAGGACCAGCCCGGATTGCCCATTGCCGCCCAGCCGTCATAGTCGGAGCGTTGCCCGCGCACGTGCGACAGCCCGTTGATGGAGCTGGAGCCACCCAGCACGCGCCCCTGCGGCAGATTGAAGCGTCGATCGACGACTTCGCCCGGCTCCACCTGAAAGTCCCAGGTCAGCATCCTGTTGTAGATCGTCTTCACATACCCGGCGGGTAGGTGAATGAACGGATGAAAGTCGGGAGGGCCGGCCTCCAGCACACACACACTGGCGCCACCGGCGCTGACCCTGTTCACCAGGACACACCCGGCGGTCCCCGCCCCCACGACGATGTAGTCGAAGCTTCCTCGCTCGTCTACCTTCGTTCCCATCACTACTCCGTCAACAAATGAGCCCGCACGCGGCCAGGCCTGATATAGCCACACTCATCCCCTCGCGCCCCTTTTGCCATTTGATAAACGATCGCCTTTTGCTTTCAGGATACGCCAACCAGATGCATGAACCAGCGCTTCCGGGTCGACAAAATCAGCATCCAGAACAAAAAAACGGCAGATACCATGTCTGACACAGTGGATGTGTCGCATCGATCACAATACGCGCATGTTTTGCTGCTTTCAAACAACAAACTTTATCTGCCTTATTGTTTCTGATATATACCGGGGCTTCAACGAATCGACAAACTCACGAGCCAATCTACCGCAGCACCAGATTGTCACGATGGATCAGCTCGGACTCCTCGATGAACCCGAGAATGGCCTCGATCCGTGACGAAGGCTGCCCCAGCAGACGACGCGCATCGGTCGCCGCATAATTGACCAACCCCCGGGCAATCTCCCGGCCGCCCGGCTCCAGCACGGCAACCAGCTCGCCCCGGCCGAAATCGCCTTCGACCGCCCGGACGCCGACCGGCAGCAGACTGCGTCCTCCGGTCTGCAGCGCTCTGGCTGCACCCGCGTCGACCGACAGGCGCCCACGCACCTGCAAGTGATCGGCCATCCATTTCTTGCGGGCGGCCAGACGTTGTGTCGGCGCCACGAAACGAGTTCCGATCGACTCCCCGGCCATCAACCTCTGCAGCACATCCGGCTCGTGACCCGAGCAGACGATGGTCGATGTACCGCTGCGCCCGGCCCGACGGGCCGCCAGAACCTTGGTCAGCATGCCACCGGTGCCCACGCTGCTGCCTGCACCACCGGCCATTTTCTCCAGTTCCGGGTCGCCGGCTTTCACTTCCGACAATAACACCGCATTCGAATCCTTGCGCGGATCGGCCGTATAAAGCCCCTGCTGGTCCGTCAGGATCACCAACCATTCCGCCTCGGTCAGGTTACCGACCAATGCGCCGAGTGTGTCGTTGTCACCGACCTTGATCTCGTCGGTGATCACCGAGTCGTTCTCGTTGATGATCGGCACCACGCCCAGCGCCAGCAACCGGTTCAGCATCGATCGCGCATTCAGATAGCGACGCCGGTCGGCCAGATCCTCGTGCGTCAGCAGCACCTGCGCGGTCACGATGCCATGCCGCCGGAAACTGCTTTCGTAAGCCTGCACGATACCCATCTGGCCGATGGCCGCAGCTGCCTGCAGCTCGGCCACCTCCCGGGGTCGCCGAGTCCAGCCCAACCGCTTGACCCCCTCGGCGATGGCGCCGGAGGACACCAGCATGATCTCCGGCAGAATACGTGCCGGCTCCGAACCCTCGTGCGAGGCCGCCAACGCATGGCTGCGTTCAGCCATCGCCGCCCGCAGGGCGGCGATCTGATCACTCCAATGATCGAGCTTGGCCTGGTCGATGCCCTGCCCGCCCCGGGTCACCAGCGACGACCCGACCTTGATCACCCAGCGATGCGCCGGCTCTTTCGTCATCTGCATGGCCCGCGCCTCCTTCAGTAAAAGCGTTGTCGGTCATAAGGTCATGACGTCATCCGAATCCGGCACATCGAAACGCACGTCCGGCTCTGCCTCCTCGGGCGGGCGCATCGCATCCAGGAAACGCCAGATGTCATAGCACAGTTCGCGGCAGCCCTGCCCAGCGATGGCCGAAATCTCGTGGACCGGCCCCTGCCAATCCAGCGTCTGCACCAAACGCCCGCGCACCTCGGCCACTTCGGCCGGATCCATCATGTCGATCTTGTTCAGCACCAGCCAACGCGGTTTCTGGTAGAGCGTCACGTCGTACTTGCGCAGCTCGTCGATGATGGTCAGTGCTTCGCTCACCACATCCCGTTCCGGATCGAAAGGAAAGACATCGACCAGATGCAGCAGCAGCCGGGTGCGCTGCAGGTGGCGCAGAAAACGATGGCCGAGCCCGGCCCCTTCGGCCGCACCGCCGATCAACCCCGGCACATCGGCCACCACGAAGCTGCGGCCCTCGTCGATGCGCACCACACCCAGATTGGGATGCAGCGTGGTGAACGGATAATCCGCCACCTTGGGCCGCGCATTGGAAATCTGGGTGATGAAGGTCGATTTGCCGGCATTGGGTAGACCCACCAGGCCGACATCGGCCAGCACCTTCAGTTCCAACTTCAGCCGGCGTTCTTCGCCCGGCCAGCCCTTGGTGGCCTTGCGTGGCGCCCGGTTGGTGCTCGACTTGAAATGCAGATTGCCGAGGCCACCATCGCCGCCCTTGGCCAGCACCACCCGCTCGCCGTGCGTGGTCAGGTCGAACAGCAGCTCACCAGTGTCATCATCGTGAATCTGCGTGCCGACCGGCATGCGCAGTACGATGTCGTCGCCGCCCTTGCCGTACTGGTCCGAGCCCCGACCGTTTTCACCCCGGCGCGCCTGAAACTTGCGCGTATACCGGAAATCCACCAGCGTGTTGATGTTGCGGTCGGCCTCGGCCACGATCGAGCCGCCACGCCCACCATCGCCACCATCGGGGCCCCCGAAGGGGATGAACTTCTCGCGGCGAAACGAAGCCACGCCATTGCCGCCGGAACCGGCGATCACTTCGATCCGGGCTTCATCGATAAATTTCATGTATCCACTCCCGAGAAGTGCCTGCCCCCCAACGAAGCCGGGTGGTGGCCCGACGATGCGCCCCTGCATTGTAATTCGGCAACCGTAGGGGCTCCGGCAATGCTCCTGGGCCAACGCAGGGCGATACAACGAAAAAAAAAACGGCCCCGTCGAGGGGCCATTTTCTTCAGGTGCAAACGGCGCTCGGCTTCATCCCTCGGCCAGAACCGGGGTGATGCTGACCACTTTGTTGTTCCTGGGGCCTGCCACACCGAAAGTGACGATACCGTCGATCAGGGCATACAGGGTGTGATCCTTGCCCATGCCGACGTTGCGACCGGCGTGCACACGGGTGCCACGCTGACGCACGATGATGGAACCGGCCGACACTTCCGTACCACCGTAGGCTTTGACGCCCAGCATCTTGGGTTTGGAATCGCGGCCGTTGCGGGTAGACCCGCCGCCTTTTTTCTGTGCCATGACTGCTTACCTGCCATGTGATGCCCCGTCATCCATCCGACGAACAGGGCGGGTTGATTCTGAGAGGGGAGAGAGGTCGTGACCTGCCACCCGGCCGGCAGCAGACCCCGAGGCCCCGATATCAGGCCGCAGCCACCGCCGGTGCTTCGGCCTTGGCCGAACCCAGTCCGGACGACACCTGCGTGATGAACAGTTCGGTGTAGTTCTGACGATGACCCTGACGCTTCTGATAGTGCTTGCGCCGGCGCATCTTGAAGATACGCACTTTCTTGTGCCGACCTTGAGACAGAACGACAGCCGACACCGTTGCGCCCGCCACCAGCGGTGCGCCGATCTCGACCTTGTCGCCGTCGTAGACGGCCAATACCTGGTCGATCTCGATGCCAGCTCCGATGTCTGCGGGTATCTGTTCTACTTTGAGTTTTTCGCCGGGGGCGACCTTGTACTGTTTACCCCCGGTTTTTATGACCGCGTACATTGAAAGCTCCTGAAAACACGCCCCCTGCATGACGGAAGCGAAAGCGTAACTGTTGAGTATAAAATTCGCCCCCACTGCAGTCAACCAGCCCCGTTTTTCAGCCTCTGGTGCACTTCCGGCGCACCGCCGACCACAAACCACTGCCCCGGGTTCGGACAGAAACTCTGACAAAGCCCGCGCTGCCCCTATAATCATGGCTTTTGAGACCCTGGCCGGTCCAACCCGTTTTCCGGAGAGGCTGAACACGCCTGTGGTCGGACAGCCCGGCGCCCCTCGTGCGCCAATGGCCGCCCGTCCCTTCCGGTCAATGCTCGGCGGCACGACCGGCCCCGTTCACGCCACGACTATCTTGAACCCTTACGACGCCTATCCGATCATCGCCAAAGATCTCGCCGAAGTCGATCGGGTCATCAAGGAACGCCTGGACAGCCCCGTCGCGCTGATCAGGACCATTGCCTCCTACATCATCGGTGCCGGTGGCAAACGCCTCCGGCCGGTTCTGCTGACCTTGTTTGCCCGTGCGTTGGGTTACGGTGACGATCCCGCCCACCGCAAAAACGGCCACCACTGGCTGATGGCCGCCGTGGTCGAATTCATCCACACGGCCACGTTGCTGCACGACGACATCGTCGACGAATCCACCATGCGTCGTGGCGCGCCGACGGCCAATGCCCAGTTCGGCAATGCTGCGTCGGTGCTGGTCGGCGACTTCCTCTACTCGCGTTCTTTCCAGATGATGGTCGAAGTCGAACGGATCAGCGTCCTGAAGACACTGGCCGACGCCACCAACGTCATCGCCGAAGGCGAAGTGCTGCAGCTGCTCAACTGCAATGACCCCGACGTGGACGAAACCGCCTACCTGCAAGTCATCCGCTACAAGACGGCCAAGCTGTTCGAAGCATCGGCCTGCATCGGTGCCATCCTGGCCGGGGCATCCACCGATCAGGAACAGGCCGCTGCAGCCTATGGCCGCCACCTGGGCACCGCCTTCCAGATCATCGACGACGTGCTCGACTACTCCGGTGAAACCGCCACCCTCGGCAAGAACATCGGTGACGACCTGCGCGAAGGCAAGGCGACGCTGCCGCTGATCCGGGTGATGGAAGTCGGCCCCCCCGATGATCGCGAAATCGTCCGCCAGGCCATCATCAACGGCGAAACCGAGCACTTCGACCGCATCCACCAGGCCATTCAGCGCTGTGATGCGCTGAGCTACGCCCGGAAGCTGGCCGAAGAGGAGGCTCACAAGGCACGGGAAGCGCTCGACTGCATTCCCGCTTCGCAGTATCTGGATGCTCTGCTATACTTATTGGATTACTCGGTATCACGCAACAAATAAAGAGCCGGATATCGATCCCAGCCGGCATGCCTGTCGCTCGGCGGAACATGATCGAGTACCGCTCAGCGAAACGATCGCAACGAGGCACGCAACGGAAAGGTCGACATCGAGCCGCCGCGATCGGTTCCAACGATTACAATCGATTTTTCATTTTCGGGGTGTAGCTTAGCCTGGTAGAGCGCTACGTTCGGGACGTAGAGGCCGGAGGTTCGAATCCTCTCACCCCGACCAGGATCTTCGAAGAAGCCAGACAGGACCCGAACCTGGTCTGGCTTCTTTCCTGCCCGGCCGACAGGCTGCTTCGGCGTCCACCACCGCGCCGGCCTGCGGCCCGCCGGGACATCCGCCGCCCTCCCATGTCCCACACCCTGCTCCCCGAGTTTCTGACGCTCGCCTCCGTGCACTTCGTGGCCATGGCGGCACCCGGCCCGGATTTCACGCTGGTCATGAGTCAGAGCGTGCGTCATGGCCGCAGCGCAGGTATCTGGGTGAGTCTGGGCATTGCCGCCGGTCTGTCGATACACGTCATCTATACGGTGCTGGGTGTCGGCGCATTGATGCACACCACACCGTGGTTGCTGAATGTGGCACGCACGTCAGGGGCTGCCTACATCGGCTATGTCGCCTGGCGGATGCTGCGTGCCCAAGCTGCTGGCGCCACTTCCGGTCCGGCAGCGGAAAAGAAAGCGTCCTCTGCCCAAACCAGCGCCCGCGAACTGTTCGCCATGGGTTTTCTGACCAATGCCACCAACCCGAAAGTGACCTTGTTCTTTCTGGCGATATTCACCTCGGTGGTCGACGCGCAGACCCCGCCGTGGGCGCAGGCGGGCTACGGTGCCTGGATGTGCATGGTCAACGCCATCTGGTTCTCGCTGGTGGCAACCTTCTTCGCCACCCGTCGCGTGCGCGATCTGTTCCTGCGCCTGGGACACTGGTTCGAGCGCATCATGGGTCTGCTACTGATGCTGTTCGCGCTGCGCCTGTTGTGGGAGATGACGGGCTGACGCCAATGTATGAGCATGCAACAGATCGTCTTCAAATATGATTCGGGTGCGAACACACTCGAAATCTTTCAGAAGAACACCGATGATTCCTGGGGCTCGGGTGCGCTCGAAGATACCTGCTTCATCGACCCGACAGGCGAATGACGCCGGGGAAACCGGCTTTCTGGCTTCCTGGAGCGGCAGTCGGTCAGAGCCCGCCGGTATCGATCCGCACGCCGACCCATGCCTGACGGCCGAGATCCCGATAACCGGCGATCGGTTCGATATCTCGGTCGGTGGCATTCAGCAGCTTGGCCTCGATACGCCATTGTGGTGCCACCCGCCAGCTGCCGGTCAGATCGATACGATTGTAGGCGGCCAGCATCCGGTCATTGTCCGGACGTGAACCGACCCTGGTCAGAGCCACACCGGCACGCCACTGATCCGCCACGTAATCGATCGACAGCGTGGCCTGATGACGGGCACGGCGGGCCAGACGCTCGCCGGTGGTTTCATCGATCGCCTTCAGCCAATCGATGGTGGTGCCCCACTGCCAAACACCCTGCCGCGAGCCGGCCTCCAGACTGATGCCCCGCAGCTTGGCCCGCGCCGTATTGGCGGCACAGCCGAAATAGCCCACCGGGCAGATGGTGCCGGTCGAATCACTGTCGTAGACGATCATGTCGCGCACCTTGTTGCGGAACGCGGTGATGCCGATCCGATCGCCCCCCTCCTGCCAGTTCATGCCCAGCTCGATGCTGCGCCCTTTTTCCGGCTCGAGTGTGGCCACCCCATAGCCCGGGTAGTACAGATCATTGAAGGTCGGTGCACGAAAGGTGGTGCCGTACACCGCACGCAACCTGGTGGTATTCGACACCACATGATTGAAGCCGATGCTGCCGGTGGTTTTCTTGCCGTGAGCCGAATTGTCATCCCGCCGGATACTGCCTTCCCAGGTGGTCTGATCCAACGTGCCGACATAACCCGCCATCAACGCCTTGTTGGTTCGCTCGGGCACATTCACAAAATTCTCGGCCGACACCTCCTCGGTCAGGCGCTCATAGGCCAGCATCAGCTGCTCGTTCGAAGACAGCGCCACCCGGTTCTGCCAGGTCCATTGTTCCCGGTCTGTCTTGTAGCGGCTCTTCGTCCGCCCACCGGTATCGGAGTCATCGACACTGTCGGCGAACCGCAACGAGGTCGTCCACTGCTGCGACAGCTTGCCCCGGTAATCGAGTGCGGTCAGACTGGTGTCCAGATGATTGCGGAAATCCGGCGTGGCATCGGGGGTGAAATCCGGCGCGTCGTATTCGGCGCCGTCGTACTGCGCATCGAGCTCGCTGCGCATGGCCACCAGACCGATACGGTGCCCTTGCATCGGCGTGTAACCCACGCGCGCGGTGCCGACCGTGCGCTTGAAACCGTCGGCATCCGGGTTGTAATCGTCGTTCTCGGTGCTGGGACGCACAGCGGACACGCCACGGCTTTTTTCATGGCTGACGCCCAGTGCGTAATCATAAGCCCCCGAGGCACCACTGATGCCTATGCTGCCTTCACGTGAGCGGTAGCCGCCCAGCATCAGATTGCCGGTCAGGCGCGGCGCCCCCTCGCCACGGCGGGTGATGATGTTGATGACGCCACCGACGGCGTCGGCGCCGTAAAGCCCCGATGCAGGCCCGCGCAGCACTTCGATGCGCTCGATCTGTCCAATCGCCAGCGACGAAAGATCGAACTGTCCCAGCGAAGCCGAACCAACCCGTACACCATCGAGCAACACCACCGTGCCGCTGCTGCCCACGCCACGCACGAAATAACCTGCGCTCTGGCCAGGGCCGCCGCTGCGCGTCAGCTGCACGCCCGCATGGCGGCGCAACGCTTCTTCCACCGAATCGATACCGCCGTCGACCAACATGCTTCTATCGATCAGCACGATGTCGCCGGCGCTCTGATCGAGCAACTGCGGTTCACGGGTGGCCGTCACCACCACCCGCCCCAGTTCGGCCGCCGTCTGGGCGGTGTGGGCCGCCGGGGTGTAAAACGCGGGCAGACAGGTGGACAGCGCAACGAGCACACCAGCCCGCCGAAACGGGGGCAGACGAAAAGGGTGCAGAAGCAAAACGTTCATGAGCGATCGGACGGAAATACGGCCCGTCCCCTTTCAAACACCAGGTACGGGCACCGGTGACGGTCATGATAGCCGATCCTCCCGCCCCTCCCGTCCCCGCGTACGGTAGAACATGGCGAATCAACGCCTTTCCCATCGATTTTTCGACGCCAAACCACATCTGGCTTGCATCGATACAACGACTTGCAGACCGATGGTCATGATGGCCCCGTGCCCGGAAGCCGCTTTACCCGCCGAGATACGAGGCGCTGTACCCTTGGCGGATACCGACACGTTTTTTGCACCATGACGACGCAAACGCGAACGCCCACCTACTTCACCCACATCGACAGCCCGGTCGGGCGGTTGATGATCGCCGTCGGCGAAGACGGCGTTCGCGCCATCGAGTTTCCCGAAAACCGTCACCCGGTCGAACGTCTGGGCAGCTGGATCGAACTGCGCTTCGCTCACCCGGGACCGCTGCCGGAGCAGATGATTCCGACGACACCAGGTACCGCCGAACCCAGCCGGCGCATCGTACGACTGTTGCTCGACACCCGGCGCCAGCTGACGGAATACTTCGAGCGACGACGCAAGGTTTTCGATCTGCCGCTGGCCCCGCAGGGCACCGCCTTTCAACAACGCGTCTGGCAAGCACTGTGCGAGATTCCCTACGGCAGCACCTGGAGCTACGCCAAGCTCTCCGAACACATCGGCAATCCCAAGGCGGCGCGCGCCGTCGGTGCCGCCAATGGCCGTAATCCGATTCCGATCATCATCCCCTGTCACCGCGTGGTGGGCGCCGATGGCTCGCTGACCGGCTTCGGCGGCGGTCTGCCGACCAAAACCGCTCTGCTGCAATTGGAGTCACTGCAGCTGGCGCTCTGCGCCGGATATGTCACCGGGCCACACTGTCGAGAGGCGATCAGCAAACGCCCTTCATTGGATGGATGATATCCGCCGATGACCGGTGTGCCGGCACTGCGCCGGGCGGTGGCGCAGAAAGCCGGGCGGTTGTATGGCTGGCACTATGATGCCGACACCGAAGTGACGGTGGTGGCCGGCGCCACCCAGGGGCTGATGACGGCCATCATGGCGGTGGTGCTGCCCGGTGACGAGGTGATCGTGCTCGATCCCTGCTATGACAGCTATGTGCCCTCGATTCAGATGGCCGGCGCAACGGCGGTACGGGTGCCGCTGAAACCGGGCAGTTTCGAGCCTGATCTGGATCGGATCGCGCAGGCGATCACGCCGCGTACCCGGATGCTGATCATCAATTCGCCGCACAATCCGACCGGCACGGTATGGAGCGAGGCGCAGATGCGGGCGCTGGAAGACTTGCTGGCACCCACCGAGGTACTGCTGCTCAGCGATGAGGTCTATGAACACATGGTCTATGACGGCGCACGGCATCAGAGTGCGTCCCGCTTTCCGGGGTTGGCAGCACGGGCTTTCGTGGTATCGAGCTTCGGCAAGACTTTTCACGTCACCGGCTGGAAAGTCGGCACCGTCGTCGCACCGGCGGCTCTGATGCACGAATTCAACAAAATCCACCAGTTCAACGTGTTCACCGTCAACACGCCGATGCAGTACGGTCTGGCCGAATACCTGCAAAATCCGGAGCCCTATCTGACTCTGCCCGCTTTCTATCAGCAGAAACGCGATCTGTTCCGCGCCGGACTGGCCTCGAGCCGCTTCAGGCTGCTGGATTGTCAGGGCGCTTACTTCCAGTGTGTCGATCATTCCGCCATCAGCCAACAGTCGGATGTGGAGTTCAGCAAATGGCTGACCACCGAAATCGGTGTGGCCGCCATTGCGCTGTCGCCCTTTTATGGCGACGGTTTCGATCAGGGCGTGGTGCGCTTCTGTTTTGCCAAGCAGGACGATACCCTGCATAAAGCCATCGAACGTCTGCAGAAGCTCTGAGCACCTGCGAACGCCGATCCACCCTGCAAGAGGCGCCATACTGGCCGCCACCGACACGCGCACCGTGGCCCCGGACCCGCCAGCGCCATGTCGGCCTCATGCAGCGCCTCTCACGTCGCCACGGCATCACGCGAGACGCCCCATTCACGACATCGAACACGGCGCCATGGCGCCAGACCATGAACTGCCGATGCCATGCCTCACCCCGTCATGAGCCACCAGCACCATGCCCACGCGGCCGGTTCGTCACTGGCAATCGAAATAGACAAGCGCTATATATATAAGTATATTTCGATTTCGGCTCCCATCCTTCAAATGGGCCATTCAACCCTATGAAATCGTCTGCCAAACCTCTGCTGCCCGCGCTGGCCGTCTGCGTCTGCGGCACCATCGGCCTGACGCCTGCCGCACAGGCTGCCGAACTGACCGTTTCGGCCGCGGCCAGCCTGACCAATGCCTTCAAGGAAATCGCCCAGGACTATGAAGCCAGGTTCCCCGATGCCAAGGTGCGGCTGAACTTCGGCGCCTCCGGTGCACTGCTGGCCCAGATGGCCAAAGGCGCCCCGGTGGATGTATTTGCCTCGGCCGACCAGTCGACGATGGACAAGGCAGAGAAGCAGGGTCTGATCCGCGCCCATGTCCGTGAAACCTTCGCCGCCAACTCGCTGGTGCTGATCGTGCCCGTCGACAGCAAGCTGCAGTTGAAAGAACCGGGCGATCTGGGTCGGGAATCGGTGCAGAAGATCGCCATCGGCAACCCGGCCAGCGTACCGGTCGGCCATTACACCCGACAGACGCTCGAATCCGCCGGGCTGTGGGACATCGTCGCTCCCAAGGCCATCAATACCCAGAACGTGCGCCAATCGCTGAACTACGTGGTCCGCGGTGAGGTGGACGCCGGTTTCGTCTATGGCACCGACGCCAGCGTGATGAAGGACAAGGTCGAGGTCGGCTTCGAGATGCCGACCGACACGCCGATCACGTATCCGATCGCCTATACCACCCAGACCAGCAATACGGCGGAGGCCAAGCGCTTCATCGATTATGTGTTGTCGCCGGCAGGCCAGGCGGTGCTGGCCAAATACGATTTCAAGAAACCCTGAAGCCCTTTTTCCATGGATACCGCCTGGACCGCCCTGGCCCTGTCGTTGAAGGTCGCGGGTTTCGCCACCGCCATCGATCTGGTATTGGGCGTGTCGGTGGGTTTTCTGCTGGCTCGCAAGCGCTTTCCGGGCCGCGATCTGCTCGACACCGTGCTGACGTTGCCGATGGTGCTGCCACCGACGGTACTCGGTTATTACCTGCTGGTGGTCATCGGCCGTCGTGGCTGGTTGGGCGGCTGGCTGCACGACACCTTCGGGATCGATCTGATCTTTTCATGGCAGGGAGCGGTATTGGCGGCTTCCGTCGTCGCCTTTCCACTGGTGCTCAAACCGGCCCGGGCGGCCTTCGAGGCGGTCGACGGCCAGCTGGAACAGGCGGGCCGGGTACTGGGCCTGAAGGAAACCGCGATCTTCTTTCGCATCACGCTGCCACTGGCCTGGCGCGGCATCATGGCCGGTCTGCTGCTGGCCTTTGCCCGGGCATTGGGTGAGTTCGGCGCCACATTGATGGTGGCCGGCAGCATCCCAGGCAAGACACAGACACTGTCGATCGCCATCTACGAAGCGGTGCAGGCCGGCCAAGACGACACCGCCGACTTTCTGGTGCTGATCACCTCGATCGTCTGCATCACGGTGCTGTTGAGCGCCGGCAAGCTGGCCCCCGGCAGAACGGGAGTCAGACCATGAAACTCGATCTCGATATCCGCAAGACCCTGCGTTCGGGCGGACGCGGTTTCGAACTGGATGTGCAACTGCGCTCGGACGCCGACCGGATCGTCATCGTCGGCCCCTCAGGCTCGGGCAAGAGCCTGACGCTGAAAGCCATGGCCGGACTGCTGACGCCCGACCACGGCCATATCCGGCTCGACGGCATCACCCTGTTCGATGCCGACGCCCGGACTTGCCTGCCCGCCCGGGCGCGTGAAATGGCCTATGTGTTTCAGGACCATGCGCTCTTTCCCCACCTGACGGTGCGCCAGAACATCGGCTTTGCATTGAAGCGGGGCTGGTTGAATCCGGGACGCGGACGAACACATCCCCGCGTAGACCATTGGCTGGATGCCTTCGGGCTGACGACGCTCGCCGAGCAGTATCCGCACGAGCTTTCGGGCGGTCAACGGCAACGTACCGCTCTGGCCCGTTCGCTGGTGAACAAACCTCGCGCCCTGTTGCTGGACGAACCCTTCGCCGCGCTGGACCCCGACCTGCGGCACACCATGCGGCAGGAACTGGCGGAGCTGCAGCAGAGACTGCAGGTGCCGATCATCCTGATCACCCACGATGCCGAGGATGCAGCCGTATTCGGCGAGCATGTGTTTCACCTGGCCGACGGCCACATCGTGCACAGCGCGAAGCGTGCCTCGCCGGCCCTGGCGGAACCCGCCGATCCGGCAGCCCGGCGGTTTTCGGACACAGGCGACACCGTTGTGGTTCCATCGGACGAAAGACGTCACACCCACTGCCCAATTGCGAAGACCATACGGGCCGTTTCCCGTCACGACGACTGTCTCCGATTTCTGGCGCAGGATGTCGAGACAGCGGAAACACCCCGTCCGACAAAGCGCGGTGTTTTCAGAGCTCCTGACCAGAAAACAAATTCGTGAATCCGTGGCTCATGGCATCGAACGACAAATCCATAGAACTGCAGGCGTCGATCTGGATGACGGTGGATGGCAGCAAGTTTGGCGGTCAGGATCGCATCGCTTTGCTGGCGCAGATCGCCGAACAGGGATCGATCACCCGGGCCGCCAAGGCCGTCGGCCTCAGCTACAAGGCCGCTTGGGATGCCATCGACGCCATGAACGATCTGGCAGCCGAACCTCTGGTGCAGCGCTCGACCGGTGGCAAGGGCGGCGGTGGCAGCCGCCTGACGCCACGTGGGCGGCGGCTCGTCGATAACTTCCGCACCATCGAACGTGAACACCAGCGTTTCATGACGACCCTGAGTGAGCAAGCCGACCATCTCGCCGACGATTATCTTCTCATCCGGAGAATGAGCATGAAAACCAGTGCCCGCAACCAGTTCCTGGGCAAAGTCACCTCGGTCGTACAGGGGGCCGTCAATGACGAAGTCGAACTCGAAATGAATGGTGGTCAGCGCATCGTCGCCACCATCACCCGGGAAAGCGCCACCAACCTGGGGCTGAAGCCCGGCGTCGAAGCCTTCGCGCTGGTCAAGGCTTCCTCGGTGATCGTGCTGACCGACGACGCCGGCGCCCGCTTCTCGGCTCGCAACCGGCTGAACGGCACGGTCGCACGCGTGCAACCCGGTGCGGTCGATACCGAAGTCGTCATCGATCTGGCAAATGGCCTGTCGGTCGCGGCCATCGTCACCAACGAAAGCAATCAGTCACTTGAGCTGGCCGTCGGCAAGCCTGCCAGTGCTCTGTTCAAGGCATCCAGCGTCATCATCGGCATGCCGGCCTGAGATCATCCCGTCAGGCCGTGTTCCACGGCATAGACGGCCAGCTGGACACGACTGCTCAGATTGAGCTTTTTCAGGATGTTCTGCACGTGAATCTTGACGGTGCTCTCGGCCACCCCGAGGTTGCGGGCGATTTCCTTGTTGCTTTCGCCGCGTGCCAGGCACTGCATGATCTCGCGCTCGCGCGCCGTCAGATGCACCCGCTCGGCCGTTTCCGTGTGCAGGAACGAAGCCGCAGCGACGCCCGCCGAAACCCCCGACAGGGCGGAACCAACCGGTGCAGCGGCCGAGGCAGAGACAGCGGAGGCTGCATGCGTCGCTGTCATGGTTTCGATACCCTCGCCCGGAACCCGATCGTCTTCCCGCATCCGCCCCTGCCGCCAGAACTGCTCGACGAGCTTGACCGTCATCGTGTCGGAAATGACCGGCTGGCCCTGTGCCGCCTTGTGAATCGCATTCACCAGCGTTTCGGTCTCGATGTTCTTGGTCAGATAACCGCAGGCACCGGCCTGCAGCGCCTGCCCCAGTTCCTCGGCCTCTTCCGATATGGTCAGGATGATCACCTTCGAAGCCGGCAAGTCCTGCGTCAACAGATGCAGGGTTTCGAGCCCGGACAGGCCCGGCATGTTGAGATCGAGCAGAATCACATCCGGCCGCAGCGCCTTGGCACGCTTGAGCCCCTCCAGACCATCGGCCGCCTCGGCCACGATCTTCAGATCGGGCTCCTTCTGCAGCAACTGCCGTACCCCGGACCGGAACAGGCTGTGATCGTCGATCAGCATGATGCTGATGCAGGAAGAACTGGTTCTGTCCAATGTCTCTGCTGTCAAGATCCATTCCCCTTCAGAAATCAGACATTCGTCGTACCCTACGCCGTCGGCTGTGCCCACCACCCGCCTCCGACAGCAGGCGAACACCCCTCCCATCGACGCGCCGGCGCCCGGTCAGACTGCGCTGCAGCCCGGAGGGCAGCGATCTCGCCCGACCCCGTCGTGCAGCAGGGAGGGCATCACGCCGACAGCCGCTCGTGATGAGTCAGGAACAAGCCGATATCGGTGCCCTCACCGGGCGCGCTGCGGATTTCGAGCCGCCCCGCCAGGCGTGACGCACGCTCGTGCATGATGCTCAAGCCGACATGCGGATCGGTACGCCGTTCCACCTCCGCCGGGTCATAACCGATGCCATCGTCATGAATGTGCATCTCGAAATCCCGGTGATTGTCGATCCGGACGACCACCTCGGTGGCATCGGCATGCTTGCGGACATTCGACAGCGCTTCCTGCAGGATGAACAGCACTTGCAGCTGTTCATCCGGATGCAGCGGCGGCCCTTCGTCACCTTCCACCTGCAGTTTCACACTGATGCCGGTCTGCCGACGGAATCGTTCGATCGTGTCCTCCACCGCCTGCCGCATGGCGCCACCGCTGAGACGGGTTCGGAAGTTCTGCAACAGCTCACGTACATCCTGATAGCTTTCGTTGACACCCGTGCGCAGCAAAGGCACGATTTCTTCGACTTCGTGCCAGTCCCTTCGCTGCACCGCACCACCCAGCATCTGCGTCTGCAGATTCAGAAAATTGAGCCCCTGCGCCAGACTGTCATGCAATCCCTGCGCGACCAGATTGCGCTCCTCGGCCACCGCCAGCTGCCGGGCCTGTGCACTCAGCCGCCGGTTGTCCAACGCAGCCCCCAGATGCTGTCCCAGCATCTCCAGCAGGGGCAGCTCCCGCGTCGGCACACCGTCCCGCTCCCTGAAATGCAGCGAGAAGGAACCCAGAATCGCATCCGGGGTCACGATCTGAAAGACCGACAGGCCCTGGAAGCCCTCACGCACGCAATGCAGTGGCCCGCGCTTCGTCGCAGGCGAGGCTGCGGCCTCGCGCAAATCCCGGATCACCATCGTACCCTGCTGCGTGGCTTCACCGCAGAAACAATCGCCGGCATGCATACAGTGCTCGGTTTCCTCGAGTGCCGGCGACAGTCCCGATGACACCACCAAATGCAGCCGCTCGCCGGAAGGGTCGAGCACGCGGATACTGCCGCCATCGGCATGGAACTCCTCCATCACCAGCGCCAGAAAGCCGCGGCACAGACCGTCGATGTCATTGGGCTGGTTCAGAAAGGCCGTCATGCCGTAGAGGGCGCTCAACTGTCGGTTCTGTCGCGCCAGCTCGGCCGTTTTTTCTTCGACGCGTACCGACAGGTCACGATAGAGCCCCTGCAGTTCGTCGGCCATCCGGTTGAAGCCGAGGGCCAGATCGCCGAGTTCGTCCTGCCCCGTCACCGGCACGCGCACCGACAGCTCACGTCGTGCCATGCGCTGCAGACCATCATGCAGCACGCCCACCGGCATGATGATCCAGCGATAGAGCAGATGGATCATCGCCAACGTCCCCAGGCAGGCCAGCACGATCAGCAAGGCCTGCGACAGCCACAGCATCGAGGTCTTGCCGGCATTGTCGGTCTCGATCATCCGCACCAGCTGATCGGCCGCGGCCACGAAACCGGGCAGCGCCTGCAGATAGGTATCGGCATCACCACGCTGCATGGCGTCGTCGGCGAAGACACCGAGCTGCTCGTTCCAGCGTGCCTGCACCTCATCGAACTGCCGCCGAATCCGTGAGTCATCCGGCAGAAACAGCGGCCGGTCCGGCACGCCACGATCCAGCCGCTCCAGCGTCTGACGCTGCGCCTGCAGCACTTCGCGTGCCGCCCGATCGCCCGCCCGGTCCGCTCGCAGCAACTCCAGCCCGATCCGGTTTGCCCGCATCCGTAGGCTGCCGGTATCGTTGATGGCCGCGGCCGCCCCCTCGAGCTGCCATGACAACGACAGCGTCCAGCCGATCATGCCCAGCACCAACAGCAGGGCGACCATCGATACGCAGACGATACGTACCGCCAGCCGTTTTCGATGCAATGACAGGATGCTGCCCATGGTCCCCTTCGTCGCCTCATGTGCACGCCGTCCGGCTACCCTAACAGTCGGCGCGCGGAGACTTCGTGATCTCCGAGCGCCGGGCAAGGCCATCGTCAGCGGCTGCGAACCAGCTGCCAGGCACGGCCCAGGTAAGACAGCGAGGCAAAACCGCTCCAGACATGCACCAGACGCGTGAACGGGAACAGGATGAACAGCGTCATGCCCATGAACATATGCAGCTTGAAGATCAGGCTGACATCGGTGATCTGAGCCGCCGCCTTGCCATTGAAAGTGACGATGTACTGACACCAGGTCATCAGCCGGACCATCTCTTCACCGTCCATGTGCCCGGCCGACACCAGGATGCTGGTCAGCCCGAGCAGCAGCGTCAGCAGGATCCAGATCAGCAGCAGCTTGTCACCGGTCGAGGTGATGGCGCGGATACGTGGATTGCTCAGGCGACGACGCAACAGGATGATCAGCCCAGCCAGACAGACCGTACCCATGACACCGCCGGCGATCATCGCCGCCAGCTGTTTGGCACCGTGGCTGACGCCCAGCCAGTCCCAGAAGGCCACCGGGGTCAGCAGCCCGACCAGATGCCCGAGAAACAGACTGATGATGCCGACATGGAACAGAATGTTGCCGAGCCGCAGTTCCCCGGCATACAGCACCTGCGAACTGTCGCTCTTCCAGCTGTACTGCTCACGCTCGAAACGTACCAGGCTGCCGAGCAAGAAAATGCTGAGCGCAATGTAGGGATAGATCCCGAAGAAAAAGGTGTGCACATAACTCATGACTTGTCTCCTTGCGTCGCTGGCGGCCTGCACACCACCGGCGACGACGGCGAATCGGCGCGAGAGATCAACGGTAGAAATGAATCGGCTTCACCAGGCCATTGTCCGGTTTCAGCAGCGGCTCGGAACCGTCGTCCCCAGGGCCGACGGTTTCCAGCAGTGCGTCCATCTCACGTGCCGGAGCATCCTCGATCGGTTGCGGCTTTACGGGCGAAAGAGCGGCCAATACCCGGAAAGCCGCGGCATAGGGGCTGGCATGCTTGTGCAAACGCCCACCGATCAGGTCGATCACATCGATGGCGTCACCCAACAGGCGGCCAGCATCTTCGGCCGGCAACTGGCCCAGAAACTCCAGGAACAAGGGCAGATAATCCGGTAACTCGCGCAGGCCTCCGTTCATGTCGTTCGGCTCGAAACCATGCCGCTGATACTCCTGCAGCAAATCCAGCAGCGCCTCGCCACGCTCACGGCTTTCACCATGGATATGCTCGAAGAGATACAACGACTGGCTGCGCGAACGATCGAACTGCTCGACGTAGGTTTCCTGCAATTCGATCAACGAATGCGTGCCCAGATGATCGAGCAGGCAGCCCAGCTCGCGGTGGAACAGCGGCTGCGGCAGCAGTGCCGCCTCGATCTCGGGCAACGCATCGATCAGCGCCTGTTCCGGATAGCTCAGCAGTGCCGACAGCACCCGATAAATTCCCCGAGCCGCATCCCGAGCCGGCGAATTCTGCCCATGCCCTGGTGACATCTGTACTCGGGTCCGGGGGTTGTGATGGTTCCGACTCATCATGCCTCCTCGGCCCTGGACTGCTCGGCGGTCCTGGGCCGCTTCAGCTGCAGGTGCACGACATCGACCCGGGGCGCCTTCTTGCCGAACAACGATTCGCTGCTGAAACCAGTCGAGCAGCCATTGCCGAAGCTGAAGCCACATTCACCGGTTTCACTGAACTTCTCGTGTGCCGCCGCGGTGTGAGAGGTCGGCACGACGAAACGGTCTTCGTAGTTGGCGATCGCCATCGTCTGGTACATGTCTTCCACGGTGGCGGCATCCAGCCCGACGGCTTCGATGATCTCGGTTGCGCCCTGCCCATTGATCATCTCGCTGCGTTTGTAGGCACGCATCGCGATCAACTTCTCCAGCGCACGGACCACCGGCGCCTCGTCGCCGGCCGTCAGCAGATTGGCCAGGTAACGGATCGGAATGCGCAGGCTCTTCACATTCGGAATGATGCTGCCGGCCACCGTTTCGTGCGGCATCTGCCGGTTTTCGGCGGCGCTCTGGATCGGCGACAGCGGCGGAATGTACCAGACCATCGGTAGGGTCCGGTACTCCGGATGCAGCGGGAAGGCCACCTCCCAGTCGCAGGCCATCCGGTAGACCGGCGATTTGCGCGCCGCCTCCAGCCAGGTGTCCGGAATGCCGGCCTGACGCGCCGCGTCGATCACGGCCGGATCGTTCGGATCGAGGAAGCATTCGAGCTGTGCCTTGTAGAGCTGTTTCTCGTCCGGCGCCGAAGCCGCCGTCTCGATCCGGTCGGCATCATAAAGCATCACGCCCAGATAGCGGATGCGCCCGACACAGGTTTCGGAACAGACGGTGGGCTGACCCGATTCGATGCGCGGATAGCAGAACAGACATTTTTCGGCCTTGCCCGATTGCCAATTGAAATAGATTTTCTTGTACGGACAACCCGACACACACATCCGCCAGCCCCGGCATTTGTCCTGATCGACCAGCACGATACCGTCCTCTTCGCGCTTGTAGATCGAGCCGGACGGACACGAGGCCACACAGGTCGGATTCAGACAGTGCTCGCACAGCCGCGGCAGATACATCATGAAGGTGTTTTCGAAGGTCGAATACATCTGTTTCTGAACGCCTTCGAACAGATGATCCTGCGCGCGTGCGTCGAACTCGCCACCCAGGTCATCCTCCCAGTTCGGCCCCCATTCGATCTTCTCCATCTTCTCGCCGGTGATCAGCGACACCGGCCGCGCCGTCGGCGGTGTACGCATCTGCGGCGCCTGCTGCAGGTGCTGATAATCGAAGGTGAAGGGCTCGTAGTAATCGTCGATCGACGGCAGATTGGGGTTGGCGAATATATTGCTCAGAATGCGCAGCTTACCGCCTTGCCGGGGTTCCAGCCTGCCGCCCTCCTTTCGCACCCAGCCGCCATTCCACTGCTGCTGGTTCTCCCACCGTTTCGGATAGCCGATGCCAGGCTTGGTCTCGACGTTGTTGAACCAGGCATACTCGACGCCCTCGCGGCTGCTCCAGACATTCTTGCAGGTCACTGAACAGGTGTGACAACCGATGCACTTGTCCAGATTGAGCACCATACCGATTTGTGCACGAACTTTCATCACAGCACCTCCCGTGCGGTTTCCGCCCCCAGCGGCTCATCCATCCAGTCGACCTCGTTCATCTTGCGCACCACCACCATCTCATCGCGGTTGCTGCCGATCGTTCCGTAGTAGTTGAAACCATAGGCGAGATGCGCATAGCCTCCGATCATGTGTGTCGGCTTCAGCACCGCCCGCGTGATCGAATTGTGGATGCCACCGCGCTTGCCGCTCGTTTCGGCGCCTGGCGTGTTCACGATCTTTTCCTGAGCGTGATACATCATGCACATGCCCTTTGGCACGCGCTGACTGACCACCACCCTCGCGGCCACCGTACCGTTGGCGTTGAAGCACTCGACCCAGTCGTTGTCGACCACACCGATACGACGTGCCTCGTCCTCGGCGATCCACACGTGCGGCCCGGCACGGCCGAGTGTCAGCATGCGCAGATTGTCCGAGTAGGTGCTGTGAATACCCCATTTCTGGTGCGGCGTCAGCCAGTTCAGCACAATCTCGGGATTGCCGTTCGGCCGGGAGCCCAGCATCGTGGATACCGACCTGGTGTCGATCGGCGGACGATAGAGGCAGAAGCCCTCGCCGAAATCGAGCATCCAGCGATGATCCTGATAGAACTGCTGACGGCCGGTCAGCGTGCGCCACGGGATCAGCTCGTGCACATTGGTATAGCCGGCGTTGTAGCTGACCTCTTCCGATTCCAGCCCCGACCAGGTGGGTGCCGAAATGATCTTGCGCGGCTGTGCCTGAATGTCACGGAAGCGGATCTTGTCGTGCTCGCGGCCCAGCGCCAGGTGGGTATGGTCGCGTCCAGTGATCTTGCTGAGCGCCTGCCAAGCCTTGACCGACACATGACCGTTGGTTTCGGGCGCAAAGGTCAACACCATCTCGGCGGCATCGATGGCGGTATCGAGCCGCGGCCGGCCCTGACTGACACCGGGTTCCTGCACACGCTTGTTCAGATCCCCGATCTCGTGCACCTCGCACTCGGTGTTCCAGGTGATGCCCTTACCACCATTGCCCAGCTTGTCGAGCAACGGACCTACCGAGGTGTATTTGCGATAGATGTCGTTGTAGTTGCGCTCGACCACCACCATGTTCGGCGCGGTCTTGCCGGGAATCAGATCGCACTCGCCTTTCTTCCAGTCCTTCGGCTCGAAAGGCTGGCCCAATTCGGCCGGAGTATCGTGCAGCAGCGGCTGCAGCACGATGTCCTTTCGGGTGCCCAGATACGGGCCGGCGATTTCGCTGAAGCGCCGCGCCAGCAGTTTGTAGATCTCCCAATCGGTCTTGCTTTCCCACAGCGGCTGCACCGCCTCGGACAACGGATGGATGAAGGGGTGCATGTCCGAGGTGTTCAGATCGTCCTTCTCGTACCAGGTGGCACCGGGCAGCACGATGTCGCCATAAAGACAGGTCGTACTCATCCGGAAATCGATCACCGTCACCAGCTCGAGCTTTCCCTCTTCGGGCATCCGTTCGGGCACCCGCACCTCGCTGGGATGCACGGCATCGGCCTCTTCCGAAAACACTGCATTCTGCGTACCGAGCAGGTACTTCAGCATGTATTCGTGGCCCTTGCCGCTGGAGCCCAGCAGATTCGAGCGCCAAATGAACAGGTTGCGTGGGAAATTCCGCGGGTTTTCCGGATCCTCGCAACTCATCCGCAGGCTACCGTTCTTCAGTCCGTTGCACAGATACTCGACCGGCGACATTCCGGCCGCCTCGGCCGCATCGCAGATGTCGAGCGGATTGTTTTCGAGCTGCGGTGCCGACGGCAGCCAGCCCAGGCGTTCGGCCTTGGCATTCAGATCGATCAGCGCCATGTCCTTCAGCGGCTGCCCTTCGGCCGCAGGCGACATGATCTCCTCGACACGCAGCATTTCGTGCCGCCACTGGCCGCTGTGTGCATAAAAGAAACTGGTGCCATTCATCTGGCGCGGCGGACGAACCCAGTCGAGCGCAAAGGTCAGCGGCGCCCAGCCGAACTGCGGCCGCAGTTTTTCCTGACCCACGTAATGGCACCAGCCACCGCCGCTCTGGCCGATACAGCCGCACATCATCAGCAAATTGATGATGCCGCGATAGGCCATGTCGGTATGGAACCAGTGATTGAGCCCGGCGCCCAGAATCACCATGCTGCGACCGGTGGTCTCGTGCGCATTCTGAGCGAACTCGCGTGCCACCTGTGTCACCAGTTCGGGCGGCACGGTGGTGTACTTCTGCTGCCAGGCGGGCGTATAGGGCACGTCATCGTCATAGGATTTGGCGACGTTCTCGTCGCCCAGTCCCTGATCGACGCCATAGTGGGCCATCTGCAGATCATAGACGGTGGCCACCAGCGCCGTGCCACCATCGGCCAACTTCACACGGCGTGCCGGCACCTTGCGGCCGATCAGCTCGCTGCGCGACTCGCCGGCAAAATAATTGAAGCCGACCGTCACGATCTCGTCGTGCACGTCCTTCAGGCTCAGCCGCGGATCGACCTCGGCGCCGCTGCCGCCGTTGCGCATTTCCAGATTCCAGCGGCCGGCCTTGCCGGTCCCGGCCTCGTTCTCCCCCCAACGAAAGCCGATGGTTCCGTTGGGCACCACCAATTCGTTCGAGGCCGTATCGACCTGTACCGTCTTCCATTCGGGGTTGTTGGTTTCGCCCAGTGCTTCGGGCAGATGAGAGGCACGCAGGAAGTAATCCGGCACCAGCCAGCCGTCCTTCTCCTTCAGCGTCACCAGCATCGGCATATCGGTGTACTGCTTGACATAGCGGGTGAAATAGGGCGAAGGACGATCGCGGTGGAACTCGGTCAGCACCACATGGCCCATCGCCATCGCCAGGGCCGCATCGGTGCCCTGCTTCGGTGCCAACCAGATGTCGCCGAACTTGACCATCTCGCCAAAATCCGACGAAACCGCCACCGTCTTGGTGCCCTTGTAGCGCACCTCCGTATAGAAATGTGCGTCCGGCGTGCGCGTCATTGGCACGTTGGACCCCCAGACCAGCAGATAGGCCGAGTTGTACCAGTCGGCGGATTCCGGCACATCGGTCTGTTCACCCCAGACCTGGGGGCTGGCCGGCGGCAGATCACAGTACCAGTCATAAAAACTCAGGCAGACACCACCGATCAGATTCAGATAGCGCGCGCCCGAGGCATAGCTGATCATCGACATCGCCGGAATCGGCGAAAAACCGATGATGCGATCGGGTCCGTACTTCTTGATGGTCAGCGCATTGGCGGCCACGATCATTTCGGTGGCCGTGTCCCAGTCGGCCCGCACGAAACCACCCAGGCCACGAACGCTTTTGTACTGACGCGCCTTTTCCGGATCCTGACTGATCGATTCCCAGGCGCTGATCGGATCCATGGTCTTGCGCGCCTCTCGCCACATCTCCATCAGCCGGCCCCGTATCATCGGATATTTGACCCGCTGGGCCGAATATACATACCAACTGTAGGAAGCTCCGCGCGGACAGCCGCGCGGCTCGTGATTCGGCAGATCGGACCGGGTACGCGGGTAGTCGGTCTGCTGGGTTTCCCAGGTGATCAGGCCACTCTTGACATAGATCTTCCAGCTGCACGAACCCGTACAGTTGACCCCGTGGGTCGAACGCACGATCTTGTCGTGCTGCCAGCGCGAGCGGTAGGCGTTTTCCCACTGCCGGTCCTCATCGACCACCGCGCCATGGCCGGCAGAGAACGTCGAACGGACCCGGGACAGAAATTTCAACCGATCCAGAAAATGACTCATCGTTGGCTCCTTCCCTTCTGCTTCGTGGCTGGCTGATGCCAGCCAGAAAAAACTCATCGATATCTCAGCGCCCCCTCAACAGGGCATTTCCGCGTTCTTGCGGGCGTAATACCACCAGGTGATCAGCAGGCAGCTCAGATAGAACACGATGAAGCCGATCAAGGCCGCATCGACACTGCCCGTCATTTCCAGAGAGGTGCCGAAGCTCTTCGGAATGAAAAAGCCACCATAAGCACCGATCGCGCCGGAAAAACCCAGTACCGCCGCCGCTTCCTTGTTGCCATCGAGCACCGCCTGGCGCTGTGCGTCGGGTGTGTCGGCGGCCGCACGCTGTCTTTCGGTCAAAAAGATCACCGGAATCATCCGGAAGGTCGATCCATTGCCGATGCCGGTCAACGCGAACAATGCGATGAACATCGCCAGAAAACCGGGAAAGGACCCGGCGCTGCTTTCGCTCGGCAGACAGAACATCACACCCAGAACGGCCAGCACCATCAGCGCAAAGGTCCAGAAGGTGACGGTGGCTCCGCCCAGCTTGTCCGAGATCCAGCCGCCCACCGGCCGCGTCAGAGCACCCACCAGCGGGCCCAGAAAGGCATACTGCGTCGGATCGACATCCGGAAACTGAGATTTGGTCAGCAGTGCCAGCCCCGCCGAGAATCCGATGAAGGAACCGAAGGTGCCGATATAGAGCCAGCACATCAGCCAGTTGTGCCTGCGCCTGAAGATGACGGCCTGATCGGAAAAGGAAGCCTTGGCGTCGGCAATGTCGTTCATGCCGAACCAGGCGGCCAGCGACGACAAGGCTATGAACGGCACCCAGACGAAGCCGGCGTTCTGCAGCCAAAGCGTCTGCTGACTGCCATCGGCCGCGGTGAAGCTCAAGCCTTCACCACCCACGCCGATCATCGCGCCGCCGATCACCAGCGGCACCACGAACTGTGTCAAGCTGACGCCCAGGTTGCCGATGCCTGCATTCAGCCCGGTGGCCATGCCCTTTTTGGCTTTCGGAAAAAAGAAGCTGATGTTGGCCATGCTGGAGCTGAAATTGCCGCCTCCCAGCCCGCAGAGCAGAGCCAGAACCAGCAGCATGCCATAGCTGGTGGAGGGGTCCTGCAACGCAAAGCCCATGCCGACGGCCGGAACCATCAGGCTGAATGTCGAGAATGCCGTCCAACGCCGGCCTCCGAAGATCGGGACCAGAAAGCTGTAGAAAATCCGCAGCGTCGCGCCGGACAGCGCCGGCATTGCCGTCAGCCAGAACATCTGATTCTTCGTCAGATCGAAACCGACCTTGTCCAGATTGACGACCACCACGCTCCACAGCATCCAGACGCTGAAAGCAAGCATCAGCGCCGGAATCGAAATCCACAGATTCCGGTTGGCGATGCGAGCGCCGGTGGTACGCCAGAATTCCGGATTTTCCGGCTCCCAGCGTTCAAGCACATGTGATGACATAGTCTTTGCCTCCTTGTCGACATGCACACATCGGCCAGCGCCGTGGCACACTTCCTCGACCTCCGGTTTCGGTACCCGCCCGTACCCGGGCGTCCCGCGTTCATCGGTACGGCATCCCTCGTACGGAAGCCCGTCCCCGGACAGATCGCCGGCTGCGCCCCGGCCGCACCCGGTGATACGGGTTCCAGCTTCGCGATTTCCACTCACCACGCGCCTAGGTCGATGCGGCCTCAGTCTCCTGGTTCGGTGTTTCGCGGCGTTCACGGAAACTGAAATGCATCCAGACGAGGCTGATGCAGACCGTCCCGTAGAGCAGCATGAAGCAGCTGGAACGGATGCCGGTCAGATCGACGGCGATACCGAACAGGATCGGCAGCAGGAAGCCCCCCAGCCCCCCGGCCAGACCCACCACACCGGAAACCGCACCGATGTTGTCGGTGAAATCATCGGAAATGAATTTGAAAACCGAGGCCTTGCCGACGGCCGTCGCGATGCCGACGACGAACAGCAGCACCGTGAAAACCCAGGGGTTCAACCCGATCGTAAAGTTCTGCGGTCCGCCGACGGTACTGACCGTCATCTCGGTCTGCGGATAGCTGAGGATGAAGAAACAGACCCAGCAGATCCACATCACCCACCAGGTGGTCCGATAAGCACCGTACTTGTCCGAAATCCAACCGCCGATGGCGCGCAGCACCCCACCGGGCAACGAGAAGCACGCCGCCAGCAGCGCCGCCAGCCCCATGTCGAAGCCGTATTCGCCGATGTAGTACTTGGTCATCCACAGCGCCAGCGCCACATAGCCACCGAAGACCACCGAGTAATACTGACAATAGCGCCAGACGCGGGGATCACTCAGTACGGCCAGCTGGGCCCGAATCGAGACCGAGGAAGGGACGTTGTGCGCCGGATTGGTATGCGTACCGAACCAGAACAGCAGCGCCGTCACCAGCATCGCCGCCGAGAACACCTTCGGCACGATCTCCCAGGCGCCGCCGGCGGCGGCGATCAGTGCAGGCGCAACGAACTTGGTGATGGCCGAACCGGAGTTGCCGGCGCCGAAAACCCCCATCGCCATGCCCTGCCGGTCACGCGGGAACCAGCGCGCCACATAAGGAGTGCCGACCGAGAACGATCCCCCCGCCAGGCCGACGAACAGCGACAGCCCGAGAAAATGCCAATATTCGGTCGCGTAGCTCATCAACCAGATCGGTACCACGGTCGAGAGCATCAACAGAAAAAACACGATGCGGCCGCCATAGCGATCGGTCCAGATGCCCAGCGGTACCCGCACGATCGAGCCGGTCAGCACCGGCATGGCGGTCAACAGGCCGAACTGGGTTTCATTCAGATCCAACTGCTCCTTGATCGGGATGCCGAGCACGGCAAACATCATCCAGATGGCAAAACAGATAGTGAACGCAAAAGTACTGGAAACCAGTACCGAATAAGCTCCCTTGGGAACGTCTCTGCTCACTGCTTGCTCGGCCATGATGACGGCTGCCTCCGATCTCAACTTTTCTTACATGAATCTAGATTCGTTACGCAGGCACGCCCATTCCTCTGTAGAGGAAGACCATGGCGTCAGTAGACCTAGTTCGACGGAACTATCCGCGCTCGATGAGCTTGCCCCGGGTCGTGCTTGCCCGGGGTCGTCAGTGGTTTGAGTTCGGCAGGTCTCAGCGCCACCGTCGTCGGCAATGGAATTGGCAGATTTGCTTACATAGCCCTTATGCCTGTCTACAATGGGCACATCGACCGCATCCGGTCCTGTTCAAGCTCGACCCGCCGAGCCGTCATCCCCCGTTGTGCCTGCGCCGGTGTCAACCAGGGAATGCGCCGTGGCCCGCGTGAGCGAAACGGACGATCCGCCCGGCTGTCCGATCGACCTCTTTCTTTTTTCGCACGTTTTCACCATGACTGATTCTCAGACCCCCGATACCGCCTCGCCGCAGCCCGTGGTTCAGGGTACCGGTCAGGCCGCGATGTTCATCGTGATGTCACTGGCCGCCGCCAAGAATGCCACCCGGCACGTCTGCGAAACACTGGGCGGGCTGCCCGCGCTGGAACGCAGCCTGAACCACCGCCATCCGGATGCCGGGCTGAGCTGTGTGATAGGCGTGGCCTCCGATGCCTGGGACAAGTTGTTTCCAGGCCGGCCCCGGCCGGCACATCTGCACCCTTTCAAAGAATTCGAGGGTGACAAACACACCGCGCCCGCCACGCCCGGTGATCTGTTGTTCCACATCCGGGCCAACCGCACCGACGCCTGTTTCGAGTTGGCCATGCAGCTCAGCAACCTGCTGGGTGACGCGGTGGTTCCGGTCGATGAGGTGCACGGCTTCCGCTATTTCGATGCGCGCAGCATGATCGGCTTCGTCGATGGCACCGAAAACCCGGAAGGTGACGAGGCAGCCGAGGCAGCGCTGGTCGGCGACGAAGATCCGCACTTTGCCGGCGGCAGCTATGTGATCGTGCAGAAGTATCTGCACGACATGAGCGCCTGGAACGCGCTGACGGTGGCCGAGCAGGAGAAGGTGATCGGCCGCACCAAGTACGATGACCGCGAGATGAGCGATGAGGAGAAGCCCGCCAATTCGCACATCGCGCTGAATGTGATCGAGGACGAAAACGGCGTCGAGCAACCGATCCTCCGCGCCAACCTGCCGTTCGGCAATCCATCGCGCAATGAGTACGGCACTTTCTTCATTGGTTATGCCCGCAACCCGGCCGTGACCGAGAAGATGCTGAGCAACATGTTCATCGGCAACCCCCCGGGCAACTACGACCGGCTGCTGGACTTCAGTCGCGCCGTCACCGGCGTGCTGTTCTTCGTGCCGCCGGCATCGCTGTTCGAAGAGCTGTTCGGTGAGGACTGAGGCGACATCCCGCCACCGTTTGTAAACGGAGACTGTCCGTCCGACAGATGCCGGCCTCGCGATTGATGCGGAGCCGGCCGCCTCACGGCACACTGATGGGAACGTTCCCATCTGTTTCTGTGAGGTTTCGATCCCCGTGTCCGCACTTCAACCATCGACCGCAAAGACCGAGCGTTCCGACAGGGGCGATGCCGTCACATTGCCGGGGCTGGCACGGGTACTGATCCAGCACAAGATGCTGACGCCCGAGCAGGCGCGCGAACTGCACACCAAGGCCTCGGCCACCGAGGATGGGCATCTGCTCGACGAGCTGGTGCTGAACGCCAAGCTGATTCCGCCGCTGAAGCTGGCGCACTTTCTGGCAGAGACCTTCGGTACCCCGCTGATGGATCTGGCGGCGCTGGATTTCAGCATCCTGCCGCTCGACCAGATCGACCGCAAGCTGCTGGCCGAAACCCGGATCATCCCACTGCTGCGCCGCGGCAACCGGCTGTCGGTGCTGCTGTCCGATCCGACCGATCATCAGGCGATCGAGCGGGTCAAGTTCCAGCAACAGGCGATCATCGACCCGATCGTGGTCGAGCACCACAAGCTGACCAAGCTGATCAAGAACCTGGATCAGAGCACGGCCGACAAGCTGGCCGAGCTGATCGGCGAGACACTGGAAGACGAGAACGGCCTACCCGAAGGGGCGGTGGCGCTGGAAGACAATGCCGATGTCGACGATGCGCCGATCGTCCGCTTCCTGCAGAAGGTGCTGATGGATGCGATCCAGGGTGGTGCCTCGGATATCCACTTCGAGCCCTACGAAAAGTTCTACCGGATCCGCTTCCGGGTCGATGGCGAACTGCGCGAGATCACCCAGCCGCCACTGGTGATCAAGGACAAGCTCGCCTCGCGCATCAAGGTCATTTCGCGTCTGGACATTTCGGAAAAGCGTGTGCCACAGGATGGCCGGATGAAGCTGCTCATCTCGAACAACCGTGCCATCGATTTCCGGGTTTCGACGCTGCCGACACTGTTCGGTGAAAAAATCGTGATGCGTATTCTGGACCCGTCGTCGGCCAAGCTCGGCATCGATGCGCTCGGCTACGACCCGGACCAGAAGGAAGCGCTGCTGAATGCGGTGCAGCGTCCCTATGGCATGGTGCTGGTGACCGGCCCGACCGGTTCGGGCAAGACGGTGTCACTCTATACCTGTCTGAATATCCTGAACCAGCCCGGCGTCAACATCGCCACCGCCGAGGACCCCGCCGAGATCAACCTGCCCGGCATCAATCAGGTCAACGTCAACGACAAGGCGGGCCTGACTTTCTCGGCCGCGCTGAAGTCCTTTCTGCGTCAGGATCCGGACATCATCATGGTCGGTGAGATCCGGGACCTGGAGACGGCCGACATCGCCATCAAAGCCGCTCAGACCGGTCATATGGTGATGTCGACGCTGCACACCAACGATGCGCCGACCACATTGACCCGTCTGATGAACATGGGCGTGGCGCCTTTCAACATCGCCTCGTCGGTGATCCTGATCACGGCACAGCGTCTGGCGCGCCGGCTGTGCACCTGCAAGCAGCCGGTCGATCTGGACGACGACACACTGCTGGCGGCCGGCTTCAGTGAAGACGATCTGGACGGTTCGTGGCGGCCGTACAAGGCCGTCGGCTGCGACCGCTGCAATGGCTCGGGCTACAAGGGCCGGGTCGGCATCTACCAGGTGATGCCGATTTCCGAGGAAATCCAGAAAATCATCCTGAGCTCGGGCAACGCGATGGAAATAGCCGCTCAGGCCAAACGCGAGGGTGTCAACGATCTGCGCACTTCCGGCCTGATCAAGGTCAAGCAGGGGCTGACCACCATCGAAGAAGTACTGGGCGTCACCAACGAATGAGCGCCATTCCGACCCAATTCCTCGCCCTCGACCGTCTGCATCGCTGCTGGGCGCAGCCCGACACTGCGTCGGCCTGTGCCCCCTGCCGCGGCTGGCTTCACGGCATCTCGATACTTCCACGGTGCTTTCCGCCGTGCTTCTCCTCTCTTACCACTGGTTCCGACGACACCGGAGTTGACCCCACATGGCTGCCAAGGCAATGAACGCCGGCGCGCACGCGCCCCAGAAAAACAAGGTCAAAGAATTCACCTTCTCCTGGGAGGGCCGGGATCGTGCCGGCAAGACCCTGCGTGGCGACAGCCGCGCCAGCGGCGAAACCATCGTCATCAACTCGCTGCGCCGCCAGGGCATCACCGTCGTCAAGATCAAGAAGCAGCGCTACAAGGGTACCGGCGGCAAGATTCAGGACAAGGACATCACACTGTTCACCCGTCAGCTGGCCACCATGATGAAAGCGGGCGTGCCGCTGCTGCAGTCCTTCGAGATCGTCGCCAAGGGCACCGACAACAAGGCGGTGGCCAAGTTGTTCACCGACATCAAGGGCGATGTCGAAACCGGCACCTCGCTGTCCCACGCCTTCCGTAAGTACCCGCTCTATTTCGACAACCTGTTCTGCAACCTGGTGGGTGCCGGTGAACAGGCCGGTATTCTGGACGACCTGCTCGAGCGGCTGGCGCTCTACAAGGAAAAGATCGAAGCGATCAAGGGCAAGATCAAGTCCGCCCTGTTCTACCCGATCTCGGTGATGGTCGTGGCCTTCGTCGTGGTGGCACTGATCATGCTGTTCGTGGTTCCGGCCTTCAAGAGTGTGTTCGAGAGTTTCGGTGCCGATCTGCCGGCGCCGACGCTGTTCGTGATGGGGCTGTCCGAATTCTTCGTCGAGAACTGGTATCTGATCTTCGGTGGCATCGGCGGTGGCATCTACTTCTTCCTGCAGGCCTGGAAGCGTTCACCGAAGGTTCAGGTGGCCATGGATAAACTGCTGTTGAAGATGCCGATCTTCGGTGCGGTGATCCGCAAAGCGACCATCGCCCGCTGGCTGCGCACCCTGTCGACGATGTTTGCCGCCGGTGTGCCGCTGGTCGAGGCGATGGATTCGGTGGGTGGCGCCGCCGGCAACCACATCTACTTGCAGGCCACCAAAAAGATCCAGCAGGAAGTGGCCACCGGCACCAGCTTGACGATCGCCATGCAAAATGCCAATGTCTTCCCGAATATGGTGATTCAGATGGCCTCGATCGGCGAGGAATCGGGTTCGTTGGATTCGATGCTCGGCAAATCGGCGGACATTTTCGAGCGTGAAGTCGATGACGCGGTCGAAAGTCTGTCCTCGCTGATGGAACCGCTGATCATGGTCGTGCTGGGCACATTGATCGGTGGCCTGGTGGTGGCGATGTATCTGCCGATCTTCAAACTGGGTCAGGTGGTTTGAGGTTTACACAGCAATGGACATCGAAACGCAGTTCTGGGTGACGCCGGCCTTTTCGCTGGTCATGACCGGCCTCATCGGTCTGCTGGTGGGCAGTTTTCTCAATGTCGTCATCCATCGCCTGCCACTGATGATGCAGGCGCAGTGGGAAGCCGAGGCCGCCGCGCTGCAGGCGAGCCTGGCGGGTCCGGATGGCCTGACTGCCGCGCCCAGGGAACCCTTCAACCTGATGGTGCCGCGCTCGCGCTGCCCGCACTGCGGCCATGCCATCGGTGCGCTGGAAAACATCCCGGTGCTGTCCTGGTTGTTCCTGAAAGGGGCTTGCCGGGGCTGCGGTGCCCGCATTTCGTTTCGCTATCCGATGGTCGAGCTGGCCACCGCGGGCCTGTCGCTGGCCTCGGTCTGGTCCTTCGGCCTGTCGGTGACCGGTGTGGCCGCTGCCGTTTTCTGTGCGGTGCTGCTGGTGCTGACGCTGATCGACTACGACACCCAGCTGCTGCCCGACAGCCTGACCCTGCCGCTGCTGTGGGGCGGACTTTTGCTGAATCTCGGTCCGCAGGGTTTCGCCCCCCTGCCCGATGCCGTCATCGGCGCAATGGCCGGCTATCTGTCGCTGTGGAGCATCTACTGGGTCTTCCGGCTGCTGACCGGCAAGGAAGGCATGGGCTATGGGGATTTCAAGCTGCTGGCCGCCATCGGCGCCTGGTTCGGCTGGCAGGCGTTGCCGGCCGTGGTGCTGATCTCCTCGGTGATCGGTGCGGTGGTCGGCATCTGTCTGATCCGCTTCGGTGGTCATGGCCGGGAGCAGCCGATTCCCTTCGGTCCCTACTTGGCCGGCGCCGGTCTGGTGGCGCTCTTCTTCCGCCACGATGTGATGCGGCTGATCGGCATCTGAACCGCTCGAAGTCAGATCCGGTGCGGCCGATCCGCCCGTTGCAACCCCCGCTTGCTTCCCCATCCCGAACGGCGACACCGCCGAGCATGGTGTGCATGGCACCGTCGAGATCGCGCCGGTGGATCGCAGCCCCGAAACATCGCTGCCCCCAGAGCGTTCCATCTTGACGCCTGCGGTCACGGACACAAGAATCTGCCTGGGCACTGTGTTTACCCCTGGCATCCGGGTCGTTTCGGCCCGTGCTGCAGAGTGAGCCCAGGGAGTCTGCTCCGTGCACGGTCCGGTCGGCCGCAGCGATGTGGTCCATCCCTCTCACTTCATTCTGCCGGCGTATCCACGTCCCATCACCATGTCCGCCGATACCTCTCCCCCTTCCGCTGCCGTCTCCCGCCCACCACTGCTCATCGGCCTGACCGGCGGCATCGGCAGCGGCAAGAGTCTGGTGGCCGATCTGTTCGTGGCCCGTGGTGCCGGACTGATCGATACCGACCAGATCGCCCACCAGCTGACGGCTCCCGGCGGCCGGGCCATCGATGCGATCCGTGAGACTTTTGGTGAGGCCATGATCAGCGCAGATGGCCGTATGGACCGGGCAGCGATGCGCGAGCGGGTTTTTACCGAGCCGGCGACCCGCCACCGTCTGGAAGCCATCCTGCATCCGATGATCCACGATGAAGCGATGCAGCAACTGGCGACGACGGCACGGGCCCGGGCGCCCTATGTGCTGATCGCCGTGCCGCTATTGGTGGAGAGCGGCCACTGGCGCGAACACGTCGACCGCATTCTGGTGGTGGACTGCCCCGAGGCGCTGCAGCTGGAGCGCGTCGGACACCGCTCGAAACTGTCGCCCGAACAGGTACGCGCCATCATGGCGGCACAGGCCAGCCGTGCCGATCGTCTCGCGGCCGCCGATGATGTGATCGACAACTCGGGCGATATCGAACGGACCGAGGCCCAGGTGCGGCACCTGCATGCGCGCTACGTCGGGCTGAGCCAGGGACTGACGCCGCATTGAGACGCTTCGTATCCGTTGCCCGCGGCCCCACATGCGCCTTGCGCAAACCGGTTCCAGCCCTCGAAACTGGCCGTCCATCGGCCGATGCAAGGCCAACGGGGCGCCGGCCTGCGACAGACGGTTATCATTGACAGGCAGCGCATGCCCAGCCGCTTCTTTGCCCGGCCCGGAAACAGCCGGGCAGTCGTGACAGAAAGAAGATGAACGGCCCGGCGTGAGCCCGTTCCGGACAATGGCACCAGGTTCGTCGACGACGGTCCTCCCTGAAAACCCGATCGCCCGGCTTCATCGACAGCAGCACCATGATCATCTATCTGCATCCGTTCAATGAGCGCATCCGCACCATGCTCCGCCTCGACGAGCTGTATCGCCGTTTCGAGCGGCTGGTGGCGCGTACCGATGCCCTGTCACATCATGCGGCGCTGAATACGCTGTTCGAGCTGTTGGAGCTGTCGTCCCGCGCCGAAGTCCGCGCCGATCTGCTGCACGAGCTGGAGCGGCAGCGCCAGACCCTGCAAGCCTTTCAGAACGACCCGGATGTGGCGGTCGATGCGCTGTCGCACATCCTGGCCGAAATCGAAGGGGCTGCTGCCCGACTGCAGAACAGTGCCGTGCGCAGCACCCAGAGCCTGCGCGACAACGACTGGCTGATGAACATCCGCAGCCGCAGCGTGATCGCCGGCTGCAGCTTTCAGGTGGACCTGCCCTTCTACTACGCCTGGCAGCACCGGCCGGCCGAAGAACGTCAGCAGAACATCATCGACTGGGCCCAGCCCTTTGCGCCGGTACGCGAATGCCTGACGATCGTGCTGCGTCTGCTGCGTGAATCCGGTCAGCGCAACCGTGCCACCTCCCAGAACGGTAGCTATCAGCAGCAACTGGGAGGCAAGACCTATCAGCTGGCCGAAATCCGGCTGGACGAAAAACTGGGGGCGATCCCCGAGTTTTCGGCCAACAAATATATGCTGTGGATCCGCTTCGGCCGTCTCGACCGCGAATTCAAGACCCGTCCCTTCGAAGGCAGCATCGATTTCGATCTCAGTCTCTGCAGTCTTTGAGATCTCCGAACCGTCGAAGCCTCTGACACCTTGAATCGGAGTCCCCGTGCCTCCAGTTTTTCGATGGGGCGGGTGTCCGACCCGCAAGCATCGCAAGGCAAGCATCAGATATCCATGGCCCAATCCACCCCACCCGATGGCACCAAGCCCACCCGTCCGCGCCGGCTGACCGTCAGCTGCCCGACCTGCCGGGAGCCCACCGAATACAGCACCGCCAACCGCTGGCGGCCGTTCTGCTCCGAGCGCTGCCGGATGATCGATCTGGGCGCCTGGGCCGAAGAATCCTATGTCGTGCCTGGCCAACCGGTCGAGGCCGACGACGATCTGCCGCCACAACGCTGACCCCCTGGCGTATCCGTCTGCCTCGCGGGACCGCCCCTTCTGCAGTACCGACAGGCTCCTCGGCCCCCGGCACCGGCGCTCCCCTCGGCGCAGCCCGGCACCCAGCCCCGGCACCGGCCCGATCGACGCGGTACCCGTAGTGTGGACAGGCTGTCCCATTTCCCCGCTGCAACGGGCCGTGCCGCGGAAATCGCGGATGGGGCCCTGCGCCCCACACCCCGTCGGCCGAAGCCCATCCGGACGGAGCCTCTCGTGCAGCCAGGCCCCTCCATCCGACGACATGAGCCAATCATCGTACCGGTGATGATGGGCCGATGGCTTCCTGGCCAGAATCCAGCATCCATCAAACTGCCGAAAGCGTCTCTGAACGAGTCCGGGGTTCGGAAAACAGCCGGGCGGCCGGGCTCGTATACACGTCCACGACAGTTGGACCGACGAGGCCATCGGCGGGCCGCGGGTCCGACATACGCCGTCGGCGCCGTTGAACGAGGTCAGAAACCATCATGCGACGCTTTCGGGAAGACACTTTCAAGGTTGGCCGCCCACGTGCCCGATACGCGCTCGGCAGTGCCTTGTTGATGGCTGCATCGATATGGTCCCAGCCCACCCAGGCCACACTGAGTCGTGCCGAGATCAAGCTGCTCAAGGATGGCCTGGGCAATTTCGACAGCACGGCCGGCGCCGGCATGGACACCGGTGACCAGAATGGCATCGTCCGCACCCACGATCAGCTCGAATACCAGATTTCGCTGAGCACCAACCAGGGTGCCCAGGCGCCGCGGATGGAACTGACACTGCCCCGGCGACCCAATGGCGAAGCGGTCGCCCGTTGGATGTCGGTGCCCACCAAGTGCATCTCCGGCTCGATATCTGCCGATGGTCAGCAGCTGAGCTGCACGCTGGCCGATTTTCCGGCGGGTCGCACCGAAGCCACCAATTTTCATGCCTATATTCTGGGCAGTGCTCCCAACGGCACACAGGTGCCAGCACCCACCATCCGGGTCGGCACGGCCGGCACCGCCGAGGTACCCATCATCGGCACCATCCCGACGGTACAAGTCAGTGCCGCCCCTTTCTATGATGTGGTGCTGATGAAGGGCAACCCGGTCGATGCCTCTTATCAGTTGGCCGGCGGCCCGCAGGGCCAGTCCAGCATGTATGTGCGCCCTTTTCTGGGCCTGATGGCACGCCACCCGAATGGCTGGGGCAAACTCGGGATCGAGCAACTCGATCCGAACCAGCCGATCAGGATCGACCTGAGCCTGTCCGGTTTTCCCGGCCAGACCCGCACCGACGGCAACCACCCGCAGCTGGTGAACTGGCTGCCGATCACGAACTCGAGCTTCAGCTTCACCGATGGCTGCGGCAACAGCGCGCAGGGTTCACCCGATCGTCGCCAGCTCGGCGGCAACATCAACAACTACGGTCTGGTGCTGGACCACGGACCCGGCGGCGTGCCCTCCGGACTGGCCGCCCGGGATGCGGTCAGTGCCGTCCACAACGGCGGCGACTGTGTGGTGACCGGTTCACAGAAGGACAGCATTTCGCTGGAGCTGGTCGGCGTCGACACCACGCTGGTCAACCCCCCCTCCGTCTTTTTCCGGACCGGCCGCATTCCAGTGGCCGAACAATGGGTGGCCGGCAAAGTCCTGGTGCTGTGGAGTGACGTCGACGACTACACGCCGAACCAGGCGGTTTTCCCCGAACTGCGTATCCAGCGCGTCACGGGCACCTCGGTCAGCGGCGCTCCGATGCAGAACGTGCGGACCGACAACGACATGGTGTCGCTGAAGTTTCTGGTCACGACCTCGGGCACGTCATCGAAGATCTACAACCCGGACAGCACCCTGCCGCGCCCCTACAGCACGTTCCCCGACATGCTGGCGCATACCGGCCGCGTCGACCAGATGGCACCGGATCAGAGCACGGGCGCATTGATCCGCTATCAAAACAGTGGCGCCACCACCCATCGGTCACTGCTGCTGTGTGAAGTGATCGATCGCACTGCCTTCGATCTGGCCCCTCATTTTTCGGCCTACCTGTCGCCGAGTGCCTCCTACCCGATCGCGAGCCGGCGCATCCGCTATGGCGCCCATGTGTCGGGCAACCGCTTCTTTGCATCGACCGACAGTGCCATCGATGCCCATACCGAACGATCAGCAGGCGATTCCGCTTATGCCACCGCCAGCTGCGACGGACCGGAAATCCGGTGGTTCGACACCGCCAGGGCCGCCGAGGCGGCGGGTGGCCTGGTCTATGTCCGCGCAGAAATGGATGAACTGCACGGCGGTCACAGCGCCAACCTGGTGATCAACGGACTGGTGATGCGCCGGACCTGGGGCGCCACCATCACGGTCGAAAGCCCCTATACCGAAGTGCGCCGCGCCGGCGAGCCGATTGCACCGGGCAGCATCATCCGCAACCGGGCGGTGATCAGTACCCCCAGCCTGCCGGATCTGGACGTCAGCAAGAATCAGGACCATCTCGAGGTCGTCGAAATGCAGACCGTCTCGCGGCTCACCAAGGAGATCACCGATCCACCCAACGCCCAGGATGCCCGGGTGGCGGCGGGAACGGTCATCAGCTATCGGCTCTCACCCCGTTTTTCGACCACCTTTCCGCCGCAGGCACGCACCGTCACCATCACCGATGTCCTGCCGGCCAATGTCCACTATGTCAGCGGCTCGGGCCGTGCCGGCGGCGACACCGTGGAACCGGTCATCCAGAGAGACCAGCCGGCCAAGGACATGACGACACTGATCTGGCGCTTCGAGAACCGCATGCCCCACGCTGGTGAGAACAGTGACGACGGAGCCGCGCTGCCGGTCATCACCTATCAAGCACGCCTGAGTCTGCAGCTGACCGACGACACCGTGGTGCAGAACCATGCCAGCATCAGCGGCGGCGGCAACGACTATGAACGCGACTGCGTCTTCAATCCGACTCAGCAGGCCTACGTCAACTGCAACAAGTCCGCCAGCGCCCGGCTCATCGTGCAGTCGCCACCCGGCTTCCAGCTGGAAAAGAACGCCCTGCCTACGGAAATCGAGCCAGGCGATCCCTTTGTCTACACACTGACTTTCATCTCGATGGGTCAGGAGATTCGTGCGCCGCACATCCCCGAGCTGATCGACATCCTGCCCTTCGATGGTGACGGACAGAGCATCCCGGCCAACAATCTTTCGGCCCGCCAGCCGCCCTCGCGCTTCGGCCCGGGAGCCTACCGGCTGCAAGCCGTCGTCCCTGCCGATATCGACCCCGATGCCGGCATCTACTACACCAACCGCCGGCCCACCGAGATCAACAACGACCCGCAGCACGGCAGCAATCAGATACCCGGTGGCGGCACCCGCTGGTGCCTGGCGCGGGAATTCGGCTCGGCGGGCTGCCCCGCCGGCATCGCCGACAGCACGGCGGTGCGCATCCGGCCCGCGCTGCGGACACTGCCCCGCAACACGCCCTATGAGGTACGGCTGGAACTGATCAGTGACCCGGTTCTGGCCCAACCCGGTGATATTTTCGCCAACCGCACCGGCTCGCGCCCCAGCACCGCCGACAGCGCCCTGCAGTATGTCGAGTCGCAGGCCAACCTGAATGTGCGCGTCGTGGCGGCCGCCGTCGGTTCCCTGAGCGGCCGGCTGTTCGTCGACACCGATCAGGACAATGTCTTCGATCCGGAAGACCGGGCGCTGAGTGACCAATGCGTAGTGCTGCACGGCACCCGGCGCAGCCCGGACGACGTGCTCGCCTCGACCCGTACCGATGCCTCGGGCCACTTCAGCTTTGCCGCCGGTCTGCGCCAACGGATATATGCCTCGGCCAATTGCAGCGGCTCCCCTCTGGACAATTTTGCCGGACTGCTGGCCGGCGAATACAGCCTGCACAAGCTCGGCACCAGCACCGGCCACCGTTCCGGTGCCAGCCATGCCGGTACACTGGGAGGCACGCCGGGTCAGGATCGGATCGAAGCCATCCGGCTGCCCGCCGGAGAAAACGGCACTGGCTATCACCTGACCGAAGTGCCCGTGCCCCCGGTGCTGACCCTGACCGCCACCCTGAACAATGACCAGGGAGGCAGCGCCAGCCTGGCCGATGCGCTGCTCGGAGCCGTGCTGGAAGGCAGCTCCACACCAGCCCTGTCGGGCAGCAGTGGCACGAGCGGCGTCGACCGGATCACGGTGCCGAGCGGCCGTTATCTGCTGTCGGCCAGCGTCCTGCCCGGCTACCGCAGCAGCCCCTGGCAATGCACGGTCGACGGCCAGAGTCGCGCCCTGGTCGGTACGACCGACAGCCCCGCCATCGAATTGAACCATGGCGAGCAGGCGGTCTGTTCCCTGCACTACCATGATCGGCCGGGGCGGCTGACACTGGTCAAGGCGCTGGATCTGCGCCATGGTCGCACCGCTGCCGTGACCGATTTCGTATTGCATGCCGAAGGACAGGATCAGAACACGGCACATCGGATCAGCGGCCGCAGCGGCACGGCCGCCGTCACCGCCGTCGAATTGCCGGCCGGTCGCTATGTCCTGCGCGAGGACGAGTACCCGGGTTTTCTGCCCAAAGCCTGGATCTGCCGTGACACCGACGACGCCACCCGGACGGTGGACCTCGATGGCAACACCCTGCGGCTGAACAACGGCCAGGACGTCAGCTGCACACTGACCAACACCGACACGCCCCGACTGAGCTTCGATCAGGTCGACACCGATGGCCAGGTCACCCACAGCGATCAACCGAACATCAATCCGTTGCCCGAGTTACCGCCGGTGGTGGTCTACGTCAGCTCGATCGACGATCCAGGCCGGCAGGTGACGCTGACACTCGACCACGGCACGATGGAGCTGGCAATCGGCAATCGCTATCGGCTCAGCACCTCCGAAACCCCAGGTTACGACACCAAGCTGCTCTGCCGTCGGGCCGATGGCGAGTTGGCCACCCCTCCCTTCAGTTTCCGCAACGGCAACATCAGCTGCTCGGTTCAGCGCAAACGCATCCCGGCAACGATGACCGTCACCAAGGTCGTATCCTCCGAGCCGCAGCTGCTGGCCAACACCCTCAACGAGTACACGCTGACCTATCTCGTGACCGTGACACACACCGGTGGCGCCGACACCCTCTATGACCTGGCCGATGTACCAGCCTTCGACCCGGATGTGCAGATCATCGCCCAAAGTGCCAGCCGCAACGGCAACCCGCTCGATACTCTGCCCGGCGCCGGCCGCTGGACGCTGGCCGACAGGCACCCGCTGGCCATGGGTGCCACCGACACCTACCGGCTGCAGTTCCGGGTGCGCGTGCCCTTTGGCGGCGACACGCAGAACGACAGCTGTACCGCAGGCGCGGCCTCGGCGGGCAGCGGGCTCTTCAACCGGGTGACGGTGATCAATCGACAGGACGACAGCGACGTGGGCGCCAACAGCACTCACGGTGCCCAGGCCTGCACCGACACCCCCTTGCCGGTTTCCCGCGCGCAACTGGTCATCGAGAAAAGCAGCACCGTCCGTTCGGCCGAGGTCGGCGACCTGATCACCTATCGGCTGCGGATACGCAATACCGGTGAAGGACCGGCGCTGTGGCCGGTGATCGTCGACCGCTTGCCCCGGGGCTTCGGCTTCGATGCCGGCTCGGTACGAGTGCAAGGGGCCCGACAGCTGGCGGTGCAGTTCAGTGGCCAGCGTGAACTGCGTCTGAAGATCGACCGGGTCGAGTCCGCGGCGGGCACTCTGGGCAGCACACTCAGCAGCGGCACGGGCGAAGTGATCATCAGCTACCGCGCGCGTCTGGGCGTCGGCTCGCAGGAAGGCGATGGAATCAACCGCGCCCATGTCGAATGCCCGCGCAGCATGCGTGCCGGCAATCCCGCAGCCGGTGTCGCCGCCACCTCGGCAGGCACCCACAACCGCTGTTCGAACGAATCACGCTGGAAAGTGCAGGTCGAGGGCGGCGTGTTCAGCGAGGAGGCCTGTCTGGCGGGTCAGATCTTCGTCGACTGCAACGGCAACTCGATCAAGGACCCCGAAGAGCTCGGCATCCCCGGCGTACGCCTCTATCTGCAGAACGGCACCTGGATCGTCTCGGACGAGCACGGCAAGTTCAGCCACTGCGGCCTGCGCCCGCGCACCCATGTGCTGAAGGTCGATGCCCGCACCCTGCCCCGCCGCTCACGCCTGGTGACCAGCAGTGCGCAGAACGTCGGCGATGCCCACAGTCTGTTCATCGATGCCCGCAAGGGCATGCTGCACCGGGCGGATTTCATCGAGGGCTCTTGTTCACCGGCCGTCGTCGAGCAAGTCAAGGCCCGCCAGGCCCAGGGCGCCAACACCAGCGTGCAGACCGAGGGCAGACAGCCCGCACTCTCGTTCGAGAGCAAGGCCGGCCCCTCGGGCCGTCCCTTGCACGAGGGTACCGATGGCGCCCGGCAGAGCATCGCCCGGAGACGGCACTGAGCATCTGCACAGGGCAGGCCGTCGGGTGGGCCGCCGGAGGCCCTACCGGTCCCAGGCTGCCCGCTGCATGGCGATCCCCTGTGCACCGCACAGCAGCGCCCGATCCAGATCGGTACGGTTCATGCCGCCCAATGCGAAGACCGGCACCGGCGTGCCGGCGAGCATCCGCCCGAAGCCATCCCAGCCACAGCCCCGGGCTTCGGGGTGGCTCCGAGTCGGCTTCACCGGACCACTGACGGCAAAATCCGCCCCGATTCTGCCCGCCAGGGCCAAATCTTCGGCACTGTGGCAGGAAACCGCCACCAACGCATAGCCGGCACGCCAGCTGCACGCATCGGCCAGTGATCCATCCTCCACGCCCGATACGTGGGGTTCGTGCCGCCCCTGCCCGGTGGCCGGCACCGCCCCCGGAATCCGGGCCGTAGCCTGAGCCTGCGCCCATCGTTGCTCGGGCGAGGCCGCTGCTTCGGCGGCCAATGAGGAGGGTGGCCAGGGCGCCAGGCCGGCCTGTGCCCGGGCCACGGCCTGCAGATCGGCACCGGTCAGATGAATGCCTCCCCCGGTCTGCTCGGCAGAGCGCCGAGCATAACGATGCGGATGGCGACTGCTGACCAACAGGCGGACACCGCTGCCCTGCAGACGCCCGATCACCGCCTCGAACAAGGCATCGAAGGCTTCGCCCGCCAGCGTCGGCTCACGCAGTAGCAACAGCCCCGGCAAAGCAGGCAAGCAGCTCGAAGGCCGCCCGTGTCCTCCATCCATCCCCACCGTCCCGATGACACCGGATGGATGCTGCGGGTCTGTCGCAGGCTGCCCTGTTTTCGGCTGCCGCGCAAGCCAGTCGTCCAATCGCTGTAACCAGCTCTCGACGCCCAGCCCGGCAGCGTCGGACACCACATATTCGCCCGGCAGCCCCAACCATCGGATCGGTGCGATGGCAGCGGGCAACAGCGGGCCGACATCGACCGCATGCGAAGGCCGCCAGGCCAGCGCCTGCCCTTCGACCGAATGCGGCTCACCCCGCCAGCGGATCACCCGCCGGAAATGCAAACGCACATGGGCATGGCCATAGACATGCTCACGCACCACCCAAGGCAGTGATTGCTCCACATGAATACCGATTTCCTCTTCCAGCTCGCGGGCCAGCGCCTGCGCTGCTTCCTCGCCCGCCTCGAACTTGCCGCCCGGAAACTCCCACCAACCGTAATAGGCTTTGCCAGACAGCCGCTGCCCGAGCAATACCGTGCCATCTGCCCGCAGCACCACGCCCACGGCCACATCCACCAACGCTTTCTCTGTCATCTGTCGATCCTCGTCCCGCTCCCGTATTCCCGATTCGCTACGGATACGCAGTCGTCGATACCGGTCCCGTGCCCTCACGCCCGAGCCACCGGGGATGTACTGTCCGCCGTATGTTTTCAGGCAAGCTTCAAACGGCGATACGTCACAGCCGTCGGCGACGAACCGTCCCATGTCCATGGGTACGGGCGGCCAGTCGTTCAACCACCTTCCAACCCCTGCCGACCCGCCCAGTCGCGGGCAAACTGCCAGGCGACCCGGCCCGATCGGGAACCACGCTCCAACGCCCAGCGCAGTGCATCGCCACGCGCTTCCGACACGGCCGCATCGTCCGCACCGAAGTTTCGCAGCCAATGCCCGACCACGGTCAGATAATCATCCTGACGGAAGGGATAGAAAGCGATCCACAGCCCGAAACGCTCGGACAGGGACACCTTTTCTTCCGAAGTCTCTCCGGGATGGATCTCGCCGTCGGGCTGATGACTGGCCTGCAGATTCTCGGACAGCATCTCCGGCATCAGATGCCGGCGGTTCGAGGTGGCATAGACCAGCACATTGTCGGCCTGCCCGGCGATCGAACCGTCGAGCACCGTCTTGAGCGCCTTGTAGGCCCCTTCGCCCTGCTCGAAGGACAAATCGTCGCAATAAACGATGAAGCGCTCCGGCCGCCCCGCCACCCATTCGATCAGCTCGGGCAGATCGACCAGCTGATCCTTGTCGACTTCGATCAGCCGCAGCCCTTCGTCCTTGAAAGCCGACAGACAGGCTTTGATCAGCGAAGACTTGCCCGTACCGCGTGCACCGGTCAACAGCACATTGTTGGCCGGCTGTCCGCGTACGAACTGGCGAGTGTTCTGCTCGACCAGCCGTTTCGGCTCATCGATGTTCTGCAGATCGGCCAACGACGGCGCGACGGGTCTGGCCACCGCCTGCAGCTCACCGACACTGCCCAGAGCATTGCTGCGCCGACGCCAGCGGAAAGCCACCGCGTCCCAGTCGGGCTCACGCGGCAGCAAGGTCTGATTCAGACGCAACAGCAGTGGCTCGACCGTATCCAGCAGGCCCTCCAGCCTGCGCAACAAACGGTTCGTCTCCTCAGGCATCCCTCTGTCCCCGGATCAGGATCGGTAATCAGCGTTGATCGTCACGTAGTCGTGCGACAGATCGCAGGTCCAGACCGTGGTGTCGACCGTGCCCCGATTCAACACGGCCCGCACCTGGAATTCGGCCTGCTTCAGCACGCGCTGACCGTCGGCTTCCCGATAGGCAGGGTCACGACCGCCGTCGACCGCCACCCGCACATCGTCCAGCCAGACTTCCAGCTGCGTGACATCCAGATCGGAGATACCGGCATAACCGATGGCCGCCAGAATCCGGCCCAGATTGGGATCGGACGCAAAGAACGCCGTCTTGGTCAGCGGCGAATGCGCAATGGCATAAGCCACCGCATCGGCTTCGGCCTGTGTGCCGGCACCTTCGACGCGTACGGTCACGAACTTGGTGGCGCCTTCACCGTCACGTACGATGGCCTGGGCCAATTCGACGGCTGTTTCGGTCAATGCCGCCAGCACCTGCGCTGCACCCGGATCGTCCTCGCTGTCGATCACCACATCGCTGGCGCCGGTGGCCACCAGCAGCAAGGTGTCATTGGTCGATGTATCGCCGTCGACCGTGATCCGGTTGAAGCTGACATCGGCGATCCGGCGTACCCAGCTTTTGAGCACCACTTCCGAAAGGCGGGCATCGGTGGCGATCAGCCCAAGCATCGTGCCCATGTTCGGGCGGATCATACCGGCGCCCTTGGAAATGCCGGTCATCACCACATCCCGACCGGCCACCGTCACCCGGCGCGAAGTCGCCTTGGGCAAGGTATCGGTGGTCATGATGGCTTCGGCCGCCTCGGCCCAATGCGACGGCGCCAGATCGGCCACAGCTGCCGGCAGGCCTGCCACGATCCGGTCGACCGGCAGGTGCTCCATGATCACACCGGTGGACATCGGCATCACCTCGCCGGACAGCAGCCCCAGCGCTTCGGCCAGCGCCGTGCAGACTGCCCGGGCATTACGGATGCCTTCGGCGCCGGTGCCGGCGTTGGCATTACCGGTGTTGACCACCAGCGCCCGCAGACGCCCCTGCACCGCATCGAGATGCTCGCGCCCGACCGTGACCGGCGCGGCACAGAACCGGTTGCGAGTGAAGACCGCCGCTGCCAGCGTGCCTGGCTGAAAACGGGCTACCAGCACATCGCGCCGGCCCGGCTTGCGCACACCGGCACGCGCCGTGCCCAGCTCCACACCGGGCACTGGCAACAACGCTTTGGCGTCTGGGGCGGACAGGTTGACGGGCATGACAGTCTCCTCGCACAAAAAAACGAAAACGGCCCTCGCCACCATGGCAGGCTCGATGCACGGATTGTGCCACCAAAGGCATCCACCGATCGGGCGGCATCATGGCCATCACCGCCATCCCCCCGGACAAGCTTTTCAGCGGCTCATCGATACAGGCGCACTGCTCGACAAAAGGCTGCAACACCCGAAGACGTTGCAGCCACCGTTGTCTCAGACCGGTTCCATACGCCGGTGTCCGGGCTGGCGGGCAAGCCGCCCATAAACAGCCCGGCACAGGCGGGAGCCCATACGGGTCGATCAGCTCAGCTTGCCGTGGCAGTGCTTGTATTTCTTACCCGAGCCGCAGGGGCAGGGTTCGTTGCGGCCAACCCGGTGGTAAGCGCTCTGGCGGCCGGCTGCTTGCACTCGTTGTCGCGGTTGCACCTGCTGCGAACGCAGCGCGATGCTTTCCGGATCCTCGCTCGACACACCGGCACCGTCGGCATCGGCATGCAGCAGGCTCGCCCCCTCGGCGCGTTGCTCGGCGCGGTCTTCGACCTGGTCTGAAGCCTCATCGGCTTCTTCGGCCGACTGGATATGCACATTCATCAGAACCCGAGTGACTTCGGTGCGGATGGTTTCCAGCAGCCGCTCGAACAGTTCGAATGCCTCGCGCTTGTATTCCTGCTTGGGATTCTTCTGCGCGTAGCCACGCAGGTGGATACCCTGACGAAGATGATCCAGCGCCGACAGGTGCTCGCGCCAGTGCTGGTCGATCGACTGCAGCATGACCGAACGTTCGAAGTTGCCGAAGGCAGCCACGCCCACCCGATCGACCTTGGCCCGATAATGCGCGTCGGCCGCTTCGGTGATGCGGTTCAAGATGTCTTCGTCGGACAGGTCGCTGTTCTCGGCCAGCCAGGCGGCAACGGGCACCGACAGCTGCCAATCGGCCAGCAGCGCCTGTTCCAGCCCCGGAATATCCCATTGCTCCTCGATGCTGCCGGCCGGCACGAAACGGCGGAAGACCTCTTCCATGGTGCCCTGCCGCAGGCCCGTCACCACCTCGGTCATCTCTTCGGCATCGAGCAGACCATTGCGCTGCGCGTAGATCACCTTGCGCTGCTCGTTGGCCACATCGTCGTAGTCCAGCAGTTGTTTGCGGATATCGAAGTTGCGGGCCTCGACCTTGCGCTGTGCCGATTCGATCGAACGCGACACCAGCCCCGACTCGATCGCCTCGCCTTCGGGCAACCGCAGCCGATCCATGATCGCCTTCAGACGATCGCCGGCAAAAATCTTCAGGAGCGGATCTTCCATCGACAGATAGAAGCGCGACGAACCCGGATCGCCCTGCCGGCCGGCACGGCCACGCAGCTGGTTGTCGATCCGGCGGGATTCGTGCCGCTCGGTGCCGATGATGTGCAGACCACCGAAACCGAGCACCTGTTCGTGAATCGGCTGCCACTCTGTGTCCAGTCTGGCGATTTCGGCCGCCTTGGCCTCGGCATCCAGATCCTCGCGATCATTGATTTCGGCCTTCTGCTGGGCATTGCTGCCACCCAGCACGATGTCGGTACCCCGGCCCGCCATGTTGGTGGCGATGGTGATCTGCTTGGGCCGGCCGGCCTGCGCGACGATCTCGGCCTCGCGGGCGTGCTGCTTGGCGTTCAGCACATTGTGCGGCAACCCGGCTTTCTTCAGCAGGCCCGACACCAGCTCGGAGTTCTCGATCGAGGTCGTACCGACCAGCACTGGCTGCCCCCGATCGTAGCAGTCGCGGATGTCGGCCAGAATGGCATCGTACTTCTCTTTTGCCGTCCGGTAGACCAGATCCTGCATGTCGTTGCGGATCATCGGCCGGTGCGTCGGCACCACCACCGTTTCCAGGCCATAGATTTCCTGGAACTCATAAGCTTCGGTATCGGCCGTACCCGTCATGCCGGCCAGCTTCTCGTACATCCGAAAATAATTCTGGAAGGTGATCGAGGCCAGCGTCTGGTTTTCGGCCTGGATCTTGACGCCTTCCTTGGCTTCGACGGCCTGATGCAGGCCATCGGACCAGCGCCGGCCCGCCATCAGTCGGCCGGTGAACTCATCGACGATGACCACTTCGTCGTTCTGCACCACATAGTGCTGATCGCGCAGAAACAGCGTATGGGCGCGCAGCGCCACCATCAGATGGTGCACCAGCGTGATGTGACTGGGGTCGTACAGGCTGGCCCCCTCGGGCAGCAGCCCCTGTTCGGCCAGAATCCGCTCGGCACTTTCGTGGCCGGCCTCGGACAGATAGACCTGGTGCGATTTGTGATCGACCCAGTAGTCGCCCGGCGGGTTGATGCCTTCGTTGGGTTTCGGTTCCTCTTCCATCGGCGTCAGCAGGGCCGGCACCGCATTCATGCGGACATACAGCTCGGCGTGCTCTTCGGCCGGACCGGAGATGATCAGCGGTGTGCGGGCCTCGTCGATCAGGATCGAATCGACCTCGTCGACGATGCCGTAGAACAGCTTGCGCTGCATCCGCGATTGCGCGTCATAGACCATGTTGTCGCGCAAATAATCGAAGCCGTATTCGTTGTTGGTACCATAGGTGATGTCGGCCCGATAGGCGGCACGTTTTTCTTCCTGCGGCTGCTGGGCCACCACCACCCCGACCGTCAGACCAAGGAAGCGATAGAGCCGGCCCATCCAGGCCGCATCCCGCTGGGCGAGATAGTCGTTGACCGTCACCACGTGCACACCGCGGCCGGCCAGCGCATTCAGGTAGACGGCGAGCGTGGCGGTCAAGGTCTTGCCCTCGCCGGTCCGCATCTCGGAAATCTTGCCGGCATGCAGCACCATCGCCCCCAGCATCTGCACGTCGAAGTGTCGCATGCCGAGCGCCCGCTTCGAGCCTTCGCGACAGACGGCAAAGGCCTCGGGCAGCAGATCGTCCAGCGCCTGCTGAATCGGTTTGCCTGCCTCGACCTCGGTATCGACGCGCTCGCGAAACTGGCGGGTCTTGTCCCGCAGTTCCTCATCCGACAGCTTCTCGATCTCGGGTTCCAAGGCGTTGATACGGGCAACCCGGCGACGGTATTGTTTCAGGAGCCGCGAATTGCGACTGCCGAAAATGCTGGTCAGAAATGTCTGGAACATGGATGGTATGGAGGGGTGATAATGTCATCGGCGGCTGGAACCCGGCCCTGCAACCATACGGGCCGCCCCGCGATGTGATCTCTGCCCTTGGCAAAACGAACTGAAAATGTTATCACGCACCCCGCGCCCGAACGCCAATTCTGCCGATCCCCCCTCGACCGACCGATCGGGGCGCCCCGACGCACCGACTGCCGGTCAACGGGTGGCACGTGCGCCACAGCCGATGCCGTGGGAGCAATCCTCACCTCCCATCGGCCCGACGCCGATCTGGGAAAAAGAACCGGTCGAGCCCCGCGGCCCCCGGATGCCGTGGGAGCGAAAACCGATCAAGGCACGCCGGGTCAGCAACGCAGTCGAGACGGCGCCGGCCCCGGCATCGCGGAAGCCCCCCTTCCACCCGTCTTCCGAGCGCAAGGGCCGCTGGAGTCCGGGCGGGAACGACAGGACAGGTATGGGCAGCTCATCCGGCGTCGATGGTGTCCGGCGCAGGGCCGGCAGCCGCAGCAGCGAGCTGCAGGCCAACGACGACGGGAGCTGGCATCGACGCGAAACGGCAGCCGGAAGGCCCAGGGACAGGGATCGTGACCGTGAAAGCCGGCCGGCGCTGGAGCATCTGCAAGTGCGCAATTCACCGCTGTGGGAAACCTGGAAACGACTGTCGACCCTGTCGAAGGATCTGCAGGCCATTCTGCCCTCGATCCCGCTGCGGCCGTTGAAACTGGAAAAGCAGACGCTGGTCGTGACCGCAGCGTCCAGTGCCATGGCCGCCCGGCTGCGCCAGTATGAACCAAGACTGCTCGACGGCCTCCAGGCCCGCGGCTGGCTGGTCAGCCGCATCCGCTTCAAGCCCAGCGCGCTCTATGCCCAACCCAGACCGCCAGCCCGGCTGAAAGATCTGGTGCCGCCCCGTGGCCTGGCCGCAATCGAGGCGCTGGCCAACGCACCGGACACCTCCGAAGCCCTGCGCACCTCACTGCTGCGCTTCGTCCGCAAGCAGCGCAGTTATCGGGAGGTCTGAGCCGCGCCGCGAGGCATCCAGGCGCTTCTCGTCCCCTCGGGTGCCATGACCAGCCGAGTGATACCGGCCCGGGCAGACAACCCGGAAGAGCGGGTCAAATCGCGCCGGCCCGGCGTGTATCGGGTCCGATCCGGGCAGGGTTCGGACCCGATACCCGGCCTGGACATCAGCCGACCCCGCCACCCGGCCAGAGCAGATTCTGGATGAACATGACGCCGAAGAAGAGAAAGGCCGCGATGATGCCGATGACGAAGGTGCGCCGGGCACGTACCCAGTGCCGGCCATCGCCGGTGATGAGGTAAGCCAGCGCCGAGCCGATCACTACCAAGGCCAGTATCAGGGCGGTCAGTCGAATCAGCGTGAACATCGGTCTTCCTTGAAAACGAATCGGTGAAGAATCGGTCTGCAGGCACTTGGGCCACGGCCGGATTTCAGCACCGGAGAAACCGGCTGCCGGGATCGGGCAGCCGGACACACCCATGTACGCCCCCACCCATCGGCATCAGACTACAGCCCAGTCCAGAGTGAAGGACGGCGGCAAATTACGGCGCTGGGTGAAAGTGGCGATTTCGTAGTTGGCCGGGTCGGCCAGCACGGCCCGCACCAGCAGGTTGTTCATGTGGTGACCCGATTTGCGAGCATGGTAGGCGCCCAGGATCGGATGACCGATCAGGTACAAATCGCCGATGGCATCGAGCGCCTTGTGTTTGGCGAATTCATCCTTGTAGCGCAGGCCATCGTTGTTCAGCACCCGGTCGGCATCGACCACGATGGCGTTGTCGAGGCTGCCGCCCAGCGCCAGCCCGTGCTTGCGCAGCAGCTCGACTTCACTGGCCATCACGAAGGTGCGCGCGCGTGCGATTTCCTTCACGTAGGACGTGGTGGCAAAGTCGATTTCGATGCGCTGACCGGTGGCGTCGATGGCCGCCTGACCAAATGAAATCTCGAAACTCAGTTTGAAACCGAAATGCGGTTCGAGGCGCACCCATTTGTCGCCATCGGTGATTTCGACCGGCTTCAGGATACGGATGAAACGTTTGGGTGCGGCCTGCTCGACAAAACCCGCCGATTGCAGCAGATAGACGAAGGAACCGGCCGAACCGTCGAGAATCGGCACTTCGACGGCCGTGATGTCGATTTCGGCATTGTCGATGCCCAGACCCGCCAGCGCGGACATCAGGTGCTCGATGGTTTGGACGCTGATCTCACGTCCCGGCCCCTCGGCGGCGGCCGACAGCGTGGTGTTCAGACGGGTATCCGTGATCAGATCGGCGCGCGCCCTGAAAGCGATGACCGGATCGAGATCCACCCGTCGAAAGACGATGCCACTGTCGACGGCGCCCGGTTTGATCGTGAGCACGACCCGCTGCCCGGAGTGCAAGCCGATTCCGGTGGCCTGCACGGGTTCTCGCAGCGTTTTCTGTCTCAACATCGTGATCCGACTCCATCAAGATGGCTGGCAGCAGTCCGTCGTCGACTCCCCGGCGAAAGCCGACGACGTGGCAGGGATATACGTACGTCGCTCCGACACGACACCCCGGAATGCAAGGATACAACAACGGCCAGGTCTTCCTGAACACGCCAGCCCAGGATACGCAGACGGGCGGCATGCCGACCGACCGGCCATGGCCGGCGTCGGCCCCGTGGCGTGCCGGCCTCGGCCGGCCGCCGATCAGGTGCCACCCAGCGATCAGTCGGCCTGACGACGCAGGAATGCCGGGATGTCGAGACGCTCGACGCCTTTCTGCGACATGGCGTTGACGCGCTCGGCCGCCTGGCTACGCGGGTTGCGAAACACGTTGGGCTCGTCCAGACCGCCGATCGCATCGACGGTTTCCAGACCGAGATCGTCGGTACCGGTCTTGATGGCAGGCTGCGAAACCAGCTGCGGCTTGCGGACCACTTTACCGATGCCGGTGGCCACCACGGTGACACGCAGTGAATCTTCCATGTCTTCGTCGTAGACCGTACCGTGGATGATGGTGGCGTCTTCGGCGCAGAACTGCTTGATGGTGTTGATGACTTCGTTGGTCTCGCGCAGTTTCAACGAACGGGTGGCGGTGATGTTGACGATCACGCCGCGTGCACCATGCAGGTCGACACCGTCGAGCAGTGGCGAGGACACGGCCTGCTCGGCCGCCAGACGGGCACGGTCCAGACCCGAAGCTTCACCGATACCCATCATGGCCTTGCCCTGCTCGCCCATGATGGTCTTCACGTCGGCAAAGTCGACGTTCACCAGGCCCGGCACATTGATGATCTCGGCAATACCGGCCACCGCATTGTGCAGCACGTCGTCGGCCCGCTTGAACGCATCTTCGAGCGTGGCATCTTCATCCATCACTTCGAAGAGTTTTTCGTTCAACACGACGATCAGCGAATCGACCTGGCCGATCAGGTTCTCGATGCCTTCGTCGGCCACGCGCTGCTTGCGGCTGCCTTCGTAGTTGAAGGGCTTGGTGACGACGCCAACCGTCAGGATACCGAGTTCCTTGGCGATTTCGGCCACCACGGGCGAGGCGCCCGTACCGGTGCCTTTGCCCATGCCGGCGGTGATGAACACCATGTTGGCACCTTCGAGGGCGGCACGGATGTTGCCACGCTCGGCCTGAGCGGCGGCACGGCCGGCTTCGGGATTGGCACCCGCGCCCAAACCGGCATCACCCAACTGGATGGTGCGGCCTGCCAGCGAGCGTGCCAGCGCCTGCCGGTCGGTGTTGACGGCGATGAACTCCACGCCCTGCACACCGCGGTTGACCATGTGGTTGACGGCATTGCCACCACCGCCACCGACACCGATCACCTTGATGACGGCGCCGTCGACATCTGTTTCTAACATCTTGAACGTCATAGCTGAAAAACCTCCTGTTTTAAATGGACAGTCTCCGGACTCGCCTCGGACTGGCAGATGCGATACCGGGCAAGGATACGCATCCTCGGTCCCCCCTGAGAATTCGACGCGTCGGCGCATCCCAGGGAAGCCCTTCGATCGTTCGGGAAAGGTTCATCAATCAAAAGCTCCCGAAAAACCATTCTTTCATCCGGCGGATCGTGTCCCGGAAGGACCCCGATTGCTCCGCCACCTTACGCCCCCGCAACCGCTGCTGGCGTGCTTCCTCCAGCAGACCCATGGCGGTGGCATATCTGGGTGTTCTGACGACATCGGACAGGCTACCGCTGTAGGCGGGCGCCCCCACGCGAACGGGCTTCAGAAAGATGTCCTCGGCCAGTTCCGCCATGCCCGGCAGCAGGCTCGAGCCGCCGGTGATGACGATACCCGAGGACAGTGCTTCTTCATAGCCCGACTCGCGGATGGTTTGCTGCACCATCAGAAACAACTCCTCGACCCGGGGCTCGATCACCGAGGCAAGCCCTTGTTTGGACAGCGAACGCGGACCGCGATCGCCGATGCCCGGCACCTCGATCTTTTCGCCCGGGTTGGCCAATGTCGGCTTGGCCAGACCATGGCGCAGCTTGATGTCTTCGGCATCGGCCGTCGGCGTGCGCAACGCCATGGCAATATCATTCGTGATCTGATCACCAGCCACCGCAATGACGGCGGAATGGCGGATCGACCCACCCACGAAAACCGCAATATCGGTCGTGCCACCGCCGATGTCGACCAGCGCCACGCCCAGTTCCTTTTCATCGACCGTCAGGACGGCATTGGCCGATGCCAGCGGCTGCAGAATCAGATCCTGTACCGCCAGTCCACAGCGACGCACGCATTTGATGATGTTCTGCACAGCCGACACCGCTCCGGTGACGACATGCACCTTCACATCCAGCCGCACCCCGCTCATGCCGACCGGCTCTCGGATGTCTTCCTGACCGTCGATGATGAATTCCTGCGGCAACACATGCAGAATCTGCTGGTCTGTCGGAATGGCCACTGCCTTGGCGGTTTCGATCACGCGGAGCACATCGGCCTCGGTAACCTCCTTGTCCTTGATCGCCACCATCCCGATCGAATTGAAACTGCGGATGTGATTGCCTGCGATACCGGTGACGACCTGCTGAATCTTGAGATTGGATGTCAGCTCGGCCTCTTCGAGCGCAGCCTGGATCGACGCCACCGTCTTTTCGATGTCGACCACCACGCCTTTCTTCAGGCCGTGGGATTCGTGCTGACCGATCCCGATCACCTCGATATCGCCATCACCGTGCATTTCGGCCACGATCGCCACCACCTTCGAGGTGCCGATATCCAGGCCAACCAGCAGATCCTTGTTTTCTCGTGACATGGTCAGTCCCGGCAATCAATGAGTGGGTGCACGCTGACTACGGCCAGCGGCATCCTGTTCGAGCGCCCCCGGCGCCCTTACTGCAAAACCATTCGGATAGCGCAAATCGACCTCTTCGGCTCGCCCATTCAGACGCGCCTGGATCAGCGGATGCGCCGCCACCCAGCGCGACACCCGCTCGGCCACCGAAACCCCCTCGTCACGCCCCATCTTGAGCACGATGCCACTGTCCAGCTCCGCCGTCCACGATTGACGATCCGACAGTGTCAACGACACCGGCCGCATCGACAGAGGCAACAGCTGTTCGGCCAGTTCGCCATAGCGGCGCGCAACCAGCGCCTGACTGCCGACCGGCCCGGACAGGAACAACAGATTCTGGTGGTTGGCAACTTCAGCCGGATTCACCGAAAACAACTCTCCATGCGTGTTGACGAAACGGCCGCCGTCATCTTTCCAGCGCGCCAGTACCTCATGTTCTTCGAGCCCCACGAACAAGCGATTCGGCCAGACCCTACGGACCTCGGCGCGGCGCACCCAGGGCACCTGCTCGAAATGCCGTCGTACCCGATCGAGCCCAACCGTAAAAAAATTGCCTTCCAGCTGGTTGACACCCAATGCCGTCATCGACTGCACGTTGACATGATCCAAAGAACGCCCATCCACCGGCCCGACCTCGATGGACAGCAGATCGAAGGCGGAGCGCTGCCCCAGCCACCAGACCCCTGCCATCGACAGGCAGGCGAACGCGACCATTACCATACCGTTGGCAATGGCGTTCAGCGCGCGCGGATCATGCCATAAATTCACGTCGTCGCCTCCGGCGCAACAGAACGTTGTATCTTCAACGACGCGGTAGCCGCCAATCCGACCACCAGGTCCTCATAGGAAATACCCGCTGCACGCGCAGCCATCGGCACCAACGAATGATCCGTCATACCCGGCGAGGTGTTGATTTCGAGCAGCCAGGGCCGTTGCGTGGCGTCATCGAGCATGATGTCGACCCGCCCCCAGCCTTCGCAACCCAGCGCACGATAAGCCGCCTCAGCAAGCCGACTGACCGAATCGGCCAATACCGGCATCAAGGGCGCCGGGCACAGATAGCGGGTATCCGCCGTGAAATACTTGTTGCGGTAATCGTAATTGCCGTCCGGCGCACGGATTTCGATGACCGGCAGCGCACGTGCCTCGGCTCCACCACCCAGCACCGCCACCGTCAGTTCGCGCCCCTGGATGAAGCTCTCGGCCAGCACCGGATAATCGACCGCCGCGGCCTTGTCATAGGCAGCCGGCAAACGATCGAGCGAGTCGCAGCGCGTCAAACCCAGCGTGGAGCCTTCATGCGGCGGCTTGATGATCAGCGGCAGACCGAGACGCTCGGCGATGCCGGCCAGCTGATACGGACGGTACAGCATTTCCCATGCGGGCGTCGGCAGGCGGCCGGCCTGCCAGGCCTGCTTGGTGATGATCTTGTTGATGGACAGCGACGATGCCAGCACGCCCGAACCGGTATATGGCAGCCCGATCATTTCCAGAAAACCCTGGATGGTGCCATCCTCACCGAAACGGCCATGCAGCGTGATGAAGGCGCGATCGTAGCCTTCGGCCTCGAGCTTGCCGAGCGGCGACTCGCCCGGGTCGAAAGGCTCGGCATCGACACCCCGACTGCGCAGCGCACGCAGCACGCCCTGGCCGGACATCAGTGAAACCTGACGCTCGGATGAGCGCCCACCCATCAACACGACGACACGCCCCAGCGAAGCCGGATCCACGTCCATCGGCAGAGGAAGCGGCAAAATCGATTCATTCATGGAAACCTCCTTCCCTGGAAGCGTTTGCATGGTTGGCGGCCTCGACGATTCTGGCAGCCATGGCACCGATACTGCCCGCACCCATGGTGACGACCACATCATCCGGCTGCACGAGTCCCAGCACCGTGGCAGGCAAGGTATCGATTTCACTGACGAACAACGGTTCATGGCGACTGGCGAGCCGCACGGCGCGCACCAGTGCCCGTCCATCCGCAGCCACGATCGGTGCTTCGCCGGCTGCGTATACTTCCGTCAACACCACCTGATCGGCCAGGCCGAGGACACGCACGAAATCCTCGAACAGATCGCGGGTGCGTGAATAACGGTGCGGCTGAAAGGCCAGCACCAAACGCCGGCCCGGATAGGCTCCCCGGACGGCCGCGATGGTCGCCTCGATCTCGACCGGGTGATGCCCGTAGTCGTCGATCAGCGTGAAAATGCCCTTGGCAGGGGCGAAGTCGTCCTGTGCGGTCTGAACGGGCCGGGCAATGGCGATATCGCCATAGCGTTCGAAACGCCGCCCCACGCCCCGGAAATCGGCCAGCGCAGCTACGATGGCACCGTCATCGACGCCCAGCTCGGTGGCGATGGCAATGGCGGCCAGCGCATTGCGTACATTGTGCTCACCGGCCAGAGCCAGCGACACCTGCAGCGCAGCCTCCTGGTCGCGCAGCACCGTGAAACACATCCGCTCGCCTTCCGGATGCACGTCGATCGCACGTGTCTGTGCCTCGGCATCGAAGCCATAGCTCAGAATTTGTTTGGACACGAAGGGAACGATCTCGCGCACGTATGGATCGTCGATGCACAGCACCGCAGCGCCGTAGAAGGGCAGACGGTTCAAAAAATCCACGAAAGCCTGTTTCAGCCGGGCCATATCGTGACCATAGGTGTCCATGTGATCGGCGTCGATGTTGGTGACGGCCGCGATCATCGGCGAAAGATTCAGGAACGACGCATCGGATTCATCGGCTTCGACGACGATGTAATCGCCCGAACCCAACCGCGCATTGACTCCGGCGCTGTTGAGCCTGCCACCGATCACGAAGGTGGGATCGAGCCCGGCACGAGCCAGAATGCTGGCCACCAGACTGGTGGTGGTGGTCTTGCCATGCGTGCCGGCGATGGCCACGCCCTGCTTGAGCTTCATCAGCTCGGCCAGCATCAGGGCTCGCGGCACCACCGGCACCCGCCGGGCACGCGCACGCCGCACCTCGGGGTTGTCGGCCCGCACTGCCGTGGACACCACGACGCAATCGGCCTGTTCGACGTGCTCGGCCCGATGGCCGACGAATACGCTGGCGCCCAGTTTTTCGAGGCGATCGAGCACGGCCGAACGGTTCAGATCCGAACCACTGACGGCATAGCCGAGATTGAGCAGCACCTCGGCGATGCCGCTCATGCCGGCACCACCGATGCCCACGAAATGAACCTGCCTGACTTTGTGTTTCATGATTTGACGACGGCCTCACAGGCATCCGCGACGACCTGTGCGGCATCCGGTTTGCCCAGTGCTCTCGCCTTGGCTGCCATGGAGGCCAGCGCCGGCCGGGTGAATTGGGAAAGCAGCGAAGCCAGACTGGACGGAGCCAGCTCCGGCTGCGGAATCAAAATGGCTGCACCGGTTTCGGACAGGAAACGGGCATTGCCGGTCTGATGATCGTCGACCGCATACGGGTAAGGAACCAGAATGGACGCCACACCGGCAGCCGCCAGCTCGGATACTGTGGTTGCACCGGCACGAGCAATCACCAGATCCGCTTCTGAATAGGCTTCCGCCATGTTTTCGATGAAAGCCACCGTTTTGGCTTCGACCGCGGCAACTTGGTAATTGTTACGCAGTTCCTTGAGATGTGCACGACCACTTTGGTGCAAAACCTCAGGTCGATTCTCAGGAAGCATCAATCCGAAAGCGTTGGGAATCACTCGGTTGAAGGCCTGCGCTCCGAGGCTGCCGCCCACCACCAGCACCCGCAGCGGACCGCTGCGCTCGCGATAGCGCTGCTCCGGCGCCGGGATGGCGGCAATGGCCCTGCCGACCGGATTACCGGCCCAACGCGCCTGAGACATCGCCCCCGGAAAGGCCACCAGCACACGCTCGGCCATGCGTGCCAGAAATCTGTTGGCCATGCCCGCCACCGAGTTCTGCTCGTGCAGCACCAGCGGAATGCGGCGCGCACGTGCCACCAGACCGCCGGGCACGGTCACGTACCCCCCCATGCCCAGCACCACATCGGGTCTGACCTCGTCGAAAGCCTGCGCAGCCTCCTTGTAGGCGCTGCGCAAGCGCAAGGGCAGGCGCAACATGGCACCCACGCCCTTGCCACGCAGTCCCTGAAAATGCACGGACTTCATCTCGATGTCGTGCGGCGGGACCAGCAGACCTTCCATGCCCTCCGGATTGCCGAGCCAGAACACTTCCCAACCACGCTCGCGCAACAGCTCGGCCACGGCCAGCCCGGGAAAGATATGGCCGCCGGTTCCACCCGCCATGATCAGGATTCGTCTCGCGCGCATCAGGTCCTCCAGGCGCCCGCTGCCCGTGCGTACACACTCACAGTATGGCCCCCCGCATCATCTTTCGGTTCTCGACATCGATCCGCAACACGATCGCCATGGCGACGCAGTTCATCAGAATCGCATTGCCTCCAAAACTCATGAAGGGCAGCGTCAGCCCCTTGGTGGGCAACAGGCCCAGGTTGACTCCCAGGTTGATGAACACCTGCAGACCGATCCACAGCCCCACCCCCTGAGCCACCAGACCGTTGAAGAACTGCTCGAAAGCGATGGCCTGACGGCCGATCTCGAAGCAGCGGCGCACCAGCCAGAAAAAAAGCAGGATCACCACCAGCATGCCGACCATGCCCAGTTCTTCGCCAATGGTGGCGAACAGAAAATCGGTATGAGGCTCGGGCAGGAAATTGAGCTTGGCCACACCGGCCCCCAATCCACTGCCCAGCCACTCGCCCTTGCCGATTGCCATCAGCGAGTGCGTCAGTTGATAGCTGCTGCCCTCTGCATTGCTGCGTTCGAAAGGATCGAGATAGGAAAAGAATCGTGCCCGTCGGAACGGCACCAGCAGAATGAAGCTGGTGAATACAGCGGCCAGAAACGCCACCATGCCGAAAAACAGCTTAGGGTTCATACCGCCAAGAAACAGCACGCCCATCGCCACCATCAGAATGACGATCAACGCCCCCAGGTCGGGCTGCCGCATGATCAGCAGCCCGACGATCGACAGCGCGATCGCCATCGGCAGCAAGGCACGCCACAGGTGCGGCATCAACGCCTGCTTGCGCACCGCATAGTCGGCCACGTACAGCACCACGAACAGCTTCATCATCTCAGTGGGCTGTATCGTGGTCACACCCAGCGAAATCCAGCGGTAGGCGCCACCGGCACGCCGCCCGACCCCGGGCACGAACACCAGCACCAGCAGCAGCACGCCCAAAAAGAACAGCGGCATGGCGATCTGCTGCCAGCGCCGCGGGGGCATCGCATAAGCGAACAACGCAGCGATCAGCGCCACACCGATCGCCCCCGTCTGCCGAACCAGAAAATAAGTCGACAAATCACCCGCCGGATCACGACGTTCCAGCACCGCGATCGAGGCCGAATAGACCATCACCAGACCCAGACCCAGCAACAGGGCCGTCACCCACATCAGCGGCACATCGAAGCCGGGTGCATTGGTATATTCCAGACTGCGCTGGGTACCCAGCACCTTGCCATCGACCCGCGCACGAGCCAAAGTGCCCGGCGCGCGCTTACCGCGCCCGCGTGCACCGCTGCCCAGCGCGACCCGCTCACCGGCCCAAGACCAATCCGGCAGCCATTGGGTCAATCGACTCAACATGGCTGGCCCTCCTCGGCGGCGAGATTCCGTACCGCCTCGGCAAAAGCCGTACCCCGATGGGCATAGCCGGTGAACATATCGAAACTGGCACAGGCCGGCGACAACAGCACCACGTCGCCCGGCTGGGCCATCGCCGCCGCCTCACGCACCGCCGCATCCAGATCGGCCGCGTCGACCAGCGGCACACCGGTCCCGGCCAGTGCGGCGCGTAGAATCGGCGCATCCCGGCCGATCAGCACCACACCACGGGCATGAACCGCCACCGCAGGTGCCAGTTCACTGAAATCCTGCTCCTTGCCGATGCCACCGGCAATCAGCACCGCACGCCGGCCCAAACCATCGAGGGCCGCCACCGTGGCGCCGATATTCGTGCCCTTACTGTCGTTGACGTACTCGACGTCGCGAATGATCGCCACCGGCGCACAGCGATGATCATCCGGCACGAAGGCGCGCAGCCCGTGTAGCATGGCCGCCATCGGCACGCCGCAGGCACGCAGCAGTGCCAGCGCCGCCAGCACATTGGCATGGTTGTGTGAGCCCTGCAACCGCAGCGCATCGGCCGGCATCAGCCGATTCAGCACGAATTCGATCGGCTCCCGGGCCTTGCGTCTGCGCTGGGCCGACGGCTCTTCGGCCACGGCTTCGGTCAGCCAGGCGAGCCCGCCTTCGCGTACCACCCCAAAGGCCGGTGCCGTGTGTGGCGCATGCAGTGAAAACACCGTGCGCGGCACCGGTGGCGGCAGTGCCTCGAGCTTCCTGCGGGTACGGCCCTCGGGTGGTTCGACGGACTCCTCGAGCACCGGCGCATCCCAGGGTGCCACCCGCTCGGAGTCGGTCAACGGATCGTCCAGATTGACGACACGCAGCCCGGCGCCCTGATAGATGCGGCACTTGGCATCACGATAGTGCTTCATCGTGCCGTGCCAATCGAGGTGGTCGGGGGTGATGTTGAGCACCGTGGCCGCCTGACAGGCGAGCGGCCCGGCCGCCACCGCCAGTTGAAAGCTCGACAGTTCCAGCACCCACAACGCCGGCATCGTCGGCTCGTCCGCATCCAGACGGCGCATCAGCGCATCCAGCATCGAAGGGCCGATGTTGCCTGCCGCTTCGGCTTCGACACCGGCCTCGTTGGCCAGAAAAGCCGTCATGCGGGTGACGGTGGTCTTGCCGTTGGTTCCGGTGATGGCCACCACCCGAATCGACTGGCCCTGCTCACACTGACGGGCGATTTCGGCACCGAAGAAATCCAGCTCGCCATAGACCGGCACGCCCGCTTCGCGCGCAGCCGTATGAAGTCCGGCACCATTGCCGGTCACGATCGACACGCCCGGACTCCAGGCCAGCAGATCGAAGCTGCCGTCGGCCTGCAACACACCTGCATCGAGCGGCTGGCTGTGGAACACCGCTTCGGGTACGGCTTCACGCAACGCAGGCAGCGCCGGCGGTTCGGCCCGGTCATCGAAGACCACCACCCGTGCCCCCTTGCGCTTCAACCAGCGCGCCATCGCCAGACCGGATTCCCCCAGTCCGATGACGGCCGCCCGTTTGTGTGCCAGTTCGATCATCGTCCGCTCCTCAACGCAGTTTCAGCGTCGACAGACCAAACAGCACCAGCATCATCGTGACGATCCAGAAACGCACGACGACCTGCGATTCCTTGACCCCGCCGATTTCGAAATGATGGTGCAGCGGCGCCATCCGGAAGATGCGCCTGCCTTCGCCATAACGCCGCTTGGTGTACTTGAAGTAGCCGACCTGCATCATCACCGAGACGGTTTCCGCCACGAATACCCCACCCATCACGAACAGGATGATCTCCTGCCGAACGATGACGGCAATGGTGCCCAGCGCAGCGCCCAGCGACAATGCGCCGACGTCACCCATGAACACCTGGGCCGGATAGGCGTTGAACCACAGAAAGGCGAGTCCCGCGCCCAGGATCGCGCCGCACAGCACGATCAGCTCTCCGGCGCCCGGTACATAGGGAATCAGCAGATAGCGCGAAAACACCGCGTTGCCAGTGACGTATGCAAAGATACCCAATGCCGAACCGACCAGCACCGCCGGCATGATCGCCAGACCATCGGCGCCATCGGTCAGGTTCACTGCGTTACTGGTGCCGACGATGACGCAATAGGTCAGCGCCACGAAGCCGAACCCTCCCAGCGGAATCGCCCATTCCTTGAAGAAGGGAATCTGCAGCGCCGAAGTTTCGGGCAGCGAGACCCGAAAACCGCTGCTGACCCACTGATTGAACAGTTGGAAAGCTTCGCTGATCGATTGAGTGGGAATGGCAAAGGCCAGATAGAAGGCTGCCAGCAGACCGAGTGCACTCTGCCAGAAGTATTTTTCGCGGGCCGACATACCCTTGGGATCGTGATGCACCACTTTGCGGTAATCATCGACCCAGCCGACCATGCCGAAACCGAGCGTGACCAGCAGCACCACCCAGACGAAACGGTTGGAGAGATCGCTCCACAGAATGGTGGCCAGACCGACCGAAATCAGCACCAGCACACCGCCCATGGTCGGCGTGCCCGATTTGACGAGATGGGTCTGCGGACCGTCTTGGCGGACAGCCTGACCGATCTTCATCGCCGTCAGCTTACGGATCACCGCCGGACCGCACAACAGCCCGATGAACAGTGCCGTCAGCGTGGCCAGCACCGCCCGCAGCGTGATGTAGTTGAAGACCGAGAAAACCCGGAATTCCTGCGACAGCCATTGCGTCAGAAGCAGCAGCATCAGCATGCCTCCCTTGCCGGTTTGGCTGCGGCTGCCGACCAGGCCCGTACGATACGTTCCATGCGCATGAAGCGCGATCCCTTGATCAAAACACTGACGAAACCTTCCGGCAATACCGGATGATCCGCCAACAAATCATCTGCGCCGTGCCAATGGCGCGCCTCGTCACCGGCCGCCTGCGCGGCAGCCTGCATATCCTTGCCCACCGTCCAGATGGCATCGATACCCCGTTGGCGGGCGTACTCACCCACCTCGCGATGAAATGCCTCGGCCTGGGCGCCGGTCTCACCCATGTCCCCCATCACCAGCAGGCGCGGACCGACCGGTTCATCGACCAGCACATCGATAGCCGCCCGCATCGAATCCGGATTGGCGTTGTAGGTGTCATCGATCATCACCACGTCATTGGGCAACACCTCGCGGCGCAGCCTACCGGCCACCGGCTGGAATGCCGCCAGCCCCCTGACGATCGTGGTGGCCGGAATGCCGAGCGCCCGCGCGCAGGCCGCTGCCGCCAGTGCATTGCGCACATTGTGGCGGCCGGCAATCTGCAGCTCGATGTCGATGTATTCATCGCCCACCCGGGCTGTGAAGCCATCGGGCCGGGCCTCGCGCTGCGCGGCCACCGCATACGTGGCCACCGCCGGCTCGATGCCGCCGGCCAGCCCGAATTCCATCACGGGCCGATCACCACATATCTCCCGCCAGATCGGCGTGCAGGCATCGTCGCCCGGATAGACCGCAACGCCGTTGGCCGGCAGCGCCTGAAACACTGTGCCGTTTTCGCGTGCAGTGGCTTCGGGTCCATCCATGAATTCCTGATGCTCACGCTGTGCGTTCAGCACCAACGCCACCGTCGGCTGCGCCATGCCGGCCAGAACCTGGATTTCACCCGGATGGTTCATACCCAGCTCGATCACCGCCATCCGGTGTTCGGAGCGCAGCCGGAACAGGGTCAGCGGTACGCCGATGTCGTTGTTCAGATTGCCTTGCGTAGAAAATGCCGCATCCTGACCGACATGCGCCACCAGAATCGCGGCAATCATTTCCTTGACGGTGGTTTTGCCGTTGCTGCCGGTCACGGCCACCACCGGCAGGTCGAACTTTCTACGCCAGCCCCGTGCCAGATCACCCAGGGCGCGCCGGGTGCAGGGTACCAGCAGCGCGGGCACTTTCAGCGTATCGGGCATTTCCTCGACCACGATGCCCACCGCGCCGGCGGCCACCGCCTCATCGATGAAACGATGACCATCGAATCTGTCGCCACGCAGCGCCACGAACAGATCGCCCGGACGCACGGTCCGGGTGTCGGTCGAAACACCAGTGAAGTGTTCATGCCCACAGCCAAGCATCACGGCCCGCGGCAACCAGCCGAACGCTGTACGCAGATCGATCATCCGGATCTCCCGGCAGATGCGTCCCGATCGAGACGGGCCATCAGGGCTTGCGCCACCGTGTCGGGGTCCGAGAAGGGATGGAACACGCCGGCGATTTCCTGAGTCGCCTCACGACCCTTGCCCGCCACCAGCACCACATCCTGCGGCGATGCCGCTGCCACGACTGCATCGATGGCCTTTTTACGATCGGCTTCCACCAGCCACGCCTCACCCCGCAATCCCGCCACCACATCCTCCAGGATCGCTTTCGGGTCTTCGTCGCGCGGGTTGTCGCTGGTCGGCACCACCCGGTCGGCCAGCCGTTCTGCCACGGCCGCCATCTGTGGGCGTTTGCCGGCATCGCGATTGCCGCCGGCACCAAAGATGCACCACAGGCGACCACCGCGCTGCTGCGCCACTTCACGCAACGCCGTCAATGTGTTTTCGAGCGCATCGGGGGTGTGGGCATAATCGACCACGACCAGGGGCACTGCCGCTCGCTCGGCCTCACTGGCACCAGGCGGCAAAATGTTCTCCATGCGGCCGGGCACGGGCTTCAGTGCAGCCAGCTGGTTGGCGATTTCGTCCAGAGACCAGCCCATGGCACGCCAGACACCGGCCACCGCCAGAGCATTGGACAAATTGAAGCGTCCGATCAGCTGCAAGTCGAGATCGACCGAAGTCTGCTGCAGCTCATCGGTGGGTAGCTGCTGCATCTGCTCGAAATCTTCGATATCACCGTCGCTGACCCCGGACAGATCGATTTCGTCGTCGGCCGACGTGTCCTCCCCGCCTGCCAAGGGCACCCCCGGCGCCTGCAGCAGATTCAGCACCCAGCGACCGGGCTCGATGGCCACGGCCATCAACACCTCGTCGCAAACGTCCGCCAGCGACAGAGCCCGCAGCAACGCAGGCGGCATGTCGGCCCCGGTGCCCTTGCCCGGGTATTGGCCATCGCCATTGTCGAGCGCATCATAGATCAGATAGCCGATACGGTGCGGCACGGCGGGATGGTCCTGCAGAACCGTCAAAAGCGCGGGCGCCAGCACGTCATCCAGATTGACGACGGCGTTCTTGAGCCCCGGCCAAGCGAACAGCACCCGCTTGGCCTCACCATAGACATCCATCGAACCGTGATAGTCGAGATGATCACGGCTCAGATTGGTGTAGACCGCCGTCCGGATGACGCTGCCATTCAGCCTACCCTGTTCCAACCCGATCGACGAAGCTTCGAGGGCCACCACCTCGATCCCTTCGTCGAGATAGCGGCGGAACAAACGCTGAACCGTCAGCGGATCGGGGGTGGTCATGCCGAGCGGGCGCAGCGTCCCGGGCACGCCTTCCCCATTGGTGCCCACCACTACCGCACGCTCCCCGGCCATCAGCCGGTTGCAACCATCGGCAATCCAGTGCGAGACACTGGTTTTGCCATTGGTGCCGGTCACGGCCACCAGATCGAGTTCGGCACTGGGCTGGCCATACCAGTCGGCTGCCACCGGCCCGAGACTCAGTTTCAGATCGGGCACCCGACAGACCGGCACCGGCAGCATCTGCAAATCGGACTGGATCACTCGAGCGGCTTCGATCACGATCGCCGCGGCCCCCGCATCGACGGCCTGCCGAATGAATGCGGCACCGTCGTGGCGCGCGCCACGCAACGCAAAGAAAGCGTCCCCGGAACGCACGATCCGGCTATCGGCCGTCAGATTCCCCGTCTCTGGCAGATGCCGGCGCAACCATTCAGGCAGCTGATCGGTACTGAGGACGACCGGCTCATGCCCGGCCCCGGCATCTCTCATGCGCCACCCCGGCCATTGCCGCTACGTTCCAATTGCCGCGCGACCAGCGTCCGGGTCGCCTCGTTGGCCCTCCGTTCGGGCACCGCGTCGTTGGCCGACACCTTGGATGCTGCGCGCGCCGTGGTCTTGGGCACTGGCGCCGCCACCGATACCGTCGATGCTGCCGGGGCCGATACGGTCGGAGCAACCGACACTTTCGAGACCCTGGAAGCAGCCGGAGCAGATGAGACTTTCGGCGTCCTCCGAGCGCCTGCCGATGCGGAAACCTTGGCCGGTGCCGATGCGACCGGAGCGGCCGAAACCTTTGGCCCGGAACCGGTCGCCGACATCTTCTGTTTGCCACGTACCGGCGGAATCACCGAGCTGCGCGGAATGCTGACCCCCTTGACGCGACCGACATCACCCGGTGCCGAGGGCACGCTGTCGGGCGCCACCACCAGTTCGGGCGTGATCGGGGAAATCATGGTCTCGAAGGGCGCGTCCGGCTCGACCGCCAGCGTCTGCAGCGCTTCGCCGGTGATCCTGGCAAAGACCGGGGCGGCCACATCGGAGCCGTAATATTTGCCGGCCCCCGGCTCGTCGACCATGACGGCCACGATCACGCGCGGGTTCGACATCGGCGCCATGCCCACGAAGGAGCTGACGTATTTCTTGACGTACTTGCCGCCTTCGAGCTTCTTGGTGGTGCCAGTCTTGCCACCGACACGATAGCCTGGCACGGCGGCCTTGGCCACGGCATCTTTCTGACCGGCCGACAGTTCCAGAATCCGACGCATGGCTGCGGCCGTCTGGGCGCTGATGACCTGCTGACCAGCCACCCGTTCGGCACGATAGCGGGCATTGGCGGATGACACCTGGATGGCGCGCACACGGCGTTCTTCTTCGGGCACGACCAGCGACACCGGCAGCACCTGCCCCGGACCGCTGAAGATCGAATAGGCGCGCGCCATCTGCAGCAGCGACACCGACAGCCCATGACCATAGGAAATGGTGGCGTGCTCGATCGGCTTCCATTTGGTGAATGGGCGCAGGCGGCCCGACGCCGCGCCGGGGAAACCGATCTTCGGTGCCTCGGTCAAGCCCACCGAAGTCAGCAGTTTCCAGTGATCTTCGGGCGACAGATTCAGCGCCATCTGGGCGGTGCCGATGTTCGAGCTTTTCTGAATGACCTGGGCCAGCGTCATCGGCTCCTTCTGCCGATGGGCATCGCGGATCACGTCGCGGCCGATCTTCATCCAGCCCTCGCTGGCGTCGAACATCGAATGCGGACGGTATTTGCCGCTTTCCAATGCCAACGCTGCGGTAAAGACCTTCAGCGTCGACCCCGGCTCGTACAGATCGGTGATGGCACGGTTGCGCAAATTGTTGCCCGACAACGTCTTGCGATCGGCCGGATTGTAGGACGGCCAGTTGGCCAGCGCCAGAATCTGGCCATTGCGGGCATCCATCACCACAGCGGCCCCCGCCTTGGCTTTCTGGCTGGTCACCGCTTCCTTGACGGCCTGGAAGGCCTGATACTGGATGCGCGAATCGATGGTCAGACGCAGATCGCGACCGTCCTGCGGTTCCTTGATCCGATCGATGCCACCGATGATCTGACCGGTGCCGTCACGGCTGACACGGCGGCTGCCGGGCGTACCGGCCAGCGTCGACTGGAAGGCCAGCTCCAACCCCTCCTGACCGACGTGCGCCAGATCGGTGAAACCGACCAGATGCGCAGCGATTTCACCTTCGGGGTAATTGCGCTTGTATTCGCTGTCCTGACCGATGCCACGGATGCGCAATGCGGCGATCCGCTCGGCGGTGTCCATATCGACCTGCCGCTTCAGGAAGACGAAACCTCGGTCACCCCGGGTCAGCTTGGCCTGCAGATCGAGCGGCTGCATGTTCAACAACCGTGCCAGATCGAGCAGCCGGGGATCGGACAGGTCGACCCGGTCGGCGTAGGCCCAGATCGAACGGGCCGGCAGGCTGGAGGCCAGCACCACACCGTGACGATCGAGGATGCGACCACGGTTGGCCTGCAGTTCGACGGTCTTTTCGTAGCGCTGTGCGCCCTGCGCCTGCAGAAAGTTCTTGGAAGCCGTCTGCAAATAGAAGGCTTTGCCCGCCAGCGCCACGAAAGCCAGGAAGATGACCGCAAACATGAAGCGCGAGCGCCACAGCTGCAGACGGGCCTGCAGCAAATGCGGCGCGGCGAACTTGACGGATTTGACGGATTTGGCCATCAGCGGCTTCCTCTCAGATAAATCGTGCGCTCGGGCGTCAACGAAACCATACGAAGATCCTTGCGGGCACGGTCATCCAACAGTGATGGTTTGGACAGACGGGTGATTTCGATCTGCAATTGCGAATGACGGACATCGAGTTCACGCATCTGCCCCTGTGTACGCTCCATCTCGGTACTGAGACGGCGCGCACGATTCTGTGAAGTCACCAGCAGCAGGGCCGAAGCAAGCAGCAACAAGGCCAGCACGATATTGATCCGGTTCAGCATCATCTCGCTCGTCCTCGGTGCGGTGTCACCGGCAAACGCTCGGCCACGCGCAGCACGGCCGAGCGCGCACGTGGGTTGGCATCCACTTCGGCATCGCACGGCAGTACACGGCCGTGGCTTTGCAGCAGCGGTTCTGCCAGCAGGTTTCCCGTGACGGGATGACGCTGCCCATCACGTCCGCTGTGACGTGCAATGAACTGTTTGACGACACGATCTTCGTTGGAGTGAAAACTGATCACGGCCAGACGGCCCCCCGGGTTCAATCGTGCGAGGGCGGTATTCAACCCCCGCGCGAGCTCGTTCCCTTCGTCATTGGTGTGAATCCGTACAGCCTGAAAGGTGCGTGTGGCCGGATTCTTGCCCTGCGCATTTTTTTGCCGCCGACGGACGACCCCCGCCACGAGATCGGCAAGCTGTCGTGTGGTTTGAAGGGACGCGCCGCCGGTCTGTTCGCGGCGAGCAACAATCTCCTTTGCAATCGGAAAAGCAAACCGTTCGTCACCATCTCGTTTCAATACCTCGGTAATTTCTTCGACCGACGCCTGCAGCAACCACTCGCGTGCGGACCTGCCTTGCGTCGGATCCATCCTCATGTCCAGGGGGCCTTCGCTCGTGAAGCTGAACCCCCGCTCCGGATCATCGATCTGTGGCGAGGACACACCGAGATCGAGAAGCACACCATCGACCCCCTCCAGCCCCCGTGCATCCAGCACGTCGCCGAAGGTGGAAAAGCGTGCATGAACGATCTCGAAACGCTCATGACCACTCTCTGCAGCCAACGCGCGCCCGGCCTCGACAGCCTCCGGATCGCGATCGAGTGCCAGCAGACGCCCCTGGGGCCCCAGCGCCTGGAGTATCTGACGGCTGTGCCCACCGCGCCCGAAGGTGCCGTCGACATAGATGCCATCGGGCCGGATGCAAAGTGCAGCCACCGCCTCCCGCAACAGCACCGGCCGATGCGGACGGAACGCCGCTGCATCCATCCCTGTACCCAGATCCTCATTCATGGCGTTCAAAGACCCGGAATGTCATAGAGCCCCTCCGGCAAGCCGGCCGATGCCTGCTCGTCCAGATAAGCCTCCAATGCCTGCTCATCCCACAGTTCGAAGCGCGTAATGTCTCCGAGCATCACAACCTTGCGATCCAACCTGGCTGCCCGACGCAGGATCGGACTGACCAGGATGCGGCCCGCACCGTCCATTTCCACGGTTTCGGCCGTTCCAATCAACAGCCGTCGCGTCCGATCGTCCTTCGCGGTGAAGGTGGACGCGATGTGTTCCCGGACCCGCTCCCATTCCGGCAGGGGGTACACCCGCAGATAGGCTCCGAAATGCCGCGTCAGAACCAGTTTGCGGATGCCTTGCTCTTCCAAGATGCCGCGCCACTGCGCAGGAATCGTCAAACGACCCTTTGCATCCAGCGACAGCGGAAAGCTTCCTTCGAACATCGGCTCCCAACCTGATCAAGACCCGGCCATATGTGCACACCGCCCTGGCCGTCCATTCAGCCACCAGGGCACTTGAAGAATTCGCGGGAAGAGCGTTAGGGCAATTGTCCCACCTCGCCCCACCTTTTCCCACAAAATCCCACCAGATCGAAGAATACGAGGGCTGAGAGGCAGCGTCAAATCAGGCAAAAGTGATTTTTCCTGCTATGACAATGACTTACAGAGCATCGCTCATCCTTGAAAAGCAACCGCTCGGCCAGTTTTCACGCACTTAGCGACACCTCTGAAAGTAAGCCATCAAGTAATTGCCAGTTATTTGCAACGCTTCTACAACAAATGTGAAAAAATCTAGGCCGATCAACGGCATTTCGGCGCGATCAGCGGCCGTCGAACGGTTGCCTGGCGACCAAATCGTTGCCGCGGCGCGACTGACCGCCGGTCGAACGCCGCGCCACCGCCTCAGAGATGCGACATTTTTGCCATGCACCGGCATGACGCACACCCGAGCGGTAGTACACACTGACTTGACAGTGCGACGAATGGATGCTGCGTGACAATGAACGGAGGCCGGACATCCCAAAATACCGACGAACGACGGCGTGATGCAGCATAAATGAAACAGTAAGACATTCATCAACGGCATGAAACCCCTGGCACACAACTCACGAAACGAGGCAGCCCGTCGTGATTCTTAAGATTTATTACAACCTCTCCGTTTTTTGAAATATTTCGGCACAAATCGCCGCCAAAACCGGTCTTGCAAACCTCCGGTTCCTTCCCTCCCCCTCCCGACTCCTTCCAAATTCCCTTCCTCTCCTCCTTGCCAAAACCCCCCTTCCCCTTGCCACCGGCCTATTCCTGAAATCATCCTTCCGCCCTTTCACCCCCTGGGGTTTCTCTTCCCCGGCGACGGCGGCTGCAAGCCGTTGGCCGGCCGAGTTTATTTGCCCGTCGTCTGCCTCCTTGGCAATATGTTCCGAAGTAGTTAAAGTCGAACCCGGAGCGGGTCGGACGGTCGCCGGAAGTTTTCCGGAGGAAGGTCCGGACTCCATCGGGCAGGATGCTGGCTAACGGCCAGGCGCTATACGGCTGCAAAGTGGGAATTCTTCCCACCGGGCTGCTCAAGGCGACGGACAGTGGCACAGAAAACAAACCGCCAAACCCACGAAAGGGTCGGGCAAGGGTGAAAAGGTGGGGTAAGAGCCCACCGCGCGGCTGGTGACAGGCGTGGCAGGCCAAACCCCATCCGGAGCAACATCATGTAGGCGTGCGACGCGGCCAGGTCCGCATAGGGTGGCCCATCCGTGCATGCGGGTAGATGGCTAGAGCCGGCCGGCAACGGCCGGCCCAGAGGAATGACCGTCACGCCCCTGCGGGCGGACAGAATCCGGCCTATAGACCCGCTCCCCCTCCCACTCGTCTCTCTGCTTGCTCTCCAGTCGCCGATTCATCGGCTCGAATGGATCACCCACACCCACATGCGGGATTGCGCGGCAACGGCCACCCCGTCCGGCTGCCCGTTCATCACCCATGGCTCGACATACGCAGTCCCAACGCAGATGCTGGTGCGGTGCCAAGAACCCTTTTGAGGATCCGTTGATGAATCGCCTTCAGAAGCGAACGCTTGCAGCCCGGCGGCGGCAAGCGTCCCTGGCGGCCCTGTCTGCTGTCGCCCTGTCCGCCATCAGCCTACCCACCGCCGCCGTCGAGCATGCACTGCAATTCGGTGAGCCGATCGTGCTGTCCCAGCAAGGGCAACGACTGAAGGTGCTGCTGCCCTTTGAAACCGCCCCCCATGATCGCGCCACCGCCGTAGCCTTCATGGTGGAAAAAGCCGAAGTGCCGGACGGTTTCAGGGCACCGACGCCCAGCGCCTTCACCATCATGCGTCCAGACGAAACACCCTACGTGATTTTGCATTCAGCCGAACAGCTGGACGCCCCCAACGCCATGCTGACCGTCAGCGTGGCCGGTGACCCGAGCAGCCCCTATCAGCTGCGCGTGGACATTCCGGCCAACGACACGATCGGCACCGGCTCCGCCGGCCAGGACGCCCGAAGCATCCAGGGTCTGCGCCGCGCTGTCGTCAGTCAGAAGAACGGTTTCCGCCGGGTGCCGACTCCGACCATACGCAACGACCTGCCGCCGAAATAAAGACACGGCGCGCAGAAAACCGATGCTGGGAAGCAAAGGGGTGTGAGCCGGCTGCCAGACGCCGAGTCTCAGGCACTGGAGGCGGGACGCTGACGGCCGAAGGGGTGAAACCTTCTTCGGCCCAGGCTTTTTGACCCGTCTATGAGCCATGCTACCCGTTCCGGTTCAATGACCGGAACACGGATTGATCCTCATAGAACACTGGATCCTGATTGGCCGGGTCCCAGCCCGGCCAGCCCTGCAGGGGCAGTGGCAGCAAGACCGCCGGTCTGAAACGGTCGATCTCGGCCATCTCCAGTAAGTGCCGAGCGGCCCCCCGGTCGATACCCGCGGTGGGCATGGTCATGCAGGGTAGCAGCTTCGCCGTCATCGATTTGTAGGGACAGTGCATTTTCTCCATCAGCCCATGCCCGACGACCACCGGCGCAGCAGCCGCCAGCAGTGCCTGTCGCCCGTCGACGAACAGCGCCTTCCACCGCCTGGCCTCCAGATGTGCGACCCACTCGGGCATCGGCGCCGGCCATAATGCACCATTCTCATCCAGCAGCGTGATGGCATCCCGACGACGCCCACGGCCACGCACTCGTGCCGCAGCCGTCGTCGGCGTCGGTGCCCTGCCCGAGTCCGACAGCCCGGCCGCGCTCGATGACGCCGAAAGGGTGCCGAGCGGCTCCCGACAGTGTAGCCAGTTGCAGGCCATCTTCAGACGGGGAAAGCGCAGCCAGACCAGTGCATTGTGAAAATCATGCCGGGCACCGGCCCCTTCCAGTCGGCAGGCAACCTCGCCTGCATCATGAATACGACGCTCATAGTCGAGCGCGCCATCGCCCTCGGCCAGCACGAAACGCAGCGGAACACCCTTGGCACTCTTGAGGCCCCGCCACGCCGCCAACCGATTCAGCGCATCGACCCACTCGGCCGAACACCAGTGGGCAGGCTCGGACGGATCGAGCAAACTGGCCCCGCCATCATCTGCTGCGCCCAGCATGGCCGCCAGGCGCCGCAACAGCGACCAATAAGGCCAAAAACCCGGATGCCGCCAAGTGGGACTGTTCAACAATTGCAACGGCCTCGACGATCTCGAGTACATGTTCCGGTCAAAGTTCATCGCCGTGCTATCCAATATAGAGTCGAAAGATACCCCAGGCTCGTGGCCAGCCATTGAAATACCGGGCTCACAGGCGCCCTTGCCAGGATATCGCGCTCCTGCACATTCGATCGAGGGATGGATGGCCCGTCGAGTGAAACCTCCGCCGCGCGTATTTCGGCGGCCCGCCTTTCGACAGCCCGTCGGTCGGTTCTTGCAGCATGAGGTTTCGGTCTCCGTCACCCCAACCCGTGCTCGAGCCCACGACATCCACGCATCGACACAATAGGCTACCCGAGCATAACAATTTGCCCACAAATCAATACTCCGGCTGCGTCAACCCCCCTCCGGCACCGGCCGTTTTCCATTCACCGGTACGACCGGTTGCAGGTCGCGATCTTTCCACGGACCGAAGCCGGCCCGCCCCGGCAGCAGGGCACCTGCAAATGCCGGCCAGCAACCTTTCGATCACATGATCCCGCCCGCAGGAAACCGCCCCAGACCGGAACGGATGTCACAGGAGGAACGATGTTCCATACCATGTTCACCCAACACAAAGTACGCCGCGCCACACTGACGCTGGGTGGTGCACTGCTGCTCGGCTCACTCGCCATGCCGGCCACGGCACAGGAGGTCGTCACCAGGGCACGGATTACCCGTTCGCTGACGCTGTACGCCGGCCCCGCCGTCGATTATCCGCAGGTCCAGCACCTGGAGCCGCATACGCTACTCGGCATTCACGGCTGTCTGCCCGACTACGATTGGTGTGATGTCTGGGCCGACGGCCAGCGTGGGTGGATCGATACCGCTCAGCTGCGCATCGATGTCCGCGGCCAGTTCCGCCCGTTGCGTATCGCCGGGCCGATCATCGGGCTGCCCGTGGTGCATTTTGCCATCGGCCCGTATTGGATCGAGCATTACAGCGGCTATCCGTGGTTCGACGACCCTCGCTACGTCCCATCCATTCAAGCCTATCGGGTGCAAAGCCGCATCGGCAACACCGTCATCGAATATGAGGAAAGCAGGCCGATTGCTCAGCCAAGCTATCGGCCCCCCCTTTATGGCGGCTACTATGAACCGGCTCCGGTCCATATCCCACCACCGGTCTATCGTCCGCCCGTCGTTCAATCGCCCCCGCCGCGTTTCCGCCCCGCCCCCACACCGGTCCACCCCGGTCCGCCACGCTACCATCATGGTGGAAGCCACCGCCCCTACGGGTCGGGGCACCTCACCCATGGGCGCCCCTCGCAAATCCACCGACCGCCGCCGACACGCCCCTCCCCAGGCCATGTCCGGCCGGATCACACGCCACCGGGCAACGCACATTCGGGCGCCGGTGAACTGCCCGCCTATCCACCACCCAGTCGGATCGGTGACGATCCGAACCCGCTGCGCCCCAACCCGATCAACCGCGACATGCCAGGCGGCCGCGCGCTGAAGTGAGTCTGTCCGAACGACCATCGGCACTTCGTCGCGACCGTCGACGTTGGCCGTGCCGACCCCGCGTCCGGATGCAATGGCTTACCATTGAAACCATGAAACCCATCCGGACGCCCACCGCCGCGGTGATCGCGGCCTATGAACAGACCGATTATTTTGCCGACGACCAGCCACCGGTCCGACTGCGCATCCATGACGGCGACATCCCGCATCGGACATGGCTGGCGAAGCATCGTGCCCGTTCTGCCAGTATCCTGACCGCCTGGAATCCCTTTGGCCGGGAATTGAGCGCCGCCGACAACGATGCCCGCCAGCGGCAGCTGCAGGCCGCCATCGAAGCCAGCGGTCTGCCCTGGCTGCCGGCACGCGGCGAAGATCCCTCGGGCAGTTGGCAACCCGAGCCGGGCTTCTGCGTCTTCGACACCCCTCCGGTACTGCTGGATCGCTGGCTGGTCGACTTCGAGCAGAACGCTGCCGTGCGGCTGGCGCTCGGCGAAGGCTGCCAACTGGTCTGGCACCCGGAAATCCGCCGCCAGATTTGAACATTCAACGTTTGGCCAGCGGCGGCAGAAACAGCTCCGGGTCCACCATCGTGCGGTTCAGCGAAACCGACCAATGCAGATGTGGCCCGGTCACACGGCCGGTTCTGCCGACGGTGCCGATCGGATCACCGGCCCTGACCCGCTGCCCCACCCGGGCTCCGATGGTATCCAGGTGACAGTACATCGTCAGCAGCCCCTCGCCATGATCGAGCCAAACCGTGTTGCCGTTGAAAAAATAGTCTCCGGTATCGATCACCTTGCCATCGGCGGCAGCATGCACCGGGGTGCCGATCCGTGCGGCAATGTCCATACCACCATGCGGATTGCGTGGCTGGCCATTGAATACCCGCCGCAGCCCAAAGGAGCTGGAACGCGGCCCCTTGACCGGCTGACGCATTTTCAGCGATGAAAGCCCCGGCCGAGTGTAGGTCGCGATGATCTGGCGGCTGCGCTGGCGCTCGCGTTCATGCCGCACCAGATCATGTTTGGCCAGTGTGACTTTGCCGGCCGGCACCTTCAGATGTTGTTCGGCATAGCGATGGGGCTCGATCAGCACCGGGATATTGCGCAACGACTGGGCCTTGGGATCGTGTTCCGCCTTCAACTGCAGATCCAGGCGGCTTTCGGTGGTCGACAGCGGAATACCGAACACGGCGAACCAGGCCGATGTCGATCCCGTCACCAGGACCGGCACCTCGTTCCAATAGACCGCCGGCGCAAAGGGTGCCGGCCCCAGCGGCAACACCGCCACCCCACCGGGGACCGAACGGGCGATCGGAAACGGCGGAACCTCGAGTGTCGGTGAGCCGGAAAAGTCGACACCCGATACCACGGAGGAGGAACCTTCCGGACGAGCCGTCGCACCACGCGCTGAAGCCGACTGCGTACGGGCACCCGCCGTAGACTCGAGTCGCGTGATGCCATCGAGTTCAAAGCCTGTCGTGATGGCGCCAGCCGCAGCCGCGGAGGCGTCCACGACCCGATCGCTCAACGCGGCCAGGACACGACCCGGGCTGCCGGCCACCACAGCCCCCATGACTGCCATGCTCAACCAGCCCAGACAATGACGACGCCCCGACATGGCATGCGCATCGACGCCATTTTCCGTCATCCGCACAGCCTCACTCCCTGTTCCGGACCGGGGAATCTGGGCCCCGAGCCCATCGGCTGCGACATCTGCACACCGGCCGTCCAGGCGTTTGGGCCGCAGAAACTGCAGCACTGTTTCACGGATTGTTCCACGATCATCATGTTTCACGTTTCGTTCCACGGGCCCCCGACACCTGTGTCGATGCAAGTCTGGAGCAGGCCATACACAGCCAGCATATTTTTTTCGGGTTGCGGGCGCCGGGCCAACCGAAAGACACGACTCGCAACCTGCAGAAATTCAGACCGGCCCGATCGAAATCCCGCACAATCGCGGATTCTCCTATGCCATCAGACGACGAGGTTCTTCATGGCCGGCGCCAGCCTACTGACTTTAATCGACGACATTGCCAGTCTGCTCGATGATGTTGCGGTCCTGACGAAAAAGGCCGGTGCCAAGACGGCGGGTGTGTTGGGCGATGACCTCGCCCTGAATGCCCAACAGGTCAGCGGCGTCAGCGTCGATCGCGAACTGCCGGTGGTCTGGGCCGTCTTCAAAGGATCGCTCGTCAACAAGTTGATTCTGGTACCGCTGGCACTGGCCATCAGCACCTTCGCTCCCTGGGCCGTCACCCCACTGCTGACCATCGGCGGATTGTTCCTGTGCTTTGAAGGTGCCGAGAAGCTGCTGCATGCCAAGGCCGGCAGGTCGGCTGTCGATGGTGGCGCCGCTGCCCAGGCTGCAATGGTCGCACCCAGTGCCCCGGCCGCGATCGCACGCCGGGACACGGGCACCACCACAGCGCACGGTTCCGCGGCACCGCACACCGCCACGACCACGGTGGGGTCTTCGAATGAGGCCGGCATGACGGAAACGCCGGCAGCCGACTCGGCGTATGCAACGGAGACAGACGAAGAAGGTATATCCTTCGACGAAAAAACCCGCGTCCGAGGTGCAATCCGCACCGACTTCATCCTGTCGGCAGAAATCATCGCCATCACTCTGGGCACCGTCACCGATCAACCACTGGGCACTCAAGTCAGTGTTCTGTCCATCATCGCACTGATCATGACCATCGGCGTCTATGGCTTCGTCGCCGCCATCGTCAAGCTAGATGACCTGGGCCTTTACCTGAGCCGGCGAGACAGTGGCCTGGCCCGCGCCACCGGCCGGGGTATTCTGGCGGCTGCGCCCTGGTTCATGAAGGCCCTGTCGGTGGCCGGCACCATTGCCATGTTTCTGGTCGGCGGCAGCATCGTCGCCCACGGCATCCCCTTTGCCCTCCATGCCATCGAATGGCTGACCGGGCAAACCGCTCAACTCGCCGGCATGCTGCAAAGCCTGACACTGATGCTCGGTGAAGCCCTGATCGGTCTCGTCGCCGGCGTCATCGTGGTACTGATCGTCAGCGCCATCCAGAAACTACGCGGCACACCGGCCCATTGACGATGCTGTCATCGCAACTCTATTCCATATGTTGAAACGCTGGTTGCCAGACGCCGAATCGATCAAGTCCAATCGCTGGGTCCGCTGGCTGGGGCCAGCGTTGTACAGCTCACGTCTGTGGCGGATGAGCCGCCGCGGACTGGCATTGGGCATCGCACTTGGGGTTTTCTTCGGCCTGCTGGTACCCGTCGCCCAGATTCCGCTGAGCGCCACCGCTGCGGTCGCCCTGCGTGCCAACGTGCCAGCGGCGGTTGCCAGTACGCTCGTCACCAACCCCGTCACCTTCGGCCCGGTCTACTACCTGGCCTGGCGCGTCGGTGCGGCACTGCTTGGCGACACGGCCTCCCCGCCGCCCGACACCGGTCCCCCATCGCCCGGCGCCAGACCGGCCCCCGCCGACAGCGACACAGTGCCGCAGCAGCCATCGAATACGGCGGATGAAAGCCGGAGGCAATCGCTCACCGGGCGCGTACTCGGCGTCGGCAAGCCGCTGATGCTGGGCCTGGCGGTGCTGGCCGTCACCCTCGGCATCGGCACCTATTTCATCGTCTCGATCGGTTGGCGCCTCTACCGACGCTGGCAGAAGCGCCGGCGTTGACACGACCCCGAGTCAGCCCGCCACGCCGATCTCTCCGTTGCCCGTGGGCGCAGACACCGACGGTGGGGGGTACGCATCAAGCACCTCGTGCAGGCAACCCGAACACCACCAGCGGCTGGCCGGGGTGGCCGGGCATGTCGGTGACGGACGCCTGGACATCGTAGACTTGCTGCAGGATGGCCGGGGTCAGCACGGTTTGCGGGGAGCCCAGCGCTGCGACCCGGCCATCGGCCAGCAACAGCAGACGGTCGCACCAGGCGGCAGCCAGGTTCACGTCGTGCAGGATGACGAGAGCAGCGATGCCTTCGTCATGCGCCAGGCTGCGCACGGCCTGCAGCAGCATCAGCTGGTGGCGTGGGTCCAGGCTGGCGATGGGTTCATCCAGCAGCAGGGCACGATATTCACCGTCACACCGGTCCAGCAGCAGCTGGTACAACACGCGCGCAAAATGCACCCGCTGCTGCTCACCGCCGGACAACCGCCGATAGCGTCGCCCGATCAGATGTCCGACATCGGCCAGCGCGACAGCACGATCGAAAATGCACCGGTCCCCGGCCTGCCCCATGGCCACTGGAATCCGCTCATTCACGGTCGAAGCCGGCCTTTTCCCCATGGGGGCCGGCACGGCCCCGGTGGCCACATACGCTGTTGAAGCAGAATGTACCGCCTCCTGGCTCACTTCATCGATTGCCTGCCCGAAGGCAGTTGTACCGCCCCCCCTGCGCGCAGGCAATTGATACGTCTTGGCACCACCCCCGGTATGTGGATAGGCGCCCATGCCGATGATCGTGGCCACCGGCAGGTCAAAGGACAGCGAAGGGCTCTGGGGTAGCACGACCCGGCGGCGCGCCAACTGCTGCAGCGGATACCGGGCAATGGAGTATCCCTCGAAGGAAACCAGGCCGGCCGATGACGGTAACTCGCCTGTCAGTGCGGACAACAATGTCGACTTGCCTGCCCCGTTGGCGCCGAGTACGCCAAGCACTTCGCCGGCCTTCAGCTCCAGATCGATGTCGGTCAGAATTTGGCGCCCGCCGCGCCGAACGCCGAGTTTCTGTGCAGATAACATCCAAACTCCATTCACACGGGCGCCTTCCGACGGCAGGGAGAGATGCCGCCACACAGTGGAAAGTGAAACCCGCCGAATACCAGAAAAACCATCCGGCCAGAGCGAGTCTCATCGCCCCTCCCGCCGCAGCAGAAACAGCAGGCACGGGGCGCCCAGCAGCGCAGTGACGATACCGATCGGCAAGTCGGCCGGCATGTCGACGACGCGGGCCAGCCAGTCGGCCAGCGACAGGATGACGGCGCCGGCGAGCAGGCTGAGCGGCAGCAGCTGACGGTGATCGGCCCCGACCATCAGCCGCACCAGATGCGGCACAACGAGGCCGACGAAACCGATGGTGCCGGTGAGCGCCACCAGCGGGCCGGCCAGCAGGGCCACCAGGACGATCAACTGCCAGCGCAGCCGATGCGGGTCGAAACCCAGATGCAGGGCCTCACGCTCGCCGAGCAGCAGCGCGTTCAGCGCCCGCCAGCGCCACAGCAGCAGCACCATCATCACCAGGGTCCAGGGCGCCAACCAGCTCAACCCGGCCCAGTCGGCGCCGGCCAAGCTACCGAGATTCCAGAAGATCAGGCCGCGTAGTTGCACGTCGTCGGCCAGATAGGTGAACACGCCGATCAGTGCACCACAGAAGGCGTTGATGGCGATGCCCGCCAACAGAATGCCGGCCGAACCGGATGACACCCGGCCGAGCCGGTAGGCCAGAAAGGTGGCCAACAGGCTGCCCAGGAAGGCGCTGCCGGCCAGCAGCATCGGGTGATTGCCGTAGCCCAGCACGATGGCGGCGACCGCCCCCACCGCACCACCGGCCGAGACACCGACCAATCCGGGTTCAGCCAGCGGGTTGCGAAACAGCGCCTGCATCACGGCACCAGCCTGCGCCAGACCGGCACCGGTCAGAATGCCCAGTGCGATGCGCGGCAGACGGATGTCGAAGAACACCCCTTGCCACAGCTGCACCTCGGGGTCATCGGCCGCCAACCACAACTCGGGCAGGCGTGCCAGCGGAATATGGACTGCCCCGTCGAGCGCAGACCCCAATGCCACGGCCAGCAACAGCCCGGACACGAACGACAAACGCCATGTCAACGACCAGGCAGCCAAGGTTCAGTGCTCCTGCGCGGCTGTGCCTGCCGGCGCCCCCCAGTCGGCAAAGGCGTCGCTCAGCTGCTGCAACGATTCGCCCACCCGCGGGCCGAAGCCCAGCATCAGCAAATTATCGAGCAGCACGATGTGTCCCAGCCGTCCGGCCGGGGTACCCGCCACACCGGGCTGCTGCCGGAAAGCTGCCATACCATCCGGAGCAGTCATGCGGGAAGTGACGATCACATCCGGCCGCAACGAGGCGACGGACTCGGCCGACACCGGCTTGTAGCTTCGATGACTTTCGGCCAGCAGATTGGTTGCACCCAGCATGCGCAGCTGGGTATCGATGGCAGTATCGCGCCCAGCCCCCTGCAGCTTGCCGACATGGTTGCTGAGCGCCAGCACCCGCCGGGGTCGTGACACCGCCGTGGCACGCTCCACCTGGGCACGAATCCGCGCAGCCAAGGCGTCGCCAGCAGCCTGCCTGCCCAGCAAGGCCGCCAGTTCGTCGATGCGCCCGAGCAACGCCGACAGTTCGGGCTTCAGCTCGATCAGCTCGACCCGAACCCCCAACCCTTTCAACATATGGACGGCCGAAGGCGGCCCCGATTCGGCGCCGGCAATGACCAGATCGGGCTGCAGCGAAGCCACGCCTTCGACCGAAAACCGCCGGAAATAACCGACATGGGGCAATTTCTTCGCTTCGGGCGGATAGAAGCTGGACCGATCGACACCGACCACACGGTCACCAGCGCCCAACGCATAGATGATTTCGGTCAGCGTGCCACCCATCGACACGATTCGCCGCGCTCCGGCGGCCGAAGCGCCGGCAGTGGAACCTGCCCCCTCGCTGGCGGCGGAGGGCGCCTTTCCTGCCGATGAGCCACCAGTCGTCGAGCTCCCCCGGCCCTGCGTGCCGGCACCTGGTGCCATTGAAGTCGTCGCACCCACCGTAGGCGAGCCGAACAGCCCGGCCCCGACCCCCAGCACGGTGCCGGCCACGGTACCGCCCAGCAGCATTGCACCTTTTTTCAGCCAGTGGCGACGATCGGCCGAATCTGCCGCAACGCGGGCAACCGTCCTGCCGACTTCCATCGCCCGAACGGTCCGTGGTGTGCCGGCAGCCCTCGAACGGCGTGTTCCATCTGCCTGCGGGGAATCATCGGTCATGTAGCGACTCCTTGCACGCTTACATCGTCAGCCTGCGCCATCCGGCCAGCTCGGGGGTGCCGGGCTTGCGCAGCCCGAACGGCTGAGCGATCAGATCACTGTCGCCGGCAATGAGCTCCAGTGAAGTCACCGGTCCGCCGTCGGTCGGCTCGTACCCCACCCGGAACGAGACGGTGGCCGTGGTGTTCAGATGCAGATTGAAATAGGCATCCAACACCTTATACCACGGGTCGGCGCGCATCGGTTCGTGCTCCGAAACACCGTGAAACCGCATCGCCCCACTGCTGCCGGCGAAGACCATGATCGACCGTCCGCCGTCGACAGCCACCTGCAGCGCGGTCTCCGCCGTAAGGTCACACTCCAGAAACCAGGGTTTGAGCCCGCTTCCGGACGGATACCCATGAAAAAACCGCCATTCGGGCCACGCGGGGAAACAGGCTGACGCCCGTCACCCCCTGCGCTCGAACGGCGGCTGCTTCCGGACCGACTTTCCAGGTCGGAATTACTTGACCAAGTCTTGAGCCTTGTGTTTGGCCTTGTCCCACATCGACTCCGAACCGCTCTGGGTTTCGGTCGTGGTGTTTTGCGGTTCTTCAACCGCAGTGCCGGTGTTCTGATCGACGACGGCCCCGTTGTCGGGGGTCATGGTGTCGGGAGCAGTGGTATCGGTCACCGGTTCTTCGGTCTTGGAACCACCAACGCCGAACTTCTCGGCGCCGGACTTGATGCGGTCGCCTGTATCGGACATGGAGCTGCAACCGGCCAATACGAAGGAAGCGGCAATCACGGCAGCACTCAGATACTTGATCATGGGGATTTCCTCTCTGATTCTGTCGTCCCGAATCGCTCATCGCCGATTCAGAACAAGGTCTTGTCGAAACACAATACGCGACCGACGGCCTCGGCCGTCGGTGCATAGAACATATTTCATGCCGCTGGCGGAAGAACATCTCGTCTTGCGGCAACGACTCTGTCCGAATCGTGCCCCAGCATCGGCATGGGCTGCAGTATGCCCGTGCTTCCGTCCGAATGTCGCAAAGCCCCTACAGCAGCGGCCTCTTCTTGACTTTATTTACCAATTCCACGGCCGAATACCGCCTGCGCCCCGCATCACGAAGCCCCGAACGAATCCGGCCAACTTTCAACGGGCGGTCGGCCCACGAGAAATCCAGCCTCCACCACGCACCCGGCCCACGGCCCGACCCGTGCCCGAACGCCCGAAATGCTGTTCCAGTGGTTCGGGCACTGGATGGAAACAGGAAACGAAACCCGGGCCGAGGGCGTCAACGTATGCCCCGGCCGGAATCAATGGCCCGTCGATCAGTGCGACTGGGTATGCGATTCGGTCGATGACTGCGATTGCTGCTTCGATTTCATCGACTGCTTCGCCTTTCGACTGGTTTCGGTGATCTTCTCGCCACCGGCCTTGATGTCGCTGCCCAGACCCGCCATCGTGTTGCAGCCCGCCAGGGCCAGACAGCCTGTGACCAGAACGGCACTCAATACCTTGCTCATTTGTTTCTCTCCTTGTCTGCGACCCTTCGACCGCCATTGTTCCTTTCCAACCCTGCTCCGGAAAAAACGGCGCCACCGGAGCCTTCGACATCGCTTCGGCACCGTTCAGACACGATTGCCGACGACAGTATAGGCGTTGCTGCAACCCATTCAAGCAGATTGGCGCGTTCGAGCCGGTTTCCGACCGTCCGGACACATCCGCCACGGCAACGTATCACCCGCAGCCAGCGGTACGATCTCGGCCAAGCCTGCAAAGGGCAATGAGGCCGGAATCTGCCAACTCTCGCGCCGCAATGTCACGGTGCCACGGTTCGGCTCACGCCGATAGAAGCGCGGACCATTGAAGCTGGCGAAAGCCTCCAGCCTATCGAGTGCACCGGCCGCCTCGAAGGCACTGGCATAGAGCTCGAGCGCATGCGGTGCGGTGTAGCAGCCGGCACAGCCGCTGGCATGCTCCTTCAGCAGACGGGCGTGGGGCGCGCTGTCGGTCCCCAGAAAGAAACGCCGGTCACCACTGGTGGCGGCTTCGAGCAGTGCCACCCGGTGTGTTTCACGCTTGAGCACCGGCAGGCAATACCAATGCGGGCGAACCCCACCGGTGAAGATCGCATTGCGGTTGTAGAGCAGATGCTGCGGGGTGATAGTGGCCCCCAGCATGCCGGCCGACGCGGTATCCGAACGCACATATTCGACCGCCTGCCGGGTGGTGATGTGTTCGAACACGATACGCAGTTCCGGCAACCGGGTGCGCAGCGGCACCATCACACGATCGATGAACACCGCCTCGCGGTCGAACAGATCCACATCCGGATCCACGACTTCTCCATGTACCAGCAGCGGCAGCCCATGTTCGGCCATGGCTTCCAACACCGGCATCACCCGGTCGATCGAACGCACGCCGGCATCCGAGTTGGTGGTGGCCCCTGCCGGATAGAGTTTGACGGCCGCCACCACGTCACCGGCAGCCGCCAGCCGAATCTCCTCGACCGTGGCCACCTCGGTCAGATACAACGTCATCAGCGGCTGAAAGCTCTCGGCCTGGGCAGCCGTGAGCTCCCGGCGGGTCACCGCCGCCTGCAATGCCTCGACGATCCGGTTGCGATAGGCCACGGCCTCGGCCACCGTCGTGATCGGCGGCTTCAAGTTGGGCATGATGATGGCCCGGGCGAATTGACGGGCGCTGGCGGCGACGACCGACTGCAACGCTGCGTCATCGCGCAGATGCAGGTGCCAGTCATCGGGGGTGGTCAGTGTCAGTGTGTCCATGCGTCGATGATAGCGTCCGGACCAGCCGGATGGCCGATTGGCAAAGCATGGAGACCGGGCGATGATGTCCGCCACAGTCCATGGACACGACGGCCGATCCGAGGCGCCCGGCACGGCGGCCGCGATGAAGCCGTGCCGACGTTGCAACACGTCGGACACCGATGCACAGCCTGTCGTTCCCGCCGGTTGCCATGAAAACACCTGTTCTGCCCAGTACCCCTTCGATCCAGCCTCCCAAATATCTGCCGCTCGTGATCCGGTCCGTTCCGATCCTGATGCTTCTGTGCTGCTCGGTCTGCCCCGCCGGTCCGCTCCGTATACCGAACGTGGATGCTTCCGCCACGGTTCCCGCGGACGGCGCGGACGGCTCCAGCCCGTTCCGTACTCGAGGCGCAGGCAGCGCCGGGCCGGCCCATACCGAAAACACGGACGACGACCGCCCACAGGCCGACATCGTCGAAAAGCTGCGGGTCGGGCCCCTCCCGTCCGACCGGCAGCGCCAGGCACGGCGCAAAGACACCTTGCGCAAGTCCCGTCAAACCACGCGACACGCCGTACCTGCTGCCACCCCCTCCTCCGGAAACCCGCGCCACGACACGGCCCATCACGAACTGCGGGTGCTGAGCCTGAATGCCGAACATCTGATGTCACGCACGCGTTTCGAGCACTGGCGACAGTTCTGCAGTCGCCACCACTGGCAGGAGCCCCAGACCGAAAAACGACCGCCCGGACTGACCTACTGCGACGCGCTGAGCGGGCGCAATCAACAGGGCCAGTTGATACACGCCCCAGTGCGCACCCTGGCCGATCTGGACGCCAAGATTCACCAACTGGCTGCACTGGTCCAAAATGCCCGACCCGATCTGGTACTGATGCAGGAAGTCGGCGACCGGGAAGCGGCCGCACAGGTGTTGGGCCAAGGCTGGACGATTCATACGAGCGCCGAACGATGGCAGGGGCGGCCTATCGCCCAGCACCTGGTACTGGCCTGGCGCAGCGGCCATTTCGTGCCCGAACCCCGGGTGGAGCTGATCGAGGCGATTTCACAGCAGACCGAAGACGGGCATGTCACCCGACCTGGTCTCGCTGCCTATCTGGATCTGCCTTCCGGCCTGAATTTGGCGGTTCTGAACGTGCATCTGAAAGCCGGGTGCCGCCACGGCCGCCTGGAACGCAGCATCAGCCGGCAACCCACACGGTATTGGCGCCGCCTGAACGCCTGCCGGACGCTGCAGGCGCAGATCCCCGCGCTGGAGTCCTGGGTCGACCGGCAGATCGAGGCAGGCCGACAGGTGCTGATCAGCGGCGACTTCAATCGCGATCTGCACGAGGAACTCAAGACCGGGATGCCTGCCCGGGCCGACGGCAGCCCGGCCGGACAGCTCATCCATCGCGCCGAAGACGCCCGGCGTATCAGCAGCCTGCTGGCCGAAATCGACGATGACACGCCTCCCGGCGCCCGTTTTGCCCTGATCCGCAACGGCCCCTATCGACGCCATGCCGACTGCCATCGGCACATAACCCCTTTTCTGCTCAGTCACGGCCTGGCCGAGCATTTGCAACAGCCTCTCGAGCGCCTCAGCGTCCAAGTCCTGCCTTTCGACGCACCACTTTCACTGGCCCGTCCCCGACCCAGCGACCACTGCCCGCACCTGTTGGCGCTGCCTCTCGCAAAGCCGGTGTCCTGAGCCAGGGCTCTGTCCGGACAGCGCCTATGGTCACCGACAGCCACCACTGGAACTTGCCGAAAGAGATCGAAGACCGGCACGCTCGCCATGGCATCGTGCACGCCTCCGACCCGGCTCGAAGGCATGGCCATGCCTTCGCCCGCTCCGCCTCCGCCCCAGGCCTGCGTGCCGACATCTTCCGTCAACCGGACTACGAGAGATACAGCCCGTGCCCGTTGCGGCCGGGCCACGACGTGCCGGAGCATTGGAGTATGCTTGGCGGCTTACGTCATCGAAGCGCAACAGCCCACACGACCCTCACGGTCCATCGGACAACCAGAGCATGCCAGACAATCGACCCCAGGATTCTTTCCGTCAACCCACCGAGGCCGACCACGGCCCCATGCCGCTGCCCGACGGACGCATTCCCATTCTGGCCCTGGTCACCATGCCGGCCGATGCCAACCCGGGCGGCAGTGTGTTCGGCGGCTGGATCATGTCACAGATCGACATCGCCGGCGCCGTCGTGGCCAACCGGCGGGCACGGGGACGTGTCAGCACCGTGGCAGCCAGTGCAATGACCTTCCATGAGCCGGTCCGCATCGGTGAACGGGTCCTGTTCTACGCCGATGTCATCCGTACCGGCACCACCTCGATCACCACCAAAGTGGAAGTCTTCGTGGAACGCAATGTCTACGCGCCGGAGGTAGTCAAAGTGTCGGAAGCCACCCTCACCTACGTGGCGATCGGTCCGGACCGCCGGCCACGACCGATCGATGAACCGCCCGCACCACAACCCGAAATGATCTGAGCGCCACAGGCGCACCGCGCCATCCGGGCAGCTGGACACGACGGCGACAGCCGCACCGGCGCGCAGCCCGCCCCGGTCTGCGGCCCACTTCTTCGGTCCATACGCCCAGGCGCCCGGTTACCTGAATGCCTGAACGGCGTGATATCCGCGGACAGCGCTTCAAGCCGCCGCCAACAGCATCTCGACGTGCGGAATCCGGTCTTCCAGATAGACTTCCGAGACGCTCTGGAAACCCTCGGCCTGATAGAACTTCTCGAGATGGGCCTGAGCGGAAATGCGGATCGCTCGTCCGGGGAAATGGCCGCGGCACATCCGCACCGACTCCCGGATCAGCGTCTGACCAAAGCCATGCTGACGATAGGGAGCCGCCACACAGAGGCGCCCGATCGCAGGCTCGGCATAGCTGACGCCGGGCGGCAGGATGCGCGCCGTGGCGATGACATCGAAGGAGGCGTCGTCGACCCGGCGCATACCGACGACGATCAGGCCCTGCGGATCGAGCCCGTCGATGTCCTGATAGGCACAATCCCGTTCGACGACGAAGACGCTGCTACGCAAGGCCAGCACCCGATACAGCACCGCCGCACCCACCTCGGCAAAAGGCTGCACCGACCACTCGATTCCCGATCGTTCGACCGAGCCGGGCAGACGCTGCCCCAGACTCCACGATTCCTGCTTCATGTTCTTGTTCCGTTTGCCCGCCGGACACCCAGACAGTTTACGCTGCCGGGGATCTCAGCCCCGTTGAGGCATAAGACTGATGGCCCGGCCGCAGTGTGTCAATTTCACCACCATCAACGGAATGTCCAACCCGCCCATTGGCACACAAAACCTGGCAGGCATTTACACAAGCACAGTATCTGCTGACAAACAGACAGCATCCTGGCGTCGCCGGACATCGGTATCGGACCGATGAACGAGCCTCACCGACCTGGAAGGCATCGGCACTTGGAAACCGAGGCCCGGAGCGACGGCGCTCGCCCGGGCGTCGCACCATACCCGACCCGTGGCCTGCAACCTCATCGCGGCTGCCAGGCAACGGGAGGCACTCACAAAGCGCAGCCCCCCATCAAAGGAGAGAAAAACGCTGTGTACCCGACCAGACTCCCCCCGCAGGCAACTGCGCCGGTCGGCCGATCACCGCAGCCTCGACACAGAGCATCCTGCGCCAGTCCTCATCAGGCATGTCGGCCAGTTCGGCCGCCCCGTCCGGCCCCGGATTCCAGACCACGGTATCTGCAAAACCGCCGAGCACCTCGATCTGCAGCCGACCCAATGCGCTGTCCAGACGCAGCGGCCGGGGCAGATCGAAATAGATATCGTCGATCGGCCCGGTGAATCGAAGTGCCCCCCCGGGCCCCGTACCGGGTTCATCCCGGATCGTATCGAGCCGCCGGACTCCGGCCAGCCCATGCAGCTCGGCCGCCAGCAACTCGGGCACCGTCAGATAGGTATGTAGCGCGGCCGTGAAAGACATCGGCTCGGCACTGTGGTTCTGCACCTGCATCGTCAACGTCAGCCGGTTCGGTGCCAGACTGATGTGCAGATCCAGCCGGAAGGCAAAAGCCCAGTACTTGCGGGTCGCGTCACTGTCGCTCAGACACAACGTCATGTCCGCAGTATCGATCGCCGAGCCCCGGGACATCACAGGGACAGGATCGCTGGCAATCCCCGCCTGGGCCGGCTTGTCCCGCTCCGTAGCGCCGCCCGTCACCGACACGCCCGAAGACGGATGAGCCCCGGCAGACCGCGCCTGCCCTTGGGCCGATGACGGCACCAGAACCCAGGCCAGATTGCGGGCAAAGCCATGGCGCGGCAGCTGAAAATCCGGTCCGCGCTGGTTGAACTGCGGGAAAATCACCGGCACGCCGCCCCGCGCGGGCTGCCTGGCGGCCGGCAGTTCCGGCGACAGATACATCCGCTCGACGCCATCTGCCGTCATCCATGACAACACCTGTCCGCCCTGCTGCAGCACCAGTACCCGGTCCCCGCATGCATGGCGCAGACAATAGCCCGGCTGCCCCGCCACGGTCACGAGTTCGACGGATCCCGCCATCTTTCAGTCCTCCATTCGCAGATCGGCCACCACCGGCGCATGATCCGACAGCCGCGCCCAGCTGATGCCACGCAGCACCCGTGCGGCCTCGACCTCGAATCCGCGCACATAGATTCGGTCCATTTTCAGGCAAGGCATCAGGGCCGGAAAGGTACGCGCGCTGGCCAGTACCTCGTGCACATGCAGGTTGCCGATCAGATGCTGGCTGAGCATATCGCGCCAGTCATTGAAGTCACCCGCAATCAGCAGTGGCGCATCACGAGGCACCTCGGCCTCGATCCAGTCGATCAACGCCCGAACCTGCCGCAGCCGACTGCGAGCCAACAGCCCGAAATGGATCACGAAACAGTGCACCACCCGGCCACGGATGTTCAGCACGCAATGCAGCACCCCCCGACGCTCAAAGATATGATCCGAGAAATCGCGGTTTTCGACGGCTACGATCGGATACTGCGACAGAAGCGCATTGCCGTGATGGCCATGCAGATAACGGGCATTCAGCCCATAGGCTGCCTCGAAACCCTTGCGCTCGGCTTCGGGATGCAACGCCAGGTACTGCGCCTGCGGATCGGTCGGCCAATGCTGGAAACGCTCGGCATAACGCATGTTCTGCCCCTGCACCTCCTGCAGGAACACGATATCGGCGTGCAGCTCGTGCAGGCGCTGCCGCATCTCGTGCACACTGGGGCGTGAGCGCAGGCGCCCCGGTCCATGCACAACCCCCTTGTGAATGTTGTAGGTTGCCACCCGCAAACGCAATGTCACAGCGACTCTCCCTGGGCTTGGCCGGACTCGCGACTGGACGGCGGCGCCCATTGCCAACGTTTTGCCAGCACCTCGATCGCTTCGGCGTTGCTCGGCGAAAAACAGTGCGCTGCCGCCTCCTGCCAGTGCAGCCACGCGCTGGCCAGATGTTCCCGCGGTGCCAGCTGCACCGGACAGGGGGCCGACAATGCCAGCGCAAACACATGCTCGGTATTGTGCGTCACACCCGGGGCATAGCGATGACGCCAATGCGCATAAATTTCATAGCGGTTCTGGATGTCGAGACAGTAAAACTCGCCCTGCGCCAGAGCGATACCGGTCTCTTCCAACACCTCACGGCCGGCGGCCTGCGCCGGATCCTCATCGGGTGTATCCAGACTGCCCGTCACCGATTGCCAATAGCCCGGCCGGTCCGCACGTTCCAGCAACAGCACCCGTCCATCGACCGTGTGGATCACCACCAACACCGAAACCGGTATTTTCGGCGCCCGGGATGACACGGAACCAGGGTGTGCAGCGGTGGCGACGGCAGCCGAACGGGCGACGGTGGTAGCCGCGGCCAAAGCCAACGACGAATCCAACGAATCCGACAGACCGACCGGCACGATCTCCGCGGCAGGCGTGCCCGATGATGTATGGATGAGCGACCGGGTCGGGCCAAAGGACGTGACCCCGCATTCTGCCGTATCCGGTGACGGCGACGCCCCGGCCTGCCGCACGGCATCGGTGCTGTCTGGTTTCGATGCCGATGCAGCCATGGTTGCCTCCCCGGTGCCCTGCGCTCAGGCTGCCGGTGCGTGCCCGGCGTCGGGATTGCGCAAGCGGATGTGCAGCTCGCGCAACTGTTTCTCGTCGACCCGCGACGGCGCCTGCGTCAGCAGACACTGGGCGCGCTGGGTCTTGGGGAAAGCGATCACGTCACGGATCGACTCGGCACCGGTCATCATCGTCACGATCCGGTCCAGACCGAAGGCCAGTCCCCCGTGCGGTGGCGCACCATAGCGCAGCGCGTCCAGCAAGAAGCCGAATTTGGCCTCGGCCTCCTCGGCACCGATGGCCAGCGCCCGGAACACCTTGCTCTGCACCTCTTCGCGGTGGATACGGACCGAACCACCGCCCAGCTCCCAACCATTCATCGCCAGATCGTAGGCCTTGGCGAGGCACTTGCCCGGGTCGCTTTCCAGCAGGTCCTCATGCCCATCCTTCGGCGAGGTAAAGGGGTGATGCAGGGCCACCCAACGCTTCGACTCCTCGTCGAACTCGAACATCGGGAAGTCGAGCACCCACAGCGGCTTCCAGCCAGCCTCGAACAGGCCATTGGTCTTGCCGAAGTCGGAATGGCCGATCTTCAGGCGCAATGCACCGATCGCATCATGGACGATCTTGGCCTTGTCGGCGCCAAAGAAGATCAGATCGCCATTCTGGGCACCGGTGCGCCCCAGAATCGCTTTCAGAGCGTCGTCATGCAGGTTTTTGACGATCGGTGACTGCAGACCCTCACGGCCGGCCTGCACGTCGTTGACCTTGATCCAGGCCAGCCCCTTGGCACCATAGATACCGACGAACTGAGTGTAAGCATCGATCTCGCTGCGGCTGATGGCGGCACCATTGGGCACGCGCAACGCCACCACCCGACCGTCGGCCGCATTGGCCGGGCCGGCAAAGACCTTGAAATCGACCGTCTTCATCACATCGGTCAGCTCAGTGAATTCGAACTTGACACGCAAGTCGGGCTTGTCCGAACCATAGCGATGCATGGCCTCGGCAAAGCTCATGGTCGGGAAGGGATCGGGCAGCTCGACATCGAGCACTTCCTTGAACAGATGGCGGATCATCGGCTCGAAGATGCCGCGAATCTCCTCTTCGTTCAGGAATGAGGTTTCACAGTCGATCTGGGTAAATTCTGGCTGACGGTCGGCGCGCAGGTCTTCGTCTCGGAAACACTTGACGATCTGATAGTAACGGTCGAAACCGGCCACCATCAGCAGCTGCTTGAACAGCTGCGGTGACTGCGGCAACGCAAAGAACTGGCCATCGTGCACCCGCGACGGCACCAGATAATCACGTGCCCCTTCGGGGGTGGATTTGGTCAACATCGGCGTTTCCACATCGATGAAACCCAGATCGTCCAGATAGCGGCGCACCGTCATCGTCACGCGGTGACGCAGCATCAGATTCTTCTGCATCGCCGGACGACGCAGATCCAATACGCGATGAGTCAGGCGGACATTCTCGGACAGGTTCTCGTCATCCAACAGGAAGGGCGGCGTAACCGACGGATTCAGCACCTCGAGCTCATGGCAGAGGATTTCGACCTGGCCGCTCTCGATCGCCTCATTGACCGTACCGGCGGGACGGCGACGCACTTTGCCGGTGACGCGAATGCAGAATTCATTGCGCAGACTTTCGGCCATCGCAAAGGTCTCGGCCCGGTCCGGGTCACAGACCACCTGTGCCAGCCCTTCACGGTCGCGCAGATCGATGAAGATCACGCCGCCGTGGTCCCGGCGCCGATGCACCCAACCCATCAGGGTCACTTCCTGGTCGAGATGGGCCTCGGACACATCACCGACATAACAGCTACGTTTCACTGAATTTCTCCTGGCAAACCGCCGTTCGGCCGGCAGCCGCCGACTCGTTATTTTTGAACGGGAGCCATCCCCCGCGTCAGAAAACCCCATGACACCGCGAAGCCGGAAACCCGGACCTCGCGGACAAGCGATGATTCAGCTGGCACCGGCCACGGCTGATGACCCGGAAGCCGGCCCGGACGCAGGCGCGGCAGACGCGGATGCGCCGCCCTCGCCGGCCGTGCCCTTATCGGATGATGCCGCACTGCCGCCGGATGCGGAAGCACCTTCAGAGCCCGCCTCGCCGGACGACGCGCCTGCCTCGCCCTTGTTGGCTGCCGTGTCATTGTCTGCGCCATCCCGCTTTTTGCCATTGTCCCGAAAGTCGGTGACGTACCAGCCGGTGCCCTTCAACTGGAAGGCCGGCGCCGACAGTTGCTTGCTGAAGGTGTCGTGCCCACAGGACGGACAGACCGTCAGCGGCGCATCGGAAATCTTTTGCAGCACATCCTGCTGAAAACCGCAGTCGCTGCAGCGATAAGCATAGATCGGCATAGGCGTCGATGAAAAATGGTGCAATCAGGAAAAGCTTTCCATTATAAGACGCCCCCTGCCCGACAGCGCACCGCCCGTCGCCCGTGGCAACTGCCACAACACAGTCCCCCTCAGATCGGACGGAGAAGGACACGACGCAAGGCACCAGCCGGAGCAGGCGGCGCGAGGAGGCACACGACCGGCCGACTCGCCGCCTGATCCTTCCGTGACCCAGGCGCCCGATGTGCCGTCAGCCGTCACCGAAGCCGATGAAGTCATCTCCTGCATCGTCGGCTCGACGGTACGCCGGCACGTCCTGTGGCGGGTTCGCGGAACCCGAAGGAAGGAAAACCCCGCCTCTGCCGAAAAAAGGTCGGGGTAGTGGATGCGGGGCGGCCTTCACGGTGCACGCACGGTGCACCGATGAGCGTCCGACTCGCACCGGCAGATCTCCAGTTTGCTCAGAACGGAATGTCGTCGTCCATGTCGTCGAAGCTGGGGGCCGGGCGATTGCCGGCTGCCGGCGCAGGGCTACCGCTGCGGCCGCCCGCACCAGCACCTGCACCATAGCCACCACCGGAACGGCCACCACCATCGCCACCACCGAAGTCACCCCCACCGCCACCATCACGGCCACCCAGCATCTGCATCTGATCGGCCACGATTTCGGTGCTGTACTTTTCGACGCCGTTGCTGTCGGTGTATTTACGGGTGCGGATGCGGCCCTCAATGTAGACCGAACGGCCTTTCTTCAAGTATTCACCGGCGATTTCGGCCAGCCTGCCGAACATGTTGACCCGGTGCCACTCGGTTTCCTCGCGACGCTCGCCGGTCTTGTCCTTCCACTGATGCGTGGTGGCCACCGACAGGTTGCACATGGCCATGCCTTCGGCCGTATAGCGGACTTCGGGATCCCGGCCCAGGTTGCCGACCAGGATCACTTTGTTGACGGATGCCATCTGTAGAAAACTCCTGTACATGAATGAAAGAGCAACGGCCATGCCGTTGCCCGTCTGGAGTACTGCGTCACGATGTGGCCATCGGGACACACCTGCGGAACAGCGCTCCAGCGTCTTGTTGAACCCGTTTGAGGGCAGCACGGACGGTGCCTCCCCCGATGTGTCGCTGTCAGGCTATTGTGCCTGCAAGCCCGGTCTTCGGCAGACTGCAGCGGATCGTCCGCCTTAGGTGAAATGTTTCAACCATTGGATCGAGCGCCCTCCAGAACAGCCGACATGGCCGACACGCCTTGGCTCCGCGCAACGGGCCGCGGGCCGCCGGAACGGCCCCAACGACCGTGAGCGGGCACCGGTATCGGCGTCATCCATCGCCATCGACGCGCCACTTCCCTTCCGGACGCCCCGTCGCGCACTCGACTCGGACACGGACCCGTTTGTCCCGCCATGCGGACAGGACATGCACGGCCTCAATCCGCAGGCTTCACCGAACTGGGCCAGCGCCTGGCACTGCGCGCCACCAGCCACCAGATCAGCATCAACAGCGCCGAAACCAGGGCTACGCCCAGATCGCCCAGATGGCGGGCCAACAGCCCACCCACGGCACCGCCGGCAAACACGCCCAGCGACTGCGAGGTACTGTAGAAACCCAGCGCGAGGCCCCGACCGCCGGCCGGCACCAGCCGCGACACCAGTGAAGGCAGCAGCGCCTCGAGCAAGTTGAAGCCGATGAAGAAGATCACCAGTAGCGTGGTCAACCACGCCATCGATTGCGATGGCCAAGCAAAGCCCAGCTGCGCCAACATCACCAGCAGCACAGCTGCCAGAAAGACCGGGCGCATCCGGCCCTTGCGCTCGGCGGCCCGCATCGGCCCGAGTATCAGCAAAAAGGCCACCGCCACCACTGGCAGATACAGTTGCCAGTGCTGCCCGGCCGGCAAACCGGCGGCCACCAGTCGCGCCGGCAGCACGATGAACAGGGCCATCTGGGTCAGATGCAGCACCAAGATACCGAAGTTCAGCCGCCACAGATCGCTCGTCATCACGTCGGTGAAACAGGGCCCACGCACGGCCCGCCTCCCCGTCCGCTCATCCGCCGACGCCCGTGCCTGTGCCCGGCTTTCATCCCGCGTTCGGGACAGGGGTCGAGATGGGGATTGGAACCCGGGCTGCGGTGTCGTCCGCGGCGGCTTCTCATCCGGGTGCAGGCGGTCCGAAGGATGTCCATCCGGATGTGAACCCGGCCCGGAGGTTGGCACCAGCCACCACAGCACACCGATGGCCAACAACGCCAGCCCGCCGGTCAGTACGAACAGGCCCGACAGGGCAAAACGCTCGTACAGCACCGGACCGATGACCAGCGAGGCCGCATAGGACAGCGCGATCATCACCCCGATCAGCGCCATCGCCTTGCTGCGGTTCACATCGCGGGTGGAGTCGGCGACCAGCGCACTGATGGCGGCCGACACGGCGCCGGCCCCCTGCAGGGCACGGCCGACAGCCAGCATCATCACCGTATCCGCCATCGCCGCCACGATCGAACCGGCACACATGACCAGCAGCCCGACGGTGATGACCGGCTTGCGGCCGAAACGGTCCGAGGCGGCTCCGAAGGGAATCTGGAAGATAGCCTGTGTCAGGCCATACACACCGAAGGCAAAGCCGACCCAGAAGACATCGTCACCGCCCGGCATGCCGGCGGCATGCAACGCGAACACCGGCATAACCAGAAACAGACCGAGCATACGCACGGCATACAGCGAGGCCAGCCACAGGCTGGCCCGCAATTCGGTCCCGGACATACGCATCGATTCCGCTGGACCGGGGTGACGATCCCCCTGGGCATCCGTGCTCATCGTTCTCGGCTCTTTCCGTCGGTCGTGGCTCCGCCGCAATGGTAGCAGCATGCTCCAGCAAGCCGATGCCGATTCGGTATAGGATTTCGGGTTGCCCCGTTCATCGATGTGATGGTCGTGGCCCAGGCTGCTGCCCGGCCAGGCCGGCCCCGTTACCATGGTGTAAATCAGGAAACACCGACGGCGTCTTCTTCGTTTCCGGGCTCCCGTTTCACCGCCATGAGGCATCATGGCCATCGCGGCTCTCCAGCCTTTATCAAAGCCTTGAAAGCATCAGACAATCAGATCCGGGTCCGCGGCGCGCGCACCCACAACCTCCGGAACATCTCGCTCGACATCCCGCGCAATCGGCTGGTGGTCATCACCGGCCTGTCCGGCTCGGGCAAATCGTCGCTGGCCTTCGATACGCTGTATGCCGAAGGGCAACGCCGCTATGTCGAATCGCTGTCGGCCTATGCCCGACAGTTTCTGCAGCTGATGGAAAAACCCGATGTCGATCTGATCGAAGGGCTGTCACCGGCGATCGCGATCGAGCAGAAATCCACCAGCCACAACCCGCGTTCGACCGTGGGCACCGTCACCGAGATTCACGATTATCTGCGCCTGCTGTTTTCCCGTACCGGCACCCCCTACTGCCCGGATCACCCCGATCAGCGTCTGGAAACCCAGACCGTATCGCAGATGGTCGACGCCATTCTGGCCCTGCCCGAAGGCACCCGGCTGATGATCCTGGCGCCGGTGGTGCACAACCGCAAGGGCGAGCATGTCGATCTGTTCGAGGAACTGCAGGCCCAGGGGTTCGTGCGAGTGCGCATCCGCACCGAAGGACAGAAGGAAGACGCCGCCCGGATCGTCGAGCTGAATCAGGTGCCGGCGCTGAACAAGCAGAAAAAGCACTCGATCGACGTGGTGGTGGACCGACTGAAGGTGTCGGAAGCAGCCAAACAACGGCTGGCCGAATCACTGGAAACGGCGCTGAATCTCGCCAACGGCCGGGCGATTGCCCTGCCGATGCCGGCACCGGCACCGACCGGCGCAACGGCAGGCACCGGTGCTGCGGGCACCGCCGGTATGACGGACGGCACGAGAGGGGAGAGCGGCGCCGCGACCGATACAGCCGGCACGGCCGACACCGGAAATGCAGGTGACAACGACACGTCCGGCCACGGCACCGACATCGACAAGCCGCTGTGCTTTTCGTCCAGGTTCGGCTGTCCGGTCTGCAACTGGTCGCTGCCCGAGCTGGAGCCCCGGCTGTTCTCCTTCAACAACCCGCTGGGTGCCTGCCCGGAATGCGACGGCCTCGGCCATACCCTGTTCTTCGATCCGGCACGGATCGTGCAGTTTCCGAATCTGAGCCTGGGCGCCGGCGCCATCCGTGGCTGGGACCGGCGCAATCAATACTATTACCAGCAGCTGCAGAGTCTGGCAGCCCATTACGGCTTCGATCTGGAACTGCCCTTCGAAGAATTGCCCGAGAAGGCGCGCAACATCATCCTGTTCGGCTCCGGCACTGAACAGATCACCTTCACTCAGCTGAGTGCCAACGGCAAGCCGAGCACCAGGACCCATCCCTTCGAGGGCATCGTCCACAACTTCGAACGTCGCTATCAGGAAACCGATTCCAACCACATCCGTGAAGAACTGGCGAAGTTTCAGCATACCCGCGTCTGCCCGGCCTGCCAGGGTACCCGCTTGCGTATCGATGCCCGCCATGTACGGGTCGGCCCGGCCGGCGCCGACAAGCCGATCTGGGAGGTGAGTGCCTGGACACTGGGCGAAGCGGCCCGCTGGTTCGAGGCGCTGAAACTGGAGGGTGCCCGAGCTGCCGTCGGCGAACGGATCGTGCGCGAAATAACCAGCCGATTGCGCTTCCTGAACGATGTCGGACTGGATTATCTGTCACTGGAACGCTCGGCCGAATCGCTGTCGGGCGGTGAAGCGCAGCGAATCCGGCTGGCTTCGCAGATCGGCTCGGGTCTGACCGGCGTGATGTATGTGCTGGACGAGCCTTCGATCGGCCTGCACCAGCGTGACAACGACCGGCTGCTGAAGACGCTACTGCATCTGCGCGACCTCGGCAATTCGGTGCTGGTGGTCGAACACGACGAGGATGCGATCCGCGCCGCAGACCATGTAATCGACATGGGCCTGGGCGCCGGCGAACACGGTGGCGAAGTGATCGCCCAGGGTCCAGTGTCCGACATCATCGCCAACCCGGACTCGATCACCGGCCAATATCTGAGTGGAGCCCGCAGGATTGCCGTGCCTGCCGTGCGCAAGGCGCCTGATCGGCGCCAGATTCGCATCATCGAAGCAACCGGCAACAACCTGAAGGAAGCACGGATCGACATCCCGGTCGGGCTGTTGGTCTGCGTGACCGGCGTATCGGGCAGCGGCAAATCGACGCTGATCAACGACACACTCTACAAGACGGTGGCCCGGCAACTGTACCGCGCCCAGGCCGAACCCAGCCCCTGCACCCGCATCGACGGGTTGGAACATTTCGACAAGGTGATCGCCGTCGATCAAAGTCCGATCGGCCGCACCCCACGCAGCAATCCCGCCACCTATACCGGCCTGTTCACCCCGATCCGCGAATTGTTTGCCGAAGTGCCGGCCGCCAAGGAACGCGGTTATGGACCGGGGCGCTTTTCCTTCAACGTGAAGGGCGGCCGCTGCGAAGCCTGTGAAGGCGACGGCATGATCAAGGTCGAAATGCACTTTCTGCCGGATGTGTACGTGCCCTGCGATGTCTGCAAGGGCAAGCGCTACAACCGCGAAACCCTCGAAATCCAGTACAAGGGCAAGAGCATCGCCGACGTGTTGGGCATGACGGTCGAAGACGCCCACGCCTTCTTCTCATCGGTGCCGCAGATCGCCCGCCGGCTGAAGACGCTGCTGGATGTGGGCCTCGGCTACATCCGGCTGGGCCAGAGCGCCACCACACTATCGGGCGGCGAAGCCCAGCGCGTCAAGCTGTCGCAGGAACTCTCCAAACGCGACACCGGCCGCACCCTGTATATCCTGGACGAGCCGACCACCGGTCTGCACTTCCAGGACATCGCGCTACTGCTGGACGTCATCATCCACCTGCGCGACCAGGGCAACACCATCGTCATCATCGAACACAATCTCGATGTGATCAAAACCGCCGACTGGATCATCGACATGGGTCCGGAAGGTGGCGCCGGCGGAGGCCGGCTGGTGGTGGCCGGCACACCCGAAACCGTGGCAGCCTGCCCGCAAAGCCATACCGGGCGGCATCTGGAGCCGTTGTTGAAGGGATGATCTCGTGGCCGTGAGGAGACACGATGGCCCCGGCATCGAACGACGTCAGCCAGTATCGGGGAAGCGCCGCGGCCTAAACAGAAACGAGCCACGACCAGAAAGCTCTTCTAAACCAACCACCCCGCCACCGTCGACGAACCGGACGTCCACCGATGCTGTCGGATGGAACAGGATCGACTGTCCACCAAACTGATGCTACTCAAGGGCAAGACCGCCGATCAGGCCAGGCTGTGCTGGAGCAGCGAGCTGAGCTTCGTCCGGCGTGAACAGTGCCTGGTCTGGAAAGTGCCGGCCGGCTGAAAACGGGGTGATCAGCTCGAACTGGTGGATCACACACCGATCGACGATTACTCGCTCTACCCCGGTGGCAGCGGACTGACCTACCTCCGCACCAACGACGACTGATACGCCGGCACGTAGGCTGCCGGGCACTGCAGTGCCGAACCGGCCATCCCGGTGGCAGCCGGCCCCGAGGCAAGGCTCGACTGGCGGATGATGTCCGCCACGGCCCGGCTCTTCTCTTGGTCAATCATTACCGGCGCCCGCAGGCGCCGGTTTTTTGGCATTGCAACGACCAGCAAACACGCCGTTGCAGCCGAAGTACCGCCTGCGATCCCACTGCGGCCCAGGCGCCTACCTAGCCCAGCGCCTGGCCAAAATCCGCCAGCAGATCGTCGGTATCTTCCAGACCGACCGAGACACGGATCAAGCTGTCTGTGATGTGCATCAGCGCCCGCTCCTCGGGTGGAGTTTCGTTGTAAATGGTGGGCGCCACTGGAATGACCAGCGTGCGGGTGTCGCCCAGGCCGGTGGCGTGCAGCGGCAGGCGCAGGCGGTTGAGTACCGGCAGCAGCCGCCCCGGATCTTTCAGATCGAAGGACAGCAGCCACGAACCCGACTTGAACAGCTGGCAGGCGATGGCGTATTGTGGATGACTGGGCAAACCCGGGTAATTGACCCGTGTCACCGCCGGATGAGCTTCCAGGAAGCAGGCCAGCGCCAATGCGGAACGGCTGCTGTGCTCGATGCGCAAAGCCAGGGTTTCGGCACCGATGGCGATGTGATTGGCCGACTCCGAAGACAGGCAAGCACCGATGTCGCGCAGGCCTTTCTTGCGCAACTGGGTCAGCCCCCACAGAGACGGATCCCCCTTGCGGTATTCGTCGGCAATGTTCGGATAGCGCTCCCAGTCGAACAGACCGGTATCGGTCAGCATGCCACCCAGTGCCACGCCATGGCCACCGATGGTTTTGCTGAGCGAGTTGACCGACAGCCCCGCTTTGACATTGCGCGGCAGAAACAGCGCCGGGGAGGTGACGGTGTTGTCGACCACGAACAGGATGCCACGCTGAGCACAGAGCTCGCCGATCGCCGCCAGATCCGGCACTTCGGTGCCAGGATTGGCGATGGTTTCTACAAACACCATACGGGTATTCGGTTTGATGGCGGCCTCGACATGGGCCACCTGGCAGCAGTCGACCTTGTCGACCTCGATACCCAGATGGCACAGCGTCCCGAACAGACTGTTGGTGCCACCAAAGACATAACGCCCCGAAACCAGGTGATCACCGGCCCGCAGCAACGTGAAGAAAATCGACGACAGCGCCGCCATCCCGGAGGCGAAGCCGACCGAGCCGATGCCGCCTTCGAGCATCGTCAGTTTGGCCTCGAGCGCCGCGGTGGTCGGCGTGCCGGTACGCGAATAATTGAAGGCATTTTTGATCTTGCCCTGGAAAACATCGATCAACGCTTCGGGCGTATCGAAACCGTACTGCACCGACAGGTGAACCGGTTTGCGGATGGCGTGGTGGCCCACACCGAAGGCACGGTCGGCATGGACGATACGCGTGGCAAGTCCCTGTTCTTTTTTTGAGGTCATCGTGTTGCCTTGTTCTGTTGAGCCGCGCCGGGCACCATGGATGACTGTACGGCACAGCGAAGCAGCACGAGGAACCGGCACCGGGAAACAGACCGCTGCCGGCATGCCAGCCACGGCCGATGATGCACTGTAGCACTATTCAGCCCGACATCCGATACGGGCAACGTCGATCGATATGCGCCGGGCACATAGGCTCACGGACCATCGAAACACGGGTGCGTGGGCGGTCGAAATCGCCAAGTCGGAAACCACCAGCCCCACCGCAGCTCATGCCCGATGATCGGCCCCCCTCCCCCAGCCGCTGCCATGGTGCAGCGGACGGGGGCAGAATGAATGAATGCGCCCGTACCGCGGGGCGCAGCCATCTGGCTTGCCTCGACACGCCCCTGTTCAATCTGTCGCCCCGTCCGGCCGGAACAGCCGCAGCCGCCGCGTGTCCAGCGGCTGGCTGGCCATGCCGATCGGCACATTCCGCGCCGCCACCGCGCGGCCAGGATCGGCCATCGCTTCGGCCTGCAGCCGCCGCAACAGCCGCACCAACGGCGCGGGTGACTGCCCCATGGCACGCATCGTCGCCACGGCCACCTGATCGGCCACCTGCTCATCGCGTTGCGAATAGCCCTGCTGCAACACACTGGCCACGCCCAGTTCCACCAGCTCATCCAGGCCCCGGCCGGTAGCGATATTCCAGGCCGACACACGCAGGTAGGACAGCACCAGCGCCTGTTCGGCATGCCTGAGACGCAGGTGCTCGACCTCGCTGGCCAGTATCCCCACCAGTACGGCCTGCGCCGTGTCGGGATCGGTTACGGCCAGTGCCAACAACTCATCGGTCAACAGCACGACCCCATTGGGCAGCGCCAGCGCATTGGCACCCAGCAATGCGCCACCCTGCGCGAATTCGATCCGATGGGCCGGCAGCTTCTGGCGTGGCCATGCCTGTGCCAAACCTCGGCTCAACACCGTCCGCCAATGATCCTGTTCCTCGGCACTCAGTGCCGACGGCTGCAGCCCCTGCCGACGCAGCGTCGACAGCGCCCCCTCACCGATCGAGTCGCTGACCTGTGCCGGCATGGCCCGGGCCAGAGACCGTGCCAGCATCGGCTTCCCATAGCTCATGCCCAGCACCAGCAGACTCATCGGCACGATGATCATCACCAGCGCCAGCGCCCAGGGCAGCCGCGGCCGCGGATGGGCCGCTGCACGATCTTCCCGTCCCGGCAGCCCTCCCGCCGGTGCATCCGGCCACGCCCCACCAGGTAGGTGCTGCTCGCCCGGCAGGCCGCCATCGACGGCATAGACCGGCATCACCCGCAGCGACTCGCGCCGCAGCCTCGCCATGCGCACCACGGCGAAGGGATAATACAGCCCGGCCGTCAGCACGATCAGCACATCGCAGAAAAAACCGGTGACCATCAATCGACCAGCCGGCAGACGACTTTCGACGTGGCCGCCCGGCAGACTCAACGTGCGCCAGCTTTGATTCCAGGCCCGGGCCATGAAGTAGCGCCAACCCATCAACACGATCAGGCAGGCCAGACCCACCAACCCGATCACCACCAGTGCGCGGCAGCCCACACAGACATCGGCCCCCTGCATCGAGGCGCCATCCATCCGTAGGCCACCCAGCAACGTATCGGCCGCAGGCGCCAGCGCCACCAGCGTCTGCAGAGTGCCTGGCGGTTCGATGCTGAGCGTGGCCAGCAGCAGGGGCCAGTTGGCATAGACCAGACCGATCACCAGAAAGGGCACCGGCAACACCAGCAGTACGGCCACCGTGGCAGCGCGCAACAGGGGCCAGAAGCGCAGGCGTGACTGGAACGGGTAGACCGGATGCACGATATGACGCAGCCCGTAGCGCAGCGCATGGTAATACCAGCCGGCGAGACCCAGCACGACGCTCAGTGCCACGCACCAGAACAGCACGGTACGGACCGTTTCGGACAAGGCATGACTGACCGACCATTCCATGCCGACGATGCCTGCCCCACTGGCATCGAGCACGAAGGCCATCGCCATCAGCGCGCACGGCAGCAGCGACAGACACATCAGCACCCAACTACGGCAGGCGCCCGGCAACGTGCCATTGAAGCGGATCTGCTCACCCTGCCAATAGAGCTGACCAAAGCGCCCCCGCCAATCGTTGCGCAGCCACCAAGGACCAGAGAGGCTGAACAACAACGCCATCCAGACCCAGCCGATCAGACCATAGGGACGGGTCAGCCGCCACAGTGCAAACAAACCGAGTGCCAGAATCAGCTGATGCAACCAATGTGGCCAGCTGCCCGGAGCGGTCATCAGCCGGGCATCACCCAGCGGTATGTTGCCGACCCAGGTGTTGGCGTTCAGAAACTGCCAGCGACGCCGCCGCATCCAGGGCCAATAGAAACCCAGCGTCAGCATCATGAAGAACATGTCGCCAGCCCAGATGCGGAAGTAATCCCAGCCCCGACCGGAAAAACGAATGCCCACCCCGCCGGGTGGCAGCGGGTTGTACCTGCCCACAACAAGGTTGCTCATGTTGTGGAGCACCCGATCAGGCAGATGGAATCGATGCCGCCCGGGCGCCACCGACCTGCAGAACCTGCCAGTAGATTTGGCACAGCGCCTCCAGCTGGCAAGCCAGCTTGACTGCGGCTGCCGGCGATCCGCCCAGCGTCAGCAAGCCATAATGGGCCACCAGACAGGCGTTGCCGTCACCCAGTGCGTCCAGGATCATGTCCTGCGGCGAGCGTCCGGTCACGGGGTCGACCGAAGCCACGGCCGAACCCGCCTGCATGGCGGCATAGAATCCGACCGGGCAACAGTCGATCCGGTCCCGGCCGGCCAGGGCCACCATCGGGTGGAAGAAAGGAATGCCTTCGTACTGCACGTCGCGGGTACAGGCCAGTGTCGCCGCATAGGGCGAAGCCACCATCACGATCGAATCGGCGTCCGGGCAGTTCTGCAGCAGTGCGCCATGCATGCCGGCCAGCTCCCCACCGTCGAGCGGATGCCAGACCGGCCGATCCAGATCGAAGCGCGGCGCATCGCCCTCAAATGCTTCGGCGGTCGGCGGCGGCAAGCCACCGCAGGCTGCCGCCGATACCAGCAGCAGACCGTCCCGGGCGGGGCGGGCCCAGCGCATCGACACGGTGGCGCTGCCGAAGGGGTCGTGCGCCGGCGATGTCAGGGCTGCCGCGCCGCGCATCAATTCGAGGCGGGCAGCGTTTTCAGAAAGATGATTCATCGATGATTTGTCAATCCAATCGGACTCTGGAGAGTTCGCGACGGTCGCGTTTGGATGGGCGACCATGCAAACCAGCAGCAGGTTCTTTTTCGAAGCGTCGACGCTCGGCCGCCGCCAGGCGCGCCGCCTCGGATTCGGGGGTTTCGCGGTACAGGGTCCGGGCCACGGGGGCCGGCCCCCGCACACTGGAGAGAGCAAGCACGTCGACTTCCCGCTGGACATCGCCGATGCGGACGAGCACCCGCTCGCCTCCCTTCAGGAGCCGTGCCACCTTGACCCGCTCCCCATCGACCAGAACCCGGCCATTCTCGACCGCGGACTGGGCCAGCGAGCGGGTCTTGAAAAAACGCGCCGCCCACAGCCATTTGTCGATCCGGACCGGTGCCGGCACGGCCTCGCGCATGATTTATTGCTCCGACTCGGAAAACCGGGCCATGGCAAAAGCGTTGACCCCCGCCTCCCGCAGCCGGCCGGTGCCTCCCAGTTCATAAAGATCGATGATGGCCGCCGCCTCGAGCACCTCGGCGTCCAGTTTGCGCAGCAGCCCGATGGCTGCCAGCATGGTGCCGCCGGTCGCGATCAGATCATCGACCACCAGCACCCGGTCACCGGGTTTACAGGCATCGACATGCACCTCGACCGTGGCGCTGCCGTATTCCAGTTCATAACTGGCCGAAACGGTCTCGAACGGCAGTTTGCCCTGCTTGCGCACCGGCACGAAACCGACGCCCAGCTGATGCGCGATCAGCGGACCGATGATGAAGCCGCGGGCATCGATACCGGCCACCAGCGTGACACCGGCTTCACGATAACGTTCGACGAAGATCCGCGTCATGGTCCGCAACAGCCGGGGATCCTGCAAAAGCGGTGTGATGTCCCGGAACATCACACCCTGCTTCGGCCAGTCGGGAATGGTACGGATGTATCGTTTCAGTTCTTCCAGTTCAGTCATAGCGCTCATGGCGGGTTCGGGACAATCATGCGGCAGACATCGCCCGCGTCCCTCATTGCCAATGATACCGTCGAACCTGCCTGCAAATGCTCGGCAATGGAGCGAGCGGCGATGACGGAACCGCGCGGGCGCCCCCAGGCACGCCCCGGAGAGCCGCTCAGGCGCCACAGGGCCAGGGCTCGGGCTCCGGCCGCATGATCTCCAAAGTGCGTGAAAGACGCAACACACCCAGGTCGTCGAAGCGGTGACCAACGATCTGCAGACCGACCGGCAAACCGTCGTCGGCATGGCCCCAGTTCAGGGTGGCAGCCGGGTTCTCGGCCAGATTCCAGGGCACGGTGAAACCGATGTGTGGCAACCCGTCACGGGGATTGCCGCTCGGCGACAGCGCCTCGGCCGCATAGGGCAGCACCGGCGAGGTCGGCATCAGCAGAAAATCATAACCGCTCATCACCTGATTGGCGGCAGCCCGGATGGCCATGATGTTCTGCCAGGCACGCATCACTTCCAGTCCGCTGAAGTCCGCCGCCCGCCACGAACGCCATTCCTCGATGAAAGCGGCTACCGGCCCCGCGTCCCGGGACTGCCCGGCCTGCGCATCGGCATGGGCCATCGCTTCCAGGAAGCGCTGGATGCCGTCGGACATCGCCGGCGTCATGAAACTGTCGATCATTTCGACCGTGGCGCCAGCCATCTGCAGCGAGCGCGCGGCACAATGCAGCGCCTTCTGCACGGCAGGATCGACCGGCAGACCGATCCCGATATCGCCCAGCACCGCAATGCTCAACGACTTCGGGCTCAGCCCGTCGACCTGCATCCGGTACTCGGTGCTTTCAGGCGGCAGACTGGTGTAATCCCGGGCGTCGGGCCGGGACAAGATATTCATCAGCGCCGCCGCATCGTGCACATGACGGGACAGCACCGCAGCCCCCCGGCCAAGCGCGGGTGCAGCCATCGGTATCCGGCCCTGGCTCGGCTTGAAGCCGAACACACCACAGAACGCCGCCGGCAGCCGCGCAGAACCGAAACGGTCGTAAGCCACATGCAGCGGTGCATACCCGGCGACACAGGCCAGGGCCGCCCCCGCCGACGAACCACCCGTGCTGGCGCCGGGCGACCAGGGATTGCGTAACACCCGGCCATCGGCGGTCAATCCGGCAGCCAGCGTGTCATCGGCCGACATCACGGTCGTACCCAAAATGATGCAACCAGCCTCGTGCAGCCGCTCGAGTACCGGCGAAGCCAGCTCGGCCTCGTCATCGCCACTGCGCAGACTCTCCAGCCCCTCCAACGGAAAATCCTCTCGCAGCGTCACCGGCACCCCATCGAGTGGCGACAGCGGTGCCCGGCGCTTCCAGCGGTGTTCGGAAGCACGGGCCGTTTCGAGCGCTGCATCGCGGTACAGTGTGCGCATGGCGCCCAGACCGCAATCCAGAGCATCGATCTGCTCGAACAGCGCCTCGACCACCGCCACCGGCGACAGCCGTCCATTGGTATAGGCAGCAGTCAACGTCTCTGCTCCCCTGCCCTTCCATTCCTTCATGCCCGCAGCCTCTCAAACACCCGGTTGTTCCGGTCCCGGCACGGCAGCGCTGAGGCTTGAGTCTGCAGATCGTACAAAACCGCGCTTGCAGACCATGAGCTGCCCATCACGCCAATCCGCCTGCCAGGATAGCGATCCACTGTAGTGGCAACACCAGGGTGATCAAAGCCCTCGACAGGCGGCAACCGACTGACAGTCGTTCGTGGCCGATCGGCGCGGCCGGGGTGTCGGATCGAAGGCGTCAGCCACCCTCCTTGCAACGGCCACGAAGAAACCCCCGTTCGGAGGGGTGGATATCACGATCCATATTCATTCGATCGCAAACGATCTGAAATACCCTGCATCGTGACGCCCTCTTCGCAATCGGGATAACATGGGATTTCACGATCAAAAAACCATGGACCCGATCCATACCACGCTCCTCCTGCTGCTGTTTGCGACCGTGATGTTTGCCTGGGAAAAAATCCCGCTGGCCGTCACTTCGGTCATTGTCTGTCTGACGCTGGCCATCACCGGTGTGCTGGATCCCAAAACGGCCTTCCACGGGTTCGTCGATCCCAATGTCATCCTGTTCGTGTCGATGTTCGTAGTCGGGGCGGCATTGTTCGAGACCGGCATGGCCAACAAGATCGGCGGACTGGTCACGCGCTTTGCCAAGAATGAAACACAGCTGACCGTCGCGCTGATGACCATTGCGGCGATTCTGTCGGGTGCGCTGTCGAATACCGGCACGGCGGCGGTGCTCATTCCCGTGGTGATCGGTATCGCCAGCCGACCGGGTATCTCCCGTTCACGGCTGCTGATGCCGATGGCCTTTGCCACCGCCATCGGCGGCAATCTGACACTGATCGGCTCACCGAGCAATCTGATCGCACAAAGCGCACTGCAGAGCATCGACAAGGGATTCTCCTTTTTTGAATATGCCAAGATCGGTATCCCGATGCTGTTCGTCGGTATTCTTTTTTTCATCGGCCATGGCCGCCGCCTGCTGCCAACCAGGGACGAAGCCAGCGATCATGGCGACTCCCCCGGCCTCCGTGCCCCGCCATCCGGAACCCCGGTGCCCCAACACCCCTCGCAGCGTGTGGAATCCGGCCCCTCCGTGGCGACGGCAGCGCGCCCCCCGGATGGAACGCAACCGGCCACCATCGCCGAACCACATGCAAGTGATGCCATGATCCCCGCCGGCTACGTGCCTGCACAGCAGGCCGTGCCGGCCGAAACGTCGGCAGCACCGTCCGAGCACGTAATGCCGGCAGGCCCCAAGAGCCCGGCGCCACGAAAGGAACCGATGATCCCGCTCTCGGCACTCAATGTCGAAAAAGAGTTCCGGCGACCGCCTCCACCATGGAAACAGCTGCTGTCACTGCTGATTCTGCTCGGTACGATCATGGGCATGGTGTTCGAGCGGCAGCTCGGGCTGCCGCTGCATCTGATCGGCGCGGTCGGCGCCATCCTGCTGGTGGTGACCGGCATCCTGACCGAACAACAGGCGTACTCCGCCATCGATTCGCGTACCATCTTCATCTTCGGTGGCACGCTGTCGCTGGCTGCCGCGCTGGACCAGACCGGCGCTGGCGCCACCATTGCCAACACCATCATCCAGATGCTCGGCACACACCCCTCGCCGGTACTGTTGCTGGTCGTCATTTTCTCGCTTGCGTGCATACTGACCAATTTCATGTCGAATACAGCCACCGCCGCATTGCTGGCACCCATCGGGCTGTCGATCGCCAATACGCTGGGGGCCGATCCACGTGCCATGCTGATGGCCATCGTGATCGGCTGTTCCTGCGCCTACGCCACCCCTGTCGCCACCCCGGCCAACACGATGGTGCTGGTAGCCGGCCGCTACCGTTTCATGGACTATGTACGCGCAGGTGTGCCGCTGATTGTGGTGATGGCACTGATCTGCATTCCGGCCCTGCTGTATTTCTTTCCGTTCTATCCCTGAATCGACGTCTCAGGCATCGAATCCGGATCCGGCGCAGGAAGTAGGTTCCAGGAGCCGCCTGCTTGGTCGGGCCCGCATCACGGAGGAATCAATGAGCCCGCCGCCGCCTCGCCGACCGGACTCTTCGAATCCGGCAACACGGCAGGCAGCCCCGACGACTGTCGATCTGCGTCAGGCGCTTGCTGACAGCCGCGGTACCGATGCCCACCCAGGTCCCTGGCCTGCGCACTCTGAGACTGCTGCACCTCGCAACGGCCACGAAGAGGCCCAGTTCGGCAGGCTGGATGCCATGACTCATCGGCGAAGGCGGTGTCAGTTCGCCAGATGGTCCTGAATGACGGCGCGCACCAGCGCCTCGTCGGTCCGGGTGGTACTGGCTCGGCCCAGGCCATCGAGCACCACGAATACCGGTGTGCCGTGCTCGGCCTTTTTGTCGATGGCCATGTGCTTCAGATAGTCGTCCACCGGCCAGTTCGGCACCCGGGTCGGCAGACCTGCCCGGGCAATGACGCGCCCCAGTCTTTCCCGGTCGGCATCGGGCAGCCGCCCCAGGCGGCACGACAGATCGGCCGCCATCACCATGCCGGCCCCGACCGCTTCACCGTGCAGCCAGCTGCCATAGCCGGCCCCGACCTCGACGGCATGGCCGAAGGTGTGGCCAAAGTTCAGATGCGCACGTACCCCGGCTTCACGTTCATCGGCTGCCACCACGGCCGCCTTGATCCGGATCGAATCCAGAATGACCGGCACCATCGACTCGGGCTCGCAGGCCAACAAGGCCGACATCTGCGCATCCACCCGGTCCAAATAGGAGGCATCGGCAATGGCCCCATGTTTGATGACTTCGGCCATACCGGCCACCAGCTCGCGCTGCGGCAGCGTCTTCAGCGTGGCGGTATCGGCGATCACCAGCCGGGGCTGATGAAAGGCGCCAACCATGTTCTTACCCCGGGTATGGTTGATGGCCGTCTTGCCACCGACCGAGGAATCGACCTGGGCCAGCAGCGAAGTCGGCACCTGCACGAAATCGACGCCACGCTGATAGGTGGCGGCAGCAAAGCCAACCAGATCGCCGATCACCCCACCACCGAGTGCCACCAGCAGGCTCTTGCGGTCGAAACGCGCCGCCAGCAGGGCATCGTGGATACGATCGAGCTGTTGCCAGCATTTGCTGGCCTCGCCGGCCGGAACGACCACCCGCAATACCTGGCGGGACGATACCTTCAGCAGCGCTTCGAGCTGCGCCCCGTAGATTGGATCGACGTGACTGTCGCTGACGACGGCCACCAGACGACCGGCGGCCAACCGGCTCAGTGCCGGATTGTCGTCGAGCAGGCCAAAGCCCACCTGGATGTCATAGCTGCGTTCGCCCAGTTCAACGTGTAGGGTCTGCATGGTCTTTGTCTCCGTCGTCGGTTTCGCCGAGTCGTTGAATGACCGCGTCGACGATCTGGTCGATCGGCTGACGGCTGGTCGTAACAGTGTAAGCGGCCACTTCGCGATACAGCGCATCCCGCTCGGCACACAGCTCGTAGATACGCTCCCGGGGATTGGCCGTGCGCAACAATGGCCGCTGTCGGTCGCGACGCAGGCGCTGCCACAGATCGGCGGGCGAGGCCTGCAGGTAGATGGCCTTGCCACGGCTCTTGAGCAGCTCGCGGTTGACGGGCGACAGCACCACACCGCCACCAGTGGCCAGCACCAGCCCGGGCCGGGCGCTCAATTCCTCGAGAAACTGGGTCTCGCGACGCCGGAAGCCGGCTTCGCCTTCCAGCTCGAAGATGGTGGGTATGCTGACACCCAGGCGCTCTTCGAGCGCCCGATCGGCATCGACGAAGGTACGGCCGAGCTTTCTGGCCAGCCGCACCCCGACGGTGGACTTGCCTGCGCCCATCATGCCCACCAGAAAAATAGAAAAGGCAGCATCCATGCCGCCTTAAGTTACCAGAAAGCAGGCCCGACGAGTCGGCAAGCACCGAATGCGTTTTCGAGTCATCCGACAGCCACTCGACGGCCGGCCAGCCACGAACCGGGGCCCCGACAATCCGCCAAAGCCGCACCCGGCGAGAAGTCCCCGGGTGGACACACTTTGGCGGCGGGGCCTGCCGATCAGCGCTGGACCACGGCGTCGTTGACGATCCGCGGAGTCAGGAACACCAGCAGTTCATTGCGATCGTTGGTCCGTGAGTTGCTGCGGAACAGGTGACCGAGGATCGGAATATCACCCAACAGCGGCACCTTGTCGGTCCGGGTACGCTCGTACTGCTCATAGATACCGCCGATCACCACCGTACCACCATCCTCGACCAGCACCTGAGTCTGCACTCGACGGGTGTCGATCGCATAACCGGCGGTGGTCAGCTGGCCGACGGCATCGCGGCTGACTTCGACATTCAGGATCACATTGCCCTCCGGCGTGATCTGCGGCGTCACTTCCAGACGCAGGTTGGCTTTGCGGAAGGTCGTGGTCGGCGTGCCGTCCACCATCGTGGTGTAAGGAAGTTCCGTACCCTGCTCGATCACCGCCGGACGCTGACTGGAGGTCAGCACACGGGGGCTGGAGACCACCTTGCCACGCTGATCGGCTTCGAGTGCCGACAGCTCCAGGTTGACGAAACGCGACAGGCTGGAGCCGAACAGGCTGATCGCCAGCGAGGCCGGGCTGGTGCCGGAAATGGCGCCGGCCGGCAGACTGAAGAAGTTGCTGTTCTCGAGGGCCGTCGCCTGACCCAGACCCACCGCGGCATTGCTCAGCTCGGAGCCACGCTGTGAGGACAGATCGGCCGCCCCCGACAGGTTGCCGGAAATCGTGCCATAACCGATGCCGCTTCCCAGCGACGAACCCGGTCCATGGACCGGCACGTTGTAGGCGACCGTCTCACCCGTCACCGGATCGGCCTGACCGACGGTCCGGTAGATGGTCGAGCGGCGGTCATAGTAGCCGAGCTTGGAGCCGAGATTGCGCGAGAAACGGTCATCGGCTTCGACGATCCGGGCCTCGATCAGCACCTGACGTACCGGAATGTCGATCTGAGCGATCAACTGGCGGACTTCATCCAGACGGGCGGCGGTATCCATCACGAACAACTTGTTCGAACGGGCATCAGCGGTCGCCGTGCCACGCTCGGACAGCACGGAGCGCTTGCCATCATCACCCTTCAGCATCTCTTTCAGGGTTTCCGCGGTCTGATAGTTCAGCGTGAAGGTTTCGGTACGCAGCGGCGACAGCTCGGCGATCTGTTTGGTCGCTTCCAGCGCCAGTTTCTCCTTGGTCGCCAGCTCCTCACGCGGGGCGATCAGCACGACGTTGCCGTTCTTGCGCATGTCCAGACCACGCGACTGCATGATGATGTCGAGCGCCTGATCCCAGGGAACATCCTTCAACCGCAGTGTCAGACGGCCCTGCACGGTATCGCTGGTGACGATGTTCAGGTTGGTGAAATCGGCGATCACTTGCAGCAGCGCACGCACGTCGACATTCTGGAAGTTCAGCGACAGGCGCTCGCCACGGTAACCGGGACGGCTGCCCTGGGTCAGCTTGTTCGGATCTTCCTGAATCGGCTTGACTTCGACGACGAACTGTCTGTCGCTCTGATAGGCGCTGTGCTCCCACAGCCCATGCGGCTCGATCACCAGCCGGGTGTTGCCCCCCTGCTGGAAGGCACGGATCGAACGAACCGGGGTGCCGAAATCGGCCACATCGAGCTGACGGCGCAGATTGTCAGGCAGACGGGTGCCCTGGATGTCGACGACGATGTTCTTGCCCTGCTGACGGATGTCGACGCCGGCACCGTCGTCCGACAGATCGATGACGACCCGACCTTCACCTTCCTTGCCACGGCGGAAGTCGATGTCCTTCAGCGCACGGTTCGAGGCTGCCTCGGCTTTGGTCTTGTTCATGATCGGCAGCGAGCGCTTCTGCTGGAAGTCGCCGGCCTCGGCCCCGTTGCGATACAGCGACAGCACCAGATCGTTGCCATCGATCTCGGATTTGAAACGCATCGAGCGGTTCATGTTCAGCACCACGCGGGCGCGTTCACCGCCCTGCACGACGTTGACGCTGCGCACGTCACCACCGTTCATTTCGATCATGCTGCGACCGATCCGGTTGTCGGTGTCCTGGAAGTCGAAGGCCAACCGCGGCGGATTGGCCAGACTGAAAGATGGCGGCACATCGGTCAACGGTTGTGCCATCCGGATGCGGATCTGTGTGGAACCGCCCTGCGGCGTACCGATGATGGATTCAATCGAATTGCCGATCGCCCATGCGGAGCCGGCAGTGGCACCGAAACCGACGAGGGCCGCGGCGATGGAGGTTTTGAGAAAGCGCATGGCCGTTTTATTACCCGGTTGGTTCATGGTTTGGATTCTTCCTGCAAGGAGATCAGCGTTTTCTGTTCGACCCAGTCACCGGCTGCATCCCGGACCAGTTCCTTGACCCCCATTTCTGTTTCAGTAATGCTGACGATTCGCCCGAAGTTCTGGCCGACGTAGTTGCCCACACGCACCGGGTAGACCACATCGCCCACGGCCAGCAGGCCGACGGCCCCATTGGACTGGTTGTTCATGTGGCCGACCAGGCGGACGGTGTCCAGCGGATAGCTTTCCAGCACCTCGCGCCGACGGTTCAAATCCGGCTTCAGCCCGGTACTGCTGCGATCGGCCAGATTGGCCATCGCCACTTCGAGCTTGCTGTCGGAAAACGGGTCGTAATCCGGCTTGGCCTCATAGCGGAAGGGCACGAACATCTTCGGCTCATCCAGCTTGCCGACCCGGCGCGGTGTATTGGCGCGAGTCTCGTCCATCCAGCCCTGGACTTCTTCGAGGTTCGGGCTGCATGCCGCCAGGCCGACGCTCATCAGCACGATGCCGGTGGCTGATCCCAATCGTTTCATCGGTTTGTTCATGTCATTTGCCCCCGGAAGCTTTGCCGGTCTGCGCCATCCGGGCTTCGTCCGGATCCAGGTAACGGAAGGTCTTGGCCGTGGCCGTCATTTCCAGGTTGCCACTGTCGCGTGTATGACCGATCTTGATGTTGTTGAGCGTGACGATCCGGGGCAGATTGGCCAGATCACTGCTGAAGGCAGCCAGATCATGAAACCCACCCTGCACCTTCACCTCGATCGGCAGCTCGGCATAGTGCGTCTTCAGCTGCACCGACCCGGGCCGGAACAACTGCAACTGGGCCCCCCGGCCGACACCGGCCTTGTTGATGTCCGTCAACAGCGCATCCATCTCGGCACGGCTGGGCAGCTGCTTTTCCAGCACGCCGACATACTGCTCGGCCAGCACCTTCTGACGACGCAGATCATCCAGATTCACGGCCTTGGCCACTTTTTCGGTGTACTGCTGGCGCAGCTGCGCTTCCCGCACCTGGTAGGTTTCCAGCTCCTCGTTCAGCGAGCTCCAGTAAAGAAACCAGCCGGCACCGACCAGAGCCAGCACGATGACACCCAGCAGCATGGCTTTGGGCACCACCGGCCACAGACCCGGATGGCGGTCCTGCAGGTTCTCAAACTGACGCGACAGACCGCTCAGATCGATATTGACGTTTTTCATCGAGTCACTCCCTGCGGGTTGGCCGCCGAGTTGAGCGTCACCGACCGGCCCTGAACCTGTGGCCGGTTCTCCGGTGCCTGACGTTTGATCAGCACATTCAGGCGGAACTCCTGCGCCCGGTGCACGTTGCTGCCGCTCCGGCGGCGCCGGCCTTCGTTTTCCTCACGAATCTCCTGCAACTGCGGCTTCTCCAGCCAGGGGCTGCGCTCGCTCAGATTGCGCAACAGCTCGGCCACCCGTTCGTTCGATTGCGCCTTGCCGACCAGAGAAACGGTCAAGTCACGCTGCTCCAGCGAATCCAGGAAAACCCCTTCGGGAATCAGCTTGACCAGCTCGTCGAACAGATGTACCGGCATGGTCCGGTCGCTCTGCAAGTCCTCGACCGCCACCTGGCGCGCCTTCAACGAAGCAATCGCCGCCTCCAGATCCTTGATTTCCGCGATCTGGACGTCGAGGTTCGCGTTCTCGCGCTCGATCAGCGCATTGCGCTCCTGCTGGTTCTCGATCTGCTGGTTGATGACCATGCCGCCGAGAAAGACCAGACCACCACCGACCATGGCGCTCATCACCATCGAGCCCACGAAATCGCGTTTGCGACGCTCACGCTTCTGCTCGCGATGGGGCAACAGATTGATCCGGATCATTGGTCAAACCTCCTCATCGCCAGACCACAACTGACCAGCAACGCCGGTGCATCCAGACGCATCTGGCGTTCCAGCACCGAGTCGGACACTTCCATACCCTGGAAGGGACTGAGAATCTCGGTCGGCACCGAGGATTTCTCGGCGACGGCTTCAGCCAGACCCGGCGTGACGGCGGCGCCCCCGGCCAACAGGATACGGTCGACCCGGGTATAGGGCGTCGATGTGAAGAAGAACTGCAGTGCCCGGTTGATGTCGGTTGCACCCTGCTCGACGAAAGGTGCCAGCAGATCCGTCCGGTAATTGTCGGGAAGGTCACCGGTACGTTTCTTCTGCTCGGCCTCTTCGGCGGTCAGCCCGTACAGACGGACGATATCCTGCGTCAGTTGATTGCCACCGAAGGGTTGCTCGCGCTCGAACACGGTCTGACCGTTGTAGACCACCGCCAGGCGGGTGGCAGTCTGGCCGACATCGAAGACGGCCAGAATCTTGCCTTCGCCACCGGCCGGCAACTGACTGATGATGTGATCGATCGAGATGCGCGCCGCATAGGGCTCGACATCGACGATCACCGGCTTCAGACCGGCCATTTCGGCGACCATCACCCGATCATCGACTTTCTCCTTGCGGGAAGCGGCCAGCAGCACATCGACGCTGTCTTCGGCGGTCGCCGATGGACCCAGCACCTGAAAATCCAGATTCACCTCGTCGATGGCGAACGGGATGTACTGACTCGCTTCCGTTTCGACTTGCAGTTCGTAATCATCCTCGGTCAGATCAGCCGGTAAACTGATCCGCTTGGTGATGACGGACGACGAAGGCAGCGCCATCGCCACCTGTTTGGTCGTTATTCCGGCTTTGCGCAGCGCGCGAAGCAACGCATCGGCCACCGCTTCGTGGCGGTCGACGTTGCCGTCGACAACCGCACCGCGCTCGATCGGCTCGATGGCGTACCGTTCCAGCCGCATCGCCGACTGCCGTCCAACGGCGAGTTCGACGACCTTGATACTGGACGCACTGAAATCGACTCCGATCAACGGGGCCGGTCCGCGCGTAAACAATGATTGAAGGCCAAATCCCACAGAACCACCTGATCTAGAAAAAACCCTTGAGAATTAGTCCTTTGGACTGGGTTCCCATACAATTCCCCAGTTACAGCCCTGACAGACACGGAGCACTTTACGGTTTTTTCGGGTGTATTCCTCTACCCCTGTAAACCACCGATCAAGACTTGCAACCCTTTAGTCGATCGAGCCGGAAGAACAGTCGAATCCAGGGGTTGAACGGTCGCGGCACGGGTTACCGAAACGCCCTTTTGCACCCACTATTACTTTCACGCCACAGTACGCACACTTTCACGACCGGCGTGGATGCAAAATGCCTCTATGAAGCAAAACCCAACCTCCTCCCGCGCCTCTGCGGCCCCCCATCGGCGTCGCAGCCACCAAAAGCCCCGGCCCCATCCCGTGCGGCGCTTCTTCGGCTGGCTCTTTGCACTGGGCGCCACCGCCATCGTGTCCGCACTCCTGCTCGCCTTCGTGGTGTACCAGGTCACGTTCAGCCGCCTCCCACCGCTCACGCTGCTGACCGACTACCGGCCCAAGCTGCCGATGCAGATCTATTCGGCCGATGGTCAGCAGATCGGTGAATTCGGCTCGGAACGGCGCACCGTGGTGCCCTACGACCAGATCCCCGAAAAAATGCGGCAGGCGATTCTGGCCGCCGAGGATGACGGCTTCTTCGAGCATCCTGGTATCGAACTGTCGGGCATTGCCCGTTCGATTCTGGCCAACATTCGCGCCGGCGGCCGTGCCCAGGGCGCCAGCACCATCACCATGCAGTTGGCTCGCGACACGTTCCTGTCCAAGGAACGCCGCTACATGCGCAAGCTGTATGAAGTCGTGCTGACCCTGCGCATCGAACAGACGCTGACCAAGCCGCAGATCTTCGAGCTGTACGCCAATCAGATCTTCCTGGGCCAGCGCTCGTATGGCTTTGCAACCGCCGCCCAGACCTATTTCGGCAAGCCACTGTCGGAGTTGAGCATCGGCCAGATGGCGATGCTGGCCGGTCTGCCCAAGGCACCGGCCCGCGACAATCCGGTTGCCAACCCGGAACGCGCCAAGGTACGTCAGCGCTATGTGCTGTCGCGCATGCTCAAGCTGAACTTCATCACCCCCGAGGAGTACGAGACCGCGCTGCATGAGGAACTGAAGCTACGCACCCAGCGCAAGAGATTCCCGCTGCATGCCGAATGGGCGGCCGAAATGGCCCGCCAGCTGGTGGCCGGGCACTACAAGGACGAGGCCTACACCAGCGGCCTGAAGGTCTACACCACCATCCGGGCCCTCGATCAACGGGTGGCCAACCAGGCCGTGTCGCAGGCCGTCTTCAACTACGATCGCAAGCATGGCTACCGTGGCCCGGAAACCACGGTCGATCTGAACACCGACGACGAAATCCTGCGTGATGAGCGCATCCAGGAAGCCGTCGCCCAGGCCGGCGACATCGGCAATCTGCTGTCGGCGGTGGTGCTTGCCGCCAGCCCCGGACGGGTAACCGTTTCACGCGGTGCCGGCGTCACCTTCGATATCGAAAGTCCCGGGCTGGACTTCGTCGCCCGCTGGCTCGATCCCAAGGCCCCGGCCAACCGCCGGCTGCGCCCCGGTGCCGTCATCCGCATCACTGACGGCGCCAAGGGCTGGGAGATCACCCAGGCCCCCGAAGTGCAGGCATCGCTGATCACCATCGATACCAAGGACGGCGCCATCCGGGCGATGGTCGGTGGCTATGACTTCAGCCGCAGCAAGTTCAACCGTGCCACCCAGTCGATCCGTCAGCCGGGCTCGGTGCTCAAGCCTTTCATCTACTCGGCCGCACTCGAAAAAGGCTTCATGACCAGCACCATCGTCAACGACGCACCGATCATCCTCGACCCGGCCACCACGGGTGGCCAGCTGTGGGAGCCGAAAAACTACGATGCCCGCTACGACGGCCCGATCAGCCTACGCAACGCGCTGGCCCGCTCCAAGAACATGGTGTCGATCCGTATCCTGGAAAATATCGGGATCGAGTACGCTCAGGACTATCTGAGCCGCTTCGGCATCAAGCGCGAACGCAACCCGGCCTATCTGACGATGGCTCTGGGTGCCGGCAGCGTCACTCCGCTGCAGATCGCCAATGGCATGGCGGTATTCGCCAACGGCGGCTACCAGCTCGAGCCCTATCTGATTGCCCACATCACAGACAGCACCGGCAAGGAAATCGCCAAGGCTCACCCGACCCAGGCGGGTGATCCCAACGCACTGATCATCGACCCGCGCAACGCCTTCATCATGGACAGCATGCTGAAGACCGTGGTGCAGCGAGGTACCGCCAGGCAGGCCGCCAAACAGCTCAAGCGCAAGGATCTGGCAGGCAAGACCGGCACCACCAACAATGCCTTCGATGCCTGGTTTTCGGGCTATGCCAGCGGTGTGGCGGGCGCCACCTGGCTGGGCTATGACCAGCCCCGCTCGCTGGGCGAGCGTGAAACCGGCGGCGGCCTGGCCCTGCCGATCTGGATCGACTACCTGAAAGGTGTCATGAACGGCGTGCCCGAACAGGAGCGCAAGACCCCCCCGGGCGTCGTGCAGATCAACGACGAGTTCTACTTCGACGAAACTCTGCCCGGCCAAGGCATCAGCACGCTCGGCGTGACCGAGGACGGTCTGTCCTCGCCGGGCAGCACCCCGGACCCCAAGGCCAAAGACGGCGGTTTCAACATCCACGACCAGATTTTCTGATCCCGTCGTCGCATCCGGAGCCATCGACACGGCAGGCTCCGTCCAACGACCGGGTCCCATCGATATGGTTCCCGGCCTGCACCAAGCAGCCGGGACGATGGGCTCCGGCGCACGGAGCCACCGGCCGGCAGCCGCTGCCGGTGGTCATGGACACAACCGATGCGCCCCCCAAAGCCCCTTTCATCGCAGGCGGGATGACCGGGGCCTCCGCTCGGGCACCATCCGGGTTCGGACACCTCGTACCCCATATACTCGCCCTGCACGTTCCCGTATCGACTGAAAGCGATGGATCGATGGATCAGTGCGGCAATTCGATGGCCGTCAGATCCAGTTTCCGACCCGCCTGCACACTGATTTCCTCGGTCAGCAGGACCAGCAGATCGATGCCACGACGGGTATCGCGCCAGCGGCCCTCGGCCTGCGGACGGAAATGATAGCCGGCGCGACGCGACGCCACCCAGACCTCTCCCACCGCTTCATGGGTGTTGATCACCATCTGCGCGCCATCGGCAAACTCGATTTCGATGACATTGCCGCTACGCGAGACCTCCAGGTCGACATCTGCCCCTTCGGCTGCCATCTCGATGCCCTGCTCCAGACGGTCGAGCACACCGTGCATCCTCTGTGAAAAGCTCGTTTCGCTCATGCTAGAGTTCTGTTCCTTGATTCAATGATGACCCGACTCATACAGGCCTCCATGCGTTCCGGCATTTTAATCACCCTGCTTGCCACCGGTCTGCTGACCGCCTGCGGCCAGAAAGGTCCGCTTTACCTGCCCGAAAACGGAACGGGTACTCAACAGGAACAGACCACCGGCGACGGTTCCGAGCGCGCCGCCGAGGAGCGGAACGCCGCCGGCACCGATCCACTCGGTCAGCGTGGCGAACACAGCACCGACAGTCACAACGATGGTTCGCTCCTTTCCCACTGACAGACACCGTCCACCGGCGGACCATTGAAAAACCGTTTTTCCTCACTGACGACGTAGCAGCCCCATGAGCACCGTACCTTCGAACACCGGCACCTCGCTGCCGGCCGACTGGCTTTCGCGAGATACCGCCGGTCGACTCGTTGCCGGATCGCATGATCTGGAAGACCTGGCCCGGCGTTTCGGTACCCCCCTTTACGTCTACGACCGGCAAAGCATCGAACGGACCTGGCAACAGTTCACCGAAGCCGTGCACGGCCGGGACGTCGACATCTGCTACGCAATGAAGGCCAACAGCAATCTGGCCATCCTCGAACTGTTCAGCCGCCTGGGAGCGGGTTTCGACGTGGTTTCGGGCGGAGAATTGGCCCGCGTCATCGCCGCCGGTGGCGATCCCGCCAAAGTCGTCTTTTCCGGGGTCGGCAAATCGGTCACCGAAATGCAGCAGGCACTCGAAATCGGCATCGGCTGTTTCAACGTCGAATCCCTGCCCGAACTGGAACGCCTGAACCAGGTGGCCGGCGAATGTGGCCGACGTGCCCCGGTGTCACTACGCATCAACCCCGACGTGGATGCCGCCACCCATCCCTATATTTCAACCGGCCTCAAGGAAAACAAATTCGGCATCGCCTATGCCGATGCCTTCGACGCCTACCGACGCGCAGCCAGCCTGCCCCACATCCAGGTCCAGGGCATCGACTGCCACATCGGCTCGCAGATCACGGAAGCCGCTCCCTTCCTGGCGGCACTGGAACGATTGCTGGTGCTGATCGAGCGTCTGGAGTCGGCAGGCATCATCCTCCACCACCTCGATCTGGGCGGCGGACTGGGCATCCGCTACCAAAACGAAACCCCGCCTTCGGCCGATTCGCTGATGCAGGCGCTCTTTGCCCGGCTCGATCGATGGCGCCCGGCGACCGGTGCGGCAGACCTCACCCCCACGCCGCACCGCCCCTCCCCCGGTGATCCGGCCCCGGCACACGACAGTGACCAGTCCGCCGCCCGTCGTATGCCCAGGCTGATGTTCGAATTCGGTCGTGCCCTGGTCGGCAACGCCGGCATTCTGCTGACCCGCCTCGAATATCTGAAGACTCAGGAAAAGCGGCATTTCGCGATCGTCGATGCCGCCATGAACGACCTGATGCGCCCGGCGCTCTATCAGGCATATCACCAGATCGAAGTCGTCGACCCCGCCCAAGGCGCAACCCTGCCCGTCGACGTGGTCGGCCCGATCTGCGAAAGCGGCGACTGGCTGGGCAAGGATCGTCGACTGCGGCTGCCACCGAACGCCCTGCTCGCCATTCTGTCGGCCGGAGCCTATGGTTCCGCCATGGCCTCCAACTACAACAGCCGCACACGGCCGGCCGAAGTGCTGATCGACGGCGATCGGGTCCATCTGATCCGCGAACGCGAAAGCATCGAGGATCTGTATCGGAGGGAACGACGCCTGCCCTGAAGCGTCGCCTCACGGTCAACGCACTGCGTCACCAACGGGGCACCGCGGGGTCTTTCGACCCCCATTTGACACACTGGCCGGATTGCTGCCGGCCTTGTCTCCATTCACGCCGGCTCTTGGTACACCCAAGAAAGCAGACCGGCTCGGGGTACGTCGCGCTCAGTTCTGATTGCGCAGCCCGGCAATGTAATCGGCAACCGCCTTGATTTCCGGATCCGTCATCCGCAGCGAAATATCCTTCATCGGGCCGTTATTGCCACGGCTGCCATCCCGGAAAGCCACCAGCTGTGCCTCGGTGTACTCGGCAAACTGGCCGCTCAGCGCCGGATACTGAGCCGGAATGCCATCACCGGCCGGACCATGGCAAGCGGCACAGGCCGGAACCCCCTTGGCAGCCAAGCCACCCCGGTAAATCTGCCGCCCCAGTTCGATCAGCTCGGGATCTTTCGCAGCCGCCGGTTCGATCTTCTGCGCCGAATAATAGGCAGCCACGTTCAGCATGTCCTGCGGGCTGAGCTGCGACGCAAAGCCCATCATGATGGCGTTGTTACGTGCCGCCGGCGCGCCGTCTTCACCCGGCTTGAAGTCGTTGAGCTGCTTGACCAGATATTCGACATGCTGACCCGCCAGCTTCGGATTTGCCGGCCCGATGCTGTTGCCGTCTTCACCATGACAGGCGGCACACAGTTCTTCCACCGTTTCGGCCCCTGCCTTGACATCCGGCTTGAGCGGTACCTCGGTCTCGGCACCCTGTGCCAACGCGCTGCCGGCCATCGTCAATCCGGCCGCGACGAGCATCGAGTGCATCAGCCACCCCGGTTTGGAAGTCCTCTCAACGGATTCTGCGACATACCGCTGCGCAAAACCCCCCGCCACTGCCGCCGGCAACCCGCAGGTGCAGGAATCCTGATCACTTGGATGCGCCGCCATCGTCTCTGTCCGCATGTTTTCGACCTATTGAATGTTTGAGCATTCCTGTTCCGCAGGCATCCGAACGTACCTCCGGCAAACACTGCCGGATTATTAACATGCCTGCCCCCCGAAAGCCTTGATCCTTGTCAGCGTTTTACAGCGGAAAGCAGTGAGAAGCCCGCCGCGAAGCAAATCCACAACAGGATTCAAAGCCGACGGAAGCGGCCGGGGCTCGATGCTGAACCGAGCGAAAAACCCAAAAAAATCAAGAGCGATTATACGATAATGGTCCCATGAGCCTGTTACCTAGCGCCCGTTTCGCCGACACCGTCGCCCGTCTGTACCAATTGAGGCGGGCAAACCCCGACGGTTTGCCCGAGGTGGCCTTCGTCGGCCGTTCCAATGCCGGCAAATCCTCCTGCATCAATGCCCTGTGCAACCAGAAAAGACTGGCCTTCTCCAGCCGCACACCGGGTCGCACCCAGGCGCTGAATCTTTTTGCCATCGGCCCGGTCAAGCAGCCCGAGCCCATCGGCTTTCTGGTCGACACGCCCGGCTATGGTTTCGCCACGGCCAGCCCCGAAGCCAAGCAGTCCTGGCAATCTCTGGCCGGCGACTACATCAGCCAACGGCAGCCCCTGGTCGGTGTCGTGCTGATGATAGACATCCGCCGCGAACTGACCGATCTGGACCGGCAGTTACTGGCGTGGACCCCGTCGGTGTTGCCGCTGGTTCTGGTTCTGACCAAGGCCGACAAACTGTCCCGCCAGCAAGCCATCCAGACCCGCAATCGCATCGCCCGCGACCCACTGCTCAGAAACCGGGAAGGCCCGGTACTGCTGCAGCTGTTCTCGGTGCTGAACGGTACCGGCGTCGAGGCGCTGCGTGAAGCCATCGCCGAACTGCTGACCGGCAGCGCCCAACAGTGGCCTGAACTGGCAAACAGATTTCCCGGTCCAGCCGCACCGATGGTGTTGAAGACGCTGGGCAATGACGACTCTTCTCCGCCCGCCATCGCCGAGCCGGCACCTCCGATGGATCGATGAACGGTGACAGTCGACCGCCTGGCCTGTCGAGCCGCCGAGCCACCGACCCATCGACTTGCCGCCCCATGGAACCATTGAATCATCGACCCGCTGACCCGCTGACCCGCTGACAGCGGATTCTGCTCCTTTTCCTCCGACCGTATTGATTCAGACACGCAATCATCGCCATGAACTCGACGCCCCTTCCACAACCGATGACCCCCAGCACACTCGGCGCCTTTCCCAGCATCCGGATGCGCCGCCTGCGTCGCCACGACTTCAGCCGCCGTCTCACGCAGGAGAACCATCTCAGCGTCGACGATCTGATCTATCCGGTCTTTGTGCACGAGGAACAGGGCGCCGTTACTTCTGCCCCCGTCCCGGTCGGCTCGATGCCCGGCGTTTACCGTCACACCATCGATCAGCTTCTGCGGCTGGCCGAGCGCTGCGCGGAAAGCCGCATCCCGGTGCTGGCACTGTTCCCGGTCATTGCGCCCGAGCTGAAGACGCCCGATGGCCGGATGGCCACGGACCCCGAAGGCCTGGTGCCTCGCACAGTCCGAGCGCTGAAGGCACGTTTTCCGGAACTCGGTATCATGACCGACGTAGCGCTCGACCCTTACACCAGCCACGGACAGGATGGCCTGATCGATGAAGACGGCTATGTGTTGAATGATGAGACCCTGGCCATCCTGAACGGGCAAGCGCGCGTCCAAGCCGAAGCAGGCGTCGACATCGTCGCCCCATCCGATATGATGGACGGTCGGATCGGCACCATTCGCCGGACGCTGGACTCCGCCGGATTGATCCACACCCAGATCATGGCCTACTCAGCCAAGTATGCATCGGCCTGGTACGGCCCGTTCCGTGATGCCGTCGGTTCGGCGGCCAATCTGGGAGGCAGCTCCAAAAAAACCTATCAGATGAATCCGGCCAACAGCGATGAAGCGCTGCGTGAAGTGGCGCTCGACCTGCAAGAAGGCGCCGACATGGTGATGGTCAAACCGGGGCTGCCCTACCTGGACATCGTCCGACGGGTCAAGGAGCGGTTCCAGGCCCCGACCTTCGTCTATCAAGTCAGCGGTGAGTACGCGATGATCAAGGCGGCCGGTCGGAACGGCTGGGTCGATGAGAAAGCCGTCACGCTCGAAGCGCTGCTGGCCATGAAACGTGCCGGTGCCGACGGCATTCTGAGCTACTTCGCGCTCGAGGTAGCCTCCTGGTTGAGTGAGTGATCACTATCTGCCCTGAGCAGAAGCCTAGGCCAAAACCTGGACCCAAAAAAAGGGACTCTCACGAGTCCCTTTTTTCTGCAGGTTGTCGGCCACCGGAGCAGCCCGACCGGAGGTCAGGCGGCTTTGTCGGTGGCTTCCTCTGCCACGTCGGGTCGATCGACCAGTTCGACGTAGGCCATCGGTGCATTGTCGCCATTCCGGAAGCCGAACTTCAGGATGCGGACATAGCCGCCCGGACGGGAAGCATAGCGCGGGCCGAGTTCGTCGAAGACCTTGACGACCATCTCGCGATCACGCAGGCGGTCGAAAGCCAGACGACGATTGGCCAACGATGGCTTCTTGCCCAGAGTGATGATCGGTTCGACGACCCGACGCAGCTCCTTGGCTTTGGGCAGGGTGGTTTTGATGACTTCATGACGCAACAGCGAGTTGGTCATGTTGCGCAGCATGGCGAGCCGGTGCGCGCTGGTACGGTTAAGCTTTCTAAGGCCGAGACGATGACGCATGATTCAGTTCCTAATTCCTGTCGGACCGGTTCAGCTGGAACGTTCCAGCCCGGCGGGCGGCCAATCATCCAGCCGCATGCCCAGCGTCAAACCACGCGACGCCAGCACTTCCTTGATTTCATTCAACGATTTACGACCGAGGTTCGGGGTCTTCAGCAGCTCGTTTTCAGTGCGCTGGATCAGATCGCCGATGTAGTAGATGTTCTCGGCCTTCAGGCAGTTTGCCGACCGCACGGTCAACTCCAGATCGTCCACAGGACGCAGCAGGATCGGATCGACCGTGCCGCCACCCGAGCTCTGAACGCCGGTGGAGAAGGGACCCGGGGCCCCCCCGGCACCAATGGGTGCGTAGCCACCATCTACTCCGATACCCACCGGTGACCGGGGAGTCGTACCAGAGAATTGAATCGGCGGCTCATTGCCCTCCAGCGCGGCGAATGCGCTCAGCTGATCGATCAGAATGCGGGCAGACTGACGAACAGCCTCCTCGGGCGCAATCACACCGTTGGTTTCGATGTCGATCAGCAGACGATCCAGATCGGTACGCTGTTCGACACGGGCGCTCTCGACCGCATAGCTGACGCGACGCACCGGCGAGAAGGAAGCATCCAGCACCACGCGGCCGATGGTCTTGCTGTCACCCAGCGAACGCATCGTGCCCGGCACATAGCCACGGCCTTTCTCGACCTTGATCTGCATGTCGAGCTTGCCACCATCGGTCAGCGTGCCGATGACGTGATCGGGATTGATCAGCTCGACATCGTGCGGCAGCTCGATATCGGAAGCCTTGACCGTACCAGCGACGTCCTTGCGCAGCGTCAGGAAGACTTCCGCCCGGTTGTGCAACTTGAAAACAACGCCTTTCAGATTCAACAGCAGATCGACGACGTCTTCACGAAGGCCGTCCACCGTTGAATACTCATGCACCACACCAGCAATCTGCACCTCGGTCGGCGCATAGCCGACCATAGAGGACAAAAGAACCCGGCGCAGCGCATTCCCGAGCGTATGGCCATAGCCACGCTCGAAAGGCTCCATCACCACGCGAGCGTGGGAGGGACCCAGCTGTTCCACTTCCACGATGCGCGGTTTGAGCATTGCAGTCTGCATATTGGACTTACCTCACTTAGCCGGATTAGCGCGAGTACAACTCGACAATCAGGCTCTCATTGATGTCAGCGGCGATCTCTGCACGCTCGGGCAGCGATTTGAACACGCCTTCCATCTTGTTCTTGTCCACAGAGACCCAGGACGGAAAGCCGTGCTGTTCGGCCAGATTCAGTGCATCGACGATGCGGGCCTGCTTCTTGGAAGCTTCCTTGACAGCGACGACATCGCCGGGCTTGACGTTGGCCGACGGGACATTGACGACCTGACCGTTGACGGTGATGGCGCGATGCGACACCAACTGCCGGGCTTCGGCACGGGTCGAACCGATGCCCATACGATACACGACGTTGTCCAGGCGCGATTCCAGCAACGACAGCAACAGCTCACCGGTATTACCACGGCGGCGCGAGGCTTCGGCGAAATAGCGGCGGAACTGACGCTCCAGCACGCCATACATGCGCTTGACTTTCTGCTTTTCGCGCAGCTGCAGACCGTAGTCGCTGGTGCGCTGACCGCTGGTGCGGCCGTGCTGACCCGGTTTGGTGTCAGCCTTGGATTTGGAGTCGAGAGAGCGGCGTGCGCTCTTCAGGAAAAGATCGGTGCCTTCACGGCGAGACAGTTTCGCCTTCGGTCCGGTATAACGTGCCACTTTACGTTCCTTAGTTGCTGCGCGGCTCTTGCCGCGGTTAGTCCGTTTGCAGTGGCCTGACTGGCTTGCAAACGAACAAGGTGGTCTTCAATCGTGATCAGACACGCCGCTTCTTCGGCGGACGACAGCCGTTGTGCGGCACAGGCGTCACGTCGGAGATCGACAGAATCTTGATGCCCAGCGCATTCAGTGCGCGAACAGAGGAGTCGCGGCCCGGACCAGGACCCTTGATCCGGACGTCCAGGTTCTTGATGCCGTACTCGACCGCGATACGCCCAGCGGCCTCGGCCGCCACCTGAGCAGCGAACGGCGTCGACTTACGCGAACCACGGAAACCAGAGCCACCGGAGGTTGCCCACGACAGGGCATTGCCCTGACGGTCGGTGATCGTGATGATCGTGTTGTTGAAAGAAGCGTGAACGTGCGCAATGCCGTCCGAAACGTTCTTCTTGACTTTCTTGCGGGCGCGCTGCGCAGCAGCAACCTGCTGTGATGTAGGGTTTCTTGCCATCTTGGCTCAGGCTCCAATTACTTCTTCAGTGCAACACCGGCTTTGCTCGGCCCTTTGCGGGTGCGGGCATTGGTGCGGGTCCGTTGACCGCGCACCGGCAGGCCACGACGGTGACGCAGCCCACGATAACAACCCAGATCCATCAGCCGCTTGATCGACATCGAGACTTCGCGACGCAGATCGCCTTCGACGACGAAGCGCCCGACCTGCTCACGGATCCGTTCCATTTCGGCATCGTTCAGATCGCGCACTTTCTTGGTCGGTTCGATACCCACGGCTTCACAGATCGCCCGGGCGCGAGCGCGGCCGATACCGTAAATGGCCGTCAAACCGATGACGGTGTGCTGACGATCCGGAACGTTGACTCCAGCAATACGTGCCATCTTCAGATTCCTCTCTCAACCCTGACGCTGTTTGTGCCGAGGATCGACACAAATGACGCGGACAACTCCATTGCGCTTGATGATTTTGCAGTAACGGCACATCTTTTTGACACTGGCCATGACTTTCATGATCTGTCCCTTGCTAACTCGAGCGGGCCAGGCCCGCTGTATCCAAACTCAAATGTCGCCGCAGTGGACGCCACGGCTCAAACCACGTCTTACTTCGCGCGAAAGACGATACGCGCCCTGGAAAGATCGTACGGTGTCAGTTCGACCGTTACCTTGTCCCCAGGCAGGATGCGGATATAGTGCATCCGCATTTTCCCGGAAATGTGGCCAAGAACCACATGCCCATTTTCCAGCTTGACCCGGAACGTGGCGTTGGGAAGGTTTTCCAACACCTCGCCCTGCATCTGGATGACATCTTCCTTCGACATATCTTCCTGTACACGGCAGCCACGATCAGCGGCCCGGCGTACCCATTCCTTTAAAGTTGGCTTTCTTCAGCAGGCTTTCATACTGGTTGGACATCAAGTGCGTCTGTACCTGCGCCATGAAGTCCATGGTGACAACCACGATGATCAGCAGTGAAGTGCCGCCGAAATAGAACGGTACGTTCCATTCCAGGATCAGGAACTCGGGCAACAGACAGACGAGCGTTATATAGACTGCGCCCACTGCTGTCAACCGGGTCAGAACCCGATCGATGTACTTGGCTGTCTGCTCTCCCGGACGGATGCCCGGCAGCATGGCACCACTCTTCTTCAGGTTCTCGGCGGTATCGCGGCTGTTGTACTGCAATGCCGTGTAGAAGAAGCAGAAGAAGATGATGGCGACCGCGTACAGCATCATATAGACCGGCTGACCGGGAGAGAGCGTCGCTGCCAGATCGCGCAGCCCACGGACGAACACGTTTTCGCTGTCGCCGGAAGTGAACCACTGCGCCACTGTCGCCGGAAACAGGATGATCGAACTGGCGAAGATCGGCGGAATCACACCGGCCATGTTCAGCTTCAGCGGCAAATGTGACGTCTGGCCCTGGTAGACCTTGTTACCGACCTGCCGCTTGGCATAGTTGACCGTGATCTTGCGCTGACCGCGCTCGACGAACACCACGAAGGCCGTCACCAAAATGATCAATGCAATGATGATCAGACCGACGACGGGATTCATGTTGCCACTGCTGATCAACGTGCTCATCCCGCTGATGGCCCCAGGCAAGCCGGACACGATACCTGCAAAGATGATCAGCGAAATGCCGTTGCCCAGTCCGCGCTCGGTGATCTGCTCACCCAGCCACATCAGGAACATCGTGCCGGTGACCAGCGAAATCACGGCAACCACCCGGAACAGCATGCCCGGGTCGGCGACCAGATTGTGCTGTGACTCCAGCGCCACCGAAATCCCCAGTGCCTGGAATGTGGCCAGACCCACCGTGAACCAGCGCGTGTACTTGGTGATCGTGCGACGACCGGCCTCGCCCTCCTTCTTGATCTGTTCGAGCGAGGGAACGACCACCGTCAGCAGCTGCATGATGATCGATGCCGAAATGTACGGCATGATGCCCAGCGCGAACACCGAGAAACGCTCCAGCGCACCACCCGAGAACAGGTTGAACAACCCCAGCACGCCGCCTTCCTGACTTCGGAAGAGATCGGCCATCGCATCGGGGTTGATGCCCGGAACCGGAATGTGGGTGCCGATACGGAACACCACGAGCGCGAGCAGCAGAAAAACAAGACGGCGTTGCAGATCGCCGTACTTGTTTCCTCCGCGTGCCTGCACGGATGCTTTCGTAGCCATCTCAAGCGGCGGCTTCGGCCGCGGCAGGTTCCTGGACGTTGCCACCGGCGGCTTCGATCGCCGCACGAGCACCCTTGGTGGCACCCAGCCCGACGAGCTGCACCTTACGCGTGATGCTGCCTGACAGAATCACCTTGGCCGACAGCGCCAACTGCGAAATCACGCCGGCTTTCTTCAGCACGGCCAGATCGATCTGGGCGTTCTCTGCGCCGACACGTTCCAGATCGGACAGGCGGACCTCTGCAACACGACCGGCCTGCAGCGACTTGAAGCCGCGCTTGGGCAGCCGACGCTGCAGCGGCATCTGACCGCCTTCGAAACCAACCTTGTGGAAACCGCCAGCACGGGATTTCTGACCTTTATGACCCCGGCCGCCCGTCTTGCCCAGACCGGAACCGATACCACGACCCACACGCTTGGATGCGTGTTTCGAGCCTTCCGCGGGTTTCAAATCATTCAGTCGCATATCAATCCACCACCTTGACCAAGTACGCCACCTTGGTGATCATGCCACGCACGGCGGGCGTGTCTTCCAGTTCGCGAACCTGGTTCATTCGCTTCAGGCCAAGGCCGAGAACCGTGTCGCGATGCCCACCGGCAGTGCGGCTGGGGCTCTTGACCAGTTTCACTTTGACCATCTTCTTTTGTTCGTTGCTCATCAAGCCTCTCCAGACTGAGTACCCGATCGCCCGGAGCGATCGGACCGCCTCAACCCAAGATCTCCTCGACCGACTTGCCACGCTTGGCGGCGATCTCGGACGGGGTCGACAAATTGCGGAAAGCGTCCAGGGTGGCGCGGACCATGTTGTACGGGTTGCTGGAGCCATGGCTCTTCGCCACCACGTTGGCGACACCCATGACATCGAACACCGCGCGCATCGGACCACCTGCGATCACGCCAGTACCTTCTGCGGCCGGAGCGATATACACACGCGACGCACCGTGGCGACCTTCCACCACATGAGGAACCGTGCCATTGCGCAGGGGCACCTTGAACAGCTTGCGGCGCGCTTCGTCCATGGCTTTCTGGACAGCTACCGGCACCTCGCGTGCCTTGCCCTTACCCATGCCGACGCGACCATCACCGTCACCAACCACGACCAGGGCTGCAAAACCCAGAATCCGACCACCTTTGACCACCTTGGTGACCCGGTTGATGCCGATCATCTTCTCTTTCAGACCGTCATCACGCTCTTCGGCCCCACGCTGCGGGCCACGTGCCTGAACCTTTGCCATTCGTTTTCCGTCCTCAGAACTTCAGTCCAGCCTCGCGTGCGGCTTCTGCCAGCGCGCGGACCCGTCCGTGATACCGATACCCGGAACGGTCGAAGGCGACCGATTCGATACCAGCTTTCAATGCTTTCTCTGCCACACGCTTGCCAACCAGCGAAGCGGCGTTGGTATTGCCCCCCAGCCCGGATTTCCCTGCCAGTGCGGCGCGAACATCGGCCTCGACGGTGGAGGCCGAAACCAACACCCGGTCACCTTCCGGCGACAAAATGTTGGCGTAGATGTGCGCGTTACTGCGGAAAACGGCCAGACGGTTGACGCGCAACTCGTTGATCTTGTGCCGCGTCTGACGCGACCGGCGCAGTCGCGATGCCTTTTTGTCAAATGCCATGTCTGTTCCTTGCACCACGGTGACTCTTCCACCCGGCCGGTCCGGACCAGACCAGCAGAGCACGGAGAATCACCGTTATCCGTGCCTCACTTCTTCTTGGTTTCTTTCAACGTGACCTTCTCATCCGAATACCGGACACCCTTGCCCTTGTAGGGCTCTGGCGGTCGGTACGCACGGATGTTGGCGGCCACCTGACCAACCTTCTGTTTGTCGACGCCTTTCAGCACGATCTCGGTCTGGCTGGGCGTTTCGGCCTTGACGCCTTCCGGCAGCTGATGCACCACGGGATGCGAGAAACCGAGCGACAGGTTCAGCGAATTGCCTTGGGCCTGGGCGCGGAAACCCACGCCGACCAGGGTCAGACGGCGCTCGAAACCTTTGGTCACACCGGTCACCATGTTGGCAACCAGGGCACGCAGGGTACCCGACATCGCGTTGGCGCCAGCAGAGTCGTCGGCCGGCGACACCAGCAGCTCGTCGCCTTCGCGAACGATGCGAGCCAATGGATTGATCGACTGCACGAGGGTACCGATCGGTCCCTTGACGGTGATACTGTCGGCGGCCAACGTGACCTCCGCACCTTTCGGTACGGGAATCGGCATTTTTCCGATACGTGACATTCTGTGGCCTCCCTTACGCGACGTAGCCGAGCACTTCGCCGCCGATACCGACCTGACGCGCCTTGCGATCGGTCATCACACCCTTCGACGTGGTGACGATGGCAACGCCCAGACCGTTCATCACCTGTGGCAGGTCGTTGCGGGCCTTGTAGATGCGCAGACCCGGACGGGACACGCGCTCCAGGCGCTCGATGACCGGCTGGCCAGCGTAGTACTTCAACGTCACTTTCAACAACGGCTTGCCGTCGTTTTCCTGAACTTCAAAACCGTCGATGTAACCTTCGTCTTGCAAGACGCGGGCAATAGCCACCTTGAGTTTCGATGAGGGTATCACGACGGATTCCTTCTCGACGCGCTGCGCGTTACGGATCCGCGTGAACATGTCGGCGATCGGATCGCTCATGCTCATTGATGGTCGCTCCCGTAGCTGGCAAGCATCGGCGCATGACCGAGCTTGACCGTATTCGATTCGAATTTCATCACTTCACTCTCTCCGACGCGGTTACCAGCTGGCCTTGGTCAAACCAGGAATTTCCCCCCGCAGGGCGAACTCACGCAGTTTGTTGCGACCCAGCCCGAATTTGCGGAACACGCCACGCGGACGTCCGGTCAGGACGCAGCGCTTGCGCATCCGGGTCGGACTTGCTGCACGCGGTTGCTTCTGGATGGCGAGACGCGCCTGATAGCGCTCCTCGTCCGATTTGCTTTGATCGTCGATGATGGCCTGAAGTGCGGCACGCTTGGCTGCGTACTTCTTGACCAGTGCTTCGCGCTTGATTTCGCGCTGGATCATGGATGCCTTTGCCATTCAATCACCCCTGGAGATTGGCTTGTGGTTTGCGGCGGGTGCCAGCCAACCTCAGTTGCGGAACGGAAACCGGAAGGCGGACAGCAACGCCTTGGCTTCCTCGTCAGTTTTTGCAGTAGTGGTAATGCTGATGTTCAGCCCACGCAGCGCATCGACCTTGTCGTATTCGATCTCGGGGAACATGATCTGTTCCTTGACACCGAAGTTGAAATTGCCGCGACCGTCGAAGGAGCGGGCCGACACACCACGGAAATCGCGCACCCGCGGCAAGGCCACGGTGATCAGACGATCGAGGAATTCGTACATGCGGACTCCGCGCAGCGTGACCATGCAACCGATCGGGTAACCTTCCCGAATCTTGAAGCCGGCGATTGCCTTGCGAGCTTTGGTCACGACAGGCTTCTGACCAGCGATCTTCGCCAAATCGCCCACTGCGTTTTCCATGATCTTCTTGTCTGCAACCGCTTCACCCACGCCCATGTTCAGCGTGATTTTGGTGATCCGCGGCACTTCCATCACGGATTTATAGCCGAACCGCTTCATCAGCTCGGGCGAGAGCTTCGCGCGATAGGTATCTAAGAGACGTGCCATCGATGTTTCCTTAATAGCTGCTCATGATTCCCGGTGGAATCAGGGATTCAGCTGTTCTCCGTTCGACTTGAAGACACGAACTTTGCGACCATCCTCAAGAACCTTGAAACCAACCCGGTCACCCTTGCCGGACGCCGGATTGAACACCATCACATTGGACTGATCGATCGGCATCGACTTGTCCACGATCCCGCCCGGGATCCCGCGCATTGGGTTGGGTTTGACGTGCTTTTTGACGACGTTGACGCCGTCGACCAGCAGATGCCGGTCATCGACACGCTGCGACACAGTGCCGCGCTTACCCTTGTCCCGTCCAGCGATGACGATCACTTCATCGCCCTTACGAATCTTTTGCATCATGGTTATACAACCCTCGGCCTGAATCCTGTGTTGATCGACTGCCTCACAGCACTTCCGGCGCCAGCGAGACGATCTTCATGAACCGCTCGGTACGCAGCTCACGAGTGACAGGCCCGAAGATACGGGTGCCGATCGGCTCCAGCTTGGAGTTCAGCAACACCGCAGCGTTACCGTCGAAGCGCAACAGCGAACCGTCGGGACGACGCACACCTTTGGCAGTACGAACGACGACTGCGTTGTAGATCTCGCCCTTCTTGACACGACCGCGTGGCTGCGCCTCTTTGACCGAGACCTTGATGATGTCACCGATCCCCGCATAGCGGCGCTTGCTGCCACCGAGCACTTTGATACACATGACTTCGCGCGCACCCGTGTTGTCGGCGACGCCCAGCGTCGACTGCATCTGAATCATTGCAATATCCTGACGATTTCATTGCCCAACTTGGACCCGCAACGACATGCAGCGAGCCAGTATTGGTTCCGTTGACCGGCATCGATGACACCGATCGGATTTGAATTCATTGAAACGATCGCCCGAGACCTTGCTGCCCCGACCAACCGGCCGCTTGCCCCACCACATTCGATGAAGCGCATGGCTATTTCCTCGAACCGCGCAGAACACGCGGGCTTCAGAAGATAGAGGATTATAGTGTGCTTCTTTTCACCCCTGCAAGGGGCGTGCACACTTTTTGAAGCCGGCCCCGAATTGCGGCAGGCAGTCCTCGACAGAGCAGGCCTGACGCCAGCGTCGGATCGGCTTCGAACCGACAGACACCCGGGACAGGCCCACTGCGTCGGGCACACCCGACACCGACCCACACGCCCCCCGGTCCATGTACACGGGCCATGCACATCAGAACGGCGAAGCCCGGTCGAAGCCGGGCTTTCTGTGAAGGCAGACCGCTCATCCGGATCGAAATCCGGATGAAACCATGCACCTCAGACCACCTTGGCGGCGGTCAACAGACGCGACACATACCAGGACTTGGTCTTCGAAATCGGACGACCTTCCTGGATCTCGACCAGATCCCCTTCGTTGAACTGGTCTTCGGTATGCGCGTGGTACTTCTTGGACTGCACCACATACTTGCCGTAGACAGGATGCTTGACCTTGCGTTCGACCAGCACGGTCACGGTCTTCTGCATCTTGTTGCTGGTCACCCGGCCAGTCAAGGTACGGGTGCGGGTATTGGTACGCGGCTGCTCTGCTGCTTGCTGATTCATTTGGCTGCCACCTGCTGCTCGTTGATCACGGTGCGGACACGGGCGATATCCCGGCGCAGCCGCTTCAGTTGGGCGGTATTGCTGTTCTGCTGAGTGGCAATCTGCATGCGCAGGGCGAAATGCGCCCGTTGCAGCTCCTGCAACTCCTTGTCGAGCCCTGCCGCGTCTTTGGTTCTCAAATCTTTCGCTTTCATCATCGACTCCGATGCTATGAGGCGTCAGGCGCCGAGATGACGGGTGACGAAAACCGTCGACAACGGCAGTTTGGCCGCAGCCAACGCAAAGGCTTCACGGGCCAGCGCTTCGTTCACGCCGTCCATTTCGTAGAGCACTTTGCCCGGCTGGATCTCGGCAACCCAGAACTCCGGGTTGCCCTTGCCGTTACCCATACGCACTTCCGCAGGTTTCTGAGAGATCGGCTTGTCCGGGAAGATCCGGATCCAAATCCGACCACCCCGTTTGATATGCCGTGTCATGGCACGACGGGCCGATTCGATCTGGCGGGCGGTCAGACGACCACGCGCCGTGGCTTTCAGGCCAAATTCACCGAAGGCGACAGTGGCACCACGGGTCGCCAGACCCGTGTTGCGGCCTTTCTGTTCCTTACGGTACTTACGTCTGGAGGGTTGCAACATGATTCTTCTACCTTAGCTGTGTTCACTCATCGGGCTGCAAAGGCAGACCAATCAGTTGTCGCCCTTGACCTCGGCCCCCGCCCCAGCTTCGGCGCTTTCAGCACCGGCTGACTTGCGGGAGCCACGTCGTGCAGGCGCCTTGCCATCGGCACCATCGGCCGCTGCATCGCGACGACGGCCGCGACCAGGCGCGCCACCCGGACGACCCGGACGACGGGAACGGCGATCTTCGCGCTCGTTCGGCGCAGCTTCCTTCTCCGCTGCCTCCGGCGCTTCGCCACGACCCAGGGTGTCACCTTTGTAGACCCAGACCTTGACACCGATGATGCCGTAGGTGGTCTGAGCCTCCGACGTACCATAGTCGACATCGGCACGCAGGGTATGCAGCGGCACACGGCCTTCACGATACCACTCGGTACGGGCTATTTCCGCGCCGTTCAAACGACCGGCGCTCATGATCTTGATGCCCTGCGCACCCAGGCGCATGGCATTCTGCATCGCGCGTTTCATGGCACGACGGAACATGATCCGCTTTTCGAGCTGCTGCGTGATCGAGTCGGCGATCAGCTGGGCATCGACTTCAGGCTTGCGAATCTCTTCGATATTGACGTGTACGGGAACACCCAGCATCTTGTTGAGTTCGACCTTCAGACGCTCGATATCCTCGCCTTTCTTGCCGATCACCACACCCGGACGTGCAGAGTAGATGGTGATGCGTGCATTCTTGGCGGGGCGTTCGATCAGGATGCGACCAACCGAAGCGTTTTTCAGACGTTTTTTCAGAAATTCGCGAACCTGAAGGTCTTCCTTCAGCATGCCCGCGAAATCCTTGTTACCTGCGTACCAACGCGAAGCCCAGTTGCGACTGACGGCAAGCCGGAATCCGGTTGGGTGAATTTTCTGTCCCATTTCTCTCGGTCCTTCCTCAGCTTATTTGCCGGTACCAACCGTCAGGTAGATATGGCAGGTTTGCTTTTCGATGCGCACACCACGGCCCTTGGCACGCGCCGAAAAACGACGCAGTGACTGGCCCTTTTCGACGTGAATGCGCTTGACGCGCAGTTCGTCGACATCCGCACCATCGTTGTGCTCGGCATTGGCGATTGCCGATTCCAATACTTTCTTCAGAATCTTCGCCGCTTTCTTCGGCGAAAAATTCAGGATGTTCAGCGCGGCTTCCACCGGCTTTCCGCGAACCTGGTCAGCCACCAGGCGCCCTTTTTGGGCAGAAATCCGGACACCGCGCAGGACTGCTTGAGTTTCCATCGTCAACTTTCCCTTGATCTTTTCAGGCCAGTGACTGTCTCATCGTCACGATACGAGCCGTGGCGATGACGACAGACCGCATCAGCGCCTGGCCTTCTTGTCTGCGGCGTGCCCTTTGAACGTGCGGGTCAGTGCGAACTCACCCAGCTTGTGGCCAACCATGTTCTCGTTGATGAACACCGGAACATGCTGTTTGCCGTTGTGCACTGCGATCGTCAGGCCGATGAACTCAGGCAGAACGGTCGAACGACGCGACCAGGTCTTGATCGGACGCTTGTCCTTGCCCGACGCTGCGGCATCGACTTTCGCCAGCAGATGATGGTCGACGAACGGACCCTTCTTGATTGAACGTGCCATGTCGTTTTACCGTTTATTTCTTCTTGCGCCGCTGAACGATCATCCCGTCGCTGCGTTTGTTGCGACGGGTGCGATAGCCCTTGGTCGGCTTGCCCCACGGGTTGACCGGAACACGGCCTTCCCCGGTACGGCCCTCACCACCACCGTGCGGGTGATCGATCGGGTTCATTGCCACACCGCGAACGGTCGGACGGATACCACGCCAACGGGTGGCACCTGCCTTGCCGATCTGGCGCAGACTGTGTTCACCATTGCCCACTTCACCCAGGGTGGCACGGCACTCGATGTGAATCCGGCGGATTTCACCCGAGCGCAGGCGAACCTGGGCGTAGACGCCTTCACGGGCCAGCAGCTGAGCCGAACCACCAGCGGAGCGGGCGATCTGGCCGCCCTTGCCGGGCTGCATCTCGATGTTGTGAATGGTGGAACCGACCGGGATGTTGCGGATCGGCAATGCATTGCCGACACGGATCGGTGCTTCGGAACCGGACATGAGCTCGGCTCCGGCAGTCACGCCACGCGGCGCCAGGATGTAACGACGCTCACCGTCCGCATACAGCAACAGCGCCAGATGGGCACTCCGGTTGGGATCGTACTCGAGACGCTCGACACGCGCGGGAATACCGTCTTTGTTGCGACGGAAGTCCACGATACGGTAGTGGCGCTTGTGACCACCGCCACGATGACGGGTGGTGATGTGCCCCAGATTGTTGCGCCCCGAACCACGTTTCCGGGGTTCGGTCAGCGACGCAACCGGAGCGCCCTTGTGCAAGGTCGGGGTCACGACCTTGACCATCGCCCGGCGACCGGGCGAGGTCGGTTTCAGTTTCACGACCGGCATTTACTTGGTCTCCGCGAAATTGATCTCTTGGCCCGATGCCAGACTGACATACGCCTTGCGGATGTTCCGCCGGCGCCCCATTCCGCGGCCGAAGCGCTTCTGCTTGCCCGCGATGTTGATCATGTTGACCGACTCGACCGTCACTTTGAACAGACTTTCGATGGCAGCCTTGACCTCTTCCTTGGTGGCGTCCTGCAACACCCGGAAAGCATACTGATTGTGCTTTTCGCCGATCAGCGTACTTTTCTCGGAGATCACCGGCGCGACCACCACTTGCATCACTCGATTTGGATTCATCCCAGCATCTCCTGCAGCTGCGTCAGAGCCGGCTTGGTGACCAAGACGTTCTCATAATGGATCAGCGACAACGGATCGGCATGGCGGGCTTCCAGAACCAGCACGTGCGGCAGGTTGCGCGCTGCCAGATAAAGGTTTTCATCCTCGGTATCGACCAGGATCAGCGTCGACTTCAGGCCCATGCCATTCAGACGCGAGGCCAACAGGCGGGTCTTCGGTGCTTCGAGCGCGAGCGACTCGACCACCGACAGCCGCTCCTCACGGGCCAACTGCGACAGAATGGAGCGCATGCCAGCGCGATACATCTTCCGATTGACCTTCTGAGTGAAATTCTCGTCCGGCTTGTTCGGGAAGGTGCGGCCGCCCCCACGCCACAGCGGACTGGAAGTCATACCGGCACGGGCACGGCCCGTACCTTTCTGGCGCCATGGTTTCTTCGTCGAGTGACGAACTTCGCTACGGTCCTTTTGGGCACGATTGCCACTGCGGGCGTTGGCCTGGTAAGCAACGACGATCTGGTGAATCAGCGGCTCGTTGAAATCGATGCCGAACACACTGTCGACAACGGAAACGGCGCCCGATTTCTGACCCTGATCGTTCAAGATATTCAGTTCCATGTTCGAACGATCCCCTATCACTTGCCTTTGCCGGCAGGTTTGGCCTCGGCCACTGCCTTGATCGGATTCAGCCGACGCTTGACGGCCGGCGTGATCACCAGATGGCCGCCCGCCGAACCGGGAACGGCGCCACGGACCAGCAGCAGACCACGGTCGGTATCGACACGTTCCACGACCAGGTTCTGCACGGTGCGCTTCACGTTACCCATCTGACCGGACATCTTCTTGCCGGGGAACACACGGCCCGGGTCCTGCGCCATACCGATGGAGCCCGGCACGTTGTGCGAGCGCGAGTTGCCGTGGGATGCACGCTGCGAACCGAAATTGTGGCGCTTGATGGTGCCCGCAAAGCCTTTGCCCTGCGAGGTGCCCTGCACATCGATGTACTGGCCGACGACGAATTGATCCGCACCCAGCGTGGTGCCTGCCGGAACTTCGGCGGCACGCTCGGGAGAGAGTGCGAATTCGGCGACGATCGAGCCAGCCTGTACGCCGGCCTTGGCGTAATGACCTGCCTCGGCGGAGGAGACACGGTTGGCGCGACGCTCACCGTAGACCAGCTGGACAGCGGAATAACCGTCTTTTTCGACGGACTTGACTTGCGAGACGCGATTACCGGAAACGTCGATCACGGTGACAGGAACGCTTTCACCGTCTTCGGTAAAGATGCGCATCATTCCGACTTTTCGGCCCAGCAGACCAAATGCGGAACTAGCTTGAGACCCCATGCGGAGAACTCCCTGAAGCGATTTATTGACACCCATGGCTTCGATTGGCCATGAGCCTGCAGTAAAGCGGCTGAGTATAGACCGACACACCCCATGGCGCAAGCTCTTCGACTCGACATCCGCGACTGCGCCGCCCTGCGTTTACGCCCTTGAAAAAATTTCATGACATGACACTGGGGCTATGCGTTTTCGCTCTTTCAACCGTAGTACATTCTCAATGTTACGTGCTGCCACGTTTATCTAATCTAGTGAAATAGTGATTAACATGCTTTGGCGCCTCCCCCTGGACCCATGACAGAGACTTTGCCATGCTGACCTCGCAACAACAACAGACCCTTGCCTTTGAACACGTGCGCAACACGCTGGCCCACCATCTGGGCCGGAAAGCCACCGGCCACCAGTGGCAGCAGTTCGAACAGCGCCTGCAAGAGCATTTGCCCACCCTGATCCGCAATCTGGTCCCTCTCTATGGCAAACGGGCCGATTTCCTGCAACAGCTCGATGCGCTGATCATGACCTGCTGGAACGGCTGGGCCGATCGTTCCAGGGAGATGAAGGCCCTGGACGAGGCCCGCCAGAGCGATTCCACCTGGTTCCTGTCGGAAAAGGCCCTGGGCGGCGTGCTGTATGTCGACCGTTTCGCCGGCAATCTGAAGAATCTGATCGGTTACATCCCTTATTTCAAGGAGCTGGGGCTGAACTATCTGCATCTGATGCCCCCGTTCAAGGTGCCCGAAGGCGAGAACGACGGCGGCTATGCCGTCAGCAGCTATCGCGAGGTCAATCCGGCCATCGGCACCATCGATGACATGCGCGAGCTGGCCCACGAACTGCGCAAGGCGGGCATCAGCCTGGTGCTGGACTTCATCTTCAACCACACCGCCAACGATCACGACTGGGCCAAGGCCGCAGTGGCCGGCGATCCGCAGTTCAAGGATTTCTATCTGATCTTCCCGGATCGCTCCCAACCCGATCAGTATGACCGGACCGTGCGCGAAATCTTCCCGGACGATCATCCCGGCGCCTTCTCGCAGCTGCCCGATGGCCGCTGGATATGGACGACCTTCCGGAGTTTCCAGTGGGACCTGAATTACAGCAACCCGGCCGTCTTCAATGCGATGGCCGGCGAGATGCTCGCCATCGCCAACCTCGGGTGCGAAATCATCCGTCTGGATGCGGTCGCCTTCTGCTGGAAGCGGATGGGTACCGCCTGCGAAAGCCTGCCCGAAGTGCACAACGTGATCCGTGCCTTCAACGCGGTGGCCCGCATCGCCACACCATCGCTGCTGTTCAAATCCGAAGCCATCGTTCACCCGGCCGAGGTGATGTCCTACATCGCTCCGAACGAATGCCAACTGTCCTACAACCCGCTGCAGATGGCCCTGCAGTGGAACTCGCTGGCTACGCGCGAAGTGAATCTGCTACAGCAGGCGCTCGAAAAATGGCATGAGCTGCCGGCCGATACGGCCTGGGTCAACTATGTTCGCAGCCACGACGATATCGGCTGGACATTCGCCGACGAAGATGCCGCCCAGTTCGGCATCAACGGCTACGACCATCGCAAATTCCTCAACCGCTTCTTCAACAACCGCTTCCCCGGCAGCTTCGCCCGCGGCGTTCCCTTCCAGGAAAATCCGCAGACCGGCGATGCGCGTGTCAGCGGCACCTTCGCCTCACTGGCCGGTCTGGAACAGAACGACCCTCTCGGCCCCAGCCGGATGCTGCTGCTGTTCAGCCTGGCCCTGACCACGGGCGGCCTGCCCCTGATCTATCTGGGTGATGAAGTCGGTACGCTGAATGACGACAAGTACCTGAACAATCCGCTCGAAGCGGGCGACAGCCGATGGATCCACCGTCCGTTCCGCGACGCGGCACGCTATGAGCAGCGCAACGATCCGAACACCAGTGCCGGCCAAGTGTACACAGGGCTACGGAAAATGATCACAATGCGGGAAGCGACACCCGCATTCGCCGGCGGCCACCTGATTGGTTATCGCGCCGGCAACCCGTCGGTGCTGGGCTATACCCGCAGCAATGGGCAACAGACCATCCTGGTTCTGGCCAATTACAGCGAGTTCGAACAGCATTGCCCGGCACAGGTGTTCCAGGCGATGCCGAAACGCCCGATGCGGGATCTGCTCTCCAACCAGGAGTACGAACTGCAGAACGGCATCACGCTCGCCCCTTATGGCGTGCTCTGGCTGGATATTTCGGCCTGAGCGCAGCCCGAGGTGTTGTATCGATCCCGATGCTTTGTGATCCGATGACTCCGGCCATCGGGTTGCGCCGGTCGGGATCACATGGAAAGAAACTTGAAAGAAAGATGTCAGAGCCAGTCGGTGCGCCGTTGAGCATCGACTTTTTTCCAATCCACTCATCATCCTGTTCACGATGATTACCCTCTTGGTGCAAGAGGAAAGGAGACCAAGTTGAACACCCATAAGAAATCGTTGGCATTGGCCGGTGCTTCCGCACTGTTTGCAGCCACCTTCGTGAGCATGCCGGCCCACGCTGCGAAGACGATCGAATTCGAAGGATATTTCCGATCGGCCGCCGGCACGACTTCCGAAGACGGCAATCTGGCCTGTGTTCGCCTGCCTGGCGCGACCACCTGGTTCCGGATGGGCAACGAATGCGACACCTATGTTGCCCTGACGCTCGGTGCAAACTTGGGCGAGATCAAAGGCACCACTTTCAATACCAAGTTCACTTTCGCTCAAGGCACCCAAGGACTGGCCAACTGGGAGCAGAGCACCCCCGCACTGCGTGAAGCCTTCGTGTCCGCCGACAACATCGGTGCCGCACTCGAGATGCCTTCACTGGACGGCGCCTCACTGTGGATCGGCAAGCGCTATTACAAGAACCCCGACATCCACATGCTGGACTACACCTACTGGGAGCCTGCCCAGGGTCCGGGTTTCGGGATCGACAACATCAAGATGGGCCCGGGCCTGTTCTCGTATGCGATGTTCCGCATCGGCGACACCACCGGCTACGGCATCAACACCTCACTGGAGGGCTACAGCCCCGATCTGATCGGTGGAGGTTCCCGTTCAGCCACCGTGCATGACCTCCGTCTGCAGAAGATCAACGTCAATCCGGGTGGCGAGCTGACCGTCGGCGTCGACCTCGTCCGCGCCAACAACCGCAGCGGCACCAGTACCTACACCACAGACACCACCCAGATGGTGGATCTGGACAACGACCCGACCACACCCGACGTTGCCGTACTGATTCGTGAGACCCACACGATCGACAACAAGGCCGGCAAGAACGGCGCCGCCTTCACCATTGCACACGACCAGACCAATCCGCTGGGTGTCGAAGGCACGAACACCCTGGGTCTGCAGTTCGCGCACAACGCCGTGTCACTGAAGGGCTTTGGCTTTGCCGGCAGCACCGACAAGCGCCGCGAATGGCTGCTGTTCGACCACTGGCTCTACAAACCGACCGGCAGCCGCTGGTCCGCCACGACCACGGCCGGTTTCCGCAACTCGGAAATCAACGACATCGACGTGAAAGAGCTGTGGATCGGCACCCGTCCGCACTACGCCATCAACAGCGTGGTCAGCCTGTTCAGTGAAGTCGGCTATCAGCAGGTCAAGCAGGAATCCGAAGCCACGCGCAAGCTGACCAAAGTGACGGTCGGCACACAGTTCGCGCTGGGCTCCGATGTGACGGCCCGTCCGGCACTGCGTCTGTTCGCCACCTATGGCAAGTGGAACGATGCCGCAGCGGCGGCCGGGCCGGTGGTCTGCTCGGGACGTGACTGCAACACCGCTGCCGACGGCTTCGACGGCAAGCGCAGTGTCGTGATCTACGGTGCCCAAGTGGAAGCCTGGTGGTAAGAACCGATTTTCCATCCCTGCAGAGGCCGGGGCCCCGGCATGGATGGAACGGCCGGACACCGTTCGACCATATAGGTAACCCCCCGCTGACCGGGACGGCGCCCCCGGCAACCGGGATGAGCAGGACCCAGGGGGTTCGCCCGGAGTCCTGCGTTCTTGCTGCGGCCCGAAAACTGTTTCTCGTTTCACTTCTCCTCAGTCGTGACCGAAACCTTCACCATGTCCTCCCTGTCAGCCCACGCCATGACGGCGCCGGCATGTTTCATGTCGCCCGCTCGTGCTGCTGGTCTGCATCGGGCGCAATGGGAGGGCACGGTGACCGGAAGGTGGCGAGCGAAATCCGGACGTAACAAGAAGACATGCGTTTCAGAAACGTGACGCCCAAACGAAAGGAGCATGGTATCCATGAGCATTGATCCCCGAGTGGCGATGACATTTCGCCAGATCATCTTGATGAATTTCGGGTTTTTCGGGATTCAATACAGTTTCGGATTGCAGCAGACCGCGATCAATCCGGTGTTCAGCTTCCTGAACGCGGACCCCGAGAAGCTTCCGTTGCTCAACCTGGCCGGTCCGGTGACCGGTCTCATCGTTCAACCGCTGATCGGTGCGCTCAGTGACCGCACCTGGTTGCCCGGACTGGGGCGTCGGCGGCCTTACTTCCTGATCGGTGCAATCGGCTGCAGCATCACGCTGTTCCTCTACCCGCACTCCACCGCATTGTGGATGGCCGTGCTGCTGCTGTGGCTGCTGGACGCCAGCAACAACACCGCGATGGAACCGTACCGTGCCTTCATCGCCGACAAGCTGCCGACGAACCAACACGCCACCGGCTTCCTGATGCAGAGCTTCTTCACGGGTCTCGGCATCACGTTGGCCAACGTGTCGCTGTACTTCTTCCGCCAATGGATTCCCGGTGTCAATGAATCCGGCATTCCCTACTGGGTGTTCGGCTCCTTCTATGTCGGTGCCTTCTGCTCGATCGCGACCGTGCTGATCTCGGTGCTGTCGACGCCGGAACATCCGCCCACCCCCGAAGAACTGGAGGAGATGAAGAAAAAACCGATGGGCCTGATCCCCGCCGTCATGGAGATCTGGGAAGCCATCAAGGACATGCCCAAGACCCTGTGGCAGCTGGCTTTCGTCTATCTGTTCCAATGGTATGCCATGTTCATCTATTGGCAGTTCGTCTCCCACAGTATCGCCAAATCCGTCTGGAACGCGACACTGCGCGACCATGAGCTGTATCAGGAAGCGGTGGCATGGACTGGTCTGGTCAATGGCTTCTACAACATCGTCACCTTCGTGTCGGCCTTCGGACTGATGTACCTGGCCCGCAAATATCAGGCCAAGGTCGTCCATGCCCTCGCTTTGTCACTGGCAGCAATCGGCCTGTGCGTCTTCCCGCATGTCACCAACAAGTTCCTGCTGTTCGTGCCGATGATCGGCTTCGGTATCGCCTGGGCCTCCATCATGGGCGTGCCCTACCTGATCGCCGTGGCCGAGATTCCGAAAGAGCGTTATGGCGTCTACATGGGCATCATCAACATGATGATCGTGATCCCGATGCTGATCCAGACGCTGACCTTCGGCTGGATCTACTCGAGCCTCCTGGGGCACAACCCCAGCAATGCCATCACCACTGCCGGCCTGCTGTTGGCCTGCGCCGCCATTGCGACACTGCTGATCAAGACACCGAAAGCAGACGCCGCAGCCAGTAATCTGCCAATGCCCAAACGCACCTGAGTCGAGTCTCGATTCGTGGCCAGCGACGCCGACCCGCCGCTCCAGCGGATCGGCCGAAACAGGCAGATCGATCCGGTAAGCGCCGTTTCAAGCGCTTTCCGGACTCCCCTTCGAAGTCCGTCCCTGACCCGGACGGGTTTTTTTTTGGCCGTTTTCGACTTTGCGGCTGTCGAGGCCACCATACTTCGGTGTTTCAGCCTTTTGCTCCCCCTCGTTCCTCCACTCCGTCGCTCCCCGTCCCCGTGGTCTTTCGGTCTTTGGTCTTTCCGGCTCGGGATACGTGCTGCACCAAACCCAGCGCACCGCGTTTGTAAATCCAAGTCTCAACATGGCGCGATGCTTACGAAATGACAACAAAATACTTCTAGTTACTTTTTCTCACTTATCGTGATTGATCGTATCATATCGCCGGAAATCACCAACAGCACGTCTCGTTTGCCGGGTACCCCTGATCACGCATAGCCCCGGATCACGAACCAACACTGGCGTACTGCAGGTCGATTTTCCGCTCGACTCATCGGGCCACGAGTCGATCGTCGCTTTTCCATTTGATTGCGCTGAACCACCCTGGCTTTACCGGCCAGACCGCTTCCGCTCGTCGCATCTCCGCCTCATCGTCCTCACCCTGGAGTATCGGGTGCATCAGCATCGCCGCGGCGGATGTGCGCCTTCACTTCCTGAGGGCCTGCGCGGATCCCGTGACCAGCTCACGGCACCGCCAGATCAGCCTGCCTCGCTCCGGATGCGTGGATGAGATCCGCTCATCGCGCTGGTGGAACCGGCAGCTTGCCAAGCCACCAGGACGGCCCTGGTTACGCTCGCTCGTACCGCTTTGCCGCCGGTGCAACACAGCCGGTCAAGCGGGTATCTGTCTTTTACAAGGAAATCAACTAGTGACTCAGTCAACGTTCGGCCACCGCCCCCTTTTCGATCAAAACACAACCACCGCTGCCAGCCGCCAGAGCCGTGCAGCACAGAGCGCTGCCCGCCGCCGCCTGTCATTCAAACATCTGTCGCTGCCCGTACTGGTGATGCTGGCCGCCTGCGGCAGTGGCAGCAATGACACCGGCCGTATCGAAGCCGGCAGTCCCCTGAACGTGCAAAGCGTCGTGAGCACCACCGACGGCTTCGGCGCCGCCGATGGTACACGGCTGATTCCCACGACGTTGACCAACGCCGACACCTCACCGGAGCAAGGCAGCACCTCGCAGCTTGCCGGCAAGGCCATCGCACCCAATGACGTCTGCCATGCCATCCTGCGACAGAATCGCACGCTGTTGAGCGGCCAAGAAAACGCCCTCATCCCCAACTCTGCACAACCCGCGCTGCACAGCGCCTATCAAGACCCGATTTATCACTCCTGCATCGTGCGTGTGACCGACAACAGCGTCTCGAGCGGACGGGCCTATCGTCGCAATGACTATTCCCGCCGTCAGGCATTCAACGCCGATAGCACCTACATGCTGATCTACTCGCTGAACGGCTACTGGTACGTTCACGATGCCCGGACCATGCAACAAGTCCAGCAACTGCAGGGGCCGGCCGGTGCCGCCGAAGCCCATTGGCATCCCACCGACCCGAATCTGATCTGGTATCTGAGCCGCGATGGCGTCGGCCTCGAAATCCACCAGATCGATGTACGAACCAATCAGAGCCGCCGGATCTCCGACATGCGCTCGCAGGTGAAGGCGATCTGGCCCTCGGCCACCACCGCTTCGACCCGAGCCGAAGGCGCGCCTTCGGCGGATGGTCGCTATTGGTGCTTCCAAGCCGAGCGCAATGGCGGCAACCGGATCCTCGGCGTGTTCACCTGGGATATGCAGGCCCAACGCATCGTTGGCAGCCTCAGCCTGAACGAACGCCCCGATCATGTCAGCATGAGCCCGAGTGGCAACTACTGCGTCGTTTCCAGCGACGGTGCACTCGGTACCCGCGCCTACACACGCGATTTCCAGAGCGCTCATCCGGCCACCGGTCGGCCCTGGCTGCAGCTGCAACGCAAGTCCGAACATTCCGACATCGCCATCGACCGCAATGGTCAGGATGCCTATGTCTCGGTCGACTATGGTGCCGGCGATATCTTCTCGGTCAATCTACATACCGGCAAGCGCACGTCTCTGTTTTCGGCCTACCCCGGCCGTACCGTCACTGCCATGCACTTCTCGGGCAAGGCCTATCGCAAGCCCGGCTGGGTACTGGTTTCGACCTATGCAGCAGCCCATGCCGACAATCCCTCGGGCAATATCCGCAACACCAGCCAACAGCAATGGCTGCATCGCAAAATGTTCGCCGTCAGTCTCGATGAGGCCGCGACGATCCGTCCGATCGCCCATGTCGACAGCAACTACGTGTCGGCATCGGACTTCCATTCCTACTGGACCGAACCGCACGCCACCGTCAACCCCGACTTCACCCGGATGCTGTTCAACTCCACCTGGAACAGCAACAATGCCCGTGATGTCCAGACCTACCTGACGGCGATTCCCGAAGGCGCGCTGGATCGTTGATCGAGCATACGGCCGGTGCGTCTGCCGGCAGACGCACCGGCCATGCAGGACGTACGCTACGACAATGATCGGCCGGGCTGCACCTCTGCGCCCGATACGATACATGCCGGCCTATCTGCCAGCCTCCCGCCCCGGCCCGGGGCGTACATCGAGCTCACAACGCGACACGGTGAAGATCGAACAGTAACGGCAATCCCGACGGGTTACCTCGGGATCGCCACGGCGCAACTGTCCGTGTGGAATCAGATCGACCTGAACACGCACTGGACATGGCTGGCGGACCTACCCTCTGCCGGGGACATAAGGACCAAACGCAAAAAACCTGCCGGCCCCGAGAGGAACGGCAGGTTTTTTTGAAGGCGCCCGGCACACCTGGGGCGGGGCGCTTCCGAATGTTCGGCTCGTTACGAACGAAGAGGATCAGTGCAGCTTGATCTCGACATCCACGCCGGCAGGCAAATCAAGCTTCATCAACGCATCGACCGTCTTGTCGGTCGGGTCGACGATGTCCATCAGACGCAGATGGGTACGAATCTCCAACTGGTCACGGGAGGTCTTGTTGACGTGCGGCGAACGCAGCACGTCGAAACGCTCGATGCGCGTCGGCAGCGGCACGGGGCCATGAACGACAGCGCCGGTACGCTTGGCCGTATCGACGATTTCAGCGGCGGACTGATCGATCAGTTTGTAATCGAAAGCCTTCAAACGGATACGGATCTTCTGGTTTGCCATGCTTGTTCCTTAAAGAGCGAGAGGCGTGCGGCAGACACGCCCCTATTCTGACTGACTAGTATCGATTGAAACCCGATCAGGCGATGATCTTGGCGACCACACCGGCACCGACGGTACGGCCACCTTCTCGGATCGCAAAGCGCAGACCCTGCTCCATCGCAATCGGCGCAATCAGCTTGACCTTCATCTGCACATTGTCACCCGGCATCACCATCTCCGTGCCTTCCGGCAACGTCACCGAACCCGTCACGTCCGTCGTCCGAAAGTAAAACTGCGGACGATAATTGCTGAAAAACGGCGTATGACGCCCTCCCTCGTCCTTGCTCAGAATGTACACCTCGGCTTCGAACTCGGTGTGCGGCTTGATCGTGCCCGGCTTGGCCAACACCTGACCCCGCTCGACATCCTCACGCTTCGTGCCACGCAGCAAAATACCAACGTTGTCTCCTGCCTGACCCTGATCCAGCAGCTTGCGGAACATCTCCACACCCGTGCAGGTCGTCTTCTGCGTCTCGCGGATTCCCACGATCTCGATCTCTTCACCAACCTTGATGACCCCACGCTCCACTCGACCCGTCACCACCGTACCACGACCCGAAATCGAAAACACGTCCTCGATCGGCATCAGGAAGGTCCCATCCACCGCCCGCTGCGGCTCCGGAATGTAACTGTCCAGCGCTTCGGCCAGCGCAATGATCGCCGGCTCACCAATCTCGCTCTGGTCTCCTTCCAACGCCTTCAGCGCCGAACCCTTGATGATCGGCAGATCGTCGCCCGGGAACTCGTACTTCGACAGCAGCTCACGAACCTCCATCTCCACCAGCTCCAGCAGCTCCGCATCATCCACCATGTCCGCCTTGTTCATGAACACGATGATGTACGGCACTCCCACCTGCCGGGCCAGCAAAATGTGCTCCCTCGTCTGCGGCATCGGCCCATCGGCCGACGACACCACCAAAATCGCCCCGTCCATCTGCGCCGCTCCCGTGATCATGTTCTTCACGTAGTCGGCGTGACCCGGGCAGTCCACGTGCGCATAGTGACGCGTCGCCGTCTCGTACTCCACGTGCGAGGTGTTGATCGTGATCCCCCGCGCCTTCTCCTCCGGCGCGTTGTCGATCTGATCGTAACCCTTGGCCTCTCCACCGAACTTCTTCGACAGCACCGTCGCTATCGCCGCCGTCAGCGTCGTCTTGCCATGGTCCACGTGACCAATCGTGCCCACGTTCACGTGCGGCTTGGTACGCTCAAACTTACCCTTTGCCATTTTTCAGTTCACTCCTGATTCATTCAATCGGGTTGTCATGTTGCGGAAGCACCCATCGGAACATCCGGTATCTGCGCTTCCGTATCGGTTCTCATCCGCCGGACGGCAAAGTCCGCAGATGTCGGTTTTCACTTGGTTCGTGCAGCGATCACGGCCTCGGCGACGTTTTTCGGCGCTTCGGCATATTGCTTGAATTCCATAGTGTACGTGGCGCGGCCCTGCGTCAGCGACCGCAGTGTGGTTGCGTAGCCGAACATTTCGGCCAGCGGAACCTCGGCCTTGATCTGCTTGCCGCCACCCACCATGTCTTCCATACCCTGGATCATGCCGCGCCGCGAGGACAGATCGCCCATCACCGTACCGGCATAGTCTTCCGGCGTTTCGACCTCGACCGCCATCATCGGCTCCAGCAGAACCGGGCTGGCTTTGCGCATGCCTTCTTTGAAGGCCATCGAACCCGCCTGTTTGAAGGCGTTTTCGTTCGAGTCGACATCGTGGTAGGAACCGAAGTGCAGCGTCACCTTCACGTCCACGACCGGATAGCCAGCCAGCACGCCGGCGGGCAGCGTATCCTCGATACCTTTCTGAACGGCCGGGATGAATTCACGGGGGACCACACCGCCCTTGATGGCATCGACGAATTCGAACCCGGCACCGCCCGGCTCGAGCGGTTCGAGCTTGAGCACGACGTGGCCGTACTGACCACGGCCGCCCGACTGCTTGACGAACTTGGCTTCGGCATTTTCGACCGATTTGCGGATCGTTTCGCGATAGGCCACCTGGGGCTTGCCGACGTTGGCGTCCACGTTGAATTCACGCTTCATCCGATCGACGATGATTTCCAGGTGCAGCTCACCCATACCACCGATGATGGTCTGGCCCGATTCTTCATCGGTGTGCACACGGAACGACGGATCCTCGGCAGCCAGACGTGCCAGCGCCAAACCCATTTTCTCCTGATCGGCCTTGGACTTCGGCTCGACCGCCTGACGGATCACCGGCTCGGGGAACACCATCCGCTCCAGAATGATCGGCGATGCCACGTCGGTCAGCGTTTCGCCGGTGGTCACATCCTTCAGGCCCACCACGGCGGCGATGTCACCGGCGCGGACTTCCTTGATTTCTTCGCGGTTGTTGGCGTGCATCTGCAACAGACGGCCGATACGCTCCTTCTTGCCGCGGGTGGCGTTGATCACGGTATCGCCCGAATTCAACACGCCCGAGTAGACGCGCACGAAGGTCAGCTGGCCGACGAAGGGGTCTGTCATCAGTTTGAACGCCAACGCAGCGAATTTTTCGTTGTCGTCGGCCTTGCGAATGACCTGCTCACCATCTTCAGTCTCTCCTTCGATCGGCGGAATCTCCACCGGCGAGGGCAGGAAGTCGATGACGGCATCCAGCATGCGCTGCACGCCCTTGTTCTTGAAGGCGGTACCGCACAGCATTGGCTGGATTTCGTTGGCGATGGTGCGCTTGCGCAAGCCGACCTTGATCTTACCCTCGGGTAGATCGCCGTTCTCGAGGTACTCGTTCATCAGTTCTTCGTCCGACTCGGCGGCAGCTTCGAGCATCTTTTCGCGCCATTCGGCAGCACTGTCCGCCAGCTCGGCCGGGATGTCCCGGTACTCGAACTTCATCCCCTGGGAGGCTTCGTCCCAGATGATGGCTTTCATCTTGATCAGATCGACCACGCCTTCGAACTTGTCCTCGGCGCCGATGGGGATCACCACCGGAATCGGGTTGGCGCGCAGGCGCGTGCGCATTTGTTCGTAGACCTTGAAGAAGTTGGCGCCAGTACGGTCCATCTTGTTCACGAAGGCCAGACGGGGCACTTTGTACTTGTTGGCCTGACGCCAAACGGTTTCGGACTGGGGCTGGACGCCACCCACCGCGCAGTACACCATGCAGGCGCCATCGAGCACACGCATCGAACGCTCGACCTCGATGGTGAAGTCGACGTGCCCCGGGGTGTCGATGATGTTGATGCGGTGCTCCGGATAGGAGAGATCCATCCCCTTCCAGAAAGTGGTTACGGCAGCCGAAGTGATGGTGATCCCACGCTCCTGCTCCTGCTCCATCCAGTCGGTGGTAGCTGCGCCATCATGCACTTCACCCAGCTTGTGGTTGACGCCGGTGTAATACAGGATGCGCTCGGTGGTCGTGGTTTTTCCTGCATCGATGTGGGCCGAAATACCAATATTCCGGTAGCGCTCGATGGGAGTCTTGCGAGCCATGATGGTGAGTCCTTGATTAACGCATTGAAGCACGGGACTGAATCCGCGCCCCGCTCATGACGGGGCCGAAACAGTCCGGTACGAGGGGCAGGACGAGTGTCCTTGTGTGCCGCTGGTGGCGGCGATCAGAAGCGGAAGTGGGAGAAGGCGCGGTTGGCGTCAGCCATGCGGTGAACCTCGTCACGACGCTTGACTGCACCACCACGGTTCTCGGCGGCTTCCATCAACTCGTTGGCCAGACGCTGGCCCATCGATTTTTCGCTGCGCTTCTTGGCTGCTTCACGCAACCAGCGCATGGCCAGCGCGGTACGACGAACCGGACGGACTTCGACAGGCACCTGATAGTTGGCACCGCCGACCCGACGGCTCTTGACCTCGACCATCGGACGGGAATTGGTCAGTGCAACCTGGAAGACTTCGATCGGATCTTTGCCGGACTTGTTGCGGATGATTTCGAAGGCACCGTACAAGATGCGCTCTGCGACGGCTTTCTTGCCGGAGAGCATCAACACGTTGATGAACTTGGCGACTTCTTCATTGTGATAGACCGGATCCGGCAGGATCACGCGCTTCGGTACTTCGCGACGACGTGGCATATTTTCCTCTGATTGAATTCAGCTGGGCTTTCCGAAACCCTGATCCTTCTCTGTCTCGGCAGCGCCTGCGGACGAATCGGTGCATCGATGTCGAAGCGACGGGTCGCACCCGCGCCCGGCTGTAATCGTCGCTGCCGCCCGCTTTGCCCGCCAAGGCCAGAACAGAAAGGGAATATGGGCTTCTTCGTCCCTGACTTCACGACTTTTCGGCCTGACGGCCGTCCATGGTGAAGCCGCTTACTGGATGGCGGCACCGACCCGCGCCCATCGCGAGCCATCTGCCATGACCACCCTGACCGACTCCGACATCGTGCCCGATGATGGACGGATATCGCGAATCGTTTGAAACGACGGTGATTACTTGGCTTTGGGCCGTTTGGCACCGTATTTGGAACGCGCTTGCTTGCGGTCCTTGACGCCTTGCAGATCGAGAGAGCCGCGGACGATGTGATAACGCACACCGGGCAGGTCTTTCACACGACCGCCACGGATCAGAACGACCGAGTGCTCCTGCAGGTTGTGGCCTTCACCGCCGATGTACGAGATGACCTCGAAACCGTTGGTCAGGCGAACTTTGGCCACTTTACGCAGCGCGGAGTTCGGCTTCTTGGGTGTGGTGGTATATACGCGGGTGCAGACGCCACGACGCTGAGGGCAATCCTCCAGCGCGGGACTCTTGCTCTTGACGACCGCGGATTGACGCGGCTTGCGTACGAGCTGATTGATGGTTGGCATGGCTGATGACGCTTGGATTTAGGAGCAGCCCGACGGGCTGCATCGATCGATGATCAATCCATGGCAACGCGCTGGGGCGCCTGCCTGGTCGATACTGAACCGGAAAGGGTCCGGTGATTTCTGGGGCGCAGTGCCAGAGCACCCCTTGACCGAATGCCGGGCCCAACCCGTTCCAAGACGGACGAGCCCTGGAGCAATCCAAAGAGCGCACCTGACGCGCGGATGTACGAAATCCGCCCCAGAAAGGGAGAAAGTATAAAAGTAACTGATCTGCGGCGTCAACGCTTGACGTGCTTCGACACTCGACACACCCCAGGCACGGCTCAAACGTGCGGGTTCACCCACAGATAACCGGAAGCCTGTGCAGGCTCCTGGGTAGATTTGCCTTCGCATCCGCCGGGGAAGACCCGCATCACTTCACGGACGGCTGCTTCCGCCTCGGCCAGGCTGTTGCCGGTGGCGGTGCAGCCGGGAAGATCGGGCACATAGGCCCGGAACCAGGAACCGCGCTGCTCGATAACAACGGCATAGGACATCGAAAACTCCTGCAAAACTGAATGTCCGACGGTTTTTTGCTGCGCCCCGCACAAGCAGGCGCAAACAGGCAGCAATCGGGCACCTTCCCGCCTCCGCCCCGATCTCCTACGGCTCCCGTCTGCTTCGACAAGCCGTGATATCCGGGCCGACATGCGTCGCCGCACCCTGGCCGGAACACATCGCTGCAACCGCGTCAGAAACCATGACTCTGTGCCCAGCCATCGATTTGACAGCGTAGCCCGATGAGCGTCATCGAGAATGCACCTTGAATTGTAATAAAAGGTATATCTATCGGAATAATTATCAAAACCCGACACTTGCGCCGATTCCAGGCCTAAACAGATACGCCTGTGACATAGTGCCCCTGCTATCGAATCGGGTTTCATGCTCGCAGGGAGGTTACCGTATACACCTGCAAAACAAGGCTGCACGCCGAAGCAATACCGCGCAGGACACGGTGCAGGCGGTTCAGACCCACGGAAGCCCCGGACTACGCAGCCCCAATACCCCCCCTGCCATGCATACGCACCGAGCAATAAAAAAACCGCCCCGCAGAAAACGAAGCGGCGTTCGGGAAAGACCGGGCCGACGCGGGTGCCAGTCCAGCATCGACCATCCAGACAAGGATGCTCGGCAGTCCAGGACGAGCATCACGAAGCCGGATCGCGCAACAGACGAAGACCGGGCAACTGCAGCGCCTCGCGAGACACGGGGTTGCCGACGGAAAGGCGCTCCATCCTCGTCGAAGGAGCCCCCTTCCACCATGCTCCCAGATCAGGCATCGTCCGAAGACATCCCCCTGTCGGAAACCGGTGCTTCGGGTTCCGGCATCATGTTGGAGCCGCCGAACAGGGCGTTCAAGTCCATCGCGGCACGGCTGGTGCCGTCGTCCGAAACCAGCGAGGATTCGACCGGCATCGCAAAGGCAGCTTCGGCAGCCGCCAGTGCAGCGGCTTCCTGTGCCTCGACCGATTCCTTGTCGTGACGGGCTTTGTGATAGGCCAGACCCGTACCGGCCGGAATCAGACGGCCGACGATGACATTCTCCTTCAGACCACGCAGATCGTCGCGCTTGCCCATGATGGCCGCTTCGGTCAACACCCGGGTGGTTTCCTGGAAGGAAGCCGCCGAGATGAACGAGTCGGTCGACAGCGAAGCCTTGGTGATACCGAGCAGGATATTGTCATAGGCCGGAGGCAGCTTGCCTTCGGCATTCATCTTGTCGGTGGCATCCAGAATCTCGCTGCGCTCGACCTGTTCGCCGACGATGAAACTGGTGCCGCCCGGTGCCGTCACGACCACCCGACGCAGCATCTGGCGGACGATCACCTCGATGTGCTTGTCATTGATCTTCACACCCTGCAGACGGTAGACGTCCTGCACCTCATCGACGATGTAGCGCGACAACGCCTCGATACCCAGCAGACGCAGGATGTCATGAGGATCGGCCGGGCCATCGACGATCATCTCGCCCTTGTTGACCACTTGGCCGTCATGCACCAGCACGTGCTTTTCTTTCGGGATCAGGAACTCGTGGGCATTGCCGTCCAGGTCGGTGATGACCAGACGCTGCTTACCCTTGGTGTCCTTACCGAAGGAGACCGTGCCCGTGACCTCGGCCAGCATACCGGCATCCTTGGGCGAACGTGCCTCGAACAGTTCGGCCACCCGCGGCAGACCCCCGGTGATGTCCCGGTTTTTGTGCGATTCCTGTGGAATACGGGCCAGCACCTCGCCAACCGCCACATACTGACCATCGCGCACGGTGATCAGCGCGCCGACCGGGAAGCCGATCTGTACCGAGTGATCGGTACCGGCGATCTTGACTTCCTCGCCGTGCTCGTTGATCAGCTTCATGGTCGGGCGCACGTTCTTGCTGGTGGCGCTGCGACGCTTGGCATCGATGACGACCTGGGTCGACAGACCGGTCACCTCATCGATCTGCTTGGCCACGGTCACGCCTTCTTCGACATTCTCGAACTTCACCGTGCCCGAGTATTCGCTGATGATCGGACGGGTCACGGGGTCCCAGTTGGCCAGCTGCGAGCCGGCGGTCAGCGACTGTCCGTCGTGCACGTTCAGCGTGGCACCGTAGGGGATCTTGTGACGCTCACGTTCGCGGCCGTTGTCGTCGGTGATGATGACTTCGCCCGAACGCGAGATGACGACCAGCTCGTTCTTGGCGTTGGAGATGTAACGCATCGTCGCCGAGAAACGGGCCACACCGTTGGACTTGGCTTCGACCGAGCTGGCCACAGCCGCCCGGGATGCCGCACCACCGATGTGGAAGGTCCGCATCGTCAGCTGGGTACCGGGTTCACCGATCGACTGGGCGGCGATGATGCCAACCGATTCGCCGGTATTGACCAGTACGCCACGGCCCAGATCACGGCCATAGCACTTGGCGCACAAACCATAGCGCACATCGCAGGTCAGCGGGGTACGCACGCGCACCTCATCGATACCCAGCTGCTCGATGCGCTCGACTGCATCTTCGTTCAGCAGCTCACCGGCGGCAATCACGGTCTCCTGGGTTTCGGGATTGATCACGTCCACCGACGTCACCCGGCCCAGTACGCGGTCGCGCAGCGGCTCGATGACCTCACCACCTTCGACCAGCGCACGCATCGCCACACCATTGCTGGTGCCGCAATCCTGCTCGGTCACGACCAGATCCTGGGCCACGTCGACCAGACGGCGGGTCAGGTAGCCGGAGTTCGCGGTCTTCAGCGCGGTATCGGCCAGACCTTTACGCGCACCGTGGGTCGAAATGAAGTACTGCAGAACGTTCAGCCCCTCACGGAAATTCGCCGTGATCGGCGTCTCGATGATCGAGCCGTCCGGCTTGGCCATCAGCCCCCGCATACCGGCCAGCTGACGAATCTGCGTGGCCGAACCACGGGCTCCCGAGTCCGCCATCATGTAAATGGCGTTGAAGGACTCCTGCTTTTCGCTGACACCATGACGATTGACGACGCTCTCGGATGCCAACTGGTCCATCATCGCCTTGGCAACCTGATCACCAGCCTTCGACCAGATGTCGACCACCTTGTTGTAGCGTTCGCCCTGCGTCACCAGACCCGAGGTGTACTGCTTTTCGATTTCCTTGACCTCGTCCTCGGCTGCCGCCAGGATTTGCGGCTTCGACGGCGGCACCAGCATGTCGTCGATGGCGATCGAGATACCGCCGCGGGTAGCCAGACGAAAACCATTCTGCATCAGCTGGTCGGCCAGGATGACGGTGGCCCGCAGACCGCAACGACGGAACGAGGCGTTGATCAGGCGTGAGATCTCCTTCTTCTTCAGCGCCCGGTTCATCAGGTCGAACGGCAGGCCCTTTGGCAGGATCTCCGACAGCAGCGCACGGCCGACCGTGGTCTCGAAACGCTTCAGATGCGGCTGGAACTCATTGTCACCGATGCGCTCGTACTCGACCAGGCGCACCGTGATCCGCGTGCCCAACTCGACTTCGCCGTTGTCATAGGCGCGCTGCACTTCCTTGATGTCGGCCAGGAACATGCCTTCGCCCTTGCCATTGACCTTGGCACGGGTGGCGTAGTACAGGCCCAGCACGATATCCTGCGACGGCACGATCGACGGTTCGCCGTTGGACGGGAACAGTACGTTGTTCGAGGCCAGCATCAGCGCACGGGCTTCCATCTGCGCTTCGAGCGACAGGGGAACGTGCACAGCCATCTGGTCACCGTCGAAGTCGGCGTTGAAGGCGGCACAGACCAGCGGGTGCAGCTGGATGGCCTTGCCCTCGATCAGCACCGGCTCGAAAGCCTGAATGCCCAGTCGGTGCAGCGTCGGCGCCCGGTTCAGCATCACCGGATGTTCGCGGATGACCTCTTCGAGGATGTCCCAGACGATCGGCTCCTGGGTATCCACCATCTTCTTGGCCTGCTTGATGGTGTTGGCCGCCGACATCGCCTCCAGCTTGTTGAAGATGAAGGGCTTGAACAGTTCCAGCGCCATCAGCTTGGGCAGACCGCACTGATGCAGCTTGAGCTGCGGACCGACCACGATGACCGAACGACCCGAGTAGTCGACACGCTTGCCCAGCAGGTTCTGACGGAAACGACCGCCCTTGCCCTTGATCATGTCGGCCAGCGACTTCAGCGCACGTTTGTTGGCACCGGTCATCGCCTTGCCGCGACGGCCATTGTCCAGCAGCGAATCCACCGATTCCTGCAGCATCCGCTTTTCATTGCGGACGATGATCTCGGGCGCCTTCAGTTCCAGCAGCCGTTTCAGACGGTTGTTGCGGTTGATGACGCGGCGATACAGATCATTCAGATCGGAGGTCGCGAAACGGCCACCATCCAGCGGTACCAGCGGGCGCAGCTCGGGCGGCAGCACCGGCAGCACTTCCATGATCATCCACTCGGGGCGGATGCCCGAGCGCTGGAAGCCTTCCAGCACCTTCAGACGTTTGGCGATCTTCTTGACCTTCGCTTCCGAAGTCGTGACCTGGATTTCCTCGCGCAGCTGATCGACGACCCGGTCGATATCGATCGATTTCAACAGATCGCGGATACCCTCGGCACCCATCGATGCGTCGAACTCGTCACCGTATTCCTCGGTCTTGGCCAGGAAATCGTCTTCGGTCAGCAGCTGGTTGCGCTTGAGCGGCGTCATGCCCGGCTCGACCACCACATAGGCCTCGAAATACAACACGCGCTCGATGTCGCGCAGCGTCATGTCGAGCACCATGCCCAGACGCGACGGCAGCGACTTCAGGAACCAGATGTGCGCGACCGGGCTTGCCAGCTCGATGTGGCCCATGCGCTCACGACGCACCTTGGCCAGCGTCACTTCGACACCGCACTTTTCACAGATGACACCGCGATGTTTCAGGCGCTTGTACTTGCCGCACAGGCACTCGTAGTCCTTGATCGGACCGAAGATCTTGGCGCAGAACAGACCATCGCGTTCGGGCTTGAAGGTCCGGTAGTTGATGGTCTCGGGTTTCTTGACTTCGCCGTAGGACCACGACCGAATTTTCTCAGGCGAGGCAAGGCCGATGCGGATGGCATCGAAGTGGTCGCTTTCCTCGACCTGCTTGAAGAGATCCAGCAATGCTTTCATGGGTTCTCCTGTATTCCTAAGCTTGCCTCAAGAGCGCTCCAGATCGATATCGATCCCGAGCGAGCGGATTTCCTTCACCAGCACATTGAACGATTCCGGCATGCCGGCATCGATCGCGTGCTCTCCCTTGACCATGTTTTCGTAGACCTTCGCACGGCCGGTCACATCGTCGGACTTCACCGTCAGCATTTCCTGCAACGTGTACGATGCACCGTACGCTTCCAGTGCCCAGACCTCCATCTCACCGAAACGCTGACCGCCGAACTGCGCCTTGCCGCCCAGCGGCTGCTGGGTCACCAGGCTGTACGGACCGGTCGAACGGGCGTGCATCTTGTCGTCGACCAAGTGGTGCAGCTTCAGGAAGTGCATATAGCCCACACTGACCGGACGGTCGAACGGATCGCCGGTACGACCGTCGCGCAGGATCAGCTGCGTCTTGCTCGGCGTGAAGCCCAGCTTCTCGGTGCGCGGATCTTCCGACGGGAAGGCCAGATTCAATGCGGCGCGGATATCTTCCTCGTCGGCGCCGTCGAACACCGGCGTGGCGAAAGGCACACCATCGCGCAGATTCTTCGCCATTTCCAGCAGTTCCTCGTCGGAGAGCTGGTTCAGATCGACGGTCTGACCGCGTTCGTTGTAGACCTCGTCCAGATAGCGACGCAGGTCCGACATCTTGACGTGACGATCGAGCAGTTCGCCGATACGCAGACCGACGCCCTTGGCCGCCCAGCCCAGATGGATTTCCAGGATTTGACCGACGTTCATCCGCGACGGCACCCCCAGCGGATTCAGCACGATGTCGCACGGGGTGCCATCGGCCATGTAGGGCATGTCCTCGACCGGCACGATGCGCGAAACCACGCCTTTGTTGCCGTGGCGACCGGCCATCTTGTCACCCGGCTGCAGGCGACGCTTGACGGCCAGATAGACCTTGACCATCTTCAGCACGCCGGGGGGCAGCTCGTCGCCCTGCGTCAGCTTTTTGCGCTTTTCTTCGAAGGCCAGGTCGAACTCGTGACGCTTCTGCTCGATGGCTTCTTTCAGACCTTCGAGCTGAACGGCCGCGCCTTCGTCGGCCAGACGAATCTCGAACCAGTGGTAACGGTCCAGATCCTCCAGGTACTCGGCGGTGACGATGCTGCCCTTGGCCAGCTTCTTCGGGCCGCCATTGGCTTCCTTGCCGATCATCATCCGCTTGATCCGGTCGAAAGCGTCGCTTTCGACGATTCGCAGCTGGTCGTTCAGATCCTGACGGAAGCGCTTCAGCTCATCGTCGATGATCGACTGGGCACGCTTGTCACGGGTGATGCCTTCGCGGGTGAAGACCTGCACGTCGATGACGGTGCCGCTCATGCCCGAAGGCACACGCAGGCTGGTGTCTTTCACGTCCGAGGCTTTCTCGCCGAAGATCGCACGCAGCAACTTTTCTTCCGGCGTCAGCTGGGTTTCGCCCTTCGGAGTGACCTTGCCCACCAGCGTATCGCCGGCGGACACTTCCGCACCGATGTAGACGATACCCGACTCGTCCAGACGTGCCAGCTGGCCTTCGGACAGATTCGAGATGTCGCGGGTGATCTCTTCCGGTCCCAGCTTCGTGTCGCGGGCCAGCACCGACAGTTCTTCGATATGGATCGAGGTGTAGCGATCGTCGGAGACGACCTTCTCCGAGATCATGATCGAATCCTCGAAGTTGTAGCCGTTCCAGGGCATGAACGCGATCAGCATGTTCTGACCCAGCGCGAGTTCGCCCAGATCGGTCGATGCACCATCGGCGATCACGTCGCCAGCGGCCAGATGGTCGCCTTTCTTGACGATCGGACGCTGGTTGATATTGGTGTTCTGGTTGCTGCGGGTGTACTTGATCAGGTTGTAGATATCGACCCCGACTTCACCGGCCTGTGCTTCCTCGTCGTTGACGCGGATCACGACCCGGTTGGCATCGACGTAATCGACGATACCGCCACGTAGCGCCGTGACCACCGTGCCCGAGTCGACCGCACAGGTGCGCTCGAGTCCGGTACCGACCAGCGGTTTCTGTGGACGCAGGCAGGGCACGGCCTGACGCTGCATATTGGCACCCATCAGCGCCCGGTTCGCATCATCGTGTTCGAGGAAGGGGATCAGTGAAGCAGCCACCGACACGATCTGCGACGGCGCCACGTCGATGTACTCGACGCGATCGGCCGACACCAGCTGGGTCTCACCGTTGATGCGCACCGAAACCAATTCGCCGGTCAGCTCGCCTTCGGCGTTCACCTCGGCGTTGGCCTGGGCGATCACGTAGCGGCCTTCCTCGATGGCCGACAGGAAATCGATCTGATCGGTCAGACGCTGATTCTCGACCTTGCGATACGGGGTTTCGAGAAAGCCGAATTCATTCAGGCGGGCATAGAGCGCCAGCGAGTTGATCAGACCGATGTTCGGACCTTCGGGCGTTTCGATCGGGCAGACGCGGCCATAGTGTGTCGGGTGCACGTCGCGCACCTCGAAGCCGGCACGCTCGCGGGTCAATCCGCCCGGACCCAAGGCCGACACACGCCGCTTGTGCGTGATCTCGGACAGCGGGTTGGTCTGGTCCATGAACTGCGACAACTGGCTGGAACCGAAAAACTCGCGGATCGCGGCGCTGATCGGCTTGCTGTTGATCAGATCGTGCGGCAGCAGGTTTTCGGTTTCGGCCTGTCCCAGACGCTCGCGCACGGCACGCTCGACGCGCACCAGACCGGCACGGAACTGGTTCTCGGCCAGCTCGCCGACGCAGCGCACCCGGCGGTTGCCCAGGTGATCGATGTCATCGATTTCACCCTTGCCGTTGCGCAGATCGACCAACAGCTTGATGACGGCCACGATATCCTCGTTTTCCAGCGTCATCGGACCATTGGGGTCTTCGCGACCGACACGGCGGTTGAACTTCATCCGGCCGACACGCGATAGATCGTAGGTGTCTGCGTTGTAAAACAGACGGTTGAACAGTGCCTCGACGGCGTCTTCGGTCGGCGGCTCGCCCGGACGCATCATCCGGTAGATGGCGATGCGGGCCGAGATCTGGTCGGCCGAATCATCCAAACGCAGGGTCTGCGAGATGAAGGGGCCGGCGTCCAGATCGTTGGTGTAGAGCGAGCGAAACTGAGCGATGTTGGCCTCGCGCAGACGCCCCAGGCTGTCCTCGGTCAGCTCGTCATTGGCACGCATCACGATCTCGCCGGTCTCCGGGTCGACGATATCGGTGGCCACTGCACGGCCGAGCAGGAACTCATCCGGCACCGACACCAGCTTCAGGCCGGCATTCTCCATCTCGCGGATGTGCTTGGCGTTGATCCGCTTGTCCTTGGCGACGATCACCTTGCCTTCACGGTCGGTGATGTCGAAACGGGCGGTCTCACCTTTCAGGCGCTCGGGCACCAGCTCCATCTTGGCGCCTTCGGATTCCAGCGTGAAAGAATCAAAGGCGAAGAAATGGGCGAGGATCTGCTCCGGCGTCATACCAATGGCTTTCAGCAGAATCGTCACCGGCATCTTGCGCCGCCGGTCGATCCGGAAATAGAGGATGTCCTTGGCATCGAATTCGAAGTCGAGCCAGGAGCCACGGTAGGGAATGATCCGGGCCGAGAACAGCAGCTTGCCCGAGCTATGCGTCTTGCCGCGGTCGTGCTCGAAGAACACACCCGGCGAACGGTGCAGCTGTGACACGATGACACGCTCGGTGCCGTTGACGACGAAAGAACCAGTCGGGGTCATCAGGGGGATTTCACCCATGTAGACTTCCTGCTCCTTCACCTCTTTGACGGTGGGCTTGCTGGCCTCGCGATCCATGATCACCAGACGCACCCGCGCACGCAGTGGCGCACAGAAGGTCAGACCACGCTGCTGGCATTCCTTCATATCGAAGGCTGGGGTACCCAACGAGTAGCCGACGAACTCCAGACGAGCCATGTCGTTGTGAGAAGAAATCGGAAAAATCGATTTCAGCGCCGCCTGCAACCCTTCATCCTTACGCTGGTCGGCGGGGACGCCTTCCTGCAGGAAACTTGCATAGGATTCGAGCTGTGTGGCCAGCAGATAGGGCACCTCCTGCACGGCACGGGCACGACTGTGGCCATAGCTCTTGCGGATGCGCTTTTTTTCAGTGAACGAGTAGGTCATGGACTCTCCGTGAGATGTCGGGGTCACGATAAGCAGACAGAGACTGAAGGGATGTTTCTGGTGTTGCGCCGCATCGGATCGATCGGGGGCGGGCGGAAAATGCGTGGAGCAGCGCCGGGCGAACAGGCGGCGTTGCTACAGAACGCTTCGGTCCCGCGATGGTCCGCGTCAAAGCCGACGCAACCCGCTGCAACACGCGACTCTTCAACGAGCAACGTCTTGGAGCGGGTCATCCTAGGTTTGATGATGTGACCGGGACGACTGAACAACAGCAGGTGGGAAGAACGGTTGGTTCGAGCGGAAACCGACGGGCGGTCCGGACCGAACATTTGAGACGATGGAATGCAGGCGCCAAGTGCGACGAACGCCGGCGGCCATTGCTGGCACGCCGGCTGCGGCAAAAGCATCTGCTCAAGCACTGACCGGAGACATGACTGCCGGGCGCGGGCATCGTCTCACGAAACCCGGGCCGGACGGCAGCATGCTCCGGCGGAAGTCGATTACTTGACTTCGACTTTGGCGCCGGCGTCTTCCAGCTGTTTCTTCAGCGCTTCGGCGTCGGCCTTGGCGATGCCTTCCTTGATGGGCTTCGGAGCACCGTCGACCAGGTCCTTGGCTTCTTTCAGGCCCAGGCCGGTGGCAGCACGTACGACCTTGATCACCTCGACTTTCTTTTCGCCGGCAGCGGCCAGAACGACGGTGAATTCGGTCTGCTCTTCAGCTGCAGCGCCAGCGGCAGCGCCACCGGCGGCAGGGGCTGCAACAGCGACGGCAGCGGCCGCCGCCGACACGCCGAACTTCTCTTCCATCATCTTGATCAGTTCGGACAGTTCCAGAACGGTCATACCTGCGACTGCGTCCAGGATTTCTTCTTTGCTCAATGCCATTTTTGGATCAACTCCAGTTCAATTGCGTTTGGTTTCGTCGGATCGAGCCCGACAGTCGTTCAGACGGTGTAAGGCGATCAGGCTGCTTCCTGCTTGTCTCGCACGGCGGCCAGACCGCGGACGAACTTGGTCGGCACCTCGTTGAGGGTGCGGACGAAGGTCGCCACGGGCGCTTGCATCGTGCCCAACAGCTTGGCCAGCAACTCGTCACGGCTCGGCATGGTGGCCAGGGCCTGCACGCCGGCGACATCCATCACCGAGTTCGGCATGGCGCCGCCCTTGATGACGAGCTGGTCGTTGGCTTTGGCAAAATTCGCCAGCAGCTTGGCCGGCGCAACCGGATCAACGGAGATGCCGTAGATCAGCGGACCCACCATCTGGTCGGCCAGCTTCTCGAACGGCGTTCCCTGAACGGCACGCCGTACCAACGTGTTCTTCAGAACACGCAGATACACACCCGATTCCCGTGCCTGCTTGCGCAGCTGGGTGATCTTCTCGACTGTCAGACCACGGTATTCGGCAACCACGATCGAGCCGGCCTGTGCAATCTGTGCACTGACTTCCTCGATGACGGCCGCTTTCTCATTTCTGTTGAGAGCCACGGTCTTCCCTTTTCAAATGAAGCGGTTGCACTTGCGCGCTTCCGCTGTTGACTACACGGCGACCAGGTGTGAAGCCTTCGGCCACAGCCATCGACAAGCAGGACGAATCGACATCCATCCGACGAACCGATACTGCAATCAAACACTTCATTCTTCAGGACCGCCATCTGCGTATGGCGTCCAATACCAGCCGATCATCATGAATGACGACGGTTGGCCGGACATTCAAGGCCGGTGCTTCGGGGATTCGGAAATCGCCGAAGCCGGCCCCATACGGTCTTTGACAACCCACACCTTGCGGTGCGGCCCAAAGCACAGATCGAAACAAGTATCCGAATGCAGAGCCTTGTGGGCACTTGCCCCGAAACTCGTTCCAAAATTCTGTATGCCGGTGCAAATGGGAGATTATTCACCCGTTCACGCCGGCCGCAAAGCCTGTTGTCAGGCAGCTGCAATGCTCGAGGTATCGACCTTGACACCCACGCCCATCGTGCTGGAGACAGCAACCTTGCGCAGATACAGCCCCTTCGAGGTGGCTGGCTTGGCCCGATTCAGCGCGTCGATCAGCGCTGCCAGGTTCTCCTGCAGGGCAGCCACATCAAAGGACGCCCGACCGATGGTCGAGTGGATGATACCGGCTTTGTCGGTACGGTACTGGACCTGACCCGACTTGGCGTTCTTGACGGCTTCGGCCACATTCGGGGTGGCCGTACCCACTTTCGGATTCGGCATCAGGCCGCGAGGTCCCAGGATCTGCCCCAGCGCGCCGACCACTCGCATGGCGTCAGGTGAGGCAATCACCACGTCGAAGTCCAGCTGACCGGCTTTGACTTTCTCGGCCAAATCCTCCATGCCGACGACGTCGGCACCGGCAGCCAGCGCCTCTTCGGCTTTGGCGCCCTGGGTGAACACGGCCACACGTACCGACTTGCCGGTGCCGCGAGGCAGCACCACCGAACCACGGACCAGCTGATCCGATTTGCGGGGATCGATACCCAGCTGAACGGCCACGTCGACGGACTCGTCGAACTTGGCATTGGCACATTCCTTCACCAGATTCAGTGCATCCTGTGCAGGATACAGCTTGCTCTTCTCGACTTTGGACTTCAGCGCCTGTGCGCGTTTGCTCAACTTGGCCATTTACACGCCCTCCACATTGACACCCATGCTGCGGGCAGAGCCAGCGATCGTCCGCACGGCGGCGTCGAGATCGGCAGCACTCAGGTCGGGCTGCTTGGTCTTGGCGATCTGTTCGAGCTGCTCACGCGTCAGCGTGCCAACCTTGTCGGAGTGGGGGGTCTTCGAGCCCTTGTCGATCTTGGCAGCCTTCTTGATCAGGATCGACGCCGGCGGCGTCTTCATGATGAAGGTGAAGCTCTTGTCTGCAAAGGCGGTGATCACGACCGGGATTGGCAAGCCCGGCTCCATACCTTGGGTCTGCGCATTGAACTGTTTGCAGAACTCCATGATGTTCAGACCACGCTGGCCGAGCGCGGGGCCGATCGGGGGTGAGGGATTGGCTTTGCCTGCAGGAACCTGCAGCTTGATGAAGCCGACGATTTTCTTTGCCATGTATGGCGACTCCTGAGTGAGTACTATCGCCCCGCACGACCGAAGGATTTCGGCAGCCGAGGCTCCTCAAAACCTGTCCGTCACGCGGGACCCGACCGAGCCCCATACACGACGTCCAGGATGAAACCACGATTTCTGAACCCCCTGGGCCTTTGCACCGGGGATTCCCTGCATCCATGCATCCATGCAGGTTTTCGATCCAGCCCCCCCGGTGCAAGACACCGGGCCCAGACAGGAGATCAGATCTTCTCGACCTGACCGAACTCCAGTTCGACCGGCGTGGCGCGCCCAAAAATGGTGACCGACACGCTGAGACGGCTTTTTTCGTAATTGACTTCTTCGACATTACCGTTGAAATCGGCGAACGGGCCTTCCTTGACCCGCACCATCTCGCCCACTTCGAACAGCGTCTTCGGCCGCGGCTTTTCGACACCTTCGGCCATCTGATTCATGATCTTGTCGACCTCGGCCTGTGAAATGGCGGCTGGCCGGTTGCCACTGCCTCCCACGAAGCCCGTCACCTTACTGGTATTTTTCACCAGGTGCCAGGTGTCGTCGTTCATTTCCATTTCGACCAGCACATAGCCGGGAAAGAAGCGGCGCTCACTGATGGTGCGCTGCCCGTTCTTCATCTCGACCACCTCTTCGGTCGGCACCAGAATCTGACCGAACAGATCCTGCATGCCGGAGCGCTCGACACGCTCGCGAATGGCACGGCCAACGCTCTTTTCCATGCCCGAATAGGCATGCACCACATACCAGCGTTTGCTCATCAGCGGCTCCAACCCAACACGAGATCGTACAGCACCCATTGAATCAGACCGTCAACCAGCCAAAGGAACAGGGCCATGACGATCACAAACAAGAAGACGTACAGCGTAACGGTCCAGGTTTCTTTCTTGCTGGGCCAGACGACACGCTTCGCCTCCTGCCAGGATTCCTTCAGAAAGCCCAGCAGCCGACGACCCGGCGCGGAAGTCCAACCAATGACGACGCCGACGGCCAATCCGCCGATCACCGACAAAACCCGAAAAATCAGCGCCTGTTCGCTCAGCAGATAGAACCCGACCACGCCGGCCACGACGGCCGACAGGGCGAATACCAGCTTGACCCGATCAGCAGCAGAGGTGACATCTTCGACTTTATGCTGTGCTGCCATGTATTCAGCCCGGGTTCCTGCAGTCTTTGACTGCCATGATGACTCTTGTTCTGACAAAACCGGGCCTGTGATGGCCCGGAATTTTTACTACAACGAATGCTATTCGGAAAATGGCAGGGGCAGAGGGAATCGAACCCCCAACCTTTGGTTTTGGAGACCAACGCTCTGCCAGTTGAGCTATGCCCCTACTTTCCTCTATGACCGGCTATGGTATCAGGCGATGATCTTGGCGACCACACCGGCACCGACGGTACGGCCACCTTCTCGGATCGCAAAGCGCAGACCCTGCTCCATCGCAATCGGCGCAATCAGCTTGACCTTCATCTGCACATTGTCACCCGGCATCACCATCTCCGTGCCTTCCGGCAACGTCACCGAACCCGTCACGTCCGTCGTCCGAAAGTAAAACTGCGGACGATAATTGCTGAAAAACGGCGTATGACGCCCTCCCTCGTCCTTGCTCAGAATGTACACCTCGGCTTCGAACTCGGTGTGCGGCTTGATCGTGCCCGGCTTGGCCAACACCTGACCCCGCTCGACATCCTCACGCTTCGTGCCACGCAGCAAAATACCAACGTTGTCTCCTGCCTGACCCTGATCCAGCAGCTTGCGGAACATCTCCACACCCGTGCAGGTCGTCTTCTGCGTCTCGCGGATTCCCACGATCTCGATCTCTTCACCAACCTTGATGACCCCACGCTCCACTCGACCCGTCACCACCGTACCACGACCCGAAATCGAAAACACGTCCTCGATCGGCATCAGGAAGGTCCCATCCACCGCCCGCTGCGGCTCCGGAATGTAACTGTCCAGCGCTTCGGCCAGCGCAATGATCGCCGGCTCACCAATCTCGCTCTGGTCTCCTTCCAACGCCTTCAGCGCCGAACCCTTGATGATCGGCAGATCGTCGCCCGGGAACTCGTACTTCGACAGCAGCTCACGAACCTCCATCTCCACCAGCTCCAGCAGCTCCGCATCATCCACCATGTCCGCCTTGTTCATGAACACGATGATGTACGGCACTCCCACCTGCCGGGCCAGCAAAATGTGCTCCCTCGTCTGCGGCATCGGCCCATCGGCCGACGACACCACCAAAATCGCCCCGTCCATCTGCGCCGCTCCCGTGATCATGTTCTTCACGTAGTCGGCGTGACCCGGGCAGTCCACGTGCGCATAGTGACGCGTCGCCGTCTCGTACTCCACGTGCGAGGTGTTGATCGTGATCCCCCGCGCCTTCTCCTCCGGCGCGTTGTCGATCTGATCGTAACCCTTGGCCTCTCCACCGAACTTCTTCGACAGCACCGTCGCTATCGCCGCCGTCAGCGTCGTCTTGCCATGGTCCACGTGACCAATCGTGCCCACGTTCACGTGCGGCTTGGTACGCTCAAACTTACCCTTTGCCATTTTCTGAAGACTCCTGCAGTCTGGATGAGAGCTGGTGCTATGCCCAGAGGGCCGTCGACGACAGCCCCGGCTGCCACGATGCCTGGACGGCATCGCGACTTCTTGTGAGTGGTGCCCATGGCGCGGATCGAACGCGCGACCTCTCCCTTACCAAGGGAGTGCTCTACCACTGAGCCACATGGGCAGGAAATCTGGAAATCCACGGATACGCCGCTGCGCTCGATTGCCCATGAAAGCAATCCCACCTATGGCTTCGCACCACCAAGACAGCGACCAAATGGATCGATTGGCGATTATGGACGAGTTTTTTTTTGAGCGCAAGCGCTTCCCACGGCGTCGGGACGACACTGTTGCAACGGCAGCCCGGCCGCCACACACCGAGACGACAGTCCCCGTACGCACCCGCCAAGCCTGCTGCAATCATCATGAATCACGGGACGGCGCGCACATCTGAAAACGGTACGATGCGTTTCGTTCCCGTCGTTGCGTCCAGGCCCCGCCCGGCGTCCACGCCCCGTTCGAAGCATCCGTTCATGCCGCCCCGTCACAAAAACCTTCAACGAGTCGGGCCGTTTCCCCAGGCCGGCATTCCTGCTCGATGTTTCCGTTCAGTACGTTCCAAGAAACCCTTTCGATGCCCCCGCTCCATCCAACACCAGTCGCCCTCCCCCTGCTACGCTGTCATCTTCTTTTCATTCGGCCGATCATGACACGATATCCGCGCACGACCACCGCCGCCCTGTTCGTCGCAGGTCTGCTGCCAGCCTGCAGCAGCCCGTCCCCAGGAAAGAACCGTTGGTGATCGGTGCCAGAGTCAGCGTTGCCAAGAGAGAAATGGAATGGGAATGAACGAGATGGACACCAGCCTGTGCAACGACGACGACATCCGCTTGATGGTGACACGCTTTTATGCACGGGTGCGCACCGACGAGGTGCTCGGCCCCGTATTCGATGCCCACATCGACGACTGGGATGCCCACCTGAAATTGCTGGAAGATTTTTGGTCGAGCATGCTGTGCCGCAGCGGCCGCTTTCTGGGCGCACCGATGCCCAAACACATCGCCCTGCCGGACCTGAACGCAGATATGTTCCATCGCTGGCTGGCGCTGTTTGCAGACACGCTGTCCACCCATCCCAATCAGCCCATGGCCCGACAGGCGATCGAAATGGCCACACGCATCGCCAATCGGCTCTGGCTGGGCTATCAGATGGGCAACTTCCTCGACCGTCCGGCCGAGCCCCTGCGCTGAACGCCGACGCAGGGACCGGCTCCCTCTTCGCCCGAGCCCGGTCCCAAATGGCAGCCCTCTCTTCGCCCGATCATCCATACCTGCCGAGGCATACACACCGGAAAGGCGCCCAGGCCCGAATGCCGCTCGTGACAGCCTGCCGCAACGGACGCGCATCAGGGGCATCGACCGATGAAAGCCAACCAAGATGCATAATGCAATATTCGAAGGGACCGGAAATCGAAACCGGCTCCAGGCGTCCGGGGCCTGGCAGGCCCGAACACAGACATCCCGGATGGCAGCCGCGCCTTGCACGGGAGAGCCGCGGGCAGTGGACGAAACGCCGATGTATCTCACCGCGCTCTCCCGGCAAGGCAGCACGGCAGTACGTGTTGCCCGATCGTTTTTGCACCGACGACATGGATCACCATGAATGCCCAGTCCAGCCATCTCGCTCGAGGCAGCATCCCGCCCGCCGACCAAGCGCTGTTCCAGGCCCAGGCCGTCACCAAGGTTTATGGGACGGGCGACGTGGCCGTGCACGCGCTGCGCGGCGTCGATCTGAACCTCTATCCGGGTGAGTTCGTCGTCATGCTCGGTCCTTCGGGTTGCGGCAAGTCGACACTGCTGAACATTCTCGGTGGGCTGGACGTTCCTACGGGAGGCAGTGTCTGGTATCACGGCCGGAATCTGACCAGCGCCGGCGATGCCGAGCTGACCCGTTTCCGGCGCGATCACGTGGGTTTCGTCTTTCAGTTCTACAACCTGATCCCCAGTCTGACCGCCCGCGAGAATGTGGCGATCGTCACCGAGATCTCCCCCGACCCGATGACGCCCGAAGAGGCGCTGGAGATGGTGGGGCTCAGTGAACGGCTCGATCATTTTCCGGCTCAGATGTCGGGCGGCGAACAGCAACGGGTGGCGATCGCGCGAGCGATCGCCAAACGTCCGGTGGTACTGCTTTGCGACGAGCCCACTGGCGCACTGGATTCCACCACCGGGGTGCGCGTGCTGCAGGCGCTCGAGAAAGTCAACGAGCAGCTGGCTACCACCACCGTCATCATCACCCACAACGCAGACATTGCCCGCATGGCCGGCCGGGTGCTGACGATGGGCGACGGCCGCATCGTCGATGAATATCACAACACCGAACGTCTGTCGGCCGAAGCGCTGAGTTGGTAGAAGGTCATCGATATGCGCCAGAGGATCCCGGCCCTGCATCTGAAAGCACTGCGAGATCTGTGGCGCCTACGTGGCCAGGCCCTGGCGATTGCGCTGGTGGTGGCCTCGGGTATCGCCATGCTGGTGATGTCGCAGGCCACGCTCGATTCACTGCGCAGCACCCGCGATCAGATGCTGCAGGACTATGCCTTTGCCGATTTGTGGGTCGGTCTCAAACGTGCCCCCGAGAGCATCGCCTCCCGGGTGGCGGAGCTGCCCGGCGTCGCCAGCGTCGAAACCACGGTGCAGACCGGTGCCAAGCTGAACGTGCCCGATTTCGACGAACCGATCGAGGCACTGATGCAGTCACTGCCGGATGATGGCAGCCAGCCCCGCCACAACCAGCTCTATCTGCGGGCCGGGCGCATGCCGGCCCCCTATTCACATGACGAGATCCTGATCAGCGACGCTTTTGCCGCAGCCCACGAGCTGCAACCCGGCGACCGGCTGCGTGCCACCGTCTATGGCCGCACCCAGTGGTTCACGCTGGTCGGCGTCGCTTTGTCACCCGAATATCTGTACCAGATCAAGCCGGGCGCGATGTTCCCGGACTACACCCGCTATGCCATCGTCTGGGCGCCACGACGCACACTGGCCAGCGCCCTGAACATGGATGGCGCCTTCAACCAGCTGTCGGTCCGGATGCTACCGGGCGCTCAGAACCCGGAAAGCGAAGCGCAGGCCATTGCCGACATCGACCGGGTGCTGGTCCGCTGGGGAGGGCTGGGCGCCGGTGGGCGGCTCGAGCAGATTTCCTACCGCTTTCTGCACGAGGAACTGCGCCAGCTGGCCACGATGATTCATATCTTTCCGGCCATCTTCCTGGGCGTGGCCGCCTTTTTGCTGAACGTGGTCTTCACCCGGCTGATCGGTACCCAGCGTGCGCAGATCGCCATCCTCAAAGCCTTCGGCTATCGCACTGTCGACGTGGTGATGCACTACGGGCTGATGGCCTCACTGATCTGCGTGCTGGGCGCGTTGCTGGGCATGGCCTTCGGTGCCTGGCTGGGTGTCGGTCTCGCCGAACTCTATCAGGAGAACTTCCGCTTCCCTTATCTGCGTTTCACGCTCGATATGCGCGTGACGGCCATCGGCGTCGGCGTGGCGCTGCTGGCGGCCGTCGCCGGTGCCGGACGGGCCGTGCTGGCGGCTGCCGGCGAACCCGTGGCCCAAGCCATGCGGCCGCAGATTCCGGAGCGTTACCGGCGCACGCTGTTCGAACGGCTGGGACTCAGCCGCTGGCTGTCACAGCCGACCCGGATGGTGCTGCGTCAGATCGAACGCCGCCCCTGGCGGGCGCTGCTGAGCATCATCGGCCTGGCACTGGCCGGTGCCCTGGTGATGATGTCACGTTTTCAGATACCGACCATCGCCTACATGGCCGACATCCAGTATCGGCTGGCCGATCAGCATGACGTGGCCGTCAATTTCATCGAACCCACCTCGCGCCGGGCACTGTACGAATTGCACGATCTGCCCGGCGCCCGGCACGTCGAGGGCATACGCTCCGTGCCGGTTCGGGTGGCGCACGACAACCGCAGCAAGACGCTCAGCATCGAGGGACTGCCCGCCGATGGCCGATTGCGCCGTCCGGTCGACAGTAACCTGAAACGGATCGACATCCCGCCCGATGGGCTGGTGGTGTCGGCCTATCTGGCCGGAATGCTCGGGATCCGGGTCGGTGATACGGTACAGGTCGAGGTGCTGCAGGGCCGACGGGCCCGACTGCAGCTGCCGGTCGTGGCGCTGATCGAGGAATACGTCGGCACCCGGATCTATATGGAGATGTCGGCACTGAACCGGGCGCTGGGCGAAGGTGACCTGGTCAGCGGAGCACTGCTCACGATCGAGCCCGATCGACACATGCAGGCGCTGCAGCGCCTCGATCGGATGCCCGGAGTCATCTCCTCCGAATCGAAGCTGACGGCCGCACAGGCACTTTTCGAAATGCTCGATCGCATCACGGGCTCCTTCACCTGGATCTCCGTCCTGATGAGCATGGCGGTCAATTTCGGCGTGGTCTACAACTCGGCCCGCATCACCCTGGCCGAACGCTCGCGCGAGCTGGCCAGCCTGCGGGTGCTCGGTTTCACCAAGGGTGAAATCTCGCGCATTCTGCTCGGCGAGATCGTCCTGCTGGTACTGGTGTCGATTCCATTGTCCTTTTTGCTGGGCCAGGGCCTGAGCTGGCTGCTGGTGCACAGCATGCAGAGCGAGCTCTACCGCGTGCCGAATTATTTTCCGAGCTCGCACTACAGCTTCGCCACGCTGTTCACGATCTGCTCGGCTTTCCTGTCGCTGATCGTCGTGCTGCACCAAACCCGCCGTCTCGACATGGTCGAGGCGCTCAAGACCCATGAATGAATCGTGAGGCCATCATGAAAATGCCTTCCGGAAAAACGCTGTTCTATTTGCTGGCCGGTGCGGCCGTGCTGGCCTTTCTGGGCTGGAGTGCCTTTCGCGAGCCCGAACAGCTGGCGCGGGTCGTCCGGGTGGAACGTGCACCGCTGACCCAGACCGTCAGCGAAGAGGGCAAGACCCGTCTCAAGCATCGCTACCGGCTGTCGGCCCCAGTCACCGGCAACCTTCGCCGCATCGCCGTCCAGCCGGGCGACCGGGTCGAAGCCGGCCAGGTGCTGGCCCATATCGACCCCGCCACCAGCAGCCTGCTGGATGCCCGCGCCCGTAGTCAGGCCAAGGCCGATCTGCGTGCCGGCCAGAGCGAGCAGCGGGCAGCCCGTCAGAAAATCGCCGCCGCGCGGGCCGAATACCGGCTGGCCACGACCGCCCTGAAACGGGCCAGGACGCTGCGCGAAGGCAACACCATTTCGCAGGAAACGCTCGACCAGGCCGAAGCACGTGCCAGCACGGCCGCCGCCGACCTGTCCGCAGCACGCGCCGATGCCCAGGCCGCAACACAGCGGGTCCTGTCGACCCGGGCCCAACTGGCACAGGAAGGCCGCGCGCTGGAACATAGCCGCCCGCTGGCCCTGGTGGCACCGGTGACCGGTGTGGTGCTGAGACGCCCGCGGGAAAGTGCCGGCCCGGTGACGGCCGGCGAGCTATTGGTGGAGCTCGGCGACACGCACCAGCTCGAAATCGAAGCCGAAGTGCTGTCCACCGACGCGGTGCGCCTGAAACCCGGCATGCCGGTCCGGATCCCACGCTGGGGGGGCGACGAGGTGCTGCAGGCGTTGGTCGTGCGAGTGGAGCCGGGCGGTTTCACGAAGACCTCGGCACTCGGTGTGGAAGAGCAGCGGACCCGAGTCATCGTCGACATCCTGTCCCCCCACGACCGCTGGGCGGCACTGGGCGATGCCTACCGGGTGGAACTGGATTTCATCCTGCAGCATCTGGATGATGCCCTGCAGGTGCCGGCCAGCGCCCTGTTCCGCATTCACGACAAAGGTACTGATGGCAAGCCGGTGGCCGGCTGGGCGCTCTATCGGGTCGAAGAAGGGCGTGCCCGACGCACCCCGGTCAAAACCGGCCTGCGATCGGCCACCGCCGTCCAGATTCTGGACGGTGTGAAGGAAAGCGATGCCGTCATCGCCCAACCCGACGACCGGATCCAGGATGGCACGCGGATCGAGGCGCATTGAGCACGCGCCTCACAGGCAGGTGCACACACCGAAACGGAACGGTGCGGCTCGGCGCGACCAGCCAGGAACCCTTGCACCCAACCGGCTGCGCCGTCTCCCGGCCAGGACCCGCCGGCTCAAAGGAACAGCCGGACGAACAGCAGGCCGAAGCCCAGGCTGAACACCATGCTCATCAGGCCCGGAACCATGAAACTGTGGTTGAAGATGAAACGACCGATCCGGGTCGAGCCGGTACTGTCGAAATCGATCGAGGCGATGATCGGCCCATAGTTCGGGATGAAGAAATAGCCGTTGACTGCCACGAAGGTGGCGATCATGATCGGCGCCGGAATGCCCAGTCCGATGCCGAGCGGAAACAGCGTGGCCACCGTGGCTCCCTGGCTGTTGACCAGCACCGACAGCGCAAACAGCGCCAGCGCAAAGGCCCAGGGAGCAGCCTGAACCAGCGCCGATACCGCTTCTTTCAGTTCTGGCAGATGCGCCTGCATCAGCGTATCGCCCATCCAGGCCACCCCGAAGATCGCGATCACCGCACGCATGCCGGCGTGGAACACGCTGCCGCGCGTCACCTCGTTGCCATCGGGTTTGCAGATCAGCATGATCAGTGCAGCGGTAGCCAGCATGACGATTTCGATCGTGTGGGCCATGCCCATCGGCTTGCCGCCGAACTCGGGCCGCAGACCAGGCAACGCGCCCAGCAACACCACCAGCAGCGCGGCCAGCAGAAAAATCGTCACCGACGTCTTTGCACCCGCTTTGATCTCCACTTCGGTCTCTTCGGGCTGGGCCACCGGATGCTCGCGCACGTAGTCCGGGTCCTGCAGCAGACGCTGATAATGTGGATCATCGGCCAGTTCCTTGCCCATCCGGTTGACGAACAGGCAGGCCAGCCCGAGGCCGAGTACCGTCGACGGGACGGTCACGATCAGCACATCGAACAGAGTCACCCCTTGTGGTTCCAGATAGGCGACGGCAGCCACCACCGCGGCCGCAATCGGGCTGGCCACGATCGCGAACTGTGAGGCGATCACCGCCATCGACAGCGGCCGTTCCGGCCGGACGCCGTTGCTGCGGCTGACTTCGGCAATGACCGGCAGCACCGAATAGGCGACGTGACCGGTGCCGGCCAGCACCGTAAAGGTGTAGGTGACGGCAGGCGCCACAAAAGTGATGTAGCGCGGATTGCGCCGCAACACCCGGGTGGCGATCTGGATCATGTAATCCAGGCCCCCGGCCGCCTGCATCGCAGCAGCAGCCGAGACCACGGCCATGATCATCAACATGACATCGATCGGCGGACTGGTCGGCTCCAGCAGGAAACCGAAGGACAGAATCAGTAGACCGATGCCGCCCAACACTCCCAAACCGATACCACCGATGCGTGCACCGATCAGGATGCACAGCAGGACAATGGCGAACTGGACAAAGAACATCTCGACTCCTCGCAGATTGGCGAGGCACCAGCCATCGGAACACATGACGAACGCCTGACGGCATCATCCAGCCAAACGGCAAGACACCTCTCGGTAATGACATCACCCGCCCCGACACGACTTCTGGACGAAGCACCCTGAGATACCGGTGTGGTCGCAGCGCCCGTGTGCGAACATTCGAAGCGCAACACGGTGCGGTCGGCGCACGGTGACAGACTGCAACTGATCGTCATTAGTGTATTCCCTTGGCAGCGACGCGCTCACCACCGCAGCATTCCCCCGGCCTGCGGGGACACGGTACGGCCCTTCGGCCATGGGCGAATGCCGCTTTCTCTGCCTACCCGACAACGAGCGGGCCGCGGCACATCGGAACCCTGCCCGGTCCCACGAAGTTGCCGACTCGGACAAAACGGATAAGATCGCCCGGAAACGGTAAGGAAATCTGCATGATCTCAGCCACTCCACGCCTCATCATCGGATTCGGCTCGGAAACCGGCACCTGCCGCGCCCTGGCCTACGAGTTGGCCAGCGATCCGGCACTGGAAGCCTTCGAGCCCGAAGTGCATGAACTCAATGACGTACCGGAACGGGTATTCAAGGAGGCTGCGACGCTGGTGATCATCACCAGCTCCTACGGTGACGGCGGGCCGCCGGACAACGCCTACGGTTTCTGGGAACGGCTGCACGCCAACGATTACCTGCCCGACCTGCGCTATGCGATCTTCGGCGTCGGCGACACCAACTATGCCCAATTCTGCGGTTTCCCCAAAGCGCTGGACAGCATGCTGGAGGACCGGCAGGCGACTTCGATCATCAATCGGGTCGATTCGGATCTGAACCATCACGATTTCTTCACCCAGTGGCAAGCGGTTCTGCTGCAAGTGCTGCAGGGCGACCACGATGCCGGTCAACGACTGAACCTGCGTGTGGTGCCCGACGGCGAAAACGACGTCTTCGCCGCACCGATTCTGGAACGGTGGCCGCTGAGCACAGGTACGGACGAAGCCACCGCCTGGCACGTCCGGCTGGATACCCGGGGCAGCGGCATGCGCTGGCAGGCCGGCGACACCCTGTTCCTGATTCCGGAAAACGATACCGCGCTGTTGCAGGCCATCGCCGACTGGTATGGCAACCCCGAAGCGGCCGAAGCCCTGGCCGACAAGGAACTACGCCTGCTCAACAAGGGACTGCTGCGCGATCTGGCCGGCCTGTCGGGCAACCGTGAACTACGAAAGCTGCTGAGCGTCGACCGGAGTCAGGCCCTGAACGCCTATCTTCGCCGGGCCGATCTGCTGGATGTGCTGCAGGATTTCTGCGAACCGGCCCGTGTACCACTGATTGCTCTGCAAACGCTGCTGCCGGTCTGTGAACCACGCGCCTACTCGATCGCTTCGCCCGGCGATGCCGGCCATGTCGACCTGTGCGTGCGTGAACTGCGCTACACCCACAACGGCCGCCTGCACCATGGCACGGCCACCCACTGGCTGCTGACACATGAGGGCAAGTTCGACATCTATTGCCGCCCCAACGGGAACTTCCGGCTGACCCGGACCAAAGCGCCGCTGATCCTGATCGGCACCGGCACCGGCATCGCCCCGCTGATGGGGCTGCTGCGCGAAATGGCCGCCCAGGGCATCGACCGTGAAACCTGCCTGATCTTCGGAGAGAAGACCCGTGAACACGATTTCCTGTATCGGGACGAATTGCTGGCCCTGCACGAGCGGGGGGTTCTGAACACCCTGATCACCGCCTTCTCACGCGACGGTGAACGCAAATACTATGTGCAGCACGCCATCGCCGAACACGCCGGGCTGCTGCGTGACATGCTCCGGCGCGATGCGCACCTCTATCTGTGCGGCAACGCGCACCATCTGGAAACAGCGGTCGCCCATGCCATCGGTGCGGTGCTGAATTCGGATGTGCCCGCCACGCCCGCAACCGGCACGGGCATGAATCGGGACATGACGCCCAGGACAACGGCGGATGGCTCGGGCGCCGTTGCCAGCAGGACAGATACCGGTACGGGTCCGAGTGCTGGCGCCGGCGACATATCTGCCGCGGGCACCCTCGACCACTGGAAGACGCTCTCCCGCCAAGGCCGGCTGCACCTGGAGCTGTACTGACCCTCGGAGCCGGTGTTTCATCACTGCCGCCGCCGCAAGCGCCCCGGCCGAGCGCCGGCCGGCCGACGCGGACGGCCGTGACATCGCCCACGCGGCGCAGATCGCATCGGTACACTCCACCGGGTCGGGCAAAAGCCGAGACCACCAAGGCCGGGACGAAAATCCTGCCCGATGATACCGGCCTGTGGCACTGCGCCCGCACATCCTCCAGCAAAACCATATACATTCCACCGGGTACAGAACGTCTTTGTATTAGCGTATCGATCGCAAGCCCCAATATTCCGATCATGAATGATTTGCACCATAGACGCACAGGAGCGACTACCGTATGAAAACCCCCGCGTTCTCCGCCACCCTGGCGACGCTAGTCCTGGCCTTCAGTGCCGCCGGGTGGGCTGCCGATGATGCCCATGACTCGGCTCATTGGTCTTATGAAGGAACCAAAGCACCGGCCCATTGGGGCAAGCTCAGCAACGACTATGTGACCTGCGACCGGGGCAAGAATCAGTCACCGGTGGATTTCTCGGACAGTGAGCCGATCAGTGGTGGCAAACTGAGTTTTCATTACCCGCCGCTGCGTTATACGGCCATCAACAACGGCCATACCGTCCAGGCCATGCCCGACGGCCCGGAGCAGTTCCTGACGATCGGTGACCAGCCCTTCGTATTCAGGCAGTTTCACTTTCATACCCCCAGTGAACACACTTTCCAGCGCCGGTATTTTCCGATGGAAGTGCATTTCGTCCACCAGGGCGTGAATGACGGAGACGCACTGGCCGTACTGGGCGTCGTGTTCGAGGAAGGCCCGGAAAACCCGGCGCTGGCACCGCTGCTGGCCCGGCAGGTGCTACTGGGTCAGACCGTGCGACTGAATCAGCCGTTGGACATCGAACCACTGTTTCCGCAGGACCGGCAGCATTTTCAGCTGAATGGCTCACTGACCTCCCCTCCCTGCAGCGAAGGAGTGCACTGGATCGTGTTCAAGAAACCCGTCAGCGCCAGCAAGGCGCAGATCGAGCAGATGCGCGCGATGATCGGTCAGGCGAACAATCGGCCAGTTCAGCCGCTCAATTCGCGCACCATACTGGACCGTCCACACTGACACGACACATCCGGACATCGGCATCATGGGCATCGCGCGGGCGAAACCGACGCCCCTCCGGACAGCCTCTGCGCTGCTCCAGGTGTTCGTACGGAAGCGATGCTCACGCCCGGACACGCACCGACACAGGGCGCGCAAACCAGCCGGCGCCCACATTCATCAGGCAGCGGGGAAAGCCAAGAGAAATAGTGTGAGGCGGTGAGAAAACGGATGGATGGAGCGGGTGAAGGGAATCGAACCCTCGTCGTAAGCTTGGAAGGCTTCTGCTCTACCATTGAGCTACACCCGCCCGCGAAAGAAGCAGCAATACGATTCCTGCCGATGAAGCCTTGGATGCAGGGAAGCTGGGGAGACGATGCGCTCCCGACGATGCAACTGGCTGAGGGACCCGAGCCTGGCCGGATCACCGCCCCTGAAAACTCATCGCGGGATGAAAGCAGTGGTGGAGAGGGTTGGATTCGAACCAACGTAGGCGTAAGCCAACAGATTTACAGTCTGCCCCCTTTAGCCACTCGGGCACCTCTCCAGGGAGAGTCGATTATGTCGTGCCTTCGGTCCGCTGTCAAATACGATGCCGATACGCTGCCCGCCCCAGACGCCGGCACCGCAGGAGCGCGGCCGCCCCGGGCGCGGAACATCCGACGGACATCGTGCAGGAGCACGAGCCGTCCGATGACTGTCCGGCCGGCCGTCTACTCGATGCACCATATGAAAAGAGCTGATGCGCAGGTCGGGAATTACACGACGCATTTTGGAAGATCCGCCCCGGGACATTTCAGAGCCGGGCAATCGGTATCAAACTTCCGGACGCATCTTTCCGGTGGCGGGCTTTCCATCGTCGGCTGCGGGTTTTCCCTAGTAAACCGCGGAAAAGTGCCGTTCTTCCCGTTCATGGCCCCCCCGACCGGCCCCCTGCCCCGGCAGCTCCCACCCCGCTGGAAGGGCTCGCAGCCCCATCTCTGATACAACCCGGACACTTTTACCAGTGGCCAAGGATGTCGGATCGCTGCAAAATTAGGAGCTGTTGTTAGTCAAGTGGGAATTGCCAAGCCAATGTCCAAAAAGTCCTCCTCTACCCAAAAATCTTCCACGTCGCTGATCGATGCCTTTGAGCCACAGCCACTGGACCAGAACGATCCGGAGGCGCTGCGTCGTTACGTAGCCAACCGCTTGCTGTACTTCGTCGGCAAGGACCCTCGCACTGCAACCAAGGCCGACTGGTATGTCGCCCTGGCCCGCCTGTCTCGCGACAAGCTGGTCGAGCGCTGGATGGAAACCTCGCGCAACCAGCATGATCAGAACGTCAAGCGGGTCTATTACCTGTCGATGGAATTCTTGATCGGCCGTGCGCTGACCAACAGCCTGATGTCGATCGGCATCTATGATCAGCTGGCCGAAGCCATGGCCGATGGCGGCCTCGATTTCGAAGCCTCGCGTGAAGAAGAGCCCGATCCGGGCCTGGGCAACGGCGGTCTGGGCCGCCTGGCGGCTTGTTTCCTGGATTCGATGGCCACCATCGGTCTGCCCAGTTTCGGCTACGGCATCCGTTACGACTACGGCATGTTCGCGCAATCGATTCACGACGGCTATCAGGTCGAGCAACCCGATGACTGGCTCCGCCTGGGCAATCCGTGGGAATTCGAACGGCCGGAAATGACTTTCCCGATTCAGTTCGGTGGGTGGGTCGAGCACGACGGCGACAATGGCGCCATTTGGCACGAAGCCGAAAATGTGCGGGCCATGGCACACGACATGATCGTGCCCGGCTATCAGACCAAGACCATCAACACCCTGCGCCTGTGGCATGCCCGGGCAGCGCAGAGCCTGGATCTGACCCTGTTCAACCAGGGTGACTACATGCAAGCCGTGTCGCAGAAGAACCAGTCCGAGAACGTCACTCGGGTGCTGTATCCGGATGATTCCAGCTATCAGGGTCGCGAGCTGCGTCTGCGCCAGGAGTATTTCTTCGTCAGCGCTTCGCTACAGGACATCATCCGCCGGTTCCGGCACAACAACAGTGATTTCTCCAAGCTGTCGGACAAAGTGGCGATTCACCTCAACGACACGCACCCGGCCATCGCCGTGCCCGAGCTGATGCGTCTGCTGGTGGATGTGCACAAGGTGCCCTGGAACACGGCCTGGGCGCAGTGCTGCAAGGTGTTCTCGTACACCAACCACACGCTGATGCCGGAAGCGCTGGAAACCTGGCCGGTTGCCATGATGCGCAACGTGCTGCCACGCCATCTGGAAATCATTTTCGAAATCAACAAGCAGTTCCTCGACTGGGTGCGTTCACATCACGGGGACGATCCCGATCTGATCCGCCGTGTCTCACTGATCGACGAAACGGGCGAGCGCCGCGTTCGTATGGCCTACATGTGTGTGCTGGCCAGTCACAAGGTCAATGGCGTGTCCAAACTGCACAGCCAGCTGCTGGTCGATACCATCTTCGCCGATTTCGCCAGGATTTTTCCGGGCCGCTTCCTCAACGTCACCAACGGCATCACGCCGCGTCGCTGGCTGGCCAATGCCAACCGTCCGCTGTCTGCCCTCATCGACAAGACCATCGGCACCGACTGGCGTGGCAACCTGGACGAATTGAGCAAGCTGCGCAAGCACGTCGACAAGCCCACCTTCATCAAGGCCTTTGCAGCCGCCAAGCTGACCAACAAGGAACGGCTGGCCAACTGGGTCAAGACGCACGGTGGCGTCGACATCGATCCCCAGGCGATGCTGGATGTGCAGGTCAAGCGCTTCCACGAATACAAGCGTCAACTGCTGAATGTGCTGCACATCATCCACCGCTACAATCGGATGGTGGCCAATCCCGATGCGGACTGGACGCCGCGCACCTTCCTATTTTCCGGCAAGGCCGCTTCGGCCTATCGCCAGGCCAAGCTGATCATCAAGCTGATCAACGATGTGGCCAAGAAGGTCAACGACGATCCGGTGCTGCGCGATCGGATGAAGGTGGTGTTCGTGCCGAACTACAGTGTCTCGGCTGCCGAGATGATCATGCCGGCCGCCAACCTGTCGGAGCAGATTTCCACCGCGGGCACCGAGGCCTCGGGCACCGGCAACATGAAGCTGGCGCTCAACGGTGCACTCACCATCGGTACGATGGACGGTGCCAACGTCGAGATTCATGAAAACGTCGGTGCGGACAATATCTTCATCTTCGGTCATCGCACCGAGGAAGTGGCACGCATCAAGGGCAACGGTTATGACCCGGCGCGCTACTATGAAGAGAATCCGGATCTGAAACTGGTGATCGATCAGATCGCCAACGGCTTCTGGTCGCCGGACGATCACGGTCGTTTCCGACCAATCTCGGAATCGCTGCTGCGTCAGGATACCTATCTGCTGCTGGCCGATTTCGCCGACTACGTGAAGACACAGGCCGAGGTGGACAAAGTGTTCGTCGACACCGCCGACTGGAACCGTCGCGCTGTGCTGAACGTCGCCGGCATGGGTACGTTCTCCAGCGACCGGACCATCCGCGAGTATGCCGAGAAGATCTGGGACGTGAAGCCTCTGAGAATCTGATCTTTCATTGAAGACATCTCTCTGAAACTCTGAACCCGGCCGTCCTTTGCCGCCGCCTGCAACGCTAGCGGCGGCATCCGTCAGTGCCATGCGACCACCGGTAAGTTCTCCGCCCCCAACGTCCTTGGCTGAGGCATCGTTCGTACTTCATGTACCCGCCCTGCGTCATGCGGGGCGATGCGTTTTCGAAGCCCCTTTTTCCTACACACCGGCATCTGTCCACGATCCCTTTCGACGTATATCGAGAGGGATGGTGAACACATTTCGGACAAACCATGAGAAAAGAACCAATAAATATCGGTCACACTTCGCCGCTGGGTGCGACCTGCCGGGATGGTGGCGTCAATTTCGCGGTATTCAGCGGTGGGGCACGCAGCGTCACGCTGTGTCTGTTCAACGAAGATGGCCAGGAAATCCGGCAATACGCCCTCAATGGGCCCAAGAACGGGATCTGGTATGGCTTTTTGCCCGATGCCGACCCCGATCTGATTTATGGCTATCGGGTCGATGGTCCCTATGACCCCTCACGCGGCTTGCGCTACAACCCGCACCGGCTGCTGCTCGACCCCTACGCGCGGCAACTGCATGGCGAGTTCCGCTGGCACGAGTCGCACCTCGACCGCCCCGACACCCAGACCAACGACAACGCCGCCTACATGCCCAAGGCGGTGGTGCATGACGATGCCCCCTTCGACTGGGAAGGCGATCGTTCGCCCAGCACACCGATGGCCCGGAGCATCATCTATGAAGCGCACGTCAAGGGCTTCACCAATTGCAACCCGGGTGTGCCGGCCGAGTTGCGTGGCACCTACGAAGGTCTGGGCAGCCCGGCTTCGGTCAAGTATCTGAAGCGGCTGGGCGTCACCGCCATCGAGCTGCTGCCGATCCAGGAGTCGGTCAGCGAAGGCACGCTGATCGAGATGGGATTGAGCAACTACTGGGGCTACAACACGCTGGCCTTCTTTGCTCCCGCCCGCAAATACGCCCGTCAGGATCCGGTGCGCGAATTCCGTGAAATGGTGAAGGCCCTGCACAAGGGCGGTATCGAAGTGATCATGGATGTGGTCTACAACCACACACCCGAAGGCGACCAGCGTGGCCCGACGTTGTCGTGGCGGGGGCTGGACAATCAGGCCTACTATCACCTGAGCCAACAGGATCCCGCCTACTACAACAACTATACCGGTACCGGCAACAGCCTGAACCTCAGCAATCCGCACTGCCTGAAAATGGTGATGGATTCGCTGCGCTATTGGGTGACTGAAATGCACGTCGACGGCTTCCGTTTCGACCTGGCCTCGACGCTGGGTCGCGTGGCCTGGCCAGGCGACCCGAATGCAGGCAACTTCAGCCGCTACGCGCCCTTCTTCGTAGCCATGGCACAGGATCCGATACTGGCCCGCGTGAAGTGGATCGCCGAACCCTGGGATGCCGCCGGCGGCGGTTATCAGCTGGGCGCCTATCTGCCGGGCTGGAATGAATGGAACGACCGTTTCCGTGACACGGTGCGGCGATTCTGGCTGCAACCGGGCAAGAATCGAGGCGCCTTCGCCAGCCAGATGTCCGGTGCCAGCGAACAGTTCTATCACAGTGGCCGCCACCCGCAGGCCAGCATCAATTTCATCACCGCCCACGACGGTTTCACATTGAACGATCTCGTCACCTACAGCCACAAGCACAACGAAGCCAACGGCGAGGACAACCGCGACGGTCACAACGAAAACCTGAGCTGGAATGCGGGCACGGAAGGCCCGAGCGATGATCCGGCCATCCAGCAGACCCGTGGCCGCCTGAAACGCTCGATGATGGCTTCGCTGCTGCTGGCCCAGGGCACCCCGATGCTGACCGCAGGCGACGAGATCAGCCGTACCCAGGGCGGCAACAACAACGCCTACAATCAAGACAACACCATCAGCTGGCTGGACTGGGGCGCAGCCGATGTGGCGATGTTCAACTTCACCGCCTACGTCATCGGTCTGCGCAAGAAGCATCCACAGCTGCGTCTGCCAACTTGGCTGCTCGGCACACCGACCGCTTCCGGCGCGCTCGACGTGCAGTGGCTGAACGCCGACGGCGGTTTCATGCAGGCCGAAGCGTGGTCGCAGGCCGACAACGGTGTGTTCGGCCAGTTGCTGGGCGCCCACGACGACAAGGAACGCAATCTGCTGATCCTGTTCAATCCGGACAAAGAGCCTCATTCCTTCGTCATGCCCGAAGGTGATTGGGTGCTCGTGCTGGACTGCGCGCAATCCGACGGTCGTCCGATACGCGCCGATTCGCCGGACAGCCAGATCGATGAGGCTCAGACACAAATCATGCGGCGGGGGCTGCCGATTCCGGGCGCTACCAGCGCCTCGAAGCGCAATCATGCCTCGGCGGCCACCCGTCATCAGACCGGTGTCGCGGCCCGCACCCGGCCAGTACCGCTCTCGCGGCGACTCAAAGGCCCCTCCCATCTGGTCAACCCCGTCACTTCCACAGGAAACGGCAACCCCACAGACAAAGCAGTCCGGCCCCAGCATCTGCTGCTGCCGCACTGCCTGTACCTGTTCGTTGCCCGCTCCACCCGAACTTCATCATGAGCACTGAATTCCCGCGTGCCAGCGGTATCCTTCTGCACATCACCTCACTGCCCGACCCGACCGGTCCGGCCACCCCGGGCGAACGTCTGTCGATCAGCCACCCCGGTTCGGGCGATTTCGGGATGAGCGCCTATCATTTCGTGGATTGGCTCGAACAGAGTGAGCAGCACCTGTGGCAAGTGCTCCCGTTGGTGCCGACCGGCAGCGGCTACTCGCCCTACATGAGCCCATCGAGCTTGGCCTTCAATCCGCTGTTGGTGGATCTGCGCGCGCTGGTCGAAGCCGGCTGGCTACCCGAAGAGTTCCGGGAAGACGATGATTCCTTCGCGCTGGCCGACCCCTCCAACCAGCGCATCGATTTCACCCGCACCGAACATTTCCGGCTGACGGCCTTGGCACTGGCTGCCGACAACTTCCTGAACGGCGGAGACTGTGAGACACATGCCGATTTCACTCACTTCTGCGAGCAGGAAGGCCACTGGCTCGATGACTATGCGCTGTTCATGGTGCTCAACGAACAGCATCATGGCGAAACCTGGCAGAACTGGCCGGCACCGCTGGCCAACCGCCAGCCGGATGCGCTGCATCACGTGCGCGAATCACAGCGCGCTCGTTATCGTTTCTGGTGCTTCGTGCAATGGCAGGCCCAGCGTCAATGGGAAAAACTGCGCGGCTACGCCAACGCCCGCGGCATCCGTATCATCGGCGATCTGCCGATCTTCGTTGCGCTGAACAGTGCCGACACCTGGGCCGCCCCTGATCTATTCGATCTGGACCATCAGCACTGGCCGACCGCCGTGGCCGGGGTGCCACCGGATTATTTCAGCGAGGACGGCCAGCTCTGGGGCAACCCGCTCTATTGCTGGAAGGCCCATGCCGAGCAAGGTTATGCTTGGTGGATCAAGCGGATGCGCCGTGCGCTGGTGATGGCCGATACCGTCCGGATCGATCACTTCCGTGGTTTTTCGGCTTATTGGTCGGTGGCTGCCGGCCTGCCCAACGCCCGCGTCGGCCAGTGGAATCCAGGCCCGCGCGAAGCTCTGTTCGAGGCACTGGCTGCCGAACTGGGTTCATTGCCGCTGATCGCCGAGGATCTCGGCATCATCGACGATGACGTAGTGCGCCTTCTCGAGACCACCGGCCTGCCTGGCATGGGAGTGCTGCAGTTCGCCTTCTCGAACGACTCCAGCAATCCCTTCCTGCCGCACAATCTGAAACGTCATCAGATCGTCTATACCGGCACCCACGACAATGACACATCGCTCGGCTGGTTTGCCTCGATCGGCGAACGCGAGCGCGCCCGGGTGCAGGTCTATCTGAAGACAGATGGCCGCGAGATCAACTGGGAGCTGATCCACGCCGCCTCACAGTCAGTGGCGACCTGGGCCATCTATCCGATGCAGGACGTGCTGGGTCTGGATGGTAGCGCCCGGATGAACCGCCCCGGTGATACCGACGGCTGCTGGGGCTGGCGCTACGAATGGCCGCAACTGCAGGAATGGCAGACCCGACGACTGCGTGCCATCACCCAGATTCATGGCCGCGACGCGCCTGACTGGGCCGCATCGATCCAACCGGCTGGCCGTTGAAGCGACTGACCGGGACATTGAGACGTGCACGCCATCCCCGGCGCATCGCCACCTCGTCGACCAGCTTACGCAGCCATCGGTGCGAAGGCTGCTGCTCTTGCCGGCGATGCCAAACCATATCGACGCGCATCGCCGGCACGGCCATCGGCAGAGGCTGCCACACGAGACGGTCGGCGATGCCGGTCGCAGGAATGAAATCCAGCGGCAGCACGGTCAGCAGATCGGACTGCGCCGCCACCTGCGCCGCGGTGAAAAACTGATTCAGTGTCAACACGATACGCCGGGTACGCTGCCTCGATGCCAGCGCCTCGTCGACGAAGCCAAAGGGGCGCCCCGAGTAGCTGACCAGCAGATGACGCGCATTGCAGTAATCATCCAGACCGATGGGAGCATTGCCGAGCGGATGGCCTTCACGCATCACACAGACATACTGGCCTTCGTAAATTTCCTGGTAGCCGAAAGTATCGGGCCGGTCCTCCTGCATTTCACGAAGGATGATGTCGGCGACCGCCCCCGGGAAATGCCCGATCGCCAAATGCAGCTCGTCGTTCTCGAGCAACGGCAGCGGATCACGGGTCGTCAGCGGGCGAAGGCGCAGCGTGGCGTGCGGCGCCTCGTATTGCAACCGCTCCAACATCGGCGACACCAGCAACGCGGCCGTGGCGTCTGCCATCGCCACCACGAAAGTTTCCCGCGTGCGCTGCGGATCGAAGGATTTGGGTGAGATCACACCACGCAGCGAATTCAGCGCGGCTCTGACATCGGGCCAGATCGACAGGGCGAAAGGGGTGGGTTCGACCCCACGACCGGCCCTGGTCAACAACTCATCACCCAATGATTCACGCAGCCTGCGCAGCGCATTGCTGGCTGCCGGCTGGGTCATCGACAGATTGCGTGCCGCCCGCGAAATATTGCGTTCGGCCATGACTTCATCAAAAACCCGCAGCAGGTTCAGATCGAAGTGCTGAAAGTCCACATCCCCCCCAATGACGCCATCGAGGCGTCTTGTCCACCGGCATCTGCCTTCTCACAGAGCTCCAGTACGACACCACCATCGGAAACGGTGGTGCCACCCGACAGATGCACTCAGGCAAACAACGACCGGTACAGCGTCGTATAAGCCTCCGCTGCACGAGTCCAACCATGGTCACACCCCATGGCCGTCACCATCCGGGCCCGCCATGCGCCCTGATCTTGCCACAAGGCGGCGGCACGACCCAGCGCAGCAGCAAAATCACCGACATTGGCACGGTCGAACACGAATCCATTGCCGGCAGAATGCGCTCCGGAGCCGAATTCGACGACCGTATCCGACAATCCGCCGACATTGCGCACCAGCGGCAAGGTGCCATAACGCAAGCCATAGAGCTGTGTCAGCCCGCAAGGCTCAAAACGAGATGGCACCAGAATGATATCTCCGCCACCGATCATTCGGTGAGACAGGGGCTCATCATAGCCGATATGGACCCCGATCCACGAGGGGGAGGCGTCGGCAGCCTGCTGGAACGCCCTTTCCAAGCCCGAATCGCCACTACCGATCAGTGCCAACTGGATGCCCAGATTGCGCATGGTGGGCAGAACCTCCAGCAGCAGATCCGCGCCCTTCTGATCGGTCAGGCGGCTGATCATGACGGCCAGCGGAACGTCCGGATCGACCGGCAGCCCCATCTCCGCCTGCAGTGCCGCCTTCAGCGCCGCCTTGCCGCCCAGATCATGGATCGAGTAATGCGAAAAGAGCTGATCGTCCGTCTCCGGATTCCAGACATTCAGATCGATACCGTTCAAAATCCCGGACAGCACATGGCGACGTTCGAACAGGATACCTTCCATGCCTGCCCCGAACTGGGGCGTGGTGATCTCGAAGGCATAGCGGGGGCTGACCGTGGTCAGCCGGTCGGCGTAGACCAGACCCGCCTTCATGAAGCTGCCCTGCCCCCAATACTCGATACTGTGACGACCCGCCGTCATACCGGGTGGGATGCCCAGCTCAGCCGCCTGTGCCAGCGGAAACAGCCCCTGATAGATCAGGTTGTGTATGGTGAAGACGGTCTTGACCCTGGGTACGGGATTCGTCCGCAGATAGGCCAACGCCAGCCCGGCGTGCCAATCATGGGCATTCAGGATGTCGGGTTGCCAATAGTCGTCGAGTCCCCCATGAGCCAGCTGGGCAGCCACCCAGCCGAACAGCGCGAAACGAGGGATGTTGTCGGGCCAATCCCGTTTGTCCGGCCCCAGATAGGGGTTTCCGGGCCGACGGAAGAACCAGGGGGCATCGACGATATAGACCAGGACCGACGTGCCCGGCAACCTGCCGATCAGCAGGCGTACCCGGCCGGCGCCGAAGAGCGAACCCAGCTCTGCCACCACGTGCTGGTTTTCCACACCATTCAGAATGGCCGGGAAACCGGGCACAATCAGACGGACGTCGACCCCGCAATCCGCCAGGGCGGGCAACAGGGCACCAGCCACGTCGGCCAGCCCCCCGGTTTTGATCAACGGGAAAACCTCGGAGGCCGCGTGCAGCACACGGGGGCCTCCTGCGACGAAGTGGCTGGCGGGACTCATAGTTTTTCCAGCATCGAACGAGTGATCAGGGTCACGCCATTTTCACTGCGATAGAAGCGGCGTGCATCTTCTTCCGCATCTTCGCCAACCACCATGCCATCGGGAACCACGCAACCCCGGTCGACAACGACACGTTTGAGCTTGGCATGGCGACCGATGACTGCCTCGGGCAACAGCACCCCCCCCTCGACCTGGGCGTAGGAATGTACGCGACAGTTGGAGAACAGCAGCGAGTTACGGACCTCGCCGGACAGAATACAGCCGGCCGACACACTCGACTCGATCGCCACGCCACGACGGTCACCCTGGTTGTGGACGAACTTGGCCGGCGGCAGCTGCTCCTGATAGGTCCAGATCGGCCAGCTGCTGTCGTAGAGGTTCAGCTCCGGCACGGTCGCCGTCAAGTCGATGTTGGCTTCCCAATACGCATCGATCGTTCCGACATCGCGCCAGTAAGCCGGGGCCTTGTCACTGTTGTAGACGCAACTGTCCTGGAAGCTGTGCGCCACCACCTGACCCTGTTCGACGGCCCGGGGCAGAATGTCACGGCCGAAGTCGTGTTCGGAATTCGGATTCTGGATATCCTCCTCCAGCATCTTGTAGAGGTAGGAAGCCGTGAAGACGTAGATCCCCATCGAAGCCAGTGAACGATCCGGGTTGCCGGGCATCGACGGCGGATCGGCAGGTTTCTCGACAAAGGAGGTCACCCGCTTGCCCTCGTCGATGGCCATCACGCCGAAAGCCTTGGCTTCATTGCGATCGACCTCGATGCAACCGACGGTGATGCCCGCGCCCGACAGCGCATGGTCGGCCAGCATCCGAGCATAATCCATCTTGTAGATGTGGTCACCGGCCAGAATCACGATGTACTCGGGCCCTTCGGAGCGGATGATGTCCAGGTTCTGGAAAACGGCATCGGCCGTTCCTCGATACCAGGAATGTTCGTCGACCCGCTGCTGAGCAGGAATCAGGTCGACAAACTCGCTCATCTCCGATTTGAGGAAATTCCAGCCACGTTGCAGGTGGCGCAGCAGGCTGTGCGATTTGTACTGCGTCAGCACCGCGATGCGGCGCAGGCCCGAGTTCAAACAATTGGACAGGACGAAGTCGATGATCCGAAAGTGTCCTCCGAAAAACACCGCCGGTTTGCAACGGGAATCGGTCAGCTGCTTCAGGCGGCTGCCGCGACCACCTGCAAGTACCAGTGCCATCGCGCGTTTCGGTAAGTGTCGTTCAAGACTGCTACGGTCGATATCCAACATGTCCGTCTCCAAGTTAACAGGGCACACCAATGCCTCCCGCACATTATGAAGCGTTAAAAAAATTTTCGCAGTGCACCCCACAAAATCGGATCGCCTATAGACCACGACGTTGGCGGTCCTGATCCTTGGAAGCGTCGAAAGGCCGTTTCTCGGCCCATTTTTCATGCTGCTTTGCAGCTTCGTTTTACATTCGGGAAGAGAGTATCCGCCCAGGCGTACGTACCCAAGCGTACGTACTCACTACCCGTATGTCGGGCTGCCCCTGGCATCCCCGCAGATCACCGCGTTTCAGCCCGCCACCGGCAACGGCTGACGTCGCGCCTTTCGCAGGCGGGCACGGGCCTCGCGCAGCACCTCGTCGATGGTGCGCCGCTGTTTCGCAACCACTTGCCGGGCCCGCATCGGCATCCGCGCACGGCCGCGACGTTGCTCGAAGGCGGGATCGATCAGGGCCGCCGGCGGATCGGGCGGCAGAAACGGCGAACGACTGGGCGAGCTGATGTCGATCAGACTGCCATCCGGGTCACGTGTCAGGAAGCGACGCTGACCGTAGAATTCGTCCCGCGGCGGCTGCACGATCGGCAGGCCACGCACCACGGCGCGCGCATGGAAATCGTCGACGTTCTCCACGACGAAAGTCAGATACATGCCGACCGGATTGGCTCGCCACTCGGGCGGCAGAAGGGGATGGTCACGCTGAATGATGCGCAGTTCCTGACCCGGATCGGATGGAGAAACCAAGTGCACATACCACTCCGTCTCCCTGACGACCACCATGCCAAACAGGTCCACATAAAAGTCTTTGCTCTCTTGCAGACACTGGCTGCTGATATTGGTGAGCAGGCGTTGAATGCTCATGCACGGATTCTCCACGAGATGGAATGACGAACAGACCGTCGGACAGACACACGAGAAAGAGCGCCTGCTCACTGCTGTCCGGCTCCCAGTCTTCATACAGTCCCGATATCGACGATACCTGTCCGGCCGAGCAAAAAGCCCTCTCCCCCTCCTCCTGCCAGAATCACGGGTCAGACCGCTGTTCCAACCCGGGCGAGCGTGTAGCGAAAAGCTCGGGACTCGTTATATAAGGGTAGGCATCGTAGCCTGCCAGCAACACCTACGGCCGGGCATCCGCCGAAAGGCCGGAGCGGCCCGGCCGACGGCGGAAATCAGGGCTAGGCTGTTGCGACGATGCCGCACCAGCCGGCGTTCCACGGCGCCATCGAGCATCCAAAAGGAGCGTCTCAACAAGAAGACGTAACTCCCTGCGCTCCTCACCATTCTGCCCTGTCCCAGCGCCACAATTTGTATCAATTGGCGGGGCCCAGGTCCTTCTTTTGTAAAAAACCCGTGCATCTACCCCTTCACCAAATCCCCCGAGCCGCCGACGTTCCCGGCGATCGGAGCAGCAACGACGGTCGAAACGACGACGATGCCCCCGACGACACGCTGCACAGGTGCGTCATGCCCCCGCCTGGATTCGGCTCACTGTCGACGGACTGAATTTCCACCCCTTTGCCAATGCCGTACTGCGCAAGAACCGGCCGTGAGACCTGATTGCCTTCGCCCCAGAACCCGGTGTGCCTTCATCCCAAAACCCGGTGGCCCGCCATGGTGCCTGTGGCCTGCATCGAGGGACATCAGCAGCGACCGGTGGCTCGGCTATCATCGCGAGATGACCCAAAAACCGGGGGCGCGGTCATTCGGGCATCTCATCGATCGCCCCGCCCCCTCTGACTGAGGAAACTTCCGATGGATCGTCGTTCTGCCCTGAAGCAAGGGGCGGCCGCCAGCGTTGCCGCTGGCGCCGCGACCCTGGCCGCACCCGCCATTTCCCAAAAGCGTGAACAGTGGCGCATGGTTACCGCCTGGCCCAAGAACTTTCCCGGTCTGGGCATCAGCGCCGAAAATCTGGCCAAGCGCATCAACACCATGTCCGGTGGCCGGTTGAGCATAAGGGTCTTTGCTGCCGGCGAGATGGTGCCAGCCCTGCAGTCACTCGATGCCGTGATCGAAGGAACGGCCGAGATGGCTCACTCCGCCTCTTACTATTGGCTGAACAAGAGCCCGGCACTGGTTTTCTTCACGGGCGTCCCCTACGGTATGACCGCTCCCGAAATGGCGGCCTGGATCAACGCCATGGGCGGGCAGGCCCTGTGGGATGAAGTGTACGACGCTTTCGGTGTACAGGCTTTTCTGGCCGGCAACACCAGCATCCAGGCAGGCGGCTGGTTCCGCAAGGAGCTGAAGTCGGTGGCCGACGTCAAAGGTTTGCGCATGCGTGCCCCTGGCATCGGTGGTCAGGTCTGGAAGAAAATGGGTGCCTCGGTGATGAACCTGGCCGCCGGTGATATTTTCCAGGCGATGCAGACCGGCACGCTGGATGCGGCCGAATTCGTCGGTCCCTTCAACGATCTCGCCCTGGGTCTGTACCAGATCACGAAGAACTACTACATGCCCAGTTTCACCGAGCCCGGCCTGTGCCCCGAGGTGGTGGTCAACAAGAGCAAGTTCCAAGCCCTGCCCAAGGACCTGCAGGAAATCGTCCGAAGCGCCTGCCAGGCCGAGTACGACCAGATGTTCTCGACCTACTCCGCCAATGACCCACGTGCGCTGCAGACCCTGGTCGACAAGCACGGCGTCAAGATCCTGCGCTTCCCGGACGACATCTTCCAAACCGGGGCCCAGTACGCCAAGGAACTGATCGAGGGGATGCGCAACAGCAAGGATGCACTGACCAAGAAAGTGACCGAGCACTTCATCACCTCCTTCAACCTACTGCGCACGAAGACGGACGATTCCGATCTGCCCTATATCGAGGTCCGCAAAAAGTACTTCAGCCTATCCAAGTAAGTACACACTCTCACCAGGATCCTGATTTCAGTATGCGAGCTGTAGCCCTCTACGTCACTCTCGTCAGTGCCGTCACTGGTGTCATCGGACGGTTGCTTTCCTGGCTGTCCCTGGGCATCGTGCTGGTCTGCTTCACGGTGGTGGTGCTGCGATATTGGTTCAACACCTCCTTCATCTGGTTGCAAGATCTCTACGTTTGGCTGAGTGGCGCCATGTTCATGGGCGTCAGCGCCTACGCGCTGATGCGTGACGACCATGTCAGGGTCGACATCTTCTATCGGAGGGCCTCTCTGCGCAGCAAGGCCTGGCTCGACCTCTTCGGCGTGCTGGTCTGCCTGCTGCCCTTCTGCTTTCTGATCTGGACTTATGCCTGGCCCTATGTGGTCCGCTCCTGGCGGCTGACCGAAGGCTCGCCCAACGCCGGTGGGCTGGAAGGCTTCTTCATCCTCAAGGGCTTCATCCTGCTGTTCGTGATCATGACCGCATTACAGGGGCTGGCCATGGCCGGCCGCAGCCTGCTGGTTCTCGGCGGCCGCCAGAACCTGCTGCCCGAACACCTTCGCTACAAACCGGAAAATCACTGAACGATGGATCCCATCCTGATCGGCGAAATCCTCGCCGGCTCGCTCTTTTTCGGCATCATCGGCGTCCTGATGCTGGGCTTCCCGGTGGCCTACTCCCTGGCTGGCGCCTCGTTGCTGACGGCCGTCATCGGTTGGTATCTCGACGTCTTCGACTTCTCCAACTTCGGTGCCCTGGCCTCCCGCTACGTCGGCTTCATGTCCAATGAGGTCCTGGTCGCAGTGCCCCTGTTCATCTTCATGGGCGTGCTGCTCGAACGCTCCGGCATCGCCGAGTCGCTGCTCGGCACCATGGGGCGGGTTTTCGGCAAGGTCCGCGGCGGCCTCGGTTTCTCGGTCGTCATCGTCGGTGCACTGCTGGCCGCATCCACCGGAGTGGTCGGCGCCACCGTCGTCACCATGGGACTGATCAGCCTGCCCGCCATGCTGCGCACCGGCTACGATCCGCGCCTGGCCAGCGGGGTCATCGTCGCCTCCGGCACGCTGGGGCAGATCATTCCGCCTTCGACCATTCTGATCTTCATGGGCGACATGCTGGCCGGCACCCACGCTCAGGTACAGATGTCCAAGGGCAACTTCGCACCGACCCCGGTATCGGTCGGTGATCTGTTCGCCGGTGCGCTGTTGCCCAGCATCGTACTGATCCTGCTCTATATGCTGTACGTGGCCGGCAAGGCCATCTTCGATCCCGCATCCTGCCCGGCCACCCCGCATGACCCCGAAAACGGCACCAGCCTCACACGCGACATCCTGACCGCCCTGCTGCCGCCACTGTTGCTGATCGTCGCCGTGCTCGGCTCGATCCTGGGTGGCATCGCCACCCCGACCGAAGCCGCCTCGGTCGGCTCCATCGGCGCGCTGTTGCTGATCGCCCTGCGTCGCCGGCTGAGCCTGAAGATGCTGCGCGAAGCCTGCCAGTCGACCGCCACCATCACCTCGATGGTCTTCACGCTGCTGCTGGGTGCAGCGGTGTTCTCGATCGTCTTCCGGATGCTGGGCGGCGAAGACCTGGTGCACACCCTGCTGTCCGATCTGCCGGGCGGTGCCATGGGCGCGCTGATCATCGTGATGCTGGTGATGTTCCTGCTCGGCTTCATCCTCGACACCTTCGAAGTGATCTTCATCATCATCCCGATCACCGCGCCGGTGCTGCTCGATCTGGATCTCAACCCGATCTGGCTGGGCGTTCTGGTCGGCATGAACCTGCAGACCAGCTTCATGACCCCGCCTTTCGGCTTCTCGCTGATCTATCTGCGCGGTATGGCACCGGCGAGCGTCACCACCGGTATGCTCTATCGTGGTGCAGCGCCTTTCGTCGCCCTGCAGCTGATCGGCCTCGGTTTCGTCATCGCCTTTCCCGAGCTGGCCACCTGGCTGCCAGGGCAGATTTTTGGCAGCCAGTGAAAAACCGTCGGCACACCGACCGCAGCCCCCGAATGCCGGAGCCGCGGCCAGTGCCCCGGAGTCACGGGAGCCGCAGCGGAGAGACGGCCTCACCGCCGCCCGTTCCACTGCTGGGCATCCGGGTCGGCATCCGGCCGATGGCACTTGCACGACACAGCACCGACCCGGCAGCAGCCACGGCACCCGATTCTGAAATCCGGCAGGGGCGTCCTCCCGCGGGCGCCCGCTTTCTGCTACGCTTTTCGGCTGCTCGCCCTCTTGCCTGAAAGAAGTCCTATGCCTGACACACTTCGTTCCCGCCTGGCCAGCATCGACCCCTCCCTACTGCGTGGTTTCATGCGCGGCCTGGAGAAAGAAAGCCTGCGCGCCACGCCGGAAGGCCGTCTGTCGATGCTGCCGCATCCCAAACCCCTGGGTTCGGCGCTGACCCACCCCCGTATCACCACCGATTTCAGCGAATCGCAGCTGGAACTGATCACCGGGGTACACCCGGGCATCGAAAGTTGCCTGAACGAGCTGACCCAGACCCACCAGTTCGTCCATCAGAACATCGGCGACGAACGCATGTGGTGCTCCAGCATGCCTTGCCTGCTGCCGCCCGACGACGACATCCCGCTCGGACAATACGGCAGCTCCTTCATCGGTCGCGCCAAAACGTTGTATCGCACCGGCCTCAAGTACCGCTATGGCAGCCGCATGCAGACCATCTCGGGCCTGCACTACAACTTTTCGGTGCCCGACGAGCTCTGGCAGGTCGTCAAGACCAGTCCGGGCCTCAGGCTCGACGCCGACCGTCCGCAACGTGCCCGCAATCAGGGCTATTTCGGGCTGATCCGAAATTTCCGGCGTGAGTCCTGGCTGCTGATGCTGCTGTTCGGCGCCTCGCCGGTCGTCCCCCGGCCTTTCGCCGAAGATGCCCCGCAACCGTTGCAACCCTTCGGCAGCGATGCCCTCGGCCTGCCGGCCGCCACCTCGCTGCGCATGGGCCCACTCGGATATCAGAGCGATGCCCAGTCAAGCATTTCCGTCAGCTACAACTGCCTCAACAGTTACGCCAACTCTCTGCACGATGCGCTGACCGATCCCTATCCACCCTACGAAGCCATCGGCATCCAGGTCGATGGTCAGTACCGGCAACTGTCGACCGCACTGCTGCAGATAGAAAACGAGTTCTACGGCACCATCCGTCCCAAACAGACGATCCGCCACCAAGAACGCCCGTTGAGCGCACTGGCCAGCCGGGGTGTGCAGTATGTCGAAGTCCGGCTGATGGATCTCGATCCTTTCAGCCCGATCGGCATCACCGCCGACACCATCCGTTTCCTCGACATCTTCCTGCTCTATTGCCTGCTGTCCGACAGCCCTCGCGACACCCCGGAAATCAACGCCCGCCAGGCCAGCAACCGTCACGAAGTGGCACAACGCGGTCGGGAGCCGGGGCTGATGCTGACCCAGGACGACGGCAGTGCCCTCGGTCTGCAGGATTGGGGCAGGCGGATTCTGGCGGCCTGCCAACCGGTGGCCGAACGACTGGACGAAGCCCATCCCGAAGCCGGAGGTGCCTACGCCGCCGCACTGGCCATGGCCGCGGGTCGGCTCGACGATCTCGACACCACCCCCTCGGCCCGTCTGATGGCCGCCGTGGCCGAACACCCACAGGCGTCACTGATCGATTGGGTGGCACAACAGTCGGCCCGACACCGGCAAATCCTGCTCGACCAACCGCTGAATCCGGACATCCGTGACGAATTCGTCGCGATGGCGCAAGAATCCTTCATCAGCCAGCAAAAAATCGAAGCCGCCGACACCGGCGACTTCGAGCAATGGCGCCAGCAATACATCACTTCGGTTCCACCACTGATCAGTGACTGAACACCAAGCCCGAGAGGCGCTGCTCGTCCGCGCCTTTGACCGCCAGTCCCCCAGCGAGCTCTGGAGCGAATCGGATCGCCACCATGCCTCGCAGGAAGCCCTGCGCCGTTGCGGCAGCGACGCACCGGCCGACGTCTTCGTGGCCGAGCGGGCCAGCTGCGCGCTGCGGCGGCTGGAGCGGCGCCAGCCCGGCCTGACCGAGGCCGTACACTCGCAGCAGTGGCGCCCCTGGATCGGCCCGATACTGATGCTGGTGGCATTGCTGAGCGGACTCGCGCTCGATGCCGCCGGCGCCGGCCAGCGGATCAACATCCTCAATCCGCCGCTACTGCTGATCCTGCTCTGGAATCTACTGACTTATCTGGTGCTGAGCTTCAACGCCCTCTGGCCGGGCAAGGCCCGCATCCAGAGCACCGGTCTCAGCCGATTGCTGATGCGTCTGGCCACCGGTCAGCGCTGGCGCGAAGACGCCCGACTCGGTCCGAGCCCGGCAACCGAAAACGCCACGATCGGAGCCGGCAACACACTCGAGGCCGCGCTGAGCCGATTCCGCAACGGCTGGCACGGAATGGCGGCGCCACTTTACGCCGAGCGCGCCTTCGGGCTGTTGCACACCGGCTCCCTGCTGTTTGCGCTCGGAGCCCTCGGTGGTCTCTATCTGCGCGGTCTGGCCTTCGAATACCGGGCCGGCTGGGAAAGCACCTTTCTACATACCGATCAGGTTGTCTGGCTTCTCGAGCTGCTCTGGGGACCGGCCAGCTTCATCAGCGGGATCGAGCTGCCCGATGCCAGTCGTCTTGCCAGCCTGCGCTACCCCGAACACCCGGGAGAAAACGCAGCCCCCTGGATTCACCTGCAGATGCTGACCCTGCTGCTGCTCGTGATCCTGCCCCGGCTGGTGCTGGCGATCGTCCACCGTCTGCGTGCCCGGCGTCTTGCCGAGCACTTTCCACTGCCGCTGGAAGAGCCCTATTTCCGCGACCTGAGCCGACAGTTGCGGGGCGAGGCCTCGATTGCCTGGGTGATGCCCTACAGCTACAACCTGCCGGCCGACAACCGCAACGGATTGAAACAGCTGCTGGGTCAGAGTATCGGCAGTGACACCGCCTTGCGCCTGCAACCTTCGTTGGGGCTGGGCGAAGAAGACGTGCTCGAGGCGCCGCTGCCCGAACTGGAAGGCTGCACCCTGGCAGTGGCCCTGTTCTCACTGTCGGCCACCCCCGAGGCCGAAAACCACGCCACCTTCCTGCAACGTCTCGGCCAACTGCTGCCAGCCAGCCTGCCATTGGTGGCCCTGGTCGACGAAAGCAGCTTCCGTGCCCGCTTCGGTGCCGACAGCAACCGTCTCGACACCCGCCGCGCCGCCTGGATCCGCATCCTCGCCACGCACAGCGACATCCCGCCGATCTTCGTCAGCCTGGACCAACCCCCGGCAACCGACACCGTGCAGCTGCTGGGCGAACGGCTGAGCACGGTGCCGGCGGGGCATTGAGAAGGATCGGTACCCGGTACACACCGGGTTCAGAGACAGCACATATGCCGATTGCACGTTCAGCAACCGATACGGTCTATGTGTGTACACACCGTTCAATGCTCAAAAGTGTACGTTTGCTCATTACCCTTTTGTGAAAAAACGGGTTTGTCGTTAGAATGTTCAGCAACAACACCCCCCAAGCCTAGTCTGCGCCATGCGCAAGATGCTCAAACCGGGGGGTTACTTTTTTCCGGGATCGATCGTGCGCTACGACAAGCCCGCTCTTTCCATCGCCAAACAAGTCGAACGTCTCAAAGAACGCGGGCTGCTCTTCCCCGATGCGGATGAGAAGAAAGTGAGACACTATCTCACTCACATCGGCTATTACCGGCTCAGCGCCTATTGGCTCCCCTTCGAGGAGCCTCTCCCACCGCAGACAGATCAGCAGACGGGCAAGCGGCGCGCTCACCGGTTTCGCCCTGGAACCACCTTCGATCAGGTGCTCTCGCTCTACATCTTTGACCGACAGCTCCGTCTGTTGGTCATGGAAGCCTTCGAGCGAATCGAAATCGCCGTCCGGACCGCCTGGGCGCATACCCTCGCAACCAAGCATAAGAACCCCCACGCCCATCTGGATGCAACATTGTTCAAGTGTCCGTGGAAGCACGCCAGCGACATTGCGAGCATGGCCAAGCAACTGCAGGGCAGCAAGGAAACCTTCGTCGTTCACTACCGCGAACGCTACAAGAACCCTTTCCTGCCGCCGATCTGGGCCGTCGTCGAAACAATGAGCCTCGGCTCGCTCTCCTCCTGGGTGGCAGCCACAAAAGACAACTCGGTCAAACGAGAAATCGCGCAGAAACTGGAACTCCCGACAGTCGAAGTTCTTGAAAGTGTGCTGCACGCTCTGACCCCGGTGAGGAACATCTGTGCGCACCACGGCCGTCTGTGGAACCGTCGGCTCACCCTGCAACTTCCCCGCATCAAGCGCCTGCGGAAGCAGATGGTTTTCGATCAGATCGCTGCGCCCAAGCCCGGGAACACCACAGACCCTCACAGCCAGAGCGACCAATCCGTCCCGGCAAGCGGCACGAAGACGCAACAGCAGCCAGCCCGGGAGATCTACAACTACCTGTTCGTCATCGCTCATCTGATCCGCAGCATCAGCCCCGGCAGCAGCTGGCCGCGTCGCCTGAGCGAACACATTCAAGATCACATTCAGCAGCACCCAGACCATCAGAAGGCGATGGGCTTTCCGGACGATTGGGAGCACCGACCTATCTGGCAGGACCAAGCCACACCCGGTCCCGACCGCGGGCAAGAACCCCTCGCTTGATCGAACACCGAGGCGCACTTCCCAGCGGGCGCTTGCCTCCCGGCGACGCCCGCACCACGACGCACCAGCATCCCACCCAAAGCTGGTGCACAATGACGGGGTTACAGCTTTCGCGAACGCCCGTGTCCGCCACCGATCCCCAAACGATCTCTCTCAGTCTGGTTTCCCATACCAACGTGGGCAAGACCACGCTCGCCCGCACCCTGCTGTCCCAGAACGTCGGTGAAATCCGGGACGAACCCCATGTGACCGATACCGCCGACCGCTTCGAGCTGTGCCAGACCCGGCAAGGCGATCTTTTGCTCCTATGGGACACCCCCGGCTTCGGCGACAGCGCCCGACTGGCCCGCCGCCTGTTTCAATCCGACAAACCGATCGGCTGGTTCGTCAGCCAGCTCTGGGACCGCTTTGCCGACCGGCCGCTGTGGTCCAGTCAGCAGGCGGTGCGCAACGTGCGCGAGGAAGCCGACGTCGTGTTGTATCTGGTCAACGCGGCCGAAAATCCCGAAGATGCCAGCTACGTCGAGCCGGAAATGAAGATCCTGGCCTGGATCGGCAAGCCGATCATCGTGCTGCTGAACCAGATGGGGCCGCCGGCCGGCCCCAAGGCCGAAGCCGAAGAAATCGAAGGCTGGCGCAGCTATCTGAACCGTTTTGGCGATGTACGCCAAGTGCTGGCACTGGATGCCTTTGCCCGCTGCTGGGTACAGGAAGGTGCATTGCTTCAGGCCGTGGCACCGCTGGTGCCTGAAGCCAAGCGCGCCTCGTTCGACCGTCTGAACCTGCTGTGGCAACGGCAGCGCCGCAAGACCTTCGACGAATCGATGCACGTGCTGGCTGTCAGGTTGGCTGCCACCGCACTCGATCGCGAGCAGATTCCCAACAGTGGACTCAAGGATCAACTGCGCGAAGTCGGCAAAGTACTGGGCATCACCCACGATCGCCAGGACGATGCCAAGCAACGGGCCATGACCCTGCTGGCCGAACGCCTGAACACCTCGATCCGTGAATCCACCGACGAGATGATCCACATCAACGGCCTGGAAGGACACGCCAGCGAAGCCGTGCTGACCCGCATGGCAGAACACTACGATGTGACCGAGAACCTGAACGAAGGAAAACTCGCCATGATGGGGGGGATCGTCACCGGTGCGCTGGCCGGACTGAAAGCCGACGTGTTGGCCGGCGGCCTGACGTTGGGCGGTGGCATGATCGCCGGGGGCGTGCTCGGCTTTCTGGGTGGAGCCGGCCTGGCCCGCGGCTACAACATGGTGCGCGGCATCGATACCGTCACCGTCACCTGGACCGATGCCGTGATGAACCGTCTGGTGCAATCCAGCCTGCTGACCTATCTGGCGATTGCTCACTATGGCCGGGGCCGGGGTAACTGGGAACGATCCGAGCATCCCGCCCACTGGGAAAAAACCGTCACCGACGTACTGACCCAGCAGGCAGACCCCTTCAACCAGTTCTGGCGACGTCGGCAAAGCTTTGGGCCCGACGCGCTGGCCAAAGCGCTGCAGACCGAACTGACGCTGGCCATGGAACGCATCCTGATCCGGCTCTACCCGAACGCCCTGTCGATGGTGGCGCTGGGCAGTGGCGCCAACCGCCTGAACATCAACCTCGGCGCCGACCTGGCCTCGGCCACCCGCCCCGATCCACAGTCCGAATCGCCGGGTGCCGACAGCGATTCGACCAACGGCGTTGAAACGGCCGAATCGCATGACGACACGGCTGCGACGGATGATTCGGCAGCTCACAGCGTATCGGAACCGCCGGCAAACCCGGCGCAGCATGCGTAAGCGATCGACGGCACCGCGGGAGATGCCGGCCGGGACCATGGACTCGAGTACATCCGCCGCGGCGACGCCCCGTCCACGCAGGACGTCGAAACGATCGAAGAGGCATACCATGGCGTGGCGAGCGTATCGGTGGCCACTCACATCGATGACTCAAAAGTCCCAGTCCTCGTCCTCGGTGGCCACCGCCTTGCCGATCACATAAGACGAACCGCTGCCCGAAAAGAAATCGTGATTCTCACTGTCCGGCGACAGCGCCGCCAGGATCGCCGGATTGACTTCGCAGACCGACGGTGGGAACAGGGCCTCGTAACCCAGGTTCTGCAGCGCCTTGTTGGCGTTGTAATGCAAAAAGATCTTCACCTCCTCGGTCAATCCGATCCGGTCATACAGATTTGCGGTGTACTGGCTTTCGATTTCGTACAGCTCGAACATCAGCGAAAACGCAAAATCCTTCAGTGCCGCACGCCCGTCCTCCGACAGACCCGCCTGCGCCCTCTGAAACTTGTAGCCGATGTAATAACCGTGCACGGCCTCATCGCGGATGATCAGCCGGATCAGATCAGCCGTATTGGTGAGCTTGCCTCGGCTGGACCAGTACATGGGCAGGAAGAAGCCCGAATAAAAAAGAAAACTTTCCAAAAACACGCTGGCGATCTTGCGCTTGAGTGGATCACTGGCCGAGTCATACTCGTCCATAATCTTGCGCGCCTTGGCCTGCAGATGCGGATTCTCCTCCGACCAGCGGAACGCCTCGTCCACTTCCCTGGTCGAACATAACGTCGAAAAAATCGACGAATAACTTCGGGCATGGACCGCTTCCATGAAAGCAATGTTCGTCAGCACAGCTTCCTCGTGCGGCGTCTGCACATCCGGCAGCATCGATGGTGCCCCGATGGCATTCTGGATGGTATCGAGCAGCGTCAGGCCCGTGAACACACGAATAGTCAACGTCCGTTCCTCCGGCCGCAGCGTCGCCCAGCTCTGCACGTCGTTGGACAGCGGCACTTTTTCCGGCAGCCAGAAATTCGAGGTCAAGCGGTTCCATACCTCCAGATCCTTGTCATCCTGCAGGCGGTTCCAGTTGATGGCAGGTGGAACAGGGCGAAGCGGTCGAGAAATCTTGGTATCGATATTCATGGACATTCCTGATCTGGTGTTTCAAGAAAAAGGAGCGGGGTAGTTCATTTCAGCGAAATCAGCTCAGTGCAGACGAGCGTCGATCCCACAGGATGTGCACCGCTGCAGCACCGCCGAGCCCCGTGCCTTGCGCAAACGGGCTCCGGACAATCACAACGCACACGACACACAACCCTGCACCTCCGTTCCTTCCAGCACAGCCTGCCGCAGCCGCACGTAATAAATTGTCTTGATGCCCTTCTTCCACGCATGAATCTGCGCCCGGTTGATATCCCGCGTCGTGGCCTCGGCCGGAAAGAACAAGGTCAACGACAACCCCTGATCGACGTGTTCGGTGGCCGCCGCGTAAGTATCGATCAGTGCCTCCGGACCGATCTCGTAGGCATCCCGGTAGAAATCCAGGTTGTCGTTGGACATGAAAGGTGCCGGATAATAGACTCGGCCGATTTTGCTTTCCTTGCGGATCTCGATCTTGGAAACGATCGGATGAATCGACGATGTGGCGTTGTTGATGTAGCTGATCGAGCCGGTCGGTGGCACGGCCTGCAGATTGCGGTTATACAGTCCGTCCTTCATGACGGCATCGCGCAGCGCAAGCCAGTCCGCCCGCGAGGGCAGCACCACGCCCTTGCGCTCGAACAAAGTCTTCACCACCTCGGTTTCCGGCAACCAATCTCGAGACACGTACTTTTCGAAGAAACTTCCGTCGGCATACCGGGATTGCTCGAAACCGACGAATTTGCGTGCCTTCTCTTTCGCCAGCAGGTTGGAGGCGCGAAGCGCGTGATAGGCCACCGCCGCAAAATAGACGCGGGTGAAATCGATACCTTCGGGGCTGCCGTAATGAATGCGCTCGCGCGCCAGAAAACCGTGCAGGTTCATCTGCCCCAGCCCGACGGCATGTGCCTCGTCATTGCCGCGCCGAACCGACGGCACGCTGTCGATCGCCGACATTTCCGAGACCGCCGTCAGTGCACGAATCGCGGCTTCGACGGTTCCGCCGAAATCCGGCCCGTCCATCGTCATGGCGATGTTCAGAGATCCCAGATTGCAGGAGATGTCCGTACCCAGATGCCGGTAGCTGAGATCGTCATTGAACTGCGACGCCTCGTTGACCTGCAGAATCTCCGAGCACAGATTCGACATCGAAATGCGGCCGGCGATCGGATTGCACCGATTAACCGTATCCTCGAACATGAGGTAGGGATAGCCGCTTTCGAACTGAATCTCGGCCAGCGTCTGAAAGAACTCGCGTGCGTTGATCTTCTTCTTGCGGATGCGTTTGTCATCGACCATCTCATCGTACTTCTCGGTGACGGAGATATCCGAGAACGGCATACCGTAAACCCGCTCGACATCATACGGCGAGAACAGATACATATCGACATTACGTTTGGCCAGCTCGAAGGTGATGTCGGGAATCACCACGCCCAGCGACAGCGTCTTGATGCGAGTTTTCTCGTCGGCGTTTTCGCGCTTGGTGTCGAGAAAGCGCAGGATATCGGGGTGGTGCGCGTTCAGATAAACCGCCCCCGCCCCCTGCCTAGCACCCAGCTGATTGGCATACGAAAACGCATCTTCCAGCAGCTTCATCACCGGGATCACTCCGGAAGACTGATTTTCGATACCCTTGATCGGCGCACCATGCTCGCGCAGGTTGGTCAGCATCAACGCCACGCCGCCACCCCGCTTCGAAAGCTGCAGTGCTGAGTTGATCGCACGGCCGATGCTCTCCATGTCGTCTTCGATGCGCAGCAGGAAACAGGAGATCAATTCGCCCCGGCTCTTTTTACCAGCGTTCAAGAAAGTCGGCGTGGCCGGCTGAAACCGGCCGCTGATGATTTCATCCATGAAACGCAGCGCCAGCTTCTCGTCTCCCCGGGCCAACGTCAGTGCCACCATCACCACCCGGTCTTCGAAGCGTTCCAGATAACGCTCGCCGTTGCGGGTTTTCAACGTATAGGACGTGTAATACTTGAACGCACCCAGAAAGGTCGGAAAGCGGAACTTGCGGCCGTAGGCGTCATCCCAGATGCGGCGCTGAAAATTGCGCGAGTACTGATCGAGCACGGTGGCGTCGTAATAACCCTCATCCACCAGATAGCGCAACTTCTCATCCAGGTTGTGAAAGAACACCGTGTTCTGATTGACGTGCTGCAGGAAGTACTGACGTGCCGCCATGCGGTCGGCTTCGAGCTGAATCCGGCCGTTCTCATCATAGAGATTCAACATCGCATTCAGCGCATGGTAATCCCGCGCGGGGGTCTGCTTGTCGGACAGGGCCATAGTGGATGGAAGGAAAAGAAAGTGAGAATGACGGATTGCCGATGAAGGGTGGACGACGTGTGAAAGAGAAAGAGCAGTACCGCAGGCGGCCAAACGCGGAAAGCGCCCCGATCGATACGCCTTGCCGATCCGGTGCATCCACAACGGTTGAAGCTGACCGATGAAACCATTGGCTGACGTATCGATTCCGAACCGCCCGTATGAAAGGCATCGATCCGGTATCGGGGCATACCGCACACGCCGACCGTCCCAAACATGGAGGACATGTCAACGATATGTCTCCGACTCCTTCATATCAGCCTGCCAGAAGCGGAACAAACCAATTCGCACCCGAATCACATCGAAATCGGTTCCTGCCAGTTCAAAGCGATAAAGTACCGGCACACCGCATTTCTGCGCGATGACATCGGCGGCCGAAGCAAACTGCCGGCCAAAGTTGCGATTGCCGGCGCCGATCACGCCACGCAGCAGCGCACGTCGACGGGCGTCGTTCAAGAAGTGGATCACCGGTTTGGCAACGGCACCCCGGCCCTGGCCATCGGCATAGGTGGGGCAGATCAGTACGAATGGCTCCGTCGGCTCCGGCATGATGGCTTGCCGCGATATCGGTATACGCTCGGCAGGCATGCCCAGCCGCGTCACGAATCGTTCGGTATTGCCCGAAGCCGACGAAAAATAGATGAGTCGGCTCAAACCAGTCGACCGATCATGTCGGGCCGGAAACCCGCCCAATGCGCATCGCCGGCCACCACGACCGGTGCCTGCCGGTATCCCATGGCGGCCACCTGGGCCATCGCCGCCGCATCCTTGGTCAGATCGATCACGCGATAAGCGATGCCCCGGGCGTCGAGGGCGCGCGTGGTGGCGGTGCATTGAACGCAGGCGGGCTTGGAATAAACAGTGACGGTCATGCCAGTGATTCCTTGAAGGTTTGGGGTGGGACACCGGCAGACGTTCGGGCGCAGGCAGACAGCCCGACGCCAACACCCGCCCACGCCCACCGCATGGGGTCAAAGATCGATGACAATGGCTGCCATCGGTCACGGCAGGTCTCCTGGCTCGCGGGTCATGGCCTGGCTCCGCCTTCCCGGATCGGTCTGATGCCACAGGTCCGATGACCTGCGCGACAGACGACAGACCCAGTGGCAGGTGTTCAGGGTTGGAACACCTGGAGCCTTGCTCTCCGCCTACAGTTGCGGGGGCAGCACCGGCATTGGCCGTCTTCCTGGCACACTTTGGTACAGACCCCGTTTGCTTGCTGGTGACGACGATGCACCGTCAGCAAGCGGCAGAGGCTGGATTTGCCAGGATTCAAGCCGCACCGGCTTCCCTTTTCATCCCATCGGGCGGGCGATCAACCCGCCCCGGGAACCGTTGACGGAACCGATTCTATGCCGCCCCTGCTGACAGCACAAGCGTAAAACACTAAATGAGGGGTTTTTACATCCATAGAACGCTATCGACAGTGCTGGATTGATACCAACCCAACAAATGTGTCCGCGAACGAACATCCACCATACCCGTGAGCTTCGAATGATCCCGATGGGGACACCCATACCATCTCCGAAGTGATGAAAGCCGAGCGCCGACCCCATCGCGCCGCCCCTTGCTCGATTTCCTCATCCATCAACTTGCTCATCCGTGTTTCTCCTTACGATGACACCCGGGCAGGTTTTTAGTGGGTCATTACACAAGTTCCGGCGCGTCCATGAACACCTCTGAAATACACTGATTCGAGATTCATCTTCCAAAAGAAAGGAATTACCTTCTCGGTACCAGTTCATCCATTGGGCTTGCCAGACTGGATGTACCACAGTGCGATGAGGCACGACCAATCGGGCCGGCCATCAAAGGTCGATGCAAAGCTGTTCAGGCCGGAGCCCTCGCGGTGCAGGCCGAGGATCACCGCAGCAGCAAGCGCGGAAACAGGAGCCGTTGGGAGAGGAGCGGTTGGGAGTCCTCCGACGCAGCGTGTTCAATCCCTGTCCTCGGAACGATCGCCCCTCATGAAGATGGACACGACGACGGACGAGACGGCGGCCCAGGGCCGATCGGAGGGGGGCACCTCCGTTTCAGGAATCAACGCACATCGATGCGCCCGGGCTGGGCAGAGCGGTCGTCGATTTCCAAATACTGCAACGTCTGCTCAGAATCGTTGCGGATTTTGTAACTGTTGCCGACCCCCTCCTTGAAGCCGGCACAGCTGCCTGCTTCGAGCAGGAAGGCACCTTCATCGGTGATGAGCGTCGCAACGCCTTCGAGAATATAGATAAAAGCATCCCGTCCATCGAGGCTGTGCCGCAACCCCGAAGAACCGCCCGCTTCGATCGAGCTCAGGATCACATCGAAATGGGTCAGACCGAACGGTTCACCCAGCGGCCGCTTGACGCGCCCCTGTGGTCCGTCGACGAAAGGTGTTGGATAGCGGTGCGGCGGCACGTCCTTGGCGATGACGAAGGGTTTATCCGTTTCGCTGCGCGCCTGCGACGGTGTCGCGGCTTCGTTCAGGAACTCGGCCAGGGGCACCGGGGAAACGGACACGGATGAGGTGGACACTGACGGTACAGAAGTCGAAAAAGCCGGCGCCGACGGCTCGGCCGAGGGCTTCTCGATGAACGACGGCCCGACCGAAACGTGCTCCGGTTCCGGCTTCTGCTCAGCAACCGAAGACACCGGTGCTTCGGACTTTCCGGAGAGTTCGACAGCCTCGGACGTAGCCGGTGCCTCGACAGCAGGAGGGGCATGGGACCCGGTATCCACGATGTCTGCCGGGACTGCACCCATCGGGTCGACCGTTTCGACCGGAACTTCCCCGTGAGCCGACGGCAGATCGGCCGACAGCCGGCTCCGAGCCGGTGGCAGGTTCGAGTCAGGCGAGACATGTAGGCGCAGCGGCTCGACCTTTCTTTCGCTGAGCAACGGTGGCAGCCCGGAGACAACCGCAGGTCGGGCCGACGCAGGAGACTGAGCCGATGGTGGTGGCCCCACGGGTGCACTGGCCTGGAACGAAGCCTGTTTCGAAGCATCCCAGTCGTGTCCGGGTGAATCCAGGGACCCGGAGGCATCGGTGTCCTGGTTCTGCGCCGTCGGCGATGTCTCGACATATTCGGGCGGCAGCGGAAAGGCACTGCGCGGCTCCAGATGCCCTGGCCGGCCGGAATAATCATCCGGGAGATCCGGATAGTCCGCCCCCCCTGCCTGCCCATCGGCCCAGCGGCCCAGGGATCCGGGGTTGAGGCGGTCGTCGTCGTTTCGGTGCAGCAGGGATTTGATGCCTGCTCCCATGAATAGCACGAAAACAGACGACAGCGCTGCCATCTGCAAACCTTCGGCCAGTTCCCAGGGGCGCTGGAGCAGCACTGCATACAGGATTTCGACCGGCAGCAGGACGGCAAAGATTTTCAGAAATCCGATGACCAGGGATCGCACCTGAAAGACCGAGGGTGCGCAGACCAGCATCAGGACAAGCTGCAGGATGATGTAAATGCCGTTGGCCAAAGTATCCATGGTGATTACGCTCCCCTCCATGATGGCTGTTGTCCCCATGAGCTTTTGCAACTCCACGCACCCGTTTACACCCACCGCCCCGGCAAAAGATAGCAGCAGACAACGCAGCGCCCCCTCGAATTCGATCGAGGACGCAGCAGGGAGCGCGTTGCGCTGATTTGGCCCATTCTATGCAAACAGGCGCCAAGGGCGCCTTTGGATACCGGGACGAAAATTGTCTCCACTCCGGTACTTTATTATGCATTGTGGTAAACACCGGGCAGCGGCCGTCTCGACACCGGAAATAAGGGCATCGCCGTGCAGCGCCAATACTGACCGCCGGCCGTGGACTCGGGGCACGTGGAGGTCTTGTCCGCGGATTGCGTGCCAGAGGTACCAGAGGCGTCCGCGGAGCGATACATGCCCCGCGGAACCGGGCATCACTGCTCGGCAAAGGCGCGTTCGATGACGAAATCGCCGGGCGTGGAGGTGTTGCCTTCGATAAAACCGCGCTGCTCGAACATGGTTTTCAGATCACGCAGCATGTCGGGGCTGCCACAGATCATGATGCGGTCCTCTTCACGATTGAAGGGAGGCAGGCCCAGATCGGCATTGAGCTTGCCGTTTTCGATCAAGGTGGTGATGCGCCCCTGATTGCGGAAAGGCTCACGAGTGACCGTCGGATAGTAGAGCAGCTTGTCACGGACGATATCACCCAGGTATTCGTGCTCGAACAGATCCTTGGAGAACAGATCGTAATAGCAGAGCTCGGCCACCTGGCGCACACCGTGCACGACGATCACTTTTTCATAACGCTCGTAGGTGTCGGGGTCGCGCGCAATCGACAGGAAAGGAGCCAGGCCGGTGCCGGTGCCGAGCAGCCACAGGCGCTTGCCGGGCAAAAGATAGTCGGTGACCAGGGTGCCGGTCGGCTTACGGCCAACGATGATCTTGTCGCCCGGTTTGATGTGCTGCAGCCGGGAAGTCAGCGGACCATCCGGCACTTTGATGCTGAGGAATTCGAGGGTTTCCTCGTAGTTGGCGCTGGCAATGCTGTAGGCCCGCAGGATCGGCCGTTTGCCGTCCTCGCCGGGCAGGCCGATCATCGTGAAGTGGCCATTCTTGAAACGCAACGCCGTATCGCGCGTGGTGGTGAAACTGAAAAGACGATCCGTCCAATGGTGGACACTGAGGACTTCCGCCTCAATGAATGCGCTCATGACTGAAACAGTCCGCTCCTGAAACCCAAAGCAGGGAATTATGAACCCTTGGGCTTTAGGCGTGTTGATCATATGGTCAATCGAAACTGCGGGAACGCAACACATCGATCGAGTTGTCACTGCCAGCCTGAGTACGCACCACCCAGCCCCTGCCCAGCGTATAGGTGACGCGCAACAGATTCCAGACCCCGCGGACGCCTTTTTCGTAACTGACGAAGAGCCGGCTGTTGATGCGCTTGCCGACCGTGACCACCCCGGTTTCGGTGGAGTCGTCGTCGGTGCCGCTGCGTCCGATCAGGCCCTTGGGCGCCAGGGTCTCCTGCAGGCCTTGATCCGCATCGGCGTCGGACGCGTAGCCATAGTTCAGCACATCCAGCCCCAGCCGGTCGGCCAGCGACGGCGAGTGCGAGCCATCGTTCCCCAGCAACAGCGTACCGGCCTGCTGCAAAGCCAGCATCTGCGCCGCACCGCCGGCCTGATCGGGCGGCACACCCAGCACCAGCCACGACAGCTTGGTGGTATCGTCCATCGAGGTTCTGGAAATCAGCGCCACCTGTGGATTGGCAACCTGGCCGGTGACGGAAATACCGACCTCCACCGGCAGGTAGGGACGGGTGGCCTCGATGTCGAGCGAGGGATTGTCGAGCGGCCCCGTGAAGCGGACCAGCCCCTTGGTGATGCGCAGGTTCTGACCGTAGGCTTCATAGCTGCCATCGACGACGTTGATGACCCCGGTCAGGCGCGGACTGCTCGGCAGGAAACCCTGTAATTGCAATTTACCGCTCAGCCGGGCCTGCACCCCTTCGCCATTGACCACCAGCTCATTGCCCAGATCGACGTCCAGCCGGCTCCGGATCCGCAGGCTGCCGTCTTCCGTCTCGTCGGCCTCGCCGGGCTCATCATCCTGTGGGCCGGTGGCATCGACGATGTGGACATCATCCGGCAGACTCGGGGCCGACGAGCCCTGGAGCTCGATCAAACCTTCGTCGACCTTGAGACCGCCGTCCAGAAACAGGCCCTGAGCCGAGCTGGTCAGCCGGGTCAGACCGGAGACGGTCACCCGCTGACCCGGCCCGACCGGCACCCGGAAGCGGTCCATCGTCACATCGAACCGCCCCTCCATCGGTAGCACCGAGGGCTGCTGGGTACTGGCAGCCCCCTGTCGCCTGCGGGCCGCTGCCTCCAGTTCGTCGGCACTGGCCAACGCTTCACCCGAAGACTGACCGGCCCCCTCGACCAGACGGGCCTGTCCCTTGAGCAACAGACTGCCTTCGCCCGAGGTAAAACGCAGCTCCTTCAGATTCAGGCCATCGCCACTCAACTGGGCATTCAGCACACCACCCGACAGACGCATGCCCGCCGAGCGCTGCAGCACCGACAGGTCCTGCCCACTCAGCAGCAGGTCGATACGGGGCTGGTCGATGCTGCCACGCACCGTGCCATCGGCACGCAGCGAACCGCCGACGGAGATATCGGAGCCCAGGAACAGATTGACCAGATCGATACTCGGAAAATCGAGCCGGACCTGCCCATCCAGCTGACGACCATCGATGCTCAGGCTCAGACCGTTGCCCTCGCGCAGGCCCAACCGTGGTTTACGGCCGGTCGGCACTTCTTCGCGGATGCCGGTCTGCACCTGGCCATGGATCGCTTCGGCGCCTTGCCCCCTGATACGCCAAGACAGATCGGCGCGCACGTCCTGCACCATCTCCAGATCCTGCTTGTCCTCGAGCCCCAGCAAAACGCGAACCCGCGGCACTTCGATGCCGGTCAACCGACCAGTGCTCTCGTACTGCAGGGGACTGTCGGCCCAGGTCAGATTCAGCCGCTCCATCTGCAGGTCGCCACCCAACGCCGTCATGTCGAGCCTGCCCATCTGCAGCTGCCGGGCATCCACCATCAGCGTCGCCGGCTCATCCAGGCTGACCGACGCCCTGCCGCTCAGATCGAGCCGATCGATCCGCGCATGCCATTGAGGCCCCTCTGCGGGCTGACGCAACTCTCCACGGCTGCCCAGTCTCAAATGGTCCTTTCCGTAGTCCACCACCAAATCGAGCCGATGATCACGTGGTGCACCATCGAACTTCAGGTCGATGGCATCGATCAGCTGATCATCGATGCGCAATTGCCGTGCCTTCAGGCTGGCCTGGACCGGTGTATCGGCCTTGGCCGGTGTCAGCAGCTGCAACGGTGCCTGCGCCTCGAGGTGCAAGTTCTTCAAGCTCGTGCGCTGGCGCACGCCATCGGCGGTGGTCGTCTGCAGCTCGAACCCGGTGGCCTTCAGATCGGCTTCGGCCTGCAGATCGGCCAAACGCCCCTTGAGCACGGCATCCAGTGCCACGTTGCCGCCCAGACGCTGATCGAGTGCATCCAGCCGAGCCAAGTCGGCACGGGCCGTCAGACGGTCGCCGTCGCGTCCGATCGCCCCCTCGAGCCACAGCTGATTGGCCTCACCGTAGGTCAGCTGCACTGCCACGTCGTCCAGGTACAGCGGCTGCCATTGGGCATCCAGTTCGGGCCGTGCCTTCAGGCGGCCGTTCAGCGGCTGTCCGGCCAGACTGCTGTCGACCAGCTGCAGGTCAAGCTGCGCCTTCTGCCCCGGACCCATCAATCTGCCGTTCACACTCCAGTCGGCCCCCAGTGTCCCCTCGCGCCAGCGCGAATCGACGCCCAAATCGGCCGGCAGCCAGCGATTCGGATCGAACTTGCGCAGACTGCCGCTGAAGCGCAGATCGTGCGGTGCCCTGACCGTGACCCGGCCGGCCGCATGCAGGCTGCTCTCACCCAGATTGGCACGGGCTTCACGCAGGGTCAGGAGGCTGTCGTCGAGGGTGCCGTCGATGCGCAGCTGCGCGTTGTCGGCCAGCTTCTGCAGATCGGCCGGAAGCAGTGCACGCAACTGCGCCGCGGTCTGGTTCATCTCGACCAGAAATTTCTGCCCGTCCAGTTTGATCTGGCCATTCAGTGCCGTATTGGGCAGGGCCCCGGCCATCGGTGCCAGATCCAGCCCTTCCACCCTGAGGTCGGCCAGCAGTGTCGGCAGCGACATGCCGGGCAGCTTCATCGGGCGGCCGGGCCAGACTTCGACATGGCCGCCGATGACCGCATCTTTGCGCAAGCCGGTTCGGCCACCGGCCGGACCATCGGTGGCCAGACGGCCGACCGGCAGCGTGATGTTCAGATTCTGCAGCTTCAGAAAGGACTGGGCCCAACGGCTGTCTTCCGGCAGGCGCAGGCGCAGCCCGGTCTGCAGTTGCTTCAATGGCAGACGCTTGTCGGCCAGAGAACCGGCGCCCCGGTTGGCCACGCGCAGCCTGCCCTGCCACTGATCGGCTGAACCGGCCAACGGCTCGACGTTCAGATCCAGATCCAGACCGGTTGCCGGCAATCCACCATTGCCATCGAAACGACGCAGGTCGACATCGGCGATGCGCGCGTTCAGGCTTTCGAAGGGAACGCGCGACAGCGGTTTCAGTACGGTGTGCACGTCGGCCTTACCCTTGGCCAGATCGCCCTTCAGGGTCAGCGGCAGGCGGTCCAGATCGCCGTCGGCCTCCAGGTCGAGCAGATAGGGCCATTGCTCGACGTTGCCGTCTGCCGAGATGCTGGCTTTGAGTCGATGCGGCGGCGCTGCGTCGAGGATGGCATGGGCCTTCTCGACATGGCCCCAGGGGCTGCTCAGGGTCAGGGATTCGATCTCATACTGGCCCAACCTGTAACCGAGGCGGGCCTCGATGTCGCTGAGCGCCAGGATCGGATCGGGATTCTGTCGGCTCTGGACATCCTGTGCCGGCCACAGCTCGAAACGCTTGACATTCAGCGCATCGATCGCCACCGACACCGGCAACCCGAAGTTGCCGGGCATCGGCGTGTCCGTGCGAGGATCGGGCGGATTCTCGCCCGGCGGCAGCTGCACGACCAGCGAATCGGCCTCCAGACGACGGACGATCACCTCGCCACGCAGCAGCGCACGATAGGACCACCGCGCCCGCAGATCGGTGCCCTTGACCATCATGTTGGCGCCGCGCCATTCGAAACGGCCCAGCCGGATACCATGCCAGAGGTTGCCTTCCAGGCGCTCGAAGGCCAGCGCCTGATCGAAGCGCACCAACAGGCGCTGCGTCCAGCTCAATGCATAGGTCAGCCCGGTTTCGGTGCCCAGCCAGATCAGTCCACCTCCGATCGACAGCATCAGCACCAGCAGACCGCGGATGAACCAGCGGAACAACCATCGCCCGACCAAGCGCTGGCGCGGCGACCCGCCCTTGCGGCCGTTGCCGCCGTCGTGACCGCCGCCACCGTTGCGACGCCCATCGCCGCTACCGACAACGGCGACGGCGCCATGGTCTGCGCTGCCACCGTCGTTGGCGTTGCCGACACGGCCGGCATCGTCCCGGCGCGCCGAATCGACCGCCCCGGGCGTCATCTCCTCGATGGCGGGTCCAGCGCAAGGATGCCTGGTCGATGAGGGAGGCGGTGCAGCGGACGAAGCCATGATCAGAAAATGAATCCAATGGAGAAATGCAGACGCCAGCGGTGTAGCGCCTGGCCATAAGCCACGTCGAGCCGCACAGGACCGATCGGTGTATGCGCCAGGCCACCGACGCCATAGCCGGAAACACCATCCAGACGGCGCCAGGTATGGCTGACGTTGCCGTGATCGAAGAAAGCCACCAGCGACATCATCTCCGAGACGCGATGCTGATACTCGACGGAACCGACCGCCAGATAGCGTTCACCCAGCCTCTTGTTGTCGACGTTGAGCCCCAGGGAACGATAGCCATAGCCCCGGATCGATTGCGAACCGCCCGTGCGGAAAAGGTTTTCGCTGGGAATGTCGTCCGCACCACCGGCATGGACCACCCCGAACTCGGTACGTAGCACCAAGGTTCCGTTGTGCAGCATCGAATCCCTAGGGAAAGGCTGGAAACGTATCGCACTGAGGTAGTAGCGTGTGAAGGTCCGGTCACTGAAGACCCGACGGCTGGCGCCGGAGATTTCGAACCTGAGCCCGTAGCCCCGGGCGGGATCGAGAGCCGAATCGAAGCGCTGCAGCGTCCAGGCCTTGCCCAACACCAGCGCCTTCAACCCTTCCCGTTCACCGGTACTGCGGAAACGCTCCTCCTCCTGCTGCAGTTGCAGCGAAGTGAAGGACTCGATGTCGTTATTGCGATGACCATAACCGGCATAGAGATTGCTGCGCAGGCTGATGACCGAGTTGTCGTCTTCACGTTCTACCAGATAGCCAAAACCATAATAGTGATTGTCGGCATCATAGGGAGTCCGGTAATTGGCGAAGGCACGCTGGCGGCGTTCGGACAGCATCAGCGACGTCTCCATCTGCAGACCGTAGAAATTACGGTCGCGCAGGCCGATCTGCCCCCGGGGGCCGTCGTCGGTACTGTAGCCCAGACCATAGACCAGGTGATAGCGCTGCATTTCGTCGACGACCAATTGGATCGGCACTTCGGGCAGCTCGGGATTGGTCTGCAACGCCAACAGGTCGGGTACGGCGCTGACCGAGCTGAAGTAACCTGCCTCACGCAGACGTCTCTGGAAGAGCTGCAGTTCGCGTTCGCTGAACGGGTCACCCCGCTTGAAGGTCCGCAGGTCTTCGATGGTTTTTTCGGAATAGCGCTCGAGCCCCTGAATCTGCAGCGGACCGAAAGCGATGCGCGGGCCGGTGTCGACCACCAGCGACAGGCGTGCCGACGCCTTGGCGGCATCGACCTGTACCCGACTGTGCTTGATCCGGGCACGCAGAAAGCCGTGGCGCTGCATGGCCTCGAGCACGGCTTTCTTGCCGCTTTGCCATTCACCCGGCAGGAACACCTCCCCCACCGACAGGCCCAACTGCTGCTGAACCCCCGCCAGCATCCGGCTGCCCTTGCCCTGGCCTTCGATTTGGAAGTCGAGAGCCCGGACACGGGCGCGTACGCCCGGCTTGAGCCTGAGGCTGACCTGGGAAGGCGGGTCGTACTCGATCTGGATATCGGGATTGAAATAGCCCTTGTCCCGGGAGATGGCCAACACCTCTTCCTGAAGCTTGCCGACCAGCCCCTCGAACTGCACAGGGTCGTAATCCGTACGGCGACGCCAGCGGCCAAGCAGCGTCGAACTCTCGATGTCCTCGCGGAACTCCATCGGTGCATGGATGTCGAAGCGATAGTTGTTGCGCGTACCCAGCAACGGGCCGTCGTTCCGGCGCCGCCGCGAACCGGTGTCGGCACCGCCGGTGTGTCTGCCGCTGGAAGCCTCGGCACCGCCGGTATCCGACGCGATGTCACCACTATCCCGGTCGGCACCGGTATTCGCCTGCACCCCGCCTGTCCCTGCAGCACGCTGTGCGCCATCCTGCTGCCCCTCGGTATCCGAGGCCAGATTCCCGGCGCCTGCGCAGCCACCGACGAGCAAGGCCAGCAACACCCCCAGCAGCCATGGCCTCGGCCACCAGGCGCCAGACGGTGAACCGGACATGTCGATCTCCTTTGCCCCCGCTCGTCGCCCCGTGGCCACTGCCCGCAAGTTGCAAATCGGCTGCGGCCCCCACTCGGTGCGATCGGGTTTTGCCTTCACTGTTTCTACGGCCCAAGCGCCTGAACGATCGAGGGTCGGTGAATGGATCATGGGACAGAGCGGGAAAAGCGGCAGGTGCCGGTCGCGGACACGGAAAAGCCGGAACGCGCCTGCAACACCAGGGCCGTGGAAAGTAACGATCCTTCATCGCTTGCGCGATCTCCACGGTTCGGCCCCGAAGCGAAACGACACTGCAACACACGAACTCGGCAAACAGCAGACTATACCTTGATTGGCATGCTCTGAAGGGTTTTGCGCCTGACGATGCCACACCCTGCCAACAAGGTTTTACTGCGTTTCGCACCGACATCACCTTGGGCTATTCGATCGCCCATGGACGATGGACGGACATGCGTTCGCCCCCGGGACGGGTACGGACGCATATCCGGCGGGCCGCCGAAAAAGGGCCGCCAGTCTCAGGCCGCACCCTGCTGCAGCATACTCAGTGCATCGAGCCGAGCCAGACCGGAGAGAATGCCCTTGAGCGAAGCGGTCAGAATGTCGGCGTCCATGCCGACGCCGAACAGCGTCCGCTCACCATCGATGCGCAGCTCCAGATAGGCCACGGCCTGAGCGGCGGCACCCGAGCCGATCGCGTGCTCGCGATAATCCATCACCCGTACCTGCCGGCCACCAACGGCATTGATGCCGGCCACGAAGGCATCGATCGGGCCGGTACCCTCGCCTTCGATGGCCACGATCCGATCGCCCAGTTGCACTTCGGCCTTCAGGCTGACCGTGGTGCGGCCTTCGGCGTCGGTTTCATGCAACGCCCGCTGACGCGGTGCAACGATGTGATCCAGCCGGTATTCCTGGCGGAAAAGCCGCCACAGATCGCTTGCCTGCAGCTCCTTACCGGAAACATCCATCTCCTTCTGCACCACCCGACTGAATTCGATCTGCAGCCGGCGCGGCAGCTCCAGCCCGTAGCCTGTTTCGAGCAGATAGGACACACCGCCCTTGCCCGACTGGCTGTTGACACGGATGACGGCCTCATAAGTGCGGCCCAGATCCTTCGGATCGATCGGCAGATAGGGCATTTCCCAGAGATCGCCTTCCTGGCGGGCAGCAAAGGCCTTCTTGATGGCGTCCTGGTGCGAACCGGAGAAGGAGGTGTAGACCAGATCGCCGACATAGGGGTGGCGCGGATGCACCGTCATCTGGTTGCAGTGCTCGAAGACCCGGCGGATATCATCGATGTCGGAGAAGTCGAGCCCCGGATTCACACCTTGAGTGTAGAGGTTGAGCGCCACGTTGACCAGGTCGCAATTGCCGGTGCGTTCGCCATTACCGAACAGGCATCCTTCCAGACGGTCGCCTCCGGCCATCAGGGCGAACTCGGCGGCAGCGATGCCGGTGCCCCGGTCATTGTGCGGATGGATCGACAGGATGATCGAGTCGCGATGGGCCAGATTGCGGTCCATCCATTCGATCATGTCGGCAAAGATGTTCGGTGTCGAGTGTTCGACGGTGGCCGGCAGATTGATGATGACCTTGTTGTCCGGCGTCGCCCCCCAGGCTTCGCAAACGGCATCGACGACGCGCTTGGAGAAAGCCAGCTCCGTGCCTGAGAACATCTCGGGTGAGTACTCGAAACCCCATTCGGTTTCGGGGTATTCGGCGATCAGTTGCTTGACCAGCCGGGTCTGCTTGACGGCCATCTCGACGATACCGTCCTCGTCCAGCCCCAGCACCACTTTCCGCATCACCGGCGCGCAGGCGTTATAGACGTGAATGATGGCTTTCTTGACGCCCTTCAGCGATTCGACGGTACGGCGGATCAGCTCCTCACGCGCCTGGGTCAGCACCTGGATGCTGACATCGTCGGGAATCAGATCATCCTCGATCAGACGACGGACAAAGTCGTATTCGGTCTGCGAAGCCGACGGAAAACCGACTTCGATTTCTTTGAAGCCGATCCTGAGCAGCATCTGGAACATCGCCAGCTTACGTTCGACGTCCATCGGCTCGATCAGCGCCTGATTGCCGTCGCGCAGATCGGTGCTCAGCCAGATCGGCGCCTTGGTCAGCACGGCATCGGGCCAGGTACGGTCTCTGAGACCCACCGGCGGGAATGAACGATATTTGGAATCTGGCTGTTGCAACATGAGTCTGTCCTGCACGTCGGAAATGGGAGGGTGGGATGGCGCCAGCACGGATACAAATGGAAACGGCCCGCTGCTGGTGCATACGGGCCGTACAAAGTAACCGCGATGACAGACGCGACACTACCTTCGCCCGCAGGGAACGAACAGGGGTAGCAGTAGCGCGAAAGCGATCCGGTAATCCATAGGGGAAGAATCTACCATATTTTCGAGCGCATCAACCATCGGCTCCATCGGCAAGCACCGAAAGATGTGACGCCGCAGGCGAAAGCCGAGCGGATCGATCCGGGCGTCGATGATGATCGGGCTCGAACACCGCCCATAGATTCACCCTATACCAGCCATTTAATTAATTCAATTTACGCCCGCCCCGCTCTGACTCGATCATCGCCAGAAACTGGCCAACAAGTAACTGAAGATTTGCGGTAGGCTTTTGCCTCCATCCATTCCAAGACGAGAGGAAACCCGATGTCCTTGATCAACAGCGAAATCAAACCTTTCAAAGCCCAGGCCTTTCAGAACGGCAAGTTCTTTGAAGTGACCGAAGAGTCCCTGAAAGGCAAGTGGAGCGCCATCGTGTTCTACCCGGCCGACTTCACTTTCGTTTGCCCGACCGAGCTGGAAGACCTGGCCGACCGCTACGAAGATTTCAAGAAGCTGGGCGTGGAAATCTACTCGGTCTCGACCGACACCCATTTCGCTCACAAAGCCTGGCACGACACCTCGGACGCCATCAAGAAGGTTCAGTACCCGATGCTGGGCGACCCGACCGCCGCGCTGGCCCGCAACTTCGATGTGCTGATCGAAGAAGAAGGTCTGGCCCTTCGCGGCACCTTCCTGATCAACCCCGAAGGCAAGATCGTGCTGTGCGAAATCCACGACAACGGCATCGGCCGTGACGCCGGTGAACTGCTGCGCAAGGTGAAAGCCGCTCAGTACGTCTACAACCACCCAGGTGAAGTCTGCCCCGCCAAGTGGAACGAAGGCGCCGAAACGCTGAAGCCCTCGCTGGACCTGGTCGGCAAAATCTGAGCCCGGCCCACACGGCGGATGCCATCCAAGCCCCTGGTGCACCGAATCAGTGATTCCCGGCTGATGAAATCAATACACGGGTTCTCTCCGGAGCCCCGGGGCAAAGACTCCCGTCAGGGAAGCCTATCCGCATGACATGCACGCTTGCATGACAGATGATTCCCTGGCCCGAATGCCGGGCCAGGGAGCCCATCCGCCCGAACCGCGAAATCACCCGGGCGGACAGGGTCCAGGCATCGGCATGCCGACGGCGAAGCCCGTGCCCGGCAGCCGTACCGCCCGGGCCCGACGACGACAAAATCCGATACCTCTCTCCCCAGCACCCGACCCGGGCCATGCCGTTTGACTGCATCCCGAAACGCAGTCAGGCACCGCCGTCACGTACGGAACCGTGACGATCGACCGATGGCCGAGTGCAACCCGACTCCCCAACGATAGTGCCATTGACGTCATGCTCGACAACGATCTCAAAACCCAACTTCAAACCTATCTCGGCCACCTGAAGCAGCCGATCGAACTGGTCGCCACGTTGGACGACAGTGCCAAGGCCAAGGACATGCGGGCGCTGCTGGCCGACATCGTCAGCCTGTCGGACAAGATCAGTCTGCGCGAAGACGACACCGCCGACGTGCGCAAGCCCTCGTTTGCCATCAACCGCGTCGGCACCGACATCGGTGTACGCTTCGCCGCCATTCCACTGGGCCACGAGTTCACCTCGCTGGTGCTGGCGCTGCTGCACGTGGGCGGCCATACCATCCGCTTGGAGCCCGACACCATCGAACGGACGGCCGGGTTGGACGGTGACTACGAGTTCGAGATCTATATGTCACTGACCTGCCAGAACTGCCCGGACGTGGTGCAGGCGCTGAACTCGATGTCTGTGATCAATCCGCGCATCAAGGTCACGACCATCGACGGCGCCTTGTTCCAGGACGAAGTCGAGCAGCGCGGCATCATGGCCGTGCCGACCGTATTCCTGAATGGTGAAGTGCTGTTCCAGGGCCGCTCCAGTGCAGAAGAGATCCTGGCCAAGCTGGACAAGGGCGCCGATGCCCGCCAGGCCGCCAGAATCTCGGAAAAAGCCCCCTTCGATGTGCTGGTGGTAGGCGGTGGCCCGGCCGGTGCGGCTGCTGCCGTCTACGCGGCCCGCAAGGGTATCCGCACCGGAGTGGTCGCCGAGCGCTTCGGTGGTCAAGTGCTGGACACGATGGCGATCGAGAATTTCATCTCGGTGCTGGAAACCGAAGGACCGAAGCTGGGTGCCGCGCTGGAAGCCCACGTGCGTCATTATGATGTCGACATCATGAACCTACAGCGTGTCGAGTCGATCAGCCGTGACGGGCAGGCCGATCTGATCACCGTGAAGACCGCCAGCGGTGCCACCCTGTCGAGCAAGACCGTGATCCTGGCCACCGGTGCGCGCTGGCGCAATATCGGCGTTCCCGGCGAGCAGGAATACAAGAACCAAGGCGTGGCCTACTGCCCACACTGCGACGGCCCGCTGTTCAAGGGCAAGCGCACCGCCGTGATCGGCGGCGGCAATTCGGGTGTCGAGGCCGCCATCGATCTGGCCGGGGTGGTCGATCACGTGACGCTGTTCGAATTCATGCCCGAACTGCGTGCCGATGCCGTGCTGCAGCGCAAGCTGGAAAGCCTGCCGAACGTGACCATCCTGAAAAACGTTCAAGTCAGCGAGATCAAGGGAAACGGCGGCAAGGTCAGCAGCATCGTCTACAAGGACCGTGCCACCGGAACAGTGCACGAGGTCGAACTGGCCGGCGTGTTCGTGCAGATCGGTCTGGTGCCCAACACCGACTTCCTGAAAGGCACGGTCGAGCTGTCACGTATCGGTGAGATCGAAGTGGACGTACACGGCCACACCTCGATGCCGGGCGTATTCGCCGCCGGTGACTGTACCACGGTGCCCTACAAGCAGATCATCATCGCCGCCGGTGAAGGTGCCAAAGCCGCTCTGTCGGCCTTCGACCACCTGATCCGTACGTCGGCACCGACGAACTGACCGGATACGGCAGTCCGTGACCCCGGCAGATCGGCCGTGCGCAAGCACGGCCGATCTGTTTTTCGACCCAGAATCAAGTAAACACTTACTTCGTACATTCGGCTTTACAGAACTCCATTCACCGTCCCCTGCGTCGAATCCTGTTCTCCCATCCGCCACACATCTCTACCCATGGCGGTTTCCTGGATGCGGCAAGCCGCTGTGTGGGTTCTCATCGGCGGCGCTGCGCGGTCCAAACGCAGCCCATCGAAGCGCTCATCACCAGTATGATGGCCAACCACTGCGTCGGGCTCAGCCGTTCGTTCAGAAACGCCCAAGCCACCAGCGCCGCCACGGCCGGCTCCATGCTGACCATGACGCAAATGGCGGTCATTCGAGAAGCAGGCACTGTACACTGGCCGGCATGAAGATCGAGTCATTCGCTGCAACGCTGCCGGTCCGGCGGCAGCGTTCAATCTTATCGAGTATCGTCGCCGGTTTGTTGATCATTGCACTGGCGGGTCTGCTGCCTTCGGCAACTTCGGCCCAGGGCATGGGTATGGTGGCGGCCCCCCCTGCCAGCCCCCCGGACAAACCCGTCCAAGCCGGTGAAGAGGCGGCCGATTCCCCTGCCGCACCCGCCCCGATTTCTGCCGCCAACCTGGTCTCGCGTGCCGAACGCGACGAAAACACGCTGGTACTGATCCGCAGCCGACTGCAGATCACCCCGTCCACCAGCAGCATCAAGCAACAACTACTGCAGCTGAATTCGGACACCGCCATCGCCCGACGGCGCAGCCGCAATGTGATGAACTCCGGCAATCTGCGCCAGATGCGGAATTTCGAGCCGGTCTGGAAAGGTCTGCAGACCGAGGCCGGCAATATCGAGCGCCGCCTCACGCAGCTGGCCGAAAGTCTGCAGAACGACCTCGGCCAGCTGAGCCAGATGCAGAAAGTTTGGCAGGTCACACAAGAAGCCTCTGCCGAAAACGATACGCTGGACAACATCCGCGCACGGATCAAGACCTTGCTCGGCACGATCGACACCATCCGGCGCAGCGCCGATCGGGCGCAAAGCACGCTGTTCGATCTGCAGACGCAGAGCAGCCGCGTGCAGGGTGCCATCAATGCCGAGCAGACGCTGCTGAAGGTCACGCTGAACAACTCGCTGGACTCGCTGTTCCGCGCCGATTCGCCTCAGCTTTATGGCCCCATGAACGAGCCCGACGGAGCTGCTCGGCAGGAGCCGCAGCCAACGGGGCTGGACAAGCTGAAGAGTGTGGCAGACCTGATCCAGCAGTACCTGCGCAGCCGGCTGTTGCCGAGCGGGCTGCTGCTGGTCCTGTTTCTGAGTATGTACGGCACGCTGCGCAAGCTCAACAACCGAGCCGACCGCAAGATCGAGGAGGCACGCCGGCTGCAGTCGATCCGCTGGCTGTTGGCTGCACCGTTTTCGGCCAGTCTGCTGACGACGGCCGGCGTGGCGGCACTGACCCTGCCCTACCCGCCGGCCAGCCTGAATCTGTTGTTGTTGCTGGCTGCGCTGCTGCCGACGGTGCTGCTGCTGCGTGCACTGGCTTCACCCTATATCGCCCCTTCTCTGTACTGGTTGCTGGCGATGTACGCCTTCAATCAGGTGCCGGATGTATTCCAACCGGAACCGGTGCTGGAGCGGGTGTTCTTCCAAGGGCAAATGGTGGCCACCATTGCCGTGTTGCTGTTTCTGCAGTTCCAGCGCAAGCGTGCGCTGGCAGCAGCGGAGGTCGAGGCGGCCGAAGAGGACGAGCCGGTCACCAGCAACAGCGAAGTGGATGCGGTGTTGGCCGAACAACAGCACACCCCGCCCCCGGACCGGCGCGAACGTTCGCTGGTGATGGCCGGCTACATCATCATGGCCATGCTGATCGGCTGCGGCTTTGCGCTGCTGGCCGATCTTGCCGGCTTCATCCGGTTGGCCCGCTTTGCCAGCCAAGCCACGCTGAACTCGCTGTTTGCCGGGATGATCCTGTTCACCGGCGCCCAGGTCTGTACCAGCCTGCTGCGCCTGGCCATGCGCCTGCGCCCGCTCAACCAGCTGAAGATGATGGCCCGGGACGGCCACCAGATCGAAGTCCGCCTGACACGGCTGACGAGATGGGCGGCCGTGCTGATCTGGCTGCTGGCCTCACTGGATCAACTGATGCTGCTGAGCCCGTTGTGGGACTGGCTACGCAATTTTCTGTCGGCGCCGCTGGGTATCGGCCAGCTGTCACTGTCACTCGGCGACCTACTGCGCTTCGGAATGATTCTGTGGGGCGCGCTGCTGGTGTCGCAACTGGTGCGCTATGTGCTGGATCAGGAAGTGTTCAGCCGCATCTCATTGCCGCGCGGTATTCCTTACGCGATCAGCACGATGCTGAACTACCTGCTGCTGATCGGTGGTCTGCTGCTGGCCATCGCCGCCACCGGCATCAGTCTCGACCGTTTCACGATTTTCGCCAGTGCCGTCGGTGTGGGAGTCGGTTTCGGCCTGCAGAGTATCGTCAACAACTTCGTCTCTGGTCTGATCGTGCTGTTCGCCCGGCCGATCAAGGTCGGAGATTCGGTCGACCTTTCGGGCCAGAGCGGCAAGGTGCAGCGCATCGGCATCCGTGCCAGTACACTGCGCACCGGTGCCGGTGCCGATGTGATCGTGCCGAATTCGATGCTGATCTCGAACCAGGTGGTGAACTGGACCCTGACCGACCCCCAGCGACGTATCGAGATCGCACTGACGGTCGATTACGAAAGCGACCCGGAACGGGTGTTGACGCTGCTGACCGACATCGCCCGCAGCCATGACGACGTGCTGGTGTCGCCCGCGCCCAATGCCCAATTTGCCGATTTCGGTGCCAAGGGCTTGCAGTTCGAGGTGTTCGCCTGGACATCCAACGTCGATCGTCTCAGTGCCATCCGCAGCGAACTGCTGGTACAGATCCACAAATCACTGAAACGCGAAAACATCGTGCTGACGGCACCGGGTTGATCAGAGCGGCCATTTTTCCAGGCGCCAGGCGGCGTCCCAGAACATCCATTCCAGACGGGCCGTCTGAGTATAGGCCCGATGCATCCGTTCACGGGTCTGCGGGTCGGTGGCCGCCGCCACCCGATCCACGGTCTTCAGTACGCCGCGCACGGCCTCATGGAACGCTTCCCCGGCATAGGTGTCGATCCAGGCCCGATAGGGGTTGTCCCGCGTCGATTCCTTGTGGATGACGCGCCCCACCTCGGCATGAATCCAGAAACAGGGCAACAGGGCCACCAGCACCACGGGCCAGGGACTGCCCCAGGCCGTGGCCACCAGGTAGCTGGTGTAGTGCTGTGCCGAAGGCGACAGCGGCGTGGCCTCGAACTCTCCGACACTGATGGCTGCCGGCTCCGAGAAGGGTAGCATTACGGCATGAACTCATCTTCGATTACACGCATCACGGTCCTGAGTCTGGCACTCGGTGCGGTGGCCGGCTGTTCGCTGCTGAAGCCCTCGGCCCCCGGAGACACGCCCGCCACCATTCCCACCGACAGAACGCTCGAGAAACAGGGCACCCGCCCTCTGGATGGAGAGCAGACCAGGGCGCTGCTGAACCACGCCCGCTACCGCTGGGAAAGCGCAGCCGGTGCCAAGGGCAACGGCGTCACCTTCGGCGATGGCAATCTGCGCATCTTCTGGGAAACCGGCGCGATCAACGGCCGGATCCGCTTCAATGACACCGGCTACTGCTCGCGTTTCAAGGACGTGCGCAACAACGCAGAGGATTGCTATCGGCTTTATCCGGATGGTCCCCGGCAGTACCGGGTTTACCGCTCGGACGGGCATTACAGCGGCCGAATCACGCTGATCGATACCCGAAGGTACTGAAAAACTGCAGAAAAAACCTCACGCCGGACGAGCAGACCGGCTGCCACACAACGGTGGCGACCGTTCGGCGACCCGACGGCGCAGTACATCTCCGGCGCTATACACTGACGACGAAGCAGAAGCACCGCTGACGAACGGGAGCAGATCGGAACGGGTATGTGCGGCCCTTTCTGCCCACCCCCGTGCGGCCGCTGCACTTCTGGCGCAGCACTGGATCAACCCACATGCCCCGGTTCAGCGCCGCCTTGGCGTCTGTCCGACGCACGGACTTCTCGACTCGAACGCGAGGTCTGTGGCCTGGACGGCAGACAAACCTCTGTCGTTACCGGAACTATCCGATGCTGTCGAGTCTTTCCCTGCTCCGGCGCTTGATGGGTACCCTGGCCACCGCACTGCTGTGTGTCGCGCAGCCGCTTGGCGCCACCGATGCACTGCGCCCCGATCAACTGCCCAAGGATCTGCAGGGCTGGGTGCCCTGGGCGATGCAGGGGCACGAGAATCTGGCCTGCCCCGGCACCTATGACGATCACGCCAATCGGCACTGCGTCTGGCCCAACCGGCTGGATCTGAGCATCGATGGCCGGGCGGGACACTTCAGTCTCGATGTCGAGGTGATCGGCACCCGCAGCGCGGTGATGTTGCCCGGCGAAGCGGGTGCCTGGCCCGAACAGGTGCGCAACCATCGGGCCGAGCCCCTACCGGTCGCTACCCAGCAGGGGCGTCCGGTAGTTTGGCTACCACCGGGCAAGTATCTGCTGCAGGGCCGTTTCGATTGGCAGGCTCAGGCGCGCACCATCCGGGTACCGACACATACCGGTTTACTGTCGGTACAGGTCAACGGCAGAACGATCAACCCGGTGGCCGACGGCGACGACCGCATCTGGCTGCAAGGACCGCAAGGCGACCCGGCTGCAGATCCCTCGGCCAGCAATACACAGGACATCACCATCCGTCGACTGATCGACGATGACATTCCGCGCCGGATCACGACCCGCTATGAACTGAACGTGGCCGGCCAGCCTCGCGAGATCGAGCTACCCGCCGCACTGCTGGCCGCCACCCAACCCGAGGCACTGCGCAGCAATCTGCCCGCCCGGCTCTACCCGGACGGACGGCTGCAGGTGCAGCTGCGTGCGGGCAGTTGGCAGATCGAAGTGGATGCCCGTCAGATGAAAGCCGTGCGCGAGCTGCGCTTGCCCGATGACGCCCACGAGGAGGAAGTCTGGTCCTATCGGGGCCACAACGCGCTGCACGTCACACAGATCGAAGGCGTGGAAGGCATCGATCCGCAACAGGCCAACGTGCCCCGCCCCTGGCAACGGTTGCCGGCTTACCGGATGCAGCCCGACAGCACCATGCAGATCATCGAGACGACCCGGGGCGATACCAATCCGAGTGCCAATCGGCTGCAGCTGGAACGCGAACTGTGGCTGGATTTCGATGGCGGGGGCTTTACCCAGAAGGATCATCTGAGCGGCATGCTGTCGGGTGAGTGGCGGCTGCAGCAAAGTGGCCCGGCGGTACTGGGCTACGCCAGTACCCGCGGTGAGGCGCTGCCGATCAGCCGGCTGGACGAAGATGCCGCCGCCACACTCGGCGTCGAGCTGCGTCATCGAGACCTGTCGCTGACCACGCTGAGCCGGATCGAAGGACGGCCCGACAATCTGTCGGTCAACGGCTGGAACACTGTGCTGTCTTCGGCCAGGACCACGCTGCATCTGCCCCCCGGCTGGACGTTGCTGGGTGCCAGCGGTGTCGATGACGTCAGCCCGCCGACCTGGAGCTCGCGCTGGCGGCTGTTCGACGTGTTCTTCGTTCTGCTGGGCGCCATCGGTGCCTTCAGGCTGTTGGGTCCGGCACGCGGCGTGCTGCTGGCCGGTGCCCTCGTGCTGAGCTGGTATGAATTCGCCTTCATCGGCAGCAGCTGGCTGCTGTTGCTGCTGTGCCTGGCGATGGTACGGGTGCTGCCCGGACAGACGCGGGCATACCGGCTCTTTCAGTGGGGCGGCCACGGCCTGATCGTACTGATGCTACTGGCGCTGCTGCCTTTCACCGTGCAGGAAACCCGCCAGATCATCTACCCCACACTGGAGCACAGCGTCGCCTATGATCCCTCGCGACAACGCACGGTCCACGAGCAGTCCGAAGCCATGTCCGCAGCCGCCACCGGCAAGTTCGGCCTGCAGACCGAAGCCGATCCGAGCATCCGGGGAAAGGCCCGCCGCGCCGCGTACGATCTGGGCCTGCCGGGCAACCAGGCTTCGATTCAGCCACTCAAGTCGCAGCAGCCGGTCCACATCCAGACCGGACCCGGCATGCCTGCCTGGCACTGGAACCAACACACACTGAGCAGCCGCGGCGATATTCAGCCCGATCAAAGCATGAATCTCTACCTGCTGCCCCCCCTGGCCACGGCACTGCATAAAGTGCTGCTGCTGACCGTGCTCTATGCCGCACTGTGGACGATGTTCCGCAGCCTGCCGGCCCTCCGGCACAAACCCGGAAAAGGGTTGGACAAACTAGGCGTGTTGCTGCTGTCGACACTGATCGGTCTGAGCGCAGTGCCCGAGGTACGTGCCCGAGACGTCCCGAACCAGGACGGCATCGGTGCCATCGGCCCGATGCTGCTGGCCGACCTGAACGAACCCGCTGCGCGGCCGGCATCACCCACCGCCGACGAAGCCCGGGCCGCTGCTCCGTCGATCACGCCGGCCCGGCAGGGCATGGCTGCGCCACCCATCGCCGGCGGCGAAAAGGCAACCCTGATGCAAGAACTGCGCGACCGGCTGCATCCGCCTCCGGACTGCCAGCCGAACTGTGCGGCGCTGGCCCATTTACGTGTTTTCGCCGACCGGCGACAGTTGCGCCTTCAGCTGAATCTGCATGTGCAGACCCTCACCCAAGTGCCGTTGCCGGGGGTGGATTCGAGCGACAACTGGCGGATGGTGCAGATTCTGCACAATGGCCGGGCCGCCACATTGCGCCGCGATGCCCTGGGCAAGCCATGGATTCTGCTGGCCCGCGGTATCCACAGCGTCGAGCTCAGCGGTTCACTGGGCAATGGCGCCAGTGTGCGCATTCCTTTGCCGTTGCGTCCCTCGACACTGACGATCGACAGCCAGCACTGGCAGGCCCGGGATCTGGACGCGGCCGGGCTACCGCAGGACGGCATGCTGAATCTGGACCTACCGCTGCAGGGCAATGCAGACAATCAGCAGCAACTGGCCCATGTGCCGGATGCGCTGCCGGGCTTTGCGCTGGTGGAGCGCACACTGATCGCCGATGACCGCTGGCAGGTGCAGACCCGCATCAGCCGACAGGGCGTCAGTCTGGCACCGATACGGGTGCGCTTTGCGCTGCTGCCGGGAGAATCGGTCAACGATGAACGGGTGCAGGTGCACGATGGCATCGCCGAACTGCAGTTGGGTCAGGCGCATCAGGTGGTGCTGAACAGCACGATGCCGATCGGGCGCCAACTGGTCTGGCGCGCTCTGCCCGCTCTGAACCAGATCGAACGCTGGCAACTGCGTTATTCCTCGCGCTGGCATCCCAGCTGGAAGGAACTGACGCCGATCCACTACGCAGATGCACAGAGCGGTCTGTTGGCCCCACTGTGGCAACCATGGCCCGGTGAAGAGCTGAAGCTGCACTTCGTGGCCCCGAAGGTGATCACCGGCCCGACACTGACCCAGGAGCACTACACCCTGGAGGTGACACCCGGCGAGCAGAGCAGCCACGTCCAGGCACGGATCGGCTTACGGGCCAGTCTGGCCGGCATGCAAAGCATGCAACTGCCGGCCGGCGTCGAATTTCTTGGCATGACGCTGGACGGTACGCACGTGCCGCTGCAGCCCAACGGCAACCGACTCGACATTCCGGTGGTGCCCGGTGAGCACGAGGTGGTGCTGCGCTGGCGCGAGCCGCAGGGTGCGAGTGGCATCGGCCGCTCCTTCGCGACGCGACCGCTGGACACCGGCCTGCCCGGCGTCAACGCCATCACCTCGCTGGAGCTGCCCTACGACCGGGTGGTGCTGGCCGCAGGTGGGCCACCGATCGGGCCGGCCGTGCTGTTCTGGGGCTTCGTGCCGCTACTGATGCTGGCCGCGGTGGCTCTGACACGCTGCAAGCGCACACCACTGGGCGTCATCAGCTGGTTCCTGCTGCTACTCGGGCTGGCCCAGACGTCGTTGACCGGTGCCCTGCTGGTGGCCGGCTGGTTTGTGGCGCTGGGCCTGCGGCCCCCGGTGTCGCAGATGCAGGCACGGGGCTGGAACAGCACCGGCATCCGCATGGTTCAGGTCGCGCTAGGCCTCTGGACGCTGCTCACAGCCACCACGCTCTACCACGCGGTGCATACCGCTCTGCTCGGCTATCCCGACATGCTGATCACCGGAAATGATTCGTCGGCTCACCAGCTGTTCTGGTATCAGGACCGCTTCGACCGACTGCCCGAGGCCAGCTGGGTTTTCTCGATCTCGCTGACCACCTATCGCGTGGCCATGCTGATCTGGGCCTTGTGGTTGGCTTCGGTGATGATCGGCTGGTGCCGTTGGGCCTGGCAGCGTTTTTCGGCAGGCGGTCACTGGGTCGATGATGACCCACCACCGGGGTCCGGTGGCGCAGGCAGGCCGGACGGCGATCACACAGAAAGAGTGGTAAAAAACGACGGGAACGGAAGCTCCCGGCCCACCATGGCCGGTAGCACCCCCGGTGTCGGCATGACCGGGGGTGACCGCACAGGCACCCGGGATGAAGTGCGCGCGACGACCAAAACATCAGCCGACCCGGCGCCGGAACGCGACAAACCGCAAACGAAGCACAACCTTGGGCACATGGTACTGAAGGGGCTCGTCTGGCTGCTGGGACTGATCGGGCTGCTGACGCTTCTGGGCATCCCGATGCTGTTGATTCAGCTCCACTGACCTGCGACGACGACGGGCGACCGTGACGAGACACCGCCATACATCCTCAGCCACATGACACCCGCTTTTTCATCGTCGCACGACATACTCGAGGTATAATCGCGCCGCGCCGCCGGATCGTCGGCCGGTGTTTCCCTTCTGCGCACGTCATTCAAGCCGTGCCCCAGTGCAAAACGGCATCCGTTGTTCGCCGCGCCTTGCAGCCGGCGCTTCCGCCTCTCTCTTGAGCAAGCGTCCCCCTCCATTCACGAATTTCTCGAATCGCCGCGATTTGCCTGTGCCTCTGGCGTCGACCGAATCGACCCATCGACGGCCGGCATCGCTGGAGTTTAATTTTGGATACACATTCTGCTGATTTCGCCGGACTCGGCCTGTCTGCCCCCTTGTTGCGCGCACTGACCGATGTCGGCTACAGCCAACCCACTCCCATTCAGGCACGTGCCATCCCGGTCGTGTTGACGGGCCGGGATCTGCTGGCCGCCGCCCAGACCGGCACCGGCAAGACGGCGGGCTTCACCCTGCCCATCCTGCAACGACTCACCGAGAACCAGCCGGCACAGACCAAAGCCGGCCACCCCCGCTGTCTGATTCTGACCCCCACCCGCGAACTGACGGCACAGGTGGCCGAATCGGTACAGACCTACGGCAAGTACACCGACATCCGTTCGGTGCTGATCTTCGGCGGCGTCAACATCAACCCGCAGATCCAGGCGCTGCGTCATCCGGTCGACATTCTGGTGGCCACCCCCGGTCGTCTGCTCGATCATGTACGACAGGGCACCCTCGATCTGTCCGGCATCGAGATCTTCGTTCTGGATGAAGCCGACCGAATGCTCGACATGGGCTTCATCCACGACATCCGGCGGGTGATCGCCAAGCTTCCGGCCAAACGCCAGAATCTGCTGTATTCCGCCACCTTCTCTCCCGACATCCGTTCGCTGGCTCATGGTTTGCTGACCAATCCTGCCGAAGTGGATGTCGCACCACGCAACACGGCTTCGGAACTGGTGAGCCAGAGCGCCCATCTGGTATCCAAGGCCCGCAAGCGTGCGCTGCTGTCCTATCTGATCGGATCGCAGCGCTGGAAACAAGTGTTGGTGTTCACCAAAACGAAGCACGGTGCCAACCGTCTGGCCGAACAGCTCGGCAAGGATGGCATCGAAGCGATGGCGATTCATGGCAACAAGAGCCAGGGGGCCCGCACCCGGGCGCTGGAACGTTTCAAGGATGGCAGCCTGCCGGTGCTGGTGGCCACCGACATTGCTGCCCGTGGGCTGGATATCGATGAGCTGCCGCACGTCGTCAATTACGAGTTGCCCCATGTCGCCGAAGACTATGTGCACCGCATCGGCCGTACCGGTCGGGCCGGCCACGCGGGTTCGGCGGTATCGCTGGTCGATCGTGAGGAAATGAAACTGCTGGCCAGCATCGAACGCCTGATCAAGCGTAAGATTCCTCGTGTCGAAATCGAAGGCTTCACCGGCTGGCAGGCCCAGCCTCACGACGGCACCGATGACATCAATGATCGTCCGCCGCTGCCTGCCGGCCAGCGTCGTGCTGGCACTGGCCGGCGCCAGGGCGCACGCCCGAGCAGAAGCCGTACTGCCCCGGCCCGGATCAGCGCAGCCGGCCCGGCTCCGGCAGCTGCCAAACCCCACCGTTCGCCCGCTGCTGCACGGCCTGCAGCGCAACGCGGCAGCCAGCACAATGGCGCCCGGCCATCTGCGGGCGGCCATCCAGGCCCAGCACCAGCCCGTCATCTGGAGCCGACGCCACAGCCGCCGCAGCGCCGCGCCCGGCACCAGCAGCGCGCCACCCTGACCCATGGTGTCGCAGCGCTCCCGGCGCACAGTCCACACAAGAACCGTACCCAGAACTGAAAAATCAGCGGACGCCGACTGTTTCAGGCGTCCGCGTCACCCCGATCCGTTTCCCTTCGAACACCCGTGCTCTCCCTTTCGGGGAGGCCTGACCGCAGAAATCACAACGGCATGCACCAGAACCGGCATAGGGACAGCAGTCTCTTCACCCGGCATGCTTACCGTTCAGCCCCTTCTGCCGAAGCAGCAGCCAGAGAACGCTCGGCGTTTTCTCTGTCTTCCGGTGTCACGGATGTAAGCCGCGCGAGACGGGGGGCAAGCCATTGACGCAGGTCATCCATCATCGAGAAGGCCACCGGCACGAACACCAGGCTGAGCAGGGTGGAAGTGACGAGACCACCGATCACCGCGATGGCCATCGGAGCACGGAATCCTGCGTCAGCACCGCTGGCAAACACGGCAGGCACCATCCCAGCCGCCATGGCGATGGTGGTCATGATGATGGGACGGGCACGCTCCGCCCCGGATTGCAACAATGCCTGAGTACGCGGCATGCCGGCGCGTCGTTTCTCGATGACAAAGTCCACCAGCAGAATGGAATTCTTGGTGACGATGCCCATCAGCATCAGGATGCCGATGACGGCAGGAAGATCGAGCGCGGCACCATACAGCAGGAGCGCAGAAATTGCGCCGCCCAGTGACAGGGGCAATGCCACGAGAATCGTGATCGGCTGCAGAAAGTCGCGAAAGAGCAGCACCAGCACCGCCAGCACCATCAGCACCCCAAAACCCATGGCGGTACCGAATCGATCGAACATCTCGGCCATGTACTCGGCATCACCATATTCCACCCGGCGAACACCAGCAGGCAGCGCGTGCAACGCCGGTAATGCCTCGATGGCATCGAGCGCCTGACCCAACGTCGTCCCCGGTCCGAGATCAGCATCCACCGAAATGCGGCGCTGCCGATCGAAACGCTCGATACGAGAAGGTCCATCGGCCATATGCAGATCGGCTACCGTATGCAATGGTACCGTCGTGCCATCCATGGCGGCCACTCTCAGGTTGCGCAACACATGCAGGTCGTCCCGGCTGTCCGGTGTCAGTGCCACACGCACCGGTACCTGTCGATCGGCAAAATTGAAGCGAGCCGAGTTGGCATCCAGATCCCCCAGTGTGGCGATACGCAACAGCGTACCCATTTCCTGCGGTGTGACCCCCAGGCGCGCCGCTTCATCCAGGCGCGGCATGATCCGCAATTCAGGGCGCATGAAGGGTTCATTCACCTGGACATTCGCGATACCGGTGATGGCCTGCATCTGGCGACGCAAGGTGTGCGCCGCCTCGGATAAGGCATCGGCATCATCCCCCACGAGAATCACCGACAGCTCACGCGCCGCCGTCTCACCGCGGAAGGCGAGACGCATGTCCTCGAATTGGCGCAGATCGCCGAGCAGCGCGTTCTCCACACCCTTCTGGCTGAGATCACGCTCCGACACCGGCTTGAGACGGATCAACAGGGTTCCCTGAGACACATCATCGCCTCCGGCCGTACTGAAGATCGAAGCCACTTCCGGACGCTGACGGATCGTATCGGACAAGGTACGCAAGCGCGCTTCCGTCTGCGCCAACGGGGTACCCGGAGGCAGGCTCACATCCAGTTGTGATACGCCCCGGTCGTTGATCGGCAGAAAGCCGGCCGGCAATAATGGCACCATGGCCAGAGATGCCCCCAGAAAGGCCAGGCCCGACACCAGCATGATGCCACGATGATTCAAGGCCCAGCCCAGCAAACGCAGATACCCCGCCAATAGGCCGGATGGCCGCGCCGGTGATCCGTCTCCCTGGGCACGATGAGCTCTCTCGCCTCCCTGGGCATGGCGTTTGCCTTGCCCTGGTTCGAGGAGATAGGCTGCTAGCAGGGGCGTACCGAGACGCGCCACCAGCAGCGATGCCAACACCGCAGCCGATACCGTGACGCCAAATTGGCTGAAGTATTGGCCGATGGTGCCGCCAATGAAGCTCACCGGCAGAAAAACGGCAACGATGGTGGCAGTAATGGCCACGACGGCAAAACCGATGGCATCGGCAGCATCGATGGCAGCCTGAAATGGGCGCTTGCCCCTCTCCAAATGTCGCTCGATGTTCTCGATCTCGACGATGGCATCATCCACCAGAATGCCGACCACCAGCGTGAGAGCCAGCAAGGTGATGCTGTTGAGGGTGTAATCCAGCCAACTCATGACGATGAAAGCCGGCAGGATCGACATGGGCAGCGCGACCGCAGCAACCAATGTTGCCCGCCAGTTGCGCAGAAACAGAAAAACCACCAGTACCGTCAGAACCGCGCCTTCGAGCAGCGTATCCATCGCGGCCTTGTAGCTGGAGCGCGTGTAATCGACGGTATTGGATACCTGGTCGATACGCACGTCGCCATGGGTACGTTGTAATTCCGCAATGGCCGCTTCAACGCCTTCGGCCACGACTGTATCGCTGGATCCCCGGGCACGAAATACCGCAAACCCCACCACCGGCTCACCATCGAGCCGTGCGAGCGCACGTGCCTCGGCATTGGCATCCCGTACATGTGCGATATCAGACAGGACGACCCAACGCCCATCGGCAAGGGCGATCCGCCGTGCAGCAAGCGCTTCGACACTCGCGGCACCACCGGGCATCCGGATGGTCTGTTCACGTCCATCCAGCACGGCCCTGCCAGCAGGAACATCGACATTGCTCTGGGCAAGTTGCTCATTGACCTGTGCTGCCGTGATGCCCAATGCGGCAAGGCGATCCGGCCGCAATTCGATCCTGATCTCCCGCGCCGTGCCGCCCAGGCGCTGCACCTGCTGAACCCCCGGTACAGCCAACAGAGTGCGGCTCACCGTATCGTCGATGAACCAGGACAGCTCCGTCTGGCTGCGGCCCGGTGAATTGACCGCAAAATTGAACAGTGCACCTCCCTCGACGTCCACACGCCGAATGACGGGCTCGAGCACCCCTTGCGGAAGATCGGAACGGACCTCTGCCACTGCATCGCGCACATCGTTCGTGGCGCGATCCGAATCGATGCCAAGTTGAAACTCCACCGTGGTCGTGGACTGCCCTTCCATCATCGTCGAACTCAGATGCCGGATACCAGGCAGGCCGGCAACCGCCGATTCGATCTTGCGCGTCACCGAGTTTTCCAGCTCACCGGGTGCCGCACCGGGTTGTTCGATCGTCACGTTGACGATGGGAAAGTTCACGTTCGGATTGGCATTGACCGGCAGAGTCGAAAATGCATGCCAACCCGCGATGGCCAGCACGAGAAACAGCACGATGACCGGGATCGGACGCCGTATCGCCCAGGAAGAGATCCCGGTTCTCATGGTTCGTTCTCTCCTACGGTCGTTTCCGCGATACGCACCACATCCCCTTCACGCACGAAAGCAACGGCATCGCGTACCACACGCTGGCCCTGCACGAGTCCGGAAATGATTTCCAGCGTCTTTCCCTGCCGGCGGCCGGTTTTCACCGGCTGACGTGACACACGCCCATCCTCGTCGACACACATCACCACAGTGCCACCATCAGCCGTCGTGGAAACCGCACGGGTCGGGACGACCAGCGACAATCTCTGCTCTGCCCCCTGGAAGTGGGCCTCGGCATAGGCCCCCACGCGCAAGGCCGCGGCTTCCGGCAAGGCGACGCGCACCTTGCCCAGCCGCGAGCGGGAATCCACCTCGGGCGAAACCAGCCGAACGACACCCGCCAGCGGTTCACCGGTATCCACCTGAACCCAAACCCGCTGGCCCGGACGTATCTGGCCCAGCGCTTCACTGGTCGCGTCTGCATCGAGTTCGATCCGGCCATCTCTGATCAGACGGAACAACGGTTCGCTACCTGCAAGCGTTCCCGTTCTGGCCGTACGCGCAGCGATGACGCCATCAGCCGGTGCGAGGATTTCGGCCTTGCCGCGCTGGTTGCGCCCATCGCGTACTTGCGCCTGCGCCTGTGCCACTTCGGCCCGCGCGGCCCGTAGACTGGCCTCCGCCGATGCGGTACGTGCCCGTTGTTCATCGAATTGCTGCCGGCTTACCGAACCCGTGTGCACCAGGGGCCCGATACGTTCCAGCGAAGCGCGCGCTTCGACAGCCTGCGCCCTGCTGGAACGCAGCGACGCCCGCGCACGTGCCAGCATCGCCTCGGCCTGTTGCAACTGTGCCTGCACCTGTTCGGCCTCCAACCGGGCAAGTACCTGCCCATGCTGAACGGTGTCTCCAACGTCGACATGCACTTCCGAGACGCGCTGATCCTGCAACGCCGTACCGATGGCGATATCCTCGCGCGCAACCAGCGTCCCGCTCAGGCGAATCACCGGTACGACGGTGGCCGGGGCGGCAATGGCGGTGCTGACACGTGGGCGCACATCGGCAGTCTGAACGGGTTCAGCGGTGGTTTTCGACGAATACCCGTGCCAGCCGAACCAGGCCGCACCTGCCACCACGACGACGCTCAGCACCAGCGGGCGCCACTTCCCGCGTCGGGGTCGCACTGCAACCGGCGCCCCCTCATCATGAATACTCATGAAAGTACTCCTTCGGCAGAACGATCCCGTCACTCAAAAGGTGTAATTGATCATCAGCGTGCCGGTGACGCCGGTTCGTTTTTCGACCACCGGACTGCGTCCGGCTTCATCGCCAAAGCGCATGACATCGATGCCGGCCAGCACCGACCAGTGGCTGTCCAGATCGCGAATCCAGTCGACGGTCAACGAATGGGCGTACATCCCGGACTTCGGCGCAAAGGCAGCGAATCGACTTCGCTGGCTTTGTGCCGCACTGACGCCAAACCAGGTACGGTTGTAGTCACGGCTGCCTGCATGGGCATTCACCCCCAGCCGGATCTCGTCCCGTTCGCCGTCAAGCAGCGTGGCCTCCAGACCCAGCCGATAGCGATTCCCGCGCCCACGCTGACCGCCAACCCGAAAATCGGCATCTCCATTGACAGACAGCCATGAAGTGATCTGCTGCGCAGCCAGTACGGAGACGATCGTGCTTCCCTCGATTTCACCCATCCCTGCCAGGCGCTTCGAACCAGGGCGCCAGTCACTGTCCCGATCGGTTCTGCCGAAGTCATAGCCCAGGGCCGCACTGATGTAGGTACCGGTGTCTGTCAGGTACTCAACCCCCACGCCGCGCAAGGAATCCAAAAAGAAAATGCCTCGATACACACTCAGGGTGGGAAGCACCGACACATGGCTTTCCTTTGCCCCCGGATAGCGCGGCATGCCGACGGGTCCAAGCCCGATCGTGACTTCGGTCTTGTCGCCGAACAGACTGGGCAGTTGCCGCTCCGCCGTGCCGGGCGGAGGTTCCGTAGACGACGCCAACGGCTCGGCATGCGCAGAGGCCATCGACAGGCAGGCAATGATCCATGGGATGCCCAGGAAGACGAAGCATCTCACGCGCCGATACGTCCTGGACAAAAGTAGTGTCATCCTCAATTCAGCCTCCTGCAACAGATCAACAGACAAGACGAAGCCGGGCCCCTCGGATTTCACCGGGTTCCGTGCTCCGATCGATTCACTATGACTATGACACCGGCAAAAAGCCGGGCATTCCGGTCGCCATGGCAGCCATTTTCAGCGCCGGAAATTCCTGGCGGGCTTCATGGAAGAGCATGCCTTGAATGAAGCCCCCCGGGGACACGATCACGATGGTTCGAGATAGCGCCGCAGCATGCGCATCAGCTCGGGCGCATGTTTTTCCGGCAGAAAGCTGTGGTCCATCAGGGCGCGGTTCATCAGGCCATCGAACAGGGCGATCAACCAGGTTGCGGCAGACGCCGGAGAAATGGTGGGATCGATCTGCCCACGGCGAATACCCTGCTCCAGCAACTCGATCAGCTCTGCCTTGATGTGCTGCTCGTTCTCGGCAAACAATTGGCCAATTTCCGAATTGCGCATGATTTCTGCAGAAATCTCGACGTTGATTCGGACGAAGACCGGATCGAGCGAACGATCCAGCAATTCGGAAGCGATCGTTTCGATGGCAGCGATTGCATCCTCCTGCCCCGCAACCCGGGAAAACAGCATCGACATTTCCCGAAGCTCATCGTCAACGACAGCGGCAATGATCGCCGCCTTGTTGGGAAAGTAATAAAAGACGTGACCAGGGCTCATTCCAGCCTCGGAACAGATCTCGCTGGTCGTCGTTCCACTGAACCCCTTACGGGCAAAGCATGCGAGCGCCGCATCAAGAATCTTTCTTCGCCGTATCTCCTGCTTCCCGGGATCGATCTTGCGCATTCTTCACTCCAAGGCTGCCATGCCATGACGCCGACAGAAGCGCTTACTCTTGCCCTGTCACTCCATCCATGAACATGATTATTAGATTGACTGGTCTATCTAACATTTAACGGGAATCATGCGTCTGCTGTCAAGCCCTCATGTCAGACCGGAGCGTGTCGACACAAACAGTCTTTCGATCCGATCCAGGCCACGCTGCAGGCATGGAGGGGATTCCGATGAAAGCGTGCCCGTGCCGGGCGCACAAAAAACCCCGCTCGAGCAATGCCTTTACGGGGGTCTTCGTATCGACAATTTGCCGGTCGATCTCACTTCTTCTTTGCGGGGGCGGCAGCACCCTTGGACAGACCGGCGACATTGGCATCGATCATTTCCAGCACTTGCCTGCACGCAGCCTGCACCTGTTCATAGGCGGCATTGGCGTTGACGACGCTCTGCCTGAGCAGGTTGACGGCACTCTCGGAGCCGGCCGGTGCATTCTTGGCCAGGTTCTCGACCGATGCCATCAGCTGACGCTGGGTGGCTGCCACTTGCTGTTCGATCAGCGACGACACTTGCGAGGAGGTCTCCTGGGTGATGTCGTAGACGTCCTTGACATAGCTGGCTGCCTTGCTGCCACCGGGCTTGCCGTACTGCGTGAGCAGGTCGGCCAGCATGGTGTTCAGCGTGCTGACATCCCTGGCGGCCATCAGTGCTTTCAACTGGGCTGAGGACTCTTCCATGCCGGCACGGGCAGCCCGCACGTTCAGCTCCAGCAGTTTCTTGGCGCCATCGAAAGCGGTGCTGGCCACGGTGTTGGAGGTCTTGAAAGCTTCGGATTGGGCCTTCAGCAGATCATCGATCGAGGGAAACATGTACAAACTCCTGAATGGGTGATCGAGCGCCGGCCCATCGATGCCGACGAGAAGCTTCGACCCACACACCATGCGACGAGGTCGGCGCCGGCATCGAAAATGTGTGTGGGCCAATGGTGAGCACGTCGATGGCTGCGACAGATTTGTTGCATTGCACAAATCCATTCTTCCATAGCCTACCGCGTAACACAAGCTGATTTTTGCAACGCAATATAGACGGTACCGCAAGGTCGCCACTCCCCGCACAGGCGGTCGGTACGGAAAAAGAGGCATGCGGAATGAAACGTGGCAGCCGCTGTGTGGGCTATGGGCTGTGTGTGGGATACGGGCTGTGGACGTGGGCAGCGGAGCCGCGAAGGGCGTCGGGTATGAGGCGTGGGCTGTGGGGTGTGAACCGCCAGCCGGGACCGTGAGGTGTGAGCTGCCAAGTATGAGCGGCGGGAATGAACGCGGGCGCGGCCTTCAGCCACACCCGCACTGGTCGCGACTCACTGCCCTTGTGGTGGGCGGCGAAGCAGTTCGGCACGCAGGCTTCGCAGAACTTTCTTGAGCCGCCGGGCGTTTTCGGGGCCGACGCGGATCATGATCTTGCGACCGGCCGACAGCGCCTCCAGCTCGGGGTCGTCGAAGCGATAAAGCACCTTGGGTTGAACCAGCTGGATCGGCCCGCCGGGCTGTCTGGCGGCCAGCAGGTCATCGATGGCGATGAGCACCCTGTCATGGAAGCTGTCACCAGGATAGCCGATTTCTTCGAAAGTATGCTGCAGCAGCGGATAGAACTTACGATAGACCGAAACCAGAGTGCGCGGCTTCAGCGATTCGACGAAACTCACGAAAGCATCGTAACGCCGGTAGTTGCCCGAATCCAGCGTGATGTTCTCGCCCTCGCGATTCACCCGCACCGGATCGGGAATGCCACGCATGACGCGCATCTGTGACGGGACATGGTTGCGCGGCAACTGGTCGACCGTGATCACCAACCGGCGTGCCTGCTCCTGCAGATTGAAGAAACGCCTGAGTTCGGCCAGCGGCCAATGTTTGCCGAGTTCCCGGGTAACCGCGGCCTCATCGGGCAGCCTGGGCTTCGCAGCCTTTTCGAGCGGTACGTCGATCTCATCGAAGGGCACATCGGCCGGCGGAGGCTCGGTCTGCAGCAACTCTGGTGGGGTGTCCTGCGGGGTGCCCTCCTGCGGCGGGATGTCGCTGGCATCCGTCACGGACCGAGGCGGCACCTCGACCGGCGCCGGCTCCTCCTTGGGTGTATCGGGGGCCGAGACCGCGGGATTCTGCTTGTCGGACGGAGCACCGGCCGCATCCTCACCGTCACTGGTCTGCATGCTGCGGTCCCCCTGGTAACGCGCCTGCGAAACCAGTCCCTGCAGCATATCGCCCGTTTTCATCAGCCAGCCTGATTGCCAGCCCCACAGCAGCAACAATGCGAGCGAAATCGAAATGACGATCAGTCCAAAAACTGGACCGCTGGACGACTTGGGAGGACCTTTGGGTGGTGCCATGACGATGGGAGATGGCGCCTTCCGGCGCGTGTCGAGAGGTTCCGTTCTATTCGATCGACGCCCCGAAGGAGACGAGATGCGCCCAAGACAGAAACCATTGGTCGGAGTGCAACGAGTTACCTCACGGCTCCATTGTAGTCATCTCCGACAATACGCGTGGCGTGAACGTCAGCGGCCGGCCCGAACGGCATGGAAAAGAGCGGCATACGCTTTCCACGGCAGGCAGATCGGCCATGATGCCTGCAAGACCGGCAGAAATGCGGGTTAAGATGCCGGGTGCCCGCTGTCGCCCCAATCGAGACTTTGGATCTTTCATGAAACTCGCCACCCGCAAGGACGGAACCCGCGACGGACAGTTGACGGTCGTTTCCCGGGATTTGAAACACGCCGTGCTCGCCGAGCAGATCGTCGGCACCCTGCAACGTGCCCTCGACGACTGGGATTTCATGGCGCCTCAGCTGCAGGAACTGTATGAACAGCTGAATCTGGGGCGCGCCCCACGCAGCTTCGATTTCGACCCGCTGGAATACATGGCTCCCCTGCCCCGGCCATTCGAACGGATCGAGGCGTTGGCCTATCCGGCCGGTATGGACCGTTTGCGCAAGGCGGGACTGACGGCGGCTCCAAGCCAAGAAGCGGTCTCCGAATCGGGGATGCCGTCCGGCGCCGGTGTGGCCTTGGCCGGCGGCCACAACGAACCGCAGGCCGAATCCCCCCCACTGACGCTGGCCCCCACCAGCCGTTCCATGCCCGGCAACGCCCCCGTGTCGGTCAGCGGACTGGCGCTGCACCTGGGACTGGACGCCCCCGACGAAGACACCTCGCGCACGACTCAGGCGGTGTTGGGCGCGGATGGCGACGTCGATCGAGCAAGCAACCGTTCGCCTACCGCGGCAACGGTCGCGCCGGATCAGGGCACAAGCGGGCTGGACTTCGGTGCCCAGCTGCTGGTGATCTGCGATGACACCCCGATGGACATCGATGCCGAAGAGGCCGGGCAACACATTCTGCTGCTTGGCATGGCCAACGGCTGGCGTACATTCCCCCCCGGGTCGGCCCCCTGGCGGGCCGACCGTGGTCTGGCCTGGGCACCGGTGGTATCGACCCCCGACGAGTTGGGGGAAGACTGGCGCGAAGGCCGGATTCATCGGCCGGTGCACTGCCGGCTCAACGGTCGATCCACAGGCCGCCTGCAGGCAGCCGAGGGCATGAAGTGGGATTTTCGGCAGCTGCTGGCCACTCTCAGTCGGCTCGGGCCGATTCATGCCGGCTGCGTCGTCTGCAGTGGCCCGATCGCCAACGCCAGCCTGGACAGCGGCTTCGCCAGCATCATCGACGCCCGGGCCAGACATCTGCTGGAGCATCAGTCCGGCCCTGGTCCCGCCTTTCTGCAAGCCGGCGACCGGCTCCGCATCGACATGGCCGACCAGCGTGGCCACTCACTGTTTGGCACCATCGACCAACAGATCGTATCCTGAACCGTCCGTATCCATTCTCCCGGCCCGGCGCTGCAATGCGCGGCCGACACGCCGAGGATCGAAGCATGTCCGACGCACCCGATCCATCCCAGCCCGACAACATGTCCTTTCCAGGTTTCGGACCAATGTTCGAGTCACTGGAAGCGATCAACCAGACCTGGCGCACACTGCATGCCAACTCGCCCTTCAGGCCCACGCTGGACGTGCGCGAGCTGGACGAGCGCATCCAGGAGCTGCGCACGGTCGAACGATGGCTGGCACTGAACCTCGACATGCTGCGCAACACCCTGCAGACGATGGAGATGCAACGCGGCACGCTGCAGGCATTCAACGACCTGTCCGCCTCGCTGAACCCGTCGCCCCCGCCTCCCCGACAACCCGGCACTGCCGCAGCGCCCACAGCCGGTGCGACGCAGGCAGCCCCCCGGGCGGCTGCCCCCGCTGCGCCGGATGTACCCGGCGCCGAATCCAACCCTGCCGGTGCGGCCGACACCAAGGCCATGCCTGGCGACGGCGATGCACCAGGCTCCGCAAGCAACCGCACCGATGCACCCGATGCCGCGGCCATGGATGCCGGTGCACAGATTTCCCAGGCATGGTGGCAAATGATGCAGCAACAGCTGAGCCAGTTGGCCGACATCGCCAATGCTCCCTGGCCGACTCCGGCGAGCGGCGTGGCGCCGGCTCATACCGCGGGCACCGACGAATCCGGTACGCAAGCGCCCCCGGCCGCACAGCCCGAACCGCATCCGGCACCAGCCTCCACATCCGGGTCCTCTCCGCCTCCCACCGCCGGGCCGCCGACGCCGTCCCGATCGCGTTCGCGCAGAGGCGGCCCTTCCCCATCCCCCCGTTGAGGCCACGAAGCCGGACGGCGATCCTTCGGCCAGTGCACTAGCCGGACCCATGAGCCGACGGCCATGTTTCGTCGGTATCAAGCGCAGAGGTTGCAAACCAGAGTCGGCTCTTCGGCCCGAGTCCGCACCCGCCCCGTACGTCGGCGTCGGCACCTCACCCCGGCGCGGACCGAGTCTGTGCACCTCGGCCGAAGAACGTATGAGAAAACAAACCGGAGACTGCACCCCGCCGTGTTGCCGTTGCAGGTCGGCAGAGGCCCTGCTGTTAACATAGGAAGGGAGCTCCGCTGTCGCCAGCATCCGCACCGCCTCACGGTTCGAGTCCACCCACGCACCACATGACGGCGGTGGGCACAGCCAGCTTCTCTCCCTCCTCCAGCTTTCGTCCGAATTTTGTCATGCCCGAATCCGCAGGCGCCCCGATCGTTGCCCATGAAGCGTCGACCGCAGACGCCGGTCCGCACCCAACCGGACACATGCCGTCCAAACGGGTGGCGCTCGTCGTAGGCGCCACCGGTCTGGTCGGTACCGAGCTGTGCCGGCAACTGATCCGGGACGAGCACTTCGACACCGTGATGGTGTTCAGCCGCAAACCGCTGGGCATGCGACATAGGCGCCTGCAGGTCGAAGTGATCGACTTCGCGCGTCTGGACGAATGGGTACCTGACTTTGCCATCGACACGGTGTTCTGTGCGCTCGGTACGACCATCGCCAAGGCCGGCAGTGAGGAAGCCTTCCGCGCGGTGGACCATGGGTTGGTGTTGTCGGTGGCACGCCTGGCCAAGCGCGCCGGCAGTGATCATTTCATCTTCGTGAGCAGCGCCGGGGCCCGCCCCAACGCACCTTCGTTCTATTTGCGGGTCAAGGGCGAAGCCGAAGAAGACATCCGGGCACTGACATTGCCGCATGCGGTGGCGCTGCGCCCATCGGTGCTGGATGGTGACCGCCAGGAAGAACGACCGGGAGAGCAGTTTGCGCTGCGTATCGCTCGGCTACTGAAACCGCTGCTGATCGGTCCTCTGGCCCAATTCAGACCCACGCCCGCCTCGTTGGTGGCCACGGCCATGCGCGATCTGGCACAACCCGGACGTCAGGGCTTCGAGGTGATCGATCCAGTCTCCATCGGTCAATGGCGGGATCGCATCAAGCTGAGCCGGTAGCGAAAAGTCGGCATGACCGACCGGCACGGCTCACATCCGTCTGCAGCGCACGCGGGTCATTGGCGGAGTAGGTCGAGAACATCTGGTCGTACTCGGCCTGGCAGGCGCTGCGGACGATTTCCTGCAGGTCCTTGGGCAGGCTTTGGTCCAAGCATCGGGGCAGCCGCCACAAACAGCGTGCAAGCCAGACGGGCGGCCTCCGGATCAGCGGCCGTTCTGACGGCCAGCCCCGGAGCGCCGCCTGGACTCCGGTCCGGTCTCGACGGCGGTGGACTCACTGGCCGTGGCCGCAGCAGGCTCGTTACCCGGGGTCGCGGCAGGCGCTTTCCCTTCTTTGGATGGATCCGGTACGCCGGGCCCGGCGGTCTGCCCCGCTGCTCCGGGCGCCCCAGTCTGGTTCCCGTCACCGATCGGGGCCGGTAGAATGCGTACCCGGTCGCCGTCGATCTGCCGTTCCAGACGCGCCGGATCAGGCGCCCCCCCGAAGAAAGGCGGCAATACCCCGGTCAGCGCCAGCATCAACCAAATGTTCAGCAACACCAGACCCGGCAACAAATAATTGCTCAGACTGGGGCGCGATGCAAAAGAGGCAGGCGTTTCTTCTAACAGGGACATGGCGTGGAAACGCGGGACGATTGCAAAAGATGGACGATCAAGCATAGCGGATCGCCCGCCCCCCTTCAAGCCGGGCGTCTCCGGGGCCGCCGGACGGTTGACCGGCTCGACACTTCGATCCGGGTTTCCGGGGCCGGCAAACGCGTGCCATCAATCGACACCATCGTTTTTATTGATTGGACGGCCTCGAGCCGCATGAACTACGCTCGGATGCGAAATGCCCTCCGCAGACACCGCAGATACACCCGAAGCATCCCCCGCCCCGGCCCGTATGAATACCCCCTGCGCCGTCACGGCCCCCATCCATCGTCGTTCCAAGCGTCGCCCGCTCGGCCTGCTGATCAACGTCGGGGGTTGTGCGGCACTGCTGTACTTCATGGTGCAGACCATCACCAGTGATCCCCGGATCGCCCAGGGTTTTCTGGCCTCGTCGATCGCAGGCGCCGCCACCGGCCTGGGCGCTTTCGTGCTGCCCTTCGTCCGGCGGCTGCAACTGCCACAGATCGGTAGATTCATGGCCTTTGGCGGCGGCATGATGCTGGCCGCGGCGTTGGTGCCACTGTTGACGCCCGCCTTTGCGATGAGCGTCAGAGCCTGGGCCTGGGACGTACTGCTGGCCATGGCGCTGGGCGCTTCGACGATGAGTCTGTTGAACCGTCTGCTGCCGCACCTGCATGCCGCCCCCCAGTCGGACGAGGGCAGCTTGCCGGTCAACGCGCTGTGGCTGATGGTGGTGGCCATCGCCGTGCACAACCTGCCCGAAGGCTTTGCGGTGGGTGCCGGGTTCAGCGGCAGCGACACCATGGGCTGGCGCACGGCAGTGTCGATCGCGCTGCAGAACATCCCGGAAGGTCTGATCGTCGCCAGCGCACTCTGGTCATTGAAACTGCCCCGTGCGATTGCCGCTCTCGGCGCGTTGCTGACCGGCCTGGTCGAGCCGTTGGGCGCCGTCATCGGCGGGGTCCTGGCCATTTCTTCGGAGGCAGCCCTGCCAGCGGCACTGGGTTTCGCCGGGGCGGCGATGATCTATATCGTGATGCATGAACTGCTGCCCGAAGCCAACCGGCTCATCCATTCTCGGCGGCAGACCGCACAGATTTTTGTATCGACCACGGTGCTCGTGGGTCTGGTGATGCACTGGGCGGACTGAAGCATGCCAGTGCGAGGCCCACTGATGGCAGCCGACCCCTCTCCTCCCCGGATTTCGGACACAGCAGCCGATTGACGACGAAGCCCGGCGCATTCCTGACATCGACCGGCGTCTTGCCCATGCAGGTGGCCAATGCAATGACGGCAGTCGCCGTTTCATCGGCGGTCTGCCCCCCCCGGATGACTTCGACCAATGCCGTCAGCGGCACCGGGTCGAAGAAGTGCATGCCGACGAAGCGCGCTGGATTCTTCAGCACGACTGCCAGGCGGAAAATCGAGATCGACGAAGTATTGGTGGCGATCAGCGCATCCGCATGCACCACCGCTTAGGTTGCCTGTAACAGCTCGATCTCGAGTGCCTCGTTTTCGGTGGCTGCTTCGATGTGGGCTGATGAGCCCGCCCTGGTATCGATTTAGCCGCCTCAGCGCCGCGGGCGGACGCTGATCTGCTCGGCCATCAAAGAAACGATCTCGCAAGGTGTATCGTCGAAACGGGTCCGCAACCTCCCGCTTTCATCGATGCCCAGGGCAACACCATCGCGATACCCGTCCTGGCGATGAATCCTGACCGGCCACCCAGCCAGCAGATCGAAACGATGCCAACGCCGCATGAAAGGCTGAAAGCCCTCGTTCAGCAACTGCTCGCTTCCCTGAAAAACCGCCTCACCGAGCGCCATGGCCAGCGATTGGATATCCACTGGGGCCTGTTCACCATAGAGCGCCGCGGCCGGCAGATCGCTCTTCAACTCTGGAGGGAAAGCCCGAACATTGAGGCCGCAGCCGATCACCAGCCTGGCCCCCCGACCATGGCTGCGCATCTCGCACAAAATGCCCCCCACCTTGGCGAAGGGCTGGCCTTCATCGGGCCGCACCACACACAGATCGTTGGGCCATTTGATGCCCACCGCCAGCCCCTGGGCATCCAGATGTTCGGCAATCACGATAGCGGTCACCAACGGTACCGTCGCCATACCGGCCGAAAATCCTGCCGGCAGATCCCGGGCAAAGGAAGCCGTGAGCGCGCCTCCGGTCATGGCGGCCCAGGCCTTGCCCCGCCGCCCCCTACCCGCGGTCTGTTCATGCGCCATCAGCCAGACGGCGTCGGCAGCCGGTTCACCGGCAGGCACCAACGTCGGCCGACGCATCAGCTCCAGATTGGTCGAATCGGTCGACGCCACCCATTCGACCCGCAGACGGCCGATCTGACGAACCCAGCTGTGATGATCGTTTTGCATGACAACGAGCATAGCAGTGATCCATGCCATTCACAGCGCTCGAGCAGACCGTATAGAGACACCAAAACAGACAGAATGGCGCACGCATCTGCCGGCCATGTTATAAAGCTCAGTGACATGTCACGCTTCGCCTCCCCCGCCGCCTCTCGACACACGCTGACGGCCAACGTGCTGTGGTTGCTGCTGCTCGGCAGCATTCTCTACCTTTCGCTGTTTCCGCTGACCGGGTGGGAGTTGCGGCGCAGCAGCCCCTGGGCATGGCTGTCCGCGGGTATCCCCCGCTTCTATTCATACGGTGATCTGGCCGTCAATGTGCTGGCCTACGCTGGCTTCGGCTTCGTATCCGCACGCTTGTGGCAACGGCGTGCCGGTGCCTTTGGCGGATTGCTGCTGGCGACCCTGGCGGGGGTGCTGCTGTCCTTTGGCATGGAAACGCTGCAGTCCTATCTGCCCCGCCGCGTGCCATCGCTGCTGGATCTGGCTGCCAATGGCGGCGGGGCGCTGCTGGGCGCTCTGGTGGCGGTGCTGTTGCCCCGCCGTTCGCTGCTGGACCTGCTGATGAGTGGTACCTCGCGCTTTCGGCGCCATCATCTGATCGCCATGTTGCTTCTGATGCTCTGGCTACTGGGTCAGTGCGCGCCGCAGCAGCTGCTGCTGATCAGCGCGCCGCTGGCGCCCTGGCCGGGTTCGGAATGGCTTCCGGCATTCTGGACGCAGGCGCTGCTGCCCGCCGAATGGCAACCCGTGGCCGAAACGCTGATGATCGGGCTGGCGATCGTATTGCCGGCCCTATTGGCCTTCGAGCTGGTGAGCCGCCCGGGCACACGCCTGGCCGTGGTGCTCTGTCTGGTGGTGACAGCGATGACGGCAAGGGTTTTGGCCGCACCACATATCTACGGTAACAGCAATCTGTGGGAAACCTACGCCCGCGGTCTGCCGATCGGTATCCTGCTGGCACTCATGCTGTTGCTGCCGATGTTGCACGGCCCGAGCTACTGGCGCCGGCTGCTGGTCCTCGCATTGATTCCGCCGACACTGCTGCTGGCCAGTCTGATTCCGCCGGATCCGGGTTTCGAGCATCTGCTGGCGCAGCGCCCCTCCAGCCTGCTGATGAAAGCGGCCACGCCGGCCTTTCGCAGCCTGCTACGCGTCGTGTCGGCCTTCTGGCCGCTGAGCCTGCTGTATTTCTTCACGGTCGAAGCCTCGCCCTTTGCAGCCAGGCATATACACGGCCGCACATCCCGCCGCCAGCCGGCTGTCTGAAGCCCCCGAGTGTTCGGAAGCCGTTCGGGGCGCTGCACTGCGTTACGATCATCGATCTCCTGTCATTCTGATCGATCGAAGGCCATGAACGCAGCCACCCGAATCCTGACCATCCCCGGAGCCGCCGGCCCCATCGAGTGCGCGCTCGATGTACCCGCCGCACCGCGCATGCTGGCGCTGATCGCCCACCCACACCCGCTACATGGCGGCTCGATGCACAACAAGATCGCCCAGACCCTGGCCCGTTCGTTGCTGCAACTGGGCGCAGTCTGCTGGCGGCCCAACTTTCGTGGGGTGGGAGAAAGTGCCGGCGAGTTCGATCACGGCAACGGTGAAACCGACGACATGGAGACCGTGTTGCGACACGCACTGACCCACGAAATTGTCGCAGATTTGCCCCGGCCCCTGCCGTTGATACTGGCCGGATTCTCGTTCGGTACTTTTGTGCAATCACGATTGGCCGAACGGTTGGATGCTTACCCCGTGACACCGCGACCGATGGTGTTCATCGGCCCCGCCGTCAAGCGCTTCGACGTGCCGACCGTGCCCAGCAACACACTGGTGATACATGGAGAAGAAGACGATGTGGTGCCGCTGGCCGATGTTCTGAACTGGGCGCGTCCACAAAGCTTGCCACTGGTCGTCGTCCCCGGGGCGGGCCACTTTTTTCATGGTGGACTGACCCAATTGAAAACGCTGATCCTGCGCCATATGGCTGGAGAACATGTCTGATACCACGCTGATCGGCAAGCCGGTTGCCGAGCCCTCTTCCCATTCCCGCCGTCCCGTGCTGTGTTTCGAGCGCACGGCCGCCGGGCAGGCCCAATTGAAAGAGCCGGCGCTGGCCTTGTCGGCACAGGCCACCCGCCTGCTGATGCTGTTCGAGGAACCTCAGACGATCGACGAGCTGCGCCGGATCACCGAGGAGACCTGGTTGCCGACTGCATTGATCGAGCTGGAACGACGCAAGCTGATACGCCGTATCGATCTGGCACGGCGCATCGATCCAACGGCACGACAGAACGATCCCGGCGCAGCCGCGGCCAGCCGCTCACTGGCCGACATGCCGGCCCGCAATCCGAGAGACGAGGCAGCGGTCCGTCTGGCGCGCCAACGCGCGCAGGCCCGTATCCTGTTTCTACAACAGATCGGCCGGCTCAGCACGATGATGATCGAGCGGATCGAATCCTGCCAATCGGAAGCGGAACTGCAAAGGCTGACGCCCGCCTTCGCCGAACTGCTGGCCACGCCCCCGGCCCCGCGAAGCCGTCAGGACCGGGCCGCCTGAACGTCACGGCCGACCTCGGGAAGGGTTTGTCACGCAGTATGGCCGGCGCGCTATCATTCGAGGTGTAGTCGAATCCCGGCTCCCGGGCAGACTGCGCCGGACACCACGCCACCGGAGCACCATCCACGAACCTTCCTGCCGGCCGGCAGCCATTGCCGGTCCCGACGCGCGCAGATGCAGACGCCGCCCATCATCTCCAAGCTCGAGCCCGTTCGCCACACCGATCCGGACAGCTGGGAACCACCACGCTCCTGGACCGCCTCCCGGATTCCCTCCGCGCGTCTGCGCGCCATCCATCTGGCGTTGGGTGACGGGCGCGACCGCCCCAATCCGCGCATGGTGTTTTCCTTGACCGAAACCGGTACGGAAACCCTGAGGTATCCGAAGCGGATGCTGTCGATTCCGGCCAGACGCCTGCTCGGACTGCTCGACGGCCGACGTTCACTGGGCGAGATTCCGGCCATCGTCCGTCCGGCCGATCTGCCCACGGCACTGAAAGAGCTGATCGCCCGTGACATGATCGCGCTGACCGGCATCGCCCGCACGGCCATGCCCGCCAATGACCCGCAGACCGAACTGAAACTGCAGGGCATCAAACGCACTCTGGCCGGCGCTTTCGAAGCGGAGCTCGGACCGGAGGCCTCGGTACTCGAAGCACGGATACAGGACTGTGTCAATCTACAGGTGCTGCGCCACGTGCTGCGTGAAATCATCAACACGGTTCAGAAGCGCAAGAACTCGGCGGCCGCCCAACGCATCGCCGCCCGCGTCCGCCGACACGGCCCGCTTTGATGCAAGCACCGCTGCTCTCCCAACGCCTGGCGGGCTGTCGACATACCATCCTTCGGTCAGAGACGGTATCCGTCGGGATTTCTCCCCTCCTCCTCTGCCCCTCTTTCGCGATTTCTGCAGCCCGGTATTCCTGACAAGGTGAGCATTCACTGTCGGGCAAACAATGCGGAACGGGCATCATGCTACTCAGTGCACACTCATGCCCACACAAAGAGATTATCCATGATTCTGCATCATTCTCTGCAATGAAACAGAAACGTACCGCCCTGACGACACTTCATACCACGTGGACTCTGCCGCAAAGCGACATACCAGGTCGGGTGGCATAATTTCGCGCGCTGGGCAGCGTCCGCATGCCCGTTCGACGGTGCACCTCATCGCCGTGCCCCGTCCGCTGCAGGAACACGCCGTGTCATCACTCTCTATCCTTTCTTTCGGGCGTCTCGCCCCTTGTGGCCGAGTGATCGGCGCCACCCTTCTGGCTGCCAGCCTGTGGCTGGGCGGTGTTTCTCCCGTCGGCGCGCAGACCGCATTGCCACCTCCGGACATTGCGGCACGCTCCTGGTTTCTGATCGACGTGACCACCAACACGGTGCTCTACAGCCAGATGCCCGACGAGAGGGTCGAGCCGGCATCACTGACCAAGCTGATGACCGCGTATCTGGTCTTCAGTGCACTGCGTGACAATACGATCAAGCTGGACACCCGCCCACCGGTTTCACAGAAAGCCTACAAGGCGATCGGCTCACGGATGTTCGTCGATCCCCGGGTGCCCGCCACGGTCGACGAACTGCTGCACGGTCTGATCATTCAATCCGGCAACGACGCCGCCATCATCCTGGCCGAAGCCGTTGCCGGCAGCGAGGAGCAGTTCGTCGATCGGATGAACGCCGAGGCCCGACGCCTGGGCATGAAGAACACACATTTCGTCAATGCCTCCGGCCTGCCCGCGCCCGACCACTATTCCAGCGCACGCGATCTGGCCCTGTTGTCGACCCATTTGATCAAGGACTTTCCCGGCTACTACAAGCTGTACTCCGAAAAGGAGTACACCTTCAACGGGGTACGCCAGTTCAATCGCAATCGCCTGCTGTTCATCGACCCGACGGTAGACGGTGTCAAGACTGGTCATACCGACGCTGCCGGCTATTGTCTGATTGCCTCTGCCCGACGCGAGCAAAGTGGCACGGGTTTCTCCCGCCGCATGCTGTCGGTGCTGCTGGGCGCCGGTTCCGAATCGTCACGGGCCACCGAATCACAGAAGTTGCTGAATTACGGCTTTCAGAACTTCGAAGTGCTGTCACTGTACAAAAAAGGGGAGCCGGTCGGCCGTCACCCAGTCTGGAAAGGCAAGAAGGCAACCGTGGCCGCCGGCTTTGCCGAAAACGTACTGATCACCGCACCACGTTCGCAGGTGGCCAACATCAAAGGCGAGATCGAGCGGACCGAACCGCTGGTGGCGCCGATTCAGGCCGGACAGCGCATCGGCACGCTGCGCATCAAGCTGGGTGAAACCATCATTGCCGAACGGCCACTGCAAGCCCAGGAGACCGTGGAGACCGCCGGCTGGTTCAAACGGACCTGGGATACCATTCGACTCTGGATCAAGTAATAATCGGACACGAGGCGCCAAAGCCCGGACCGGACGAGGATCGGCGGCTACAAGCCGCTTGGGCCAGTGCCTGACGCCCGGCTTTTGCCTGTTTTTGTGCGGGATGGCACCCGCCAAGGAGCGCAGTGATCACGACCTGTCAATGGAGCGGCCTTTCGCCTTCGCGATTTCCACGGCCGAAACCCCTGGTGTCGTGGCCGTTTTCTACAGGAGTCTGTCATGGCCAACGAAATCGTCTATCTCAATGGCGAGTTCCTGCCCCTGAGTGAAGCCCGCATTCCGGTGCTGGACCGGGGTTTCATCTTCGGTGACGGCATTTATGAGGTGGTGCCCGTCTATCAGGGGAAGCCTTTCCGGATGGCGGAACATCTGGCGCGTCTCCGTCGCAGTCTCGACAAGATTCGGATCGAACACCCGATGGATGAAACCGGCTGGCGCGAACTGGTGCGCGAGCTGGTCGGCCGCCATCCCTGGGCGGACCAGTTCGTCTATATCCAGATCACCCGTGGCGTGGCCAAACGGGATCACGGTTTTCCAGCCGGTATCAAGCCGACCGTATTCGCCATGAGCAGCCCCTTCACGCCACCGACCCGTGCCAGTATCGGCAACGGTCTGGCCACCATTTCGCTGCCCGATGAACGCTGGCTGCATTGCGACATCAAATCGATTTCATTGCTGGGCAATGTACTGGCCCGCCAAGCGGCCCTGGATGCGGGTGTGCCCGAGTGCATCATGTTCCGAGACGGTTTCCTGACCGAAGGCTCGGCCGCCAACATCTGGTTGGTACGTAATGGCAAACTGGCAGCCCCACCGCGCAACCATCTGATTCTGGAAGGGATCCGCTACGGTCTGCTGGAAGAGCTGGCGGCAGCGGCAGGCATCCCCTTCGAATCCCGGCCGATCAGCCGCGAAGAAGTATCGGCCGCCGACGAGCTGCTGCTGTCTTCGGCCACCAAGGAAGTCCAGCCGATTACCCGTCTGGACGGCCGGCCGGTTGGAAACGGTCGACCCGGCCCCATCTTCGAGAAGTTGTTTGCGGCCTATCAGACGGCCAAGCAGGTAGCCTGAGGCAACACCGCGAAGTTTGGACAGCCGCAATCGCAACCGCGAAGCGCCGCTCGTCGAAGCCGGTCCGTGACCGCGCCGCCCCCGGTTCAAATGCCACGAGCCTGTTCGACGTTTCGCCGGTTCGCCGGTTCGCCAACGAAATTTTCCTGGCTCCGCTCCCGTCGAACACATACTTCGGCAGTGCTGCATTTTTCGCATACGTCCTTGGCCCATGCAACGCCGATGGGCAGCCTTTCATCCCGACACTTTTTTGTGAGACCCCATGCGCGACACTCCCGCCGGCACCGATATCACCTGCGCCGATCCGATGCAGTTCCCAATGAGCTTCCCGATCAAAATCATGGGTCGCAACGTGGAAGGCTTTATCGAGACCGTCTCGGAAATCATCAGCCGCCACGCCGAAGACTTCAATCCCGCAGCGCTGCAAACGCGTACTTCCAGAAGCGACACCTATCTGTCATTGACAGCCACCTTCACCGCCCATTCGCGTGCCCAGCTCGATTCACTCTATTCGGAACTGTCGGCTCACGAGATGGTGTCGGTCGTTCTCTGATTGGTGTCGCCGGCGATTCTCTGATTCACACCCGGCCCCGGCCTGTATTCCGACGCGCAGTCGCGCTGGTGGAAATACCCCGACATCATCACGGTTTGCGCCCGGTACGAAGTCGGGGTAGCGCAGTCGGTCCATGCATGAAGGCAATGACGCAGCACACCGAATATCTGCGCCAATCCCGGCCCTCCGTCGTCCAGTCCGGCCCGCAATAGCCGATCGTTCGTTTTGTGTTCGCACCCATGGCGACCTCTTCTTCGCTCCCTCCAATCCGTCTGCGTCTGCTGGGCACCGTGCCGTACCACGAAGCGCTGGAGCAGATGCGTCGATGGACCGCTGTTCGCCACGCGGCGCGAATGGCCTCTCTCCGCCCGCCCGGTTCCGGTCGATCGATGTCAGCCATGGTCGCAACCGGACCAGCCTGCCCCCCGACGGCTCCCGACCCCCCCGGCACGGCTGCCGGTCACCTGTGCCAATCCACCGACACGCTTCCATCGGCCTTGACCCGGGCGGTCAGTCGGGTCCGGCCCGATCCCACCCAGGCCGCCCTTCTGGGCGACGAGATCTGGTTGATGCAACACCCACCGGTGTTCACGCTTGGACTGAACGCACGTACCGAGCACCTGCACGATGCCGGCGATATTCCGGTGGTACCCACCGAACGAGGTGGGCAGATCACTTATCATGGCCCAGGGCAGATCATGGCCTATCTGATGCTGGATTTGCGTACCCGCCGGCTCGGTATCCGGCACCTGGTCGACAGGGTCGAATCCGCCATCATCGACTGCCTGACGCGCTATGGCATACAGGCGATCCGTCAGGAAGGGGCCCCCGGCATTTATGTCCGGGCGTGCTCTGACACGACGAGCGTTCGACCGATTCCCTCACGACCGTCGGCCATGGCGAGCAAGCCGATCCGGCATCCGGTTGCGGTACCTGCCGCGGACGTGGCCAAGATCGCTTCCATCGGCTTGAAAAGCAGCCATGGATTTTCCTATCATGGACTGGCGCTCAACGGGCAGATGGATTTGAGTCCCTTTCTGCGCATCAATCCTTGTGGTTTTCAGAACCTTCGGATGACCGATGTTTACCACGAAGCAGGCGCTCACTCCGATATCGATTTGGACGACCTGGCCTTGAATCTCGGACGTGCGCTTTGCACAGCAATTGAGGGATAATCCGCCGATGGATCCGAGCACTCTTTCCGAACCCGTCTCAGCCGCTGCCCCCGCCGCTGTCGCGCCCCCCGTTCCTGCACCCGTCGCCGTCACGTCGGCGGCCGCGGTAGTCGACGCTCGCCAGAAGCAAAAGGGCGAAGCCAAAACGGCCCGCATCCCGATCAAGATCGTTCCGATCGAGCAGATGCTGCGCAAACCCGACTGGATCCGGCGCCAGCCGCCGAAGCTGGGCAGCCGCTTTTATGAGATCAAGGAAATCTTGCGCGAGCACAAGCTCTTCACGGTTTGCGAGGAAGCCTCCTGCCCGAACATCGGTGAATGCTTCGGCAAGGGTACGGCCACCTTCATGATCATGGGCGACAAATGCACCCGGCGCTGCCCCTTCTGCGACGTGGGCCATGGCCGCCCCGATCCACTCGATCCAGAAGAACCGCGCAATCTGGCCAAGACCATCGCAGCGCTACGCCTCAAATATGTGGTGATCACTTCAGTGGATCGCGACGATCTGCGTGACGGCGGTGCCGGCCATTATGTCGAGTGCATCAAGGAAGTTCAGGCGCTGTCGCCCGATACCCAAATCGAAGTCCTGGTGCCCGACTTCCGCGGGCGTCTGGGCAAAGCGCTGGACATCCTGGAAACCGCGCCGCCGGATGTGATGAACCACAATCTCGAAACCGTCCCCCGACTCTACCGGGAAGCCCGGCCTGGCGCCAAATACGATCATTCGTTGGAGCTGCTCAAACAGTTCAAGGAGAGGGTACCCCATGTGCCGACCAAGTCCGGGCTGATGGTGGGCCTGGGCGAGACCGATGAGGAAATCATCGAAGTGATGCACGACATGCGCGCCCACCACATCGACCGGATCACCATCGGTCAGTATCTGGCACCTTCAGCGCACCATCTACCGGTGCGCCGCTACGTCACGCCCGACACTTTCAAGTATTTCGAAGACCAGGCCTACGACATGGGCTTCCAACATGCCGCCATCGGCGCCCTGGTCCGCAGCTCCTATCACGCGGATCTGCAGGCCGAAGAAGCCACACGCGGTGCCAAATCCAATCGGACACCATGTAACGAAGCGGCATCCCAGGCCCCACGATGATCGCCATCACTGAGGCTCCTCCTGCCAGGCGTACAGTCGGGTGACACCCGGAGCCAAGCGCCGGAGAAAGCCGGACCCAACGAAGCACCTGTCCGTGAGCCGTCCCGTTCACGGCTTCCGAGCAAGCACGGCCCTGTCGGACGCAGCCCCTGTGCCCAAAAGCGGGGGCACCGGGCGCTTGCTCACCGCCCTCCGTCCTTCCTGGGGCCGTCGGTGCCCTGCAGCCGCTCCAGCTCGGCCTCGGTCACATACTCGAACAGCGTGATGACCCGTTTGACACCGGAAACCTGCGAAGCAACGATGGAAGCACGCTGACCTTCTTCATGAGTCACCACGCCCATCAAATAAACCGTGTTGCGCTCGGTCACGACCTTGATCACGCTGGCAGTCAGATGGCGCTCGCGCACCAGACCGGCCTTGACCCGTGCAGTCAAGGTCGAATCGTTCGTCTGACCACGGAAGGGCTCGACGGGAGCGATCTCGATCTCGTTGTAGATATCCTTGATGTTCGGCACGCGGGAACGCACGACCTCCTCGGCCATCTGACGGGAAGCGTCGGAATCGACTTGGCCGGTCAGCAGTACGCGGCGATTGAAACTGGTGACCGCCACGGAACTCCGGCTACTTCGATTGACGGTTTCGTTCAGCACCCGAAGGCCTCGCAGCTCGATGGTCTGGTCCTCGGTCTGCGCGCCGATCGAACGGCGGTCGAGCACCGCAATGGTGCCGATGGCCGCGCCGGTGACGGCCAGTCCGAAGCAGCCACTCAGCCCAAGGGTCGAGGCAATGACGGCGGACAATACGATACGGCGTCCAAGAACACGGGACTGGCTGCTCATCAAACTCTTTCTCCTGGCCGGCGGGTCGGCTTGCGGCGTTGCAAATGATATGGACCGATTATAAGAGCCAGCCTCCAATGCCGTGCGTCTGCCGCTTGCAGTCGTTACATGGAGCAAAGCGCAGGGGCGAAGGACTGATGCGGCAGACCAACGCTTTGCAACACACGGGCGACCCCGTTCAACGACTCGGTACGCCGCGGCCACGAGCGACGCTGCCCGAGCCCCGGGTCAAGGCAAAACACATGGCTCACCCCCGGATCAAAAGGCATCCTTGATCCACTGCAGTTGGCCCGCCTCGATCGCCACGACATCGAATCGACAAGGCGGCCACTGACCACGCCCGAAGCGTTCGATCAGCAAGCATTGGGCCGCCCGGCGGAGGCGCATTTGCTTACGGCCGTCGACACTGGCAGCCGCACCGCCAAAAGCTGCGCTGCGGCGGCTGCGCACTTCCACGAATACCCAGGTCGGACCATCGGTCATGACCAGATCGATCTCGCCGACTTTATACAGGACATTGGTGGCCAGCAGATGGAGGCCGGCACGCTGCAGGTATTGCGACACCCGCTGCTCGGCCTGTGCGCCCCGCCGCCGTGTGGAGGAAGCGGGTGCGGCAGACGGCCACGCCGAACCGCCCCTGCCCAGGCCCTGCCCTCGGCCTTCTGAACGAGCCACCATGCCGGCACAGTCCGGACGAATCAGGTCGCGGTCGGCAGGCCGTGACGGTATTCGGCCGGCACCAGGGTCCGTTCGACCACCGGATAGTTACCGTCGTAACGCAGCTGGCCGGTCAATCCATCGATATTGATCGATGAGGCACCGGTGAACATCTCCCGACCGATCCGCAAGGCATCGATACCCAGCGCGTACAACCGCTGCATTTCCAGACTGAATGCTTCCGGCGGCGCTGCGTAACGCTGAGCCTCGAACAGACCCGGATTCAGAATGGCCGGCATCTCGACCAGACGGATGCCGTCCAGTGCTTCGATCGGGTTCCTGGAACCCGGGCCACCGACGGAAATCTGCGATGTGCCGAAAATGGGGCGATTCTTGCCGATGATGGTACACACGGGCCTTGCCAAGTGCGGCGGCATCGACAGGAAATAGAGGTCACCCTGCTCGCGCTTGGCCACCCCACGAAACTTGTAAAGCGCACTTTCTTCCAGTTCGATCGGAAGTTCGGCCTCACCGCCCAGTGCCAACCAGTGAGCATGGAACACCGACGCGGCACGCCGACCGATTGGATTGGCGGCGGTGATGATGACGGCCTTGGGTGCCTTCAGACCGCCGGCACGACGCCGCATCGCCTGAAATGCCAGATCAGCCATCTGCATGCCTTCCTGCTCGACGCCAATCGAATACACCAACACGTTCCAGGGCACGCTCCCATCGCCATCGAAATGATTCAGCGCCAACGTGGTGATCGGCACCTCGGAAAAACTGGCCAAGGCGGCGGTGCCATTGCGGGTCAGCGGACCGATCACCAACGACGTGCCCCGCCGGATCATGCCGTGATAGGCCGCGGTCAGCTGTTTGGCGGATTCGTCGGTTTCATAGATATCGATGGCAAAACCACGCGAATGGCGGCGATAACCAGCCTCGATGCCTGCCCTCAGCGCCGCAGCGGCACGCTCATAGGATTTGCCCAACTTCGGTAACAATAGACCGATCCGATTGACCTCGCCGGCCTGTGCGCGGGCCAGCGATGGCCACCCGGCAACGACTGTCATTGCGCTGCCGGCGACCGCCAACGTGCCCTTCATCCAAATACGACGTTGCATCATGCCCTCATGCCTGTCCGCCCCGGAACCCGCCGATACGCCTTCGTATCCGGACGATACCGAAGCCATCGATTCCTCGACGCTCGCCGCTGCATTATATGTAGTAGCCACGCCCATCGGAAACCTTGAAGATATCAGCAGTCGGGCCATACGAACGCTTCGGGCTGTGACATGGATTGCGGCAGAAGACACACGGAGCAGTCGCCCCTTGCTGCGATCGCTCGGCATCGGTACCAACCGTTGCCTGAGTTTGCACGCACACAACGAATCCACCCGAACCGGGTCGATCCTGGCCCGTATCCAGGCCGGTGCCTCGGTGGCTCTGATCAGTGATGCCGGCACCCCTGCCATCAGCGACCCGGGCGCCCATCTGGTGGCTGCCGCCCACGCCGCTGGCATCAAAGTCGTTCCCATTCCGGGTCCCAGCGCCACCACGGCATTGGTCAGCGCCGCCGGTCTGGCCGGCGGCCGCTTTCTGTTCGAAGGCTTCCTGCCCACCCGCAGCAGGCAGCGTCAGGAGCGTCTACTCGAACTGGCCCGAAGCAGCTACGCCGTCCTGCTGTTCGAAGCCCCCCATCGCATCGAAGCGTTGGCGGAAGACTTGCTGGCGGACTTCGATCCTTCGCGGGAAGTGGTGATCGGCCGAGAATTGAGCAAACGTTTCGAACAGATCATCCGCCTGCCACTGGCCGACTTGCCGGGCTGGCTGGCGGACGACGCCAACCACCGGCGGGGCGAATTCGCCGTGCTGCTGCTCCCACCCGCCACCGACGGCCAGGCCGAATCCGGCGACCAGCCTTCCGGTCCCGGCGAAGTGGGTCAACGGGCCATGCGGGTGCTGAGTGCCGAAATGCCACCACGCCAGGCCGCCAAACTGGCTGCCAGAATCAGTGGCGACAAGGCTGACCAGCTGTATCGATCACATCTGAACCAGAACAGGAAGTAAGCGCTTCCATACCTGGCACTGTCGCAGTGTGCCATCCACATGCTCATGTATGGCATGGCCTGCCCATCCAGGCCCGGGGCTGGTGGGCAGCCCCGGAAAGGGCAGTTCTCCGCGTTCCGGCAAAGCATCCCGGATGCCGACCGCAGTTTCGATACCGATGGGGGAAGGCTTGTATTCATGCGGATGGACATCAGGCTGCGATTCATGTCGTCCATCCCTATGAATACAAGACTGAACACGAAAGCGAGTACTTACCAGCAGCCTCAGCGATAGGACACCCAGGGCCGCTGTCCGGTCCACTGCCCGATTCTGCCGGCCGCCGCTCTCGCGGTGGCCTCATCGTCGAACGGCCCAAACACCACCTGATAGCCCTTGCCCTTTTCCAGAATCTCCACCGGAGGATCGGAGCGGCTCGACTCCGCCTGCTGGCGCCGCTGAACCCGCAGCGCATTTTCCAACTGCGAAAATACCCCCAGCTGCAGATACCAGCCACCATCCAGATCGCCATCCTGCACCACCGCGGCAGCCACTTTCCGATGGGATGTGCCCGGCGCTGCACTCACCGCACCATCGGTCGCGGTGATCGGCTCGGCCTCACGGTCAGGCGAGGCCGTCGCAGATGCACCGGTGCCTGCCGCGGCCATCCCGGAAGCATGGTCAGTCCCGGGGGCACGATGGTGACCGTCATCCCCGGGGTTGGAATTGACATTGGCATTGGCCACATAACGTCGCGCCCGCTCCAAGGTGTCGGGAGTCACCGAACCGGCATGCGCCGACCCGCTCGCGTCTTCAAACTGCAAGCCTTCAGCCCGTCCGGCTTCCTTCGGGAGAACCGCCCCTTCGAATCGAACGGCCCCCACCTGAACATCCGGCGAGACCGCCGCCTTCGATACAACAGTCCGAGCGTCTGCATCACGCGCCTCCGGTACGGCACTCGTCGCGTTCTGCGACGCAGCCACCGTGCCCGCCCCCGCAACCGGATTGATCAGCTCGACCTCGACCCGCGCATGCCCCTTGTGGATATAACCCAGCTTGTGTGCGGCCAGATAGGAAAGATCGATCAGGCGCCCACGCAGGAAAGGCCCCCGGTCATTGACCCGCACGATGACTTCACGGCCGTTTTCCAGATTGCGTACCCGTGCATAGCTGGGCAAGGGCAGAGTCGGATGCGCCGCCGTCATCTGATACATGTCGTAGATTTCACCGATCGACGTGGGCCGGCCATGAAAGCGCTTGCCATACCAGGAGGCCACACCTTCTTTCCGATAGGGGGTCCGCTTGGTCATCGGCGTGAAATTCTGTCCCATGACCTGATAGGGCCGATTAGCCCGGTCACGCAGCTTTTCGTACACCGGCACGGGGTCGGGCTGCGCCAACAATTTGGCCAGCTTCTGCGCATCGTCCCTACCAGGACCATCGTCCAGGTAATAGCCACCGCTGGCCGCGCTGCGTGCCCCGGCACACCCGGCCAACGAGGTACTGCCCACCAGCAGCAACAACATCAATACATGATGCAATCCCGGACGCTTCGATCGCAAAAGGGCCACGGGCTGAAATCCGGCCGTGGCGACGCTTTCCATCACCACCTTTTTCCCCATGGCTTCCATCATGGTGCCGAGGAGCGGCCAAACACCGCGCCCGGAAATGCCTGTCTTCGTTCTCGCGCGTTGTCCGACGCGACCCGCCCAAGTTGCTGGTTGCCTCATCTGTGCTGCTCCATTGCCCTTCAGGCATCATGGTTTGAACGGCCCAGGGCCGGCTGGCGCGGTTTTCGTCCTGCCCTGGCAAACAAACGATCGAACAACCAGGCCGGCAGGCAACGCAGAAGCAGTGCCACCCAGCCCATCTGCCAGGGAATCACCAGTCGACGGCGCCGGGCCAGAATGGCATCCACCGCCCGCACCGCAAAGCGGCCGGCCGGCATCAAAAAGGGCATCCGGTACGGATTGCCCCGTGTCATATCGGTATCGATGAAACCCGGCGAGATCGTGACCACCGATACCCCGCTGCCGTGCAGCTCCACCCGCAGGCTTTCGAGATAGGCGCTGACTGCAGCCTTGCTGCCACTGTAGGCGCCCGAGCCCGGCAGCCCCCGCACACCGGCCACACTGGCGATCCCGACCAGCGTGCCATGCCCCGCCTGACGCATGGGAGCGACAAAAGGCGCAAAGGTGTCGAAGACTCCCTGCACATTGATCGCAAACACGTGCTGAAAAACCGCCCGATCCTCCGGTTCATCGGTCAGGGTACCGGCGCTGACGCCCGCACTGGCGATCACCAGATCGGGCGCACCGTGCTCATCCAGAAAGCGCTGTGCCACCGCCTGCATTCCGGCCACATCCGTCACATCCACACTTTCACAGATGCAACGGACATCGGGCAACTCGGCTGCCAGAGCAGCCAGACGATCGGCACGGCGGGCCAGCAACAGCATGATGCTGCCCGGAAAGCGCCGGGCCAGCTCGCGTGCCAAGGCGTCGCCCAGGCCACTGGAGGCGCCGGTGATCACGATTTTCATGCGGGACGCTCCTATCCGATGGCCGAGTGCCGGCGAGCGCCGGGCGCACACGGGCGGTGCGCCCGGCACGCCAGGAAACGATCACCCACCCTTGGCCCGACGCTCACGTGCGATCAGCTGATTCAGGACCTGGATCGCAGCCTGATTCGAGCCGGACATCGACGGGCCGGTCAGATACTTGCCATTGACGCCCAGCGTCGGCACGCCATCGATTCCATAGGCCGAAGCCAGTTTGTTGGCTCGCTGCATCTGCGTTTTGACGCCAAAGGAGTTGTAGGCATCCTTGAAAGCTTTGGCGTCGACACCGGCCGGCTCCAGTACTGCGACCATGTCATCGACCTTCTGCAGCTTCTTGCCATCTTTCTGAATGGCGCGGAACAGCGCGTCGCGGGTCTTCCCGTCCTCCCGACCAATGGCCTGCAAGGCGTAGAACAGCTGCTGATGCGGCAAACCGAAGAAAGGCACATGCACACGGCGCAGCACCACATCTTCCGGCAAGGTCTTGCTCCAGGCTTCGATCACCGGTTCGAAAGAATAGCAGTGTGGGCACCCGTACCAGAAGAACTCCACGACTTCGATCTTGCCAGCCGGTGCCTCGGTGGGCACCCGGCCCGATACCTGGGAGTAGCTGCCCGAAGGCTGCCCCCATGCACCGGATAGGGGCAATGCGGCCAGCACCGCGGCACTGACGGCGGTCGAAAGAAATTGTTTTCTGTCCATAGCTCGCATCCAAAATTCAAATACTGGGGTTGACTTCCACCGGTCCGTCATGACGCGGCCCCGTGCGGAAGTGAGCACAAACTCGTCACTGACCGCGCAGACGGATCACCGCGGCTTCGATCCTGTCCTCGGCCAACTGGGCACGCACCTGATTGACTGCATCCAACGATTCATAGGGGCCGAGGCGGACACGGTACATCGTCTGCCCATTGACATTGGCGGTCACCACATGTGCTTCCAGGCCATTCAGCGCCAGCCGCAGCTTCATGGTTTCAGCATCGGTCGGATGACGGAACGAACCCGCCTGCAACAAAAAATTGCCCCCGGGGGTTGGCAGTGCCGGTGCGGCCTGTGCAGGCGCCTGTGCATTGCGGGCGTCCGCCTCGCGGGTCACATCCACGGTCGACACATCGCTCGAACGGACACCGGCCCCCTGGTCGACCTGCGGCATCACCCGCTCGCGCGTACCACCCCGATTGGGGTCGGGCAGGCTGGCACCTTCCGGCAACGGTTCGGCCGGTGTCGGCGTGGCCGGTACCATCTGCATCTCGACGGGGGCGTTGCCCGACTGAGGGGTCTGCTGGCCTGCGATGAAAGGCATCGGCGCCCGGTAGATGAAATAGGCAGCGGCGGCAGCCACCCCCAGCCCCAGTACCATACCCAGCAACAGGCCCAGAAAAGTGCCGCCCTGCTGGCGTTTGCGGAAAGCCATCCGGCTTCCCGATGTTTTCGGAACGACAAAACCCATCACAATCTCTCCGGAGCAGAGATACCGATCAGTACCAGCCCACACTGCAGCACGGTCCTGACGGCGCACAACAGAGCCATCCGTGCAGCCTGCAATTCGGCATCGTCAGACAACACACGTTCGGCGTTATAGAACGTATGGAAGTCAGCCGCCAGATCTTTCAGATAATAGGCGAGCTGGTGTGGCGAAAGTTCGGCAGCGGCCTCGGCCAGCACGCCGGGAAAGGCTGCCATCCGTGCCATCAGTGCATATTCGCTCGGCGCCGTCAGCCGATGAATCGGCGCATCAGCAGCGACCGATGATGCGCCCGCCTGCGAAAGAATCGAGCAAATCCGGGCGTGCGCATACTGAATGTAATACACCGGATTCTCATCCGAGCGCGACAAAGCCAGATCCACATCAAAGGTGAATTCGGTATCGCCCTTGCGCGAAATCAGGAAATAGCGGACGGCGTCCCTGCCCCGGACACCATCACCGCCCCCGGACCATTCGATCAGATCGCGCAGCGTGACATAGCTGCCGGCGCGCTTGGAGATCTTGACCTCCTGACCGCCACGCATCACGCGCACCATCTTGTGCAGCACGTAGGCTGGATAGCCTTCGGGAATGCCGATGTCCAGTGCCTGCAGTCCGGCACGCACCCGTGCCACCGTACCATGGTGGTCCGAGCCCTGGATGTTGATCGCCTGCACATAGCCCCGGTCCCACTTGGTGGTGTGATAGGCCACATCCGGCACGAAGTAGGTGTAACCCCCGCCCGACTTGCGCATGACCCGATCCTTGTCATCACCATAATCGGTCGAACGGAGCCAGAGCGCGCCATCTTGCTCATAGGTGTGGCCCTTGGCCACCAACTGTGCCACGGTCTGCTCGACCTTGCCATCGGTATAGAGCGAAGACTCGAGGAAATACTCGTCGAAGTGCACGCCGAAGGCGGCCAGATCCAGATCCTGCTCGCGACGCAGATAGGCCACGGCAAAGCGACGCACGGCCGTCAGGTCTTCGATATCGCCGGAGGCGGTTTCGGGCATCTGTCCATCGACCTGCACGGTTTGCCTGGCCAAAAAGCTGCGTGCGATCTCGGCAATGTACTCGCCCCGATAACCGTCGGCCGGGAAGCGTTCATCATCGGTCGACAACCCACGCCCCCGTGCCTGTACCGACAGGGCCAGATTCTCGATCTGGGCACCGGCGTCGTTGTAATAGAACTCCCGATGCACCCGCCAGCCCTGCGAAGCCAGCAGATTGCCGAGCACGTCGCCCAGCGCCGCTTGGCGGCCATGCCCCACATGCAATGGACCGGTCGGATTGGCCGACACGAACTCCAGCATCACGGCTCGCCCGTCGGCCGGTACCCGACCGAAATGTTCGCCTCGTTGCAAGACCTCGTGCACGACACGCTGACGGGCTGCCGGTGTCAGCCAGAAGTTGATGAACCCGGGCCCGGCAATCTCGCAACGCTCGACCAGCGCGGCTGCCTGTGGCAAAGCCGCCAGTGCATCGACCACCCGTTGCGCCACCTCACGCGGCGGCCGCTTCAGCGGTCGTGCCAGCTGCATGGCCAGATTGGTTGCCAAATCGCCGTGACCGGCCTGACGAGGCCGTTCAAGTGCGGGGGTGACGGAAGTGGCCACTGCCGGATCGAGGCCGATGGTCTGCACGGTCTGCACCAGAATCTGGCGCAATTCATTGAGTTGTTCTGGAAGCATTTTCGGATTCTAGCGAGTGCCGGGTGCAACACTGTATACGAGCGCTACACGACACGCCCCGAAACAACAACAGGCGGAGCGCTTCAGGCCGCATCTTGGCGCCGGCGACAGTACAATGTCGTGGAAGTTGCGACCGATCATCGAAGATGCTGCGCCCGCCCCGATTTGAGAAGGGGCATAGCGCTGCATGACGCAAGTGGACGCTTACCCAAGGCCCATGGCCGTGCCGTCGGTCTGATCGACCGGGTCGCGCCATGCGGAACGAGGCCGGGTGTCATGCGCCATCCAGCCTGGCCGGGCGTACAAGGGCTGTTCCGGCCCTGGCACAGCCGCTTCCAACGGTCGAGAAACCAGTGTCGCGGTTTTTGCCTGCTTTCGTGACGTCGAAATGCCGAACCCCTCCGTGCATGGCCGGAAGGTCCGGATCGCTTTGATCACCTTCAGTGCAAAAACGGCCCGGGCAACTGTATTCGCCCCTCCGGACCGGTTTCATTGTTTCAAAAAGCCCGTGCTGCAAGCTTTTCGACGAGGTCGGCACCGACCTTTGTCATTATGAATGCAGAATAACTCTATGCTTCCTCCGAAAGGCGGCAGGCACCTTTTTCGCACAGACCAAGACACCCCACCCACATGGATTCCAATAACAAGATCAGCAGATCATCCCTCCATGTCGAAGTAACCGATCGCCTCCGAGAAATGATCTATGAACGGAGTCTGTCCCCAGGCGAACGGATCGATGAACTCGGTCTTTCGGCTCGACTGGGTACATCGCGCACGCCCCTGCGTGAGGCCCTGAAAGTTCTGGCGCACGAAGGACTGGTGAAGCTGGTGCCCGGTCGCGGTGCATTCGTCACCGAGCTGAGCCCCAATGAAGTCGACACGTTCTTTCCAGTGCTGGGCATGCTCCAAAGCCGCTGTACGGCCGAGGCGGTCCGTCGTCAGACCGCCGAAGACATCGCCGCGCTCGATCTATACAACAGCCAGATCGAGAGCGCGGTCGGTAACAACCGGATCGACGACTATCACCGGGCTGTCGATCGTTTTCATGAACGTCTGCAACACATGGCGGCCAACCCGTGGCTGGTACGCTCCATCATCGATCTGCGGCGCTTTCTGCAGCTGATCCGCAACATGATGCCTCCCAGCGAAGCCCGCCTTCGTCAGTCGATGGCCGAATACCGCACGCTGATGAAAGCAATTCATCGGAAAGATGCCGATGCAGCAGAACAGATCGTCTCTCTGCAGGTCACCGCTCAGCAACGAGCCTGGCGGTCTCAACAGGCACAGCAGAGCAGCCCCGACGGCGACTCCTCGGCATCCGGCCATTCGAACAGCCGGCGACATGAATCGTCAAAACCGTTGCATGCAGAGGAATCGGTCGTATCGCCCCAGAGTACGACAGGCCCGGATCCACACTCGGTTCAAAGTGCGGCTCATTCCGAGGACGCCCAATCGGAGAGGCTGTCCGCCGGTGCCTGAAGGCAACTGCAAACCGACCAACGGCCGGCAGCGAGCGCCCTGCGGCGCGTTTCCGCCACGATTGTGTCGCGTCGACAGCAAAAACGGCCTACATTCACGCCAACCTGTAATATTTTCAATCGTGCACCAGGTGTCGTTTGTTTAAATGTAAAAACCATCGACGCATATGGGTTAATCTCTCAACCCCACAGTCTTTGCCCGGTGAGACGCTGTCGAGATTCCGAATCGAAACGTCCCCGAGGCTCGTTTTTGACAGCCGAGATCCGTGAGCCCAGAGGTCCAGTTCAGCGTCGGTGGCCTGTTGAGAAATCGCAGCGAAGACGCACTGATCCGCAAACAGAACACCGTTCTGCTGCTGGATGCCGACCCCGTCACTCGTCAGACCGTCTTCGACATCCTGGCCGAGGACCGGCTTGGCGAGCTGGTGGCAGTCGACTCCGAGGAAGAAGCCGAACGACTGCTCGACGCTGGCTCCCTGCCCGCTCTGGTGCTGATCGGCCTGAAGCCCGGCGACGATAGCCGTTTGCAATGGCTGCGCCAGAGGCGTCGACAAAAACTCTGGCAGGATCTGCCGATCATTTTGCTGAGCGCCGACTCGTCCGACGACCCGTGGGCAGAAGCCTTGGCCCTCGGTCTGACGGATGTCCTGAGCAAACCCCTGAACCGTTCTGCGCTGCTATTGAAACTGCGCCGATGCCTCAGCCTCAAGATCTACCGTGACCGTCTGCTGAAGCTCGATCAGTTGACAGGATTGACGAATCGAACCGGCTTCATGCGACGCCTCGAGGTGGTGCTGCGTTCGGCTCCACGCAAATACACCTTGCTGCTGCTCGATGTCGATCGCTTTCGTCAGCTCAACGAAGGGCTTGGCGATCAGGTCGGCGATGCCTTTCTGAAAGCCCTCAGTCAACGACTCGAGGGCATCGTCAGCCGCTATACCGGCCCCGATCGCCGCCGTCCGGCCATGGGTTCCTCCCCCTGGTTGGCCCGCGCCGGCGACGATCGTTTCATGGCACTGCTGCCTGGTGGGCCCCGTGACGAATGCCATCAACAATGGCTGACCGAACTGACTCAAGCACTTTCCCGGCCATTGCATATCGACGGCAGAGAACTGTTCATCTCCACCAGTATAGGTCTGGCGATCTTTCCCACCCATGGCAAGGAAGCCAACCAGCTCATCCAGCATGCCGAAACGGCTTTGACCATCGCCAAGAGACGGGGTGGCCATCGAATCGAATATTTCGATCCGACGCGGGAAACCGCCTACGTCAATCTTCTCGCACTCGAAAGCCACCTGCGCCATGCCATCCGCTACAACGAACTGCAGTTGGTCTATCAACCCAAGCTCGACAGCCGGGATCTGAAGATCGTCGGTGTCGAAGCGCTGATCCGTTGGCATCATCGCGATCTGGGCATGATTCTGCCCGAGCACTTCGTACCGATCGCCGAGCGCTCCGGACTGATCGCCGACATCGGCGCCTGGGCGCTGAACCAGGCCTGCCACCAAGGGCGTCAGTGGCTGGATGCCGGCCTGCCTCCACTGCACATCGCAGTCAATGTCTCGGCGGTACAGACACTGCGCGGCAACCTCGGCCGCACGATCTGCCAGGCACTGCAGGACACCGGCTTCCCTCCCGAACTGCTGATCCTCGAGCTGACCGAATCCCTGCTGGTCGAAAATGGCGATCAGGTTCGTGAGCTGATCGGCTCATTGAAACAGCAGGGCCTGTCGCTGTCCCTGGACGATTTCGGCACAGGCTACTCATCGCTGACCTATCTGCATACCCTGCCCTTCGACGAAATCAAAATCGACCGAAGCTTCATTCGCGGTCTGCCGCACAAAGCCGTGTCCAAAGCCATCGTGCACGCCATCCTGGCTCTGGCCGACGGACTGAAACTCGAGGCCGTTGCCGAAGGCATCGAAACCACCGAAGAATTCAACTGTCTGCAACAGTTTCTGCCGACCTGCATGATTCAGGGCAACTTGTTCTGCCCACCACTCAGCGCCAACCAGCTCGAAGCCCATCTGCACCAGAGCCTGACCTTTCCACCCCGGACGCACACCGTGTCGGCCTGAGCAACCAGCCGTCTCTCCATCCCGCACGGCCCGAACCGCAGCCATCGCCAACGGCCGCCCTCCTCCGGAAACGACGGCGAAGACCAGAGCCCCCCGCAGACCATTGGAATGCGAGTTCAGGCGGCCAGCCAAGTCGGCACTCGGCTTTTCAGCGTATCACCAACGCATAGGCACCAATCGATTTGTTGACTGCCCCCCCGGAACATCGAATCTGGTCTATCCTAGAGTCAAATAATGTAGATGCAGCCTTACCGGTCTGGATGCCGGGCCTGTCGGTCTTGGTTGCTCGACGATGTACATCCGGCATCTTCTTTCAGACACACGTTCTTCTCCAGACCAGACACACGTGTGTCCACTTGCATCGAGGCAGCACTGCAGGACTTTGCCGCTCAACTTCAGAAGGAGACCTTCTCATGTACAAACACGTTCTGATCGCCACCGATGGATCACCGCTGTCCGATCGAGCCGTTGACGCCGGCATTGAACTTGCCTCCGTACTGAAAACAGCCGTCACCATTGCCAACGTGGGTGCTCCCTATGCGCCGCCGCTTTATGCAGGCGATCTGGTGCCCAACAACTACATGACGGCGGCCGAGCATGGCGAACAAGTGCGCGCTGCCGGACAGGAAATCCTGGCCAAGGCGGTCGACAAAGCCAAGAAAGCAGGGCTGTCACCGAACACAGCCTTCGAAATCGCCGACGAGCCCGCCGACGGCATCATCAAGATCGCACGAGACAACGACGCCGATCTGATCGTCGTCGCTTCGCACGGTCGCGGCGGTCTCAGCGCCCTGCTGCTCGGTAGTGCCACTCGTCGACTGCTCAGCAGCGCGAACATCGACCTACTGGTCATCCGCAACACAGAAGCAGACATCAAATGAAACAGTGGGCGCTTACTTAGGTGCGAACGCCCGCTCCAGGCCCTGACGGAACGATCAGGGCGGTTGTCTCATCTTCTACTCCGACATTGGCCTGAACACCCCGTTCGGGCCATTTCCTTTTTGAGCCCGGATCCTGGAACGGTCACACGTCCGGCGGCCGGTACAAAGCACCATGCACGAGCCGATACCCGGATATGACGGCTCGTTCGGACGGGAAGGGAAGATACGACGGTGAAAGTCAAAAAATGAGCCGGAACCAATGCCCGGCTCATTGAACGACCGACGACAGAGGAATCGGTATCAGCCTGCGGACGACAGCGACAGTCCGATGCCGCTGTAATGCGGCAAAGCGTCACGGGCAATGAAGCGACGCCCGTCGATGAACGGCACGGCTTCGCGACCCGCCTTTTTCTGCAGCTCGGGTACGGCACGATACTCGGGCCAACTGGTGATCAGCACCACGGCTTCGGCCGAGGCCAACGCCGTGTCCAGATCGCTCTCGAACGCATAGGTCTGCGGCCCGACACCCATCTCCGTCAAAGCCTTGCGCCCAGTCTCGACCGCAATCGGATCGTGAGCAGTCACTTTCGCACCTGCCTTGACCAGCTCGGCGATGATCTGCAACGACGGCGACTCACGCACATCGTCGGTGCCAGGCTTGAACGCCACGCCCAGTACGGTGACTCGACGGCCATTCAGATCACCGAGGCGATCCTTCAGCATCCTCAGCATCTGCTCGGGCTGCGTCTTGTTGGTCGACAACACGGCATCCAACATCGGCGTGGCGACACCGCGATGACCTGCGTGGGCCGTGATCGCCTTCACATCTTTCGGGAAGCAGCTGCCACCAAAACCACAGCCCGCCCACAGGAAGGACGAAGCGCCCACGACCTTCAGCTGACCGGCACCGTCACGATAGATCAGGTGCTTCATCAGATGCAGGCCCTTGAAGACTTCGGCTGCATCCAGCTCACCGATACCATCACAGATCCGGGCGATCTCGTTCGAGAACGAGATCATCGTCGCCATGAAGGCATTGGAAGTGTATTTGATCATCTCGGCCGTGCGCGGCGTGGTCTGGATGATCGGCGTGTTCTTGAACATCGCGTACATCTCGGCCAGCTGCTGGGTGCTGCGCTCGTCGATGCCACCAACCACGATCCGGTCCGGTTCCTGGAAGTCCTTGACGGCCACCCCCTCGGCCAGGAACTCCGGATTCATGCCCAGACCGAAATCCTTGCCGGCCTTCAGACCGGAAGCGGCTTCGATGGCCTCACGCACCGCCGTGTCGGTCGTCCCCGGCACCACCGTGCTCTTGACCGTCACCACGCAATAGTGCGGCTGCTTGCCGGCGGCCTTGGCCGCCTCGGCCTGTGCCTTCAGGGCCGAGCCGATTTCACGCGACACCTGCAGCACATAGCTCAGATCGATGGTCTTGCCGTCAAAGGGTGTGCCGACACAAATCAGTGCAACGTCGGCGTTTTCCATCGCCTCGGGCAACGACGTCGTTGCCCGCAGCCGTGTGCCGACATTGGCCTTCAGCAGTGCCTCCAACCCTTCTTCGTGAATCGGTGGTTCACCCCGGTTGATGCGCTCGACCTTGGCCGCATCCACATCCACACAGACCACATCGTGTCCGACCGACGCCAGACACGTTCCAGATACCAGACCGACGTAACCGGTCCCAACGACACAGAGTTTCATCAGGCAGCCTCAGCCTCGCGATTGAAGTAATACCAGTTGAGAATCCGGCGCAGCCCCGTATCGACATCGACCTCGGGCGCATAGCCCAGTTCGGTGCGAGCCTTGGTGATGATCGGGCAGCGACGGTTCGGGTTGTCGGCCAGATAGACCGCCCCCTCGTCGGACAGCTTGTGAATCACCTTGCCCTGATAGCCCCACAGTTCCTTGGCCAGCGCTTGCACCCGCTCGGCCAGTTCACGCATGGTGATCTCGGGTGTTTCGATGCCAATGTTGTAAGGTTCGCCACGGCGACCGTTGACCAGCACCCGCAGATAACCCGACAACGCATCGGTGATATAGCAGAAGGTACGGGTCGGCGAACCATCGGACAGCATCACGATGTCGCGACCAGCCAGCACGTCTCGGGCGAAGTCAGGCAGTACCCGGCCGTCGGTGATCTTCAGACCCGGGCCGTAATTGTTGAACGGCCGCGCCTGCGAAACCGGCACCCCCTTGGTCTGGGCGTACAGCACGCACAGCGTCTCGCCCACCCGTTTCGATTCGTCGTAGCAGGCGCGCGGACCGGTGCACGATACCAGGCCCCGATAGGTCTCGGGCGTCGGAATGGCATCCGGCGTCGGATCACCGTAGATTTCGCTGGTCGAGAAGAACAGAAAGCCTTTCATCGTACCCGGCTCTTTCTGGTTGCGCTCGGCGGCGTAATCCAGCATCAGCCGCAGACCGTTGACGTTGGCGTCGATGGTCTCCAGCGGGAACTTGCGGTAGTACATCGGCGAGGCGATGGAAGCCGCGTGAATGATGAAGTTGGCCGGCTCCAGATCGGAGGGAATCGGGTGCGTCACATCATGTTTACGCAGTTTGATCTCGTCGGACCTGGCCCCTTCCAGCCAAGCCGGCACCCCACGGACATAATTGTCCAGCACCGTCAGACGGATTTTCTTGTCGGCAGGTGCCGTCTTGTTCCAGTGGCCCATCGACAGCACCAGGTAGTAGCCCAGGAAACCAGCACCACCCGTCAGCCAGACGTGGTTGCCGGCCAGCGCCTCGAACTGTGGGCGCGCCTTGCGGATCAAATCATCGAGATCCTGGTTAATCAATTGATCGATCGGAAGAAGACCGGTTGGCGTCATCACAACAACCCTATATAAGTGAGCACTAACTGAACATCATGACCTGTCAACAACTTTCTCGACAGGAAACTTTTGAAATTATCGTCAATTTGTCCGGCTGCCGGGTGTAAATACTGCGCAACAGCCGCGAATCCCCCCCCGCCCTGTCGGGAAAGAGTAGAAAGCCCCACAGTCATTCAGACAATCAACGCCCGCATAGCAGCCAAACCTTCGTTCAAGTCTGCAATCAGCGCCTCCGGGCTCTCGAGCCCGCAGTGAATCCTCACCAACGGACCTCCCTTCCATGGCTGAACCGACCGTGCACCCTGCAGAAAAGCCGGCATGATCAGGCTTTCATATCCGCCCCACGAATAGCCCACCGAAAAATGACGACGGTCGTTGCACAACGCCATCACCGCCTCGTCGGATACGGCGGGATCCAGCTCGAAAGAAAACAAGCCACAGCTGCCCAGGAAGTCCCTCTTGAACAGCGTATGCTGAGGATGGCTCGGCAAGGCGGGATGCAGCACCCGCACCACACCCGGCTGCTGCTCCAGCCATGCCGCCACTTTCAGTGTCGTCCGCTCGTGCATGGCCAGACGGGCATCGAGGGTACGCATCCCACGTAGAACCATCCAGGCGTCATCCCCACCAACGCACACCCCGGTCTGACGCACGGCCTCCCAGAGCTGCAGCCACAAGGGTTCCCGCACGACCACCGCCCCCATCAGCAAATCGGCGTGCCCCGCCCAATACTTGGTCAGCGCAATCACCGAAACATCAACCCCCCAGTCGAAGGGACGGGCCAGCCGTGGAGATGCATAGGTGTTGTCGATGACACTCAGAATGCCCTTCGAACGCGCCCATGCGCTGATGGAAGGCACATCCTGAATCTCGAAGGTGTAGCTGCCCGGGCTTTCCAGATAGATGATCCGAGTGTGAGCACTTGCCAACTCTTCCAACTCCCATGGCGTGGCCAGAGGATCGAAGTACGTCGTCCTGACACCGAAGCGGGCCAGCATCGTATCGGCAAAATGACGCGCCGGGCCATAGACGGAATCACTCATCAGCACATGATCACCCGGCTGAGTGAACGCCAACATCGCAGTAGTGATCGCAGACAGGCCGGAAGGCATCAATGCCGCACGGCAATCATGTGGAGCACCCTCGAGTTCGGCCACCGCGTCCATCAGCGCATAAGTCGTTTCGGTGCCCGCAGTCGCGTAGGTCGAACGATGCCTCTCCCCTCGGCCGGTCGCCCTGCCCTCTTCCAGGGCCGCCTGCACGGACTCGAAGATGACACTGGAGGCGCGGATCACCGGGGGATTCACCACGCCGATGGGCCGGCTGATGCCACGCCCGGTTTCAATCACCTGCGTCGAATTCAACGCGAATCGTTGCCCATCAGCAACATCGACCATTTCTGGAGCCCCTTCTTTCGGATCAGTCACGGTGACAAGCCTCTCCCTTCATTCGGCACAAACCAAGTATGCACACACTTCTGCATGAATCCTTTTGTATAGCAGGGTCAAACCCAAAGTTCACCCTGCCCCACTGGCGTCCGGAAGCAGGCACTCCCCGCCTGACGACCGGCTGCCGGTTCTCCCATAGTACTCAATGAGCTGCCACCATTTTTGCAAGCTCGTTGCATGACCCGTCACTGCACCGGGTGTCTCAACCCTATTGGGCAGGCAGTGCACTCAGACATAAAAGCAGAATAGGATCACAATTGGGGTATAAAGACAGTTTTGGCCCGAGACAGACAAAACGCTGCCCGGTGATGCGTCTCGTCTGTTCCGGACTTGAAGGAGTCTTGACTTGGCAGCGTCGAACGATGGAAAACTGCGCAGCATTGCCCGAGTCGGTTTCGATGGCAGTCGAGGCGCCCCATAATGTAAGTAAGCACTGACTGTTCTTTTTGTTCTCCACTCTCCGCAAGGATACCGATATGACATCAGCATCTCCCGCCGTCGACATTGGGGTCGTTCCACCCGAAGTCCGGCACCAAGGCATCATCGAATGGGTCCGTCGGATCGTTGCCCAGACCCAGCCGGCACGTGTCGTCTGGGCTGAGGGCAGCCAGGCCGAATACGACCAACTATGCGCAGAAATGGTGGAGCGTGGCACGCTGCACAAACTGAATCCGGAAAAGCGCCCCGGCTCGTTCCTTGCCCGGTCCGATCCATCCGATGTCGCCCGCGTCGAAGATCGCACCTTCATTTGCAGCGAGAAGGAAATCGACGCCGGCCCCACCAACAACTGGATGGAACCGGCCAAGATGCGCGCCAAGCTGAACGAGCTGTTCACCGGTAGCATGAAAGGCCGCACCCTGTACGTGGTTCCTTTCTCGATGGGTCCGCTGGGCAGCAACATTGCCCAGGTCGGCGTCGAGCTGACCGACTCGCCCTACGTGGTCGTCAGCATGCGCATCATGACCCGCATGGGCAAAGCAGTGTGGGACGTTCTGGGTGAAAACGGGGAATTCGTGCCGTGCGTCCACACAGTCGGCGCCCCCCTGGCCGAAGGCGCCAAAGATGTGGCCTGGCCCTGCAACCCCGAGAAGTACATCGTCCACTTCCCGGAAACCCGTGAAATCTGGTCCTATGGTTCGGGCTATGGCGGCAACGCACTGCTCGGCAAGAAATGCCTGGCCCTGCGCATCGCCTCGGCCATGGGTCGTGCCGAATCTCAAGGCGACAACCCCGGCTGGCTGGCCGAGCACATGCTCATCCTCGGCGTCACCTCGCCCGAAGGCAAGAAATATCATGTGGCGGCCGCGTTCCCGTCGGCCTGCGGCAAGACCAACTTTGCCATGCTGATTCCACCGAAAGGCTTCGAAGGCTGGAAAATCACCACACTGGGTGACGATATCGCCTGGATCAAGCCCGACGCACAGGGCCGTCTGCTGGCCATCAACCCTGAAGCCGGCTACTTCGGTGTCGCTCCGGGCACCAATGCCAAGAGCAACCCGAACTGCATCGCAGCCGTTCGAGAGAACGTGCTTTTCACCAACGTCGCGCTGACCGATGATGGCGATGTCTGGTGGGAAGGTCTGTCCGAACCGCCGGCACACCTGATCGACTGGCAGGGCAACGACTGGACGCCGGAAGACGGCAAGAATGGCCGCAAAGCCGCTCATGCCAACTCGCGCTTCACGACCGCTGCCACCAACAACCCGGCCGTCGACCCCCTGTGGGATGACCCGGCCGGCGTGCCGATCGATGCCTTCATCTTCGGAGGCCGCCGTTCCGACACGATCCCGCTCATCACCAAGACCCCGACCTGGGACGAAGGTGTCTACCTGGCAGCCACCATGGGCTCGGAAACCACCGCAGCCGCGGGCGGCAAACAGGGGGTCGTCCGTCGTGATCCGTTCGCCATGCTGCCCTTCTGCGGCTACAACATGGGAGATTATTTCCAACACTGGCTCAACCTGGGCGAATGGCTGCAGAAAAAAGGAGCCAAGATCCCGCCGATCTTCAACGTCAACTGGTTCCGCACCGACGAAAATGGCAAGTTCATCTGGCCGGGCTTCGGTGACAACATGCGCGTGCTGAAGTGGATGCTGGATTGCCTGGAAGGCAAACAGGGCAAGGGACAGCAGCACGTGTTCGGTACCACCCCGGAATACGCGGACCTGCACTGGGAAGGACTGGACTTCAGTGAAGCCGCCTACAAGCAGATCACCACGATCGACCCCGAAAAAGTCCGTAGCGAGTTCAAACAGCATGATCAGCTGTTTGAACACCTTGGCGAGCGCCTGCCGGCACGCCTGAAAGAGATTCGCAAGAACCTCGAGGCGCGCCTGGACGGTAAATGATCTGACATGACCTGAGCCGGATCTTTTGGAGCGGCTTCGGGTCCATGTCAAGGACCTGAAAGCGTCAAGGCCCTGAGAACCCCGCCCTCGCCGGCGGGGTTTTCTTTTTCGTGACCGTACCGACCATGCATCGGCGTCTCGAATCGACGATGCCCCGAGCGTCCCATGAGCGGTAACGACACTCACCAACGCTTCGGAGCTGGATCCGCTGCGCTCCTTTGCCATGGTCGGCAGACAGAAAAACTGTCGGGGCCCGCCCGCTCCGCAGGCCGAGACCCTCACTCTACCTTGCCAGTCATCGGACCCGAGCAGGCGTCACGCAGCAAAGCGGGCGGACTCCCGCTCTCTCGCCGATGTGCTTCTCCCGCCCATCAACCGGCTTCCCGCCGCCTGGGCGTCAACCGCTCCGCCATCTCGATGGCCGCCAGCATGCTCTCGGGACCAGCGATATCCTTGCCGGCGATATCGAAAGCCGTCCCATGATCCGGACTGGTACGGACATAAGGCAGCCCCACCGTCAGATTCACCCCTTCATCCACGCCCAAATACTTCACAGGAATCAAGCCTTGATCGTGGTACATCGCGATCACCACATCGAAATGCACAAAGCCCCGTGCCCGCATGAACACCGTATCGGGTGGATATGGTCCACTGGCGTCGATACCTGCCTCTCGTGCCGCGCGGACCGCAGGGGCAATGATCCGTTGCTCTTCCGTCCCCAACAGACCATCCTCGCCGGCATGCGGGTTCACACCCGCCACCGCGATGCGGGGAGAAATGATGCCCGTGCGGCGCAGAAAAGTATCCGTCAATTGGATGGTCTCGAGAATGCCGGCCGTGGACAATGAACTGAGCGCATCCTTCAAGGGCAAGTGAATGCTGACGAGCACAGTACGCAGCTCGGCGTTGGCCAGCATCATCCGCACCGGCCTCCCTCCCGCCAACTCCGCCAGAATTTCGGTATGCCCGGGAAAGGCATGCCCGGCCCGATTCATCGCCGCCTTGCTGAGCGGCGCGGTCACCAACGCTCTGGCCTTACCCGCCATCACATCCAATGCAGCCTGTCGCACCGCTCGAAATGCCGCATCTCCCGCGGCAGCGGAAATCTCACCAAGCTTCAGGCCCATTGGGACGCGAACGCAGTCCACCACCTTCAAAAACCGATTATCCAGGCCATGGCGGCCCGCCATCGACCTCAGCAATACCTCATCCCCATAGACACGATAAAAACCCGCCTGAGCCTTTCCTGAAAGCCTGGCAAGCGCCTTGATCACGATCTCCGGGCCAATCCCGGCAGGATCACCCATCGTCAGTGCAATGGCCCCCTTCGCACCCGCCCCTTCGATCTCCCCCATCTTCATCCTCCCTGGTGGACTCTGACTACTCGAGATGGCCACTGTCCACGAAAGCCCTGAGCCCCCGCTCCCGTGCCTCCTCGCATTCCGGCCATGCTCATCCGAGAACATCGATGCGGAAGTTTAGCGTTCGGGAGAACTGCCCGGCAGGCCCCCCTTTTCCGTGCTCCAGTACTTCCCGTCATACCCCTCCCCCCTATCTTTGGATGCCGGTCGCTCCCGCCCCGCTTCTTGGTCGCTCCTGCGCCCCTGCTTTGCCCCATTCCGTCCTGTCCCACTTCCTTTCTTGCCCATCATTTTGCCATCCAGTACATGTTTCCTTTGATTGCCTACCGTAAATACGAATCATTTATAATAGACCATCCTGAGCGCATACTCTGGAGCGAAGCTTTTGTCGTGTAGTGGCATTTGGGATGGATAGGGGGGAGGGGGGCGCCGGAGAGGAAGAAGAGAGACACACACGCATCCCCCATCCGTTTTGGCGACCCTGATGATTGTGGGTGGACTTTCTCCTTGGCAGGCTCTTCCCTCGAGGGCCCTACGATGCTTGTCGTGGTTCCCCCCCCTTCCCCACACGCTGCTCAAAATCCAGAGCACCTGGAGCTGGAGGCTACTGAGACTGCCTGGGCTTGCTTTTACGGACAGGGGCGCACACAAGCTCTGGTCGTTTCAAAAAGGCCCCACACACACGGTGCGGTGGCCCCGCGGTGCGCCCGCGGCGGCGGGGCGCTCCATCCCGGGGCAGCGGGCTTCCCTGGGGCGGGCGGGGGGGCCGCCCCATGCATGGACGGGGATTTGAGCTTGAGCTGTTGAAGTTTTTGGCGCTGCCCAGTTCTCACAGTCGTCACATCATGGTGCGTTTCTCTTGATCAGCGGGTGAGGCCCTGCCCGGGGGGGGGGGGAGGGGACGCCCAGTCCTCGGCAGAGGTAATACCTGTGTCATGAGTGCAAGGTGGGCACGGTTGGTTTTCCCCCGCCGCGCGCCGGCCGTCAAATTTCCTTCCCGCGCCACCGCCAGGGGGAAAGACAGAGAGAAAAGCTCAGAAAAGCTGAAGACCTATTTGCGGCCAAGAAAAATGAGAGGCCAATCCATCGCAAGCCTGCAATAGCCCACCCCGCACAACGCCCCGTAACATATACTCCAACCCCCTTACGCACCAGCACCAGAGAGACTTCCTCCCCCGGAACACATACCCCATCTTTCATAGAAAACAAAACATATTCTCTCTCTTTCATTCTGCTTGTTTCACGTGGAACAGGGCCTCTCTTGTCTTCTTGACTTGCCTTTCCAAGATTGCATGAGAGGGAAAGGGAAAAGACAGAGACGACGTCCCCGCCCCCGCACGCCACATAATTGACCACGCAAGAATCGCCCCTTCCCTTCATTTGTTTTGATCCGTTCTCACATCCTTCCAAGTCATCCGCCGGGCGCCCGCGTCTTGTTCCAACATGAAGGTACATGCCCGACAGTTACCGCCCCCCTCTCTTTGTCAAAGACACTCCTAGGTGCGTGCTTGTGTGTGCACACCACTAAGTGCCACAGCGGGGCGGACTTGAGCTTCAGGTGTGTGTGTCCTGATCAACAGCATTCTGGTCCTGAACATTGAGGTAGGGCTGCTCTCCTCTTCTCTTGCAATCCCCCCTGCTGGCTCGCAGGGGAGAGGGAGTACCGTTTTTCCTCTCCTCGCGCCAATCTGACTGATCCTGATATCCCCCAGCTCCACTGGGGCTGGGCCACTCGGAAGAAGGCTAGGATACTGCTCCATAACACATGACACAGGGAGGGACTCTCCCCCCCCGTGCTGCAAAGAGAAAGAAAACCCTTCCCTCTGCGCAATGCCCTTCCAAGTTGAACCATAGGCCCCCAACCGATGCAACGATCGATGTGCGCGTACACGTCGATCTCGTGACACATCCTGATCCAGCCCCTATACCGTTTGTGATGAAAGAGGGGGTCTGCGCCAATGAAAGCCCCAAAAGAAAGAGCCCCCTCCCTTTCCATTCAGCGCATCGGCGGCAGAGGTCCTCCGCCCAAAAAAGAAGGGGGGAACAGCTTGGGCTGGCTCCGGCAAGGGCACGATGTCTCTTCAAACAGAAAGCAAAATAACAGGCCAAAACTGCCAGCAGGCGGCAGGGGGCAGGGGGCGGGGGCGGAGACTCTATCGCGATGCTCCTTCAACCACTTCCACTACATGCCCCCCGCCCTACACAGAAGAGGGAAGAAGAGGAGGCACTGCCCGCCCTTCACTCTACCCTCATACGGATACGGAAAGCCTGCGCAACAATCGACAGTCTTTCATTTCAGTGAACAAAGGAGGAGCCCCCTCACCTCGCTCTCTTTGGAAATCCCGGACTGAAGATCGAGATGGTTTGTGGGGAATAGTTGCGGCAGATTTGAACGGACTTTGCGAAGGATGAGGCGCAGGCCATGGCGTGCGGCGAACCGAACCGGCTATATATTGATTCTTTCCGCATTTCTCTTAATCGCCTCCAAACAGAACCAATCCTCCATTAAGTAAGCGCTCGCTTCGGTTGACTTGTCTTCAAAAACTCACCATATGCATCCATCGAACCAGCGAAATATGTAAAGGCATCACATCACACCCCCATCCCCAGCCCGCCCCTGCCAAGCAGAATCAGAAAAAGGGGGATGAAGAAGCCCCGAAGCCAGCAACTCAAGTAGAGTAGGTAGGGGATTACTGGACGCGAATCCTCGCAGCAAGAAGTCACATCTCCCCCATCAAAAGAAAAGATTCCCCCCCCCGCGGCCTATTTTGCGAGAATCCTTCTCTTGCTTGATGAGCTGTTTTACTTACCTTGCGCAGCTACTGATTGGATTTGCCCGCCGAACCAAAAGGCAGCAACGGCCCCACGAGAAGATCACTCAGTTCACTCCTCTCTCAGGCAAGCTAAGCAAACACGGTTCTTTTTTCCAATGAATATGGCTGAAAACGACCGTTGCGGGGGGATCAGAAAACAATACCGGAGCTCGCCCGGGGCCGAGCCCCCTTGAACCCTTACCCTTGCCTTCGTCCTTGCCTTCGTTCCTTGTCCTTATACTCGAGAATGATCATCAGTGACACATAATCCCGATCCCAATCGGGCAACGCTTCCGGGCACTTTCCAACAAATAAAATTTGCCTACTCTCCTCCGCTTCCGCTACAAAATTATGAAACCTATGAGTGAGTAGCGGCTCCACAGCACTATAGCCCCTTTTACTCACACAAGCAGGAGCAGGGGAAAGCGAAGGGGAGGACAACACCAAAGGCAAGCATCTTCCGGTGGCTCAGATAGATAATCCTTTTGCTTGTTGAGATGGAAAGGCACAAGTTCACGGCTTGAAACTTGCCGCCAAACCAAACCAACGAGCAAAAGGAAAAGCCACCGCTGCCCCATCCATCTCCCCTCCCCCCTCATCGACCAACGAAATGGGGGAACGTACAGGTTCAGCTTCAACGCAGTTCCCTGAACCCGTTGCCCTTGGTGTACTGAACCCCCCTCCGTAGTCTTAAAAAGAATCAAGTTCCACAAGTCGTGAAATCAATTTTCTTGTTTCACGTGAAACGATTATCCATATCCGCACTGCTGTGTGTTTGTATGACGCGTGCACAAGAAGGAATGGCCCATCCCCCCTCTCCCACGAGTGAGAACCGAGAACTTGGGAGTGAGCGAAGATTGTCAAACAAGAGCTGTTTTCCAGCGCAATATTTACATCCCCCCTTTCGTCATCATTGAGCTTTTGCCAGAGTAGTAGCAGAACCCCAACAACACAACACAAACACACACAGCAAGCACACAAACATGCACGCAGCTTACTCATCCAGAAAGGTTGTGTGTCCCTACTTCTTCGTGCATTGCCTCACTTTCCTTCCGCTTCGTATGTATTGATGCGTGTGAGAGGGTCCGGTCTACTCAAAATATGAATTCCCCAAAAGGAATGCTTGTCGATTCGAATCCTTGCTCTTCTCTGCACTCTTTTATAGCGTTATCTGGGTCCAGGGTTGGGGAAAGCGCTTATGCTGGTCACAGTAGCCTCCCGTTTTCCTTTCACTTTAACGTCACAGGGCTCTAAGAGGGAAAGCAAGGACCAGCACCTCGCGCCTTTCTCTTCTCTCTTACGCTAGAGAGAATGGGTAAGTACATTGACACCGGACAAGCGCAGAAAATGAGGCTAGCCGGCAGTAGAAGGCAGGAAAAGCCCTCGCAGTCCACACCCAACCCAGAAGAGTAGCCGTGAAATCCCTTCTTAAACAACCCATCTCTGCCCACGCTGAGAGGGATCGATCACACACACGATCTCACCAATATCGATTCATTGCGGTCCTATTGACCACACATCCTACGCTACGGAAGGATCCCCCCCCTTCCTGCCGTGGGCAGAAGAAGCACATCTTTCATGCAGTCATTCAAGGTTTTGCTTGGATTCAATCAAACAAGGCCAACTGAGCTCTTCTCTTGTTCCACGTGAAACATTCATGGGCTCTAGATACGCTTTGGCATTCCTAAACAGCTTATAGAGAGATATCGAACCAGGCCATGCATCGAATCCAAGCAACTTACTTAAAGTCCTTGTTTATTTATGCGGGGAAACGCGTCTATACGGAGTCTTTATTATCAGCAACGACACAAGCGGCCGCTCGGTGTGTGCAAACACTTTGAGAACATGGGAGCTCACCCCCCTCCCAATACAAATCTTCTGAGGTTCTTGCAATGGAAAGCGCGCTGATATCGGAACATCGTCTCTCTCGGGCAACCAGTTTCCCATCCTCGCGCACTTGCGCACGAAAGAACCCGTCTTCCTAGACGCCCCCCCGGCGGGCCGTCGGCCGGTCGGCCTGGGGCCACCCGTAAGAGGAGAATGAAGAAAGGCATGAAAGCAGTTTTGTCTCTGGAGACAACTTATGCTTTTAACAGCACCATGTTATGGCTGCTATCTCCTTCAGTTTGTTGATTCATCCTTTCTCCCCTCCTTTCGAATCGTTGTTCGATTCTGCATGGTATAGCGCTTGCATTCCCCCCTTCCCCCGCCTCCACCGTCTTGCACTCACCTGTGGCGCCTTGGTCTATACGCTTTCATCCATGGCAATCACAATCTGTTCGTGAAGGGAGGAGAGGGCATCTCTTCCCATCCGTCGTCGCGGGGCACGTCGGCGTCCCCCGTCGAATCTCTCCACCCCCGTCGTCGCTCCCCCTCCCTTGAGCGGTGGAAGGGGGGGGGGGAAGGGCCCGCTTCTTCTCACGCCTGGAGTCGCAATGTTTCACGTGGAACGGTCTAATTAGATTTTGGAGAATGAAGGCATGTACGCCTGCATGCCGCGCACCAATACATACCTCTACATGACTACTAGAGCGCTCCAAACACTCACACAATAATCCCAGGTGAGTGAAAGAACATGTACTTTCACCTTCCTCAACAAGCAGACTACCTTCGTCGGGAGCGGGGGGTCGTTTTGAACTCTTTCACATGACACCACTTTCACAAGCAAGGTAGTGGTGCTGCAGCCTTTTTCATCTACTAGAGTAGAGGCTCATCCCATTCCACCTTATTTCTAGAGCCAGCAGTAATGTGGTGCGTACAGGCCGTTCTAGCAAGCTGAATCCCGCTGCTAGCACAAGAATAGCTGGGAATTACGCCAGGAATCTCTGAAAGAAGAGAGGGACACTACGTGCCCTGCTCAAGGCGGGCGGGGCCGTTGACTGGTAGGGAGCCGCCCCGGCTCCCAGAGAAAGGCATTTGCTTGAGCCAATGTGTGTTTGAAATGATGCCTGCAGGACTGTTGATGCGTATATCGCACTTTGCCCCTACGCCCCCCCCTCGCCTCTCTGCAAACAAGCGCGCCAAGCCCCTGATTGAAGAGTGGGGAGAAGCCCACTCTATCAATAGCTATAGAGGCTCATCAGTGACCCACGAATCAGCCGCCCGCATGGTGGTGTGTACCCTTTCCTTGCATGAAAAAGTCGTCCATTTTCATGCATGAAGCCTAGAATTCGAACGCACCTCATCTTCTCCCTCTTCTCCCCCACAATAAGAGCGCTTGGTGGACGCTCTCTCTTTTTCATATCTCCTTTTCATGACTTCCAGATGGATGGATAGACGCTTGAAGAAAGAAAATGATTGGGGCTTTTCCTGTCGATGACTTCAAACCACAAGCTGAATGTCAGTGTAACGCCGGAAATGAGATTTTTGCTTCTTGACATCCCCGCAAGCATCACTGGTGCCCCACACACCCCATTACGGGATTCGGATAAGCGGAAAACTGTAAAGCTCCTACCGCCAACCGCCAACCGCCAACCTCCTCATTGTCTCTCCTGGAAGTCGATTTCATTCATCCGGATATTGATATCCGGGTGTTGATAAATGGAGGGCGAAAACTAAGTATGCCCCGACTTTCTTTGTTAGTCAGGCTAGCCGTCCCTTTTCTACTGACGCAATCCTTCCTAGTATGGAAGTTCTGCCACCCGCCCACGGATCAGTAAAGACGAAAGGGAAGATGATTGGCACCAAAGGGAGGGCAGGAAAGCAAGAGACTCTTGAAGCAACAAGCTGCATGTGGAAAGTACGCACGCAGCACCTTTCCTCCGCTGGAAACGAAGCTTGAAAGAGAGCTGTTCCACGTGAAACGGTATACCAATCGTCTGAGCGATCCCCCTTAGCCGCCTCCTTCCCCCTCTTTGTGTGCATTCTTTTATGAAAAACCAAAGAAGCTGCTGGCATTCTTCCGCCCCGCCTTAACCAATATTCAACCAGTGTGCGTGGGCGGTATGTGGATGGAAACAGCTAATCAAAGACAAGACCCTTACTCGCATTGTTCACGAAAGAACAACTTATATGTGGGGCCCGGCAGCAGCTGAGTCCTGCTGCAGGAGAACGAGAACCGCTCTTGCGCAGTACGTGCGGCTAAGTCACACACCCCGCCCGATGTCCTGCACGCCTGTAGGCGACGGCGATGAATCAGTTTCGCGATTCTCCCTCCCTCCGATAGATTCCGGATTGAGGAGAGAGAGGAGCGTGGTGGATTAAGAGGCGATACCGCTTGACCTGAGGCGCCCGGCGTTGGCCCGTTCAGCGTCGCCGACGCCATCCTCGTGCCAAGTCAAATCTGCCTCCCTTCACCATGATTCTCCTCCCGTGGACACACTCTCTTTCTCAAGCACGCCTTTCCTTCATCGTCGCGGCGCCTTCAGCGAGTGTGTGTTATATGTTGTCCGCGTCGCCCTCTCTCTAACACGGCTGATGTTGTAAGGGTGAGGGCATAAAGGGCGAGGGCGAGGGCGGTTGCGCCCTACTCAGTCGACTCGGAGGCAATGTCGATATGTGTGGGGAGAAGTATCTTTCTCCTCCTCATTTCGAGATAAGTTTTACACTCGGGAAGGCGCTGGCTGAAAACAGATGTCGCTCAATTACTTTTGAGTAAGTGCTTACTACAAACTTGCATCCTTCAATCAGAAAGAACAGTCAATCACATCCACGAGATCGAGATGCTTCGATGGTGGATGGATATGGACATTCAAGGAAGACGAGCGAGCACCAACAAAAATAGGTCGCCGTGTACACAGCTGCTTACCCAAGATCAAGATCCATTCCAGTTGTGACGACTCCCTTACTGCAAACATCTCCTCCCCTTTCAAGCTCGCTGGCTTTTGCTGCAACCAAGGAGGGATATACACGCACGAGAGAGAGAATGCTACCGAAGAGGGATGCGTGAAATAGTTCCACAGCGGAGATATGAGATGCCGGGGGAAATGTGTACCAAGTTGTCAGGAGGCGATGGTACGCGCGAAATGTAACGCGGCGCACCACGAGCCAGGGGAGGGCTGGCATCTCAATCGGTCTAGAGGCAAAAGGAGAGGGGCCTCCGCGCACTACTCGCGCTTTGTACTAAGAACTGGTCTCACGTGAAACCAGTATCCGAAAGCAGCTGATTCGAAGTCCCAATATCCTCCCCCCTCCCTCTTCTGTTGCACCACGATGCCATATACACTGCTCAAAAAGAAAATCGGCTATGACGAAGGTCAACACCGCATAACCGCATAAACGCAACCTCACTTCTACCTGGACTAAGGCGGCGGGCGCGCGGCCCACACTTCTCAGCGCCAGCTATGACAAACGGGGCGTGGAAAAGTGCCACCTCCGAAGGAAGGCCACAGGGGAGACATCGTTATCTGGAGACAAGCAACGCGCTGGACAATAGGTTTTTTCTACTCCAACAGAGTCAGTCTACTGCCCCCCACTCTCATTCCTCAGAGAGGAGAGGAGGGCTCTTCGAAATCCAAGCGCCATTTCAAAGGCAAGCCTGAACGCGCCCCCAACAAGCAGGCCAGGGCCCCTTCTCCCTGTATCCCTGTATAGGTTCATACGGCTCGGGATATGACGGCTCGCGGCTTTCTTGCCTTGTGGCGAGTACGTAAGCCCAAGCTCTCATCCATTTTTTCAATCCCATGCTTAGTCGGGGCGAAAACCGAGTTCAGCTCCTTTTCGGGGTCCACCGTGCCAGCCGGGAATGGAATGAGGCGATGTAGCCAGCGGGGGGATGCTGCGGGGGTGTGCGTTTGTGACCAGGGAGGGAATCTGGCTTTCTTTCCAGGAAGGTAAGGCATAGCAGAAGCCCCCCCAGGCCAGCAAGCATGCTGATCAGTACGACTCCATCGAGGTGAAGGTGGTCTGGTGATCGCGCGCCGACATATCAACCGCAACCCATACGCGGTCTGGCGCGCAATCCTATCCTGCTCGGGAGAAAGTGCCCCCCCGCAAGGGGAATTTTGAAAGGCCCCCGCGCTCCCTCCAATGCCCCCTCTTCCTCCCCTCCCTCCCTCTCCTCCCTTCCCCGTCCTCTGAATCGAAGAGATGGTTGCGATCCTATCCGGGACAAGGGGCGGGGCCAGACGCGCTGGCTGAAACGACAGCCCGGGATGGCGCCCAAAGGCGCCGTAACTCATCCTATTCTGTGGTGTACACCAAGTAAAGTGCGAGTAGTACAGAAAAGAATATTGCTGTTTCACGTGAAACCACCCATGCCAAGCCTCAAAAACATAGGCTGCCGATTTATAATAGCGTATGAGCATTTACCCTGAATCCTTCGACGTGATCGTCGTCGGCGGGGGCCACGCCGGGACCGAGGCCAGTTTGGCGGCTGCACGCACCGGTGCCAAAACCTTGCTGCTCACCCACAATCTCGATACTCTGGGCCAAATGTCCTGTAATCCTTCCATTGGAGGAATCGGTAAAGGACATCTCGTCAAGGAAATCGATGCATTGGGCGGCATTATGGCCATCGCAACCGACCAGGCCGGTATCCAATTTCGCACACTGAACGCCAGCAAAGGGCCGGCTGTTCGCGCGACGCGTGCGCAAGCCGACCGGGTGCTGTACCGGCAAGCCATTCGCCACGCCTTGGAGAATCAAGCAGGGCTGACTTTATTCCAGCAAGCAGTTGACGATATTTTACTTTCTGGCGACCGGATCATCGGGGTCGTCACGCAACTGGGTATCCACTTTCATGCGCAGGCCGTCGTTCTGACTGCCGGTACCTTCCTGAATGGGAAGATCCACGTCGGGCTCGACAACTATGAAGCAGGCCGAGCGGGGGATCCCGCCTCAAAGACTCTGGCTGCACGGCTGCGTGAACTCGCGTTGCCGCATGGCCGGCTCAAAACCGGAACCCCTCCCCGCATAGACGGAAAAACCATTGATTATGCACGCTTGGCTGAACAGCCCGGAGACAGTGATCCTGTTCCCGTTTTCTCCTTCATAGGCAGTGCCGGCATGCACCCCAGGCAACTGCCCTGCTGGGTCACGCATACCAACGAGAAGACCCATGAAATCATCCGCCGTGCCCTGGATCGCTCACCGCTCTTCACAGGAGCGATCGAAGGCGCTGGCCCCCGCTACTGCCCGTCGATCGAAGACAAGATTCATCGCTTTGCAGACAAAAACGCTCACCAGATTTATCTCGAACCGGAAGGGCTGACAACCCATGAGATCTACCCAAACGGAATCTCGACCAGCCTACCCTTCGACACGCAAATCGCGGTCGTCCGCTCGATGACGGGCTTGGCGTCCGCCCATATTCTGCGGCCGGGCTACGCCATCGAATATGACTACTTCGATCCACGCTCGCTGAAGTCGAGCCTGGAAACACACCAGATTCAGGGCCTGTTTTTTGCGGGACAGATCAACGGCACAACCGGCTATGAGGAGGCTGCCGCCCAAGGTTTGCTGGCAGGACTGAATGCCGCCCGACAGGTCAGAGCAGAAGCGCCCTGGTCGCCAAAGCGTGATCAGGCTTATTTGGGTGTGATGATGGATGACCTGCTCACACAGGGAGTCGTCGAGCCCTATCGAATGTTCACCAGCCGAGCCGAATATCGACTGAGCCTGCGCGAAGACAATGCCGATCTACGCTTGACCGAAACGGGCCGACAGTTGGGTTGCGTCGATGATGCCCGTTGGCAGCGTTTCTGCGCCAAGAGAGAAGCGATCGAACGGGAAATCGGACGCATGCGTGCAACGAGTCTAAACAACAAGGTCATCGATCAGGCTCGTCTGTCTGAAGCACTGGGCACCACGATCAATAGTGAGCATTCACTTTATACCTTGCTCAAACGACCAGATGTTTCGATCGAACGCCTGCGTCAGACCCTCCCCGAACTGGACAGCGATGATCTGAGGGACCGCGAGATTGCAGAGCAGGTCGAGATTCAGATCAAGTACCAAGGCTATATCGAGCGCCAACGTCTCGAAGTCGAGCGAATGGCACAACAGGAAAACACTCCCATTCCTGCGTCACTGGACTATACCGAGATCAGCGGACTGTCCAATGAGGTACGTCAGAAATTGGCGAACCAGCGTCCGCAAACCATTGCTCAGGCCAGTCGCCTGTCAGGCATGACACCCGCCGCCGTGTCTCTGCTGCTGGTACATCTGAAGAAACTGAGTAAACGCAAACTTCCGGCAAGCGAAGCGGGACCAGGAGCAAGAACATGAGCATACCGCTTCGTCCCGCCCATGCCTCGACCAGACGCTTCAAAAATCACTGGCAGCCAAGCGACCGGCAACACCTTGAACAGGGCATGCAGCAATTGGGCCTGACGCTTTCAGGCGAACGAATGGACCGTCTGAACCGCTGGGCAGCGCTGGTGCTGCAATGGAACCAGACCTACAACCTGCTGGGTAGTAACGATTCGCAGGTACTGATCGACAACCATTTGCTCGACAGCCTGGCAGCCCTGCCCGCCTTGACGCGCCATCTGCCCGATTTGGACGCACCTTTGGCAGACATCGGCAGCGGTGCCGGGTTTCCCGGTATCCTGCTGGCCATCGCTCATCCAGAACGGCCGATCACATTGGTGGAGCCCGTTGGCAAGAAAGCAGCATTCCTTCGTCAGTCAGCACTCACTCTTGGCCTGAGAAATGTCTCTGTCTGCGCGACACGGATAGAAAATCTGACCCGGCACGAGGTTGGCGGTTCAGACCCCAACTTCATCTGTCGTGCGTTCACGGCGTTGGCTCGCTATGCAAGCCTGTGCGAACCATTCATGAGTGAACGCTCACTGGCATTTGCCATGAAAAGTGTCCGGCTGCGTGATGAACAGCGCGAATTGCCGGCTTCCGTCCAAATGCACGCCGTCGAAAGCCTACCCTGCATCCACCCCGACACACAGCGGTTTCTGGCCGTATTGAAACTCACCTCCCCCCCTCCCCTGGAAGCCATCGCATCCAGCTCCGAAACAACCGACAACCGGAGACTCGCTTGACGCTCATCCTGACCATTGCGAACCAGAAAGGCGGGGTCGGCAAAACGACGACCTCGGTCAACTTGGCTGCCGCACTCTCCCAACTGGGCAAACGTACCCTGCTGGTCGACCTGGACCCCCAAGGCAATGCGACCATGGGCAGCGGTATCGACAAACGACGACTGCAGCGCTCGGTCTATCACGTGCTGATCGGCGACAGTACCGTCAATCAAACCCGTCAGCTTTCCGAAGCGGGTGGTTACTATCTGCTTCCGGCCAACCGCGAGCTCGCCGGTGCCGAGGTCGAACTGGTGGAGCTGGAACGACGCGAACGCCGCCTGCGTGATGCCCTCGATCTCGCCGCCGCCGACTACGACTACATCCTGATCGATTCCCCCCCGTCGCTATCCCTGCTGACCCTCAACGGCTTGTGCGCTGCGCAGGGTGTCATCATTCCGATGCAATGCGAATACTATGCGCTCGAGGGCCTCAGCGATCTGGTGGGCACGATCCGGAAAGTGCATGCCAACTTCAACCCCGAGATCAAGATCATGGGTATTCTGCGCGTCATGTACGACAGCCGGATCACCCTGGCACAACAGGTCTCCGCTCAGCTTGAGGAGCATTTCAAGGAAAAAGTTTTCAAAGCGGTCATTCCCCGGAACATCCGCCTGGCAGAGGCGCCCAGTCACGGGCTGCCCGGCGTACGCTTCGATCCCGGTTCACGTGGCGCACTGGGCTATCTCGACTTCGCTTCCGAGCTGATCGAACGCACGCCGGCCTACCTGGCGCAGATGCAGCGCTCGGCTTCCAAACCGGCTCCGGCCGCAACGGCCGCACGCCAGCCCGATGTAACCCACTCCCCGTCAAACAATCACCCGGTATCCCCCAGCCAACAAACAGCGGCAACGGAAGAAAGCGCAGCCGATGCCGCCTCCGAGGCAGAAACCGGGCAGCACCCATAGGAACGCTGAGAATGAGCAAAAAACATAAAGGTGGACTTGGTCGCGGACTCGATTCCCTGCTGGGCGGTGAAGAGCCCATGCTCGACACCCCCTCCCCCGCCCCAAGCTCCCCCACGCACACAGAAGTCAATGTGGAAGAAGGCATTCGAGAGCTGCCCATCAATCTGCTGCAGGCCGGACGCTATCAGCCGCGGACAAAAATGGACGAGTCGGCGCTTCAAGAACTAGCCGACTCGATCGCTGAACACGGCCTGTTGCAGCCGCTGGTGGTTCGCCCCATCGACAACGGACGCTACGAAATCATTGCCGGTGAACGCCGCTTTCGCGCGGCCGCCCTTGCCCAACTCGCCAACGTTCCGGTCATCGTCAAGGAAGTCAGCGACGAGAACGCCCTGGCCTTGGCGCTGATCGAAAACATTCAACGCGAAGATCTGAATCCGCTCGAAGAGGCAAGTGCCATCCAACGCCTGATCGACGAATTCGGCTACACCCACGAGCAGGCAGCCCAAGCAATCGGTCGCTCACGCAGCGCCACCTCGAATCTGCTTCGCCTGCTGAATCTGGCCGATACCGTTCAAACCATGTTGTTGGCCGGTGACATCGAAATGGGTCACGCGCGCGCTCTGCTGCCTCTCGACCGCGCCGAACAGATCCTGACCGCACATATGGTCGTGCAACGCCGTCTCTCGGTACGCGAAACCGAACGCGTGGTTGCCCAGAAGGTCGAGGATAACCAGGACAGATCTGCTCCGGCTCAGAAGAAACAGGCCGCCACTGTGGCCGATCGGGATGTGGACCGCCTTCGAGAGCGCATCGCCGATCATCTGAATACCACCGTCGAGATCATCAGCAAGGCAGGCGGCAAAGGAAAGTTGGTCATCCACTTTTCCAGCAATGATGCTTTCGCCGGGCTACTGGAACGACTTCGGCTCAGCAGCGCGGTCAGTGAAAATGCCGAACACTGAACCGACCTGGAAATTCCAATTGAATTCATGATGACGGGACGAAATGACTTGCTGTGCCAACCGATGGGCTTCCGGAGTCGGGCATGGCGTCATTTTGACCAAGACCAAAGCAAGCCCTTATACTTGCCATAGCCTTGATGAATGCAGCGACAACCACCGCAACAGCAGTTCTTTCGGCAAGGGTCGACATCCTTCGCGCCATTGGCGACAGGGCTCACGCGGGCATGATCTCGAAGCGTCGTAGCGACGCGTATTGCCGGAAGCCTCCGTACAAGACATAGCCACACATCATGCTGAAAGCCCTGAGTCTGCAGATCGTGCTGGTCGTCGTGATGGCGGCATTGGGCATGGTATTCTGGAGCCTTGCCGGCCTGCGGGACATCTTGCTCGGTGGCGTTGCCTGCATCATTCCCAATGCGTTCTTTGCATGGCGCCTCCGTGCCACGAAAGGACAGCCTGCGCGCAGTTTCGTGCTCGCCTTCTTTCTCGGAGAAGCCATCAAGGTCGCCTTGACATTGCTCATCCTGATGGCTATCGTCAAATGGGCGCCGCCGACGCGTTGGGAGGCACTGTTGCTGGGCATGGTCGTGGCGCTGCAGGCGCCTTGGCTGCTTGCTTTTTTCAGCGACATCGCTGGTTCAACATGGGCGAGGAGACTGGCAGCCAGGAGCCCCGGCCCACTCATAATCAACTATCGTAGCAGACACCAAGATGGCGACAGCAGGCTCACACGGTCCCGAAAACGCGGGCGAATACATCATTCACCACCTCGGTCACGCCAACTCCTCCGGCCACCCCCAAAAGGCCATCGTCGACTTCTCCATCATCAACTACGACACCATCTTCTGGTCTATCCTGATGGGTGTTCTGGTCTGCGGCCTGATGTGGATGGCTGCCCGCAAGGTGCACGCCGGCGTGCCCGATCGATTCACCGGTGCCATCGAATACCTGGTCGAGTTCGTCAGCGAACAGGCCCGCAGCATCGTCCACGGGGATGTCCGTTACATCGCCCCTCTGGCGCTCACCGCCTTTGTTTGGATCGTCTTCATGAACACGCTCGACCTGATTCCGGTCGATCTGTTCCCTGCCCTGATTTCCTACGTTGGCATCTCCGATTACCAGCGTATTCTGCCCACCGCAGACCTCAATGCCACGCTGGCGATGTCGGTCGTCGTACTGTTGGCATCGCTCTACTACGGCATCAAACAGAAGAAAGGCCACTTCTTCCATGAACTGATCGCAGCCCCCTTCGGCACCGGCGGCAACTCGGGTGTCGGCCTCGTGTTCAAGCCCCTGCTCTGGATTGCCAACCTTTTCATGCAGCTGGTCGAGTACGCTGCCAAGACCGTGTCGCTCGGTATGCGGTTGTTCGGTAACATGTTCGCGGGCGAAATGGTGTTCATGCTGCTGGCCCTGCTGGGTGCCACAGCCACCCTCTGGGGCAGCGCATTGCATTTTTCGCTTGGTTTGGTCTGGGCCATATTCCACATTCTGATCATCGTGCTTCAGGGCTTCATCTTCATGATGCTGACTCTGATCTACCTTGGTCAGGCGCATGACGCTCACTGAGTGTGAATGTCCGTGCGGTGCGAATGGTGATGGGCCGCACGCGGAACGGTCGGCCCGTCGCTTCTGCTCTGCTCATTGCAGGTTCTTCGTTTCTCTCTCAACTTTTCTACTATCTCGACTGAGGAGTCTTTCATGACCAATTCAGCCTACGTCGCAATCGCCTGCGGCATCATCGTTGGCCTGGGCGCTTTGGGCGCTTCGATCGGTATCGCCCTGATGGGTGGCAAATACCTTGAAGGCTCCGCACGCCAGCCTGAACTGATGGACAAACTGCGTACCGCCATGTTCATTCTGGCTGGTCTGATTGACGCTGCATTCCTGATCGGCGTCGGTGTTGCCATGATGTTCGCTTTCGCGAACCCATTTGTCTGATCCGTCAGAACGGTAGATAGAGAGAGGCAGACGGTGGTTGCCCGTGAGGCGACCACCGGGTCGCCTCGTGTATCAAGTTTGATACGGAGCAAGTCGCGTGTACATCAACGCCACGATCATCGTTCAATGCCTCATCTTCGCAGCACTCTGGTGGTTCACCGCCAGGTTCGTATGGCCACCGATCACGGCCGCGCTGGATGAACGCAGCAAAAAAATTGCCGCTGGTCTCGCCGCGGCCGATCAAGCCAAAAGTGATCTGCAGGCAGCCGAAAAACGCGTCGAGCAAGAACTTCGACAGGCCCGTGCCAATGCCATGGAAGTTCGTGCAGGCGCCGACAAGCAGGCTGCCGAGCTGATCGAGCAGGCCCGTGCAGAAGCGGCACGGATCATCAGCGCTGCCCAGAAATCTGCAGCCGAGGAAGCCAGTCTGGCAGCCGAGCGCGCCCGTGACCAACTGCGCGACCAAGTCGCCCAGCTTGCCGTCAGCGGCGCCGAGCGCATCCTCAAGCGTGAGATCGATGTCAAGAAGCATGCCGATCTGTTGTCCAACCTGAAAAACGAGCTGCGCTAAGCCCAACGACCATGGCGGAAGCACTGACCATCGCCCGTCCCTATGCAGAGGCGGCATTCAAGCTCGCGGCAGAAACCGCTTCATTGCCCCAATGGTCCGACGCCCTGTCGCGTCTGACCAAGGTGATGCAGGCCGATGCCGCCAAAGATCTTCTGGACAATCCGAATATCGACCATTCCCGTGCTGCCGCCATCGTTTCCGAGGCCGCCGGCCAGCTGGGTCCTCAACAGCGCAACTTCGTCAAGGTGTTGGCGGAGAATGGCCGTTTGGCCTTCCTTCCCGATATCAGCGCCCTGTTTGAAGAAAGCCGCAACAAGCACGACGATGTTCTTGAGGTCCGCATCGACTCGGCCTTCCCTCTGACCGCCAAGCAGGTTGCAGAGATCGTCGCCATCCTGAAGTCCCGGTATGGCAAGGGTATCAAGGCATCCACCACCGTGAACCCCGAGCTGATCGGCGGTGTCTCCATCCAGATCGGCGACGAGGTCATTGACGCATCCGTGCGTGGCAAGCTGACACAGCTGGCCACGACCCTGACGAAATAAGGAGTTTTCTTCATGCAGCTCAACCCCGCTGAAATCAGCGAACTGCTCAAAAGCAAGATCAAGGACCTCGAGGTCTCTGCGGACTCCCGCAACCAGGGCACCGTCATTTCCGTCACTGACGGCATCTGCCGGATTCACGGTCTGTCGAACGTGATGCAGGGAGAAATGATCGAGTTCCCAGGCAAGGTTTTCGGCCTGGCACTCAATCTGGAGCGTGACTCGGTCGGAGCCGTCATCCTCGGCCAGTACGAGAGCATTTCCGAAGGTGACATCGTCAAGACCACCGGTCGCATCATGGACGTGCCCGTCGGCCCCGAACTGATCGGTCGCGTCGTCAACGCGCTGGGTCAGCCGATCGATGGCAAGGGCCCGATCGACGCCAAGGAAACCGATGTGATCGAGAAAGTCGCGCCTGGTGTGATCGCACGTCAATCCGTGTCGCAACCGGTGCAGACCGGTATCAAATCGATCGACGCGATGGTACCCATTGGTCGTGGCCAGCGCGAACTGATCATCGGCGACCGCCAGACCGGCAAGACGGCCGTGGCGGTCGATACGATCATCAACCAAAAAGGCAAGGATCTGATCTGTATCTACGTGGCCATCGGTCAGAAAGCATCGACCATCGCCAACGTAGTACGCAAGCTCGAAGAGTTCGGCGCGATGGAATACACCATCGTCGTGGCTGCCAGCGCATCGGAGTCCGCCGCCATGCAGTATCTGGCACCCTATGCCGGCTGCACGATGGGTGAATATTTCCGTGACCGCGGTCAGGATGCCCTGATCATCTATGACGATCTGACCAAGCAGGCCTGGGCCTATCGTCAAGTGTCACTGCTGCTGCGCCGTCCGCCGGGCCGTGAAGCCTATCCGGGAGATGTGTTCTACCTGCACTCCCGTCTGCTGGAGCGTGCTGCTCGTGTCAACGCCGAATATGTCGAAAAGTTCACCAAAGGCGCCGTCAAGGGCAAGACCGGTTCACTGACCGCGCTGCCGATCATCGAAACCCAGGCCGGTGACGTGTCTGCTTTCGTGCCGACCAACGTGATCTCGATTACCGATGGCCAAATCTTCCTGGAAAGCGATCTGTTCAACGCCGGTATCCGCCCGGCCGTGAACCCCGGTATTTCGGTGTCGCGGGTGGGTGGTGCCGCTCAAACCGGCATCATCAAGAAACTGGCCGGCGGTTCGCGTATCGCACTGGCCCAGTATCGAGAATTGGCAGCCTTCGCCCAGTTCGCCTCCGACCTGGAAGAAACGACCCGCAAGCAGCTGGATCACGGGCGAATGGTGACCGAGCTGATGAAGCAGCCCCAGTACGCTCCGCTGCAGGTTTGGGAGCAAGCGCTCACTTTGTTTGCTTCGGACAACGGATACTACGAGGAGATCCCGGTCGAAAAAGTGCTGGCTGCAGACCGTGCCATGCACGAGTTCGTCAAGACCAAGTACCCGGAGTTCGTGGAGCAACTCGAACGCGACAAAGCTTTCGACAAGGACGTGGAGGCCAAGATGCACGAGGTCCTCAAGGACTTCAAGCAAAACGGTGCATTCTGAACCTTCGAGTCGCCCCGAGAAGCCTCTCCGCTGAACTGCGCACCGCTTGAAGCGGTGCGCCAACGAGTTTCCCCAATATGGCAAGCAGCAAAGAGATCCGGAACCAGATCAAGAGCGTGAAGAACACGCAGAAGATCACAAAGGCCATGGAAATGGTCTCGGTATCGAAGATGCGCAAGGCACAGGACCGGATGAAGCAGGCCCGGCCCTACGCGGAGAAAATCCGCAACATCACTGCGCACCTGTCGACCGCCAATCCAGAATATGTGCACCCCTTCATGGAGAAGCGGGACAAGGTGAAAAAGGCCGGGATCATCCTGGTCAGCAGTGACAAGGGTCTGTGCGGCGGTCTGAATACCAATGTCTTCCGTACCGTGACGCAGAAAATGTACGAGCTGGAAGCCGAAGGTATCGATTTCGAAGCCACCACGATCGGTGCCAAGGGCATGAGCTTCATGTCGCGTATCGGCGTCCGCATCGTCTCACACCTGATCCAGGTCGGCGACACGCCGCGCATCGACAAGTTGGTGCCAGTGATCAAAGTGCAGATCGATGCGTTCCTGAAAGGTGAGATCGACGTGATCTATCTCGTCTATACGCGCTTCGTCAATACCATGACGCAGGAGCCGGTGATCGAACAGCTATTGCCACTGCATGCCGACAGACTGGGCACAGCGGGCCCGGAGTATTCCTGGGACTATCTCTATGAGCCCAACCCCCAGTCGGTGCTGAACGAGTTGATGACACGCTATATCGAAGCGCTGATCTATCAATCGCTGGCCGAGAGTATTGCGTCGGAACACAGTGCCCGGGTCGTGGCGATGAAAGCGGCGTCCGACAACGCCAAAAAGATCATTCACGAGCTGTCGCTATCGTATAACAAGGCGCGCCAAGCGGCCATCACGCAGGAACTCACCGAGATCGTCGGAGGAGCGGACGCGGTCTGACCGTCGCCTCAACCGAATAACGTACAGCATTCAAAGGAACCCCCATGTCACAAGGTCATATCGTTCAGTGCATCGGCGCCGTCGTCGACATCCAGTTCCCGCGTGACGGGATGCCCAAGGTCTACGACGCCCTCATCCTGGAAGACGCCGGCGACTCGCTGGCCGAACCCGGGCTGACTTTCGAAGTCCAGCAGCAGCTGGGTGACGGCATCGTCCGTACCATCACCATGGGCTCGTCCGACGGTCTGCGTCGTGGCATGGCCGTTCGCGCCACCGGGGCCAACATCCAGGTTCCAGTCGGCCCCGCCGTGCTGGGCCGCGTGATGGACGTACTGGGCCGGCCGATCGACGAACGCGGCCCGATCGAAACCGACGAACGTCGCGGCATTCACCAGGTTGCCCCCAAGTTCGACGAACTTTCGCCCTCGGTCGAACTGCTCGAAACCGGTATCAAGGTGATCGATCTGATCTGCCCCTTTGCCAAGGGCGGCAAGATCGGTCTGTTCGGTGGTGCCGGTGTGGGCAAGACCGTGAACATGCTCGAGCTGATCAACAATATCGCCAAGGAGCACTCGGGTCTGTCGGTGTTTGCCGGCGTGGGCGAGCGTACCCGGGAAGGCAACGACTTCTATCACGAGATGTCGGATGCCAAGGTCATCGTCCAGGACGATCTGTCGCAGTCGAAAGTGGCGATGGTCTTCGGCCAGATGAACGAGCCGCCGGGCAACCGCCTGCGTGTGGCGCTGAGCGGGCTGACCATGGCCGAGCGTTTCCGCGACGAAGGTCGCGACATCCTGTTCTTCGTCGACAACATCTATCGCTACACCCTGGCCGGTACCGAAGTGTCCGCGCTACTGGGTCGCATGCCTTCCGCAGTGGGTTATCAGCCGACGCTGGCCGAAGAGATGGGTCGCCTGCAAGAGCGGATCACCTCGACCAAGACCGGTTCGATCACCTCGATCCAGGCCGTGTACGTACCCGCCGATGACTTGACCGACCCGTCGCCGGCCACCACCTTCGGTCACCTGGATGCCACCGTGGTGCTGTCCCGGGATATCGCTTCGCTGGGTATCTACCCCGCCGTCGACCCGCTCGATTCGACTTCACGCCAGATCGACCCGAACATCATCGGAGAGGAGCACTATTCCGTCACCCGCGGTGTTCAGGCAACCCTGCAGCGCTACAAGGAGCTACGCGACATCATCGCACTGCTCGGCATGGACGAACTGTCGCCGGAAGACAAATTGGCCGTGGCACGCGCCCGCAAGATCCAGCGCTTCCTGTCGCAGCCCTTCCACGTCGCCGAAGTGTTCACAGGCTCGCCAGGCAAGTACGTGCCGCTGAAAGAAACCATCCGCGGCTTCAAGATGATCGTGGACGGTGAGTGCGATTCATTGCCGGAAGCTGCTTTCTATATGGTGGGCAGTATCGACGAGGCGTTCGAGAAAGCCAAGACACTGAAGTAAGCAATCACCTACGCGCTGGGATGGGCCTGCCGGCAAGCAGCCCATCCCGTCCGAACCGCTACCACACCCAATGCCATGAACACGATTCAAGTCGAGGTGGTCAGCGCCGAGGAATCGATCTTTTCCGGTCAGGCCGAATTTGTCGTGCTGCCCGGTGAGGCCGGTGAACTCGGCGTCTACTCAGGCCACACCCCGCTGATCACGCGCATCAAGGCTGGCGCAGTCCGCATCAAGCAGCCGGAGGCGACCAAGGATGAGCTGATCTTCGTCGCCGGCGGCATTCTCGAGGTCCAGCCGGATGTCATCACCGTTCTGGCAGACACCGCCATTCGGGGCGCCGACCTCGATGAAGCGCGTGCCGAAGAGGCCCGTCGCCAGGCGCAGGATGCCATCAACCAGGCCAAGAATCAGCGTGATCTGGCACGGGCGCAGGCCGAGTTTGCGCTGCTGACCGCACAGATGAACACCATCCGTCGCTATCGCTGAACGGTATGGCGGCCTTGAAGAACGATGTCTTTTTGCGTACGCTTCGTGGACAACTGACCGATTACACGCCGGTCTGGTTGATGCGGCAGGCAGGGCGCTACCTGCCCGAGTACAACGTCACCCGCGCCAAGGCGGGTGACTTCATGTCGCTTTGCAAGACGCCCGAGCTGGCCTGCGAAGTGACCCTGCAGCCGCTGGAACGCTTTCCACTCGATGCAGCCATTCTGTTTTCGGACATCCTGACCATCCCGGATGCCATGGGGCTCGGCCTGAGCTTCCAGCAAGGCGAAGGCCCCCGTTTCGAGAAAACGATCCGTCACGAAAGCGACCTGAAGTCATTGTTCATTCCGGATCCCCACGAGGAACTGGGCTATGTGATGGATGCCGTGCGCACCATCCGTTCCGCGCTCGCCGACCGTGTACCGCTGATCGGTTTTTCCGGCAGCCCCTGGACCCTGGCCTGCTACATGGTCGAAGGCAGAGGCGGAACCGACTTCCAGACCATCCGTTCGATGATGTACCAACGCCCGGACATGATGCACCGGCTGCTGGAAATCGTCGCACGATCGGCAAGCGCGTACTTGAATGCTCAGATCGAAGCAGGGGCTCAAGCCATCATGATCTTCGATACCTGGGGTGGCATTCTCCCGGCCAATTTGTATCAGGTCTTTTCGCTGCACTATATGCGGCGGATTCTGGCCGCGCTGACCCCCTATCGTGAAGAAGTGGATGAAGACGGCAACAAGCACCTGGTTTCAGTGCCAACCATCGTCTTCACCAAAGGGGGAGGGCCTTGGCTGGATTCGATTGCCTCGATCGGCGCCTCGGCAGTCGGGATCGATTGGACCGTGAATCTGGCCAAGGCCCGGAAGATCGTCGGTCCGGACTGTGTGCTGCAGGGCAATCTCGACCCGATGGCGCTGCTCACCTCGCCCGAGACAGTCCGTGAACAGGTGATCCGCACCCTGGACAGCTATGGTGCGGCCAACACCGGTCGGGGGCATATCTTCAATCTGGGGCACGGTATTTCGCAGTTCACCCCGCCCGAGCATGTGTCGGAGCTGGTCGAAACCGTTCACCAGTACAGCCGCCAACTTCGTCAGCAGCCCTTCTGCTGATTGCTCACTTCGCAGCGAAGCGCAGCAGCGGGGTGCAAAGCCCCGCCGGGCACAGTGAGGAATATCCCGGGTCGGTTTTACATTGCGCCATAATCGTCCCAGGGCGCTTGGCAAGAAGAGTTGCCAGCACCCTTTGTTTCATTTCCATTGCAGCCCATCCGGCGCACCTCGACTGGCGCCTCTCGATCAGCGGTCCATCGTCCCAGCGATCGCAATTCTGCACCGACTCGAGCGTGCAAACGGGAGCAGCCCGTCAAGGCTCCGTCCGCTTCTATCCATCCGTCACGGCACACCATGCCTGCGTTCGATCACCAGCGGTTTCCGGATAGTGTCCGCCTGATGTGCGACGGGACATCGATCCCAGTGTACCAACCGTGACCGCCTGGTTCTCCGTCGCCGTCATCAGCCCGATCCTCCACGGAGATCGGAGCCACGTGGTTGGTTGCGCTGGAACGCCGTCTCGCACACGAGACTTACCTTTCACTTTGCGGAGACCTTGTCATGCCAACCCCGACGGCACCCCCGAACCCCTCCTCCAACAACGGCGCATTGGCAGTCCTGGGCAGCCTCTTCTTCATGCTGGGCTTCATTACCTGCATGAACGACATCCTGGTTCCGCATCTGAAAGAGGTGTTCGAACTCAACTACTTTCAGGCGACATTGATTCAGTTCTGCTTCTTTACCGCTTACGCCGTCACCTCGATTCCCTTTGGTAAGTTCATCGCCAAGCTTGGTTACAAGCAGGGAGTGATCGGCGGATTTCTGATCGCCGCGCTGGGTTGCGTACTGTTCTATCCGGCGGCTTCCGCGCACTCCTATCCCGTCTTCCTGGGTGCACTGTTCATTCTGGCCAGCGGTATCACGTTGCTGCAGGTTTCCGGCAACCCATACGTCACCCTGTTGGCCCCCCCTGGAAAAGAAGCGCGTACGCTGACGTTGGTGCAAGCCTTCAATTCGCTGGCTACCACCATTGCGCCCCAGCTAGGCGCCTTTCTCATCCTGGGGGCGGTCCTTCTCACACCGGAACAACTCGCCGCGCTCAGCGAAACCGAACGGCTGGCCTATCAGAATGAGCAAGCCTCACTGGTGCAACTACCCTATCTGGGCCTGGCCGGCATCCTGATTCTTCTGGCCATCATCGTGTCGCTGATCAAGCTCCCGGCCGCCGAACGGATCGCCGCACAGACCTCGGCCGAACAAGGTGATCATCGGACCAGTGTCTGGCAGTATCGTCATCTGCTGCTCGGTGCCGGCGGTATCTTTTGCTATGTGGGCGCCGAAGTCGCCATCGGCAGTCTGCTTGTCAACGTGATGGCATTGGAGGAAGTTGGCTCGCTCTCCCACAAGACTGCCGCCCAATACCTCTCCTACTATTGGGGCGGAGCCATGGTCGGCCGCTTTCTGGGTAGTGTGCTGCTCAACTACTTCCGGCCCAACCGCTGCCTGGCGTTCAATGCGGCAGTCAACGTTCTGCTGATCCTGGTGGCGGTCACTTCTGGCGGTCATACCGCCATGTATGCCCTGCTGGCCATCGGCTTCTTCAATTCGATCATGTTCCCGACGATCTTCTCTCTGGCGACCCGGGGACTGGGCAAGTTCACCAGCGCCGGCTCCGGCATTCTGTCCACCGCCATCGTCGGCGGTGCCATCGTACCGATACTGCAAGGCTATGCGGCCGACATCTACGGTCTGTTGCCGTCCTTCCTGCTCTGCGCCGTCTGCTATTGCTACATCATCTTCTTCGGCCTGAAAGGCTACGAGCCGAATTGATGACGCATCGGACCGGGGCACTCCCCTGAAAAGGGCGTCCTGCCCCGGTATATCGAAAAACCAGAAGGTTCACCTTTCCGGCGGGCGTCCACCGCATCGTGACCGGCTCGCCGCTGGATACCTGAAAGTCCTGGCTGATTGGGCGGCAGACGACATTGGAGCCCTGCAAGAAGCATGTCGGAGGTCGAAGAAAAAGCCGGCACAGGGTGTCATCGCCCGGAGAACGCCGAGCCAACGTTCGGCAGATACTGGGCGGCGATGCTCCATGTCTGCCAAGATTGCTTCCGTGCATTCGTGCATTCATCGCGAGCAGAGACATCCCGATGAAAAAACGGCATCGTCGAGTGGATTCATGACTCATACACCAGAACCCACGGCACCGTGGCATGAGTCTTTGTACGGAAGGGCGAACAAAAGCCCCGATTCACACAGTGCGGAATATGTCGGATTTTTTTTAACCTTGCGCCATAATTATCCACAGGGTACTCGATCCGACGGCTATTCCACTTATCCGGCACCTGTCATTTTCCGCAGGAGCCGACATCTACCAGACAAGCCTTCGGACGTACGTCGAGTGCCCAAGCGTCGACGCCGCACTGCATTGACCATCCCATACCGAATGCAGTACGCCTGACAGCGCGTACGCCGTCCCGATAAAAAGCAAGGAGCTTTACAGCCATGGTCACCCGGACCAACAAGAAGGACTCAGCCTGGCCACGATTGGTGGCCGACGTCGGTGGTACGAATGCCCGTTTCGCCCTGGAGGTCAGGCCGCTCGAACTGGACAAGATCGAAACACTGCCGACTGCGGATTATGACAGCATCACTTCGGCCATTCGATCCTATCTCGAACAAGCCGGCAATCCCACCGTCAAGCACGCAGCCATCGCCATAGCGAACCCCATCGTGGGCGACTGGGTGCAGATGACCAATCACCACTGGGCTTTCTCGATCGAAACCACCCGGCAGGCGCTCGAACTGGATACGCTGATCCTGCTCAACGACTTCACAGCCCAGGCACTGGCCATTCCGCACCTGCCCAAACGCGAACTGCTACAAGTCGGTGGCACCGCCCCGGTCGACGACACGCCCATTGCCGTCATCGGACCGGGCACCGGTCTGGGCGTCTCCGGGCTGATCCCCAGCAAATCCTCCGGCTACACCCCGTTGGCGGGCGAAGGAGGGCACGTCAGTTTCAGCCCCTTCGACCAGACCGAGATCCATATCTGGCAATACGCCACCCGCAAGCACGGTCACGTATCGGCGGAACGCTTTTTGTCGGGCGCCGGCCTGTCACTGATCTATGAAGCCCTGGCCGACCGCGAAGGCGTCGAACGCCCGCCGCTGGGACCAGCGGAAATCAGCAAACAGGCTCTCAGCGGTTCCTCACCGCTGGCTCGCCTGAGCCTCGACATTTTCTGCGCCATGCTCGGCACAGTCTCCTCCAACCTGGCGTTGACCCTCGGCGCCCGAGGCGGCGTCTATATCTGCGGAGGCATCATCCGACGTTTCATCGACTATTTCGTCCGTTCGCCTTTCCGCAACCGCTTTGAAAGCAAAGGCAGGTTCGAAGGTTATCTGGCCGCCATTCCGGTCTACCTCGTGCTGGCCCCGAACCCCGGTTTGACTGGCGCCGCCGTCGCCTTGGCCAACGCCATCGACAACAACTGATCCCCACGCCCGAGAGGAGGCACCATCATGGCATCCACAGCACCCGGCGCAGCCGGTCAAAACAACAATAGGGCACTTGCCGTATTGACCAGTTTGTTCTTCATGTGGGGATTCATCACCTGCCTGAACGACATTCTGATTCCCCATCTCCGCGAAGTCTTCACCCTCAGCTACTTCCAGGCGATGCTGGTGCAGTTCTGCTTCTTCACCGCATACGCCGTCATGTCGATCCCCTTCGGCAAACTGGTCGCCAAGACCGGTTACAAGAATGCCGTGATCATCGGTCTGTTGATTGCAGCCACCGGCTGCGTGCTCTTCTACCCGGCCGCCAGTAAAGCATCCTATCCGCTCTTCCTGGGCGCCCTGTTCGTGCTGGCTTCCGGCATCACCATGCTGCAGGTATCGGCCAACCCCTATGTGACGCTGCTCTCGCCCCCCGGCAAGGAAGCCCGCACGCTGACCCTGGTACAGGCCTTCAACTCGCTGGGCACGACCGTCGCTCCCTACCTGGGAGCCATATTCATCCTGGGAGGAACGATCCTGACAGCCGACCAGCTGGCGGCCCTGTCCACCGCGGAACAGGAGGCTTACCAGAACGCGCAGGCCGCCTCCGTCCAGGTTCCCTATCTGATCCTGGCTGGTATCCTCGTCGCCCTGGCCGTGGGCTTTGCACTGACCAAACTTCCTGCTGCCGAGCAGATCGCAGAAGAAGTTAGCGCTCACGCACATGATGGTAAGACCAGTGTATGGCAGTACCGGCACCTCCTGCTGGGGACCGTCGGCATCTTCTGCTACGTGGGCGCCGAAGTCTCGATCGGCAGCCTGCTGGTCAATGTGATGGCCCTGCCTGAAGTCGCAGGCCTGTCGCATGCCACCGCTGGTCAGTACCTGGCTTGGTACTGGGGTGGCGCCATGATCGGCCGCTTCATCGGCAGCGTGTTGCTCAACAAGTTCGATGCAGGCAAATATCTGGCCTGCAATGCCGCCATCAACGTATGCCTGATCGCCATCGCCATCACGGTCGGCGGCAAGCCTGCCATGTTCTCGCTGCTGGCCATCGGCCTGTTCAACGCCGTCATGTTCCCGACGATCTTCTCGCTGGGCGCCCGCGGTCTGGGCCGCTTCACCAGTGCTGGCTCTGGCCTGCTCAACACCGCCATAGTCGGTGGCGCCATCGTTCCGGTGATTCAGGGCTGGGTGGCAGACCACCAGGGTCTGTTGATCTCCTTCCTGGTCAGCGCCGTCTGCTATTGCTACATCATCTTCTTCGGTCTGATCGGTCACAAAGCCGACGACTGATGCAATCCGGGGGAGGAAGTCCGCATCATGGATGGGCCGGACTTTTCTTCAGAGACCGAAACCGGGGCCCTCCCCCTGACCATCGCGGCGGCCGGCATGGTCGACACCGTCGGCAGCACTGGAATTCCCGGCCGAATCCATCACCGTCTTTCAGCCCGCCCAAGCACCCTGTCCGGGTGACGCGGCGGGCTGTTTTCATATCTGGTACAGAATACATACAGAGACCGTTTGGCCCGGGCCACCTATCCTGCCGACGCCGACGGGCCGCGGCTGTCGATATCGATACACAGGAAAGCTCCATGGCGCATGACGAAATCAGCGGTGCCAAGATCGTGGTCATTGGCGGGGGAACCGGCAGCTTCACACTGCTGTCCGGGCTCAAGCAATATGTGCGCAACATCAGCGCACTGGTCAACATGGCCGACGATGGCGGCTCGACCGGCACCCTGCGCGACGAACTGGGCGTGCTGCCGCCCGGTGACGTGCGGCAATGTCTGGTGGCATTGAGCGAAAGCCCCAAAGTGCGTGATCTGTTCAACTACCGCTTCGACAAGGGCGGCCTGAAAGGTCATGCCTTCGGCAATCTGTTCCTGACCGCACTCGAGAAGATGACCGGCAGCTTTGCCGAGGCCGTCGACTTGGCCAGCCACGTTCTCAACATCCACGGCAGGGTCTATCCCGCCACTCTGACCAATGTCACCCTGTGCGCCGAAGGTGCCGATGGCCAACCGGTCAAGGGCGAGTTCACCATCGCCCACGCTCCCATCGCCCGCTGCCCCCGGGTCTGGCTGGAACCCGAAGCACAGGCCAATCCGGCGGCATTACAGGCCATCCGTGCCGCCGATATGGTGGTCATCGCTCCCGGCGATCTCTATGGCAGCCTGGCACCGGTGCTGGTGATCCGAAAAATTCAGGAAGCGCTTCTCACCACTTCCGCCAAGTGTGTCTTCGTCTGCAACCTCGTCACCAAACCCGGCCCGACCGATGGCATGACGGTCAAGGGTTTTGCCGACGAAATCGAGCGCCTGGTCGGCGATCAGTTCCTGGATTACGTACTGTACAACAATGCCAAGGCGCCGCCGGAGCTGATGGAGCGCTACGCTCATGAAGGTGAGCACCCCGTCAGATACGATCTGGACGAACTGGCCAGACAGCGCTGTGAGTTCGTCGGCGCCCCCCTGCTGGCACGCCATGCATGGCCCCCCGCCTCCAACCACGACCCCATTGCCAGCACACGCAGCTTCATTCGCCATGACCCCGATCTGGTGGCACGCCAACTGATGCGTCTTTACTTTTCCTGATTGTCGCAAACCGCCATCCGTCCCCCGATGGCTACGACCCGGCGGCCATCATCCGCAGATGGGAGTATCGATCCCGTCTGCGGCCTGCATCATCGACACCCACGCAGGCACGAGCCGCGCACGGCAGCACCGCTGGCTCTTTGATACGCACACGCCGGAACTTCCCATGATTACGCTTCTATCCGTCCACGACCAAGCTTGCAGGCCCTCCTCGGATGACGGATCCGGGACACCCTCACGTCACAAAAGCTGCCTGCATTCAGCTGTGACTGCCTGCTCATCACGCCCAAATGGCAGGGAATGCCCACTGCCCGACCACATGCCCCACACATTTATCCCAAAAGTTATTCACACCCGAAACACCGGCCCGTTTGCGTTGGATCGATTCACGAAGATCTGAGATAAGGCAAGATATCTATCTGTTTTATAAGATGTTTTTTTGACTTTACATCATGTTGTTTCTGACGATGGAATCCGACCGGTCAATTTGACAAGGCTGCCCGGACTTATTCTCACAAAGTTATCCACAGCTCTGTACCCGGTTCTTCCGGGTCTGTCAACAAAAATGGGGCTTGGTCACAACCGGCGCGCAGTGCCAAAAAAACAGGCAATCGCCTGCCAACCCGCATGGACATTGAATCGACGCCGTTTACCCTTTTGCTTCCCACATGGTTATCCACCGATTTTGTGAACAAATCCCCTTGTTCGACCGTCCGCCTCCCCGCACTGACCGCCCGTCCGGCCAAGAATGCCAAGCGCCCAAAAAAAAGGCATGCCCCCATCAAGCCGCAGCCACACTGGCTTTGAAAGGCTTGCTCCAGCAGTCCGCACAGAGTTGTCCACCGTTTCTGTGGGAAAACAATCCGTATCGGAGCACGTCCATCTCCCTCATTACGACCGTTCGTCGGCCCGGATATTGCACGGCGACCAAAAAAGCAGCACTCCCTTGCAAACCCGCATGAATACTGGATTTGACAGGGTTACCCTGCGAGTTCTCACATGGTTATCCACCATTTTTGTGAAGAACGTACGTTTGCTCACAAAATCTCACATCCAAAGATTTCCGCCCCAGACTTTCGTCTTCGTCGGTGCTTCTCACCTGCGTTCTGCCTCGGCGGACCCGAGTATTGCGATACCGATCGCTTGACCCGCTACGCGCCTCGAGCCGACGAACGGTCCCGGACAACACCGGAACACCCGCTTCTTCCAGGGCCGTCACAAGCCATATTGCAGCACCCACACCACAGTCACGTCACCTTCACACGCTGGCAGGCGCAGACATCGGGCTTTCCGGGTAGGCGAGTGCTCCCTAACCTGACACAGGGCGGAAACTCGACTTATACACATTGCGCCGATCTGGCTGCCATAAGCGGACGGCAATCTGCAAATCGGGGGGTATACAAGCTAAGTCTTTGATTTATATAGGACATAAATTTGACACATTTCTGAGCAAAGTTCCCCGATCCCAATGCTGATGCGGTTTCGGAGGCGATTCGGCTCTTGTTTTCACAGACTTATCCACAAATTTTGTGGATAATGCAAAAAATACTGTAATAACAAATGATTAGCTCGCTCTTCGATAGTTGATGTCAACATAGACATCTAACTTTGTCCATACCAGAAAAATTTTTTTATTCCCTCTGGCCCGCCTCACCCTTTTGATCGTCGCTTGAGGGCGACACCGGCTGTTCTCGTGAGGCACCGTCCATCGGCTGAAACAGACGCACCCACACGCCAATACCTTCCGTCCCCATGAGCAACCGTCTTCGGACAACACCCACGACCAAGTCTCTGTCCATCCGGGGCGATCGGCTGGCACAATAAGCCCCCCGGCCCCGCCCCTTTCGTTTCGCCGTCTTCCCTCTCCAACTCTCCAAATGCCGCGCAGAGTCGACCCGAGCGTCAGTCCGCGTCTGTTGCCTTATCGTTGCTGCCCGACGTGTCTCGCACCTACATCCAGGTACTGATCGACGGCCCCCTGGCGGGTAGTTTCGTCTATGCCTGCCCGGAGCACATCGAACCGCCACGCAATCAATGGGTCACCGTTCCCTGGGGCAAGGGCCGGCGCACGGGGCTCTCACTCGGTTCCTGTGCCGAAGACGCACTCCCCGCCGACCTGCCCGCCGACAGTATCCGCATGCTCGACGCCGTGCGAGACGATCTGCCGGCGCTGCCGGCCGATTGGCTGGCCTTTCTGAACTTCGTGGCGCGCTACTACCACGGCAAGCTGGCCGACCTGGCACTCGGCTGTCTGCCCAAACCACTGCGCACACCACCCAGCGAACGCAGCCGCACCGATGCCCGCAAACGGTTGGCAGCTTTTTTCCATGGCCCTCCGTCGGCGGCGGGCCTCGATCATCTACAACCGTCACCGGTCGCAACGGGCGCGATGGCAGCAAACCGGACCCTCGACCTCGACGAGGTCGGCACGCCGGTACGCATCGCCGTGAGTGACCCGGGCAGCCCCTGCCGCACCCCGGTCCCGACACATACCGCGACGACTCCCGTCGTCCATCCCCTCGAAAGACCGGGCAGCGTCTCCAGTGCAAGTCCCGATCTCCTGGATGAGGCGGCTCCGATCGGAACACTCCAATCAGCCACTGCCCCCATCCGGCTCAACCACGATCAGAAAGCCGTGCTACAGGCGCTGATCGAAGACGCCGAAAACCCGCCCCGGCCGTGGCTGCTGCATGGCATCACCGGCAGCGGCAAGACCGAAGTCTATCTGCACTGGATGGCGCACCTGTTGAACTGCGACGAACGGGCGCAGGTCCTGCTGATGGTGCCCGAAATCAGTCTGACCCCAGCGGTGCTGAACCAACTGCAGCAGCGCTTTCCCACCGAGTCGATCGCCATACTGCACAGTGAGATGACCGACGCGACCCGTGCCAGCCACTGGCTCGCCGCCGCCACCGGCAGCGCCCGCATCGTTCTGGGCACCCGGCTGGCCAGCCTGACACCGCTACCCCACCTGGCCGCCATCATCCTCGACGAAGAACACGACCCCTCCTACAAACAACAAGAAGGGCTGCGTTATTCGGCCCGTGACATGGCAGTAGTACGCGCCAAACAAGCCGCCATTCCCATTCTGATGGGCTCGGCCACCCCGGCACTGGAAAGCTGGCACAATGCTCACAGTGGTCGCTACCGGCTGATGTCGATGCGGCAACGGGCCAGCCGGCAAGGCGCGCTGCCCCGCATCCGTACCGTACCACTGCGTGGCGCCAAATTGCAGGAAGGACTGAGCGCCGAAGCCATACAGGCCATCCAGCAGACATTGGCCCGTCAGGAACAGGCCCTGATCTTTCTGAACCGCCGCGGCTATGCACCGGTGCTCGGTTGCAATACCTGCGGCTGGCTGTCGCACTGTGATCGCTGTGACGCCTATCGGGTGCTACACCGTCAGTCCGAAGCCGGCATCAGCGGGCCACGCCGCTACCAGTTGATCTGCCACCACTGTGGCACCTGCCGACCCGTGCCCCGTGCCTGCCCCGACTGCGGCAATCAGGATCTGGCCCCCTTGGGCCGGGGCACCCAGAAGCTCGAAGATGCTCTGTGCAACCTGTTTCCCGGCGCACGGATCGGCCGGCTGGACCGCGATGTCGCCCGCAAGCGCGGCGCGACCCAGGCCTTTCTGGCTGCAGCCCATGCAGGGAAAACCGATCTGCTGATCGGTACCCAGATGCTCACCAAAGGCCACGACTTCGACCGCCTGACCCTGGTCGTCGTCGTCGATGCCGATGCCGGTCTGTTCACTGCCGACTTCCGTGCCCCCGAGCGACTGTTTGCCACCTTGATGCAAGTCGCCGGACGTGCCGGCCGACATCGAAGTGAGCACGCACAGACTCTCATTCAGACCCGTCACCCGGATCACCCGTTGTTTGAAGCCTTACGACGACACGACTATCCATACTTTGCGGACGGACAACTGGCCGAACGCAAAGCCGGCGCCTTGCCCCCCTACGGCTACCAGGCCCTGCTGCAGGTGCAGGCTCGCGACATGGATCGGGCGCTGGCCTTTCTGACTGATGTACGTGAGTACTTGCTGTCTCTGGAATCCCCACATGACCTCCATCCATCGACAAACGGACCTGGAATCGGGTTCGGATCCGAGCCCGGGTTTGGATTTGGATCGGAGCATGGTGACGCATCCGTTTCTGGCGCCAGCGAGACGAAGGACCCGCCTTCCAGCATGAGCACAGGTGCCGCCTCCGCGCCGAAGCCTGGATGGAGAGCTGGAGCGGGAACAGATGACGGTTCCGGTGCGGTCAACGCCGACACCGGTGGTGCCGGTGCACAGATCAGCGTCTGTGATCCGGTTCCTATGCCGCTGGCTCAAATCAACAAGGTCTGCCGTGCCCAGTTGCTGATCGAAAGCAACCATCGACAGCGACTGCACGGCCTGCTGCACGAACTGCGGACCTGGCTGGAACGCCCCCACCCTGGTGGCGCGAGAAACAGATACAGCCGCGTACGCTGGCAGATGATCGTCGACCCGCAAGAAATCTGACGTCCGCCCCTCCGACCAGGACTCCGGAACATCGCCTCAGAACGTCGCCCGGTCCACAACGCCAGCCAGACCCTGAACATCGCCCAGTCCAGAACAGCAGCCCTCGGAACGTCCCCGACCAGAACATCATCCGTACATTGACCCGCCCTCCCCGTTTCCTCCTCCTCTGCCCCATTTCACCGACTCATCATGGCTGATCTCAACCCCACCCAGTCACAGGCCGTCCGTCATCTGAACGGCCCCAGTCTGGTCATCGCCGGTGCCGGCTCGGGCAAAACCCGTGTCATCACCGCCAAGCTGGGGCATCTGATCGATGCCGGCTACAGCGGCCGGGCCATTGCCGCCATTACCTTCACCAACAAAGCGGCGGCCGAAATGGCCGAGCGCTTTGCCCAGCAGCGCAAACTGAAACCGGCCGACCGGCCGACCATCTCGACCTTCCACTCGCTCGGCATGAAAATGCTGCGCACCAGCGGCCGAGCCATCGGACTCAAGCCCTCCTTCTCGATCTTCGACGCCGACGACTGCGGTGGCCTGCTGGCCCAGCTGCTGGCCACCACCGACCGAAAGCTGATCAAGCTGGCCCAGGCCAAGATTTCACTATGGAAAAACGCGCTGACCGAACCCGAGGCCGCTCTGCAGGCTGCGCGGGGCGAAAGCGAGATCCGTATCGCCCGGGCTTTCGTCGACTATCAGGCCACGCTCGAAGGCTATCAGGCGGTGGATTTCGATGATCTGATCCGCCTGCCGCTGAAACTGCTGCGCAACGATACCGAAGCCCGACGATATTGGCACGAACGGTTACGGTACTTTCTGGTCGACGAGTACCAGGACACCAATGCCGCCCAATATGCGCTGTTGCGCGAACTGGTCGGCGACCGCAACGGTCTGACAGCGGTCGGCGACGACGACCAATCGATCTACGGCTGGCGCGGTGCCACCCTCGAGAACCTCAAGCGGCTGGGCCAGGACTTTCCGAACCTGACCGTCATCAAGCTGGAGCAGAACTACCGCTCGACCCGCAATATCCTCGACGCCGCCAATACCCTGATCGCCCGCAACCCCAAGCTGTATACCAAAACCCTCTGGTCGGCACTGGGCAGCGGCGATCCGCTCAAGGTGATGGTCTGCGATGACGACGAGGATGAAGCCGAACGGGTGGTCATGCGCATCCAGGCTGCCCGCTTCGAGAAAAAGCTGGACTGGTCCGATTTTGCCATCCTCTACCGCGGCAACCATCAAGCCCGGGTCATCGAACAGATGCTGCGCAAGGAGCGGATCCCCTATCAGATCTCCGGTGGCCAATCCTTCTTCGATCGCGCCGAAATCAAGGATCTCTGCGCCTATCTGCGCCTGCTGGCCAACGACGAAGACGACCCGGCCTTCATCCGTGCCGCCACCACCCCACGTCGGGGCATCGGCCCGCAGACACTCTCCCTGCTGGGCGAATACGCCGGCGAGCGTGATATCAGCCTGTTTCAGGCACTGTTCGAGACCGGCGTCGAAAACAAGATCCCCGAGCGCCAGCTGCATCCGCTGCGCGCCTTCGGCGACTTCATCGACAGGCTACGCCATCGGGCCGAGCGCGAGCCCACCTCGGAGATGCTGGATACGCTGATCACCGCCATCGACTACGAAGCCTATCTGATGGAACAGGGCGACGAACGCAGCGCCACCACCCGCTGGCAATACGTCTGCGAATTCCGTGACTGGATCAGCAGGCGCGGCGACGAGGACGGCAAGACCCTGATCGACATGGCACAGTACATCTCGCTGGTCACCCGGCTGGAAGGTCGCGACGAAGAAACCGACGGTGTCAAGCTTTCGACTGTGCATGCCTCCAAGGGGCTGGAGTACCCACACGTCTACCTGATCGGTGTCGAGGAAGGCTTGATGCCACATGCCGGCCGCGAAGAAGACGGGCTCGATGATGTCGGCGGCATGCCGGTCGACCGGGAAAAAATCGATGCCGAACGGCTCGAAGAAGAACGGCGGTTGATGTACGTGGCCATCACCCGCGCCCGGCGCAGCCTGACCCTGTCGTGGTGCCGGCAGCGCAAGCGCGCTCGTCAGATGGTCGATTGCCAGCCCTCGCGCTTCATCACGGAAATGGGCCTGGAAGCAGACAGCCGCAACAGCGCACCGCTCGGCACCGAAGAGGCCCGCAAACGCCTGGCAGCCCTGCGCGCCATGTTGGGCCGTTCGACAAGCACCCCATAGGAGCCGGCAAACGGTCAGGCCGTGGATCTGGGGCGGTGAGCGGATCACGGCCGAGGGTGCCACGACTCGTGGATGGTGGCGTCATGGCTCGTGAGCCACGTGCCCGATCCTCATCTTGCACACTGTCGACGGCCGGGGCGGCATCATTGCGTCCAAATCCGGACCCAGCCCGTCCAACCCCCTACCAACCAGGCGTTCCCGCCTGCCGAACGACGCAGGAACGTCCCCTGAACCGCTCCAGCGTCTTCAGAGCATCCCGGCAGTCGGGCCGATCCAATCCAGGGCAGCCCCGTTCAATCACCGCCTTCCTCGGCTGCGGGTTCCTGCTTCGGTGCCTCGAAGGAAGCGCCTCCTTCATTGGCCAGATAGACCACGGCATTGGCAATTTCCTGATCAGAGTAATCGCCTCCGCCCTGTGCCGGCATACCGTTCTTGCCTTTCAGCGCCGACTGCAGCAGCGTGTCAAATCCCTGGGCAATCCGCGGCGCCCACAGCCCCTCGTCCCCCGTGACCGGCGCACCGCCGACACCGGAACCATGACAGGCGGCACAGACCTCCTTGTAGACGACCTCGCCCGCACGCGGTGCACCACCTTTCTTGACCTCACGCAGTTCGAAACCGGCCACCGGGCGGATGCGTGCTTCGATAGCCTCTTCTGACAATTCATCGACGCGACGGCCCGTGTCCATGTACGCCACCATGACACTGATCAGCACGACCGGCAGCACCAGCGCCGTCGTCACGACCGTCACCATCTGCGTCGGCGACTTGAAGAAGCTCTTGGGCTCCGTCCGTGCACCGCCAGGTCCCATGTCATTGGAATTGTTCGCCATTGATCCTCCACCCTTTCAGGGCTGCTGAGTGTTGTGCCATTAGAAGATTCAAGCGTGCGGGATGGATTCCCATGCACCTGACGTGGTGATTCTATCTGTTCGCTCAGCCAATCGGTACGCTGGACATCAACCTTCCACAACCGATGGTCACACCGATCCGCCTCTTCCCGCGTCCTTTCCATGCATCACCACCGGGATGAATCTGGCGGGTTTTTCAGACTGAGCCGTCACGCATCCCCTTCTTCGACGATACGTGGTCGCGGCGATACGTGGGCACAGCGTCCAACCGCTCATGAACCATACACGCGATGCAGACGGTCGGTGTCTCCCCGATCCGCTCGGCATCCAGGCGGAGTCTGCCCACCCAAGACGCGCCTGCCGAGCCAAAGCACGTGCCAACACACGATGTGGGCAACTTTTCGCCCGTACCACTGGACCATTGCTTCGAAACTCTGTAGTATCCTGGGGTTCAGCGCGCCCGTAGCTCAGGGGATAGAGTATTGGCCTCCGAAGCCAAGGGTCGCACGTTCGATTCGTGCCGGGCGCGCCACTTCTTTTGCACGTTTTTCCGTGCCACCCTGGCGACAGTGTCAAAAAAGCGGCGCATCTTCCACTCGGTTGATCATTCACCCGCACCCACGGGTATCCGTCCCTCCTTGTCCCGGGTTTGTCTCTGGACCCCGGAACACGCTCATGGCTGAACTCACCCCCGCGCAACGCACCATCACCACCGCCCGCTATCTGCTGACAGCCGGTCTCATCGTTGCTGCGCCAGCCATTTTCCGGGTGTCCATCACCGCAACCCTGGTGGCCTGGCTGCTGATGCTGCTGGGGGGCAGTCTCTGGTTGGCGGCCCGCCGGGCCGATTGAAACCACATCGGGCCCCGAGACCATCCCGGCCCGGTTTCAGCGCCTGCGCCCCCGCTCGAAGAGCTTGTCACTCAACTCGCCCAGCGTATGCTGGAAATCATCGTCTTCGGAGACGTCCGCCGGATCGGCAGCGGCGCCGGCCACAGCATTGTCCACGCCGGCCGGGCTTTTCCGCGGGCCGACAGGCGCTTCCGCCGCAGTGCCTGCTGCGCCGCCCCCCGCAGAAGCGACAACCCGGCCGGCAGGTGCCGCGTCGCGCCGGTCCCCGGCCGAATCCACCCGCCGCTGCCGATCCGTACCCTCCAGCGGCTTGCGAGCATGCTCGGCACGGCCAGCCGGCAGCCGACCTTCCACGGCCGCGGTGCCCGCCTCCCCGGTCGGTGACACATCCGGAGCCTCCCCTTCCTGATGCACCCCCCCGCTCGCATCGGACGCACGCGCCACATCGCCGTTGTCGTCCACAGGCATCACCGCAGAGTCGCCCCCCGGCAACGGCTCACGCTCGAGTCCCGTGGTTTCGGTCTGGGTTCCTACCATCTGATCGGTATCGAAAGCGTCGCCCGGTCGCTCCTCGCCCGGCCAACGACCACCGCTCAGCAGCACACCGCCGAACTGTGAGACCTGATGAAAGGTCCCCAGCCCGAACAGGCGCAGAAACGACTCGGCATCCCGACGCCCCTGTTCATAGGTTTTGAGAAAGCGACGCGGGGAAGTGAAATCCCAGCTCGACGCCGGCACCGGTACCGAGGGCTGCACGTAAACATTGCCCTCGCTGGCAAAGACCGGTGTCTTCTTGGAATAGCGCCGGGTCGTCAGCACCAGTGTCTGACCCGGCACATCGTCCACCAGGCGGACCGGAACGGGATCGACGAGCCCACCATCGTAAGCGGCCTCGCCATCGAGTTCGGACACCGACATCAACGGTGGCGTACAACTGGAAGCCCAGAGCAGATCGGACATTTCACGCTCGGTCCGGCAATCCTGCAGACGCTTGACTCCGGCCCTGAACCCCGACGCCCCCCCGGCGGCGGCTGCATGCAGCCCGCCGGCCGCCGCACCGGCGTCACGTCGATAGGCACGCCATGCCTGCCATGCAGCCTGACGCTCGCTCATGTCCCTGGGAGGAATCGCGTACTGAATGCGCATCTCCGGCGCCTGCCACATCAACTGCCGGAAGTGCTCGCCACCCAACAGCGCACGAATCGCCTTGCGATAGATGGCCCCCTGCCGAAAGAGCGGCTCTCCCCGCCGAAACAGGTTCAACCACGCCAGATTGGTGCGTACACCGACCAGTTCGCGCTCATACCAGGCCAGCGCCCGACGGCTGTCGTTGGCGTACACCAGACAAGCCATGAACGCACCAGCCGACACCGCACCGATCACCCGGGGACGCAACTCGATCTCGGCACGCAGAACCTCCCAAAAACCGGCCTGCCACCAGCAACGGTGCCCACCACCGGCGAAAATCACCTTATCAAACATGCACTCGACTCAATTGATTGGCCGCAGGGGCCCCTCCCGCACAGTCAAGGTCGATCCAGTTCACGGCACCCTCTCTATAGAATGCACATGCGGCGCCCCTCGGCATGAACCTCGGCCGATTCTACCGTCGCCATTCGCACCCCACACGCAGCGTTGCCTTCAACGTGAACATGACCGACGCCTCCCATGAGCGACACCACCCATGGCACCGGGCACAGCCGCCACGATACCCCGCCATCCCGGCACGGATTGCCACCCATCTGGCGGGCCGACGCCCGCATCCTGTTACTGGGCAGCTTTCCGGGTATCGCCTCATTGACGGCCGGCGCCTACTACGCCCATCCGCGCAACCAGTTCTGGACCATTCTGGGCGCATTGCTCGAACAACCTCTGCCCGATCTGCCCTATCCCGAACGGCTCGAACGACTGCGGCAGCATCGGATCGCGCTCTGGGACACGGTGGGACATTGTCGACGCAGGGGCAGCCTGGACGCCAACATCCGTGACGCCATCGGCAACGAATTCCAGCCGCTGCTGGCACGGCTGCCCGGACTGAAACTGATCGCCTTCAACGGCAAACAGGCCGCACGTCGGCAACCCATGTTTGCCGCATTGGGCTATGCCACCGCCGTCCTGCCTTCCACCAGTCCGGCACACGCCAGCCTGAACCTGCAACAGAAGCAGACCGCCTGGCTGACGGCACTGTCGCCCTGGTTGCGTTGAAACCAGGGCCCGCCCGGCCTCCGAAAATACAGCACATACATTGCGAAAACAAAATGACTTCGCTGCGGAACAATCATCGCAAATCAAACAAAACACAAACACGAAGCCGTCGATTCACGGCATGGACGTTGCAATCGACACAACCTGTCAGCACCACGGCGACGGACTGGCTATAGAATTCGCGGTCGTATCACACGAGCACATTCCTCCCTCGACATCGGGCCCACCATGCCCCGCGGTTCACTGGAACCCGACCGCAAAACCGTGGCTTCCCAGGACACCATCGCCCTGCCTGCTCATCGAAGCACCGTTCTCACCACCGTACTGCCGTCCATCTCGACGCGCTTTCGCCATGCCGAAGCCCGCGACCCGAACCGCGAAGGATGGCAAGGGGACTTTTAGAAGCACCCGGCAGAAACGGAAACACAGCGGGACGACGCGACCTCTCGACATCTTCTCCTCCCCATCTTTGCAACACTGAACGACAAGGGATTGCTTATGCCCACCTGGATCAACGACACCATCTGGTGGCACATCTACCCACTGGGATTCACAGGTGCCGCCATCCGCCCCTCCAACGAAGCCGAGCGTGTACAGACGCCTCGTCTCGAACAGATCATTCCCTGGCTCGACTACCTGAAAGAGCTGGGCGCCACCGGCCTGTCACTGTGCCCCATCTTCGAATCCGACACGCACGGCTATGACACCACCGATTTCTTTCGCATCGACCCGCGTATGGGCGATGACGCCTCCTTCGACAAACTGGTCGCAGCCTGCCGCGAACGCGGCCTGGCGCTGATGCTCGATGGTGTGTTCAACCACGTCGGCCACACCCACCCACTGTTCAAACAGGCACTGGAAGGTGGTCCCAGCGAATCGCTGTTCCGCATCACGCGCCACCCCGATGGCCGGGTCGAATACGAAGACTTCGAGGGCCATCAACGTCTACCCGCGCTCAATCACAGCGCCGAAGAAGTCGTCCAGATGGTGATCGATGTCATGTGCCACTGGCTGGGCCGCGGTGCATCGGCCTGGCGACTGGATGCCGCCTATCACGTCCCGACCCGTTTCTGGCGCCGCGTGCTGCCGGTCGTACGCGAACGCTTCCCCGACGTCTGGTTCGTCGGCGAGGTGATCCATGGAAACTATCAACGTTACGTCCACAAATCCGGTCTCGACTCCGTTACCCAGTATGAACTCTGGAAAGCGGCTTGGAGCAGTCTGCTCGACGCCAACTTCTTCGAACTGGACTGGTGCCTGAAACGCCACAACGAGATGCTGGCGACTTTCACGCCCAAGACCTTCATCGGCAATCACGATGTGACCCGCGTCGCGACCAAGATCGGTGAACGCAAAGCGGCTCTCGCTTTCGTCATCCTGATGACGGTCGGTGGCATCCCATCGCTTTACTACGGCGACGAACTACTCTATCACGGCGACAAAAAAGAAGGCGAACACCTCGACGACGATCTGCGCCCGGCCTACCCGGCCTGCCCATCTCAACTGCCGGCCCGCGATTCATGGATGTTCCATCTGCTGAAGCAGCTGACGGCGCTGCGCCACCGGCATCCCTGGCTGTCGACGGCCTTCACACAGCCGATCGTGCTGGAAAACCGGCACTACACCTATGAAGTGCTCGGGCGCGAAGGCCAGAAACTGAAAGTGACGCTGATGCTCGACCCCGAGCCGCGTGCCATCATCGAAGATGGCGAACACAAACTGCTCGACTTCACCTCACCCGGCGAAGGCTGACCCCGCGCAGGCCATGCTCCTCCGATTGCTGCCGCGCTCCTGCAGCGGCAGCAAAGGACGCACGAGCAGCAAAAACCTTATTGTCCACCCGGCCGACCGGAGCATGACAGAATAAGGAAAAGCCACAGGAGACCTCATGCCGCACTGGGCAGAACAGACCATCTGGTGGCACCTCTATCCACTGGGCTTCACCGGTGCACCGGTGAGGCCCGCTCATGAACACGAGCGGGCCATGGTGCCGCGCCTGAATCGGCTGTTGCCCTGGCTCGACTATCTGCAGGAACTCGGTGCCAACGGGCTGGCCCTCGGACCAGTGTTCGAATCCGATTCACACGGCTACGACACCACCAACTTCTTCCGTGTCGACCCGCGTCTGGGCAGCCAGAGCGATTTCGACCGCCTGATGCACGCCTGCGATGAACGCGGTATCGCCGTCATGCTCGACGGCGTGTTCAATCACGTCAGCCATCGGCACCCCTTGTTCAGATCGGCACTGGCCGGTGATCCGGTTGCGTCCCGCTATTTCCAGATCAGGCACGGTCTCGGCACAGCAGGCGGCCATTCACAGGCAGATCGTACAGCCGGCGATGCAAGCCACCAAGGAGGCGCGGACGAAAACACGCACGGCCCCCTGCCGGGCGGCGACCATCTCCAGGCCAGCGCCTCGAACCGCCCGACCGGGAACGAAGCAGCGCAGCGGGCCATGCGAGAGTTGGCAGAAGACTCATCCGGGCCCAGGCATCGGGGCGGAATCACTCCCCGCGCCGGAACACCGTCGTACATCTGCTTCGAAGGGCATCATCAGCTGCCCACGTTGAACCACGCCGCCGAAGAAGTGCTGCAGCTGGTTACCCGGGTGATGCATCACTGGCTGGACCGTGGCGCCCGGGCCTGGCGGCTGGATGCCGCCCACGCCGTACCACCGGCATTCTGGCGCCGGCTGCTGCTGACCGTGCGCCAGCGCCACCCACGATGCTGGTTCGTCGGTGAAATCATCCTGGGCGATTTCATCGAACAGGTCCGGAACAGCAGCATCGATTCCGCCACCCAGTACCATCTGTGGCACAGTGCCCGCCACAGCCTGCAACATGCCGACTTCGGTGATCTGGAACGCTGTCTGGATCGCCACAATCGAATGCTGCGAGAGTTCACCCCGCTGACCTTCCTCGGCAACCATGATGTCGTCCGGCTGGCTTCACAGATCGGTGCGGCAAAAGCCGCGCTGGCCTTCGCTCTTCAAATGACGGTCGGCGGATCACCCAGCATCTATTATGGCGACGAGCAGACGCTCGACGGCACCAAACTGTCGGGTGACGCGCTGGATGACGAACTCCGGCCGCCCTATCCGGCCAGCCCGGATGCGCTGCCCAAGCGGGGACGATGGATGTACATGCTGCTGCAACGCCTGATCCAGCTGCGCCACGCACACCCGTGGCTGGCCCGTGCCAACACTCGGGTGCAGTGGCGGCACGATCGCGGCATCGGCTACCGTGTCCATGACGGGGACGGTCGCTCGCTGGTCGTCAGCCTGCTGCTGGACCCGAAACCCCACGCCCGCATCGTGCACGATGGTGTGACGATCCTGGATATCGACCCGCCGTCGACCTGAGCAGTCGCGTGTCGAACCAGCGTCTCCGGTTCGTTCACATCATCGTGCGCAGCGCCCAGCCCGCGGCTCAAGCCCCGCGCTCGGCCACCAGTGCCGGATTGAAGGCCGGGTCGTTGTACATCTTGAACTGGCGATAGACCTTGAAGTACGCCGTGCCGGCACGGCAATCGGCCATCAGCCGGTCCAGGCAGGCCGCCAGATCGTTGCGCTGGGTTTCCAGCCGGGCCAGACGCGCACGCGAAGATGCGCGGTGCTCCTCATCCACATCGGTCCGTTCGGTCTGCAGTTGCATCGCCCGGACCTTCAGCGCCATGATCGACATCCGGTCGATGATGCTGCCTGCGGTCTCACTGTTCATCCGCGCGTCGACCCCGGCCAGACTCACCGGCGCATCGCCGCCGACCGAGGCCGGATCCACCAGTCCCAGCGCCAGCAGCAGCAGTTCATCGACCCGCTCGGTCGCATCATTTCGTGCCTGGTTGTAGCCATCGATGGCACGCTTGTTGCCGGCGATCTCCTCGGCCGACACCTGCGTGCGTCGGGCCAAATCCTCCTCGTCCCACAGCAGACTGTTATAGCGATGGTTGTTGCCCACCCAGTGCCACAACAGCGCCTCATTGTCGGCACCTGCCGGTGGCGCCTGCGTCAGATCACGGCCTGCAGCGTCACAGCCGGATTTCGGCCAGCCGGCCGAAGCCAGACACTGCTGATGAAAAGCGATCACCGCGGCGCCATCCAGCGCCTGACGGGCCGCTTGTTGTTGTCCACCCTGCATGCGAATATCACTCCATAATGTCGAGAAGCCCCGATGGCTGCCGCCGATCCATCACGCGGCACCTTCCACAGGATTATTGCAAATGCGGCCTATCATCGTTCGTCTGCCGAACTGGGTCGGCGATGTCATCATGAGTCTGCCGACCCTGTGGCATCTGCACCAGCGAAACTACCAGCTGCTGCTGGTCGGCAAAAGCTGGGCCAGTACCCTGCTCAATGGCACGCCCTGGGCCGTGCACAGATTGCCCGACTCCCGGCGCGACCGTATCCAGCTGCTGCGCCGGTTGCGGCACAAGGCCCGATCCGAAGATGTGGAATTCAATCAGCGGCTGAACATGCTGCTGCTGACCAACTCGTTTTCGAGCGCACTCGAAGCACGTTGGGCCGGTCTCAAGGCCATCGGATACCGTCAGGACGGTCGCGGCTGGCTACTGCGCCATGCCCACGCCCAACCCCAAGGCATCGTGCATGAAAGCGAACGCTTCTGGGAACTCGGCTTGCCGCTGGCCCCGGTCGACGATCGGCCCGGTGCCGATGTGCCCCCCTGTCCGGTGCCCCGCCTGCCGCTGAACCGAAACGCGCGGCAGCAGGCCCAAGTGCTGCTCGAACACCAGGGGCTCGCCAATCCGGCACATCCCGAAAGCATCCGGCCCTATGCCTGTCTGATTCCCTTCGCCACCGGCACACTGAACGGCGTCGGCAAGGCCTGGCCGGGTTTTCCGGCGCTGTGCCGCCACCTGAGCAAGTACATGCCGGTACTCATCCTGCCCGCCCCGGGCGACGAAACCAGTCACACGCGGCTCAACTACCCGGATGCACGCTGCCTGACCAACGTCGGCCTCGATGTCTATGCCGCCATACTGGCCCGGGCTGCACTGGTCGTGAGCAACGACACCGGTCCCGGCCACATGGCGGCAGCGGTCGGCAGCCGGTTGATATCGGTCCTGGGCCCCACCGATGCCCGTCGCTACCGGGCTCTGGGCTCGAACGTATCGATTCTGCAACACTCGCCCTGGCCCAGCGACGAGTTCGTCTGGAAGACCGTCAACAAGGCCATCCAGGCACTGCAACCGCCGCTGCCACCCGCCTGAAGCCTGCTCCGAAAGCGCGACCAAACCCCGGAAAGGCCCGTGTTCAGCCGGCAGTCACGCAGCCATGACCCTCGGCCCCCATGACGCCCATCCATGCAGGCTCGGGCACCGAAGGCCGAGACCCGGCCGCCGGCGCCCGAGCCCGACGGTCGCCCGCCGTTCATCGGCCGACGAACGGCAGCTATACTAAAAATCAGACCGTCGCATCCACACGATAATCGATCGGAGTCCGCCATGTTCTCGCGTACCGTCTGCGCAGCCAGCATCCTGGCCGCCTTTGCGCTGGGCACGACCAGCGTGGCCCTCGCCCAGGAGCAGTCCCGTCCCAACCGTCAGCGCCCCCCGGCCGAACGGCACACCCCGCATGTCGAAGCCCACCCCGGCAGGTATGTGCCGATCGTGGTCACGGCCAACGACATGCCCACACCCGTCGATCAACTGGTCAGCGATGTGATCGTGATACCCACCCGCCGGGGTACACAGAATCTCTACCAAACCGAGTCCTACCAGACGATCGGTGGCGTGCAGACCTTTTCGAGGGGTACGCCCGGCTCCGACAGCGGCATCGCCATCCGGGGCCAGAGCCAAGCCGACACACTGGTGTTGATCGACGGATTCCGCGTCACTTCGGCCAGCGGCACCGATTTCTCGCTGCTGCCGTTGAACTATGGCAGCCGCACCGAAGTACTGCGTGGCCCGGCATCGGCCGTTCATGGCTCCAACGCCGGTGGTGGCGTCATCCAGCTGCTGTCCGATGCGGCCGACACCAAGGTCCGCTACAGTGGTGAAGCTGGCATCGGCGGCCGCGGCTACATGCAGATGCGAGGCCGCGCCTCCGGCGGCAACGACATGATCACCGGTCGGGTCGAATTCGGCCGCGAAGTCGGTGACGGCTTCGATGTCACCACCTCGGACTATGCCGGGCACCAGAACGACCAGGACACCTGGAAGCGTGAAAACGTTTCGGGTCGTCTCGATGCCCACCTGTCCACCGACACGCGCCTGACCTTCCTGGCGATGCGCAACACCGTCAACACCGACTTCGACGGCTCGGGCGATGCACGGGGCGCCAAGAAGCGGCTGGAACTGACCGGCCTGAAAGCTGCCCACGAGCTGTCTCCCTCCTCCCAGCTGGATGCCAGGATCAGCCAGAGCAATGTCAACCGCACGTTCGACTGGGCCAACGACAGCAACTTCACCAAAACGCGGTTGCGCGAGTACGGCATCGGCCTCAACCACGAACTGGCGCCGAATCTACGCACCCGCCTGGCACTCGACCGCCTCGAAGAACGCTATGACAGACGTTACTTCCGCGCCCCCAGCCGTTCGACCAACGCGCTCAGTGGGGTGGCCGATGCCCGCCTGAACCAGCACCTGCTGAATCTGGCCCTACGGGTGGAGGACAGCAACCGCTATTCCACCAAAACCAGCTACGCCATCGGCTACGGTTTTCAGCTCGATCCGGGCCTGCGCCTGATCGCCGGCATGAGCACCGGCTACCGCGCACCGGACCTGGGCGATTACTATGCCTCGCCCAGCGCCAACCGCCTCAAGCTCGAACGCAACCACACCATCGAAGCCGGAGCCCAATGGCAGCCTACACCGGGTCTGTTCGGCCGGGCCGTGCTCTACCAGAGCAAACTACGTGATCGTCTGACCGAAGTCGGTGCCTGCGGCAGCGATGCCGACTGCTCGACCGTCAACATCGGCCGGGCCCGCATCCGTGGTCTGGCGCTGTCGGTCGGCCATGACACCCATCCCGGTGAAGACTTCGAGGGTCTGAACTGGAAAGCCAACCTCGACTTGATCAAACCAGAGAATCTGACCACCGGCCGCGAACTGCCCAACGTGGCCAAGCGCCGGCTCACCGGCCACATCGGCTATGGTTTGGGCACCTACAGCGTCGGTGCCGACGTGGTGCTGACCAACCGCCACTTCTCGGATGAAGCCAACCAGCAGCGGGTCGGCGGCTATCTGCTCGTCAACCTACGCAGCGCTTGGCGCGCCTCGTCGGACCTGACAGTCTTCGCCGACGTCTACAACCTCGGCAATCACAGCTACCACACCCATCGCCACTACAACCAGCAACCGCGCACCTTCATGGTGGGCGTGAGCTACGCTCCGCGCTGACCGAACGGCAGGCGGCCGCAGGGTCCACACCCCGGCCGCCCCATCTGCTCCATCACCCCCTTCCCCGCCAGGTGCGGCAGGCTGCATCCCGGACGCACGACAGACGCCCCTCCGAAGCCTGCCTTCCTGCCTTCCTGCCTGTGCATTTTGTCATCCCGCGATGCTGATGCAACAATAGCGGCCGAATGGCTTTCAACCGAAGTACCGGTGAAAAAGCCGATCGCAGCTGCTCAAGGCAGTCCGTCGGAGTCTGAAACCGTTGATGGTCGTCACCGCCCCACGATGAGCCCGCGCAGCTCCAGGCACGTTGCGCACACACGGCAACGCATCCGTCGTCGCTGTTTCAAATTCGGTTTATCAAGGAGACATCGTGACTGCTGATACAGCAACCACCATCACCTTCGCCATCTATCTGATCGGTATGCTGCTGATTGGCTGGCTCGGCTACCGCGCCACCAGCAATCTGTCAGACTATATCCTGGGCGGCCGCAGCCTGGGCAGCTTCGTCACCGCATTGTCGGCGGGCGCATCCGACATGAGTGGATGGCTGCTGCTCGGCCTGCCCGGTGCAATCTATCTCAGCGGGCTATCCGAATCTTGGATCGCCATCGGTCTGTGCATGGGCGCCTGGCTGAACTGGTATTTCGTGGCCGGCCGGCTGCGGCTCTACACCGAAAAAGTCGGCAACGCCCTGACCATGCCCGACTATTTCACCAACCGGTTCGAGGACACCTCGAATCTGCTGCGGATTTTCTCGGCCATCGTCATTCTGATCTTCTTCACCCTCTACTGCGCCTCGGGCGTCGTGGCCGGCGCCCGCCTGTTCGAAAGCATGTTCGGCATGCCCTACGATGTGGCGCTGTGGGTCGGCGCCCTCTGCACCATCGCCTACGTATTCATCGGCGGCTTTCTCGCCGTCAGCTGGACCGACACCATTCAGGCGTCCCTGATGATCACCGCCCTCATCATCAGCCCTCTGATGATCATCCACGCCGACGGCGGCCTGTCAGCCAGTCTCACGTCCATTGGTGACATCAAACCCGGTGCCCTCGACCTGATCGGCAGCCTCGATACACTGGCCATTCTGTCGTTGGCGGCCTGGGGCCTGGGCTATTTCGGTCAACCGCACATCCTGGTGCGATTCATGGCGGCAGAGTCGGTACACACCATTCCCAATGCACGCCGCATCAGCATGAGCTGGATGGTGCTGTGTCTGGTCGGTTCGATTGCCGTCGGTTTCTTCGGCATCGCCTATTTCGGCAATAACCCCGAACAGGCCGGCGGCCTCGCCAACAACGCCGAAACCGTCTTCATCCAGACCGCCCGGGTACTGTTCGACCCGTGGATCGCCGGTATGCTGCTGGCCGCCATCCTGGCAGCCGTGATGAGCACCCTGTCCTGCCAGTTGCTGGTCTGCTCCAGCGCACTCACGCAGGACCTCTACAAGACCTTCCTGCGCAAAAACGCCTCACAGGCCGAACTGGTCTGGTTCGGTCGCATCATGGTGCTGGCGGTGGCCGTCGTTGCAATCTGGCTGGCGGGAGATCCCAACAGCCAAGTGCTCAAACTGGTCAGCTATGCCTGGGCTGGCTTCGGCGCCGCCTTCGGACCCGCCGTCATCCTGTCGCTGCTTTGGCCGCGGATGAACCGTTTTGGCGCCATGGCCGGTATGGTGGCCGGCGCCGCCACCGTCATTCTCTGGAAGAACGCAGACTGGGCCGGCGAACTGGCGCGGATGAAGGATGTCTACGAGATCATCCCTGGCTTCATCTTCAGCACCATCGCCATCGTGATCGTCAGCCTGATGACACCTCCCCCTTCCACCACGATCCGCCGAGTTTTCGACGAAGTCGATGCGGAAATGAAGCAGGTCTGACGCCGACCATCGTTCGACCTCCACCAAGGCTGGCCGTATCACAGAACAGCGCAAGCGACTGCCGGCTACCGGCCATCGGTGGTTGTTGGATGATTCGCAGCTTTTCGACCATGTTTCTTTCCTGTCGCAAGCAATCGGCCCGCATGCTGCCACAATAGCGGCATGCCTGATCATGCCGCTCCCTATTTGCCCGAAACCCTGACCCGCGCCGAAGTCGATGCCGGTCAGGGAAACTGGTTGCTGCAGTTCGGCGCCAACGGGTGCCCCCATTGCGTCGCGGCCGAACCCCACATTCGCCGGGCTCTCGGCGACAGGACCGATCTTCACCACATCCGGATCGAAGACGGCCGCGGCCGCCCGCTCGGGCGATCATTCGCCGTCAAATGCTGGCCGACGCTGATTCTGCTCAGGAATGGCCGTGAAGTGGCCCGCGTCATTCGCCCCCGGAGCAGCGGGGCATTGTCGGAAGCACTGGAACTGCTCGACTGATGGCCCAGTCCACTTCGATCTCCAGAATCCGCCCCCTGCTCCGGATCGTTCTGAGTCACTACGTGCTCAACGGTCTCACGGCCTGTCTGGGGTTGCTGCTGATTTCACTCAGCATCAGGAATCTGATAGGCCCCTACGCTGCCTCGATCGCCCTGATCGGCGTGGTGGCTGCCACGCCGCCCGACGCCCCGGCGCCCCGACGAGGCAAGCTGCGTCAACTGCTGCCTGCCCTGGTCATCGGGCTGCCGCTTTTTCTGCTCGTCCAGATGATCAGTCCCAACCCCATCCACATGGGGATTGCGCTGGTGCTGTTCTCCTTTCTCGCCTTTCTGAGCATGGCCTGGGGCAAGCGGGGCGTGCCGGTGGCCATGGGCATGATGTTCACCGTCATCTTCTCGATGGCGGCCAGCCGTCAAGAGCATGCGGCGAGCAATCTGCTGCAGAGCTCCCTCTATTTCGGGCTGGGTGCCGGGCTCTATGTGCTGTGGGCCACGCTGACCAATCTGATCCTCAATGCCCGTTATCGCGCCCAGGCCATGGCCGATGTGCTGCTGTCGCTGGCCGAGCTGATCCGTATCGATGCCGGGCAGTTTCAGCATCGACAGACCGAAGAGGAAACGGCGGAATTGCAGGAGAAATTGCTGCGAGCCCATGCGGCATTGGCCGAACAGATGCAAGCTGCCCGCGATATCGTGCTCGAATCGCCCCGCACGCCCCATCGCCAGCGCATCGCCGGCATGCTGGTGCTCGTCTTCGATATCCGCGACAACCTGCTGGCCAGCGAACTGGATCTCGACAATCTGCGCACGCACCCCCGGCACCGCCACGCCCTGAACCGGATTCGGACGCTGCTCACCGAGATGGCAGACGAAATCGACACGCTGGCGGATGCACTGCTGCTGGGCATCCGGCCCAAGCCAGCGCTCGACCGGCGCATCCGTATCGCCGCCGTCCGCTCACTGCCCGACATCGAGGACGACCCACTGCGTGCACTCGGCCCTTCACCCTCGATGCTGATCCGTGGCATAGCCCACCGGATCGGCCACATCAACGACGAAATCCTGAAACTCTCCCGTACCGCCCGTGGCGAACTGACGCCCGACCTGGCAGTGGTCCGGGCCAACTGGCAGATGTTCGTCAGCCCGACGGCCTGGTCGTGGAGGCCCTTTCTGTCGCTGTGGGGCTGGAAGACCCCACAGCTGCGCCATGCCATCCGCGCCGCCCTGGCGCTGGGCACTGGCTACGCCGTATCGGTCGCCATGCCCTGGGGCGCCCATGCCCACTGGATTCTGCTGAGCATCGCCGTCATCCTGCGCGGCAGCTTGTCGCAGACCATCGAACGGCGCGACCAGCGTGTCGCCGGCACGCTACTGGGCTGCATGATCGCGATGGGGCTGCTGTCGGCATATCCGAACGTGCTGGTACTGATCGCCGTGATGACCCTGTCACAAGGCATCGCTCACAGCTTCTCGCAACGTCGCTACCTGTTGGCCTCGGTGGCCGGCACCGTCATGGGTCTGGTACAGACCCACCTGCTCAGTATCGGCGATCAGCACACCACCTTCACCCTGATGGAGCGTTTCGCCGATACGCTGATCGGCGCGCTGGTGGCCTGGGCCTTCTGCTATGTGCTGCCTTCCTGGGAACGAAGCCAAATTCCCTCCCTGGTCAAACGCACACTCGAAGCACAGGCCCGCCATGCCCGGCTGGCACTGGACCCCGAACAGCTGAACTCGGTCGAAAATACGCCGGAATTGGAATGGCGGCTGGCCCGGCGCGAAGCCTTCGACAGCCTTTCGGCCCTGGTACAGGCCACCCAGCGCTCGCTGTCCGAACCCCGTGCCGTGCGCCCACCGCTCGAGGCCCTGCAATACCTGCAACTGCACTGCTATCAGTTCCTGGCCCAGCTCAGCTCGATCAAATCGATGCTGGTGCTGCGGCGCGACCGCCTGAACCCCGCCGAAGTCAGCGAGGCGCTGCAACGGGTCTCGGAACGCATCATGCACCAGATCGGCACCATGCCGATCACCAGTCCGCTGGGAACCGAAGGCGCCCCATCCGCCGCCATGGACGGCCGGGTCATCCTGCCCGATCCCTTCGAGCACGACATCAGCCCCTGGATGCTGCGCCGCCTGGACGCCACCTTCGCCATCGCCACCCAGATCCGCGACGACGCCGTACGTGTTCAGCAGGCTCTGGAACAAGCCGAAGAAGCGCTCTGAACAGCGACATCTGCCGCTGCGTCCACTGTACATCACACGTCATTCCGCTGATGCAGGACCCGGCGCAGCGCCGGGGACCTTGCCATGGCACCGTCGACGCAGTCGAATCACAGGTGCGCCAGACCCTCCGTGCCGAAAAAACACCCGGTAAACCAGTGCGCCAAGCATCTCCACATCCGATGCAAACAATGCCCGGGGATCCTGCACGGGAACCACCAAACTTGGGTATCGAGGCCCTGGTACCCCTCCTACAGCCCAGCCGCCCGGACGGCTATGGCTGCGCGTTTGCGCTGTTGCCAGTAAGATACGAACCTCTTGACTGACTGTCGACGCCTTCACCCCGGGCGCAAAACGACGTACAGATCGGCGCCACCCCCGACAGCAGACCATACCCGCAGCAAGCATTTTCTGCCTGCCGACCTGACCAGCGCTCCAAGCGCTCGCACAGACTTCCTCGCTTGCATCCAACCGTCCAGGAGGTGCCATTGGGCTTGCTTTCTTCCTACATCAACGGGCAATATCTACCATCCCGCGCCGATGCCGAACGATTCGACAGCATCAACCCGGCCACTGGCCAGACACTGAGCAGCGTCCAGGCGGCCGGACCCGACGACATCGAAGCAGCCGTCCGGAGCGCCCGCCGTGCCCAGCCGATCTGGGCCTCCCTCACCGCGGTCGAACGCGCCCGTATCCTGAACCGGGCCGTGGCCATCCTGCGCGAACGCAATGATGAACTGGCCGAGCTCGAAAGCCGGAACACCGGCAAACCGCTCAGCGAAACCCGTTACGTCGATATCGTGACCGGCGCCGATGTCATCGAATACTACGCGGGCCTGGCCGTGGCCATCGAAGGCCGGCAGATTCCGCTGCGTCCCACCAGCTTCGTCTACACCCGGCAAGAACCGCTCGGCGTCATCGCCGGCATCGGTGCCTGGAACTATCCAATCCAGATCGCCATGTGGAAGGCCGCACCGGCACTGGCCGCCGGCAACGCCATGGTTTTCAAGCCCAGCGAGGTCACCCCCCTCAGCGCGCCGATACTGGCCGAAATCTTCATCGAAGCCGGCATGCCTGCGGGTGTCTTCAACGTCGTACAGGGTGACCGGCGGGTGGGCGAAACCCTGAGCCGACACCCCGACATCGCCAAGGTATCCTTCACTGGCAGCGTGAGCACCGGCAAGAAAGTGATGGCCTCGGCTGCCGCCAGTACCCTCAAGGATGTCACGATGGAACTGGGCGGCAAGTCGCCACTGATCATCCTGGACGACGCCGATATCGATCTGGCGGCCGACATCGCCATGATGGCGAACTTCTACAGCAGCGGCCAAGTCTGCACCAACGGCACACGGGTGTTTGTACCCACTTCGCTCAAAACCCGCTTTGAAGAGGCTGTCTTCAAACGGGTAGACCGCATCCGCATCGGTGACCCGATGGATGAAGATACCAATTTCGGCCCGCTGGTCAGCTTCCAGCACATGCAGAAAGTAATCACTTACATTGAAAGCGGCAAGGCCGAAGGGGCCCGTCTGCTCTGTGGCGGCGCTCGTCTCGAAGACGGCCCGCTCGCCGCGGGAGCCTATGTGGCGCCCACGGTATTCACCGATTGCCGCGACGACATGACGATCGTCCGTGAAGAAATCTTCGGCCCGGTCATGAGCATTCTCGGCTATGAAACCGAGGACGAGGTGATCCGACGTGCAAACGACACCGTCCATGGTCTGGCCGCCGGCGTCGTCTGCCCGGATCTGAAACGGGCCCACCGGGTCATCGGTCAGATTCAGGCCGGCATCTGCTGGCTCAACACTTGGGGAGAATCACCGGCCCAGATGCCGGTCGGTGGTTACAAACAATCCGGCATCGGCCGCGAAAACGGCCTGCAGACCCTGCTGCACTACACCCAGACCAAGTCCGTCCAGGTCGAACTGGGCGATTTCGTCTCGGTGTTCTGAACGGAGGATCACGCCTATGACCGCGTCTCACACCTATGACTACATCATCATCGGCGCCGGCTCGGCCGGCAATGTACTGGCAGCCCGCCTGACCGAGGACCCCAACGTCTCGGTCCTGTTGCTCGAAGCCGGCCCACCCGACCATCGCCTGGACTTTCGTACCCAGATGCCGGCTGCACTGGCCATGCCGCTGCAAGGCACCACTTACAACTGGGCCTTCGAGACCGATCCCGAACCGCATATGGACAACCGCAGGATGGACTGCGGCCGCGGCAAGGGACTGGGCGGCTCCTCACTGATCAACGGCATGTGCTACATCCGTGGCAACGCGATGGACTTCGATCGATGGGCCCTGAAAACCGGTCTGGAGGACTGGACCTATCTGGACTGCCTGCCCTACTTCAAGAAAGCCGAAACCCGCGACATCGGTCCGAACGACTATCATGGCGGCAACGGCCCGATCCATGTCACCACGGCCAAGGCCGGCACCAATCCACTGTTCGAGGCCATGATCGAAGCCGGCGTTCAGGCGGGCTATCCTCGCACCGACGATCTGAACGGGTGCCAGCAGGAAGGCTTCGGCCCGATGGACCGCTTCGTCACGGCCAACGGCCGGCGCAGCTCCACGGCCCGTGGCTACCTCGACATGGCCAGACCGCGTGAAACCCTGACCATCCGACCCCACTGTCTGGTCGAAACGGTCCTGTTCGAAGGGACCCGCGCCACCAGCGTGCGCTACGAATGGCAGGGCAACAACCACCTGTCCCACGCGGCGCGCGAAATCATCGTCTGCGCCGGCGCCATCGGCTCACCGACCATCCTGCAGCGATCGGGCATCGGCCCCGGTGCCTGGCTGAAAGAGGCCGGCATCCCGGTCTTGCTCGATCTGCCCGGTGTCGGCAACAACCTGCAGGATCACCTCGAGCTGTACATGCAGTACAACTGCACCCAACCGGTCTCCATCTCGCCGGCCACCCATTGGTGGAACAAGCCTGCGATCGGTGCCGAATGGCTCTTCAAGGGCACGGGCCTGGGAGCGAGCAATCACTTCGAGGCTGGCGGATTCATCCGTAGCCACGAAAAATTCCTCTGGCCCAACATCCAGTACCATTTCCTGCCGATCGCCGTACGCTACGATGGCCGCAATGCCGCCAAAGCCCACAGCTTCCAAGCCCACGTCGGCTCGATGCGCTCGCCGAGTCGCGGCCGCGTCAAACTGCGCAGCAACGACCCACACGACGCCCCCAGCATCCTGTTCAACTACATGAGCGACCCGCAGGACTGGGAAGAGTTCCGCGCCGCCATCCGCATCACCCGCGAGATCATGCGCCAGCCGGCGCTGGATCCCTTCCGCGGCCAGGTCATCACGCCGACGGACGATCTGCAGAGTGATGCCGAACTGGATGCCTACGTACGCCAGCACGCCGAAACCGCCTACCACCCCTCCTGCACCTGTGCGATGGGCGTGGGCGAACGGTCGGTGGTCGACGGCCAGGGCCGGGTCCATGGCCTGAGCGGGCTGCGCGTCGTCGATGCCTCGATCATGCCGGACATCATCACCGGCAATCTCAATGCCACCACCATCATGCTGGCCGAAAAGATCGCCGACCAGATCCGTGGGCGTCCTGCCCTACCCGCCGTCGACGTGCCCTACTACGTCGCCAATGGTGCCCCGGTACGGACCGAGCCCGCCCGGCGCTGACTCCGACAGACAGGCCCGGTTGCTTCGGACGTCGGGATCGAGCCCCGGGGTCTAGGGGCAGCGTCCGCCGTCCGGCCGTCCTGGCCACCGGCCACCCGGCTCACCCCGAACCCGGTACCGGACATAGAACAAACGAGGGACCGGCAGCCTCCGCAAAGGCAGTCGTGGACCCCGATAAGCAAGGAGATAAACATGACCAGTTCGCCGCCCAGCAGCGACATTGCCCATCCGCCGGTCACGATCAACCGCATCGTGTTCAGCGTTTCTGCCGTGGTGACGATCGTCCTGATCGTCTTTACCCTGTTGTTCCCCAGCGCCAGCGAAATGGTACTCGGCAACGCACTGGCCTGGGTCTCGGATCACTTCGGCTGGTACTACATGCTGATCGTGGCCGCCTACGGCATCTTTTCGATCTACGTCGGTCTGTCCAAATACGGCGATATCAAGCTCGGCCAGGACCATGAAAAACCCGACTTCCCCTTCCTGGCCTGGGCCGCCATGCTGTTCTCGGCGGGAATCGGTATCGACCTGCTGTTCTTCGGTGTCTCCGAGCCACTGTCCCACTACCTGGCACCACCGGTCGGAGAAGGCGCCACACCGCAGGCTGCCCGCGCCGCCTTTGCGCAGACCTTTCTGCACTGGGGCCTGCACGGCTGGGGCATCTACGCACTGATCGGTATGGCGCTGGCCTACTTCTCCTACCGGCACAGCCTGCCGCTGGCCCTGCGCTCATCCCTGATACCGGTCTTCGGTCGGAAACGGGCCGACGGCTGGCTGGGGCACAGTGTCGATGTCTTCGGTGTCGTCTGCACCCTGCTGGGCCTGGCCACCAGCCTCGGCATCGGTGTCCTGCAGGCCAACGCCGGCCTCAGTCACGTCTTCGGCATCCCCTCCAACAAACTGACCCAGGCCGTCATCATCGTGGTGATCACCCTCGCTGCAGCCGCCTCTGCCATATCCGGCGTCGAAAAGGGGGTGCGCCGGCTGTCCGAATTCAACATGTTGACCGCCACCCTGCTGGTGCTGGCCCTGCTGTTTGCCGGACCCACCCAGTTTCTGCTGAACGCAATGGTGCAGAACATCGGCGACTACTTTCAGACCCTGGCCGGCAAAACCTTCGATGTCTATGCCTATGAAGGCGACAAGGGTGCCAGCTGGAAGTCCTCCTGGACCATCTTCTTCTGGGCCTGGTGGGTCGCCTGGGGCCCCTTCGTGGGCCTGTTCATCGCCCGCATCTCGCGCGGCCGCACCCTGCGCGAGTTCGTCTTCGGCGTGATGTTCATCCCACTCGGCTTCATCTTTGCCTGGTTCTCCATCTTCGGCAACACCGCCATTTCGCTATCCGCCACCGACCCGAGCCTGATACAAGTGGCGCTGAACGAACCCGCCATGGGCCTGTTCGCCGTCTTCGAGCACTACGCCTATCCAGGTATCTGGTCGACCGTAGCCGTCGTCATCGGTCTGATCTTCTTCGTCACATCGGCCGACTCCGGCGCGCTGGTGCTGGCCAACCTGTCTTCACAGGGGCTCACCTCCGGTGCCGACGCCCCGATCTGGCTGCGCCTGTTCTGGGCCGCCGCCACCGGCCTCATCACGCTGGGGCTGCTGCTCTCCGGCGGTTTCAGTGCCCTGCAATCGGTGGCCGTGGCAGCCGGCCTGCCCTTCTCGCTGGTGCTGGTCATCTACATGGTGGCCATGGGTTACAGCCTGCGCCAGGAAGGCAACCGACGCAAAGCCAGTACCTTCGACATGGCTCCGGCACTGCAACCCGGCCACAGCTGGCGCGAGCGCCTGCACCGCATCCTCAACTTCCCGACCCGCGATGCCGTGCTGCACTTCATGATCAGCACCCTGCGCCCGGCCATGGACGACGTGAGTCAGGAACTGAACGCACGCGGCGTCGACACCTCCATCGTGCACGACACCGACAACCACGTCCTCACCTTCGAGGTGCTGCACGGCGAAGAGGTGGACTTCATCTATCAGGTGCACCTGGTCTCGGCGCTGATGCCTGTCTTTGCACTGGCCGAAGCCGCCAATTTGGATTCGGATGCGCATCACGAACGCTACTGGCGCGCCGAAGTCTATCTGCGCGAAGGCAGCCAGGACTACGACCTGGTCGGTTACTCGCGTGGTCAGATCATCAGCGACATCCTGAACCAGTACGAACGGCACATGCAGTTCCTGCACCTGGAACGCTGAACCCGGTCATCCGCCACGGGCCTGGAACGCCGCTGCTGACAGAAACTGACAGCAGCGGCGTATATCATATCCACATCCACTGTCCAAGGAGGTACGGCATGTCACTGACCTTTTACACCCACCCGGAGTCGCGCGGCCGTGTGGCACGCTGGATGCTGGAAGAAACCGGTCTGTCCTACGAAACCGTGCTGCTGGAATACGGCTCCAGCATGAAAGCGCCCCGATTCCTGGCGATCAACCCGATGGGCAAGGTGCCTGCACTCAAACATGACGATACCGTCATCACCGAAAACGCCGCTATCTGCCTGTATCTGGCCGATCTCGTACCCGAGAAAAAGCTGGCACCGCCCATAGGCGGTCCGGAGCGCGGCAGCTACTACCGCTGGATCAGCTTCATGGCGCCCCTGGAACAACTGATGGTGGCCAAGGCAAGCAAGGCGCCACTGCCCGAATCGCGTATGGCCGGATTTGGCAATGAAGCCGATCTACTGACCACACTGGAAGCCGCGCTGCAGGGCCGTGAACATCTGGCCGGCGACAGCTTCACCGCCGCCGATTTGCTGGTGGCGGCCTACGTCGGCTGGTATCTGCAATTCAAGCTGCTGGAACCCCGCTCCGCCTTCGTGCGATTTGCCGAAAGGCATCAGGCTCGTCCCGCCTGCCGGCGCGCCAATCAGATCGACGACGCACTGCTGGTGCAGCAGGAAACGAGCTGACGGCCAAGCCAGGCCCGTTCACACTACAGAGCGGCGCACCCATTGTGGACAGACCCCGAAACAAACGCCAAGGGTTGTTGGAGCATCGTCCGTTCAGCACATGGCGCCGCGCCCATCAAACATCGAAAGGAGCGGTAACGAGGCGCGAAGCGATTACATCGAAGTGGGCTAACGCTGCGAGTAAAACAGCAACCCCAGCACGATCGAGGCAGCGATCAGCGCCAGGGCGATCTTGAACCAACTGTAGGGCTGCTCACCGGCCACCCGGCCAGTATAGCCATTGACCACCACCTGATAATTCCGCGCACCAAAGCGATAATGCACCAGCCACACAGGCACCAGCACATGCTTGAAGGTGCGACCATCGAATCGGGCATCCACCACCAGATTGCGGTGCGTGTCACCCGGCACCCGCGCCGCACACATCGCCCGCAATTTATCGGCCATCTGCTGCTGGCCCATCACACTGGCCTTGCGCAAATCCACCTGATAGCGCTCCACCGTCCAACCACGCACATATTCCGGCGAATAAGGCTTCAGATCGGTCCGGGTCGGAAAAGGCTCGATCCGACGCAACAGCGCGGCATGCACACCGACGGTGCCCGGCACCAACTCATCATCGAAAAAATGCCGCAGCTGCCCGGCCGCCGGCACCCAGCGAACCTTCTGCACCTGTCGCATCTGCGGTTTACCGTCCGGGCCGCGGACTGTCTGCATCTCATAGTAATAATGCCCGGCCTCGGCGCGCCACACCGCATGGGTATGCGCATCAAAGGTCCAATAGGGCAGATAAATACCCTGCAGGGTATCGGTCAACGCCGCCGACTTAAGCCGGTTGGGCGCAAACCAGCGCGAGCCATACCACTTTCTGATCAGGTCACGAACTTGTTGATCACCGTACTTGAACGGCAGAATGCTCTGCGGCACGATCGCATCCCGCAGTTCCTCATGTGGCACGATCGAAGGCGAGCCACAGAAATCGCAACGCTGTGCCACCTTGCCATCGACGAACACCGACACCGCATGGCAACTCTGGCACCGCACCTCGCGCCGCGCGCTGCCCCAATCACGCACATTGGCCGGGTTGCGCAGCGCAGCTTCCAGATCCTGCTCGCCGATACCGGCCGCTTCGCTGCCATCGCCGATCCCTTCAGAGGATTCCGACCACGACACCACCGTACCGCAGTACGGGCAGGACAGCGCCTGCTTTCTGGCATTCCATTCCAGACCGGCGCCACATTCGGGACAAGGCCGCTTGCCGACAGCAATCGTGCCATGAACCGTGGCGCTGTGCGGCACCGAAGGTCGATCACTCCCTGCGCCGGCCCGCCCCGCGACGTCCGCGACGTCGGCCGCAGAGCCACTCTTACCGGCCACCTCCGCAGACCCGGTTGCATGCGGAAAAGACGACCGGGCATCGGCATGGGCGACTTCTTCGACACTGCCCCGTGATAGCCCCCAAGCATCACCCTGCACGGCAGCAGCGTCTCCCTGCCCGGCAACGGCAGTAGGGTCGTCACCATGGACACGGTTGCCAAAGGCAGCAGCCGACTCTGATGGCACCGACACCGAACGGACACCCCGGCCAAACAGCGTTTCCCCTTCGGCCGCAAAGCTGTCCGGCAGGACACGCCGACCGACATCCGATTGTCCGGAACCCGACGATGACCCGGGAGACATCTTGCTCATTTCTCTGTGTTCCTGTCCCGATCGAATCCATTCGCGCCACCGCAGCAGCCCCATCATGCCCGCCGATCCCGGCCTCTTCAGCCCCCCTGACAGGCGACGTTCGTCAGAAGTCGACCGGGACGGCGGCGCCGGCAGCACTCACCCCCGCAGGAACTCTTCCAGCGCCGAGCGGGCAATCCGATAGGCGTTGCCGATTTTCCGGGCCTTCAGATCACCGGCCTGGATACTGGCGATCACGTCCTCGACCGAGACCGACAACAGTTGTGCCGCCTGCTCGGGCGTCAGCACATCCAATCCGCCCGCTGTAACCGATGTCCCAACGGCCGGCATGCCGCCACCCACGGCCGAAGGATTCCCGGTTCCCGGCCCGACACTCGGCATCGTTCCAGACGCTGCCGTTCCAAGCGGAGTCACCCCCATGCCATGACCGTCACCGGCCGGCGCCGCACCGGTGCCAATCCCTGCACCGCTTCCCATGCCACGCATCATTTCCTGCGCCATCGCAAAGCCCATCGCCATCTGCGCCGGCATGGCGGCAGCCGAAGCACCTTCACTGCCTGCGCCCATCGAAGCGCCGACCTGATACTTCACGTAATCGTTCAGGTTGCCGATCACACTCATGCTGCTGCGCTTGTCGATCGCCTGTTCGACCTCGGGCGGCACCGAGACGTTTTCCAGGATGAAACTGGTGATTTCCAGACCGTACTTCTCGCGCACTGCCGGGTTGATGATCGGCAGCAGCGCCTCGCCCATTTCGGAATAACGCTGAGCCACATCCAACACTGGCACATGGGCACGGGCCAGCGCCTCGGTAAATACGCTGACGATGCGCGAACGCATCGTATCGTTGAATTCGTCCAACCGGAAGTTGTGATCGGTGCCGGCCACTTCCTTCAGAAAAAGCGGTGCATCGACGATGCGAAAATCATAGGTGCCGAAAGCCCGCAGCCTTACCACCCCGAAATCCTGGTCACGCAGCATCACCGGATTCGAAGTACCCCATTTGTTACCGGTGAACAGCCGGGTGTTCAGGTAATAGACATCACACTTGAAGGGCGACTGAAAACCGTACTTCCATCCTAGGATCGTCGACAGGATCGGGATGTTCTCGGTCGTCAACGTGTACTTGCCGGGGTTGAACAGATCGGCAAACTGGCCGGCCGCCACGAACTGAACCTGCTGCGATTCGCGCACGATCAGCTGTGCACCGTTCTTGATTTCCTTGTCCTCGTCCGGCCAGCGGAACGACAGCGTATCACGTGAATCATCGACCCACTCGATGACATCGATGAACTGATTTCGGACGAGATTCAAAATACGATCCATCAGACATGCCCCTCAAAAGATTCTTCAATCATACCCGGCTCGAACGGTCTACACGTGCGCCGTTTCGGCCATTCATCACCCTTCCCCCGCCTTCCACCCGGCCGACATCACGGCCCTGAACCCACGGGCTCGAGGCGGCCGGCATGCGGACCGGAAAATCTCCAAGGAGAAAATCAGGCCACAGATTTTTTCAAATCCGGCCGATTGGTGCTATCGTGCGGAGTTCAGAAGTATGCGAGAAACCGCGGATTTTCCCGTGGATTTTCAGGGGCCACCGACAGACCCCGAACCCAACGACAGCACGAACGTGACTCGAACGCAACACTCCCCTGCCATTGCTCCCCTGCTTGGAGACAGCGCACTGGCAACCGGCGGCGCCCTGTTGGCCATTGCCCGCATCATTTTTGTGGAATTGGCACAATTTCTTCCCGAACACGCCGCGCTGGCGATCTGGGCCGATTTTCATCAAATACCGCTGGCCTGGGTGGCCAAGACCCTGACATTGGCGGCCGTCATCCTCGTGCCGGCTTTCTACCTGCTACTCGAGACCCTCAAGCGGCACGGTCACACCCTGACTCATCTGATCTGGCTGGGCATAGCCGTCGTCACGGTCGTGACCGTACTGAGCGGCGGTCTTTTCGCTGGCAAACTGGCCTTCGCACCCTACGACATGGGAATGTCCGCAGAAGCCGCCGAATTATCCATAAGTCTCCTCATCATCTGCCTACACATCTGTTCGATGGCTCTGGGTGTCGGCATGATCATTCTGGGAATAGGCTATCGCAATCAGATCAGAACGCCCTATGCCGAATTTTCGGTGCTGGCCGGTGTCGCCCAACTGCTGGGCGCCCATCCATGGCTGCTGCCGGGGTGGAGCGTCCATGTCACTGCCGTGCTGTTGTTCGCCTGGTCGGCCAGCACGCTCCGTTCCTTGCATGGCATCGACGCCCATTCAGATGAGGACGAACAAGAAACGGCACGGACACGATCGACTACACGACTCGATCCAAACCCCCAAAGCCGGGAGCAGAAAGCCACGCCTCAGGGCCGTGTCGGCAAAGCGCCGAACTCGGTCGGCAACCACCGATAGGCCTTGCGCTCGGCCACCACGTGCCCGATGCCCGGGAATGGAAGATGGGCACCAGCCACCCACCAACCCTGCTGCGAAGCACGAGCCAGCATCCGACGGCGGGACTGGATCGCCACTTTCGGGGTGGTGTCGAAGCCTGTCCATACACCCGGCTGCTCGAACTGAATGGCGTGGAAATGCACGATATCACCCCAGACCAACAGCTTTTCCCGCGCAGCTGCCAAATTCCGGACACGGACCCGTTGTTCCTCCGTGGCCGGACCCGAGCGCCTGCCCTTGGTTGAGCCCGTTCCGGCGCGCTCACCCACACTCGCACCATCGATCAGCCACGACACGTGCCCAACGGTATGGCCCGGTGTCTTCAGTGCTTTCACACCCGGAGGCAAGGCATCGCCATCGACAAAGCGCTTCAGCCGGCCGGCCTCCTGATAAGGTGCCAACGCTCCCGCGGCCGCATCAAAAGCCCCCTGATCATCTTTCGAAGCCTTGGCCTTGCGTTCAGCACTCATCCAGAAGTCGGCCTCGGCGGCTGGAATCCATACCGTCGCGTTGACATAGACCGGGCGTCCATCCGCACCGACCAATCCACAGACATGATCGGGATGCGCATGCGTCAGCAGCACATCGGTGATCGCATCCGGATTGACACCGGCAGCCTGAAGATTTTTCGGCAACTCGCCGGTACCGGGCCCGAGACAATCCCGTGCGCCCGTGTCGATCAGCATCAGTCGATCGTCCCGCCTTACCAGAAAGGCGTTGACCGCTGTCTGAATGCCCTGGGCACCATTCGGCACGAAACTGCGTTGCAACATGGCCCGTGCCCTGGCCGCCCGCATACCCTGCACATACTTGTGTTCGATGGACAGGAAACCATCCAGCAGCGCCGTCACCTGCAACACGCCAATCTGCTGCCGGTAAAACCCTGGCACCTGGGCGAAGCTGCCCGAGCCGGCCGCGCCGCGAATCGGCGCTCCCGCCGAAGAGCGTCCCGAGGTCGAAGCATCCGCACCGGTCCCTGTCGCCCCTTTGGCTCCGGCTCGCCCCGGATCCCTGGCCATGGCTTTGGATTCACCGACCCGTGCAGCATTCGTCGCGGCAGTCTCGGCCCGTTCGACACCGGATCTGGCCAACGCGTCATCCGCCGCCGCCAGCATCAGCTGTCGTACCGACGACTGTCCATTCAAACACTTCAACACCATCTGCTTTTTCCTCCCACACGTTCAGTATTGGTACGGCCAGGGCTCAACCCCCGTACAAGCGAGACCGTTGCATTATAGACACAGTATGCAACAGGCTTTCGGCGGGAATCCAGGCTGATCGCTTCAAACACCTACGACGCCACTCAAGAAAGCCATGCGATGGTCAAACACCTCGTCTCGGATAGCTTGGCACGTCGTCGGTCTGAAATCGGTCGGAATCCAGCCAGGACGGTCTCCTGCAACCTTCACGAAGGGATCAACGGCAAGTCACCGACAATGATCGGCTAGACTCGATACAGCAATCATCTACCCCCCATCGAGGATCGATCATGTCCACATCGAGAATCGCCGTCATTCCCGGTGACGGCATCGGCAAGGAAGTGATGCCGGAGGCGCTGCGGGCGCTGGAGGTGCTGAGCCAGCGTCACGGGCTGGCGCTTGAATACGAGCATTTCGACTGGGCCTGTGCCGAATACTGGCAGCAATGTGGCGATATGCTGCCATCCGACTGGTTCGAGCGGTTGAAAGATTTTGATGCGATTCTGTTCGGTGCGGTCGGTTGGCCGGATGTGGTGCCCGATCACGTCTCGCTGTGGGGTTCGCTGCTCCGCTTCCGGCGCGAGTTCGACCAGTACATCAATCTGCGGCCGGTTCGGCTGATGCCGGGTGTACCCTGCCCGCTGGCGGGCAAGCAACCCGGTGACATCGATTTCTGGGTGGTGCGCGAAAACACCGAAGGTGAATACACCAACCTGGGCGGCAGAATCTACGGCGGCACCGGGCGTGAGATCGTGATACAGGAATCGGTTTTCTCGCGCCACGGCATCGACCGGGTACTGGACTACGCCTTCAAGCTGGCCAGTCGCCGTCCCAAGCGGCATCTGACGTCGGCCACCAAATCCAACGGCATCGCCATCAGTATGCCGTACTGGGATGAACGTCTCGAAGCGATGGCTGCCCACTATCCGCAGGTACGTTGGGACAAATACCATATCGATATTCTGACGGCGCGCTTCGTGCTGTCGCCGGAGCGTTTCGATGTGGTGGTGGCTTCCAACCTGTTCGGCGACATCCTGTCGGACCTGGGTCCGGCCTGTGCCGGAACGATCGGCATTGCGCCCTCGGCCAATCTCAACCCTGAACGCAAATTTCCTTCGTTGTTCGAACCCGTACATGGTTCGGCGCCTGATATTTACCGTAAAAATATTGCCAATCCCGTCGGTATGATCTGGTCGGCTGCAATGATGCTGGATTTTCTCGGCGAAAAAGACCCTGCCTTCCTGAACGCATCACAGGAACTGATGACGTCGATCGAACGGGTTCTGGAACACGGCCCGCGCACACCTGACCTGGGCGGTCGGGCCAGCACGACCGACATGGGAATGGCGATTGCGGATGCCTTGAAATGAATACATCCCAGGCTTCCAGAAAGATCGCCTGTCCAAACGATCGACACACAGTATGGAATCCGATATGACGACACGTCCGGACGAGTATTGCTGCAGGCATTACGCAAGACTGCCGATCGATTGGCTGCTGTAGGAGAATGGGGCCATGCAACGTTTGATCGTCGAATGCTCCGGTTTGCCATCCATACGTTTTCACCCCGGCAAGGACGTGGACCGCGAGCGGTCCATTGGAAGATCGATACGTCCCTCAAATCGTCCGTTGATTTTGATGGTACTGGCATCATTGCTGTGTATCGGATGCTCAACGCTGCCCGAGCGGGCCGATACCGCTCATTCCACCCGTTTCACCGATACCGGCTCGACCCGCCTGGGCATGGCCCTGGCAGACATCGTTCGCGCGCACGACGGATTGTCGGGCATCCATCCTCTGACCGATGGCCACGATGCCTTTGCTGCCCGGGCATTGATGGCATTCGAAGCCGAACGTTCGATCGACGCGCAGTATTACATCTGGCGTGACGACACGTCGGGTCGGCTGTTGCTGCAGGCACTGCGTCAGGCAGCGGACAGAGGCGTTCGGGTCCGGCTTCTGCTGGACGACAACAATACGGCGGCCATGGACCCAGTGCTGAAAGGACTGGACGAACATCCGATGATCGACGTAAGGCTGTTCAACCCTTTTTTGTTGCGCAGCTTTCGGTCTATGGGTTTCGTCGCCGATTTTTCCCGCCTCAACCGGCGGATGCACAACAAATCATTCACCGTCGACAACCAGATCACCATCGTCGGCGGACGCAACATCGGCAATGAATACTTTGATGCTGGCGATGGCGTGATGTTCGTCGACCTCGACGTGATTGCGGTGGGTACTATCGTCGACCAGGTATCCACCGACTTCGATCGCTACTGGGCAAGTGCTTCGAGCTACCCTTTACGACAGATCATAAGCCCACAAACCATCAGTATCGACGTAGGTGTTCAACCAGGCACCGATTCCTCCACGCAGAATTACCTGCAGGTGCTTCGGCGATCGATGCTGAACAAGCAAGTGCAAGGGCAGACGATGAGCTTCGAATGGGCAGCCACTCGGTTGCTGAGCGACAACCCGGACAAGGGTCTGGGCACGGAAAGCCTCGACCAATTGCTGATCGGCAGGTTGGACGACTGGATGGGGCGTGCCCAACGGCATCTGACCATCGTATCACCCTATTTCGTCCCGACCTCCATCGGTGCCGATTCGCTGATGCGCCTGGCCAGACGCGGGGTCGAGGTCACGGTCGTGACCAACGCGCTTTCGGCCACCGATGTGACGGTCGTCCATTCCGGTTACGTCAAATACCGCAAGCCCTTACTGAAGGCCGGTGTCAAACTGTTTGAACTGAAGCCGGACGCCACCATCGTCGTGCGAAGACGTGAGAGGCTCTCGGGCAGCAGCAGTGCCAGCCTTCACGCCAAAACCATCGAAGTCGACGGCAAACAGCTGTTCGTCGGCTCATTCAACATGGACCCACGTTCGATAGCGCTGAATACCGAGATGGGCATACTGATCGACAGCCCGGCCCTGGCACGGCAACTGCACCAAAGTCTGGGTTCGGACCGGATCGATGCCTATGAACTGAGCCTGGACGGATCCCGGATTCGATGGTCCACCATCGAGAACGGACGTGAAGTGATCTATACCGAAGAACCCAACACTACGTGGTGGAAACGTTTCGGCGTGGGTTTCATGTCCCTGCTGCCGATCGAATGGTTGCTTTGACAGAGCGGTTCGACGCAGTTCCGGCTGTCTACAAGGGAATAGCACGAGACAATGCCCCGCGGTTGGGAAGATCTCCACGTACGAATCCGTGACCGTACCGTACAGACCCGCCCCCGAACCCACCTCACTTCCCGATACAGAACCGGCTGAATATCACTCCCAGCAGTTCGTCGGCGCTGACGGCACCGGTGATGCGGCCCAGTGCGTTGTGAGCCAGTCGCAGTTCTTCGGCAAACAGATCCAAACTCTGGTCACCGTGGTGGAGGTGTTCGCGGGCCAGTCCCAGGTGGGTCAGTGCCTGCTGCAATGCCTGCAGGTGACGTTCGCGGGCAATGAAGACGCCTTCGGAGCCGGGTTGAAAGCCGGCTATTTCGAGCAGCTTGCGGCGGAAGGCTTCGATGCCTTCACCGGTCCGGGCCGACAGCCACAGCACCTCATCGGAATCCGCATGCGAACGGGCCACGAGTCGAGCCTCGGCCAACCGGGCAACGGGCGTCGTCGATGAGGGCAAGACGGATTCTCCCGTGGACAACTGGGAAGCCGTGCTGCCATCGGTCATCGTCGATGCAACACCTGCGCCCTGCTCTATGTGCTGACGATCGGCCAACAGATCTATCTTGTTGATGACCGTCAGCTGACGGGTACGGGCCGGTACGCGGGCATTGATGGCTTCGATCAGATTACGCTCGGCAAGCGTTTCGTCGACCTCGATCCGGACAGGGGTCGCTGCACCCGAAGACGCGATATCCGAAACTCGACGGGTTGCAGCCGCCCCGCTGGCCCCGCTGCTTTCAAGATGATCTTTTTCCGCAACGGCAGGCTCCGCAACCGCTGAGCGCCGGACACCTTCCTCGGTGTCCCGGACGTTCTTCCTCTCCCCGAAAGGTGCGGGTCCGATAGCCAGACCGTCCGCCGCCTGCAGATGCACCACCACATCGGCCTTTTCGATTTCGGCCCAGGTTCGTTCGATGCCGATACGTTCGACCACATCATCGGTGTCGCGCAAACCGGCGGTGTCGATCAGGTTGATCGGCACACCTTCGATACTGATCTGCTCGATGACCCGATCACGGGTGGTACCGGCAATCGGCGTGACGATGGCGACCTCGGCACCAGCCAGGGCATTGAGCAGGCTGGATTTGCCGACATTGGGCGCGCCGGTCAGCACCACGTTGAGTCCTTGTCGCAATCGGGCGCCACTGCGGGCGGTGTCAAACAGCGTCTGCAGTGTCCTTTCGATGGCATCGAGCTGGCCACAGGCGTCGGCCCGTTCCAGGAATTCGATTTCTTCTTCAGGAAAATCGAGTGTGGCCTCGACCAGCATGCGCAGATGCAGCATCTGCTCGGCCAACGCGTCGATCCGATCGGAGAAAACCCCCTGTAGAGAACGGGTGGCCGAACGGGCCGCCTGTTCGGTACTGGCTTCGATCAGATCGGCCACGGCTTCAGCCTGCACCAGATCGAGCTTGTCGTTGAGAAAGGCGCGTTCCGTGAATTCGCCCGGCTCGGCCAGCCGGATGTCGAAAGCGGTGCCGACTTCGAGCACGCGCTTGAGCAGAATCTGCTGTACCACGGGCCCACCATGCCCCTGAAACTCCAGCACATGTTCGCCAGTGTAGGAATGGGGGGCAGGAAACCAGACCGTCAACCCATAGTCGATCGGCTGGGCATCGGCAGCCAGAAAAGGACCATAATTCACAGAACGCGGCTTCAGGACACGTCTGGAAACTGTCGAGACACCGGCTGAAGAATCCGGGCCCTCCACCTCCATGGGTGCAGGATGGGATTCGAATCTCCCATACGCGTGCCTCGCAATACTATCGGCCGTGTCGACGAGCGAAGCACTCGAGGCAGCCGGAGCCATCGGTACCACATCGGTTCTGCCGCTGGCAGCCACATCGGCATCGGAACGACCAACCCTACCAGAATCCGAAAGCAACACAGCCCCGCAGATGGCATCTGCAAGGGCTGCGATGATGTTGCCGTCGGGTGCCGACACCCTGACGACACCGATGGCGCCCTGCCCGGGCGCCGTGGCAATCGCACAGATCGGTCGTTGGTCCTGCACCGCAGGATCAGGCCGCGCGGCCGAATATCGGTTTGTTCTCGATCCGGCGGGTAATGACCCACTGCTGGGCGATCGAGAAGATGTTGCTCACCACCCAGTACAGCACCAGACCGGCCGGGAAGAAAAAGAACATCACCGAGAAGATCACCGGCATCCACATCATCATCTTGGCCTGAACCGGATCGGCTGGCGTCGGATTCAGCTTGGTCTGGATGAACATGGTGGCAGCCATCAGCACCGGCAAAATATAGAAGGGGTCGGGGCTGGACAAATCCCCGATCCAGCCGACCCACGGCGCGTTGCGGATTTCGACCGAAGCCAACAACACCCAGTACAACGCGATGAACACCGGGATCTGTACCAGGATCGGCAGACAGCCGCCCAGCGGATTGATCTTCTCGGTCTTGTACAGGTCCATCATGGCCTGGTTCATCTTCATCCGGTCATCACCATAGCGCTCACGGATGGCGTTGAGCTTGGGCTGAACCTTGCGCATCTTGGCCATCGATTTGTAGCTGGCAGCCTGCAACGGGAAGAAGGCGAGCTTGACCAGGATGGTCAGCAGCACGATGGCCCAGCCCCAGTTTCCGACGATGCCGTGCAAGAAGGTCAGCAGCCAGAACAGTGGCTTGGCGATGGCCGTCAGCCAGCCATAGTCGACGACCAGATCCAGGCCCGGTGCCACCTGTTCGAGCACATTCTGATCCTGCGGACCGATGAACAGGGTCTCGGTCACTTCGACCGACTGGCCTGCTGCCAACTGCCCCATCGGCTCGAAGGCACCGACGGTGTAGGTACCCTGTCCGACACGGCGAGCATAGTATTCGCGGCTGACACCCTGCTTGGGCACCCAGGCCGATACGAAATAATGCTGAATGATGCCGGCCCAGCCATCGTTGGCACGGCCGGAATGACGGGCCTTGCCCTTCTCGATGTCGTCGAAAGAGACTTTCTGGAACTTGTCCGCGTCGGTATATACGACCGGACCGACATAGGTGCTGTAGAAGCCCGACTGACCCGGCGCGGTATGGGTGTCGCGGGTCAGCTGCATGTACAGCGTCGGCGACATCGGCTGCTCACCCAGGTTGGTGACCTTGTTGTCGACCTTGACCTCATAAGAGCCAGGCTCCAGCAGATACGTCCGCTCGACACGCAGACCACCACCTTCGGCCGCCAGCACGACGCCCGTCACGATGCCATTGGTTTCGATGGTGCGCACCACACTCATCGGCGTGGTGTGATTCGGTGCATCGGTCACGCCGACGATACCGGTCTGACCGACGAAGAACCGGTCCTTCTCGGTGGACTGGATCACCAGATTGCCGCTGTCGGTGTTGGTGGTGTCATGCACGTGCTGCAGCAATTCACTGCGGATGATCTGGCCACCGACGGTATCGATGTCGAGTTTCAGTACATCGTTGATCAGCTGGATGCGCTCGCCTCGCCCGGCAGCAGGAGCTGCCGATACGTTGGTACCCGCTGCACCCGTACCGGCAGTCGGCACACCGGCTTCGGCCGCGGCCGGAGCATTGGGCACGGTGGCGTCGCCGCCATTGGCCGGGGTATCGTTCTGCGCGACATTCTGCGCTGCGGGCGCGGACCCGAACAAGGGTGCCCGGCCGTTGTACTGCTGCCAGTTGTCCCACAGGAACAACAGCGACATGAAGAAAACTACCCAGAGAATGGTCTTTTGGGTCTGTTGCATCTTCGGGACAATGAGCCTGTTGAATTGAGAATGAACCGACAGCCTGCAGGCGCCGGGCAATGCTGGCAGTCCGAACCCGGAGCGGCCGGACGGTCGACGGAGCGACCACTGGCTTCCGGGGAATCGGACTCCCGGGCGACGGCCAGACTACGGAGCGACCACCAGCGCCACTGCTGCGATGACCGTCGATCGCAGCCAGATTCCGCCAAAGCCGGTGTACCGAAACTTTTGCTTAACCGCGCGGCGTCTTTGCCGACACGGCCCGCGGCTGACGATCGCCGTCGTCGCCATCTCCCCGGATCGGGGGAACCGGATCGAAGCCATGCCCACCCCAGGGATGACAGCGGCAAACTCGCTTGAGCGTCAACCAACTGCCCCGGCCGGCGCCATGCAGCCGCAATGCGTCCAGAGCGTATTCCGAACAGCTCGGCACATAGCGGCAGCTGGGCGTCATGATGCTGCCGACGCCCAGCTGATAGCCACGGACCATTGCCATCAGAGCGCGAACCAGTGGACGGGGACGGCGACCGTTCATCGACGGACTCCGCCTGGAGCACGGCGCAGCCCCGCCGTCTGCAGTCGCGCACGCGCTTCGGCCAGCAAGGCATCCGCCTCGGCACGCAACTGTCGTTTACTGGCCGCAAAGCCACTCGATGACAAATCAATGAATTCTACAGGCTGACGGGCCGACATCCCAACGGGCATGCTCGCAGCACGCCCGGCGGCACGGCGCGCCGCCATACGCATCTGTGCACGCGCATATTGACTCTTGGCCACCAGGCCACCCGCCGGGTGCGCCTTCAGTTGAAAACGCCAGACACGACCGGCGGTCGGAAAAGAAGCCACGCAGGCAGCCCGCCATGCTTCACGCAGCACGCGTTTGACGGTGTTGCGCCTGACGGCGGCACGAACCAGCCGCTTGGGAACGCTGATCTGGAGATCGGGCATGGGACGGACAGCGGACACTTCGGCTTCGGCCGTGTGGGTCGGTATGCCCGACGTGCGTCGATGGGTTCCTGTCAACACAAGGAACCGGCCAGAAACCCGAACGGGCGGCACAAAGGAACGTCCGGCGGAACGACCGGCATCGGCAGGGCCCACGCAAGCACCCCATGAAAAGACGGAAATCGGCCCGTGCAGAAACGGCGTAGATCGTGGCTGATCAGATACGCGAACGAAGCAGGGTCAGAAGCAGGGTCAATGAACGATCAGGCCGACGGTTGTCGGCAAACCGAATGGCCAGTGGCTGTCCGAGTGAAGAGACCAGACCAGGCAACCGGCAAGAAAAAGCAGGAAAAATCAGACTGCCAAACGTTTGCGACCCTTGGCACGACGGGCACGCAGAACGGCACGGCCACCACGGGATTTCTGGCGAACCAGGAAGCCATGGGTTCTTTTACGACGGCAGACGGAGGGCTGGTAGGTACGCTTCATGTTCGACAGTGTGCGACAATCGCAGACGAGGTTAAAGGAAAATCCCTTCATTAGAAGGCGAGAAGGGAGGTCTTGTCAATTCATCCGTGACCGCTTCGATGACAATCTGTGGATAAGTTAGAATGCAAAGCTGTGGATAGTATCCGGAAAGGCTGATGAGCAGCGGATTTTCGAAATTCGTCCAGATATTCACAGCCATTGGATGACTCCGAGGAAATCCTGAGTCCCGAAGGAAAAGTGGTCCCGGTTGCCAACCCTCGTCCACCCGGATTTTCAGATTGCCTTGCGCCCTTGCTGCACCTAGCATATTCAACCATCAGAACAAGCCCTCGGAGGAATCGAGCCATCATGCAGGAACAGTGGGAAGCGTGCAGTGCAGCCATTGCGGCGCGGATGTCCGAGCAGGCCTATCGCACCTGGATTCAGCCGCTGACTTTCCTTGCCTTCGATGCCGATACCTGCCTATTGCATTTGGGTGCACCGACACAGTTCAAGGCCGATGTCGTGCGAAATCAGTACCTGAATCTGATCAACGAGGTCGTACACGACGCCATCGATCCGGCCGTTCACGCCGATATCGAGGTGCTCAAGCCGGCTGCGATACCCTCCGCTGCAGACGCGGCGACGGCTACTGCCGCCGAGCACACGTCGTCGGTTGCAAGCCCTGTCTCCCCGGAACAGCCCCTGCCCGCCTCCGCTGCCGCCCAGCCCTCTGTCTCCCAACCCCTGACAGCCCCACCACGGGCCGGTTCAGCGAATCCTCCATCCAATGAAGACGACGAGCTGTCGGCCGAAACCGTCGAGGATGAGGATCTGGATGAACACGGTGCACCCGCCGGTGGTGCCTTTGCCGGACTGGGCAACCGTGCCCCCGACGAAAAATCCCGGCTGAATCCGGGACTGACCTTCGGTACCTTCGTGACCGGCAAAGCCAATGATCTGGCCCGTGCCGCTTCCCTGCAGGTGGCCGACCGTCCCGGCAGCGCCTACAACCCGCTGTTCATTCAAGGTGGCGTCGGTCTGGGTAAGACACATTTGATGCAGGCCATCGGCAACGCGATCCAGGAGCGGGAACCACAGGCCGCCATCCGCTACGTGACGGCGAACCAGTTCTTTCAGGATTTCGTTTCGGCAGTGCGTCGCGAATCGGTCCACAGTTTCCAGAGCTACTACCGTTCGCTGGACCTGCTGCTGATCGACGACATCCAGTTCTTGTCGGAAAAGAAACGCTCGCAGGAAGAGTTCTTCTTCATCTTCGAGGCACTGGTCAACAACCGGCGTCAGATCGTCATCAGCAGCGACACTTATCCGAAGGAACTGACACAGAAACTCGATGAACGGCTGATCTCCCGGCTGAACTCCGGCCTGATCGTCGCCATCGATGCCCCCGAGCTGGAAATGCGGGTCGCCATTCTGCAGCGTAAGGCCGAACAGGTTCGCGTGCGGCTCAGCGAAGATGTGGCTTACTTCATCGGCAAGAACATCCGTCAGAACGTGCGCGAACTTGAAGGCGCTTTACAGCGTGTCATTCATTATGCAGCATTCAGAAGCCAGCCCATCACGCTGGATCTGGTCAAGGAAGCACTGAAAGACATTCTGTCCTTCAATCGCGGCCAGATTTCGATCGAATTCATCCAGAAAACGGTGGCCGATTACTACAAGATCAAGCTGAGCGACATGTATTCGAAGCGAAAGCCGGCCAAGATCGCTCTGCCGCGTCAAATTGCCATGTATCTGGCCAAAGAACTGACTCAGAAGAGTCTGCCCGAGATCGGCGAAGCTTTCGGCGGGAAGGATCACACCACCGTTTTGTATGCAGTACGCAAAATCACAGAATTACGGGCACACAAACCGGAACTGAACACGCAGATCCACGTGCTGGATCAGACCTTGCGCGAGTACCTGTGAAACAAACGATGACACATGCGCCCCCATCTCTCCGGTTTCCGGTCATGGAAGACTCTCGGGTCTCGTCCCGGTCATGGATGCCATGCGGCATGGCCTGTCTTCACCTGCACGATTGCTGCGGCAGTTTTCGTGGCCAAAATGGGATCGCTCGACAGGATCGGTCCGAATCCGGTGGACAAGCCCGAATCCCGATCGACGCTGCAGCCAGACTGGGATTCGAACACTTATTCACAGCCTGGACACAGCCTTCTCCCACGTGCTGCCTAAAATTTGAACAGAATTCCGTCCATTGTGAACAACTCATCGACAAGTCTGAGCAATTGCGAACGACAAAAGGTGCACAAATACCCCGGTTCGGCACGAGCCCGAAGTTGTCCACAAATCGATGACTCACCCTCCGCGAAACGTCCACACAGTTCTGCATCGTGAAGATCAAGCAAACAAGCCCATCTCCAGAGTTATTCACAGGCCGTCGAGAGGCCTAAACAACAAAAACACTTAGATATATAGATCTATTTTCTAAATCGGAAAACAGTCAGGAGCAGATTGAATGCAGATCATCCACGCCCCTCGAGACGCCATCCTGAAACCGCTGCAGACTGTGGCTGGCATCATTGAAAAACGCCATACGCAAGCGATTCTGGCGAACGTGCTGATCCGTCAGCAGGGAGAGCAGGTCACGTTCACTGGCACCGACATCGATATCCAAGTCCGTTCACTGGCCACCATCGGGTCCGGCAATGAAAAAGTCGCCACCACGGTGGCGGCCCGCAAGCTGATCGACATCCTTCGGGCCATGCCCGACCGGGATGTGGCCATCGAACTGAACGGTGCAAAGCTGAATCTGAAATCGGGCAAATCGCGTTATGCACTGCAGACGCTGCCGGCAGACGACTTTCCCACCATGGTGGCGGATTCGGCCCAGGGGCAAGGCGAGCTGCGCGCCGACGTCACGTTGTCGCAGAAAAAGTTGCGCCAGCTGCTGCAGATGGTGCACTTTGCGATGGCTCAGCAGGACATCCGTTTCTATCTGAATGGGCTGCTTCTCGTGCTGAGTCCTTCCAGCCTGCGCTCGGTGGCCACCGATGGGCACCGCCTGGCCTTCTTCGAGGACACCGAGTTGCATGCGGCCGGCGATGCCAGCATCATCCTGCCCAGAAAATCGGTGTTGGAACTGTTGCGGCTGCTGCACGACACCGATGAGCCCGTACATCTGGAAGTGCTCGGTCAGCAGATCCGGCTTTCCTTCGGTGACATCGAATTCATCAGCAAATTGCTCGAAGGCAAGTTCCCGGACTATCAGCGCGTCATCCCGACGGGTTATCAGAAAGTGGTGGAGCTGGAGCGTGAGGCCTTTGCGCAGGCGCTGTCGCGGGCATCGATTCTGACCAATGAGAAGTTCAAGGGTGTCCGCCTGGGGCTGGAGCCGGGGTCGCTGAAGATTCACAGCAGCAACACAGAGCAGGAAGAAGCGTCTGAAGAAATCGACATCGACTATGGTGGGCCGGCACTTGATATAGGATTCAATGTTTCCTATCTATTGGATGTACTGGGCAATCTGAAGGTCGACCGGGTATCGATCGCCTTTGGCGATGCCAATTCCAGTGCGCTGCTGTCGCTGCCGGGGCAGGACGGCTTCCGCTATGTGCTGATGCCGATGCGCATTTGAAGCCTGACCCATGTCCCTACCTCAATCCGCCTCCGCCTCAAAGGAAAACGACCCGACAATGAATGATCAGGTTTCTGCCGCCAGCCCTCAGGGTGATGGTCCAGGTTACGATTCGTCCTCCATCCAGATTCTCGAAGGACTGGAAGCAGTACGAAAGCGACCCGGCATGTACATCGGTGACACTTCCGATGGCACGGGTCTGCATCATCTGGTGTTCGAGACGGTCGACAACTCGGTCGATGAAGCGCTGGCCGGCTATTGCGATGAAATCGTCGTCACCATCCATGCCGACGAATCGATCTCGGTGCGCGACAACGGCCGCGGCATTCCGACCGATGTGAAGTGGGACGACAAGCATGATCCCAAGCGCAGCGCGGCCGAAATCGTCATGACCGAGCTGCACGCCGGCGGAAAGTTCGACCAGAACAGCTACAAGGTCTCAGGCGGTCTGCACGGGGTCGGGGTGTCCTGCGTCAACGCGTTGTCCAAGTGGCTGCGGCTCACCATCCACCGCAATGGCAAATCGCATTTCATCGAGTTTCAGCGTGGCGTGCCCGCCCATCGGGAGATCGAGCAGAAGGATGGGGTGGCGATTTCGCCGATCAAGGTGATGGGCGAGACCACCAAGCGTGGTACCGAAGTGCACTTCCTGGCCGACGAGACCATCTTCTCCAAGGTCGAGTACCACTACGAGACGCTGTCCAAGCGCTTGCGCGAGCTTTCCTTCCTGAACAACGGCGTGCGGATCCGGTTGGTGGATCAGCGTCAGAACAAGGAAGAGGACTTTGCCTTTGCCGGCGGGGTGTCGGGCTTCGTCGAGTACGTCAATCACGCCAAGAACGTGCTGCATCCCAACATCTTCCATATCCGGGGAGAAAAGGACGGGGTGACGGTGGAAGCTGCACTGCAGTGGAATGACGGCTACAACGAGCAGGTGCTTTGCTTCACCAACAACATTCCGCAGCGCGATGGCGGTACCCATTTGACCGGCTTGCGTGCGGCGATGACCCGCGTCATCAACAAGTACATCGAAGAAAACGAGATCGCGAAGAAGGCCAAGGTCGATCCGTCCGGTGACGACATGCGCGAAGGGCTGACCTGTGTGCTGTCGGTGAAGGTGCCTGAGCCGAAGTTCTCGTCGCAGACCAAGGACAAGCTCGTGTCCAGCGAGGTGCGGGCGCCAGTCGAGGATGTAATCGCGCGCGGGCTGGAAACCTATCTGCTGGAAAAGCCCAACGACGCCAAGATCATCTGCGGCAAGATCGTCGAGGCCGCCCGGGCACGCGAGGCGGCCCGCAAGGCGCGCGATATGACACGCCGCAAGGGCGTACTCGATGGCATCGGTCTACCCGGCAAGCTGGCCGATTGCCAGGAACGCGACCCGGCCAAGAGTGAGCTGTTCATCGTCGAGGGCGATTCCGCCGGCGGCTCGGCCAAACAGGGCAGGGACCGCAAGTTCCAGGCCATTCTGCCTTTGCGTGGCAAGGTGCTGAACGTCGAGAAGGCCCGTTTCGACAAGCTGCTGGCTTCCGAGCAGGTTGCGACGCTGATCACCGTGCTCGGCACCGGCATCGGTTCCGGTCTGGGTTCGGACGATTTCAAGATCGAGAAGCTGCGCTATCACCGCGTCATCATCATGACCGATGCGGACGTGGACGGCGCCCACATCCGTACACTGCTGCTGACCTTCTTCTATCGGCAGATGCCGGAGCTGATCGAAAACGGACACGTCTACATCGCCCAGCCACCGCTCTACAAAATCAAGCAGGGCCGCGAGGAACGCTATCTGAAGGATGATTTCGAGTTGGATCAGTACATGCTGAACCTGTCTATGGCACAGGCGGTGCTGATTCCTGGCCGAGGGGCCGAACCGATCAGTGGCGATACGCTGACCACCATCGCCCGCAAATACGTGCTGGCAGAGGCGGTGGTCGAGCGATTGAGCCGAATGATCGATGCCGACGCACTGTACGCGATGATGGATGGTCTGGAGCTGGACTTGTCGTCGGCCGAGCAGGCCGAGGCGTCCGCACAGCGTCTGCAGGCTGCCCTGCACAAGGATGCCAATGGTTCTTCCAGCCTGCTGAATCCGCCTGTGACCGTCAGTGTCCATGGCGATGATTCCGGTGGGCGCTGGCAGTTGCGCATCACCCGCCATCTGCACGGCAACCAAAAGATCTCGGTCATCACCAGTGATTTCCTGCAGTCGGCCGACTATCACGTATTGCACGATGTGGCACAGACACTCATCGGGTTGATCGGAGAGGGTGCCGAGATTCGCCGCGGTGAGGGGGAAAAGATTCGCGTACAGCCGATCGGCAGCTTCCGAGAAGCAATGAAATGGTTGATGGCCGACGCCGAGCGCGGTGTTTCGCGCCAGCGCTACAAGGGGCTGGGCGAAATGAATGCCGAGCAGTTGTGGGAGACGACGATGGACGTGACCGCCCGTCGTCTGCTGAAGGTGCAGATCGAGGACGCGATCGCCGCCGACCAGATCTTCACCACGCTGATGGGGGACAATGTCGAACCGCGCAGGGTGTTCATCGAAGAAAACGCGCTGGGCGCACAGAACATCGACGTGTAATCGGGTGTCTCGGCTCCCTGGCTCATACCCCGAAAGGACGGGGTGATCCGCCGCCATGCCCTGCGTCGCGATGGCACTGTGTGTGACACCGTGATGTATGGCATGCTGGCCGCGGAACGGCCCGAGGCCCGCCAAAGACTGCTGGAGCATCTGGAGCTGGGCGGCACGCCCCGGACGGGCCGGGTCTGAATCCAGACCATTTTCAGACTCGGATGTTTCCAGGAGAACCGTGTGGCACTCAAATCGACAGTCTTTCGGATCGGTCTAAACGTTTCGGATATGGATCGCGGCTATTATGCCGAGCATTCACTCACGGTCGCTCGCCATCCTTCCGAGAATGACGAGCGGATGATGATGCGGGTACTGGCCTTTGCGCTGTTTGCAGCCGATGACCTGCGCTTTGGCCGGGGCCTGTCGACCGAGGATGAAGCCGATCTCTTTGCCGAGTCACCCGACGGGCGGATCAGGCTTTGGATCGATGTGGGGCAGCCGGATGAGCGCTTGATTCGTAAGGCGGCGGCGCGCGCTGGTCGGGTGGTGGTGATGGCCTATGGCCGCACGGTGCCTATCTGGTGGGAAAAGGTCAAGGAGTCGCTGATGAAGCTCGACAACTTGACGGTCTGGCGATTCGAAGCCGATGACAGCAAGGCTTTGGCCGGGCTGGCGCAGCGGGGCGCCAGTCTGCAGTGCATCGTGCAGGATGGGCTGATCTGGTTGGGAGATGATGGCAATATGGTGCAGCCGGTCCGCCAGGTTCTACAGTCGGCCGTCGATTGAAAGCTGTGTTCCAAATTGACCGATATCGACATTTGGTGACCGAATCTCCGGTAAACTGGGGCCGGTAGTTTGTCATTGTGATGTGTTTCATACGAAGGATACGCGGGGAGCCTGACGGGCTTCCGTGGGCATGCGGAGCCGGTCCTCTGTCATGAGGTTGGCTGATCCAGTGGTTGCCCGGTACGTTTCCTTGAATCATCAAAACTCATTGAGGAGAGAAATTCATGCTGGTAAGAGGTTTCCTGGTTGGTGGCGCGATGATGCTGGCCTCGGGTGTCGTTTCGGCTCAGACCTGCGACGTGACGGTCGAGGGTAACGACGCCATGGCGTTCAACGCCAAGGAACTGAAGGTCGACAGTGGCTGCAGCGAAATCAATGTGACGCTGAAGCACGTTGGCAAGTTGCCGGTTTCGGCCATGGGCCACAACGTGGTCATCACCAAGACGGCCGACTACAAGGATGTAGCCAAAGCCGGTGGCAAGGCCACGCTGGAAGACGCCTACGTGCCGAAGGACGACGCCCGCGTACTGGCTCATACCAAGGTGATCGGTGGTGGTGAAACCACTTCGGTCAAGATCCCCGGCGATGTGCTCAAAGCCGGTGAGGACTACACCTTCTTCTGCTCCTTCCCGGGCCATTGGAGCGTGATGAAAGGGAAATTCGTCGTCGGTGGTTGATGACGGCGTTTGACGAAGCTACAGCGGAAGAGGATCACTCGGCCGCTGTATCGGACTCACTGTCGGGCGCTGACCGGTTTTTGGTCAGCGTTTGGCTCGATGGCGAGGAACGGCATGTTCCGGACGCCATCGCCAGCGAGGTTCCTGTTGCCTTGCTGTTCAACGGCATCTCACATGCCGTGATGATGGCCACACCCACCGATCTGGAAGATTTCGCGTTGGGTTTTGGCCTGACGGAGGGCCTCCTGCAGACGCCCGCCGAACTCTATGGGGTCGATGTGGTCCCCGTGGCCGAGGGGCTGGAAGTCCAGCTCGAAGTATCTTCCGCCTGTGCCTGGCGGTTGCGTGAACGGCGCCGCAATTTGGCCGGGCGTACCGGTTGTGGGCTGTGTGGCACCGACAGTCTTGCGCAGGTCTGTCAGACCTTGCCCCGGGTGCATCATTCCATTCGATTGCAGGCCGAGGCCCTGCTGCGCGCCGAACACAATCTGAGGGAAGCCCAGCAGCTACAGAGATTGACGGGCTCGACTCATGCCGCTGCCTGGTGCGATGTCGAAGGCAATGTGCGGTTGTTGCGTGAGGATGTCGGCCGCCACAACGCTCTCGACAAGCTGATCGGTGCCATGATCCACGCGAAGATCGATCCGGCCAGGGGCTTCGTTGCCATCACCAGCCGGGCCAGTTTCGAGATGGTGCAAAAGACGGCCATGGCACGGGTGGGTGCACTGCTGGCCGTTTCCGCACCGACATCCATGGCGATAAAAACGGCCAGAATGCATGGCATTGCCTTGGCCGGCCTGGTCAGAGGTCGTAGGATGGTTGCCTATAGCCATCCGGAGCGATTGGGCTGGAAAATGACGAGTGATTGATACGTCAGCAAACGAACGCGAACTCGAGGATTTGCTACGAGTCTACGGGGAAGCCAGGCAGGAGTTGCGTGCCTGAAAAAAGTTTCGCTCCTTGCTGGCCGAGGACGACAAATGATCGAGCTCGGGCGGCGAATAGCGGACGTTGTTCTGATGGCAAGGGCGGCGATTTCGGCCACACCTTTCAGGGCGGTGCGGCGGTTGATGTTTTCTGCTTCATTTTCGCTCTCCTTCGGTCCGGGTCGTCAACAGCGGTCATGTAATGACCCCGGTCTCGAATGCCCGCGGATAGGGGCTGCGCCGCGCTGTACTGCCATTGTTCTGCATCCGATCCTTCCGTTGTCGGTCCTTCGCTCGAATGTGCCCGAGGAGCACGAGCAGGATTCTTCCGACCGGGGAGGCTCGGTTCAATGTGGGGGTGGGCGGATGCTCACAGAGGATTGGAGCCGTGGAACTGGCCATGAATCGAATGGATGCACTGGTTCGACCATCATTGCCTGCTGGCTTCCATCCGCGATACTCCTCCAGCGGAGAAAGCCGAGGCAAAAGCTACTGTCGACGCCACATTGGCCAGGCCGCGCTGATCTGACCAGGACGTTTGCTCAAAACGATAGAAAGATCTGGGTCGTCTCGAGGTATCAGACCGATCGATCGCCGAGGGCTCTTTCGATCTTCTTGTCGGTTTTGTACTGGCTGAGTGCATAGACTGCCCAGATGGCCGCTGGAATCCAGCCGAACAATGTCACCATCAGAATCAGGCAGAAGATGCCGGCGAAGGGCCGCCCGATGGTGAAGAAAACAACCGGGGGAAGAAAGATTGCGAGCAGTAGACGCATGAGAGGGATGTCGTTGTGAAGAGAATGTGAATCCCGCAGGCGCTGGGGCAGCACGCTGGGGTGTGGCGATTGTGGGGCACATGGGGTTTTCGCCGGCCGCAGTTCTCGACTGGCCCGCTGTCCCACACGGCGCCCCATACCGTGTGCCTTGTGTCGGAAAGCGGCCACGGGGCGACGGTGCAGCTGGACGGCAGCTGTGATTCCCCGCCGACCAGCATGAGTTCCGGGCGGCGTGAATCGGGGCCGTACGGAGACCGGTTCCGGTCCCTGCAGGTTCCGGTCCGTCGTTTATGCCCGGAGATTGGGGGAAAAACGTGAATTTCAAGACCGCTGCCACGATTTTGGACTTTGGGCTGATCCCCTATTGGTCGGGGCTGTGGCAATTGCTCGGTATCATCGGGGCCACTGCACCATATGGCAAGTCGATTCGATGGCTCGTGGTGCCGAAAGCAAAATTTTCAAGAAAGGCTGAGCGGGGCCGCTCATGAGGTGCCGCCTTCGAAGCCAAACACACGAGGAAAGGACTATGGGTGACGCGGGTCTGTCGACTTGGTTATACGGGCTGTTCGAAGAAACCATCGGGGTGATCAACGATGTGCTCTGGGGCTATGTCCTGATCTATGGACTGCTGGCCGTCGGGATTCTGTTTTCGGTCAGGTTGCGCTTCCTTCAGGTCGTCCATTTCCGCGAGCTGGTACGTGCAGTCACCCGTGCACCTCAGAAAAACAGCCATGGCATCACACCCTTTCAGGCACTGACCACCAGTCTGGCCTCGAGGGTGGGAACCGGCAACATTGCCGGCGTGGCCGTGGCGCTCTATACGGGTGGGCCGGGTTCCCTGTTCTGGATGTGGATCGTCGCTTTTCTGGGCATGGCAACCTCCTATGCCGAAAGCACGCTGGCGCAGCTCTACAAGGTCAGTGATCACAACGGTCTCTATCGTGGGGGTCCCGCTTTCTACATATCCAAGGGGTTGAATGCTCCCCGAGTCGGCATGGCGTTCGCGCTTTGTCTGCTGGTGGTGTTCGGCTTGGTCTTCAATGCGGTACAGGCCAATGCCATTGCCGAATCGATGAGTGAATCCTTCGGTTTCGACAAGGTGTATGTCGGGCTGTTCCTGGCGCTGCTGTCCGGTATCGTCATCTTTGGCGGTGTCAGAAAGATTGCCCGTGTCGCCGAAGTGGTGGTGCCTTTCATGGCTGCTGCCTATCTCGGGGTGGCCCTGTGGATCATGCTGACCAATATCGATCGGGTGCCGGAAGCCATCGCCATGATTCTGCGTAGTGCCTTCGGGTTGGAGCCCGCAGTCGGTGGCTTCGTCGGCGGTATGACCGCGGCCATGTTGAATGGTGTCAAACGCGGCTTGTTCTCGAACGAAGCCGGTATGGGCTCTGCACCGAACATTGCGGCCGTGGCCACTCCCAGCCCGCATCATCCTTCGTCGCAGGGTTTCGTTCAGTCTCTGGGTGTGTTCGTCGATACGCTGCTGATCTGTACCGCCACCGGTGTGATGATCCTGTTGTCCGACGCCTTGCAGCCGGGTTCCGGCGTGACCGGTTCAGTGCTGACCCAGCAGGCGATGGCCTACCATATCGGCACCCATGGCAAGGACTTCGTGGCGATTGCCGTGTTCTTCTTTGCCTTCACCTCGATCATCGGTAACTATTCCTATGCCGAGGGGGCGATGACCTACATGAAGATCGACACCAGGACGGGGGTGACGCTGATGCGTTCGTTGGTACTGGTGTTCATCGTATGGGGCGCTTACGAAAAAATCACGACGGTCTTCGATGCGGCCGATGCGACGATGGGTATCATGGCCAGCATCAATCTGGTCAGTATCGTGTTGCTGTCCGGTCTGGTCGTCAAGCTGACCAATGATTATCTAGAGCAGCGCAAACTGGGCGAGCCTCATTTCGATATGGCCAAATTCCCCGAATTGAAAGGCAAGATCGATGAAGGCATCTGGGGTGGCAAACTTTCGGAATGAACGTCGAAACACCTGGAATCCCGCGCGATACGGGGACTGATGCCCGCATCCGTTTCATGGCGTTGGTATCGGCGGCATTGACAGAGCGTCGTCTGCAGAGACTGGTGTTGTCCAAACCGTTGGTGCGTATACTGGCCGAGGGCTTTGTCGATGAAGGGCCGGTACTGCAGCGCTTGCGCATCAAGCCGGTACGGGTGGGCAACGGCGTCAAGCTGGGTCTGACTTGGCAGTATGACACCCGTGACCGTACCGATTGTCTGGACGAGGCCGAAACATTGGCCCAGATCGATAGACTGCTCGGTACGAAGATGGGCAGTGCACTACTCGAAACCACCGATCAGGTCAGCGAGCTGGGTTTCAGCAGACGCGGTCGACCATTGATTCGGTCACGAAATATAAAACGGGTTTCCGTCCCAGCTTCTCCCGTCGACACTGTGGTACGGTCCGAGTCGGCACATGCTGCCGGAGCACAGTCCAAGGTTTCCATGACGACTTCCGGAATGGCGGCGCAAGTGAAGTCCGCCGGCAGTGTCGTGACGACACGGGATGTGTTGCGATCCCGTCCGGGACGTTTGGCTGCTTTGATGCCGGAGGAAGGTCGGTCGGCTGATCCGACGGCCGATTCCGTCGGTGATGGCAGGGGGTCGAACGATTGGCAGAATGTCCAGGCGCACAACCGAGACAAGCAGCATCTGATCCGGATGGATCGACCTTTCCTGGTCGATCTGGGCATCGTGCAACCCTCGGGCAAGCTGGTACCGGCCATGGCACGCAAATGGCGGCAGATCAACAAGTTCGTCGAAATCCTGGTGTCGGCTTGGCAGAACAGCCCGGACAGCCGGCGTCTGGGCGGACCGGATCAGAACCCTTTGCGTATTCGGGATTTTGGGGCGGGCAAAGGTTATCTGACTTTTGCGCTGCATGATTACTTGACGCACGGTCTGGGGCTGCGGGTCGAGACTGTCGGCATCGAACGTCGTACTGATCTGGTGGCGCTTTGCAACCGGATTGCACAGAAGCAGAGTATGCACGGGCTTCGTTTCGAGCAGGGAGACATTGCCCACAGCAAAGCAATGGGCACCGACTGGATGATTGCGCTGCATGCCTGTGACACGGCTACCGACGAGGCGCTGTTTCAGGGGGTGCGGCAACGGGCATCGATGCTTGTGTGTTCACCCTGCTGTCATCGGGAATTGCGGCCACAGTTACTCATTCCGCATCCGCTGAGACCGGTTCTGCGTCACGGTATTCACAAGGGGCAGGAGGCCGAAATGCTGACCGATGGGCTGCGCGCCCTGCTGCTGGAAGCCGAAGGCTATGACGCCCGGGTGTTTGAGTTCATCGCGCTGGAACACACCAGTAAGAACAAGATGATTCTGGCCAGCCGGACTGCTCATCCCAGAGCCGCCGATGAGGTGTACGCCGAAGTCGATGCACTGAAATCTTTCTATGGCATCCGGTCACAACGGTTGGATCGATTGTTGCGTGAGGACGCAGCCTGATCGGAAAAAGGTCGATCGGCCGAAACGCCTCGATCCCCGATCTGGTGCCGGTGTCGATGACGAAGGCAGGGTGTTTGTCGATGTGTCCACCGATCGGGAAGGAAATCCCCGGACCCGGCGGGCGCCCGTCCGGGGTTGGCTGGATGGATCAATCGAACAGAAACAGCAGAAAGGCGACGATGGCCACCATGGTCAGCGTCACTCTGACTTTGGGAATCTCCCAGGCGGCACTGAGCATGCCGGCGGCTTTGCTCCAATCGTCGTTGGCTTGATGTGCGGGTAGAAACTTGCGTATCGGATGGCCGCATTGAGGACAGGCACTGGCCTGATCGGATACCGAATGATTGCATTCGGGGCAGGAAATCAGAGGCATGATGAATCCTCGCTGAGTTGGTCGTCATGGGGGCCTGTGATCCAGGCTCTCGGGGCCGCTTCGGCTTCGGGAACAGGTCCAAAATACCACGCGTCATGTGAATTGCTGATGAATCAATGCTGCGCAATTGGTTCATGCGAAAAATCGTTGCTGGTTTTACTTGGTGTTCACATGCCCAATACCGTGCCGATCATGTTTTCCGCCCACCATCCAGACTTTCATTGCATTGTGTATTCTGCGGGGCTTTCCGGCGGCCGGCAGTATGGTGATCTCGCGGGCAGCGACCACCGATTTGTATCGCGGCGAAGAGATGACCCACTTCTTCGGCAATCGGTACTCGGCCTGTAGTGGTATGGCGAGCGCATAGGCCAGCCACACCCGGCATGGCTCATGAATGAATCGAAAAAGAGCCGGCTCGACGACCTGGTCTGTCGGAGCCGGCTTGCGGGTTTGCAGCTTTTCGTTCTTTCTGGGGGATGACCCTTGATCAGATGTCGGTCGAAATGTCTGTCACGATCAGTCTTTCTTCAGCTGCGGCAGCTCGGAGCCGAGGCCAGCCGACAGCAGGCCGACACGGGTGTAGCCGGCCAGTTTGTCGCGGGTGTCGGTGATGTCGAGGTTGCGCATGGTCAGCTGACCGATGCGGTCGGCCGGCGAGAATACCGATTCGCCCCTTTCCATCGTCAGCCGCTCGGGCTGATAGGTCAGATTGGGTGACTCAGTATTCAGGATCGAATAATCGTTGCCGCGACGCAGCTCGAGGGTGACTTCGCCAGTGATGGCGCGGGCCACCCAGCGCTGGGCGGTTTCGCGCAACATGATGGCCTGCGGGTCGAACCAGCGGCCCTGATACAGCAGGCGGCCCAGCCGGATACCGTTGATGCGGTACTGCTCGATGGTGTCTTCGTTGTGGATGCCGGTGACCAGCCGCTCGTAGGCGATGAACAACAGCGCCATACCTGGTGCTTCGTAGATGCCGCGGCTCTTGGCCTCGATGATTCGGTTTTCGATCTGGTCGCTCATGCCCAGACCATGACGGCCGCCGATACGGTTGGCTTGCAGCATCAGTTCGACCGGGCTTTCGAAGGTCTTGCCATTCAGGGCAGTGGGTTGGCCTTCCTCGAAACGCACCGTCACTTCCTCGGGCTCGATGACGACGTCTTCGCGCCAGAAGGGCACGCCCATGATCGGCTGCACGATACGGATGCCACTGTTCAGATATTCCAGATCCTTGGCTTCATGGGTGGCACCCAGCAGGTTGGAATCGGTGGAATACGCTTTTTCGGCCGACATCCTGTAGTCGAAGCCGGCAGCCGCCATGAAGGCAGACATTTCGGCACGGCCACCCAGTTCGTCGATGAACTGTTGATCGAGCCAGGGCTTGTAGATTCTGAGCGCGGAGTTGGTGAGCAGACCGTAACGGTAGAAGCGCTCGATGTCGTTACCCTTGTAGGTGCTGCCGTCACCCCAGATGTTGACATCATCTTCTTTCATCGCGGCCACCAGCATCGTTCCGGTGACGGCACGGCCGATGGGTGTGGTGTTGAAGTAGGTGATGCCGGCAGTGGAAATGTGGAAGGCACCGCACTGCAGGGCGGCAATGCCTTCGGATACCAGTTGATTGCGGCAATCGACCAGACGGGCCTGTTCGGCACCGTAGAGTTTGGCCTTGCGCGGGATCTCGTCGTAGTCGGGTTCGTCCGGTTGCCCCAGATTGGCCGTGTAGGCGTAGGGGACGGCACCTTTCTTGCGCATCCAGTGCAGGGCTGCACTGGTGTCGAGGCCGCCGGAAAATGCGATGCCGACTTTCTGACCGATCGGCAGGCTCTGGAGAATGGTGTTGCCCATACGGGGTTTCGCTCCGCGAGGTTGGAACGTGTCCCCGGTGGGCTTGATCGGTTCAGGCGTCACGCACCGTCCGGTTGCGGATTGCAATCGAGCGGGACGTCTGTGCCGGCAGAGCCGGGACCAGGGGCACTTGGCTGGTAGACGCCCGATTTTAGCCCGCATTTTTCGCAACTTTGTCGGTGGCCGGTCTGCAGCCGGAGATCTTTCCGTGCAGGCTGCCGGAGTACTGAAAAGCTGGCGCTTTCAGATGGGGAGTTGCGGCGTAAGTGATTGATTCCTAGACAGTGGTTTGCGAAATCGGACGATTGCCGAAAGGTATTTCGACCGATGGCCGATGGCTTGTGACGCGGATTGTCCGGCCAGGCCGACGCGGCTGTCGACCACGTTGACCTGCTGGAAAAGGTGGGGCAGTGGTTGTGTCTGCCACTGTCCGGACCTTCAGAAGCCTGCTCCCGTGGACAAGTCTCTTACTCTGATATCCGCTTCTGACTGCTGTCGAAAATGGGGGATTACCACGCGAAGTTTGGAGGCATGCCCATCGGTGGCGTACCAGTGGGTGGAACGCCGCCGCCCGGCATCATCCCACCCCCACCCGGTCCCTGCATGAAGTTGCCCAGGGTGCTGACGGTCTGTGTGATGGTGAGGCTGTCGCCCGTGGTGCCGCCGGTATGGGTGGTCGGTTCGACGGCCAGGCCGTTGAAGTCTTCGCTCACCGTGCCCAGGGTGCCACCCGTCACCACGGTGTAGGTGGTACCGCTCGTCAGCTTGGGTGAGCTCAACACCATCGACTGGGCGGCGATGGGCAGTCGGAAGGAGAAGGCCGCATTGCCGCTGGCATCGCGTAGTGTCCACAGACCGGCTGTCAGATTGCCGCCGACAGCGATGCTGTTCTGCGTCGTGGCACTGGTGGTCGGGCTGCTGTTGGTACCGCCGATACCGACCAGCACGCCACCGGTGATGGCAAAGGTATTTCGGTCGTTGTCGAATGCGCCTTCGGGTACAGAGGAGCCGACTGCCACGGTGTAGCCGCCCGAGATGGTCAGTGTGCCGTTGGAATCGATGGCGTCGTTGGCGCTGCTGGTGGCGTACAGGCGGCCGCCTGCAATGACGATGGCGGTGCCGGCATTCAGGCTGTCGTCGGTGCTGTCGATGGTGATGTTGCCGCCATTGATGGTTAGCACCGATTTGGCTTCGATGCCTTCCGGCGACAGTGAATCCTCGCCAGTCGGGTCTTCGTAGGGGGTGCCGGTGGTCGTCACCTCGATCGTGCCACCATTGATGGTCACGCGCGGATCGGGGTCATCGGAGGTGTCGGTGGTGTCGGCATCGTCTTCGGCTTTCCACGAGGCAGTGATGGCTTTGTCATGACTGGTGATGGTCAGCGTGCCGTCGTTGATGGCGATGAAGCCGATCGCCTGCTCGCTGTCTTCCTTGCCTTCGACCTTGATGCCCTTGCCGGCCGGGGTCGTGATCGACAGCGTGCCGCCATCCATCACGAAGGCATTGTTGGCACGCAGCCCATCCTTGCTGGCGGCATTCAGCGTCAGCGTGCCGCTTTTCAGGCGCAGGTGTTTATCGCTGACCAGCGCATGTTTGGGCGTGGCGTTGATGTTCATCGCACCGTCGCCGCTGAAGACCAGCGGGCCTTCGGCAAAGAAAGTGGCTTTCAGATCCATCGAGTCGCCGTCATCGGTGGTGCGGCTGCTCCAGGTGCTGGAGTCGCTCAGGGTGCTGGTGCCGCTCAGTTCGACGAAGGCCGTGGTTTTGGATTGCAGGTTGATGGCTGGGCCATCGCTGCTGGCGATGGTGGCGCTGGACAACAGCAGTTTGTAGTCGTTGTCGCTGTAGAGCGTGATCGGCGTGGTGCCGCTGCCGCTCAGCTGATAGGCCACGTGGGTGTCACCGCTGAGTGTGCTGCGGATGGTGACACCGTAGGCGTCCTTGGTCAGCGTGATGACGGCGGTGCCATCCAGGTTGACCGTAGTGACGGTGCTGCTGGTGGCAACGACCGTCAGACGCGGCGAGCTGCTGGTGACGGTCATTGTGTCGAGTGCGATCGCCAGTGGCAGATAGGCACTGGTGTCGGCCAGATCCGGAGAATAGGCACCGGTCGACAGATTCCACTTGGTGCTGGCGCTCGAGGTGGTGCCGGTGGTCGTCGTACCTGTTGCGGTGGTCGTCGTGGTTCCGCTGATGTTGTCCGAGCCACCGGTCGTGCTGGTGGAAGAATCGGAACCGCCGCCGCAGGCCGCGAGGCCCAATGCAGTCAGAGAGACGAGGATCAATTGACGGGGGAAATCTGCCATGGGATGAGATGTCGTGGGCTGTGAAACTCATCTCATTCTAGGTGCCATACCATTCGTCTCCTAACGTAAACCGATGAGCGGCGTAACCCTGGCAACGATGAATATCCTTGTCTGTCGAAACCATCGCATTTCGACGAAACTTTTCGCACTCGTTCGTTTTTTGTCGTGAAGGATGGACATCCAGGCGGTCAAATGTGAAGGAAAGTCTCTATGAAACAGCATATCGTATTCATCGTTCATCCCGAAAAACCGCCGTCGAACGGCTGCCGGCGATCCGTCGATGTCAGGGCTTAGGGACGACGGGTGTTCCCGTTACGCTGTAAGGCAGTGGGATGTCGAGATGCAAAACGATGATGGCCGTATGGACGTTCGTTCCCAGGACCGGTTTCAGACGGTATCCATTTCGGCCAGCAAGGAATCCAGCGCAGGGTCATGAATGCCCCATGCATGCAGTGCCGCCTGAGTGTTCAATGCGTACTCGCGGTTGCTGCCTCTGAAACCGGCTGATTCGCGCAGGCGGCGCAGTATCTCGCTGCGTGGGCCGGGCAGGTAGCTGCGGCTGCAGCCTCGATAGGCGATGAAGGTCAGTACCTGAATCCGGCGACCATCGGCCAGGCAGAGGTCCAGCACTTTGGGTCGATAGACTTCATCGAGCATTTCGCGCTGATAGATACGATCCATGACCCTGGCTTCATCACCGGCCTTGACTCGATAGACAATACCTTCGCAGCTGCCGCCCTCGTCCAGACCCAGCACCACGCCGGGGGATTCCGGTGTGCCCCGATAGGTGTGCGAATTGATGCAGAAGGCACGGTGATAGCCTTCGATCCGGACTTTGTGGCGTTCTTCGAATTCGAATTCGGGATTCCAGATCAGTGAACCGTAGGCAAAGGCCCACTGCAGCTGCAGATACTCTGATGGGGTCGGTGGCACGGAGAAAGCGCTGGGATGATGCGGATGCGGTTCGACTGGGGGGATGGCGGCTGCGACCAGTCCGGCCGCAGCCGGACTGGGGACTGCTGCTGACATCATTCGTTCTCTGAGTTGCCGTCGGTCACGATATTGGACTTTTTGGTGCCTGTGGCTTTGCGGGTCCGACTGACGGTCGATGCCGTCTTTGCAGCGGTTCTGCCTGTTGCGGGCTCGACGCCGGCCGTAGCGTTTTCGGCCGTTCCTGCCGTGGCCGTATCGCCATCGGCAGCGGCTTTCTTGCGAGAGGCCGCCCGGGTGCCGGTGGCCGATGCGCGGGTGGCAGGACTTTTGCGTTTGGCCGGTGCCTTTTCACCAGCATCGGCTTTTGCGGACCTGGACCGGGCGTTCTCGAACTCGAAGCCGACCTTGCCATTGGCATCGCGCACCAGGAATGCCTTGAACTTGCGCCGGGTGCGTGAGGAAACGAAACCGGCGAGCAGATCGGTCTTGCCATCGGCCAGCAGCTTTTTCATTTGTTCGGGTTCGATCGGCTGCTGCAGGATTTCACGGCCGGAGCGGAAGTCGCAACTGCGGGTCGGACCAACGGCATTGCTGCATACATAATTCATGCCGTGGATGTAGACCTGGGCCTGGCATTTCGGGCAGGGACCCAACGCTTCCTGGCCCGTGAAATCGACGCTTTCGGCCTGGGCCTCATCGTTGTCGTTCTGGCCAAAATCGAATTCCAGCTTGTTCTCGCCACTGATCTTCAGAATCGCCGAGAACGGCCGTCCCGTCTTGCTGCGGAAGCCGGTCAGCGGACCGAGCACCCGTTCCTTCAGCAGGGTTTCGACCTCGGGCAATTCGAACTGCCGACCGCCTGGAATCTTGGTGATCGAGAATTCACACTGGGTGCAAGCAAAGCGCTTGTAATTCTCTTTGATGATGCCACCGCAGGAAGGGCAGGGCGTTTCGAGCTCCGCATAGTCGCCCGGAACCGTATCGGCTTTGTAATTACGGGCTTTTTCGACGATTTCTCTGGTCATGGCGGTAATTTCCGCCATGAATACGCTGCGCTCGATCTGACCTTTTTCGAGTTGGCTGAGTTTGTATTCCCATTCGCCGGTCAGCTCGGGCATGCTGAGCACGGCGATATCCAGACCGCGCAGCAAAGTCAACAGCTGGAAAGCCTTGGCGGTCGGGATGATCTCGCGACCCTCGCGCAGCAGATAGCGTTCGGTGATCAGTCCCTCGATGATGGCGGCCCGGGTGGCTGGAGTACCCAGTCCTTTTCCGGCCATGGCTTCCCGTAATTCATCATCATCGACCAGTTTACCGGCGCCTTCCATGGCCGACAGCAGTGTGGCCTCGGTATAGCGGGCCGGTGGGCGGGTCTGGTTGGGCAGCACGGCGATCTCATCGGTCTGGACCAGTTCGTCCGGCTCGACCACCACCAGATTGGGCTGGGCACCATCGGCAGCGGCATCCTTGCCATAGATGGCCAGCCAGCCGGGATTCACCAGCACCCGGCCTTCGGTCTTGAAGGGATGGCCCTGGACGGTCGTGATCCGGGTCGTGACCAGGTATTCGGCCGCCGGGTAGAACACCGCCATGAATCGCCGCACCACCAGGTCATAGAGCTTTTGCTCGGCATCCGAGAGGTTCTTGGGTGCCTGCAGTGTCGGGATGATGGCGAAGTGATCGGAAATCTTGCTGTCGTCGAAGACCCGCTTGTTGGGCTTGACCCAGTTCTTTTCGAGAATGGTGCGAGAAAACTCGCCATGCAGGATGGAGTTCGACAGCTGCTCCAGCGTCTGGCGCACAGTGGCCAGATAGTCTTCGGGCAGCGCACGCGAATCGGTACGGGGGTAGGTCAGAACCTTGTGTTTCTCGTAGAGCGCCTGGGCCAGAGCCAGTGTGGTCTTGGCCGAAAAACCGAAGCGGCCGTTGGCCTCCCGCTGCAGCGTGGTCAGATCGAATAGCGCCGGCGCGATCTGGGTCGATGGCTTGGATTCCTCGGTGATGCTGCCGGGCTGGCCTTCGCAGGCGGCGACGATGGCTTCGGCTTCGGCACGGCTCCAGAAACGGTCGGCCTTGTGTTCGGGGTCGTCCGATTTCTTGAACTTCTGGTCGAACCACTTGCCTTCGTAGGTGCCAGCCTTGGCGGCAAAAGTCGCCTTCACTTCGAAGTAGTCGCGTGGAACGAACTTGCGGATTTTTTCTTCGCGCTCCACCACCACGGCCAGCGTCGGGGTCTGCACTCGTCCGACGGTGGTCAGGTAGAAGCCACCATCGCGCGAGTTGAAGGCCGTCATCGCCCGCGTGCCATTGATGCCGACCAACCAGTCCGCCTCCGAGCGGCTGCGGGCGGCTTCGGCCAAGCCATTCATATCGTCACCGGCACGCAGATGCGCGAAACCGTCGCGAATCGCATTCTGCGTCATCGACTGGAGCCAGAGTCTTTTGATCGGCTGCCTGGCCTTCGCGTACTGCACGATCAGTCGGAAGATCAGCTCACCCTCACGTCCCGCATCACAGGCGTTGATCAGTTCCCCGACATCCTTGCGCTTGATCAGCTTGAGCAGCATCTTCAGCCGGTCGTTGGTTTTTTCGATCGGTTTCAGGTCGAAATGCGGAGGGACGACGGGAAGGTTGGTGAATGACCACTTACCTCGTTTGACCTCATATTCCTCAGGCGCCGCAATCTCGACCAGGTGGCCAACGGCCGAGCTGAGCACGTAGTCGTCATTTTCGAAATAGTCGCCGTGACGAACGAAACCACCCAGCGCTCGCGCGATGTCGGCGGCGACGGAAGGCTTCTCGGCAATGATCAAAGCTTTACTCATGGCGGCGCCATAGTAAGAGGGGGATCACGGATTGTGCAAGCGTTGGTTTTCTTGGCGGCGTACTGCAATGTACCTGCAAGGTGCTTTCGGTGTCCGCGCCGCCGGATGCCGGACCGGTACTCGGGGCCTGGGTGGTGCGACGACGAAAGGGCTCGGTGTGCTCGACGGGACGATGAGCTTCATCGAGCGGACCGGGCAGCCCGGCGGCGGGCTCCGGGGGAGCGGAACGCCGTCCCGGTCGTCACAGCGTTCTCAGCCGCCGGTGCCGGTGTGGGGATGGTCGCCGGGAACATGGTCGGCATTCAGTTCTGTCTTTGCCAGCGGCCGTCTATGTGTCGACTCAATCGTCCGTGCAATTCCAATAGTTGAATCGTGACCAATGTGCGGTCGATGGTCCAGCCCAGTCTGTCGTTCAAGGCTTCTGTCGACAGTGGATGGTCGCCCAGCACTGCCCACAGCGCGGCTGCGTCCGAGCCGTGGTGCCCGATGGACCCGGTGTTCCCCGGGGTCGTGGCGAAGGCAATGACTGGGTGCGCAAAGCCATCGGGAGCCTGCTTCCCGCCTGGGCCGGCGGCGACCTGATCATCCGCAGCAGGATGGTTGTCCGGAGCCGAAACCGTCCTCGGGTCTTTGTCGGGTTCGTGGCTCCGACTCTGCCGTCGATCGTTCGGCGGATCGTTGGAAGTGCTGGCGGCGAACTGCGCCGCAGAGGCGTGGTCGGTATCCGGTTTCGGACCGGGGGAAGCAGACAGACCCATGCAGTCGAGAATGTCATCGACGCATTCGATCAGTGCGGCGCCCTGGCGGATCAGATGATGGCAGCCACGGGATTGTGGGTTGTGGATCGAGCCGGGTACGGCCATCACATCGCGGCCTATTTCCGCGCCAAGGCGGGCGGTGATCAGGGAACCACTCTGCATCGCGGCTTCCACCACCAGCACCGAGCGGCTCAGGGCCGCGATCATCCGATTTCGGCGTGGAAAGTTTGCCTTGAGTGGTGCCGTCCCCGGCGGCTGTTCGCTCAACAGCAGACCTCCCGATTCGAGTATCCGGGCTGCCAGTGCCCGGTGGTGCCGGGGATAGATTCGGTCGATGCCGCTGCCCAGTGCGCCGATGGTGCTGGATCGGCCATCGGGCCGGCCGGCCAGCGCCCCCTCGTGGGCTGCGCCGTCGATACCTTCGGCCAAGCCGCTGATGATCAGCAGCCCGCGTCTGCTCAGTGCCTGGGCAAACCGAAAAGCGTTGCTCAGCCCATCGCGGGTGGCCCGACGGCTGCCGACGATGGCTACCCCGGCCGGTGTCAGCGCGCCCAGATCGCCCTCGGCATACAGCAGCAGTGGTGGGTCGGCCAAATGGAGCAGGTTGGCCGGGTAGCGGGGATCATCGAGCGTCAGGATGAAGCGGTCGGCCCGCTGGCTCTGCCAGCTCAGTGCGGTGTCGATGGCGTGTTCGCGCACTGGATCGTCGGCCAGCAAGGCATGCACCCATGCATGCCGGCCCAGCAGCGCGTGTAGTTGTGCAGCCGGTGTCCCGAAGATCTCTTCCGGCGGCCCCAGATGGCGCAGCAGTCGTTGACCGCGCATGGGGCCGACGCCCGTGGTGTGGGTCAGGCGCAGCCATGCGGTCAGCTTCGATTCATGACCGGGCTGATGGTCGGCCGTGTTCCCATGGCTGGGGAAAGGGTGGGTGGATACGTGATCGGCGCACATGCGGGCTGTCCAGCGGCGAAACGAAGGCCGATCGATCTTGCCAAAGGCCGGTGGTCTGCGCATCGGCTGGATGGACTAGAGCGTGCCATGCGTGTGGTCATTCCCGTGCCGGCTCCGGAATCGTGTTCAAAAAACCGTGCGATGGCGGATGTGTCGACAGGCCGGCACCGGGTCCCGAAGGCGGCCCGGAGGGCTGTACGCGGCTGCGATGCAGTACCTGCAAGGTGCACTGGGCGCCGGAAATGCAAACGGCCGCCTGAAACGTCTGCTCAGACGACCGTTCGGATCGGCTGACGGCAGTCAGCCGGATTCCCGGGCATCAGGGGTTCGATACCATGTCGCCGACCGAGATCGGGTGCGAGGCGTTGACCACCAGGCCATAGGAGATGTTGTCGAAGCTGCGGAAGATCAGCAGCTGACCGACTTCCTCGTTTGGCAGGCGGATGTTCTCGCGGGTTTCTCGGTCTCGGACGACCCGGCCGGTCTGCTCGATCTTCAGCACAAATCCGTTCTCGATGCCCTGCAGGCGGCCCCGGTTGATGGCGACCACACTGTTGCGGCCGACCTGGGTCAAGCCGCGGTAGACCGAGACGATCTGGCCATCGACTTCGATGCCTTCCGGTGCACGGGGCACGAAGTTGAAGCTCTGATCTTCGGTGGCTTCCACCAGGCGATCACCTTCGCTGATTTCCTCATTCAGCTTGACGACCTCGATGGTGGCCGGATCGCCCTTGCGGATCACGTTCACCGTACCCAGGAACTGGGCTTCATGAGCGATCGGCTTGCGGGTGCTCGGATCGAGCAGCGGGCGGGCCGGACGATAGACGTGCCAGACACGGGTGTCATCGTTGGCGGCCAGACCGCGGATGTAGGCGCGGTCACCCTGCCCCAGATTGACCCGACCTTCCTGTGAGGCCAGGATGCGCGGTGCGCTCTTGAGCTGGTCCGCTTCGACGATCAGTGGGCGGTTGATGAAGGCCTGAATGCTGCCCAGCGCGATAGTGGGGATGGCACCGGCTTCGAGTGCGTTGACGCGCACGGTCGGCTCCAGCCGCGAGACGCCTCGACCGTTCGATCGGCCGTTGCTGCTTTCGACGCCATGGCCGGTGTCCAGGCGCCGTCCCAGTCGCAGGCGGGGGCTGGCGCCGGAGCGATCCAGATATACAATGTCGCCCGGATAGATCAGATGCGGGTTGCTGATTTCAGCCTTGTTGAGCTGCCAGATGTCCGGCCAGCGCCAGGGCTGCTGCAGAAACTGACCTGCAATGCCCCACAACGTGTCGCCTTTGACGACGGTATACCGGTCGGGGGCATTGGCTGCCAGCTGGATGTCGTCCTGACGAGGCTGGGCAGTGACCGTCTGGGGCAGCAGACTGCTCACCGCGATGGCGATGCTCAGGCTCAGGGTGGTCAACGCCCGGGTGCTAAACTTTTTCATCGGTATGGTCGGTCCTTGGAGTCGGTCCGTCCGCTCTGTGTCGTTCAGGGCGTGGCATCCCGACTTGGTGTGAGTGCAATTCTTTCTGACGGCATCCTGGCCCGACAACGGGCGACAGGTTCAGTGGTGGATAGTGTCCGATGGCTGTTCTAGACATACTCAAGCATCCTGACGCCCGGTTGCATACGGTGGCCAAACGGGTCGAGGTTGTGGACGATCGCATTCGTCGGCTCGTGGCCGACATGGCCGAGACCATGTATGCGGCACCCGGCATCGGGCTGGCGGCCACCCAGGTCGACGTGCATGAACGCGTGGTGGTGATCGACGTGACCGAAACGCACGATCGGCTGCAGGTGTTCATCAACCCCGAGATCGTCACGTACAGTGACACTCTGCAGTGCTATGAGGAAGGCTGCCTGTCGGTCCCCGGTATCTACGACAAGGTCGAGCGGCCCGACGCCGTCACGGTGAAAGCGCTGGATCTGGACGGTAAGCCTTTCACGCTGAATGCCGATGGTCTGCTGGCCGTCTGCATCCAGCACGAGATCGATCATCTGGACGGTAAGCTCTTCGTCGAATATCTGTCGCGGCTCAAGCAAAACCGTATCAGGCAGAAACTGCTCAAGGAACGTAAGGCCGCCTGAAAGCAGCGCAGGGCCGGGCGTGTCCTGCATTTCCGATTGGCGGTGCCTGCTGCTGCGTGTGCCAGCGGCTTTTATTTTTGCCCGACGAAGGACGCTCGATGGGGACTCAAGACATGCGGACGGCCCGGACCGAAGGACTGAGAATCGTTTTTGCCGGTACGCCCGAGTTTGCCGCCCAGGCGCTCGATGCGCTGCTGCAGTCGCGCCACTCGGTGGTAGCGGTGCTGAGCCAGCCCGACCGGCCGGCCGGTCGTGGTCAGAAGCGGCTGCCTTCGGCCGTCAAGCAGCGGGCACTGCAGGCCGGTTTGCCAGTGCTGCAGCCCTTGGGTCTGCGCGTGTGCCCGCCAGCGGCCGATGAAAGCGCCGAGCAGGCCCAGCTGCGCGAGATGTGCAACCAGCAAGCGCTACAGACGCGACAGGCGTTGCTGGTGCTGCAGCCGGATGTGATGGTGGTGGCTGCCTATGGGCTGCTGTTGCCGCGGGATGTGCTCGATCTTCCCCGTCTGGGCTGCCTCAACATCCATGCCTCGTTGCTGCCGCGCTGGCGTGGGGCTGCTCCCATCGTGCGGGCCATCGAAGCGGGCGATGCCGAGACCGGCGTTTGCATCATGCGGATGGAAGCCGGACTGGACACCGGTCCGATCGGCCTGGAATACCGCACGCCGATTTCGACGCAGGACACGGCCGGCCGTCTGCATGACCGACTGGCCCGGCTGGGTGCCCAGGCCATCGTCGAGGCGCTGGACCGGCTGCAGGCCGGCGAACTGGACTTCGTCCAGCAGGTGGCCGGGGGCGTCACCTACGCCGCCAAGATCGACAAGCGCGAAACGCGTATCGACTGGAGCCAGCCTGCCGAACAGGTGTCCCGACAGCTGCGGGCCTTCGATCCGCCCGGGGCCGGCACGCAGCTGGCCGGTCGTGAGGCCGAGGGTTTTCTGCGGCTGTTCGAGCCCCGGGTGCTGGCAGAATCCGGTGAGCTCCCGGTGCCCGGCACCGTACATGCCGTCGGCCCGGCAGGGATCGATGTGGTCTGCGGCCGGGGCCTTGTGCGGGTGCAGGCCATGCAGCGTCCGGGTGGGCGGCGTCAACCGGTCGATACCTTTTTGCGTGGATATGCTCTGAGAGTGGGCGATCGATTCGTTTCTGCTTGAAAAAACCGCGATCTGCCCCGATCTGTGGATCGTCTCGATGAATCTCACCGACTGGTGTGCTCCCCCATCGATTCCGGCGCCGTGAAGACGTGCCCGGATGAAGGGAAGCCATACGACGGCACACCGGCCTTTCTGAAGGGAAACGGATGTTCAACTGGTTCAAAACGGCTGCCCTGATGGCAGCGATCGTGGCACTGTTCGGCGTCATCGGCGCCTCGTTGGGTGGCCAGCAGGGCATGATCATGGCGTTGGGTTTTGCGGTCGTCACCAACTTCTTCGCCTACTGGTTTTCGGACAAGATGGTGCTGAAGATGTACAACGCCCGTGAGGTCGATGCGTCGTCGGCGCCGCAGTTCTATGGCATGGTCGAAGAGCTGGCCGGCAAAGCGGGCCTGCCGATGCCTCGCGTCTATCTGATCGACGAAGACGCGCCGAACGCCTTTGCAACCGGCCGAAACCCGCAAAATGCCGCCGTGGCTGCCACCACCGGTTTGTTGCGCCTGCTCAACGCCCGCGAAGTCCGTGGCGTGATGGCGCACGAGCTTGCCCACGTTCAACACCGCGATATCTTGATCTCGACCATATCGGCCACCATGGCCGGTGCGATTTCGGCGCTGGCCAATTTCGCGATGTTTTTCGGGGGGCGGGATTCCGAAGGGCGGCCGAGCAATCCGATCGCCGGCATTCTGGTGGCCCTGTTGGCGCCGTTGGCGGCATCACTGATCCAGATGGCGATCTCCCGGGCACGCGAATACGAAGCCGACCGCCGGGGGGCGGAGATCAGCGGTGATCCGAAGGCATTGGCGGCAGCCCTGGAGAAAATCCAGCACTATGCAGCAGGCATTCCGCTGCGTGCGGCCGAGGCGCATCCGGAAACGGCCCAGATGATGATCATGAATCCGCTGACGGGTGCCGGTCTGAAGAATCTCTTTTCCACGCACCCGGCCACGGAAGAACGGATTCGCCGTCTGCTGGCGATGAATATTGGTGGAAACTAAGTCCCCAGGCAAGACGCCTCGCCCTGGTTCGGTATTGCGGGCGGCACTGGCCGACGAGTTGGTCGCTGCCGCCGTTTCGGTGCGTGACATGCTGGCGGGCACGCATTTGGATGAGAGCCTCAAGCGTCAGACCACGGCTCTGCCGATGGCATCGGCCAAGGCGGTGCGCAACATGGCCTACGATGTGACCCGCCAGTTCGGCCTACTCGCCTATCTGGCCGAGCATCTCAATCGCAGGGCGCCCGCGCCGTTGCTGGCAGCCCTGCAATGTCTGGGGTTGGCCCAGATTCTCGATGGGCGACGACCGGTTCCGGTCATCATCGACCAGACTGTCAAGGCGGTCGGCAAACTGCCGGAAGGAGCCGCCCACAGCAGTTCGGCCGGTTTCATCAATGCCACGTTGCGCCGTTTCGTGCGCGAGCGCCAAAAGTTGATGGCGGAACCCTTGCCCGATGAGGCCCGCTTCAATCATCCCGCTTGGTGGATCGAGAAAGTGCGTCGTCAGTGGCCCGATCGCTGGGAGGCCATTCTGTCTGCCTCGCTGTCGCGCGCACCGCTCAGCCTGCGGGTCAATGCTCGGCAGGCGACACCACTTCAGGCGCTGGCCCGCCTGACCGAAGCCGGCATCGAGGCTCGTTGCATGGGCAGCGACGGCCTGGTGCTGGCGCACCCACTGCCGGTTGAGCAGATTCCGGGCTTCGATGAAGGCCTGTTCAGCGTGCAGGACTTGGGCGCGCAGTGCGCGACCCGATTGCTCGATCCACAACCCGGTGAACACATCCTCGATGCCTGTGCTGCTCCGGGGGGCAAGACGGCTCACATGCTCGAAAAGGCCGATTGCGAAGTCTGGGCCATCGATATCGATGCCGATCGCGTCGCGAGGATGGAACAGAATCTGTTGCGGGCAGGCTTGCCGATCCTGACCGAAGATGCCACCGGTTGGGGCGTGCACCCGAAGGTGGCCGATGCGTCCAGACCCGAGATCTGGTGGGATGGCCGGCCGTTCGATCGTATTCTGCTGGATGCACCTTGCAGTGCCTCGGGTATCGTCCGTCGGCATCCGGATGTGCTGTGGCACAGGGAGCGTCGCGATATAGAGACATTTTCTGCAACCCAGACCCGGTTTCTGGAGAAGCTTTGGCCTCTGTTACGCCCGGGTGGTAAATTGCTTTTTGCCACCTGCTCGATTTTTCCGGAAGAAGGGGAGCGGGTGATCGGGTCGTTCATTTCAAGACAGACGGATTGCCATTGGCAGCGGAAAGCCGATTTGATGGGCTGGCCGGATTGGCCTGCTGCAGGTCAGCTGTTGCCGTGTTCGGACGAACACAACGACCATGATGGGTTTTTCTACGCGCTATTGAGCAAGGATAGGTGAAAAGGCGTCGTGCTCTGGTGACGCTGGCAGGTTTGGCGTTGCTGACGCAGGGGGCGCCTTCCCAAGCCGGCGAGTCGTTGCAGGTGAAAAGTATTCGGTTGGATCTTTCGCCTGATGATGGATTGTTGCTGCTCGACGCGGAATTCGTCATCGATCTGAGCGACGCACTCAAAGACGCGGTTTCCCGCGGCCTGCCGCTGCATTTCGTCACCGAGTTCGAGGTGATCCACCCGCGTTCCTTTTGGTTCGATGACACCATCGCCACCGGGCAGCTCGAATGGCGACTGTCCTATCATGCATTGACGCGACAGTATCGGGTGTCGTGGGCCAAGGGCAGTGAAGCCTTCAACACCCTCGACGAAGCGCTGGTTCTGATGATGCGGCCGAAGGACTGGGTCATCGGTTCCGTCGACCAGTTCCGAAGGGACCGGACCTATCTGATCCGCGTCCGGATGCGGCTCGATTCTTCCCGTCTGCCCAAGCCGTTCCAGATAACGGCCATCACTGACTCTGACTGGAACTTTCAATCGGAATGGAAAGGCATGACCTTCGTGGTCCCGACCCAACCGACACCCGAACCGTAACGCGGGTTCTGCGACTGGCGCTGGTGTTGTCGGTGGCCTTTGCCGCCGTCCTGCTTTCGCTGTTGGCACTGGCCAGTATCAATAATAATTTATTCCAACAGCATTACGGCCTGCTGCTGTGGCTGAATATCGGTGTGGCCGTCGGCTTGGCCATCCTGGCGCTGGAGCTGGCCCGCCGACTGATGCATCGATTCAGACAGCGTCTGTTCGGCACGCGGTTGATGGCGCGTCTGGCGATTGCTTTTGTGTTGATGACGGTCATCCCGGTGATGCTGATCTATACGATCGCGGTGCAGTTTCTGGAACGATCGATCGAATCCTGGTTCGATGTGCCGATGGAACGGGCATTGGAGTCCGGGCTGAGCCTGGGGCGGGCCACGCTCGATTCGATGCTGCTGGATCTGAGCTCCAAGAGCAAACTGGCGGCCAATGATCTGCGTGGGCTGACTTCGGTGACCCAATCCGAAGCGCTGGACAGTGTACGCGAACGTTTCGGGGTTCAGGAAGCCGTCATTTTGACTGGATCAGGTCGCGTCATTCATAGTTCAGGCGGTCGTTATGCCTCGTTGATTCCTGATCTGCCCTCTGCCGCGGCTCTGCGGCAGTTGCGTCTGGCGCGTCATTACGCAGCCATCGAAAGTACCGAAAGCCGGGTCGGCCCGCTGGACAACACGTCGCAACTGTTGCGGATGCGGGTGCTGGTCCCCATTGCATCGGGTGTCGAAGCCAGTGGCGACGACACGCGTTATTTGCAGTTCGTGCAGCCCGTACCGACTGCCCTGGCTCAGAATGCAGAAGCAGTTCAGGGGGGGTTCAGGGATTATCAAGAATTATCACTGTCGCGACGGGGGTTGAAGCGCATCTTCCGGATCACGCTGACAGTGACTGTCCTACTGACCGTGTTCTCGGCCATCGCGGCGGCCTTTCTGTTGGCAGGCTGGATGACGGGACCACTGTCGATGCTGGAGGCGGGCACCCGGGCGGTTGCCGAAGGCGATTTCCGGCCGCTGAAGGACTACGTCGGCCGCGATGAACTGGGGGCGCTGACCCAATCCTTCAACGCGATGATCCAGCAGCTGGAGGAAGCGCGCAGTCAGGTGTCGCGGACACGGATCGGGCTCGAGCAGGCCAATGCCCGGTTGGCCAGCGTTCTGGCCAACCTCAGTGCCGGTGTCATCGTCTTCGATCGTCAGTTCAAGGTGACGATGATCAACCATGGTGCCGAGCAGATTCTGAACCTTCCGGTCGACCGCAGTCTGGGCCTGTCACTCAGCGCACTCGGTGGTTTGCAGGATTTCGAAAGTGATATCGCCCGGGCCTTTGGCGATGCGGTGGACACGCAGAGCGGCACCTGGCAGCGCCAGATCGTGATCGGCGGTGAGCTCGAATCCGGGCAGGTCGGGCGCAACAACCAGGGCAAGACGCTGTTGCTGCGTGGTGCGCTGCTGCCCGAGGCCCAGGGTGACCATGTGCTGGTGATCGACGACATCAGTGAAGTGGTGTCTGCCCAGCGTATCCGGGCCTGGGGCGAGGTGGCCCGACGACTGGCGCACGAGATCAAGAATCCGCTGACGCCGATTCAGTTGGCCGCCGAACGGATGCAGTTCAAGCTGACGCCCGCGCTGCTGGGCAATGAGAGAGATTTGCTGGAACGCAACACCCGGACCATCGTGACCCAGGTCAACGCACTGAAAGTGATGGTGGATGAATTCAGGGATTATGCGCGTCTGCCGTCAGCAAAGATCGTGCCGCTGGACCTGAATGAGCTCATCATGGAAATGCTCAATCTCTACAGCGACACCGATCCGAGTCTGCGCATCCGTACGAAGCTGTCCCCCGAGCTGCCCAACATCATGGGAGATGCTGGCCAGATAAGGCAAATAATCCACAATTTGTTAAAAAACGCCAACGAAGCAACCGAGAAACAGGCTATACGTCTGATTGAGATCAGCACGGACTTAATACACAATGGCAATGGTCATTACGGTGGAGTGCGCTTCGGGGTCAGAGACAATGGTCCTGGGTTCCCTCCCGATCTGCTTTCACGTGTTTTTGAGCCCTATGTAAGCCAAAAAGCCAAGGGAACCGGCTTGGGACTGGCCATTGTCAAGAAGATCGTGCAAGAACATGGTGGCACGGTCGAAGTAGGCAATCATCACGACGCTGCCATGCAGCAGGAAACGGCGGGTAAGGCAGGCAATCGCCCTTTAGACGTTGCGGCAAATGCACGATCAGTTTCTGGCGCTTACATCTATATTACTTTTGCGAAAATCGTAAAAAAAGCAGACAATTTTGAGGATGCGTGAACATAACTTGGCGTCTGTCGAAGTGCACTCTGTATTCCACAGAGGGCATGTCGGGGAAACCTCTTGGTGGACGCCTGATTTGCTGGAAATGAAATGGCAGAAATTCTGGTAGTCGATGACGAGATGGGCATCCGTGAGTTGCTGTCCGAAATCCTGGGTGATGAAGGGCATGCGGTCACGGTTGCAGAGAATGCACAGCGCGCGCGCGAGGCCATGGCAGCGTCCAAGATGGATCTGGTGCTGCTCGATATCTGGATGCCGGACACCGATGGAGTCAGCCTTCTGAAAGAGTGGGTTGCCGCCGGACAACTGACCATGCCGGTCATCATGATGTCCGGTCATGCCACGATCGAAACCGCAGTCGAAGCCACCCGTATCGGTGCGATGGATTTCCTCGAGAAGCCGATCGCCCTGCAGAAACTGCTCAAGGCCGTCGAACAGGGGCTGGCCAAGGGTAGGCAGGGGGTGATGCAATCGCGTGCCAATGGGGCCGTCGGCAGCATGCAGTCGGTGGCGCCGACCACGACTCCGCTGCAGATGCTGCAGGTTCCCGGTTCTCAGACCGTGCATCAGGTATTGCCGCTCAGCTCGCCATCGGCACAGTTCATTGCCGCTCCCGTCACGGGCATGCCCAGCATGAATCTGCACCCCTCGATCATGGTGCGTGATCTACCGCTCAATGTGCCGCTGCGCGAAGCACGCGAAGCCTTCGAGCGTGCCTATTTCGAGCACCATCTGCATCGCGAGCACGGCAGCATGACCCGTGTGGCCGAACGTACCGGCCTCGAGCGCACGCACCTGTACCGCAAGCTCAAGCAACTGGGCATCGATTTGTCCAAGGGCAACTATCGTCGCGGCGTCAGCCAATCGATCTGAATGGGAGGAGAGCTGGCCGCAGGCCAGCCGCCGGCATGACGACATCCTGCCCGGTGTCCATCATGTCGGTTCCCCCGATGCCCTGTGGTGCGAAAATTCCCGTCGTTTCCTCTGGCGACGGTTGCTTGCGTGAAGCCTGACACGGCCAGCGGTCGAGCGTTCGCATACACTGTTTCATGGTAATGCCTGATACAACCTGGATTCGCCATGCCGAATCCCCATCGAGGAACAGCGCATCATGATTCAAGGCGGATCGACCGATTGGGCCATCAAGCTCGGTGCCCTGATCAATACCGATGTCGTCGACATCGCAGACAACGAAGTGTTCGTGCAGACCATGCGTGGTGCGCTGGTGTTGTCCCGCGGCGGTAACTCCGAGCTTCCCGATCGTCTGCGCATGTTGCTGTTCCTGATCAATGGACGCCGTCAGGTGCACGAATATCGCGATCTGCTGCCCCGCTATCGCAATCTGTACGATGCCTTCGACATGCTGTTGAAAAAGGGTCTGATCAAGCGGCGTAGCGACCTCGGCTACTGATTTCTGCCGCATCTTTCCATTTCACTTTGTCATTTCATACGCAATCCCCCGTCCGCCGAAGTGTCAGCCTGATCAGTGGCCCCTCGGCCATCGCCCGTGCCCGCTACATCCGCATGCGGCGGGCGTGCCTGGCATCGAGGGCGGAGCCGTCCGCAGTCAGCCTGTGGTTGCAGGCCGGGTCTGCGCCGTCTGCCCCGGCCGAAGCGCCGGTTGGGCTCCAGGGACCTGACCGGCAGTTGCTGGCAGGTTGTATCTGCTGCCTGGGCGGGTCGGTTTTTCGGGCCACACTGGTCCGCTTGCTGCGACAGAAGGACTGGCAGCATCTGTACCTGGAGGTCGACGAGCAGGAAAGCCATTTGCTGCAGCTCGTGCAGCAGCTGCGTTCTCCTCCCTTCGATCAGCACCTGCGGCTGCTGGAACTGGTGCGGGTGGAATCGAATGTCGTGCCCGTCGGTGCGCCCGGTGCCGATCGAGCTGTTGGCGAAGCAGCCGATGACGCTGCGATGACATCGACGGCCGCAGCTTGCTGGCCGTCATCTCCGTCGTTTCCCGCCCGTCACCAGGCGGCCGGATCGACGGGGTGGGCCAGTGTGACGGCAAGACTGATGCTCGGTTCCGTCGTCAGGGATGCGACGGTGGCGACGGCTGCAGGGTCGGATCGGGCGGTGGCGTTACGGCATGTGGCCGATCTCTGTGAGACAGAGGGACAGTCCTGGCACTGGCAATATCACGATCCTCTGCTCGTACCATGGTCGCTGGTTCAGGAGAGTGATCCGGCAGCAGCCGGGCGTACGGGTTCCGGGCGCGCTCCGTCCGATCCATTGCGTCATGATGTCGGGACGGGGTCGATGGATGCTTTCGGCTCGACCGGGCCTACTGGGCTCACGGCGGCAATGGCTCAGGAGGGGGCAGTGCAGTGGCTCCTGTGCTGCTGGCCGGCCGATGATGGCTTGCCGACGCGCCAGGAAGCGCTGACACAATTCGATGCGCTGGTGGCCTTGCCCGGTGTGCTGATGGGGCGGGCAGTGCTGCAGACTGTCCGTGGTGCGTACGATGTCGCTTTCCGGATGCCCGCGGGTTCCGTCTCCCGGTACTCGGAGCCGACGCCCGGTGAATCCGTCCCGATCGGCCGATCCGGGCGGGACTTGAGTACCGTTCTTCGGTCGAGGGAAACCGCCTGGCGACTGGACAATCGCTTGTTGCTCTGCTTGACGCAAGGTATGGACTGGGCGGCATCGAGAGCGGCCGTTCAGGCGCTGCAGGGCCTTTATTTCAGCGGATTCCCGCGGTGATTTTCGGCCGGGCAGCTGCAGCTGAATCATTGCTGCCTTGGTGCCTGCGGACATATGGTCCGGGACGATGATCGGCGTCCGGTGTCTGCTGCGCTCTTTGTGCAGAGGAGAAAAACGGCTCTGCCGAGCGCGATGTGTTTCGGTCGGCGGGCTGTGATCTTTGCATGGTCGGGGCTTTCCGGACGGCATCGGCCGATGCTGCCGAGCCGTCCGAACGTTGTCGCTTTCACCGGGGCCCATACGCTCATCGGAGAGCATTGATCGATCATCGGCGTCGACTAGGGGCAAAAGCCCTGTCTGGCCAACACTGGCCCCCGTTGTTTGGGGAAGTCAGACAAATGAACATGATCTACAACAGTGCGAACTACTGCATCGTGGAGTTCAACGGGGAACAGCCTGACCGCATCTGCCGTGGTTACGAAATCATGGACAAGGCGGCAAAGCGCGAAATCTTCATTGGCGGCATGATGGCAGACAAATTCCGTCAGGATGTGTCCGTACTGATCGCGGCGGAACCGACCATGGAAGAGGTCGACCATTTCCTGTCCAGTTTTCAGGGTCTTATGCAGCAGCCGCTGGCGCTGCATTGAGTCCGTCCGTATCCGGCTGGCGCATGATGCCGTGTCGTCGGACCGGGCCGGCAGTTTCGTTGAATCAGCGACCGGATCGCCAGGCTTGGACGATCTGACCGACCATCACATCGGTGGCACCAGGACTGCCGGCCGGATCGAACAACCGTTCCAGATCGCTCAGATTCATGATGGACGAGATGCGGGGGTCCCGTCCCAGTGTCTGGCGCAGCGACCAATGGTTGGTGCGTGAGATCTGAGTCAAATCCTCGATCAGTTTGATGGCCTCGACCTTGCCGAGTTTCGGGGTCAGCTCCTGCACCAGAATACCGGGCAGGCTCAGATCATGTTGACGCGAAATGTTGACGTGCATGGTCTGCTGCTCGACATGTAGATTGGTGAGCAGATCCTCGGCTGCTGCCAGACTGCTGGCTGCTGCGCCGAACAGTTGCTGCAGCGTATGCCAGCTGGACTGCCATTGGCTCAGCCCGCTTTCATGCTCGGTATCCATCGCGTGCAACAGAATCGTGGACAGGCCCGGCGCACGTTGACTGGCTTCTCGCATCAACTGCGTGGCCACCGGGGTATCGGGCCGGCTGCCCAGCAGCGAAGGCTCGCCACGGGCAGAGGCTTCGGCATGCATCTCGCCGATCTCGGCTTGCGACATCAGTGCGATGTCCCGCCCGATCTTGCCGACGGCGCCGCACAACAGGGCCAGCTCGGCACCCAGGCGCGCAAACCGATCGCGGGAAGGATGCCAGGAGGCGATCGGCAGAATCAGACCCAGTGCATCGGCCAGCCGTTGCGCGACTGCCAGACTGCGTTCGACCTGCGTGCCCTGCGAGGCCAGCGTGCCTTCCGCCCCTCCGAACTGCAGCACCGAGGCATCCAGTAGAGCGGTGCGCAGATGGCGCCGGCAGCGTGTCAGCGGGTCGAGCCAGCCCGCCAGTTTCCAGGCCAGAAAAATCGGCGCACCTGGTTGCAGGCGATGCCTGCTCATCACCAGCGTATCGGGGTGATCTTCGATCAGGCGGCCAATCGATTGCCCCACACGTTCCAGTACATCCAACAGGCGGCGGCCGGCTTCCTTACACTGCATGGCCAGGGCCGAATCCATCAGATCCTGATGGCTGGCACCGAAGTGCAGGTAGCGGGCGGCATCAGGGTGGCGGGTGGCGATTGCCTCGCCCAGTGCTCGTAGAAAGGGGATGGCGAGATTGCCTGCGCTGCGGGCTGCCGGGTACAGCCGGGCGGGGTCGAAGCGGCCTCCGACGATGGCGTGGCCGATGTCGTCGCTGGCCGCCGGGTCGCCCAGTTCATGGCAGGCCAGACCGATCGCCTGGGCGGCCTGATCCGGAATCAGACCGAGTGACGCCTGTGCCTGGGCAAGACGATGCTCGAAACGGGCCATGGCCGCCAGCATGGCCGCGTCGGAAAACAGCGAATCGATGGAAGCCGGAGCGAAGATACGTTCAAACATGGACTAGGGGTCAAAGAGCGTTCGTCGCGCTGGTGCCGGGTCGGCTGCCCATCCGCTGAAAATCTGTCGGTTGGATTTCTGGCTCGCTCGGACGGGTCGAATCATGGATGTGCCGCTTTGACGATTCGTACGGCCCAAGCCGGGAACAGACCCGGACAGGTCTGCGATCCCGATCGGCGACGCAGCTGTTTTCCGCACGATACCACTGCTGATGACGCCAGGAAACCGTACAGATGCCGCTTCTGTCGAAGTCGTGCCATTCGGCCGACAGGTGTGGCCAGTCGGCGATGGGGATTCGGCATACGCCTGGCACCTGGGGTGTAGAAGTCCCGACTTTTCCTGCCGCTGCCCGTGATCCGGCCGCTGCCCGTGATCCGGTACGGCGGCTGAGTGAACGACGTCACTGGTGGTGTCGGTGTTTTTTACCAGATACGTGAAGCATGAGAAATAGCTCGCACTCGGCGGTCGGAGGGTGGCGATAGACTTGCGTCCTGGAGCCTGGGCTGCTGGCAGGATTGTGACCGGAAAACGGCCGCAATGGTTCCTGGCACCCGTTTGGCGCCGCTTCGTGCACCATGGCTTACGCCGCGAAGCAGTCCGCCGGTCACAGACGGTGTCCGGTGAGGGCGGTTTCACTACTGCGGATACCGTGGCCGGGGCCTCTGGGAGCCGTCCGTGTCGACGGAAGCCATACGGATTTCATGGTGCGGGAGGATGGCTCGGTTGTGCAGCGTGCAGTGCTATCGTGTCGAAGTACAGGATGGCAACAGCGAATGGCTGATTTTTTTGTGGTGATACAAGGCATGGTCAAGCGTTTTCTTTTCGTTTCCTCCCTGCTGCTGGCAGTGCCGGCCTGGGCAACCGGCGGTGCTGCCGACGAGCTGGGAGCAAGACCGCAGGAAGCAGCCGTTTCGGCCGAAGCGGGCGGGCAAAGCGTACGGAGCAAAGGCGCAGACGGTCTGGGCAAAGCCGATACAGCCAAGGATGGCGCATCCGGGCCGACCGGCCCGGTACAGACGCGTGAAGCGCTGTTGGTTGAACGGCAGCAGCGTCAACGCGAAGTGTATCTGCTTCGTTCCAAGCGCGAATCCACGCTGTCCCGGCTGGTGCTGAACCGTCTGGCCGAATCGCGCGGGGGTGGCAAGGAACCTTTCACCGAGAAGCGTGACAAGGAACTGACGGCCGAGATACAGGAAGCCGATCGTGACCTGAGCAATCAAATCACGGCGGCCGAGGCCAAGGTGGCAGAGATCGATCGCAAACTGGCCGGACTCGATGACAAGAACGAAGCGCGGGATGGTGCCGCCGGGTTCGGTGATGCGGGTCGGAACGAGACGGCGGGCAACAAGGTGGGCGCTGACAAGGTCGGATCGGCGTCAGGCAAATAGACGGTCGCTGCCGACGGGGCAGGCGCCGCCAAGGCAGAGGACGAACCCGTCCGAGCGAGGTCGCCGTGGCTTTCAGGCGCCTGTGGGTCGCAGTCGAAAAGACGGTGACGCGATCTCAACGGAAATGCACGACGGCGTCTCGGGTGTTGGGAAGGCCTTGCAACACCAGGCGATAGCTTTGGCCTGGCGTCGGCACCAGCTGCGTGCCGAAGCTGCCCAATGACAACAGGTCACCGGGACGCAGCCGGATGCCCGCTTTGCGCAGATCTTCCGCCAGCCAGATCACGGCATCGAGTGGATTGCCTGCCAGACTGTCGCCGCGACCCTTGGCCAGAACCTGGCCGGAAGCGTTCTCCAGCTGGACATTCATGTTGCCCAACTGCTCGACCATTTCCTGGGTGACTTTGACGTCGATGGCCGGCCCCAGTACACCGAAGCGGCTATTGGCATTGACCAGCGTGGCAGCGGCCGCATCGACGCGGGACGGGTCCTGATAGGCCAGATCCGGAAGTTCGATGAAAGCGTGAACGGCTGACAGACTGGCCAGTACCTCGCGTGGGGTGCGGGCATCGTGAATGGCGGCGCTGCGTACGACGGCGACCATATCCGCCTCGATACGTGGCTGGGCCCCGAAGCTGGCGTCGATCACCGATTCATTGGGCAAGATCATCTTTTCGAGAAGGCTGCCACGGATCGGGACCAGCTCGGTCGATTGCGCCGTTTTCGGCCGCAGATCGCGTTTGTAGCCAACGATGACCCCAGCCGATGGGATCAGCCCTTTCACGAAACCTGCCTGGCCGCAACGCGCCTGCTCCATGCTCACCGTCGTGCCGGGCACGGGCAGCGCCTGGCGCAGCAGGAACTGATTGGTATAGCGGGTAAGCAGCGCCTGGTCCCGACACAGATCCATGCCGGCGGCAATCGGTGGCACGGGTTCGTGTTTTGCTGTGCCGCCCTGTCGTGCCGAGGGGCTGACCGCCGGACCGGTGTCACCGGACGGATCGGCTCGTTTGCCCTGGCGCTGGCTGTCGTCGTTTTTGTTTTGCGCGTCGTCGCGGGTTTGGGTCGCTATCCGGGCCTGTGCGGTGGTATCGGTTGTGTCGGAGGTTTCCGGATCGATGTGTCCCGGTGACTGACACCCGGCCAGAAACAGCCCCATCGCAAGAGGAATCGATAGAAGTGGGTGGCGAACAGTCATCATGTCACTCCTGGGGCAGATGGAATATCCATACATGATAGTAGGCTACGACCTGCTTTCGGCACCGTTGCGTGCCGCAAGGGTAACAAGCTGATGCACGATGCAACGGTGTGGGATACAGAAGCGTGCTTTCGTCAGGGGTTTGTCGGTTCCGTGTCAGTGCACGCCGGTTTCGGCTGCCGTTCGAAATTTTTGTCGGCGCCCGGTGTGCCGTCCCAGGAAGCTCCCGCCTGAAATGAAAGCGGTGTCCGTACCTTGGCCAAGGCGCACACCGCAGTGACACCGGGCGGTGTCGTGAGCATATTTCGATTCGACGGTGTTCCGATCCGTCAGAGGCGTGCACATGGGCTCTGAGACGCGCCTTCCTGTTCAAACGATTTTCTTCGGGACGGTACACCGGTTGGGATTCTCGATCGTTTCAGGGGTGCTCTTCGAGCGCTTGTTCGGGTGGCTCCTCATAGGCCGAGACCTGCCGTGCCGTCAGCCGGTAGCCGGAACTGCCATAGGGGGTGTCGCTGCGCGATGGCCGCAATGTACCCTTGACCGTCACCGGATCCATCATCTGAAAGCCCTTCAGCGGTTTTTCCAGTACCACGTGAATGATCTGGTTGGCGGGCGGTGGTGGTACGTGGATGCAGGCACCGAAATAAGGTACCAGCAGCATTTCCTCGATCGTCTTCGGGTCGCTGCTGTCCAACGGGACGATGAAACCGGCAATTTCGATCTTTTCTTCCTCGATGGCCGGATTCAGCGGCGCATGTTTCCAGGCCGACTGCAGTTTCTTCAGGGCAGCAATCGCCCGCGGATCACTGTCGGACATGCTGCTGAAATCCAGCACCTGAAAATCCTTCAGTGGCTCCCAGTCGGGCGGAATCAGCTCGGCCCAATCGAGCGGCCGGTATGTGGTCGTTGCAGCGGCCTCATCGTCGGTGTTGCCCCGGCTGCCGGCCGTTTTGCCATGCCGTTCAGCGGCCGCATCGCGTGCGGACCCGTCCGCATCGCCGTCTCGCGGCGTCGCGCGGGCCTTGTCCGCGCCGGGCGCTGACAACCGCTCGCCCAGCACGTAGGGTTGGCGGCCTTCGCTGCGCGCAGCCCGGTCCTCTGTGCCGGCTGCGGCGCTGGCGCCATCATCGGCGGCCATCGCCACTGTCGACATCATGAGTGTCTGGGCGATGAGGACGGCCAGGCGGTGGCGCAGCCGAAGCCGCTGTCGCAGTCGAGATGACCGGCCGGCAATCCGGCCCCGGAAATAAGGGCCCAGCTTCCCGGGAGGGGCGTGGTGGAGGGGATCAGACAAGGTCATCAGGACTCCGGAGTTCACAAGTGGAGAAGACATCAATGGCCGGGGCCGCAGATCGGCTGTGTGTATGTTCCGTACCTGCCATGTTCCCGATGCCAGCCACGATGGCGTGCCAAACCGGGCACAGACAGGGCTCGTCGGGGTTGTTTCAGCTTTCCCGATTGCCCCGGCCCAAATTCTTTCGAGGGGCAGAAACGGTGGTGATGATGTCCGATTGAAACACGGTTGGCGATGTCCGGGCCGTGGATTCCTGCCGAGGGCATATCTTCATCATCCATCGCGGACATCTCTTCATTGTCTATCGTGGACACATGGACACACCCTTCCTCATCGTCCACTTCGGGCAAATCTCCACCCCTTGTCTCCGGTCATCCTTCGGTTGTCCGCCGTGCTCAAATTCTCATCGTCAAACCGGTGGCCAGCGCACGACGGCTGGCTCGCCAGGCCGGCAGCAGCGCGGTCGACGGACCGACCAGGGCAACCAGTGCCATCAGCCGTGCTTCGGCTCCACTCAAACCGCCCACCGGCCAGACGATGCCCCAGTGGGTCTGCAGCAGCGGTGCGGCCACAGCCGAACCGATCACCAGCAGCAGCCAGCCCAGCAAGGCGCCGCCGGTGGTCAGTAACAGCCCTTCCAGCACCAGCAGCAACAGCAGATCATGGGGTCGGGCACCGATGGTGCGCAGAATGGCCAGTTCCCGCCGCCGCTGCTCCAGGCTGGCCATCAGTGCGGTCACCAGGGCGCACAGGGCCAGCACCAGAACCAGTATCGACAGTGCCTGCAGGGTTTTGTGCACGATGTCGAGCAGTCGCCAGAGCTGATCGAGGGCCACCGCCGGCAGCACGGCCAGCAGGGGCTCTTCGATCTCGGTATTGATGAAGCGTTGCAGGTTGAAGACACCAGCCCGTGACTTCAATCCGACCAATGCACCTGTGATCCGTTCCGGTCGGAGGTCGAAGGCCCGTACCCGGTCGGCTGGAATATCGAGGCCGGGAATGGGTGCGCCTGCCTGCCAGTTCAGGTGGATGGCCTGCATGGCTTCGAGGCTGATGTGCAGGGTGCGGTCCACCGGCGTACCGGTGGCGGCCAGGATGCCACTGACCCGGAAAGGCCTGTCGGCATGTTCCAGGCCGGGTGTACTGCTGGTGCCGTGGGTCAGTGTGATCCTGTCACCCGGGCGGTAACCGAGTTGGCTGGCCACACGGGCGCCCAGCACCACATCGTAGAGGTCATCAAAGGCTTTGCCATCGGCAAACGACAGTGGCTGCCGATGGCCGAAGCGGAAATGCTCGAAATATCCGTCGGTGGTACCCAGCACCGGATAGCCCCGGTGCGAATCGCCGAGCGCCAGCGGAATGCTCCAGGCCACCAACGGATGTTCACTGATCTGCCGATAGGATTTCCAGCTGATTTCATGGGTGGCATCGCCCAGTCGAAACACCGTATAGAACATCAGTTGCAATGCACTGGTCCGTGCCCCGACGATCAGATCCGTTCCCGATACGGCGCGGGTGAAGCTGTCGTGGATCGCATCCTGACCACGCTGCACCGACAGTAGCAGACAGGTCGACAGCATGATCGACAGCAGTGTCAGCACAAAATTCACCCGCCGGTTGAAGGCACTGCGAATGGCAAGGCGAACGACGGTGCCGAAACGACCGGCTTGAAAGAACAAGGACATCATGAATCGGGACCGCGGAGGTCGGGATTGCGGCACAGACAGGGAAGTTTTCTCGAAGTCATATCCGTCGAATCGAACGTTTGCGGTGCGTGGGACATCGTGAAAGTGCGTGTCGACCCGGTACTTCGACGGCCTATCAGGGCTGTGTCCCGGGTGAAACGTATGCCACGTCAATCGAGGCCGGAGTCTGACACGGACACGGAGGTGATTGCATTCAGCGTTTCCATTCGTACGGTTCTGTCCATGAAGGGCTGCAGCCGTTCATCATGACTGACCACCAGCAGGGCTGCTTCATGGGCTTTCAGCTGTGCGGTCAGCAGCTGCATCAGCCGGTCACGGTTTCCGCCGTCCAACGCCGAACTGGGTTCATCCGCAATCAGCAATTCAGGGGTACCGATCAGGGCACGGGCGGCGGCGGCGCGTTGCTGTTGGCCGACGGACAAATCCGTCACCGGGCGTTTCCACAGCGTTTCGGGCAATTCCAGTGCATGCAGCAAATCCCGCGCCGCCCGGCGTGGATCATTGCCGGCTCGCCGTCGGCGCAGCGGTGAAAACTGACAGGGCAGCAGCACATTGTCCTCCAGGCTCAGGTAGGGCACCAGATTCAATTGCTGAAAGATGAAGCCGATGTGATCGGCCCGCAGCCGATCGCGCTCGCTGGGCTTGCACGCGCTGAACGGCCCGCCCAGTAGATGCACCGTGCCGGCCGATGGCTGGAGCACACCGCCCAACAGGCCCAGCAGTGTGCTTTTGCCACAGCCACTGGGGCCCAGCAGCAACAGCCGCTCTCCACGGCGCAGCGCAAAACGGTCGATCTGCAGGCATTGGCTGGATGCTCCCGGCCAGCTGAACCGCAGTCGTTCGGCTTCGATCACCGGAGGCGGTATCGTGCCGTCGGCCAAGGGTGGGGTGTGCGCGGTTTTCGGCATAAACACTGACAGGGCGATGGTAGGGACGGGGGGAGGCAGGAGGACGAAAGCAGTGCTTCCGTGTCTGTGCCCGGATGATGCCGGGCGTGTTGGCTACAAACGGCAGTGCATACGGGCATCCGGCGAAAGCGTACATGGACATACGGCCGGGATCGGTCCGGCCGGTCGGATCGGCAGTGTCACCGCGCCGATATGGCCCTTCGGCTACCAGTTCAACTTGGGCGAGGTCGCCCGCAGACGGGCTGCCTTCTGGCCACGGTCACCGACCACCGCCACATCCATCTGATGAATGCGGGGCCAATGTTTGAAAGCCGTCAGTTGCAGCTGGTCAAGTGCGCGGGGCTGGGCGCAGTCGAAGTGGTATTCGACACTCAGATCACTGTGGCCTTCGTCGCCATCGTGAGTATGTTCGTGCCGATGATCGCGGCTTTCGCCGTCGTCATGCGTGTGTGCTGCACGGGATTCGTCATCGTCATGTGCATGGGTGCCGGCCAGGTCAGGTCGATGAGCAGTCTTGCCGTGTCCATGATCGCGCCCGTGTTTCTGGTCATGGTCATGCCCAGGCTCGTGCCCATGGCCGGTACCGGGTTTCGTCACGCTGGCCAGTGCTTTGGCCAGAATCTTGGGTGGCTGGCTCTGGGTGCACCTGGCCGCAGCCGGCAGCACGAAGATCCGTGCGCTGTCGTGTTGCAGACTCTTCAGCAGCTGTTTGGCCGAGGTGCGTTGCTGGTCGTTGGCCGGCCGACTTTCGAAACCGATCAGGTTGTCGAGCGGCGAGCGGAACTGGACGATGACGGTACCGTCCTGCTGGCTGAGTTCGAGCGAGGCCAGTCCATGTTGGTGAATGCCGGCTGCGGCGGCTGGCGGGCCTGCCACCAGTAAGGTGGTGGCCAACAGTATCCGCTTGCTCGTGCGCCTCGGAGTGGGGCGGGTGTGCAGGGAGGTGCTAGGGGAATTCCTCATCTGGGGGCTCCGGTCCAATTGCTTCACTAATGATAATTCATTAGCATTAAGCGATGACATCAAAGCCTGTTTCGACTGAAGAAACCCTGCCCCGCCTGTCGGCGATCTGGTGGGGCATTGGTGCCCGGCTGTCTCTGGCGGCGCTTCTGCTGGTGCTGGTGTGGTTGGTCATCTACTGGGCACTGCACTGATGCCTGCCGAAATTCTGATCCGGCTCGATAATGTCACGGTCGGTTACGACCGTCATCCGGCCGTTCACCATCTGGACCTGCAGATCGCCGCCGGTGACATGCTGGCCGTCGTCGGTCCCAATGGGGCCGGTAAAAGCACTTTCCTCAAATTGCTGATCGGCGAGAACAGTGCACTGGAAGGCAAGGCGCGTCTGCCCGAGGAGCGTCGATGCCGCATTGCCTATCTGCCGCAGCTCGACCAGACCGATCGACAGTTTCCGATCACCGTGCAGGACATGGTGGCTTCGGGCCTTTGGCATCGTTGTGGCGTCTTTGGTGCGGTGGGCCGGGCCGAACGTCGGCTGATCGACCAGGCGCTGACCACCGTCGGGCTCGAGGGCTATGCACGACGGGTGCTGAGTGCGCTGTCCGGCGGTGAGTTTCAGCGGGTGCGTTTTGCCCAGTTGATGTTGCAGGATGCGCGGGTCGTGATATTGGACGAGCCCTTCGTCGGTATCGATGTGACCACCATCGAAGCCCTGTTGCGCCTGTTGGCCGGCTGGAATGCCCAGGGCATCACCATCATCGCCGCCCTGCACGAGCAGGAAATCGTCCGACAGTGGTTTCCGCAGACCTTGCTGTTGGCGCGTGAAATGATCGGCATGGGGCCGACCGCCCAGGTGCTGACAGCTGACAATTGGCAACGAGCGGTCGAGCGGGCCGTGGCGGCGCGCCGGCCCACCGACCGCTGGTGCGAGCAGCAGCCTTCGCGAGCCACGGCGGAGTCTGTGGGCCGAGAGACCGTACATGACCTCGATGGGGCGGTGCATGGTTGAATGGTGGGAGCTGGGGGTCGGCCCTTTTCTGGAATTCGGCTTCATGCGCCGTGCGCTGGCTGGTTGCCTGGCCCTGGCCCTTGGGGCGGCACCGGTGGGTTCCATTCTGATGTTGCGTCGGATGAGCCTGACCGGGGATGCGATGGCACACGCCATCCTGCCGGGGGCGGCCGTCGGCTACCTGGTGGCGGGCTTGTCCCTTCCGGCCATGACCGTCGGCGGCATCGTCACCGGCCTGGTGGTGGCGGTGGCTTCCACGCTGGTGGCACGTCGCGGGCGTCAGTCCGAAGACAGCAGTCTGGCCGCTTTCTATCTGATGTCGTTGGCCCTGGGGGTCGTGATCGTTTCCACTCAGGGCAACAACGTCGACCTGCTGCACGTGCTGTTTGGCTCGGTTCTGGCACTGGATGACGAAACCCTGCTGCTGCTGGGTGGCATCGCCAGTATCAGCCTGATCGGTATGGCGCTGCTCTACCGACCCCTTGTGTTCGAATGCGTCGACGCCAATCTGTTGCCCCGGCGCAGCCGCTGGGGTGGCATCGCACATTTCGGATTCATGGGTCTGCTGGTCATCAATCTGGTGGCCGGCTTCCATGCGCTCGGAACACTGATGGCCATCGGCCTGATGATCCTGCCGGCAGCAACGGCCCGTTTCTGGGTGCAGACCATCGACCGGTTGCTGGTATTGGCCGTACTGCTGGCGTTCGGCGCCGGTGTCTGCGGTCTGTTGCTGTCCTTCTATTTCGAATGGCCCACCGGACCCACCATCGTGCTGGTGCTCGGTCTGGTCTATTGCCTGTCTCTGGTGCTGGCACCTGCCGGCCTGATCAGGCGCAAAGCACGCTCCAGGAGACATTACGAAAGATGATGACACCGAATCGACTCATGCTGTCACTGGCCCTGTCCGGTGCACTGACCTTGGGCGCGGCCTCCGTCCAGGCGGCGGACGGCCGGAAACCTGCCGCTGGCGAGCCGCTGCCGGTGGTGGCCAGCTTCAGCATCTTGGCCGATCTGGTTCGGCAGGTTGGGGGAGATCGAGTTCACGTCGACACGCTGGTGACGATCGGCAGCGATACCCACGTTTTTCAGCCCGGTCCGACCCAGGTCCGCCAGCTGGCTGCCGCCAGACTGGTGGTGGTCAATGGTCTGGGCTTCGAGGGCTGGATGCCGCGTCTGGTGAAATCCAGCGGTTACAGAGGCCCCCTGGTCGAAGCGGCCCGTGGCGTGCGGACCCTGCAGGCAGACGAGCATCACCATCATGATGACGGACGCGATCATGGGGATGCCGGGGATCATGCGAACGGGCGTGATGGCGCACATGGGCACGGGCACGGCGGGCACGATCACGATGTCCAGTCCGAGCTGCCAGCACATCACGACGACCATGCTCATGACGCGGACCGTGAGCATGGCGATGGCCCATCGGCACCGGAGGCCGCCAAGGCCGATGGGCATGGTCACGACCATGGCGGTCCCGACCCTCATGCTTGGCAGGATGTCGCCAACGTCCGGCATTACGTCGCCAATATCCGTCAGGCTCTGTGCGAAGTGGCGCCAGCGGATTGCGAGGGCTTCAGGCAGCGCGCCGCTGCCTACGACAAGGCGCTGCAGGAGTTGGACAAACAGATCCATCAGGCGATCGATACCGTGCCGACCGAGCAGCGCCGGGTGATGGTGGCGCATGCCGCCTTTGGCTACTACGCCCGTGCCTATGGGGTGGAGTTTCTGTCGCCGATGGGTGTGTCGACCGAGGCTGAGCCTTCGGCGGCCATCGTCGCCCGACTGGTTCGGCAGGCACGCGAGCAAAAGGTGCGAGCCTTCTTTCTGGAATACGGCAGTGATCCGCGCCTGATGAAGCGGATGGCCGCCGAACTGGACGAGAACATCACGTTGGGCGAGCTGTATTCCGATACGCTGAGCGCCTCCAATGGCAAGGCGCCGGATTATCTGAGCATGATGCGCCTGAACACGCAGAGCCTGGTGGATGCGCTGAAGCCATGATTCGTCGTTGGCAGACGGCCGGGACCGCCGGTGTTTCTGGCGATGGTGATTAGGGCTGCCCTGACGTCGGCTCCGGATCGACCGGTGCCGCCGGCTCCACACCCAGGATCAACAGAGCCGGTCGGCCTTTGTATGTCTCGGGGGGGGGGCACAGTTCACCCAGCGTGGTTTGCAGCACTCGTTGGCTGGGTAGTGACACATCGATCAGCCACAGGGCCGGTGTGCAGGCCGGCATACCGTGGGCCAACAGAATCCCGCGTACCTGATCCGCTATGGTGCTGGCCATGTACAGCGTGCCGCTGCCGGCAGCCACCACCGCCTTGGCCCAAGCGTGTGGCGCACTGCTGTGAGCGGTCACTTCGGTGACGACGGCCTTTGGACCATTGCCGGCCACCTGCAGCTGCGGAGTGGCCAGCACCAGCGCGCGTCGTAGACCCCGCTCGGTCATCGGCATGGCCAGTGCTGCGTGGGCGGCCTGTGCCGTGCTGATGCCAGGCACCACCTCGACCGGAATGCCGGCTGCATGCAGCGTGTCCAGCTCTTCGCGGGCGCGGGCAAAGATCAGCGGATCACCGCCTTTGAGTCGCACTGTCAGCCCGCCCCTGGCGGCGCAATCGAGCAGCAGCTGATTGATGGTGGATTGGCGGGCACTGGGATTGCCAGCCCGTTTACCGACCGGGATCAACCGTGCGCGGCGGGCGAGCGCCAGTACTTTGGGCTGCACCAGCGCATCATGAATCAGCCAGTCGGCCTCGGCGATCAGCCGGGCCGCCTTGCAGGTCAGCAGCTCGACATCTCCCGGACCAGCGCCGACCAGCACCACTCGGCCGGGCCGGGACGGCTCCTGCACTTCATCGTTTCCGGGGGTTGCTTCGCCATGCCGGCGGCCATGCCCGACGGCCCCGCCTCGTTGGAACGGCGACCAGGCCGCCGCAGGGGAAACATCATCGGCGTGGCCGTTGCCGGGATCGGTGCTCGGATGCGAATTTTTGGACATGATGCGATCTCGGGCGATTCAAACCAGCTCGATCCGCAGATCCTCCAGGCCTTCGACACGGCCGTGCAGCCGATCACCCCGCACCACTGCGCCGACGCCTTCGGGCGTGCCGGTGAAGATCAGATCGCCGGGCTGCAGATACCAGTGCTGTGACAGATGGGCGATGACGTCGGTCACCGGCCAGATCATCTCGTCGATGTCGCCATTCTGCCGGGTCTGTCCGTTGACCGACATGCCGATGGCAGCCTGCCGCAGCCAGCCGCGTGCGGCCAGTGGTGTCACCGGTCCGATCGGGGCCGACGCCTCAAAAGCTTTGGCTACTTCCCAGGGGCGGCCTTTCTCTTTCAGGGTGCTCTGCAGGTCGCGGCGGGTCAGATCGAAGCCGACCGCATATCCATAGACGTGTCGTTCAGCATCGGGGGGTTGGATCTTTTGACCGGCCTTGCCGATCACCACCACCAGCTCGATTTCGTGGTGCAGTGACTGGGTGTGATCCGGGTAGGGAATCCGGGCGATCTGACCGGCTTCGGTCGGAACCACCGAATGGGCCGGCTTCATGAAGAAAAATGGCGCTTGCCGGCCCGAGCCACCCATCTCGCGGGCGTGTTTGGCATAGTTCTGGCCAACGCAGAACACCCGATTGACCGGCACGCGCTGTGCCTGGCCGACGACGGGAAGGCTGACGGGATCGGCGGGCGGAAAGACAAAGGACATGGCAGTCTCCGTGATGAAAGCCTGGTGCCGACTCACCCCGGTGTAACAGGAGTGGAAACGGCGCGGCACCATTGAGTCGACGTGTGGCGATAGTCATTATCGTCGACAATGAGCCCTTACGGCACGGGACTGAGCGGCGCCTGACGTGCAGCCCCTGCGGCGTGGGGCCGCTTTGGCGCTGGTGTGTTTTCTACGGCCCGGGCGTCCGGGGCCGTTGCCGAAGACAGCTCGGCGAAAGCCATCGTATCGGGTCGCCCGGGGCCGTCCATGGCTGAAGCGCCAACGGTGTCGCAGCGTTTCGGGCGTTCCGCCGCCGCACATCCGTCAAATCATTCCGCTGCATACGGGCCTGCGTGGCCGAAAGGCTCATTACTCCATAAAATGATGGATCGCCGCCTCATACGGCCTGATTCCTTTTTTGTGATCGATCCCATGAGCAAAGATTCCGTCGCCTCTGCCAGCCCCGCCGCCGCAGAGGGCCGCATCGTGCCGCCCGAGCAGATGGATGCCCGGCTGCGTGAACTGATGAAAAGCCGCATCCTGGTGCTGGATGGCGCAATGGGCACCATGATCCAGCAGTACAAGCTGGGCGAGGATGATTATCGGGGCGAGCGTTTCAAAGATCACGCACATGATGTGAAGGGCAACAACGAACTGCTGTCACTGAGCCGTCCCGACATCATTCAGGAAATTCACGAGAAATACCTGGCAGCCGGTGCCGATTTGATCGAAACCAACACCTTCGGGGCCACCACCATCGCGCAGGGCGACTATCACATGAGTGAACTCGCCTACGAGATGAACCTGGTCTCGGCCCGGCTGGCCCGAGCGGCCGTCGACAAGTACAGCACGCCCGAGCGGCCGCGCTTCGTCGCCGGTGCACTGGGACCGCAGCCGAAGACCGCCTCGATCTCGCCGGACGTGAACGACCCGGCCGCCCGCAACATCACGTTTGAGGAGCTGCGGGCCGCCTATCTGGAACAGGCGCGTGGGCTGGTCGATGGTGGTGCCGACGTGTTCCTGGTCGAAACCATCTTCGACACGCTGAATGCCAAAGCCGCACTGTTTGCATTGGACGAGCTGCACGAAGAACGCGAAGCACAAGGGTTGCCGCGCTTGCCGATCATGATCTCGGGCACCGTCACCGATGCGTCGGGTCGGATTCTGTCCGGTCAGACCGTCGAAGCCTTCTGGAACTCGGTGCGCCATGCCAAGCCACTGACCGTCGGTCTGAACTGCGCGCTGGGTGCGGCGCTGATGCGTCCCTATATCGAAGAATTGGCTCGTAAGGCCGACACTTTCATCTGTGTCTATCCGAACGCCGGCCTGCCCAATCCGATGGCCGAAACCGGCTTCGACGAAACACCGGACATCACCTCGGCTCTGGTGCGTGAATTCGCCCAGAGCGGCTTCGTCAACATCGCCGGTGGTTGCTGTGGCACCACCCCGCCGCACATCGCCGCCATCGCCAAGGCGGTGGCCGATCTGCCGCCGCGTGTGCCGCCGGTGATTCCCATCGCCACCCGCTTGTCGGGGCTGGAGCCTTTCAACATCGATGAATCCTCGCTGTTCGTCAACGTGGGTGAGCGCACCAACGTGACTGGATCCAAGGCCTTTGCGCGGATGATTCTGAACGAGCAGTACGACGAAGCGTTGCAGGTGGCACGTCAGCAGGTCGAAAACGGGGCGCAGATCATCGACGTGAACATGGATGAGGCCATGCTCGACGCGATGAAAGCCATGCCGCGCTTTTTGAACCTGATCGCCAGTGAGCCGGACATCGCCCGTGTGCCGATCATGATCGACAGCTCGAAGTGGGAGGTGATCGAGGCCGGTCTGCGTTGCGTGCAGGGCAAGGCGGTGGTCAATTCGATTTCGCTGAAAGAAGGCGAAGAAAATTTCCTACGCCAGGCCAAGCTGGTGCGCCGCTATGGAGCGGCTGCCGTGGTGATGGCCTTCGACGAAGATGGTCAGGCCGATACCTACGAACGCAAGATCGAAATTTGTCAGCGGGCTTACGATCTGTTGGTGAATGAAGTTGGTTTCCCACCCGAAGACATCATCTTCGATCCAAACGTCTTTGCGGTGGCCACCGGTATCGAAGAACACGACAACTACGGAAACGACTTCATTCGCGCCTGTCAGTGGATTCACGACAACCTGCCCCATGCGCGGATGTCGGGCGGTATTTCCAACGTCTCCTTCTCCTTCCGCGGCAATGACCCGGCGCGTGAGGCGATCCATACCGTTTTTCTCTATCACGCCATTCGTGCCGGTCTGACGATGGGTATCGTCAATGCCGGCATGATCGGTGTCTACGATGATCTGCCGGTCGAGCTGCGCGATCGGGTCGAGGACGTGGTGCTGAATCGCCCACCGACCTTCCCGTCCGATCTGCCAGCGGATGCGCCCGAGCGCGAACAGACCCCCACCGAGCGGTTGATCGAATTCGCTCAGACGCTGAAGGCTGGCGGTACCAAGAAAGAAGCCGATCTGAGTTGGCGTCGAGGCACGGTCGAGGAACGCCTGACCCACGCGATGGTGCATGGTATCACCCAGTTCATCATCGAAGACACCGAAGAAGTCCGCCAGCAGATTGCCGATCGGGGAGGCCGACCGATCGAAGTGATCGAAGGCCCGCTGATGAAGGGCATGAACGTGGTCGGCGATCTGTTCGGTGCCGGCAAAATGTTCCTTCCTCAGGTGGTCAAATCCGCCCGCGTCATGAAACAGGCGGTCGCCCATCTGCTGCCCTTCATCGAGGCCGAGAAAGCTGCATTGGCTGCTGCCGGTGGCGACGTGCGCTCGCGGGGAAAAATCGTCATTGCCACCGTCAAGGGCGATGTGCACGACATCGGCAAGAACATCGTCTCGGTGGTACTGGAATGCAATAACTTCGAGGTGGTCAACATGGGCGTGATGGTGCCCTGTAGCCAAGTGCTCGAAAAAGCCCGCGAAGTCGGTGCCGACATCATCGGTCTGTCGGGCCTGATCACGCCGTCGCTGGAAGAAATGGCTTTCGTGGCCGGAGAGATGGAGCGTGACGAACATTTCCGCTCACGCAAGACGCCGCTGCTGATCGGTGGCGCCACCACTTCGCGCGTCCACACTGCCGTCAAGATCGCGCCGCATTATTCCGGCCCGGTGGTGTATGTGCCGGATGCCTCGCGTTCGGTGCCGGTGGCGCAGGCGCTGGTGTCCGAAGATCAAAAAGTGGCCTTTCTGGAAGACCTGCAGCGCGATTACCAGCGGGTACGCGACCAACATGCCAATAAGAAGGGTCCAAACTTCATTTCGATTGCCCAAGCGCGTGCCAACCGTGAAAAGATCGACTGGGCCGACTACGTGCCTCCCAAGCCGAAGTTCATCGGCCGTCGCACCTTCAAGAACTATGATTTGTCGCAGCTGGTCAACTACCTGGACTGGGGGCCGTTCTTCCAGACCTGGGATCTGGCCGGCAAGTTCCCGAACATTCTCGACGATGAAGTGGTCGGTGAAGAAGCGCGCAAGGTCTATGCGGATGGGCAGGCGATGCTGAAGAAGATCATCGACAATCGTTGGCTGAAAGCCAACGGTGTGGTGATGTTCCTACCGGCCAACACCGTCAACGACGACGACATCGAGATCTACACCGATGAATCGCGTACCGAGGTGGCGATGGTTTGGCGCAACGTGCGGCAGCAAAATGCCAAGCGTGAAGGCGTGGCCAACAAATGTCTGGCCGATTTCATTGCGCCCAAATTCATCGACGGTAAACCAAGTGGCATCCAGGATTACATCGGTATGTTTGCCGTGACCGCTGGCATCGGCGCCGACGAGAAAGAAGCCGAGTTCATCGCCAAGCTCGACGACTATCACGCCATCGCTTTCAAGGGTATTGCAGACCGTCTGGCCGAAGCTTTTGCCGAAGCGTTACACGAGCGCGTGCGCAAGGATTTGTGGGGCTATGCGGCGGACGAGCAGTTCAGCAACGACGAACTGATCAAGGAAGCCTATCGAGGCATCCGTCCGGCGCCGGGCTATCCGTCCTGCCCCGAGCACACGATCAAGCGCCCGATGTTCGATCTGATCGATGCGGCCGACGTTGGCATATCGCTGACCGAAGCGCTGGCGATGGTGCCGGCAGCCAGTGTTTCCGGCTTCTACTTCTCCCACCCGCAGTCGGAGTACTTCAGCATCGGCCAGATCGACGAAGACCAGCTCGAGGATCTGATCGAACGCAGCGGCCGCGACGAAGCCGACGTTCGCCGGGCACTGGCGCCATTGCTGCATTGAGGAGGTGTCGGGTGCCGCTCGGCGTCAAGCTTCGAGACACTGATTGACGCCGAGACCGGTCCATGGCTTCTGAACAAAGCGGTATCGATTCGGGCGGACACCAAGCCATCGTCCGAGCGCAGGCCGTAGTTGTCGGTAGTTGTCATACTGCAGTCATCGGCCTCGCCAGGGTAGGAAGCTGCGTTCGTCCTCGATTCCCGTCGTGACCATGCACGGCGCTTGACCTGTTGGCCAGTTGCCGGGGATGTGCCGGGTCTGACAGAGCCGGGTCTGTCAGACCCGGCGTTCCGGTTTTTCACAGTGGTTTGGCGATGTCGCGCTCCACATGGCCCAGGCAACCGCGTACGGCCTCCACCAGGCGTGGATCGCCGGCCAGCTCGGCAAACAGCAGCTTGTCGGCGCACAGCGCTGCAACGGGATCCTCCGCCGTGGCGATGGCGTGGCCGACTTCCGGATCCATGCTCTGATCCTGATATTCGTAAGGTAGCTGACCATAATGCCAGCGTTTGAGCACGATCAGGAATAGCGACAGCAACACGGCGACCGAGTCGATGGACTGGTTGCGGTTCAGACGATCGCGGATGGTGGGGACGATGAAGCCGGGAATCTTCGAGAAGGAATCGGCAGCAACGCGCTGGATGGTGTCGCGAATGGTGACGTTGCCGAATCGATCGAGTACCAGGTCTCGGTAGGCGGGCAGATCGACCGGATTGTCCGGCCCTTCCAGGCAGGGAATCACGTCATCGGTGGCGTAGTCGTAGGCCAGCCGGCGGATGACGGAGTCGTGTGTGCCTTCGTGGATGTAAGTGTGACCGCGCAGGGTACCGGCCCAGGCGATGCAGCTGTGCGTGGCATTCAGCAGCCGGATCTTGGCTTCTTCATAGGGGTCGACCGAGGACACCAGCTCGGCACCGGCATCTTCCCAGGGCGGCCGGCCGGCGATGAAATTGTCTTCGATCACCCACTGGATATAGCTTTCGGCCGACAGCGGTGCTCCATCATCACGGCCGGTGGCGTTTTTGACCCGGTCCCGCAGATCGGGGGCCGGCCGGGGGGTGATGCGATCCACCATCGAGTTGGGGAAGCGCACATTGGCATCGATCCAGGCAAGAACATCCTCGGCACCACAGCGTTTGGCAAAGTCCCGCAGACCTTCGCGGACGCGATCGCCATTGTGGCGCAGGTTGTCGCAACTCTGCAGCGTGATCGGGCCGGCCTGGGCGCTCATGCGGGCGCGCAGCATGCCGATCAGTGCGCCATAGATGGTCTGACCCGGTTCACCATTGCGGACTCTTTCCAGTTCGGCATTCAGATCTTCGAAGCTGGTGTCCAGACCGCCTTTGGCTTTCAGATAATAGCCGGCCTCGGTCACCGTGAAGGAGATGATCCGGGTGACCGGGTCGGCCGCCAGCGTGGTGACCGTGGCCAGATCGGCTTCCCAGGGGATGACCTGATCGATGGCGTCGATCCAGGTGTAGCAGGTCCGGCCATCGGGTTCGACCGTTTCGAGGGTGTAGCCTCCCTGCGACGCCAGCGTGTCCAGCAACGCATTGGCGTCGGGTCGGATATTGGTGCCGACCAGCAGCCACTCCCGTTCGCCCTGACGTTTGAGTCGTTGCATGTAAACTGCCTGGTGCGCCCGGTGAAAGGCACCCAGTCCGAGATGAATGATCCGGCCAAAGGGCACGGTGGGGTCGGCGAGAGGTGTGTTCATGGTGCTTGTCCCTGTGTGGCAGTCGAACGCCAGGCACTGACGGTGCACGGCAGCGGGAAGGGAGGGTCAGAGCCTGTATATAACTAACGGTACATGATTTTTATTAAACATTTACATTTTAACGGCAACACCGTATTTGTGTCGGTAATCCCCGGTAACGGGGCGTCGACTTTGGCCGTCGGCCACTGGCCATGACATCAAAGACAACCCCAGGCGCGCTGGTATTCGACGCGAATCTTGAATTCCCTGTCCGCAAAGCCTTGTGCGCGCAGCCAGTCCTTGACGTCCTGGCCGTCGATTTCGTGCGAGACGGCGAGCCATCCGGGTGCTGTGTTCGGCAGTGCGGGGTTTGCATGGTCTTCGGCAGCACGGGCCAGTGCTTTGATTCCCGCCCCGATCCCGACGGCCCGTGCGTCGGGGTCGGTGGTGCGGGTTGCCGGGGCGATGCCGCCGCCGTCAGAGGTGGGCCGACTTTCTATCATGAATCCCCGTGCCAATAGCACACGCTGCAGCAGTACTTCACGTTCACCCCGGGTGGCGCTGCCGACGGTGGTTCTGATTCTGACCATCACAGTGAATTCCAGAAATCGGCAAATACGTGTGTCGACAGGTAATAGCCGAGCGGCACGTTGATGGCAACGCCGATGGCAAAGGCCCAGAAGGGTTTGATACCGACCGAAGTCAGATCACGAAAACGGGTGGTCAGGCCGATGGCGAGGAAGGTCAGCGTGAAGAACCAGCCGCGCAGTGATTTCATGGCAGCCAGTGCGTCCTTGCTGTAGGTGGCACTGTCGACTGGTGGCAGTAGGGAGATGAAGGCGGTCGTGATCAGCGAGGCCAGGAAAAAGCCGATGATGAACTTGGGGAAGCGGTGCCAGATTTCCCCGGCATCGACCCGCTCGCTGTCGCTGAGCGATTTCTTCTCCCACAGTGTGACGGACAGCATCGCCACCAGGAAGGCCCAGATACCGACGAACATGTCGCGGCCGACCACTTTCATCAGCGTGAAGGCTTGCACGGCCGATTCATCACCGATGGCCTGTGCTGCCGCGAAACCGGCGGCATCGGCAAATTCCGAGGTGCCGATCCAGGCGCCGGCGACACCCGGGGGCAGGCCCAGGAGTCTGGAGGCGGCGGGAAGGACGAAGATCATCACCACCGACCAGACCACCACCAACGAGATGGCGACCGAGACGTGCTGAGGTTTGGCGCGGCAGGCTCCACCGATGGCGATGGCGCCCGAGACACCGCAGATCGAACCACCGGCGCCGAGGGCGGCGGCGAAGCGGCGATCGAGACCGAACAACCGGGTGGCGGCAAAATAGATGCTGCCGAAGGTGACGAAGGAGACGATCAGGGCCTGACCGATGGCGGTGGGGCCGGCCTGCATGATGATGCTGAAGGGCAGGGTGGCTCCCATCAGTACGATGCCGGTCTTCACATAGTATTCGGTGCGCAGTGCTTCATGCAGCCAGGCGGGCAGTCTGATGGTGTTGCTGACGGCCAGACCGATGAACAGCGCGATCAGTGGGGCTTCGAGTTGTGCCGATTTGAGATAGTCGTTGTTGGCCAGCAGTGTCACGGCCACCGACATCACGAACATCGGCAAAAGCCCCTTGCTGAAGGCGCGCAGCGAGTAGCCGATTCGTGCCGCGCCGATCGACAGCGGAATCAGCAGCAACGCATATAGATAGATCAGCGAGGGCAGAGCCGGACCGAGGGTGGCCAGAAGCTCGTCGGGGTTTTCCCAGCTCGAAAATTCGACGGTGACCGCCTTCAGCACGTGCTCGCCGCCGGCAAGAAAGATCAGGCTGCCGGTCAGCACCAGCCCCAGGCCGATGATGATGGCCCAGCCATCTTCCTGCCGGTGCCATTGGCGGGCACCGGTTCTCGGGGTAGCTTTGGCTGCGGGTTTTTCGGCGGATCGGTGAGGGCTGGCGGGTGGGGTCGGCACCGAATCCCGCGCAGTGGCGTGTTGACTCATAACGGTTGCATCACATTCGTCGGCACGTGGGTGGAATGCCCGGAGCCTGTGTCCGTCCATGCTTTGGGCAGCGGGGACAGGCGTGAGGGTATCGGAAACCTTAACGGGGCCTCCGAGCGGTATCAATCAATGCTTTTTGCATAAAGAGGGCTGCGCATGAGTTCATGCGTCGAGCGGATAACGGTCGATGGCGGCCCCTGGCGCTGGTGGTGGAGGACTGCGGTCGAGTCGAATGATCACCAGTGAATAACGGGATTCACCGGCCGGGGTGAGGCTGCCTCATCGGCGGCGGGTGAGTTGCAGGTGTATAGTCAGCGATCCCATTCGGATACACGAGCCTGCAAGGCGTCGGGGGTAGGGGTTTGTGCCGGGCCGCCGCTCTGCTACAGTCGATCGGCTATGCAAAACGATAACCATCAGGATTTGCCTGCTTCCGGGCCGACTGGCGCATCCGCTTCCGTGCACGACACCTCGTCAACCACCATCGGAGCCCGGGTGCAGGCGCCCGCCGCTTCCACCCATGCACAGGCTGCCGCCGAAGCAGCCGATCGCTGGGTGAGCGAAAAACGTCTGCCGTGGCTGGGCGTCAGCAAGCCGGAGCTGGCGCTGATCGTCATCACCATGATCTGGGGATTCACCTTTCTGGTGGTGCATACCGCCATGACGGTCAGCGGGCCGTTGTTCTTCGTGGGCTTGCGCTTTCTGGTGGCGGCTGCAATCGGAGTGCTGGTGTTCCGGCGCTCTATGCGCGGCCTGACTCGGCATGACGTCCATGCCGGCGCGGTGATCGGTTTTTGCATTCTGCTGGGTTATGGTCTGCAGACTTATGGCCTGCAAACCATCGGCGTCAGCAAATCTGCTTTCATCACCGCCATGTATGTGCCACTGGTGCCGGTGCTGCAGTGGATCGTCTTCAAGCGACCACCGCCGTTGATGGGCTGGGTAGGGGCGATGCTGGCGTTTGTGGGGCTGGTGCTGTTGGCCGGGCCGGAAGGTGGCAGCATCAGCATGAGTGCCGGTGAGCTGGCCACGCTGTTGGGGGCTCTGGCCATCGCTGGTGAAGTGATTTTCATTGGTTATTTCGCCGGCAGGGTCGACGTGCGCAGGGTGACTGTGATGCAGCTGTTGATCGCCGGCATCTGTGCCTGGACGTCGATGCCGCTGGCTGGTGAATCGATCCCGGCGTTCTCGTGGGTTTGGTTGTCGGCTGCGGTCGGCATGGGCACAGCCAGTATCTTGATCCAACTGACCATGAATTGGGCGCAGAAGTCGGTGTCGCCGACGCGGGCCACCGTCATCTACACCGGCGAGCCGGTCTGGGGAGGGGTGGCCGGCCACATGGCGGGCGAGCGCCTGCCGCTGATGGCGCTGGTCGGCGGGGTGATGATCGTGCTGGGGGTTCTGGTCGGCGAACTGAAGCCGGTGCGGTGGCGCCGGCGAGCCAGAGTGCACGGAGCCGTATCCGAACGAAGCAGGTGAGCCGGACGGCACGAAAAGGACACATGGACGAGCGCCAGCCATTGCACGGGTTTGGGGGCGTACAGCCGCCCCAGCGCCAGCAGAAAGCCCAGCATCAGCCCGAAGAACATGCCTCCCAGGCTCAGGATGATGGTGTAGACCGCGCCATCGAGCAGGGCGGGAAGCGATTCGGTGATCACGGGTAGTTGGTCGAACATGGGGCGGGGGGATCAATCCACCACGGTGACATCGGTGTCGAACCACTTGGACGAAATTTCGTTCAACTTGCCCTCGGCACGCAATTCATCGATCGCATGGTCGATGGCCTGCAGCAGGGTGGCGTCGGCCTTGCGGGTCGGGATGCCCGAGGTCTGGCGCGAGAAGGGCGGCCCGCCCAGCGCAAATCGGCCGTTGCCCCGGGTGATCTGGTAAAGTGCCGCCAGACGGTCGACCAGGACGGCGTCCAGCCGGCCCACCGCCAGATCCTGATTCTGGGTCGGGTCGTCTTCATAGACGTGGACATCGGCCTGCGGAACGTTCTGACGCAGCCATTCCTCATAGTTGGTGCCCAGGCCCACGCCCACTTTCTTGCCCGACAGTGATTCGGGGGTGGGGTATTTTTCGACATCGGCCTTGCGCACCACCGCTTGCATGCCCGAAACGGTGTAGGGTTGGCTGAAGTTGTATTTGACCTGACGTGCTTCGGTGATGGTGACCTGGTTGATGATCAGATCCAGGCGGCCGGTTTCGAGTGCGGCCAAAAGACCGTCCCATTTGGTCGGTTGAAAGTCGGCCTTGACGCCCAGCTTGCTGGCGATGGCCCGGCCGAGATCGATCTCGAAGCCGACCAGCTGGCCGCTCTCGTCCTGAAAATTGAAGGGCGGGTAGGTACCTTCGACGCCGATACGCAGGCTGCCACGTTGCTTGATCTGCTGCAGCGTGTCGTCGGCAGCCTGTGTCGGGCGGGCAGAGAAGACGGCGGCGCCGGCCAGCAGCGCGAAGCCGCTTGCCAGTAGTTGGCGACGCAATGGACGCGGGTTCATGTTGGTTCCCCTCTGTTCAGTTGGATATCCGATCAGGCGTGTCGAAGCCTGGCCGCGGGAAGCTCGGTGCTGCAGACCGGCCGTAACCGATGCTCGTCTTGCAGGTTTGGCGTGCCGGCAGCCCTCGTGGGCCGCCGATGGGGGGGTACGTTTCGCCCGATGAGAGCATGGCTCTGCATGGCGATGTCTGCGGCTCCGATGCTTGATTCAAATGTGTACATTGGCTGGTATTGGACTATTGGGGCCCGTCTCATTCCATGCGCAGCTTCAGTGATCCGACATTGGCGCTGCGCAGATTCAACACACTATGACGCCTGGCTCTCCGCTTTCGAGATGGCCGATGACTCGGGCGCTGTCGAATCCAAAACGTGTGAACGCCGCCAGTACTTCGTCCCGAGCGGCCGGTGCGCAGGCGGTCAACAGGCCGCCGGCAGTCTGCGGGTCGGTCAGCAGGGCCTGCAGACTGGGTTCGATATCGGCCGGCAGCTCGATGTGCCGGCCATAGGACGCCCAGTTGCGGCCGGAGGCGCCAGTGACGATGCCCTGAGCAGCCAGCTCCGGGACCCCGGGCAGAAAGGGAATCGCCTTGGCGTCGATCCTGGCGCGCAGACCGGCGCCACGTGCCATTTCCCAGCTGTGGCCCAGAAGGCCGAAGCCGGTCACGTCGGTCAGGGCATGTACATCGGGCATTTTGGCCAGGTCGATGCCGGGACGGTTCAGCCGGGTGGTGTTGTCCACCATCATCCGATAATGCTCCGGGCTGAGCAGGTTCTTTTTGAGTGCGGCCGAATAGATGCCGACGCCCAGCGGCTTACCGAGGATCAACAGATCGCCGGGTTGGGCCGATGAGTTGCGCTTGAGGTTGCCGGGGTCGACCAGGCCGATGACGACCAGGCCGTAGATCGGTTCGACCGAATCGATCGAGTGGCCGCCGGCCAGCGGAATGCCGGCGTCGCGGCAGACGGATTGCCCGCCGGCCAGGATCTGGCCGATGACCTCGTGCGGCAGCACATTGATCGGCATGCCAACGATGGCCAGTGCCATCAGCGGGGTGGCTCCCATCGCATAGATATCGGAAATGGCGTTGGTGGCGGCGATGCGGCCGAAGTCATGTGGGTCGTCGACGATCGGCATGAAGAAATCGGTGGTGGCGACGACGGCCTGATGCTCGTTGATCCGGTAGACCGCGGCGTCATCGGCGGTCTCGCTGCCGACCAGCAGATCGGGATGGAGGATGCCGGGCAGACTGTTTTTGGCCAGCAGCGCTTCGAGCACACCTGGGGCGATCTTGCAGCCGCAACCACCGCCATGCGAAAGGGAGGTCAGTCGGGGTGTGGCCTGGTCGGGAGTGGTCGTTGTCATACAGTGATTCGATCGATTCGATTGCTCGTGAGGCTGGAAAACGAGAGCGGGATACCGTCGTGCCGGTTGCTGGGAAGAGCCGCGGTTCCAGGTTCCGGCTGGCCGTGGGGCCATGAGTCGGACGGTGACGGCCGATCCCGGCCCGGGCCAGTAACCGGTATCCGTATACTGGATTCGCACGATGTTCCGGATCCGATTATTGTGCGCTCTTTGACGGATGGTTGGGAATGGCGTCCGGGCAACTGTGGCCATCGTGAATGGGGCGACGTCCGCTACATGGCATGCCGGGCTAAGGGTTGTACCCGATGGGTCGTCCGAAAACGCTGGCTTAAGATGGGATGCCGATCGACGCTGGCCGTGTGCAGCAGGGCGGCGCGATGATGACAGGCCGATACGGCACTGTGCCGACCACCGTGGACACCGCGGGGCGGTGCCCAAGACCCCGGAGGAGACGACAGATGGATACGGGTGATCTGAAGCGGGCGGGAATCGACATCGAATTCCCCTTCAAGACGCAATACGAAAACTATATCGATGGCAAGTGGGTGCCACCGGTCGATGGCAATTATTTCGAGAATGTCTCGCCGATCGACGGCCAGCCATTCTGCCGCATTCCGCGTTCGAGTGCGGCCGACATCGAGCTGGCGCTGGATGCGGCCCATGCCGCCCGGCGCAAGTGGGGCCGTACTTCGGTGATGGATCGGTCCAATCTGTTGTGGGCCGTGGCCGATCGGATAGAAAAGAATCTGGCCCGGCTGGCAGTGGCCGAGACCATCGACAATGGTAAGCCGCTGCGCGAGACGATGGCGGCCGATGTGCCGTTGGCCATTGACCATTTCCGTTATTTCGCCGGTTGCATCCGGGCGCAGGAAGGCGGTATTTCCGAGATCGATGAAAATACGGTGGCTTATCATTTCCATGAGCCGATGGGGGTGGTCGGGCAAATCATTCCGTGGAACTTCCCGCTGCTGATGGCGGCCTGGAAGCTGGCTCCGGCTCTGGCGGCCGGTAATTGTGTGGTGCTGAAGCCGGCGGAGCAGACACCGGCATCGATCATGCTGTTGATGGAGTTGATCGGTGATCTGTTTCCGCCAGGGGTGTTGAATGTCATCAATGGCTTCGGAAAGGAAGCGGGTGAGGCGCTGGCCACCAACAAGCGGATTGCCAAGCTGGCCTTCACCGGCTCGACGCCGGTCGGCAAACATATCCTGCATGCGGTGGCCGAGAATCTGATCCCGACGACGATGGAGCTGGGTGGCAAGAGTCCCAATATCTTCTTTGCCGACGTGATGGATCGAGACGATGCCTTTCTGGACAAGGCATTGGAGGGACTGACGATGTTCGCCCTGAATCAGGGCGAGATCTGCACCTGTCCGTCGCGGGTGCTGGTGCAGGAGTCGATCTACGAGCGTTTCATCCAGAAGGCGTTGCAGCGGGTGGAGATGATCAAGGCGGGCAATCCGCTCGACCGGACGACGATGGTCGGGGCGCAGGCCTCGCAGCAGCAGCTCGACAAAATCCTGTCCTATTTCGAGATCGGTCGCAATGAAGGCGCCGAGGTGCTGATCGGCGGCAGCCGCAACGATCCGGGCGAGGGGTTGAAGGACGGTTTCTATGTGAAGCCGACCATGCTGTTGGGCAACAACCGGATGCGGGTCTTTCAGGAGGAGATCTTCGGACCGGTGGCTTCGGTCGTGACCTTCAGGGACGAGCAAGAGGCGATCGAGATTGCCAATGACACCTTCTTTGGGCTGGGAGCGGGGGTCTGGAGCCGCAACGGCACCCGGGCCTATCGGATGGGCCGTGAGATCGAGGCCGGCCGGGTTTGGACCAATTGCTATCATCTTTATCCGGCCCATGCTGCATTTGGTGGCTACAAGCATTCGGGCATCGGCCGCGAAAACCACAAGATGGCGCTGAATGCCTATCAGCAGACCAAATGTCTGCTGGTCAGTTACAGCCCGCAGGCGCTCGGCTTTTTCTGAGCCTCGGCCCGGCACGGGGACGGGTTGGGATGGCAGCATCCATACAGTTCGGGAGTGGCCTTCCATTGGTGCAGCCGGTGCCTGGCGCTCGGCTGCATCCCGTGCGGGCCGGAGTGTACTGTCTGCTTCGATCCCCGGACTTCCCGGATCGTGTGCCGTGGGAGTTCATTCGGGCAAGGCTGCACAAGAACGGTGACACCCACAAAAAACCCGCTCTCGCGGGTTTTTTGTGGGTCGTCTTGCGGCTTTGCCGGGGGCAGCACCCCGCCATCGGAGGTCGCCGAAATGGGCGGGTTTGGCGGGGTCGCTGCAGCCGGTCGTTGTGACGACTGCAGCGGGCCGGCCCCCGAGGGAATCAGACCGTTGCGGCGACAGCCTGTTTGGACAGCGGTTGCTTGAGGACGCCGAGCACGACCGCACAAGCCACGGCGCCGGCGGCAATGGCAGCCGCGTAAAGCAGCACGTGATTGACGGCGCCGGGGATGGCCAGCACGAAGATGCCACCGTGCGGTGCAGCCAGTGTGACGCCGAACATGGCCGACAGGCCTCCGGCCACGGCCGCACCGATCATGCAGGCCGGGATGACGCGCAGCGGGTCGCGGGCCACGAAGGGAATGGCCCCTTCGGTGATGAAGGACAGGCCCAGCACGGCAGCCGCCTTGGAAGCTTCGCGTTCTTCATTGCTGAAGCGGTTGCGGAAGAGCCAACAGGCCACGGCGATACCCAGCGGCGGTACCATACCGGCTGCCATGACGGCAGCCATCGGGATGGTGATATCGCTTGCGATCAGCGTGGTGCCGAACACGTAGGCCGCCTTGTTGACCGGGCCGCCGAGATCGAAGCCCATCATGGCACCCAGGATCACACCCAGCAGCACGACACTGCCGGTCTGCATACCCTTCAGCCATTCGGTCAGCCCGTTCATGATGGCTGCCATCGGGTCGCCCAACACTGCCATCATCAGGTAGCCGACGATCCCGGTGGCCAGCAGCGGCAGGATCAGCACCGGCTTCAGACCTGCCAGGGTTCGAGGCAGCTTGATGTAGTCGTTGAGGAATTTGGTCAGATAGCCGGCGAGGAAACCAGCCAGAATACCACCGAGGAAGCCCGCACCGACGGTGTTGGCGATGAAGCCACCGACCATGCCGGGCGCGAGACCCGGCCGGTCGGCGATCGAGAACGAGATGTAACCCGCCAGGATCGGCACCATCAGGGTGAAGGCGAACTGAGCGCCGACCTTACCCAGGGTCCAGGCCGCGGTACCGGTATTGGCGTCATCCATTGCATCGATGCCGCCCAGGGCGAAAGCCAGAGCGATCAGCAGACCGCCAGCCACCACAAAGGGCAGCATGAAGGACACACCGGTCATCAGGTGCTTGTAGGGACCGCTGGAACCGGCCTTCTTGGCGCCGGATTCGCTTTCGCCATCCTTCTTGTCGGCGGCGACCGCTTCGCCGCCAGCATCGCCGCCCCAGGGAGTGGCCTGGGCGTAGGCGGTGTTGATGACGGCGGCAGCGTCACGGATGGACGCCTTGGTGCTGGTGCTGTAGAGGCGCTTGCCGACGAAGCGGTCTTTGTTGACCTGGGTGTCGGCTGAAATCACCACCAGATCCGCGGCGGCGATTTCGGCCGGCGTCAGCGCGTTCTGGGCACCGACCGAACCCTGAGTCTCGACCTTGATCTTGTGACCAGCTTCGGTCGCACCCTGTTCGAGTGCTTCGGCAGCCATGAAGGTGTGGGCCACACCGGTGGGGCACGAGGTGATGGCAACGATGTTCAGCCCTTTGGGTGCGGGGCCGCCGGCTGCCGCGGAAACGGCTGCCGTGGCTGCGCCGGCAGCGGCTACGGGCGTTGCCGTGGTCGCTTTGTCACCCAGTGCCTCGACCAGGACCGTGTCGGCATCGTCGAACACGGCCTGGGGGGCGCATTCGAATACTTTCAGGCTGCTGGGCAGGGCCGATTTGTCGATGGGACCGTCGGCCACGATGATGGCCACGTCGGCGGTGGCCAGCTCACTTTCCGAGAACGAGCCATGCTCGCCCAGGTGGCTGTGGACCTTGAGGCTGAGTTGATGTCCGGCTCGGGCAGCGGCTGCCTGCAGCGCTTCACCGATGATGAAGCTGTGTGCTGGCCCGGATTGGCTGGCGGTGATCGCCAAGATACTTGCCACGAGGATTCTCCTTTAATGGGGTTTCTTAAACGATCAGAGTTTCTTGACGCTGATCTGTTTTGCCAGGGGTTCGATTTCGGCGATCGGAGGCAGTCCAAAGTCGATCCGCTGGACCCGCGCCGCAGCGCAGGCCATGCCCCAGACGGCAGCGTCCGGGAATGGCTGCCCTTTGAGCAGCGCGGCGGTCGTTCCTGCAACCAGGGTGTCACCGGCTCCGACGGTGGTGGCGACGGTCACTTTGGGCGGAATGCCCTTCCAGCGGCCTTCCGGACCGATGATCAGGGCACCTTCGCCCCCCATCGACACCACGACGCGCTGCACACCACCGGTGCGCAGCTGTTCGGCGGCTTCGATGATCTCGGCTTCGCTGCCGAGGGTGCGACCGACCAGTTCTTCCAGTTCCTGCTTGTTGGGTTTGATCAGGACGGGGCCGATCGTCGGCGAGACTTCATTGGCCCAGCCCTTGAGCAGTTCGCCCAGGGCGGCGCCGGCCACGTCGATGATGACGTTGACCCCCTTGGCGACCAGCAGTTTGGCCAGACGGAACCAGGTGTGGACATCGCAGCCCGGCGGCAGGCTGCCGGCCAGTTCGCACCAGTCGCCGGGGCGGGTCAAGGCGTTGACCCGCTCGCCCAGCATCAGCTCGGCATGCGCACGGTCGTTGGCGGTCAGCCGCAGGCCGGGCAGGTTGATGTCGGTGGATTCGCCCCGGGCGGTGTCCACCAGCTTGACGTTGGTGCGGGTGCTGCCGGGCAGGCGGATCATGGCGTCCTTGATCCGGTGGGCCTCGAAGGCTGCCACGAACAGCGCGTCGTTGTCGGCGCCGATCCAGCCGGTGGCGATGGTCGGCACGCCGAGGTCGGCCAGAATGATCGACACGCCGATGCCTTTGCCGCCCGCGGTGCTGGAATAGCCCGTGGCGCGGTGCACATCACCCGGAATCAGTTCCTTCAGGGGAATGGTCTGATCGATGGCCGGGTTCAGCGTTATGGTGAGTACCTGAGTCATTACAGAGTTTCCTGCTTATTTCGACGAAGCCGACTTGAGGGAGGCGCCCAGAGCCCGGACATCCTCGACGGTTTCGGCATTCAGTGCTTTCTGGGCCAGTGTCTGCAGTTCGCCAAGGTTGTGTCGGCGAATCAACGCCTTGATGGTGCCCAGATCGGTGGTGCTCATGCTCAGCTCGTCGACGCCCAGACCACTCAGGATGGCGGCACCCAGCGGATCGCCTGCCAGACCGCCGCAAACACCGACATGGCGCTTGTAGGGGCGGGCGCCGGCCACTGTTTCGGCGATCAGACGCAGTACGGCCGGGTGCAGACCGTCGGCCATGGCGGCCAGTTCCGGGTGCTGCCGGTCGATGGCCAGCGTGTACTGGGTCAGGTCGTTGGTGCCGATCGAGAAAAAGTCGACGTATTTGGCCAATTGGTCGGCCAGCTGAGCGGCCGAGGGCACTTCGATCATGATGCCGATCGGCACACTCGGGCCGTCGACGGCCGCACGGATGGCCTCGATCCGTTCGCGCAGTTCCTTGACTTCTTCGACCGTGCTGATCATCGGGAACATGATCGACAGCGGACCATGCCTGGCGGCGCGATAGAGGGCGCGCATCTGGGGGTCCAGCAGGTCGGGCCGACGCAGTAGCAGCCGGGCGCCCCGGACGCCCAGGAAGGGGTTTTCTTCATGGGGCAGCGCCATGTGCGGCACCTGCTTGTCACCACCGATGTCGAGGGTGCGCACGATCAGTGGCTTGCCGGCCAGGACTTCGACCATGGCACGGTAGACCTGATATTGCTCCTCCTCGTCGGGCACGTGGTCACGCTCCAGGAACAGGAACTCGGTTCGCATCAGACCCACGCCTTCGGCACCGGCCTCCAGGGCCAGCTTGGCCTGGTCGGCCCGGTTGACGTTGGCGCCGATTTCGACCCGGTGGCCGTCCTCGGTGACGGCAGGTTTCATCCGGTTCCTGGCTTCCTCGGCCTGCAGTTGCGAGATGTGGGCGATGTGCTTCTCGGCTTCGGCCAGGGCAGCCTCGGTCGGCGCCACGTAGAGTGTGCCGCGATAGCCATCCAGGATGGCTTTGACGTTGCCGCCCTTGAGCAGATTGGGCGAAAGCACGCCCGGGCCGGTGGCCACGACGGCTGGCAGACCCAATGCCCGGGCCAGAATAGCGGTATGGGCGGTTGGGCCTCCCTTCGAGGTGCAGAAGCCTTTGACCCGGCTGGTGTCGATCTGGGCAGTGAACGAAGGCGCCAGATCGTCGGCCAGCAGGATGGCATCGGCCGGCCAGCCGGCCGTCTGACTGCTGTCGTCACCTTTGCCGAGCAGGTTTCGCAATACCCGTTCGCCCACGTCCTGTAGATCGGCGGAACGGGCCGCCAGCGTGGCATCCTTCAGGGCGCGTTGGGCTTCGATCCGTTCGGTCAGTGCGTGCTGCCATGCCCAGGCGGCGCCATGGCCGGCCACGATCGAGCGCGTCACCTCCTGCACCCAGGCGGCATCGCGCAGCAGTTCGAGATGGGCCTTGAAGATGTTGGTCTGTTCGGCCTTGCCCTGCCGTTCGGCGTTGGAGATCAGCGTGCCCAGCTGTTTCTCGGCGTTGGAAAGCGCCTTGTCGAGCGTGGCTGCTTCTTGACCGATGTTGGTGAAGCTGTCTTCGACTTCCAGTGTCTGGCTGGTTGCCAGCACCAGCGTGCCCACTACCAGGCCGGGTGCAGCGGCGATGCCGTTGAAGCGCTGTTGCGCTTCCGGCTGCCAATTGCCCAGCTCGCGGCCCAGGCCCTGGGCCTGGCTTTGACGTGTTTCGGCCAGCTTGGCCTGACGGGTCTCTTCGTCGCCCAGCAGTTTGATGATGCCGAGCAGTGCACTGATGGCCGATTGGGCGTCATCGCCCTGGGCAGAGACACGCAGCTGGGCATTGTTGCCGGCCCCCAGGCTCAGCAGCGAGGCGACGCTGCGGGCATCGGCGACCACGTCGCCGCAGCGGATGTGTACCTTGGCCTTGAAGCGGCGCACGGTTTCTGCCCATTGACCGGCCGGGCGGGCGTGCAGGCCGTTCGGATAGCCCAACGTGATACTCTGTCCGATCGGGAAGTCTTCCAGTACTGGACCGGCTGCCGCGCTGGCTTCGCCGGTGAGGGCCTCGACGATCTCTTGGGCGTTGTCGGTCTGCTGCAGGTGCTGCATACGGGCTTCGTCACGCATCAGCCGGGTCAGCTTACGCAGCACCTGAATGTGCTCGTCGGAGGCGGCTGCAATGGCCACCACCAGATTCACGCGCTGTTCCTTGCCTTCTGCGTCGACTCCCCAGACCACGCCGCCCGGCACTTGCAGAACGCCGAGACCGGTCTTCTTGACCAGGTGTTTTTCCTCGACCATACCGTGAGGAATGGCCACGCCCTGACCCAGGAAGGTGGTTGCCACCTTCTCCCGTTTCAACAGGCTTTCGACGAAGGAGGGTTGAGCAAAATCGGCTTTGATCAACAGCTCGCCGGCGGAACGTACCGCCTCATCCCGATTCTTGGGTGCGGCACCGAGCCGAACCTCCACAGGGGTTTTTTCCAAGGAATTTGACATCGTTCTTATCGTAGAAATGAATCCAGCCAGTCAGAACACCCTTCAACAACGACAGCGTTCATCGAGGGCTGACGACGTTCCCGCCGGACTGCCGTTTCAGTGCCGAGACGGCGACGGGCGCCTCAGATCAATGGCTGTTATTTGATCAAGGTTACGGGGATATCGACGAGGTGCAGGACACCCGTGGCCGCGGAGCCGAGAAGCAGACCCGCGATCCGGTTCAGCCCCCGCGTACCCATGACGATCTGATCGAACTTCCCTTCTTTGGCGCGCGCAGCGATCACTTCCGGTGCATACCCACGGTCATAGCCGGATTCGAAGGGAATACCAGCGTCCTTGAGCAGCTGTTCAGCAGCTGCCAGTGCCTTCGTGGCCTCTTCGTTCATGAAGGCGTCCAGGTCGGTCTTGCTGAAATAGGCGCGGGCATGGCCAGTGAGAATCTCTGGCTGAACATTGAGCAGCGCCACGGAATGCGGGGCGCCACTCCGGATCTGATCGATGACCCATTCCAGCGCGCGTAGCGCCGGTTCGGAGCCATCGATGGGTATGAGTATCTTGGCCATGTGTTAATCGCCTCTAAAAGAGCCCCGGGGGGCGTGTCGGTGAGCCTGTCGGGATGCAGAACATCCTATGACACGGATATTAACCATCTTCAATCAATGATGTTACCTGCTCAGCCCGGGCATGTCTGGTGAAGGCGAGTAAGTCGTAGGTTCGATAGAATCACCCTTCTTCGTTTTGGACCTTGGAATGCAGCCCACCTCTGTTTTCTCCTCTCGCTTCACCGCCGGCCTCGGACCGTACTTTTGCTGCACGGCGGGGTGAATGGATGGGCACTGCCGGTGGCACAGGACGGCAAAGTCCGGGCAGGCGTGTACGTTCCGGCTCGCGGCGCAAAACGCCGCTCAGGCCTTTGCCTTCCCGAGAGGAAATTCAGGCGCTTCCACCCTTCGAGCGCCTGTCGGATGATGCCATACGGGTGGTCGAACCAGATCTGGCAGCCGCTGTCGCCGAGGAAATCGCCGCCTATCCGGTGGTCGGTTTCGATACCGAATCCAAGCCCGTTTTCGTGCGTGGCCAAACGCAGGACGGTCCCCATCTGGTGCAGTTTGCCGTGGCCGGGCAGGCCTGGCTGTTTTCGATGCACGATCCGCGCTGTGTGCAGGCCGTCGGCATTCTGACAACCTTGCCCGCGTTGTGGAAAGTGGGATTCGGGCTGGATGCGGACCGTATGCTGCTGAATGTCCGGCTTGGAAAACCGCCGGTCGCACTGATCGATCTGGACAGTGTTTACCGACGGCTGGGTTACCGGCATTCGACCGGCATTCGCATGGCGGTGGCGCTGACTTTCGGGCGCTATTTCGAGAAATCGAAGACCATCGGCAAGTCGGACTGGTCGCGTCAGCCCCTGAGTGCGGCGCAGTACCGCTACGCCGCCCATGATGCCTGGGGAGCGTTCCGTATCCATCAAGAACTGGCGGCCCAGGGGGTGGAGATCGTCCCGGATCATCGCGGCGGCGCCATTCGACGCTGAAAGGGATCCTATGGCGTACGGCCGGCATCGCGTGGCGGCGTTGTGGTCGACGCCAGTGACCCGGACTTTTTTCCGTCCTACACGCCCCAGGTCACGTCGACATCGGCTGCCCTGGCCCGTTCGAGCAGTTCGATCAGCGGGAGGGTCCGCTGTTTCAGGCTGACGAAGGGCTCGCGCGGTGTGTCATCGTCGTCTTCGTCCCGGTCGGACGGTGGTGGGGGCTCTTTTTCGTGGGCGGCAGCGGTTTTCAGTGCGGCGATGGCTCCGGGAATCTGGGCCACTGTGATGATCCCGGTCGAGTCTGCGCTTTTGCCGATGATGGACAGAATCTCCTTGCCATTCTGATGGGTCATCGTCACGGTGCCGGTGGCCCGGCTGCGGAATTCAAACAACATCACGGTTCTCCTGACCCTGGTCACAGGCGCAGGCTTGCGCCCTGCGCGATTGGTACGGTTCGAGTATCTGTCATCATGATGCATGATGCTGCGCTTTGCCAAGGGCTTGGGGTCGCGGTGGCACCGAAGCATGTGCCCGGCTTCAGGCGCACGCTTCGGCATGCCAGTGGTCCAGCGACCGGCGCAGTGCCATCGCTTCGGCCAAGTGGGCCGGGCTCAGCGTATCGCTGCCTTCCAGGTCGGCGATGGTACGAGCCACACGCAGGGCTTTGTGCTGGCTGCGCAGGGACCAGCAGAAACGCTCGGCCGCCTGTGCCAGAAGTTCCCGTGTCTGGGATTGCAGGCCCAGGCAGGCGTCGAAGCGGCTGGCCGGCAGATGGGCATTGCAGCAGCCTTGGCGCCGTTGCTGCCGGTGGTGGGCCGCCTGCACCCGTCGGGCGATGCTGGCGCTGCTTTCGGGCGCAAGGTGGGTATCGGGAAGATGGTCGGCTCTGGTGGCCGGGCCGGTCTTCGAGCCGGCCGTGGATGGGGCGTCAGAATCCGTGCCGACTGAGGATGCCGTGTCGGCGGAACCGATCGTACCGGTAGTGTGCAATGTTCCTGTGGTGTCGGATCGGGCGCTCGGCAGCGTCGTTTCGCGGACCATGGTCACGCCCAGATCGAAGCGCTCCAGCAGCGGCCCCGAAATCCGTGCCTGATAGCGGCGAATCTGCGCCGGTGTGCAGCGGCAGGGGCGGCTCGGGTCACCCAGATGCCCGCAGGGACAGGGATTGGTGGCGCCTATCAGCAGAAAGCGGGCTGGAAAGGTCTCGCTGTGGGTGCCCCGGCTCAGGGTGATCCGGCCGGTTTCCAATGGCTCGCGCAGTGCTTCGATGACGGCACGTTTGAACTCGGCCAGTTCGTCGAGAAAGAGCACGCCTCGGTGTGCCAGTGAGATATCGCCCGGGCGCGGGGGGTGACCGCCACCCAGTAATCCGGCCGCCGTGATGGTGTGATGAGGACACAGCAGTGGTGGCCGGTGATCGAGATGTCCCGTTGGCCGGCCGCTGGCCGAACGGATCATGGCGGTTTGCAGCGCTTCCTCGGGGGTCAGTCGGGGCAGCAGTCCGGGCAGACGCTGGGCCAGCAGACTCTTGCCTGTGCCGGGCGAGCCGGACAGCAGCAGCGGATGCAGGCCGCTTGCTGAAATTTCCAGGGCACGGCGGGCCAGCGTCTGGCCGATCACATCGGCCATGTCCGGCGCATCGTCCCAGACGCCGATTTCGTCGTATCCACTGGATGCGCAGGCGGTGTCGGTGGAGGGAGGCAGAGGCTGGCTGCCATCGAGGTGTCGGATGATCTCGGTCAGTGTACGGGCACCGTAGAGCCGGCTCAGACCGCTTTGCCGGGCTTCGTCCAAGTTGGCGGCCGGCAGGATCAAGGAGCGTGGCCGTGCCGATTCGAAGACGCCGGCGGCCACGGCCAGCGCTGCGCGGATCGGTCGCAGCTCACCGGACAGTGATAGTTCGCCGACTAATTCGACATCGTTCAGCGCATCGAGCGGAATCATACCGCTGGCGGCGGCAATGCCGATGGCAATCGGTAGGTCGAAGCGCCCGGATTCCTTGGGCAGATCGGCGGGCGCCAGGTTGACGGTGATGCGATGGTTGGGAAAAACCACCCCGCTCTGCAGCAGCGCGGCACGGACCCGTTCACGGCTTTCTCGAACCGAGGTCTCGGGCAGGCCGACGATGTTGAAGGCAGGCAACCCGTTGGCGAGGTGGACTTCGACGGAGACTGATGGCGCCGATAGACCGAACAGCGCCCGGCTATGGACAACCGCCAGAGTGTTCATGATGTCCGTGTGTTTCGAGAGGCATCGGGGGTGTCGGCCGAGGAGTCCCGTTGGGCGGCCAGTTTGGCCTCGAGGGTTTCGACGCGTTCCTGCAGTGATTGCAGCAGCGCGACCTGGACATCGAATTCTTCGCGGCTGACCAGCTCCAGTCTGTTGAAGGTCTGAGCCATCAGTGCTTTGAGGTTACGTTCCAGGTCGGCAGCGGGGCTGGAGCGGAACAGGGTCATCAGCTTGTCCTGAAACTCTTGGAAGAAGGCCTGTTGTTTTTCCATGTCGTGGTTCCTGGTTTGGTTGGAAGGGTTGTCGATGGGGGCGGATGGGGCTTGCCACGGGGACGTGGCGTGGCCGGAGTGAATGTCTCTGTACTCGTCCGCCAGGCTGTTTCTGCATCTGCCCGGGGCAGTATGGTTGCTGGTGTGACCATGGGTCGGGCATGTCGGCATGGTACGCGCTTCCGGCGGGGGCTTCAGCGCTGCCCTGGCCGTCTGGACTAGCCCGGATCTCCTCGCGGCCCCGAGCGTGCGGCCGGCGATGCATCCGCCGTGGCCTGGGTGTGTCCGCCTGATCCGTCACGACACGGCACGGACCCCCGCCTTTGCCGTCCCTGGCTCCATGCTTCTTCTACACGCACAGTTCTGTCTCTCCCGCTGCGATCCGGCAACGGAGCCGCGTGGAATGCGGGTGCGGCCTGTCCCGGCCGAACTCGGATTCGGATGAATGACATTTACGATATGCTCTTTTCATGGTCTGCCTGCCCGATGTGGTCCTGTGTGAGGGAGCGAATCCGACCTCGACATGACCTGCGTGCATTTAGGTCTAGGCTGGGCAGGTCAGGACATCATGTCTAGAATGGCTGTATCGGTCACTGCGCGGTACGGCGGAAACGTAAGGACCGATGGAAGGCAAAGGCCTATACGTTCCGTGGGCTTTTTCTGTCTTTGTGGGTCTGCCCGTGCCCGGATCCTTCGTCTGCCATTGCTGATCCTGGATTGCTCATGGACATTCTCTTTATCCTCGACCCCTTCGATACGCTGAAACCGGAGAAGGAAACCAGTATCGCCATGATGCGGGCGGCGGTTGCGCGCGGGCATCGGGTCTATGGTTGCCTGCAGGCAGGTCTTGCGCTGGATGAAGGCAAGGTGGTGGCGGAGGTGACACCGCTGCAGCTGACCGGAGACAGCAAACCCTGGTATCGTCCGGACGAGCCCCGGGTCGAGCCGCTCGGCCGTTTCGACGCGGTGCTGATGCGCAAGGATCCGCCCTTCGACATGGAATATGTCTATTCCACCTATATGCTGGAGCGTGCGGTGGCGCAGGGGGCACGGGTCTACAACGATCCGGTTGCCATTCGCAGCCATAATGAAAAATTCTCCATTACCGAATTTCCCCGGCTCATCACCGATGTGCTGGTGACCCGCGATCCGGCCCGGGTGCGCGCCTTCGTGACCCGGCATGGCGAGGCGGTACTGAAACTGCTCGATGGCATGGGCGGTGCATCGATCTTCCGTGTGCGCCAGGATGATCCCAATCTGTCGGTGATTCTGGAAACGATGAACCGGTTTGGTGCCCGCACGGTGATGGCACAGCGCTACCTGCCGGCGATTTCGGCCGGGGACAAGCGCATTCTGCTGATCGACGGGCAGGTGGTGCCCCATGCGCTGGCGCGCATTCCGAAGGTGGGCGAGGCGCGCGGCAACATGGCGGCCGGCGGCAAGCCGGTGGCACGGCCACTGTCGGCGCGTGATCGGGAAATTGCCGAATATCTGGCGCCGATCCTGGCTGCCCGCGGCTTGTTCCTGGTGGGGCTGGATGTCATCGGTGACAGCCTGACCGAAATCAATGTCACCAGTCCGACCGGTTTCATGGAAATCACCGCTCAGACGGGTTTCGATGTCCCGGCTTTCTTCATCGAACGCCTCGAGCAGCGTGTGGCGGCTGATCGGACGGCAGGTTCCGCTCTGGACGGGGTCGGATGATTTCCGTCTTGATCGTCGCCCATCAACCGCTGGCCACGGCGCTGCTGGGCTGTTGCCGGCATATCTATCGTGGTTTGCCGATACAGGCGGCAGCGCTCGACATCATTCCCGATGAAGACCCCGACCAGGCCCTGCAGGCGGCGCGTTCTCTGGCGGCGCGCATCAATGATGGCAGTGGGCAGGTGGTGCTGACCGATCTGTATGGCGCCACGCCGGCCCGGATTGCGGTGCAGCTGGCAGACCCGGGACGCATCAGCGTGTTCTACGGGGTCAATCTGCCGATGCTGCTCAAGGTATTCAGTTACCGGGCACGACTGTCATTGGATGAGTTGGAGGCTTTGGTGCTGCGCGATGCTGCGGAGGGCATAGGCATGGTGGATGCCGGACTCCTGGGTCAGAAGAGTTCGGAGGATTCATGAAGACGGCCGAGGTGCGGGTGGTCAACCGTCTGGGGGTGCATGCCCGGCCGTCGGCTGCGCTGACGCAACTGGCAACCCGCTTCAAGAGCGGTGTCTGGCTCACCAAGGGGGGCACCGGTCGGCGGGTCAATGGCAAGAGCATCATGGGTGTGATGATGCTGGCTGCAGCCTGCGGCAGCACGCTGCATATCGAAGTCGACGGCGAGGATGAGGACGAGGCGCTACAGGCACTGACCGGGCTGATCGAATCCGGCTTCGGCGAAGACACACCGGGGGGCAGTGGATGCTGAAGCTGTCGGGCCATTCGGCCGGAGGAGGGCTGGTGTTGGGCCGGGCCTGTGTGCTCGAAAGCGGGCTGATCGATGTGCCCCGCTATCATGTCACGGCCGAGACGGTCGAGGCCGAAATCGAGCGCATGACCCAGGCAGGCATCGCGGTCAACGATGAATTGCAGGCGGTGGCCGAGCAACTGCCCGAAGACGCGCCGGCCGAGGCCAAGGCGCTGCTGGACGTTCAGCTGATGCTGTTGCACGATTCCGCGCTGTTCGAGGCGGCCTGCGACAAGGTGCGCTCGTCGCTGATCAATGTCGAATGGGCCATTTCGGAGATGGCCGAGGAGTTGGCCGCTCAGTTCCGTGCCATCGAAGACCCCTACCTGAAGGAACGGGGGCGGGATGTGGAACAGGTGGCCGAACGGGTGCTGAAGGCGCTGGCGGGCAGTCAGCTGTCGGTGATCCCGCCGGCTTCGGATGAGTCGCTGATCTTTGTGGCGCAGGATTTGCAGCCGGCGGATATGCTGCAGCTCAAGGGCGCGCGCGGTTTCGTTTTCGAGCGGGGCGGCACGCATTCGCACAGTGCGATTCTGGCGCGCAGTCTGAATGTGCCCGCCGTGGTCGGGGTGCCGGGGGTGGCACAGCACGTCCAGGACGGCGATTTTCTGATTCTGGATGGTGACAACGGCGAAATCATCGTGGCACCGGACGAAGCGGTGCTGCGCCGCTATCGCGACCGGCTGCGGCAGGTGGCCGAAGAGGCCGAACGGCTGAGCCGTCTGGTCGACGTGCCTTGTGTGACCCGCGATGGATGTGCCGTGACACTGGCGGCCAATATCGAGCAGCCCGAGGAGGCGCACGAGGCCTTGCGACGGGGGGCCGAGGCCATCGGTCTGTTCCGCTCGGAGTTTCTGTTTTTGAACCGCAGCCAGCTGCCCAATGAAGAAGAACAGTATCGCGCCTATCGTGAGGCGCTGTTGGCGATGCAGGGCAGGCCGGTCACGGTCCGGACCATCGACGTCGGGGCCGACAAGGTGCTACCCGCGCAGGCCCTGATTCCGGCCGATGCCTCGGTGCTGGGGCGGCGGGCCATTCGTTTCAGCCTGGCCGAGCCCGAGATATTTCTGGTGCAGCTGCGGGCGTTGCTGCGGGCTTCGGCCCACGGGCCTCTGCGGATCATGTTGCCGATGCTGTCGCAGCCGTTGGAAGTGGATGCGGCCCTGACGCTGCTGGCGCAGGCGCGGGATCAATTGCGCGGGCGCGGCGAGCGGATTGCCGATCATGTGCCGGTGGGCGGCATGATCGAAGTGCCGGCGGCGGCCTTGTCGGCAGGCACCTTTGCGCGCAAACTCGCTTTCCTGTCGATCGGCACCAACGATCTGGTGCAATACACCCTGGCCATCGACCGGACCGACAACCGGATCGCCCATCTCTACGACGAATTCCATCCGGCGGTGCTGCGTCTGATCGCGCTGACAATCCGTGCAGCCCGTAAGGCCGGCGTTCCCGTCGGTGTCTGCGGTGAGATGGCGGGCGACACCCAGGCCACCCGGCTGTTGCTGGGCATGGGCCTGCGTTCGTTTTCGATGAGTCCCGCCCGTCTGCTGCGGGTCAAGCGGTTGGTGCTCGACACCGACGCCCAGGCCCTGGTGGCGCAGGTCCGGCGGTTGCTGGTGCAGGATGATCAGGCGATCGTCCGGGCCGGGTTGGCGGCGCTGGGTGCCGGAGGGCAGACATCGTGAAGGCCGGCACGGCTTCTGGTGGGTCCAGTCTGTGATCGATACGGCGCCATCGAGCGTGCCATGGAACGGAAAGCGGGTGCAAAATACGCCGTCGTGGCTGGATGGGGTCTGCGGCCTTTGCCATGCCTCGGAGTCCTTTCGGCAGGCTGTCGAAATCCTGAGCCTCGGTAGTCCGGTCGTCCAGTTGGTCGTACAGTGGTGCAGTCGTTCGGTGCTCCGGTTGGTCGGCGGGGCGTTCGGGCGATGAAGCCAGCGCCGATGAGGCCGCTGTCTGTGATGTGGCTACCACCGTAAAAACATGTCTGGACCGCTCATTTCAACTGATCTGTCGGAAAACCGCCCTTCTTCCTCTTACGGAGTCGTCTTGCATGAGTCTGCTGGTGACACCCGCCAGACATCGTTTTGAAACACCGCTGCCGTTGACGAGCGGGGGACAGTTCGGCCCCTACGAGCTGGTGTACGAAACTTACGGCACCCTGAACGAAGCACGCAGCAATGCCGTGCTGATCTGTCACGCGCTGAACGCCTCGCATCATGTCGCGGGGTTGACGGCCGGCACGACCAATGACCATGGATGGTGGGACAACATGGTGGGTCCCGGCAAGCCGGTCGACACCGACCGTTTCTTCGTGATCGGCGTCAACAACCTGGGCAGCTGTTTCGGCTCCACCGGACCAATGTCGATCGACCCGGCTACCGGCAGACCCTATGGGCCGAGCTTTCCGGTGGTGACGGTCGAGGATTGGGTGCATGCTCAGGCCCGTCTGGCCGACGTGCTGGGCATCCAGCGCTTTGCAGCCGTCATGGGTGGATCGCTCGGCGGTATGCAGGCGCTGGCCTGGAGCTATCTGTATCCGGCACGCCTCGCCTATTGTGCGGCCATCGCCACTGCGCCCCGGCTGTCGGCGCAGAACATCGCCTTCAACGAAGTGGCCCGCCGGGCGATCATCACCGATCCGGATTTCCATGACGGGCGTTTCTACGAGCACCATACCGTGCCGGGCCGGGGACTGCAGGTGGCGCGGATGATCGGCCACATCACCTATCAGTCCGATGACACCATGGCCGAAAAATTCGGCCGCATACTCAAGAACGGCAACTACGGTTTTTCCTTCAACGTCGAGTTCGAGATCGAAAGCTATCTGCGCTACCAGGGCGAGAAGTTCTCCCGCTATTTCGATGCCAACACCTATCTGCTGATCACCCGGGCGCTGGACTACTTCGATCCGGCCCGGGCGCATGGTGGTGATCTGGCCCGGGCCCTGTCGCCGGCCACTTGCTCGTATCTGGTGGTGTCGTTCACGACGGACTGGCGCTTTTCACCCCTGCGCAGTCACGAGATCGTCAAGGCGCTGCTGGCCAACCGTACCCCCGTCACCTACGCCGAAATCGATGCACCCCATGGGCATGATGCCTTCTTGCTGGATGATCCGCGCTATCACGATCTGGTACGCAGTTATTTCGATCGAATCTTCAAATCCGTGGTTGACGTCTGATGTCTGCTGATACTCAGGAATTACGGGCCGACCTGGCCATCATCGCCGATTGGATCCGGCCGGGCGCCAATGTGCTCGATCTTGGCTGCGGCGATGGCGCGTTGCTCGATCATCTGTTTCGTGTCAAGAAATGCCATGGCTATGGTGTCGAGATCGACGATGCCGAAGTGCTGGCCTGCGCTCGGCGCGGCGTCGATGTCGTCCAGCGCAACATCGAAGACGGGCTGGAAATGTTCCGTGGAGGACACTTCGACGTCGTCGTGCTGTCGATGGCCCTGCAGGCCACCAAGCGTACCGAAATGGTGCTCGACGACATGAGCAGGGTCGCCGGCGAAGGTATCGTTTCCTTCCCCAACTTCGGCCACTGGTTCCACGTCTGGTCGATTTTGCGGGGGCGCATGCCCGTCACCCGCGAGATGCCCTACGAATGGTTCAACACGCCCAACCTGCACCTGACCACCCCCTGGGACTTCGAAGACTTGGCCAGACGCCTGGGGCTGGTCATCCTGGAGCGTGCCTTTCTGTGTGACGGGCACCGGGTGCGTTACTTCCCGGTCAAGCGCTCCACTCTGGCGATCTATCGTTTCCGTCGGGGCTGAGGTTTCGGCGGGCGCCGGGTATAGGTTACCTCCCGGTCGAACGCCGGACGCCGGGCGATCCGTCACCGCCGCCGGGATCGATGCGTCCGGCCGGGCAGGTTTTCGCCTTCGCTGTCGTCGTGCCTCGGGCGTGGGGTGCTGGCCGCCGGATACTGCGCAGAGAGCCCTTGCCGTTTCGCTCTTTGGCGGGTGTGACCGGTCACTCGGGAATGCCGGCAGTGCCCCCCGGGTGTCGGCAAAAAGCCTGATTGGGTTGTTTATTGCAAACTATGTGGCAAAAACAGCAACGAATGCTCGGAGGTGTCTGGACGGCCGTTGTTTTTGGTGATCTCCAAGTAACGCAGTACACTCTCAATTGCATATCAATGTTGCGTGAGATACGGTTTGTAATCCTTGTACTCAGAACCCCCCGGATAGTGCGTTAATTGCTACTGCGGCGTAGATCCAGGCGGTTGGCAAATGCTTTGTCCGGGGTTGGGCTACGCCGCAATTCTCTCAACCAGCCGGAGAGACTGGTGTGCAAATCCATTGTGATACGCAGCATGTCCGGCACAGGGATCAGGAGTGTTTGAATGCCACAAGTCGATCGAAGCGCACGGTATTCGGAATATCGTGTTTGGGGTCTGGGCCAACGGGGGGCTCCGCTGGAAATCTATGACCCGACCCGCTTCCCATCCATTGCTCAGGTCATTGAGCATCTGGGAGGACGCTTGCTCGAAATTCGCGGCGAAGGAGAACCGATCCAGATCGCGCTGGCGGAAGCCCGTCGGACAGACGATCCGGATGCGGTCAGCCGGCGTTTCACACCGTTTTTCTCGTCTCTGACGTCTTTGGACTTCTTTTGCAAACTGAACCTGCAGACCTATCTGTCGGTTGAAACCGGTGCGGCACCGCGGCGCTGGTTTTGGCAGGAAGACACCCAGGCCGGGAATCGCTCCTCTGGCGTGGGTTCCATCGTCAACGAAACTTCCATCAGCATCGCACGCAGCGCCAGCCATTGAGCGTTGTTTCACACGCAGGGGGCATCGTTTCACGATGTGCCGCCTGTCCGTGTGGCCGCCGCCGCAGCTATCATTGAGGGCAGGACCGATTTACCTGCGGCATTTCCGTTCTTTGCTGATGAGTTCCCATTCTTCCCCCAAACCTTCCTACGGGCCTGACATGCAGTTCTGGGAGACCTGCTATCAGTCGGGCAAGACCCCGTGGGACAAGGGACGACCCAACCTTCTGCTGGACAGCTGGATTCGTACCGGCAAGCTGTCTCCTCTCGTGGCCAGTGATGCCCGGCCCGGCAGTAACGACGATTCCCGGGTCGCCCGGGTACTGGTGCCCGGTTGTGGCGCCGGCCGTGAAGTGGTGCTGCTGGCCGAATGGGGTTTCGATGTCCTGGGCCTCGACTACGCACCGGCTGCCGTCGTCCAGGCTCGCGATCTGCTGCGTAAGCTGCTGACCTCGCCACAGGTCGATCGTGTCGTGCGTGCCGAAGTGCTCGAGCACGATCTCTTCGATTTCATTCCCGGGGTGGCTTTCGATGCCGTCTATGACCAGCAGTGCCTGGTGGCCATCCATCCATCGCGCTGGCCGGACTATGCAGAACGGCTGCGCGGCTGGCTGCGGCCGGGTGGGCGGCTGTTTCTGGTGCTCGATCCCGCGCTGACCCCCGAGGTGGCCCGTCCGCAGACACGGGTGGAGGAGCCGCATCGCGGTCCACCCTACGAATGCAGCCTGGCGCAATTGCGGACGGTCTTCCCTGCATCGGCCTGGGACTGGCCGGAACAGGAGCCGGATGCATCGCCCATCGCGCCGGAGCAGGTCGGTCTGGTGCTGACGCGTCGCTGATCAGTGCAATAGCTTGATCGGAATCACCGCATTGGGCAGCGCACAGCGCAATGCCTGCGCTGCATAGGCTTGGCACAGGTCTCGGGCGGCTGCCTGCACCGGCTCGGGCACATCCTTGCACAGAATCACCCGTAGCAGGTTTTCCGCGATCAGATCGAAATCGGCATAGCGGCCTTGCGCAGGCGCTTCGTTCATCAGACGCCAGAGCTCGGCAACCACCGTCGTCGGATGTTCATCGACGAAGGTACTGAGTTCCGAAGGCTCGTCCTGGGTCATTTCGTGTCTCGGGCAAGGCGGAGCGTGGTGTCCGGTGAATCACGTCGTCACGCGTCCAGAAGGCGTGGGAATCGTAGACGCTGAATGCTACGGGATTTGCGAATACCGCATCATCATCATAGTTATTGACGGGTTGAACTGTCAGATTAACCGACGTGGCGATTCGGCCCGCTTGCCAAACGATGCGAACTTTTGTAGCTGCCTTGAATAGAATCGCCGACGTCCTGATCAACACTCCCGAGCTGCCCGAGCGACGTGATGCACTTTCTTTGCACGACATGAATGCCGACGACATATTGCAGCGAATCTTCGGCTATCCGGCATTTCGCGGTTTGCAGCGCGACATCATCGACCACGTCACCGATGGCGGCAATGCACTGGTGCTGATGCCCACCGGCGGTGGTAAATCGCTGTGCTATCAGATTCCCGCCCTGTTGCGGCCGGGGGTGGGCATCGTCGTGTCGCCGCTGATCGCCCTGATGCAGGATCAGGTGGCGGCGCTGCGTGAACTGGGGGTGGCGGCTGCCTATCTGAACTCTTCGCTCAGATTCGAGGAAGCTGCCGATATCGAACGCCGGTTGCTGGCCGGCGAACTGGATCTGCTCTACGTCGCGCCCGAGCGCCTGCTGACGGAGCGCTGTCTGGCGCTGCTCGATCGGTGCTCCCTGGCGCTGATCGCCATCGACGAAGCCCATTGTGTCTCACAGTGGGGGCACGACTTCCGGCCGGAATACATCGATCTGGGGCGGTTGGCACAGCGTTTCCCGACTGTACCGCGCATTGCGCTGACCGCTACCGCCGACGAACTGACTCGCCGCGAAATGATCGAGCGGTTGGCGCTGCAGGACGCAAGCGTCTTCCTCACCAGCTTCGACCGGCCCAACATCCGCTATCGGATCGTCGAAAAGCGCGATGCCCGCCAGCAACTGATGCGCTTCATCCAGAATGGGCATCTGGGTGAGTCCGGTATCGTCTATTGCGCCACGCGTGCTCGTGTCGAGCAGATCACCGAATTTCTGCGGGCCGAGGGGCTGCCGGCCCGGGCCTATCATGCCGGCCTGGATACCGACGATCGAGCCGAGGTTCAGGAGGCGTTCCAGCGTGAAGACGGCATGATCGTGGTGGCCACCATTGCCTTCGGTATGGGTATCGACAAACCCGATGTGCGCTTCGTGGCCCATATGGACTTGCCTCGCTCGATCGAAGCCTACTATCAAGAAACCGGTCGGGCCGGGCGCGACGGCATGCCGGCCGAAGCCTGGATGGCCTACGGGCTGTCGGATGTGGTGCAGCAGCGTCGTTTCATCGATGCATCCGAGGCGCAGCCGGAGTTCAAGCGGCTGGCCAATGCCAAGCTCGATTCGATGCTGGCCCTGTGTGAAGCCACCGACTGCCGGCGGGTACGGCTGCTGTCCTATTTCGGCGAGGCGTCGGAGTCCTGCGGCAATTGCGACAACTGTCTGACGCCGCCGGCGACGATCGATGGCACGGTACTGGCACAGAAACTGCTGTCATGCATCTACCGTTGCCAGAAAACCAGTGGCCTGCAGTTTGGTGCCCAGCATCTGATCGACGTGCTGCGTGGTGTGGCCAATGAAAAAGTGCAGCGTTTCGGACATGAGCACCTGCCGGTCTTCGGCATCGGTGCCGACCTCAGCGTGTCGCAGTGGCGTTCGGTGGTGCGTCAGCTGTCGATCGCTGGGTTGCTGCACATCGACGCAGAGCGCTTCCAGACCCTCTCATTGACCGAGGCCAGCCGGGCGGTGCTCAAGGGCCGGCAGGTGGTTGCACTGCGCCAGCCTTCGGAAAACGCCCGGGACTTACGTGCCCGTAGCCGTCGACGGGGCAAGGTGGCTTCGACCCTGGAGCAGGATCTGGACGAGGCCGGCGCCAGCTGTTTTGCCCGGCTGCGTGCCTGGCGCAGTCGGCAGGCCCGTGAAGGCGGAGTACCTGCCTACGTGATCTTCAACGATGCCACTCTGCATGGCATCGCCCAGTTGCAGCCGACCGACCTGGACGAACTGGCCTCGGTGCCGGGGGTCGGCACCCACAAACTGGCCTCCTATGGCGAAGCCGTGCTGAACATCGTGGCCGGCCGCGAGCCCGCATCGCAGGTGCATCGGCCGTAACCAGGCCGGGGTCCGATACCCAGGGACAGAGGCGGCTTTGACCGTATAGAATCGCAGCCGAGGAAGGACGGCCTCGCCCGGGTGGTGGGTTGGCTTTGTGGGTTCTTCCACTGCTGGAGACCGTCCGTGTCTCGATCCTTGATCCGTCTTTCGCCCGTGCCAGTGAACCGGAGGCCAACCGTCCACGCAGCGAGAACCGCTGGGCTGGAGACGGGCTCCGATGGGTGCAGTCCATGTCCGGTGAGCAGTTCCCGGGTGGCTGCCATGGGGCGACAGGCAAGGGCCGCACGTCCCGGGGGGAGCGGTTGGCAGCCCGCGGTTCTTCTGCGATCCTGGTTCCCGGGGCTGGCCCTGTGTTTCATCGCATTGCTCGTTGCCGGCCCGGCGCAAGTTCAAGCTCAAGCCCCGGCTCCCGCCGTCGCGGGCACGGCTTCGGCCGAGTCCGCTTCGCCCTCACCGTCGTTTCGACCAGACTCGTCACAGAAACCGGAGCGAGCCCCTGCACAGGGCGCTGCGCCAGGCAATGCAACACGGACCGATGTCGAGGTGTTGGCTGCCGGCTGTGCCAATTGCCATGGCCCGGAGGGGCACCCGACCGCCAGCATTCCACCTCTGGAAGGGCTTCCGGCCGAACGGCTGCGTGAGCGTCTGCGTGCTTTCCGCCAGGGGGCGCAGGGTGTCGCGGCCACTGTCATGCCTCGGCTGATGAAAGGTTACGACGACCGGCAGATTGAGGCGCTGGTACGCTGGTTCGGCTCGGACGGCGATTCGGAGCATGATCCAGCGGCAGCATCGAAACAGGATGAAGCGGATCGTGACGATACCGATACGGCTGCACCCGGGTTGCATGTGTCTGCACCGGATACCGGCTTTCGAGCGGGCATGCACCGGGATGCATCGAGTCGGCCGGTCGCCGACCGGTCGATGGAAGGAGGGGCGCGATGAGGTCTCGTGTCGCAGGGAGCCCGTCGGCCGGGGTTGTCGGAAGGGACGTGGCGGCCGTTTCGGGCAGCCTTGCCCGCTGTACGCCGGCAGGCGGCATCGGCCGTCGCCGGGTGCTGACGGCGATCGGTGCCGGTGGTGTGGTACTCGCCATGCCGGCGCTGCTCCGGGCCGGTGCCGCTGCGGCGCGGGTGGTGGTGGTCGGTGGCGGTTTTGGCGGTGCCACGGCGGCCCGTTATCTGCGTCGGTTTGCGCCCGAAGTCCATGTCACGCTGGTCGAACCGGCAGAGCGCTTCTACACTTGTCCTTTCTCGAATCTGTATCTGGCCGGCATGCGCAGCTGGGAAAGCATCGGTCATGGTTTCGACGGGTTGCGGGCGGCCGGTGTCGAGGTCGTGCACGCCCGGGCCGTCGATGTGGATGCGGCCAGGCGGACACTGCGGTTGTCCAATGGCCGCAATCTGTCCTGGGACCGGCTGATTCTGTCGCCAGGGGTGGACATGCGCTGGGATGCGCTGCCGGGTTACGACCGGGCCGCGGCCGAACGGGCACCACATGCCTGGAAGGCCGGACCACAGACACAGCTGCTGTTCAGGCAGTTGCGGGGGATGCAGGACGGTGGCACCTTTGTGATGGTGATTCCGGAGGTTCCTTTCCGTTGCCCGCCTGGTCCCTATGAGCGGGCGGCGATGGTGGCGCACTATTTCAAGCATCACAAGCCACGCAGCAAGATCCTGCTGTTGGACGCCAAGGACGACTTCTCGAAGAAGGCGCTGTTCCAGCAGGGTTGGAAGGCCCTCTACGGCGACATGATCGAATGGATCGGACAGTCGGATGATGGGCAGATCCAGCGGGTCGATACGGACAGGCTCGAAGTCGAGACGCTGTTCGGCACGATCCACAAAGCCGATGTGCTGAACGTGATCCCCCCGCAGAAGGCGGGATCGATCGCCGAGCGGGCCGGTGTCACCGATGCCAGCGGCTGGGTGCCGATCCGGGCCGACAGTTTCGAGTCGCAACAGATCGGGAATGTCTTTGTGCTGGGCGATGCCACCATTGCCGCTCCCATGCCCAAATCGGGTTTCGTGGCCAATACGCAGGGCAAGATGGCTGCTGCCGTCATTGCCGCGGACCTCAGTGGTCGCCCGCGGCCTGCCGCAGCCTATGCCAATACCTGCTACAGCCTGATCGGTACCGACTATGGTATTTCGGTGGCCGGGGTCTATCACACGCGGAATGGGCGCTTGGTCGAAGCCGAAGGGGGTGGGGTCAGCCCGCTGGATGCCGATGCGGACTTTCGCGCGGCAGAGGCGAGTCATGGCGAGAGCTGGTATGAGGCCATCTGCACCGACATTTGGGATCGCTGAGCATCCTGCATCATTCATTCTCGATGCGTCATTACGACGCTGTCGCTGTCCAGGTCTCCCGGGGGGAATGAAAGTGATCATGGGTAGGCAGTCATGGATTTGATCTTGGCCAGTTTCGCACTGGGGTGTGCCTTTGGGGTGGCGGCCCGTGCCAGCCGTTTCTGCCTGTTGCGCGGGCTGATCCAGGCGATGGCGCCGCGCCCGTCGTTCGATTCGGATGGGCATGAAAGCCAGCAGCCCGGCCGTCGTCCGGCTCCGGCGCTGCAGGCTTTTGCGCTGGCGCTGGCCGTGGCGCTGATCGGCACACAGGTGCTGGCGGCCACCGGCCAGATCGCTCTGCAGGAGGCTTTGCCGATGCGGGCGCAGTTTTCGCCATTGGGTGTGTTGAGTGGCGGGCTGCTGTTCGGTGCCGGCATGGCCATGGCTGACAGCTGTGGCGCACGGGCCTTGGTGCTGCTGGCGGGCGGCAACCTGCGGTCGCTTTGGGCGCTGCTGTGGCTGGGACTCAGCGCCCAGGCGGCCATGACCGGCGTGCTGACCCCGGCCCGGCAGTTTCTGCAGGGCTGGCAGCCGGTCTCGCTGTCACAGCCTTCGGTATCGGGCTGGCTGGCTGCCCAGGGGGTACCAGCCGAGTTGGCGGTGCTGTCGGCTGTGGGGATGCCGGCGCTGCTGTTGTTGATCTATGCGTTGCGGCGGCCCGCGCTGCGGCAGCGGCCGGTCCAATGGATCGGCGCCGTCGTCATCGGCCTGCTGGTGGTGGCCGGCTGGTGGGTCAGTGCCCATATCGGGGTTGATCCTTTTGCCTTCGAGCCGCGGCCGCTGACCTCGTTGAGTTTCATTAGCCCGGTGGCCGAAAGCTGGCTTTATCTGCAGCTGGCGGTGGGCCGTGAATTCGGTGCCATCGTGGCGATGGTGGGCGGTGTGCTGGCCGGTGCCTTTGTGGTGGCGATGTTGACCCGTTCATTCCGTTGGGAAGGTTTCGAAAGTGTCGGGCGTATGGCCAGTAGCGCGGCCGGTGGTGTGCTGATGGGCTTCGGTGGCGTCGTGGCCATGGGCTGTTCGATCGGTCAGAACCTCAGCGGTCTGTCGACGCTGGCGCTGGCCAGTATGCCTGCGGCGGCCGGTATCCTCATGGGGGCTGCCGCTGTCATTCAGTGGCGAAGGGCTTAGGTGCCGTCCTGGAAGTCGTGTGCCAGTGCAAGCGCATCTTCACCCTCATCTGCATCCTCATGACTGTGTTGCCAATCCTCGCGACACGCCCGGTATCGTTGCGGTTTGTGCCTTGCCCAGGGCGCGAATCCGTTGCTTTCATCCATTCCAGTCGTCTTTCAACCCGAAAAGGTGTGTACTACGATGAAACGTCGTCAGATTCTTTCCATGACCCCCGCCTTGGCGGTGGCGACCGCATGGCCGGCTGCCGCACAGGCGGCTCCCGCGGCACCGGCCGTGGCCAGCGGCAAGAGCAGCTTTCTGCCACGCAAGGGCAAGGGACCGCGCATCGTCATCTGTGGTGGTGGCTGGGGAGGGCTGACGGCCGCTCGTTATCTGAGCGACTCCCTGCCGCAGGCCGACATCGTGTTGGTCGAGCGCAATCCGACCTTCTGGTCCGGGCCGATGAGCAACAAATGGCTGATCGACATCGTCGACACCGATTTCGTCAACCGCGATATGCTGCGGCCGGCACGCACCTATGGTTACACGCTGCTGCAGGCCGAGGCGATGCGCTACGAGCGCGACAGGCGCCGGGTACTGACGTCGCTGGGCTGGCTGGACTATGACTATCTGATTCTGTCGGGTGGCATCCGCGATGCCTTCGATGCCTGGTTCGGCGACGATTTCCGCACCATCGATTACACGCGGATGCACTATTCCAGTGCCTACATCCCCAATCGCGAGATGCTGTCGCTCAAGCGCCGCGTGCACGACTTCAAGGGTGGCACGATCGTGATGACGCTGCCACCCCCGCCACACCGCTGCCCGCCGTCGCCCTATGAACGGGCCTGTCTGATCGCTGCGCACATCAAGCGGAACAAGATTCCCGGCAAGATCCTCATCCTCGATCCCAAACCGCGGCTTGCGCCGATCAGCGTCGGCTATCAGCAGGCCTTCGAAGAACTCTATCCGGACATCATCCAGCACGTGCCGAATGCACGCATCAAAGAGGTCGACCCCTACAAACGGCACATCAAGACTGCTGCCGGAGATTTCGATTTCGACGAGGCGATCCTGATGCCGCCACACCAGGCGGCCGATTTGGTTTGGCATGCCGACCTGATTGGTCGAGACAAAGACGGCAAGCCGACCGGATGGGCTGACATCGACCCGCGGCTGTTCCATGCCCGCGCCGATGACCGCGTCTATGTGGTGGGCGATTCGATGGGTCAGATCTCGCCGCAGTTCGGCCACTATCCGAAGAGCGCACACGTGGCCAATGCCATCGGCAAAATCGTCGCAAAGAATCTGACCCAGCGTATCGAGGGCAAGACCGTCACGCCGATTCTGCCGGACAACCTCTGCTATATGATGGTCAACATCGAACCGCAGGAGGCGATTTCGGTGATTTTCGACTACGAGGTCGACGCCAGTGGGCAGGTCATTCAGAATCAGGTCGACGTCGACGTGCGCTCGCCCGATCTGGTCAAGGAGGACTTCGCCTGGATCGCCTCCCGTTTCAACGAGTTTCTGGTGCCCTGATTACAGGCCGTCCCAGGGGCCGTCCGTACTTTGTCGTGCGAACAGGCCCATTGTGCCGGTCGTTCGGGATATGTACGTTTACGTTTGCCGGTGCCGGACTTCCCATCGTTTCCATTGTCAATGGGCCTTGCTCATGATTCCTGCTGATTCTTTTCTCCCTCATCTCGAGCCCCGAGCGCGCCAGCGTCGCGAGCTGGTCACCCGCATGGCCGGTGCGGCGGCTCTGACCGTCACGTTGGGGCTGCCACGGGTTGCCGGAGCCCAGAATGATTCGGTGGCTCACAAACAGGCGCGGTTGCTACAGCCCAATCCGGAAGCCTTCAGACAGGCGCTCGAACGGTTCACCGAAGGGAAAAAGCCGGGCACGGACGGGTTGGTGCTGGATGTGCCGGCACTGGCCGACAATCCCAGTGCCGTACCGGTGCGGGTATCGGTGACCTTGCCGGTCTCGGATGAGAACTGGTGCGAGGAACTGATCCTGCTGGCCGAAAAGAATCCGATTCCCTTGGCCTGCCGGTTGTATTTCACCCCGCTGGCCGGTGTGGCCGACGCTGCCGTTCGGATTCGACTGAGCCAGTCGCAGACGGTGCATGCGTTGGCCAGGATGAAGGATGGACGGTTGTTGCAGGCGCGTCAGGCCGTGACCGTGGCTGCCAGTGGCTGTGGTATGTAAGGAGGCTTATCATCATGAGTGCATCGACACCACCGCGTATCTGGGTCAGCAATCTCAATCCCAAAAAAGGCGAGCAGTTGCGTGTGCGCGCCCAGATCAGTCACATCATGGAAACCGGTCTGCGCCTGAATCAGGACGGCAGCCTGCGCCAGCGCAACATCGTTACCCGTTTCGAGGCACGGCTGGGCGATGCTCTGTTGTTTGCCTGGGAACCGGGGCCGGCCATGTCGCGCAATCCGTACATCGAATTCACCTTCGTCGCGCGAGAAAGTGCGGAGCTGAAGTTTATGTGGGAAGGTGACCAGGGCTTCAACCTGGAAGCACAGCGCAGCATCAGTGTGCAGTGACGATCGTTCGGTCCGTGCCGGGGAGACCGGCTGCGCCGGGCCATTGCCCTGATCAGACCGGAATCAATGTGCCCATCGGCAGCAGCGGCTCTTCCTCGCGGCCGGACAGCGCATCTTCCAGCGGGCGCACGGCAGCCACGGCACTGCCCTGCACCAGATCGATGCCCAGTTCGCGCAGGGGACGCAGGTCGAGCGGATTGTTGACCTGATCGACCAGGCATTCGATACCGAGCACCTCACACATCGCCTTGATTGCCGTCACTTCTTTGCAGGCGTAGGGATTGTTCTCCAGATCCGAGAACAGACGGCCATCCAGCCGGATGTGGCGGATCGGTAGCTGCGCCAGCTGATGGACCGGAAGGTGGGTGTCGTTCGAATCGAGCAGATCGATACCGGAGTGCACCGACAGCAGCCGCAGGTCCTTCAGGAAGGCGCGGGCGCCTTCCGGGTCATAAGCCAGTACCTGTGAAGGCAGCTCCAGACACAGCCGGTTGGCCGCCGTGCCATCGGCGCCCAGCAGCCGGATCAGGTTGCCGGTGAAGCCGGGTTCGGCCAGCGACAACGGGCTCAGCCGGAAAATCACCATACCCGTGGTGGGCAGTGCCACGCGACGGGTCGCCATCGTCTGCAGAATCTGCGTCAGCAGAAAACGGTCGAGCATGGCCGAAGCCCCTTGGCGCGAGGCTGCATGCTGCAGGCGGTTCGGCAACTGTAGTTGCCCGTTGGCGCCCAGCAGTCGTGGCAGCACCGTCAGCGACTGGTTCGGCACATCCTGTTGCAGGGAGGTGATCGCCTGGCCATACAGCCGGATCATGTTTTCGGGCAGGTGTTGGCGTAAGTTGCCGCCAAAAGCCTGAGTTGCATCCGGCTCGCTCAGCGCCGGGCTGTCGGCCATCACCGCATAGGGGCGTGGCGCGCCTTCCTGACGCGACAGCGTGCAGGCCAGCCGCGCGGCTTCGATCAGCCGGTCGGCGTTCATGCCGGCCACACTTTCCACCGCGCCCAGTGCCACATCGATATGGATCGACAGACCCTGATGCTCGATGGCCGTACGGGCCAGAATCGACAGCAGCGTGTTGGCGCGGGTCCGGGTCAGTGTCAGTTCACTGCCGGGCATAATCACCAGAAAATGATCGTCGCGCACCCGTCCCGAGATGGCGGGGGCCGGCAGGTGCTTCTGCAGCTGCTGGGCCACTGTGCGCAGTACGGCATCGCCGGCCTGACGGCCGAACAGCTGATTGATTTGGCTGAAGTTCTGGATGTCGATATATAGGCAGCTCAGTGGCGTGCTGGAGCGCATCTGTGTCAGTTGCTTGGTCAGCAGCCGGCGCAGTCCGATCAGATTGGGAGTGCCGGTCAGCGCATCGTGTTCGGCGATTTCCTGGAAGGTGGCGGCGCGGCGCGCATGGGCCGTCACCTCGTGCATGCCGAGTTCGCTGCCGCCATCGCGGATGCGGGCCTCCAGCACCCAGACCTTCTCGATGCCATTGCGGCTCAGCGTCAGCTCACTGTGGTGCTCGCCGTTTTTCTTCAGATCGGCCAACAGCTGCTGTCCGACGGCCTCGCCCAACAGGGCAAAGATATGCGGAGTCTGATGCTGCATCAGGTCGGCACCGAAGGCGTCGGCCGCACGCTGGTTCCATCGCTGAATCCGTGCCTCGCCGTCCAGGCTCAGCAGCGCCACCGGCGACGTGTTGTAGATGCGGTGCAGAGCGAGCGCTGCGTGCTCGAACTGAGATTGCGAGGTCTGCAGTTTCTTCTCCCGGCCGGCGCTTTGCGCCAGAAAGGCCGCAACCCAGCCCATTGGGCCAACGATAATCCCAAGTTGCAGCCATACTGGGCTTATAAAAGAAAGTGACCACTGACTTTCTAATAAGGTCAGGTTCAGCATGCCCGAACTGATCATCGTGGCCAGAGCGGCCAGCCGACCTTCGAGCGAGGGTTGACGACGAAGCGTGTCGATCAGCTGAATCACCACGATCACGCTCAACATCGCATCGATACCCGAGGCCAGCAGTCGTCCCTGTTGCGGGTTCAGAAAGGGCAGCGCACAGCTCAGACTCACCGCCACGATCGGCGTGATGGTCAGCCAGGTCCATCGCGAGCGGGCGCTGGGCAGCGTTTGGGGCGGGCGGTTCCGGAACAGACAATGCAGCAGACCGATGATCGGCAGCAGCGACAGGGCTTGCACAAACAGGATGGCGGCCGGCATCGTGCCCTGATCGACCTGCTCGCCGTACATGCCGACCCGCAGGGCCAGCAACAGCACCGCCATCAGGCAGAAAGTCCAAAGACCCAGTTGGCTGTGATATGGCCATTGGGCAACGGGTTTGAGCGTCAAGCCAAACAAGCGCACGGTATTGCCTTCCAATAGATCGCGGATCGAAAAGATCTCCAGCACCTGTGGATTCCGGGCGACTGGATCGGCCCCGAGGCGGATGGCAGTCGGGGCAGTTCAGCATAAGCATGCGCAAATGCAGCCGGGCAGGCGAGTGGCGGCGGGTGGCTGGCCAGTCACCGGGGATGGCCGGTCAGTACCGACTGTCTGTTTTACACATCGTTTCCGCCTTTGGGGCACATCGGCCTTGGGGGGAGCGGTTGCAGGGCAGTAGTATCCGGCACATTGCCGTCGCTGCGATCGTTGTGCGGCCCGGGCATTCCGGCGCGCTGGTTTCCAGCCTGTGGGGGCTGCGCCGACTGAGTGTGCGCTCACTGTGTAACTGCTCCGGTCGGCGTGGGGTGTTTGTGTCCAGTATCTTGACTGTGGCTGTCCGGCCGGATATTCGTTGACCAAAGGGGAGAGGCTCGTACATGGCCCAGACTGAAGTTGCCACTGCCGTGACCAAACCGCTGATCCTGCGGGATGACAAACGCTCGGAGTCTGGAATCGAACCGGGCTGTTTCATCACCGATTGGCTGAATGATCCGGCCGATGCCGATCTGTCGATTGCACGGATTCGTGTCGAGGTCGGCGCTGCAACCCGGTTGCGCCGTTTCCAGAATATCTGTGAGCGCTACGTGGTGCTGCAGGGACAAGGGCGGATCGAACTGGTCGGACCCAACCGTTCCTTCACCGAGGGCGACCACACCATTTCGGCCCTGGAGCCCGGGGACGTGGTGATGATCCCGGCCGGCTATTCCCGGCGTATCACCAATATCGGCGCAGGTGATCTGATCTTTCTGGCCATCTGCACGCCACGCTTCCGTCCTGCCGCCCAGCCGGATGACACACCGGTGAGCAGTTGATCCCGTCGCCGTCGGGTACGGGTTGTATCATGCCTGTCGTTTCGATGGCGTGGCCATTGCCCACCGACCCGTCACGGCTCAAAGGGGGCGGCGGTCTTCGGTCTGCCCATGACCGCGTCTCCGAGTCCGGATGTCCGGTTCACGACTCTCTGCATTCATGCCATCTTTATCTCTTCTTGCCCAGTATCTATTGCCCAAGCAGGCGCTGACCCGGATGTTCGGCGCATTGGCGCGCCAGCAGGCGGGTGTGCTGTCCCAGATCGTCATCAGGCGCTTCATCGACCACTATGGGGTGGACATGAGCGAGGCGCAGGATTCCGATCCGGCCGCTTATCGCAGTTTCAACGATTTCTTCACCCGGGCGCTGCGCCCGGATGTGCGCCCGCTGGCCGACAGCGCATTGATCTGCCCGGTCGACGGTGCCGTCAGCCAGTTGGGGCCGATCGACCACGGTCGGATCATTCAGGCCAAAGGCCATGACTACAGCGCCACAGAGCTGCTGGGTGGCAATGTCGGGCTGGCGAATAGCTTTCGGGATGGGCGCTTCGCAACCATCTATCTGAGTCCGCGCGACTACCACCGTATCCACATGCCTTGCACCGGAATCCTCAAGCAGATGGTGCATGTGCCTGGCGATCTGTTCTCGGTCAGTCCGGCCACCGCCGCCGGTATTCCCCGTCTGTTTGCCCGCAACGAGCGGGTCGTCTGCGTCTTCGACGCGCCCTGGGGGCCGTGGGTGCTGGTGCTGGTCGGCGCCACCATCGTCGGCAGCATGGCCACCGTCTGGCACGGTGTGGTCAACACAGAGCGGCCGGCCCACGTCCGGCACTGGAACTACCCGGCCGATGGTGAGGCCATCACGCTGGACAAAGGCGTCGAGATGGGCCGCTTCCTGCTGGGGTCCACCGTCGTGATGCTGTTTCCCAAAGCCGCCCCCGAGCTGAACCGCGACTGGCAACCTGGGCAGACGGTGCGGATGGGGCAGGCCATGTCGACGGAGCGGGAGCCGGCTGCAAGTTAGACGCACCGCTCGCATCACCGCCGTCTGGGTTCTCCCGCTGCTCCATGGCGCTCGCAGTGAGCGGCAGCGGGCAAGAGCATTTCGCTTGGCGGAGCCCTCTGCTTTGGCCTGTGCGATTTGTCTGCAGTCTGCGCAGGTGGTTGTCAGGACTGGGCCGGTACGTCGCCTCGGGCTCTTGCCTGGTAAGAACGCACTTTGCATAGGCTTTCAGGCTGCATGAATATCGCCCAGCACAAACTCCACAAATTTCCGCACAATCGCAGACGGATAACGCTGTGAAGCATAAAGCATAAACACATCAAAATCAGGCTTTTCAAGACCTGGCAAAATCTCAACCAAACGCTGTTCGCTTATCCATTGATTTGCCGTAAAGTCGGAAATTTGCCCAATCGCTTTTCCCTGCAAAATCATATACTCAACGGCACAAATATCATTGCTGGCGAATAAAAACGGCAAGGCGGTTTTTTCTTTGCCCATTTGAATAACCGTTTTGCTTTCGTTGTTTTTTGCCCAAGCCGCTAGCGGAAATCTTGACAAATCCTGCACCGTTTGAGGTGCGCCGAAGCGCGCTAGCAATTTAGGGTGGCCAACCCATTTTGTACCGATGGTCAGCACTTTTTTTGCTATAAAATTGTCGCCGTGTAAGTCGCCGATGCGAAAAGCAACATCAATGCCGTCTGCGGATAAATCCAAAATTCGTTCGGTCATCGTGACGTGGATTTGCACATTGGGGAACTTCTGTTGAAATTCACCGATCCACGACAGCACGGGCGAAAAGGCGGGCGGGGCGGAAATGCGCAAAATACCCTTTAAGTTCTGTTCATCATCAAACAACACCTGCTTGGCACTCAGCAAATTATCAATGGATAAATGCACTTCGTCATAGAGTTTCTGCCCGGCGGTCTCAAGAGTCAAGTGCAACACGTGATCGGGCATGGTTGTCGAGGAT
>JAUMUG010000008.1 GCA_030530775.1 Lautropia sp. | reverse complement strand
CGCTGCCGAGAAGGCAGCCGCGGTCAAAGCCGCCGCCGACAAGGCCGCCGCCGACAAGGCGGCCACAGAGAAAGCCGCGGCGGATACCTCCGGCGAAGCGGGTGGCCAGAGCGCTGCCGAGAAAGCAGCCGAGCAGGCCCGTGCCGAAGTCGAGAAGGTCACTTCCGACAAGCAGTCCGAGCCCGCGGGCTCGCCGGCACCTGCTGCCCGGCCTGCCGAGACGCCTGCCGAGGAAGAGCAGCCCGTCAATCTGTTCGAGGGGCTGTCGCAGAGCCCGATGCTGTTGCCGGTGCTGGGGGTCTTCGCGGTGGTGGCCGGTCTGGGCTATGTGGTGTTGCGTCGTCGCCGTCGTGACGAGGATGGTTTCGGTGAGAGCATCGGCGCCGATGAATTCACGGCCAACTCACTGTTCGGAACGACTGGTGGCCAGAGCGTCGACACCATGACCGGTGGCACGACTCAGATCACCACGATCAGTGAAAGCACCCCGACCGAAGTCGACCCGATCGCCGAGGCCGAGGTCTACATCGCCTACGGTCGTGAGACACAGGCCGAGGAAATCCTGCGCGAAGCGCTGAAGCGTCAGCCCGAGCGTCAGGCGATCCGTCTGAAATTGTTGGAAATCTTCTCGGGCCGCAAGGATACGGTGGCATTCAGCCAGATGGCGCGCGAAATGCACGACATGACCGGCGGGATGAACGAGGAGTGGGCACGGGTTGCCGCGATGGGTGCCGCGCTCGATCCGGACAATGCGCTGTACAGTGACGGTTCGCAGTCCGGGGCTAGTGTCGGTTCCTCCGTGGACAACTTTGCGATGGGCGCGGCTGGTGTGGCTGCCGGTGTGGCCGGTGCCGTGGCTGCCGGGCAGGAGAACGTCGAAGCGCCGGCGGAACAGCCAGCGGCTGCTGTGCAGGAAAGCGTGCAGGAAGCGGCCGAGGACGACAGCTTGGCCTTCGAACCGGGCCTGGATGATTCACTGGCCGATCTGGATGCCGAGGCGAGCCGCACGGCCGATGCATCGGAGCAGCCCTTCCCGGCGACCCGCTCGGGTCCGCTGGCCGCGATGCCCAGTGTCGAACTGCCTTCGCTGGATTTGGACGCACCGCTGGATCTGGGCGAAAGTCCGAGCACCGTGACCGATCTGCATGCAGACACCACCATCACGGACTCGTTGGATCTGCCCAAGGATCTGGGCGCTTCGGCCGATGATGTCGATCTGAACTCGATTGGTCTGGATCTGTCGCCGTCGACCATCTCCGGTCCGATCACGATGAGTGGCGCCGCTTCGAGCCAGTGGCAGGAAATGGCCAGCAAGCTGGACTTGGCTTCGGCCTACAGCGAAATCGGTGACAAGGAAGGTGCCCGCGAGCTGCTGGAAGAAGTACTGACCGGTGGCGATGCCGTGCAGCAACAGCGCGCGCGCGACATGCTGGCCGACCTGTAATCCAAGTCGACTGTCGATGGATGCACCGGGGCTTCCCGGGTGTCCGGACGGCCGGATCGGAGGTCTTCTGACTCCCGCTCCGGCCGTCGTGTTTTCGGGGTTCGTCCCATCGTATGGATTGGGGGGCTGTGACGGACGAGGGCCCGCTCCATGCTTGCGGGCCGGGGACCGGGGCCGGGACCGAGGGGACGGGGGGCACGGCGTGGCAAACGGGCCGGAGCCGGGTGTGATGTGTTCCGGCAGAGGTCGTCGTTCCACGGCGTGCCAAACGGGGGCGGCAGGACACCGGGCGGCAGGACACTGGTGTACATGGTTTCCCGGCATGATGCTTTGAAGCCCTGCAGCGATGGTGTCCCGTTGTACCATCAGTGATCGGACAGGTGCAGGACACGATCGATGCCAGAGGTGCCATGCTACCGTTGGGTATGCGGACTTTCTTATGATGGCCGGGATTATTGCGGCTGGCAGACCCAGCCGAGTGCACCGGGACTGAAGCCTTCGGTGCAGACCACGGTGGAGCAGGCGCTATCGGCCGTGGCTGGGCATGCTGTCGGCATCCGCTGTGCCGGTCGTACCGATGCCGGGGTGCATGCCCTGGAGCAGGTGATCGAGTTTCGCGTCGATGTCGAGCGGCCGCCGACGGCCTGGGTGCGTGGGGCGAATGCGCATCTGCCCGATACCGTGGCGGTGCACTGGGCTGTGCCGATGCCGGACGATGCCGATTTCGATGTGCGCTTCAGCGCCCGTACCCGCACCTACTGGTATCTGCTGATCGATCGGTCGGTGGCCTCGCCGTTGTGGCGGGGCCGTGCCGGCTGGACTCATCGGCCGCTCGATGTCGTGGCGATGCAGCAGGCCGCTGCCAGCGTGCTCGGTACCCATGATTTCAGCAGTTTCCGGGCGGCCGAGTGTCAGGCGGCTTCGCCGGTGCGTACCCTGCACGGTTGGCGGGTGGAGCGGCAGGGCGCCTTCATTTTGATGCAGCTGACGGCGAACGCTTTTTTGCATCACATGGTGCGCAATCTGGTGGGTTCGCTGGTCTATGTGGGTGAGGGGCGCCGTCCGATCGGCTGGATGGTCGAGGTGCTGGCGGCTCGTAGCCGCAGTGCCGCTGCTCCCACTTTTGCGGCCGGCGGCCTTTATCTTGCTTCGGTCCGCTACGATGCCACTTGGGCATTGCCGATTCGGGACAAGGCGTTGTCATTATGCGAACTCGTGTGAAATTCTGTGGGATGGTTCGGCCAGCCGATGTGGATGCCGCTGTGGCGATCGGGGCTGATGCCATCGGTTTCGTGTTTTATCCTGCAAGCCCACGTTTCATCGAGCCGGCCGAGGCGGCACGGTTGCGGCGGCGTCTGCCTTCCTGGGTGATGGCGGTGGGCCTGTTCGTGAACGAAGATCCTGCGGTACGTGATGCGACGGCGGCCGAGGTCGGGCTGGACGTGCTGCAGGCCCATGGCAACGAAACCGCCGACAGCCTGCGCGGGCTGAGCCTGCCCTGGTGGAAGGCTCTGCGCATTGGCGGCACTGCGCCACTGGATGACGATCCGGTCGTGGCCGCCAGCCTGTCGGCACAGGGCAGGGTGCCGGCCGACCCTGCTGCCATCATGGCTGCATGCCACGATTTTTCAGGGGCGGATGCCTGTTTGCTGGACAGTGCCAGTCAGGGATTCGGTGGTAGCGGTCGTGCCTTCGACTGGTCGATGCTGCCGCCGGGCCAGGGCAGCAGATTGGTGCTGGCCGGTGGCTTGACCCCGGAAACGGTGGCGCGGGCCGTTGCCGAGGTATCGCCTTTCGCCGTGGATGTGTCCAGTGGGATTCAGGGCGCTGATCCACGAGTGAAAGACGTGAGTAGAATGGAACGTTTCATGGCTGCTGTACAGCGGGCCGATCTCGATCGCCTGCAGGCGGTCGCGGTTGGACGAGACCGGAATTGCTGATGACCACTACCTATGATTTACCCGACGCGCTCGGACACTTCGGGCCTTATGGCGGGATGTTCGTGTCTGAGACGTTGATCGCCGCGTTGACCGAACTGCGCGAAGCTTATGGACACTACCGGAACGACCCCGACTTTCTGGCCGAGTTCCATGACGAACTGAAGCACTTCGTCGGCCGCCCCAGTCCGCTCTACCATGCTCGCCGCTGGTCCGAGCAACTGGGAGGCGCGCAGATCTATCTGAAGCGTGAGGACCTGAACCACACCGGTGCGCACAAGGTCAACAATACGGTCGGCCAGGCGCTGCTGGCCCGACGCATGGGCAAGAAGCGCGTCTTTGCCGAAACCGGTGCCGGCCAGCACGGGGTGGCCACAGCCACGGTTGCGGCCCGCTATGGCATGGAATGCACCGTGTTCATGGGGGCCGAAGACGTCGCCCGCCAGAAGCAGAACGTCTACAGGATGAATCTGTTGGGCGCCAAGGTGATGCCGGTCACTTCCGGCTCCAGCACGCTGAAGGATGCGATGAACGAGGCGATGCGTGCCTGGGTCACACACGTCGATGACACTTTCTACATCATCGGCACGGTGGCCGGCCCACATCCCTATCCGATGATGGTGCGCGACTTTCAATCGGTGATCGGTAGGGAATGCCGCGAGCAGATGCCCGAGTATGCCGGGCGTCAGCCCGATGTGATCGTGGCCTGTGTGGGCGGTGGCTCGAATGCGGCCGGTATTTTCCACCCCTATCTGACCGATGAATCCGTGCAGTTGATCGGGGTCGAGGCGGCTGGCGACGGCATCGAGACTTCTCGCCATGCGGCCTCCCTGCAACGGGGCAGAGCCGGTGTGTTGCATGGCAACCGCACCTATGTGCTGCAGGACGCCAATGGGCAGGTGCAGGAAACCCATTCGGTCTCGGCCGGTCTCGACTACCCCGGTGTCGGCCCCGAGCACGCCTGGTGGAAGGACAGCGGTCGGGCATCCTACGTGCCCATCGATGACCGGCAGGCGCTGCAGGCCTTTCACGACTGCTGTCGTATCGAGGGCATCATCCCGGCGCTGGAATCGAGCCATGCGCTGGCCGAGGCCGTGCGTCGCGCACCGCGGATGCGACCCGATCAGATCATTCTGGTATGCCTGTCGGGCCGTGGCGACAAGGATATGCACACCGTGGCCCAGTTCAGCGGTCAAGGAGAAGCCTGGACATGAGTACCACCGACAAGCGTTCATCCCCGCGGATCGCAGCCGCCTTCGAGACGGCCCGTGCCCAGCATCGTTCGGCGCTGGTGCCCTATGTGACGGCCGGTTTCCCGGAACCGAAGGTGGCGCTCGACGTCATGCACGCGCTGGTGGCCGGTGGAGCCGACATCATCGAGCTGGGGGTACCGTTTTCCGATCCGTCGGCCGATGGCCCTACCATCCAGCGGGCCAACGACCGGGCGCTGGCCGCCGGCGTCAGTCTGGCCGATGTGCTGGAGCTGGTACGAGCCTTCCGCCTGAAGGACCGGAAGACACCGATCGTGCTGATGGGCTATTGCAACCCGATCGAAGCGATGGGCATCGAGCGTTTTGCGGAGTTGGCCGCTGACACCGGTGTCGATGGCGTACTGGCCGTCGATTGCCCCCCCGAAGAAGCCGAACCCTATGCCAGGGCGCTGCAGAGCCGTGGTATCGATCTGATCTATTTGCTGGCGCCGACCTCGACCCCGGAGCGTCATCGGCAGATGGCGTCCATCGCCAGCGGTTACATTTATTATGTGTCGCTGAAGGGCGTGACCGGGGCCGGGCATCTGGACATCGATGCGGTCGCCGGCAATCTGCCCGGGATTCGGCGGACGGTGGGCCTGCCGGTGGGCGTGGGCTTCGGCATCAAGGATGCGGCCACCGCTGCCCGCGTGGCGGCTTTTGCCGATGCGGTCGTCATCGGCAGTGCGCTGATCGAAGTGCTGGACGCCGGTGATGCGGCCGGCGCTGCCGAACGGGCCAGGATCTGGCTGCGTGGTGTGCGCGATGCGGTCGATGCCGTGACCCTGTCATCCCGAAACCCCGACATCTGACAAGGAGTTCCTGTCGTGAGCTGGCTCAACAAAATTTTGCCGCCGGGGCTGAAACGTTCCAGCAGTGCTTCGCGTGCCAAGCAGGTGCCGGAAGGGCTGTGGGTCAAATGCCCGGCCTGTGACTCGGTGCTGTATTCGACCGAGCTCGAGAAGAACCTCAATGTCTGCCCCAAGTGCGATCACCACATGCGGCTGCGGGCGCGGTTGCGGGTCGAGCGCCTGCTCGACGAGGGCAATCAAAAGGAAATCGGCGATGATGTCCGCCCGGTCGATGCACTGAAGTTCAAGGATTCGCGCAAGTACACCGAACGGCTGTCGCAAGCCGCCAGCGCTTCGGGCGAAACCGATGCATTGGTGGTGATGGAAGGTACGCTCGAAGGGATGCCCGTGGTGGTGGCATGTTTCGAGTTCGAGTTCATGGGTGGTTCGATGGGGTCGGTGGTCGGTGAGCGTTTTGCGCGGGGTGTCGAGCGCGCCATCGAAAAACGTTGCCCCTTCATCTCGATCGCCGCCTCGGGTGGCGCCCGGATGCAGGAAGGGCTGTTGTCGCTGATGCAGATGGCCAAGACCACCGCCGCACTGGCGCGTCTGTCCGCCGAGCGGCTGCCGTATTTCTCGGTGCTGACCGATCCGACCATGGGAGGGGTGTCGGCCAGTTTCGCCTTCCTCGGTGATGTAGTGATTGCCGAACCCAATGCGCTGGTCGGTTTTGCAGGCCCCCGCGTCATCGAGCAGACCGTGCGTGAGAAGCTGCCGGAAGGCTTCCAGCGGGCCGAGTTCCTGCTTGAAAAAGGTGCAATCGACATGATCGCCCACCGCAGCAGGATGCGAACGACGCTGGGTGATCTGGTGGCGCTGCTGCAGAAGTTGCCGCCCCCCGTGCGCCAGGATGCGCACGATGGCGAATCGGTTGCCGAGTCGCACGCCTGACGGGAAATACATGAGTGCATTCACATTGCCGCGTACGCTGGCGCAATGGCTGTCACTACTGGAGTCGCGTCATGACCGGCCGATCGATCTGGGGATCGAGCGTATCGGCCAAGTCTATCGCCGGCTGGATATCCGTCTGCCGGGGGTGCATTTCGTGGTGGCTGGCACCAATGGCAAGGGCTCCACGTGTGCCATGCTCGAGTCGGTACTGCTGGCGGCCGGCTACCGGGTCGGCTGCCATACCTCGCCGCACCTCATACATTTCAATGAACGGGTCCGCATCGATGGCCAGACGTTGACCGACGAGGCGCTGCTGCCCCTGTTCGAGCGGGTCGAGCTGGCGCGGGGCGATGTGTCGCTGACCTATTTCGAGTTCACCACGCTGGTGACTCTGCTGGCCTTTGCCGAGGCTCCGCTCGATGCGGTGATTCTGGAAGTGGGCCTGGGCGGGCGCCTGGATGCGATCAATTTGGTCGATGCCCATTGTTCGATCGTCACTTCGGTCGATATCGACCATGCCGAATGGCTGGGCAACAACCGCGAAAGGATCGGACTGGAAAAGGCCCATGTCTTCCGCCCGGGCCGCGCGGCGATCTGCAGTGATCCTCATCCGCCGTGCAGCCTGATCGATTACGCCGAAAAAATCGGTGCCGATCTGTGGTTGTTCGGCCGCGATTACAACTATGCCGGTGATCGACAGCAGTGGGCCTGGAGCGGGCGCGGCCAGCGCAGGGCCGGCCTGGCCTATCCGGCCCTGCGCGGTGCCAACCAGCTGCTCAATGCCTCCGGTGTGCTGGCGGCCCTGCAGGCGATGCGCGAAGAACTGCCGGTCAGCGCCCAGGACATCCGCAAGGGGCTGTCACTCGTCGACATCCCCGGGCGCTTCCAGGTGATACCCGGACGACCGGCTGTCATCCTCGATGTCGCGCACAACCCACATGCGGCCGCCCATTTGGCGCACAACCTCGATCACATGGGTTTCTTTCCGGCAACCTATGCCGTATTCGGCATGTTGACCGACAAGGACATTCCTTCCGTGATCAAACATTTGGCAGGCAGGATCGATCACTGGATATGCTGCGACCTGCCCGGCCCGAGAGGTGCTTCGGCCATCGAACTGGTCGGGCATTTGCACGGCGCCGGCATCGAGGACGAAGTGGACCGGCGGCGGGGGATCGATCGGAGTGTGCGGGTTGGTGGTACACCGGCCGAGGCATTGCGCCAGGCCAGGATGAGTGCGGGTGCCGATGATAGAATCATCGTCTTCGGCTCCTTTCTCACGGTGGCGCTGGCCATGCCGGCTGCCCGAGAAGATTTGACTGCAACGCGGCCCACACACTGATGTCACGTCAGAAAACCCGGATAGCCAGCGACGGTTCGGATGCGGCGCTCGCTGAGAAAAAGAAGGCTCGGCACCGGCTGGTGGGCGCGATCGCGCTGTGCCTGTTGGCCGCCATCATCGTGCCGATGCTGCTCGAATCCGAACCCCGCAACGGCCAGCGCACCCTGCCGCTGACGATGGCCGACGCCCGGCCTTCGGCCGATGGCGACTCCGACTCCGCCGATTGGTCGGCTCCGCCGTCACCGCCGCCCGGTACCGAACGCGATCCGGGGGAGCCCGAGCGCCTGGTGATGCTTGAAGAACGGCGGGTCGAACCGGCACAGCCACCCGGCGGGTCGACGCCTCCTCTTCCCGGTGAACCTTCTGCGCGAAGTCAATCGTCGGGCCAGCCGCCGCCGGCCGCCAATGCAGTAGGCGCGCAGCGGGAGCAGCAGAAGGCCGACCGTGGCGCTTCCGATGCTCCGCTGCGTCCTCCGGTGCCGGCCGTACCGGCCAACCGTCCGCAGGCCCCGGCCGAATCGCACGATGTGCTGGCCCGGCTGATCGATCAGGTCAACCCGGGTTCCTCGTCTGGATCGGCCCGGCCAGCCGAACGTCGGAACCGGCGTTTTCTGTTGCAGGTGGGAGCCTACAGCAATGTCAAAAGCGCGCGCTTGGCCTCGGACCGTGTCGGCAAGGCCGGCATGACCGCCTATCACGAAACGGTGAAGACGGCCAATGGTGATTGGATCCGTGTGCGTATCGGTCCCTTCGATTCGCGGGAGCAGGCCGAACAGGCGCAGCAAACCCTGAAACGTGCCGGTGTCACCGCGGCGCTGATTGCGCTGTGATGCACATCCGCTTCCAAGCAGCCTGATCGGGCGCCTCATCATGCTTTCGACCTACACTGCCAGCGCCACCCTCTGGGATTGGTTTCTCGTTCTGTCCGTGCTGATCTCGACCGGACTGGGGATCTGGCGGGGGTTCATCCGGACCGGCTTCGGTCTGGCCGGGTGGATCCTGGCATTTCTGCTGACGACCCCGGTGGCCGTCATGCTGCAGCCGATGTTGCGGGGCTTGGTCGATGTGCCGATGTTCGGCTATCAGATCCTCGCTTTTCTGCTCATCTACATCGCCTGCCGACTGGCCGGCTTCATGATGTCGCGTGCTTTCCGTGCCATCGGTCTGGGTGGTCTGGATCGTTTCTTCGGGGCGCTGCTGGGTGTCGGGCGTGCCGTGTTGATCGTGACCGCGGCGGCCATGCTGGCGCATCGCTTCGGCCTGCACACCGAGCCGGCCTGGCAGATGGCGCATAGCCGTGAGTGGCTCGATGCGCTGGCGGCCGCGGGATTCGATCTGCTCAATCGATATCAACCGCGCTAGTGCGCCGTTCCAGAGGTACGTGCATGCGATGAAAGCGCAGCCCGAATCCAGGACGAGGTGTGATCCCCGGCGATACCGAAGATGCCATCACGGAAATTCGTCATACCTCGCTCCAGTAGACCGGCTGTACGACGCTGCTTCGTCGGCGGCGCGAACCTGGGGTCGGAGAGATACGTTCATGGGCAGGAGTGTCCGGGACAGCACGGCAGGCATTTGCTTGCGCTTCGTTTACCTGAGGGGTTTTAGCCATGTGTGGAATTTTGGGCGCGGTGGGAAGCACACCGGTCAACCAGCTGCTGTACGACGGGTTGTTGTTGCTGCAGCACCGGGGGCAGGATGCTGCCGGTATCGCCACCTGCAATGGTCACAGCTTTGCCATGCACAAGGGCAGTGGCCTGGTGCGCGATGTGTTCCGCACCCGTAATATGCTGGCACTGCCGGGCCATTCCGGTATCGGTCATGTACGCTATCCTACGGCCGGTTCGGCCAGCAGCAGTGATCAGGCCCAGCCGCTCTACGTGAATGCGCCCTTTGGTCTGACGCTCGTGCACAACGGCAATCTGGTCAATGCCGAAGCCCTGAAGCAGGAACTGTTCCGGCGCGATCGCCGTCATATCAACACCGACTCGGATTCGGAGGTGTTGCTGAATGTACTGGCGCACGAGCTGGATGCGCGGGTTCGCGGGGTGTCGCTCGACCAAGGTGCGATTTTCGATGCGGTGGCCGCGCTGCACGGCCGCGTATCGGGCGCCTACGCCTGCGTGGCCGAGATCGCCGACTACGGCATGTTGGCTTTCCGTGATCCCCATGGCATCCGCCCGCTGTGCTATGGCGTGGCCGAAGCCGAGAACGGCCATACCGAATATTTGGTGGCGTCCGAGTCGGTGGCGCTCGAAGGCATGGGCTTCAAGCTGGTGCGCGATCTGGAACCCGGTGAAGCGATCTTCATCGATCTGGATGGCGGCTTCCACAGTTGCAAGTATGACAAGGCCGGTCCGTTGACCCCCTGCATCTTCGAATATGTTTACTTCGCCCGTCCCGACTCGGTGCTCGACGGCGCCTCGGTCTATGACGTGCGCCTCAAGCTCGGCGAGAATCTGGCCGATACCGTGAACCGTCAAATGAGTGCCGGCGACATCGATGTCGTGATTCCGATCCCGGAGACCTCGAGGCCTGCGGCCATGCAGCTGGCCAGTAAACTGAATCTGGATTACCGCGAAGGCTTCATCAAGAACCGTTATGTCGGCCGCACCTTCATCATGCCGGGCCAGTCGGTCCGCCAGAAGTCGGTACGTCAGAAGCTCAACGCGATGAGCATCGAGTTCAAGGGCAAGAACGTGCTACTGGTCGACGATTCGATCGTACGGGGCACGACATCGGGTGAGATCGTACAGATGGCGCGCGAGGCCGGTGCCAACAAAGTCTTTTTTGCTTCGGCGGCGGCGCCGGTGCGTTTCCCGAATGTCTACGGCATCGACATGCCGACGCATACCGAACTGATCGCCCACGAACGTGACGATGAAGCGATCCGCAAGGCCATTGGTGCCGACGGGTTGCTCTATCAGTCGATCGAAGCGATGAAGCAGGCGGCGCTGGATGCCGGTGTCCGTGCCGGTGATTTCGAGGCTTCCTGCTTCGACGGCAAGTATGTGACCGGTGATGTCACGCCGGAAATCCTGCAGCGTCTGGAGGCGGCTCGAGCGGCAGAACCGGTGGTGGGCGACTGACGATCGGTTGGCGTATCATTGGTCGCACGATCCATCATCGATATGGGTCTTGATGATACGGCCTGTGACATAATCGCGGGTCGCAAACCAACCAGTATGGGCCAGCTGTGTCTGCGGGGCATGGCATACACCCGGCAGTGCCCGAGCGGGCGAAATCCGTTTCCAGTGGAATCGTCATTTGCCGCCTTCGTGGTTTCCGTTGCCCAGATTCGCTGGGTGTGTCGTCTTTTTCTTCAATAGTTCATTGGCGATCATGTGGGTTCGTCTGAAACGTCCATCTGCGCCGGTCGTGGCACTGACCCTGGCCGCGGGAGCAACTTTCGGGATGACATCGTCCGCGACGCCGGCGGCAGATCCGGTCCAGCCTTCCGGGCAAGCTGCTGCAAGCCCGGGGACGGTGGCTGCCGACATGGGGACGGGCACATCGGCCACTGCCATTGGTCAGGCACGTGAGCGGCACCCGATCTGGATCGATGTCCGCACGCCGCGGGAGTACGCCGACGGTCATCTACCGGGAGCGGTGAATCTGCCGCTCAATGAACTGGCCTCGAAGATCGAAGCGCTGGTGCCGGACAAGGATACGCCGGTGATGCTGTACTGCCGCAGCGGCAACCGTTCGGGTCAGGCACTGCGTATCCTGCGCGGGATGGGCTATACGCAGGCGGTCAACAAGGGAGCCTATCGTTCGCTGATCCAGCAGCGATGATCGGGTTGTGCCGGGTACCTGTCACTGGGGCCGTGCGCCGAATGAATGCAGGCGACCATCCAGAGCCGGGGAAAGGCGCCAACCGCCGCGATACCGGCCAAATATCGCGACGCTTTGCGGTTTTGCAGCGGCGCTTCGGCATCGGAGGAGCGTAACGCCATACATACAGGGTGCGGGCAAGGGCTTGAAGATACGCTTCGAATACAAAAGGCGCTTCTGACACAGCCGTTGTGGCGCCCGGCCCACGGCAACGTGCCGGACAACCGCTTCCCCGTACCGTCCGCCGCCTGTGCTCGTCCGTCCGCTTGGGGCGGACGGGGGCTCACCGCAGAATCCGTTGCTCGATCTACAAGGGAGTGCAGCGGTGGCAATCATGCGTGAGAGGACCCATCGGGTTCTTGCGGGCGGTGTGTGTTTGGGTCTGGCCTTGACAGGGCTGTCGGGAGTGGCCGCGTTGACCGGGCCGATCGTACGGGCCTACGCCATACCGGACACCATCGTCGGTTCTTCTCCGCAGCCGCCGGTCGTGCGTCAGGCCGAACCTTCGCATCACCTGCCGCCGGTACAGGGACTGCAGGTCGATTCGCTGCGGGATGTGCCTTCGGCGCTGATCGGTCCAGTGGCTGCATTGTCACATGCCCGGGGTTTCACCTTGGTGCTGGGAGGCGATGGCCGGTTGTGGGCCCGCGGAGCCAATCACCGTGGTCAGCTTGGCATCGGTACGGACGTCGATGAATCCGAAGGCTTTCTGCCGGTACCCGGTCAGAGCTATCGTTCGGTGGCGGCGGGTGGTGCGCATGTGCTGGCCGTCGACCTGAAGGGTGATCTCTGGGCCTGGGGTGACAACACACAGGGGCAGCTGGGCAGCGGCAAGCCCGAGCTCAAGCAGGTTCATCGTCCGGTGTCCGTGGCCAACGATATCGTCAGCATCGCCGCCGGTGAGCGTCACAGTCTGGCAGTACGCCGGGATGGCACGTTGCTGGCCTGGGGGGAGAATCGCTTTGGCGAGCTGGGCAATGGTAGTCGTCAACCGTCGTATACGCCGGTGGCCATTGGTGAAGGTTTCCGGGAAGTGGCGGCCGGTTCCGGATACTCGATGGCGATCGACCGACAGGGAAGGCTCTGGGCCTGGGGACGTGGCGAGGCTGGGCGGCTGGGTAATGGTCAGACCCGGGATCAGCTGACGCCGGTCGAGGTGGGCGAGGGCTTTTTGCATGTGGTTGCCTCGCGTGCGCAGACCTTTGCCATCAAGCTGGATGGCAGCCTTTGGGCCTGGGGCAGCAATTTGCTCGGTCAGCTGGGCGACGGCACACGCACGGACCGGCTGGTGCCGGTACACATCGGTGATGGGTTTGCGGAGGTGGCTGCCGGTGGTGCACACACTCTCGCACTCAAGCGTGACGGCAGCGTCTGGGCCTGGGGCAGCAATGGTTTCGGGCAATTGGCCGATGGTGGTTTCGCCGACCGGTTGATACCGGCGCAGGTGGCCGACGGCTTCCATTTCATTGGCGTAGCCGGTGGCGCCTCGGTGATGGCGCGTCGCGACGGCAGCGTCAAAATGGCGGGGGCTCGGCTGGTCGCCCGGGACCAATGATCGGCTGGTCCGCATGATCCCCGGTGCAGTGAGGGCGGCTGTCACTCACTGCGCTCGCCCGGATTTTGTGTGCCTGCCTGATTCATATCGACGTGACGTGGCCATGTCTTCATCGTTTCCCGCCCTGGGCCACGGTATCACACCGGCGTTTTCGAAGCTTTTCGTCGACAGCAGGAGCGAGGACGGGTCGGAGCGTGACCGATCGGTGTGGCCTGTATGGGCGCGGTGATGCGGGTTGCGGGGGAAAGCGCGCAGGCCAAGGCATAATAGACCGTCGGAGCAGGTCGTCGAGCTTCCGGGGAACATATTTCCGGCAGGCCGCCAGGCCTGCGATCCGATGCTCTTCTGTCCTTTGATGCGTGATGGCCCCCGAACAAGGGGCAGCGCCGTTTCTGATGATCGCAGCCCATGAAGCACTGAAACTCTTACAAGATGGCAACCGGCGCTTCGTGGCCGGGCTGGGCGGGCTGTCGGTGGCCACCAACCATGAGCGTCGCAGTCAGCTGCTGGGCGGCCAGGAACCCTTCGCCATTCTGCTGGGCTGTGCCGACTCTCGGGTGCCGGCCGAGCTGGTTTTCGATCAGGGGCTGGGCGAGCTGTTCGTGATCCGGGTCGCCGGCAATATCGTCGCTCCTTCACAGATCGGTAGCGTCGAATTTGCGGTCGAGCGCTACAAGACCAAACTCGTGGTCGTACTCGGTCATTCCAATTGTGGGGCGGTGGCGGCCACCCTCGATGAACTGCGCTTGCCGGTCAAGGGGCGTTCGCCCAATCTGCGTGCCGTGGTCGACCGGATTCGCCCTTCGGTCGAGCCGTTGCTCGAAAGCTGTCTGAACGAAGACCACGGCCGGCTGATGCATTATGCCGTGCGCGCCAACATCCGCGCCGCCGCCGATCATCTGCGGCATGGCTCGCGGGTGCTGGAGCACTGGATCGCGCATGAAGGCCTGGTGGTGGTCGGTGCGGAATACTCGCTCGAAACCGGCATCGTCGACTTCTTCGACGGCATTCCGGATTCGTCCGAATCCGGAACCGGTACCGGCTGCTGAGCGGATACGACGGCTTCCTGCGGCCGGTTCATCCCTTTGTGTTTCCGGGCATGTGTGTCTTGTAGTCCTGCGCGGGCCAGGATCGTCCGGGCATGCTGGAAGGAGGGGGCTCGCAGCACTTGTGTGTGCGCTCCGATATGTCCGTCGTGATATGGCATGCGTGCCAGAACCGTTTCGATATGGCACGGTCCTGTCTTCGCTCGTCAGGAGTCTGCACCACCGTGCCGGGTCGGCGTCTCGACACGCTCCGTCGACAGGGATGTCGGGTCAGGGCGGGCTCAGCGCCAGTCCGACAGTGGGTGGACCTCATGGTGGTCGCGGAAATGGCTTTCGATCACCGAGGATTCCAATGCGTCCAGCGTTGGTGGTTTCCAGGCCGGCTTCCGGTCCTTGTCGATCAGCAATGCCCGGACACCCTCGGCGAAATCATGTGCAGCGCAGCAGCTGATCGCCACGTTGTATTCGATCCGGAAAATGTCGGCCAGTGAACGGTGCCTACAGCGCTGCAGCAGTTCCCACGACAGGGCGGCCGAGGTCGGGCTGCCGCGCCGAAAAGTCTCCACCGCGGTTTCGAGCCAGGGGTCGCCGTTGGTGGGCAGGGCCAACAGGTGTTCGGCGGTGTCCTTCAGGCTGCCGAGACCGACGGTTTTGCGGATCAGGTCGAAGTGCCGGCGCAGGTTGGAAGGTGCCAATGTGGCCTTGGTCTCGAAGCGGTCCAGCAGATGGGTCATCTGGGCTTTGTTGGCGGCGGCCTGATTGTGCCAGCGGCTGGCCAGGATTTCGGCAAATACGGTGGACTTGGCGTCGTTGTCCAGGCAGAAATCCGCCATGCCGGTGAACAGGGCGTCGGCCGCATTCATCGGTGCCCCGGTCAGGGCCATGAACAGACCCGCACGGCCAGGCAGGCGGTTCAGGAACCAGCTGCCACCGACGTCGGGGAACAGACCGATGCTGATTTCCGGCATGGCGATGCGGGTTTCGGGTGTGACGACACGGTGGGAGGCTCCCGCCAGCAGGCCCAGACCCCCTCCCATCACGATGCCATGACCCCAGCAGATCAGCGGCTTCGGACAGGTGTGGATCCGGTAGTCCAGTGCGTACTCGAGCGAGAAGAAACGTTGTGCATAAGGGTTGCGCGCCGGGCCGTATTGGCGAATCGAATGATAGAGATCGCGGATATCACCGCCGGCGGAGAAAGCGCGATCGCCTGCGCCATCGAGCATGATGCAGACGATATCGGGATCATGGATCCATTGGTCGAGCCGGGGGCGCAACTGTTCGACCATCGCCAGCGACAGCGCATTCAACGATGCCGGCGCATTCAGCGTGGCGCGGCCTACGCGTCGTCCATCGGCCGTCGTCGGTTCGTCAAAGATGACCACGTTTGCTTCTGTCATGGATGAGAGAGTCCTATCGAAAAACCGGATCGGGCGCATGGCATGGCAACCGGAAGGCCGGATAGATCGTTTGGGAGCGGCTCGTGGTGTGCCGCTCCAACCCGACAGGGGGCGCCCGGCACGGATATTGGCATTGTTTTTGATGAGTCTCGTGATGGTCGTGAGTCGACCGCCGGGCAACGAAGGCACGACACATCTCTTCCCAGTATTACACAGATACCCCGGATATCCGGTCTGCCGGCCGAAAGACTCGGGGTTTATCCGTACTGCGGGGGCGCAGTACGCCGGGTGTTGCAGTCCGGGCCGGCGGAAAAACGCGACGGCGGCAACGGCATCACCGGACGCGGCCAGCAGCGCGATCCGCAGGGCACGCTCCTGCGCCGTGGCTCGGGGGCCGGAGGACATGGCCGGTCGCATGGAAGACCGTTTCCGGCCGTTGCCGTCCAGTCGAATGACAAGCGTAACCCGGACATGGTAGCGGGCTGGCTGGAAAAACCACCGTTGAAACGTCTTGTCCGTTGTTTCTTACATTCGCCGATGGAACTTACGGTATGTTCCGATTGTCCGGCGTGCAGTCGGAGGGCAGGGGAATGATCTGCAGTGCCGATAGCGGCTCCGCACGGTACCGCAGGCGCGGTCCGTATGTCCAGGCACTGGCAGGCCGATCTGGCGTTTCCTTGCTACACTTGTCGAATCTCATTGATTTGCGCTCGCATCCAAAAGGAGGCTCCGTCCGATGGTCAAGCATGTTCGGCAACCATGTATTTCGCCCAAGGCAGCGCAGGGTGAAAATGTCGGTCCGGCCTTTTCTTGTTCCGCCCACGCGTCCGATGAGGCGTCGGCCCGGCGGGGAGGTGCGGGCCCGGGCCCTCTGCGTCCGTTCGGTCTGCTGACCGTCGGCATGGTGGTCGCGCTGCTGACGGCCTGCGCCGCCATACCGTCCGACGATACCGACGGTGCTCCGTCCGCCCGGCGGAATGAGCATGCCACGCACGATCGCAAGGCGGCACCGGGCAGCGAAGTTCCCCTGCAGTCCACCCGCTGGCATCTGGTGTCGATCGCCGGGGGCCGACATGCACCGTCCAACGACAGCAGGCCCAGTCTGGTTCTGGATGAGGACGGCAAGGCCGTGACCGGATTTGCTGGTTGCAACAGCTTCTTCGGTGCCTATGGTCTCGATGGTGCATCGATCAGTTTCGGCAGGTTCGGTGTGACCAAGCGTTATTGCAACCAGGCCGCCATGGCACTCGAAAATCAGTATCTGGCGGCGCTCGCCGCCACCGCCTCACTGCGGCAGCAGGGCCGCAGTTTGAGCCTGCTGGATGCCAAGGGTGCGATGCTGCTGCATTTCGAGGCGGGTCCCGCCTACGCCAGCGTCGACACCGAGGTCGAGGCCGGCAGCCTTCGATGAGACCGGCGGAAGCGGTGGCGCCCCCCTATCGCAAATAGTCACCTCCGGGGCAGCGGGCAAGCTCGGGAGATGGCTGTCAATTTTCAGGAGAGAGCCCATGAAACTGCGCAGTGATTCCTTCATTCCCGGGGCACCGTTGCCGGAGCGTCTGGCTTTTGCGCGGCACGATGCAGTCACCCGGGTGGCGCTGGCCGAGAACCGCAACCCGCATCTTGCCTGGGAAGATGTTCCGGAAGGAACCCGGTCTTTTGTGGTGATCTGTGTGGATCGGGATGCTCCGACGGTGGCCGATGATGTCAACCGCCCCGATCGCGAAGTCCCCGAAGATCTGCCCCGTGCCGATTTCTACCACTGGATCTTGCTCGATCTGCCGGCGGGAACCCGGCATCTGGAAGAAGGGGCGTATTCCCATGAGGTCACTTCGCGGGGCAAGGCCGGGCCGGAGCTGCCCGACGGCACCCGTCAGGGGGTCAACGACTATACACAGTGGTTTGCGAGCGACCACGACATGAACGGTGATTACTACGGCTATGATGGCCCTTGTCCGCCCTGGAACGACGCACGGGTCCATCGTTACGAGTTCATCGTGCATGCCCTCGATGTCGACCGGCTGGCGGTCGATGGCCGTTTCGACGGTCGGCTGGTCACCCAGTTGATCGAAGGCCACAGTCTGGGCTCGGCCAAGATAGACGGCACCTATACGTTGAACGCCCGCCTGCTGCCCGCAGCGGGCTGAGACAAGCGTCATGGGGTGGTAATCCGGCACGGGCCGAGTCCGGGAGGCGTGTGTCTCGTTCGTGTGATGGTGGACGCCAGGACGGCCGGGGCTCCGTAACGTCTGGCGGCCGAGGCGCCGGCATCAATGCCGGGCAAGTTTGCCCTGGCGGATCAGCCCGACGGCAATGCCCTCGATCTGGAACTCATCGGTTCCGGGGTGCAGCACGATCGGGTCGAAATCCGGGTTTTCGGGCAGTAGTTCGATGGTGTGTCCGGTGCGGTCGTGCCGCAGCCGTTTGACGGTGACTTCGTTGCCGATCCGGGCCACCACGATCTGGCCGTTGTGGGCTTCGGGCGTGGCCTTGACGGCCAGTAGATCGCCATCGAGCATGCCGGCGTCGCGCATGCTTTCTCCTCGGATACGCAGCAGATAGTCCGGTGCCTGCTCGAACAGCGTCGCATCGAGCCGGTAGCTGGCTTCGATGTGGCTTTCGGCCAGAATGGGCTGGCCGGCGGCGACACGGCCCACCAGCGGCAGACCGGGGGCCGCTGGTCCGGCGGTGTGTGCGGCATCCTCGTGTCCGGCACCGTCGACGGTGTCGGCACGTGCGGCAGCAGCGGCGGACCGGGTCGTGGTGTCCCGGAGCGGGAGTTCGGCTTCTGCGGCAGCCAGCAGCCGGATGCCCCGGGATGTGCTGGCGCAGAGCTCGATGATGCCTTTGCGTGCCAGCGCTTTGAGATGGTCTTCGGCTGCGTTGGCAGATCGAAAGCCCATGGCGCTGGCGAGTTCGGCCCGGGTGGGCGGAAAGCCGGTTTGATCGATATGAGTCCTGATCAGTGCCAGGACTTCGCGTTGGCGGGACGTAAGCGGTCTCATGGAAATGGCCTGCTGTCGATAGCAACCTGTATTTTTGTCCAGTATCGTTGTCCTGACAAGTTTTTTTGAGGCGAAATGCGCCACAACTGCCAAAAAACGTTACACTGAACCATGGGACCGGCTTTCCGGCAGCGGTGGCCGGGGTCCATCCACCTTTTTGCGTGCAGGGGTCTCGTCTTTTTTGGCGGACCGGGTTCTGTTCTTCGTAGCCGTTCCCGACGGTGGCATCGGTCGTGGGTGTCGGCCTTTGTGCGTCTGTCGTTTTTGATTCGTTGAAGTTTGGCGTCCGGCAGGGGTCGGCACAAACCATTCGAGTGGATTGCGTGGTTCGGCCAGGGCTCTGGAGTCCTGCCCGTTCTTCCCTCGCAGCTTGTCGGTCCTTTGCGGGAAGTGCCTTTCGATGTCGACCAAGATCTATGTAGGTAACCTGCCGTGGCGTACCACGGATGTGCAGCTGAAAGAGCTTTTCGCCGCCTATGGCGAGGTGCTCGGCGTGCGGATCGTGTCCGATCGGGAAACCGGGCGTTCCCGCGGTTTCGCATTCGTCACGATCGCCAACGACGAGGGGGCCAGAGCCGCCATCGGTGCCTTGAACGGCTATTTGCTGGAAGGGCGCGTATTGGTGGTCAGCGAAGCCAATGATCAGGGGCCGCGTCCCGGCAGTTCACGCCGCCCGGGCGGAGGCCGTTCCGGTGCGGGCTCTCAATGAAACCGGGGACGGGGGCCGCTCCGATCGATTGATCCCGATCGTTTGCCGGCACGGTGCCGCCCGCGCCCGATATCCGCCGGTTCCGGCCCCGGTCGACACAAACGCAGAGCCACGGACGCGCTCATGGTGATGGGGCGGGCGCTCGTGTGTTTTGTGTGCTCCCGCGATGTCCGTGCGGCGGATAGCCGGGTTTCACATACCGCTGTAGCCGGGTCCGCCGCCTCCTTCGGGGGGCGTCCAGACGATGTTCTGGGTGGGGTCTTTGATGTCGCAGGTCTTGCAGTGTATGCAGTTGGCTGCATTGATCCGCAGGCGTTGTCCACCTCTGCCGTCTTCGGTGTCGACGAATTCGTAGACCGCCGCCGGGCAGTAGCGTGCTTCCAGCCCTGCAAACTTGGCCAGATTGACCGAAACCGGCACCGAGGCGTCTTCGAGTCGCAGGTGGATCGGCTGCTCCTCCTTGTGGTTGGTATTCGAGATGAAGACCGACGACAGGCGATCGAAAGTCAGTTTGCCATCGGGCTTCGGATAGTCGATCGGTCTGCAGTCGGCTGCCGGTTTCAGATATTGGTAGTCTTCCTGCCGGGTGTGCAGCGTGAAGGGGGCCTTGCCACCGAACACCATCTGGTCGAGACCCACCAGCAGGCTGCCCAGCACCAGGCCCTTGCTCATGGCCGGCTTGAAGTTGCGCGAGCGCCAGAGTTCCTCTCGGACCCAGGACTGCCGATAGGCCTCCGGGTAGGCTTCCAGCAGATCCTGCCGGCGGCCGTCGGCCAGTGCTCCGGCGATCGCCTCGGCGGCCATCATGCCGGATTTCATGGCGGTGTGGGTGCCTTTGATCCGGGCTGCGTTCAGGAAGCCCGCGTCGCAACCCACCAGACAGCCGCCGGGGAAGATCAGCCTGGGCAGGGCGTTGTAGCCGCCCGCGGTGACGGCGCGCGCCCCATAGCCGACCCGACGGCCGCCCTCGAAGGTGTCGCGGATCGCCGGATGGGTCTTCCAGCGCTGGAATTCCTCGAAGGGTGACAGATAGGGATTTCGATAGTTCAGTCCGACCATGAAGCCGACGGCGACTTTGTTGTCCTCGTAGTGGTAGAGGAAGGCGCCGCCATAGGTGGCGTTGTCCAGTGGCCAGCCGGCGGTGTGGATGATCAGGCCGGGCTCGAAGCGGGACGGGTCGATTTCCCACAGTTCCTTGAGGCCGATGCCATAACTCTGCGGGTCGGATTCATCGGCCAGCTCGAAGCGCTCGATCAGTTCGCGCCCGAGATGGCCGCGTGAACCTTCGGCAAAGATCACGTATTTACCCAGCAGCTCCATCCCCGGCTGGAAGGCATCGGTCGGCTTGCCTTCACGGTCCAGACCCATGTCGCCGGTGATGACTCCGCGTACCACGCCCTCGTCGCCGTAGATGATCGAGGCGGCGGGAAAGCCCGGGTAGACCTCGACACCCAATGCTTCGGCCTGTTCGCCCAGCCAGGCCACCAGCCTGCCCAGGCCGACGATATAGCAGCCCTTGTTGTGCATGCCCGGCGGCGTGGCCCATCCGGGCACCTCGAAGCTACCGTTTTCGGTCAGGAACATCACCCTGTCGCCGGTGGCTTCGGTCTCCAGCGGAGCGCCCAGTTCTTTCCAGTCCGGGAACAGCTCATCCAGTGCACGCGGATCGATCACGGCACCCGACAGGGTATGGGCACCGATTTCGGCACCTTTCTCGATCACGCAGACATTGATTTCCTGACCGCTGTCGTTGGCCAACTGCTTGAGGCGGATGGCGGCCGACAGCCCCGCCGGACCACCGCCCACGATGACCACGTCGAACTCCATGGCATCGCGTTCGATGACTGTGTCTTCTGTTTCCATCACATTCTCCTGGTGACGGCGCGAAGACCGTCGGACGTGTCCGTGGACCACCCGTGCCCGGGATCGGAGTCAGGCCGGCCTCGGCCCGGATACTCTGGGTGGACGGGTTGGACCATGATGCCGGCAGCGGGACCGGAGCGGTCGCCGACGATGTTGCATCGTCGTCGTACCGCGTGCGGGGGGGAGGCTTGCACTGGCTGCCCATCATTCTTGGAACGAGCATTGCGCATTTTCCGTTAAGCAGCTCGTTTGGTGCAAACCGGGAAGGGCACCGGCAGCCAACGGGTGGATGTCCGGCAGCTATCGGGTGGGGGGCATCCACGGTGCGGGTGATCGGCCGCTCGAGGTCCGGGCGTGCTTCACGGTCACTGCGTTTGTCCATACGCCACGTCGTGATGCGACCGGGTCCCGGAAAGCGCCGTTCCAGGGTGAGGAACAGCGGAAGTCGCTTTCCGACGGGATGTGGCCATCGGCAGTGGACGCGGCTGAACAGGCCGTCGGCGGGGCCGTGTCCGTGTCGGAAGACAGGCAACGGGTTGGCGGCCAAAGCGAGAACATTGCTACAATTGCCATTTCCGGATGGGCTTACATGACTAAATATGTGTTTGTCACCGGCGGCGTGGTCTCCTCGCTGGGCAAGGGGATCGCCGCTGCATCGATGGCCGCGTTGCTGGAGTCGCGCGGTGTCAAGGTGACCCTGCTGAAACTGGACCCCTACATCAACGTCGATCCGGGCACGATGAGCCCGTTTCAGCACGGTGAAGTGTTCGTGACCGAGGATGGTGCCGAGACCGATCTGGATCTGGGCCATTACGAACGCTTCGTTTCGACACGTATGCGCCGTGTCAACAATTTCACCACGGGGCAAATCTACGACTCGGTGATCCGCAAGGAACGCCGGGGCGAGTATCTGGGCCGTACGGTTCAGGTCATCCCGCACATCACCAACGAAATCCAGTCCTTCGTCGAGCGCGGTGCCGGGGTCGGCACGCCCGAACAGGCCGAGGTCGCCATCGTCGAGATCGGCGGCACCGTCGGCGATATCGAGTCGCTCCCCTTTCTCGAAGCGGCCCGGCAGATGAGTCTGAAGGCCGGTCGGGGCAATGCCTGCTTCGTGCACCTGACGCTGGTGCCCTATCTGGGGGCGGCAGGCGAACTCAAGACCAAGCCCACCCAACATTCGCTGCAGGAGCTGCGCAAGATCGGCATTCAGGCCGACATGGTGCTGTGTCGCGCGGTCCGCCCGATTCCCGACGACGAGCGCGCCAAGATTTCGCTGTTCTCCAATATTCCGGTCGATTCGGTCATCTCCGTCACCGATGCCGACTCGATCTACAAGATTCCGCGCATGTTGCACGAGCAGAAGGTCGACGACATCCTCGTCGATCTGCTGAAACTCGATCGGCCGGAGGCGGACCTCAGTGTCTGGGATCATCTGATCGATCGCCTCGAGCATCCGAAGCATCGGGTGCGCATCGCGATGGTCGGCAAATATGTCGATCTGACCGAGTCCTACAAGTCGCTGACCGAAGCGCTGATCCACGCCGGCATGCATACCTCGACGCGGGTCGACATCGATTACCTCGATTCCGAGCAGATCGAGCGCGAAGGCTGTGGGGTGCTGGAATCCTACGATGCCGTGCTGGTGCCGGGCGGCTTCGGCAAGCGTGGCGTCGAAGGCAAGATTCAGGCCATCCGCTATGCGCGTGAAAACAAGCTGCCCTACCTGGGCATCTGCCTGGGCATGCAGCTGGCCGTGGTCGAGTATGCCCGTCACGTGGCAGGGCTGGCGGATGCCAACAGTACCGAATTCGAGCTGGATACCCCGCACCCGGTGGTGGCGCTGATCACCGAATGGACCGATCGCAGCGGCGCGCTGGAACGTCGTGACCACAGCTCGGGCCTCGGTGGCACCATGCGTCTGGGCGCCCAGCGCTGCCCGGTCCAACCCGGCACGCTGCTGCATGGCATCTATGGCAGTACGGTCAACGAACGCCACCGCCACCGCTTCGAGGTCAACAATGATTATGTCGAGCGCTTGCGCGATGCCGGTCTGGTGATCGCCGCGCGCACGCCGCACGAGGGATTGACCGAAACCATCGAGCTGCCGACGCAGGGCGAGGGTTCGCATCCGTGGTTCATCGGTGTGCAGTTCCATCCCGAATTTACCTCCACACCGCGCAACGGGCATCCGCTGTTCAGCGCCTACATCGAGGCGGCGCTGGCTCATGCCGAAGCGCGATCACAGGAGCAAGCATGAAGATTGCCGGACGTCCGGTCGGACTCGACCAGCCCTTCTTTCTGCTGGCCGGCCCCTGCGCGATCGAATCGAAGCAGTTGGCGCTGGATACCGCGGGCCAGCTGAAGGAACTGTGTGCCGAGCTGGACATTCCCTTCGTTTACAAATCATCTTTCGACAAGGCCAACCGCAGTTCGGGCGCGTCCTTCCGCGGCCCGGGCATGGATGAAGGGCTGAAGATCCTCGCCGAAGTGCGCGACCGGATCGGCGTGCCGGTCGTGACCGATGTGCATGAGATCGGCCAGATCGGGCCGGTGGCGACCGTGGTCGATGTGCTGCAGACCCCGGCCTTTCTGTGCCGGCAGACTGATTTCATCAATGCGGTGGCAGCCTGCGGCAAGCCGGTCAACATCAAAAAGGGTCAGTTTCTGGCGCCGCACGACATGCTGCAGGTGGTGAACAAGGCCCGTACCGCAGCCAAGGCGGCCGGTGTCGACGAAGACTGCGTGATGGTCTGTGAACGCGGCGTCAGCTTCGGCTACAACAACCTGGTTTCCGATATGCGCAGCTTGGCCATCATGCGCGAAACCGGCTGCCCGGTGGTCTTCGATGCAACCCATTCGGTCCAGTTGCCGGGGGGGCAGGGTGACCGTTCCGGTGGTCAGCGCGAGTTCGTGCCGGTGTTGGCACGGGCGGCCGTGGCCACGGGCGTGGCGGGGTTGTTCATGGAAACACATCCCGATCCGGCCAGGGCGCTGTCCGACGGGCCCAATGCCTGGCCGCTGTCCCGGATGCGGGAATTGCTGATGACCCTGCGTGAACTGGATGCGCTCGTCAAGAAGCAGGGCTTTGCCGAAATGGAGGGGTTCTGATGGCTGCTTACGTCATTATCGATATCGCCGGGGTCAATGACGCCGAGAAAATCGCTGCCTACCGCGATCTGTCGACCGCCGCCACCAAGGCCGGCGGTGGTCGGTTTCTGGTGCGCGGCGGCAAAACGGAAGTATTCGAGGGCGACTGGTCACCAGAACGCATCGTCGTGATCAGGTTTGAAGACATGGAATCAGCCCGAACGTACTATGATTCTCAGTTGTATCGGCAGGCGCGTGCAACGCGGGCCGGCGCAACTGCCCAGTTCAACATGATCTGTGTTGAAGGCTTAGCAGACTAGGAGAAAGGCCAATGAGTACTATTGTCGACATCATCGGGCGCGAGATCATCGATTCTCGCGGCAATCCCACCGTCGAGTGTGACGTGCTGCTCGAATCCGGAGTGATGGGACGTGCCGCGGTGCCGTCCGGTGCCTCCACTGGTTCGCGTGAGGCAATCGAGCTGCGTGACGGTGATGCCGGTCGCTATGGCGGCAAAGGCGTGCTGAAAGCCGTTGAAAACATCAACACGGAAATTTCCGAAGCCGTACTCGGTCTGGATGCGACCGAACAGGCTTATGTCGATCGCACACTGATCGAGCTGGATGGCACCGACAACAAGGCCAACCTGGGCGCCAACGCCATGCTGGCCGTGTCCATCGCCGTGGCCCGTGCCGCTGCCGAAGAGTCGGGTCTGCCGCTGTATCGCTATTTCGGCGGCTCGGGGCAGATGGCTCTGCCGGTGCCGATGATGAATGTGATCAATGGTGGCGCACACGCCAACAACAACCTGGACCTCCAGGAGTTCATGATCATCCCGGTGGGGGCTCCGACCTTTCGTGAAGCCCTGCGTTATGGCGCAGAAACCTTCCATGCGCTGAAGAAACTCATCAACGATGCCGGCATGCCGACCGCCGTGGGTGACGAAGGCGGTTTCGCACCGTCGGTCGACAGCCATGAAGCCGCCCTGCAGCTGATCATGCAGTCCATCGAGAAAGCCGGCTTCCGCCCAGGCGAAGACATCGGTATCGGTCTGGATTGCGCCAGCAGCGAATTCTACAAGGACGGCAAATACAACCTGGTCGGTGAGAAGAAAGTACTGACCGCCGCCGAATTCACCAAACTGCTGTCCGACTGGGTCGCCAAATATCCGATCCTGTCGATCGAGGACGGTATGGCCGAGAACGACTGGGACGGCTGGAAACACCTGACCGAGCGCTTGGGCAAACAGGTGCAGTTGGTCGGTGACGACTTGTTCGTGACCAACACCAGCATCCTGAAAGAAGGCATCAAGCAGGGCATCGCCAACTCGATCCTGATCAAGATCAACCAGATCGGTACGTTGACCGAAACCTTCGCTGCCATCGAAATGGCCAAGCGCGCCGGCTACACCTCGGTGGTTTCGCACCGCTCGGGAGAAACCGAAGACACCACCATCGCCGACATCGCCGTGGCCACCAACGCTCTGCAGATCAAAACCGGGTCGATGTCGCGCAGCGATCGTATCGCCAAGTACAACCAGCTGCTCCGCATCGAGGAAGATCTGGGCGATACCGCCAGCTATCCCGGCATCGACGCCTTCTACAACATCCGTCGCTGATTCCTCCTGATCATCGTCATCGATGAGGCTGCTGACCGTTGCTTTGTCCTTGCTGCTGCTTCTGATTCAGTACCCGTTGTGGCTGGGTCAGGGCAGTTGGCTCCGTGTTTGGAAGCTCGATCAGCAGCTTGCGTTGCAGAAGGAGGTCAACGCAGGCAAACGCCTGCGCAATGAGGGCCTCGAAGCCGAGGTGCAGGATCTCCGATCCGGCACTTCGGCCCTCGAGGAACGTGCCCGTTACAGTCTGGGTATGGTGCGTGACGACGAAATCTTCGTGCAGATCAATCCGATCCCGAACGAGCGTTCGGAATCCGACGGCAACGATTGAAGGCTTACGACGCCTCGTTCCGTCTGCTGTTTCTCGAACGGTCTCAGTGGGTGTCGGTTCTTCCGTCAGACGCTGGAGTCTTGTCTGAATCCTCCGCCGATGGCTTGTCGAACAGCGCCATCGCTTCGGCCTGATCGAACACATAGGGCTCGCGGCAGAATTCGCAATTGACCTGGATACGTTGCTGGTGTTCGTCCAGGATGCTCCGGACCTCTTCCTCGCCCAGCATCTTCAGCATGCCGCCCACTTTGTCGCGTGAGCAGCTGCATTCAAAGCGCGGTACACGCTGGTCATAGACGCGGATTTCGGTATCCCAGAACAAGCGGCGCAGGATTTCCTCCGGTTTCAGTGTCAGCATTTCCGTGCGAGTCAGCGTATCGGCCAATGTCTGCACCTGTTCCCAGGTCAGCAGGCTTTCCTGTTCGTCCGGCGCGCCTTCGTCGCCACGGGTGGGCATCATCTGTAGCAGCAGACCGAAGACCGCATTCTCGTCGGCAGCCAGCCAGAGTCGGGTTGGAATCTGCTCCGACAGGCTCATGTAGTGTTCCAGCACTTCGGCCACCGTGTCGCCCTCGAAGGGGATGATGCCTTGGTAGGGCGTATCCAACCCCGTACCTTCGCCCGATGTACTGACGGGTGGAATCAGCGTGACGACGAAGCGGCCGCGGTTGTCGGGATTGACCAGATCATTGAAGGAGGCGTCATGTGGAATCGCCGCCTGGTCGTCGAGCTTGACGGTGGCCCGAAAACGGCTGTCGGCATGACATTCGGCCACGAACAGCCGTGCCGGGCCGCTGCCCTGGATCTGCAACAGCAGGCTGCCGTCGAATTTCAGTGAGGCGGCCAGCAGCAGGCCGGCCGCGCTCAGCTCCCCCAGCCGCTCGCGCACCGTGGGCGGCACATCGCGTTCGCCGTAGCGTTGATGATGTCGGGCGAGAGGGGGCCAGCTCCTGTCGAGCTTGACGATCTGGCCGCGTACCTTCTGCGCAAAACCAAATCGGATCAGGGTGTCCATTCTTTCAGCTCCGTGGCGTAGTGCCGTAAGTGCTTTTGGTAAGAGGTGGCCGCAGCCGCCAGGCCGGCGATTTCCTCGTCACTCAGGCGGCGCACCGCCTTGGCGGGCGAACCCAGGATCAGCCAGCCGTCTTCGAACTGCTTGCCTTCGGTCACCAGCGCGCCGGCGCCCACCAGACAGTTGCGGCCAATGCGTGCTCGATTCAAGACCACGGCCTGGATACCGATCAGACTGTTGTCGCCGATGGTGCAGCCGTGCAACATCGCCTGGTGGCCGACGGTGACGTTTCGGCCGATCTCGATGGGACAGCCTGCGTCGACGTGCAGCACGGCGTTTTCCTGCACATTGCTGCCGATGCCGATACGGATGGAATCATTGTCGCCACGCAGCACCGCACCGAACCAGATGCCGACCCGGTCGGCCAGATGGACATCGCCGATGACGGTGGCGCCGGGGGCGATCCAGGCGGTGTCGGCAAGACTGGGCCGTCGGTCGGCCAGGGAATAGATGCTCATGAGAGACCTCGTCGAGTGTACGTTGGCTTGTCGTGAGGGGAGCGGATTCCTTTCCGTAGGCCGGTGCCCATGGATACGGCGTCTACAGATGGCGCGTCAGCGGATGCCTCGCCGGTGGCTGTGGCGGTTGTGCGCCCGTCCTCGCCGATCGACTCCCGTCTGCCGGGCGCCGAGCCCGGTCTTTCGAATGGTGCTCGGAACAGCACCGTTCGAAAGAGGTGTTGCGCAGTACTCACTCCGGTAGGCAGGCCCCGGTTTCCCGGCCCCGATGTTCCTGATCCTCGATGGCCGCAGGAAGCGCACATACGACAAGCGGCTTCTTATAATGCCAGAATGCTACATCCCAATATCGATCTACATTGTCATTCGAGTCGATCGGACGGTACATTGAAACCTGCCGAGGTGGTGCACCGTGCCCATCGCAATGGCGTCGAAGCACTGGCGCTGACCGATCACGACATCCTCGATGGTCTGACCGAAGCTGCCGATGAGGCTGCGCGTCTGGGCCTGCGTTTCGTGCCTGGTGTGGAGGTCTCGATCACCTGGGCCGGCGAGACGGTGCACGTCGTCGGGCTGGGAATCGATCCAAGCGATCGAAGACTGTTGGAGGGGCTGGCAGGCAACCGGCATGGGCGTGACAGGCGGGCACGCGAGATGGCCGCGGCGCTGGAGAAGGCCGGGGTACCGAATGCCTATCAGGGGGCCATGGCTTACGTGGGCAATCCCGAGCTGGTCTCGCGCATCCATTTCGCCCGCCACCTGATTGCCCAGGGTATCTGCAGGGACACGCGCGAGGTCTTTGCCAACTGGCTGGTCGAGGGCAGGCCGGGCCATGTGCCGCAGCGCTGGGCCAGTCTGCAGCAGGCCATCGACTGGATCAGGGGGGCGGGTGGTCAGGCCGTGCTCGCCCATCCGGCCCGTTATCGTTTCGATGAAGCCGGCCTGTGGGCACTGGCCGAGGCTTTCGTACAGGCGGGCGGGCAGGGCATCGAAGTGGTATCGGGCAGCCACACCGAAGACGACGTCCGGCGCTTTGCCCGCTGGAGCCGGCGTCTGTCATTGCGTGCCTCGCGTGCTTCGGACTTCCATGATCCGCAGGAAAGCCGCTTCGATCTGGGCCGGATTCCGCCATTGCCGGGCGATGTCGAGCCCATCTGGAGCGATTGGCCGGGGGCGCCTTTTTCATGAACCCATGCGTCGGTGCCGAACCGATCCGAGTTCCGGGCGCCGATGCGATCGTTGACAGAGAAGATCGTTGACAGAGAATTCCGATGAAACGTATCGTCATCCATCCCAAGAATCCGCAGGACCGCCTGATCCAGCAGGTGGCCAGCCAGTTTCAGACCGGGGCGCTGGCCGCGTTGCCGACCGATGCCAGCTATGTGCTGGCCTGTCACCTCGAGGACAAGAGCGCAGTCGATCGGATGCGGGCACTGCGCGGCATCGACGACAAGCACCTGCTGACACTGATGTGTCGCGATCTGTCCGAGTTGTCGCAGTATGCACAGGTCGACAACCGTCAGTTCCGCTTCCTGAAGGAGTGGACGCCCGGTGCCTACACTTTCATTCTGCCCGCCACCAAGGAGGTGCCGCGCCGGCTGCATCATCCCTCACGTAAAACCGTCGGTCTGCGGGTGCCGGATGCGCCGATCGTGCTGGCCTTGCTCGAGGCGCTGGGCACGCCATTGCTGTGCGCCTCGCTGATCATGCCCGGCGAAACCGACCCGCTGGCCGATCCGGACGACATCGAGGAGCAGATCGGCAAACGGATCGATCTGCTGGTCGACGGTGGCGCCGGCCAGTTCGTGCCGACCAGCGTGATCGACGTGACGGGCGACGAGCCGCTGATCCTGCGCGCCGGCCTGGGCTCGGTCGACGCGATGATGCGATAGTTTCCGGATGCCAGGGCGCGGGGTACCGCGCCGCGTGAACTCAGCCCGAAGGCGTCTGCCCTCCGTTCGGTTTTTCATCCACGACAACCTCTGACGCAGCACATTGGGGATATCCTTCTTTTTTCCTGATTCATGAGTACTGCCGATTCCAAACTGCCGCGCGTTCTGACGGGCATCACTACCACCGGCACCCCCCATCTGGGCAACTATGCCGGAGCCATCCGGCAGGCGGTCGCCGCCAGTCGCGATGCCGGGGTGCGGAGCTTCTATTTCCTGGCCGATCTGCACGGTCTGATCAAATGCCCCGAACCCGAGCGCATTCAGCGCTCCACGCTCGAAATCGCCGCCTGCTGGCTGGCGGCCGGGCTCGATCCGGACAAGGTCCTTTTCTATCGCCAGTCCGATCTGCCGGAAATCCCCGAGTTGTGCTGGTATCTGAGCTGTGTGACTGGCAAGGGGCTGCTGAACCGCGCACATGCATACAAGGCCGTCAACGACCGCAACCGCGAAGCCGGCGTCGACCTCGACACCGATGTGACAGCCGGGCTGTTCATGTACCCGGTGTTGATGGCGGCCGACATTCTGATCTTTGGCGCGAACCGCGTGCCGGTCGGACGTGATCAGGTGCAGCATCTCGAGATCGCCCGCGACATTGCCCAGCGTTTCAACCATCTCTATGGAGAAGTGCTGACCCTGCCGGAAGTGCAGGTCGACGAAAACGTCGGCACCCTGCCGGGCCTCGATGGCCGCAAGATGAGCAAGAGCTACGACAACACCATCCCGCTGTTCTCGGATCGTCGCCAGCTCGAACGTCTGATCGCCGGCATCATCACCGATTCCAGAGGACCGGGCGAGCCGAAGGATGCCGATGGTTCGGTGCTTTATCAGCTCTATCAGGCCTTCGCCACGTCGGAGCAGAGCAGCGCTTTTCGGCGGGCACTGCAGAACGGTCTGGCCTGGGGGGAAGCGAAACGGCAACTGCTCGAACAGCTCGATCAGACGCTGGCGCCGATGCGTGAACGCTACCAGGCGCTGATCGCCAAACCCGAAGCCATCGAGGAGATTCTGCAGGCCGGCGCCCGCAAGGCCCGTGCCGAAGTGGCGCCGCTGATGCGGACGGTGCGCAGCGCCGTCGGTATCCGTTCCCTGCGCCAGGCGGGGGCCGGGCAAGCGGCCGATGCCCGGCCGTCGGGTGAGATGGTCGGGGCAGCTGCGGGGGCGGCGGCGGTGACAGCCGGACGCGCCGGATCGCCGGGCAGTTCCAGGGCCAGACCGCTGTTCAAACAATACCGCGAAGCCGACGGCCGCTTCTACTTCAAGTTCATCGATGGTGCAGGCGCCGTGCTGCTGCAGAGCCTGGGCTTCGATCGACCCAAGGCCTGCGGCGAGTGCATCGCCTTCCTGAAGCAGAACCCCGGTCAGTGGCAAAGCCGGGGGGACATGCTGGAGCCGGTGGCCGAAGATCGGCGGGCAGCCGTCGAAGCAGCACTGAGGGCGCTGTCGGAAGATTGAGTGTTCCCGTCGTCAGTCGGCTTGCTGCCGGGAACTTTCCGTACTCCGGGTCCGGGGCTGTTTCAGGTGAGGCGATCGCCGTGTCGCCCCGCGTGGCGGAGCGGCGGGAACCGGCTCGGGCCATTCAGAACAGTGGCTGGGGCCGCGCCGGGCGGGCAGTGGCAGCCCGGGCCGCGTCGGAGATCGCCTTGGGCAACTGCCTCGGTTGTGCGTTGGCCTGTTTCAGATAGGCCACCAGCTCCTGCATCGTCAGCGGGCGGGACAGGAAGTTGCCCTGCATCCGCGAGCAGCCGAAGTCGCGCAGCGCGATCATTTCAGCATGCGAGCTGATGCCTTCGGCAATGACCTTGAAGTGCAGCTTCTCGGCCAGCGTCATGATGGCCTGCACGATGGCGGCATTGCCCTTGTCCTCGGGCAGACCCTTGATGAAGGTATGGTCGATCTTCAGCCCGCTGATCGGCAGATTGCGCAGATAGGACAGCGAGGCGTAGCCGGTACCGAAGTTGTCGATCACGACTTCCACCCCCAGCCGGCGCAGTGCCTGCAAACGGTTGTGGGTCCGGCTGGAACCTTCGATCAGCGTGCTTTCGGTCAGCTCCAGCCGCAACAGATGTGGCGGGAAGTTCCGTTCGCGCAGCAGGGTGCTGATCTGCGTCAGGAAATCTTCTTCGTTGAGCTGGTTGGGCGACACGTTGACCGAGACCACCAGATCGTCGTGTGGCCCCAGGCCCAGGCTCAACCGGTCGTCCAGCGCCCGGCGGATGGTCCAGATGCCCACCTCGCGCATCAGATTGCTCTGCTCGGCCAGTGGCAGGAAGGTATCGGGCAGCAGCAGACCCAGGGAAGGGTGGCGCCAGCGGATCAGCGCCTCCAGCCCGACCACACTGCGATCGTGTGCCGAGATCACCGGCTGATAGTGCAGCTCGACTTCGCCGCGCTGCATGGCCAGCGGCAGGTCGGTGGTCAGCTGCTGCGTGTCGCGATAGCTGGCCACTTGCTTGTTGTAGATGCGCACATCGTTGCGGCCTTCGGACTTGACCGTGTACATGGCGTTGTCGGCGCAACGGATCAGGGTGCTGGCATCACTGCCATGCAGCGGTGACAGCGCGATACCGATACTGGCCGACAGGAAATGGGCGCGTCCTTTCAGGATGAAGGGGCGCTCGGCAGCGGTCAGCACCTGACGCGCCACGGCTTCGGCCTGTGCGGCGTTGTTCTGTTTGTCCAGCAGCAGCACGAACTCGTCACCGCCCATCCGTGCAGCGATGTTGCCGGGGCCGATGGTCGCCTTGAAGCGCTGCGCGATTTCCACCAGCACCTGGTCTCCCGCCTGGTGACCGAGTGTGTCGTTGATCGCCTTGTAGCGGTCCAGATCGATGTAGAGCAGGGCGAGCGGCTCGCGTCGGCTCAGGCGTTTTTCCAGATGTTCGGTCAGATAGGCACGATTGGGCAGTCCGGTCAGTGCATCGTGCTGCGACGCGCGCCGCAACCGCTGCTCGGCGCTCTTGCGCTGCAGATACATCGACATCGTGTTCGACAGCATGTCGGCGATACCCGAGATCAGCAGGTTGGATTTGAAGTTGATCGGCGAAAAGAACATCAGTGTCGCCAGAACTTCTTCCTTCTCGTTCAGGATGGGGGCCATCAGCACGGCCGGTGCCTGGATTCTGGCCGTCTGATAGCGCTGCGCAAAGGCGGGCGCCTGAGCCATGTTGTTCAGCCACATGCTTCTTTTCTTCCTGCCGCCGTCCCAGGCCATCTTCTCGACGGAATTGGCGCTGATGGGAATCGGTTGTGGCAGCTCGCCCAGCATCTTCAGCACGGACTCATTGCCCCAGCGCTCGTGCACGGCCAGCGATTGGGTGCCCGGAATCAGTTTCAGCATGGCGCCGCCCAGCCAACCCATTTCCTCGCAGACGGTGCAGATCACTTCGGTCAGCGCTTCCGATTCATCGTCATGGGTACGGATCACGTCGGTGAGCTTGCTTTCCAGCGACAGCAGGATTTCCCGCTGGGCTTCTTCGGTGACGGTCCGGCCGATACCCTGGAATCCGGCAGGGGTGCCGTGGCTCGACAGGGGCCGGCCCGACAGCTGGATCATCAGCAGCTCGCTTTCCGGGGTCAGCAGGGCGAACTGCAGATCCTTGAATTCCGTCCGAGCGTTCAGATGCTCCTCGAGCTTTTCCAGCTTGGGGATGAACACCGGTTTGTCCCTGGAGCCTGCTCTGGCGTCCGGCACTTTGCTCTTGTCCTGTGGCAGTGCAAAGCGGTTGATGGCCATTTCGGGGATGGCTGCATCCCGCAGGCCGTGCCCTTTCATGCGTTTGGCCCAGCTCTCCAGCGAAGCGCCGATGGTGCCGGAGATGCTGGTGAATTGGAACTGGGCATTCATTTCCCAGTTCCAGTCCGATCCCAGCTGACTCAGATTCTCGAACTTCTGGGCGCTGGCCTTCAGATCATCCTTCATGTTCTGAATCAGCGTGATGTCTTGGGCAAAGCCGACCAGCCGCAGCAAATGTCCGCCCTCGGCATCGTATTCCGGCTGCGCTTCCGAACGGACCCAGATCGTGGCGCTGCCACCTTCCGGATTCCTTTTCTGATAGCGGTATTCGACCTGGATGGTTTCGCCCTGGCGCAGGCTTTGCCGGTGGGCTTCCTTCCATTTGGGCTGGTCTTCGGGGTGGATGTTGATGAAAAATCCCTGCCGTGACGGTGCGCCACGATTCGCCGTACCTTCGATCGGTTCCACGCCGAACAGACGGAAACTGCCGTTGGTCCAGTAGAATTGATCCTCCTTCAGGTCCAGTATCCACGAACCGATCGAACCCAGCTCCTCGGCCTTGCCGTGCTGATTCTGCAATTCGTTCAGACGGTGGTTGATGCGGGCCTGTTCGCGCAGTTCCAAAGACACCTTGAACAGCCCGTAGGCAAAAACGGTCATTGCCACCATCGTCACCGGTGCGATGTACCAGATATAGTCATCCAGCCAATGGCCGCTCAGATGGTGAAGACCCAGCAGGGCACCCGCGGCCAGGGTGGGCAGACCGAAGACCAGCAATCGGCGGGGACTGAGCTGTCCGGTCGACGAATACAATTGGCGGGGTTTGCGTCTTGCCACGTCAGTACGACCCGCTCGGGAACGAGGAGCCGCCACGAATGGAGCCCCATGGATTGAAGGAGGAAGCCCCCAGTGACTGGGTGGCACGTTGGTTGCCGGAGCCGAGCGGCCCGGGACGGCTGCTGGATTTCGCCTGTGGTGCCGGCCGCCATGCACGGCTGGCAGCCGGGCGTGGCTTCCGTGTGTTGGCGCTGGATCGCGATCCGGCTTGCCTGGCCCTCGATGACATCCCGGGCATCGAAGCACGGACAGCCGATCTCGAATCGGCCACCTGGGACTTCGTTTCGGAGCGCTTCAGCGTCATCGTCGTGACCAGATACCTGTTTCGTTCGCGGCTGGACCTGCTGGCCGGCCTGTTGGCGGAAGGGGGCTGGCTGATCTACGAGACCTTCGCAGCCGGTAACGGGCGCTATGGTAAGCCGAGCAATCCCGCCTTCCTGCTGCAGTCCGACGAATTGTTGACGCTGGCCCGACGGGCGGCCTTGCAGGTCTGCGCCTTCGAACAGGGCATCGTCCGGTTTCCACGACCGGCGCTCGTGCAGCGGATCGCCGCCCGCCGTGGCGGCGGCCCTGCAAACTTGGACCGGCGCTGATCCCGCCACGGCTGGTGGTGCTGGCAGCGCACCGATGAATCCGGGCTAAAATGGCCAGCAAGCAAGTCTGCCCGAATGCCGGACAGAGCGTCCCGCGGATGCATGCCCGGCGTCCGCCATGGGCCGCCGCTGCCGCGGGGCACACGAACCACCAACACCGATAATCCATCGGAAGAGGCCATCATGATGATCAAAGGCAGTCTGGTCGCTGTCGTGTCGCCGATGAAGGCTGACGGAGCGCTCGACCTCGACTCATATCGGGAACTGATCGACTGGCACATCCAGTCCGGTACGAACGCCATCGTGTCCGTGGGCACCACGGGCGAGTCACCGACGGTCAGCGTCGAAGAGCACTGTGAGCTGATCAAGGTGGCCGTCGAACATTGCCGGGGACGTATCCCGGTCATCGCGGGCACCGGTGCCAATTCCACCCGCGAAGCCATCGAGCTGACCCGTCACGCCCGTGATCTGGGCGCCGATGCCACGCTGCAGGTCGCTCCCTACTACAACAAGCCTTCGCAGGAGGGTCTGTTCCTGCATTTCAGCGCCGTGGCCCGGGAAGGCGGGCTGCCGGTCATCCTCTACAACGTGCCGGGCCGCACCGTAGCCGACATCGGTAACGACACCGTGCTGCGTCTGTCCAAAGTGCCGGGCATCGTCGGGTTGAAGGACGCCACCGGAGATATCGGCCGGGGCGCGGCCCTGCTGGGCGACCTGCCGGCCGACTTTGCCGTCTACAGTGGTAACGACGATTCCGCATTGGCACTGATGGCGATGGGCTCGCACGGCGTCATTTCGGTCACGGCCAACGTCGTCCCCAAAGACATGGCCGAGATGTGTCAGGCTGCGCTGGCCGGTGATTTCGCCAAGGCGTTGCAGGTCAACCGCAAACTGATGCCTCTGCATCTGAAACTGTTCTGCGAACCCAATCCCGTGCCGGTCAAATGGGCTTTGGCGAAAATGGGCCGCATTCCCAGTGCCGCCGTGCGCCTGCCGCTGGCTCCACTCAGTGCCGCCGGCGAAGCCGTGGTTCTGAAAGCCATGCAAACCACAGGAGTTTTTGCTTGAATACATCCGCCGTGTACCACGTGCACCGTTCGTCACGGGCCCTGTGGCCCGCCTTGCTGATCCCTCTGATGCTGGCCGGCGGCTGCGCCTCGGTGCGCACTGCGCTCGATGCCGACAATGTCGAATACCGCAATGCCCGTCAGGGATCGGTTCTCGACGTGCCGCCCGATCTGGTCGCGCCCAGGGCCGACAACCGCTACGCACTGCCCCGGCGGGACGAGGATGGCCAGAGCCTGCTCGAATTCAACCGGCAACGTCGTGATGCCCAGGGTGATGGTAACGAGCGAGCCGGCGGTGTGTTGCCGCAGACCGATACGGCCCGCATCCATCGGGATGGGCAGACACGCTGGATCGTGGTCGAGGCCGACCCCGAAGCGGTCTGGCCGGTGCTGGTGGAGTTCTGGGCCGTGCAGGGCTTCAACCTCGAGATGGCCGAGCCCGAACTGGGCATCATGGAAACTGATTGGGCCGAGCGCTATCAGCGGGTCGAAAACACCGGTATCCGGGGGATTCTGACCAGCAAGACCGGTGCCATCTATGCGACCGGCGAGCGTGACAAGTACCGTACCCGTATCGAGCGGGCGCCCGATGGCGGCACCGAGATCTATCTGACCTACTACGGTCGGGAGGAGATCGTCACCGGTCGCGACAAGAATCAGTCGATCTGGCAAGCCAACAATGAAAACCGCCGTGTGCTCGAAGTCGAGTATCTGAGCCGCATCCTGGCGCGTCTCGGTACGGCTTTTGCCGCCAGCGGTGGCGCTGCCGAACCGCCGTCGGATCGACAGGCCGACACCGGTGCGGTGGCAACCGACGAAGCCACCGGGGCGGGCGCAGCCCAGGGAACTGCCGAGTCGCGTGGCCGATTGGTGCCGGTCGAGGGCGGGGCACCGCAACTGGTGGTGGTTGAACCCTTCGAGCGTGCCTGGCGCGAGATCGGCCTGATCCTCGATCGGCTGGACTTCGCCATCGAAGACCGCCATCGTGATCAGGGTGTCTACAACATCCGCTATGTCGATCCCGAGCGCCGCGATCGTGGGCAGGGTAGTTTCTCGCGTTTCTTTTCCGGTGAGCGCAAGGATCTCAGCGGCCAGCACTATCAGCTGCTGATCCGGGGAGAAGGAGCCGAATCCACGGTCGACGTTCGCCGCGCCGATGGCTCGCCGGTCAGTTCCGAAGAAGACCTCCGGGTGGCCGGCAGCATCCTCAAGGTGCTCCATGAGAATCTCTAGGCTTTCGGGGGCGTGTCTGCACGTAACTTTCGGGGGCGTGTCTGCACGTAAGTAGTACGCCCCATATGCTCGTTTGAGTCGGGTTTCCTGCCGATGAAGACTTCGGGGCGACGACGGTCGTCACTGTCTCTCGACGTCCGGCTTTACGGCCGTACACCAAAAAAGCCGCCCGCTGGTCTGAAACCGGCGGGCGGCTTTTTTGTGTCGGTGCGCGTTCGGCACGCACCGGGCAAGGATTTACTGTGTTTGTTGTTTGGCGGCTTCGACGGCGCTCTCGGCAGCAGCCTGGGCATCGTCGGCCTTGGCGGCAGCGGCATCCTTCAGTTCGGTTGCCGAGTCCTTGGCCTGCTCGACTCCCGCAGCAGCCTTGTCGCTGCCGGCCTCGACAGCCTGGCCTGCTGCATCCTGGGCCTGAGAAGCGGCATCATTTGCAGAATCCACGGCCTGGGTTGCGCTTTCATTGGCTGCATTTGCAGCCTGGCCGGCAGCGTCGGGGGCTGTTTCCTGTTGGCAGGCAACCAGGGTGAGGGCCAGCAGGGGAGCGGCAAAAATCAGTTTGCGCATAGTCTTTGGGTCTCTCTTGGAACAATGAAAGAAAGGCACCGCCACGACCGTCCGACGGTGTCGTTCGGTCAGCAGTTGCGAGCCATAGTAGCACCCGGGTTTGTTGTCTTTGTGCCCCGTATGTCCACGGCTGTTTGAAGGTGGTAAGCACAACGGGGTTTTGATACGTAGTGCAATGAGCCGGCTTATGTCGTCATATTGAGCGCACGTGGGATACGCGAGCGACTTTCACCGCGTGGCCGTGGACTTGCTCAGACGCCCGATACCAGGCTCGATCGGCGGGACGAGCCCCTTCCGATGTGGTGGGTATCGGGCATGATCGGAATCGGAGAGATCCGTCCCTTCAGCCGTGGTGGGTATACACCTGAAAGGCAGGGCCGATTTCGGGATCGGCCTTGGCCAGCGTGGCTGCTTCCGGATTCCAGCGGATGGTGACCCATTGCCAACTGAAGGGCGAACCAAAGCACTCGACCCGGATGAAGCGTTCCAAGCCATGAGACTTCAGCAGCAGCCGGTCGGTGCGGAAGATATGGGTATCGCCGTGCAGCAACGCCACTGGCCCATCGAAATCCGCGGCCGTCGAAATGATCGCCTGACGGGTGGCGGTCCATCCGTCGTTGCGGTCGCGCTCGAACTGCATGTTGGCATGGGTGGCGATCACCAGCCCCTTGGCGCCATAGCGTTTGGCCAGCACCGCTGTTTCGGTCAACCAGGTGGCATTGGCCTGCTGGCGGATCGCCCAAGCCTGCCGCTGGGTGGGGTCGTTGGCCATGCCGTTGTTGCTGCCGACTACGTGAATGGTACAGAACTGCAGTGAACCGATGCGCCAGCGCATGTTTTCGGGCAGACGCGGCTGTTCGATCTGGTTCGACTCCTGCGTGCTCAGCTGGGTGATCATCTGCCGCTGCTGTTCGACCTGAATGCGGCGCGACCCGAGTGATTCGGGGTAGTGATAGATTTGTGAGCGCAACCAGTGCAACCGCTCCAAAGGCTTGCCGGGGGCAAAGGGATCATCGGTCCGGTAGTTGCGGCAATCGGTCCATTCATTGTCGCCCGGGGTCAGAATCAGCGGATGCCGGCTGCGGTCCAGTCTTTCCAGCCGGTCGAGCAGCAGCGTGTCCGAGCAGGGTTCGGCGCGGCCCTTGATGTCGCCGACGTGCAGCACGAAAGCCAGATCGGTTTCGTCCAGCCCGGCCATCACCCGTGTCAGCCCATACTGATCCAGCCGGTTGTAGGGGGTGTCGCCGATGAAGCCGAAGCGGAAGGAGCGGTCTTCACGATCGAAGGGGATCGTGCCGCTGCCCCAGCCGCTCAGGTGTGGGGCATGGTTGAACGGGCGGCCGTTCCGTGCCAGTACCGGTGGGCCTTCGGTCTGCGCCGGGGGAGCGGGCAGATCGTGTATATCCACGGCCGGGTCGACTGTCGGTCCGAGACGGGCGCTGGCCATGGCCAACGACGGTGTCGCCAGGGCAGCCGACAGGGTTCGCAGATGGCGTCGTCGAGATTCGGAGGAGGGGCGGGCGGAAGACAGGGTACTCATGGGTCCAGCGTATCCAACGCCTGCCGCCATCGATACAACTGCTCGATGGCTTGCCTCGGGCTGAGGGCGTCCAGATCGAGTGCCAGCAGTTCGGTGGCGATCCGTGCCATTTCCGTAGTCCGAGGAGAATCGGAGGCGATCGAAGGAGAAAGAAAACCCGAATCCGATTGTCTCAGATTATCGTCGTCCGTGAAGTCAATAGTATTGCTGTCCTCATGGACATTTGTCGCAAAAAGATCCAGTTGAGGACCTTCGTCCGCGGCCGATGCCTCCAGGGTCTGCAGTATGCTGCGCGCATGACGCAGCAGACCGGCAGGCAGCCCGGCCAGGCGGGCCACCTGCAATCCATGGCTCTGATTGGCCGGCCCGGCACACACTTGATGCAGAAACACGATGCTGCCACCGTGCTCGGTGGCCGACAGGTGCAGGTTGACGGCGGCCTGATCGTGCTGGGCCAGAGACGTCAACTCGAAGTAATGGGTGGCGAACATCGTCAGGCAGCGCCGTTGCACCAAAAGATGCCGGGCAATGGCGTGGGCCAGTGCCAGCCCGTCGAAGGTCGAGGTGCCGCGGCCGATTTCATCCACGAGCACCAGCGAGCGTTCCGTGGCGGCATTGACGATGACGGCCGCCTCGGTCATTTCGACCATGAAGGTCGAGCGGCCGCCGGCCAAATCGTCGGAAGCACCGATCCGGGTGAAGATCCGGTCGATCGGCCCGACCTCACAGGTGGCAGCCGGTACGAAGCTGCCGCACCAGGCCAGAATCGCGATCAGTGCCGATTGTCGCATGTAGGTCGATTTACCGCCCATGTTGGGACCGGTGATGATCAGCAGGCGCCGCTGCGGGCCAAGCTCGCAGTCGTTGGCGATGAACTGTTCTACCATCTGTTCGACCACCGGATGCCGGCCGGCACGGATATGCAGCCCGGGCACGCTCATCAGCTGTGGGCGTACCCAGTTGGACTGGATCGCCACCAGAGCAAACGCGTGGCAGACGTCCAGTCGCGCCAGGCCGGCGGCCATCCGCTGCAGTGCGGCCACCTGCGGCCGTAGTTCATCCAGCAGCCGTTCGTACAGCATCCGCTCACGGGCCAGCGCGCGCTCGCGTGCCGACAGCGCCTTGTCTTCGAAGGCTTTCAGCTCGGGGGTGATGTAACGCTCGGTGCTTTTGAGGGTTTGGCGGCGCCGGTATTCGACCGGCACCTTGTCGCTGTGGGTGCGTCCCACCTCGATATAGAAACCATGCACGCTGTTGTGGCCCACCTTCAGCGTGCTGATGCCGGTCCGCTCGCGCTCGCGCAGTTCCATGCCGGCCAGCACTTGATCGCAGTCGCGGTCGATGTGGCGCAGCTCGTCCAGTTCCGTATCGAAGCCGTCGCGAATCACGCCGCCATCGCGGATCAGCGCGGCTGGTTCATCCAGTAGCGTCTCGCTCAGTCGCGCCACCATCTCCGGATCGATCTGTGCCGCCTCGGCCAGTTCGGCCAGCGCTTGCCGGGCGGCTGATTGCAGCCCAGTCTCATCCCCGGCATCGTCGGTGCCCCAGGTCGCGTCCAGATGAGCGCCCAGTTGTTCGACACAGGCGGCCAGCACCGGCAGGCTGTCGCGCAGCGCCACCAGTTCGCGGGGGCGGGCGCTGCCCAGCATGATCCTCGAGCCGATCCGTTCGATATCGGTCGTCTGCGACAGCAACCGACCGATCGGGTGGCAGAGTTCCTGTTCCTGCAGCAGGCTGACCAGCGCCTGCCGGGCTTGCACGGCGTTCCGGTCCTGCAGCGGTACCTGCAGCCACTGCCGAAGCAGCCGGCTGCCCGCCGAGGTCGCACAGTGATCCATGCGGGACAGCAGGGTGGCGCCCTGTTCATCCTGGAGCGGGCGGATCAGTTCCAGATTGCGTCGTGCCGCTTGATCGATGATCATCAGCGCCTCGCGCTGCAGTTTTTGTACCGGTTGCAGGTGCCGGAAGGGCTGGCCGATCCGTTGGCCCAGATAGACCAGCAGTGCACCCAGCGCCGACAGCGCATCGTCGTCGTCCTGCAGCTCCGTCACGTGCAGGGTCTGAATGCCGAGCGCCTCACAGAGCTCTCGGCTGCCTCGCTGAGCGTCGAACTGCCAGTCGGGCCGGGCCAGTACCGGCATCACCGGCCCTTGCCTGAGCCGTTGCCGGATGCGTTCGATCAGCACGGCCTTGTTGCGCGCGGCCTTTTCCGCAATCAGCAGTTCGCCGGGGGCGATCCGCTCGATCTCGGCTTCCAGCTCGTTTTCGGGCAGTGTCGTCACCGTGCACTGACCGCTGGCCGCCACGATACTGGCTACCGTCACCTGCGCTTGCTTGCCGGTGCCACGGAACATCAGCGCCACCAATGGGCGGTCCTCGCGTTCGGGCAGCAGTTGTGCATCGGTCAGCGTACCAGGGGTGATGGTGCGCACTACCTTGCGTTCGACCGGCCCTTTGCTGGTGGCCGGATCGCCGGTTTGCTCACAGATGGCCACCGACTCGCCGGCCGCCACCAGCCGGGCCAGATATTGCTCCAGCGCCTGCACCGGCACGCCCGCCATCGGGATCGGCTCGCCGGCCGAAGCGCCGCGCTTGGTCAAGGTGATCGACAGTAGTGCCGCGGCCCGCCTGGCATCTTCATAGAACAATTCATAGAAATCCCCCATCCGATAGAACACCAGCGCATCGGGGTGTTCGGCCTTGATGCTCAGGTACTGGCGCATCATCGGAGTATGGGCTGACAGATCCGGTTCTTTCATCGAGTCGTTCACCGAAGCAAAAAGGGTATGCACCGAGAGATGGTACTCGGCCCGGATTCATGGGTTCGATCTGCCCCATGCGGGCGGGGTCTCGGGGCAAAAACAGCTTCGTCAGGCGCATTCGACACTTGTCCAGGAGGCTGGAGCCACGCGGTCGCCCTGGCCGTGTCTGCTTGTTGGATGAGAGGTCGATGGTGGCAGTGTACGCCGGATCGAGCCGTCGGTTTGCTGTCTTGTCGCCAAGCGCCTGGGCCTGGCCCTGGAGAGGAGGTTCAGCGGCGTGGCCGAGTGGGGGCGGGGCGCACCGGTCGTATCGATTCCGGCGGTTGAAGGCTGGTCGTCCGGCCCTGAAAGGGCCGGAGGAGACAATCGGATCAGTTCGACTTGCCGTTGTTTCGGGCGGCTTCGACGGCGCGCTCGGCGGCGGCCTTGGCATCGTCATACTTCTGGGTGGCTGCATCCTTCATCTCGGCTGCGCCTGCCTTGGCTTTGTCATAGCCGTCGACGGCGTTCTCCTTGCCTGCTTCGATTGCTTTGCCAGCAGCGTCCGCGGCTCCAGAGGTGGCTTCCTTGGCCTTGTCGACCGCCTGAGCCGCACTTTCCTTGGCGGTATCCAGCGCCTTGGCGGCGTCGTCGGCGGTTTCCTGCTTGTTGCAGGCGGCCAATGCCAGGGCCAGCAGCGGAGCGGCCAGGATCAGTTTGCGCATGATGTGTTTTCCTGTGGAAAAGAGAGATGAATCGACGTTGCCCGGCAATCGGAAGCCTCACTTCCGATGACGGCGTCTGCCCGCACCCGTGGGGCGCTGCCGGGATCGTGATTCTACGCAAGATCAGGGACGGATCGTCAGGCTTTCGTTGTTTCCTGCTCATTGGGCAGCGAATCACCGACGTGGCTCATCGTTCGGGCGTCGATGATCGCCGGGCGTCGGTGATCGTCAGGCTGGCAACTGGTACTGTCTCGCCAGTTGCTGGAAGTTCTGCACTTCCGCATCGATACGGGCCTCGCTCCAACCCAGACGTTCGCCCATGAAGCGGGCGACGTCCGGCGCCACCGTTTCGGCGGCCTGCGCATCCAGGAACAGCAGGCGCAACCGGCGCGCCAGTACGTCTTCGAGACTTTCGGCCATTTCGTGCCCGATGGCCCATTGCACCTGTGCATAAATGTACGGAAAACCTGGATGCAGCCGTTCGTTCAGGGCAGGATCGTCCTTGGCCAGTTGCTCGATGCGGGTGGCATCGCTGCCGTACAGGGCCAGCGGTGTGTCATCCAGGTGATGTTCGGCATCGATGTAACCGTGCAGCCGCAGGTCCTGTGTCTTACAGGGTTTGGCCGGCAGCAGCCCACGTCCGACTGCGGCATCCAGCGCATCCTCGGCCATCTGCCGATAGGTGGTCCATTTGCCGCCGACGATGTTGACCAGTCCGGACTGGCTGACTTCCACCTTGTGGCTGCGCGAGACTTCCTTGGTCGACTGCCCCTTGTCCTTGGGGGCGGCCAGCGGCCGCAGTCCGACGAAGACGCTGCGCACATCGGCACGGGTCGGGGCACGCTTCAGATACTCTTTGGCGGTGGCGAGGATGAAGGCGATTTCGTCCTCGAGTGGCTTGGGCTCCAAGGAAACATCCTTGATCAGCGTGTCGGTGGTGCCGACCACCAGTTTGTCGTGCCAGGGCACGGCAAACAGCACGCGGCCGTCCGAGGTCTTGGGTACCATCAGCGCGTCTTCGCCCGGCAAAAAATCCCGGTCCAGTACCAGATGGATGCCCTGACTGGGAATGATCGGCGGCTGAGTGTGCGGCTCGTCCATGGCGGTGACCGGATTGGTGAATACTCCGGTGGCATTGAAGACGCTTTTGGCCTTGATCTCGTACTGCTTGCCGCTCGATTCGTCGGTGAACCGTACCCCTTCGATGGCACCTTGGGCATCTTTCAGCAGGCCGGTGACGGGACTGTGATTCAGAACCGTGCCACCGTGATCGACGACCGATTGGGCCAGGCAGAGCGCCAGACGGGCATCGTCGAACTGGCCGTCGAAATAGCAGACACCGGCGCGCAGCTTCTCTTCCTTCACGCCAGCCAGACGACGGCGCGCCTCTTCCTGGGATAGATGGCGGGTTCTACCGATGCCGAGGCTGCCGGCCAGGCGGTCGTACATCCACAGACCCAGGGAGTAGTAGGGGGCGGTCCACCATTTTTCGCCAGGGATGATGAATGCTTGTGTTTTGAACAGATGTGGTGCATTGCGGGCGAGGCGGCCGCGTTCCCGCAGCGCCTCGCGCACCAGATCCACATAACCTTGCGCCAGGTAACGCACGCCGCCGTGCACCAGCTTGGTCGAACGGCTGGAGGTGCCCTTGGCAAAGTCGTGTGCTTCCAGCAGCAGGGTCGAGAATCCACGGGTGGCGGCATCGAGCGCCACCCCCAGACCGGTTGCTCCGCCTCCAATCACGACGACATCCCACACTTCCCGTGCATTCAGATGTTCGATTGCCTGACTGCGTTGCATTTCCTCGGTCTCCTTATTTAACGAGTTTGTCCTCGTCGGGAATTCGGGCTTTGTGACGGCCTTCTTCGAGCATCGTGATGAACAGAAGGACGATCGCAAGCACACCGCCACCGATCATGACGTAGAAGCCGCCATCCCAACCGTAATGTTCGGCTGCCCAACCAACCACCGCCGATGCCGATACAGTACCACCGAGATAGCCGAACAAGCCGGTAAAGCCCGCAGCCGTACCTGCCGCTTTCTTCGGTGCCAGCTCCAGTGCGTGTAGGCCGATCAGCATCACCGGTCCATAGATCAGGAAACCGACGGTGGTCATCAACACGAAATCGATGACCTGATTGGGGTTTTCATACCAGGTCGGGTGAGCGGCCAGCTCGGCATCGGGGGTTGCGGGGTTCAACCACAGGGCCGCCACGGCAGCGGTCGTCAGAATCATGAAGACGAAACCGGTCAAGCCGCGTTTGCCTTTGAACACCTTGTCGGACACCCAGCCGCACAGCAGGGTACCGGGAATGGCCGCCAGCTCGTAGACGGTGTAGGCCCAAGCGGTACCTTTGAAATCGAAGTGCTTGACTTCGGCCAGATAGACCGGCGACCACTTCAGCACGCCATAGCGGATCAGATAAACGAAGACGTTGGCGAGTGCGATGTACCAGAGCAGGCGGTTCTTCAACACATAGGTGATGAAGATGTCGCGGGTGGACAGATTGTGCTCATAGGTTTTTTCGTCGTAGTCGTCCGGGTAGTCGTTCTTCCACTTCTCGATGGGGGGCAGGCCGCAGGACTGCGGCGTATCCTTCATCACGAAATAGATCGGAATCGCCGCGATCATGGCGGCGACACCGGGGTAGTAGAGCGCCTGCTGCCAGATGTCCTTGTTGGTCGCTTCGACACCGTGGGTCTGATAGAAGACATAGCCGGCCAGCAGCACCATGGCGCCGGGTATCATGCCGCCGAGATTGTGGGCGGTGTTCCAGATCGAGACGATGCCACCGCGTTCGCTCTTGGACCACCAATGCACCATGGTACGGCCGCAGGGAGGCCAACCCATGCCTTGAAACCAGCCGTTCAGAAAGATCATCAGAAAGGCGATCGCCACGCCGGAGGTGGCCCAGGGCATGGTGCCCATCAGTGTCATGCACAGGCCCGACAGCAGCAGGCCGACCGGCAGAAACACCTTGGGATTGGAACGATCGGAAATGGCCGCCATCAGAAACTTCGACAGACCATAGGCCAGACCCGCAGCTGCACCGATTTGGCCCAGCTCGGCCTTGTTGAACATGCCGGCATCAATCATGCCCTTCTGGGCCAGATCGAAGTTACTGCGCACGAAATAGTAGGCGGCGTAGCCAAAGAAGATGCCGGCGAATACTTGCCAGCGCAGCCTTTTGTAGGTGGGGTCTATCTGATGATCCGGCAGCATCGGCTTGTGCGCGGCCGGCTTGAATATTCCGATCATGGTGGTCAGTCCATTAATTAGAAGGGTGACACATTGAGTTCGAAGAGCTGACCGGGATATTTTATACCTGCCGCATTCGAGCCGCATTTTTTTTTGCCATCCTGGACGGGTGGCTGCCGATACGTTTGCCATGATGTCGGCATGGTTATGTCCTGGTCGTCTCGCGTTCCGAGCCAAGGCACTGCGGCTGTTTCTCCATGGGTTTTACCGACGCAATCGTGACGAAAGCGGGTGGAAAGGAATCAGCGGACGGGAAGGGGAAAAATGAGCGGGTGGGAGGGAATCCCAGTGTTGGAGGGAGTCCCAGTGTTGGAGGGAATCTCATCGTTGGAGGGAATCCCAACGAGGGAAGGAACTTCAATGAACGATGCTTCCGCATTTTCGGTGTGTGGATGGAAGCCGGGATGTCCGGCCCATGATCGGACGGCTCAGGCGTTCAGCTCCGGCGTGGGGACGGCTCCGTTGTGATAGAGATTGGCTGACAACCAGTCTGCCGCCTGACTGATTCTGCCCGGTTGCTCAGTGCTTGTGTCCATCGATGCCAAGGCTCCATCGATGCAAAGGCCGCACTGACCATACCGTCCGAAGCGATCGGCAGAGGGTTGTGGTGCGATACGGGACACATGGACGGCAATCCTTGGCGGTCATGGTGAGAGGGACCGGCGATTCCGTGCATCGGCTGCAAAATGCTTGAAGGTCGAGTGTTCGGGGAAAACCTTGTGCTCGCTCCGGGTTCGTCGGGGACGTCTGCCGTGGACAAGTTCGTCGGGGAGGCCGCCATGGACAACAATGAAACAACCGACACTGGTACTCGGAAGAGGAATGTTGTCGGCGTGTAAAATGGCATCGATGTGCCGTGAGTACGAACATGAACTCGAAGACAGGTTTTCATAGGCAAGAAACGTCCGGTACGGCACACGGGACATTCCTGTGATCAGAGCGGCTTTTGGAGCGAGATAGATGGACGCATTGCTGAGCCAAGCTGGTATACATCCTTTCTGGGCGCAGCTGGCGCTGCTGCTCGTCATCATTTATTTCGGTATTCGCTACGGCGGTGTGGCGCTGGGGTTGCTGGGTGGCTTCGGCATCACGGTGCTTGCCTTTCTGTTCGGTGTGGCACCGGGCAAGCCGCCGATCGATGTCATTCTGATCATTCTGGCGGTGGTGACGACGTCGGCTACGCTGGAAGCAACCGGGGCGCTGAACCTGATCGTGCGTCTGGCCGAAACACTGTTGCGCCGGCATCCGGAACGGGTCACCTATTTGGCACCGGTCTGTACTTTCACGCTGACGATGCTGGTCGGAACCGGACACGCGGTCTATCCGCTGCTGCCGGTGATTTATGACGTGGCCTATTCCAAGGGCATCCGGCCCGAGCGGCCGATGGCCGTGGCCTCGGTCGCCAGTCAGATGGGGATCACGGCCAGCCCGGTGTCGGCGGCTCTGGCGACGGTGGTGGCGATCGCGGCCACCAATCATGTGGATGTCTCGGTGCCGCAGGTGCTGGCGGTGACGGTTCCGTCCTGCCTGATCGGGATGCTGGTGGCTGCCACCTGGAGCCTGAGGCGTGGCAAGGATTTGGCCGATGATCCCGAGTTCCAGGAGAAGATGAAAGATCCGGCGATGCGCGAATACATCGAGGGTGGAGCGGCTTCGGTACTGAACGAGGTGGTATCGGTGCAGGCCAAGCGGGCTCTGGCCGTGTTCCTGCTCGGCATCGTGACCATCGTGTTTCTGGCTTCGGCTGGCAAGGATCTGCTGCCCCTGGACGAGAAAGGCAAGGCGCTGACGATGGTGCCGGTGATTCAGTTCATCATGCTGGCCGCGGGCGCGATCATCCTGTTCATCACCGGGGTCAAGCCGAAATCCATTTCGGATTCCAAGGTCTTCAACGCCGGGATGGTGGCGGTGGTGATGATTCTGGGGATCGCCTGGATGAGCGATACCGTCATTTCCGGCAACAAGGGCTATATCACCGATTTGCTGAAAGCACAGGTCGAAGCTTATCCCTGGACCTTTGCGCTGGCGATGTTCGTGTTTTCGGCCTTTCTGAAATCACAGGCCGCCACGCTGACGGTGATGCTGCCGCTGGGCTTTGCGCTCGGGCTGTCGCCGGCCACGCTGCTGGGGTCGATTCCGGCTTGCTACGCCTATTTCTTCTTCTGCTTCTATCCGAGCGATCTGGCCACCATCAACTTCGATCGGACCGGCACCACCAGGATCGGCAAATACATCCTGAATCACAGCTTCATGATTCCAGGCCTGATCGGGGTGGGCGTGGCCACCACGCTGGCCATGTTCATCGCCCGTATGGTGGTTTGAGTCCGGGTATTGCCGAGTCGTCTGGCATGGGGCAGTCGTGAGCCTGCGGTACCCGGTTTCGGTCGAATCGGGCCGGATGGGAAAAAGGCCGGTGTTCCGTGCCGGAAAGCGCTGCACGGGATTCGGGCCGTCCGATATACCGCCGGCGGCCATCACGTCCTGAATGATCAGTTTGGGTCGGCTGCCGTATGGCTTTGCCTGGCCTCGTCGGGCACGTCGGCGGGCGTACGCCGGGCTTCGGTGGCCTCCTGCGTGGGCCGGGACCGGCAGATGAAGTCCATACCCTCGAAACCACAGAATTTCTGGAAGCCCGGCTCGAAGAATTCGGCGCCGGCCCAGTCCCGATAGAGGGTATCGCCGACTTTCAGCGGTTCGCCCTTTTGCCAGTCGGTGGGGATCTCCGGATCGCCATCGGGCTTCAGCCGGCTGCTAAAGGGAAAAGGGTATAGATTGCGGCCGCGGCCCAGTGCCGCTTCGGCATGGGTGCTGGAGGCGGTCAACACTCGGGGCGCCTCGCCGCTTTCGACCCAATCGATCAGCGGGCTCATGGCGTCGATGCTGCGCATGCCGTAGCCGTTGCCACAGTGTGCCATGCCGGGCACCAGAAACAGCCGCATCACATCGTCGGTGGCATCCGGGCCGATGGTGTCGCGCACCGCCTGGTAGTAAGCCATCGAATTGGCGGCGGCGATGTGCGAGTCGGCCAGCCCGTGCCAGATCAGCAGTTTGCCGCCTGCCTGGTGAAAGGGGCCGAGGTCCGGATCGCTGGCGTCCAGAATGGCGTGCATCGGTCGCAGTTGCTCGAAAACGTCGGCAGTGAAACGGAAGTCCGACAGCTTCCACGCAGGATCATAGGGATTGGTGAAGGCCAGCGACCGCAGGATCTCGGTGGCCGACTTGGGGCTGGCCGTCCGCACCGGTTGCTCGAAATAAAGCTGATCCATCGACGGTTGCGGTGTGGTCTGCGGTTGTTGCTGTGGCAGGGATCCGTCGCCACCGGGGGCGGGCGGTGTCGGGGGCATTTCGCGTGGCACCAGCACATTGAGCCAAGCCATTTCCGATCCAGGCAGCAGCGAACCGACCACCAGGGGCGTGTCGCCTTCATGGGCGCCGCGGTACAGTTCTGCCGCTGCTCTGGCCGTACGTACGCTCAGGCAATCTCTGGTGTCGTCATCTTTACAGACCCATTGCAGCGGATCGACCTTGCAGCTCGGATCCGAGATGATGCCGTCCTTCAGGCCATCGGCTTCGTCACAGTGCATCATGGCACGGCGGTGCAGAATCGGCAGGTCGCGCTCGCGCACGCTGGGGTTGGGGCTGGAGGCCTGCACGATGTGGGCATTCCAGCCGTGGTACATGCTGTTTTGCACCAGAAAGACCAGCGAGGGCGCACCGGCGGCAATGCCGTCGAAATCCTCCGGATAGCGCTGTGCGGACATCAGCGCTTCACGGCCGCCGTCCGAACAGCCCGAAAAGTACGAGAATTTCGGCTTCCGGCCGTAATAGATCTGCATCAGCTCCTTGGCGATCAGCGCGGTGGTGTGCACACCGCGATAGCCGAAATCGACACGCAGTTGCATATCGACCGCACCCCAGATGCCGCCTGCACCGGCACTGTGTCCCATGTCGGTGGAGGCCATCGCCATCGTGCCATTCTGCTCGAACTGACTGTCGCGTTGCGGTGATTGGATGCCGAGGCGGCCACAAAGACCTCCGCAGCCGGTCTGCAGATAGCGTTGGGTCCAGCCGTCGACCGGCAGCCTGACCATGAAACGGATCTGCGGCGAGATCACACCTTCGATGACACACATGCGGTGTTCATCGACGTTTGCGATCTCGGCGCTGGTGATCCGGGTGGGGGCTTCACGTAGTCCCACCCGGGCGAAGCTGTCGATCGAGCATTCGACCACGGGAGGCAGGGGGGCCAGGTTCTGGGCCGCTTCGACGCCTGCGGGCAGCAGCCAGGCGACGCAGATCAGCAGAGACAGGGAAGTTTGGGAGCGGATGGCAAAGAGACTGGACACGGCTCATCGAAAAGAGAAAACAGCGCTCCGGCCGGCTGCAGGACCGTCGGCTGTGGAATGGGGCTGATTGGGATGCAAGGGGCTGCCATCGCCGGCCCGATGTCGCCAGCCGACGGGGCTGGCCGCCTCTCGGTGGCATGATCGTGCCGTCGTTGGCCCACATACGAGGTGGACACGGTCCTGCGGTGCAAAGCCGATCCGATGGCTGACGATGGTGCTCGTCGCAGATCGGTCATGTACGGTGTCGGCGGGGCCTGTGTTCGCCGTCGAGACTTCTGCTGCCCGAACCGTTGGCGCACGGGCGGCTCCGGCGGTTTCGTTCGAAGGGAGTGAGAGTAGCACAGCAGATGGTTGTCCCCGTTTCGGGCGCTGCGGATGGTTGCTCTTTGTTTGCGCGGGTGAGGGCGACGTGTTAGCGTGCGGCGGTCGACATGTTGCCGCCGAGGTTCCACGATGAAATTCGCCACTGCCGCCATTCACGCCGGTTATCGCAGCGAGCCCACCACCCGGGCCGCGGCGGTGCCGATCTATCAGACCACCTCCTATACCTTCGACGATAGTCGGCATGGTGCGGATCTGTTCAATCTGGCGGTGCCGGGCAATATCTACACCCGCATCATGAATCCGACCAACGCTGTGCTGGAGGAGCGGATGGCGGCACTGGAGGGCGGAATCGGTGCGTTGGTGACGGCATCGGGCATGGCGGCCATCACCTATGCGCTGCAGGCCATCTGCGCTGCAGGCAACAACATCGTCTCGACCAGCCAGCTGTACGGCGGCACCTACAATCTGTTTGCCCACTCGCTGCCCAATCAGGGCATCACGGTGCGGATGGTGGGGTATGACGATTACGATGCACTGGAGGCAGCCATCGATGGAAACACTCGCGCATTGTTCTGCGAGTCGATCGGCAACCCGGCGGGCAACGTCGTCGACCTGGCGCGCTGGGCCGAGGTTGCCGAACGGCATGGCGTGCCGCTGATCGTCGACAATACGGTGGCCACACCCTACCTGTGCCGACCCATCGAACACGGGGCGCACATCGTCGTGCATTCGCTGACCAAATACATCGGCGGCCATGGCACCAGCATCGGCGGTGTCATCGTCGACAGCGGCCGTTTCGATTGGGCGGCGCATGCCGGGCGCTTTCCGATGCTGAACCAGCCGGACCCGTCCTATCATGGGGTGGTGTATACCGAAGCGTTCGGGCAGGCGGCCTATATCGGGCGTTGCCGGGTGGGGCCGCTACGCAGTACGGGTGCGGCATTGTCGCCCTTCAACACCTTTCTGATCATGCAGGGGCTGGAGACGCTGGCGTTGCGGATGGAGCGGCACTGCAGCAATGCCGAGCAGGTGGCTGCCTATCTGTGCAGGCATGACGAGGTGCAGCGCGTCAATTACGCGGCGCTGGCCGGCAGCCCCTATCATGAGCTGGCCAAAAAAATTTGCGGCGGCAGAGCTTCCGGCATTCTGAGCTTCGAGCTGAAGGGGGGTATCGAGGCCGGTACCCGCTTCATCGATGCGCTGCAGATGATCTATCGCCTGGTCAACATCGGTGATGCCAAGACGCTCGCCTGCCATCCTGCCTCGACCACGCACCGCCAGCTGAACGAGGCCGAACTGGCCAGGGCGGGTGTCAGTGCGGGTATGGTGCGGCTTTCGGTCGGTATCGAAGACATCGACGACATCGTTGCCGATATCGCTCAGGCGCTGGACAAGGTGTAGACAGTCGTGGAAGGAAGGGACGCCGGGAGGACGATGTCGGAGGCTCGAGGTTTTCGGACGCAAACGAGGGATAGGATGGACGGCGTGTTCCGTACGTGGCGCTGTCGATGGCGTTTGCTGGCGTTGCATCGGCGATCGCCGATCTTCGTCGAATCCGTACGTGCCGTTCCTCTTACGCAGTTCTTCTTACCCGATCGGGTGTTGACGGAAGGACACGTGCACGACTGCAGGTGCTCTTGTGGTGTCTCGACAATCCGTCGGTATGCCGGCGCTTCCCTCGGCAGGCGGAAAGTCGCCTTGGACTTCGGAGTCAGTGAGCGCGGCCACCGAAGTGCCAGTTCGGCAGGGCGCGGGCGACGGTGTGGACGACGATGGCGCACAGCACGCACTTGATCAGGTCGCCGGGCACGAAGACCAGATCGATGGTCAGCGCTTCGCCGAAACTCATTTTGCCGAGCAGCATCAGGCCGGCGATGCCGGTGGCATGCAGGAAAACCACGCCACCGAGTGCCGCAGCGACGAAGGCATTGACGGCGGTGCGCAGCGCGTTGCTGGCCCGGGGCATGGCCCACATGATGGCTCCGGTGACGAAGGCGGCGGCGGGGTAGCCGAACAGGTAGCCGGCCGATGGCACGGTGAAGGGACCGAGGCCGCCGCGGCCCCCGGCCAATAGGGGCAGGCCGACGGCCACGGCGGCCAGAAACAGTACGAGCGCCTGAAAGCCGCGTTTGGGACCCAGCAGACAACCGGCCAGCATCACACCCAGCGATTGGGCGGTGATGGGCACACCACCGGGCAGGTCGATCTTGGGAATCAGGCCGAGCACCGCCATCAGCGCGGCGAACAGGGCGACGAGTGCCAGCGATTGGGAGGATTTGCGGGGCAGGGTGTCGGTCATGAGTGTTTCCTGTAGCAAAGCGGTTGTAAGATACTCGATCGGCAGTAACGGATGTGGTGAATCGGTCAGTCCGTCTTTTCAGAGAGCAGGCGCCGAAGACCATGGTGCCGTGAATGGCTGGGCAGGCAGAGGCCGACCCGAGTTCGACGATGCTTCAGCCGCCCAGGCGCACGTAGATGGCGTCAGCCACCCGGCGGGCTGCCTGCAGCATCTGGATGGTGAGTGGGGCGATCAGCCGCAGTCCACCCGCGCGGCCTGTGCGCAGCCGGTAGGCATCATCGAGTTTTTTCCACTGGACGAAGAAATGCTCGGTGAAACGCATCATCAGTGCGAGCTGCAGCGAGACGCGCTGCGGCTGCAAGCCAATATGGCGCAGTGGTGCCAACAGCCTTTCCAGCACATCGATCAGCGCGGCCGGACGGGTGCTGACGGTCAATGCCATCCCCAGGCTGCTGGCGCAGCACAGGCGTAGGGTGCTGGTCAGCGCCAGTTCGGGCCGCCCCATCCACAGATGGAAGGCGCCGACCAGACCGGCGGCGATCAGCACCGAGCGCATCAAGGGCCGCGCCGGCCGGGTGGCGCGGCCTAGGCTGAACCAGAGCAGCAGGCAGCAGGCCCCTGCTGTACCGAGCGCCACCGGGGTCTGCATCCAGAAGAGCAGAATGCCGAGCACGGCGACCAGGCCGAGCTTGATGCCGGCGCCGAGATCATGCAACCAACTGGGGTGCTCGCTGTAGAGACTTCCCATCGTGCTCAGCGCCCTCGCTGTAAACGGTTGCCAGTACCGGTATCGGCGGAAGCCGCACCAGTAGCGGCAGATGTACCAGGACCGCCAGAAGCGCCAGCAGGACCGGCAGAAGCGGCAGCAGCGGCAGCACCGGCAGAAGCACCAGCACCGACACCGGCAGTTCGTCCGGTCCCCGTGCCGCCGTGGCGCCCGGCATCGGAGGCTGGTGCAGGCGTTCCTGGTTCCGCACTCGAGGCAGTCGTCCTGCCTGTCATCCGAGCGGTCCCTGCGGTATCCGGTGTCGGCCCGTTGTCCATTGTCCGTGCCGCAGCCTGCCCGACCAGCCGTCGGACTTCGGCCTCATAGGCGGCGCAGACGCTCTGTCCATCACCATCGGCCCGGATTTTGCCTTCGTCCAGCCAAATGACGCGGGGATAGGGGCGCACGTGATCGAGCAGGTGGGTCGAGACGATCAGTTGCCGATCGGATTGGCGCAGTTCTTCGGCCAACCGCGCCTGGCCGGGCAGGTCGAGGCTGGCGTAGGGTTCATCCAGCAGCAGGGTGACGGGGCCTGCCAGCAGCATCGCCAGCCAGCAGACGTGCTGGCGCTGGCCATGGCTCAGCGAGGCGACCGGGCGGGCGGCCCAATGTGCCAGTCCCCGTCCTTCCAGAAAGCTTCGCGCCTGGGCGATGGCTTCGCGTTTTTTCAGGCCCCGGGGCTGCAGGCCGAGCGCCAGTTCCTCTTCGACGATCGGGAAGATGATCTGATCGTCGGGGTTCTGGAACATCATGCCGATCCATCGGGCTCGCTGGCGCGCATCGGCTTCGCTGTGGATATCGGCGCCGTTGCGCCGGACGCTGCCCCTGTCCGGTGCTTCGAGGCCACAGAGCAGGCGCAGCAGGCTGGTCTTGCCGGCGCCGTTGTGGCCGATCAGGCCGATATGGCTTTCATCGAGCCGTAGTTCCAGCTGCTGAAAGACCTGGGTGCTGCCGCGTTTGAGACTGACGTCGGCGATGTGCAGCCGTGGAAAGGGTCTGCCGGGTATGCCGGAAAGCTCGTGGGTGGGCAGATCATGGCTGCCGGACTCTTGCATGCGCAGCGCCCCCGTAGGGTGTGTCCAGTGTGGACCGCAATTCTAACCAGCCTGCTCGGTGAAGATGGCACATGGAGACGCCGCGGTGGCACAGACTGCCCTGGCCGGAGCGGTTCTCGTCTTCGAGAGCGCCGTGGCCTTGCTGCCGCGCAGATCATGAACGGAGCGCCCGGGGGCGATGGGCTCAGTGACGCAATCGCAGTCCGGCCCGTTCGATGATCCGGCGATTGCGCGTCAGCTCCTCGCCGAACTTCGTCTGAAAATCGTCCGGTGTCGAATAGACGCGGCGCTCATAACCATGTCTGCGTAGCGCATCCAGCAGCGGTGGATGCTGGCTGCTTTGGATCAGCGCATCATTGATCCGGATGAGGATGGCCGAGGGGGTGTGGGCGGGTGCCAGCAATCCAAGCCATCCCTCGAAGCGGAAGCCGTTGGCCACACCGGACTGCTGAGCCAGTGGCATGACCTGCGGCAGCAGCGGGTTGCGCTTTGCGCTCGTCAGTCCAATGGCACGGACCCGGCCATCGGCCAGGGCGCTGAAAGCCGGATCGGCAGGCAGGCAGGCCAGTTCCAGTTCTCCGGCCTGCAGGGCCTGCAGCATCGAACGGGTGTCCTTGAAGGACCGGTAGTCGAAGGGCAGGCCGGTTTCCTGATGCAGTGACAGCATGGCCAGATGGCTGGCGCTGCCGTAGCCCTGGCAGCCATAGTGCAGGACTTCGCGGTTGCGTCTGGCCTGGCGCAGCAGTGGTGTCAGCGAACGGAAGCGGCTCATGCGGTGAGTCAGCAGCACCAGTGGCGTATCGGCGATCTGGTTGATACCGATCAACTTACGATGGGGATCGATGCTGCCGCGGGTATACATCAAGGTGTTGATGCACGGCATGGTTTCGGTGGCCATCAGCAGCGTATAGCCGTCGGAAGGCGCATCGCCCACCAGTGTGGCGGCCAGGTTGCCGTGGTTGCCGGGACGGCTTTCGACGACGATACTCTGGCCGAGCAGTCTGCCCAACGGATCGGCGAGGGTTCGGGCGATTCTGTCCACGTCGCTGCCGGGTGAGGTCGGTACGATCAGCCGGATGGCCTTGCGCGGCCAAGCCGATGCCGGCGGCAGGGTGGCGGGTGCGGCCGTACCGGGGTCGGAGGCGGCGGTGGCAGCCAGCCCCAGGCCGGGAGCCACGGTGGTCAAGGCCAGAAGAAAGGCGCGACGACCCGGCACCGCAAGTGCGGGACCGGTGTGCGGGGAGCCGGGCTCGAGGTGGATGGGGCGGGCAGGGACTGTCACTCATGTCTCCGTTGGGCTCTGGTGGGCGACGTTGGAGTGTGGCAGCTCGTGGACCGCTTGTGATCCGTCGTGGCGGCAACGGCCAGCGAAAAGGGCTGGGTGGCCGCCAGTGAGACGATTTCGTCACCTTGGCAGAAGCTTCTCAGCCACAGCCGAGGATGTTCCTGGCGGGTAGGGGCGGGCGCCCCGGTGTCATTGCTGCGCGGCATGGCGGGATGATCAATGGTTTCGGCAGCCAGGTGCGGCATGGTGTCGATGCCCAGGGGCGTCGGCAGCAGGCTGGCATCGTGCAGCAGCCCGAGCAGCCGTGTGGCGGCGGGCAACCGGGTATCGAGCGATTGTAGAGAATCCAGTCCAGTGATGCCGACCCCCCAGGCTTTGAGCAGTGCTTCCTTGCGGGTCCAGGCCAGCAGAAAGGCCCGGGTGCGCAGCGCTTCGGGCAGCGCCTGCAGAACGGCCTGCTCGTCGGCCGAGCATACCCGGGCGCTCAACGCGGCGCGGTCCTGCATCGCCCGGTCGGCCAGGCGCTCCAGGTCGATACCGACCGGAACATCGGCCATGGCGATCCAGGCCGAGCCGTTGCTGTGACTCAGGTTGAAATGCAGTGTGCTGCGATGCAGTGCCGCCAAGTGGGGTTTGCCCTTGGGGCCGATTTCGAACTGGACGGCACCCGGATCGATGCCCAGACGCCTGCCGAGCAGCTGCCGCAGCCCGCATTGGCTGCGTCGGTAGTGCTCCCGCAGGTGCTCGAAGCGAAAGCGTGCGGCGCGCTGCCGTTCACGGGCTGACAACCATCGCGCCTGCATCCCGGGTGGTTCCTCGTCGAGATTCAGGCGATGACATTCGATGAGCAGCGGGCTGGCGGCCGGAGGAGATTCCATGTCGACGTCGAAAGGGTGGAGGGTCGATATGAATGCCCATGTTAACCCGTCGCAATCCGTTCCCGACTCGATATTGGATCAGAGGCAAACCGTTCGGGCTCTTTGCCGGCCGGGACGTGACACGGGCGGCTCATCCATCTCATCCATCGGACCGAGGAGGATGAGCCGTCACATTGAGCCGTCACATATGTTTCATCGGCCTTTTTTGCTGCCGAAGAGCCTCGACATCAGACCGGCCCTGCCGGCAGCGGCGGGTCGGGGCTGGTCCTCGGGCGTGGCCTCGTCGTAGGCGCGGGCCACCTGAGCCAACGTCTCGAAGACGAAGCGCCGCGGATTGACACGCAGGCCGGTACGCTCCCGCATCTGGGCGATGGCCTGCATCACCAGCATCGAGTGGCCGCCCAGATCGAAGAAGTTGTCGTCGGCACGGATGTCATCGGTGCCCAGCAGTTCGGCCCAGACCGACGCCAGTTGTCGCTCCATGTCGGTCAGTGCAGGCTGCTCGATATCTTCGGCGGGCTCTGCTGCCGGCCGTTCGTCCTCCACGGGCGCCGACACAGGCACGGAGTCGGGCGCTCGTGGATGGTTTGTCGGCGCCTCATCCGGCTGCAACGGTACGGCAACGGGGACGGGATGCGCGGTCGTGGTGGCGGCATCGGCTTCGTCACGGGCGAGTACGCGTTCGGCCGGGGCGGCGGCCATTTCGGCATCGAAGCGGGGATCTTCCTGTGGGCCATCGCGCAGCAGGCTCTCGGGCACGCATCGCAGCAGTTCGGCCAGCGGTGTGTTGATGGCCGAATCGACCCAGCCGGTCAGGAGCCGCAGATAGGTCTGGCCCAACCTTCGGATGCGTGGTGCATCGAAGATGTCGGTGTTGTACTGTAGGCCGCCTGTCAGCTTGTTGCCGGCGGCCAGGAACCACAGGCCGACATCTTCGGCAGTGCCGGGCTGCAGCAGATAGAAAGGCTGATCCTGCAGATCGCCCCAGTTCAGCTGGCGGGCCGAAGCTTCCTGATACGAAAAGAAGGCCTGCCAGATCGGCGGCCGTGATTCGTCGCGGCTGGGGCCGATGGCCTGAAGCAGGCGGTCGACCGGCACATCGGCGTGACCGAAGGCGTCGACGACGATCCGACGGACCTGCATCATCAGATCGCCGACGGTGTCATCCGGCTCGAAGCGGAAGGTCAGCGGCAGCGCATTGACGAAGAAGCCCATGATCGCCTCCTGTTCGGGTGTGGCACGGCCGCGAACCGGGGTTCCGATGGTCAGCGCCGGCTGACGCGAAACACCATGCAGCAGCAGTGCCCAGACACCGAGCAGCGTCATGAAGGTGGTGGATTGATGCGCTTTGGCCTGATCGCGCACGGTGTTCAGCAGCTCGATCGGCAGATCGATCCATTCGGTGCTGCCCCGGCCGCTCATCTGCGGCGGACGTGGGCGGTCTGCCGGCAGCGTCAGCGGCGGCTGGTTCGGATCGATGCGCTGAATCCAGTGATCGATTTGACGCTGGATGTCGTCGCTCTCGAGATACTGGTTGTGCCAGATGGCGAAGTCGCCGTAGTCATAGGTCAGTGCCGGCAGGGCGGCGGGCGCCTGCGGATGATCGGTCTCGCGGGCGTAGAGCGCCGCCATCTCCTGGTAGAGCAGGTCGAAGGACCAGCCATCCCAGATGATGTGGTGCGGCATGAAGAACCATGCATGACAATCGTCGGCCAGACGGAACATCCGGGTCCGGAACAGCGGTGCGGTATGAGTCGGAATCGGTTCTTCGACCAGCTCGTGCAGCGCGCTCTCCAGTGCCATCCGCTGGGCTTCGCCTTGCAGATGGCGCAGGTCGACGGCCGGGAACGGCGCGACTTCCAGATGATCGGCGATGCGCTGGACCGGCATGCCCTTGGCATCGGTGTCGATCCAAGTTCGCAGCACCGGCTGGCGTTCGATCAACCGATTGAAGGCGCGTTCGAAGGCGGCCTCGTCGAGCGGACCGATCAGACGATGGGCCGACGGCGTGTTGTAGACCGGCGTATCCGGATTGATCATCTCCAGGAAATAGAGCCGCTGCTGCATGACCGACAGCGGGGCGACACTGCGGTCACCGCGCCGGGCCGGTTCGTCCGGTCTGCCTTCCTGCCCACCGGCGTGCTGGTTCAGCCAGGCATCGAGTCGACGTGGCGTGGGTGCTTCGAACACGGTGGCCAGCGGAATCTGGTGACCGTACTCACTGCCCAGCGCCAGCAGGAATTGTGCGGCCAGCAACGAATGGCCTCCCATGGCGAAGAAGTCGTCGTCCAGGCCGATGAGCGGCAGCTTCAGGTGTTGGCTCATCAGCTGGATGATGTGCTGCTGGCGTTCGCTCAGTGCTTCGGGGGCTGCAGCCGGTTGGTGGTCCGGTGCACGGGAATCGGCCAGCTGGTCCGGACGGGGTAGCACCTTGCGATCGATCTTGCCGTTGGGCAGCAATGCAAAGGCTGGAATCCAGACGAAGTGCTGCGGCACCATATAGTCCGGCAACTGCTTGCGCAGATGAGCGCGCAGGGCACCGGCTTCTTGCCGGTTGGCCTCGCGGGCTTCCGTCTCCCGCTCCCGTCCGACCAGATAGGCGACCAGACGCTGATCACCCGGGTTGTCTTCACGGACGATGGTGACGGCTTGCTGGATGCCGGGGAAGCTGGACACGATGGTTTCGATCTCGCCCAGTTCGATCCGGTAACCGCGCACCTTGACCTGATGGTCGAGGCGGCCAAGATGTTCGAGCGTGCCGTCGTGACGCCAGCGCCCGCTGTCGCCGGTTCGGTAGATGCTGCGGCCCGGCGTCTGCTCGTCGGAAATGAATCGCTCGGCGGTCAGATCCGGGCGGCCCAAATAACCGATGGCGACTCCTTCGCCACCGATCAGGATTTCGCCGGCGGCGCCGATGGGTACGTCGAGACCGGCGTCGTCGACGATACGCACATACGTGTTGTCGATCGGGGTGCCGATGCGGATGCCCTGGGCCGTGCCATGAACCTGCGAGCAGGTCGACCAGACGGTGGTCTCGGTCGGACCATACATATTCCACAGGGTCAGCGGTAGCGCCAGCAGCTCGTTGGCCAGATCGACCGGCAGTGGCTCGCCGCCCACCAGGGCACGGAAGCCACGGGGCGGGGTCCAGCCCGCACTCAGCAGCAGGCGCCAGGTGCCGGGAGTGGCCTGCATCACGTTGATCTGCTGCGCGGCCAGCAACTCGGCCAGCCGGTAGCCATCCATGCTGTCTTCACGGTCGGCCACGAAGACACTGCCGCCGGAAATCAGCGGTGTGATCAGCTCCAGCAGCGCGATGTCGAAGGACAGGGTGGTGACGGCCAGCAGCCGGTCGGCCGAGCGGATGCCGGGCTTGCGCTGCATCGACAGCAGCAGGTTGGCTGCGGCCCGGTGTGGAACCGAGACACCCTTGGGCTTGCCGGTGGAGCCGGAAGTATAGATGACATAGGCGGCCGCCTCGGGCTGCGACAGATTCAGCTTGTCGACCGGGCGCAGATCGGCCTCGGTCGGTGTGCACAGCTCGGCGGCATCGATCAGCAAGGTCTTGCCCCGTGGCCAGTCGAAGCCTTGGCAGATTTCGAGCGTATTGCGATCGGCCACCACCAGTGCGAGCGCGGCGTCTTCCGCCATGTAGGCCAGCCGCTCCCGCGGGAAGGCCGGGTCGAGTGGCACATAGGCGGCACCGGTGCGCCAGATCGCCCACTGGGCGATGACCATGGCGGCACCGCGCTCGAGACACAATCCAACCAGTCTGCCCGGACCGATGCCCTGCGCACGCAGCCGCTCGGCCAGTTCCTGACTGCTGTCCTGCAGAGTTTGATAACTGACGGCGTACCGTGCGTCGGCCAGTGCGATCTTGTTGGGCAGGGTGTGGGCGATGCGGTCGAACAGCTCCACCGGAGTGCGGTTCAGGCTCTGCTCGCGGCGAGTGTCGTTCCAGTTCTGCAGCAGTGTCCGCTGGTTCTGGTCCAGTACCGGCTGTCGGCCGACGGTCCGTTCGCTGTCGGTGGCTATGTTCTGCAGCAGTGCATCGAAGCTCTGCAGCCAGTGGCGGATACTGGCATCGTCGAACAGCGCCGTGCTGTACTGGCACTCGACCCGTAGGCCTTCATCCAGCGGGGTCAGGTTGACGAAGAGCTCGAAGTTCTCGAAGCGGCGTGCCACCGGTTCGACGTTGACCGTCAGGCCGGGCATCTGCAGCTGAGCCGGGTCCATCCGCTGATCGAGGTTGAACATCACCGACACCAGCGGCAGCCGTGACGGGTCGCGCTTCAGCGACAGGTGGGTCAGCAGGGAGCCGAAGGTGAAGCGCTGATGATCGAAAGCGTCGAACAGTTCGCGTTGCACGGCGCCGAGCCAGTCGCTGCTGCGTGCCTGGGCATCGACCCGACCACGCACGGGCAACAGATTGACGCAATGACCGACGATGCCGGGCTGGTCGGTTGCGATCTGACCGGCTGCCGGTACACCGATCACGACGTCGGGATTGCCGGTCAGACGGGCGATCAGCATCTCGAAACCGCCCAGCAGCAGAGTGAACAGGCTGATGCGCAGCCGGCTGGCAGTCTGGCGCAGGGACTCGAAGGTCGTTTGATCGATCAGATGATCGATACGGTGCGCGGCGACCTGTCGTCGGGCCGGCCTGGGCCGGTCGGTCGGCAGATCGGTGACCGGGATGTCCTGCGCATAGCGGCTGGTCCAGAAGCGGATGTTGTCGCCGGCTTCGCCGGTTTTGAGGAAAAGGCTTTCGGCGCGCACATAATCGGCATAGGCCGATGGCGCGATCGGTTTGCTCTGGAAGGCCAGACACAAATCGCGTAGCACGATGCCGAAGGAATAGCCGTCGCAGACCAGGTGATGGGTCGACAGCAGCAGCGCGGCCTCGTCATCGGCCAGACGCACCAGCAGCGCTCGGAACAGGGGACCTCTGGTCAGATCGAAGGGCGATTGCACGATCTGCTCGCGCCGGTCCTGCAGCCGGCGTGCCCGGGTGCTTTCGTCCAGACCGCGCAGATCGACCACCTCGAAGGGGATCTGCACGGCCGACGCCGTCTGAATCAACATTTCCGAACCATCGGCACTGAAGACGGCGCGCAGCGCCTGGTGCGCTGCCACCACCTTCAGGCAGGCTTCGCGCAGGCGCTCGATGGTGTCATCGTCCACCGGCCCCCGCAGCTGCAGCTCGACCGCTTCGTTGTAGGCCAGTGAGGCCTCGCGACCTATCTGATCGGCCAGCCAGACTTCACGCTGCGCCTCGGTCGGGTGCAGCACCTGTTCGATGGTCGGGACATCCTCGAAACCGGCAAAGGGGTCGAAATCGACCGCCTTGCCCTTGAACCCCGAGGGCAGCCCCGGGGAGATATTGGATTTGTTGTTCATCAGACCGCTATTGGTTTTGGATCACTCACTGGCTTGCAACTGGATGTAGGCGCCCGGCCGGCCGGGGTCGGCGATGAACCAGGCTGCCCTGCCTTCGGCATCGCGTCCCAGACGGGCGCCAGGCACCGGTGGCTTGTTCGGATCGGGCGTTTCGTCCTCCTCGGTGTTTTCCGCCTGCGGCAGGAAGCCATCGCCCTGCAGTTCGCGCACCGCTTCGCAGAAGGCGTTTCGGATCGCGTCGACGTCCTGCGGTGTGTGGGCCGTGGTCATGAAGCAGGGGAAATTGTCGAGGATGTGGATGCCACGATTGCGCATCATTGCGAACAGCAGATCCTGGTAGGGGTGCTCTTCGAGGAAGACAATGCGCCAGACCGAGGCGAAGTGGCGGATTTCGATCGGTGCGCCATGCTTGCGGCAGAAGGCGTTGAGCGAATCGGCCAGATCCGTGGTGACCCGGGTCAGTTTCTGTTGCAGCGTGGGGCCGGCTTCCTTCAGGTGCTCGAGCACGGCGTGACAGGCCGCCAGCGCCAGCGGGTGGCGCACGAAGGTGCCGGCAAAATAGGTGACGCCCACCGTAGGGATCGAGTCGTCACCATACTGCCAGGCACCACCGTCGAGCGCGTCCATGTATTCGCGCTTGCCGGCGATGATGCCGATCGGGAAGCCGCCGCCGACCACCTTGCCGTAGGAGGCCAGATCGGCGCGGATGTCGAAGTGGGCCTGGGCACCGCCTGGACCCGTACGGAAGCCGGTCACGACCTCATCGAAGATCAGCAGCGAGCCCCGCTCCTCCGTGATGCGGCGCAGCTCGTGCAGGAATTCGCGCGGCTGCAGTTCGGGGCGGCGGCTCTGCACCGGTTCGACCAGCACGGCCGCCAGTGAATCGGCATTGGCCTTGACCCATTCCAGCGCCGACGGCTCGCCGTACTCCAGAATGACGACGTTCTCGGCCGTGTTGGGCATGATGCCGGGGGCTGCCGGCATGGCGCGGCCCCGTGCACCGATGCGCACGATCACTTCGTCGAAGATGCCGTGGTAGGCGCCGGAGAACACCGCGATCCGGTCACGGCCGGTCACGGTCCGGGCGATCCGCAAGGCGCCCATCACCGCTTCCGAGCCGGTGTTGCACAGCGCGGCACGCTCGAAGCCGGTCATCTCGCAGACCAGTTCGGTGACGGGGCCGGACAGCGGGTGCTGGGGACCGATGTCATAGCCGAGCTCCATCTGCTTTCTGACGGCATCCAGCACGAAGTCCGGCTGCCAGCCGAACATGCTCATGCCAAAGCCGTTCAGCGCATCGACATATTCATTGCCGTCCAGATCCCACATGTGCGAACCCTTGGAACGCTCGATGACGATCTGGTAGATCATTTCCTTGAGGCGTGGGCGGAAACCGTTGACGACGCGTGGGTCGGCCGAGTGGGGCCGATGCAGCTGCGTGTAGTCGCGCGAGGCCCGGGTCTTGTCGACATAGCGGCGAATGAAGGCATCCAGCCGGGCTTCCTGCCGCGGCGTCAGGCTGTCCTGCTGCTGGCGATAGATGCGGGCGATGGCGCCGAAGGCTTTTTTCGGGTCATCGGTGGCACGTTCTTCCTTGCTCCGGGCTGTGTCGTCCGAATCCGTGGGTCGAGTGCCGGCTTCCTGAGTCGCCGTGCCAGCCGCTACACCAGGGGCCGATGGCATCGACGCCCCACCGGCAGCGGCAGCCACTCCCTGGGAGGAGGCACTCTGGGTATCGACGGGTTGCTGGGCCTGCATCGTCTGATGCAGCGTGATCGGAGCCGCCTGGCCACCCAGCAGCCGCAACTGCTGTTCCATCAGATAGAGCTGATGCTGGATCAGCTGCTGCATGCCGTCGGAGGCGGCCACCGGCAGGGCGGGAGCGGCAAAGGCCGGCATCGTCGTCGGTGCCATCTGCGGCATCTGTGCTTGAAGTGCCGTCGACACGGTGCTCTGCGGTTGTCCGGCAGCGGCTTGCTGTGCGGAGGCATCGTTGTTCTGCGCGGCCGGGACGGCGCCGCCGACCGGGGCGTCGGCCGGCAGGGTTTCGTCCAGATAACGGACGACATCGCCCGGGCTCTGCAGATCGGTCATCAACTGTCTGAACGTGACTGGCGCATTGAAATGTCGCTTGATCTGCAGGGCGAGCTGGGTCAGCAGCAGGGAATCCAGTCCCAGCTCGACAAAGGGACGTTCACGGTCGCCTTCGGAAATTTCGATGCCGCAGACTTCATCGATTGTCTGGGCCAGTTCGTTGTGGAGACCGGCTTGTCGGTTGGTGTTGCTCATGTCGGGCGTAGACGGAGAAGGGACGGAAAGAGGTTGAGGTGCTGGCGTGGCGGCGGTCTGCGGAACCTGCAGAGCTGCCGCGCCGGTGGTCGTGGATGGGGCAGCGGGGTTGGCGCCGGCTTGCGCAAAGGCCATCATACTTCGAGCCTGAGCCATGGTCTGCGGCCGTGGCGGTACGGGAACCGGAGTGCCCGCCGGAGGGGCAGCGCCGATCATGGCGGTGGCCAGCGGGGGAACCGAGCCGCCCGCTGCCGCCGAGGCCGGTGGCGCGGCCAGCCAGAACGTCCTGCCCTCGAAGGGATAGGTGGGTAGCGCAATACGGCGCCCCTTGGTCGGCACGGTATCGGTCAGCGTCAGGGCGTCGACGCACCACAGCAGGGCACGGGCCCGTGCGATGGCACGCAGTTCCTCTTCCGGCTGCTGATCGAAGGAGGGCACGCAGATGCTCTTGCCGGCGGCGCGCTTGAGCAGCTTGGTCAGCACCTGACCCGGGCCCAGTTCGAGGAAGGCGCTGCCGTCGGTGGCCAGTGCGGACCGGGCGGCATCGGCAAAGCGGACGGTGTCGCGGATCTGCTCGGCCCAATAGGCCGGATCGGTGATCTGTGCCGCATCGATGGGTCTGCCGGTCCGTCCCGAAATGATCGGGATGGCGGGGGCCTGCAGTGACACGTCGGCCACGGCGCGCCGGAACGGCGCGACCGCCGGGTCCATCATGACCGAATGGAAGGCGTGTGAGGTGTTGAGCTTCTGGTGGGCGACGTCGTCGGCCTGCAGCTGTTCGGCCAGGCGGTCGATCGGTGCAAAGGGGCCGGCCACCACGCAGGCATCCGGGGCATTGATGGTGGCGATCGATACGCCTTCGGGCAGTCGGGGCCGTATCTGCTCGGCAGGCAGACGCACGGCCAGCATGGCGCCGGCGGGCAGCGCCTGGATCAGCCGGCCCCGTAATGCCACCAGCCGGCCGGCATCGCGCAGGCTCATGACGCCCGCGATGACTGCGGCGGCAAACTCACCGAGACTGTGACCGATCAGCACCTGGGGCGCCAAGCCCCGATGTTGCCAGTAACGGGCCAGCGCGTACTCCAAGGCGAACAGTGCCGGCTGGGTCAGCCCGGTCTGGGCAAGCTGGCTGTCATCACCATCGAAGATCCGGTCGCGCAGTTCATCGGCACGCTGCTGCAGTTCCGCGTTCCGGCGGTGTTCATCATCGTCACCGCGGCCGGCACCGATCAGGGTGTCGACCGAGTCCACCGTATCCACGGCATCCACCGGGTGTGCATCGGCCGATGCGGGTGCTATGTCTCCTGCATCGTCTGCATTCGGGCCGGGCGGGGCATCGGCCGCGCTGCGGGATATGGCGCTGGTTCGTGCGGCATCGACCACGTCGATGCCCATCGATCGAATATAGTCTGCCGCCTGATCATCGGTCAGCGAAGCAATGGCCAGCAGGGCATGATCGAAAGCTTCCGCGAATACCGGATCCTGCCGGTACAGCGACCGGCCCATGCCGGCGTACTGTGCGCCCTGACCGGGGAACAGCCAAACCCATTGCTTGATGCCGCCGGCGTGCGCCTGCAGCCGATCCGGCGAATGTCCGGCCGACAGGGCTTCGACGGCGTCGGTGAGGCTGGAGGCCACGACGCATTGGCGCTCGCTCATCGCCGTGCGGCCATGGATCAGGGTAAACGCCACGTCGCTCAGGGACGGGCCGCCGGTTGCGGACAGATGGGCTGCCAGCTGTCGACGCTGGGTGGCCAGTGCACTGTCGGTGCGGGCGCTCAGGGGCAGCAGCCATGGGGTGGCAGGGTCGCTTGGCTCGGGCCCGGCCATGGTCCGTGTGTCGGGCGGGGGCTCTTCGACGATGACGTGGGCATTGGTGCCCCCGACGCCGAAGGCACTGATGGCGGCACGACGCGGCTGGCCCGGCACTCGCGGCCAGGGTGTGTGTTCGGCGGTGACCTTGAAGGGCGTCCGTGCCAGATTCAGCGCCGGGTTGGGCGAGCGATAATGCAGCGTGCCGGGAATCAGCTGGTGCTTCAAGGCCATGGCGACCTTGATGGTGCTGGAGGCGCCTGCGGCGATGACTGTATGACCGATGTGACTCTTGAGCGAACCGAGCAGGGCGAAGCCGGTGTCGGTTGTCTGTTCACGCCAGGCACGGGTCAGCGCCGCCACTTCGATGGGATCGCCCATCGGAGTGGCGGTGCCATGTGCCTCGACATACTGGATGCTGCGTGCCGGCAGGCCGGCGTCACGAAGTGCAGCACTGATCACGGCCTGCTGCCCATCGACGCTGGGCGCCGTGAAGCTGGCCTTGTTGCCACCATCGTTGTTCAATCCCACGCCGCGGATCACGGCATGGATGGTGTCGCCGTCGCGACGGGCATCGCCGAGGCGCTTGAGAAGCACCACGGCGGCACCATCGGAGAACACGGTTCCCTGGGCATCGGCGTCGAAGCTTCGGGTGCGGCCGTCGGGCGAGAGCATCGAGCCGGCTTCATATAGATAGCCGCTGTTGACTGGGCAGGTGACGGCCGAACCACCGGCCAATGCCATGCGGCACTGGCCGGCGCGCAGGCTCAGCACGGCCTGGACGATGGCAACCAGCGAAGTCGAGCATGCGGTGTGCACCGAGACCGCCGGCCCCTGCAGATTCAGGCGGTTGGCCGTGCGGGTGGCGATATAGTCCTTCTCGTTGTCCAGCATCACCTGAAACTCGCCGAGTCCGGCGATCTTGTCCGGGTGATGGCGCAGATTGCGCTGGAAATAGGTGGCGTTGTACATGCCGGCGAATACACCGATGCTGCGGTCGCCGTCGCGTGGTGAATGGCCGGCATTTTCCAGGCACTGCCAGGCCAGTTCCAGAAAGATGCGCTGCTGCGGGTCCATCAGCTCGGCTTCACGCGGGCTGATGCCGAAGAAGGCCGCATCGAATCGGGCGACGTCGTCGATGACGCCGCGCGCCGGCACATAACTGGGATCACCGATCAGGTTGGCCGGCAGCGAAGGATCGAGTTCTTCGGGCTTGAAGTGGCGGATACCATCGACGCCATCGATCAGGTTCTGCCAGAGCTGCTCGATATCGGCTGCACCCGGAAAGCGCCCGGCCATGCCGATGATGGCAATGGCATGCTCGTCGTCGCCGATGGCGGTGGAGGGGGAACGGGCGCCCGGACTCGGAGCATTCGGTGCGGCCCTTCCTGTCGTGGCGTTCGGCGGATCACCGTCGTTGGTACCGGCACTCGAAGCGAAGGGGGCGGGCGAGAGGACATCCGGCGTCGGGATGGAAGCCGATGTCGAGGAGACGGTGTGGACCGGCGCCAGCTCCGGCAGACCGTCGCGGAGCGCTTCTCCCGCAGCGGCCCCGCCATTGGTGGTCGGGGCAGTTTCCACTGTGGCGTCGACATCGTGCAGGGCGATCCGTTCGGCAAATGCAGCCGCCGTCGGGTTGCCGAAGAAATCCTCGATGCCGATCACTTGTCCGAAGCGCTGCTGCAGCGCTTCGAGTGCGCGTGCGGCCAACAGCGAGGAGCCCCCGACCTCGAAGAAGTTGTCATGTAGGCCGAGGCGGTCGATCGACAGGACGGACTTCAGGATGTCGATGACGGCAGACTGTAGCGCCGGAGGCGGCATTGTGGCGCTTTTGCCTGTGTCGGATTGTATATCCTGCCCCAAAAAAGAAACTTCGGTTGCGGCGGCTGTTACGTGAGTGTCTGTAAGCACGGTGTCCGTTGTAACGGCGGTGCTTTCCATCGCTTGCAAGGCACGCCGATCGAGCTTGCCATTGAGGGTGACCGGCAGATGCGGTACCCAGACGAAGCGCGCCGGTATCATGTAGTTGGGCAGCTGATCACGGCAGTGTGCCCGCAGCGATTCGTCCTCGGGGCGGGGGGGGCGGGTGTCTGCCGCCACCAGCCAGGCCACCAGCCGGCGTTCGCCGTTGGCCGGGCATTCATCGGTGATGGCGGCACTGCGCACCGCCGGGTGGGTGGCCAGGATGGTTTCGATTTCGCCGGGTTCGATCCGGAAGCCACGGATTTTCAGCTGGCTGTCGAGGCGGCCGAGGTATTCCAGGCGGCCGTCGTCCAGCCAGCGCACTTGGTCGCCGCTGCGGTAGAGCAGCTCGCTGCCGTCATCGCCGAAGGGATCGGGCACGAAGCGCTGAGCGCTCAGCTCGGGCTGGTTCAGATAACCCAGTGACAGGCCCGGGCCGCCGATGAACAGCTCGCCAGGCAATCCCGGAGGGGTCGGCTGGCCCTGCGGGCTCAGCACCCGCACGTAGGTCCAGTTGATCGGCCGGCCCAGCGGCACGCTGCGATGTGTGTTCAGATCGTTCTCGGACACTGGACCGGTGACGGCGAAGGTGGTGCATTCGGTCGGGCCGTAACCGTTGACCAGATGCAGAGCCGGCAGTGCCCGCAGTGCCCGGCGGACGTGGTTGGGTGACAGGGCTTCGCCCCCGGTCATCAGCGTGCGCAGCCCTTGCAGACATTTGGGGTCATCGTCGATCAGACGGTTGAACAGCGCAGCCGTCAACCAGGCGGTATTGACGTGGGCACTGCGGATGGTCTGGGCGAGGCCGGTTCCGGATGGGATGGCCTCGGGGTGAATGACACAGGTGCCGCCGTTGAGCAACGGCCCCCAGATTTCCAGGGTCGACGCATCGAAAGCCAATGGTGCGGCATGCAGCATCACCACCTTGGGGCCCAGAGGCGCGAAATACTGGCGATGGACCAGCCGGACGATGCCGCGATGAGGCACGATCACGCCCTTGGGGGTGCCGGTCGAGCCGGAAGTGTACATCACGTAGGCCGCCTGCTCTGCACTCGGTCTGGAGCGGATCAGAGTCGCTTCGGAAACGGTCTCGGAGAGTTCTGGCACGCGATCGGCGGCATTGCCGTTGGCGGCCGGGCGAGGATTGGTTTCGGGGCCATCCCGGTCGATGTCGACGATGTGGACTCCGAGACGCTCGGCGATCGAACGGTGCCGGGCGACGGTCTGCTTTTCGATCAGCAACAGACGTGGCCCGCAGTCACGCAACATCAACTCCAGCCGTTTCTCTGGGCTGGCGGGATCGACCGGCACATAAATGGCGCCCAGCCGCAGAATGGCCAGCAGCAGGGCGATGCTTTCGGGACGGCGAGACAGCAGCATCGCCACCCTGTCGCCCGAGCGCACGTCCTGGCCCTGCAGCCAGGCGGCATATTGCAGCGACAGACTGCGCAGTTCATGGTAGCGCCAGCTCGGTGTCGATCTGCCGGGCATCTGTACGGCAACGGCCTGCGGGTTGCGTTTGCACTGCAGGTCGAAGCGTTCGACCACCGTGCTCCGTGGCAGGCGGCTGTTACCGTCGGCACAACCCGACCAGGTGTTCAGAATGAGCGGCTGGATGCTGCTGCCCAGATTCGGAATCTGCCCGATCGGGCGGTTGCGATGTAACAGCAGCTCGATCAGCAGATGGCGCAGAAAGCGTCGCCAGCCATGCAGCGCGGTGGTGTCGTAACGACCGTTGGGAGAGGAAATCGTTACGTCTTTGCCATAGAGCTGCAGGCAAATGTCGGCATTGTTACGCGTCGTCGATAACTCTTCACCGGTCGGGGTGGCATGATCGCCATTGGTCGATGTCGACGGGGCTCGGAACGGCCGTGCAGCCGGGCCGGGGCCGTCGGCGATCGGAGCGAGGCCCGGGTCGAAGCTCAGCACGGCCAAGCCTTCGTTGCCGGCCAGTTCGATGCGCTCGGTCCGACTCGGTGTGCCGTCCGGTCCGGTCAGCAGGCCGGCGGCATGGCTCAGCAGCTGCTGGCTGTCCTGTACGTCGCTGGGCAGGGTGTTCCCGTTCACCCTGTGATCGGCCAGCAGCCAGGCAGCCACCCAGGGCAGCAGTGGGCTTTCCGGCTGTTGGCGACGCTGTTCAAGGACTGTGGCGAGTTTGGGGGGAAGCTGGATCGAGATTGTGCTCACGCTGCTGAGAACCGAAAGTCATCAAAAGGATGGGCCCGGCCGTTGGACGGAACTCGCCTACCTGGTGGTGGACGATCGGCACGACATGCCCAGTGTGTCGCATCTCACCGTCTCCCCCCAGGGTAAGGCATCCGGGGCGACCTATGAAGCGGGAAACGAATGATCGGTTTTGCGGACGGGTGCCAGTGGTGTCAAAAGTCACCGGCCACTTCAATTCGAGGAATACTAGCGTGAGTCTCGTGTGCAGTGCTTCTAAACATTTGATACAAATTCTGGGCGGATCTCTGTTAGTGCTCTGCGCAATGCCGGCTGCGCCCGCGCTGGCGGCCGAGAGCAATGCTTCCTCTTTCCATGGTTCGGAACCGGTCGAGCCCAAGGTACGTCTGGCCGTACTGGGGGATTCGGACAGTCATGCCTTTCACGATCACATTGCCCTGAAGGCGGGCACCGAAGAGGCCCGAGGTGGGCTGCATCAGGCCAGCACCTGGCAATGGACTGAAATCCTTGCTCAGCTGCGGCCCCGTGACATCGACCAGGGGCCCTTCGGCGAGATCGGCGCTTCACGCGTTTCCGGTTATTTGCGCCGACACCTGCTCGGCTCGCTGGTGCGCCAGCGCAAGGAAGACTTCCGTTACAACTTCGCCATGTCGGGTGCACCCTGCTCGGCACTGCTCGACCCGACCTCGGGTCAGGTGCCGGCGTTGCTGGCGGAAATGAAGACGAATGCACAGGATTGGAAAACCATACCTTCGGTAGTGTTGATCCGCATTGGCATCAACAGCCTGGGCAAAGAGGCGGATCTGGCGCAGTTTGCCGAACAGGGGCCGGACGCTGCCAATCTGAGCAGGGTCAACGATTGTGCCGATCATGTTTCGCAGGCGGTGACGATGCTGAAGGCGCAGTATCCGAGCCTCAGGATCGTGCTGGTGGGGATTCTGAACAACGTCGACTGGCCGCCGTTTCATCAGAAATGGCAGCGGCCCGCGGAGCTGGCCAACATCGATGCGGTGCTCGAGGTCTACGACGACCGCTTGCGCAATTTGGCCAGGACGGTCGATGGGGTCAGCTTCTTTGATGACCGGGCGTTTTTCTCGCACCATTTCGGTGGCCGCAATGCGGAGGGCAAACCCGATTACCGTCAGGTCGATCTGGGGGGCAAGCGCAAGGTGAGAGTGACCCAGGGCGATGAACCCTACAACGCCGTGCTGGCCGACGGCCACGCCGGTACGGTCTGGAACGGACTTTGGGCCGCGGCCATCGTCGAGGAGCTGAACCGGGTGACCGGCGCCGATATCCGGCCGATCACCGAGGCCGAGGTGGCGCATATCGCAGACCCCGACGGCAGCTTCGGGCTGTGGAAGTGAATGGGAATCCTGCGGGGGTTGGTAATACCGTACCCCGCTTGATCCGATCCCGAGGATATTTCCTCCAAATCAAGTATCCGAGGCGCGTCCGGTCATCGCGTGCACGGACCGGTGAGCGGTATGGTCGACGAGATGCGGACCTGATGCAGAGCGTCGACAGCTCATCGTGGGGGCGTATCGACACGGTATGTCGACACTAACCAATGCGCTGCCCCGGGATCGGCTCGTCACCGTGAACACACACGGGCCCGATCGTTCGGCCGCCCGGATGTCGGTCTGGTCGCTCGAGTGCCGTGCGTGGATGCTCAGCGGGAGTCCCGCCCCTCCAGTTGGCGCCGGCCGGGACGGGCGAAATAGAACCACTCCTTGCCCGGTGGGGTGCCGGGATTCGGAAAGACCACATAGCCGTCCTCGGGGGCGGTCAGCGTCGAGCCGTCGGCACGTCGGGCAATGACCTCACCGGCGGCTACCCGGTCGAAGGATCGCCAGGTTTTGACGAACTGGTCTTCGGTATCGTGTCGATCGAACACGTCGAAGAGTTCGATCAGCTCCAGCGTCCGAACACCGTCCGTGACCGTGCGGGTCTGCCGGCCATCGCCGGAGATGGTATGTGCATGCATGGTCTGCGTGTCGGCCATCGCATCCGGTCGTCCGTCCTTGCTCCCGCTCCGAACGATCGTGTCCTGTGCCGTCTCGACGGTACCGCCGCTGCCGCCGGTATGGGCAGTGCTGGCGGCGGTGATCGGGTCAATCGGTAACCCGCCCATCTGCAGCAGTGCCAGTGCGTTGTCGATGGCGGTGCGGGCCACGGCCGGCGCGTTCGGGTCCAGGTGCTGGCCACATTCGACCGTGACGGCATAACCGCCATGGGCACGCATGTACTCGGTGGTGCCTACGCCATAGGCGATGCTGCCGTCATGGCGACGGCGTACCCCCTTGGCATAGGCCGACAGCCAGCCATGGACCAGCCGGCGTGGGCCGATCGCCTGGGCAAGACGTTCCTCTTCCTCGGCGCGGGCAAAGGGTTCCAGTTCGTCCTGATTGTTGGCTGGGCCAAAGAATACAAAGGCTTCGCCGGGAGCCGAGAAAGTGTGCAGATCGACCAGCACGTCGTGCTGGGCCAGAATCGGTGCCAGTCTGCCTGCGATCCGGTCTTCGACCGTTTCGGGCGAAATGGCAGGGCGGAAGTCCCTGTTCAGATTGCGGTCGCCTTCACGGCGATTCAGCGCCCAGGCCACCGGGTTGGCCACCGGTACGAAGGTGAGTACACCCCGCTCGAGCCGGCGTAGGCCGGCGTCGAATTCGGCCAGTATCTGCCGGATGGCGTTCGGGCCGGCGGTTTCGTTGCCGTGCACTCCACCCATGATCAGCAGCCTGGGGCCAGGCCGCAGGGAATGGAATTGACGGACTTCGATGGCAGGCCAGGCGGGCACGGTGGCAGCGGAACCGTGTGCAACGGGGGAAGGGAAGGATGCAATGGAAGAAGAAGCGGAGGGAGTGGCTGCAGCGGCGGTGTCGGTCGTACTCATGGACGGCAAGCGAGGCTGGATGAGGGGGCGACGGTGGCAGGGAGACTGCTGATGCCCGATGGTGCAGGTCGTTTCACCGTCGTTTTTGCTGCCAAGCCTACCAGAAGTGTGGCCATGACCACGGATTCCGACACCGTCAACGTGCGCCGGCCCGAGGGCGTTCTGATGGATGGGGCGGCGCCGAAGGCGCCGAATGTGTCGGGCGCATTGACGGGGTTTGGCTGCAGTCGCGGGTGAATCCGGTTCTGGATCGTCGATCGGCGGGTATGATTTCCATCATGGCGGACCGCTGAGGCGCCTCCAGCCGAAGTCGAAGTCTCTCTCGAAGCCGTTTTTTCGTCGGCTCGGATCCGAGAGGCCGCAGTTGCCGAATCGAGCACGTATACGGAGGTGTCGTCGTGATCGCCGTGACGTGACGGTATCGGCACGACGGGGTGCTTTGCCTGCGTCCTGTCGACGGTTGGGCCATGTGCCCGTGCCATGGTCGTCGTGCTTTGCGTTTTGCACGGTTTTCCAGGATCGAAGGTCTTACACGAGGATCGAGGTGGTGAAATCATCTTTGTTTGCTGTTGGCAATCGGTGGGCGGGGGTGGTTGCCGCGGCCGTGGTGACGCTGTCGTTGAGCGGCTGCGCCACCTATTTTGGCGCCGAGGTCACGGCCTATCATCAGCCCGGGCAGTCGCTGAAAGGGCAGAGCTTCCGGTTCGTGCCCAATCCGGCGCAACAGGACAGCCTGCAGTTTCAGACCTATGCCGCCATGCTGCGCAAGGAACTGTTGGCCCAGGGGATGCTCGAAACCGGCAGCCCACGCAACGAGATCGAGGTCACGTTCGACTATTCGACCGATGGTGGCAGCCCGATGCGCTACACCCAGCCGCAATATGGCTACGTCTATCGGGGCAGCCGTCTGGTACGCCGCGATCGCGTCGACGCCGATGGCCGGGCCGTCACCGTCTGGGATTCGGTGCCGATGTATGGCTACGAATTGATCGGCTACGACACCTATCTGCGCACGGTCTATCGGCACGAAATCAAATTGACGATGGCCTATGTCCAGCCCCGCAAGGGAGGGCTGTCGCGGCTGTACGAGGGAACCGCCAGTACGCACTCCGAGGACATCAGTCTGAACAATGCAGTGCCGTTGCTGATCGAAGCTCTGTTCCAGGATTTCCCGGGGCCCAATGGTGCCACACGGCATGTGCGTGTGCTGCAGAAACCGGGGGCCTTCGATCGCGCCAAGGCGGGCGAGCGTCCGAAGCAGGAAGAACCGACCGCCGAAGATGCACCCGGTGTCGGGAAGGCTCCGGATGTCAGGGATGGCGGTCCGTAGTGGTGCGGACGACAGAAGGCGCGTAGCGGCTGTCGTGGTGTCCGTGCCGATGGCCGGGTATCCGTCTTCTGGCCATCGGTGGGTCGAAGGCGACCGTTCGGCCCATGCCAAGCTTTCGCCTATGCAAGCTGGCCGACGGCATCGAAGCGCGGGCGGCCATGCCGGCCGCCACTTCTGTCATGGGAGATGGGTGGGATCAGCGCTGCTGTGACCAGCTGATCGGCAGACCGATGCCAAGCTGGCGGGTGCGCCGCTCCATCCGGCGCACCAGACGCTCGATGTCCTGCTCTTCGACGCTTTGCAGCTTGCGGGCCGGTTCGCGCAGACGGTCGTGACGGATCACGCCGCGCAGCTTCAGCAGGTGCTTGAGCACGGCCGGGCCGAGCGTGGGTTGCTGCTGGTGACGCATCAGTGGCAGATAGGCGTCGAACACATCCTCGGCGTCGTCCCGTTTGCCGGCTTCGTGCAGCTCCTGCAGTTTGATCAGCGCTTCGGGGTAGGCAAACGCACTGAAGGCGCCATCGACGGTGCGGTCGAGCGCCTGTGGGAAATGCAGCCCCTGATTGCCTTCGAACAGCGCAACCCGCCGGATGCCCTTGGTTTCCGCTTCGCGCAGCGCAACGGTCTTGTCCAGGCCCGAGCCGAGGCCCTGGCAGATGCCACTCATCTTTTCAAAGTCCTGCAGCATGCGGATCAGCAGGTACGCGGCAATGTGCACACGGGTCCGCCGCGGCCGGTCGTGCAGGATCCAGGGGATTTCGCCCAGCCGCTCGCTGAGGCGCTCGAAATAGGCGTAGATGTCTTCGTCGGTCTTCAGGGTGGGGTCGGGGCTGATCCGGACACCGGCGGCACCGGCATCCATCACCCGGCGGCCCAGCAGGGCCAGGTTGTCGATACCGGGCTCGGTGATGTCGACGATGGCGGGGATACGGCCGTTGAGATGACGGATACTGGCACGAACGACGGACAGGCGTTCATCATTCGTCAGCTTGTCGGCTTCGGCGTGGGAGGCCAGCAGCAGCACGCCGCTGGCACCGCAGGCCACGAAAAAGTCCATCTGTGCACGGATACCATCGAGATCCAGAGTGCCATCATTGGTGAACGATGAGACGGCTTCAGTAAAAACACCGCGGGTCGATGTCGTGATCAGCGGGCGATCATTCCAGTTCAGATTCAAACCAGTTTCCTTCGAGATGTTTCTCGGGCGTCTCTGAAAAAGTCCTCGCGGCACCCGTCCTGCTGCGCGGGGCCGTGGATTCGCTTGCTGGGGTCGATCGTCGTCCATGGGGGTGCCAATGGACGACGGACCGCGAAGGTCGCCGATGCAGCTTTCGCATAGCGGGGGCCAAGGCCGGGGGACTCGTTCAGGGATTTCCTTGCTGTATGCAATGTCGGGCAGGGTTCGCAGCCGGGGCAGGAGGGCTTGCCCATCCGGATGGAACCGTTCACCATGCGGACCGATACATCGGAAAACGAAGCAGGCCCGCGCTGTCAGAAGTCTACCGCAGCCGCTGGATACAGGCATGCGTAGACCGTGTGTGGGTAGGGTTCACGCACCTGCCTGTTGGCAGAAAAGCCGCAGCCGGGTTTCGTGTTCCGGAAGCCGCTGCGGTGAGCATGGCGGGACGGATGTCGGAGGCCCGGGGCGTCGCAGGATCGTCGGCAGCGGGTAATTACCCCAGCATTGCGCCGGACTACCGGGCCGGGCAGACTGCCGGCCTAGGACACTGCTGACTGCTGTGGTCAGGTCGACGGTCAGGTCGACGCAGGTCGGCGTTTTGCCTTCTTTTTTGCGATGGTGGCGGTCCAGGTCCGAAGCGTCCGGTCCGGCTTGGTCTGGCTCCTCCGGAAAATCCTTCGATTCCTGCAAGTGCCTCGGTCCGATGATCGTGCAGTCAGCGGGTGAAAGTGCAAAATATCGTGGCTTTGGCTGGGTTTTGAAAGCTTTTTGACAAAAAGCGCTCCAGCACCTTCCTTTTTCGGGAACCCGTGTTATTATCCTTTCCGCGCTGCGCCCGTAGCTCAGTTGGATAGAGTACTTGGCTACGAACCAAGGGGTCGTGGGTTCGAATCCTGCCGGGCGCGCCACCCATTCCAGAAAGCCGATCCTGCAAGGGGTCGGCTTTTTTTCTGGCCGGGTCGATGATACGGGTCGGGCCAGTGAAACAGGCCGGGCTGATGAGGCAATGAAGCACACTTGGCGTTGGTTCCTGCAGGGCGTCGGCCTGTTGTCCGTGCTGCTGGGCGTGCTCGGCGTCTTTCTGCCGGGCCTTCCCACGACCCCTTTTCTGCTGTTGGCGGCCTGGTGCTTCGCCAAAGCCAATCCTGCCTGGGAAGCCAGATTGTTGAATCACCCCGAGGCCGGCCCGATGATTCTGGCCTGGCGCGAGCGTCGAGAGATTCCACGTCGTGCCCGCCTGATGGCGGTCGTTTTTTTGCTGATCAGCGCCGTGGCAGGTATGCTGATGTTGCCGGCGCCCTGGTGGATGCTGCATGCCGGCGTACTGTGCCTGGGTGCGCTGTGGGTGGGTACGCGCCCGGGCTAGCCGGCATTCGAGGGCTTCAGCCGTTCCTGCCGCTCAGGAAGCGACGCATCAGATCGGCCATCGTCCGTACCTCGAATTTGTCCATGATGTTGGCGCGGTGCGCTTCCACCGTCTTGATGCTGATCGAGAGGTCGCCCGCGATCTGCTTGTTCAGCCGACCCGCTGCGATCAGCTCCAGCACCTGCTGCTCGCGTGGCGTCAACCGCGCCAGCAGGGTCTGATACTGCTCGCGTTTCTGTGTGTCCGACTGCCGTTCTTCCAGCTGCTTGAACGCATGGTTGACGGTATCGATCAGCAGCTGGTCGTCGAAGGGTTTTTCCAGGAAATCCACCGCACCCAACTTCATCCGGGCAACCGCCATCTGGACATCGCCGTGACCGGTCATGAAGATCAGCGGCAGGTCGTGATTCTGTCGCAGCAGCTCGTCATGCAGCTCGATGCCGCTCATGCCCCCCATCCGGACGTCGAGTACGAGACAGGCGAAATGCCCGGGTGCGTAGGCACGCAGAAAGGACTCGGCACTGCTGAAGGTGCGCACATTGAAGCCGCTGCCTTCCAGCAGCCAGCGCAGCGAGTCACGCACCGCTTCGTCGTCGTCGACGACATAGACGTACTTTTCGGGTGCGGGTTGCGGTGCAGTGGAAGAAGGGGAATTCGGCATCATCATGAGACAGGGGAAAATATCGAATAAATAGAATAGAGGAGATCACGGGGGCCCGTTTGCCCGCCTGCTTTCCGAGGCCCGGGGTCCGAGTTCGGGATTTCGAGTCCAGGCCTCCACGGTCGGCGTTTCCAAAGTCTCGGGGGTTCCGGAGTCAAAGACGGTTTCCGGGGCCTGGTGCCGAAGTCCGGGTCCGGGGTTCCAGACGATGTCGGGGCAACGGCCGGTTCTGCAGGGGTGGTGCCAACTCAGGTGTTCGGGCTATCGTCGGTCTCCTGGGATTCGGATGTCCATGCGGGTGTGCCCCCGACTATTATCGACGAATCGGGCACGTATTCCGGCAAAGTGAAACGGAAAATGCAACCATGCGGCTGGTTGGGCTCCACCCACAGCCGGCCGGCATGCGATTCTATGATCGAACGGCATATGTTCAGGCCCATGCCCATGCCTTCGGGCTTGGTCGTGAAGAAAGGCTCGAATACCCTGGTCTGCATCTCTTCGGCCAGCCCGGGGCCCTGGTCGGCCACCGAGAATTCGACCTGTCCCTGGTTGGCCGAGACCTCGAGGGTCAGGGCCGGATGCGGGTGGCCGCGCATGGCGTCGATGGCGTTCTTCAATAGATTCAGCAGCACCTGTTCGATCAGAATCCGGTCGGCCAGCAGTAACGGCAGATTCGGCTGCACGTCGATCGAAATCGCCGCTCCATAGCGTTTGGCGGCGATCTCCGCCAGACCCAGTGCTTCGGTCAGAATGCTGTCCACCGTGACCGCCTGCTGCTCGGAGACATTGCGCTTGACGAAGTCCCGCACCCGGCGGATGACCGCCGCGGCACGCTGGGCCTGACGGGCGATCTTGTCGAGCGTCTCGGAAAACACCTCGGGCTCGATGCCGGTGGGTTGACGCAGGCGCTTGGCCAGCCCTTGGCTGTAGTTGCTGATGGCGGTCAGTGGCTGATTCAGCTCGTGGGCGATCGATGAGGCCATTTCGCCCATCGTCACCAGGCGTGAGGTCTGCTGCAGTTGCTCCTGTTGCTGCTTCTGCTGCTCCCAGATCGGGCGTAGCGCGGTGATGTCGGTGGCCACGACCAGCTGCGCCGTCTTGCCGTCCACCCAGCGGATCAACTGGACGCGTACCTCGAACCAGCGGTCGATTGCAGGAACGTGCACCTCTTCGCCGACCCAGTGATCTTCGGACGGCCATCCCTTGAGCAACGCCAGATGACCCTCGATGTGTTCGCCGAACAAGGCACGATACTGCCGGTTGCAGAACAGCAGTGCAGGTTTGGCTTCGGGGGGCGGATCGAGAACGGCGTCATCATGTATCGCTGGTGGTCCGGAATCACCCGGCGTGATGGCGGCGTCGGCCATGGTGGCCGGCGTCTGGATCGCTGGAGAGACTCGAAACGCCGTGTCGACGGCCTGATACAGGGTGCCGGTTGCTGCCGTCGGGGCCGGGGCGCTGGGCATGGTGGAGCAAGCGGCATTTGCGCGCCATGGGCGATCGCCTTCGGGCTGAGGGTCGATCGAGGCCACCGAGACCGCCGAGCCCAGTTCGTTGAGCACGGTGTTGAAACGTTCCTGGGCGGCGCTCAATTCGGCGCGGATCCGGTTGGGTTCGGTGATGTCCGTGACCGAGGCCATCCAGCCGGCCTGCTGTCCCTGATCGTCGATCAGCGGTGAGACGTAGATCCGGACATCGATGATCCGACCATCCTTGTGCCTTACGCGGGTCTGAATACCCGAATGGGGTGCACGCCCCGAAATGATCAGATTGATATAGGTCAGCGAGAGCTCGTATTCCTCGGGTATCCAGTAAGGATAGGGCGGTAGCTGGCCGATCAGCTCTTCGGCTTCGAAGCCGAGCAGTTTGCAGAAGGCACGGTTCACATAGGTGATCCTGCCATCCTGATCGATGACCCGCATGCCGGTGCTGATCGAGTCCTCCATGGCCCGTCGGAAGGTGGTTTCGGTGGTCAGTGCGTGTTCGATGTGCTTGCGGCTGGTGATGTCGTGGGCGACTGCATAGCGCAGAGATTCGGGAGAACGCCGATCGACGCTGATCGACCAGCTGAGCCAGCGCCAGGCGTTGCGATAGCGGACCCGGCATTCGAGTGGACCGATGCGTTCATCGGTGGAGGCGAGCGTCTGGATGGTGTCGGCACGGTCGTCCGGATGCACGTGCTCCCAGAAGCGGGTGTCGGCCGTATCGTTGCCGAAATAATCGACGAAGGCCGGATTGCCACGCACCAGTGTGCCATCCGGGCGCATCACGCAGAACACGTCCTGCGACAGCAGAAACAGCCGATCCCGCTCGGCCTCGATATGAAAGCGGTCGTGGGCGCTGCGCCAGAGCAGGATCAGCGACAGGATCGATGTCAGCGACAGTGTGAACAGTCCAAGCTGGGTCAGCCGCTCGGCCAGTCCCGGCGCATCGTCCATATAGGGCGCCGCACGCAGCTGCAGACCGCTGCCGGGCGGGCGCAGGGGCAAGAGATGGCTGGCGCGCGGATCGATACGCCGGTTCGAGGTGGTGCTCACCAGGGTGTTGTCGTGGGCGTCGATGATGCTGAAGCGGTATTTGGCGCTCACATTGGCGGGCACGGCAGTCTGCAGCAATCGGTCGAGCCCGATGCCGGCGATCAGAATGCCGGTCAGGCGCCGGCCCTGTATGATGGGCAGGTAGAGTTCGGTCACCACTTCGCCACCTGGAATCAGCAGGGGGCGGGAGAAACTCGGCTGCCAGGACTGGCGGCTGCTCTGGAACGCGCTTTGGCGGGCCGAATCAGGTCGGGAGCGTTCGAAACCCGGCAACAGCGTGGCACTGCCGGCTTGTGTGATGTCGCCGGCTTCGAGCGTATGGCTTACCAGCACGCCGGCGCCCGGATAGACCGAGGACAGCTTGCCGTCGGGGCGGCTCAGGGCCAGATAGAGTACCGGCGGCGACCCCTCCATGAAGCGATCAGGGCTCTGGGCACTGCCGTCGATCAAGGCCGGCAGGGTCTGGCTGGCCAGCCACAATGGTGCAAGGCGTGACAGATTGTCCTGCAATTCGCGCAGCGACAGCTTCAGGGTCTGTTGCGCCCAGTCGGCATCCCGGGTGAGGGCGCTGCGTCGCTCCTGCTGTTCGATCGTGCTGACATACCAGAGGAAGCCGGCCATCATGACGATGAAGATCATCAGCCCCGCCACATGGGCCATACCCAGAAAGCGCCAGGTGCGCCAGGCGGATGCTTCTTCGGCGTTGCGCGGTGCCGGCAGTGGTGGTTTCTGATCATCGAAGGCGGTATCGGTACTGGCGGCATCCCGGGTTTCGGCAGCTTTCATTGCAGGACGATCGAGCGGGCGGGGTGGTTGAACGGGAGGCGGGCGATGGGCGAGACGGGCTGGTTGGGCGGCGCAGAGGATGCGGGCTGACGGAATGGGCGGCAGACAGACCGTGGAGTGGCGGAGCGGTTGCGGGCTGCAGAGCCATTGTGGCCGGATGCGCACAAGGAGAGACCGCGGGATCGTCGGGGTTTTTCCTGCTGTCCTGCGGCCTCTTTCAGCTCAAGCACAGTCGATGCAGCCAAACCATCGGATCATATTTCATAATATGAGAACCCATCTTGTTCGTCGAAAAAAATAATCTTGCTTTCCCCCCAATGCTACTTAGAATGCAATCGGTAAAAAACTGCGCCAGGAGGAGGTTTTTGGCATGTCTGCAGTCCCCGAGAATTTGTCCAACGATGTAACGGAGTCGGCCGACGCCGATCCCATCGAAACACGTGAGTGGATCGATGCATTGAATGCGGTCATCGAGCGCGAGGGGCCGGAGCGCGCGCATTTCCTGCTGGAGCAGTTGCTCGATGAGGCTCGCCGCGCCGGCAGTGATCTGCCCTATTCGGCGACCACCGCCTATGTGAACACCATCCCGGCACGGCTCGAAGCGCCTCATCCCGGTAATGTCGCCTTCGAAGAGCGCATCCGCAGTTTCATCCGCTGGAATGCGATGGCGGTGGTGGTGCGCGCCAACAAGATCGATCCGCCCGATGGCGGTGGTCTGGGTGGCCATATCGCGTCCTTCGCGTCGCTGGCCACGATGATCGGCACCGGCATGAACCACTTCTGGCATGCGCCCAGCGAAGGCCACGGTGGCGATCTGATCTATTTTCAGGGACACACGGCGCCAGGCATCTATGGCCGTGCCTACATGGAAGGCCGCCTGACCGAAGAACAGCTCGACCATTTCCGTCAGGAGGTCGATGGCAAGGGGCTGCCGTCCTATCCGCACCCGAAACTGATGCCGGGTTTCTGGCAGTTCCCGACCGTGTCGATGGGTCTGGGTCCGCTGATGGCGATCTACCAGGCACGCTTTCTGAAGTACCTACAGGCCCGTGGTCTGGCCGACACGGCCAACCGCAAGGTCTGGGTGTTCTGCGGCGACGGCGAGATGGACGAGCCGGAGTCGCGCGGTGCGCTGGGTCTGGCTGCTCGGGAGAAGCTCGACAACCTGATCTTCATCATCAATTGCAACCTGCAGCGTCTCGACGGTCCGGTACGTGGCAATGGCAAGATCATCCAGGAACTGGAAGGTGATTTCCGCGGTGCCGGCTGGAAGGTCATCAAGCTGATCTGGGGCTCGTACTGGGACAAGCTGCTGGCGCGCGACACCGATGGCACGCTGCGCCGCATCATGATGGAAACCGTCGATGGCGAGTATCAGACCTACAAAGCCAATGACGGCGCCTTCGTGCGCAAGAACTTCTTTGGCAAGCATCCCAAGCTGCTCGAGATGGTCTCGCGCATGACCGACGAGGACGTTTGGCGTCTGAACCGCGGTGGCCATGATCCGCACAAGGTATATGCCGCCTTCCATTCGGCCGTCAGCACCCAGCATCAGCCGACCGTGATCCTGACCAAGACGGTCAAGGGCTATGGCATGGGCTACGCCGGCGAAGGCAAGAACCCGACCCACCAGCTGAAGAAACTGGACATCGACAGCATCCGTGGCATGCGCGATCGTTTCAATATTCCGATCCCAGATGATCAGCTGGCTGACGTTCCCTTCTATCGTCCGGCCGAAGATTCGCCCGAAATGCAGTATATGCATGAGCGGCGCAAAGCGCTGGGTGGGTATCTGCCGGCCCGTCGCCTGCATGCCGACGAGCAACTGACGGTGCCCGCCCTGTCGGCCTTCCAGCCGCTGCTCGATCCAACTGCCGAAGGCCGCGAGATTTCCACTACCCAAGCCTTTGTACGGATGCTGACCCTGCTGATCCGTGACAAGACCGTAGGTCGCCGTGTCGTGCCGATCGTGCCGGACGAGGCGCGCACTTTCGGCATGGAGGGTATGTTCCGTCAGCTGGGCATCTATGCGCCCGAAGGCCAGAAGTACACCCCGGTCGACAAGGATCAGGTGATGTACTACAAGGAAGATGCCAGTGGCCAGATTCTGGAAGAGGGCATCAACGAAGCCGGCGCCTTCTGCTCGTGGATCGCCGCAGCCACTTCGTACTCGACCAACAACCTGGTGATGCTGCCGTTCTACATCTTCTACTCGATGTTCGGCTTCCAGCGGATCGGCGATCTGGCCTGGGCCGCCGGGGACATGCAGGCGCGTGGTTTCCTGCTGGGCGGTACCTCGGGCCGTACCACGCTGAACGGCGAGGGGCTGCAGCACGAGGACGGGCACAGTCACATCATGTCGCTGACCATCCCCAACTGCGTTTCCTACGATCCCACCTTCGCACATGAACTGGCCGTCATCATCCAGCACGGCCTGGTGCGGATGGTCGAGAAGCAGGAAAACGTGTTCTATTACCTGACGGTAATGAACGAGAACTACGCGCATCCCGGTCTGAAGAAAGGCGACGAGGAAGGCATCGTCAAGGGCATGTACCTGCTGTCGGAAGGTTCTGCCGCCGACCAAGGCAAAGGCAAGAAGCAGCCGCGTGTTCAGCTGCTCGGCTCGGGGGTGATCCTGCGCGAAGTGATCGAAGCCGCCAAACTGCTGGAGCAGGACTGGGGCGTCGCTTCCGACATCTGGAGTGCCACCAGCTTCACCGAGCTGCGCCGTGACGGCATGGCGGTCGAGCGCTGGAACCTGCTGCACCCGACGGAGGAACAGCGCGTACCCTATGTGACGCAGCTGCTCGAACGACATGAAGGTCCGGTGATCGCCTCGACCGACTACATGAAGCTCTATGCCGACCAGATCCGGCCGTACATTCCGGCAGGCCGACAGTACACGGTGCTGGGAACCGACGGTTTCGGCCGTTCGGACTTCCGTTACAAGCTGCGCGAGCATTTCGAGGTCGATCGCCACTTCGTGGCGGTGGCTGCGCTGCGTGCCCTGGCCAAGGAGGGGACCGTACCGCTGGCCAAGGTGGCCGAGGCGATCCAGCGCTATGGGATCAACCCCGAGAAGGCCGATCCGGCCTTTGCCTGACAGGCCCGTGATGCGATCGCATCCGCCGCCGACGGCGGGTGCGGATCTCTACGGGCAGGGAACAACGAACAGAGTCGAAGACGATACGTTGCCATGAGCCAGATTGATATTGTCGTACCCGACATCGGCGATTTCTCCGATGTCGAAGTCATTGAGATTCTCGTCGACAACGGAGACGAGATTGCCGCCGAACAGAGCCTGATCACGGTTGAATCCGACAAGGCATCGATGGAGATCCCCAGCTCGGCTGCGGGGCGTATCGTGTCGTTGACGGTCAAACTGGGCGACAAGGTGTCCAAGGGCTCCGTGCTCGGCAAGATGGAAACCTCGGCCGGTGGTGGCGCGGCGGCAGTCCCTTCACCTGCTGCACAGGCAGCGCCGGCGCCGGCGGAGCAGCTCAGTGCACCTGCACCACGGGCACAGCCGGCCGCCAGCGCTTCGGCCACGCAACCGGTGGCAGCGGCGGAGCCTGCGCCGGGTTCGGTCGTGCGCACCCCGCCGGTGCCGGCCGAAATCGGCGACGGCGTCATCGAGGTGCTGCCGCATGCCTCACCCTCGGTGCGCCTGTTTGCGCGAGAGTTGGGGGTGGATCTGAACACCGTCAAGGGCACGGGACCCAAGGAACGCATCACCCTCGATGACATCAAGGGGCACGTCAAGCGGTTGTTGGCCGATGGCGCTTCGGGAGCGCCGGCAGCGTCCGCCAGTGGTGCCGATGGTACCGCGCTGGGGTTGATCCCCTGGCCGAAGGTCGATTTCGAGAAATTCGGCCCGGTCGAGAGAAAGCCGCTGTCGCGCATCAAGAAGATATCGGGTGCCAATCTGCATCGCAACTGGGTGATGATTCCGCACGTCACCAACCACGAAGATGCCGACATCACCGATCTGGAAGCCTTCCGTGTCAAGCTCAATGCCGAGAACGCCAAGTCCGGCGTCAAGCTGACGATGCTGGCCTTCCTGATCAAGGCATCGGTGGCCGCGCTCAAGAAGTTTCCCGAGTTCAATGCCTCGCTCGACGGCGAAACGCTGGTCTACAAGAACTACTACCATATCGGCTTTGCAGCCGATACGCCCAATGGGCTGGTGGTGCCGGTCGTCAAGGATGCCGACAAGAAGGGGGTCATCGAGATTGCCGCCGAAATGAGCGAGATGGCCAAAAAGGCCCGCGAAGGCAAGCTGGCGCCGTCCGACATGCAGGGAGGCACCTTCTCGATTTCCAGCCTGGGTGGTATCGGTGGCACCTATTTCACGCCGATCATCAATGCCCCCGAGGTGTCGATCCTCGGCGTCTGCCGTTCGGCGCAGCGTCCGATCTGGGACGAGAAGAAGGGCGTCTTCGTGCCCCGGCTGATCCTGCCACTGTCGTTGTCCTGGGATCACCGGGTCATCGATGGTGCGGCAGCTGCACGCTTTGCCGCTTATCTGGCACAGGTGCTGGCGGATTTCCGTCGGGTCATGCTCTGACGCGGCGCACCGGCATGCGTATGGACCGGCGGTCGTTGCCGATACGACCCGTCCGGCCCGTATGTGTCGGTTTTCGAAGTGTGGCGGGCAGCCATCGTCCAGGCGAGAACTGCCCCCGGCAACTGGATGCACACCCATGACGACCATCGTGGTGGCGAGAAAGGGACGTTCGATCGCAATTGCGGCGGATTCGTTGATCTCCTTCGGTGAAACTCGCTACAGCAGTGATGACGATACCCAACAGAAAATCATCGGAATCGGTGATTCGCTGATCGGCATGTCGGGCAGCGCGGCGCATTTCGACGTGCTGAAACGGGTCTTGAGCAGTATGGAAAAACCTTGCTTTCGATCGCGTGACGCAATCTTCGATACCTTTTTGCATGCCCACTCGGTGCTGAAGGAAAAGTACTTTCTCAATACCAAGGAAGAGGATGACGATCCCTACGAGTCCTCGCAGATCACAGCGCTTATCGCCAACACCTCGGGCGTCTATGGTGTGTATTCCTATCGCGAAGTCTTCGAGTTCGACCGTTTCTGGGCGATTGGTTCGGGACGAAATTACGCGCTGGGTGCCATGCATGCCGTCTGGGACAGTGCCAAGAACGCCACCACGGTGGCAGAGGCCGGCGTGCGCGCCGGTATCGAATTCGACAAGAGTTCCGGAGGATCTGTCCGGACTCATACCCTGAAAATCCGTTGAGAAACGGCTGAAGCGAGGAGCATATGTCTACCACTATTTTGAAGGTTCCCGATATTGGCGACTTCAAGGATGTCGAGATCATCGAAGTGTTGGTCGATCCCGGTGACACGGTGGCGATCGAGCAGAGTCTGATCACGGTCGAATCCGACAAGGCATCGATGGAAATTCCGGCCTCCGCAGCCGGCAAGATCGTCGAACTGAAGGTCGGGGTGGGTGACAAGGTGTCGCAAGGCTCCGAGATCGCCGTGATCGAAGTGGCTGACGTCGCTGCTTCCGCATCGGCCAGTGTGCCAGTGGCCGCTTCACCGGCAGCGACAGCGGCAACCCCGGCTGCCGCCGAGGCTCCCGCCGAACCGGCAGCCGTTGTGGCTGTATCCACCACCGACCGCCACGCCGATGTCGAATGCGACATGCTGGTGATCGGCGGTGGCCCGGGCGGCTATTCCGCCGCCTTCCGGGCTGCCGATCTGGGTATGAAGGTGGTGTTGGTCGAGCGCTATGCCACGCTGGGCGGTGTCTGCTTGAACGTCGGCTGCATTCCGTCCAAGGCGCTGCTGCATGCTGCAGCCGTCGTCGAGGAGGTCAAGGGCTTCGAGTCGCACGGCATCCGCTTCGGTGCACCCGAGATCGACCTGGATGGCCTGCGTGGCTGGAAGGACAGGGTCGTCTCGAAGATGACCACCGGTTTGGCCGGCATGGCCAAGGGTCGTAAGGTGACGATCGTGCGCGGTTATGGCCGCTTCCTCGACCCGAACCACCTCGAAGTGGATCTGACCGAGGGCAGCGGCCAGCAACCCACCGGCAAGCAGCAGGTGGTACGCTTCGGGCAGGCGATCATCGCCGCCGGTAGCGAGCCGGTGCGGCTGCCGTTCCTGCCGCAGGATGACCGTATCGTCGATTCGACCGGCGCGCTGCAGTTGCGCCAGAAGCCGAAGCGCATGTTGGTCATTGGCGGTGGCATCATCGGCCTCGAGATGGCCACCGTCTATGCCACTCTGGGAGCCAAGGTCGATGTGGTCGAAATGCTGGATGGTGTGATGGCCGGTGCCGATCGCGACATGGTCAAGGTCTGGCAGAAGTTCAACGAAAAACGCCTCGGCAAGTTGATGGTCGGGACCCGCACCACGGCCGCCGAAGCCACACCCGAAGGCATCGAGGTCAGCTTTGAAGGCGAGCATGCACCGGCTGAGCCGCAGATCTATGATCTCGTGCTGTCGGCGGTGGGCCGCACGCCGAACGGTAAGAAACTCGATGCCGAAAAAGCCGGTGTGGCCGTCGGAGAGCGCGGCTTCATCGAGGTCGACACCCAGATGCGCACCAATGTGCCGCACATCTTCGCCATCGGCGATATCGTCGGTCAGCCGATGCTGGCCCACAAGGCGGTGCATGAGGCCCACGTCGCGGCCGAAGCCGCTGCCGGCCAGAAGCGACATTTCGACGCCCGCGTGATTCCGTCGGTGGCCTACACCGATCCGGAAGTGGCCTGGGTCGGCATCACCGAAGACGAAGCCAGGGCCAAGGGCGTCACGCTCGGCAAGTCGGTTTTCCCATGGGCCGCATCGGGTCGTGCCGTGGCCAATGGGCGTGACGAAGGCTTCACCAAACTGCTGTTCGATCCCGAAACCCACCGTGTGCTGGGTGGCGGCATCGTCGGCACCCATGCCGGCGACATGATCGGCGAAATCGCGCTCGCCATCGAAATGGGTGCCGATGCTGCCGATATCGGTCACACCATCCATCCGCATCCGACCCTGGGTGAATCGATCGGCATGGCCGCCGAAGTCTTCGAGGGGGTCTGTACCGACCTGCCGCCTCAGAAGAAGAGGTGATCCCCGCGGCCTGCCATCGATCTGGACGCTTGTCTGCGAAGGCAGAGCGGCTCCGTGTGGCGGAGGGTGAAGCCCGAGGCGAGCGGGGACGTGAGCAAACGGCTTGCCCGCCTCATGAGGATGAGGGTACAGGGTCGGCGTTGCTGCAGGCGATGCTGACGAGAGAGAACCTGAAGCGGGCGTGGAAGCGGGTTCGTGCCAACGAGGGTGCAGCGGGCGTGGACGGACTGGACATCGATCAGACGGCCCGAGCGCTGGTGAACACCTGGCCGGACACACGCGAACGACTGCAATGTCTACGTGCAGAGTCGTCGCGCGGGTGAACGGGGAGTGATGGCAGAGCCGGTTGGGATGGCGGCCGCACTGCTTGGCGCGGGCTGCATGGCGCTGGGCATCTGGCTGACGCGCCGTTGGCCGCTGTCGATGCCGGTGCTGGCGCAGACCGGGTGGCAGTTGCTGGCCGGCGGGGTCATGCTGTTGCCGGTGGCCCTGACACTGGATGCGCCCCTGCCGCCGCTGACCACAACCCAGATCGGGGCGTACGCTTACCCGAGTCTGGTGGGCGCGTTGTTGGCCTATTGGCTGTTCTTTCGTGGGGTGGTGCGCCTGGTGTTCCGAGGGCTGCACGGCCATGGCGTCGTCGGCCACCGGCGCAGCTGTGCCGTCGTTCTTCAGAGAACCGTATTGGTGAAGTTCCGCGTATTGGTGAGGTCCCGCACATCGAAGCACGCAGCGGTCCGCATGACCGCCAAACCGAATGGTCGAATTTTCATCGTGCATCGAGTCTGCCGGCCGGCACGTCCCGAGGCGGGTTCACCGTCGTCATGCATCCCGTTCCTCGGTGGAGCCCTGGGGGTTGAGCCCGTCCGGGTGCGTCAGCAGTCCCTGTGAATGCAGCAGCCCGATATTGCGTGGCGCATATTCTTGGCTGTAGTAGCGAGCGAACTTTTCCCGATAGGGGAACTTTTCGCGTGATTCGGCGAAAGCCGTCATGGTGTCTTCATAGACTTCCAGCTCTTCGGCCAGCGCGCCATCGGTGGGATAGGCGTTCTCGGCGACGACCGCCGGCTGCGGCAGGCGCGGCTTGAGCCGCATGTCGACGGAAGGTTTGCCGATGCACAGACCGAACAGCGGATAGGTGTGCGGCGGCAGTCCCAACCACTCGACCAGTTCGGGATTGATCAATCGGATACTGCCGGTGAAGCAGGTGCCATAGCCCAGGCTTTCCGCTGCGACCACGGCATTCTGTGCGGCCAATGCTGCGTCTGTGGTCAGTGTGATCAGTGTATCCGGGGTGCCGACTGCTGCAAACGTGCCACCGGCGGCATGGCTGCACAGCATCGCGCGCCGGGCATCGGCGACAAAAATCCAATATTCGGCGCAGGTGCCGATCTGCGGATTGTTGGGCTGATGCGCCACGATGCGCTGGCGCAGTTCGGGGTCGGTGATGCGGATGATGCTGTAGTGCTGACCATTCATCCACGATGGCGCCTGTCGAGCGGCATCCAGCATGCATTGCACCTGTTCGGCGGGAATCCTGACTGCGGGGTCGAATTCTCGGTAGGTGCGATGTTGCAGCAGGGTCTGAATGACAGAGTTCATGAGCCGTTTCCTTTCTGTCCGTGCTGTCCGATCGGGGCCGGATTTGCTCCGATGAAGGGCGACCGGCCGGCTGAACGGGGGTGAGGATGAGTCTTCGGTGCCGGAGCGCGGATCAACGCGCCAGAATCACCTTGAAACCGCCGTAGATCATCCGGCCGGCGTCATAGGGGGTATCCCGCGGCATATCCGGGTCGGCCATGGCGGCTTCCCAGCCGGCATCGCGCACGGCCTTGGATGGCCAGACGATCCATGAAAAAACGACGGTTTCGTCCGGCTGGCATTGCACCGCCATCGGCAGGGAGGTGAGTTTGCCTTCGGGCACTTCATCACCCCAGCATTCCACGATCTGTACGGCTCCGTGCGCCTTGAAGACTTCGGATGAGGCGCGAGCGGTTTGCAGATAGGCTTCCCTGTTGGCGAGTGGTACGGGCGCCAGAAAACCGTCGACGTAGTGCTCGGGTGGCATGTTTTGGTCAGGTGGCATGTTTTTCGTCCTCATGGCCTGATGGATGAGGCAATCATAGTGCCACAAGACCCCTGTCGATGTTTGGCACAGCTGTTTACGCATGCGTGACACAGGGGGCGCTGTGTCACATGATCGATTCATCCTCGAAGTTTGTGCGCATGCATCGAACAGGAATTGTGCAATGGTTTCAAGCCGACATGTTTGTCGATGCGTACCGCAGGCAGCCGGAAAGGGCCCGCCGATACGGTGTGTCGGCGCCGCATGCAGTGGGTGCATGGATGGTCGGAGGCGATGTCGTCGATCCGTAGACCGGTTCGGAGGGATGTCAACCCGACCTATCTCAAGGGGGCAAACCGTGAAGTCATCCTTTTCTGCGGAAGGTGGACCGTGATGCCCGGTTCTTCCGTGGCGGACTCGGTTGGTGAATTGACGATCAGGCCGCCATCAGCGTGCTGGTCAGAAATTTCAATGCAGAAAGCTCGATTGGGTTGGAAGGTGTGATGACTCCCGTGAGGGGGACTCGAGCGCGTTTGTGATGGTTTTGGATACGATTTCGATTGAAACGGATTGACTCATCTGACGGAAAGGGGGCGTCTTCATGCTCAAGGACTTCTTGTTGATCACATCTGCGTCGTGCAGTTTTCTCGTCGCATTGCTGCACGTTTATGTCATCGCCAAGGGAGCGCCAGCTTACCGGTTTTTCGGTGCCGGAGAAAAACTTGCGTCAATGGCTGAACGAGGCTCTTTGTTGCCGACGATGCTCACTGCTGGAATAACCGTGGTTTTCCTGATTTTCGCGGCCTATTACGTGGCAGCCGTGGGATGGATCTCCCCGCTTCCGATGATGCATACGGATTGGTGCTGATTGCCGCGATCTATACCTTGCGGGGAGCGATCGTGTTGCCGGCGCTGCTGTTTCGGATGAAGCTGTCCAGTTTCGATCAGTGGTCTTCCTGGGTGTCGCTAGCCATCGGAATCGTGCATGTCCTGGCAACCTGGATGTATTTCAGGGGGAATTGAATTCATGACGGCAATATATGTGACACCACGGCCAAGGTGAAGCTGGTCGTAGTTTTTTCAGGATAGGGGGCGCAATGTGCAGGAATGTGGTCGTAGCCTTTTCATTGCCAAAAGTCGGTGGCGCCGTGGATGTCGGGGCAAGCGCTCATCGGCCGGAAGGATTTGCCAGGAAGCCGAAGTCGGCGTGGTGGGTCCGTATGGGGCTTCCGGATCAGCCTGCCACACCGTTGTCGTTCTTCCCGCCGTTGCCGCCCGCGGCGTCTTCTTCACGGGACGTTTTCTCGTCACCGGCGCCCTTGGCCGCGTCGGAGGGAGGCTCGTGTTCGTCGGTCGACAGCGGGGTGGCCAGCACCTTGTCGATACGTTTGCCGTCCATGTCGACGACCTCGAGTTTCCAGTTTTCCCAGACGATGGTGTCACCGGTCTGCGGCATGCGGCCCATCAACAGCATCAGCATGCCGGAAAGTGCCTGATAACGGGCTTTTTCTTCTTCGGGTACGCTCAGCAGGTGCAGGCGGTCCTTCAGTTCCGGAATCGGGATCAGTCCGTCGAGCAGCCAAGAGCCGTCTTCACGCGGCAGTGCCCAGCTGTCTTCGTCATCGGGCGAGGCGAATTCGCCGGTGATGGCCTCGAGCAGATCCTGCAGGGTGATCAGACCCTGTACCTCGCCGAACTCGTCCAGTACCAGCGCGATCTGGGTGTTGGAATTACGGATATTCTCGAGAAGCTCCATGCCCGTCAGCGTTTCGGGCACATAGAGCACTTCCTGCAGGTTCTGCGCGAAGTCGATGCTTTCACCGCGCAGCGATTGGGCCAGTAGCTGTTTGGTGTGGATGATGCCGATCACATCGTTCAGGCCACCGCGACAGACAGGGAAGCGCGAATGCTCGTGGTCGGCGACACGGGCGAGATTCTCTTCGGGGGCCTCCTCGACGTCGAGATAGACCACATCACTGCGCGGGACCATCAGCGAAGAGATCTGGCGTTCGTCGAGACGAAACACGTTGCGGACCATGACGTGTTCGCTCTGCTCGATGACACCGGACTCCGAACCTTCGGCCAGCAGCGCGTGGATTTCCTCTTCGGTGACTTTCTGGGAGGAGGCAGGATCGACGCCCATGCTGCGCAACAGCAGATTGGTCGAGCCGGTCAGCAGCATCACGAAGGGGCGCGAGATCAACGCCAGAAAGCCCATCGGCCGGGCGGCCAGGCGGGCGGCGGTTTCCGCGTTGATCTGGCCGAGACGCTTGGGCACCAGTTCACCGATGACGATGGAGACATAGGTGATGACGATGACCACCAGCGCGGTGGCGATGGCATCGGCTGTTCTGGGGGCCAATCCGAGTGATTGCATCGCAGCGGCCAATGGCGGTGCAAAAGCAGCCTGACCGACGATACCATTCAGGATACCGATCGAGGTGATACCGATCTGAATCGTCGACAGGAAATGGGTGGGGTCTTCGCCCAGGGCCAGCGCCGCAGCGGCGGATTTGTCGCCTTCGGCCACCATGCGCTGCAATCGCGCCTTGCGCGCCGTCAGCAATGCCACTTCCGACATGGCAAAAAGGCCGTTCAGGACGATCAGTCCGAGCAGGATGAACGCGTCCACGGTCAGCTCCGGAACGAAGTCAGAGCAGCCAATGGATCGGTGCCGGCATCAAAGGCCAATGCGGATGAACCGTTGGAAAAAATGGCGCCGATCGATGTGCCGGTGATGGGGCAAGACGGAGGCTCGGATGAAACTATCATTGATACGGACCGCTGGGCATGCCATCGACAGGGGTCATGACCGTGTCCGAATGGAGCTGTAGATGTGTCCGATTATAGCGGCACGGATCACCCGTCAGAAGTGGTGACCCCGTCATTGTCGCGTTTTCGCGGGCAAACCCTGGTATCTGCCGACGAACGGCGCGGTGCAAGTGCTTTGTGGCTTGGGCCGAAATGGAAGACAAGCCCGGCCCGTTCCGCTCCCGGGGACGGATGGAGCACATCCGGGCGAGGTCGTGACGACGAAAATCCATCCTGTCCGGCAGCGACCGATGTCCGGCGGCCCGTTCGCCCGCCGGCCGTCCGCATCCGATCGGCCGTTCCATGGTGACTGCCATGGGGCCCGGACGCGGCGGTGGGCGGTTCGTTTCAGCCTGCCGTGGCCAACCGTTCGCGGTGGCGGGCGACGGCTGCGCGTACCTGGGCGGGCGAGGTGCCACCGATGTGGTTGCGGGCGTTGACCGAGCCTTCCAGCGTCAGCTCCTCCAACACATCGTCCTGGATCAGTGGGCTGTAGCCCTTGAGCGTGTCCAGCCCCAGCATGGGCAGATCGACACCTTTCTGCGCCGCATCGCGTACGGCCAGTGCCACCAGCTCGTGGGCTTCACGGAAGGGCAGGCCGCGTTTGACCAGATAGTCGGCCAGATCGGTCGCCGTCGAAAAACCTTCGGTGGCGGCCTGACGCATACGCTCGGCACGTACCTGGATGCCGGTGCTCATGTCGGCAAAGATGCGCAGGGTGTTCACCACCGTGTCGGCGGTGTCGAACAGCGGCTCTTTGTCTTCCTGGTTGTCCTTGTTGTAGGCCAGCGGCTGAGCTTTCATCAGGGTCAGCAGACTCATCAGGTGGCCATAGACGCGGCCGGTCTTGCCTCGGATCAGTTCCGGCACATCGGGGTTTTTCTTCTGCGGCATGATCGACGAACCGGTGCAATAGCGGTCCGACAGATCGATGAAGCCCACTCGCGGCGACATCCAGATGATCAGTTCTTCGGAGAAGCGTGACAGGTGCATCATCATCGTGGCGCTGGCAAAGCAGAACTCGATGGCGAAATCGCGATCCGACACCGCATCCAGCGAGTTTTCGCAAAGCCCTTCGAAGCCCAGTTCGCGGGCGACCCGTTCGCGATCGATCGGGTAGGTGGTGCCGGCCAGCGCAGCCGCACCCAGCGGCAACCGGTTGATGCGCCGGCGGGCATCGGTAAAGCGTGCCGCGTCGCGCGACAGCATTTCGACATAGGCCAGCAGATGATGGCCGAAGGTGATCGGCTGGGCGACCTGCAGGTGGGTGAAGCCGGGCATGATGGTGTCGGCATGCCGTTCGGCCAGATCGACCAGAGTCTGCTGCAGTTCACCCAGCAACTGCAGGATCTCGTCGACGGTATCACGCAGCCACAGGCGGATGTCGGTAGCCACCTGATCATTTCGCGAGCGGCCGGTGTGCAGACGCTTGCCGGCATCGCCGACCAGTTCGGTCAACCGCTTTTCGATGTTGAGGTGGACGTCTTCCAGGTCCAGCGACCACTGGAACTGGCCGGCGGCGATCTCCTCTCTGATGGTTGTAAAACCACGCTGGATTGACGCCAGATCGGATTCGCTCAGAATGCCGGATGCCGTCAGCATCGCGGCGTGAGCCAGAGAGCCACGGATGTCGACCTCGGCCAGGCGCCGGTCGAAATCCACGGATGCCGTATAGCGTTTGACGAGCTCGGAGACCGGTTCCGAGAACCGTGCCGACCAGGCCTTGCTCTTGTTTCCAAATTGTCCGGTCATGAGATGGAGTTTTTCCCTCTGATATGAATTCGACACAGCCGCCCGCTTCGATGTCCGCATCTCCGGGCATGACAGAAAATTATAAGGACAAGGCCGACGGTATCACGCCGAAAGAGGAACTGGATGACCTGCCACCTTCCGGAGGTACGGTCACGGCCACCCTGTTCGTGCCGGTGAAACCGGCCGCCACAGTGGTGCCGCCGATCGGAGGGCCCGATGTCGCTCCGAGTGTAGTGCCCTCGGCGCCACACGTCTTGGCCGAGGCCACGGACGCGGTCGCGGCGCCGGACCCAGCGGTTTCAGCGGACGGCACGGTGGATTCGGCCTTCGGCACCGGTGTTCGGGTTGGGACGGGCATCGCCGCGGGGGAAATGGATGCTGCTGCACCGGCGGGCATCGCCGCGGCAGGTGGCGCAACTGACGTCGGCGCCAGTGCGGCGATGGTCGGTGCCGCACTGGCCGCTGCGGGGCCGGCTACCACGGCGGCCGGTACAGTGTCCGTTGGATCGGGCGGTGCGGTGGCCGTCGGGCAGGCGGCCGGTGTCCATGCGCCGGTGGCGGGTGAGACCGGCAAGACCGAAGGAGGGGCCGTCAAGGCGCGCCGCCAGAGCGAGGGGGCGCCGGCGCCGGTCGTGCCGGATTTCTGCAATGCGGGCGTCAATATGCGCACGCTGGTGATTGTGCATCTGGGCATGATGGCGGTTCTGGGTACCCAGCCGCGGTTGTGGGTGCACGCCACGGATGGCAGCGGCTGGGGCTATCTGCTGCTGGCTTTCGAGCTGCCGTTGCTGGCCAGCATGGGCTGCCTGTGCTTGTTGCGCAAGTTCCTGAACGGGCAGAAGCAGCGGGTACAGTGGGCGCTGGGGGTGCTGGTGCCGGTGATGATCACGATGGGTTTCAGCGTGATGGCCCAATCGGTGGGCGATCCTGCACCGTCGCCGACGGCGGAGCTGCGGGAGCCGGCCATGCACTGGGCGGTATTGGCGCGAGGGCTGGCCGCCGGGCTGGTTGCTTGCAGCATTTTCGTTTACTTTCGGCTGCGTGCCCGAGCATTGGCCCCTTCTTTCAGCGAAGCACGCCTGCAGGCTCTGCAGGCACGCATCCGTCCGCATTTCCTGTTCAACAGCCTGAACACCGTGCTGGGACTGATCCGCACCGATCCCAAGCGCGCCGAATCGACGCTGGAGAATCTAGCCGATCTGTTCCGGGTATTCATGCGCGATGCACGGGAATTGGTGCCGCTGGACGATGAAGTGGTAACCTGCAAAGAGTATCTGGCCATCGAGAAACTGCGTCTGGCGCCACGTCTGGCGGTCGAGTGGGATATCGGCGACATGCCGGGCGATGCGTTGCTGCCTTCCCTGCTGCTGCAGCCACTGCTGGAAAACGCAGTGCATCACGGCATCGAACCGCGAACCGATACCGGGGTACTGAACGTTCGCATCAAATTGGTCGGCGAGCGGGTGCGCGTCGAAGTGGATAATCCCATTTCTACAACAGTCGCGTCTCGTCCAGGTAACCAGATGGCACTATCCAATGTGCGTGAGCGATTGATGCTGCTATATGATACGGAGGCTGAGCTTCGCACGGGTCCACAAGGGGACCGATACCACGTATTGCTCGAATTTCCCTACCGCAAAGAGAGACGACGACGAGATGTCCGACGCCACTTCAATCCTGATCGTTGATGATGAAGCCCCTGCGCGTTCGCGCTTGAGGGAGGTCCTGGCCGACCTCGCTCCCGAGTTTCCGCATCGTATCGTCGGTGAGGCTTCCAATGCGCCCGAGGCATTGGCGCAGATCGAATCGCAGCGTCCACAGATCGTGCTGATGGATGTGCAGATGCCGGGTATGACCGGCATCGAGTTGGCACGTCATATCTCGGCGCGTGCCGCCGAAGGTGACAGCAGCGATCCCAAACCGATGCCGCTGATGATCTTCGTGACGGCGTTCGATGAATTTGCGGTGGACGCCTTCGAAGTCAACGCGCTCGATTATCTGCTGAAGCCGGTGCGTGCACAGCGTCTGCTGGCCGCATTGTTGCGGGCTCGCACGCTGATGCCGTCCGAGCATCTGGATGCGATCGAGGCGCTGGCCAAGGCCACCAATACCCGTCGCCGTCATCTGTCGGTGCACGAGCGTGGCCGCGTCATCCTGGTGGCGCTCGAGCAGGTCATCTATCTGAAGGCCGAACTCAAATACATCACGGTGCGCACCCGTGAGCGCGAATATCTGATCGAAGAATCGCTGACATCGCTCGAAGAAGAATTCAACGACCGTTTCGTGCGCATCCACCGCAATGCGCTGGTGGCGCGTCCGTCCATCGCCGGCTTCGAGCGGGTTTCGCCGGCTGGCGAAGGTGAAACCGGCGATCCCTATTGGCAGGTGGTGCTTCGTGAGGTGCCTGATCGTCTGCCGGTCAGCCGCCGCCAATGGTCCATCGTCAAGGGATTGGTCAGCTGATTCATGACAGGATCGCGCCCGCCCACCGTATTGCGTATCGCCACGCGGGAAAGCCGCCTGGCACTCTGGCAGGCCGAGCACGTGGCCGCGCTGTTGCGTGCCCACTATCCCGATTGCAAGGTCGAATTGCTCGGCATGACGACCCGTGGTGATCGGATCCTCGACAAGCCGCTGTCCGAAATCGGTGGCAAGGGTCTGTTCACCAAGGAGCTCGAAGTCGCGCTGCACGACGGTCGTGCGGATCTGGCGGTGCATTCGCTGAAGGATGTGCCGATGGATCTGCCCGAAGGTTTCGACCTGGCAGCGATTCTGAGCCGGGAGGATCCACGCGATGCGCTGGTCAGCAGCCGATATGCGTCACTGCAGGCGCTACCTGCCGACGCGGTGGTGGGTACGTCCAGCCTGCGTCGTGCGGCGCAGCTGCGGGAGCGCTTTCCGGGTTTCCGGATTCAGCCGCTGCGCGGCAATCTCGACACCCGGCTGCGTAAGCTCGATGAGGGGCAGTACGACGCGATCGTGCTGGCTGCTGCCGGTCTGATTCGCCTCGGCCTGGCCGGGCGCATCCGTGAGTATCTGCCGCTCGATCGGATGATGCCGGCGCCGGGGCAGGGTATGCTGGGCATCGAGATCCGCGCCGACCGTGTCGAGCTGCGTGAACGGCTGGCCTTTCTGAATGATCCCGCTGCGCAGTTGGTCGCCGAAGCCGAGCGCGCCGTCTCGCGCATGTTGGGCGGCAACTGCAAGACACCGCTGGCTGCCCATGCCACTCTGGCCGCGGACGGTTTGCTGCAACTGGATGCGCTGTTGGCGCTGGACGACGGCTACGTCAATCGTTGCAGCCTGAGCCAGGTGGTGCGGGATGCGGCACAGGCACGTGCCGTGGGCGAGCGGGCTGCCACTGCACTGCGCGCGCACTGATATCCGTCTAGCTCGTCCGTGGTGCTGCGGACGGTGTGACACCGGGGCCGTCCATGGCCGGAAAGGCCGGGGCGCGGAAACCGCCATGTCGAACCGGATATTGGCACCGCCGGACGGCATATCGTTTCAGGCAGTTGCGGCCCGGACGGATTCGACGGCGGGATGCCCGGGTACCCGGTGGTCTTTCCCAAGCGCCATGCGGGCCGCAGGAGCGGCTGTCTTCCCTGGGGCCATGTATGCTTGTCGGAGGGGTGATGGCCCTTCCGGGAACCGGGCGTCACGGGGCCGATCCGATCGTCATGGCGTGTGCCGTGTCGGCTCCGGGAAGACCTGCGGAACACATTGTCTGGACTGGAGATTGCCACGATGTCGAAGCCCGATGTCCGACCATGGGTCGTACTGACACAGGATGAAGAGGGTGCCGCGGCCTGGTGGCCGGCCTTGCAGCGCGCGGGCATGTCGGTGCATCGTTGGCCTGCATTCCGGGTCGAACCGGCCATCGAAGATGAGGAGGCACTGTATCGGCTGTTTCCGCCGCGTTCCGCCGAGCGGATCTGTTACACCTGTTCCCCGCTGGCGCCTTCGGTGCGACCGGCCGATTCATCACGACCGCTCGGTGAGCAGAGCGGTATCTATGTGCTGACCAGTCCGGCGGCGGTACGAACGCTGGCCGGCTGGCTCGATGCGCGGGACCGGCGCTGGCCGCTGACCGTCCGGGCAGGGGTGCCTGGGCAAGGGACGGCGCGGGTGTTCCGTCAGCATTTTGGCCAGCGCATCCGGTTGATCGTGCCACCACCGCCCATGCAGGATGGTGAGCATCTGGCCGCGGAGATCATCCGTACCCTGAAGCTCACCCCTGCCGGGGCGGCTCCGGTACCTACCCGTCGGGATCGAGACATGGCGGATCATGGTGCGCTTGTCGATCGGTATTCAGGTGCTGCCGAAGACGTTGCGCTCGAGCGGGCGGCCGGCGCCACCGATATCCCGTCTGCGCCGGACGTGGGGGCGGTGCATCTGTTCAACCGTCCAGATGGTCGTACCGAATGGCTGACACGGCTGGAGAATGCCGGACTGCGGACGGCGGTGCACCCGGTCTATCGGGTTTTCCCCGAGCCCGGGCCGCCGAGCGACTTCGCAGAAGCCCTGGCCCGCCATCGCCGGGCCTCGGTGCCCCTGAACTGGGTGCTGGGAGCAGTGGCGCCCTTGAATACCGTGGCAGAATGGCTGTCGACACTGCCGGAGGCGGATCGGCAGTGGGCGTTCGATCAACCGGTCTGGCTACCGCATCCGCGGTTGTTGTCGGCGGCAACCGAGGCCGGCTTTGGCAGACTGCAGGTCTACCATGATCGGCAGCAATTGATCGAGCGGCTACAATGGGAGTCCGTATGATCGAATCGATGGCGTTCGGGGCCTGTATGCCCGTACCTTCCCGTGGCCGCCTGGGCTCAGTACAGGGCGGGCCGGTCGGCGAGGCCGGTGGCGCTGCGCCCCGAGTGTGTTTTGTGTGGCATTGCCGAAAAGATGGTGGTCGGCCGCCGACTATGAGGATACGAAGTCTTGAGTTCCGAGCAGCATAACAAACGACAGCGTCCAGGGTCGGCAGCGCCGGCCGGCGATGTCAATGATGCGAAGATCATTGCGCCGGCAACGGCCGGTTCTTCGGCGTCTTCTCCTTCGCAAGACGCAGCCAAGGCCGATACGCCGGCCGGCACACCTTCTCCATCGGCGGCACCCGCGGCATCCAGCCCGGCCGCTTCGCCGGCCAGACAGGCTCCCGGCAGCGCGCCCGCTCCCTCGACACCCGTCGGTGGCGGCGGTGCCAAGTTCGGCGGCTCGGCCATCGGTGCAGTGGGCGATGCTGCGATATCGGCGCCCAGAGCCTCTGTGGGGGGGGCGGCTTGCGCACCGTCGACGGCTGCAAAGCCCGGTGGTGGCGCTTCGCCGGCAGCGGGCAACGCGGCCTCGTCGGCTTCCTCTGCCACTGCCCGTGCCGATGAACCCGTGAAGGGAGCGACCGTCATTCATGCCGCCACGCCACCGTCGATGCCTCCTGCCGGGGGCGGGCGTGGCAGGGGCGGCTGGGCCGGACTGCTGTTGCTGCTTTTGCTGATGCTGGGTCTGGCGGCGGCCGGCTGGTGGTATGTGCAGCAGCGCTTTTTGGCCACCGAACGTGCCAATGCCGCCCGTCTGCAGGAGGCCGAGGCACGCGCCGGTGCGCTGGAAGACCAGATCCGTCAGTTGCGCGATGCGCAGGCACAGCTGCAGGCCAGGGGCAATGCACTGGAAACGCAGATGGCCGAGACCGCCTCGCAGAAGGAACAGCTGCAGGCGCTCTATGACGACGTGGCACGGGTCCGGGGTGACAGCCGTCTGGCCGAGGCCGAACGTGCGCTCGAGCTGGCCAATCAGCATTTGGCCCTGGCCGGCAACGTTCGCGGTGCGCTGTTGGCCTTGGAGGGGGCAGAGAAGAGTCTGGCAGATGGTTCGAGTTCCGAGGCGATCGGACTGCGGCGCAGCATTCTACAGGACATCGAACGTTTGAAGTCACTGCCCGAAGTCGATCTGACCCGTACGATCGCCCGCCTGGATGAGGTGATTTCCAGGGTCGACCAGCTGCCTTTCCTCAGTGACCCGGCAATGCCGGCGGCCGAGACGCCAGAGCCGGGTCTGGCCATCAGTGGCGGCTCGGGGGGGGGCGGCACCGGCGGTGCACAGGCTGCCGAGCCGGCTGCGGACCCTGCGAGTGAGGCCGCCGGCGAGGGCAGTGCGCTGTCGCGATTCTTCGGCTGGGCTTCGCAGGCCGGCCGGGAGGGGGCCGATACAGTCTGGAAGGAATTCAGCAATCTGGTCCAGATCCGGCGCATCGACGACCCGGATCGGCTGTTGCTGGCTCCCGATCAGAAACGCAGTATCCGTGAAGGGCTGCGTCTGCAGCTGCTGAATGCGCGCATCAATCTGTTGAACCGCAACGAAGGCCTGTTCCGCCGGGATCTGGCCAAGAGCGCGGAGACCATCGGTCGCTATTTCGATGTCCAGCAACCGGAGGTGAAATCCGCCATCGACATCCTGACCCAACTGCAGGCCGAGCCTTTGCAGCTGAACGTGCCCTCGCTGTCCGAGAGCATGGAGGCTCTGGGCGCCGCGCGGGCTGAAAGCGAGAAGCGATTCTGATGATCCGCAATGTAATCTGGTTATTGCTGGCTTTTGCCGCTGCGGTGGTGCTGGCGCTGGTCTTTCGGGGCAATCACGGCAATGTGGCCCTGTTCTGGCCACCGTATCGTATCGAACTGTCGGCCAACATGCTGTTGGTGCTGCTGATTCTGGGGTTTTTCGCCCTGCATCTGCTGCTCGTGCTGTTGGCCCGGACGCTGGGTCTGCCCGGCCGCATCCGCCGCTATCGGGAGCAGCGCCGGTTGCAGCGCAACAACCAGGCGTTGCAGGGTGCGGTGCTGGCTCATTTCGAAGGCCGTTTCGACCGGGCCGAGCGTCTGGCGGCATCGGTACTGGCCAACACGAGGGGGGGCAAGAAGGATTCCGGAGCGGCCGCCGCACTGCTGGCTGCCCGCTCGGCCCACCGGCTGGGTGCCTATCAGCGTCGTGACGACTGGACCCGGCAGGCAGCTCGCCAGGGAGGACGTACTGCGGCCCTGATGGCTTCGGCCGAGTTCGCACTCGAGGATCACCAGCCCGACAAGGCTCTGATGGCGGTCGGCCGCATTTCGGTCGGAGGTCAGCAGCAGCTGGCGGCGCTGGAAACCTCTCTGGCCGCCTATGGAGAGTCGGGTCGTTGGGATCAGGTGCTGGAAACGGTGCGCCAGCTCAAGCGCCATGGTCGCCTGGCACCGGCCGAAGCCGACGTACTGCGACTGAACGCCTATCAGCAGTTGCTGGCGCGGCGCGAGAACGATGCCGAAGCACTCAACGAGCTGTGGAAATCGCTGACGGCCGACGAGAGAAAGAAAGGTATGTTGGTTGCACCGACCGTGGCTGCGTTGGCTCGTGCAGATGCCGTCAACGATGCCCGTCGGATCGCGGTCGGTTTGCTGGACACGGCCTACGATGAATCCGTGCTCGAAGTCTATGCCGCACTGGAAACGGTGCCCTCGCGGCAGCGTCTGGAACAGTTGGAACGCTGGCGTCTGGTGCATGGTGAGCGCTCCAAACTGTTGGAAATGCTGGGTCGGATCTGTGCGTCCGAGCGGCTCTGGGGCAAGGCCGAGGCCTATCTGCTCGACGCACTGCTGGCCGGTGACACGGTATCGGCGCGGGTGGCACTGGCACAGTTGTACGAGTCGGTCGGCAAACCGCAGGAAGCCGCGCTGCAGTTCCAGTACGCGGCTCGTCTGGCGTTGGGCGAGCGTCCGCCGATGCCGGAAGCCATCGGCACGGCTGCGTTGCCGGGTGATCGGGCGCCAGCCGTGGCCTCGTCGTCGAAGGCGCCGCTGCCACCGGATTTTCCGGCCCCCCGTCTGCAGGGGTTGGGTTCGAGGGGCATGCCGCTGCAGGTGTCCGCCCAGGAGGCAGAGGCTGCTTCCAGTGCGGCGGCGGCAGCCTCATCGGCCCGGTCGGGTGCGGCGGCATCGTCTGCAGCCGTCTCGGCAGGTGCCGAGTCGAATGCAGGTGTGGCGCAAAGCAGGGGGCACTGATCGTTCCATGCCCCGTTCCCGCCTGCCGCCCGTCGGGTGGCAGGCTTCGGGGGGCAACTCCTTTCCATTTTCTTGATGCAACGGCCCTGTGTGGCCAACTATCTTTTCAACCATGAATCTAGATCGAGTCGGACCGGGCCGTAAAATCCCGGAAGAATTCAACGTCATCATCGAAATCCCCGCCAATGCCGATCCCGTCAAGTACGAGCTGGACAAGGAGACCGGCGCGTTGTTCGTCGATCGTTTCGTGATGACCAACATGCGCTATCCGCAGAACTACGGCTACATCCCCCACACCATCGCCGATGACGGCGATCCGGTGGACGTACTGGTGATCACACCCTATCCGCTGACCCATGGTTGCGTGGTACGTTGCCGTGCACTGGGCATGCTGAACATGGAAGACGAAGGCGGTGGCGATGCCAAGCTGCTGGCGGTGCCCATCGACAAGCTGCTGCCCAGCAACAAGAACGTGAAGTCGGTCGAGGATGTCGATCCGGCCATTCTGGAGCAGATCAAGTTCTTCTTCGAGAACTACAAGGCCATGGAACCGGGTAAGTGGGTGAAAGTGGCCGGTTGGGATGGTCCCGAGGCGGCCATCAAGGAAATCACCGACGGCATCGAACGCGCCAAGGCCAAGGCATCCTCCTGAGCAGTCTTCCGATGAGCCTACGGATTGCGTGTGCCCAGTTGAACGTCCGGGTCGGCGACATGGCCGGCAATGTCGAACGGATCATCGGGGCGGCGGAGCAGGCACAGGGGCGGGGTGCGGATATTCTGCTGACGTCCGAATTGTCCCTGTGCGGATATTCACCGGCCGACGATCTGTTGCGGCCTGCCTTTCAACAACGGGTCGATGAGGCGGTCGAGTCGATCCGTCTGGCCTCGGAACGGTTGTCTTCGCTGTACTGGGTCGTTGGCTATCCGGTGCAGCGCCAGGCGCGGCGCTTTTCGGCTGCCGGGGTGTTCTTCCAGGGTCGCCTGATCGGTGAATACCTGAAGGCCGAGCTGACGAACCATGGTGTCGCCGATGAAAGACGCTATTTCGAGTCGGCAGCCGAGCCATGTGTTTTCGGCATCCGGGGCGTACGATGTGCGTTGCTGATGTCCGAGGATGGTTGGCACCCGGCACCGGCGGTGCGCGCCCGGACGGCTGGTGCCGGGTTGATACTGCGCCTCGACGCGTCACCCTATCATCAGACTGGTTTCGAGCAGCGCCTGCAGGCCGGCCGCCAGCATGCCTGCAGTCAGGGAATGGCCATCGTGGCCTGCAATCCGGTCGGAGGGCAGGACGAGCTGCTCTTCGACGGTCAGAGTCATGTGCTGGACGCCGCCGGGCAACTGGTGGGCCGTGCCAGAGCTTTCGAGGAGGATCTGCTGCTGGTCGACGTCGAGCCGGGGGACGACGGCGCGTTGCAGCTGCAGGCCCGTGTCGAAGCTGCGGTGGACGAGCTGCCCGAGGTTCATCGGGCACTGGTCCTTGCCATCCGCGACTATGTCGGCAAGAACGGTTTTGGTGGTGTCATTCTGGGGTTGTCCGGCGGGATCGATTCGGCCCTGGTGGCGGCGTTGGCAGTGGATGCGCTGGGGGCGGAGCGGGTCAGGACGGTGATGATGCCTTCGCCCTATACCACCGACATGTCGGTGCAGGATGCCGAAGACATGGCCAGGCGCCTGGGCATCCGGCATGAATGCTGGTCGATCGTACCGTGTTTCGAGGCCTTTCGCAGTACGCTGGCGCAGACCTTTGCCGGTCTGCCCGAAGACACCACCGAAGAAAATATTCAGGCCCGCATCCGTGGCACGCTGCTGATGGCACTGTCCAACAAGACTGGTTGGCTGGTGCTGACGACCAGTAACAAGTCCGAAGTGGCCGTCGGCTATTCCACCTTGTACGGCGATATGGCAGGTGGCTTTGCGCCGTTGAAGGATGTGTCCAAGACGCTGGTCTATCGACTGTCGTCTTACCGGAACACGCTGTCCGAGGTCATTCCCGAGCGGATCATCATGCGGGCGCCGAGCGCCGAGCTTCGACCCGATCAGAAGGATCAGGACGCCCTGCCACCGTATGACCTGCTCGACCGGATCGTCACGGCCTATGTCGAACAGAATCAGTCGGCCTCCGAGCTGGTGGAACAGGGCATGCCTGCCGAGGCCGTTACCCAGGTGGTGCGCCTGCTGCGGATCAGCGAGTACAAGCGTCAGCAGGGGCCGATCGGCCCGCGCATCACGGCCCGCGCCTTCGGGGCGGATTGGCGATATCCGATCACCTCGGGGTTCAGAGAGACCTTAGGGAGAAATCAATGAAGAAAATCACGGCGGTGATCAAACCCTTCAAGCTCGATGAGGTGCGTGAAGCCTTGGCCGGCGTGGGTGTGACTGGTCTGACCGTTACCGAAGTCAAGGGGTTCGGCCGTCAGAAGGGGCATACCGAGTTGTATCGCGGCGCCGAGTATGTCGTCGATTTCCTGCCCAAGCTGAAGATCGAAGTGGTTGTCGGCGACTCGTCGCTCGACGTCGTCATCGATGCCATCGTCAACGCGGCACGCACCGGTCGTATCGGCGACGGCAAGATCTTCGTCAGCAATGTCGAGCAGGTGATCCGCATCCGTACAGGCGAGGTGGACGAAGCGGCCGTTTGAAAGCCGCGTTTTGGATCGAAAGGCGGGTTTGTTCACCCGTCCTGCCTTGGTGCTTCCTGGCTTCATTGGCCATTGCAGGCCGATGCCAAGGGGGGACGGGAGCCGATGCGAGGGGATATCGGGCCAGGCGGCGTGTCTTGCCGGAGCTTTGGAGCTTGCCCGATCGAGCTTCTGCTGCGGTGTCAGCCGTGTGAAGGTGGTTGGCGCAGCAGCACGAGCAGCGCACCGCTGCCGCCCGCAAAGGGCGGGGCCTGACAGAAGGCGATCACTTCCAGGCGCTGGGTCAGCCAGCGCAGTACTTTGTCCTTGAGCACGGGCTGGCGATTGACCGAGCCCAGACCTTTGCCGTGGATGATGCGCACACAGCGCAGGCCGTTGCGATTGGCCTGCACCAGAAAGTGCACCACCTGCTCGCGGGCTTCTTCCGTCCGGAAGCCGTGCAAATCGAGCTGAGCCTGTACGACCCATTGTCCACGCCGAAGCTTGCCGAGCGCGTCGATGCCGACACCGGGACGCCGGAACGACAGTTTTTCGTCGCTTTCCAGCAGGCGCTCGACGTCGATCTCGTCCGACAGCGACTGCGCCAACGCCTGTTGTTCGTCGAGTGTGCGCTGCTGGGCCGTCGGTAATCGATGGCGCAGTTCGGGTTCGCGCCGGCCGGTGGGCTTGAGTGGAGTGACCTGGCCCACCGCATGGGCAAAGATCTCTGTTTCCTGCTGGCGTCGCCGATCCGCTGCCTGGCGGGTCAGCGCTTGTAGGCGTTGCTCCTCGGCCTGCTTCTTCATCGCGCGTGCCAGCTTGGCCAGGTCGTGCAGACCCAGGCGGTCGGGGGCGGACGATGAGAGATTTCGGCGGCGATTCATCGCGGGAGAAGCGGTCAGGGCCAAGTATTCAGACGGTATGTCCGATGGGTCGTCTGGAAAAGCGGGGATCGGCGGAGACGAGAGCACTGCGATCCCGATGTCCACGTGGACAGCGGCACGCCGCGTGATCCGTCGTGCCGACGGGGCGTGGATGCCGGGGCTGCCGGAGCGCTCCCGTGGTGGCTCGACAGCCTGCGGACAGTGCCATTCAGCCTTGTTCTTCGAGGAAGCGTTGGGCGTCGAGTGCGGCCATGCAGCCAGTGGCGGCACTGGTGATGGCTTGCCGGTAGACATAGTCTTGCACATCACCGGCAGCAAACACGCCGTGCACGCTGGTCTCGGTGGCGTTGCCGTGCAGACCGCCGCGGGTCTTCAGATAGCCGCCGACCATTTCCAGCTGACCTTCGAACAGGCTGGTGTTGGGCGAATGGCCGATGGCGATGAATACACCCATCAGTGACACGTCCTTGGTGCTGCCATCCTTGTTGCAGCGCACGCGCATGCCGGTGACGCCGCTGTCGTCGCCCAGAACTTCGTCCAGTTCGTGATGCCAGAGAATCTCGACCTTGCCGGCTTCGACTCTTTCCATCAGTTTGTCGACCAGGATCGGTTCGGCACGGAATCGGTCGCGCCGATGCACGACAGTGACCTTGCTGGCGATGTTGCTCAGGTACAGGGCTTCTTCGACGGCGGTGTTGCCGCCGCCGATGACGGCCACTTCCTGGTTGCGGTAGAAAAAACCGTCACAGGTGGCGCAGGCCGATACACCGCGGCCGGCAAAGGCGCTTTCCGAGGGCAGGCCCAGGTAGCGTGCGGAGGCGCCCGTAGCGATGATCAGCGTATCGCAGGTGTAGTTGCCTTCGTCGCCGCTCAGGCGAAAGGGGCGCCGGCTCAAGTCGACCGAGTTGATGTGGTCGTTGACGATGGTGGTATCGAAGCGCTCGGCATGGGCGCGGAAACGCTCCATCAGTTCGGGGCCCTGGACGCCGTCGACATCGGCGGGCCAGTTGTCGACTTCGGTAGTGGTGGTCAGCTGACCGCCCTGAGTCATACCGGTGACCAGCAGGGGCTGCAGGTTGGCACGGGCGGCATAGATGGCGGCGGTGTAGCCGGCAGGCCCGGAACCCAGGATCAGCAGGCGGGCGTGGCGTGAATCACTCATCGGCGAAAGGATCTCTGTTGCGAAAATTCCATCGAAACAACCATTGGGCGGCCGAATGCCGATTGGTGTCGGTCATGTCGGCTACTGGCGCGGAATTATAAGAAGCTGTCGACAGTTTATGGGAAGCCGGTGGCCAACAGGGCGTTTCTCCCTATCGGCACGATTTTTCCCGGAAGGCATCCAGGAGCGTGGTGCCAGGCATCACGAAAGTGATGATGGTCCCGGCTCCAGTGCACTTGAGGGCTTGTTCACAGATTCCAAGGGCTTGGATGCAGCTCGTTCCACCTTCGTTCACATGATGGATTCACAGAGACTTCGCATGACACAAGAGCAAAATATCGCCTTTCTGAGGCGGGTTCCGCTGTTTTCCGGGCTGACCGAGTCGCAGATCGAGCGTCTGGCGGCCGGCAGTGTCCGACGCAATTTTCCCAAAGGTCGGGTGATCGTCGCCGATGGTGAACCGTCGCAGACGCTCTACATTCTGTTGTCGGGGCGCGCCAAGGTGCAGCGCTCGGACACCGATGGCAAGGAAGTGATTCTGGCCGTGATCGGCCCCGGCGAGTGTTTCGGCGAAATGAGTCTGATCGATGAATCGCCACGCTCGGCCAGTGTCATCACCACCGAATCCTCGGATTTCATGTCGATCAACAAGGACAGCTTCAAGGCCATGATGCTGTCCAGCCCCGAAATGTGCATGCGGATCATGATCGGCTTGGTACGCCGGCTGCGCGAGGCCGACAAGAAGATCGAGACCCTGGCGTTGTTGGATGTGTATGGCCGAGTGGCCCGGGTGCTGCTCGACATGTCCGAAAAGATCGGCGAGGAGCGCATCGTGCGTACCCGACTGCCGCGTCAGGAAATTGCCAAGATGATCGGCGCATCGCGTGAAATGGTGTCCCGCGTGATGAAAGGGTTGGAAGTCGAGGGCTATATCGTGCCCATGCCTGAAGGAAGATTGATGCTTCGTGAGAAACTTAGCAATTATCTGAGCTGAGTTTCTCACGGAGGTCTTCCGAACGATGGCGCGAAGCGCAACACATGCACCGTCACCAGAACATTGGGCGAGCCGCCATATCGGTCTGTCGCAGCGGGCCATCCGCCTGCTGCGCGAGGCGCGATGGATCGGTCTGTGCTTTCTGGCGCTGTTTCTGCTGCTGATCTTGATCAGCTATGACTCGCGCGACCCGGGGTGGTCACATGCGGTCATGGTCAAGCACATCCACAACTTCGGCGGCAAGGTCGGGGCGTGGTTTGCCGATCTGATGCTGTATCTGTTTGGTCTGTCGGCTTATCTGTTTTCTTTCTTCCTGATCTTGCGGGTGCAGGTCGGCTACCGGCGCCTGCACCGTGAAAACCACCCGTCGGCAGCTTCTCCAGCCGACACCGGGAATGGTGGGAACGCGCCGCCGGTGACACTGCCGGTGCGCTTTGCCTGGGAACGCTGGATCGGTTTCATCCTGCTGCTGCTGGGGGCCTGTGCCATCGAAGGCTCGCGCCTCTATAACCTGACGGCCGACCTGCCGTTGGCACCAGGAGGGTTGATGGGCGCACTGGTGGCCGATCCCGTGCACGAGATGCTGGGTAACGTCGGTGGCACGATGGCACTGCTGTTGATGATCGCCATCGGTTTCAGTTTGGCGACCGGCGTGTCATGGATGAGCATCTTCGAGCGCACGGGCGCCTTGCTGGAAGGCGCGCTGATATGGGCCAAGGCGAAGATCGCTGCGCGGGCCGATTTCCGTGCCGGGGCCGAAGCGGCCCAGAAACGGGGAAGCCTGCTGGGTGTGCCGCGCCCAATGCTGGATATCGATGGGGATGAGCCCGAAGCACCGCTGATCCGGCCAACCCCGCGTTTGCCGGCTGTCGAACCGACCATCGGCCCGGGGGACGAAGTGCCGACCGTCCGTGCGCCGGCGATGCCGGCGGCGCCCGTGGCACGGACGGGCCAAGCCGTGCCGGCCGCACCGGTGCAACAGATGCAAACGGTGGCTCGTCCGACCCCAGTCTATCGCGATCTGGGCGCAGATTCGCCGTTGCCCGATCTGGCGCTGCTGGATGCACCGCCGGACACGGTGGAAACGATGTCACCCGAAACGCTGGAGTACACGTCGCGGCTGATCGAGAAGAAGTTGGCGGATTTCGGCATCAATGCGACGGTGGTGTCGGCCTATCCCGGCCCGGTCATCACCCGCTATGAAATCGAACCCGCCACCGGTGTCAAGGGTAGCCAAATCGTCAATCTGGCCAAGGATCTGGCACGGGCACTGTCTGTGATTTCGCTGCGGGTGGTCGAGACCATTCCCGGCAAGAACCTGATGGGGCTGGAACTGCCCAATCCGCGCCGGCAGGGCGTGCGGCTGTCCGAGATCATCGGTTCCCAGACCTATGTGGACAGCAAATCGGTCGTGACCGTGGCACTGGGAAAGGATATCGCCGGTAACCCGGTGGTGGCCGATCTGGCACGGATGCCGCACCTGCTGGTGGCCGGCACCACCGGCTCTGGCAAATCGGTTGGTATCAATGCCATGCTGATGTCGATCTTGTACAAGGCCGATCCCTCGCAAGTGCGGATGATCATGATCGACCCGAAGATGCTGGAAATGAGTGTCTACGAGGGTATTCCGCATCTGCTGGCGCCGGTCGTCACCGATATGCGCCAGGCAGGCCATGCGCTGAACTGGTGTGTGGGCGAGATGGAGCGGCGTTACAAGCTGATGAGCAAGATGGGTGTGCGCAATTTGGCCGGCTATAACGCCAAGATTGCCGAAGCCGAAAAGCGGGAGGAGCTGATCCCCAACCCCTTTTCGCTGACACCGGATGCACCCGAACCGCTGCAGAAGTTGCCGGTGATCGTCGTGGTGATCGACGAGCTGGCCGATCTGATGATGGTGGTCGGTAAAAAAATCGAGGAGTTGATCGCCCGCCTGGCCCAGAAAGCCCGCGCTGCTGGCATCCACCTGATTCTGGCCACTCAGCGCCCGTCGGTTGATGTGATCACCGGTTTGATCAAGGCCAACATTCCGTCCCGGATCGCTTTCCAGGTTTCGTCCAAGATCGATTCGCGCACCATTCTGGATCAAATGGGGGCGGAAACGCTGCTGGGGCAGGGCGACATGCTCTACCTTTCGGCCGGTACCAACTTGCCACAGCGGGTGCACGGCGCCTATGTGGCCGATGACGAGGTGCACAAGGTGGTGGCTGCCTGGAAGGAAGTGGGCGGTGAACCGGACTACATCGAGGGTATTCTCGAAGGCGGTGTGCCGGATGAATCGAACACCGGTAGTGCGGTCGGCTTCGGCGGGTTGCAGAGCACGCTGGCAGAAGCGGGTATGGATGGTGAATCGGACGCGATGTACGACCAGGCGGTCGCCATCGTGCTGCAGCATCGGCGTGCCTCGATCTCGCTGGTGCAGCGTCATCTGCGCATCGGTTACAACCGGGCTGCCCGCCTGCTGGAACAGATGGAGCGCTCGGGTATCGTGTCGCCGATGGGCCACAATGGTAATCGCGATATTCTGGTGCCGGTCAACGGTGGTGCTGCCCCGGCCGAGGAGTGATCCTGCAAGGCCGTGCGTTTGTCGCCAAGGTGGCGAGGAAGTGTCTGAACCCCGGTGGGCTCATGGGGCTGAGGCGTACCACACGACGCCATGGACATGGTGCACCGGGTTTGCCAGGTGGCAGAAGAAGTCCGCCGCTTTTCTCGGCTACAGGCGGAGGCGGTCGGCATCCGTCTGGAGCGTCGGGGCGCCGCCCATGATGCCCTGCCGACCAAGTCTTCGCTCGGGGAAGCGCAGCAGCCAGACTTTCCCTCGGTGTCATGGCCGAGCAGCGAAACGAACAGCCGCCCTGCACCTGCACGGGCGGCTGTGAGTGGCAACGAAGATATCCCCGATGCAATCTCGTGGAGATTCAAATCACACCCCGACTATGGCCCGTCGGGGGCAGGGGGCTGGGAGGCTTCGGGGAGAAGTTCAGATTTGCAGCAGCACGTAGCCGCAAACCAGCGTCATGACGGCTGCAGCACCATAACTGGCCAGCTTGCCGGCATGGCCGACCGGAACACCGAAATCGTGCAGCATGAAGCCGAAGCGGTGCGCCGCGTGGAACAGGAACAGCCAGACCACGACGAAGACCGCCAGTTTGCCCGGCCACCATTGCACGAAGGCCAGCACGCGCTGGTAGCTCATGGTTTCTTCGGGCAGCAGGATGCCCAGCGGAATCAGTACGGCGGTGATCAGCACCAGCATCGGGCCGAACAGCGCCGACAGCACGCCGCCGCCGCCGAACAGCGACCAGAAGATCGGTTCGTTGGAGCGTTCGAGCGAGGGATAGGGGGTGTTGTGATTCTTGCTCATGGCGCGGTCATCAGAAAAGCCAACAACAAGGCTACGGAGGCTGCTCCGAAGCCACCCAGGCCGGCGGCGGTGATGGTCTTGGCCGGCAGACGCTTACCACCCACGAAAATGAAGGGCATCGTCTTCGGCATCACCATGAACCAGGTCACCGAGTGAAAAGCGATCAGTCCGGCCACGACCAGATGGACGATGACGGCCATCGGTGAACGCAAACAGGTCAGGAAAGCGTTGAAGGCCTCCTCACCGGCGTGCAATTGAAACAGCCCATAGATCACCAGCAGTGCGTAGTAGCCGACGGCAATGCAGGTCAGCTCGCGCACCAGATAGAAGTGATAGGGCCGCCGTGCATGTACGTACCAGCCCTTCATCGAACGGTCATAGCCCTTGACGGGTTTCAGGGGCGGGACAACTCGTTGCGGTCGGCTCATTGTGTTTCCTCCGGGGTCTTGGCTTTGGGCTGCAGGAAACGCAGGAAGAAGTTTTCGGTGGAGTTGATCTTGTTGATGTTGATGGCGTGCGCCGGATCGACCCCTTTCGGGCAGACCGCCGAACACTCACCCACCAGCGTGCACCCCCAGACACCACTTTCGGCGTTGATCACCGGCAGACGCTCGGCCGTACCGTGATCGCGCGAATCAGCGTTGTAGCGCTGCAGCAGCGCCAGCGCCGCCGGCCCGGTGAACTCGCTGTTGAGTCCATACTGCGGGCATGCCGCATAGCAGAGCAGACAGTTGATGCACTGGGAGAACTGGTAATACTCCTCCATTTGCCGGGGAGTCTGCTTGTTCGGCCCATCGGCCGGCTTCTGCGGCGTCTTCGGAATGATGTAGGGCTTGATGCGCTCGAGCTTATAGAGGAAGTCGGACTGGTCCACCGCCAGATCGCGCACGATCGGGAAGTGCTCCAGCGGCTCCACCCGCAGCCCATCTGGATAGAAATCGCGCAGGAAGGTCTGGCAGCTCAACACCGGCATGCCGTTGACCATCTTGCCGCAACTGCCACAGACCGCCATCCGGCACGACCAACGGAAAGTCAGGCTGCCATCGAGGTGATCCTTGATGTACTGCAGGCCCTCCAGCACCGACATATCGTGGGTGAAAGGCACGTCATAACGCTCGAAGCGCGGTTCCTTGTCGGTGTCCGGATTGAAGCGCAGACACTCGATGGTGATGGTTTTCGTTTCTTGGCTGCTCATCGTGGACCTCAGGTCATCTCCGCTTTCTTGCCGGCGCCACCGTAGACACGGGCACGCGGCGGGGACTTGGTGATCACCACGGGTTGCGTGCTCATGGCCGGGGCGCCGTCGCCGTTGTAGCTGGCCAGCGAGTGGCTCAGGAAATTCTCGTCATCGCGTTCAGTGTAGCCGTCCAGGCGCTGGTGTGCGCCGCGTGACTCCTTGCGGCGGATCGCCGAATGCGCCATCGTCTCTGCCACCTCGAGCGAAAAGCCCAGCTCGATGGTGTTCAGCCACTCGGTGTTGAACAGCTGGCTGTGGTCATCGAGTTTGACCTTGCGATAGCGCTCGCGTAGCTCGCCGAGCTTGTCGCAGGTGGTCTGCATCGCCGGCTCTTCCCGGTAAATGCCGACGCCTTCCTCCATCGTCAGCCGCATTTCGTCGCGGATGGTAGCCGGCCGTTCGCCCTGGTTGCGGGCGGGATCGAGTAATGCCATCACCTTACGCTCGGCGGCTTCGGCCTGTTTCAGCAGTGTCGGCGTGTCCTTGCCTTTGCCGGACCGGGTTGCGATCTCGGCCGCACCTTCACCAGCCACCTTACCGAATACCAGCAACTCGGCCAGCGAGTTCGAGCCGAGCCGGTTGGCACCGTGGATGCCGACGCTGGCGCATTCACCCACCGCGAACAGACCCGTCAGCGAGGTGGCACATTTGCCATCGGTCTGGATACCACCCATCGTGTAGTGCACCGCCGGGCAGACCGGGATCGGTTCCTTGACCGGATCGACGCCGGCGAAGGTCTCGGCCGCTTCCGAAATCAGCGGCAGCCGCTCGTGAATCTTCTGTGCGCCCAGGTGGCGCAAATCCAACAGCACAGCTGGGCCGTGCGGAGTTTCGACCGCGCGGCCCTTCTTCATCTCGTGCCAGAACGCCTGTGACAGGCGGTCACGAGGGCCGAGCTCCATGGCCTTGGGCCGCGGCCACGGGTCGAGCGGTCCCAGACCATAATCCTGCAGATAGCGATAGCCTTCTTTGTTGACCAGGATGCCACCTTCACCGCGGCAGCCCTCGGTCATCAGGATGCCCGAACCGGGCAGGCAGGTCGGGTGATACTGTACGAACTCCATGTCGCGCAGCGGCACCCCGGCACGGTAGGCCATACCCATGCCGTCGCCGGTCAGCGTACCGGCGTTGGTGTTCTGCCGATAGACCCGACCGGCACCGCCGGTGGCCATGATGACGGCGTTGGCGAAGATCGCCAGCCGTTCGCCGCTGGCGATCTCGATTGCCATGACGCCACGCACCTTGCCGTCTTCCGTCAGTAGTTCGGCGCAGAAGTACTCGTCGTAACGGCGAACCTGCGGGTATTTGAGCGAGGTTTGGAACAGTGTGTGCAGGATGTGGAAACCGCTGCGGTCGGCCGCAAACCAAGTGCGCTGTACCTTCATCCCACCGAAGAAGCGTACGTTGATATCGCCGTCTTCCTTGCGGCTCCATGGACAGCCCCATTGTTCGAGCTGCACCATTTCCTCGGTACAGTGGGCGACGAAATATTCGACCACATCCTGTTCGCACAACCAGTCGCCACCGGAGACGGTGTCATCGAAATGGTTGTCCAGGCTGTCGTCCGAGCGGATGACACCGGCCGAGCCGCCTTCGGCGGCCACGGTGTGCGAGCGCATCGGTACTGCTTTCGACAGAAGCGCGACTTCAAGCTTGGGATTGTGCTCGGCTGCGGCAATGGCTGCCCGCAGACCTGCGCCTCCACCACCAATCACGATGATGTCTGCTCTGGCTACATGCATGGTTCTTCCCTGACGATGTCGGTGATTCAAGGTTGCAGGTACACATCGCTATCGGGAGCATCCGTCGTCCTGGGCATCGGGTTTTCATTCGAGCCATCGAGCTTGCGAATGAAACACTCGGATGAAACCCGGCATGGCCACTTTATAAATAGGGATGCTTCTCAATCAATGACATGACACCCATTGACCATCATTTTCCGTGATTTTCAAAACCATAGGGTAGAAGTCGAGTTCAAAACACCATGGTTATGGTTTGAATTTCCCCTGGTTATGATCGTATGTCTGGTCACCGGGAGCGGCTGAGTCGGGAACGGGACTCGTCGTGTCGGGCAGGATTCCCCGCGCGACGGTAGCTCCGGATCTCTGCTCGCGTGTTGGGGCCTTCCGCGCGCCATGCACGACCGGGCCCGGTCCGCAACGGACCGGCGGGAGCTGTGCACGGGTGTTACAAGGGGGAGAAACGATCGAGGGAATCAGCTGTTAAGCTTTCGGCTTCGTCGACTCACCGGATGCACGGGCATCCCCGATGACTCATGACTCAGACTCTTCACCATGGCCGTTCGGCCCTTCCGTCGTTCCTGCTCGTCGTGCCGCTGTACATGGTGCTGATCTGCGGCTCCGCCCTGGCGCAGCAGGGTAGTGCGCCAGCCGGGGCTACCTCACCCATCGATGTTCCTGCCGGGCAGGGTGTCACCACCGTCGAAGCGGGGGGCGCAGACGACATCGAGGTGAATGGAGGCGCAGCCGGGGCGCCGGGGACGGCGGGGCGGGCAAAAGGCGGTCGCATCGGTGGCGCGGCTGCGGCCGGCGTGGAAGACGGCAGCGTCGAGGCGTCCGGGGGGGACGAGGCCAAACGTGCCGATGCCGGCGCGTCGACGGCCGTGCATGGCTTTGTCGGAACCGGCGATGCCATCGAACAGCTGCAGCGTTTTGCCAGGCAGACCCGCTCGGCCACCGGCCGTTTCGTACAGACCCAGCTGGGCGGCGGTCGGCGGGTGATGGGGGCCAGTGCCAAGGGCCGGTTCGCGTTCTCGAGGCCAGGCAATTTCCGCTGGGAAATCGAATCGCCCGATCGGCAGCTGATCGTCACCGACGGCAAGAAACTCTATTTCTACGACAAGGATCTGCAGCAGGTCACCATCCGTGACGCCAGCGAGTCGATCCAGGCGACGCCAGCCGCCGTGTTGTTTGGTGTCGGTGATCTGCAGGACAGTTTCGAGCTGAACGAGCTGGGCAGCCGTGGTGGCGTGGTCTGGGTCGAAGCCATTCCCAAAAAGCCCGACAGCGGCTTCGATCAGATTCGCGTCGGCCTGCGCGAGGGGGCGCCGGTGGCCATGGAGGTGATCGATGCCTTTGGCCAGATCAGCCGCTTCGAATTCAGTGGCCTGAAGCGCGACGTCAGGCTTTCGGCCGATCACTTCGAATTCGTTCCGCCCAAAGGGGTGGATGTGCTGGAGTGAGTCTGACGGCTTCTGTTCCAGGCCACCAGCAGATAGATCGCGACGCCCGCCCAGACCCAACCATAGCCGATCAGCCGTGGCAGGCTGAACTGTTCGCCGAACACCAGGAGCCCGAGGATCAGCTGCAGCGTGGGTGAGCCATACTGCAGCATGCCCAGTAGCGACAGTGGAATGCGGCGGGCCGCACCACCGAAGAGCAGCAGCGGAATCGTGGTGGCAGCCCCCGAGCAGATCAGTACCGTCAACTGCAGCGCGGACAGATCACCGAATACCAGCGTACCCCGTTGTTGGCTCCACCACAGATAGCCGATGGCCAGTGGGGCCAGCAGCATGGTTTCCAGCGCCATCGCCGGAAGTGCATCGAAGGGCGCCAGCTTGCGCACCACGCCATACAGGCTGAAGCTGGCAGCCAGAAGTACCGCCACCCAGGGTACATGGCCGGCCGGAATCGCCAGCCAGGCGATACCGATGCCTGCCAGCACCACGGCCAGCCATTGCAGTGCAGAAGGTCGTTCGCCAAACATGACGCGTCCCAGCAGCACATTGGCCAGTGGACTGACGAAATAGCCGAGGCTGGCGTCCAGCACATGGCTGTCGACGATCGCCCACAGGTAGACGAGCCAGTTCGCACCGATCAGCAATGCCGACAGCATCAACATACCCAGTAACCGTGGGCGGCGCAGTGCACACAGAAATCGATCGCTCTGGCCCGACAGAACGAGCAGCACCATCGAAAACAGCATCGACCACAGCACCCGCTGTGCCAGGATTTGCTCGGCCCCGATCGGAGCGTGGTTCAGCGGATACCAATAGAGCGGAAAGATACCCCATATGCCATAGCAACCAAGCGCAAACCAGATGCCTTTGCGGTACTCCCTGCCTTGCTGCCCGTCCATACCACCCGTCCTGCTTCGATCGCCACGCCTCGACCCCGCGGATTCTGACACATTGGAGCCATGGCTACGTCGGCAGCCCGACTGGTATGGGGATTGCCGATCATCGACCGATCATACCGGGAAAGATAGTGGGAAAGAACGGAACAGCGGCTTCATGCATCATGCCATGGCACCGGTCGGAAGGTTGCCGATCGGGCATCCATGGCGTTCGGCTTCGGACGGGTTTTCGCTCGCGCGACGTCTGTGCCGTGGCTCCGGCATTCAACCGGGTCTTCGAATGGCGCTGCGGTATATTCTTCTCAGAGAACGGAGAGAGATCGGGATGGCAGATTTGTTCGATGATCCGTCGGTGGCGGGGGCTGGCGGGACGCCGGAAAATCCCCCCGGCGGCAAGGTCGGGGCCGGGGCTCGCCGGAAATCCGCGTCGTCGATCCCATCGGGCAACACGTGTGATACAGACCATGGTGCCCGGACGGAAAGCCCAGAGCCGGGTGAGGGGCGCGCCGGGCACATCCGACGGTCAGAGGGCAGCACGGACATGGCTCATCGGACCGGGGGGGCGCCGCTGGCCGAGCTGATGCGGCCACGTCATCTGGACGATGTGATCGGCCAGACTCACCTGCTCGGGCCGGACCGGCCCTTGCGGCTGGCCTTTGAATCCGGCAAGCCACATTCGATGATTCTGTGGGGGCCGCCCGGGGTGGGCAAAACCACGCTGGCACGGCTGACGGCCACCGCCTTCGGCCATGAATTCATCGCGCTGTCGGCGGTGTTCTCGGGGGTCAAGGATATCCGCGCCGCCATGGAACAGGCCGAACGGAATCTGCGGGCCGGTCGCCACACCATTCTGTTCATCGATGAGATTCATCGCTTCAACAAATCGCAGCAGGATGCCTTGCTGCCCTATGCCGAATCCGGTCTGATCACGTTGATCGGTGCCACCACCGAGAATCCATCCTTCGAGGTCAACTCGGCGCTGTTGTCGCGGGCACAGGTCTATGTGTTGCAATCGCTGTCCAACGACGAGCTGAAGCAACTGATGGCCAGGGTGCGCGAGCGGGCATTGGGGGGGCTCGAACTCGACGAGGGGGCGATCGATACGCTGATCGGCTATGCCGATGGTGATGCGCGGCGGATGTTGAACTTGCTGGAGCAGACTGTCACGGCGGCCGAAGCGGCGCGCGTCGGTCGTGTGGACAATGCCTTCATCGAACAGGCGCTGACACTGAACGCGCGCCGCTTCGACAAGGGAGGCGACCATTTCTATGATCAGATTTCGGCACTGCATAAATCGGTGCGCGGCTCGCACCCCGATGCGGCGCTGTACTGGCTGACGCGCATGCTCGATGGTGGTGCCGATCCCAGGTATATGGCCCGGCGCATCATTCGGATGGCCTGGGAAGACGTCGGGCTGGCAGATCCGCGCGCGATGCAGATCGCCAACGAGGCCGCTGCCACCTATGAACGGCTCGGTTCACCCGAAGGTGAGCTGGCGCTGGGCCAGGCGGTGATCTATCTGGCGATGGCGGCCAAGAGCAATGCGGGCTACATGGCCTACAACCAGGCGGTCTCCTTCGTCAAAAGAGACAAATCCCGCGAAGTGCCGATCCATCTTCGCAATGCACCCACCAAGCTGATGAAATCGCTGGGCCACGGTCATGCCTACCGCTACGCACACGACGAGCCGAACGCCTATGCAGCCGGTGAAAGCTATCTGCCCGAAGGCATGCAGGAACCCGGTTGGTATCGTCCAGTGCCACGTGGGCTGGAAATCAAGATCGGCGAGAAACTGGCACAGCTGCGGCAATGGGATGCGGAGGCGAAGAGCCTGGGCCGCCGGAACCGTGAAGGCGGACATTGATGGATTCGTCGGACATGCGAGCGGATGGATGCCGGGCGCAGTCCGTGACCAATCTGCAACATCATGGCCGGAGCCATGGGGAAAAGCGCAGAGGGCAAAGGAGGCGATGTGGTCGGTGGTCGTTTTTCAATCCGTCGCGGCCTCGTCCACGAAGGTCTCCACATCCTCTGCCAGCAGAATCGCCAGCGGCCGGGTGCCGGGAAAGGCGGCCATGATGATGGTGAGCATCGACGTGAGCGGAATGGCCAGAATGGCTCCGGCCACACCCCATAGGCTGTACCACAGCGACAGCGCCACCAACACCACGAAGGGCGACAGGTTGACCTGCCGACCGATGACACGGGGTTCGAGTACGCTGCCGACGTAGAACTGTGCGGCGCTCAGCAGTATTCCGACCAGCAGTGTCGTCTGCAGCGAGCCGAACTGGGCCAGCGTCAGCAGTACCGGAAAGCTGATGCCGATGAAGGCGCCGACATAAGGAATGTAATTGAGCAGGGCCAGAATCAGCGCCCAGAACAGTGCAAAATCCACGCCGATGGCGTGCATCACGATCCAGGTCATGCATCCCAGCAGCACGTTGATCAGTGTCTTGAAGGCCAGATAGTTGCCGATCTGCTGATTGATGTCGCGGATCAGCGCTTGCGTCTGGCTGGCGCTTTCGCCGGGCATGGCCACCGAAAGCTTGCGCGAGAAACTGTTGCGTTCACTCAGCAGAAAAACCATGTAGACGCCGACCAGCGCCACGACACCAAAGCCGGATCCCAGTGATCCGAGTGTGCCGGTCAGCAGCCCCTGCACGTCGATCTGCTCGATCGTCATGCTCTGGATGGTCTGCCAATTGGGCAGCTGATCCAGGTCCAGCCAATTTGCCGCACGAACCAGCAGCCCCTCCAGGTTGTCCTGATAGCGGGGCACCGCGGCAATGACCTGTTCGCCGGTGGATACCACGATGCTGCCCAGAACGATGGCGAGAACCACGAAGCCGATCAGCACCAGCACCCGACGCGCCCATTCGGGCAGCTTGCCGATCAGGGGAACGCGTCCCAGCCCTTCGGCCGTTCGAACCAATACATAGACTGCGATCAGCGCCGTCAGAATGGGGATCAGCACGCTCTGGCCTATCTTCAGCAGCCATCCGATCAGAATGATCAGCAGCAGCGAAAACACCAGCGGCTGCAGAGGTCGTTTACTGATGAAGGTGGGCATGGTGTCGGGTCTGGTCGATGGGCCGGATGCGATAATCTCCAATTTTCCGGATTTCAGCGCTCGACATGGGACCAAGACCAACCGCACCGCAAAACGGCGATTTGTTCATGCATCCGCTGCAGGAGCAGATCAACCCCCAGCATCCGTTGGTGTTGATGGCGGTGCGGCTCGACTGGGCGCGGATCGAGGATATTGGACGCAGTCTGTTCCGCTCGCATACCGGCAGGCCGGCGAGCGCACCGCGGCTGATGGCCGGCTTATTGTATCTGCAGCAACGTTTTGATCTGTCCAACGAGGATGTGGTGTCGATGTGGGTCGAAAACCCCTATTGGCAGGTCTTCTGCGGTGAAAGCTATCTGCAGATTCAGCCGCCGGTGGATCCATCGAGTCTGACACGCTGGCGTCAACGACTGGGTGCGGCGGGTATGGCGAAACTGTCGGAGGTGCTGAATGCCGCCGCAGATGAATGTACCCGGCTCCAGACGCATCGTCTGAAAGCAGTACCGGTATTGCGTACCGAAGGCATGATCCAGGAGGGCAAACCGGGGCAGAGCACCGAAGGTGAGGGTCGGGACGATGAGCCGGGGCAGCCTGCCGACGGCGTGATCCCTTGGGGCAAAGAGCCGCAGCCCAGGCGATCGGGCCAGGTCGAGACGTTACCGTTGTTTTGAATGCCGGCCCGGGCGCTGGACCATAAAGACGGCCCCTCCGGGGCATGGCGATCGGAAAGGTTTGAAACAGCCCCGTTCAACGTACGATCCGCGAATGCCTGATGGAACGCGGTTTTTTTCCTGCGGCCTGGCCCTTTGTTCGAACCGTCGATGCAAACAGCCCGCCTGGCGGGCTGTGTCTCATACCGTTCACTGGGTGATTTCCAGAATCACCACATGTCGCTCGGCCAGTGGCCAGGTCCGGCCGGCCACACGCTCATTGTTGAAGCGGGCGACGACGGTTTCCGGTTCGGTCTTCACCGACTTCATCCGTGACACCGACACGCCGGCACCGCGCAGCGGCACACCCGGCGGTGGCATGGCACCGGCAAAGGACATCGTGTCACGGCGCAGATCGAAGTAGCCCCGCGGACGGCTCATGATCACGATCGCCTTGGCATCCGGATCGGCGTGGACGATGCGCTGCAGACGGAAGTTGATGATGTCGCTACTCCGTGGAATGGGGCTACGATAGAAATGGTGCGTCGGGTAGCCGCGTGCGCTGATCACGAACTCGTAGGTCTGCTCGGGATCAGCCTCGAAACCGCCCCAGCGGCCATTTTCTTCGACCGTCTGGGAATAGACCGGACCATCATCGATACGCAGACCGGTGGCCGGATTGACTGGATAAATCTCGATGCGTGCACCGTTGATCGGCAGATTGCTCGGGAAACCGCCGTTCTGGCCTTCGACGCCGCTGATCAGACCGCCCAGCGCCGCCACGTTCTCGGCCTGAATCTCCGTGGTCGTGGGGGATTCATTGGTGATGAAGCGATACATCGCCTCGAAGGCAGCCGGCGAGTAGGCGGTTTCGCGATGGTCCGCCTTCGGCAGTACCACATTCTGCGCGCCCTTCAGTTCGGGGCTACGGGCATCGATGTTGGTGTTCAGCTGCGGGCTGCCGATCCATTCGCCGGTGGCGCGGGCAAACTTGTCGTTGTCGTCCGAGCGGATGGTCAGCCACCGGATGTCGGTCGGCACCTCATGACCGGCGGCGTCCTTGGGTTTGTTCAGCCCTTGCAGGAAATTGCTCAGACCCGAGAATTCGCTCTGCTCGCGCAGCCCTTTGACGGCCCAGATGCCGTGACTGGGCGTGCCGGCCAGCACGGCATGGCTGACGGTTTGCTGTCCGCCACCATTCTGCACATAGTTGCGGATCGCATTGCCACCGCGGCCCGCGCCCACCAGGATGATGGGCTGGCCGTCGTTTTTGGCACGGATCGCGTCGACCTGGGTTTTCAGATAGGCAGCAAAGTCGCCGCTGCTGCTGCGCCCGGCTTGCGGCTGGGTGTCGTCGTCGCGGGCGTAGGGGTAGGGCAGATCCAGCGTATGCAGTTTGGAGGTCGGCCAGCCGTTGGACTGGAAACGCCACAGCGTGGTCTGCCAGCTGGCGGCACTTTCGCCGTTGCCATGCACGAAAAGAATCGATGGCCGCGTATCGACGGGTTCTGGCATGATGGTTGTACAGCCCGCAAGCAGCACGCTGCACAGGCCAACTGCTTTCAGTGCTCGAAACATCGGCATCGACACGAGTTTTTCCTCCGGATCATGATGAGCGTGGATTCCTGCCCGCAGACCAGTATGATAGACATCCTGAGACGGACGTGGCCAAAAGAGCCGCGACCGGCGGCCTCTGGACACATCTTGATAAGATGATACGGTGTGCCCCGAGGTGGACCGAGACCGGGCCCGATTGAACCGACAAGCGACTTGTATTAATCGATGATCGATATTCAACTATTGCGCCGAGACGCCGCATTCGTGGAAAGACGTCTCAAGACCCGTGGCTATATGTTCGATCGAGCCGGTTATGAGGCGCTCGAAGCCCGTCGCAAAGAGCTGCAGACCCGCGTCGAAACCCTGCAGGCTGAGCGCAACGCCACCTCCAAACAGATTGGACAGGCCAAGAGCCGCGGCGAGGACGTCACCGGACTGATGGCCAGCGTCAATGCGCTGGCGGCCGAGCAGGAACGGACCTCGGCCGGGCTGGTCGAGGTTCAGGCTTCGCTGGAAGCGCTGCTGCTGACGCTGCCCAATCTGCCGCACGAATCGGTGCCAGAAGGCAAGAACGAAGCCGACAATGTCGAAGTCCGCCGCTGGGGCACGCCCACCGAGTTCGACTTTCCGGTGCGCGACCATATCGATGTCGGGCAGTCTCTGGGGCTTGATCCGGCCGGCGGCGCCAAACTGTCGGGTGCCCGATTCACCGTCATGCGCGGTGGTGTGGCCCGTTTGCACCGGGCGCTGGCCCAGTTCATGCTGGATACGCATACCGGCAAACACGGCTACACCGAGTGCTATACCCCCTATCTGGTCAACGCCTCGGCCCTGTATGGCACTGGTCAGCTGCCCAAGTTCGAGGAAGACCTGTTCCGCGTGCAGAAGATGGGCGACGAAGGGGCCCCAGCCGAAGTCGCGGAAACCGAGGAGGCAGCGGTGAAAAGCACGGGAACCGACGACGCCTCGAGTAGGAGTGCCACGGGCGGCAACGGAGCCGTCATGGCAGGTGCGAGCACAGCCGGCAAAGCGGCTGCCGGCACAGCCAAGGGCGCTGGCAATGGCTTCATGTACTTGATCCCGACCAGCGAAGTCTCGCTGACCAATCTGGTTGCCGGAGACATCCTCGATGGCGGCGAACTGCCGCTGCGCATCACTGCCCACACCCCGTGCTTCCGTTCCGAGGCCGGTTCCTACGGACGTGACACCCGTGGCATGATCCGCCAGCACCAGTTCGACAAGGTGGAAATGGTGCAGATCACCCGGCCCGACCAATCCTATCAGGCGTTGGAAGAAATGGTCGGCCATGCCGAAAACATTCTGCAGGCGCTGGGTCTACCCTACCGCGTCATCGTGCTGTGCACTGGCGACATGGGCTTTGGTGCTGCCAAGACCTACGACCTCGAAGTCTGGGTGCCGGCCCAGAAAAACTATCGCGAGATTTCGTCCGTCTCCAACACCGAAGCCTTCCAGGCCCGCCGAATGCAGGCCCGTTTCCGCCCGGCGGGTGCCGGCAAGGCCAAGCCCGAACTGGTTCACACCCTCAATGGCTCGGGCCTGGCCGTCGGCCGCACCCTGGTGGCGGTACTGGAGAACTACCAGCAGGCCGACGGGTCGGTGCGCATACCCGAGGTGCTGCGGCCCTACATGGGCGGGGTGGAGGTGTTGAAGCCCTGAGGCGAATCGGGTCCCGTCCGGGGCATTGCACGTGGGGCCGGGTCCGGACCGGACCAGGCCCGGGTGCATCCCGGCAGATCATTTCTTTCAGGGAGCATCTCTTCGACCTCACGGAATACCGGGACATCATGGGAGCCTTGCGATTCAACGTGCCGTGACGTCTCGGGGCGTCATCCTTGCAATCGCTCTTTCCGATCGGGAGTCGACCCGTTCGCCGAAACGAGCTGGGAAAATGGAAAAAGGGGCGCGCGATCAGGGATTGCAGCAAACGACTGGATTTTTCCAGGAAACATGGCATAATCGCGCTCTCGATCGCAAGGACACGGAGAGGTGGCAGAGTGGTCGAATGTACCTGACTCGAAATCAGGCGTACCGGTAACGGTACCGTGGGTTCGAATCCCACCCTCTCCGCCATATAACCCCAAGTGATCGATTGGCTTGGGTTTTTACGGGCGACATTCTCGCCCGGACACTCACCCGGAGTCGGCCCGCGCTGTATTTTTGCGGGGTTCTTCAACGATCTTCGGTGCGCGGCGGCCCATACGCGCGCAGGGTGGAGGTCGAGGCTTTCAGCACGTCATGGATCCGCTCGTCGTGGATCATCTCCGTCCAACATGCTCCGAGCAGATCGGTCAGCGCCAAGTTTGCTTTCGTGTGTATCGGCGGCTCGAGGCTGCACATCCAGCGGTTTGCGCGCCGTGGCCAACGGGTGGCGGTGCTCGGATTGCCACAGTTGCCTCTCCAATCGATGATCGGCGAGTCGATCGGTACGGTGCCGTACAAATACTCGATATCATGCGATCGCTACGAAGAGAGCCGTACCCGTTGCGCAGGCGGCAATGGGTGTCAGGGAGGTGATGATGGCGGTGCCATGAGGGTTCGGCGCTTGCGTCAGATGGTTCAGATCGCAGGTTTCAGCGGTGGTGGTGCTGGCCACCGGGAGCAGAAACACAGTGTGGCCTGGGACCCGTTCGCCGCTTGTCGCGGATGAGGGACGGTCCCGGCGCGTGAGGCCGCGTCGGGTTGCCTCTGGTTCTCGTTTCTCAGTCCTTGTCCGCCCCGGCCCTCAGTCCTCGACCGGAACCAGCCAGCCGAAGCGGTCTTCGGCCAGACCGTACTGGATGTCGGTGATGGCCTTGCGGATGGCGTTGCCGCGTTCCTGGCTTCTGACCGGAATTTCTTCACCATCGATCACGAAGGATGTAACCGGCGAAATGACGGCCGCCGTGCCGGTCAGGATCGCTTCGGCGCCGTTCTCGATGGCATCCTTCAGCTCGGCCACGGTGAAGTCGCGCTCACTGACCTTGTAGCCCAGAGCGGAACCCAGCTTCAGCACCGAGTCGCGGGTGACGCCGTGCAGAAACTCGTCGGTCAGCGGTTTGGTGATGATCTCGTCGCCGTTGATCAGCGCAAAGTTCGAGGCACCGGTTTCCTGTACATCGCCGTTGGGGCAGAACAGCACCTGATGGGCACCGTACTCCCGGGCAGCCCGGCTGATGAGGGGCAGGGCCGAGGCATAGTTGCCGCCGCACTTGATGCGACCCATGTGTGGCGCGCAACGCATGGCGCGGGTTTCCACCAGCAGTTTCATGGGCGAGCCGACCTTGAAGTAGTCGCCGACCGGACTGGCCAGGATGAAAAACAGCGCCGTGTCAGAAGGTTTGCCGGCCTTGCCGATGACCGGATCGGTACCGATCAGGGTGGGACGAAGATAGAGCGCAGCCGGTGCGTCGGGGATCACCTCGGCCGCTCGTGCCGTCAAATCGATCAGCGCTTGCATGAAGCTGTCGGCTTCGGGTACGGAGATGCTCAGCAGGCGGGCACTTTGCTGCATGCGGGCGATGTTGGCCTCGGGGCGGAACAGCACGATGCGGTCGCCCTTCTGCCGGAATGCCTTGAGGCCTTCGAAGCATTCACTGCCATAGTGCAGGCTGTGCGCGCCGGGTGACAGCTCGACGGATTTGGACGATTGCCAACGAACGGGCTGCCAGGCTCCGTTTTCATAGGCAATCACGGGCATTTCTTCGAACAGAACGCTGCCAAAAACGGCGGGGACTTCTCTGGCCATGGTGGTTTTTCGTTGGACGGGAGCTTGATGGGAAACGGAAAATACCTGTGTATATCGGCCGATGCAGGCGATGGCGGGCCGATCGGGAGCCGGACAGGTATGCCTGATCGAGCGCAGCAGAACGACACGCCGGCGCCCCCCGTCTCTGTTTCGACATGACCGTCTACGGTTGCCGCAGTCTGGTTGGCTGGCGCCGGATGAAGGACGATGCCTCGATCGCGATGCTCGGACACTCCCGAAAAATACGCTGCATGGGCTGCCATGGCAAGTTGTAAACATGCGTCGATGCGCCCTCCCGGGCGACCGGGTCCCTCCCGGTTGCCGGTCCCGGCGCCTGCCGCGGGGTGGCCCGACCTTCACAGGCACCCGCATGAGGGGTGAGGGCCATGGAGGCTCCAGGGGGCGGGGGAAGCGAGCGGCTGTACGGCGTGCCGCCGTCACTGGTTCACCGCTCATCGTCTTGCTGTTGCCTGCGTATCCTGGCGCCTGGATGTCACAATAACGTCATGTACTGGCAGATCATCCTCATTCTGACCGCGCTGGGTATCGCGCTCAGCATGCGGCCCTGGCGTTTGCTGCGTGGCGGAGCGTTGCTGACGCCGATGCTGGCCACCCTGGTATTGCTGCCCTGGCTGTGGGCCTTGCCACGGTTGCACATCATGCCGGTGCATCTGCAGTGGTCCGGTGCTTGCCTGGTCGTGTTGACCCTGGGCTGGCCGCTGGCCGTGCCGGTGCTGTGCGGGGTCGGGCTGCTGTCGGCCGTGTTTGCGCCCCAGCCCTGGCCGCAGGTGATCGACAGCATCGTCTGGCTGGGCATGGTGCCCGCCACTTTCGCGTTGCTGCTGGGGGCCGGGTTACGCAGGCTGTTTGGCGAGCATCTGTTCATTTACATCCTGGGCCGGGCCTTTCTCGGCACCGTACTCTGCCTGTTCATCAGTGGTGCGTTGGCACAGTGGAGCGGCCAGCGGATCAGTGCTGGCAACAACGAGCTGGAATCGATGGTCGCGCGTTGGCTGCTGGCCTGGGGTGACGGTTTCATGACCGGCATGGCGGCGGCGATCTTCGTGGCCTTCAAACCGGAATGGCTGGCCACGTGGTCCGATCGGCTCTACCTGAAGCAGCCGGTCGAGGCCGAACCGCCGGCTGCTCCCGATGAGGAACGCTCGGTTCACCACCGGGGTGATTGACCCTTCGCAGCGCGGCATTCCGCCGGATATCTGCTTACGACACCGCATCGTCATGACCGATCGGGCTGGTGGCGGCCATCCCGGAGGCAAGGGCTTGGACGGCTGCCGAAAGACCTGGAAGGTCTGCGTCGTCCAGTGTGCGGTGACGGGCTCGGCAGCCTGTGGAAAGAGGCATCGACTCTTGTGACCTAGTTATTTCTCCTTTTGTCCAGTGTGGATTTAGGCTTGTTGGCATTACCTTTGCCACCCGACAGAAGCCGATTTATGAATCTCCTGGATTATCTGGAAGTACTGGGTCTCGGCCTGGTGTTCATGCATTTCGTGGCCAGTGCGGTCGCTGTCGTCACCATCCTGCAGACCGATGTGCTGCTGCTCAAACGTTACACCGTGCCACTGACACGCAGCGATTGCCGTCGTATCCACAAGGCCAAGCCGGTCGTGACGGCTGCGCTGTGGGTGTTGTGGATCACCGGGATTCTCATCTGCCTGCGCGGCTATCTGAACGATCCCGCCTACCTCCTCAATCAGAAGCTGATGATGAAGGTACTGGTGGTCGAGATCCTGACGCTCAACGGTATCTTCCTGCACAGCGTGGCTTTCAAGTATGTCAAGCCGGGGCGGGTGCTGGCCCGTGAGTCGACGATGTCACAACGTTTGCTGGTGCTGATGGGCAGCCTCAGTTCCACCAGCTGGCTGTTTGCCTGTTTCCTGGGCATCGCCCGGCCGTTGAATCACCAGATGAACTTCTACCTGTTGCTGGGCTTCTATCTGGCGTTGTTGGCCGGAGCCATCTTCTTTGGCTGGCTGTTGACCCATGTGCTGGCGCGGCGTGAGGCAGAAGACGGGGATTCCGGCCGTTTCTTTGGTGCCTGATGCCGGAAGGATGGTGCCTGCACGGCGACGGTGCAGGCGTTTCGGCACGCCTGGTCTCCAGGGGGGAACGGGTCGACTCGAATGCACGGTGTATCGTTCCGGAAGTGCCCGCGAAATGAAAGGGATGAATTCAAATCCAGGGCAAGGCCCGGACCGCAGCGACATAGGCTGGCACCGTGAGGATTTACGGCACGGCCATGGGCTTGAAGATGCATTGATACAGGCCCGGGGTCTCAGGGACGGCACACTGGGACGTTCGGCGCCGGAACCACACCCGAATGGCGACAGCCCGATCGGGCCGCAGCCATGATCATTTCCGGATCATTGATTCCACGATTGTCCTGGCTGGCCATGCTGCTGTTGCTGCTGGCCTGCATGCTGCACTTTTCCGGTTGGTTGCCGCCAGTGTCGTGGCTGCCGGGTATGGTGCTGAGCGGTGTGCTGCTCTATGCGAGTAGGCTGCTGAGGCTGGCCGGGTTATCGATGCTGCTGGCATGTGTGCTGGTCATGACGGTGCATCATGCGCTGCAGGCCCGTCTGAATCCGGCGCTGCAGGACGTGCCGCTGTGGATCGAGGGGCAGGTGGCGGCCTTGCCGCAGCGCCAGGATTTTGGCGACCGGATCGTATTCCGGGTGGGGCGTTGTTGGCGGGACGTGGCCGAAGCGCAAGACGGTGATGGCAACCCATCGTCCATGAATGGGCAGATTGCGGACTGCGGTGCGCTGCGTCATGTTTCGTTGACCTGGAGCCTGCTACCGGGAGGCAGCTCGAGTGCCGTGGATGATCTGCCACCGGTCGGGCTGTCGGGCGGTGAGGATGCTTCACGCTCGGGCGAAGCGTCGGACGGAAGGGAAAGGGGGCAGCCTGGCCCGGCACAGGGGGCGATGCGGGCGGCCGGACGGCAGGAGGTGGCGGGCATCGAGGCCGGTAAGTGGGAGGACGGCGTCCTTTGGCCCGAGCCGGGCCAATACTGGCGCTTGCGGGTCAAGCTGCGGTTGCCGTTGGCTCCGGTCAACCCCTATGCCTTCGATACGGAACAGCGGCTGCTGCAGCAGCAGATCGATGCGGTGGGCCGGGTATTGCTGGCCGAGCGTCTGCAGGCCGACGGGCAGGTGACGCTGGGTTGGCTGGAGCGGGGTTTGGCCTGGGTCGAAGCGCAGCGCTCGTGGTTGCGCCAGCGGCTGGAGGTGGTCTATGTGAGTCGTGTCGACCCGTCGCGGGGGCAGCATGCGGCGGGTTGGAATCTACTGGGTATCGTGACCGGGCTGTCGCTCGGTGATCAGGCGGCAATCGGTGCCGATGCCTGGGCACTGTTCAGCCGTACCGGTGTCAGCCATCTGATGGCGATCTCGGGCATGCACGTGACATTGCTGGCCATGGTGGTGTCGGCGGGCTGTGTGTGGTTGCATCGGATCGTGGCCCGGCGGGCCGGGGGCATGTCGTTGAGCTGGCTGGAGCGGCAAAGCCGCCAGCGTCTGGTGCTGGTACCGGCGGTGCTGACGGCTTTTGGTTATGCGTTGCTTTCGGGCTGGGGCGTGCCGGCACAGCGGACCTGCTTCATGTTGCTGGCCGCCGCCGTACTCAGTGCCGGAGGACGCAGTCAAAACGCGTTGTTTCCCGTGGTGTTGGCCGGTGCTGCGGTGGCGGCTCTGGATCCCTGGGCAGTGGCACAGGCGGGTTTTTGGCTGTCCTTCGGCGCCGTTCTGGCGTTGATCTGGTGTGCCCAGCAGCCCCTGGTGGACACGGCAAGTGTGCTGGGGGCCTGGGGTCTGTGGCGAAGTCTGCGCGAGGCAGTGCGCAATCAATGGGCGGCCACGATCTTTCTGATGCCGATGACGGTGGCCTTCTTTTCCACCTGGTCATTGAGTGGGCCGCTGGCCAATGCTCTGGCGATTCCATGGGTGAGCTTCGTGCTGACACCGATGGCGATCGCGGTGATGCTGCTGGCCCCGCTCTCCGAGTGGTTGGCCGGACATCTGTTGAGTCTGTTGCTGTGGCAGTTGGACGGCCTGATGAGCGTGCTGCGCTGGCTGGATGCCTGGCCGCACGCCAGCGTGTCTTTGCCCCGGCCGGGGGCCTGGACGCTCGCTTGCGCTCTGCTGGGGGCGGCACTGATCCTGGCACCGGCCGGGCTGCGCCGGGTGAGGCTGGGGGTGCTGTGTCTGCTGCCCATGCTGCTGGCGCCGGCACGCAGCGCACCGGCCGATGCGCTGGTTATCACGGCGCTGGATATCGGTCAGAGCAGCATGGTGCTGGTGGAACAGGGGGATCGGCGTTTGCTGTACGATGCCGGTTCGGCGAGAGGCGGTGGGCGCAGCGCTGTCGAGCGGGTGTTGTTGCCCTACCTGCAGGCCCGGGGTCTGAAGCATGTCGATACGTTGGTGATCTCGCATCTGGATGCTCATCATTCCGGTGGCAGTCGGGTGGCCTGGGAGCGGCTGCAGCCCTCGATGCTGATCAGCAGCGTCGCGCCGCCCCTGCTGGGTGTCGAGTGGCCTTCGGTGGTACCGCGAGCGGAGCGGGCAGTCGGGGAGCAGAGATCGAACCCTGGTGTGACGGTCGCCACTGAATCCACGTCGGCAACGCCGGAGCCGCTCACATCGACTCAAGTATCGGGGCGACATATTGAAACGCCTGTACCTCACCGGAGCGCTCAATCGACCGGGGGCGACTTTCTGGCCTGCATCGGTGGCCAGTCACTGTCCTGGGGATCGGCGATGATAGACATACTGCATCCGGCGCAGTTGGCGCAGGATCGTCGGCTGGCGGCAGATGATCGTCAGAGCTGTGTGATCCGTATCCACAGTGCGGCCGGTTCGGTGTTGCTGGCCGGTGATCTGCCGGTCACTGCCGAGCAAGGTCTGATTCGGCAACGGGGGGCACATGCACTGAAGGCCGATGTACTGGTGCTGCCCAGACAGGGCAGCCGCCACGGTGCGGGAGATGCTTTGTTGGCGGCGGTGGCTCCACAGTGGGTGGTGCTACAGACTTCGTATCGGAACCATCATGGTCACCCGCATCCGCAGCTGATGCAGCGCCTTGCACGGCATGAAACGCAGTTGCTGCGCACCGATCTGGAGGGCGCCGTGCGGATCGAACTGCGGGCAGGGCAATCGGCTCGAATCGAGCGCAGCCGGCTGGATGGGGCCCCTTACTGGCGGCTGCGACCGGTTCGGGAAGCCGATCCTGGCGGATGACGAAGGGTGTCGGACGCGCCCAATACACCAGCTGGCTCTGCATAGCTGTTCGCATCGGGCGGGCAAGGCAGCGAGGAATGGCAGGGCTCCCGTTCCGGGTGACCATGGTATCGATCGGGACATGCTCGACGGACAACGAGGTTGCCTGCTGTTCGAGCTGTTAGGATTCAAAGCTTCACCATGGTGCAATCTTTGAGAGGAGCGTTCAGATGAGCATTCAACGCGTCAAGCCCGGCCGGCGCATGTCGGAAGCCGTCATTCATGACAAGGTGGTCTATCTGGCCGGCCAAGTGCCGGAAGACACCTCGAAGGGCGTGCGCGAGCAGACCGAAGAGGTGCTGGCCTGCATCGACCGTGTACTGGCCGAAGCCGGCACCGACAAGAGTAAGCTGCTGACGGCCACCGTCTATTTGAGCAGCATCGGCAACTTTGCCGAGATGAACGCTGCCTGGGATGCCTGGGTGTCGCCGGGCAATCCACCGACCCGGGCCACCGTCGAGGCCCGTCTGGCCGCGCCCGACATCCTGGTCGAAATCGTGGTCAGTGCCGCGATCGATTGATCAGAGCACCGGGCGCCGGCCGCCATTGAAGCGTCGGGTCCAGTAGCGCTTGTCCATGGATTCGACGCGCACCAAGCTGCCCGAAGAGGGGGCATGGACGAAACGGCCGTCGCCGATGTAGATGCCCACGTGCGAGTTGGGTCTGCGGCTGGTCTGAAAGAACACCAGATCACCGGGTGCCAGCGCGTCGCGCTTGACGCTGGTGCCGTGGGTGCTCATCTCGCGGCTGGTGCGGGGCAACTCGATGCCCAGCGCTTCACGGTAGACATACTGCACCAGCCCGCTGCAATCGAAGCCTTCGCCCGGGGCGCTGCCGCCCCAGCGGTAGGGCCGGCCGACCTGTGCCATGGCCTGCATCGTGACTTTGTCGGCAGCCTTGCGTGGCAGCGCTGCTTGGCGCGATGCACAGCCGGCCAGCAACAGCGCTGCCGCACTCAGCAGCAGTCGGCGGCGGGCCGCAACGGCATCCCGGTCCGTGATGGGGGCAGTGGCTCGTTCTGGAGCAGCGATCGTCGGCAGAGCGCTCATGGGGGCAGGTGTACTGTTTCCGTCGGTGACTGAATCAAAAGAGAGCAATGCCCGAGTGGACTTCGGGATTGATCAGGGGGCCGCGGCTTCCATGCCTGGATCGGGCCCGCCATCGTGGTGCGGCGCCGGCACCGACCGCCCGTCTGGTACTGCGGCAGAGTTTGGTGGAGAATCGATGCTGGGTGTTCGCAGCCTACATCACGGTTCACTGGCCCGTCGTTTTGCGATGCGAGGCGCATAGGGTACGATCGGCTGCAGTGCTGCCCAATGATAAAAGATAGCGGAGATGACGGGGTGACATCGATGGGCTTTTTTGATCAGCGGGCTTTACAGGACGGTGTCAGCCGACGGGAGGTGTTTGCGTGGGCCGGATACGACTTTGCCAATTCGGGCTACACCACGGTCGTGATCACGGCAGTCTTCAATGCCTACTTCGTGGCATATGTGGCAGCCAATGCAACCTGGGCCACCTTTCTGTGGACGCTGATTCTGGCTATATCGAATCTAGCGGTGATGTTGACACTACCGACGATCGGTATACGTATCGATGCACAGGGCACCCGCAAGCCCTGGCTGTTGGGCGCCACGCTACTGTGTGTGGCCAGCATCGTCGGGCTTTACTGGGTGGGAGCCGGCGATATTGCGCTGGCTGCCCTGTTGATCGTCATCTCGAATTATTGTTTCTCGCTGGGTGAGACACTGTGCGCGGCCTATCTGCCGGAGCTGGCACGACCCGAAGCTCTGGGCCGGGTGTCGGGCTGGGGCTGGAGCTTTGGCTATGTCGGTGGCATGGTCTCACTGGGGCTGTCACTGGCCTGGGTCAGTTGGGTGCAGGGTCAGGGTGGCGGGGCGGCGGCGTTCGTACCGGGCACGATGCTGATCACCGCCGGTATCTATTTTCTGGCGGCGCTGCCGATGTTCCTGTGGGTACGTGAGCGGGCAGAGCCGCGGGCGCAGCCGACCAGCCGTGCCGTTTACGCGCTGACCGATTGGCGTCGGGTCTGGCTGCGCATCCGGGCATTTCCGGATTTCCGGCGCTTTCTGCTGGTTGGTTTCTTCTTTTATTCCGGGGTATCGGTCGTCATCACCGTCACGGCGATTTATGCCGATCAGGTGCTGAATTTTCAGCCGGACGAAACCATGACGCTGTTCTTCCTGGTCAATATCGCGGCAGCGCTCGGGGCGTTCTTTTTTGGCTATCTCGAAGACCGCATCGGTCACAAGGCGGCACTGATGTCGACGCTGTCGGGCTGGATCGGCGTGGTGGCGCTGGCGGTCTGGGATACATCGAGACCCGCCTTTTGGGGCGCCGCCGCGTTGGCCGGCATCTGCATGGGTACCAGCCAGTCGGCCGGCCGGGCGCTGACGGGGGCCATGGCGCCGGTGTACCGGCTGGGAGAGTTCTTTGGTCTGTGGGGGTTCGCCACCCGCTGCGCTGCCATCATCGGGCCGCTCACCTATGGGTTGATCAGCTGGGCCAGTGCCGGCAACCACCGTTATGCGTTGCTGGGAACCGGCTTTTTTTTCGTGGCGGCACTGGTGTTGTTGCTGGGTGTCGATATGCGGCGCAGCGTCGAGCGGGCCCGGCAGGATGATCTGGCCGAGCACTGCACGATGTTTCCATGAAATCGGCCAGGCGCCCGGCGGAGACAATGGTCACGCCAAACCAAACGAAGCTCCCCCGGGCGGGCCAGGCCAAATGGGGCCGAGCCGGCGCAAGCCGCCCGGCCGACCAGGCCGGACCGGACCCAGACAGCCGGGTCAAACCAAACCGGGCCGGGCCGAATCGGGGTGTGGACCGGCTTCGTTGTGTGCAAATGCCGTTTTTATAGACTCAATCATTTTTTCAGGAGATCGAGAACGATGAAAACCAAACGGACGCTGGAAGTGGTGGATGTGGATGCGGCATTGGCTGCCGGCTGCGCCAAAGCCCAGGAAAAGGGTTGGGCAGTGACGGTGGCGGTGGTCGATGACGGAGGTCATCTGCTGGGCCTGCGCCGCATGGACGACTGCCCGCCAGTGTCGGCCTACATCGGCCCGGAAAAGGCGCGCACGGCTGCGCTGGGCCGGCGAGAAAGCGGTGCCTACGAGAAGAGCATCAACGAAGGCCGCTTTGCCTTCCTTTGCGTGGATGTGCTGAAAGGTACGCTCGAAGGGGGCGTGCCGGTGGTGGTCGACGGCCAAATGGTCGGTGCCGTCGGGGTCTCGGGCGTGAAGCCGCTCGAAGATTTGGAAGTGGCCCAGGCCGCGGCCGCAGCCATCGTTGCCCGCGCTTGAGGAGAGGGCGCCGCATGTGGTTGTGGTCGTGCCTCATGTGAGGTTCTGGCCACGGGGAAAGCCCCGATCAGGGATAGGGATATCCATGAGAAGGAAACGGGCGGGAATCGATTAGATTGATGGTCGTCAATCACGAAGTGCAGGTGCATACAGAAAGGCTCCCGAACCCGTTCCCGTGATCCGTTCAGTCTTGCTCCGCTTGGCTGCCGGCTCTGTATCGACGGTCGGAAATCCCTGGTGGTCGCAGGTTCCACCCAATGGTCCACGGCATGTCGGAAGATGTTCCGATCCCAGGGTATGCCAAGGTTTCCGGGCATGTGCTCGGTTGCGTTTTCGGTTCGGGTACGGGCGGCGACGGTATCGTGCCGCTTGCATGGCCGATACGCCCGATACCGAGTGTCTGGGGACTTTCCGGTCGGGATCATTCCGGCGCACTGCCTGTCCAAGATTTCTGCCAATCGAAGGAGATCACCTTGTCGTCCGAAGAAATCAAAAATGTCCTTGATGATGGCCGCGTCTTTCCGGTGCCCGAGGGCTTCGCCGCTCAGGCGAACATCTCCGGCATGGCGCAGTACGAAGCCTTGGTGGCCGAGGCCGAGCGCGACAATCCGGGCTTCTGGGCCAAGCTGGCCCGTGAACAGCTGGACTGGAAGACTCCCTTCACCAAGTCGCTCGACGATTCCGATCCTCCGTTCTTCAAATGGTTTGAAGACGGTACGCTGAACGCCTCCTGGAATTGTCTGGATCGCCATTTGGGCACGCCCACCGAGAACAAGGTGGCACTGATCTTTGAAGCCGATGATGGCAAAGTCACCAAGGTGACTTACAAGGAGCTGCATGCCCGGGTCTGCCGCTTTGCCAACGGACTGCGTGCGCTCGGCTATGAGCAGGGCGATCGTGCCATCATTTATATGCCGATGTCGATCGAGGCCATCGTCGCCATGCAGGCTTGCGCTCGATTGGGTGTGATTCACTCGGTGGTGTTTGGCGGATTCTCTGCCAAATCACTGCAGGAGCGTATCGTCGACGTGGGTGCCAGTCTGGTCATCTGCTCAGACGGCCAGTATCGCGGAGGCAAGGCGTTGCCGCTGAAGCCGGCCGTCGACGAGGCGCTCGGTCTGGGCGGTTGCCAGGCCCTTCGCAAGGTCATCGTTTACAAGCGTACCGGTCAGGACATCGACTGGAATCCCGAGCGTGACATCACGATGAGCGAGGTCGAGGATGGTCAGCCCGAGCAGTGCGAACCGGCCTGGGTCTGCGCCGAGCATCCGTTGTTCGTGCTTTACACCTCCGGCTCGACCGGCACGCCGAAAGGCGTGCAGCATTCCACCGGTGGCTATCTGCTGCAGGCCACCGTTTCGCTGCAATGGACCTTCGATCTGAAGTCCGATGATGTCTTCTGGTGCACAGCCGATGTCGGCTGGATCACCGGGCACTCCTACGTGGCCTATGGCCCGCTGTCCAATGGTGCCACCCAGATCGTCTTCGAGGGGGTACCGACCTATCCGAATGCCGGCCGTTTCTGGGACATGATCCAGCGTCACCGCTGCACGATCTTCTATACCGCGCCGACGGCGATCCGCTCGCTGATCAAAGCCGGCAACATGTCGCCCGAGTATCACCCGAAGAACTACGATCTGAGTTCGCTGCGGATGCTGGGTTCGGTCGGTGAGCCGATCAATCCCGAAGCCTGGCTCTGGTACTACGAGAATGTCGGTGGCGGCCGCTGTCCGATCGCCGATACCTGGTGGCAGACCGAAACCGGCGCCCATATGCTGACGCCGCTGCCGGGTGTGCACACCATGAAACCCGGTTCGTGCACGATGCCACTACCGGGGCTGGATGTGGCGATCGTCGATGAGACCGGCGCCGATGTGGGGCGTGGGCAGGGGGGCTTCCTGGTGGTCAAGAAGCCGTGGCCGTCGATGATCCGCACGGTCTGGAACAACCCCGAGCGCTTCAAGGCGGGCTACTTCCCCGAGGATTTCCAGGGTAAATACTATCTGGCGGGGGATGGTGCCTCGCTCGATATGGACGGCTACTTCTGGATCATGGGCCGGATCGACGACGTGTTGAACGTTTCGGGTCACCGTCTGGGCACGATGGAGATCGAATCGGCACTGGTCGGACATGAGCTGGTGGCCGAGGCGGCCGTGGTCGGCCGACCGGACGATACCACCGGTGAGGCGATCAGTGCTTTCGTGGTGCTGAAGGGCGAACGCCCGGACGATCCGGCCGAAGCCAAGCGGATCGCAGAGTTGTTGCGCGCCTGGGTGGCGGCCGAAATCGGCCCGATCGCCAAACCGAAGGAAATCCGTTTTGGCGAAAACCTGCCCAAGACACGCTCCGGCAAGATCATGCGTCGCCTGCTGCGCTCGCTGGCCAAAGGCGAGGAGATCACTCAGGATACGTCCACGTTGGAAAACCCGGCGGTGCTGGACCAGTTGAAGACCTCGGTCTGATCGGCGCGCCGACCCCTGGTTTGCTACGAGCGATCGAGTCCTGCTCCGGTCCGGGTCGCGGGGGCGAAGCAAAATCGCGCATTGCGGCTGCAGTTGCTCCCGATGCGCTCCGCAAGCGCATGTCCTCGGTACCGGGCAGGTGGGGCGCCAGCAACATCCGCATGGGCGGCGAGCAGGCTTCGGAAACCTTTGCTACAATGGAAAATTCCGGAGAGATGGATGAGTGGTTTAAGTCGCACGCCTGGAAAGCGTGTAAGGGTTGATAGCCCTTCGGGGGTTCGAATCCCCCTCTCTCCGCCAGCTGCCCGCTGATTCGGGCGCCCGGCTTCGAGTCGGGCACGAGCACCGAATCCGCTGCCGGGGCCGCCGACCCACGACCCAGACGCAATCCATTGCCTCTGGGTTTTTTGATGCCCGTGAGCGGTCGTTGGCCCTGTCGTATCCATCCCGTCCAGTACCCGTATCCATCTCGCCTGCATATTGGAGAGCTCGCCAAGTATGGACGGGGGCGAGTTCATTGCGTCGGGTATTTTCGTCGGTTCGGGCTTTCCGGGGTGAGCTCGTCCGTCTTGTAGCTCGAAGCCAGTCGGCGGGGTACGGCTGCGCGTCCGTCTGCCGGGCATTGGCGCTTCCGCAGGCGCTGGTTATCCTTCAGCCCTTCGTTTGGTGAATGGGTCATGGGAGTGACGATGTCTGCCTTGCCTGTGTACATCTGGTGCCCGGAGCATTTCGACGATCCGCAAGCCATGCTGCCAACCTCGATCGACGTGGCGCAGATGCTGGTCGATACGCGTCTGGAGGACCCGCCTTCCTGGCGAGCCGACGGTACGCCGTTTCTGCGAGTTGCCAGGCATATTGCCGAAGCCTGTCTTCAGCCAGGACGATCGGATCATTTCGTCCGGTTCTATCAGGACATCGAAACCAGGCTTCCGGCCATGGCGGCCCGCAGGGCGATCGTCGAAGTGCCGGAGGATGGCACTTACGATGAGCTGTCACTGGTGCTGATCGAATGCTGTGCCGGCGCAGGGATGGTGCTGTATGACAGCCATGGCAAGATTTGGCTGCCGGATGGTCGTGAGTTTCCCGACGACGATGAGTTGATGGACCCGACGACGCTGCTGAGGCCACTGGCGATCGCCTGACACACCGGGGCTCGCGAGCAATGGCAGCGCTTGAATGAGCCAAATGGATCCGACCCGGCGTCCTGCCGGGCCTGGTGTCGAACCGGAGCCGATTCATGGAGCGCCGGTTTCCCCTGCGTTGAATCGAGGATTCAGTTGTTGCTGTTCCAGTACACCTTGGTGCCGGCGGCAGGACCGACATCTTCTTCGACTTCCACACCGATGAAATTCAGCGCGTCGCCGTGCTTCCAGCCGCTGGGGACTGCCCAGCGATAGCATTGCAGGCGTTTGACATCGTTGACCGCGATGTTCCAGCACAGTTTCGCATAGTTGGGCGCGTCGTCCGTGCGCAAGATCAGCTGGGCTACGTTGGTGCCACTGCCCCATTGCCGAATGACGTGTCCGGTTTTTTGCAGCTCGTCATTGGGTAGCGGCGTGTTGTCGGCCGCCGGCAGATCGATGCCCTGACCCATACCCTGGCTGCCCGTGGCCACGTTGATGCTGCTGCCCAGCTCCAACTGGCTGCTGCCCGGGTTGATATTCAGCGCGATGTGGCTGGGGACCCGTGCAGCCGTGCCGCCGCCGGAGACGGGCAGCACAGAGGCGCGGTAGGTGTACTCGCCGGTTGCGGGCGTGTAGCCGTTCAGGCTTTGTTGGCTGCTGCCCAGGTACTCGCGGGCTGGTGCCTGGGGAACCATGATATCGGGCTCGGTGGACGTTGCGACGGCTTCCCCGCTCAGGCTGACCGCCTGTTTCGCCACTGTGGAGCCTGTGCCCACGATATGATCCAGCATAGTCGACAGCAGCTGGGTACTGATGCCGGCCGGAGAGATCGGGGCCGTCGCGATCGGCTCGGTTCTGTTGACTTCGGCTGCGACATCGGTGTCGGTGACGGCTCCGGCGTCCGGGCGAGCATTCGTTTCCTGAACGGTGTCGTTCGCCACCGGAGAGGCGCTATCGTCCGTTCTGTCATTCTGGTCGGGCTGAACTGCGGCGGGAGTGTTGCCTGCATTGGTATCGTTCTGTGCCGTATTCGAAGCAGAGCCGTTGGAAACCGGCTTGCTGCCATCGTCGTCATTTGTGCCTGCATCGATTGCCACCGAATCTGCGGTGCTGCTCCGGTCACTCTGTGGAGCGCCGCTTGCGGTCGTGCTGTTTTGTGCAGTGTTCGTGGCTACAGCGTTGGATGCAGTGCCGCTGCTGCCGGTCGTGCTGCTGGTGTTGCCGCTCGGCGAATCAGCGGCGTTGCTCTGACTGGTCTGTATGTCGTTGCCGGCGGCAGGGCTCGCGCCGGAAGTGGTTTGCGCGGTATCGTTGCCCGAGCCGCTGGATGTCGATGCACTATCGCCGGTAGCGCGTGCCGGGTCGGCTGCGGTCGTCGTATTCGTAGCCGAATCAGGGATGTTGCTCGTTATACTGCTTGAACTGTCCGCGCTGCTCGAGCTGTTGCCGTTGGTCGAGCTGCTGCCGTTGGTCGAGCCGGCTGTCGCGGTTGTGCTGGCGGTTGTATCAGGGGTGCCCGTGCCGCTGGTGGGTGTGGCGGCATCGTTACCGGTTGTCGTGCTGGCGGTGACCGCGGTATCGGTGCTGGTCGTCGTTACAGTGTTGGCCGTCGTACCGGTTCTGCTGGTAGCTGCTGTCGGTGCGGCGGGGCTGCTGGAAACTGCTGTGGTATCACCGCCACTTCCTCCACCGCAACCGGCGAGAAGAACAAGCATGACGGCGCTGATTTGAACTTTATTGCTTGAGGTCGACATTTTCCCTGGTTTCCGTTTTTTGTATTTACCCCCGCGGGCCGAACCGACAGAACCCTTGGGACAGAAAATGGAGAAAGTGTAGCCACAAAATGAAAACCGGCAACTTCTGAACGGTTGATGCAACCATTCTTAAGACACGGTGTTGGTATCTGGCGACGGGGTTGCAGCGAATCAGACAAGCGCCCGGAAGATGTACCTGAGTTTTTGCGGACATCGGGTATGGTGGATACGGGGGGCACTGCGGAGCCGCAACAACAGCCGGTTTCCCGGTGGCACGGCCTGAACACAAGGGCCTCGGCATATCGGAATACCTGTGGAATTGCCCGGCAGGAAATCAGGTGACGAATGAATACGAGCCACGTCGGGAACCGGTTGTGGGAACCGGTGTGACGTGGCTGGTGTGCAGTTCCGTTTCAGTCGCCCTTTACGGACTGCACAAATTATGTTGCGCAAACCCTATACTGTGTGACTGTGTCGATACCCCGGCCAGGCACGTCGTTTGCGTGGTGGATGGTCAACGGGCGAAGCGCCAGTACAGGTGCCCGCTTTCGCCGGCATGATGGCTGCGATCATCGTCGACGTAGTGACCCTTGTAGTTCAGCGGTGCTCCGACTTGCCAATCGGTCGGCACTTCCCAGACATGGCAGCTCAGGCGACCGACGCCGGGCAGCCGATAGTTCCAGCACAGGGCGGGGGTGGCTGGATTGTTGCCGTCCTTACGCAGAATCAGCTGAACGACGTGGTCGTCGTTGCGCCATTGTTGGATGATCTCGCCATAGTGCAGCATGGTCTGGTTGGCGATGATCCGTTTGGCGGCGGCATCCAGCTCCAGCGTCAGAGTGTCCGCACCCGTGCCGACACGGGCAGTGATTTCGTCGTCCAGCGACATGGCGGTGCTTGAGGCGCTGATCTCGATCTGCGTCGTCACGGGGGTAAAGGGCAGGGTGCCAGTCTGGACCATACCGCGTAGGTTCAGGACATCCTGGGAATCGAAGCGCACGAAGTCACCCACGGCCGGTTGATAGACGCCCGGGTCGTAATTGGTCAGCCCCTGCCAGTTCGGGCTGGGATAACGATAGTTGTCGATGTTGAGGCCGCTGCCGATCAGCAGGTTGGGGGCGGCAGGATCAGCGATGATGGCGCCATGTGTACCGGTGGCAGGCGCCGCGAAAGCAGCAGCACTCGCGCCGGGGCCGTGCGGGCCGGTGATGACACGCTGATCCAGCATGGTGGAAAAGACCGAGCCGCGAATGCCGAGCGCCGAGAACGGGCTTGTCTCCGTCGTCGCCGACGTGTCTGTGGAAACGGTCTGGATGGCGTTGCCCGAAGGCTGTGCGCCGTCGTTGCCGGAGTTTGCCGTCGTTGCGGGGGCTGTCGTGCCGTTGCTCACGCCGCTCGTCGTGATGGACTGGGGGATGGATTGCGCGTTCGACGACGGATCGGGGCCGTCGCTTACCATGCGGTTGGATCCTCCACCGCAGGCTGCCAGCAGCAGGGACAGGGCGAGCGCGGTGGTCGTGCGGGGCTCGAAGGGCAGAAGACGGGCTTGCGACATGGTCAGGGTCCGGAAGAATGGGGCGGGTGCGCCCCACAGCGGGTTGGTCGGATGAGCGGGATGCACCGTCGCCCTGGGGCTTGCTGTGTCGTGTTCGACCGCTCATCGGTCACGGGGCGTATCGGTTGGTGCTGTCTGGGCACCGTTGCCGACCGCCTGTCGTACCGTGGACGCATTGTGTCGGAAGAGTTGCCGCCACGATGTGCGCAAGCGCACACCATGCTCGAAAAGCTGCCGCCTGTCGGTCGGAAATTGACCGATTGCACAGTGAACGGGTGTTGGCTTCAGCCGGAAACCGGCGTCTGCCACTGAAGGTGGCCGCTGTCGCCTGGGTGGACGGACCGGTCATCGTCGACCGAAATTCCTTCGTAATGGAGTGGTTGGCCGAACTGCCAGCCGGCCGGCACCCGCCACAGCGCGCAGCTCCGGCGTTTGGCGTCGCTCAGTCGATGCTGCAGACACAGTCGGGCGCGGTCCTCGGATCGGCCAGGCAACAGCTGCAGTTGCAGCTGGTTGTCGCCATCGTCCCGCCATTGCCGGATCACCTTGCCGAAGACATGTCGCTCGCCATGCTTCAGTGAGACACCGGTCCGGGCAGTCTTCAGGCTCAGGGTCTGCATGGGGGGAAAGTCGTCTGTGATGGCGCCGGTCGGTGCGCGTACCTGGGCAGTGACCGTGGCTTGCTGTTCGAGGGTCAGAATATTCTGGCCGGCTGAAGCCGATTTCATGGCTTCATCACTGAACAGATAGACCGAAGCTTTCTCGGTTTCCAAAGGTAGATGCAGGCTCAGTTGAATCCGGGTCCGGAGATCGGTGAAGCGTCCGAAGTCCGGAAAGCCAGTGAAGTTGGTGATGAACGATGCCGAGGAGAAGTGGGATGGGGTCGCTGGTTCCCTGATCTCGGGGGCATATTGCTGAAAGCCGAAGACGGTGGGTGCATTGGCCGGTGCGATCGGGCTGTTGTCGGAGGCGTTCCAGGGCACTGCACCATAGAGGTGGTACATCGGCCTCAATCGTGCGCCGGTACCGTTGGTGAAGGTGTAAGTGTTCTGCACCAGCATCGTGGCGAGCACTGCACCATCGACACCTTGTGCTGAGATGGCCTGAGTGCCCTGGCCGGCATCACCGGCAGCACGTTGACCGGGGGCCTGGGGTTGGGATGAAGAGGGGGCCGAGCCGGTATCGTCCGGACCGCCTCCACCACCGCAGGCACTCAGGGACAGCAGGACTGCCAGTAGGGACAGTGTGTGGATCGTGTTTCGCATAGGGTGCTTCCGACGAGAAGGTTCTTTGGGTATCCGAAACGCGCCGTGGGGATGCCGGACCCCGGAGTCTGCGGAAAAGCCCGGCCGGACCGGCCGAAGGGCTCATGACCGTCCGGCAGTCGTACTGCATCTGCCATGGTCCGGACTTCGTGGTTTTGTTTCGAAATGGCAACGTTTTGCTCCATGGTAGTAAATTGGTTTCGGCGCCTATTTTTTGGCGCTTAATAGAAGAAAGGATATGTAACTGAGTGGGCCGTATGCCCGCTCCGGAGCCGAGGCGAGGCGACCGAGTAACTGTGCTTTGACGACTCAGTTTCCAGCAGATTTCCAGCAGATGCCTGCCTTCTTTCAAGCTCCGGCTCCAACGCTCATATATGGATTGCGACTGTGTAGAGCCTTGCGTGTGGCGTCAGTGGTTTTTGGCATGAAAGCGTTGTTGTGGACATGCCGAATGCGGGGCTTGCCGGAAACGGGTGGGTCGTGGCGTCCGGTTTCGGATTATTCTTCCGGGTAAACAAGGTCAAATGTTCATGACGAGTAGATCGCCGTCATGCGGTCTACTCGTCCGGGGCTTTTGCGTCGTGGAATCGCAAAGGGATTGGGTGGGTTGTGCAGGATTCAGGGTTGAAAGCGGCGCGCAAGCGTCGTGTGCTGCTGAAGGGCGCCGGGATGGCCGCGGCGGCGCTGTCACCGACGGTGCTGGCGCAGGGCAGGTCGTCGGCAAGCAGCAGGCGGGCGGCTGCCCCCAAGCCCATCGTCTGGCGCTGTCAGGCGGCGTGGTCGCTGGATGATGATTTTGGCCTGTACCTGAACTCACTGGCCCGGACGCTCGAAGATCTGACCAATGGTCAGTTGCTCCTCGAGGTGCTGAAGGCGGGGACCGTGGTGTCTGCCGACAGATTGTCGGAGGCGGTGTCGGAAGGTCTGCTGGACGCATGCCACCGGATGCCGAGTTCCGAGGCCGGAAGTGCCCCGGCTTTCGGGCTGTGGGGCAATGGGCCGGCGTTCGGCATGGATGGACGGACACTGCTGTCCTGGCATTATCACGGTGGCGGCGAGGAGTTGCTGGCCGAGCTGTATGCGGCAGCGGGATTGAACGTACATTCGATGCTGTATGGTTCGATGCCCACTCAGGCGCTGGGCTGGTTTCGTCGCCCCTTGGCGCGGGTCGAGGATCTGGAAGGGATGCGGATCAGGGTCGGTGGGATGGCAGGCCTGCTCTATGAAGAGCTGGGAGCCTCCGTGGTCGAGCTGCCTCCGGAAGCAATCGTGTCTGCGCTGAAACGGGAAGAGATCGACGCTGCCGAGTTCAGCAGTATTTCCAGTGATCGTGCCCTGGGTTTGCCGGACGTGCTGAAAGTCTGTATGTTGCAGAGTTTTCATCAGTGTGCCGAGCAGGTCGAATTGCTGATCAACCGGGATCGATATGAGGCGCTGACCCCCGATCTGAAGAGCAAGCTGTTTCTGGCCACGCGTGCCGTGTCGACAGAAATGGGGCTGACGCGGGCCAACGACAATTCGATGCATTACATCGAAATGCGGGAATTGCAGGGCGTGCGTTTCTACAAGACGCCCGAATCGGTGTTGCGCGCCCAGCTGGCGGCCTGGGACCGGGTCAGTGCACGTTACAGTAGCGTCGACCCGATGTTCGCCCGGGTGGCGGATTCGATGCGTCGCTATGCACAGCGCTGCGTCGGGTGGCAGAACGATACCTGGGTCGATCAGCGCATGGCCTACAACCATTATTTTGCCCAGCGCGTGCCCATGGCGTCCTGACGGCGCGGGTCTGCAGACCGGCCGCTCCGGTGCCTTGCCGTCGCTTTTTGGCCCGTTGCACGCTGCGCGGCGGGAATCGGCCGGCACGGACTGTGTCCGGTGAGGATGTTTTTCCGGTTTGTGATGTCTTCGGCATCGCGTGCCTGGCGCAGGTTCCGGGACGCCGTCCATTGGCTGGCGGTGCACGATCGTCGGCGCCGGCAGGCCCGGAAGGCGGTGAAGCGCTAGGATCGGCCGGTACTCGCTCCTGTCTGAATGAAGCCCGTGGGGCAGGGCGATGGATCGGAGCCTTGGGGACGGCAGGGATACGGATGAGGCCCGCATTGGTATATCGGCTGGCTGATCGTGTGATCCGTTTCTTGGCAGCGTGCTCTGGCGTTCTGCAGCGGGTGGTTTGTTGGCCTGTCACCAGACAGGCGCTTGCGCCGGGAGCGTGAATGATGGGTGTTCTGGGCAGAACCCTGTTCAAAGGGAGCCTGGTTTTATTGCCTAGCCTGGTCGAAATGGCCTCGACGACGGTAGGGATTGTGCTGCAGATTGCACCGGTGTTGCTGGGTGTGCTGCTGTGCGCCCGGATCGCGCTGCTCGGGGCCTGGCGCGAGGGCTGGCTGGCGGAGATCTGAAGGCAATCGCAACAGGATTTGCCGAGTTTGGCCCGCGCTCGCATACTATGAGGTTTGACCGGCAGGGATGTGTGCGTCTGCTGCTCCGCTGTTTTCGGCAGTGCACGGGCTTGCGGGTGCCGTGGGCAGGGGCCATGGAATGGTGGCCCCGGGATCAACCACGACCCGGCCGTATGCCGTTTCGGCGTTCCGGCCCGGGTTTTTTGCCTGCCCACATCCGGTTTGCGGGCCTTTCTCCGCTTCTCTTCTTTGATCACCTATTCATGTTTGATTTTGTAAGAACACATCAGCGTCTGGCCCAGGGGCTATTGCTGGTGCTGATCATGCCCGCCTTCGTCTTTTTCGGCATTGCCGGTTATGACAGGATGTTCAGCGACGCCGATGCCGTGGCCATGGTCGATGGCGAACCGGTTGGTCGGCAGCAGTTCGAACGGGTCTATCGCCAGCAGGTCGACCAGCTGCAGCAGGCGATGGGCGATCGCTTCGATCCTTCGCTGTTGGACAACCCGGCCGCCCGTGCCGAGGTGCTGGAGGGGTTGATCAATCGTCAGGCTCTGTTCAACGAGGCACGCCGCCGACGCATCACCGTGACACCCGCCGAGATCCAGAAAGCCATTTTGGAGAGTGTCGGAGATCTGCGCGATGCCAACGGCAAGTTCGATGGCGAGCGCTATCGAATGGTGCTGGCTCAGAATGGGCTGACACCAGAGATTTTCGAGGCCCAGATGGCGCAGGATCTGGCGCTGGGATCGATGGAAAACGCCGTCACCCAATCGACTTTCGTGCCGGAGACGGTATTGAGTGCTCTGTTCGATTCACAGGAAACCCGTCGGGCCGTGCGCACGACGACGATCGGTGCGCGCAGCCACCTGGCCGGTCTGCAGCCTTCCGAAGAGCAGCTGAAAACCTATTACGATCAGCATCAGGCGGATTTCGAGCTGCCCGAATCGGTCGATATCAGCTATGTGCAGATGAAGCGTGCCGATCTGTTGCCGGCCGACGCCCAGCCTTCGGATGCGGAGCTACAGGCTTATTACGACAAGCATAGCAGTGAGTACAACGAGCCGGAAGAGCGGGTGGCCAGTCATATTCTGCTGAAACTGCCCGAAGGGGCGGACGATGCCGCCAAGGCCGAGGTGCGCAAACGTGCCGAAAGCCTGTTGGCCGAGGCCAAGGCCAAGCCTGACCGCTTTGCAGAGCTGGCCAAACAGCACTCGGACGATCCGGGTTCGGCCGCTCAGGGTGGGGATCTGGGTAGCTTCGAGCGCGACACGATGGTCAAGCCATTTTCGGACGCGGCCTTTGCGCTGACCGAACCGGGCTTCACCGAGGTGGTCGAAAGTGAATATGGTTTCCATGTGATCCGGGTGACCGAAGTCAAGGGCAGTGGCGTCAAACCGCTGGCCGACGTACGGCCACGGTTGCTCGAGCGCTGGCGCGAGGACGAGGCTGCGCGCCGCTATGCCGAACAGGGTGAGCTGCTGTCGAAACTGGCTCATGAGCAGGCCGATTCGCTGGAACCGCTGGTCGAGCGTTTCGGCGTGAAGATTCTGAAGGCCGAGAAGCTGCGGCGGCGTCCGGCGGCGGACGCCGCCGCAGGTTCACCGCAGGCCAGTGCACGTCTGCTGGAACAGCTGTATACACCCGAGGCGCTGGAAGAGCGGCGCAACACGGCGGCCATCGAGCTGGAACCGGGCGTGCTGGTTTCGGCACGGGTCGAAGCACATAACCCTGCCCGCAAGCAGACGCTGGACGAAGTCAAGGATGTGGTCCAGACACGCTGGATCGCGGAGGAGTCGGCACGGTTGGCACAGGCCGAGGGCGAGAAGCAGCTGGCGGCACTGAAGGACGGTTCGCAGAAGGAAGCGGCCGATATGAGTGGTGAACGCTTGGTCAGTCGCGCCGTTCCGGCCGGGCTGTCGGCCGATGCGATCCGGGCTGCTTTTGCGGTGCCGGCCGATCAGTTGCCTTCTTGGGTGGGCGTCAGCCTCGGGAGCGAAGGCTATCAGCTGATTCAGGTGGAGAAAGTGCTTCCGCCGGATGGAGAGGCCGAAAAACGGCGGGAGAGCTATCAGACCCAGGTGCGTCAGCGGCTGGCTTCCTCCGAAGGCCGTGCCTGGATGGATGCTCTGAAGTCCGGCATGAAGATCGAGCGTAAACTGGACAACTTGGCCAGTTCCGGGGATGATGGTCAGTAAGACGGATATTCCGCCTGCTTATCCATCGACGGGGGTGTCAGTCTGAAAGTCTTTAATCTCAGCTGCGATCGGGAGCATCATTTCGAAGGTTGGTTTTCGTCGGCCGAGGATTTCGATCGGCAGCGTGAAGCGTCGTTGATCGAATGCCCGCTGTGCGGCAGTCGTGGAGTGCGCAAACTGTTGTCCGCACCACGCCTGAACCTGGTGCACGGACGTTCGTCCGACAGGGCGGATGCGGTAGCGGCTGCTCAGGCCGATCGCGCGGCGGCAGCCGATGCCGGCAAGGCCGATCCGGATCAGATACGTGAGTTGCAGGGCAGGCTGATGCAGGGGCTGCGCAAGCTGATTGCCGAGACAGAGGACGTCGGCGACCGTTTTGCCGAGGAAGCCCGGCGTATCCATTTCAAAGAGGCGCCGGCCCGAGCCATCCGGGGTTCGGCCTCGCCCGAAGAAACGCAATCCCTGCGGGACGAGGGCATCGACGTGATCACGCTGCCGCTGCCAGTGGCGCTGAAGAACACGCTTCAATAGCTTCGTTTCCGAATGGATCGGACCGGCAGGGATAGGATCTATCTCTGGTTCACGCTGCCGGCGGTGGTCCGTTTTGACGGCGTCACGGGCATCGGCGGTTCTGTCTGCCGTCTTTCTGCTACCCCGGGTGCGGTGCTTGGTCAGTCGCCGCCGTGCTCGGCGTCGATCGCATCCAGTTCGGCCTGCTTGTCCAGCCAATCGTTTTCCAGCCGTTCCAGCTCGTTGCCGGCCTGTGCGCGTTCGCGCTGAAGGGCGGCCGCTGCTTCGCGGTCGGCAAAGGCGTCGGGGGCGGAAAGCCGTGCATCGATTTCGGCAGCACGCTGCTCCAGCGCCTGCATTCGGGCTTCGATGTTCTGGATTCCTTTTTCGATCGGTTTTTTGAGCGCCGCGATGGCCGCACGCTGGCGGGCGCGGTCACGGCGGTGGTCGGCCTTGTTGACCGTGCCTGCGTGTTGAAAGACGGCTGTGCCTGCTTGCGGAGTCGGCCGCTCCGTGTCGCTCGTGTCGCTGCTCGGGGGGCCGCCTGTATGGTCGATCGACGTCGCGCCGGCTGCACCCGTTGCAGACGCCGTGCCCCGAGCGGCGACCGAGCTTGTTGGGCTGGTGGTGCGGCCCGCGGAATGGTTGTCACTCCCTTGTGTACCGGCTACGCCCTTGGAACGGACCGCCGTGCGGTGTCGGAATGCTGGGTCGGCTGCCTCGCTGGCCCGTTGCGGGTTTTGGCTGCGTTCTTTCTGCAGCCATTGGGCGTAGTCGTCCAGATCACCATCGAAGGGACGCAGCACGCCCTGATCCACCAGCCAGAATTCATCGACGGTGCTGCGAAGCAGGTAACGATCGTGTGAAACCAGCAACAGCGGCCCGTCGAACTCGGCCAGTGCTTCGGCCAGCGCGTCACGGGTGCTGGCATCCAGGTGGTTGGTCGGTTCGTCCAGCACCAGAAAGCCGGGTTTCCGCCAGGCCAGCAGCGCCAGACAGAGCCGGGTTTTTTCACCGCCGGACATGGGGCCGGTCGGGCGCAGCGCGTCCTCGCCCGAAAAACCGAAGCGCCCGAGCCAGTTGCGCAGCACCTGTTCGCGTTCCTGCGGCGCCAACCGGTTCAGGCATTGCAGTGGTGAATCATCGGGACGCAGTTCCTCGATCTGTTCCTGGGCCAGATAACCGGTGGACAGGGTGGCGGCGCGGGTCAGTTCGCCATCGAGGAGCGGCAGATCGCCGATCAGGGTGCGGATCAGGGTGGTTTTGCCAGTGCCATTGCGGCCCAGAATGCCGATGCGTGCCCCCCGGCGGATCACCAGTTCGGGCACTTTCACCACCGGCGCGCCGGGTCGATGGCCACAATCGACCTGCAGGGCACGGATCAGCGGATCCGGCCCTTCGGGTGGATTCTGAAATTCGAAATCGACCCCACGGGCAGCACGTAGCGGGGCGATGGTTTCCATCCGTTCCAGTGCCTTCAGGCGGCTTTGCGCCTGCCGGGCCTTGGTGGCCTTGGCGCGGAAGCGGGCAATGAAGCTGTTCAGGTGCTCGATGCGGGCCTGCTGCTCGCGGCGCGCCCGTTCACGCTGGGCGGCGCGTTCGGCGCGGATGTTCTCGCTGGCGGTATAGCCGCCAGGGTAGCGGTTCAGCCGTCCATCCTCTATCACCAGGCTGGCAGTGGCCACCCGGTCCAGGAAATCCCGGTCGTGAGATACGATCAGCTGGATGGCGGGGTGGCGCATCAGCTGGCGTTCCAGCCATAGTACTGCGTCCAGATCGAGGTGGTTGGTCGGTTCGTCCAGCAGCAGCAAGTCGCTGGGCGCCATCAGCACGCAGGCCAGGTTCAGCCGCATCTTCCAGCCACCCGACAGTTCGTTGACGCGACGTTCCAGTTGAGCGGGACCAAAACCCAGGCCGGTCAGCAGCTCGGCGGCTCGAGCCTCGGCCGAAGGGCCGTCGGCATCGATCCAGGCCGCATAGGCTTCGCCCAGCCGGTCACCATCCTGCCTGGCTTCGGCCGCCGTGATCGCCTGTTCGGCTGTCACCAGTGCCGCATCGGCATCCATCACAAAGCGTACCGGGGTCTTTTCACTGTGAGGACTGTGCTGGGCCAGCCATGCGATGCGCAGGCTGGGTAGGTCGAGGTCGCCCTGTTCGGGCGATAGTTCGCCGCGCAGCAATGCCAGCAGCGAGCTTTTGCCGCTGCCGTTGGCACCGATCAGCGCCAGGCGCTCACCGGGATTGACGATCAGGGAGGCGTTGGAAAACAGCGGACGCCCGGCACGGGCCAGACTCAGGTTGTTGAAACGGATCAAGGTACGGACCGACGGAGAGGGACGACAGGACGGAACGACGACGGCGTGAAACCGAAAACGAGCCGGGTGATGTTACCCGGCTTTGGGTGTATGCAGATCTTCGGTTGGCGGGCCATGCCGTCCTTCGATTCGTTGGTCGGCACTGCCGGGACCGCCGTTCGGGGCAGCAAGGATGACGTGGACGGCAGTTTCAACCAGAATCAGACTTGCAGGGCTGCATCCCGCCACTGGCTCAAATCGGCGGCCGTGATCAGCACGATACGATCATCGCCCGCCGTGACGGGGATGGCAGTCCAATTCAGCGTTGGGAACCGTGCCTGGAAATGCTGCATCTCGTGACCGATTTCGATCACCAGAATGCCGTTGGTACTCAGATGCTCTGGCGCTTCGGCCAGCAGCCGGGCGATCAGATCCATGCCGTCGTCGCCGCTGCCGAGCGCTTCTTCGGGTTCGGCACGATACTCCTCGGGCAGCTGTGCCATCGATTCGGCATTGACGTAGGGCGGGTTGCACAGGATCAGATTGAAGCGTTCGTCGGCCAGCGATGCGAACAAATCACCCTGGTGGAGCGTGATGCGATCACCCAGGTCGTAGTCGTCGATATTCTCGGCAGCCAGTGCCAGTGCATCGAGCGACAGGTCGCTGGCGACGATGTCGGCCTCCGGAAAGCAGTGCGCGGCAATGATGGCAATGCTGCCGCCGCCGGTGCACAGGTCGAGGATGCGCTGTCGAGCGCGATGCCCGGTGGTTGCAGGCAGGGGGTTTTCGCCCAGTTGCAGCAGCATTTCCTGCAGGTCGGGGTGGATCGCTTCGGGTTGCCAGTTGTCGGCATCCAGCCAGGGATCGAAGGTACGGTTGGCCAGTGCTTCGGCCAGCAGTGAACGAGGCACCAGGGCACGGTCATCACAGCGGAAGCGATAGCCCATCAGCCAGGCTTCGCCGATCAGATAGGCCAGTGGCCGTCCGCGTTCGCAGCGGGCATCGAGCAGGTGGCGGATGCGGCGGCGTTCTTCGGGCAGCAGCAGTGCATCGGCCATGACGTCGTAATGTTCGGGCGGCAGGTACAGGCACCAGCAGACCAACCAGACGGCTTCGTCGTAAGCGTTGTCGGTGCCATGGCCAAAGCTCAGACCGGCGGCCTGCATGCGGCTGGTGGCGTAACGTACCCAGTCCCGCAGCGAGCACAGGTTCTCCTGTGCATCCAGCGTGGCCGAAGACAGCTGGCGGTAGGTGGGGCGGAAGGGTGACAGGGGGGAGGAAGATGAAAGATCGCTGCTCATGGCCAGGGATTACAGGGTGCGTCGAACACGCAGCAACGCGGCTCAGGGGATCAGTGTCTGCCGCAGTCGATCGGCCGAGAAACCGACCAACAGCGTGGTTCTGCCCGCTTTTGTCACTTCGATGATCGGGCGTTTGATCAAGGCCGGCTGGGTCAGCATCAGGGCAACGGCGGCGGCAGTGTCGGAGGCCGCCCGTTTTTGTGCGTCCGAAAACCCGCGCCAGGTGGTACCGCGGCGGTTCAGCAGAAAGTCGACGCCCTGGTCGGCCACCCAGCCTTCGAGGCGGTCGGGGTCCAGACCATCGCGTCGGTAATCATGAAAATGGTGTTCGATTCCATGGTCCGTCAGCCACTGACGGGTTCTCTTGATCTGGTCGCAGTTTTGGATACCGTAGACAGTGACAGTCGTCATCAAAGTTTGATCAGAAATTCTGCAAATGAGGCGCCTTGAGCATTCTGGCCGTCCTCTTTGGCCGTGGAGGGTGTGGTGGCAGACACGGGCGCAGCAGCTGCCGGTGAGGTCGTACCGGTGTGCAGTGTGCCATGTTTTGCGGTATCCGGGGCCAGTTCGAGCCCCGGTGCGGTGCGCAGCAGGGCATTCATGGTGGCATCGTCCGGCCCGATCGGGTTTGGCCGGACCGGTGCCGCTGGTGTTTCTGCGGTGGCGGGCACGGGGAGCGGGGCGGCCTGCAGACTCGGGTCGGCTGCCAGGTCGGCCAGCGTCTGGCGGGAAACAATAATGGGGCTACGTTGCGGGCGCCGCGCGCTGAAACCATCGGCTTCTTCCTGCAGTAAGCTCGGCAGTGAAAGCTCTCCCACCGATTCCGGCACTTCCGTCGACGCCGGGGCTTCGTCACCGTTTTCCAGCAGCCACAGCAGGTTGGTGGGGGAGTCGCTGTACTGCAGTGCATCCTCGCGGCTGATCTTGCCGGCACGCAGCAGGCTGATCAGCGAGTAGTCGAAAGACTGCGCGCCGGCGGCCAGACTGTTGTTGATGGCATCCGGGATCTCGGAAACCCGCCCGGTACTGATCAGCTCGGACACGTGGTTGGTATTCAGCATCACTTCGACGGCCGGCACCCGGCTGCCACTCTTGGAGCGCAGCAGACGTTGCGAGACGATGGCACGCAGCGTGGTCGACAGATCGGACAGCAGGGCGTCGCGGTTTTCCGGCTGGTAGAAGCCTACGATACGGTTCAGTGCGTGGGCTGCGTTGTTGGCGTGCAGGGTGGCCAGCACCAGATGGCCCGATTGGGCATAGGTGATGGCGGCATTCATCGCGTCCAGATCGCGAATCTCGCCGATCAGAATGCAATCGGGTGCCTGCCGCAGCGCACTTTTCAACGCAGTGTTCAGATCTTTGGCATCGGTGCCGATCTGGCGCTGGTTGACGATGGACTGCTGATTGCGAAAGACGAACTCGATCGGGTCTTCCAGTGTCAGGATGTGCCCGGTGCGGTTGGCGTTGCGATAATCGATCATCGAGGCCAGCGTGGTGGTCTTGCCGGCACCGGTGGCACCCACCATCAGCAGCAGCCCGCGTGGCTGCATGATCAGTTCCTTCAGGACCGATGGCAGGCCGAGGCTGTCGAAGGCAGGCACGTCGCCCGGGATGTAGCGGATGACGGCGGCGGTGGTGTTGCGCTGGCGGAACAGCGACAGACGGAAGCTGCCGACACCGGTCAGACCGTAGCCGATGTTCAGCTCGTTTTCTTCGACGAAACGCTCCCATTCCCGCTCGGAGATCACTTTGCGCAGCAGACCTTCGACCTGGGTCGGATTCAGGCGGGTCTGATTGACCGCGTGCATCTGCCCGTTGATCTTGAGTTGAATCGGGGACCCCACCGAGATGAACAGGTCGCTGGCCTTCTTCTTGGCCATGGTTTCGAGCAGGGCGTTCAACGGCATGGTGCGGGACTCCGGGCGGCCGCGTGTTGGCGGCCTGGGTTCGATCGATCAGGCGTCGGCCCCGCGCAGCAGATCGTTGATGGCGGTCTTGGCCCGGGTCTGGGCGTCGACACGTTTGACGATCACGGCACAACCGAGGTTGACGCGGCCATCTGCCGACGGAAGGCTGCCCGGCACCACCACCGATCCGGAGGGTACGCGACCGTAATGGATCTCGCCGGTCTCGCGCTCGTAGATCTTGGTGGACTGGCTGATGAACACACCCATGGCCAGCACCGAGTTTTCTTCGACGACGACGCCTTCGACCACTTCCGAACGGGCTCCGATGAAGCAGTTGTCCTCGATGATGGTCGGGTTGGCCTGCAGCGGTTCCAACACGCCGCCAATGCCGACACCGCCCGACAGGTGGACATTCTTGCCGATCTGGGCACACGATCCGACGGTGGCCCAGGTGTCGACCATCGAGCCTTCGTCAACGTAGGCGCCGATATTGACGTAGGACGGCATCAGCACGACGTTCTTGCCGATGAACGACCCGCGCCGTGCGACCGCAGGCGGCACGACGCGGTATCCACCGGCTGCCAGCTGTTCGGCACTCATGCCGGCAAACTTGGTCGGCACCTTGTCGTAGAACATCAGTTCGCCCGCTCCGGTGGGCACGTTGTCGTGCAGGCGGAAGGACAGCAGCACGGCCTTTTTGAGCCATTGGTGCACGGTCCAGCGAGCGGCTCCTTCGGCTTCGCGGTTGGTGAGCGTGGCTACACGCAGTGCCCCGCTGTCCAGATCTTCCAGCACCGAAGTGACGACATTCCGGATCTCGGCGGGGGCCTGGGTTGGGCTCAGACCATGGCGGTCGTCCCAGGCGGATTCGATGATGGCTTGGCGGGGATCGGTCATGATGATGGGGTTCCTGCGTGGTTTGAGAGGCGAAACGAAATATTCTATCGGCCTTCGGCGGGCGGTCGGGGCGGCATGCAAGATTCTCCCGCCAAAATGAAGACGATCATCACGCCGAAGACGAATGTCATGTGCCCGGAGAGGCGAAAGAAGGCGTCGGACAGGAGCGTACCGGAGTGTCTGTGTCCCGTCTCGTGAGCCGGCGGTGGTGCCGGATCCGACGGCGGGTTCCGGTCCCGGCGTCGAAGCTTCGTGGTGTTCCGTGTCCGCCGGTGACGGAAAATGTGTGGATAGGGTCGAGTTCGGCGCCTTGGTGACGGCGGCGGCGATGTCGTGCCGGGTGCGGTTGAGGAGGGTGCTGCTGTCCGGTTGCCTGACGCGAGGCGGCCGCTTGCCGTGGGGTTCCCCCAGTCCACGGTCGGCGACGAGGCTTCAGCTGCGGCGTGGTGGATGGACGCCGGGTAAATGCCAGCGCTCGGGGAGGCTCAGTCGTCCCGCTTGGTACAGTACAGATCGTGCAGCAGTTTGATCAGCGCCACCGCAGGGCCATCGGCCAGGCTGTAGTAGATGACCTGGGATTTCCGACGGGTGATGACGAAGCCTTCGGTGCGTAGGACGGCCAGATGTTGGGAAAGGGCGGATTGGCTGAGCCGGATCCGTTCGTTGATGTCGTGGACTGAAAGCTCGCCTTCGGCCAGAAGGCAGAGAATCATCAGGCGGTTTTCGTTGGCCAGACCTTTCAACAGACGAGTTGCCTCGCTGGCATGACGGTGTAGGTCTTGCGGGTCGATCGACAGGGGCTTGGGGTTCGGCTGCATGATCGGAGGCCTTCGATTGATGCTATATAAGCGCATGCTAATATTATGATCCGCAGATCATACACCGTCGAATCAGCCATCAGGCTGGCCGAATGCAAATTTTCTTTCCAGCCATATTCGGCCATGATGGTTCATCGCCGATTTCTGTCGTCGTTAGAAGATTTTGAAATAGTGTTGAGCCGCTTGCCGTGGCGCCAACGTCGCTGGCAAACGCCAGACATGGGCCGCGTTGCGCCGGTAGCTGTGATGGGCCGGGGTTGCCGGCCCTGGCTGAAAACGACCCGGCAGCGGCCCCGGCAGGGGGAACGATGAATGGATTGACGACGATCGTTCCTTCCCAGCCGTGTTTCAGCCCCGCAAGGTTTCGATCAGTGCCGCAATCCGCCGCGCTCCCTCGATGCAGGGCTCGAGCGGGGCAACCAGTGCGATGCGGACGAAGCCACGGCCGGCATTGGGCAGTTGCCGGGTTTCATCCTTGGCCACCGGCCAGCCCTGGTTCGTGCTGCGGGCCAGGTAGCTGCCCGGCAGCACCAGTACGTTCTGTTCGGCGTGCAGGCGGGCGGTGAAGGCTTCGTCGTCGCCGCCGGGCACGGGCAGCCACAGGTAGAAGCTGGCCGGGGGCACGGCGATCGGCTGCACGTCGTCGATGATCGGCACGACGGCATCGAATTTCTGCCGATAGAGCCGGCGGTTGTCCACTACGTGGTGCTCGTCGTTCCAGGCAGCGATCGAGGCGTCCTGAAACATCGGACTCATCGCGCAGCCGTGGTAGGTGCGGTAGCGCAGAAAACGGGCCAGCAGGCGGGCATCACCGGCCACGAAGCCGCTGCGCATGCCCGGCACGTTGGAACGTTTCGACAGGCTGGAAAACACCACCACTCGTCGGAAATCGGTGCGGCCGAGCTGATGGCAGGCGGCCAGCGCGCCCAACGGCGGGGCGGTTTCATCACGATAGATTTCGGAGTAGCACTCGTCCGAGGCGATGGTGAAGCCCCAGCGGTCGGCCAGTGTCAGCAGCAGCCGCCATTCGTCCAGAGCCATGACCTGTCCGGTGGGGTTACCGGGTGAGCAGACGTAAACCAGCCGGGTCTTTTCCCAGACGGTTTCGGGCACTTGCTCCCAGTCCATTCCGAAGCCGTTCTCGGGGCGCTGATCGAGCAGGAAAAGACGGGCGCCTGCCAGCAGCGCCGCGCCTTCGTAGATTTGATAGAAGGGGTTGGGGGCAATCACCACGGCATCGTTTTCCGCTGGGTCGAGTATGGCTTGGGCAAAGGCGAACAGCGCCTCCCGGGAGCCATTGACCGGCAGCACCTGGGTGGCGGCATCCACCGGTGTCCGATGACGCACACTCAGCCAGCGAGCGATGGCTTCGCGCAGTGCCGGTTTGCCAGTGGTGGTCGGGTAGCTCGAAAGACCTTGCTGTGCCAGGGCCAGTGCGTCCAGTACCACGGGCGGGGTGGCGTGGCGTGGCTCACCGATCGACAGATCGATCGGCTGCATACGGCTGCCGGTGCGAGCAGCGGCAGCTGTTGCCAACAACTGACGGAGTCGCTCGAAAGGATACGGTTGCAACAAATCCAGGCGTGGGTTGGCAGGCAAAGCGGCGCTCACGGTGATCGGTTCCTTCTATGGTGCTTGCTATTATATGGATCGACGGTGTTGAACCCGGCTGCTGCAGTCACGTCCCGAATCGGTTCCCGGATCCTGGACGCATGTCAGATGCAGTGGTCGTTTCAGCACTTTCGTTTTTTCTGGGGGTCTCCGGGCCGTTCGTTTTTGCCGGCATCGCACTGCCGAACGAGGAATTTCGTGCGTCTCAAGCAAGTCAAACTCGCGGGCTTCAAATCTTTCTGTGATCCGACCACTTTCGAGCTGCCCAGCCAGCTGGTCGGCATCGTCGGGCCCAATGGGTGCGGCAAATCCAACATCATCGACGCCACCCGCTGGGTGCTGGGCGAATCGCGCGCGGCCGAGCTGCGCGGCGAATCGATGCAAGATGTGATCTTCAATGGTTCGCTGGAACGCAAACCTTCGTCGCGGGCCAGCGTCGAGCTGGTGTTCGACAACAGCTTGGGCCGCATCGGCGGTGCTTGGGGCGGTTTTGCCGAGATTTCGGTCAAGCGGGTGCTGACCCGCGAAGGTCAATCCACTTATTACATCAACCAGCAGGCGGTACGCCGCAAGGATGTGCACGACATCTTTTTGGGTACCGGCCTGGGGCCGCGCGCCTACGCCATCATCGGGCAGGGCACCATTTCACGCATCATCGAGGCCAAACCCGACGAACTGCGGGTGTTCTTCGAGGAAGCGGCCGGGGTGTCCAAGTACAAGGAGCGCCGGCGCGAAACCGAGAACCGGCTGGCCGACACCCGCGAGAACTTGACGCGGGTCGAGGACATTCTGCGCGAACTGAACAGCCAGATCAGCAAGCTGGATGCGCAGGCCGAGGTCGCGACCCGGTATCGCGAGATGGAATCCGAACGCAGCCGCAAGCAGCAATGGCTGTGGATGATCCAGCGCGATGATGCGCTGACTGAACAGCAGCTGGCCGAGAAGACCATCGTCAGCCTGGGGCTGGAAATCGAAGGGATGCAGACTCAGCTGCACGCCGCCGAAAACAGGATGGAGGCACTGCGCGACGCGGTCTATCAGGCCACCGACGAGACCAATCGTCGCAACGCGGCTTTCTACGAGGTCAAGGCCCGGGTGTCCACCTTGCAGGAACGGATCAATCTGGTGGGGCAGAGCCGTAACCAGACCGAAGCCCGGCTGCGCACGCTCGAAGAACAGATCCAGTCGGCTCGGCAGTTGTCCGAAGGCGGGCTGCAGCGCCGGCAGGAGGTCGAGGACCAGCTCGAAGATGCCCGTGAGCGGCTGGCCTCGGCCGAGATGGCGCTGGCCGAGGCCGAGGAACGGCTGGAAGCCTGTGTGGACGAGGAACGTGACAAGCGCGAGGCGCTGGATTCGGCCCGTCAGGCGGCTTCGAATGCCCAGCAGGCACTGCAGGTCGGGCAGGTGCAGCGCCGCTCGCATGAGGAAGCGCTGTCCACCATGCAGGAGCGCCGACAGCGGCTGGCCGGATCGCTGGCGCAGCTCGATGACGACGATTCCGAACGATTGGAGCGGCTGGCGTTGGAGCTGGCTGCAGCGCAGGAAGAAGAGGAACGCTGTACCGAGCAGCTGCACGGGCTGGAACAACGCGCCGCCAGCATCCAAGCCGAGCGCGAGCCGGCCCAGCAGGCGCTGCGGGCCTCACTCAACAAGACTTCCAGTATCGAGGCGCGTATCGGCGTGCTGGAACAGTTGCAGGCCCGGATGCAGGGTGCCGACAAGATTCAACCATGGCTGGACAAGCACGGCATCCCGGAGGGGGTCGTGCGGATCTGGCAGCAGATCGACATCGAGCCGGGTTGGGAAACGGCGGTGGAGGCCGCCCTGCGCGAGCGGGTGCACAGCCTGGAATTGTCGGATCGGAAGCGGCTGTTGGCGATGCTCGAGGATGAGCCGCCGGCACGGCTGGCTCTGTTCAGCGCCGAAGGTGCGGCATCCGGTCCGGCACGGGCCGCTGCGTCGGGCGTGCGGCTGACGCCGCTGGTGGCGATGGTGCGCTGTCTGGATGTGCGGCTGCAGCCACTGCTCGATGAGTGGCTGGATGGTTGCTACGGCGCCGAAACGCTGGAGTCGGCGCTGGCCAATCGTATGCATCTGCCGGCCGGTGGACGCATTCTGGTGCGTGAAGGGCACGCCATCGGCCGTTTCGATGTGGCGGTCTATGCGCCGGATTCCGACGATGATGGGGTGCTGGCACGTCAGCAGGAGCTGCAGAATCTGGCGCGCGAGCTGCGTGCCCAGCAGTTGCTGGCCGACGAGGCACGCCAGCATGCCGAGCGCGTCGAGGCGGACGCCGTGTCGCTGGCCGAGCAGGTACGTGCGGCGCGGGATGCCAGCAACCGGGCGGTGCGACGGGTGTCGACCGCCACCGTCGAGCACGACCGGGTGGCGCAAGCGATGCGCCAGCAGGCCGAAACCCGCCAGCGGCTCAGCGATGAACTGGAAGAACTGGCCGGCAGGATCGAAGAACGCCAGATGGCGCTGCAGGTGCTGGTCGAAGGGCTGGACGAGGCCGAGATGAAGGCCGAGTCGGCCAACGCCTTGCTGGATTCGGCGCGTGATGCCGCCGAAACCCTCGGGTTGACCCTGTCCAGCCATCGTGATCACGCCCGCGAAAGTGAGCTGGCGGTACGTGAAGCCGCCTATGCGGTCCGATCGCTGGAGCAGGAAATCGAAAATCTCGGCGAGCGCATCGCTCGGGCCGAGGAGCAATTGGCGCAGGCCGGTGAAAACCGCGAACGTCTGCTGGCCGATTTGGAAGGTTATTCGGATGAAGCGCTGCGCGAGGAACTGCAAGCGCTGCTCGAACGACATATCGAGGCCGAGCAGCAGCTGGCCCAGGCGCGCAATCTGCAAAGCGAACGTGAAGCCGAGCTGCGCAGGCAGGATGAGGAGCGGCTGCGCGCCGAGCGTGGCCAGGAGCCGCTGCGCAACCAGTTGAATGAACTCCGGGTGAAATCGGAAGGTGCCCGGATAACCGCCGAGCAGATGAGCCAGTCGCTCCAGGAGGCCGGCGCCGACCTGGACGAGGTGGCGCGGACATTGGCCGAGCAGGTGCAGCGCCCGCGGGTGAACTGGCTGAAGAGCGAAGTGGGGCGCTTGGCGCAGGCGCTGGCACGGTTGGGGCCGGTCAACCTGGCTGCCCTCGACGAACTGACGGCAGCACGTGAGCGCGAGGGTTTTCTGCAGACCCAATCGACCGATCTGCAGGAGGCGATGGCCACGCTGGAGAATGCCATCCGTACCATCGACCAGGAAACCCGCTCGCTGCTGCAGTCGACTTACGACACCGTCAACGCAGAGTTCGGCCGATTGTTTCCGATGCTGTTCGGCGGAGGTGAGGCGAGGTTGGTGCTGACCGGTGGTGAAATTCTCGATGCGGGAGTGCAGGTATTTGCCCAGCCGCCGGGCAAAAAGAACGCCTCCATCCATTTGCTTTCGGGTGGTGAAAAGGCTTTGACCGCGATCGCGCTGGTCTTTGGTATCTTCAAGCTGAATCCCGCGCCGTTCTGCCTGCTGGACGAAGTGGATGCGCCGTTGGATGACGCCAATACCGAGCGCTATGCAAAGATGGTCTCGGCCATGTCCGAAGAAACACAGTTCGTCTTCATCTCGCACAACAAGATCGCCATGGAAATGGCACATCAATTGATCGGTGTGACGATGCAGGAGAAAGGGGTCTCGCGTTTGGTGGCGGTCGACCTCACTTCTGCGGTTGAACTCGCCGAAGCGGCGTGATCGTGAAATCATAGGGGCTACGCAGCCGTTTACAGCCAGGGGAATCTCTTGAGTACGCTTAGCTTGAGCATCATCGCGTTGATCGTGGTGGTGCTGGTCATCGTCATCGTCCACAACCTGTGGCAGGCCCATCGTCGCAACCGGCAGGACCTGGTGGCGAGCCTGCGCAAAGGCCGTTTCGATCCGGACCCCGACACCCTGACCGGGACACCGATCCCGGGGGGAGCAGCCAATCTGCCCGAGTCCGGTCGTGATCGGCGCGAACCGGTGATGGCCGATGATGGTCGGCAGCGTATTCCGCCGTCGCTGGCGGCGCGCCCGGCCCAGGTCGAACCCTATGCCGACGATGAAGCCGCCCCCGACGCATTGCGTGCGGCACGCGGCGAGGGCAGCCATCCTTCGTTGGCGCTGGATGACGAGGATTTCATCGAAACCCCTTTCGAGAACCCGGCTGCCGTGCGGCCATGGTCGAGCAGCGACAAGCCCGGGACGGTCTCGGCGGCTGCAAGTGGGCAGGGCGTTTCTGGGGCGGTATATGCTGCCGACGATCGACGTTCCGGTGGAGATGACCGGGATCGGCATGCGTCGTCGCGGATGGGGGAGGGTCGTTCCGAAGCGGGGCCGGATGGCTCCGTCTCCAGTGGCAGTGGTGTATTACCCCCGGCACGGCCCGCCCGACATGAAGATGCATCTGCCCGCATGGCCGGTGCGCAGGCTGGTGCCATTGCCCAGGCCGCGCACGCACGCATGGTGGATGCCGAATCGGCAGAGCAGGGCGGGCATACCGGCCAAGGTGCAAAGTATGCCCATTCGACACCGTCGCTTCATGGGCAGTCCTCCGATGCCTACGACCAAGCAGACTCCCACCTCGATGTGCAGGCCGATCACCATGCAACGCCCCAGGTACGGCCCGAGCGGCCGGATGGAGAGCAGGATCCCTACGAGGCACGTTCGGCCGGCGCCGAATCGGATCGGCCCGGGCAGGCGGCTCGGGACGGCGAAGAGACGGCCGATGCGCAAGCGCACAGCTGGCCCGTGGCACAGGTCGAGCATTCGATCATTCTGGAGCCGCCGGCCCCGGTCAACACTGATCGGCTGATTGCGCTGACCTCATCATTGCGTCATGTCGGCAGCAAGCCGGTGCGCATCGAAGTCGAGCGTCTCGGGGGACACTGGGCGACGCTGGCTGCCGGTGACAAGGCCGTGCGGATGCGCTGCAGTCTGCTGCTGGCCAACCGTCAGGGGCCGCTGAATGCCGTCGAACTGTCGGATTTCAATGCGGCCATCGAAGCGCTGGCCGTGCAGTTGCAGTCTCCCTGCGAAATCGCCGACATGGCACCGATCCTGCGGCAGGCCCGCGATCTGGATGCGCTGGCGGCCCGCCTCGATACGCAGATCGAGATCATGGTCGAGCTTTCCGAGCCCGCCGATCCGGGGCGTCTGGTCGCATTGGCCCGTCAACACGGTCTGTCCGAACGGGGCAACGGTCGCTATGAGGCTTTTGCCGATTCGGGTGATTCGCTGTTCACCTTGGCGTTGACCCGGAATCGCGATCAGATCAATTTCCTACTGGACGTGCCACGCACCGCCGAACGACATGAAGCTTGGCAGGGTATGGTCGGTTGCGCCAGCAGCTTCGCGCAGGCACTGGGCGGTCGACTGATCGACAGCAGCGGCCGTGGGCTTTCGGTCGGCATGATCGAGACCGTCTCGCGCCAGCTGGCCCGCCGTTATCTCGAATTGGCCCAGTCGGGTCTGACTGCCGGTCAGCCGGGCACGTTGAGAGTGTTTCACTGATTGTCATTCTCCTTCATCAATCGTTCATCAAGGGCTTGATACACTCCCTGGATGCCTGCCGACCCGACGACCCCCGCCATTGTCGATACCTCCGATGCCACGGATGTTCCGCCATCCGTGCGTGCGCACGTCGATGACTTGCGTGCCCGTCTGATCCGGTACAGTCAGGCCTATTACGAGCAGGATTCGCCCCAGGTCGAAGACAGCGTCTATGACACGCTGTTCAATGAATTGCAGCGGCTCGAGCGTGAATGGCCCGGCCTGCAGTCGCCGGAATCACCGACTCAGCGGGTCGGGTCGGCACCGGCGGAGGCTTTCGGTACCGTCACTCACCGGGTGCCGATGCGTTCATTGTCCAACGCTTTCAGCGAGGAAGACGTGCGTGCCTTCGACCGACGCGTGCGCAGTCTGCTGGATGAGCCCGGTGCATTACGGTGGAGCGCAACCCCCAAGTTCGACGGTCTGGCCGCCACGTTGCGCTATGAAGACGGCGTCCTGGTGCAGGGGGCCACACGCGGCGATGGTGTCACCGGTGAGGATGTGACGGCCAACCTGCGCACGGTGAAGCATGTCCCGTCACGGTTGAACGGCCCGGTGCCCGCCGTGCTCGAAGTGCGCGGCGAAGTGCTGATGCTCAAGGATGATTTTCTGGCACTGAACCGGGTCCAGGCAGCCCGGGGTGAGAAGGTTTTCGCCAACCCGCGCAATGCTGCGGCTGGCAGTCTGCGGCTGCTCGATGCCAGGATCACCGCCTCGCGTCCACTGACCTTTTACGCCTATGGTGTGGGGGAGGTCGATGATGCGGCACTGCCGGCTGATCAAAGAATACCCACCTCGCAGTACGGCATGCTGCTGTGGCTGGCCGGTCTTGGCTTTTTGCCGCCACCCGAGGCGCAGCGGCTCGAAGGTGTCGAGGCGCTGATCGCCTATCAGCGACATATCGGCGCCATCCGTGCCACCTTGCCCTATGCCATCGATGGGGTGGTCTATCAGTTGGATGACCGCAGCCTGCACGACAGAATCGGCTATGTGGCGCGGGCGCCGCGCTTTGCGCTGGCCCACAAATATGCGGCCGAAGAGGCCACCACCAGGCTGCTCGGCATCGAGGTACAGGTGGGCCGCACCGGTACCTTGACCCCGGTGGCCCGGCTCGAGCCGGTCTATGTCGGCGGTGTCAACGTCACCAACGCCACCCTGCACAACGAAGATGAAATCCGCCGCAAGAATCTGCTGATCGGCGATCTGGTCATCGTGCGCCGGGCCGGTGATGTGATCCCCGAAGTGGTCAGTGCCGTGCTGGCCGAACGGCCGGCCGGTGCCCGTGCTTTCAGTATGCCCGACGCCTGTCCGGTTTGCGGTTCGCATGTTGAACGACTGCCTGCCGAGGCAGTCTGGCGCTGTGTGGGCGGGCTGTTTTGTGGCGCTCAGCGCAAGGGCGCACTCTGGCATTTTGCCCACCGCCGGGCGATGGACATCGATGGTCTGGGAGACGTGCTGATCGAACAGCTGGTCGATCGGGGGTTGGTCGGCGAACCGGCCGATCTGTATGGGCTGGATGCCGGAACGCTGGCGGCGTTGCCCCGCATGGGAACCAAATCGGCCGCCAATCTGTTGGCTGCCATCGATGCTTCCAGACAGCCCCGGCTGGAGCGTTTTCTGTTTGCGCTGGGCATCCGTCACGTCGGTGAGGAGGCTGCCCGTGTATTGGCGCGTACCTTCGGCAGTCTCGACGCATTTCTGGCGGCAGACTGGGACGTGGTGCTGGGCGACAAGGCCGAGACGATCAAGGAAAATGAACGCCGGCGCGCCGAAGGCAAGGTTGCCCTGCCGGTGCCGCTCGAAGGCATCGGCCCCGAGATCGTCGGCAGTATCTCGGCCTTTCTGGCCGAGCCTCACAATCGCGAATCGATCGAACATCTGCTGGCGGCAGGCATCGAGCCGCAGCGCTTCGCGCAGACTGCTGCCGAGGTGTCGGCACGGCCCGACGGTGAATTATTGCGTGGGCAATCAGAGCCGGTGGCGTTAGTATCGGCCGAAGGTGTGCCGGCAACGTCATCGGTATTCGGTCGGGCGCGTGCGGTGTCGTCACCGGATCGGCCCGAGTCAGAGGTCGTGTCGTCACCGGATGTCGCTGCTCAGCCGTTTGCCGGCCAGTCGATCGTCGTCACCGGTACGCTGTCGCGCATGACCAGGGACGAGGCCGAAGATCTGATCCGGCGTCTGGGGGGCAAACCGGCTGGTTCCGTTTCAAAGAAGACTGCGTTCGTCTTGGCAGGAGAGAACGCAGGCTCAAAGCTTGCCAAAGCCCGGACATTGGGTATCCTTGTCCTGGGCGAAGAAGACTTTTTCTCAAAAATCGGTACTTGACATGGCTATTAACCGAGTTCGCAAAGCTGTTTTTCCCGTCGCTGGTCTGGGCACCCGTTTTCTGCCCGCCACCAAGGCGCAACCGAAGGAGATGCTGCCGGTCGTCGATCGCCCGCTGATCCAGTATGCCGTCGAGGAAGCGGTGGCCGCCGGTATCACCGAGATGATTTTCATCACGGGTCGCAACAAGCGCAGCATCGAGGATCACTTCGACAAGGCTTATGAGCTGGAGGCGGAACTGGAAGCCAAGGGCAAGGACAAGCTGTTGCAGACGGTGAAAGACACCGTGCCCAGTGGGATCAACTGCGTCTACATCCGCCAGTCCGAACCGCTTGGCCTGGGTCACGCGGTCCTGTGTGCCCGCGACGTGGTCGGTAATGAACCCTTTGCCATCCTGCTGGCCGACGACCTGATGCAGCCGGCGCCCGGGGGTGAGGCCGTACTGAAGCAGATGGTCGATCTGCATAACCGTCAGCATGCCAGCGTACTGGCCGTGCAGGAAGTGCCCCGGGAAGAGACCAAGTCCTACGGTATCGTCTCCAGCACGCCGTGGGCCGAGCGAAGCAGTCGCGTCACCGGCATGGTCGAAAAGCCGAAACCCGAAGAAGCACCGTCGACGCTGGCCGTGGTCGGCCGCTACCTGCTGTCGCCGCTGATCTTCGAACATCTGTCCAGCGTTCAGCCGGGGGCGGGCGGTGAGATCCAGCTGACCGACGCGCTGGCCCGACTGATCCACGATCAGCCGGTGCTGGCCTATGCCTTCGAGGGCCGTCGTTATGATTGCGGCTCCAAACTGGGTTATCTGCAGGCCACCGTCGAGCTCGGTCTGCAGCATCCCGAGGTGGGGGCCGAGTTCCGTAGTTACCTGCAGACCCACGCCGAAAGCCTGGGCATCACCAAGTGATCGGCATCATCGGCGGCAGCGGCCTGCTGCAACTCGTCGGCCTCGAAGACAGCTCCCGCAAGGTGGTTCGCACCCCTTGGGGGGCGCCTTCGGGGGCGCTGTCCTTCGGCCGCCTGGGCGGGCATCCGATCGTTTTTCTGGCGCGGCATGGCTATGGTCATACCATCGCACCGCACAACATCAACTATCGGGCCAACATTTGGGCGCTGAAAGAAGCGGGGGCGACCAAGATCATCTCCTGCGCCGCCGTGGGCGGCATCCGGGATGATCTGCATCCGGGCACATTGGTGCTGCCCGATCAGATCATCGACTACACCTGGGGACGTGCGGCCAGCTATTACAGTGGTGAAGACCAGCCGGTGGTGCATGTCGATTTCAGTGAACCCTATGATCCGACACTGCGCCAATTGTTGCTGGAGGCGGCTCGTCTTCAGGGCGAGACGCTGATCGATGGTGGCTGCTACGGGTGTACCCAGGGGCCACGCTTCGAGAGCGCTGCCGAAGTCCGTCGCTTCGAGCGTGATGGTTGCGACATGTTGGGCATGACGGCCATGCCGGAGGCGGCGCTGGCGCGTGAGCTGAGTCTGCCCTATGCATCGGTGGCAGTGGTGGCCAATCGGGCGGCCGGCAAACGTTCGGATGGAGGGCCGTTTGCTTCCAATGCCGAGATGGCGACCGTGCTCGACGCTTCGATGCGTCGGCTGCTGGCCGTGCTGATCCGTGCCATGCACGAGGACGTCGCTGCAGGCTGAGTGCAGATCGGGGGCAGGAAATATCCGTGCCATCCAAGGCTGGGGCGGGTTCACAGCACCGCCAGCAGTTCCTGCTCCAGCTTCAGCCGGTCGCGCTCGGTGTGGAGCTCGTTCGAGCCGATCGTAAAGGTGTCTTCGGCGCGCTCACCCAACGTCGTGATGCGGGCGCCATGCAGATCGATGTCGTTCTGCGCCAATACCCGAGCGATGTCGTAGAGCAGACCGGGGCGGTCGGTGGCCGTGACGGACAGCAGGTAGCGCTGCCCGGTATCGCCGGCACGCAGCTCGATCTTGGGCGGCAGTGGAAAGGCCCGTGAACGGGCAGACAATCGGCTGGGGCCGGCGGGCTTGAGCTGACCGAATTCAAAGGGTGCCTCGAGCAGACGGATCAGCGCTTTTTCCAGCACTTCCAGTTGCTCCGGCTGTGCCCGGGTCTGTGGCTCCGGGGTGGCGACCACAAAGCTGTCGAGCGCCATGCCGTTGCGGGTGGTGTGCACCCGCGCTTCCAGAATCGACAGCCGCTGCTGGTCGAAGAAACGGCAGATGCGTGCAAACAATGCCATCCTGTCGGCCGTGAAGATCAGGATTTCGATGCCTTCGCCGATGGCGCTGGGGCGGGCGTGTACCCGGGTGCCCTTCAGCGCGAGTCCGTCGTACAGCATGCGCGTGTGCCAGGCCAGATCCGAGGGGTCGTAGCGCAGGAAATAGCCGATATCCAGTTCGTTCCAGAACGACAGATAGGCTTCGTCGGCCAGCCCCTGTTCACGCAGCAGCCGCGCGGCCTCGGTACGCCGCGCATCCATCGCCAGCAAGGGTTGCAGCTGACGGCCGGTCAGGTGGGCCATCGTGGCGCGGTAGAGGTCCTCGAGCAGCTTGCCCTTCCAGGCATTCCAGACACGGCTGCTGGTGCCCCGGATGTCGGCGACGGTCAACAGATAGAGTGCCGTCAGAAAACGTTCGCTGCCCACGCGCGCCGCGAACTCGGCGATCACCTCCGGGTCGGCCAGATCGCGTTTTTGCGCTGTCATCGACATGCTCAGATGCTCACGTACCAGGAAGGCGAGCAGTTGGCGGTCTTCGCCTTCGATGCCATAGTGGCGGCAGAAACGCAGTATTTCCTGTTCGCCCAGGCGGGAGTGGTCGCCGCCGCGCCCTTTGGCAATGTCATGAAACAGGGCAGCGACGATCAGCAGCCAGGGCTTTTCGAAATTGCTGATCAGCTGGCTGCAGAACGGGTATTCGTGCGCGTGCTCGGCCATCATGAAGCGGCGCAGATTGCGCACCACCATCAGGATGTGCTGATCGACGGTGTAGACGTGGAACAGATCATGCTGCATCCGGCCGACGATGCGGGCGAAGGAAGGCATGTAACGGCCCAGCACCGACCACTGGTTCATCAGGCGCAGCGCATGGGTGATACCCCTTGGTGTCTGCAGGATCGCCAGAAAGCAGGCCTTGTTCTCGGGTGCACGCCGGAAGGCGGCATCGATTTTGAAGCGGCCGTTCCAGAGCGCTCGCAGCATCCGGACGGTCATGCCGGTGCGGCTGGGCTGCAGTTGCAGCAACCGGAAAGCCTGTAGGATCAGCCGGGGATCTTTCTCGAATGCTTCCGGGTCGCGCAGGTCGAGTTGCTCATCGATCAGGTCGAAATGGGCATCGAGCCGACGGGCCGGACCGCTGTGCCGGCGCAGCAGCCGGATTTCCAGCGACTGGACCAGGATCGTGCTCAGCTGTGTGATCGCTTTGGCCGCCAGATAGTAGCGCTGCATCAGCTGTTCGGATTGGGCCCGTGAGCCTTCGGCACGGCATTTCATCGCCTTGGCCACCGCCGGCTGCAGATCGAAGAGCAGCCGATCTTCGCGTCGGCCGGCCAAAATGTGCAGCCAGGCGCGGATACGCTTCAACAGCCGCTCGTGACGCTGCAGCTGGTTGGCTTCGCGCGGCTCGATCACGCCCGCCCGGACCAGCGACACCCAGCCTCGGCCAAAACCGGCCGCCAGGCTGATCCACGTGATCACCTGCAGATCGCGCAAGGCACCGGGGCTTTCCTTGCAATTGGGTTCGAGGCTGTAGGGGGTTTCCTCGAATTTCTGATGGCGCTGCTGCATCTCCAGCAGTTTGTCGCGTAGAAAGATCGGCAGCTGCAACTTGTCCGCCATGGCTGCGTTCAGCAGCCTGGTGGCACGCCGGTTGCCGGCCAGCTGCCGCCTTTCCAACAGACTGGTCATGGTCGTGATGTCGGCTTGGGCTTCCTCGGTGCATTGGGCCAGGGTACGCACGCTGTGGCTGATCTCCAGGCCGATGTCCCAGCAGGCACCGATGAAGCACTCGATCCGGGCAACGGCCTCGGGAGAGGGGGCGTCGTCCAGACACAGGAGCAGCAGGTCCACATCCGAGAACGGGTGCAGTTCGCCCCGCCCATAGCCGCCAACCGCAAACAGCGCCCAATGCTCGGGCATGGCGGCCACCTGCCAGAGGGTGTGCAGCAATTGATCGGTATCGCGTGCAAGCCCCTTCATCAGGCGGGCGATCTGCTGATCGGCACGGAAAGCGTCGATGCGCTGCTCACGCAGTGTCTGCCGTTCGGTGCGCAGCTCGGCCACCCGGGCGTTCAGATCGTTGCAACGGGTACTGCGGGCGGCTTGTTCTCCGGGCGTCGATGTCGGCGGTCCGGATGGGACGCTTTCACCCGGTTCCCGTGAAGACGGGCTGTGGGGGTCAGAGGCGGCGGATGACATGAAGGGCTTCCCGGCACAGGAGGAAGGTGGAGAAACGAGGCTGCCACGGATGGCCGCCGTCGGCCGGGCTGCAGCGCACTCCGTCCTCGGGCGGCTGGACGACGGGACCGGCGGTTGGCACGAAGTGAGAGGTCGCGCGGTCGACTTCAGCCAGCGATACCCGGCAACGTCGGCAGCGAGGGTTTCGGTTGTGTGCCTGCCGACGTCGTCAGTACCTCATAGCCGTCCGGCGTCACGCACAGCGTATGCTCCCATTGGGCCGACAGACTGTGGTCCTTGGTGACCACCGTCCAGCCATCGCCCAGCATGCGGATGTCACGGCGTCCAGCATTGATCATCGGCTCGATCGTGAAGATCATGCCCGCTTCGAGTCTGGGGCCCGTGCCACGACGGCCATAGTGCAGCACCTGCGGGTCTTCATGGAACAGCCTGCCGATGCCGTGCCCGCAGAACTCGCGCACCACCGAAAAACCCTGCTGTTCAGCATAGGTCTGGATGGCATGGCCGATATCGCCCAGATGAGCGCCCGGCCGGACCTGTTCGATGCCAAGCCACAGACACTGGAACGTGACATCGACCAGGCGCTGTGCGAGCACCGAAGGCTGGCCGACGATGAACATCCGGCTGGTATCGCCATGATAGCCGTCCTTGATGACGGTGATGTCGATGTTCAGGATATCGCCGTTCTTCAGTACCCTCGGGCCGGGAATGCCATGGCAGATCTGATGGTTCAGCGAAATGCAGGTGGCTTTGGGGTAGGGACGGTGGCCCGGCGGCGCATAGTTAAGGGGTGCGGGAATCGTTTGTTGCACTTTCTCCATGTACTCGTGGCACATTGCATCCAGCGCTTCGGTGGTGACCCCGGCCTTCACATGGGGGGTGATGAAATCCAGCACCTCGGCGGCCAGACGGCACGCGACGCGCATCTTTTCGATGTCTTCGGGAGACTTCAGTTTGATTGCCATACCAGTTCGTTCGGGAGTGTGGGTGCGGAGGGCTGGTTTCTGCGCGCTCCGCAGCCCAGGATCCCATGGATGGTACTCGATCAGGGCATGAAGGCAGGGATCCGCCCACGCAGCCGTATGCTGGTAGATGCAGTCGGGCCGCTGCATCGCAGAAACGGGGGCATTGCAACGGAAGCGATGGAAACGACGCCCGGATGGATCGTGAAAGTCCGGCACAGGGCATCGGAAAACGGCGCATGTGTGTATCTGCTCCCCTGCTTGAAACACGGGCGTGTTCGCCGGATGTGGACGGTCAATGGTTCCTCGAGAGGGATATTGCTCGCTGGAATGTGCCGGGCCGCCCGATGGAACGTTGCCCGGTGGTACGGTGTCCAGACAGCGCCATGAATGCTACAATCTCTGGCTGTATGTCGAGCGGCCCCATCTTTTTTGGGGCCGCTCGGTGACATTCAAACGGCCCCGGATCGATATGACAGATGCCGGCGAGGCCGTCGGCCTTTACTCATGCCGTGCCGATGGTCGCGCTGTTCACGGAGCGAGGGTGCCCGGTCGTGCTGGCCCGTCCTGGAGCCGGTGCCGACGTCGGGTTGGCTCCGTGATTGATCCCGGGGTATGGTCAACCCTGTATCGGAGTTCTTTCTTTCATGTCAGTCACCATCCGCCAGATGCTCGAAGCCGGTGTCCACTTCGGTCACCAGACCCGGTTCTGGAACCCGCGTATGGCTCCCTATATCTTTGGCCATCGCAACAAGATTCACATCATCAACCTGGAAAAGACCCTGGTCCAGTACCAAGAGGCCACCAAGTATCTGCGCCAGTTGGCGGCAAACCGGGGCACCATCCTGTTCGTCGGCACCAAGCGTCAATCGCGCGAAATCATCGCCGAAGAAGCCGCACGTTGCGGCATGCCCTACGTCGATGAGCGTTGGCTGGGTGGCATGCTGACCAACTTCAAGACGGTCAAGGGCTCCATCAAGCGCCTGAAGGACATGGAGCAGGCCGTCGAGGACGGCGCGCTCGAACAGATGACCAAGAAAGAAGCCCTGCTGTTCACCCGCGAGCTGGCAAAACTGACGTCCAGCCTGGGCGGCATCAAGGATTTGAACGGTTTGCCCGACGCGTTGTTCATCGTCGACGTCGGTTATCACAAGATCGCCGTCACCGAAGCCCGCAAGCTGGGCGTGCCCATCGTGGCCGTGGTCGATACCAACCACTCACCCGAAGGCATCGACTATGTGATCCCCGGCAACGATGACTCCGGTCGTGCCGTGCGTTTGTATGCCCGCGGCGTCGCCGATGCCATCCTGGAAGGCAAGGCTGCCGCACTGCAGGAAGTGGTCAAGGCTGCTTCCGAAGAGGACGAGTTCGTCGAAGTGGGCGGCGAAGAAGAGGCCTGATCCTCGATGTGCCGGATGGATGGCATCGGCATGCTCCATCGATCCGGTACCCATCACCGGGCCGGCCCGGTGTCGGTCCCAAATGCCCACCTTTCGGTTTTTGCCGGCGCCCCCGAGGGCGCGGTGCCGGCTTGGCCATGGCTTGACTCCGCCGATGTGCGCAAGCGCAGCCGGGCTGACCGACCGACGGCCGAAACCGGGGCGGCCCTGAATTGAATCAATAGGACGGAGAAGAATCATGGCGGAAATCACCGCAAGTATGGTCAAGACCCTGCGCGAAAAGACAGACGCGCCGATGATGGAATGCAAGAAGGCACTGACCGAAGCCAACGGCGACATGGACCGCGCCGAGGAAATCCTGCGGGTCAAGCTGGGCAGCAAGGCCAGCAAAGCAGCCTCCCGCATCGCCGCCGAAGGTGTGGTGGGCATCTTCATCACCCCGGATGCCTCGCAGGGCGCCATCCTGGAAATGAACTGCGAAACCGATTTCGTGGCCAAGAATGAAGACTTTCTGGCACTGACCGACGCATTGACCAGACTGATCGTCGAGAAGCGTCCGGCCGATGTGGCTGCGCTATCCGCTCTGCAGCTGGCCGATGGCCGAACCGTCGAAGAGACCCGCGCCGCCCTGGTCGGCAAAATCGGCGAGAACATGGGCATCCGCCGTTTTGTCCGTGTCGAAGGCAAGGGCAAGCTCGCCAGCTACATTCACGGCGGTGCCAAAATCGGTGTGCTGATCGATCTGGAAGGGGGCGACGAGACGCTGGCCCGCGATCTGGCCATGCACATCGCTGCCACCAAGCCGCTGGCACTGTCCAAAGAACAGGTGCCGGCCGATGTGATCACCAAGGAACGCTCCATTGCCGAGCAAAAAGCAGCGGAGTCCGGTAAACCGGCTGAAATTGCTGCGAAAATGGTCGATGGTGCCGTGCAGAAATATCTGAAGGAAGTGACCCTGCTGGGCCAACCATTCGTCAAGGACGACAAAGTCACGGTCGAACAGCTGCTGAAGAACCGCCAGGCACGGGTTGATTCCTTCACCCTGTACGTGGTGGGCGAAGGCATCGAGAAGAAGCAAGACGATTTCGCAGCCGAAGTGGCGGCGCAGGTTGCTGCTTCCCGCTGATCGTCCCCAAGAAAAACCCGGAGTAACCATGAGTAGTGATCCCGCATCGACTCCAGGCGCCGGCAATGCCGGTGCTGCACCCCTGGCGGCCTATCGCCGCGTTCTGCTGAAGCTGTCGGGCGAGGCCCTGATGGGCAACGACAGCTATGGCATCAACCGTCAGACGATCGAGCAGATGTGCCGCCAGGTGGCGGAGGTCTGCAAGCTGGGCGTCGAGCTGGCCATCGTCATCGGCGGCGGCAATATTTTCCGAGGGGTGTCGGTTGGTGCGACCGGCATGGACAGGGCAACCGCCGACTACATGGGCATGCTGGCCACCGTCATGAACTCGTTGGCGCTGCAGGATGCACTGCGTCAGATGGGGGTCGAGGCCCGTGTCCAGTCGGCGCTGAACATCGAGCAGATCGTCGAGCCCTATATCCGTCCCAAGGCACTGCGTTATCTCGAAGAAGGCAAGGTGGTGATCTTTGCGGCCGGTACCGGTAATCCGTTCTTCACCACCGATACGGCGGCGGCGTTGCGGGGTGCCGAGATCGATGCCGAGCTGATCCTCAAGGCCACCAAGGTCGACGGCGTCTACACCGCCGATCCGGTCAAGGACCCCTCGGCCACCCGCTATACCGAGATCACCTTCGATCAGGCGATTCTGGGCAATCTGAAGGTGATGGACGCCGCCGCTTTCGCGCTGTGCCGTGATCAGAAACTGCCGTTGAAGGTCTTTTCGATCTTCAAGGAAGGCGCGCTGGCCCGTGTGGTCCGCGGCGAGGACGAAGGCACGCTGGTGCATGCCTGATGCGCTCCGCAGGCTCCGTGCCCTGTACCACGGAGCCTGTGGCGCTCGCAAGAAAGATCAACCGAGACACTTATGTCGACCACTGAAGTCAGGAAGTCCGCAGAACAGAAAATGCAGAAGGGTATCGAGTCCTTCCGCGCCAGTCTTGCCAAGATTCGGACCGGCCGTCCCCATCCCGGCGTACTCGATCATATCCACGTCGATTACTACGGCACCTCGACTCCGATCAACCAGGTGGCCAATATCTCGCTTGCCGATGCACGCACGCTGAGCGTCACGGTCTGGGAAAAGTCCATGGCGACCATCGTCGAGAAAGCCATCCGCGATTCCGATCTGGGCCTGAATCCCCAGTCGATGGGCACCGTCATCCGGGTGCCGATGCCGCCGCTGTCCGAAGAGCGTCGCCGCGACATCGTCAAGATCACCCGGCAGGAAGGCGAGGCCGCCAAGGTCGTCGTCCGTGGCGTGCGTCGCGATGCCAATACCGAACTGAAGGAGCTGGCCAAGGCCAAGGAAATTTCCGAGGACGACGAACGTCGTGGACAGGATGAGATCCAGAAGATCACCGATCGCTCCATTGCCGAGATCGATAAGTTGCTGGCGGCCAAAGAACAGGAAATCATGACGGTTTGACCCGCCATCCCGACCCGCTCATTCGTCACCGATAATGAGTTTCACCAGTTCGACTCAGTCCGTTCCCGTTGCCTCCGTGGTGCCTCGCCACATTGCCATCATCCTCGATGGCAACGGCCGCTGGGCCACCCAACGCCATCTGCCGCGCGCAGCGGGGCACCGCAAGGGGGTCGAGGCCGTTCAGGCCACCGTCGAAGGCTGTGCCCGGCGTGGGGTCGAGTATCTGACCCTGTTCGCCTTCAGTTCCGAGAATTGGCGCAGGCCTGCCGACGAAGTGTCTCTGCTGATGCGACTCTTTCTGTCGGCGCTGCAACGCGAGGTCAAGCAGCTCGATCGTAACGGCATCCGCCTGCGCATCGTCGGCGATCTGGAGCGCTTCGAACCAAGGCTGCAGCGGCTGATTGCCGATGCCGAAGCAAAAACCGCCAACAATGACCGGATGACGCTGACCATTGCAGCCAACTATGGCGGCCGTTGGGACATCCTGCAGGCTGGCAATGCCTTGCTGCGCGAGCGGATCGAAATGGGTGTTCCGCCCGAGCAACCCATCCTCGAAGAGGACCTTGCCCGACACCTGTCCGTCGCCTACGCTCCCGAACCCGATTTGTTCATCCGCACCGGCGGCGAACAGCGCGTCAGCAACTTCCTGCTGTGGCAGTTGGCGTACACCGAACTGTATTTCTGCGAATGCTTCTGGCCCGAGTTCAACGATGACCGTTTGGCCGAAGCGATTGCCTGGTATGGCCAGCGCGAACGCCGTTTCGGACGTACCAGTCGGCAGATTCAGGCCGACGCCGACTGATTCCATCCCTGGCGCGCTAGATCGCGCCAATTTTTTGTGCGGCCATCCTTGCGCCGTTCGGCCGCCGACGACAGTCCCGTTACGCCTGCGGTGGCGCTATTATTTTGCCGGGAGCCGTTCGAGCTCGAACGGTCGTGAATCCGCCCCCTTTTGGAGATCGATGCGTTCATGCTGCTGCAGCGAGTCGTGACGGCCTTGTGCTTGTTGGTTCTGATCCTCGGTGTGCTGTTCTGGGGTTCGCAGACGGCCTGGGTGGTGCTGACCCTGCCGGTGCTGGGTATTGTGCTTTGGGAATGGAGCCGCCTGCTGGTGCGCTCGGCCGTGCTGCCGATCCTCATCGGCACAGGGGCAGCGTTCGCCTATCATCTGCTGCGTGCGCAGGGCGTCCCGCCGATGGGACTCCTGCCGGTACTGGGCACGGGCACACTGGTCTGGCTCGCAGTGGCCGTGCCTTCGGTGCTGTGTGCCAGCCCGGCAGGTCCGGCCTCGTCGGTCTGGCTGGCCTGTCTGTTCATGTTCAATCTCTGGGTGGCACTCTATGAACTGCGCCTGTCGGGCCCCTGGATTCTGCTGTCGGCCATGGCCATCGTCTGGCTGGCCGACATCGGTGCCTATTTTGCCGGTCGTGCCCTGGGCAGGCACAAGCTGGCACCACGGGTCAGTCCCGGTAAGACCTGGGAGGGTGTCGTCGGAGGCATGGCGGTGGTGATCGGGGCGGCGTTGCTGGTGTGGGTGTCTTCCGAGGGGGATGGCACTGCCATCTTCAGCTCCATGCTCGCCGGGCATTTCGGTGTGTTCGGCATGATCGGGGCGCTCATCGTGCTGGTGATGATCTCGGTGCTCGGCGATCTCTTCGAGAGCCTGCTCAAGCGCCATGCCGGTGTCAAGGACAGCAGCAATATCCTGCCCGGCCACGGTGGCGTGTTCGACCGGATCGATGCGCTGGTGCCCAGTATGCCGCTGTGCCTGTTGCTCCTGATGCTGATGCTGCCTTGAGACTCTCTCGATGAAAACCGTTTCCGTACTGGGTGCAACCGGCTCGATCGGCGACAGCACCCTGGATGTCGTTGCCCGCCACCCCGATCATTATCGCATCCATACCTTGTCGGCGCATCGCAACGCCGACAAGCTGCTGGCCCTCGCCAGATGGCATCGACCCGAAGTCGTGGCGCTGTCCGAGCCCGACGTGGCAGCGGGCTTCGAGGCACGTCTGCGCAGTGCGGGTCTGAGCTGCCGCCTGGCCGTCGGAGCCGATGAGCTGGCCGAGGTGGCCGGCACGCCCGGCGTCGACTGCGTGATGGCTGCCATCGTCGGGGCGGCAGGGCTCGCGCCCACGCTGGCAGCGGCACGTCATGCCCGTGCTCTGCTGCTTGCCAACAAGGAATCGATCGTCATGGCAGGCCATCTGTTCATGTCGGTCTGCCGCCAGTCCGGTGTGCAGTTGTTGCCAGTGGACAGCGAGCATAATGCGGTCTTCCAGTGCCTGCCGGACCGGGCCTCCGGTCTGGATACACGCCGCGTCATACGCCGGTTGATTCTGACGGCTTCGGGCGGGCCATTCCGCACCTGGTCGGCGCAGCAGATCGCCACAGCCACGCCCGATCAGGCCTGCAAACATCCCAACTGGTCGATGGGCCGGAAAATATCCGTCGATTCGGCTACGATGATGAACAAGGGGCTGGAGTTGATCGAAGCGCATTTTCTCTTCGATGTCCCGCCCGCACAGCTCGATGTGTTGATCCACCCGCAAAGCATCGTTCATTCGATGGTCGAATACCGGGACGGTTCGGTATTGGCGCAGATGGGCAACCCGGACATGCGGGTGCCCATCGCCCACGCGTTGGCCTATCCCGAGCGGGTCGACAGCGGAGCGGCTCCACTCGACCTGCTGACTTCCGGTGGACTGCAGTTCGAGGCACCGGACGACGTCCGTTTCCCTTGCCTGCGCTTGGCACGGGAGGCGATGCGTGTCGGGGGGGGGGCACCCTGCGTGCTGAATGCCGCCAACGAGGTGAGTGTGCAGGGGTTCCTTGATGGCGAGCTTGGTTTTGCGGATATTGCCCGCATCAATGAACGTGTACTGACGGCGCTGGGTGATGCGCCTGCGCCGGCTTCGCTGGTCGAAGCCGTTGAACTCGACGTACGGGCACGCCGGCAGGCAGCCCTTCTGATCAAAGGTTGACGATGACCACCCTGATTGCCTTTCTGTTTGCACTTGGCGTGCTGGTGTTCGTGCATGAGCTGGGCCACTATCTGGTTGCCCGCTGGTGCGGCGTCAAGGTGCTGCGCTTTTCCATCGGTTTCGGCAAGCCGATCTTCACCTGGAAAGTCGGACCGGACCAGACCGAATGGAGTCTGTCGCCGATTCCACTGGGTGGTTACGTGCGGATGCTCGACGAAGAGGACGATTCGATCGTGGTCGATCCCGCCGAGGCGCACCGTGCCTTCAACCGGTTGCCGCTTCTGAAGCGCTCGGCCGTGGTGGTGGCCGGTCCGGTGGCCAACTTCCTGTTGGCCATCGTGCTCTATGCCGTGCTGGGCATGGCCGGTTTGCAGGAGCCCGCGCCGGTGCTGTCTGCACCCCGGGGTGATACCGCCGCAGCGCTGGCCGGGGTGGCCGATGGCGATAGGGTCAGCCGGATCGATGGCCAGCCGGTCCAATCCTTCAACGATCTGCGTCTGAAGATGATCGATGCCGTCGTCGAACGCCGTCCGATCGTGCTGCAGGTCGAGGGGCCTGCCGGCAACCGTCGGCTCAGTATCGACACCACTGGCCTGCCGCCCGGAGAGGTGGAGCCCGATTTCGTCCGTACCCTGGGCATCGAGCTGAGGGCTGGTGTGGTGCGCATCGGCAGCCTGGAAGAGGGGGGGGCCGCTGCGCAGGCCGGTCTCGAAATGGGAGACGAGGTGCTGAGCATCAATGGCCGTCCCATCGGTCAGGCCCGTCAACTGATCGAACAAGTACAGGCATCCAACGGCGCACAGCCGCTCGAATTCCTCATCCGTCGCAATGGTGCCGAATTGAGCTTGGCGGTGACGCCGGTGCTGACCTATGAGCCGGATCGGACCGACAGTGCCGCGCCGCCGCTGCGCAAGGGGCGTATCGGTGCCGGTCTGCATCAGCAGTTCGACATGGTGACCATCGACCTGGGGCCCGTCGAGGCGCTGGCTTACGGTGCTGCACGAACCTGGGAGATGTCGGTCTTCTCGCTGAAGATGCTGGGCAAGATGATCACCGGCAGCCTGTCCTGGAAAAACCTTTCCGGTCCGGTGGCTATTGCCGACTACGCAGGCCAGTCCGCCTCGATCGGCTGGTTTGCCTATGTGGGCTTCATGGCGCTGATCAGTGTCAGCCTGGGTGTCCTCAATCTTTTGCCGGTACCCGTCCTGGACGGCGGGCGTTTGGTATATTACGCGCTTGAAGCGCTCAAAGGCAGCCCGTTCTCGGAGCGCTTCCGGCAGGTGTCCCAGCAGGTGGGCCTTGTCATGATCGTCGGTTTGATGATCGTCGCGCTGTTCAATGACCTTTCCCGGTTGTTTGGCTGACGCGCATCGTGCCGGCTGTTTTCTTTCAGGACTGATTGTGCGATTGCCGAACCTCGGGCGTTTCGGTGTCGTGTCGGGGTGTCGGTATCAAACATAGGTCTTCCCTCTCCAGGATTGCGCCACGCGCCGCTGTACTCTCCGGTATAGCGGCGTTGTTGCTGTCGGCCGAGGTCGCGGCATTCAACTCATTTGTCGTCCGGGACATCCGCGTCCAGGGGCTGCAGCGTACCGAGGCTGGCAGTGTGTTCGGCTATCTGCCGGTCAGAGTCGGTGACGAGATGACCGCCGACAAGGCGACCGAAGCCATCAAGGCGCTTTATGCCACCGGTTTCTTCAAGGACGTCCGGCTGTCCAAAGACGGGGAGGTTCTGGTCGTTCAGGTGGACGAGCGTCCAGCCATCGCTTCGGTCGATGTCAGCGGCTCGCGTGAGTTCGATGCCGAGGCACTCAAAAAGGCCATGCGCGAAGCCGGCCTGGCCGAGGCGCGCATTTTCGACCGTTCGGTATTGGACCGTGCCGAGCAGGAGATCAAGCGCCAGTACCTGTCTCGGGGCAAATACTCGGTCAAGATCACCTCGTCGGTGACACCGCTGGAGCGCAACCGGGTGGCCGTGGCTCTGTCCATCGATGAGGGTAACAATGCCCGCATTGCCCAGATTCGCATCCTCGGCAACAAGGTCTTCAGTGAAGAGCGTCTACTCGATCAGCTCAAGTTGACCACGCCGAACTGGTTGTCGTGGTATACCAAGACCGATCAATACTCGCGTGAGAAGCTCGCCGGTGATCTGGAAACCCTGCGTTCCTTCTACCTGAATCGCGGCTATCTGGAATTCGGTATCGAATCCACCCAGGTGTCGATCGATCCTTCCCGTGAGAAGGTTTACATCACGCTGACCATCAAGGAAGGCGAACGGTTCACGGTCAAGGACATCAAGTTCGGCGGCAATCCGCTCGGGCGCGAGGCACAGTTCCGCAAGGCGCTCAAGCTCAAGGCCGGTGACACTTTCTCGGGTGAGTTGCTCTCGGAAAGCGTCAAGCAGATCACCGACGAGTTGGGCGCGATCGGCTATGCCTTTGCCGATGTGACGCCGGTGCCGACCATTGACCGCGACAAGCGCGAGGTCGATTTCACACTGAATGTCGACCCCGGCCGCCGTGCCTATGTCCGGCGCATCAACATCGCCGGCAACCAGCGTACCCGCGACGAAGTCATCCGGCGCGAGCTGCGCCAGTTCGAGGGGGCCTGGTTCGATGCCGACCGGATCGCGCTGTCGCGTGACCGGGTCGAGCGTCTGGGCTACTTCCAGGATGTGCAGATCAGCAATGTGCCGGTGCCGGGCGTGCCGGATCAGGTCGATCTGCTGGTGCAGGTAGTCGAACGCCCGACCGGGAATATGAATTTCGGTGCTGGTTATTCGACGACTGATAAGTTGCTTTTTATGGTTGGATTTGATGAACCGAACTTTCTTGGAAGTGGTAATGCACTCTCGGTTTCGGTTAATACAGGTCAAACTCAACGATCGGCAGCTTTGTCTTATACGAATCCATACTTTACTAGGGATGGCGTAGATTTATCGACAGAAATTTATTCTCGACTTTTCAATGCTAATAATTCTGGTTTGGGAGATTATAAAATCCGCTCTTCTGGCGTGGGGTTTCGTCTTGGTGTTCCTTACACCGAGTTGGATCGTTTATTCTTGGGTTTTGCATATGAAAAGAATGTAATTAAACCAGGGGAGTCAGGGCTTCCTCAGCGTTATATCGATCATGTTAATACTTTTGGACATGATACCGAGGCTTTTTTCGTTTCGGCTGGCTGGGTTCGTGATTCTCGCGATAGTGGTTATCTGCCAACAAGAGGGGTGGTTCAAAGATTTAATTTTGAGTCCTCGCTTCCTGGGCAGGATTTGTCATATTACCGTGCGACTTATAAAGGGGCCTGGTATGTGCCTTTGACAAGAAATTATACTTGGATGTTACTTACTGATATCGGTTTTGGTTCTGGTTATGATGGAAAAGACTTTCCTGTATTCAAGAATTTTTACGCAGGAGGTATTGGTTCTGTTCGAGGTTTCTCTTCGAATAGCCTTGGCCCTAGGGATTATAAAGATAATAGCCCATTGGGTGGTAGTGCATCTTTTGTTGCTAGCACGGAAATCGTTTTTCCTCTCCCCGGAACTGGCAATGATAAAACGGTTAGAGGGCTTTTATTTGCGGATGCGGGTAATGTTTTTGATAAAAAAATTGACCTTGAAAATCTGCGATATTCCATTGGATTAGGGATTGATTGGTTTTCTCCTATGGGGGTAAATATAAAATTGTCGCTGGGGTATCCTTTGAACCGACGTCCTGGGGATGATACACAGCGCATTCAATTTCAAATGGGTACGAATTTTTGAGATTAGAGATTTTGGTCGGTGTCGATGGTTGGTTTATTGTGCTGAAATAATAAAAATTAAGCTATAGACACTTCAATAAATCAAGACCTTCATGAATACTAGTTCAAGGCGGGGCTGTGAGGTGTGATGAACTCCTACTGCAAGCCGTAGCTTCTGACTAGAGCTGTTTAGCTGCGGTTGGTGAACACTAAACAACATCCTATTACACACAACTCACTCACCGCACATGCGCTGCGGTGCCGTGTAATGACCCAGCAGAACCTGCACAGTTCATGCCGCTAAAGCGTAAGCCTGAG
>JAUMUG010000007.1 GCA_030530775.1 Lautropia sp. | reverse complement strand
GGGTGGGGGTGGGCGGATGCTTACCATGTTTCAACCCATAGGGCGATACATCAAACGTCGTCCTGCGGGTTGCCCTGATTCGAACGGAGTTACCTATCGCCCAAATGAACTCAAATTTGACCGCCATCGATGACGGGTTTCCGGTCAAAAAGGTGACTTGATGAAAACAGCAAAACAGGATATTGATCATGAATGCCCCGCACATCGATTTGAGGGTGGTCAAAACCCATCGCGCCATCGCCGATGCCTTGATCGACTTGTTGGACGAAAAACCGTTTGAAAAAATACAGGTGCAGGAAATCATAGAAAGAGCCCTGATCAACCGCACCACCTTTTACCGCTATTACTCGGGCAAAAGCGATCTGGCGGGCAAGCTCATCAAGCAGGTCAAAGCCGATTATCAGGCTCTCTTAAAAAAGCGGTTTGAAAGCGACAATCTTGTGCGGTTTATGCAGACCGTCGGCAACCGCCTGCTGGAAAACAGACGGCTGGTGCTGGCGTTGTGGAAAATCCAAACGCCCCGCCACCACCTGTACGCCGATATGCACGCCATGCTCAAACAGGCGTTTGCCTCCCACGCCCGAAAGGTGAAATCCGCCGATAAGGACCGGGATTACCAAGCCACAGTCTTCGCCTCCATCGCATTGGAAAGCCACCGCTATGCATTTGAACGGGGGGAGGTTTTGAAAATCCCGCAGGTGTTTGACGAGTGGGTGGAGATGGTGGAAATACTGAAAACGGTTCAGCCAACCTGAAAAATTTTGCAAATTTTCGATGAAAACTCCTGCCGGTTTTCACAAACGATGTTTGAAAATCAGCCGATCGCTCTGGTTTCGCTAATCATAAAATTGGCGGTCCGCTCTTTAATCAGCCATTCGCCGCCTTGTTTGATATAGGTGTCGGCATAGCGTACGCTGTGTTCTTGCAAAACTTCTTTGCCGTCTTTGGTTTCAACGAGTTTCACCAAGCAGTAATTGACTGCGGTAGCGTTATTTTCATCGATAAACGATACTGTGTGCTGTCCGTTGATGTGATAAACGTGGTGAAAAGGCATTAAAAAGTCACTGAACACTTTTTCAATCTCATCACGCCCCGTCATGGCAAACACCAGCTTGCCGCCGATATAGGTATTGACCACTGCATCGGCGGTGAACAGCGGCATCTGTTCGGCGATTTTTTTCTCATCCGCCAGATTGGAAAAGATATCTACCAAGTCTTTTAAGGCTTGGCGTTCGGTTTGGATATCAAAGCTCATGAAATGCTCCGTTGGTGTAAGAAATGGTTGCACGGGTGCGGTAAGCATCCGACCAACTCCACCTTTGACATCGCTGCAGGCGCACGGCACGGCGTAGCAGGGCACGCTCAGCCGTTGCTTGGCACCCAGTGCTACGGCAGCAGCGTTTCGATGTCCTTTTGCCGATTGCTCGGCAGCCGCGTCAGCGCGTCCTTCAGGTACGCCACTGGGTTGTGGCCGTTGAGCAGCGCTGTCTGGATCAGGCTCATGATCGCGGCTGCGCTTGTAATGACCCACTGAAAACCTGCCCAGATTTTACCGTAAGGAGAACCGTAGACTTCCCCGTCAGTCGTCCAACAGAAATCAGACACTGATGGATGACGGGCGCTTGGCATTTTTCCGACAGTCGTCGACCGGACGGCAGGGCTCGATCCGCCGTTCCGGCGTTTGGCTTCGACATCTGGCGCGAGGGTTTTCTACACTGGCCTTCGCGAGAGTCTCCCATGCAGCGAGGCTGGGGGCCTTTGTGGCAAGAGTCTGTTCGATGGCCGGCGTCGAGTTGCGCAGGCGCCATCGGCGAGCAAGTCAGGGCGTTTCAAAGAACGATGAACATACGTGCACGATCGATCGCTGCAGCGAAGCACTTTGGTCTGAGTCTGCTGGTTGCCGCGCTGGTGGCGGCCTTGGTGTTCGGTGTCTGGTATCCGGCACCTTATGGGGCGTTGGCGGGTGGATTCGCCCTGTTCATCCTGGTGGTCTCGGTGGATGTCATCAGTGGTCCGCTGCTGACTTTCGTCGCTTACGACCCTGCCAAACCACGCACCGAGTTGCGTCGTGATATCGGGGTCATCGTGCTCTTGCAATTGTCGGCGCTCGTCTATGGTCTGTACAGTGTGGCTCAGGCAAGGCCGGTTTTCCTGGCCTTGGAAGGTGATCGATTTCGGGTGGTGAGTCCGGCCGAGATCGATATGGAGCGTCTGGATCAGGCCCTGCCGGAGTTCCGTTCGATAGGCTATACGGGGCCTCGGCTCGTGGGGGTACGCCTTTCCCGAAGCGGGGATGCCGACTATCAGGAAAGTGTCATGCAGTCTGCCGCGGGCTTTCATCCGTCTTTCCGTCCAGGCCGTTGGGTGCCTTATGATTCGATGCTGGACAGCATCCGGAAAGAGTGGCGTAGCATCGACGGGCTCAAGGCCAAGCACCCGGAATCGAGTGGTCTGATTCGATCGACGCTGGCGGATAACGGGTTGTCTGAAGAGCAGGCTGCGTATCTGCCGCTCCTGGCCGAAAAGGCCGATCCCATCGATTGGGTCGTCATCGTCGAGCGCAGCAATGGCCGGCCACGTGCCTTTTTGCCGTTGGATGGATGGTGACGGTCGGTTTCCCGTGATGGGTTGCGGTTCGACCCGGGACACTGTCATGCCGTCGGGATCGTTTTTGTCAATGACGGCAATAGAAAAATACAAAACAGCGCCAATGCAGCACTTTGAACAGTCATTCTTCGGGGCCGGAAATTTCTGTGTCTGATGGGGTGCCGTCCAGCGCCGAGCGGTGTCGTATTTCGCGTCATGTGATCAATGAATACCAACAGGAATACACGACGACACATGTGTGGGAGTTTTTGCGTCATTCGTGCAACGGAAGGTTAAATGGAGCCTGTTGGCATTGTTTTCTGGCTCGAAGCGCGGTTAAAGTTCGGCCCTCGTTTGGACCAGGGCTTCTCCTGGTCGTTTCAAGGCAGGGCGTCGTCCGTGTTTCATGGCGTGTCCTGGGAGCATTCGGCGTCGCCGGCCGTCGTCTGTTCGGTTCCAGTAGTCGGTGTGATTTGAGTACCAACACAGCAATCATGACTCGTTACGTCGCAAAAACCATTTCTTTCCTGATCCTGACCGTCGGTTCGATGGCCGCCCTGCAAGTGGCGCTGGTCTGAGCAATGGTTGGGTGGCGTTCAATTTTTGATTGAACCCCTGTCATGACTTGCTGGAACCCGTTTGGCCTGACGGGCCGTGTCACGGGTTTCAGCCGATTTCCCTCCAAACGAGCCTGCGTACCGATCGGGGTGCGGATGGATTTCCCATTCGATCGGCCGCTTTCATAGCGGCCGATGCATTTCGGTCGATGCATTTCGTAGGCGAAATTTTCAATCCGGCACCGCCGGGTGAGGACGGTGCCGGCTGGCAGACGTCGACCTGCGATTTTTCGTGCAGTGCCGATCATCGAATCGAATGCGCCTGGGTGGCGATGAAAGCCGCATCCCGTGAATCCGACGTTGTCACGATGATCACGTTCATCGGTTTCGTTGTGCCGTTCATGCACCGTGTGGTGACGAAACCGACCAACGGCGTTGTGTCGATGGACGCTGCGTCTTAAAGTTCGCCTCGTTCGCCCGATGTCCTGTCTGGGCGTTTCAGGAAAGGGAATGCTTCTTTCACTTGATGGCGCTTTCCCAGGAGCATCCGGTATACCGGCCCCGGGGTGCTTCGTTCGACTGGCCGGGTTTTGTCGAGCAACATCACAGCAATCATGACTCGCGGAATCGTTGAAACTTTTGCTTTCCTCGTCCTGACCATCGGCTCTCTGGCCGGTCTGCAGGCTTACATGGTCTGACCAGGTAGTCGGGTCACGGTCTTTCTGGTCGAACTCATGTCGTGATCCATGGAGTCGGCAACGCCTTTTCGGTGCGTGCCCGGGTTTCCGTGGTTCTTCAATCAAGCCGGAGTGCCTGCTATCCGGGTATCGATGGCTTCCTCATTCCAGCCGGTCGCATGTGATGCGGTCGGTATCGAACGGATCGGGCTGCAGTGATGCAGCCCGATGTCATTTCCAGCCGCGCGAAAAGACGGTTTCCCGTTTCGTCGGTCTTTTCGGCGTGAAGAGGACGCTTTTGGTTGTCTTTGATTGTTCGTCGACGAATCGAATGGTGAGGTGTCACGAAGCGTCTCGTCACGGTTTCGATCGCCGGTCTGTGTGCTCCGGTTCGGGCGGGACCATCGAGAGAACCCGGTCCGTCGGATCCGACGCTCGAGGTGATGCGGCACCGGCGGTGCGGAAGTTCGGGGTTTTGCCCATGGCGTTTGCGCGCGGTGCTCGGCATCGATATGAGGGCGTGTTCTTCTGCGGAGTCGGCTCTGTAGTAAAGTCTGTTTTCAACCGCTCACTGGCCCATGTCCGACCGGACACGTCACGAATCCGTACACAGTCTCGAATGCACCCCCTGTCATGAATCCGAATGCTGCCCCGGCCGCGCATTTTGCACCCGTCGCCGATGAAGCGCGGGACATGCGTCCGCTGTTGATTCTCCTGCATGGCACACGCATGAATGCCGGGCAGTGGGTGGGTTACGATGAACTTCTGGGTGATCTGGTGGTGCTGCAGACGCCGGATTTGCCTGGTCACGGCTTACGCGAGGCAGAGGCTTTCTCGCTGGATGGAACCGTGGCGGACATCGAGGCATGGGTGGAAGCGGCCGGCGACCGGCCGGTCGTTCTGGGTGGCCACTCTCTGGGTGGGTATGCGGCGATGTGCTATGCGGAGCGGCATCCGCAGCGGCTGAAGGGCCTGGTATTGATGGGCAGTGCGGCCGAGCCTGTGCCGTGGGGCGCCGGGCTCTATCGTTTGCTGGGTCGGTGTTGGGAGGGGCTGGGGCCGGCCGGGATGCAGTGGTTGGACGATGTTTATTTTGCCCGGGTGTCGGATGCACGGGTCTGGGCCGCGATCCGGGCGCGTGGCGGGCAGTTCCGGGATATTCGGGCAGCCTGGGAAGAGGTGATCCGGCGTTGTCGGGCCAGTCAGTTGGCCGCGGTCCGGTGTCCGGTGCTGGTCATGGGGGGTGGGCTGGACCAGCTTCATCTGCACGCACGGCGGTTTGCCGATGCGGCACCGAAGGGCCGGGTGGTGACCAGTCCGTGGCGCACGCATCTGTGGCCGATGTCGCATCCCGACGAGGTGGCGGCCGCGCTGCGTCAATGGTTGCTCGAGACGGTTCTCTGACACGGTCGAGTGGAGCTTTTTCCTGTTGCGGGTCGATGTGATCGCGGTAATCTCTCGCTGGCACGTGCTGCCCGGGCCGGGTGGTCGTGATCGATGATTTTTCAGTGATTCACAGGAGTGAGCGCTCGATGGGCAACAAGCTGGGTTCGGTGGTGGGAGGGGTGGTCGTGCTGGGGCTTGCCTACGGCGGTGCAAGCTGGTGGCTGGGTTCACAGGTCGAGCGGCAGTATCAGGCGGAGCTGGAGAAGACGTTGCTCCGGCTGGGGGCCAGCAAGGTGCTGGACCGTTCTTATCAGCGTGGGGTTTTCGAGGCGCAGGCCACTACCGTGGTCGAGGTGAAGGTACCGGCCGAGCTGTCGTCCGACGAGGGGATGGCTGCAGCGGCCGATGGCTCGGCGCCGGAGGACTCGGTGCGGGTGCATCTGGTGCAGAAAATCAGGCACGGGCCTTTCGCGGATGGCAGGCTGGCCGCTGCGGTGGTCGAGACCCGCGTGGCTCAGGTGGATGGTGTCAGCGACCGGACGCGCGCCGCATTCGCCAAGGCATCGCCTCCGGTGGTGACCACCGTGCATGATTTTTCGGGCGGTCTGAGCGGGCAGGCGGTGCTGCCGGCAGGCGAAATTTCCAATCCGGACCTGCCGGGTGAGGACGGTGCCAGCTGGCAGACGCTGACCTACGATTTTTCGCGCAGTGCCGATCATCGAACCGGCCGTGGCCTTCTGGATTGGCCGGGCGGCACCTGGCAGGTCACCTCGGTGCGTGCCCAGGGTCAGCCGGCGGTCTATGTGAGGTTGGGCGGTATCCGCAGCCAGTATGATGTCGACGGCAACCCGCCCGACCGGTGGGTGTTGATGCCGGGCCGATATCGGGTCGAGGCCGGTCTGATCGAGATGCGCATGCAGGGAGCCGGGCCGGACGAGCGGCCGAGGACGGTGCTGTCGCTGGCGGACTGGCGCAGCGAGGGCCGGGTCACGCAGCAGGGTTCGACGTTGGTGGCCGATGAAAGCGGTGGCGGCAAGGCCGTGATCATGGATCTGCCGCTGGAGCGGCTCAGCTATGTGGGCAAACTGGATCGCTTCGATCAGAGCCTGATCCAGTCCTTGCAGGAACTGATCCAGAGCATCAATCGGGCTGCTGATCCGGCGGCTGTCTTCTCCAGCGGGCCCGAGCTGGAGCCGCTGTTCAGGAACCTGCTCGCCAGCCGGCCCGGTTACAGTCTGCGTATCGAGGGGGTGGCCGAAGGCAGCAAGGCCCTGCTGAATCTGAACGTCGATCTGCAGGCGCAGCCCGATCGGTCGGTCAGCCTGCCGGTGCGACTGCAGGTGCTGCAGGCGCTGCAGGCCGAGGTCGATCTGCAGGTGCCCAAGAAGTGGCAGTCGTTGCTCGAAGCGGCGGCCGGAAACGCAGTCGGTGCCGAAGCCGACGGTGCCTGTCTGCTGGACTGCTGGGCAGCCCAGGGTTTGCTGCAGGATACGGGGTATGCCTACACGCTGACGGCCGGCTTTGGTGCCCGGAGAGGTTTGTTGCTGAATGGCAAGCCGTTGATGTGAGTGGCTGATCTGCAGGCCGGAACGGTTGCCGGGAAGTCGTCGTTCGCATGTCGGGAAGCCATCGTCCACATGCCGGGCAGCCGTCGTTCGTATGTCGGGGTGCCGTCGTCCACATGCCGGGCAGCCGTCGTTCGTATGTCGGGGTGCCGTCGTCCGCATTCTGTGGTCTCATCTCGTTTTGTTCGATATGAACGAGAGGAGACGACATGAGCGACAGTGTGTACCTGTCCTTCGATGAATTGCATGGGCTGGTACGGGATGTGTTGGGCAGCGGCGGTTTTTCGGCGGCGCATGCGGCTGCCATTGCACGGGTCATCGTCAAGGCCGAGCGGGATCAGTGCCGCTCGCATGGCATTTACCGGATTCGGGGGATGTTCGCGACGCTGCAGGGGGGCGTGGCCGATGGGGTAGCGGAGCCGACCATCGGGAATCCGGCAGACCGGCCCATTGTCAAGGTCGACGCGCATGGCGGTTTTTCGCCGTGGGCCTTTGAACTGGCCGCTCCGTTGCTGGCAGAAAAAGCCCGGCGCTTTGGTATCGCTGCGCTGGCCATCAACGATTGTGTGCACTACTCGGCGCTGTGGCCGGAGGTCGAGCAGCTGGCCGAGGCGGGTGTGGCCGCACTGGCGATGTGCCCGAGCAACGCCTATGTGGCGCCGGCGGGGGGGATCCGCAAGTTGCTGGGTACCAACCCGCTGGCTTTTGGTTGGCCGTGCACCGGTGGCAACCCCTATGTGTTCGACTTCGCCACCTCGGTGGCGGCACGGGGCGAAGTGGAGCTGCTCCGGCTGGATGGCAAGCGACTGCCCGATGGCTGGGCCATCGACGCCGAGGGCAGGCCGACCAATGATCCGGCTGCTGCGCTGGATGGTGCCTTGCTGACCTTTGGCGGTCACAAGGGGTCGGCCATTGCGACGATGATCGAGATTCTGGCCGGGGTGCTGATCGGCGATCTGACCAGTGTCGAAAGCTCCGAACTGGACGGTGGCCGGATTCTGGCGCCCCGTCATGGCGAGTTGATCATCGCACTGTCTCCGGATGCCTTCGGCGCGGCCGATCTGACGGAACATACCCGCAAGCTGCTCGATGAATTCGGGGCGCAGGGCGCGCGTCTACCGTCTCAGCGTCGATATGCCGCCCGGGCGCAGTCCGCCGCCAAGGGCATCGCCATCAGCGCCGAAAACATCGCGCGGCTCGAGCGGATGGGGCAGGGCGATTTTTCGGTCGAACTTCATTGATACCCGTGGGGAGACGAGCATGTCCCGTATGTGGCATGAGGAATCCATGGAAGCTTGGATACGGTCCGACCGGAGTCTGGCGCCATGAAAAACCGGACGATCATCATCGGTGGCGGCATCATCGGTCTGAGCATCGCCGTCACGCTCAAAAAGCGCGGGGTCGACGTGCTGTTGCTCGATGCCGGCGATCCGGGCATGGGGGCATCGTGGGGCAATGCCGGCCAGATTGCGGTCGAGCAGGTGTACCCGATCGCCGATGCCGGCATGCTGCCCAGGTTGCCGGCGATGCTGATGGATCCGCTCGGGCCGTTGCGCATCGATTGGCGCTATCTGCCCAAGCTGGCGCCCTGGGGGCTGAAGGCGCTGAAGAACATGCTGCCGGCCAATGCCGAGCGCAGTCATCGGGCGCTGTTGGCCATCAACCAGGTGAGTATGCCGGCCTGGCAGCGCTTTGCGACGGATTGGGGATTGCAGAGCTTTCTGAAGACCGGCGGCACCCTGGTTGCCTGCGAAAAGCCGGAAACCGAGCGGCAGATGCGGGTATTGAGCGAACGGCTCAATGCGTTGGGGGTGGCCAATCAGTGGCTGGACCGGGCGGCATTGCATGAGAAAGAGCCGGCACTGGCCGACAGTCAGCGGGCCGGGATTCATTACGAGGGCACCGGCTACGTCACCGATCCGCGGGACATCAGCCTGGGGCTGCTGAAAGCGTTGGCCGATCTGCAGGTGCCGGTGGAGGCCCATTGCCGGGTGCATCGGGCGGTGCCCGGTGGCAGCGGCATTCGCCTGATGACCGATGCGGGCGAAATGTCGGCCGAGCGGGTGGTGCTGTCGGCGGGGGCTTTTTCCAAGGAGCTGGCCAGGGAGCTGACGGGCGTGTCGGTGACGCTGGATACCGAGCGTGGCTATCATTTGATGCTGCCGAAAGAGACGCAGCGTCTGCGTCAGCCGTTGGGCAGCGCGGACCGCAAGTTCGTGATGACGCCGATGAGCCGGGGGCTGCGTCTGGCGGGCACCGTGGAATATGCGGGTCTGCAGGCGCCACCCAATATGGAGCGGGCACGCAATCTGCTGCCCCTGGCCGAAGCGATGCTGCGCAAGCCGCTGGACGCATCGGATGCCACCCAGTGGATGGGCTTCAGGCCCACCACGGCTGACAGCGTGCCGGTGATCGACCGGGTCGGCAATGTGCTGCTGGCTTTCGGTCATCATCATCTGGGCCTGACACAGGCGGCGGCGACGGCCTCGATCATCGAGGCGCTGTATTTCGATCAGCCTGCTCCGATCGATCTGGAGCCGTTCCGGCTGAGGCGTTTCGCCTGATCCGGGCGGGGCAAATCACGCTCCGGTGACTGTGCTTCCATCGCACCCGCCCGGGGGATGCAGGCAAAATACCGAAAGCCCGTGCAGCGGAAATCGCAATGGCACGAATGATGGTGTGTGGGCCGGTTCGCCGTCCACGATCTTTCCGTGTGCGGGCTCTTTGATTCTATTTTTTGAAAGGTCGGTATATGGGCAAGCAAGGTGGGTCGGGTGAGCCGCGTTTCGGTCTGATCGCTCGGATCGCGATGGGGCTGGTGGCGGCATTGGTCGTGGGGGTCCTGACGCGGGAGACGGCGGCGGCAGCTTATGTGGCGCCGGTCAGTGATATCCTGGGTGCGCTGTTCGTGGGGGCTCTGAAGGCGGTGGCTCCGATACTGGTGTTCCTGCTGGTGATGTCGGCGGTTTCACGGCCCCCCAAAGAGACCAAGACCAATATCAAACCCATCCTGTGGCTTTATCTGATGGGCACGTTCCTGGCTGCGCTGGCGGCGGTGACGGCCAGCTTCCTGTTTCCGTCGACATTGGTCCTGACGGGCGTCGAGGCGATTCAAGAGCCGGCGCCGGGCAATATCGGTATGGTGTTGCGCGGGGTGCTGCTGAATGTGGTGGACAATCCGGTGCACGCACTGGGTACCGGCAACTACATCGGCATTCTGGCCTGGGCGATCGTGCTGGGTATCGCGTTCCGCCATACCGACGAAGCGCTCCGCTCGGTCATCCACGATGCCGCCGCGGCCATCGTCAAGGTGATCGGCTGGGTGATCCGAATGGCGCCACTGGGGATCTTCGGCCTGTTGCTGAGCACTTTGCTGTCGCCGGAGGGCTACAAAGGTATCGCCGACTATCTGCAGTTGCTGGTCGTACTGCTGGGTACGATGCTGTTCGTGGCACTGGTGATCAATCCGCTGCTGGTCTTCGTGCAGCTGCGTCGAAATCCCTATCCGCTGGTGTTCACCTGCCTGCGTGAAAGCGGAGTGACGGCTTTCTTCACGCGCAGTTCGGCGGCCAACATTCCGGTCAATATGGCACTGGCCAAGAAACTCGGGCTCGACGAAAACACCTATTCGGTGTCGATTCCGCTGGGCGCCACCATCAATATGGCGGGCGCTGCCGTCACCATCACGGTGCTGACGATGGCGGCGGTGAACACGCTGGGCATTCAGGTGGACTTTGCGACGGCGCTGCTGCTCAGTGTGGTGGCCGCTCTGGGGGCCTGTGGTACTTCGGGGGTGGGCAGCGGGTCACTGCTGCTGGTGCCGATGGCCTGCAGCCTGTTCGATATCGACCAGAACGTGGCGATGCAGGTGGTGGGTGTCGGTTTCATGCTGAGCGTGCTGCAGGATTCGACCGAAACGGCCTTGAACTCTTCGACCGATGTGCTGTTCACCGCATCGGTCGATCCTTCCCAGAAACGGGCCTGAGCCGTGTCGTGGCCCGTCGGGCAGGCGCTTCGACGAGGTGATTCGGCCGCTCGGGTGGCCGCATCGGCCGGGGCAGGGAAGGGATCATTCCGATTTTTGCCCGGGCTTGGGTTAGGATGTCTCCTTTCGTGAAGTTTGGGGAGGGGGCTCCTGATGAAGCGACGGGAATTCGCAGTGTCGGCGTTGAGCCTGGCGGGCGGTCTGGCCATGACGCAGATGGCTCATGTGGCGCAGGCCGCGCCGCGTGACGGCAATCTGACGCTCGGCATGGTGCTCGAGCCCCCGGGGCTCGATCCGACGACCGGGGCGGCTGCCTCGATTGGCGAGATCGTGCTCTACAACGTCTTCGAGACGCTGACCAAGATCGGCCCCCGGGGCGAGGTGACGCCATTGCTGGCCGAGCGCTGGACGGTATCCGAAGACCAGAAAGTCTATACCTTTCGGCTGCGACCCGATGCGCGTTTCCAGAACGGCAAGGCTTGTGATGCGGCAGCCGTCAAGTTCAGCTTCGAGCGGGCGGGGGCCGACGACGGCGTCAACAAGGACAAGGCCTTCTTTGCATCCTTTGCTTCGGTCGAGGCCAGAGATGCGCAGACGGTGGTGATCACGCTGCAGGCGCCCGAGCCGGATTTCCTGTTCATGCTGGGTCAGTCCACCGCGGTCATCGTCGAGCCGTCGAGCGTGGCCGACAATGCCACCCGACCGGTGGGCAGTGGCCCCTATCAGCTGGCCCGCTGGAATCGGGGCACTTCGCTGACGCTGTCTGCCTGGCCGGGTTTTCGTGATCCATCGGCCGTGCGCATCAAGCGGGTGACTTTCCGTTTCATCAGTGAGCCGGCCGCACAGATCGCCGCGCTGCTGGCCAGGGATGTGGATGCCTTCCCGCGGGTGACGGAGCGCAGCGTGGCACGCTTCGAGTCCAACCCAGACTTTCAGGTGCTGGTGTCCGGCTCGAGGGCCAAGACGGTCCTGGCCATCAACAACGCCAGACCGCCGCTCGACGATGTCCGGGTCCGCAGGGCGATCGCGGCGGCCATCGACCGGAAAGCGGTGTTGGCTGCCGGCCAGCAGGGCTTCGGTACGCCAATCGGCAGCCACTACGTGCCGGGTGCTCCCGGTTACGTGGATGTGACCGGTATGAATCCCTACGATCCGGAGCGTGCCAAGGCTTTGTTGAAGGAGGCGGGCGTGCCCTTACCGCTGAAACTGCGCCTGACGCTGCCGCCGCCGGCCTATGCCCGGCAGGGGGCCGAAGTGGTGATGGCGCAGCTGGCCAAGGTCGGCATCATCTGTACCGGCCGCCATGTCGAATGGGCGCAGTGGCTGGAGGGCACGCATCGCAACCAGGATTACGATCTGAGCATCATTTCGCACGTCGAGCCGTTGGATCTGGGCAATTTCGCCAAGCCCGGCTATTACTGGGGCTATCATTCGCCCCGCTTCAACGCCCTGTTCGCCCGCATCAGGACCGAAACGGACGAGAAGCGGCGTCTGCAGCTGTTGGGCGAGGCGCAGCGCCTGCTGGCCGAAGACAGTGTGCTGGCCTGGTTGTACCAGCCGCACTGGGTCACGATCGCCGACGCCAGACTGCGGGGGCTGTGGGATGACATGCCGATTCTGGCCAATGATCTGAGCGCTTTGCACTGGGATGCCTGAAGAGCGAGTACGCGGACGGGTCCAGATCAGGATCGAAGGGGGCCGGGACGCCGCCAGGGATGGATCGGAACGGCCGGTGTGGGCTGTACCCCGGAGCCGGTCGTGTGCGGGTTTCCGTTGCCGTTGCGCAGGCGCCGGGCGAGTGACCCGTTCGTCGGTGCCGATCACCGCCATCTGTTGACATGAGCCATTTCCTGATCAGGCGGGCCCTGGCCCTGTTGCTGACGCTGCTGGCCGCTTCCGCCGTGATCTTCATGGTGCTGGAAGTCCTGCCGGGCAATGTGGCGCAGGTGATGATGGGGCCGGATGCAGACCCCGAGGCGGTACGGACACTGGCCTCCCAGCTGGGGCTGGACCGTCCGGCCTGGCAGCGCTATGTCGAATGGCTGCTGGGGCTCATGCGTGGTGAGCTGGGCGACAGTCAGGTCTATGGTTCGCCCGTGCTCGATCTGCTGCAGGAGCGGATGGCACTGACCGTACCGCTGGCGCTGCTGGCGATGGTGGTGACCATCGTGCTGGCCTTGGGGGTGGGCGTCTATGCGGCTCTGCATCATCGTCGCTGGGCCGATACTGCTTTGATGGCGTTGGCGCAGATCGCGGTGGCGATGCCGAGCTTCTGGCTGGCGATGCTGCTGATCCTGGTGTTCTCGGTCTGGCTGAACTGGGTGCCGGCCGGCGGCTTCGATGGTTGGCAGCCCGATCTCGATGGCAGTTGGTGGCAGGGCATGCTGAATGGTCTGCGGGCGTTGCTGCTGCCGGCGCTGGCGCTGGCCGGTGTACAGACTGCCATCCTGGCCCGTTTCGTGCGTTCGTCGATGCTGGAAGTGCAGGGAGAGGCCTTTGTGCGTACCGCACGGGCCAAGGGGCTGTCATCGCGACAGATTCTGTGGCGGCATGTGTTTCGTAATGCGCTGATCCCGGTGATGACCGTGGCGGGCATGCAATTTGCCGAGCTGATGGCTGGTGCCGTGGTGATCGAGAATGTGTTTTCCCTGCCCGGGCTGGGGCGGCTTTTGTTTCAAAGCATCGCCAACCGGGATTTGATCGTGGTGCGCAACTGCGTGCTGCTGCTGGTGGCCATGGTGGTGGTGCTGAACTTCATCGTGGATGTCTTTTACGCCTTGATCGACCCGCGTCTGCGGGCGCGTGCCCTGTGAGCGCATCGACCGAACGCTTTTCATCGACCGAAGGTTTCGTCCCGGAAGGCGAAACGGGGCCGGACGCCTCCCTGGTGCTGCACGCCGGTGAGTGGCCGCTGATGAGCGGCCATCGCTTCTGGCAACGGGCGCTTCGTCATCCAGGCTTCGTTCTGGGCGGACTGCTGAGTCTGGGCCTGATGCTGATGGCGCTGCTGTCGCTGGTCTGGACGCCCCATTCACCCCACGAGGTGAACATGGACGCGATGCTGCAGCCTCCTTCGTGGCGGCATTGGCTGGGTGCCGATGCCTATGGGCGTGACGTGCTGTCGCAGTTGCTGGTGGGAGCCCGGTCGTCGATCTCGGCCGGGGTCATCGCGGTGGGCATCGGGCTGGCGGGCGGCGTCTCGCTCGGCCTGCTGGCGGCCGCCCGACCGGGATGGATGCAGGAACTGATCATGCGTGTGTCCGACTTCATGCTGGCTTTTCCTGCCATTCTGTCGGCCATCATGCTGACGGCGGTTTTTGGCGCCGGTCTGGGTAACGCCATCATTGCCGTCGGTATCTACAATATTCCGTCTTTCGTCCGGCTGACCCGGGCAGCGGCAGCGACGGCCTGGGCGCGTGAATACACGCTGGCGGCCCGCGCCTGTGGCATGAGCCCCTTGCGCATCACCTGCATCCATGTGCTGCCCAACGTCATGCCGGTGCTGCTGGTACAAACCAGCATCCGCTTTGCCATTGCCATCCTGGCCGAGGCGGCGCTGTCCTATCTGGGCTTCGGGGTGCAGCCGCCGACGCCCTCGTGGGGGCGGATGCTGGCCGACGCGCAGGCGATGATGTTCGAAGCGCCGCTGCTGGCACTGTGGCCGGGACTGGCGATCATGCTGGCCGTGCTGGGACTGAATCTGCTCGGTGATGGCCTGCGTGATCTGATCGATCCCAAGCTGACACGGCGGCGCTGAGCATGGTCGTGTCTGCCAGGGGAGGATCGATGCGGCGAGAAGCAATGATGGCTCGTCGCTGGACGAACGGTCCGGCAGGTGAGCGACTGGCCGTTTCCAGGCGTGCGGCGATCCGGGCGTCGATGCCGGGCTCGTCCGAACGGCAACGAAAGACCGGCCGTGACGATGCATCCCCCGGGCGGGTTCGCCTGGGGCTGACCAATATCGGTTGGGAACCGAAGGACGATACGGTGGTGGCGGCGCTGATGCAGCGCTTTGGTATCGATGCGCTCGATGTGGCGCCCAGCCGCTACTTCGCCGACCCGGAGCAGACGACGGACCAGGCCGTGGACCAGGTCCGTCGGTGGTGGGCCGAGCGTGGTATCGAGATCGTCGGCATGCAGTCGCTGCTGTTCGATGCGCCGGCGGGTATGAACCTGTTCGGACCGCCGGCGGTGCAGCAGGCCATGCTGGATCGGCTGGCCGCCGTCTGCCGGATCGGGGCGGGACTGGGGGCCCGGAATCTGGTGTTCGGTTCTCTGCGCCATCGCGATCGTCGCGGGCTGAGCGATGTCGAGGCGCACGAGATGGCCCTGGATTTCTTCCGGCGGTTGGCCGACATCGCCTTGCAAGCAGGTGTGACGATCTGTTTGGAAGGGGTCGGTACTTACTACGGTGCCAACTATCTGACCGACACGGCGAGCAGCGCGGCCCTGGTCCGGGAACTGAATCATCCAGCCTGCGCCCTACATCTGGATACGGTGACGTTACACCTGAACCATGAAGACATCGAGGGCCTGCTGGCGCTGCACGCCGACCGGATCGCCCACGTCCACGCCTGCGAGATCGACTTGAGACCCTTGGGCTCGGTGGATGGTGAACGGGCCGTACCGCATGCGTCGATGGGGGCGGCCATCCGCCGATATCTGCCCGGCCGGGTGGTCTGTCTGGAAGTGCTGACACCCGCGGGCCAACGGCCGGTCGATGTTCTGGAGCGCTCCATTCGGCTGGCCCGGATACATTACGCCCGTTGACAGTTGGTTTCCGTATGGTAGACCTGACAGCGTTACAGGGATTCAGCCCTCTCATTTGGTTTCTGTTTGTTTATCCAGTAGTTTGCTCGTCATTCCTTTCCAGGGGATGACAAATGCCCATCAGTCATGATCAGAACTTCAAGAACCTGATCCTGGATTATCCTCGCCAAGCGTTGGCCTTTCTTGCGGCTCAAGAAGCGGCCGATCTCGACCCCGCAGCGGTCATCACGCCAATACGACAGGAGCAGCTCAAGGATCGGCTGGGAGATCGCTTCTTCGAGTTGGATGTGCCCTTGCTGGTCGAGTGGCCCAACGGACGGCGGGAAGCCCTGGTGTTCATCGTGGAAGAAGAAACGGAGCCCCGGCGTTTCTCGATCATGCGACTGGCCAGCTATTGTCTGGCCGTGGCCGATAGCTGCCGGACGAGACGGATCGTGCCGGTTGTCGTCTTTCTGAGGGCGGGCCGTGGCGTCGAGCAGGCGCTGAGACTGGGCACCGAACGGGACACCTACCTGAATTTTCACTACATCGCCCGCGTGCTGCCTGAGCTTCCGGCAGAAGCGTACCTGCAAAGCGACAATGTGGTGGCGCGCGTCAATCTGCCACTCATGAATCGGGCAGCGGGTCAGAAGCTGGCGGTTTATCACGAGGCGATCCAGGGCTTGTTGCAACTGGAGGCTGATACTGACAAGCGCTACAAGTACCTGGACTATATCGACATGTATGGTGATCTTGATGATAATGAACGGCAGGAATACGCCGAACGCTACTTGAAGGAGGGCGGACAGATGGCTGGCTACTTCCAGACGATGCGTGAGGAAGCGACCCGACAGGGCGTGCAACGAGGCGTGCAACAAGGCATGCACCAGGGCATGCAACGAGGGCAGCAGGAAATCCTGGCGCGGCAGCTGCGTCGGCGCTTTGGAGATCTGGATGCGGCAACACAGTCGCGGCTGGAGCAGGCGACGCCTGCCGAGCTGGCACTATGGGCCGATCGGATCCTGGACGCGACGAGCCTCGAGGACGTGTTCCGGCTGCAATGATCGCGCAGGCCCTGTCCTGAATCAGCGTGATCTCTGGTACAAAGAAGACGTGTTCAGCTCGCCCCCGGTTCCGTGGAACAACGTAGTCGACATAGCCCCTCTCGGGTTCCTGCATAGTCAATCAGGTGCCCGCTGAGGGGTTTTCCATGTCGTGGGCGCTGCTTGTCAGCTTCAGCCAAGCCCTTGGTGAGGGGATCTTGACATCCTGGCAGTGGCCTCTGCAACTCGTCAACCCGCCTCATGCACGACAGCGCGCAGGCTTTTGGAAAGGCTCGCTTCTGGAATCGCGGGCGTGTTCCGGCCCGAAGGAAGAGGAAGGGGCGGTGCACCGGTGAAGGCGCTCATGGCCGAGTGGCGGGCCCTGGTTGCCGTCGGGCCGGGCGCTGTGTCCGTCCGCCAACGACCGGGTTTAGGCTGCAGCACGCAGAGGCTGGCTCTACGGTCGGGATTTCAGAACCGCTCCGAGTTCCGTGTCGCTGTCCGTCGACGGCGTCGATGTTTCCCATGGGATGCCGTCGTGCAAGGTCCATGTCGCCTTTGCTCCGGAATGGGCAAACGCGTAGCACACGCTCTTTCGTCCTGGGTCTCGAGCCCGGCGGGCGGAGCGGCGCAATGTACGTTTTTTGTGGAAATCCTGATCATCATGAACGCTCTCCTGCTTCGTACTCGAACCCTGCTCCCGCTGTCGATCGTGCTCCTGCTTTCCGCCTGTGGCGGGGGTGGCGGAGGCGGCAGCAATACCGATGTGACCGGCTCCGGGGGGACGGCTGGTTCGGTTGCAGCCAACACAACCACCAGCAATGCGCTGCAGGATCAGGCTGCGGCGCAGGCCGCCACCGAGCAGCTGCCCGCGAACAGCTATTGGACCATGGATGGTTACCGCTACCCGAACGGTGGCTATTCCCACCAACAAGACGGCCAAGCAGGTGACAAGAAGTTCAAGACACTGGCGATATCCACGGCCTCGATGAGTGGAGGAACCGACACCGGCAATGGCCCCTTCACGGGCAGTGTGCTCGCAGTCTTGCTGTCGGATTCCACCCCCGGCAGTTACACGATCACCAATGACAAGCTTGCCGTGGTCGACGGTCACGGCCGGGCCAAGCTGATGCATTTGGAGGTTCATATCGGCACCGGCGTGACGACGGGCAGTACGCTGTACACAGCCACCAGCGGTACAGTGGACGTCACTCTGGATGCAGCTGGCAAGCTACATCTGACGACGCCCAGCCCGCTGCCCACCGTCAAGACGCTCGACACACTGGGTGGTGTGCAAGGAGCGCCGGATCAGATGATGCTGAACATCCACAACGCCTATTGAGCCTTTCATCGGGGCTGCGCCCGTGTCATGACCCAGTAGAATCTGCACGGTTCATGCAGCCTGCACGAAGATGTGATCAATTTGTCTATTCTTCGTAAGGCTCCGGTGCGCATGTCCAGCGCCTTTCGCAAGCCGATCATTCGGCGAAAAACGCGGCATCCCGGTGGAGGAGGGTCTGCACCAGCAGCGACCGGTCGAGGTACCGGTTGCCTCGTTCACAGGAAGTCTCGGCGACCAGGCTGCACGCATGGCAGGCCGCCGCGTGTAGTGAACGGTCTTTACCGGGATCGTGCTCCGAGCACAGCGGGTCGGATGAACAAATCTTCGAGCGGTTCAGTGCCTGCCGGAGCAACCGACCGAGGTTCTCCGGCTTGCCGAGATCGACGAGGCCGCCCAGTGTCCCGTCGGAATCGGCCGCCGCCGTGTAGATGAGGATACCCGCCTGTGGATTCGCACTCGACACGTCGGCGTAGATACGTTCGCGGATACTCGCCGCGTTGTAGCCGCATTCCAGCGCCAGCTCGCGGATCAGCAGATGTGAAAGCGTGTGGAGCATGGCGTAGCGGATGCCTGGGTAGCCCTCGTCAGGATCGAGGTGACGCGAATTACGCCATCCCTCATGCCCTTCCCTTAGCATCTCGTCCACGCGCTGAACGCCAACCCGTGTCTCCCACGCTTGCAGGGCCGTTTCATCGAACTGGATGAAAATGCCTTCACCGTGGACCTGATTCGCAGGTACCCAATCCGGCTTCGCGCGCGATAGTCCCGCCATCTGCACACGCTGACCCGGATCGCCCGACTCTTCGGGCGCTTCCACACGGGTGAAGCCCAACAGGGCATTGACCTCGCGCAACCTCTCCAGCAGAAGCACCCTTGCGATCCGGCTCTCGAAACCGGAGGGCGTGACGACCTTTTTGCTCATGAAATGCGGGTAATCGGCTGGTGGATCGGTCGCCGTCAACACCTCCCACTCCGGCCCCTTGATATCGGCTTCACCGACCGGATTCTGTCCGCCTCCGTTGCGATGCTTCTCGATGGCCACCCAGATCTCCGAGGACGAATGCTTCTCGATGCCCGGCAGCCCGCCCGTCACCTTCAACGTTTGCACCACGATCGGCACCATCGCCTCAGCGGTGACCCCCTGAAAAACAGCCCATCCATCCTGAATCAACTGGCCCAGCGGATCTTTGGCCAGAGGAATGGCGAGCGCCGACAAGGTGACGGGAAACCAGCTATTCGTAGAACCCAGCAGAACGGCTCGGGCCTCCTCATCGCACGCTTCGTCGAATTGATCCAGATGCGGGTGCCTGCCCCGGCAGCTCGGCAGGTTTTCCTGCCCGGCCTTGCCGAAAGCATGCGCCATGCTGCGCGAGGAGCCGCAGGCATCACACTTCACCCACAGGTTCTCTGTCTGCAACGAGGCGCCGCTCTCGAAGAAACGCAGCGTCCCTTTGCACGCACTGTTGCCACCGTGGACGAAGTAATGCCACGGAAAATCATCGAGGTGACCATCGCGGCAGGCCAGGAGAAAACGCGCCGGAACCGCGTCGGCATCCCTTGCCGGCTGGTCGCCGTTCGAGCCTCGGCACGCCTTGTGAACGAACCGGGTTCGCTCGGGACGGAAACGGCTTTCCTTGATCTCGAAAAGTCCCGCGTCGAAGGGCGACAACAAGCCACACTTCACGCAGCGCATCCAGCGCGGGAAAGGGCGCACAGGGACACCGATGTGCGCCTCTGCCGACCAAGGATCGACGAGTTCACGTTTCTGGAATGGCGGCATGCGCAGGTTTTCCACTTGCGCACCGAGCACTTTGCGGACGGCGGCGAGCAAGCGTGGCTCCGCAATGGGCTGGCAGCGATCCTTTTCCCACTGGTCGATTCCCAGAGTCACCACCGAAAGGCTCGGCAGGTCGATCAGGGCGCCCGGCCCGTAGGTCCAGAGCAATTGACTGGGGCGCACCTCCCCGACGGGCGTTCTATTAGTGGTCATGATCACTCCTCATCCTCGGGGAGCGGACGCGGCTTCCATTCGGGGGCATCCGAAATTCGTCCAGTATCCATGATCAGGCGCACGCCCGGCTCCACGTCGCGCATCGACATCGGCACGGTCCAGTTGTCCCACGCATGGATACCCGGCGCTTTGAGCAGCCCGACCGTCGTCCCCGCCTTCACTCCGCGCTTTTCGTAGGCCAGTGTGCGACCGGGCACGCTCACTTCTTTCGCCCATTCATCCGCGCGCTCCTTCAGTTCACGCTCGGCCAGATTCCTGATGGCGCTCGCGTCACTGACATTCCAGGCACGGTTCACCAACACATCGATGGCCTCGGTGATCTCCTTCTTGTCGGATTTGTCGAGTCCACCCGCCCCTTCGTTCGGACTGAAGACATCGCTCCCCAACCGCATCAGGGAGAGCAGCGCACCGGTCAAACCACGATCCATCGCACGTGGCGAAAATGGCGTCACCGACTGCGCCTCCACATGCTTGTAGAACGTCGCGTGATAATGCTCGAAGGTCTCGTAGTGCGAGAGGTCGCGCGGACGGGCCCACGTGAGCACCGTGCAGACCAGACCGGGAAAGGAACGGCCCACGCGGCTGGTGGCCTGGATGTATTCTGCCGTGCCCTTGGGCTGGCCGTTTACCGCCATCAGACCCAGGCGATTCACATCCACGCCAACCGACAGCATGTTGGTCGCCAACACCACATCGATGGCGCGGGTGTCGCCCCGCTTCCACGTCGCCCCGAACTTGCCGGCGTCCGCGTCGAAGGTGGCCTTGAATTTGACTTCCAGTTCGTCGAGATACTTTGGAATGTCCTGGCTGGAGACCCGCGAAGTCAGCTCGCAGACGTTGCCTACACTGCGCTGCGCCAGCGCGGGCCGATCGACCATGCTCATCTGGACGCGATAGGAACGTGTCTGCACATCGTCTTCGGCCAAGCGCCGCATCCCGCCCAGTTCGCGCAGGGAATTGAAATAGCCGACCATCGTCATGTATGGGTCGGCTGGCTCGCCGAAGCGCTCGAACAGCGCTTGGGCAGCGGTGAGGAAGGCAGTGTAGACGCGGATCAGCATCGCAGGTCGCGAACTGCCGGGCGAACACACGCCGAGATAACGCCGACCGGGTCGCTCCCCAATCGGACGCTGCACCGAGAAGTAGTTGTCTTCCACATCCAGGCCGTGTGGTGGAAACACCGACACCCGCCGCATGAACACATTGTTCACCTGTTCCCTGGCCTTTCGCACCGTGGCAGTGGAGGCGACGATCTTCGGCTTGACCGTCTTGCCGTCGAGGGGCCAGCCACACAGCTCATCGACGGCGGACTCGTACAAACCGACCATCGTGCCCAACGGGCCGCTGATGAGGTGGAATTCGTCCTGGATGATCAGGTCGGGTGGCCGGATGGGGCTGACGGACTTGACCTTTGCCGCGAGCAAGCCTTTCGCAGGACGATGCCCTGCATGACATTCACAGTCCGGCCACAGCAGGCCGTGACGCTCGCATTCCTGGCTCACGCGACCGAACAATGTGCGTACCTGGCTGCGCCACGCCATCATGGCAAACTTGTCCACCGTGGCGATCATCATCGTCGGCGGACGATGGTAGATCTCTTCATCCACCGTCAGTACCGGGATGCCCGGATGCGGCGAACTGCTCGACCTGCCGCGAGAAAAGACGCAACGGCTCTTCTTGTCACCGCAGTACACGATCGTCCTGCCACGCTCCCTGTCGACGACGACATCTTTGCCGGCATCGATCGAAGAACCACACCACGGGCAACTGGTGAGCTGGAGGGGCGAAGTGCGTCCCGCCTTGTTCCTTCCCTCATCCCGTAGGGCCTGAATGGCGTCATGACTTTCCTCGGTCGTACCCGGCGTCACCTTGTTGCCGACCCAAAGGCCGATGCTGAAAGGCTCCGTGCCGAGCGCAGCGTCACCGCGACCGAGCGCGTCCCGCCGAAGACTTTCCATCGCGCAGATGAGGGCCGTGGCGCGCTGGAACTGCTGCAAGGTCAGCAGGCGCAACGTGTAGCGCATGATCACGGCAAGCCCGCGAGAACCATCGTAACCGCCAAGCTGGCCCTGCAGACGGCGAATCGCCATCGCGAAGGCAGCCACACCAAGATAAGCCTCGGTCTTGCCGCCGCCAGTAGGAAACCACAACAGATCGGCATGAGCCTCGATCGGCTGCACACGATCCGGATGCCTGGGATCGGCCAGCGACGGAATCGACAGCAGCAGGAATGCCAGCTGGAAGGGACGCCAACTGCGGTTCTTCGGCTGATCGAACCGATCGACCGTCACATCACGCCCACGTCGCACCTCCAGCGCATACAGGCTTCGCACACGCTGGATCGCCATCGCCCGATTGGCGAAGCGGAAGGCCGCCAGCGCCTTTTCGTCGTTCTTCAGGCTATCGACGCCTTGTTGCAGGCGCATCTGGATGTCCTGACACCGATCCATCGCCTGTTTGGCCTGAGTATCGTAGCCCGTCACATCCTCACCGATGCGTCCTCGTTGCTCGGCGATCCACGCTGCGTAATCCTTCGTCAGCACGTTCAGCGCATCGACCAACTCGGAAACATCCAACGTGGCGAGCCGCTGCATGTCGAGCAGACCACTGCTCACCATATCCTGCATCGCCGGACGATCGGCCGGATCCAGACCCGGCGTTTCGGTGACCTGCACTTCGTATTGGGGCAGCACGGTGGTGCGGACTTCGGTAGCGAGGGTCACGTCATCCGCTACCTCGGCATGGACGGCGATGCCGTGCCCCACTGCGAACTCCACTCGGTTGCGGTAGATCATCTCCAGCGACTCACGCTCCGGGTCGTTCCCATCTGCTTCCAACACGGGGCGACGGCGAAAGATGGCGCGTCTGGAAGCTTTGGCGTCCGCGCGCACGATCAGCTCCGGCTGGAACAGCCACGCCGTGTCGCGGTCGGTATCGGGTTCCGACTGCGCATTGATCAGGAACAACGTCACCAAACGGTCACCGTTGGCACTCCTGGCACGGACGGAACCTCGTATGTGAACGGCCGGACGGTTCCCGTCGGGTACTTGAGGGGAAACCACGCCTTCGGCAAGGGGCAGCACAAGCTTGCCGCCGCAGGGAATGCGTCGCCAGACCTTGGCTTTCTGCCCGTTGGAACGGGTCAGTTCGTGATCAGCGTTTGGTACTCGCTCGTAGCAGCCCCATCGCGCCTCGACCTCGATGCGCTCGGCGTCGCCATCCACGCAGAAAGTCATACCGAAACTGCTGGGCACCAACGATTGGTTGCTGGCCGCGTCGATCTCGTCTGAAGAGTCCGATTCGGGTTCCACGCGCCCCGTCGCGGTACCGAATTCGGCGCCGGGTTCGTGCTGGCCGGGAACGACGGAATCCGTGGGTTCTTCGATCTCCTCTTCGACCAATGGGCCTTCCAGCCCCTCGATGCCGCCCGGGCTTCCCGAACGTGGCGCCAACTTGCCGACCAGATATCGGTCGCGCACACTCATGTCCACGATACGTTCGTGCGGACCGCCCGCCGGACCGAGCAGGTCATCCACCACGGCCGATTGCAGCAGTTCACGGATATAGGCCGTATCCGCGATCGGAGGCACGCCGTCGACGCTCTGATTGAGCGCCGTGGCCAAGGCCGTGACGAAATGCTCCCACTGGATACGTCCGACCTTGCCCGCCGATGGTGGAGCCAGGCTGCCTCTGGAAACCGGTACTGGGGCGTCTGCCACGGACAGCCGATCGAAGAAGATCGTGGTGCTTTCGAGATCGGAGCGAAGACGCAGCACACGCCCGGCACGAAGGACCTCCCCTGCGGGGTTCAGCACGAGCATCCAATCGTCCTCGGCGATGGCCTGATACAGGGAACGATCGCCCTCCAAGACGAGTGTGTAAAGTGCCAGTCTGCGATCCGTACCATAGCCTTGATCGACGGCGATCCATGCATTTGCACTATTCATCTCGATGGCCCTTTCTTCTTGCGCGTGGACTTCGGTTGCACCTCGTCATGTGCCACGGATGCCGGAGATTGCGAGGCCCCCCTGGCGGCACGTTCCCGAGCGAGTTCCACGGCATGGTGCAACTGCGCCTGCAACACCTCGACGTCCGGGATGTGCGCCAGATACTCGGCGACGCGGATGTTGGAGGACCCCAAATCCATGAGCTCCACCTGCTCCGCATCCTTGGCAGCGCAAAGGATCAATCCGATGGGAGGCTCTTCACCTTCGGCGCGGTCGTGCCTGTCCAGCCAGCGCAGGTACAGCTCCATCTGCCCTTTGTGTGCGGGCTGGAATTTCTCCAGTTTCAGCTCCACCGCTACCAACCGTCTGAGATGACGGTGGTAAAACAGCAGATCGAGATAGAAATCGTCCGACCCGACGCTGATGCGTTTCTGCCGGGCAACGAACGTGAAGCCTGTACCCAGCTCCAGCAGGAATCGTTCCATTTCGCGCAGGATGGCGTCTTCCAGTTCCCGCTCACTGTAGTCGTGTGGCAGGCCCAGGAAGTCCAGCACGTACGGATCACGAAACACCAGATCAGGTGTCATCTGCCCGCCTTCGCGCAGGTGGCTTATCTCGGCTTCGATGATGTTCTCTGGCTTCTTCGCGATGGCCGTGCGAAGATACGATTGGCTGGCGATACGCTCTCGCAGTGTGCGTACACTCCAGCGTTCGACTCGGCAGAGTTCTGCGTAGTACTCGCGTTCCAGCGGTTGCTTGAGCGGAAGCAGGACGACGAAATGACTCCAGCTCAATTCTCGTGACAGTGTCACGACGATCTTCTCGTCAGGGAAGACCTCGGCGAACTGCACCATGCGTGCCAGATTCCTGGCTCCGAAGCCCTGACCGTAATCAAGCACCAATTTTGTCGACAGTGTCGGCAAAATCTCCTCACCATACTGTGCGCGCCGTTCCTTCAGCACCTCGCGCCGTATGCGCTGCCCGATGTGCCAGTAGAGCATGGTCAGCGTGGCATTCGTCGTCTGGGCGACTTGTTGCCGGGCCGACTCGATCAGTGCACGCAGTTCGGTAAGCAGGGTGTCAGCCGACTCGGGTATGGCACCGTCTCGTACCAGTGGCGCAGTATTTTTTCTGCTTGGTTTCTTGCTCAACGCCATTTCCGCCCTCTCTTCCTATCCTGATCGAAACGCATGCTTTCAATGGCTCCATCGGTATCCCAAACGTTCGAGCTGGCCTTGCTCAGAGCGGGGGAGATGTTCGTGTAGAGATTGATCCCGAAGCAGCCGAGCACATTCAGATCGACCGTCATCTCGTATCTGTCCGTCATATGCTCCCGCCTGGTCATCATGCGTAGATGTCGTCCGGGTTCTTGCCAGACTGGAGCATCTCGAACTCTGTCAGGTACTGCGATACGGCTTCCCGCGCGCCGTCAGGCACTTCGTCATCGCGCTGCAAGCGCCGAAGTCGAGCCGCAGTGGCAATGGTGTCGATATAACCCTCCAGCTTTCTCGGATCGAGGCGAGGTTGAACGGCCCGATCGCACATCGTCCCGCGCATCGTCCAGGATTCCGTGTGACTCAGAAACTTCTGCAGCAGATTCAGTAGCCCCTCGTCGGGCGTCGTTACGTGGGCGCACCATGTTCGTACTTCAGTGTCGTGTCGTCTCCCCAGAGTTTCCAGGTGTGGAGTAGTTCCGACAATTTCGGGTGGTCGATGAAGCTGGATTCACCTGCGATGACCCGTATTCTTTCCAGCCATACGGACTTCAGTCGTGTGACTTCTTCGGCCGTCAGCAGCGTGGCTTCTCGTGCCTCCGTGACTTCTTTTTCCAACCTCCTCAAAAGCCGCGACTGGACTGTGACAGCGCTACCGGCCCGTATCGCTGCCTCCAGCACATCAGCGCGTCGATCGGCCGACAGCCGCTTCAGAAGGTGATAGACGGGGAGCCAAGCGCGTGAGACGCTGTCCCCCGAGAACATGCCACGTTCGTCGGCAGGATCGATCAACGCATCGCCTGCGTCGAAAAGCGCTTGGATGACCTCTGGGATATGCGCATCCGGAATGTCCTTTTCGACATGGTCCATCAGTCGGTCGAGCAGTGCCGCCGCCTTTGACGTGCCATCAGGCCGCCGTTCTTTCTTGGCTTGAACGAGTGCATTGCCGAAGTCAGCTGGCGACGCCGCCAGACTCAGCAGCTTCATCATCTCGCCACGGCGTATGGTTCCGGGAGGAACGGTGAGCCGGAAATAGATCGGGAATACATCCGGGTGGCAGGCCCGCAGGTTTCTCCGCCACTCCGCCAACCAGTCCGAGCCGTATCCCATGCGTCCAGTTTTCGGGAAGATACGTTCGATCAGTGCCTTGGAACTCTTTTGCAACTGGTCTGGCAGGTCTTGTGCCCATCCAGTGTGAAAGGCTTCCTTGGTTCGCTCATCGGCGTCGTAGCCTGAATCGCCGCTGTGACCCGAGAATTTGTCTGGATTGCTACGAATCACGTCGTACAAGCCGGGCAAGAACACCCGAAGTGCTTCGAGAGCGATGAAATCCACGGCATTCACTTCGCCACGGACCGCTGGATAGGTGACGGCCAAGGTGTTCGTGAATCGAACCACGTCACGAGGCACCTGAATCAGTGCGTCGATCCCGTTGCGATAGACGTTCGTCCAGTACGACTGATCGAACGACCCTTCTGGGACGTCACCCAGTATCTCGTCGAGGCGCTTGAGAAGGGCTTCACGCAGAGCCTCACGATCGACAGGCGGCAGCTCGAAAGGCACCTGAATGATCTTTTCCAGGTACCGCTCGCCGGGTAAGCCGCTCTGTTGTTCAATTGCTTGTGCGGCGACGTCGCGATCGAAGGCCAGCAAGTAGACGACGTTTGGAAAGTCCGCCAGCGCCTTGATGACGGTGAACAACTGGCGGGTCTCCTCTGGCGTCAGACGGTCTATGTCATCGATGATAACCAGAATGCGCTTGCCTGCATCCTTGAGTATCTTGCTGATCTCCGCCTTGAGCGCGGGAACGTCTTTCTGCTTCGGCTTGGTCACCATTCCGATGAGCTTGCCGAGCTTTGACGCAGCGCCACCTGCCATCCCGGAGAGATCAATCAAGCCACCGATGCCTTCTGCGAACTCTCCTAGAAGATTACCCAACCTCTTGAACTTCTCGCTCCTGGCTGGCAAAACAGCCTGGAGTTGGCCAAGGAACGCACGGGCCAGGTTCTCTTGTCCAGAGAACCACCAAGGGTTGAAAGACACGACGACAGGCCGCTCTCCCCCCGTTACTTGCTCAAGGTAATACCCGATGTAATTCAGCACCGTGGATTTCCCTGAGCCCCAAGTGCCATAAAGTGCGAGCACCAGCCCATCATCACCTGCATAACCACAGATGCTGCCCGCCAAGCTTTTGGCGAACGGAGCCCGCCCAAACAGGTCGTCCTTTGGATCGGTACTTGGTCGATCGGCTGAAAGCGCCATCACGCCGATCCCTCCTTCCTGTTGATCGCTCGGTACCTTACCCAACGCCGCTCACCTCGACCCTCCACGTCCCCTGTAGCGAGCAAGTCGGTGATGGCGCTGGCCCACTGCCTGTCTGTAATACCCGTAGCAACCAGGATATCGGCCTTGGCGTGCCAACCCGGATGAGCCTTCAGGTACTCTGCAATGGTTTTTGCAGGGCCGATGCGATGGTCCGCTTCGGGCTCGGCGACGTTGAGGTATCGAGTTTCGTTGGCAGAAACAGCCTTGAAATCGAGTGGTGGTTGAGGTACCTGAGCACTGACACCAAGGCATTTAGGCGTCCAAGTTCGTAGCCTGGTGTTGCCGTGCAGGCCCTCTGCAACCTCTTCCTCGTATCGCTGGCGGTTCAGATCCGACAGGCGGCGCAACACTTCGATGCGCGCAGATTCCGAAATGGTGAAGCGGATGCGGTCATTTTCTGGCAGGTACGATACTTCGTGAAAACCGTGCTGGAGTTCGAGGTCGTCCCAACCATAGGCACGCGCGACAGCCACGTCCATTTCACGTTGCAATGAGCGCAGTTCTTCCATGTGAGGATCTTTCACAGCAATGGAATGAAACCTATTATATAATTTTGTAAGACCGATGGCATCTTGAATCATAGAATCGGCACGCGCCTGATGTACATCCCCCCCCCGCATGAGAAGATCGATATCAAGAGATGCAGGAAACGGAAATGTTTCGAAAGCATTACCAACGGAGTACTTTAGGCGCGTCTCCAAACGGGAACTGTAAGCTCGTGCCCAAACTTCGTGTAACACAGACTGGCACACCGCAAATGAAACTTCGCTTCGAAACGCATCCACTCGATCCGACATGACGCAGTCATTTTTGATAAACACGTATGACAGATGCTTGCTTACTTCACTGCATACCATGACTTTATGTGGTGGGCTATGCTCAAGCCCCCATCCATCAGGATGACGCTCAAAAAGTTTGCCACGACCAACGGCGTGGTACAACGTCTTCGCATCGGAACCGTAAAGCCACCAATATTGCTTTCGCCGGCGTCCTGAAGAACTTCCATCATTGACTAGCTGACGCTCCGGCTTTACTCGTTCTTCGATCCAAGCCCACGGTAACTTGTACTCCCTTGCTCGATTCTCCGACCAATCCCAAAAGTTGACCACCCAACGCCCCGGGCGCTGCTCAGGGTCGGAATTGAGGTCATCCCCGTTGATGTACGGAAAAATCACATCGGCGTTTCTCGGATCCGCGTCGAGCATTCGTTGCGCTTCTTCATGCGAGAGTACGAATCCCATTCCGAGCACAATAGAACCTTGAAACGCCATGCCCTCATTCGCCTTCAATCTCTTCGGACTCCACTCTTCCCGATCGGACAGGAAGGCCGATATGAAAGGGGCCGGCCGCCCAAGCAACGAGCGCTCACCCAACCACTCGCCTTTGTGGACGTGTACACGGCTGACGACGACAGCCGCCTTTCCGGGCCACGGCTCGTTTGGATAAGCCGCATGGATGACAGCGCCAGCGCGAACCATCGCTTCCAGCCCGACCTGTCGCGTATCGCCTTCCGCGATGGTGTTGACGGCGAGCAAGCCGAATCCCCCTCCTTCGCGCAGCAGGTTCCATGCCCGCAGAAAGAAGTACGCAACCAGATCGGCAGAACCACGTCGCCCTTCCGCGATGTGCGCGACCAGCCAGTTGCGGAAAGCCGTACCTGCGACGCCCGTGATTTTCTGTCCACCCAGGAAGGGCGGGTTTCCGATGATGGCGTCGAACCCACCGCGCCCGTTTGCGAATACTTCCGGGAACTCCAAAGGCCAATGGAACGGCCGCCGCTCCGGCTTGTCCGCAGGCAAGTCGGTCGAGAGCGCGGCAATAGCCCTCTCGCGCATCGACGCGACCACATCCCTGCCTCCATCGATGGTCCGCTCGGCTTGAACGCTCAATGAGGCCAACGCCTTATCCAGTGGTGCGCGTTTTCCACCTGAGGCAAACACCTCCCCGATGAGCGCATCGGCGATGCATTCCGGTACGTCGAGCTTGCGGCGCGCATCGGCGTCCAGATGCGCCATTACCTCCACATCGCGAATGTCGCGGATGGGCGTTTCACGCAGCCGTCGGCGCAGTTCGATGGCCTCGCGCACGGTTTGCTCGATGTTCTGTCCGAATAGCCGTAATTGCCCCTGAGCACTTGGGTTCATCGAAAGCTGGGTGAGTTGTTCCAGCCGGTGGATTCCCAACAAGCTGTCACCGCAGCGCAGGCTGTGATCGAGGAAACCGAAAGGGCGACCCTTGGCCAGGGTCACCAGCCAGATGGAGAGCTTGGCAAGCTCCACCGCCAGCGGGTTCATATCGACGCCGTAAAGGCATCGTTCGGCGACGAGGCGGCGGGCGATGATGGTTCGCGTCTCGGTATCGCGTGGTAGCGTCTCGACATTGGCGCCGACATCCACCTCCCGTCCATCGATGTCGACGGTATGCCCCCCGGCTTCAGCGAGTGCCCAGGCTTCCACCACCCGGTCGGCCAGCCACCGGCAGGCTTGAACGAGGAATGCACCCGACCCCATCGCAGGGTCGCAGATCTTCAAATCGAGCAGCTCGGCGGGTGATTTCAATACCCACTCGCCACGTGGCGCGCCCTGTGCGGGACCGACATAGGCAACGGGTGTGAGCGTCTCGCGGACGATGGTCTCGGTGAGGAATTTCGGCGTGTAGTGCGTGCCGGTTTCACGCCGATCGGCGCTGGCCGTGACGACGAAGGCCCCGGCGGGATAAACGAGAGGATAGCCCCAGGGGTCGGTTCGCACCAGATGCACGAACGGCGCGATGCGATCGCGCAGCGCCATGTCGCCATTGCAGGTCGTCAACAAGCGGGCGGAAAGTGTATCCTCCACCGGGCGGGCCAGATCGTTGCGCACACGGTTGGCAGAGCTGCCGGAACGTTGCCGAAGCAGTTCCGTCAAGCGTTCTTCACCGTCCAGCCTTGCGGATTCCAGTTCGGGCAGAGTGACCCACGGTGACTGAGCCCCCTTGGTGCCATCGAGTTCCAGTGTGACATCGGAGGTGCGTTTGACCGTTCGCTCCAGCAAACCCTCGTAGACATACCCGATCTGCTCCACGTCCAAAGCCCGATACGACAGCGTGCGGCCCTGAAACTGCTGGATGGCTTCGAGCAGCAACAGCACGGTGCGGTTGTCGATGGGCAGCGGTTTGGCGAGGTCCGTGCGCCAGTCCGAGTCCTTCTCTCGGCCTTCGAGGAAGGGAAAGCGATCGGGGTCGAACAGCGAACCGCCGAGCGCGGGCAGACGCAGGTTTTCGTGCTCGACACCAGCATACACCGCTCGAAAGAGCGCGAGCAGGCGCGACCACGCATCCCAGCGACGCTCCAGAATCTCGTCGGACTCAGCCCGCAATTGCATCCGCAAGGTGGAGAGCGCGTAGTTGGCCTCGTAGCGTTCGTCGCCCAGGAGAAATAGACCCCGCTCTTCGGCGGAGAGCAGGAAGACCAGGCGCATCATCACCGTCAGCGCGGCTTCGTAGAGTTCGGTCTCTTTCACCTCACGGAGTAGTTCACGGCTACGGTCCCGGTCGGCTCTGTCGAGCGACTGGATCAGCACTTCGACGGCACGCCGTACCTGCTCACCCAAGGCATCGGTCACTTCGTCCTGGAACTTCAGCGAGCGGTCGAGCAGCGCGGGCAAGCGCTCGGACTCCTCCACGAAGAAGCGTCGGATACCCAGGAGGTGGACGAAAGCTTGCAGGGTGACGGGTTCCTGCACCCAGATGCGAGCGTACCAACTGGCGAAGGACGTAACCGCACCCACCGGCGCATCGATCAACATCCAGCGTTCCCCGTTGGTGAGCAAACCGAGCCGACAGCCCGTGGCTCGGCAGAGCGTCACCATGCGTTCTGCGGGTGTACTGGCCCAGGCACCATGTGTCTGCGTGGCATCGAAATCGACATCAGGCCCATGAGCGTGGACGAGCATCAGCGGCATGCCGCCATCGCCGACGACCGCGAAGTCTGGTTCCAGGTTCACACCATATTCCGCCAGCGTGACGGACAGGTGCTCGGCACACCAGCGCCCCCGCTTGAGCACGTCACCACGACCATCCTCATCGAGTTCCAACCCGCGCGACAGCACCTCGTCGATCCACGCCGCATGCAGATCGGCGAAACGCGGATCATCGGTTTCCAGCCCCTCGCGCCATTCCTCGCAGGCTTGGCGCAGCCGCTTGCATTTGGTCGCATCGAGCACTTCCAATCCCTGCGGGAAGACTTCCTTCAAGACGGGAACGGCAAGGAAAGGCCCGGAAACTTCGATGAGGGAGAGCCAGTCGTGATGGTGAGTGCTCTGATTCATGCAGCACCTCCGACACTTTCGTGGGCCGATTTCGGCACGATGAAGATCACCGCGACCGGAAAGGTGCGGTCGTCGAGCCTGGCATAGCGGGATTCGATGGCCTGCGTCTCCATTTTTCGTTCTTCGGGGATTCGCCCGAGACGCGCTTCCAGCGCGGCGATGTCACGACGGATCTGCGTGCGTTCGTCTTCGCTGAAAAGGGAAAGCTGCTCTGGCTGTTCGTTCCGCTCCAACTCGGATCGGATCGCGCTCTCCAGATCGCCGAGCACGTTCTCGATGTCACCGAGCTCTCGTCGCTTTCGGTCCTGTAACGTATTGGTCAAATGGCGGAGGCGCTCCTTGGAACGTGCATCCACGGCTTTCAGGATGGCATCCTGCTGTCGCTCGAAGCGGACACGCAGCGCATCGAACAGGGGCGGGGCAGCCGTGATCGGTTTGGCTTCGTCCAGCCACTGCTCGACTCGGGTGACGCCCTCTTCGCGGCGAAAGGACGTGTCGCGCAGATACCCGCCCGACAACGTCAGCTCTTCGTGCAGCCGATGGTGGTTGCCACCAGTGACGACGAGCCGCGAGACCACCACCACGACGGGGCCATCGACGAGTCCGTCGGCCACTGTGCGAACGGTGACACGGTGCAACTTCTTCACGTCGTCCCGAGCCCAAATTTCGGCGCGCAGCAGACGCAGGCACATCTGTACCAAACGATGGTTCAGGTGGATGAGCACCACGTCGTCACGGCCACTGGCGACGGCATGGTCGAAGGTGATGGGCCGTATCGCCTTGGTGTGAGGGTGAGACAGCCCTTCGGTACAGCGTGCCCATGATCCGTGCAGTTCGGGCATGCGGAAGACGCTGCCCGAAGGAGCACCCACCAGTTCAACGGGCTCCAGCGGCGGTCGCCCTGCCAGTGCGAGACCGGTTTCCACGGCCATCAGAACGTGCTGCGGTGTGAGGTGGAAATCCTGTCTGGTGGCGAGCAAACGCTCGTGCAGTTTCGCGACGCGCTCCTTCAAGTCACGTTCCGCACGAACGAGGCCCTTGGCGCGTTCGAGCCGCGCCTCGGCCATGCTGGTATCCAGAACCTTCAGCGAGCCTTCGATGAGACCGGGCATCTGCGGCGCGATGACCGGATTGACACTGCCCATGTCGGCGCGCATCGCATCCAGTTTCCGAAAGGCACGCAGGATGTCCTCGCCGTGGCCGCCCACCGACGCACCGTTCATGCTGCCACCATCGACCGGGTGCCAGATCAAGACCTCCTGTTCACGCTGACCGTGACGATCGATACGCCCGTTGCGCTGCTCCATCACATTGGGGTTATAGGGAATCTCCAGGTGGATGAGCCGATTACAGTGGTTCTGCAGGTCGATGCCTTCGGAGGCCGCGTCCGTGGCGAGCAGGATACGCACCGGCGATTCCTGCGGCGAAGCCTGGAATGCCGCCTTGATGGGTTCGCGCTCGTCTTGCGAGAGGCCGCCGTGGAGCAACCCGAGACGCTCGCCGCCGAAGCCGTGGCTGGCGAGGATTTGATGCATCCACTGGTGCGTGGTGCGGTATTCGGTGAACAGAATCACCCGGCGGTCGTTCCATTCTCCGCGCGTCTTGAGATGATCCGTGAGCCACTCCAGGATGGCTCGGGCCTTGGCGTCGACCTGGTTGCGGGCGCGCTGTGCCCATGCCCGCAGTTCGTCCAGCATTGCCCGCTGCTCCGGTGTCAGCGGAACCGCGTGACGCGAGACTTCCTCGACGGCCTCGGCTTGAGCGTTTTCGACCTCACGGTCGTCGGCGTAGTCCTCGTCGGCTTTCAGGATGGCCTTGTGCAGGATGCGCTCTGCCATCGGGTTCGGCTTGGCGGGGCAGGACTCGGACAGCGACGTGGCGTGTCTTTCCAGCGTGGATGCGAAAGCCGCTGGCGACGAGAGCAGGCGCTTCTTGAGGAGACGATTGACGAAGGCGGTGCCGAAACCGTTGGCCGCCTGCTCGGCGTCCTTTTGACGGCTGGCGCAGTAGTCATCCAGCTTGCGATGAATCTCGCGCTCTTGCGCCGTATAAGGGACTTCGAGCGCCTGCAAGTTGCGCCGGGCATATAAGGGGGTACCATCCGCATCGACGAGATCACTCTTCAGGCGGCGGATCATCACCTGATTCAGACGCTTTTCATCGGGGAGGATGTTGCGCGCGAAACGCTGATCGTCCAGCAGTTCGAGCAACGACGTAAAGGACTCGGTGTAACCGTTGTGCGGTGTGGCCGTCAGGAACAGGCGATGCTGGAAGTGCGGGCCGACGGAGCGGACGAAACGCGTGCGCTGGCTCTCCAGCGCGTAGTGCGAACCTGCGGAAGGCGCCACGTTGTGCGCCTCGTCCACGACCAGCAGGTCGAATTTGCGTGGATGCCCGACATGCGGCGGAAGGATGTCGCGCATGGCGCGCAGGCCCTCGCCCCCTTTTGCCCAATCCATCGAGGTGATGAGACGGGGATGTGAGGTCCAGGGGTTGGTATGGATGCCACGCTCCCGCCGCAATCGTTGGATGTAGTTGGTATCCACCACGCGGAAGTCGAGGCCGAACTTCTCCAACATCTCGACGCGCCACTTTTCCTGAAGCGAGGCGGGGCAGACGATCAGGACGGTGCGGGCTCGATGCCGAAGCAGCAGTTCCTGAATGATCAGACCGGCCTCGATGGTCTTGCCGAGGCCGACGTCGTCGGCGATGAGCAGGTTGACCCGAGCCATGTCGATGGCCCGCACCAGCGGGTCGAGCTGGAAGTCTTCGATACTGACACCGCTGCGGAACGGCGCTTGGAGGAAGCCACGGTCGGCATTGGTGGCTGCGCCCCAGCGCACCGCATCGAGGAATGCATCGAGCATGGCCGAATCGTCTTGCCCCGTGACCGAAGGCAAACCCGCACGTTCGATGATTTGGGCGCCCGGCTCGATCTCCCAGACGACTTCCAGTTCCTCACCGAGTCCGTCCTCGTCGATCGACGAGAGCGTCAAGATATGTTGAGGGCTCTCCGCATTCAACCCGGATGCATCGACATCCGCCACCACCCAGTGACGACGACGTACCTCGACGAGCTGCCCCGGCTCGGGCGGGGTGGCATATGTTCGCCTCGGTTGTTCATTCATCGCCCCCATCTGTCGACCGGCTCCCTCTGGCGCTTTGGTGATTGAACGATCCTGGCGATGAAACACGGTGATTCATCTCATCGACCTCGGCCACGACTTCCGCCACTCGTCGAGCAGCATCCTTTGGGGACTCGTGTGCCCAGAACCGCAACACCCGCCATCCGATGGCGGCGAGGCGGGCGTCCGTGTCCAAGTCCCTGATCCTGTTAGTTTCTATCTTCTCACGCCAAAAATCAGCATTGCGCTTCGGCCATGTCGCATGTCGTGGACAGCCATGCCAGAAGCAGCCGTCGACGAACACAGCGATCTTCCGACCGGGAAACGCGACGTCGGCCACCCGTCGTGGTTTGCTCAGGACCTGGAACGCGACTCTGTAACGCAACCCGAGACGATGAAGCTCCCTGCGCAATGCCAGTTCCGCATCCGTGCCTTTCTGCCGCACTTTCGCCATACGACGGCTGACCTCGGGAGAGGATGCTTTGGGCGGAGACATTGCCACCTCCTCGCGCGTCCATCAGGGCGCGACGATCGATGCGATATGCCGATTGATGCTACGGGCAATCGCACGCCCCAGCACCACGGGTACTGCATTCCCTATCAAGCGTCCCAGTACTTTGAAATTCACCTCTCCGTCTGGAGGGATGAACGCATAGTCACGTGGAAAGCTCTGCAAGATCGCCGCTTCTCTCAGGGAAATGGCCCGATCCTGCACTGGGTGGCCGAAACGACCATTGCCGAATCCGTAGCATTGCGTCGTCATCGTTGGTGCCGGCCTGTCCCATTCCATACGGCCATAGACGCTGGGGTACGTGCGCCCACGACTAGCCCGGTGGCAACTGGCAACCAAATGCTCCGGCCAGTCACGCCATGTTCCCCCCGGCTTGGACGCCCTGATGCGTTTCAGATTCGTTTCGGATAGTGTCGACGCCACGTGCAACTTGTCCTTGGGGGCGGACTCCCCGGCAGCAATGGCACGCAGTTTGCCTATGGCCTGCCTGACCGTGACCGGTGTGGGATGGGTCGGCTGGATCATCCCGATCCGGCCATGCCGCGACGCCAGCAGCACCAGGCGGTGCCTCGACTGGGGAACCCCATAGCGGGAGCTATCGACCACCCCATAGTCGACCTGATAACCAAGCTCTTTCAGCGCGTCGATGAAATCGTGAAACACCTCGTGCTTGTCGATGTTTCTTACATTCTCCATCGTGACGATGTCGGGCTTCGTGCCTTCAACCAAACGGGCGAAATGGTAGAGCAACCCCCAACGCCCTTCTTTCCCGTCGGACTCGTACCGTTGCGCGTAGGTGGAAAAGGGTTGACAGGGTGCACACCCGGCCAGAACGCGCAGATCTGCCGACCCGAACAGGGCCTCGACCGTGTCGACTCGGATCAGGCTGATGTCGTCCTTCACGAATCGGGCGGGCCCATTGTTGGCCTCATAGGGGTAACGACACGCCGGATCCAGGTCGATCCCCGCCACCACGGGAAGCCCTTCGGCCAGGAAGCCGTGGGTGAGGCCTCCCGCGCCGCAAAAGAGGTCGACACACGCGATCTTTCTTCCACTCACGTCAACACGCTTCCATCAAACGGTCAAAGGGGGCTGAGATGCTCAGGGCTCTCACGAAATGGGCTGTCGTGATTTGGCGACGTTGATCCATGTCACTGCTGCGATCTTATCAAAAGGGTTCCCTCGGACATGCATGCAATCATTTTCAGGCGCCTGCCGAGGTTTTTCGTCGGTTGGGTGAGTCAGCCGTTTTCCCGATTTTCCCGATTTTTCCAGCGATTCCATGTTTTTCAGAGATCGAGGCCGAGGTGGGCAACGGGGAGGATATCCGAAGAAGAGGCTCCCGCATTCGCTCCAGTCGGCTCGATTGGGGGGCTTTGCACAGCACGTGGCGTGGATCAGGCGGTTGCTTGAGGCCGGGCTAGGACAGGCTCACCGGATCAAGTAGCCCTTTCTCCTCTATTCTTCGCCGCCGTCTGTGCTTGGGCCTGTGCGGGTGGACGATCCCGCTGCGCCAAGGGAGGGCGGTGTCCGTTCGTCAGCAAATTCCATGGGAGGAGAGAGGGATACCTTGACAGATGAGGAGGGCAAGCCTACCATAGGCTCCGATATGACCGGCGCCTCTTCACTCTCTGAGTGTACGCGCCGGTTCTCATTTGTGGATTCGGTTTTCGTCCAGGGCGCCGCAGTTTGCCAACCGGGAAACGTTCCGAAATCCTGCAGGGAGATGGTAGGGGTTCCGGTGTTGGGAAATCCGGTGGACAGCAGCTCTTGAAAGCGTTTTCCCCAACCGGAGTTGGGACAAATAACCTGAAGCAGTCTTTGCATCAGGCAGAAATAGAAGAAGGGACGCGCTTTATTGAGATCGGGCGGCCAGTCCTGTGGAACGTTTGATAGTTCCAGGACGTTTATGTTCCACAAACGGCTATGATGTGCAGCAACATTTCTGATGAAATTGAGGCTGCGCAGCCATTGTGAGAATGTTTGGCTAGTATCGATTCCATAGGTTTTGGCGATGCTCGTTCGGTCGGCATGTTTCATGCCTGAGTACATCCTGGACAGCATTCCGAAATCCCAGACTTCTATGGCGGCCCAGATTGGCAGGCAGCCATAGGTTTTTTCGTGGTGCTCGACGAAAGGGTTTTTACGGGCGAGACGGACCTGCCGACGATACTTGTCCCGCCAGACTTCGTAGTCGGTTCGTCCTTTGTTTTTGCCCCGGATGTTGCGTTTCTTGGTGAACTCGCCGTGCAGGTGTTCCGGCAATTCATGAGCCAGGGGATTCCGCTTTCCCAGTGTGTAGGCGACGTCGACACGTACCGCCATTTCAATGCGTTCCAGCGCGTCTAGCGCCAGCAGGCGCAGCTTCTTGTCGAAGACATAGAGACGGACGGCATCCTCGAAACGGCTTCCGGGCACGAAATCGTCCGCGCGGATTGGGGTGTTCTGGCGTTGGGATTCTGCATGGTCGATACGCCGCATCGGGTACCAGTATCCGCTCAGTCGGTAGTAACCGATGCGCTCCAGGTAGTCACGGGCGGCGTCATCGTCATCGACCTGCATGCCTCGTGATTTCAGCAGTTGCAACTGTTCGTCGAAGGATATCCAGGGTTTGGGTGTTTTCTTCGATGAGGTTTCGTCTTTCATCGTCGCACGTATTGAATGGCGGCAACGGATATGCCTTCTATCCTTGGCCGTGACGCCCCTCTTGTGCCGACAGCCCCGCCCCTGGTGAAGGGGCAGGGGTAGAGGTCCCCTTTTTTATTTGCCGGCTTATGTTCGCAGACGTGTGAAGAATGGCGATCGCTTCATGACGGGAACGTGAAAGCAATCCCGCCAGGGGCGCTTATTTTCATTCTGAGCCTTGGAGAAAGAATGTTTTCGTACGAGCTGACTACTCATGCTTGTACTCACACATTGAACAAAAAGTTCAGCACATCCCCGTCCTGCACGACGTAGTCCTTGCCTTCGGCGCGCATCTTGCCGGCTTCTTTGGCGCCTTGTTCGCCCTTGTACTGGATGAAGTCGTCGAAGGAGATGGTTTGGGCTCGAATGAAGCCGCGCTCGAAGTCGGTGTGGATGACGCCGGCGGCTTTGGGGGCGGTGTCGCCTTTGCGGATGGTCCAGGCGCGTACTTCCTTGACGCCGGCGGTGAAGTAGGTTTGCAGGCCGAGCAGGTGGTAGCCAGCGCGGATCAGGCGATCGAGGCCGGGTTCTTCGAGGCCGAGGTCGGCGAGGAAGGCTCGTTTGTCGTCGTCGTCGAGGTCGGCCAGTTCGGCTTCGATCTGGGCGCACAGTGCGACGACCGGGGCGTTCTCTTTGGCGGCGTGTTCGCGCAGGCGGTCGAGGTGGGGGTTGTTTTCGAAGCCGTCTTCGGCCACGTTGGCGACGTACATGGCGGGTTTCAGGGTCATCAGGCCGTAGGGCTTGAGGAGTGCCTTGTCGTCGTCGGAGAGCTCGAGCGAGCGGATGGGTTTGCCTGCGTCGAGGTGGGGTTGAAGTTTTTCGAGCAGGGTGGTGAGTTTCAGGGCGTCTTTGTCGCCGGCGCGGGCTTTCTTGATTTCGCGGGCATGGACGCGCTCGATGGTGGCGAGGTCGGCCAGTGCCAGTTCGGTGATGATGGTTTCGATGTCGGCGATGGGGTCGACGCGGCCGTTGACGTGGACGACGTTGGGGTCGTCGAAGCAGCGGACGACGTTGACGATGGCGTCGGTTTCGCGGATGTTGGCGAGGAATTGGTTGCCGAGCCCTTCGCCTTTGCTGGCGCCGGCGACCAGGCCGGCGATATCGACGAATTCGACGATGGCGGGCTGCACTTTCTGCGGTTTGACGATGGCCGAGAGCCGTTCGAGGCGTGGGTCAGGCACTTCGACGATGCCGACGTTGGGTTCGATGGTGCAGAAGGGGTAGTTGGCGGCCTCGATGCCGGCTTTGGTCAAGGCGTTGAACAGGGTGGACTTGCCGACGTTGGGCAGGCCGACGATGCCGCATTGCAGTGCCATGGGTGCGTGTTTTCCTTGATGTGCTGGTGGGGGGCCGCGGGCCAAAGGCGATGGGCTTCGGTCGGCCGCTGGCGAGATGGGTCAATGATAGTCGCTGGGCTTGGTCGCCGCTGCCTTGCTTGCGGCCTTGGCCTGCATGTGCGGATCGAGGCTGTGCAGTTTCTGGGTGGTGATTTCCCAATTGCCGGTATCGATGAGCTCGGGCAGCACACGAAGGCTGCGTTCGATGGCTTCTTCGATGGCTTGCCGGTCGGGCTGGCTGGGTCGGCTCAGCACGAAGTCGACGACGGTTTTTTCGAGGTTGAGGGTGCGCGGGTGGCCGATGCCGATGCGTAGCCGCCAGTAGCGCGGGCCGCCCAGGTGGGCGGTGATGTCGCGCAGGCCGTTGTGGGTGCTGGAGCCGCCCAGTTTGAGGCGTACCGAGCCGGGCAGCAGGTCGAGTTCGTCATAGACGACGAGGATGTCGGTGGGTTCCAGCCGGTAGAAGCGGGCGATGCCGCCTACGGCTTGGCCGGAGCGGTTCATCCAGGTGCTGGGCTTGAGCAGGCGTACCAGTTGGCTGCCGATGCGGGCTTCGCCGACGTCGCCCTGAAACTTGGGGTCGTGGCGCAGCTGGCCGCCAAACTGACGTGCCAATTCGTCGATGAACCAGAAGCCGGCATTGTGCCGGTCGGTGACGTGTTTGTCGGTGGGGTTGCCCAGGCCGACGATGAGACGGGGGGCGCTCATGGGGAGAGTCTGAGAGGACGGCGGACGTGTACGGGGCCGTTCATCCGTCGAGTCGAAAACGAACGGGCCGACTGGCGGCCCGTTGGGATGGGGGCGGGTATCGACCCGCCGCGCCCGGTCTGGAAGTACGGAAAGCGGAAATCGCCCAAGCGAAAACGGCCCCGGCTTCCGCGGGTTGGCGCAAGGGGCCAACCCGGTGTACGGCGATGATTATTTCTTTTCACCTTCGTCGGTAGCGACTTCTTCGTTTGCGTCGGCATCCGAAGCGCCCACCAGCGTGGCCGAGGCCAGCACGGGGTCGGTGTCGGAGGTGATGTGGGCAGAAACGCCTTTCGGCAGTTTGATGGCGCTCAGGTGGATCGAGTGATCCATGGCCAGGCCCGACAGGTCGACTTCGATGTACTCGGGCAGATCCTGCGGCAGAACCTGGATCTCGATTTCGGTCATGACGTGGTTGACCACGGCCTTGTTCAGTTTGACGGCCGGCGAGACGTCGGCGTTGACGAAGTGCAGCGGTACTTTGACTGTGATCTTCTGGTCGGCCGAGACGCGCTGGAAGTCGACGTGCATCACCTGTTGTTTGTAGGGGTGCCATTGCACGTTGCGCAGCAGAACCTGCTGCTTCTTGCCGTCGATTTCCAGGTCCAGGATGGAGGAGTGGAAAGCTTCGACGCGCAGTGCGTGGTAGAGCGCGTTGTGATCGAGGGCTACCTGTACGGGGGCGGCTTCACCACCGTAGACGATGCCGGGAACCTGATTGGCACGACGGAGGCGGCGGCTCGCACTCGACCCCACGTCTTTGCGCGTTTGAGCGATGACTTGCATCACATTTCCTTCTTGTGTCTGCCGGTCCGCGACCAGACTCGGCAAGGGTTGAAAACGCCTGGCTGACGATGCCAGGCAGAAAAACCATTGATGATAACAGGCACTGGCTACGTCGGCGCGGGCGCCTCGAATGGCTTGCCAACTGCTCGGCCACGCCGCGTTTCGCAGTCGGCGATGTCCACGGCCGACGTGTTTGCCGGTGTTTTTTGCCGGCTGTTGCCGGCACGCCGTACCCGTTGCGGTGCGGGGCAGGGACAGTCCAGCGGCTCGCCTGGCTGGGACACGGCCGCGGGAGATTACTCCATGAACAGCATCGAAACCGAGTCGGAGCGGTTGATGCGCAGGATGGTTTCGCCGATCAGTTGGCCACAGCCGAGTACACGGATTTTGTCGCAGGCTCTGCCCTCGGCGGTCAGCGGGATGGTGTCGGTGACGACCAGCTGATCCAGTTGGGATTCGGTGATGCGTTCGATGGCCTTGCCCGACAGCACCGGGTGGGTACAGTAGGCCACGACATGCAGGGCACCATGATTCTTGAGGGCTTCGGCGGCGCGGCACAGGGTGCCGGCGGTGTCGACCATGTCGTCCATCAGCAGGCAGGTGCGGCCGGAGACTTCACCGATGATGTTCATCACTTCCGACACATTGGCCTTCTGGCGACGCTTGTCGATGATGGCCAGATCGGAGTCGAGCCGTTTGGCCAGCGCCCGGGCGCGAACCACACCTCCCACGTCGGGCGATACCACCATCACGTTCTCGAACTTCTGGCGGGTGATGTCCGACAGCAGGATCGGTGCCGCATAGATGTTGTCGACGGGGATGTCGAAGAAGCCCTGAATCTGGTCTGCGTGCAGGTCCATGGTCAGCACGCGGTCGACGCCGGTGACCTGCAGCATGTTGGCCACGACCTTGGCGCTGATGGCCACCCGTGAGGAGCGGACGCGGCGATCCTGGCGGGCATAGCCGAAATAGGGCAGCACGGCGGTGATCCGTCCGGCCGATGCGCGGCGCAGTGCATCGACCAGGATCAGCAGTTCCATCAAATGGTCGTTGGTCGGCGCGCTGGTGGACTGGATGACGAAGGCATCCTTGCCACGGACGTTTTCGAGGATCTCGACGTTGACTTCGCCGTCGGAGAACTTGCCGACGATGGCTTTGCCGAGCGGGATGCCCAGGTGGGCGGCCACGTCGGCGGCGAGAGCGGGATTGGCGTTACCCGTGAACAGCACCGGCCCTTCGGACCAGAGTGCGGGCATGGTGTCGGGGCTGGAGCGATAGGAGCTGCGGTGCACGAGAATCTGACCCGTCAGAAGCGCTGATCCGGAAACAGAGCGTTTGCTGCTGCCATGGGGCATCAAGCCGATGGTGAGATCAACCCAACAGAAAGATGGCTGGGGAGGAAGGACTCGAACCCTCGCATGCCGGAATCAAAATCCGGTGCCTTAACCAACTTGGCGACTCCCCAACGGGTGACTGGCAAGCCCTTCAACCAAATAAAGGGTGCCAAACTCTGTCCGCATTGTAATACGTTCAGCCTCTGGCGTATGCTTGCTTACAGAATTTACAGTGCCGATTTGTTGAATTTCATCAACAAGGGCCCGGGCATCCTCGAGCGAATCCGTGGCTGCAAAAACACAGGCGCCAGAGCCTGTCATTCTAACGCAAATGTCGGTGCAGGCGGCAAGCTTTGCCGTTCTGGACGCAACAGCCCGCGCTGCTTGGTTCAAAACCGCCAGGGCCGTTTTGACGGCGGGCTGTCTGGCTTCGACGACCGGTTGCAGGTCGTTGCGTCCTGCCAATCCTGTGAAGCCTCGGATTGTGAGGGGCTTTGTATTCCTTGTCAATTCGGGAGCACCAAACACACCGGCCGTGGCGACGTGGATGGGCGGCATCAGCAGTACGAACCAGCGCTGTGGCAGTTCGATCGGCTGGAAGACGTCGCCGATGCCCGTCGCATAGGCATTGCGGCCATAGACGAAAATCGGCACATCGGCGCCCAGCGGGCGGGCGATGTCGATCAGTGCTTCGCGGGGCAGATGCAGTTGCCAGAGTTGGTTGAGTCCGAGCAGCACGGAGGCCGCATCGGAGCTGCCGCCGCCGAGACCGGCACCCATCGGGATACGCTTGTGCAGGGTGATGCGTGCACCCAGCGGGCAGCCGGTGGCGGCCTGCAGCGCACGGGCCGCTTTCAGGGTCAGATCATCGGCTTCGGCGACGCCTTCCGGGTCATGGCTGCGGCCGATGGCACCACCCGGATCCAGCTGCAGTTTGATGTCGTCGCAGAGGTCGATGAACTGAAAGACGGTTTCGAGCAGGTGTAGACCGTCGGCACGCCGGCCGGTGACATGCAGGAACAGGTTCAGCTTGGCAGGGGCGGGCAGGCGGAGGACGGGTCGTCGGGTCGGATCGGCGGACATGGTGGACGAAGGAAAGTGGCCGGTTCCGGGGAATGATACGAGGCCGAACGCCGCATGGGAGAGAGGGGCGGCGGCAGGCTGCTGTTTTCTCCGCCGGCGGGCCGTGTCGTGGGATTGCCCGTTGCGTCCGGCGTCGGGTTCCGTACCGTGTCGAGGACCAGGCGGATTTCGAGACGGCGGCCGCTCTGGTGCCAGACGAGGAACCAGCGGCGGCCATCGCGTTCGATGCGCCAGTCGTTTTCCCGGGCGTGGATGCGCTGGCCGTCGGGTGAGCGTTCGAGCACGGTCTGGAACTCGTCGCTGAGCCAGTAGGGAAGGCGGTCGGCGGGCACCGGGATGCCGATCGCCCGTTCCAGCGTGTCCTGCAGCGTGGGGCCGCTCAGGCGCTGCCGCTGGGCGGTTTCGAGCCAGGCTGCTTCGCCGCGACGCTGGGCGGCGCGGACGATGGTCTGGCCGAAGGGTGAAAACAGTTCGATGCCGAGGTCGTCGCCATCACGGTTCAGGGTGAAACGGCCGCTGTTGTGCTCGGATTTGGGCTCGGGCAGTGCTTCGGTGTAGCTGAGAGAGAAACGTCCGCTCAGGTGTAGCGGGCGCTGGGTGTCGATGGCAGCGCCAGGCTGATCGGCGGGCATGTTCGGGGTGGTGCTGCAACCGGCACTCAGCAAGGCGCCGGTCAGCAACAGGGGGAGCGCCAATGAGCGGACGGTGTGATGCCGGGCATGCTGCTGCGATGGACGGCTGGAGGGGATGGGATGGTGGAAAAATGGCATGGGTATCCGTGGAGTGCGTTGGAAGCATCGACGGCGATGTCGGCCGTTCATCGACGGGGCCTGTGTGCCCTGCTCGGAACGAAGGCGCGCTGCTTCCGTCGGTCGAGCCGGGGCATCGTGGTACACCAGGGCATATGTCTGCGCTGGCCTGCCTTTGCGGTCCGGGCTTCATGCCAGCGCAGCGGGCGGATCGGCGTGAAGCGTTCAGAGCGAGACGTCCAGGCGTTTGAGTGTATCGCGCAGCAAGGTGTTGTCGGGCGCACGTTTCAGGCCATCGCGCCAGACTTCGCGGGCGGCTTCGTGCCGGTCCGCGGCCCAGAGCACTTCGCCATAGTGGGCGGCGATTTCGGCATCGGGCTGCAGATCGTAGGCCCGCTTCAGTATTTCCAGGGCTTTGGGCAGCTGACCCATCCGGAAATGGACCCATCCCAGGCTGTCGAGCACATGGGCGTTGTTGGGCAGCAGTTTGTCGGCCTGTTGGATCAGGCCGAGCGCTTCGGGCAGACGGACGTTGTGGTCGGCCAGGGTGTAGCCCAATGCGTTGTAGGCGTGGCCACTGTCGGGCCGGTGTTCGATCAGGGTGCGCAGACTTTTTTCGAGCAGGTCGAGCCGGCCGATCTTTTCGGCAGTCAGTGCGTGGTCGTAGAGCAGGTCGGTGGTGTCATCCGGGCCCTTGAGTGCATCGTCGAGCAGCTTGAAGGCCTCCTGATGGCGTTCGGCTTCGCGCAGGATTTGCGCATGGGTGGTGATGATCAGCTGTTTTTCCTTGGCATTGCGCGGCTGGATGGTGTCCAGCAGGGCCAGACCGGTTTCGGGGCGGCTCTGGCGGGCGCTGAGAATGGCGCGGCGCGACAGGGCTTCGAAGTACAGGGGGCTCTGGTCGCCGTGGATGCGCGACAGCCAGTCGATGGCCTTGGGGATGTCGTTGCGCTGTTCGCTGATTTCGGCCAGGAACATGTAGGCCGGACCATTGTCGCGCGATACTTCGGCGGGCAGTCCGACATAACGTTCGAGGTAGGCTTCGGCCTGGTCGTAGTCCTGTTTCTGGAAGTAGAGCTGGGCCAGGGTATAGAGGGCCAGTGGGGTGTTCCGGTCTGGCTCGGGCAGCTGATGCAGGGTACTGATGGCGGCATCGCGCTGGCCATCCGCGATCTGCAGGCGGCCCAGGGCCAGGCGCACCGCCGAGTCGTCGGGGTGCCTGTGCAGAAAGTTCTGCAGCACCGAGATGGCCTGCGCGTTGCCGTCGGGTACGGGTTGCAGGTGCTGGGCAGTGGCCAGCGCCGCTTCCGGGTCATCGGGGCTGAGTCTGTGGGCGGCCTGGGCCTCGTCGGCGGCAACCTGGTAGTAGCCGGCAGCAGCAGCCAGATGGGCACGTGCCAGGCGGGCGGCGGCGTTGTCGAGATCGGGTTCGCTCAGCCGTTGGATGGCACGCCAGCCCTGTTCGTGGTCATTGGCGTTGAGCAGTTGGCGTTGCAGCTGGGTATAGGCCAGGCTCAGCGTGCCGTTTTTGCGGGCCTCGGCCAGGCGTTGCCGCAGGCCGGGTTCCACGTCCTGGATACGGCCGGTGGCCAGCAACAGCGTATCGATGGTTTGGCGGGCTTCGCTGGAATCGGGGTCGAGTTCCTGCCACAGTTTTGCCGAGGGCAGGGCGTCGCGGAACGCGCCCGTGAGCAGGGCGATCTCGGTGGCTCGACGGGCCAGCCGGGCATCACGTATCTGCAGGGCGAGCGTGTGATAGGTACGGTAGGCCAGCTGTGGCTGGCTGCGCTGCAGGGCGACTTCGGCCGCCAGTACCTCGTAGATGATGGGCGGGGTCAGCGCCATCTGCGGCAGGTTGGCGGGTCGGTAGGGCGGCGGGGTCGTCGGGACTTCTTCTACGGGTACGTCCGTGCCGTTGCCCGGCGGTGGGGCGGCCTGGGCGCTGGGTCCGTCGGCCGATGCCGTCTGGCCGGCATCGGACGAATGTGCCTGCGGGGCATTGCCGCCAGCCAGGCTGCTGCAGCCGGCAAGCGTCAGGAGTCCCAGCAACAGGGCGCCGCCGAGCGTCAGTCGTGGGCGGAGGGACGAGTCGAAAGTGCGCAGGAAAGTCATCGAAACATGTTAGAACGTGCGCCGTACTTTGTCAGCTGCCACTCTCCCTGTACGGCGATCAGCGGCAGGAAAATGGGGTATCAACTGACGAGATGCCGGGTTTGTCAGGCTACGGAGGGCCTGAAGAGGACGACGACCATGTGGAAACTGGATACCGGGGGATGGGGGCATGCCTGAGTTGCCGGAGGTGGAGATCGTTGGGCGTGGGGTGTCCGAGGCGGTGGCGGGGCGGTGCCTGACCGCGGTGGTACGGCGCTGTGAGCGTCTGCGCTGGCCGGTGCTGCCCGATCTGTGGGACCGGATCGTGGCGGCTGCCGACGGCGCGGCGCCGGTCCTGCAGCAGGTGCGGCGCCGCGGCAAGTATCTGCTGCTGGGCTTTCCGGGCAGCACATTGATGATTCATCTGGGCATGTCGGGCAGTCTGCGCCATCTGCCGGCCGACCGGCCGCCCGGCAAGCATGATCATCTGGATCTGGTGTTCGGCGGGCGGCTGCTACGGCTGCATGATCCACGCCGTTTCGGGGCGGTGCTGTGGGCCGAGGGGGAGCCGGTACGGGTGGAGCGCGAGCATCCGCGACTGGCCGGGCTGGGGGTGGAGCCTCTCGCGGATGAATTCGATGTCGAGTGGCTGTTTGCCGCGAGCCGTGGACGCAGGGTCGGGCTCAAGCAGTTCCTGCTGGCCGGGCGGGTCGTCAACGGGGTCGGCAATATCTACGCATCGGAATCCCTGTTCCGGGCCCGTCTTCATCCGGAGCGGCTGGCGGGCACGTTGACGATGGCGGAATGTGACAGATTGGTGCAGGCGATACGGATGACGCTTTTGGATGCAATTGCTGCAGGAGGTAGCTCATTGAAAGACTTTGTCGATAGTGACGGCGAGGTCGGTTACTTTCAGTTGCAACATCGTGTATATGGTCGCAAGGGGGCGCCCTGTTCCGTCTGTGGTACGCCGATCGAGGCGATCCGGCAGCAGGGACGGAGCACTTTTTTCTGTCCGGAGTGCCAACCGCCGATCGGCTGAGGCCACCCGGTTGCAGGGTGATGGCGGGGCTTGTCTGGCAGGGTCTGCCGGCTTGTGTAAACTGCCGACATGACAACGAGTGGCATCAGCGATCAAATCGAGGCTTATGGTCGGTGGCGTGCCGATCTCCAGGGCGTGATCGAGCGTTATCGGGAGTGGCTGTCGCAGTCGGATCTGGCTGATGCCGGTATCCAGCTCAGACTCGGCCAGGTCGTCGACCGGTTGCATGAAACGCGGCTGAAGGTGGCTTTCGTCGCCGAGTTTTCGCGTGGCAAATCCGAGCTGATCAATGCGATTTTCTTCTCGCAGTATGGACGGCGCGTGGTGCCGTCTTCGGCCGGGCGCACGACGATGTGTCCGACCGAGCTGCAGTTCGACCCCGATATGCCGGTCGGCATCAAGCTGTTGCCGATCGATACCCGGCTGATGCCGACGTCGCTGGCGGATTTGCGCCAGCAGGATGAATACTGGCGTTTCATTCCGGTCGACGTGAGCGACGTGGATTCGCTGTGCGAGGCCTTCGAGTCGGTGCGCGAGACGGTGCTGGTCTCGACCGATCAGGCAGCGCAGATGGGGATGTACGAGAATGAGCAGGCGATGGTGGTCGGGCGTAATCTGACGCCGGGCAAGGTCGAGGTGCCGGCATGGCGCCACGCCATCGTCAATCTGCCGCATCCGCTCCTGGAACTGGGGCTGGTGATCATCGATACTCCAGGGCTGAACGCGATCGGCTCGGAGCCCGAGTTGACGTTGAACCTGATTCCGAATGCGCACGCGGTGCTGTTCGTGCTGGCAGCCGATACGGGCGTGACACGCAGCGATATCGATGTCTGGCAGACGCACATCAGCAAGACGCACCGGACCGGGCGTTTCGTGGTGCTGAACAAGATCGACGGGTTGTGGGACGAGTTACGCCCCGAGACCGAGAACGATCTGGAAATCGCCCGGCAGGTGGCCTCGGTGGCCAATCTGCTCGATCTGCCGACGGCGCGGGTCTATCCGGTGTCGGCACAGAAGGGGCTGGTGGCCAAGATTCATGGACAGGCGGATCTGCTGCGGCGCAGTCGTCTGCAGGACCTGGAACATGCGCTGTCGGAGGAGCTGATTCCGCAGCAACAGGTGATCATTCGCGAGCAGGTGCGCCGCGAGTTCGATGAAGTCAGTGGACTGACGATGAACCTGCTGACGGTACGCCGCCGTAATCAGGTCGAGCAGGCTTTCGAGCTGAACAGTCTGCGGGGCAAGAATCAAGCGATGATCAAGCAGATGTCCCGGCGAGTGCGCAATGAACGGGCCGAGTTCGACGACAGCCTGCGTCATCTGGCGGCGCTGCGTTCGGTGTTCACCCGGCATTCGCAGTCGCTGTTCACCCATATCGGTCAGGACAATCTGCGTCGGCATGTGGAGCGCACTCGGCAGATGATGATGTCGAGCCAGCTGTCGTCGCAGCTGAAGGACGGTATGAATACGCTGCTGACGGCGGTGAGGCTGGACTTCGAGGAGGCCGACCGGCTGGTGAGTGAAATTTCGCAGATGATGACGGCGATGTATCAGCGCTTCAGCCGGGATTACGGATTGACGCTGGGGCTACCGCTGCCGTTTTCGACCCGGCGCTATTTTGCCGAGATCGAGAAGGTCGCGCAGGCACATCAGCGCCAGTTTGGGCTGCTGAAGATGCTGACGGTCAACAAGGCCGTGCTGACGCAGCGCTTTTTCGCTTCGGTTGCGGTCAATCTGAAGCGGATCTATGCCACCGCCATCCGCGAGATGGAGAGCTGGCTGCGCTCGCTGATGATGCCGCTGGAAAGCCAGGTGCGCGAACACCAGAGCCAGTTGCGTCGCCGCATGGAATCGGTGCAGCGGGTGATGGAGGCCGGTGATTCACTGGAGGAGCGCCTGCACGAGATCGAGGCGACCCGGGCACGTATCGAGCGGCAGATGACACAGATGAAGGCGCTGGTCGACGATGTGCAGCGGGCGATGGACAGGCGGCCCATGCAGGCCGAGGCCACTGAAACGGTCTGAGGCGCCCGCGGCGCCCGATGTTCCGATGAGGCTCGCTCCGGCGCTGATCTGCTGGCAGCGTCGGCATGGGCGTCATCATCTGCCATGGCAGATGACACGGGCCGGGCTGGGTCTGTCGACGGTGACGGTGGATGAGGGTCTGTCGGTGGGGGCGGGCAGGGGGGCTTCTTCCGGCGACGGCGATGTGAAGACGCCACCGATGCGGCAGTGCCGTGAAGGCCGGCAGGCGGGGGGAGGGCAGCCCCCTGCGGGAGCCGGGGTGCTGCGGGATCCCTATCGGGTCTGGCTGTCGGAAGTGATGCTGCAGCAGACCCAGGTGACGACGGCCATTCCCTATTTCGAGCGTTTTCTTGCCGCTTTCCCGACGGTGAGTGATCTGGCGGCAGCCGAATCCGAGCAGGTGATGGGGCTGTGGGCCGGGCTGGGCTATTACAGCCGGGCTCGCAATCTGCACGCGGCGGCACGCCGGGTGGCGGCTGCCGGTGGTGTTTTCCCGTCCGAGCCGGCCGACCTGCAAGCCTTGCCGGGCGTGGGGCGTTCGACGGCTGCAGCGATCGCCGTCTTCGGTTTCGGTCGGCGGGCCGCCATCCTGGACGGCAACGTCAAGCGGGTGCTGAGCCGGGTGTTTGCCATCGATGCCGATCCGGCGCAGGCGGCAACGCTGCGCCGACTGTGGGCACTGGCCGAGGCGGAGCTGCCCGCCGACGGGGCCGGAGCCGCCGACATGATCGCCTATACCCAGGGCCTGATGGATCTGGGGGCGATGGTGTGCACACGTACCGCGCCCGCTTGTGGGCGCTGTCCATTGGCCGAGCTTTGCCGAGCGCGTGCCGAGGGGCAGCCGGAGCGTTATCCGCGCCCGCGTGCCCGCAAGGCGCAGCCGGTGCGCGAGGTGCATTTTCTTCTGTTGCGGCAGGGTGATCAGGTGCTGCTGGCGGCGCGACCCGAGCGGGGGCTGTGGGGGGGATTGTGGGCACTGCCGGAGCTGCCTGCCGCGCCATCGGCAGACTGGCGGCTGGCCGGTGGCTTCCAGCACGTGTTCACGCATTTCAGGATGGATGCGCGGGTCTGGATGCCACCGGTGGGCGTCGCTCTTCCATTTGTTCCGGGCGCCATGGCCGAGGAGTGCAGGCGTGGGGAGGTTCCGGGGGAGCCGGCCCGTTGTGCCGAACCCTCGGCGGATTCTGTTGCCGGATATCCGGGGGAGGAGTTTGGGGTGGCACCGGACAGATCGGCACGGGCGTCAGCGCAGGCATTGCTGGTGGCGGCAATACCGCCCATTGTGGCCCAACGGTGGGTGAGCCCACGCCGATTGGGCGGCTTGCCGTTGCCGACACCGATCCGCAACTGGTTGGAGCGTGCGGATCTGCAGAGCACCTGATACGGGGCCGGCTGTGGGAGGGCCGTCCGTTGGCGGGCGTGTGCGTGTCGTCTCAGGTCGTCTGCTTGCCGCCGGTCTTGCCGTTGCCGGCTTGTCGTGAAGCCATGGCGCGGTGGCGGACCAGTACGCGCTCGGTTCTGGCGAAGTGCTCGGCGAGGGCCTGGGTGACGTAGACCGAACGGTGCTGGCCGCCGGTGCAGCCGATGGCGATCGTCAGGTAGTGGCGGTTGTCCTGTACGTAGCTGGGCAGCCATTCGGTCAGGAAGCGGCTGATGTCGCCGACCATCTTCTGCACTGCGTCGATGCCGGCCAGAAATTCCTGCACCGGTTTGTCCAGCCCGGTCAGCGCCCGCAGCGAGACGTTGTAATAGGGGTTGGGCAGGCAGCGCACGTCGAAGACCAGATCGGCGTCGAGCGGCACGCCCTGCTTGAAGGCGAATGACTCGAACAGCAGCGTCATCGAGGCGCGGTCGGTACGGGCGACGTCGCGTACCCATTGACGCAGCGTGTTCGGGTGCAGATCGCTGGTGTCGATGCTGATGCCGATGTCTTCGATTTCCGACATCAGCTCGCGCTCGCGCTCGATCGACTCCTCCAGTGTCGGGGCAAAGTCCTGCTCGCCACTCTGCCCGCCGTCCTGGGGCTGGCCCCGGGTCGGCAGGGTCAGTGGGTGGCGGCGGCGGGTTTCGGAGTAGCGCTGCACCAGTACATCGGTGCGGGCGTTCAGGAACAGTACTTTGACGTCATGCCCTTCCGTGCGCAGCTGCCGGACCGCCTGCCGCAGACCGGCCAGCGAAGAACCAGAACGGGCGTCGATCGACATCGCCACCTTGGTGCGACCTTCCTGCTCCAGCGACAGGGCCACGTCGAGTACATGGCGGACGGGCAGGTTGTCGATGCAGTAATAGCCGGCATCTTCGAGCACGTGGATGGCCAGTGATTTGCCGGAGCCGGACATGCCGGTGACGATGAGCAATTGCATGGGCTGATCTGTGGTCGGGAGGGGATTGCGGGACTGGTGTGGTGCCGTGGTACCGGGGCCTGAGCCGGAAAAGGCCGATGGCAGGAAGAGGCTGTTTCCTGTGTCTGGGTCGCTTCGCTGTGCTCGGGTGGTCCAGGTGATGCAGCGTGAGGCCGGCGCGTGCGTGTCCAGCCGGGTGTTTTCAGGCGGCTGGTGGTGGTTGAGTGGGGGCGGGCGCCGGAACGGCAGCCGAACCGGCCACGCCGTCGGTGGCCGACAGGCTTTCCATGATGGCCGCCTGCTGGCGCCGGATGAAGTCGCGGGTGCTGTCGATGCCACGCAGCGCCAGCACGGTGGAGCGGACGGCGGTTTCGGTCAGTACCGCGATGTTGCGGCCGGCGGCCACGGGAATGGCCACTTTGCGTACCGGAACACCCAGCACGGTTTCGGTCAGGGCCTCGAGCGGCATCCGTTCGTATTCGTTTTCCAGTGTGCTGCGCTTGACCAAGTGCACGATCAGTTTGATCGGGATACGGCGGCGTACCGCGCTTTCACCAAAGATGGTGCGGATGTCGATCAGCCCCAATCCTCGTACTTCGAGCAGCCCTTGCAGCAGCTGCGGACAGCGACCGACGATGGTGTGATGATTGACCCGTTCGATGTCGACGACATCATCGGCCACCAGCCCATGGCCGCGACTGATCAGCTCCAGGGCCAGTTCGCTCTTGCCCAGGCCGGATTCACCGGAAATCAGCACGCCCATGCCCAGCACATCCATCAGAACGCCGTGCAGGGAGGTGTGGTCCTTGTTTTTCAGGGCCAGAAACTGTTGCAGGGATTCGATCAGCGGACCGCTATCCAGCTGCGCGCTCAGCAGCGGCAGGCCGATGTCGTTGCAGAAATCGATCAGGCTTTGCGGCGCTGTCTGCGCATTGCTGAGGATCAGTGCCGGGGGGGCGGCACGCTGCAGTGCGTCGAGCAGTTCCTGGCGCCGCTCATCTTCCAGTTGCCGGTAGTGATCGAGCTCTCTCGGCCCCAGCACGCCGATGCGTTCGGCGTGCATCATGTTCAGATAACCGATCTGGTCGACGGCGCAGCTGTCGGGGTCGCTGCCGACGACGCGATGTTGCCCGCCGCGGCCAGCAATCCAGCCGAGCTGGGTTCGTCCCTGCTGGGATTCGACGAGGTTCTGGACAGAGATCGGCATGGAGGCTCCATGAGAATGTTCGGCCATCGCCGGGCACCACGTTCCGTGTGGCGGCGGCAGGGGCCAGCGGGTTTGGCCGGTACCGTCCTCACGAACGGGTCCGCTGTGTCGGGTGTACTGTCCGGAATGCTCAGGCGGCAGGCCGATAGGGTTCCCAGTTGGCCAGGGTGTTGTAGACCTGGTCCGGTTCGGCAGCAGTCAGCAGGGTTTCGCGTAGGCCGTCGTCGGACAGCATCTCGGCCAGTTCGGACAGGATTTCGAGGTGCTCTTCGGTGGCGTGCTCGGGCACCAGCAGCAGCACCAGCAGGCGCACCGCTTCGCTGTCGGGCGCGTCGAAAGCGATGCCGTTTTCACTGCGCAGCACGGCGATCAGCGGCGTCTTGAGATTGCGGATGCGGCCATGCGGGATGGCGACCTGTTTGCCCAACCCGGTCGAGCCGAGACGCTCGCGTGCGAACAGCGAGTCGAATACCCGTTGCCGCTCGAGCCGATGTTCGTTTTCAAACAGCAGGGCGGCATGTTCGAACAGCCGTTTCTTGCTGGTGGCCGGCACATCGAGCAGGATGTCGCGGGCTGTGAGTAGCTTCGAGATCCGGTTCATCCTTTCTACCTGATTGCAAGATGAAGGCACGGGACATGTAGCCCCCGATGTCTGCAAAGGCGTGCTGACGGGGGGCGTTACCTGGCTCGGCAAAGATATGCAGCGCCCGGTCATTCGAAGGAGCGTTGCTGGGGAACCTCAAATTTAACAGATTGAGACTCGATGATCACGTCGACAGGACAGCAAGGCCGAGGGGCTTACCCGGGAGCCGGGGGTTTCGGGAGGCACCGGAGGTGCTTGCCGGCAGCGAGGGCTGTGAGTTGCTGCGAGCGAGTGTGAGGCTTTCCGTCCCATAAACACGGACCGCCGGGCTGCACGGGGCGGCACCGGCGGCAACATGGAACGAACGAGTCCGGTCAGGCAGGTACTGTCTGGCGCTTCAGCGGACTATGGGCATTTTGTTTTTTTTGCTTGTACTTGATGACTTGGCGATCGAGCTTGTCGACCAGGGCATCGACCGCCGCATACAGGTCTGCATGGGTCGCTTCTGCAAAAATGTCCTTGCCAGCGACATGAAGGGTGACTTCGGCGCGCTGTACCAGCTTTTCGACCGACATGATGACGTTGACGTCGATCACCTGATCGAAATGGTTGCGAACACGAGCGAGTTTGCTGGTGACATATTCCCGCAGAGCAGGTGTCACTTCCAGATGGTGGCCGCTGATGGAAAGGTTCATGCCTGGTACTCCTGTATTGAATCCATGCACTGCCGGACCGGAACGTCGGCGTCGTAGCGACCTTCGATGCAGCGGGTCGGCCGGGCCGCGGATGCGACAGGCCCGCATTGCCGTGCGTCGACGGTCGCTTCAACATTACCGCGTTTTGCGCTGCGCCGCAGCCGGAATCCCCAGAGATTCACGATATTTTGCGACAGTGCGACGGGCAACGACGAAACCACGTTGGCCAAGCAGCTCGCTGAGATGACTGTCGGACAATGGATGGGTGGTGTCTTCCTCCTCGATGAGTTGCTTGATGTGGGCTCGGATCGCGGTGCTGGACACTGCGCCTCCGGTATCGGTGGCGACGTGACTGCCGAAGAAGTACTTCAGCTCGACGACGGTGCCGAATGGCGTGGCCATGTACTTTTGTGTTGTAACACGTGAAACGGTGGATTCGTGCAATTCGACGGCTTCGGCGATTTCACGCAACACCAATGGTCTCATTGCAACGGCCCCGTGGCTGAAGAACGCCTTCTGACGGTCCACGATGGCCTGTGCCACCCGTAGGATGGTGTCGAAGCGCTGTTGCACGTTCCTGACCATCCGGTGCGCTTCGTGCAATTGGTGAGTCAAACTGTCTTCGACGGGTGGAGCCGCAGGCTGGACGGACGGCTGCTCGCGCCGGGAGCCGGAGATGTCATCGAGCAGCGACGCTGCCGCCGGGTCGATGGCACCGTTCGGTCCGGCGCCATCACTGTCTTCCTGGCCTGCACCGGTGTGCTGGTCCGGATGGGCGCCATCGGGATCAGAGCTCGGTGGCGGGGTAGCGGAGCCTTGGAGCATCGATGGTGTACCGTGCTTGAGCAGACGCTCGTAGACGTCGTTGACTCGCAGCCGTGGCACGACCTCTTGGTTGAGCACGGCCCGCCAGCCCTGGCGGGTTTTGCGAACGAGGATGTCGGGGGTCACATAGTGTGGCGGCTCGGTGCCGAAGCGGCTGCACGGCCGGGGGTCCAGCGACTGGATCAGCGCGACTGCCTCCTGCAGCAGCGTCGGAGGGCAGTGCAGCAGCTTGCCGAGCCTGTCGAACTCCCGTGCGGCCAGCATCGGCAGACAGTCCTGGCCGAGAATGCGCCGGGCCAGCGCCAGTACCTGGGGCGGCAGGGGGCCGGAGGCTTCGGCTTCGCGGGCACTGAGCTGCAGCGCCAGACACTCATTGAGCGAACCGGCACCGATGCCGCTGGGGTCGAAGCTCTGCAGCGTCCGCAGTGCACGCTCCAGCTCCTGTTTCTGGATGCCCAATTCGGGGGGGCAGGCCGCCAGCAGCTCGTCCAGCGGGGTGCGCAGGTAGCCGTCGTCTTCGAGCTCGTCGATCAGCATGTGCACCAGATTGCGCTGGCGCGTCTCGCAGGGCGTGCCGGCCAGCTGCTCCAGCAGATGATCGTGCAGCGACTGGCCCCGGATCAGCGTGTCGTCGCTGCCATGGTCGGGATCGTCGAAGTCGTGTCGGCGGGCAACGCCCGAACCGTCGAAACCCCACCGCTCTTCGTCGGTGCCGTCCAGTTCGTGGGCGGGACAGACTTCGGCTCCGGTGGGATCGGCGGGGCCGGTGTCGAAGCCGTCACGGCCGTCGTGTCCGCCGGCACCCGTTTCGGGCCTGGGGTTGACGACGGGTGGCCAGCCGGTATCGGATTCGGGCTGGTGGTGGCGCAGACTGCTGTCGGGCAGCAGGCTGACGGTGTTCTGCCAGGGGTCGTCCATCCGTTCCAGTAGTGGATTCTGTGCCAACGCCTGATCGATTTCTTGATTCAGTTCGGCCGTCGACATCTGCAGCAGTCGGATGCGCTGCTGCATCTGTGGCGTGAGCGTCAGTTGCTGGCTTTGACGTATTTGCAGCGTTGGCTTCAACGTGCTGCACCCCCATGCAGATGAGCGTTTGGCCACACGGCTGCATGGCACCCAGGTTGAACAGACGGGTAATTGTCTGGATCATGGGATCGGTTTGGGGTATTTCCCGGGCGAAAGGTCGATCCTGGGCGAGCGGGCGGTAGCAAAGTCGTGCGCTGTTTCTTGCCTTCGCGATTTCTACGGCCGGGCCTTCCGATGTCCACGCTTCAGACCTACATGCGGAAGTCTTCACCCAGATAGGCTTTGCGGACCCGTTCGTCTTGGATGATCTCGTCGGGCCGTCCAGAGGCGAGCACGATCCCTTCGTTGATGATATAGGCCCTGTCGCAGATGCCGAGGGTCTCTCGGACGTTGTGGTCGGTGATCAGAACACCGATTTCGCGGTTTTTCAGCAAATTGACGATGCGCTGGATTTCGATGACGGCGATCGGGTCGACGCCGGCGAAGGGCTCGTCGAGCAGGATGAAGCGTGGCGAGCTGGCCAGTGCTCGGGCTATCTCGACCCGGCGGCGTTCACCGCCGGACAGCGAAATCGAGGTGTTGGAGCGGATGTGCTCGATCTGAAGCTCCTTGAGCAGCGATTCGAGCCGGTGCTTCTGTTCATCGCGCTTCAGCGCGCGGCCGCGTTCGTCGACCTGCAGCTCCAGCACGGCCAGTACGTTCTCTTCGACACTCAATTTGCGAAAGACCGAGGCTTCCTGCGGCAGATAGGACAGGCCGAGCCGGGCGCGGTTGTGAATCGGTAGCCGGCTGATCGATTGGCCATCCAACACGATCTCGCCACCGTCGGTCGCCACCAGTCCGGCGATCATGTAGAAGCAGGTGGTCTTGCCGGCACCGTTGCGTCCCAGCAGACCCACCACCTCGCCACTGGCCACTTCGAGCGAAACGTCCTTGACGACCACCCGGGCACCATAGGCTTTCATCAGCTGGACGGCTTTCAGGTGGCTGACTTCGGTCGGAGGATGGGGCGTGGCGTCTTTTCGGGGCATCGACATGATCCGGTGGGCGGAATGGGTCCGGGTCTCGACTGCCCGGGCTCGGGGACGGGAACAGTGTTCGGGGCGGTACCTATTTTTTGGGGACGGCAAAGCGTGGGTCGGCCGTCAGCGGCAAGGGCGAGCCGGGCGGGCAGGGTTGCTGCTTGCCGGTGCCACCACTGCCGCCGCTTTCGTTGCTCTGCGGTTGGATGATGATGCGCACTCGGCCGCTTTGCTCGCCACGCTGCTTGCCATCGACCGTGAAGGTTTCGGAGGTGGCGTTGTAGACGATGGTGCCGCCGGTGATTTCATCCACTGGCTGATTGCAGTTTTGCCGGTGCAGGCGGGCGCGCCCGCTCAGGCTGACCTGCTCGGTGCGGGTGTCGTAGAAGATCTCGTTGGCCAGGCCATGGATGTATTGCTCCATGCCGTCGCGCTTTTGTCTGAAGCTGGCCTGGGAGCCCGTGATACGCACGGTCTGGGCATTGTCACCCACCTGGCGCAGCACCATGCGGTCGCCCTGGATGCGGATGCTGCCCTTGGTGAGCACCACATTGCCGATGAAGGTCGAGACTTTGGCTGCGTCGTTGTATTCGAGACGATTGGACTCGATGTTGATCGGCTTGTCGCGGTCGGCGCGCTCGGCGCTGGCCGGCGCGCAGCACAACATGGCTGACATCAGCATCGCCAGCGGCAGATGGAGCGGGTGGCAAACCGTGGGGAATGCTGGCCTCATGCGGGTCTCGACATACGGGTTGATACGAAATGTTGGCCAGGCGCCTGCTGGTCGACAGCGTGAGTTTATCCGGAATGTCGGGCGAATCACGGTTTTTGTCGGCTCTGCGATGCATCCCGCGACGGTCTCGCCGCCGGGAAATGACCACGGACACGCTGCTTGAGTTCGAGCTGCCGTGCCTGCTCGCTGATTTCCATACCGACCCCCTGCAATCGGTTGTCTCCTGCCGTGATTTCCACCGGCTGATCGGAGCTGATGGTCTTCCGGTCGAGATCGACGCGGGCCGCCTGGGTGTCGACCTGCATCGAGGGTTCGCGTTCGGTGGCGGCACGCAGAACTTGGACATTGTCCATCAAATCGGCGAAGTCGCCGGTGTCGGCTGCTTCGCCCCGATCGGCTCGGGCCGTCATCAGCGGTCGTCGCTCGTCCAGGGTGATGATCAGCGGATTGGTGAAGGCGATCCGACCGCTCAGCGGGTAATGCAGCATCCGTTCGGCTTCGACCCGTACCGACGGATCGCCATTGGCATCGGCGCGCATCAGTGCCATCCGCTCGACGAAATAATCGGGATCGGGGCGGTTGGCGACCGGGGGCGCCTGCTGCCCCTGCGTTTCTGCCTTCTTGGCAAAGTAATAGCTGGCCATGCCCAGCCCAACCAGAATCAGCATGGAGGCGCCGGCGGCCAGCCGGTCGAACAGACGGGCACTCATGATGGATGCGGATCAACGGGGAGCGTTCTGGTCGGGGGTGCCGCGATACTGCGCCAGCAGAGCCTGATAGTCGCTCCGGCTGTTGAGCAGGAAGTTGGCAAACTCGCGCAGTGCGCCTTCGCCGGCACGGGCGGTGGCGATCCAGCGGGCGGCGGCCAGCACCTCGGGTACGGCGTCGACCGGGGCCACCGGCAGGGCGCAGGCCTGCATGGCCGACAGGTCAGGCCAGTCGTCACCCATGAAGGCGGTCTCTTCCAGACCGATGCCGAGCTGCTCGCATAGAGTCTTCAGTGTGGCGCGCTTGTCGACCACCCCTTGAAAGACATGGTCGATACCCAGTTCGGTGGCGCGCTGTTCGACGATGGTCGAGCGCCGGCCGGTGATGACGGCGAGCTGGATGCCGGCCTTCTGCAGCAGCTTGATCCCGAAACCATCCCGGACCGAGAAGGATTTGGCGATCTCGCCCTGACTGCCGATCCAGATGCGTCCATCGGTCAGGGTACCATCGACATCCATCGCCAACAGGCGGATTTGGCGAGCGGCATTGCGTATGTCCATCAGACCACCTTCGCGGTGAGCAAGTCGTGAAAATGCAGTGCGCCGACCAGATGGCGGCCGGCATCGGCCACCAGAATCTGCGAGATGCGGCGCGATTCCATGATGCGCACGGCCTCGACGGCGAGCGCTTCCGGAGCGATGTGGATCGGGTCGGGTGTCATCACTTCGCCTATGGTCAGATGCATCAGGTCGAGCTGCTTGCGGCCGAAGACCCGGCGCAGGTCACCATCGGTGAAGATACCGGCAATCCGGCCCTGCCCATCGAGCACCGCCACCATGCCCATCCGCTTGTGGCTGATTTCGAGCAGCGCATCGGTGAACAGGGCATCCGGCCGGCAGGTCGGTAACTCGCCGCCCGAGCGCATGATGTCGCCGACATGGGTCAGCAGCTTGCGGCCCAGCGAACCCCCCGGGTGCGAGCGCGCGAAGTCTTCGCTGCCGAAGCCGCGGGCTTCGAGCAGCGCCACCGCCAGCGCATCGCCCAGCGCCAGCGCCGCCGTCGTGCTGGCAGTGGGTGCGAGGTTCAGCGGGCATGCTTCCTTGAGGGCACCGGCATAGAGGTGGATGTCGGCATAGCCGGCCAGTGGCGATTCGGGGTCACCGGTCATGGCGATCAGCCCCGCGCCCTGGCGCTTGACCTGGGGAACGATGGTCAGCAGCTCGTCGGTGCGGCCCGAGTTGGACAGAGCGACGAACACGTCCTGCGGCGTGACCATGCCCAGATCGCCGTGACTGGCTTCACCGGGGTGCACGAAGAAGGCAGGGGTACCCGTCGAGGCCAGGGTGGCGGCAATCTTGCGGGCGACGTGGCCCGATTTGCCCATGCCGCTGACGATCACCCTGCCTTGGCAGGCCAGGATCAGCCGGCAGGCTTCACCGAACCGGTGATCGATGGTGTGGCTCAGATGCAAAATGGCATCGGCTTCGGTGGATAGTACCTGGCGGGCGCGTTCGATGAGCCGTTCATCGGAGATTTCGGTGGCGGAAGGGGGCAGTGCGTGTGTATTCACCGGCGTCGAATGGAATAGGACGGAAAAATGAGCGGGAGGTTGGCTTGCCGTGTCTGCGGCCAGGAGGCGGGCAGCGTCGCAGACGCCGGGGGCGTTTTTCGCTTTCGCGATTCACATGGCATGGTCCGGGCGTCTGAAACGGCCGGGGCTCCACCCCGATCGATCGGGGCCGTGCCGACGGTGCCGGTCCGTTCAGTATAGAGCGAGTCGTGCCCTTTGCTTGCACGTCTGACGAAAGGGGTTAAGTGACTTTCCGGTCAGTTTTGTGGTTACACTAACGGCTTGGGCCGGATTTTCCGCCTGCCCGCCTGTGATCGTGTTCCGGGTCGGGGGCGTCGGGGCTTGGTGGTGAGACCGTTCGGCCGGCGGGGATTCCGGGTCCGCCTGGTGGGGGCCGGTCATACGGGTTTCGCCCGGTGGGTATGTCGTCCGATGCCCGTGTCGGGCAGGGGCTCCTCTGGTGCGCATGTCCGGAACGGGCAGGGGTCGGACCCGTCCGGGTGTTGTACGTTTGGCAGCGCGGCCGGCCGTCTGTGTCAAATCGTCGTTCCGAACCGTATTTTTTCGGCACGGCGGCGTTCTTCGTGATAGGGTTCCGGCCTGTTTCACGTCTGGCAGGATCGATTTGGACAACGACATATTATTGAGTATCGACTCCGTGAGTTTCGGCTATACACCCGAGCGGCTGATTCTCCAGGACGTTTCGATGAAGTTCCCGCGAGGGGCGGTGGTGGCGCTGATGGGGGGCTCCGGTTCGGGCAAGACCACGGTGCTGCGCCTGATCGGTGCGCTGATCAAACCTCAGGCGGGCAAGGTGCTGCTGAACGGTCAGGATGTGCATGCGCTGGGCAAGGACGATCTCTACAAGGTCCGTCGCAATCTCGGCATGCTGTTCCAGTTCGGTGCGCTGTTCACCGACCTGGATGTTTTCGACAACGTGGCATTTCCTCTGCGTGAACAGACGAAACTGCCCGAATCGATGATCCGCGATCTGGTGCTGATGAAGCTGCAGGCGGTCGGTCTGCGCGGTGCCGCGCACCTGATGCCTTCCGAGATTTCCGGCGGCATGGCCCGGCGGGTGGCGCTGGCACGCTCGATCGCGCTGGATCCGCCGTTGCTGATGTACGATGAGCCCTTCGCCGGGCTGGATCCGATCTCGCTGGGCACCATCGCCCATCTGATCAAGACCCTGAACAATGCGCTGGGGTCGACCTCGATCCTGGTGACACACGACGTGCAGGAGACCTTCGACATCGTCGATTACGCCTATGTGATGAGTGGCGGCAAGATCATCGGAGAGGGAACGCCCGATCAGCTGCGGGAATCGACCGATCCACAGGTGGTGCAGTTCCTGAATGGACGCCGTGATGGCCCGGTGGCTTTCCACTATCCGGCCAAACCGATTGCGGAGGATCTGGGAGCATGATCGGTCTCATTGCCCGTCTGGGTCGCTGGGCCACCCGGGTTACCAGCGATCTGGGCTTTGCCTTGCGTTTTCTGTTGCAGCTGTGCTGGAGCGCGGTGCTGTCGCTCAAGCGTCCACGTCTGATCATCGAGCAGCTGTATTTCGTCGGCAACCGCTCGTTGTCGATCATTCTGATTTCCGGCGTCTTCGTCGGTTTCGTGCTGGGGTTGCAGGGCTACTACACCCTGCAGCGCTATGGTTCCGAGTCCTCGCTGGGCCTGCTGGTCGCTCTGTCGCTGTTGCGCGAGCTGGGGCCGGTGGTCACGGGGCTGCTGTTTGCCGGTCGCGCCGGTACCTCGCTGACGGCCGGCATCGGCCTGATGCGCACTGGTGAGCAGTTGATCGCGATGGAGATGATGGGCGTCGATCCGATGCGTCGTGTCTTCGGGCCGCGCTTCATGGCGGTCTTCATCGGCATGCCGCTGCTGGCGCTGCTGTTCTCGGCGGTGGGCATCCTGGGTGCCTGGGTCGTGGGTGTGCAGATGATCGGTGTCGATCCGGGGTCGTTCTGGTCGCAGATGCAAAGCGGCGTCGATTTCGACATGGACGTGATGAACGGCTTCAGCAAGAGCGTCGTGTTCGCGGTGCTGGTGGGGTTCATCTCCCTGGTGGTGGGCCACGAGGCCGAGACCACGCCGGAAGGTGTCTCCTATGCCACGACGACGGCCGTGGTGGTTTCGTCCCTGGCCATTCTGGCCACGGACTTCCTGATGACAGCGCTGATGTTCGGCGGTTTTTGAAGACGACAGAGACGACGAGTTATTCCGATGGCAATGAAACGCAACTCAATGGACGTGCTGGTGGGCTGCTTTGTGCTGGCCGGCATCCTGGCACTGGTTTTCCTGGCGGTTCGTGCCGCCAGCCCCGGTTCGACCAGTATCACGGGGGGGTACACGATCTCGGCCGAATTCGACAACATCGGCGGTCTGAAACCCCGTGCGGCCGTGCGCAGCGCCGGCGTGGTGGTCGGTCGTGTCACCGACATTTCGCTGGACGTCAAAAGCTACAAGGCGCTGGTCCGTATGGACATGGATTCGCGCTATGAGTTTCCGACCGACTCCTCCTTGAAGATCATGACCTCGGGCCTGCTCGGTGAGCAGTTCCTCGGCATCGAGCCGGGGGCCGATTCCGAGATGCTGACCGATGGCGGCGAGATCACGATGACCCAATCGGCCATCGTGCTGGAAAACCTGATCAGTCAGTTCCTCTATGGCCAGGCCGAGAAAGGCGGCGATTCGAAGCCGGGTGGAGCATCCGAATGATGACGAAGCGAATGACGACGAAGGCATCACGATCGCGTGAGCATGCGCCGATGAAGCGTGGCGCCCGTATGGTGGGGGGGCTGTTGGTGGCCGGCCTGGCAGCGGGATGCGCGGCAACCACCGGCTACCAGATGGATTCGCGTTCGTCGGCTGGTGACGCAGCCGTCACGGCGGTGCAGACCGGCAACAGACAGGCGTCCGCGGCGCAGGCTGTGGCCCGTTCTGCCGAGACCGGCCGCGTGGTGGGTGTGCAGACGCCGACCGGCGGCGGGCAGGGAGCCGGGGCGAGCACCGATGCCAGCATGCGTGGCATGAAGGTGGCGCTGCTTCAGCTGGCGGCTGCCGATGGTGGGACGGCGACGGATGCCGCGGCGACGATCGGTGATGCAGGCTCGGCAGCTGCCGGTGCCGCCACCGATGCAGCGGGCTCGGCGGCGTCTGCCGTGACGGATGTGCTGCCTGGCACCGATCTGTCGGACAATCTGCCGACGGCCGGTCTGAAGGCGGAGCACCTCACCACATACGATCCGAAGGACCCGCTGCAGGCTTACAACCGGTTCATGCACGGCTTCAACGACAAGGCCGACCGCTATGTGTTGAAGCCGGTGGCGAAAGCCTATGATTTCGTCACACCGCAGGCCGTGCAGCTGGTGGTGCGCAATTTCTTCTCGAATCTGGGTGATGTCTGGAACAGTGTCAACAATCTGCTGCAGTGGAAGCCGAAAGAGGCGCTGAACGATGCCACTCGTTTCGTACTGAATTCCAGCCTGGGTATGTTCGGCATCGCTGACGTGGCTTCGGCCATCGGCATGGAGAAGCACAACGAGGACTTCGGTCAGACCCTGGGCTACTGGGGGGTGCCATCCGGTCCCTACCTGGTGCTGCCGCTGTTCGGTCCTTCGACGGTACGTGATGCACTGGCGCGGCCGGTGGATGGCGTTGGCAGCTATTACCCCTACATCGACAATGCAGCCACGCGCAACTCGATGTACGTGACCGAAAAGGTTTCGGACCGTGCCCAGTTGCTCGAGACCGAAAAGGCCTTCGATGATGCGGCGCTGGATCGCTATACACTGATGCGCGATGGTTGGCTGGCGCGGCGCAGGAACCTCGTCTATGACGGCAATCCGCCCGAGGACGAGGGGGATCCCTACGGTGAGGACGACCCCTATGCGGACGATCCCTATGCCGACGAGGCCGAAGAAACCGAAGGCGGGAGTGGGCCGGATGCCGGGCCGTCCGATTCTTCGGCGTCCGAGCCGTCGAAATGAGGAGGGCGGCCTCCGGGCCGCTGCGTGTCCAGTGATCCCCGTGATCGATGGCCATTGAATACGGGGCGCACGGCCCGATCTGTAGCGCTGTCGTGGGAGCCGGCCGTTGCAGTTGCCAGGAGAAGGTCGTGAAATCCGTGGGTATGGCAGATTGTTTCCCCGTCTCTTTTTGAATCTCAATTTTCAACACAAGGATTGCCCATGAAGCTCAAACTGATTTCGCTGGTGTCCGGTCTGTTCATGATGGGCTCGGTCTGGGCGGCGCAGGTTGCGCCCAACGACTTCATCGAGACGATCTCGAACGAAGTGCTGACCGAAGTGCGTGGTGACGCCAAGATGAAGTCCGGCGACCTGAAGGCCATTTCGACGCTGGTCGACGAGAAGATGATGCCGCACGTCAACTTCGAGCGGATGACGGCACTTGCGGTGGGGCGCTCGTGGCGCGAAGCCACCGATGCACAGAAGCAGTCGCTGATGAAGGAATTCCGTACGCTGCTGATCCGCACTTACGCCAACGCCTTTGCGACCGTCAAGGACCAGAAGATCCAGATGCGTCCCTATCGCGGTGATGCCACCAAGAAGGATACGATCGTGCGCAGCCAGGTGGTGCAGCCCGGTGCCGAGTCTATCCAGCTCGACTATCGTCTGGAGAAGGCGGGTGAAACCTGGCGTATCTATGATGTGAACGTGATGGGTGTCTGGCTGGTGCAGACCTATCGCAACCAGTTTGCGCAGGAGATCTCGGCTGGCGGCATCGACGGCCTGATCAAGAGTCTGGCGTCCAAGAATGCAGCGGCCGCTGCCAAGCGCAATGGCTGAGTCGAATGCTGGAACCGGGGCGCCGACCGTATTGTCGGTGCCCGAGACGGTCAACGTCGGCAACGTGGCTGCGGTGATGAGCTCGCTGGCCGGCGAATGTCTGGCCTGCAGCAAGGCTTCGGCGGGTGTCTTGGTGGTCGATCTGTCCTCGCTGAAGGATTTCGATTCCACCATGTTGTCGATGCTGCTGGAAATGCGCCGGCGTGCGGGCAAGCCGCTGCGGGTTCTCAACCCGCCGCACAAACTGACTTCGCTGGCCGAGCTGTACGGTGTTTCGGATCTGCTGTTGGGCAAGAGCATCTCAGCCTGAAGCCGGGGAGGCGGATGTCCAAAACAGAATCACGGGCGGTGCCCATCGTCGTGCAGGGTGTCACCAAGCGTTTTGGTGAGTTGCAGGCACTCGGTGGCATCGACCTGGAGGTGGCGCAAGGGGATTTCTTTGCGCTGCTCGGTCCCAATGGGGCCGGCAAGACCACACTGATCTCGATCATTGCCGGCTTGGCACGGGCCGATGCCGGCACCGTGCGGATTCTCGGTCACGACGTGATCGAGGATTACCGGCAGGCCCGGCGTCTGCTGGGCGTGGTGCCACAGGAACTGGTCTTCGATCCATTTTTCACCGTCCGTGAAACATTGGACATCACGGCCGGCTATTACGGCGTGCGCAAGGCGGGGCCCTGGATCGGACAGATTCTGGAAGGGCTGGGGCTGGACGACAAGGCCGACACCAACATGCGGGCGCTGTCCGGTGGCATGAAGCGGCGGGTCCTGGTTGCCCAGGCGCTGGTGCACCGTCCGCCCGTCATCGTGCTCGATGAGCCCACCGCCGGCGTCGATGTCGAGCTGCGCCAGTCGTTGTGGCAGTTCGTGCGGCAGCTCAACCGCGAAGGGCACACCATCGTGCTGACCACCCATTACCTGGAAGAGGCACAGGAGCTGTGCAACCGGGTGGCGGTGATGAAGGCCGGCCGGATCGTGGCGATGGAGGACACCGGTGTACTGCTGAAGCGTTTTTCGGCCGGGGCATTGTTGCTGGGGCTGACGGGTGGCTGTCTGCCCGAGTCTCTGCAGGCGCGTCGGTTGCCGTCGCTCGACAATGATTCCCGCATCCGGCTATCGCTGGGGGACTACAGTGAGATCGGCCCGATCGTGGCGGCGATTCAGGCCACCGGTGCCTCGATTCAGGACATGGAGATCGCCCGTACCGACCTCGAAGATGTGTTCGTGCGCCTGATGCGGGAGGATTGAAGGGTGGACGGTTTTCTGGCGCTGTTCCGCAAGGAACTGCTGCGTTTCGTCAAGGTCGGTTTTCAGACGGTGGCTGCCCCGGTGCTGTCCGCACTGCTGTATTTGCTGATTTTCTCGCACGCGCTCAGTGGGCGGGTCGAAGTCTATCCGGGCATCGCCTACGCCAGCTTTCTGGTACCGGGGCTGGTGATGATGGCGCTTTTGCAGAATGCCTTTGCCAATTCCTCGTCTTCGCTGATTCAGAGCAAGGTCACCGGCAACCTGGTGTTCGTGCTGCTGGCGCCACTGTCACCCTGGGCCATGTATGGCGGTTATGTACTGTCGGCGCTGGTGCGCGGACTGGTGGTTGGGCTGGGGGTGCTGCTGGTGACGGTCTTCTTTCAGGGGCTGACACTCGAGCAGCCGCTGTGGGCTCTGATTTTTGCCATCCTGGGTGCCGGTATCATGGGTACCCTCGGTCTGCTGGCTGGCATCTGGGCCGAAAAATTCGATCAGATCGCCGCCTTCCAGAATTTTCTGATCATGCCGTTGACCTTTTTGTCGGGTGTATTTTATTCGGTGCATTCATTGCCACCGTTCTGGCAGGCTGCTTCACATTTCAATCCCTTCTTCTATATGGTCGACGGCTTCCGTTACGGTTTCTTCGGCCAGGCGGATGTCGATCCCTGGCTGTCGCTCGGCATCGTTTCGGTCGCTTGGTCGTTGCTGGCCGTGTTGGCCATGCGTCTGTTGCACCGGGGCTATCGGCTGCGATACTGATCCGGAGGGCCGCGTTCAGGACGGGGGGCCGCGGACTTCGTGCGCTCTTCGGTGGCGTGTACGGGCCTCGGCCACCGAGCGGTCCCCACGCGCCGAACGGGCAGGCCACGAGGGCCAGGGCCATGGGGGGCCGGGAGCAGGGTGAGCCGTGACCTCGATCTGCGTTGGTCGTATTGGCCCGGGCGCGAGGGGCGCGGCGGGTATCCGGCGTATGCGCACGGGTATTCGACATGCTCATGACCGATTGGCATTTTCCTGAATGGGATGCGACCGCCATCGCTCGCTACAATAAACGATTCCATGAATGCGCTGTGCCGAGCGCCGTTTCGGCCGTTGCCTGGAGATTCACTGTGCTGCACCCTGATCGAGTTCGTTCCTACATTGCCGAAGGATTGGCCTGCAGCCATCTGGAGGTGGTCGGCGATGGTCGCCATTTCGATGCGCTGATCGTGTCCGATGCCTTCGAGGGCAAGCGTCTGGTGGCACGGCATCAGCTGGTCTACGGGGTGCTGGGCGACCGGATGAAGGACGAGATCCATGCGTTGTCGATCAAGGCGCTGACCCCGGCCGAATGGCAGGCGGCCCAGGACTGAGCGCAACGCCATGGACAAGCTGAGAATCATCGGCGGTCAGCCGCTGTACGGCGAAGTCCGTGCATCCGGAGCCAAGAATGCCGCGCTGCCGATTCTGTGCGCCAGTCTGCTGACGGCCAAGCCGTTCGAGCTTTCCAATGTGCCGCAGCTGCGTGATATCGCCACCACCATCCGGCTGTTGAGTATGCTCGGGGTCGAGGTCGAGCAGAGTGGCGACCGGCTGACGCTGCAGGCCCACGCGCTGAGCAGTACCGAGGCGCCCTATGAGCTGGTGAAGACCATGCGCGCCTCGATTCTGGTGCTGGGGCCGTTACTGGCCCGCTTCGGCGAGGCACGAGTGTCGCTGCCCGGAGGCTGCGCCATCGGTCAGCGGCCGGTCGATCAGCACATCAAAGGTCTGCAGGCGATGGGTGCGCAGATCGAGATCGAGCAGGGTTTCATGGTGGCTCGCGCCAGCCGGTTGAAGGGCGCCCGCATCGTGACCGACATGGTGACGGTGACCGGCACCGAGAACCTGATGATGGCAGCCTGTCTGGCCGAGGGGGAGACCATCATCGAGAATGCGGCGCGCGAACCCGAAGTGGTCGATCTGGCTCGGGCGCTGGTGGCGATGGGCGCCGGCATTCAGGGTATCGGCACCGACCGGCTGATCATCCAGGGGGTGACCGAACTGGGCGGCGCTTCGCACCGGATCATGGCCGACCGTATCGAGACTGGTACCTTTCTATGTGCGGCCGCGGCTTGCGGCGGCGATGTCACCGTGACCGATACCGACCCCTGGTCGATGGACGTGACGATCGACAAGTTGCGCGAGGCTGGTGCCGAGCTTCGGGTGGGCGATACTTGGGTGCGGCTGAAGGCTGGCCGGCGACCGAAGGCGGTCAGTGTGCGCACCGCCCCCTATCCGGGCTTCGCCACCGATATGCAGGCACAGTTCATGGCGCTGGACGCGGTGGCCGAAGGCACGGCGACTGTCATCGAGACGATTTTCGAGAACCGCTTCATGCACGTGCAGGAGCTGCGCCGGCTTGGCGCCGATATCCGCATCGAGGGCAATACCGCCATCGTGCAGGGTGTGCCGAAGCTGTCGGGCGCCATCGTCATGGCCACCGATCTACGTGCTTCGGCCAGTCTGGTGATCGCCGGGCTGGCGGCCCAGGGCGAGACCATCGTCGAGCGGATCTATCACCTCGACCGGGGCTATGCCCAGATGGAAGAACGGCTGAAGGCGCTGGGCGGGCAGATCGTGCGTGTCCGGTCGAATCAGGGCGCAGCAGCCGCGCCCACCGGCACAACAGGGAGCTGATGATGCTGACACTGGCCTTGTCGAAAGGGCGGATTCTGGACGACACCGAGGAACTGCTGGCCCATTGCGGCATCCGGCTCGACAGCGCGGTGGCGGGCAGTCGGCAGCTGATCGTCCCGACCGATGATCCCAATCTGCGCTTGCTGATCGTGCGGGCCAGTGATGTGCCGACCTATGTGCAGTATGGTGCGGCCGACCTGGGCATTGCCGGGCGCGATGTGATGTTGGAGCACGGCGGCGAGGGGCTGTATCAGCCGGTCGATCTGGGCATCGGCCGTTGCCGGCTGTGCGTGGCGGTGCCCGAAGGTTTCGATTACCGGCAGCTGGCCGTGCGTGGCCAACGGCTGCGTGTCGCTACCAAATATGTGCGTACCGCCAGCGAGCACTTTGCCCGCAAGGGCGTGCATGTCGATCTGATCAAGCTGTATGGCTCGATGGAACTGGCACCGCTGGTAGGGCTGGCCGACGCCATCGTCGACGTGGTGTCGACCGGTAACACGTTGAAGGCCAACAACCTGGTCGAGGTCGAGGACATCATGCCGATTTCGGCGCGGCTGATCGTCAATCAGGCGGCACTGAAGACGCTGCAGGCCCAGCTGGCGCCGCTGATCGGCGCGTTGGAACGGGCCGCGCGTGAGACGCAGGCGCAGGCATCGACGCCGTTCCGCGAGGAGAGCATTCAATGATCAACCGGCTGGATACCTCCGAAAACGGTTTCGACGAGAAACTGGAGCGCCTGCTGGCATGGAGTCCGGAGCAGGACAGCGGCATCGAAAAGGCCGTGGCCGATATTCTGCGAGCGGTGCGCGAGCGTGGCGATGAGGCCCTGCTGGATTACACCCGCCGCTTCGACCGGTTGACGGCCGAGGATGCCCGGACACTGCGCCTGTCCAAGGCCGATCTGCAGGCCGCGCTCGATGAGCTGGGTGCCGAGCAGCGTGCTGCGCTCGAGCTGGCGGCCGAACGCATCCGCCGCTATCACGAACATCAGTGCGGCCGCTCCTGGTCTTATACCGAGGCCGATGGCACCCGGCTGGGGCAGCGGGTGCTGCCGATCGACCGGGTGGGGCTTTATGTGCCGGGCGGCAAAGCGGCGTATCCGTCGTCGGTGCTGATGAACGCCATTCCGGCCCGGGTGGCAGGGGTACGCGATCTGGTGATGGTGGTGCCGACCCCGGACGGCGTGCGAAATCAGGCGGTACTGGCCGCGGCCTGCCTGGTCGGCATCGATGAGGTTTATACCATCGGCGGCGCGCAGGCGGTGGCGGCGTTGGCTTACGGCACCGATATGATCCGGTCGGTCGACAAGATCGTCGGCCCCGGCAATGCCTATGTGGCCGAAGCCAAGCGGCGCGTGTTCGGGACGGTCGGCATCGACATGATCGCCGGGCCTTCCGAGATTCTGGTGGTGGCCGATTCCTCGATGCCGGCCGATTGGGTGGCGATGGACCTGTTTTCGCAGGCCGAGCACGACGAGATGGCTCAGGCGATCCTGATTTCGCCCGATGGTGTGTTTCTGGATCGGGTGGCGGCCTCGATCGCCCGTCAGCTGCCGGGGCAGCCTCGGCAGGCGGTCATCGCCCGTTCGCTGGCCGACCGGGGCGCGTTGATCAAAGTCGATTCGATGGCCCAGGCCGCCGAGCTGGTGAACCGGGTGGCGCCCGAGCATCTGGAGCTGGCTGTGCGCGATGTCGAGCCGCTGTTGGCCGATATCCGCCATGCCGGCGCGATCTTTCTGGGGCGCTGGGGGTCGGAGTCTCTGGGCGATTATTGCGCCGGCCCCAGCCATGTGCTGCCGACCATGCGCACCCCTCGATTTTCGTCTCCGCTGGGTGTCTACGATTTTCAGAAGCGCAGCAGTCTGATCGAACCCTCGGCTGCCGGTGCCGGCCGGCTGGCGCACGCAGTGGCGACGCTGGCCCGTGCCGAAGGGCTGGAAGCCCATGCCCGCAGCGCAGAGTATCGGTTGCCCGTGGTTGCGGCCAGCGGGTCGTCGGCTGCATCGGCCGTGTCGGTGACATCGACGGCTTCGGCCATATCGATTGCGCCGGTGGTTCCGGTGGATGACGCCGAATCGGTCGTTTCGGTGGGAAGGGCGCCGGGCGCATCATCTGAGGGAAGGGAACCGAATGCATCGTCGGATGTATCGATATCCATGCCTTCGGCCAAAGCCTTGGTCGAGCGCTGCGTTCGCCCGGATGTGCAGCGGATGTCGGCCTATGTGGTGCAGGACCCGGCCGGTGGCATCAAACTCGATGCGATGGAGAATCCTTACGGCTTTCCGGAATCGTTGCGGGCCGAGCTGGGTCGGCGGCTGGCCGCGCAGGCGATCAACCGCTATCCCGCCGCGTTCACCTATGAGCGGCTCAAGCAGGCGATTCGCGCGCATGATGGTCTTGGCGCCGATCAGCCGGTGGTGCTCGGCAACGGATCGGATGAACTGATCGCGATGCTCTGTACGGCGATGGCCCAGCCCGGTGCCGTCGTCATGGCGCCGGCGCCGTCCTTCGTGATGTATCAGGTATCGGCGCAGCTCAATGGCCTGAGCTTTGTGCCGGTTCCGCTCAAGGCCGACTTCAGTCTCGATCGCGAGGCGATGCTGCACGCCATCCAGCTGCACCGGCCTTCGCTGGTGTTTCTGGCCTACCCCAACAACCCGACCGGCAATCGTTTCGATCGCGCCGATGTCGAGTCGATTCTGCGCGCCACCGATGGGCTGGTGGTGCTGGATGAAGCTTATGCTCCCTTTGCCGGTGGAGCCGGCTGGATGGCGGAATTGGCCGACTGGCCCAATCTGGCGGTGATGCGCACCTGCTCGAAGTGGGGGTTGGCCGGTGCCCGCATCGGTTATATGGTGGCCGCCCACGCTTGGGCCGATCAGCTCGAAAAAATCCGCCCGCCGTACAACATCAGTGTGCTGGATGCCGAAACGGCTGTCTTTGCGCTGGGCCACTGGCCGAAGTTCCAGGCGCAGACCGATGCCATCCGCCAGCAGCGTGAGCAGCTGCGGGCCGGTCTGCAGCCGTTGTGTGGCCCGGATGGCCTGGCCGAAGTCTTTGCCTCGGACGCCAATTTCGTGCTGGTGCGCGTGGCGGCCTCGCCGCAGGGGGGGGGGCGCAGTGCCCGTATCGCCGCGCAGATGCGCGAGGCCGGCGTGCTGATCAAGGATGTCGGTAGAATGCATCCCTTGTTGGTGGATTGTTTGCGGCTGACGGTGGGCACACCGGACGAAAACCAGGCCATGCTGGCCGCGTTGGAGGCGGCACTCGAGGCGGTTCCCGCCGTCAGTACGATGGCCTGATCATCGAGTGCGTTCCGTTTCACAGTTTCGTATTCCGGTTCTCAAACGACCCGTCGGCGAATTCATATCGAAGGCAACCGATTCATGCGCATTGCAGAAGTCACCCGCAACACCGCCGAGACCCGCATCCGGGTCGAGGTGAATCTGGACGGTACCGGCCAGGCCCGCTTGGCCACCGGCGTGCCCTTTTTTGAGCACATGCTCGATCAGATAGCCCGTCATGGGCTGGTCGATCTGGATATCGAGGCCGATGGCGATCTGCACATCGACGACCATCACACGGTCGAGGATGTCGGCATTGCGCTGGGGCAGGCAATCGGGCAGGCGCTCGGCGACAAGCGTGGCATCCGCCGCTACGGCCATGCCTATGTGCCGCTCGATGAGGCGCTTTCGCGGGTCGTGATCGACTTTTCGGGCCGTCCCGGTCTCAGCTGGCATGTGCCCTTCACACGGGCGATGATCGGCCGCTTCGATGTCGATCTGGTGCAGGAGTTCTTCCAAGGCATGGTCAACCATGCCCAGATGACGTTGCACATCGACAATCTGCGGGGCACCAATGCCCATCACCAGTGTGAAACCGTGTTCAAAGCTTTCGGGCGCGCTTTCCGTATGGCGGCCGAAACCGACCCGCGCATGGCCGGGCAGGTGCCTTCCACCAAGGGGAGCCTGGTCGGATGAGTGATTCATCGATTGCCGTGGTCGATTTCGGCATGGGCAACCTGCGCTCGGTGGCGCGGGCGCTCGAACACGTCAGCCCCCGTTCGCGGGTGCGCATCACCGACGATCCGGCCGTGATCCGGCAGGCTGCCCGTGTGGTGTTTCCGGGGCAGGGTGCCATGCCCGACTGCATGCGCAGCCTGGGCGCCAAGGAGGGGCTGACCGAAGCCGTGCTGGATGCCTGTCGAACCAAGCCGCTGCTCGGTGTCTGTGTCGGCGAGCAAATGCTGCTCGATGAAAGCGAAGAAGGCCTGCACGGCCGGCCTGAGCGTGACGGCCGGCATACCCCCGGTCTGGGAGTGATTCCGGGCAAGGTGCTGCGCTTTCCGGCCGGGCTGATGAAATCATCCGGTAATCTGAAGGTGCCGCACATGGGTTGGAACCGGGTCTATCCAACCGGTGATCACCCGCTGTGGGCGGGTATCGAACCCGGCTCGTATTTTTACTTCGTGCACAGCTATTATGCGTTGCCCGATGAGCCGGTGCACAGTGCCGCTTACAGTCGTCATGGTCTGGACTTTACCTGTGCGCTGAGCCAATCCAATATTTTCGCCACTCAGTTCCACCCTGAAAAGAGTGCCGCCGCCGGTCTGCGCCTCTATCAAAATTTCATCCAATGGCAGCCTTGAGCTGCAAAGTTGTTTCGACATGCTGCTGATTCCTGCGATCGATCTGAAGGATGGGCGATGCGTTCGCCTCAAACAAGGCAATCTGGACGATGAAACGGTTTTCTCCGATGCCCCCGAAGAAATTGCCCGTCACTGGGCCGATCTGGGTGCAGAGCGCCTGCATCTGGTGGATCTGAACGGCGCTGTCGTTGGCAAGCCGCAGAATACCAGCGCCATCCGTGCCATCATCGAGGCCGTCGGTGCCGAGGTGCCGGTTCAGCTCGGTGGAGGCATCCGTTCGCTCGACACCATCGAACGCTACCTCGACAGCGGCATCAGCCATGTCGTCATCGGTACCGCCGCAGTCAAGAACCCTGGCTTTCTGCACGACGCGTGCACGGCATTCCCCGGTCAGGTTTTGGTGGGCCTGGACGCCCGTGACGGCAAGGTGGCTACCGATGGTTGGAGCAAACTGACCCGTCACGATGTCATCGATCTGGCTCGCAAATTCGTCGGCTATGGCATCGAGGGCATCATCTACACCGACATCGGTCGCGACGGCATGTTGAGCGGCGTCAACATCGAAGCGACCCGGCGTCTGGCCGAAGCGGTCGGTGTGCCGGTCTATGCTTCGGGCGGTGTCACCGATCTGAGCGACATCGACCGGCTGCTCGAAGTCGAAGAATATGGGGTGGAAGGTGTCATCCTGGGTCGCTCGCTTTATGAAGGCACGCTGGATTTCAGCGCGGCAATCGAGCGGGTGAACGATGGTGTGTGATTCCGGGCAGGACTTTTCCAAAGAAGCTGCCGACCTTTCCCGGGCAGCCGACGCGCGGCTGACCGAAGAACTCGCTCACAGCGGCCTCACCCGGCGGGTGATTCCCTGCCTGGACGTGACTGCCGGGCGGGTCGTCAAGGGGGTCAACTTCGTCGGCTTGCGCGATGCCGGCGATCCGGTCGAGATCGCCCGCCGGTATGATCAGGAAGGCGCCGACGAGTTGACCTTTCTCGATATCACGGCCTCTTCCGATCAGCGCGACACCATCCTGTCGGTGATCGAAGCAGTGGCCAATCAGGTCTTCATTCCGCTGACGGTCGGTGGCGGTATCCGTACACTGGAAGACATGCGCAGGCTGCTGAATGTCGGCGCCGACAAGGTGTCGGTCAACACCGCCGCCATCCACAATCCGAAGTTGATCGCCGATGCGGCCGACTACTACGGTTCGCAGTGTCTGGTGGTGGCCATCGATGCCAAGCGCCAGCCCGCAGGACATTGGCATGTCTACACCCACGGCGGTCGCAACGACACCGGTCTGGACGCGCTGGAATGGGCACGCAAGGTGGCCGAACTGGGGGCTGGTGAAATTCTGTTGACCAGCATGGACCGCGATGGCACCCGGATCGGCTTCGATCTGGAACTGACCCGTGCCGTGGTCGATGCGGTGTCGATTCCGGTGATCGCTTCCGGCGGAGTGGGTAATCTGCAGCATCTGGTCGATGGCGTCACCCAGGGCGGCGCCGATGCCGTGCTGGCGGCCAGCATTTTCCACTTCGGCGAGTACACCATCGCCGAGGCCAAGCAGCTGATGGCCAGTCAGGGCGTACCGGTGCGGCAGGGGTTGGTATGATCGCCGTGCCCCGGGCACAGACGGTATCCTGAACGCAGGGTGGGAGAGAATCCTGGCGTTCGTGAAATCCGCACGAAACGAAGGGAGGCAACAAGCGATGGATACAGGCAATCAACGACGTGAGCCGGATGATTCGACCAGTGGCTCGGCAGAGGCGTGGCTGGATCGGCTCCAGTGGGACGAGAATGGTTTGGTACCGGCCATTGCACAGGATGCTGCCACGCGACGTGTGCTGATGCTGGCCTGGATGAACCGGGAATCGCTGCTGGAAACGACACGCACCGGACGGGCGGTTTACTGGTCGCGCTCGCGTCGGCGGTTGTGGCGCAAAGGTGAGGAATCCGGTAACCAGCAGCTGGTACAGGAAATCCGCACGGATTGCGACGCTGATGTGATTCTGCTCACCGTCGAACAGCGTGGTGGTGTGGCCTGTCATACCGGCCGCGAATCCTGCTTCTTCAACAAGTTGGATGAGGCGCATCGGTGGGAAGTGGTCGATGCCGTCAAAGTCGATCCTGCCCGCTTGTATGGTGCCGGTGACGCAAATGCTTCCAATGCCAACGCCTCGGGGTCGTCATCGGAAACGGGGCCAGATGTTGATTCAGACTCGATTGGCCAACTCGCGCTGGGTATCGGGTTGGGAATATCGTTCGGTATGACTATCGGGATGAGTATCGGGAGGATGTGGTGAATCTGATCCGAATATCATCAGCGGCACGACATTGATTCGATCGATATTTCGGTATGAGTAATCAAGAATTACAGAGAAAGAATGTAGTATCGGCCGATGTCCCCGGCGGCTTCGGCAGGCTGGCGACTGCTGGCTCGACCGAGACTGGAGCCGCATCAGCGACACAGGAACACGGCAACCGCACGGTGTCTGCACATACGGCAGATATTGCATCAGCAGGTGTGTTGGGTCAGCTGGCCGATGTGATCGAATCACGTCGGAGCGGCGATCCGTCGCGCAGCTATGTGGCCAAGCTGCTGATCGGCGGTAATGACAGGATTTTGAAGAAGATCGGCGAAGAAGCGACCGAAGTCGTGATAGCCGCCAAGGATGGCGTGCGCGAGAGGATCATCGCGGAAACCGCCGACCTGTGGTTTCACTCGCTGGTGATGCTGGTGCATCATGAATTACGGCCCGAGGATGTGATGGCTGAGCTGCTCCGCCGGGAAGGCGTGTCAGGACTGGACGAGAAGGCGTCGCGGCCGAAGGAGTGATGGTGACTCGGCTCCGACGTTCACACATTTGCCAAGCCGTTTCAGCCATGGGAACGCTCGTCGCAAGTGGAGGGCTTTGACACACCGAGCTTTTGAAACATTGGCTGTCGAAAACCTCATTCGATTGAATCTTGGGTCAAACATTTCGTTGGTGGAGTGGGTTTGCTTGAATCCCGGTCGGGGTTTTGTTTATTGGTGTATTTGGCCGCTCTGGATGCATCGTTCGTGCCATGGGCGTCAAGGTTTCAAAAGGGGACGGCACTGATCTTCGTTTTCAGCTCTGGGAAGGTAACGGATACCGATGTCGTATTCGTTGTGTCCTGGTGCCGGTGACCCGGGTGGAGAGCGGCGATTCAGTACGCTCTGGTTTCGCATGGAACGCGATACCATCATCGACATCAGGATTCACCAGGAGGTTTCAATGTCTGATCACAATGATGCAAGCCAGGCCGGGCAGAATGACAACGGCAAGCCGGTCGAACATGACTGCCTGTTCTGCCGCATCGGCCGTGGAGAGATTCCCTCACGAAAGGTGTACGAGGACGAGCATGCCCTGGCTTTTCATGACATCGATCCCTCGGCTCCGGTGCATTTTCTGATCATTCCCAAGCGTCACGTCGTCAATCTGTTCGACGGCGCCGAGGACCCGGCCCTGCTCGGTCACCTGTTCTCACTCGCGGGTCGGCTGGCCTCCGACCAGGGGTTGGCCAAAGGCTTCAAAACCCAGGTCAACAGTGGTTCAGCCGGGGGGCAGGAGGTGTATCATCTACATATCCATGTCCTGGGTTCGCCCGCGGGCCAGCCCGTCCGGGCGGTCTGAGTCCGTCCGCCTCTCTTCATATGTTGTTTGCGCCGGTTGCATGGGCGGCTGGCGTTTCAGCTGCTTTGACGAAACCGATATCTAGGAGTCCAGTCATATATGGGAACCATGAGCATCTGGCACTGGCTGATCGTGCTGGTGATTGTCATGCTGCTGTTCGGCACCAAGAAGATCAAGAACATCGGCACCGACCTCGGCGCCGCCATCAAAGGGTTCAAAGAAGGCGTCAAGGATGGTGTATCCGACACACCTGCGGATTCGGCAAAGCCACCGAGCGTGACACAGTCACAGCAACAGTCCGATCCCCAGACGATCGACGTCGAGGCCAAGACCAAGGTCTGAGTATCGTTGTCGCTTCGTCTTTCCGATGGCAAGAGCCGGTCGCTGGCGCGGATCGGCCGGCCTCTCGTTCCATGATTCCCGGGCGACGTTGCTCTGGCCCGGGCCCTTACCCGAAGTACGCCGATACTCCGGGTAACGTAGATGACGCGGCGCTGGGCGCCACACCTCCTTCTCCACGGAATCTGGTTGACCGATGTTTGACATCAGCTTCGTCGAAATGCTGATCGTGGCCGTGGCCGCGCTGGTGATCATCGGCCCCGAGCGTCTGCCTCAGGTGGCCAGACAGGCGGGGCAGTGGATGAGCCGGGTGCGCCGCTATGTCGAGGATGTCAAGAGCGACTTCAGCCAGCAAATCGATCTGGCCGAGCTGAAATCACTGAAATCCGATGTCGAAGATTCGGCGCGCAGCCTCGAGCGAGGTTTTCAGGAGACGGTCCAGTCGGCCCGCGCCTCCTTCGATAGCCTGCAGTCCTCCTTCGAGGCTTCATCCTCGGCGCAGGCGCCGACCGAGACGCTGCTGGATGACCTGTCCCTGCCGGATGCCGATGCGGATCCGGCTCGCCCTGCCCAGGTCGAAGCGCCGCCGGCGCCCACCGACTGGGACAAAGTATATGAAGACCGCCGCCTGCGGCAGCGGCTCAAAGATCGCCGCATCGAGCGTGAGCGCGAGCGCGGTTTCAAACGTCCTCGCTTTCGGGTGCCTCGCTGATGTTCGGATGGTTGGGTAAAAAGAAGAAAATTCAGCAGCAGCCCGAGGACGAGAACTTCATTTCTCATCTGACCGAGCTGCGTGATCGGATCATCCGTTCCCTGCTGGTGATTCTGCTGTTGTTTTTCGTGTGCTTTTACTTTGCACCCGATCTGATGAAGTTTCTGGCCAAGCCGCTCCAGGCGGCATTGCCGGAAGGATCCAGAGCCGTCTTCGTGGCCGGTGAGGGCGCTTTCTTCACACTGACCAAGATTGCGCTGCTGACAGCGGTGCTGGGCTCGATGCCCTGGGTACTCTATCAGGCATGGGCTTTCGTGGCGCCAGGCCTCTATGCGCATGAGCGGCGCTTCGTCGCTCCGCTGATCGTTTCATCGGTCTTCTTTCTGGTGGTGGGTATTGCTTTTGCCTACTTCTTCGTACTGCCGGTGGCCTACAGGTTCTTCTTTTCCTTTGCCGAGAAGACTGGTGCCGATGTGATGCAGGATCTGCAGCGCTATTGGGATTTCACGCTGTCGATTTTCTTTGGCTTTGGTCTGGCCTTCGAAGTGCCAGTGGTCGAGATGCTGCTGGTCAAGTTGGGTATGGTGTCGACCGCGCAGCTGCGGGTGGCACGTCGCTACGTGGTGGTCGGAGCCTTTGTCGTGGCGGCTGTGCTCACGCCGCCGGATGTTCTGTCCCAGTTCATGCTGGCCATTCCATTGATCATGCTCTTCGAGCTGGGCATCTTTCTGGCGGGCTTCCTGTCCGAACGCAGTCGTGCGCCCGAAGATCTGCCCGATGATCCGGGCGACGAGCGTGCGCTGGCCACCGCGGCTTCGGACACTGCCGCACCAAAGAACGACAGCATCATCGAGTGATACCGCCGCCGGTATGCTGTACGTTCACGGTGCTGGTGCTGGTGCTGGTGCCAGGGGCCGTTATGGTTTGCGACAGGAGTCCATCAGGCCGCACGGCTCCGAGCAAAACGCCATGAGCGAACGCCTGATCCGCACACTCGAGGATCGATGCGTGCATCGGCATCGCCTCGAGCCGCTGCAACAGGCCAGTCGCGTGATTGGCGACTGGATTCTTTTTTGGACCACCGGCGCCCACATCAGGCACTGGGCATGAAAACCACCGCTCACAGGCTTACGCTTTGGCGGCATGAGCCGTCAAGTTCTGCGCAGAGTCCAGCCGCGTTGCCGCGGATCGGGTTTCGTGCTCCATCTGCGGCTCGAGTGAAAGCGCAGAAGCGTTGTCGAAATGTCCGTGGTCGTGATGGCTGGCCTGCGCCGACGGGCACGAGTGTTCCGCCCGTGCCAGGGCCGGGGCGCTGCGGCTTTGTTCACCTCTTTCCGGCTTCGTCCCCGTCGTTGCCATTGGCCCCATTGTCGGCATCGTCGGTATTCGCGGCCGGTTTCTGTTCGTTGGGGCTGGGACGGGCGCCTATGGTGATCGGCAATTCGATCTCCTGGCCGTTGCGCAGGAAGCGGAATTGTGCGCTCGAACCCGGTGTCAGGCGGGCGATGGTATTGAGCATCTGGGTGGTGTCCATGATACGTTCATCGTCGATGCCGGTCAGGATGTCGCCGGTTCGCACACCCGCTTGTTCGGCCGGGCTGTTGCGCACCACGCCGGCGATGATCGAACCTTTCTGTTGAAGCGGCAGCTCCAGCGCCTCGGTCAGCTCTGGCGTCAGATCCTGTGGCTCGACGCCGATATAGCCGCGGATGACCCGGCCATGGGCAATGATCTGCTGCATGACTTCCTGCACGATCGAGACCGGGATGGCAAAGCCGATGCCGAGTGAGCCGCCGGTGCGGGAATAGATGGCGGTATTGATACCCAGAAGCCGTCCATGCACGTCGACCAGGGCACCACCCGAATTGCCGGGGTTGATGGCGGCATCGGTCTGGATGAAGTTCTCGAAGGTGTTGATGCCCAGCTGGGTGCGACCCAGTGCCGAGATGATACCCATCGTCACGGTCTGGCCAACGCCGAAGGGATTGCCGATCGCCAATACCACGTCGCCGACCGACATGTCGTTCATGCTGCCGAAGTCGACGACGGGCAGCCCCTGGCGCTCGACTTTCAATACGGCCAGATCCGTGTCCGGATCACTGCCGATCAGCTTGGCCTGCAGGCGCTCACCGCTGACCAGTACGATCTCGATCTGGGTGCCGTCGCCCAGCACATGATGATTGGTCAGTATGTAGCCGTCGGCGCTGGCGATGACACCCGAGCCCATGTCGGCATCGGGGTTCTCGGGCTCCGGTTCCTCTTCCGAGTATGGAGGCGGCAGGCGTTTGTTGCGCGGGGGGGCGTCACCGCTGCCTTCTTCGTTGCTGGCCACACCATCGTTGCGGGCCGAGATGCTGACCACCGCCGGTGTGGCGCGTCGGGCTGCTTTGCTATATGACAGAATCGAGGGGGGGGCAGGTGTCGAAGGCGATGGCTGAACCGCGCCGGGAGTATCCGGTTGCAGCGGCTCGGTCTCCAGCAGAGCCTTTCGGTCGGAGAGCCATTCCGGACGGAAGGTGCTGATGACGAACAGGGCTGCGACGAGGATCGTCACGACCTGGGCAAACAGCAGCCAGAGCCTTCTCATCATGCAGAAGCACCTGTCACGAGTTTCGGGCTGGAACGAGCCGGCCCAGATGGCATGTTGGAGGAAAAAGAATGGCGCATGTTTCGGTGTCGGTCCCGACCGGGACGCTGCTGGATCACCTCAATGATCTGTTGCGCCCCGCCGATATCAAGGATTATTCCCCAAACGGGCTGCAGGTGGAAGGTAGGAGCAGCATTGCACACATGATTTGCGCGGTCACTGCGTCGCAGAACGTGGTGGATCGGGCCGTGACCAGAGGGGCCGATGCTTTGCTGGTGCACCATGGTTATTTCTGGAAGGGCGAGGATCCACGCATCATCGGTGTGCGCAAGCGCCGGCTGGCGGCACTTCTGAAGGCCGACATCAACCTGATCGCTTATCATCTGCCGTTGGATGTGCACCCGGTCTACGGCAACAATGCTCGGCTCGGACTACTGCTGGGTTGGGCTGCGACCGCTCATGGGGGCGAAACAGTGGGTCGGGATGCGCCGCTGATCGCCTGGCACGATCTGGAGGAGCCGATCGGCAGCGACGCGCTGCGGCAGCGTCTGTCCGAACGTCTGGATCGGGAACCCCTGCTGGTGGGCGATCTGTCGCGACAGATCCGTCGCATTGCCTGGTGTACGGGCGGCGCGCAGGATTTTTTGCAGCAGGCCATCGACCTGGGGGCGGATTGTTTCATCAGTGGCGAGATCTCCGAACGGACCACCCATCTGGCGCGTGAAGCCGGTGTCGTCTACGTCGCTGCCGGGCATCACGCTACCGAGCGGGGCGGCGTACAGGCGTTGGGCCGGCATCTGGCCGAGCATTTCGGCATCGAGGTGGATTTCATCGACGATCCCAATCCGGCATGAACCTCGCACAGCCCAAGCGCACAGGGAAGGCAGGGCAGAGGGCCCTTCGAGCAGACTTCCGTCCTGCAATGCTGAATCATGAATGACGACTGAGGGTCGGGGCCGTTTGGCTGGGTGGCAACCGGGTGGATGAAGGCTGCGGCAACGCCTGAACCGGCAGGCATGAAAAAACCGCTCCTCTGTTGACATCGGCATGGATGAGCGGATGTCGGGAGCGGGTCGTCGGGCCGGATCCCCCCCGATCGACGATCGGGGGCAGCGAGTCCGGCAGGCGCCGAAGCTGCGGAGATCAGGCTTTGTTTTTCAGTTCGTCGCGAATCTCGCGCAGCAGCACGATGTCTTCCGGCGTGGCCGGGGTTTCTTCGACCGGCTTTTCTTTGATGAATGCTTTTTGAGCCTTCGTGTACAGACGGATCATCTGGAAGATGATGAAGGCCAGGATCAGGAAGTTGATGAACACCGTCAGGAAATTGCCGTAGGCGAACAGCGGTACGCCGGCTTTGTTCAGGGCGTCATAGGTCAACGGGATGTTTTCCGGCACTTTCGACGTCAGGATGATGAAGTAGTTGGAAAAGTCGAAGCCACCGAAGACGGCGCCGACGATCGGCATGACGATATCTTTGACGAGCGAGTCGACGATCTTGCCGAAGGCGCCGCCGATGATCACACCGACGGCGAGGTCGACGACATTACCCTTGAGGGCGAACTCTCTGAATTCCGACATCATGGACATGGCTGTTTCTCCTGGGCCTGCTGAGATTTATTGATTGTTTGGGATCGTGTTGGGACGTGACGGGCATCAGCGTGATCGCGCATGGCCAATCCCGAGAATCGAGCGTCACCGTCGGGATTATCTCTGTATCGTTTGGCCCCATGCAAGCAAGCGGCCATGCCGGCGACCACGGTTTGTGATGTCCGGATCGGCTTGCCGTGCGGCTCTGCAACGGATGTCGGCGTGCGGATGCGTCACGGTTCACCGAAAACAGGAAGCAATCTCTCAAGGAATGTTGTCAATAGGGGACAGTCCGCTTTCGTGGTCCGATGCTTCCGCATGTCCATCGTCACCATCGGTGTCCGGACTGTCCGACGATGGAGTATCTCGTGTTCCTCGTTGTCCGTTCCAGGCGGTTCGCCGGCGAGCCATCGGCTGCGGACCCCGGGCGCTGCAGTTCATACATGCCGTCCGCGGCCGATGCGCAGTGTCCGGGCAGCGAGCCGTGGCGTAAAAGGTACTGCTCGGATGCGCCGATGCGACGGTTTCGCGGCCTTCGACCTTGCAGTGTCATATCGTCTCGGTGTGCAGCGGGCCGGAGGATCCGGTACGGCGTGTCGCAACGATTGTGAATGGGTTCAGGGGCGCGTCTTTTCTGATTTTGGTCAAGGTGACCCCGCAGGTGGCAGGTCTATACTTGCGGAACCTGTATTTTCGCACTCTGAACCTTGTTCGAGGAGAAGTCTTTCTGATGGCCGAGACGCTACCGAAGATCAATCTGGATCCATCTCGTCGTGCCGCGTTGGTGTCCACCTGTGTGCTCGGCTGTGCGGGGGCTGCCGGTGTAGCCATTCCACTGGTGAGTACTTTTCAGCCGTCCGAGCGTGCCAGGGCTGCGGGCGCTCCTGTGGAAGCGGACATTTCCGGCATGGCGCCGGGTGAAATACGTCGTGTCGAATGGCGTGGCAATCCCGTATGGCTGATTCGCCGTACACCCGCCATGCTCGAATCGCTGAAGCAGACGCAGTCCCAGGTGTTGGATCCGGACTCCGAAGCGTATTACCAGCTGGAGACGCCGCCTTACGCCAAGAACCAGCACCGTTCGATCAAGCCCGAATACCTGGTCGTGGTTGGCATCTGCTCACATCTGGGCTGTTCACCCAGCGAGAAGTTCGCCCCTGGCGCACAGCCGTCTCTGCCCGACAACTGGGCGGGTGGTTTCCTGTGCCCCTGTCATGGCTCCACCTTCGACATGGCGGGCCGGGTTTTCAAGAACAAGCCGGCCAATGCCAATCTCGACGTCCCTCCCCATATGTATCTGTCGGACACCACGCTGGTGATCGGTGCCGACGAGGACAACCCGGCCTGATCGGAAAAACCGGTCGGCGGGCAGGACGTTTGCACGTGGAAGTGCCCTGGGAGACGGGGCGCTTCCGCCAAAGAACCCGAATCGATATCAGCAGGATAGGTCATGGCAGCAGAAAAAAAGGTGGACACGACGGGTCTGCTCGGGTGGATAGACCACCGCTTTCCCGCGTCAGTGCTCTGGAAGCGTGACGTAGCCGAGTACTACGCACCCAAGAACTTCAATTGGTGGTACATCTTCGGCTCACTGGCAACGTTGGTGCTGGTGATCCAGATCGTCACCGGCATCTTTCTGGTGATGCACTACAAACCCGACGCCGAAAAGGCTTTCGCGTCGGTCGAATACATCATGCGCGACGTGCCCTGGGGCTGGCTGGTGCGCTACATGCACTCCACCGGTGCCTCGGCCTTCTTCATCGTGGTGTATCTCCACATGTTCCGTGGTCTGCTCTATGGCTCCTACCGCAAGCCGCGCGAGCTGGTCTGGATTTTCGGCTGCCTGATCTTCCTGACGCTGATGGGCGAGGCTTTCTTCGGTTATCTGCTCCCATGGGGCCAGATGTCCTACTGGGGCGCGCAAGTGATCGTCAACCTGTTCTCGGCCATTCCACTGATCGGCCCCGACCTGTCGCTGTGGATTCGTGGCGACTATGTGGTGGGTGATGCGACGCTCAACCGCTTCTTCTCGTTCCACGTGATCGCTATTCCGCTGGTTCTGTTGGGTCTGGTGGCCGCGCACATCATCGCGCTGCACGAGGTCGGCTCGAACAACCCGGACGGCATCGAGATCAAGGAGAAGAAAGGTGCCGACGGCAATCCGCTGGATGGTGTTCCGTTCCATCCTTACTACACCGTGCACGATATCTATGGGGTGGCCATCTTCCTGTTCCTCTTCTCGGCCGTGATCTTCTTCGCGCCGGAAATGGGGGGGTATTTCCTCGAATACAACAACTTCATCCCGGCCGATCCGATGAAGACCCCGCCGCACATTGCGCCGGTTTGGTACTTCACGCCCTTCTATTCGATCCTGCGGGCGACGACCGAGGAGTTCCTCGTCTACGGTATGTTGCCCTTCCTGCTGGTGCTGCTGGCCTTCATCCTGAAGTCGGCCCGTTATCCGATGGCCAAACTGATCGGTGCAGTCGTCATCCTTGGCATGTGCGTCGGCTTCTTCGTCCTCGACGCCAAATTCTGGGGGGTGGTCGCCATGGGGGCGTCCACGCTGATCTTCTTTGCCTTGCCCTGGATCGACCAGAGCCCGGTCAAGTCGATCCGCTATCGTCCGCAATGGCACAAGGCGTTCTACGTCGTGTTCGTGGTGATCTTCCTGGTGCTGGGCTATTACGGTGTGCAGCCCCCGTCACCGACGGCCGAGCGTCTGTCGCAACTCTGCACGCTGCTGTACTTCGGCTTTTTCCTGTTCATGCCCTGGTGGACCAAGGCTGGCAGTTTCAAGCAGCCCCCCGAGCGTGTGAACTACAAGCCTCATTGACAACCAACCTGAGCAGCGAGAACAGCATGAACATTTCAGTTACTCTTCGTCGCAGCTTCGGGGTCGTGGCTACCGCCGTCGTCTGTGCGATGGCAACCCCGACAATGGCTGCCAGTGAATCGGTGGCGCTCGACTCCTTCCCCACCGAAAAGATGTCCGACCTGCCTGCTCTGCAGGATGGCGCCCGGACCTTCGTCAATTACTGTCTGAGCTGTCACAGTGCGTCCTCATATCGTTTCAACCGTCTGCAGGACATCGGCCTGACGGATGAACAGATCCTCGGCAGCCTGGTGTTCACCGGTGGACGGGTCGGCGATACGATGGACGTGGCCATGCGGCCGGACGATGCCAAGGTCTGGTTCGGTGCGGCGCCGCCGGACCTGTCCGTGATCGCGCGTGCCCGCTCGTCCCACGATGGCACGGGGGCAGACTGGCTGTACACTTTCTTCCGCAGCTTCTACCGGGATGCTTCCCGTCCGACCGGCTGGAACAATTCCATCTTCCCCAACGTCGGCATGCCGCACATTCTGGGCCAGTGGCAGGGTAACCGTGGCGCCACCGAGGAAGCGGTCGCTCCGGTCACGGATGATGAAAGCGGCGAGATCACCGGCTGGACCAAGACCACCGTCATCTTCGACGAGCATGGCAACCGGACCGAGAATGTCGAGCAGCTCACGGGTGACAACCACCACGAAACCACTTCGATGCATCTGGACAAGCCGGTCGGCGGCACGATGACGCAGGCCGAATATGATGACAAGGTGGCCAATCTGGTAGCCTTCCTGAACTACATGGGGGACCCGACGGCTTCGACCCGCAGCAGCCTGGGCATCTGGGTGCTGTTGTTCCTGGCGATCCTGATCCTGTCGGCACGTTGGTTGAACCGCGAGTACTGGAAGTATGTCAAATAAGCAGGCAATTCCTGCGCACACGTGATATCTTGCTGGCCAGTCCTGCCGTCGCACGCCCCGAGGGATGCGCGGCGGAGTTTGGTCCGACCGCAGGCCGGCACCCCGTCCGGCCTGATTTTTCGTGTGGCTCTGCCTGGAGGGTGATGCACACCGCACGGCGTGCGGGATGGGCATGTTCCGCTCGTGGCGGGCTTCGATGGCTTTTTTGCGATGAACCGCCCTGGGTTCATCTCGTGTCTTCAGGAGACTACGCCGATGATGGTGCTCTATTCCGGAACGACTTGCCCGTTCAGCCAGCGTTGTCGTTTCGTGCTGTTCGAAAAAGGCATGGATTTCGAGATCCGGGACGTGGACCTGTACAACAAGCCCGAAGACATCTCGATCATGAACCCCTATGGTCAGGTGCCGGTGCTGGTGGAGCGGGATCTGATCCTGTACGAATCGAACATCATCAACGAGTACATCGATGAGCGTTTCCCTCATCCGCAGTTGATGCCGGCCGATCCGGTGATGCGTGCCCGTACCCGTCTGTTCCTGTTCAACTTCGAGCGGGAATTGTTCGTGCATGTCCAGACGCTCGAGCGTCGGGATCATGACAAGGAAACGGCCAAGACGATGGATCGGGCTCGTGCCCAGATCCGTGAGCGGCTGACGCAGCTGACACCGATTTTCGTCAAGAACCGCTTCATGCTGGGCGAAGAATTCTCGATGCTGGACGTGGCGATGGCACCGCTGCTCTGGCGTCTGGACCATTACTCGATCGATATGCCGAAGACCGCGGCCCCGTTGATGAAATACGCCGAGCGGATTTTCTCACGACCGGCCTACATCGAGGCGCTGACGCCTTCCGAGAAGGTCATGCGCCGCTGAGCGTCCCCGGGTCGAAGCCGCTCGCTGCGCTGATGGGGCGTGCTGAATGTTTTGCCGCTGGTGTTTCTCGTGGCCGGGTTGGACCACGCACGGACAGGCGCCACGACGCCTGTCGCCCTTGCGGGCGTTGGCCTGTGCTGCAGACAAGTACAATGATCGGGCGGGCGCTTGACACATTGTCTGCAGATACCGCATGGCCTGCTCGTGCTTCTGACCCGGTGCACTGAACTTCGACGGGCGTCGTCATGCTTCGCCGGGTTGTCTCCGGCCGCCAGCCGAACGACTTTATTTTCTTTATCCCGGAGTCTCGCCCATGGCTGAAACCTCGACCAAGCCCTACATGATCCGTGCCATCTACGAATGGTGCTGCGACAATGCTTATACGCCGTATCTGGCGGTCAAGGTGGATGGCAGGACGCGGGTGCCGGTGCAGCACGTGCGCAATGGTGAGATCGTGCTGAACATCTCGCCGTTGGCCACTCATGCCGCCCAACTCGGCAACGATCTGATCGAATTCCAGGCCCGCTTCAATGGGGTGCCCGAGTACGTCTCGGTGCCGGTCGGCAATGTGTTGGCCATCTATGCGCGTGAAACCGGTTCCGGCATGGCTTTCAGTCCTTCACTCGATGGGGCCGATGACGGCGCTTTGGATGATGAGAACAGTGAGCTGCCTGTGACGACCGACGGTGCGTCGAACCCGCCATCGGAACCACCCGCTACCGGAGGGGGCGAAGTGCTGGCTTTCAATCGTGCTCCTGCGCGCAAGCCGGCGCTGAAGGTGGCCGAGCCCGCACCGTCGGCGCCAAGCTCATCCGAACCGGCGTCGTCGTCGGCCTCTCCCACTGTGGCCGCGCCGACACCATCGCCCGCCGCCAAGGGGGCATCGAAGGCCGTTCGGCCGAAGCCGGCGACGGGCAAGGGCCCGTCCGGGCAGAATGGCGCCGACGGATCGGGGCCGGACGACACGCCTCCTTCAGGGGGTACGAGCAAACCGCGTCTGGTCCGGGTCAAGTGAATTTCGGCTTTTCTGCGGTCGCACAGGCTGTTTGCCTGCTAGAATCGCTGCCGCATGCAGATGCCATCGTTTCATCGCCGCTTTAGCTCAGTTGGTAGAGCAACCGCCTTGTAAGCGGTAGGTCGTCAGTTCGAATCCGACAAGCGGCACCAGTTTTCTGTATTGGTCGGCTGTGGCGCTGGCTGAACCTCGGCGCAGGTCAGTACGGGGCCCTGAAACCAGACCTTCAGGGGGAAATACGCCGACCCGATTGTTCCGGTTGCGTCACTCGTCGCGTGAAACCAGGCAGTTTGCACTTGGCCGATGAGTGATGGCGTGCCGACCTTCCCGTGCGGCGCACGATGCATTCGTGCGCATCTTGCTGTTTGATGCCTTGGTGCGGTCTCTGGCCGTTGGTTCATCGGATCACCATGAACAACAACGTTATCGATCCGTTACCATGAGCGCACCAGCTGAACCCTTGTCCGAACACGCCAGAGAAGGGCTGCGCCGTGCCCTGAAAGCCCGTCATCTGTCGATGATCGCCATCGGCGGTTCCATTGGTACTGGTCTGTTCGTCGCTTCCGGCGCCACCATTTCCCAGGCAGGGCCGGGCGGAGCTTTGCTGGCCTATGGCCTGGTCGGGTTGATGGTCTATTTTCTGATGACCAGCCTGGGTGAACTGGCCGCCTACATGCCGGTTTCCGGTTCCTTCGCCACCTATGGCAGCCGCTATGTCGATCCCGGTTTCGGCTTCGCACTCGGCTGGAACTACTGGTACAACTGGGCGATCACCATCGCAGTCGACCTGGTGGCGGCGCAGCTGGTGATGGGCTATTGGTTCCCCGAGGTGCCCGGCATCCTCTGGAGCGCCATCTTTCTGGCGATGATGTTCTGTCTGAACGTCATCTCGGTCAAAGGCTTCGGTGAGGCCGAATACTGGTTTGCTGCCATCAAAGTCACCACGGTGATCGTCTTCATCGTCGTTGGCATCATGATGATTTTTGGCATCTTGCATGGCACCGAGCGGGCGATGAGCTTCTCCGAGAATCTCGGCAACTGGACGGTCGGGGAGGCGCCTTTCGTGGGTGGATTCTCTGCGCTGATCGGTGTGGCGATGATCGTCGGCTTCTCCTTCCAGGGTACCGAGCTGATCGGCATTGCCGCCGGCGAATCGAAGGACCCGGGACGTAACATTCCCCGAGCCGTGCGCCAGGTCTTTTGGCGGATTCTGCTGTTCTATATCCTGGCCATCCTGGTCATCAGCCTGCTGATTCCCTACACCGATCCACGCCTGCTGCGTAACGAGGTCGGTGATATCGCCGTCAGTCCCTTTGCGCTGGTGTTCGAGCGGGCCGGCCTGCTGTCGGCCGCTGCCGTCATGAATGCCGTGGTGCTGACCTCCGTGTTGTCGGCCGGCAACTCGGGCATGTACGCTTCGACCCGGATGCTCTATACCTTGGCTACCCAAGGCATGGCACCCAAACTTTTTGCGAGAGTGTCTCCGTCGGGGGTTCCGGTCTATGCACTGCTGGCCACCACGGTGGTGGCGGGTCTGTGTTTTGCCAGTTACCTGGCCAGTGCCGAGGTCATCTATATCTGGTTGCTGAACCTCTCGGGTATGACCGGCTTCATTGCCTGGCTGGGCATTGCAGTCAGCCACTATCGCTTCCGCAAGGGCTATCTGAAGCAGGGCTACAGCCTCGATGCCCTGCCGTACCGGACCTCCTTCTTCCCCTTCGGCCCGGTGTTCGCCTTTGTGCTCTGCCTGACCATCACGCTGGGTCAAAACTATCAGGCTTTCATGGAAGAAACCATCGACTGGGGCGACGTGGTCGCTACCTACATCGGTCTGCCGGTCTTCTTGGGCATCTGGCTGCTCTATCGATTGATCAAGGGCGGCCGTTTCATTGCGTACGAGGACATGCTGTTCGATCCCCATCTCATCGAGGCCGCCGAAGACAAGGATGCGGATCGCGCTGCCGAAATCGGTCGCGTGTGAGCGTCGGATGCGCCCGGTTTCGGGCCATCGCCGAATCCGTCACGAGTCCGACGAGATCGATCACCGGGTGGGGGCGGGAAAAGTGGAAAAAGCCAATTTTTCCCTTGTTGATCGGCTGATCTTTCCAGTCGTTTTCTGACCGTCGGCGCAGAACGTGCCAACCATTCATCTGTTGTATATTCGGCACACTTTCGTTGTCAAATGACAATGGCGGCCCTGCGCAATGATCATGATGGGGCTGATGATGATAGGCAAAGAATTCCTGGTCCGGTTGCTACAACGTGGGAGTGCCATGAGTCTGGCTGCTGTCTTACTGGCAGGTTGTGCCGGTGGCAGTGGACATTCTTCCGCCCTGGACCCCGCACTGGGTGACGGCAATGCCGCCGCCATCCGCGCCGAGTATCAGGCTTTGCATGGTATGCCACCCGGGGCGCATGCCAAAGATGCCCTCCAAACCAAGCTTGGTTTCGTGCCCGTGAGCGACGCCCAGGGCGATGACGCCGGACGCTTTCATGATCTGGCCGAAGAAGTGGTCCGCAAGGTGAATCAGGTGCGGGCACAGGGGCGTTTCTGTGGATCGGAACGGATGGAGGCGGCGCCCGCATTGCGCTGGGATGCGCGTGTGGCTTATGCGGCGCTGTTGGAGTCCGAGTGGATGCGTGAGAGCAACCGTTTCGATCATGCCTGGGAGAGCGGCGAGCTGGTCTGGGATCGTTTCGACATCGTCGGCTATCCGTGGAGCAAGGCCGATGAAAATATTGCAGCCGGTTTCAGAACCCTGGACGAGGCGATCCAGGCGTGGATCGACAGTCCTTCGCATTGTCGGGCAATGATGCGGGGCGACATCGAGGATATCGGCCTGGCGGTGGTGCCTGGCAATGAACGGAGCCGCTATCGTTCCTACTGGACGATGGCGCTGGGCACTTTGCGTTGATCGCTCATCCGTCCTTTCGGTGAAGCGGCTTCCGGTCAATGGGTTTGCGATGCATTCGTGGCGTCGGCCCGGAAGTCGTCACGGAAGCGGTGCCGGACGGATGAAGCACGTCTTGGTGATTTGCTTCACTGGCGACTGATCGTACCCGAGCCGCGATCGTCCGAGCGTTGCTCGCCTTCGAGCAACACCATGCTGATCAGGCTGCTGACGATGCTGTAGATCAATGCTGCCAGCACGGCCCACCAGAAGCCGGTGATGGTGAAGCCATCCACCAGGCGCGACGTGACCCAGAACATCAGTCCGTTCAGGATCAGTGTGAACAGACCCAGCGTCAGCACATTGATCGGCAGGGTGAGAATGAACAGGACCGGCCGGATGAAGGTATTGAGCAGCGCGATGATCAGCGCCACCAGCAGGGCAGTGCCAAAGCTCTTGAGCTCGACCGCATCCAGGATGTAGGGCAGGAAGAAAATGGCGGCTGCGTTGATGGCCCAGCCAAGAAACAGTCTCACGAACAGTCCTCCTCGAATGACGTGCCAATGATAGCGTGACCGTGTCGCAACGGTGCCAGGAGCCACGCTTTGGAAGCCGGTGCGTGAATGCGAAGTGGAGATCGTCGCCGGGGAGGCGTCAGGCCGTCCTTCGTGAACGAGGGGGGTACACCGGCGGAACCCGGCAGACTTTTGAACTTGCTGATGGGCAGTATCTGAGGGCAATCGGGGGTAAAAGCAAGAGATCCCGTGGCCCAAAACACCAAGACGCACACCTGCCGCCCTGTATCGCGAGTGCAGGTGTCAGCGTGGCTGCCAGGGCGGGCTCAGCCGTTGCGGAATCTGGAACAGATCCAGCAGCCGGCCCGCCATATGGTCCACCATCGTGTCGATATCGGCTGGACGCTGATAGAAAGCCGGCACCGGTGGGTAGATGATGCCGCCCATTTCGGTCACCCGTGTCATGTTGTGCAGATGGGCCAGATTCAGTGGCGTTTCACGCGTCACGAGTACCAGCCGACGGCGTTCCTTCAGGACCACATCGGCTGCCCGTGTGATCAGATTGTCCGACAAGCCATGGGCGACGGCTGCCAGCGTGCGCATCGAGCAGGGGGCCACGATCATGCCATCGGTGGCAAAGGAGCCGGAGGCGATGCAGGCACCGACATCCTTGATCGGATGTACACGATCTGCCAGCGCTTCGACGGACGCGCGGTTCAGACCCAGTTCGGCAGCGATCGTCTGCCAGCCAGCCGACGAGACCATCAGATGCGTTTCGATGCCCGGCTGTTGGCGCAAGTAGGCCAGAAGCCGGATGCCCAGCACGGCGCCGCTGGCTCCGGTGATCGCAATGATCAGACGACGATTCATCGAATGCACACGAAAGAGGACGGAAACTGGTAGTGTGCAGGCTGTGCTGGCGCCATGCAAATCCGGTGAGATCACTGTGACAGGGCACGGCTGGGGCGGTGGACAAAACATTCGAGTACGGTATCCGTCCCCTTGTCGCTTGCCTGAGTACGGTACATGGCGCGAGGCACTTTTTCGGATGATCTTCGACGAAAATCCTCCCGAGCTCCAGGCCGCTGTCATTGCCAAGCTGAAACCGAGGTGAAAAAATGCTCCGGCCTGGTGCCTTTGTGCCGGTGGGCTGTTTCATTGGCGCGGGTCATGGACAGCAAGTGGGTTCAAGGTGCCATCGACGTCGGTTTGCAACCCGCGATCTTTTCCCCGACCCAGGCTCCCAGTCCTGTCCACACATTTCCATCGCATCGCGTGAACAGGCCATGGCACACCGGGAACAGCACCCTCCAATCAGTAGTCAGAGCAGGCGAAACACATCATGGTTTACAAGGTTTTTGTCGATGGGCAGGAAGGCACCACCGGTCTGCAGATTCACGAATATCTGCAGCGTCGTCCGGATATCTCGGTGCTTCGGATCGATCCCGAGCTGCGCAAGGATCCGGTCGAACGTGCCCGTCTGCTGAATGCGGCCGATGTGGCTTTTCTGTGTCTGCCCGATGCCGCCGCCCGCGAGTCTGTCGCGCTGGTCGAGAATCCCGCCACCTGCGTCATCGACACCAGCACTGCGCACCGGGTCGATCCGGCCTGGGTCTACGGCCTGCCGGAACTGGCACCGGAGCAACGCGAGCACATCCGCAACAGCAAGCGCATCGCCAATCCCGGCTGCCACGCCAGTGCGCTGATCCTGGCGTTGCGGCCCTTGGTCGACGCCGGGCTGCTGCCGGAAGGCAGCCCGTTGGCCGTCACTTCTCTGACCGGGTATTCCGGCGGTGGCAAAAAGATGATCGAGCAGTATCGGAGCGACACGGCCGGCGTGCTGCAGGCACCGCGTCCTTATGCGTTGGGCATGCAGCACAAGCATTTGCCGGAAATGTGTCATTATGCCCGGCTGTCGCGGCAGCCTGGCTTCATGCCGGTGGTGGGACCTTTCTACAAAGGGCTGGCCGTCAGCCTGCCGTTGGAACTGTCACGGATGGCACCGGGCACTACCCGTGCCACCGTCCAGCAGGCACTGGCCGAACGCTATGCCGGCGAAGCTTTCGTTCGGGTCCATCCGCTCGATGCCGACGTCGAAGGTGGTTTCTTCGATGTGCAGGGCAGCAACGACAGCAACCGTGTCGATCTGTTCGTGTTTGGCAACGACACCAATGCGCTGTTGATGGCACGGCTCGACAACCTGGGAAAAGGAGCCAGCGGCGGCGCCGTGCAATCGATGAACATCCATCTGGGGGTGGACGAGCAGAGCGGTCTGAACGGCTGAGTCGAGGTCGTTCTTTGTTCTGCAATATATCTGGCTCGAACCATCAGGGGGTGGGCTGGGCACGAACCCGGCTTGCCGGCGCCTGCCTGCGCCGAACAGTGTCGCAGCATTGCTCGGTGCAGAAACGCCGCTCCTGCTTCCTGGACAGTTTCTGTGTGGATATGGCCGAAGCCGTGGTATTCGAAGGTCAGGCCGAGCGGGCGCCTTCTGGAATCAGCTGCTGCAGATCGCCCGAGCCGAGCATCTCGTCCATGATGTCGCAGCCACCGATGAATTCGCCGTTGATGAACAGTTGGGGAATGGTCGGCCAGTTGGTGTAATCCTTGATACCCTGGCGCACCTCGGCGTCTTCCAGCACATTGATGGTCACCAGTTGCTTGACACCGGCTTCTTTCAGAATCTGGATGGCCTTGCCGGAGAAACCGCACTGCGGGAACTGGCCCGTGCCTTTCATAAACAACACGACCGGGTGTTCGTTGACGACATTTCGGATGAATTCTTGAACGTCCATGGTGACCTGCACTCAAACAATCGGAAAATTCCGGCAATGGTAGACCGATCCCGAGGTTTAGGGAAATGTGCCTTGTCGACGCGCCTCCCATGGAACTCCGATGAAGGGCAGTGAATCGGGAAAAGACCGCGCGCTGTCTTTTCAGTCGTCGCCGTCGCCGTACCCGCGATCCAGATGTTGCCGTTCCGGGATTTTTGCCAGCCATTGCCCGCCGCTGACACGCGGCTGGCCGGCCAGATCACACCGGGTGAAGATCCCGACGAAGCCGGCTGCATGCAGCAGTTCCCGTGCAGCGTTCTCCTGGTCGTAGCCGTGTTCAAGCAATAGCCAGCCGCCATTGGTCAGCCAGTCGGGCGCGCCGGCCACGATGGTACGCAGATCATCCAGCCCATCCATACCGGCCGCTAGCGCCTGCAATGGCTCGAAGCGCAAATCGCCCTGATTCAAGTGGGCATCGCCAGCCGCGATATAGGGGGGGTTCGAGACGATCAGATCGAACAGGAGCCGTTTGTCATGCTGCCTTCCGCAGGCCAGGCCATGCTGCCGATCATGACACTGATTTCGACTCTGACACGAACCCCGGTTCTGGTTTCGGGTGGGGCGTCTTGGGGGACGGGCTCGATTCCGCATCGTTCCGGGTTCGCCTTCGTGTACGGACTTTTCTGCCGTTTCGACGGCAGAAGCCAGTGCTTCCCACCAGCTGCCTCGATGCCATTCGATGCTTGCTCCCAGTGAGGATGCGTTTTGCCTGGCCACTGCCAACGCGCCGTCGGAGCGCTCCAAGGCATGTACCTCCGCGCCTGGCACCTCCAGGGCCAGCGTGATGGCGATGATGCCGCTGCCGGTGCCCAGATCCAGTATGCGCAGCTTGCGCGCGTTCAAACCGTCTGTTGACGCAGCAACCGGATCGATCGGATCAACGGGAGCTGCCGGACCAGCTGCTCCGGCGGGCTTCATGGTAGGGGATGACGGCCTCTGCTCCGGGCGTGCGGTGTATCGATGGGCTTCGCCTATCACGTGTCGTGCAGACGATCGATCGCCCGGGCGTGCGCATGCGTTCACCCGTTCCAACGCCACCTCGATCAGGGTTTCGGTATCCGACCGGGGAATCAGCACTTCGGGTGAGACGCGGAAGGGGCGGCCAAAGAACTCCTGCTCTCCCAGCAGATAGGCCAGCGGCTCGCCGGCTGATCGACGTTCGGCCAGTGTCAGAAAGCGTGCCACACAGGCTGTGTCCGGCACATCACCCTCATGGGCGATCAGCCAGGTCTGTCCTCTGCCACTGGCCATGCTCATCAGTCGCCGGGCCTCGGCGCGTGGCAGCTTGCTTTCACGCAGCAGGTGGGCATAGTCGGCGTGCGGATTCGGCAGGTCTACGGCCAAAGCAGCACCTGCGGATGTGGTCGTACCACCGGCGGGCTCGGGCGCCGCGGCGCGCTCGCTCACAGCGGCCGGAGGCGAGGGTTGCTCTGCGGTCGGCTGATTCTCGCTGGATTCCGGCTTGGGATCCGACCGCAGCGGGGAGATGTCAGTGGGCGGCATCGATTTCAAGCTCCTGGGAACTGCGGCACTGTAGCAGAAGACGCCTACACCAGGCCCATACGGTATCGATACCGGCATCTGCTCCTGCATGGAGGCCGACCCGAAGCCCGACGACGCCGGCCCTGGTCCCACACCACGCCAGCATCTCAACCCGAGTCCTCTTCCCGATCTCGAGCTTCCCGTGCAGTGTTTTGTGCACATGGCCAGGGAAATCGTGCGGTGCTGCCGGTCGGAAGTGTGATCATTTTCGCTGTAAAAACAGTCGTCTCACCGGAAGATCGGCGTTTCCGACAGCTTTCACAGGAACCTATCGTGCTCCGATCCTTCCCGTCCCTCGCTGTGCCCGCCCCCCTGCGCCGGCGGGCCATGACGGTATCCACTCTGGCAGCTCTGCTGACACTTTCCGCATGTGGCGGGGGCAGTGCCGATATCCATGGCAATGCTGTGACCGCAGCAGTGGGCGATACCGGGGAGCTGTTCCGGGACGGTCCCGATGAGATCCCGCCGCCCAATGCCGGTATCGATTTCGGTGCTCAACAGGCTTTCGACGGAGTGCCGGTGTCAACCGATGGGCTGAGCGAATCGATCGTCAACCGTAAGAATCTGCCGACCGCTCCCCAGGCAGCCGTTCAGGGGGTCTGGGGGCCACTGCTCAAATGGCCTTTCATTCCCATTCACGCCATCGTCATGCCCGATGGCCGGGTGATGACTTATGGCTCGCTGTCCAATGGCCAGCAGGGTGGCAAGTTTTTCTACGACCTTTGGGATCCGAACGTGGGCGGCGGTGACGACGCCCACCTGTTGCTGCCCAACACCACCGAAGTCGATATCTTCTGTTCAGCACAGGTCGTGCTCCCATTGACTGGTGATCTGTTCATCGCGGGCGGCGATATCTTCAGCGATGCTCGTGGCCGCAGCACCAACCAGCCCAACAACGACACCACCATCTTCCGTTTCGGCAGTAACACCATCGAAAAGGGTGCCAAGCTGAAGATGCCGCGCTGGTATGCCACCGCCACCATGTTGCCGGATGGCGAGGTTTACGTGCAGGGCGGCCTGGGAGGTGAGAAGCATCCTGAGATCCGGCGCAACGATGGCAGCACGGTGCTGCTCGACGGCATCGATTCCCAGGATATCTATCACGAGTATCCACGCAACTGGGTGGCGCCGGATGGAAAAATTTTCGGTTTCTCCGCCACGAAGATGTATCGGATGGATGTGAGTGGCAAGGGAAGCCGCCGTGACGTGGGTGTGCTGAACTACAAGTCCCACTGGGAAGGCTCGGCCGTGATGTTTCAACCCGGCCGTATTTTGATGACCGAGGCGTCCGGCAGCGGTGCCGCCATCATCGACATCAATTCGGATCAGCCGGTGGTGACCGACGCCGGCAAGATGAGCAATACCCGGATGTGGCACAACAGCACGGTGCTGGCCGATGGTACGGTCGCCATCACCGGCGGTGCCGAATTCTTCGATTTCAAGCGTGCCACGGCGCGCAACCCGATCTATCGGATCGAGCTGTGGGATCCGAAGACCGGGGTCTGGACGAAAGGTCCCGCCCAGCAGCGGATGCGGCTCTACCATTCGACCTCGATCCTGCTGCCGGATGGCACCCTGTTCAGTGGAGGTGGGGGGGCGGGCGGTCCAGAGACCAATCTGAACGCCGAAATCTACTATCCGCCCTATCTGTACAACCGTGACGGCACGCCGGCCACGCGACCAGTCATCGATTCGGCACCGACCGTGGTCCAGCCGGGCGGCACGCTGGTGCTCGAATCCAGTGATGCCTCCTCGATTCAGCGGGTGACACTGGTGGCGACCGGCTCGGTCACGCACTCCTTCGACATGAACCAGCGCTTTCTCGAGCTGGAGTTCCGTCGCGAAGGCAATCGTCTGGTCGCCCAGCTGCCGAGCAACGGCTTCGAGACGCCTCCAGGCTATTACATGGTGTTCGTACTGAACCAGGCCGGCACCCCATCGGTGGCCAAAATGGTGCGTGTCAACATCGAGCAGGCCGTCGGCTCCGATCCGGACATCGTCCAGGTCTACCGTTATGTCGCGGCGGATGGGCTGCGCTATCGATACAGCGTCGATCCGGGGCTGGGCGGCGAATGGACACGTCGGGGTGAAGCCTTCCTGGCCTATGGCAGCCAGAAGAACAACACCGTGCCAGTCTATCGCTACACGGCCACCGAAGCCGGCAAGACACGCTACATGTACTCGACCAGTGCCAACCTCAACGAGAATGGCTGGACGCGGGGTGGCATCGTGTTCTATGCCTACCAGAGCGGTGGTGACAACCGACTCAACGTCCATGAGTACCGCCAGTATCGGGGCGGAACCTATACGAATTACGTCGTCGACGGCGCTTCGGCGGGCGGGGGGGCCTGGCGTCTGGCGCCAAACCGGGGCTTCTATGTGCCGGCCAGCCGCGCCCGGCAGATGACGGTGGTGAACGACACCACGGCGCCGTCGGTGCCGGGCAATCTGCGTGCCGAGGCGACGCCCGCCGGTACGATCACCGTCACGTGGGACAAGTCCACCGACGAGGGCGGGTCGGGTCTGGCCGGTTACCGCCTGTGGCGTGGCCCGATCCTGCTGACGCCGAATCTGTTGCAAACCGAGCGTCATGTGGATACCGGCCTGGGAGCAGGTCAGTACACTTACACACTCGAAGCGGTCGACAATGCTGGCAACACCTCTTCGCGTGCGCTGTTCCGTGCTTATGTGCAGCCAGATGAAGATGCTGCGTTGCGGGCCGCGAATCTGGTGCGGGTCTACCGCTATGTGGCTCCGGGCGGTGACGGTGACATGCGTTATGTCTTCAGTGCCGATTCCTCGTTACATTCGGAATGGACCCGTCAGGAACTGGCGTTCTATGCCTATGCCAGTCCGCAGGCCAACACGGTGCCGGCTTATCGCTATCGAGCCCGTGCTGCCGACGGTACGGCACGTTACCTGATCAGCATCAACCCGTCTCTGGGCAGGGGCTGGACCCGTGAGCATGTCGTGTTTCATGTGCTGAAGAGCGCTCAGAGTGGCAGCCAGCCGGTGCGTGAGTTCTATCGTGTCAGCAATGGCTGGTATCTGGGCTACGGCACCGGCAACAGCTTTGGCACTTCCTCGGCATGGCGTCGTGCCGGCACCGTGTTCCACGTACCGACCTGGAACGGGCGCTGATGGCTGCTTACACACGGTTCGGGATGACTGGGTCCCGAGCCACTGGGGAGAAGGACCGTTCCGTCTGTCGGGCCTCTGGTGCGGTCTGGGGCAGGCCGGTGGATAGTGCTTGAAAGCGCATCATGACCGCACGACGACAGATGATACGGAGATCAGTCCATGGAACGGAGCTCTCTGCACCCGCACCAGCATTTGATGAAAGCCTCGCCCGATCAGTCGGAGCAGCGGCAGATTCGTGCCCGTGGCGCCATCGAGCTGGTGATCGGTGGGGTGATCGGTGCTCTGGCCCTGGCCTGGCTGGTGTCGACGGATCGTTCGGCGGTCAGCCCCTGGGACATGATCGGATGTGCCATGCCTCTGATGGCAGCGGCTGCCGGCCTGGTGGAGCTGGGCAGCGGCGTGTCCCTCCTGCGTTTTGACGATGCCTGGCCGGCATTGCGCAGCTGGCAACGTGTCATGTTCGGCGTGCTGATACTGATGACGACGATGCTGTTGCTGATGGGCGGTGTCGTGCTGGCGTTCTGAGGATTCAGCCCGTCGCTTCCTGTTCTGCCTGCTGTTCGGCGATCCTGGCTTTGATCAGGGCATCGGTCAGCTCGTCGAGGTCGCCGTCCATGATCGACTGCAGTTTATAGAGCGTCAGATTGATTCGGTGATCGGTGAGCCGGCCTTGCGGAAAATTGTAGGTGCGTATGCGCTCGGAACGGTCACCCGAGCCGACCAGGCTCTTGCGCTGGGCCGATGTTTCGGCGTGCCGAGCCTGCGCCTGAGCGTCGCGCAGTCGCGTCAGCAGCACGGTCATCGCTTTTTCACGGTTGCGGTGCTGGGAACGGTCATCCTGGCATTCGGCCACGGTGCCGGTGGGCAGGTGGGTGATGCGCACTGCCGATTCGGTCCTGTTGACGTGTTGGCCGCCGGCGCCGGAGGCACGGAACACATCGATGCGCAGATCGTCCGGATGGATGTCGATGTCGCCGGTCGGTTCGGCTTTGGCCATGACTGCGACCGTGCACGCCGAGGTGTGGATACGGCCCTGGGATTCGGTGACGGGCACGCGCTGCACCCGATGCGCGCCGGACTCGAAGCGCAGGCGGCCAAAGACCTGTCGACCGCTGATCTGCACGATCACTTCGCGGTAGCCGCCCAGTTCGGATTCGTTGGCCGACAGGATTTCCGTCTGCCAGCCGCGTCGTTCGGCGTAGCGCAAGTACATGCGCAGCAGATCGCCGCTGAACAGGGCGCTTTCGTCTCCGCCGGTACCGGCGCGGATTTCCAGAATGGCGTTGCGGGCATCGTCCGGGGCACGTGGCAGTAGCAGCTCCTCGATGCGGGCCATCGTCTGTGCCAGCCGTCGTTCGGCGTCGGCCGCTTCCTCATCGGCAAACTCGCGCATGCCCGGTTCGTGGCGCATCTGCAGCGCGGCTTTCAGATCGGCATCGGCCTGTTGCCAGCGGGCATAGGCATCCAGTACCTCGCTCAGCTCGGCGTGTTCCTGGTTGAGGGCGCGCAGCTGCCGGATGTCGCTGCCGATGTCTTCGCTGGCCAGCCGCGCATTCACTTCGTCCAGCCGATCGTGCATCCGATCGAGTTTTTCGCGCAGGGCGTCTTTCATCATGGGGGGTTGTCGTGCGCCGGTTTCCTTTTCCTGCAGGCCGCTGCCTGCCTCGGGGTGGAGCATTCTAGCCCGGTTTCCTGGTAACACCGCGCTGGGGGGCATGACTTTGCGGGCAATCCCGATCTTGAGTTTTTTGCGGGCGAGACTACTATACCGCGAGGTAGGCAGTGCACCGGTGCGGATGAAGCGGCGTATGCCGTCGTGGGGTGGTGTACTGGCGCCTTCCGAACAGAGTTGACCCACCTGTTGGCAAAGATGTCCACGGTTGGACAGCATCTACTCTATTCTGTCGCGCTGGCTGCCTGCAGCGACAGCAGTGGCGGGGGCGGTAACAGTCGGATGCCGCCGGTCAGGTCACGCTGAAGTTCGCTGCCTATGCGGGTACGAGCGCGCTGAGCTGCGCTTCGAGTCTGACCCTGGGTACGACGGCACGGCCCGTCAAGATGGCGGATTTCCGCTTCTACATCTCCAATGTGCAGTTGATTCGAAGCGATCGGTCAGCGCGCCGGGCCGGTTCGTCCGGTCTGCCTTCCTGCCCGCCGGGGTGCTGGTTCAGCCAGGCATCGAGTCGACGTGGCGTGGGTGCTTCGAACACGGTGGCCAGCGGAATCTGGTGACCGTACTCGCTGCCCAGCGCCAGCAGGAACTGAGCAATACTGGGGCTACGACGGGGGCACGCGTATGGCTTCCAATCCCGGCAATGCTTATGTACGGATTTTCGTCAACACGGCCGACCCGGTCCGGGCATTGACTGCGGCGCAACTCGACACCGTGGCCTATGCCGATTGTACGCAGGAAGGGATGATGGGCGACGATTGTATGACGGGAACGACGCGGGCGGGTTATGGCACGCTGGGTTCGATGCGGGGTTATCCGATCGAGCAGCGGGTGACTCCCCGCTGAATGGATTTGGCCTGCAGCGGAGGGGGCGGTGCGGGGCAGGGGACTGCGGAGCAGGGCTGCCCTGCGCTTGCTGCCGATGTGCTCGGGTGCTGCCTGCCCGGATCATGAGCACGCATGGCACAGGCGCATCGCGGCTACGAGCAGGCGCCGGGCACCGGTGGTGGATGCTCAGCGCTTGGTTTTGGCCGAATCGTTGCGCGGCGCCGGAAACAGCCGGGTCAGGAGATTGGTCAGCTCGGCATCCCGACTGGCGTGGCGGTTGAGCAGGGTGGTGGGACCGTGCAGGAACTTGCGGGTCAGCGCCTTTGACAGCTGCTCCAGCACTTGCGCTGGGTCGTCGCCACGGGCCAGCATCCTCTGGGCACGTGCCAGCTCGGTCTGGCGCACCAGGTCACTGCGGGCATGCAAATCCTGAATCAGAGGCACGGCCTGGCGCTGCTGCAGCCAGTTCATGAAGGCGTTGACTTGGGTATCGATGATGATTTCGGCTTCGGCTACCGCCATCCTGCGACCTTCGAGGCCAGCATCGACCACTTCGCGCAGATCGTCGACCGTATAGAGAAATACGTCATCCAGCCGCGATACTTCGTCTTCGATGTCGCGGGGCACGGCCAAGTCGATCATCAGCATCGGGCGGTGGCGGCGCTGGCGGACGGCGCGTTCGACCAGCCCCAGACCGATGATCGGCAGCGAGCTGGCGGTACACGAAATGACGACATCGAATTTGTCGAGCTGTTGCGGTAGTTCGGACAGTGCCATCGTGCCGGCGCCGAAGCGTTCGGCCAGTGCGCGGGCGCGTTCGATGGTGCGGTTGGCGAGCACCATTTGCTTGGGGTACGGCGCCCAGTGGGCGGCACACAGCTCGATCATTTCGCCGGCACCGATCAGCAGCACCGAACAGTCGGCCAGCCGTTCAAAGATTTGTTCACCCAGTCGCACGCTGGCGGCAGACATCGATACCGACTGGGCACCGATGGCGGTCTGGGTGCGGACTTCCTTGGCCACAGAGAAGGAACGCTGGAACAGCTGGTGCAGATGGCTGCCCAGCATGTTGGAGTCCTGTGCCACCCGGGCGGCGGCTTTCATTTGGCCGAGAATCTGCGGTTCGCCCAGCACCATCGAATCCAGCCCGCTGGCCACCCGGAAAGCATGGCGAACCGCCCCCTGATTGGGCAGCAGATAAAGATGTTCCGGCAACACCTGCTGATCATCGATGCCTTTGTGTTTGCCGATCCACTCGGTGAGCGCATGGCCAGCGTCTTCTGGGGCGTCGGTTTTACAGTAGATCTCGGTACGGTTGCAGGTGGACAGAATGGCGGCCTCGGGCGCCAGTGATTTCATGTGGTTGCGCAGATCGGTCAGTGCGGAACCAATCGCCTCTCCGGTTGGGAAAGCGAGTTTTTCACGCAGCGCCAGCGGCGCGGTCGTGTGATTCAGTCCGAGGGTCAAGAGCGCCATGTTTATTGCAGGTACTCAGAAATCACTGCCCGATGCAGCATGGTGTCCAGTCATGAGGAACGGCCTACGACGATATATTTCCCTGTATTGTGAAGTCTGTCGATCGAAGCGTATTTGTGGCGGATCAACGAAGTGATGGGGGGTACCGTGTCAAATATCGCAAAACGAGGTTTTTCGTTGGTCGGGCGCCACTGCGAGCCGGCAGTCGATGGGGCTGACAAGCGGGCGGACCGATCAGCTCTGGGGGGGCAGCGGTTCCATCGCTTCCTTCTCCAAGCCACAATCTCTCTCCGGGAGCAAAAGCGGTTGCGGCGTGTGAAGCGGATGTGCGAGGCTCGACGGGAGCCGAAGCCCTTTTCGGTGAGGCCTTGGCCTTCGTGACTCATTCCGGTTCAAGCACCTGGCCGGCCGTACGGACGGGCACATCGTCTGCGGCCCATCCGTCCTTCACAAACTGAAACCGGAGCTTTCCGCGCATGACGCGGAAACCGAAGACGGCAGCGGGCCGAGCCGGCCATTATATGTCCCGCGGTGCTTGCGGAAGGCTGATTTCAAAGCAGGCGCCTCCATCCGGGTGATTGAATACCCGGATAGTACCGTTGTGGCGCTGGACGGTTTTGTCAACCATCGCAAGGCCGAGGCCGGCGCTGCCGTGCGCACTCTTCTCTCCCTGGGTTTCGCTGCCCTTGGATTGCCAGAAGGGCTTGAAGATCAGTGATTGGACTTCGGGCGGGATGCCGGGCCCCTGATCGCGCACCGTCAGCCGATACCAGTCGCCGTCGGCCACCAGCGTCAAGTGGATTTCGCCACCGATGGGGCTGTGGCGGATGGCGTTGTCGAGCAGATTGGACAGCGCTCGACGCAACAGGTCGGCGTCACAGGCCACCCAGGCCACGTCGTCGGTGTCGTGATGCAACAGCTTGATTTTCTTGGTCGAGGCGCTGAACCATGCCAGGTCGATCACCTCGGTCATCAGCATGTTCAGGTCGTACTCGGCTGCGTGAAAGCGTTTGGCATCGGCGCGGGTATAGGCCAGAAAACCGTCGGTCAGCTCCAGCGCCCGCCGGGAGTGGCGCGCCAGTTCGTCCAGACCGGCATCGCGTTCTTCGCGATTGTCGGAATGGCGTAGCTGTTCGATGATCGCCAGGATGGTGGCCTGCGGCGAGCGCAGATCATGGGACAGGAATGACAGCATTTCTTCCCGTTCCCGCTCGGCCAGACGACGTGCCGTCAGGTCGACGAACTGGATCAACCAGCGCCGTTCTTCCTGGCTGGCGCCGGTGGCGCTGACATCGACGCGCCAGTGACGGTTGTCCAGATCCTGGTGTTCACCGGCCAGACGACGTGGGTCATCTTCGAAATTGCCCGGTGGGTTGCCGAAGATGCTGGTGAAACAGCTCTTGAGGTCGGGGCCCGTCTTTCGAGGGCCACCGAAGGCGTCGAGAAAGCGTTGATTGAACAGCAGGGTCTGCAGTTGATGATCGGCCACTACGACCGGATGCGGCAGGCTTTGCAGACTGTCGGCCAGAAATCGGTTCAGCCGGCCGACCTGCAGGGTGGCATCCTGAACCCGTGCCAGCTGGGCGGCGATCGGTTCCTTGGGGGCTGGTGCGTGGCGGTACGAGCCGAAAACACCGCCCACCAGTTCCAGCGAACGTGCCTGGACCAGCAGTCCGGCCGATGCCGCGCTGAGCCGTCGCCAGTTCCACAGCGGAAACGCCAGGAAAGTGGCCGCCAGCACGCTGCCCGGTGGGAACCACCAACCCAACTTGAACGCGGCCCAGGAAGCGAGCAGCAGCAGAATATTCAGTGCGCTGATGATGACTAGGCCATGGATCGGGTTGGTGCGATACAGCAGCACCATGGTCAGCACCACCAGTAGTATTTCGATACTGCCCTGAAGCCAGGTTTGCAGCGGCCGCTTGATGTCGTCGGACAGTAGCGCCTCGGCCGTGGCGGCATGCAGTTCCAGGCCGGCGATCCGACGGGGTTTGCCCACCAGCGGGCTGACAAAGAAATCGCCCGAACCGATGGCGGTACTGCCCAGCAGGACTTTCTTGCCGGCCAGCCGGGCCAGCGGTGCATCGCCGCGCAGCAGGGCTGCGGCCGAGATGCGTTCGGGCATGTTCGAGAGGTGGCCGATCAGCAGCGGGGTGCGTACATCCCAGCGCCGCTCCAGCAGCATGTTCAGGGTATCGGCCCGGCGGGGGCGGGCCGTGGGTTCGATCAGCGCCAGCGCCAGTGCGGGCAGATGGCCTTCTTCCAGATACAGGCCACGGACCAGTCCGTCCAGCCCCGGATGGAAGGTGACGTGACCCAGGGCATTACCGGCACTGATCAGATCCAGTGGGTAAAGCGGCAGATAGTTGTTGATGCCTTCTTCCTTGCCGACCGCCAGAATGATCCGCGTGCCATTCTCGGCGGCACGCTGCAGACTGGTGCGAAGCACCTGGTCGTCGCTGGTCAAGGGTGATACATCGGCAAACAGAATGTCGATGGCCAGCGCTTCCGGATGTGCCTCGGCGATCCGGTTGACCAGGGCGGCAATGACGGGACGGGGCCACGGCCAGCGGCCGATCTGCAGCATGCTGATATCGTCGATGTCGACCATGACCAACTGTCCGCTGGGCGGGCGGGATTCGGTCGACAATGCCATGTCGTAGAGAAACAGGTTCAGATGGTCGATCGGCGTGGCGACCCCGTGCCGGTTGGTCGGATCGGGAATGCGCTGTGAGACGCTCGTGTGTTGCATCCATGGGCTGAAGTACAGCGTCATCAGCACCAGGCCAATGGTCAGGAGCAGCCATTCGGACAGAGCCCGTCGCCCAGGCGGTATCGACGGAGACAGGTGGGAGAGGCACCGCAGCAGCTTGAACACAGTGGTCGGGAACGGAAGTCAGTACCCCAGAAGCAGGAAGTCGCCGCTGCCGGTGCGCACGGGCTCTTGTGAGCGGGTCTTGACTACGGGGCGGGGGGTCGCCTCGTTGATCGGCGCCGGCTTCTGCATCATGAAGTGCGCCGGTGCACTGAAGGGACCTTGGCGGTTGTTTTCGATGGCGGCCACCCGCCACCAGCGTGTCAGCGGCGGATGGGCATGCAGATGCAGCGCCGACTGGGGCTGACTCAGAATCTGATCGTGCAGCACGTGTCGGAAATCGGCATCGCTGGCGATTTGCAGGCGGTAACGGCGCCTGTCGTCGTGGGCCGGGTCCTCGTCCTGCCAAGCCAAGGTGTGTAGACCGGCGGGCAGTGTGGTGGCGGTTGGCGACAGACGGGGCGGCAGCGGCCGGGCCAGTACCTCGACACGGGCCACGCTGTCATGCCCTTCCAGGGAATGGGCGGAAATGCCGCGTACCCGCAGATAGTAGGTACCGTCCTGGCCGGTTTGGAACTGGATGAAAGGCTGTTGGCTCCGGGTGTCGAGCAGCAGTGTGTTGAAGTCTTCCCGGGTCGAGACCTCGACATGATAGGCGACGGCACCTTCCAGGGCCGGGATTTCGATCGTGGGGGTCACGGCACCGAGCTGCCGGCCGTCGATCGTCCCCAGGTCGGGGGGGGGCAGCAGGGGTTCGACTTTCGGAGCCGTGCCTTTTGAGAAATAGGCGCCATTGCCCTGTTCGACCAATGCGGCACCGGCCCGGTTGCCGGCTTCGACCTGGCCACGCAGCACTTCGATGGTGCTGCGTTCGGCCTGGGCCTTCACCCGAAAATGGGTACCACGGACGGCGGCATTGCCCGATGGTGTACGGATCCTCAGGGATCGGCTGCGCTGCCGCGGCGGTGTTCTGGGTTCGATGCTGCCCTTTTCGAGGCGGAACAGCACTTCGAGATCTTCTGCACCATGATAGGCACGCAGCCGTTCGAGGCGGACCTGCGAGGCCGACGGAATGCGCAGCTGGGTACCGTCGGGCAGATCCACCACGGCGGTGCTGTCGCGTCCGGTCCGGATCAGACTGCCTTCGCCCAGCCGGTTGCCGGCCTTGGCAGGCCCCCGATCGAGCTGGACTTCATTGGAGACCGTCGCCAGCGTGGCCATGACAGGCGAGGGCTTCAGCCATTCGGGGCGAATCTTGAGGATGGTGCCGGGCGGAATGCGCCGCGGCTGGGCAATACCGTTGTAGCGTTGCACATCCTGCCAGCGCTGCGGGGTGTCCAAACGTTCACGGGCGATGCCGATCAGTGTATCGTTGGGGCGAACGGTATAGAGGATGTCCTCACTCCGTGCGGAAGGGTTGCCCCGTTGTGCCGTAGAGTCGGGCGCGGTGACTTCGGCGACTGCCGATGCCAGCAGGCCGAGCCCCAACGCACCGCCCAGTACGAGCCGCCCGCACCATTGGCGAAGGGACGTGTGGTCGACGGGGATGAGTCGCTCTGAGTGGATCGGAAGCCGTGCCACACGCACCTCCTCGCTGCTATCAGTTTTCTTCGGGTTGGGCGGACGGCGGGGCACTGTTGCCGTCGTCGTCCCGCAGCTGTTCGAGCCGGTAGCCGTAGCTGTAGACCGGGGCCAGCAGATAGCCGCTCTCCGGGCGCAGCGTCAGCTTGCTGCGCACGCGTGAGACATGGGTGTCCATCGTGCGGGATGGCACTTCGGAGTCACGTCCCCATACGGCTTCGCGGATATGACCGCGCGACAGCGGTTTACCGATGTTGTTCAAGAAGAGCAGCGCCAGCTGAAATTCTTTTTGTGTCAGTTCGACGGCACGGCCGGAGTCATGAACTGTCTGCCGCTGCAGGTCGAAACGGAAACGGTCATACTCGAACACGGCATCGGTCGGCGTTCCGTGACTCGCACGCCGGACCAGGGCCTTCAGACGGGCACGCAGTTCGCCGGCTCGCGCCGGCTTCACCAGAAAATCATCGGCACCGGCATCCAGTGCATTGATGACTTCATCTTCGGAGTCATGGGCCGTCAGTACCAGTACCGGGATCGGGTTCTTGCGTTCGCGTAGCCGTTTCACCAGTGTTCGGCCATCCATGCCCGGCAGCATCAGGTCCACGATGCAGGCATCGTAGCTTTCGCGGGGCAGGGCATTCAGGAAGGACTTGGCGTCACCGAACATGTGGCAGGTATCCCCTTCGACCGTCAGTGAGAACACCAACTGGGAGGAAACCGCCTTGTCGTCTTCAATGATTGCAATTCTCATCGGCCTATTCTATGGCAGGGTACGGATCGATACGCACCTGGCGTGTATCGGTTGGCGGATCATGTGTAATAAAGTGTCTTGCATTGCCGACACTTCAGGCAGACGGCATTCCAGCCGTCAAAAACAGACGGTAAGCAGGGTGCTCGGATTCATTCCAATATCTATACCCCAAACCGGCCAAGAAGCGTTCATATTGTGGACGTTCCTGTGGTGGCACCTGGATGCCGACCAACGTTCGGCCGGAATCCGAGCCGTGATTCCGGTAGTGGAACAGTGAAATGTTCCAGGTCGGATCCATATGTTCCAGAAAGCGCATCAGTGCACCAGGGCGCTCCGGAAACTCGAAGCGGTACAGGACTTCGTCCCTGGCCAACGGCGAGCGGCCACCCACCAGATGACGCAGGTGGGATTTGGCCAGTTCGTCGTTGGTCAGATCCAGGGTCGGGAATCCGGCTTGGCGGAAGCGGGTGGCCATCTCGTCGATATCGGCACGTCGCGAGACCTCCATGCCGACGTAGACATGGGCTTGCTGCGCATCGGCGATCCGATAGTTGAATTCGGTGATATTGCGTGGGCCGATCAGATGGCAGAAGCGCAGGAAACTGCCGGGCTTCTCGGGAATGGTCACGGCAAAGACCGCTTCGCGCGACTCGCCGATCTCGGCACGTTCCGAGACGAAACGCATCCGGTCGAAATTCATGTTGGCACCGCTGGCGATCGCCACCAGCGTTCTGTTGTGGCAGCCCTCGCGCTCCACCCAGGCTTTCAGTCCGGCCAGTGCGAGTCCTCCGGCAGGTTCCAGAATGGCACGGGTGTCTTCGAAGGCGTCTTTCAGCGCCGCACAGATCTGGTCGGTGTCGACGAGAACGATGTCATCCAGGAAGCGTTGGCAGAGGGTGAAGGTTTCGTCGCCGACCCGCTTGACGGCCGTGCCGTCCGAAAACAGGCCGACGTCCTCCAACGTGACCGGCTCTCCGGCTGTCAGCGATTGGCGCATCGCGTCGGAATCGTAGGTCTCGACTCCGATGACCATGGTCTCGGGGCGGATGGCCTTGACATAGGCGGCCACGCCTGCAGCCAAGCCGCCACCGCCGATGGCGACGAAGATGGCGTCGATCGGTCCGGGGTGCTGGCGCAGGATCTCCATGCCGATCGTGCCCTGGCCGGCAATCACGTCCGGATCGTCGAAGGGGTGTACGAAGGTCAGTTTTTCGGAGGACTGCAGTGCCAGCGCGTGTTGGTAGGCGTCCGAAAAGGATCCACCGTACAGGACGATCTCGCCGCCACGCGCCTTGACTGCGGCGATCTTCAGCTGCGGGGTGGTGATCGGCATGACGATGATGGCCCGGCAACCCAGGCGGCGGGCCGACAGTGCCACGCCCTGAGCGTGGTTGCCGGCCGAGGCGGCGATCACACCGCGGGCGCGTTCGGCTTCGGTCAGATTGGCCATTTTGTTGTAGGCGCCACGCAGCTTGAAGGAAAACACCGGCTGCATGTCTTCCCTTTTGATCAGTACTTTGTTGCCGATTCGGCCCGACAGCGCGGGTGCGGTGTCCAGGGGGGTTTCCTCGGCCACCTCATAGACGCGGGCGTTCAGAATCCGTTTCAAATACTCAATCGGCATCGGTCGTCAGGGATGGTCGTCGTGATTGTCGTCCCCACACGGCGGGCCGTCGCCGGGGGGTATCTGCGTTGGTCCCATGGAGCGGGCCGTGGAAAGAGATCGCGGATGCAGGCCGACCGAAACGGCGTCTTGCGCCCGCTTGTGCTCCCCATGGATGCAGCTCGAGGGAAAATCGGTCGCAGACTGCGTTGGACGGGGTCGGTCCCGCCTTTGCGCTTTCCACGGTCCAGACTCCCGGCAGCCCAGACCGTCGAAATCATGTACCCGTCTATAATACGGCGCTTTTGCTGCCTGGCGGAGGTTTTGGCTGTCCTTTGGCAGGGGTGGGTGCGCTTCAACTCCGTTGCAAGTGATGGGCTCTTCATGCTCGAGTCGTTGATGTATCAGGCCATCGGCTGGTTCGCCCTGCCGAAGAACGGCCTGTTGGCCGTCTTTCTGGTGGCACTGGTTTCGGCCACCCTGTTGCCGATGGGGTCGGAGCCGGCCGTCTTCGCCTACGTATCGCTGCGTCCCGACTTGTTCTGGCTGGCGGTGCTGGTGGCAACGCTCGGCAATACACTGGGGGGCATCGTCAATTATTGGCTGGGGCGGGGTGCCAAACAGGTGCTGGCCCCAGAAAAGCAGACCCGGTACTTGCGCTGGTTCGAACATCTGGGGCCGAAGGTGCTGGTCTTTTCCTTTCTGCCGATCGTCGGCGATCCGTTGTGTGCCGTCGCCGGCTGGCTGCGTCTGCCGCTGTGGCCCTGTGCGCTCTGGATGGCGCTGGGCAAGCTTTGCCGGTATGTGGTCATGACGGGGGCATTGCTGTGGGTGCCCGACAGCTGGTGGCAGTGGCTCAAATCCCTGGTTACCTGACAGGAGCCAGCCCCATGTGTTGCCGAACCATCGATCAAGAGACCGTACGATCCTTTCCTGTGTTGATGTTTTGATCGAGGTTTGTCGCGTAAAGCGGTTTTTTGTCACGAATCGCGGAGAATTTTGCGTTATGTCCGCAGAACAGACACATCCTGTGTGAAAGAATGCTCGCCCGCCCTGTCCATGATAGGGGGAGCGCTGGAATAATCCCGTCCCGAATTTTGTCCTTGGCCGTCTGGGCCTTATCACGATGACAGAACCCATTGGAAAAGTGTCTGCCCCGTATGGTGGGTCCAGCTGCCCCGTGTGCACAAAGATCGTGGGCCGTGCACCGGTAGGTGACCACCGGCTCGTCCTGCACCGACTGCGTCCGTGGGGATGGGGCCGTCATCTGGCTGGTGCACTGACCCTGTCATTGGTGATGTTGGCCGCAGGCTGTTCGGCCGCAGGGGACGGCCGTGCAGGCGGCCCCAAGGGGGACGGAACGTTTCCGAATCCGGAGCCGATCACCGATCATGCGGGGGCAGCGGCGTTGTGTCGCGCCATTTGGCAGAGAAACGAACGTCCGAAACATGCCTTCAGCGAAGCGGACAGCGCGCTGAGCAATGAAGCCATCCCGTCGATACCACGGCCCCGCAAGGGGGTGGCGCAGTGGGATCCGGTCTATGGCAGTTGCGTACTGCGTCTGACCGATCACCGGCACGAGGCGCCCAAGCAGTTTGCTCGCCATGACTACTCGCGTCGTCAGGCTTTCAATGCCGACAGCAGCCGCGTGCTGATCTCCGCTTACGATGGTACCTGGCATCTTTATGATGCCGACTCCCTGGCCTGGCTGAAACGGCTCGACGGCGTGGCTGGAGATGCCGAGCTGCAGTGGCACCCCACCGATCCCCGTCTGGTTTATTTCCAGGCGGCCTACGGCATCGGCATGCAGATCCATGAGCTGAACGTCGAGACTGGGGCTACCCGGGAGGTCGCCGATTTTTCACGTCGTCTGAAAGCCATCTGGCCCAAGGCCAACAGTGCCTGGACCCGCTCCGAGGGTTCTCCGTCCATCGATGGCCGCTATTGGTGTTTCATGGTCGATGATGCCCAATGGAATTCACTGGGTGTGTTCACCTGGGACATGCAGACCGACAGCATTCTGGGCACGATGGACACCAAAGGTGATCGACCGGATCACGTCAGCATGAGCCCTGCGGGCAGCCGCTGTGTGGTGTCGGGCGATACACCGGGTGTCGGCACTCGGGCCTGGACGCGGGACTTCAAGCGATTCACCGAGCTGCATCACAAATCGGAACATTCCGATCTGGCCTTCGATGCCGACGGTCGTGAGGTCTATGTCTCCATCGACTACCAGAGCAAGCATGGCGATGTGTTCATGACCGACATTGAGACCGGCAAGCGCACCGTGCTGTTCCGGACCTATCTGGACGGTACGGCGACCGCCATGCATTTCTCCGGTCGTGCCCATAGACGGCCCGGGTGGGTGCTGGTATCGACCTATGCACGGGATGGTCGGCGTCTGTGGTTGCACGAAAAAATCATGGCGATGAGCCTGGAGGCCGATCCGTCGATCCGTGGTCTTGGCTACCATCATGTACGGTTCAACGGCTATTGGAGTGAGCCGCAGGCCACCGTCAATCCGGACTTCACCCGTGTGCTTTTCAACTCCAACTGGGGGTCGGGCAGCGAGTTGGACATCGACAGCTATATGATGGTGCTGCCCAGGGATGCGCTGCAGGCCAAGGCCAAAGGCGTAGCGAGCAAGGATGAGCCGAAATGAGCCGTCCCGCTTGTCCCCTCTGTCATCCGGTGGCCGAACGGCTGCTGCATTCGGATGAGCGTCTACGCATCATCCGGGTGGAGGACGAGCCCGGTCAGCACGCTTACTTCCGGGTCATCTGGCAGGGGCACTTGGCCGAGATGACCGATCTGGCCGATGCCGACCGCCAGTATTTGTGGCAGGTGCTGACCGTGTTGGAGCAGGGCATGCGACGTTTTCTTTCACCAGACAAGATCAATCTGGCCAGCTTTGGCAATCAGGTGCCGCATCTGCACTGGCACGTCATCGGCCGTTGGGCAGATGATCCGCAGTTCCCCGGTTCGGCCTGGTCCGCCCGGCAACGCCGGGCGGACTCGGTCGCCTTGCAGCAGATCGCCACCCGTGTCGAGGCGGCGATGCCGAGTCTGCGTCATTGGCTGGAAGGGGAGCTGGCCGCTCTCGTGCAGCGGTAGAGCAGCGGACCGTCGATCACCGAATCGACACTGCCCCCGGCCAGCAGCCCGGACAGGATGGCTTCGTTGCGCTTGGTGTGCCACGAAAACCCCCGCTGTCCGGCGATCAGGCTGTCGCCTCCGACATAGCGGGAGCCCGAGGCCGACGGCGCTTCGCGCAGGGTGAAGGTCTTGCCGTCGATGGTCAGGCGAACCGATGCTTCGCCCGCTTCCTGTTCGCCCGGTACCTGATAGGCTGCAACGACCCGTTCGGTCTTGACCAATCCCTGTGCCTGAGCTTCCTTGGTGGGTACGCAGTTCAACGTCTCCGTGACCACGGCGTGGCTGCCGGTACCCGAGGCCGTGACGATGCTGTCGTCCGGGGTCACCTGGGGCTCTGTCCGGGCATGGGCGGCCTGTCGGGTGGTCTGCTGCGCAGCAGGGGTGGCACCTTGGGTCGATGTGCTGCCGTCGGAGGGCAGGCTGCCACAGGCTGCGAGCAGCAAACCCGATATCAAGGCCGTGGAGAGCGAAATGAAACGGTGGGGCATGCGGTTGGATGACATAACGACTCCAGAAAAGCGACGGACCGGGACGGCAGGCGTTCCCTGATCCCTGATCGTCACTGGGTCAATGCGATGACGACTTTTTGCGCGGTCAGACAGGTGGATCGGTTACTATCGCCGGATAGCGGCCGACGAGTTGCCTGTCGAGCCACAGTATGCCAAAAGGGCAGCGAAACTCCGTCCTCAAAGACCGTGGCCATGGCTGGTTTAGACGTAAATACACCAACCCCGATCAACATCGTGATGCATCAGCGTTCGCGGGAGCTCGAAATCGAGTTCGATGATGGCCGGGTCTTTCGCTTCAGTTTCGAGTTCCTGCGCGTGCATTCCCCATCGGCGGATGTGCAGGGGCATACTCCCGAGCAGGCCGTGCTGCAGATCGGCAAACGGGATGTGCTGATCGAAGAACTGGAGCCGGTCGGTCACTATGCCATCCGGCCCGTGTTCAGTGATGGGCATTCGTCGGGTCTGTATTCGTGGGACTATCTGTACCAGCTGGGGCGGGACAAGGATAAGCTCTGGCAGCAGTATCTGGACGTGCTGGCCAGCCGGGGTTTGAGTCGTTGAGATTTCGCTAAAGGGAGAAGGTCTTGTCGGACGCGCGCAAACAAACACATTTCGGTTATCAGCAGGTCGAAGCTTCAGAGAAGGCTGGAAAGGTTCGCGGCGTCTTCGACTCGGTGGCGACCCGTTACGATCTGATGAATGACCTGATGTCGGGCGGTTTGCACCGGCTCTGGAAATACTTCACAGTGGGACAGGCAGCGTTGCGTCCCGGCATGCGGGTGCTCGATCTGGCCACCGGCAGCGGCGATCTGGCGCGTGCCATGGCCAAAAAAACCGGTGTCGAAGTCTGGATGACCGACATCAACGCCGCCATGCTGCAGGTGGGGCGTGACCGGGCGCTGAATGACGGGCTGGTGCTGCCCACCGTTCAGTGCGATGCCGAAAGGTTGCCGTTTCCGGACAGGTACTTCGATCGGGTGACGCTGGCCTTCGGCCTGCGCAACATGACCGACAAGGACCGGGCGTTGAGCGAGATCCACCGCGTGCTCAAATCGGGTGGCAAGGCGCTCATTCTCGAATTCTCCAGGGTCTGGGAACCGCTCAAGCGGCCCTACGACGCCTTCTCCTTCGGCGTGTTGCCGGTGATCGGCAAGTTGGTCGCCAACGATTCGGACAGCTATCGCTATTTGGCCGAATCGATCCGTATGCATCCAGATCAGGAAACCCTGGCCGGCATGTTCCGCACCGCCGGCTTCTCGCAGGTTCAGTATTTCAACCTGACGGCGGGGGTCGTAGCGCTGCATCAGGGTATTCGTTTGAATTGATGATCGTCCGACGGCTCGTGGTTTCTCCCGTGTCGTGCGGTTTTCTGTTTCCCGACAGTTGTTTTTCCGGGCACTTGCCCCTACATTCACGTGGATCAAGGGCGCCAGAAACGAGCGGGTCAGCGAAAAATCCGGCGAGATTGACGAAACATAGGCTTTGTTTGACAAGAGGGTGCTAGATGAAGAGATTTTTGATGATGCTGATGGTCGTGCTCTGCAGCTCGGTGTTTCTGATGGACGACGCCGATGCCAGGCGTATGGGTGGTGGCCGCAGTGTGGGTAAACAGAACAGCACGGTTCAACGTCAGGCTGCGCCACCGGCGCAGAGCGCCGCCCCGGCAGCCGGTGCACAGGGCGCAGCCGCGGCCAACGGTGGTGCTCGTCGTTGGGCAGGCCCCCTGGCCGGGTTGGCTGCGGGTCTGGGTCTGGCCGCTCTGGCTTCGGCGCTGGGCTTTGGTGAAGGTTTCGGCGTCTTTCTGCTGATCCTGTTGATGGGTATTCTGGCGCTGGTCGCTTTCCGGATGTTTGCGGCCCGTAATCAGGCCAACAGGGCAGCGGCTGCCGGTGCCGGCGGTGCCGGAGGGGCGTTTCAGCAGAATGGGCCCCACGACTCCACCACCATGAACCGGGAGGCCGGCGTGGCCCGGCCCGCTGTGCCGCAAATGGGGGAGGCTGCTGCACCGGTTGCCGGCGGCGTGACTACTGCTGCTGCGGGTACTTTGCCGGCTGGTTTCGACGCAGAAGGTTTCGTCCGCCAGGCAAAAGTGCAGTTCGTGCGCCTGCAGGCCGCTTTCGATGCTCGCAATGCCGACGATTTGCGTGAGTTCACCTCGCCGGAGATGTTTGCCGAGCTGAATGTCGACCTGATGCAGCGGGGCGATGCCACCCAGACCACCGATGTGGTGGAGCTGGATGGTCGTTTGCTGGGGGTGAATCAGGAAGGCGTCATGCAGACGGCCAGTGTCCTGTTCTCCGGCATGATCCGGGAAGAAGCCGATGCTCCGGCCGAACGCTTCGAGGAGGTCTGGAATTTCACGCGTCCCGTCTCCGGTGCATCCGGCTGGGTGCTGGCCGGTATTCAGCAGGTCTGATGTTCCAGATTCCTCTGCCCTTTGCCCAGCTGGTGCTGTCGGCTCTCAATCACGTCACTCGGCAGCAGCCCCATCTGCGAGAGTCGTTGTCGGCACATGCCGGACGTGTCTTGCGCATCGAGGTGATCAGCCCGTTGGCGGCAGGCGTCGATGGTGCCGGCGGCGGTCACTCCGCCGGCCAGACGGCCGCTCGTACTGCATCACCGGCCTCAGTCGATACCCGTGCGAATGCCGGCGTGGGGGCTGTGGATGAGGCCAGAGCCGGAGGTATGCAGGAGGCGGACGGCTTGGCTGCGCTGCTGCCATCGTTACAGTCCGATGCTCGGATCGGGGGCGACGGCTCCCTGTCGGCGGTGTCCGGTGAGCAGCCGGCTGCCGTGCTGACCGTCAGACCTTCTGCCGATGCCCTGTTCACTGTGATGCGTCAGGGGCCGAATGCGTTGGGAGCGTCTGTGCGTATCGAAGGTGATGTGATGCTGGCGTCGGCCTTGGGGCAGGTGGCACGTTCGCTCAGCTGGGATGTCGAGGAAGACCTCAGCCGGATAGTCGGCGATATGGCGGCGCATCGGGCTGGCATGGCCTGGCGTGCGGTACGTCAGCAGGCCGGCGAAACGGGCAATCGGATGCGAGAAGCGCTGGCCCAGCATCTGGGCCATGACGAAGGCGTGTTGCTGTCCCGTACCGCCTTCGAGCAATGGGTGTCCGATCTCAGGCTGCTCAATCAGCGGTTGGGGCAGCTGGAAGCGCGCCAGCTCTGAAAAGGCAGGGGCTGCGCCGGTTCAGGGGGCGAGCCCGGCTGCCGGCGTTTTTTGCCCACGTTCATCCCATGGCCCGCTACCCGGGGGCGTGGCCTGGGCACGAGCTGCGCTTGCTCTTTGGCCCCTGCAGGGAGCTTGGGCTGCGAAAAGTTGCGGGCTGCAAACCGCGTCAATCCGGGCGGCTACGGTCGAACAGGGCCTGAAACTCGATGGGGTCCTGGATACCGGCATGCAGACCCAGCTGCAACAGAATCCGTGCTTTCAATGGATCGAGCCAGCCGGTGGTGATGAAACTCAGTGCTTCATCACTGTCGGCCGGGTCGGCTTCGGTGTTGCGGCCCACGTGTCCGGCTGGGATACGGCTGGAGCGGACGATCAGGCAGCCTCGTTGCCGGGCTCGCGCCAAGGCCGCACGCATGGGGACCGGCATGGTGCCAATGCCGGTGCCGGCCAGCACGAGACCTTGGCAGCCGCGGCTCAGGTGCCAGTCGACCAGTGCTTCGTCGCAATCCACGTGCTGCTGGATCAGCGCGACCTTCGGCAGACGTACTCCTGTAGGGGGGGCTTCGATCGATCCGTCCGCATGCAACCGTGCCGGCTCGGGTAGCGGCAACTGGGCGAACACATCGGCCAGCCGCCCGGGGGGAAGCCGCGCCCAGTGGGGAGCGCCATTTTCCAGCCAGCCGACCGGACGGCCGAAACGGGGTTTGAAGGCATCACTTTGATTGGCATGCACTTTCATGACCTGATCGGCACGGAACACATGTTCATTGAAACAGACGAAGGTGCCGCCAATCCCGGTCTCGTGCGCAGCCAGACCAAAACGGCAGGCGTTGAACAGATTGCCCGGCCCGTCGGCGTTCAGCGCCGTGGCGGGCCGCATGGCGCCGGTCAGCACGACCGGCAGGCTGGCCGGCAGGGTCAGAGACAGAAAGAAAGCGGTTTCTTCCAGGGTGTCGCTGCCGTGCGTCAACACGATGGCATCGGGAGGCGAGTCGCCATGCAGTGTCTCGCGCAGCCTGTGGGCCAAAAACAGCCAGTGTTCACTCGTGAGCCGCTCGCTGGCCATCGAAAAAAATTGCTTGGCCTGCAATTGCCCCAGTGCGGATAGTGTCGGTACGGTGTCCAGAATCTGGTCGATGGGCAGGTCACCGGCACGATAGCCTACGGTGTTGCCCGGGGCAGGAGCGACGCCGGCAATGGTGCCGCCCGTTCCAATGATCAGCAGTCGTTTCAGGATGGTTCCTCTGCGCAGGTGCTGTAATCGGATGCCAAAGCGCATGACGATAAAAATTTTTCTGATGATAGCAGTCTGCACGCCTCACGGTTCAGTTGATTTGGTGGCTTCTTCGGCCCGTCACTGACCGGGTTACTGTAGAGCGGGAGCGGCTTTCACTATGGTTTCGGTGCTGCCGTCGTCGGCATGGCTGTCGGTCTGTGACAATACTCGCGTGGTTGCCCGGCCTTGCCTTGGCGGCCGGCGTTCGGTTCTCTGAGCGGTACGCAGCGCAAACGGGCGATGGCCGTGTGACCGGGGCCGTACTGCGGAGCTCGCCGATCGTGTTGTCCTTTGCCACCGAGATCGTCCCCGGCGGCCTTTTAGACACAGGTGCTGGCGCTCATTCATGCCGCCGTCATGGGGGCACCGTCGGCGGGCGGATTTTCGAGGCGTTTTACACTATCGGGAAAGCGGCCGGCTTCTACTTACCGGCGGTTGACGGTCTGCGGGCTGGCCACAGGCGGAGTATCGCTACGGATGCCGGTTCCGGACCAGATGCCGAGGGATGTCGACTGATCGGCGACACATGGGGAAGTGCCGATCGTGCTGCCCCTGCAGTCGGTCCCGTCGTGCTGCTCGGAACCCGGGTTGCGGACGGCGTGCTGCGGGCTGCGACCGAACGGCCAGGGCCTCACCCGAATCGAGAATCGAGAGGAAAATAGAAAAATGGACACGCCCGCCGAACGCCTGGCCGCTTTGCGGCAACTGATGAGGCACGAAGGGATCAGCGCCTGGATCGTGCCTTCGGCCGACCCCCATCTGTCGGAATATCTGCCATTACATTGGCAGGCACGACGCTGGCTGTCGGGGTTTACGGGTTCGGCTGCCACCTTGGTGGTCATGGCCGACAGTGCAGATCTGTGGGCCGACAGCCGCTATTGGGAGCAGGCCGAGCAGCAGTTGGCCGGCACCGGTATTCATCTCCAGAAACTGGGCCCGGGGCACACCCATGTCGAGCATCTGGCGGCCTGCCTGCCTGCGCAGGCGGTGGTTGGGGTGGCGGCCGATATGCTGTCTCTGAGCGCCCGCCGGCAGCTGGAACAGGCTTTTGCCACAAGGGGACTGCGCTTGCGTCCCGGTGCCGATCTGGTTGCACCGATCTGGACCGATCGACCGCCCCTGCCGGCAAAACCGATCGTACCGCATGAGGCGGCTTTCGTATCCGAAAGTACCGCCGACAAGCTGCGCCGGGTTCGTGAAGCCATGAAGCAGAAAGCGGCGACTCATCTGCTGCTGTCGGCACTGGACGACATTGCCTGGCTGACCAATCTGCGTGGCAGTGACGTTGCGTTCAATCCGGTGTTCCTGGCGCACTTGCTGATCGGAGTAGAGAGTGCACGTCTCTACGTCGAAGTCTCGCGGCTCGATGCGCGGGCCGGCAGTCTTTTGCAGCAGGCTGGTATCGAACTGGCGCCTTATGCACAGATCGGTGCCGACATGGCTTCTCTGACTGGGACTTTGATGCTCGATCCGGCCAAGGTGGCGGTCAGCACGCTGCAGCGCCTGCCGGCCTCGGTGGCACTGGTCGAGTCCATCAATCCCAGCACATTGTTCAAGTCCACCAAGTCGGCGACCGATATCGCCCATACTCGCGAAGCGATGATTCAGGATGGGGTGGCACTGTGCGGATTCTTCGCCGAATTCGAGCAGAATCTGGCCGATGGCAAACCGATGTCCGAACTGGACGTCGCCCGTATGCTGACTGAACATCGCAGCCGGCAGCCGCATTATGTATCGCCCAGTTTCGGCACCATTGCCGGTTTCAACGCCAACGCCGCGTTGCCGCATTACAGTGCCACCCAGGATGCTTTCAGCATGATCGAAGGTGATGGCATGTTGCTGATCGACTCGGGGGGGCAATACCAGAACGGTACCACCGACATCACCCGGGTGGTGCCGGTCGGGCAAAGCACCGACGCACAGCGGCGGGATTACACGCTGGTGCTGAAGGCACACATTGCCCTGGCCGAAACGGTCTTTCCCGAGAACATCGGAGCACCTATGCTGGATGCGATCTGCCGCAAACCGATGTGGCAGCAGCACAGTGATTACGGCCACGGCACCGGTCATGGTGTCGGTTATTTTCTCAATGTCCATGAAGGCCCGCAGGTCATCTCGTACCACGCACCGGTGAGGCCCCAAAGCGCCATGAAGGTCGGCATGATTTCCTCGATCGAACCGGGCATCTATCGGCCGGGACAGTGGGGCATCCGTATCGAGAATCTGGTCGTCAATCAGCCCGTGACCGAGCCGCGCGAAACAGCCTTTGGCCACTACCTGTATTTCGAGCCGCTGACCCTGTGTCCGATCGATACCCGTCTGATCGAGCGTAGCCTGATGACGGAAGCCGAAGTCCGCTGGCTGGATGCCTATCACGCCCTGGTACGCGAGCGGCTGGCACCGCGCACCGAAGGCGCGGCCCATGCCTGGCTGATGGAGCGTACCAAAGCGCTGTGGTTTTGACGATCGGGATGGCCGTGTGCCAGACGGCTTCAGAGTTTCTGCGCGTCGGCCTCCTCCGGCGCTTTACCGCTCGGCGGCAAGGGCTCGATATACAGCGTCGTCTGTCGTAGCTCGGGCTCGTCCGGATCCTTGGTGACCTGAAAACCCAGTCCCCGCATGAAGTTCAGCATCTTCGTGTTGTTGCCATGGACCAGCCCGATCATCGTATCCAGCCCGTTGGCGCGGGCCAGCTCGATCAGATGCTCCATCAGCACCCGTGCCACACCGCGTCCCTGCCACGAATCCGTCACCACGATGGCGTATTCACAGCGCGATTCATTGGGCTCACGGATATAACGCGCCACCCCGATCAGCGGCGCGTCGGGTCCCTTGTCCGCCTCGACGGCCACCAGCGCCATGTCCCGGTCGTAGTCGACCTGCGTGAAACGCGCCACCATCTGTGGTGACATCACCCGGATGGGGTGCAGGAAACGCCACAGCCTGGTTTCGGCCGTCAGACCATCGAAAAAAGTCGAGAGCCGGGTGGCATCGTCGGGCCGGATCGGACGCATCAGCATCATCGTCGGCGGGATGGGCGGTGTACGTTCCTCCGGGGCCACCTCGGCAGGGGCCGCCGTGCCGCTGACGGCCGCCGGTACCGGTGGTCGTGGCGGTTTGGCCAGAAAATGCCGCTCGACTTCGACTGGGTAGGGGTGGATCGCCAGATGTGAATAGCGGCTGTCGAGGGCCGGCGCCTTGGGATCGAGACGGATGCGCGCATCCAGCGCGATCACTCCTCCCGGGCTGGCCAGCAGCGGATTGATGTCGAGCGCGTGTACCATCGGGAACCGGGTCAGAAGCGCCGACACCGCCAGCAGTACATCGACGATGCCTTCGATGTCGGCTGCCGGCACATCGTGATGGCCTTTCAGCAGCCTGGAGATTCGTGTCCTGGCGATCAGCTCGCGCGCCAGAGCGTGGCTCAACGGTGGCAGTGCCAAAGCGGTGTCATCGATCATCTCCACCGTGACGCCTCCTGCTCCGAAGTGCACGATCGGCCCGAATGTGGGGTCGTGGCTGGCACCGATCAGCACTTCGCGGCTGTGCAGCCTCGGAATCATCGGTTGCAGCAGAAAACCGTCCAACCGGGGGGCCGGATCCAGGGCGGCCAGGCGACTACGCATCGAGCGGGCCGCATTGCGCAGTTCATCCTCGTTGCGGATATCGAGCCAGACGCCGCCGACGTCGCTCTTGTGGACCACGTCGCGCGACTGCAGCTTCATCACGACCGGATAGCCGATTTCAGCAGCCAGCACGGCGGCAGTTTCGATGTCGGCGGCGATATGGGTGCGCGGCACCGGAATGCCACAGGCAGCCAACACCTCATTGCTGGCCAGCTGATTCAGCATCGTATCGCCGGCCTCCCTGGCACGTGCCAGCAGGGCTGCGATCCTGTTCTCGTCGAAACGCACTGCCTCGCGTGATGGTCCCGGCGTTTCCAGAAGCCGCTGCTGGCCGCGCTGATACTGTGCCACCACCGAAAAGGCGCGTACCGCGTCTTCGGGGGTCCGGAAGACGCTGAAACCTTTGGTATTGAGCAGTTCGGCGCCACGCCGGGCGTCGGCCTCACCCACCAGCGCCAGCAGCATGGGGGAGGGAGCCTTGCCGGCCAGCAGCTCCCCGGCCAAGCTGCTGGCATCACAGGCCAGCGTCGAATGGAAGATGCCCAGCACCGCATCGGCCTCTTTGTCCGCGGCGATCGTGCGCAGCGTTTCGGCCGCCAGTGCCGGCGTGCAGGCCACACCCAGATTCACCATCGGCAAGCGCCTGTCGGTCACCGTCTGGTTGCCCGGGGTATAGGGCGAACTGAGACTGTAACGATAGAGCGAGCTGGAGGCCGTCACCGGAAGCGTCAGCTTCGCCAGCGTCTCGTCCTTGGGCTGTACGACCTCGACACCATGGCGGTGGCAGGCATCGTTGGCCAGCAGTGCCAGGCCGCCACCATTGCTGACGATGGCCAGGCGGTTGCCCTGCACGTTCTTGTTGTCGTTCAGCCATTCCAGCGTAGCAAACAGCTCGCCGAAGCTGTCGACGATCACGGCACCGCTGCGCTCCAGTGCACTCAGCAGGGTCCGGTCATTCGAGGCCAGATTCTCGGTATGGGTCAACCGGGCCCGGGGCTGGCCGATCCGGCTGTACGATTCATGGCGTCCGCCACGCAGGATCACGACCGGCTTGGTGCGTGCCGCAGCTCGTAAAGCACCCAGAAAACGGCGGGGATTGCGCACGCCGCCCACGAACATGGCGATGCTGCGGGCATTGCCGTCGAAGGTCAGGTAATCGAGCAGATCGGCCAGGTCGATATCGCTCTCGGTGCCGGTGTCTACCACCGAGGCCAAGCCGATCCCATTTCCCTGTGCGAAATCGAGCAACGCCGAGCAGATTGCCGAGGATTGCGAAATCACCGCCACGCCACCCGCCTTGATCTGAGCGTCCGAAGCCAGCAAATTCAGCCGCACGGCCGGATGGCCGAGGCCCAGACTGTCGGCCCCCAGCAGATTGATGCCGAGGGCGCGGGCCTGGGCTGCGGTTTCACGTGCCACTTCGGGCGGTGTCGCACCGGCAAAGTCCAGTAACCAGATCGCATGCCGGGTGCCGGCAGCCGCCAACGCCGGCAGATGACCTGCCACCTCGGCACAGGGTACGGCAAACACCGCCAGATCGGGCGCCTTGGGCAAAGCAGATACTCCGGCGTGACAGGGTTGACCGAATACGGCCTCGAGCGCCGGGTTGATCGCTGCCACCTTACCGGTGAAGTTGGACTGTTGCAGGTTCTCGAAAATCCGCCAGCCGAGCGCACCGGGCTCTTCCGATACCCCGAACACCGCAATGGAGTCGGGTCGGAACAGTTGGTGCAGCCGATGACGGGGTGTACTGATGATCGCCTGCTGCTGATGGGATAAAGGGAGCCGATTCTTCACAAGTGACAGAGTACCCGAGAATGCATGACTGCGGTATGGGCGGCACGCTTTACACTGCTGGTTGCCATCAATCATCAATGACGTGAGTCCCTCGTGAGTGTCCTCTACAGCCTGATCGATGCCAGCCTTGCCTTTGGTTCACATCCGTTGCTGGATGGAGCCGCTCTGACCGTGACGACCGGCGAACGTCTGGGCCTGATCGGCCGCAACGGCACCGGTAAATCCAGCCTACTGAACGTGATTGCCGGCCGGATCATGCTCGATGACGGCCGCCAGGTACGCCGTGACGGCTTGCGGGTGGTGCTGGTCGAACAGGAGCCGAAGCTACCCGTGGCCGACACCTTGTTCGATGCTCTGTTGAAACGTGGCGTCGACAGTGGCTCGATCGATGAAAACGATGAGCGCCGTTACTGGGCGACCCAGACCCGTTTGCGAGCCGAAATGAGCCGTTTCGGCATCGATCCGGAACTCGACCCGGCCGGGCTGTCAGGAGGGCAGTCCAAGCGGGCGGCGCTGGCACTGGCCTTTGCACTGGAGCCCGAGCTGATGCTGCTCGACGAGCCGACCAACCATCTCGACATCGAGGGCATCGAATCTCTGGAACAGGTGATCAACGCCGGCCCGGCGCTGGTCGTCATCACGCATGACCGCCGTTTTCTGGATCAGGTCGCCACCCGTATCATCGAACTGGATCGTGGGCTGCTGCGCAGCTTTCCCGGCAGCTTCTCCACCTATGAAAAAGTGCGTGGTGAACAGCTCGAAGCCGAAACCGTCGCCAATCGCCGCTTCGACAAGTTCTGGGCGCAGGAGGAGGTATGGATTCGCAAAGGTATCGAGGCACGTCGTACCCGCAATGAGGGCAGAGTACGGCGGCTGGAAGCGCTGCGCCAGGCCCGGGCGGCGCGGCGTGAACGGGCCGGCCAGATCAAGCTGGAAGTCGATGCCGGTGAGCGCTCCGGTAAACTGGTCTGCGAAATGCAGCAGGCCAGCCTGACACTCGGTGGCCGATGTCTGGTCGACCGGCTCGATCTCACTATCATGCGTGGTGATCGCATTGGCCTGATCGGCCCGAATGGTGTCGGCAAATCCTCGCTACTGAAACTGATTTTGGGCGAATATCCGCCCGACAGTGGTACGGTCCGGCTCGGCAGCAACCTGCAGGTGGCCTATTTCGACCAGCTACGTGAACAGCTCGATGGCGAGCGCAGCGTGGCCGATACCGTCAGTCCCGGCTCGGATCATGTCGAAATCAACGGCACCCGCCGTCACATCATCAGCTACCTGCAGGATTTGCTCTTCCCGCCCAATCGGATCAATTCGCCGGTGCGCATGCTGTCCGGCGGTGAACGTAACCGCCTGCTGCTGGCCCGTCTGTTTGCACGGCCGGCCAACATGCTGGTGCTCGACGAACCAACCAACGACCTCGATCTCGAATCGATCGACCTTCTGGAGAGCATGTTGCAGTCGTATCCCGGCACCTTGCTGCTGGTCAGTCACGACCGGCGCTTTCTCGACAACGTCGTCACTTCGGTGCTGGTGGCCCGTGGCGGGGGGAGTTGGCTGGAGCTGGTCGGCGGCTATTCAGACTGGCTGAACTGGCGCGAGAGTCGGATGGAAGCTCTGTCCGGCGGTGAGCGGTCGGTCATGGGTGAGGCCGCTGGCACCAAGGGCGTGGCAAAGAATAGTGCCGAGAAAGCGAGGGGAAAAGGGCCTGGTCTGGCCAGTGGTCCAGCAACGGAAAAGGGGAATGATGCAGGGGTGGACACGGGGGCCGACAAAAGCGCTGTCGAGAGCGTTGATCGGAAGGCCGGTCGCTCAGGTGGTCGGCTGACGCTTTCCAACAAGGAAAGCCGCGAGCTGGCCGAACTTCCCGGACGGATCGAAGCGTTGGAGCTCGAGCACGAGCAGGCCATGGCAACCATGTCGTCGGCCGAGTTTTTCAGGCAGGATGCCGTAGCGATCAAGGCCTTTCAGGCCAAGGTCGCGGAACTGGAAGCGCAGCTGGCGGAGATGATGGCGCGCTGGGAAGTGCTGCTGGACCGGGAGGCCGAAGTCAACGCCAGCCGTGGGCGCTGATCGGCGAGCCCCGATCAGCTGTCGGCCGTCCGTGATGACACCGCCTCGTCACCCGTTGCCGCATCGGTGTCCATGACCGGTCGGGCGTGGGCCGGCCTGGGCAGAATGGCTGGCAGATGTGCCACCGAAGGTTCGGCCGGCCAGATACGCTGGATCTCCCGCTTGAAGAAGGGGTAGAGCAGGGGGGCCGTCACCAGCCCGCGCACACCGAACAGCGCCTCGCCCGTCAACATGGCAGCCAGGATTTCCCAGGAGTTCATCGAGATCTTCGAGCCGACCGTGCGTGCGTTGATCACGTATTCGGTCTTGTGGATCAGTATCAGGTAGACCAATGAAGCCACGGCCAGCCACGGCGAGATCGCAAAGGAAATCAGCGACAGCACGGTATTGGCCATCAGATTGCCCAATACCGGCAGAACCCCCGTCAGCAGCGTGAACATGCACAGAAGCCCGCGGAACGGAAAGTTGTGCACACCGAAGGCCGGCAGAATCACGAACAGATAGAGTGCAGTCATCGACGTGTTGAACAAGGCGATCCGCATCTGTGCGATCACGACGCGCTCCAGCACCACCAGCAGGCGGCCCAGGAACAGCTTGTCCGAATGCAGCCGCATCGGCTGCCAAGTGGTGACGACGGCCAGTGCGCCGACCATGATGGCGAACAGCGCCTGAATGATGGTGTGTGCTACGGTGCCGCCCAGGCTACTCAGTTCGGCGGCCTTGCTGCGCAGCACATTGAACAGCTGGCTTTTCAGTTCGGCCCAGTCTTCTGGGATGGCGCTGGCCATCGCCTCGGGCAATGCCTGGCGCAGAATGTCCAGCGAGTTCTCGATCCGCATCAGAAAGATACGCAAATCGTTCGAGGCTGCCAGCCGGAAAGTCCAGAAAGACAGCAGTACAAAGGCCGTGATCACCAACACGCTGATCAGCACCCCGGCGATGAGCGCAGGCCAGCGCTCGCTGGAATAACCGAGTGCCACTGCATCCGGCCGGTAGGCCCGGGCGATGCGATCGGCCAGCAGGCAGCTCCACGCATAGACCAGCAGGGCCAGCAGTACCGGGATGACCAGCCCTTTCCAGACGATGATCAACGAGGCCATGGCCGTCAGCAGCAGGCCCAGTATGGGAATCAAGTTGGGAAAAGACGACATCGGCACGATGGGGAACAACGATCGAAAGCGAGGAAAAGACCCGGCGGCTCCGTTTGAATCTACTTCGTCTCCGCGTCAGGCCATGTCTGCACCGTCCTGGCCGAGGGGGCGTCGGATGCCGAGAGCGTGTCTCGAGGCTCTTCGCACGTAGAGGCAGGAAAAAGCGGGCTGGTCATGAACTATACCGGCAACCGCGGGCATCGAGGGCAGAAACTGGATGAAAGGCAGGCATGAGTGTGGGTGTTGGCAGGCAGAACGGGAGGACGTGCGCTCACCGCCGGGAGCGCTTTTTCTGCCAATGTGGTTTCCACGGATCAGGCGTCTGGATCGTGCACGGGACGGTCGGACGGAGGCAAATCCTCACCGTATCGGCCGGCATCGATGCGGTTTTCGCATTGTCCAGGGGAAAGGCATCGTCTGCATGCCAAATGAGCGTCTGGTGCGGTGCGCTGGCGTGGGCAGGCACATGCGGTTCGGCTGGCGTGATCCTCGATTCACGGCCTTGATCGATGGAACCGAGCACGGTCTGAAACGAAACCCGGTTTCCAAAAGACGGTGGCCCCGTCCGGAGCAGGGCCTCCGGAACGGAGCCTGCTGTGTGTATCGGCGGGTGCGCTTTCACCATTTCTGCGGCCCAGGCGCCAAGTGCCTCGGGTCGCAGCGGGATCTCTGCTGCGATCAGTACTCGTTCAAGGATGCGCCCAGCAGCGCAATGTGCGAGCTGGCCATCACGGAGGCCAACTGGGCGATTTCCGTGGCTTTGGTCTTGTTCTTGCGGCCGACGATCAGCGCTGCTCCGGCGCGCTGGCCGATCACCATGGCGTCCGAGGCTTCCTGAGCCGAGGGCGTGTCGATCAGGATCACATCGTAGTGCTGCGACAGGGTTTGCAGCAGATCCGCGAAGATATCGCGGCCCAGAAGCTCCTGGGGATTCGGCGGCTGCGGGCCAGAGGGTAGCACCGACAGGTTCGGCAGTGTCGGGAACTCCATCACTTCTTCTAGACCGGCTCGGCCACTCAGAATGCCGGACAGACCCATCTGATTGCGCAGACCGAAGTTCAGGTGTTGGGTGGGATGGCGCAGGTCGCCGTCGATGATCAGCGTACGCTGGCCGATCTGCGAAAAAGCCACGCCCAGGTTGGCACAGACGAAGCTCTTGCCATCGCCACGGTCCACACTGGTGATCGACAGGGTCGAGCGTTCGGGGGTACCGTCGAACCAGCGGGTCATCAGCTGGCTGCGCAGGCCCCGCAGGGCCTCGGCAAAGGGCGAATAGGGGTTGACGGCGCTGGTCACTTTGTCGGGTAGTGCCAGGGCAGAGGCGCGGGAGGACGAATAGCCGAACTGGATGGCCAGCGCCTCTTCCACATCTGCGTGGGAAACCAGGCGCATCCGGATGGCCGTTTCACCAAAGCGCAGGTTGGTGACCCGCTGCTCATTCAGCACCAGATCGATCTGGTCCTGTCGCAATTTGCCGTTGGCAACCAGAATACCGCCCATCATCAGCGTCTTGCGGTTGGCTGCATTGAAGGCAGGCAGTTTTGCGCTTTCGCTGATCAGAGCATTGCCCGCTGTCTGACCACCATCGGGATGGGTCGAAGGAGTGCCAGTCGGGTTTTGGTCGATCGGGTTGTTCATGTTGGCTGGAGAGTCTCGATGAAAACGGGTGAAACACGGTCAAGCACCCGGCAATGGCTCGGGGCGGTCATCGGGGATTGTCCCTGATTCTCGTCGACCGCGCAGCGTTTACCGCCGAAAATGGGGAAAATTCTCGACGAACAGCCCCGTGTAGACATGGGGAAGCGGGCTGGACGATGCCGGATCTTGAAACATTGGCACGATTTGTTCGAGGCAATTCTGCACAAAGGCGCTCTTCTTTGGGGCGAGGGAAGTGCAGTGAGGCCCCCGGTGCCGATGCAGGCCATCTTTCCGGGGCCCCGGCAGCATTCGAGGGGCTGGAGGCGATGCCCGCCGTCCGGGCGTCGGTACGGAGGATTCCATCGATCCAGGGCAGACGAGGGCCGGACTGTTGTGCCAGGACATCGTTTCCCGGGGGAGGAGCCGTCTCTGGCCTTTGCGATTTCCGTGGACCAGGCATCAGGGACGACGGAACGGGTAATATCCTTGCACAAGCCAGGAGGGTCGGGGTACCCATTCAGGATTTGACTGATTTCCATATTTGAGCAGCGTGGAAATGGCGTTTTTTACAAAAGCGCTACGTTGCGGGCGCATTTTTACAGGCAAATTCCACTCTTTGTGAGCCAGGTTGTGTGCAGGCGTATCGAAGCCTCTGTTTCCGTATCGGCCAGTGCCGCCCCGGTCGGGGACGATGGGACCCGTGGGCGCCGATGAACGGCTGCTGGCCGGGAGATCGTGGCAGTCCCGATGCCCGACTGTCGGTCGATATGACAATTCGGGCCCGCCTTTGGCCGGAAACTGGGATAATAGCGGGCGAATGCGATGCCTGCCCACCCATTCGACCCTTCGTTGCGTCAGAATGCCGTGCCTGAACAATCGTGGTTGCGGCATCGCGTTGGTGTGCCGATTTGCGTTCCACGGCCGCCTGCCGTCATGCGTTGATCGGTTGATGCGCATCGATGTGCAGTATCTCATCGCTTTAATCCGTCGCCCGTCCGACAATCGGCACTTCTGTGCCTTTTCCAGGTAGCCCCATGCGTTTCGATTTGCTTTTTGGAATTCTTAGATCCCGGTTTTGGCTGGTTGCTGCCATCGTGGCCGTCACGACCCTGACAGCCATTACCGGCAGCCTGCTGATGAGCAAGCGCTACAGTGCCGCCACCACCGTCTATGTCGATGCCAACACGGTCGATCAGGTATCCGGAGCGCCGGCATTTTCGCGCGAGACCATTCGTAACATGTTGGCAAGCCAGACCGAGCTGATTCAAAGTGATCAGGTGGTCTCCCGTGTCATCCGCGATCTGAAGCTGGATCAGGATGCAGATATCCGGGCCCAGTGGCAGAGTGCCACCAAAGGCCGTGGCGATATCAGCCAGTGGTTGTCCACCAACTTGCTCAAGGCGATCAAGGTCACGTCCTCCACGGATGGCACCACGATCACCATCCGGGCCGAGTGGACCGGTGCCGAGCGTGCCTCCCAGATCGCCAACGGCTTTGCCAATGCCTACAAGGCAGCCGCTCTCGATCTGAAGACCAGGCCAGCCCAGGAATATGCCCAACGCTTCGGTGAACAGGCCAAGGAATACAAGATCCGCGTCGAGGAAGCGCAGAAGAAGCTGACCGACTATCAGCGCGAGAGTGGCATCATCACCAGTGATGAACGCATCGACGTCGAAAACCAGCGTCTGCAGGAACTGTCCACCCAGCTGGTTCAGGTGCAGGCCGCTCTGTCGGAAAGCCGTTCGCGCAGTGCGGTGGCCGGCCGCGGGGGGGACATGGCCATTCCCGAAGTCGTTGCCAATGAGCTGATCCAGGCGCTGACGTCCGAGCTGGGCAAAGCCGAAGCCAAATTGGGTCAGACATCGGCTCAATATGGTGCCAATCATCCGGTTCGTCTACAGGCTCAGGCCGAAGTGCAGGAACTGCGCACCCGCCTGCAGACAGAGGTGGCTCGCGTCAAGTCCAGCATCCGTACGGCCAACACCGTCAACCAGCAGCGCGAGAAAGAGTTGGTTGCTGCCGTCGAAGCTCAGAAAGCCAAGGTGCTCAGCCTGCGTGGCAAGCGCGATCAGGTCGCCATCCTGCAACAGGATCTGGCCAGCGCGCAGAAAGCCTATGATTTGGTGGCACGCCGGCTGACCGAAACCACCGTGGGGATGAGCGCAGGTTATTCCAATATCAGCGTCATCACACCGGCCGTCACTCCGTTGCTGCCCAGCCGCCCCAATCTGGTCCTGAATACGGCTGTCGGCTTGTTCCTGGGTCTGTTCATTGGTCTTCTGGCTGCCTTTGCTCTCGAGGCCGCGCAGCGTCCATTGCGCAATGCCGACGATCTGCTGCAGGCTGCCGGTATTCCTGTGTTGGCCGTGTTACCGCCGTCGCAGTCGACTCGTGCCCAGCGTCTCATCGGTGGTACAGGCCCGTCCGTGACCCCGCCTTCTCTGCGGCTTGGTAACTAAGCCCCTGTCGGCATGTCGAACTCATCCCTGTTGAACCGCATCCCCCTGCTCAATGGTGATCAGCCCTGGTTGCCGATCATGATGGGGGCTGCTTTCCTGGCGGCAGGTGCTGCCGTCGGATTGGTGGTGGCCACCGGCGACCTGATCCTGATCGCCCTCGCTCTCGGGGGCATCGCCGGTTTGCTGCTGCTCAATGCTTTGCCGATCGCTGTCTGGATCCTGCTGATCGGCGTCATGCTGATCAATGGCCCGGTCGGCTTCTTTTCACCAGGGATGGCGCGGATTTCGTGGCTGTTCTCGCTGCTGGGCATTTTCATGGCCGGGGCGGCCGTGCTGTATTCGGCCGTTGGCAACAAGCGTTTCCAACGGCCGTTGCCACCGTTCATCTTCACTGCCATTGCGTTCATCCTGCTGGCCATCATCACCAGTTTTTTCTCGGAAGGCTCGCTGAACGAGCTGGCGGGTGGTGCCAAGCGGCACTTTCAGTTCTGGGGCGTGATGTTCCTGCTGGCAGTCGTGCCGTTCACCGAACGTCAGGTCAGGGGCTGGATGCTGTTCCTGGTTGGTATGGCGTTGGTTCAGTTGCCGTTCACGCTGTACCAACGGGTCGTACTGGTGCCGCAGGTCATGTCCTTCGACCGACCCGGTTTCGTGCCTTTCGACATCATCGTGGGCACTTTCGAGGGGTCGATGACGGGTGGTGGCGCCAGCTCCATCATGGCCATGTTCCAGCTGCTGATGCTATTCGGCGTGTTCTGCGCCTGGCGCGAGCGGCTGCTCAATGGTTTCGTCACCCTGTTGCTTGCGGCTGCCTTCCTCGTGCCGCTGGGCCTGGGTGAAACCAAGGTGGTGATGGCCCTGGTGCCGGTCATTCTGTTCTCGGCTTATTTCGACATGGTGTCCAAACGGCCGCTGGCCTTTCTGGGTATCGTCGTGGCCACGCTTGTCGTTGGAGCGGTCCTGGGATATTTCTACTTCATCGTGCAGGTGGCGGGTGACATCGCCGAGATGAACGCGGCTGACAATATCCGGAACACCATCGAATACAACTTCGGTTCCGGCAGCTACTACGCCACCGGGGTCAACCGTCTGACAGCGATTCCCTATTGGTTCGAGTCCCAATCCTGGAACAACCCGATGCACACGCTGTTTGGGACGGGGCTGGGCTCCTCCTACGGTGTGGATGCGCTGGTGCCGGATCCGGGCCATATGTTCGTGGCTCATCCCGGGATGCACATCGATCTGTTGTCGGCTTCGACCATTCTGTGGGACTTTGGCCTTGTCGGTGCTCTGTTGTACTACAGCATGATTTTTGGTGCCATCCGCATCGTGCTCAAGTGCTTCGGCGAAATCCAGTCTGCATGGGATCGGGTGCTGTGCCGCACGTTGATGGCCAGTCTGGCGGTTACGCTGCTGCTGTCGGTGTATTCCAATACGGGTGTCATCCTGGTCAGCCATGGTTTCCTGATGTTCTTCACCCTGGGTCTGGTGGCCTGGCGTTATCGCCATGGCCCGTTGGCACCGACGGCTGCCGAATTGGGTCGGGGCGGGGGAGGAGCTCCCTTGCGGCCGGGCTTTGCAGGCAGTGGCTTTGCCAGCAAATGGGGCGGTAAGGTCGAATTCCCGACCGACGGAGTTCTGCCGGCTGCTCAACTGGCGGCCCAACGCGGTGCACAGCGTCTGTTGCCGGGGGGGGCGGAGGGGGCCGGTCAAATGGCACCGACCGTAGCCGGGCAGGATGTGCCTTCGGTTCCGAATACTGTGGCTGCAGGTGAAACGGCCCGCTCGGCGTTTCCCAAAGGGAGTGTACCGGGGGGCATCAAACGCTCCTTTGCGGGTTCGGACCCTGGCCATGATACGACGGCTGCCGCCGATGTGTCGGCAGCCGCGCCGGGAGTACCCGGAGCATCCGGAGCACCGGTTCCAGGACTGGCTGCAACTGCCCAGGGCAGCACACCGGAACAGCAACCTCGGTCGGCTTTCCCGCGTGGTGCAGCTTTTGGCGCCGGGGGACGGCGGGGAGCGGCGATAGCCGGCATGACGGCTCAAAGGAACACCGTAGCTTCCCGGTCGCAGACCGCCTTCCGTCCAGCGTCGGCTCCCGCCCGGACGGCTGCCGTGCAGCCACCAGGACCGCGCGAGCCGAATATCGATGTTTCCGGCCCGGAAACGCGGCCGATGTTCGCGGATGACGATCTGGCTGAACAGCAGCGGCATCGCAGTGGTCAGCGCACCGAACCGAGGATCAAGCCCACGAAGTTCTGAGTACCGGTGTCCCGGTGCTTTCTCCGGCACGATAGGCCCGGCAACGTCCGGGACATGCAATGGCGCGGATACGTTCTCACCACGTATCCGCGCTTTGCGATTTGCATCCCTCTGGCACGCATGGAATGAGATGGTGGGCGCTGGGAGAGACGCAAAGCGCAACGATACGGGGCTGTTGCCAGGAAGTAGCGAACAGCCGTGGGCTGTATCGGTCATGAACTGCGTCGGGCAGGGACTTCCGTCTTCAGCTTCTCGATGCTTCGAGCGTTTGGTTTGCTGGCCTGGTTCTGCGGACGCGTATCGGCCAGGCAGTGGAGCCATCACCGCCGACCATGCTGCTGCATGACATGGTTTGTGCTCGATCCGTTTCGGTTGTATGGCGTTTTCCCGCTTTCTTGGCGGGCTGAGGCGCGTTGCAGGCCGTCGCTGCCGGCTGTCGAAGTTATGGGCATGGATTTCATGGCATTTGCGTCGTGGATTCATCGCCGCTGGATATCCACACTGCCGTCAGATCGAGCGGCTGCTGTGGGGCAATCGTCGTGAAAGTGCGCATTGCTCGAGCCGTGCCAGTGGTTGGCCCGGCATATTCGGGGCGCCGGCAGCAGGCGCTTTGCTTACCGGGTCCCATTCGAAAAGAAAGGGGGAACCGGCTGGCCGGTTCCCCCTGGGAGGTTACGCCTGAATGCTCTGCAGACGAGACTGGCTCGGGTCACGGACGGACCAGCCGTGGCCGGTCATTGCTCGTGTCGAGCTTTCAGGTCCGCCGTGTCATTCCAACGGCGGCGGGTTGCTGCGCAGTTCCTGCGTGGTGATCGAGCCGCCGGGTTCCTGGACAGCGATATCCAGGTTGGCGAAGTTGTAGGACTGCCATTCGTTCGTCACAAACTTCGCGCGGGACAGGCCAATGCCCGGGAAGTAGTATGACGGCGCCAGATGGCTGACCCGGGTCCACGTTTCGGGGTAGTAGTCACCACCGATGTGGATCAGGTAGCGGGCCTTCGAGCGATCGTCCGGTTTGCTGGTGTCATTCACCACCAGCCGGGCCTGCATCGTCACGAATACAGCCTGCACATCCCATCCGTCCAGGTTGGCGATATTGCCCCAGCCGTGGAAGAGGTTGTTGCCTCCGCTCGGCAGAACCGAGCGGGTTCCATCAGTTTCGTATCGCAGATCAGGGGTTGTGACGTTATCTCCTTGCAGGGATTTCGGATAGTTCGCGCCGGAAACGCGCTCGTCGACCAGTTTGTCCCACTTGTTGGTGGATTTGCGTTTGATGTACAGCTTCAGATTGCGCATCTGAACCCGGGTGTTGGTGGCCTGATTGCCTTCGCCGTCGAACACCACGACCCAGGGGATGACCGCCTTCCAGTAGGCATCGCTCTTATAGGCGGTGTTGTAGGGGCTCCAGTAGCTCGGCGTGTTGCTGCCGCGCGGATTGTTGCCCATGACCACGTGACCCGGACCCTTGGCCCAGCCGTAGCTCTGATTCACACCGGCCAGTTTGCTGTCGTTGGCCAGACGCATGTCGTCGATGATGGTCTGCACCGAGTTGATGGTGCGCGAAGACGAGGCGCTGGTGCTGCCCGTGGCTGCGCTCTGGCTGCTCGATGTGCTGTTGGTAGTGGTCGATGCCGTGGAGGTACTGGCAGGGGCTGCTACCACCGTGGCAGCAGGCGTCGAGAAAGTGACGATCTCGCCACTCGGGCTGTGCACTTCCTCGCGATACACCAATCTTTTGCCCACATCTGCGGCTTTCGGAGTATACCTGGGGCCCCAGCCGAGCTCTTCGCCATTGACATACCAGCGGGCATGCGCCACGGTACCGTTCTTGTAGACGCCCATCGTGCGGGTCACGGTTTGGCCGACGACTGCATTGCCGGTGCCGACCGACATTTTCGGCTGGCTGTGCATCGACGGGAAGTCGAGACCCACGATCCGGACAGGAGCGCTGTAGAAGGTTGCCGTCTTGCCGTTGGCTGTGTTGCGGACCCGTTCGCCATAGGTCAGATTCTTGCCGACATCGGCCTGGACTGGACGGTAGCTGGTGCCGGTGGCGCCAGCGATGGCCACACCGTCACGCATCCACAGCCGTTCGTACACCTGGCCGTCACGATAAGTACCGGTGGTGGGGGTCAGGGTGTTGCCCAGACGGATACGACTGGCCAGTGCGATGATCGGAGCTTTGCGTACCGAAGGCGCCTTTGCGTCGACGACTGTCACTTCGGCGCTGTAGACGGTGATGGTTTCGCCGGTCTGCGGGTTGCGCACGCGTTCGCCGTAGACGAGCTTCTGCCCGACATCGGCAGCAACCGGGGTGTAGGTTGCACCGTAGCCGTTGTGGATTTCCACACCGTTGCGCAGACGGAAGCCCTGATAGGCCACACCGTTTTGATAGGTGCCGGACACCCGGGTGACCGGCGTGCCGACCATGATGATCGTATTGGCCGGCGCAAAGCGGGGAGCGGTGGTCACGACCGGACGGGTGGATGTGCTGTTCTTTGCCGTGGCAGTGTTGTTGGCCGTCGTATGGCTGCTGGGCAGGCTGATGGCTGCTTGCGGAATCGAACCGTCGACGTCGGCAACGATGACTTCCTGGCTGTAGACTGTAATGGTTTCGCCGGTCACCGGGTTCTGAACCCGTTCTGCATAGATCAGGCGCTGGCCGATATCGGCTTCGACGGGGGTATAGCTGTCTTCACCGCTGTTTTCGATGCGGACACCGTTTCGCAGACGGAAGCGTTCGACCGGTTCGCCCTGTTCATAGGTGCCGCTGACCCGGGTGACCGGGGTGCCGACCTTGACCATCGAGCCGGATACCGAGAATTGCGGGGCCTTGATGGCCGCAGGTGTGCTGGCGCCGATTACGGTGATGGCCTCACTGGAAGCCACGATACGCTCGTTGGTGTCGGGGTTCAGCACCGTTTCGTGATAGACCAGTTTCTTGCCGATGTCGGCCTCGGTCGGTGTATAGCTTTCCTGATCACCGTCCAGAACGGCCACGCCATCCAGCGTACGGCTTACGGAGACGATGAAACCATTGCGATACTGGCCGAATGTCCGGTTGACGGCTTTACCGACGCGCACCGTGCCACCATCCGTGACGACCGAAGGAGGGGTGATGATGGTGGGCTGCGTTTCGGTGACGTTGACGGCCGGCGTCAGTTTCTCGGGATGGAACATGGATTCATGGTCGGCTGCAGGCATGACTGGACCAGCGGCCGGCTCGTCCTGGAAAACTTGTGCGACGGTCAGCGCATTGGTGTCGACAGCCAGTGTCGACGGGCCGGCAGCATTGTTGCTGGCCCCGCTTTGATCGTTGCCGCCGTTGCCGCCACAGGCGGCCAGCAGACCGGCGCTCAGGCACACGGCCACCAGTGTCCGGGGCGCCTGGAGCGGATTGAAGGTCGGTGTCCCGGTGGACAGCATCTGATCATGTGTCAAATCGTATTTATTCATGCTTAGAGTCCGTTGTGTTGTGCAAAACAGACGAATCTCCGAATAACGGCAGAACGTCACTGTTGCTGAGTTGCGTCGGTGTGTCTTCTTTTGGCGACACGAACTCTAAGTGGCTTACAGAACGATGCGATACGCCAACAGGATGGGCGGTTGCCCCCATGGGATGGAATGCGAGAAAAATCACGTGACACTATTTTTGACGTGTCTTTTCAAGGGGTTGTATTCGAGTGCTCGCTCAGAATTTTCATTGCGTGAGATTGGTGCTCAGAATAGGAGAGGAAAAAAGCCCTTCTTTGCTGCAACGTTTTGTCAAGATCCGGGCTGTTGCTTGAGGACCGCAGGCTCTTGCGGCAAATCACACGCTGACGCAGGTACAAAAGTGGTGTGGGTGCGACGCTCCGCCTACAATGGCAAGCTCGACATGAGCTTTGGGCCCTCCGGACCGCCGGCAGATGCACACAGGCGGTTGGCTTCAACATTGGCAGGGCGGGGCGATGCTCGGAGCTCTGGGTGGCATGTCCGCCACCATGGATAACAACGAGGAACTGGTCGTGGTCGGTCCTGATCGACAGGCCATCGATTTGTCTTTTGCTGGCAAAGGAGCGGCGCGCAATATCTTGAGCTCGCACAGAGTATCGAGACAGGTCATTGCCGTCTGTCGTGCACGGGTGGCTTTCCCGCCGTTTGTCCGCTTGTACCTAATTTGCTGATGTCTCAGAACGCCGACCACAATCCTTACAGTGCCCGACGGATCGCCGCTGGTATGAAGCACTTTCTGATGGGCAAGGCGCTGACTTCGGTCGCGGGTGTCGGAGCCCTGTTCCTGATCGTGCAGAATCTGCCGATTGCGGAATTTGCGGCGTATTCGGTGCTGTTGGGGCTGACCGAAGTGCTGTTGACCCTGACGTCGGTGGGCACCGGGCAGATCCTGACCCGTTTCGTGCCGGAAATCTTCAACCTGCGCTATCGCTGGGCGTTGCGCCGGGTCATCGGCGTCACCATGGGTTTGAGGCTGATGCTGATCTTGGTGACGGTCGTCGTACTGATCATCTTCCCGCTGTGGCTGGCGGATTGGCTCAGTCTCGGGAACTGGCTGGTCGAATTGCAGCTGTACCTGTTGGTGGTGCTGTTCCGGACTGCTTCCAATTCCCAGTTCCAGGTGCTCGAGGCCATGCTGGAACAGGCCCGTGGACAGAGCGCCTTCGCTGCCGTGACGGTGAGCAAGTTCATCTGCATCTTGGTCTTGCTGTGGGTTGACCAGATGACGTTGTTCAACCTGATTCTCTCGGAAGTGGGCTGTGAAGTGATCGGCGCCGTGCTGATGAGCTGGGGTATCAATCGTGCCACCCGGCCAGCTCCGGGCGATGTCGAGAACGTCGATGTGCAACGTGAATGGCTGGGCAACAACATTCGCCGGATGATCGATTTCGGCATCAAGGGGCACGTACAGGGGCTGATCATTCTGCCTTATGGCGGGGTGGTCAACCGGCTGGTGGCTGGCAACCAGTTTGCACCGATGCAGGTTGCATTGTTCGGTTTTGCGCAATCTATTTTCGATCAGTTCCAGCGCTATCTGCCGGCACAGCTGTTCAATGGCATGGTACGTCCGGTGATGGCGGCGCGTTTTTCGGCCAACGGCTCCTTCAAAGAGGCGGAAACCGTGGCCAACGCCGCACTGACGGTCAACCTGTTCTTGATCGGCTGGGCGGTCACGGTCTTTGCCTCGGGGGGCGGGGATATTTATCTCTGGCTGTCGAAAGGCAAATACGGCGTCGATGCCGCCCCTCTGATCATGCTGATGTGTCTGGTGATGGTGCTCGAATCCTGGCGTCACACGCTGGACAACCTCTGCCATACGGTCGAGCGCTATGGCTTTCTGGTTTTCAGCAATACCTTCCTGGGGCTTTCTCTGTTATTGGGGGTGGCCATGGCCCCCCGGTTCGGCATCATCGCCTTGCCTGCGGCCAACTGTGTCGGCCTGGTGTTTGCCAACATCATGGTGATTTATTGGCTGGGCCGCACCGGCTATCCCTACAAGAGCAGTCTCGAACATGTATTTGCCTGCCTTTTTGCCACCTGTATCGGCCTGCTGGCAGCGGTACTGCTGCAGGACGTCGTCGACCAATGGTGGTGGCGTGTCGCACTCGGGTCGTTGGCCTATCTGCTGATCTGTGCCTTGACCCTGCGTCCACGCGCCGAAGAGGTCAAAATCTTCAAAGCGGTCCTGAAACGTCGGAGGGGTGGTTCGCCGGAAAAGGCGCGACGATCCTCATCGGCCGTGTCGTCTTGAGCTTGACTTTCGTCTTGGTAGCCACCTGAAGCGGAAGCCAGCTTCGGTCGTTCCTTGATCCAAAAGGCTGTCAGTGCCACGGAAAAAGCCGCCTGCGACGCATCGAACGCGCCGGCGGGCGGCTTGAGGGTCGGCACGGCATCTGGCCAACGGTTCAGGCGGCGCGGGGTTTGGCTGGCGGTGTGCTTTCGGCCTGTACCTGTTTCGGTTTGGGTGTGGCAGCAGAAGGCGGCTCTTCGCGGAAACTGATTCTGTCTGCAGGGATGTGCTTGGGGTAGAAGAACACCATGCCGAACAGGAAGCCCACACTGCGAGCGGTGGTGCCCGCCAGATCTTGCAGCAGACTGATGCCAGGCCGGCGCAGGTTTTTGGCGACGATGTAGCCCAAGTACAGGAGCAGCCACCACGGGCTGACGAAGACCGACAGCAATAGCGACAGCAACAGCACGACCGTCGGGCGCTGATGAGAGATCAGAATCGGCCAATAGCCTGCGTACTTCCAATGTCGACGCCAGACGGCGCCCGGAAAGCACATGCTGCCATCCCAGAGCATCCGGCCCTGGCGGGACCAGTCGAAGTATTCGATCGTGTGATGGACGGCCATGACCACCGGCAGAATGCGTGTCTTGTAACCGGCTTCGGACAGACGCAGACCGATGTCGATATCCTCATTGACCCGCAATTCGGGACGATAGCCGCCGACTTCCTCGAACACATCCCGTCGGATGATCGCACTGCCACCCATTTCGGTCCGGTAATGGTCGTGATCGGCCTTGTAACGGTCTGGCCCCTCGGAGAGCAGCTTCCAGTTGGTATCGTAAAACTTCTCGGGCAGTTGGCCCATGATGACGGGGGCGATGGGTTTGCCCTCCGCATCGAAGGCTTGGCGCAAGAAGTCGGCACCGATTTCCATGTCGCCATCGATGAAGAAGAATACATCCCCCCTGGCCACCGCAGCACCTGCATTGCGGGCAATGGCGGCGTTCGTGTGACCGGTGACGTGAACAATCCTGATCCGGTCGTCCTGCCGCCGCCTGACTCGTTCGGGTGTGCCATCGGTAGAGCGGGAATCGACGAAGACGATCTCATATCCATGACGGTCGATACCGCTGGCCTTGGTCGCGGCCAGAATGTTGTCCAGGCAGATATCGATCGTCTTGATCTGATTGCGGGAGATGACGATGATGGAGAGCAGGGTCGGCTTCCTGTAATGAAACGTTATGAAAGGGAAAGCACTTTGTAATCGGCGATGGACGGATCGTTGTAACCATGCCGATGAGTACTGTCCCATGGTGCTCGAAGATGATACTACCGTTGCCCAAGTGATTGTGTTTTATATGTTTTTCGTCTTTTGCGACACAGGCTTTATTGCGCACCGGGTATTTCTTTTGCGACAAAGCGGTTGTTTTTTCGTCATGGCGCCCCACGGAGCAGGCACCTGAGACGAGGCGCCGGTCTACGCCAGAGCCGGCATGCACCGCGGTCGACGGCGCCAATCACGGTGAGCAGCAGTCCGCACCGGCGCCAGTCACCCACGCAACTCAATCGGCAACGGCCTGTGCAACAGCGTGCTGTTTGTCGTCATTGCCCGCGTCCGCACCAGTGCGGGCTGGCGTCGGCGCCAGTACCGTATGCAATGGGCAGAAGTTCAACCTGCGGTCGAGGCGCTCAATCGTGCTTCGGGGGCATCGACTGGTGCCCCGGTCGGCTTGCCCATGATGTCGGCGTCGCTCATGCCGACCAGCTCGGACAGAACCCGGTGCCGGGTCGAATTGTGGAGATCGTCCGGAAATTTGCGGGCAAAGAATGCCGGTGATTGACGTAACGTATCCAGGTCGTTGTCTGTCAGCCAGGCTGGATTGGCCTCGATGAAGGTCACGATGCAATGGTTCATCGGTCCATCTTTGAAACCGTGCTGTGCCACCCCGCATTTGAAGAGCGAAGGGATCAAGAATTCATCGGCGATCGTCAGTTTCGGAAAATGCGACTGGATGTCAGGCTGGGCGAAGCGTTGCAGCGCCCATTCGATCACCGGTCGATGCGCCCCGAACCAGGTCGAGCCGTAGTAGGGGGGGAAATCCTTGGTGAATACATGACCGCCGATCTTCGGGTTGATCATGGCGCGGGTGACGGCCCGGGCGACGCGCGCCGCAAAGCGCATCTTGCCGTCCGGGCGCAGCTGACCGCCGGTACGCAACTGAACGCCGGCGATGTCCCGTCTCAGCGGTGTATCGTTGAAATAGACGCGCACCAAGCGCCGCAGCACCCGATGAATCAGCGTTCCTTCCGCCGTGAATCCCCGGTACGCGACCGACATCAGCGCGTCTTCGTCGGCAAGCATGTCGATCCACGAAAAATCCACATCGGTCTTGCCGGATGCCACGTGCGCCTCGAAAGCGCTCATCGGCTTGATGGGCAGGCAGGTCGGACTCAGGATCTGCAGATAGTCGAATTCCAGATTGTCCACCGCGTACTGAATCGCGTGGAAAATCCCCTCGGTGAAGCCCCAAATAGCCCACCCCGTGCGCTTTGGATTGGGCACGAAAATGACGTTCGGTTCGTTCAGAGGGAACTCGGCTGTCTGACTAAAGTCGTGATGTACCACCACGGTATGAGGAGCCAGTGCACGTGCAAGCTGTGCAACTGACTCGACACTGTGGATCGCGGACATCACCACGAAAACGATTTTGGGCTTCATGACTTCCGCAAAACGGCTTGGGCCAGCGGGCTGCGCCCGCTCCGGTGCATCTTTGGATCCTGCTGGCCTTGGCTCAGAAGTGTCTCATGGGGGGCTAAAGGGATCGCGTTCGGTACTTATGCTACCCGTTGATTGGCTATGGATGGCTGATCGATGGGCAACTCAGCAGTTTCGATGCGTCAGCGACGCTCCCCGGCAGCGCGGATACTGGCTGTTTAACTTGTTTTATCGCTACATTGTGAGTAAATGCAAGACTCTAAGGGAAACCTTGGCTTCTGTTGTGGTAATACCACGTTCAACTGTGTAAAAGCGGCTTCAGGCATGAGTTGCAGGTTACACCGGGTGTTCGTCGCATCCTCCGGTCCGTTGATCGAGAGGCAGGCGGATTAGGGGGCGATGGGCTGTGAGTACCGATAGAATTGCATTCTTATGAAATCATCACCACGCCCTCATCTGCTGTCGTTCAATTCCTACCATTACCGACGTGGGGGAGCCGACGTCGTGTTCCTGGAGCACGATGCTCTGTTCAAGGAACTGGGTTGGGAAACGGCGGTGATGTCGATGCATCATCCCAAGAACCTGCCTTCGCCCTGGAGTCAGTATTTCGTCGAGGAAGTGGAGTTCGGCCACTCCTATGGCCTGAAGGACAAGGTGGTCAAAGCCTGCAAATCGATCTATTCCTTCGAAGCGCAGAAAAAACTGCGCAGCCTGCTGTCGGTGTTTCCTGCCGATGTGGCGCATGTGCACGGCATCTATCACCACATCTCTCCGTCGGTGCTGCCGGTTCTGCGCCAGGAAGGGATTCCGGTCGTCCTGACCGCCCATGACCTGAAGATCGCCTGTCCGGCCTACAAGATGCTGAACAGCGAAGGGGTCTGTGAACGATGTAAGACCGGCTCGGTCGTCAACGTGATCAAGCATCGCTGCATCCGCGACTCGCTTGCGCCCAGTATCATCGTGGCGGTCGAGTCGGGGCTGAGCCGTTTCATGGACGTCTGGAAGAAAAACGTCAACCGGGTCGTCGCACCTTCCCAGTTCTATCGTGACAAGCTGATCGAGTGGGGCTGGTCGGCAGAGCAGATCACCTATGTGCCCAACTACGTCGACGCCGGCATCTTCCAGCCTTCCTACGAGCCGGGGGACTACGTGCTGTTTGCCGGTCGCATGGTCGTCGAGAAGGGGGTTGCCACTCTGGTCAAGGCTGCCACCAAGGCCGGAGTCAAATTGCGTATTGCTGGAACCGGTCCGCTCGAAGCCGAACTCAAGGCATTGCCGGGCGCAGACAGAATCGAATGGCTCGGTTACTGTTCGGGTGATGCCCTGTGGCAGCAGGTTCGTGGTGCACGTGCACTGGTGCTGCCCAGCGAGTGGTATGAGAACGCACCGATGAGCATCCTCGAAGCCTTTGCCAGTGGTACGCCGGTCGTAGGGGCCGATATCGGCGGTATCCCTGAAATGATCACTCCCGAAACCGGTTGGGTCTTCCCCAGTGGCGATGCCGACAAGCTGGCGGAGGTGCTGACCGATGTTTTTGCCCGTCCGGACTCCGACATCGCGGAGATGGGGCGGCATGCCCGCGAGCGTTGCGCCGGCAATTTCAGTCGGGCACGCTATATCGACGGCATCCAGACTGTCTACCGCGAGCTCGGCGTCAGGTTCTGAAGCTTCCGGGCAACCCGTTCTGCCGGGCCGAAGCCCGATGGCGACTTCCTGCCCTGCCACAGGCGGGGTCCGTCTTCCCGACGTGAACGTCGGTCGGGATCATGGAGAGCGCTTCGTGGGAAAACGTTCCCCGCCATGAGTACAGCTGGTATGAATCCGTGGCTTCCGAAATGCCCGAGGCCCGCGTTTTCAGACCACGGAGGGGAACGTGACCTGCCGGCAGTCTTCGGTGGATGCTATCGTTACCCGTTCGCAGGCGTAGAGCACCCATGCGCACAGGAGTTGTCTGCTTTCCTCGTTTGCGCCATGCCGTGCACGTGCGTCGGAGGATGCCAACCAACAGGATACGTCATGACACCCGGCACCCGTGTACCCCGCATCTTTGAAGGGATTCAGGCCATCACCGTCGATCTCGACGACACCCTGTGGCCGGTGGCGCCCGTACTGATCGCCGCCGAACAGCGCCTCACGGAATGGTTGCGCCCCAGGGCGCCACGCACCGCCGAATGCCCGCCGATGGCAGCCAGAATCCGCGAGCTGAAGGCATCCTTTCCCGAACATGCCCATGACGTCAGCTGGCTGCGCCTGCAGTACCTGCGTCAGAATCTGCAAATGAATGGAGAAGATCCCCGATTGGCAGAACCGGCTTTCGAGTGTTTTTATCACGCACGTCAGCAGGTCCAGCCTTATCCCGAGGTGGAGGCGGTGCTGGCACTCTGGTCGAAACACTATCGCTTGGCCGTCATCTCCAATGGCAATGCGGATGTCCGTCGCACGCCGTTGGGCAAATATTTCAGCGTAGCACTGAACGCACATGAATTCGGCGCTGCCAAGCCAGATCCAGCTATCTTTTTGGCCGCTTGTGAGGCATTGGACGTGCCGCCTGCAGCGACATTGCATATCGGCGACGACTGGCGCTTTGACGTGGAACCAGCCCGGGGACTGGGCATGCAAGTGGCCTGGATGCGCCGTCCCGATCTGGATTCCCTTTTCGAAACAATTCCGAGTAAAATAAGCGGTCTTTCTTCAGTAGTTTTTCAGGATCTGTGGGAAGTATGCAATGCTTTGCAATGCCAAAGGGGTTGGTCATGACGGAATGTGCCAAAGCGTGCATTTCATCAATATGGCAGTAGACTGACAGTCGCTCACCTACAACACCACGCTTATACTTTCCCCTTGTTGAACAGTTTTCCGAAACAGATCTGCGGTTCATCGGGAGCCTTGTGTGTCTTGTGTGTATCCGGACCATGTATCCGGACCAGTCCATCATGTGGTTCTCTCGTCTGCTGCCCTTGGGGGCTCTACATGCTTATCGATACCAACGAGATTGATACGGGTTCCATCATTCAAACTGAAATTTGCATCATCGGTGGAGGGGCCGCCGGGATCACGATGGCACTTGAGTTCGAGAAGGCCGGTATCGACTGCGCCATTCTGGAAAGCGGAGGCTTTTCCCGGGACGAAGCGACCTCGGATCTCTATCGTGGCAGTAGTGTCGGCATTCCTTACGATTTTGCTGATGGAACACGTAGCCGCTTTCTGGGCGGCAGTACCAACTGCTGGGGGGGGTTCTGCCGCCCCTGGGATCAAAGCGCCTTCGAGCACCGCTCCTGGGTCAATGCCAGTGGTTGGCCCATCGGGCGGGAAGATCTCGACGAGTACTACGCTCGTTCCCATGAGGTGCTCAACATCCCGGTGCAGGAATACCGGCCCGAGCAATGGGTGGGCATGGGGGACGAGCCTGCACAGGGTATCGGCAAAGATTTTCCGGTCAATGCCACCCGTTTACCTGTAGACCATGAACGGGTCGAAGAGATCGTTTCCCAGTTCAGCCCGCCTTTGCGGATGGGGGAAGCACACCGCAATGGACTGAAAAGTTCCCGTCATGTCAAGCTTTACCTGAAAGCCAACGTCGTCGACATCCAGTGCAATCCCTGGGGTGGGGCGGTGGAAAGCGTGCGGATTCGGACGCTCAAGGGCGTGAGCGCCACTGTGCGTGCAAAGACCTTCATTTTGGCCGCGGGGGGTATCGAGAACGCGCGGCTGATGTTGGCCTCCAACCGCCAGCACAGCAACGGCATCGGCAACCGCTACGATCTGGTCGGCCGCTATTTTCAGGATCACCCCCGATTCATGAACGGGGTGGTCGAATTCAACGAGCCCTATCGCTTCAATCCACTGTATGACATCAAGTTTCACATCATCGTGGATGACCTGATCATCGGTGACAACAAGATTTCTGGCCAGTTGCGCCTGCCGTTGGCTGTCCAAAAGCAGCATGGCTTGCTGGATGCCCAGGTCTGGTTCCGTTCGCTCTATGCAGGTGAAGGCGGACATATTTCGCGGGCGCTCTACCGGATGCGCCAACGAGTGCTAGGCAAATGGTCGCCGATCGTCGGTCTAGGCACTGACCTCGGCCATCTTTTCGGGCACCCGATGGATTCGCTGGAATATGTGATCGCCCATACCTGCAGCTCGCGGCGCATGGTGCGTTCAGTTACGATGGAAATGATCGCCGAGCCGGAACCGGACTATAACAGCCGGGTCATGTTGGGTGACGATATCGATGCGCTGGGCATGCGGCGCGCCAAGGTCGACTGGCGACTGACACAGCGGGTGCGAGACACCGTCGACACTACTTTCGATCTGATCGCCCGTGAACTCGAGGACAAGAACATCGCCCGGGTGAAGCTGGGGCCCGCTATCAACGACACTGGTTGGCCTACTGACATGGAAGGCACCTATCACCACATGGGCACGACCCGGATGCATGATTCGCCGCGCCATGGCGTGGTGGATCGCAATTGCCAGGTGCATGGCATGGCCAACCTGTACGTTGCCGGCTCTTCCGTGTTTCCGACATCTTCGTCCAACCATCCGACCATGACTCTCGTGGCGCTGGCGCTTCGGCTGTCGGATCGGCTGATTGCCGCTTCCCGGCGTGAGAACAACGCCATACCGGCCAATCAGCCGGTGCCCGAGGCGCACAGCCCCGAGCCAGCCGCTGCCTGATTCTTCGCAGTCTGGACATCCTCCCCCGGGGGGCTGTGATCCGAAGCGTGCAAGTAGTGACGCTCCGGCCCTGGCCTCGGGGCGCCTCTGAAAGATACCCGCGCGGAGCAGAAATCGGAATGTTTCCGCAGTCCACTGGGTATCGAATACAGGCATCTATTCTTGGACTCCGTATCTGCGGTTCCTGGCAATCGCAACTCTCTGTATGCCGGCCAGAACGATGGCTTCGCCTTTTCCGAAGCCGGCAAATGAGTCGGTGGGCCAGGCGAGACCGGGAAATTCCGCATTGGATGCTTCGGAAGAGGGCCGGCGGCTTTCTTCAAAAGTCGTCGATAAACTGACGTAAGTTACGCTTTGTCGAAGTTCGTGGGAGACAGGAGTACGGTGTTGAGGATATCGATGCCCTGAATCGCGAAGCTTCAGTAAGACCTCATTTCTCATATGTGAGTAAAAGTGCGTATATGTAAAAATTATTAAATTTAACGCATTGATATCGGCTGCTGTAAGCGAACTTTATGTGGTTTGTGAAGGGTTTGTGTGGGGCGCTCCTTGATTACACCATCTTTCGTTAGAATTTTTGTCATCGACAGCCTTCCCGATGACGTAGAACTGTGCATTATTTAAATGCGTTGGTCGTCAAGAGAGCGGAAGATCCTTTGTGGAACTGAACCAGATGACGCCCTGGATGTGTTGCAGGTCTTGGAACTGCAGGCTCCCAGCCGTCGGGGCATAGATTGTGTGTGGCAAGCCCTTCACATTCCTGTCGATGGGTCTGGTGGGACGTTTCACATTTTCAGAATCAGATAGGTAGCCATGAGAGTATCTACTCCATCCTTCCCGCTCGCTTCGCTCGCCCTGCTGACCTTGCTCGCCGCATGCGGTGGTGGCGGCGGTTCCGACAGCGGCGATACGAACGTCTCGTCCAATGCCCAGACATCGGGCACGACCAATACCACCAGTACGATAGCAACGACTGGTACGGCCGGTACGGCCGGCGCCGGCACGGCTGCCACCGGTGGCACTGCTGCCGGCTCGACCATGACATTGGGGGCGCCTCCGGCTCAAGTGGCTGCCGAAGGTGATGGCAAACCTGCACCGGGACTGGGTGGCGTCGTGCCGGATGATGCCCAGGCCACCACCGGCAGCGGTATAACTCGGATCGATGCGCCGACCCCCAGCCCGACGCTGAAGACCATGGGCAGCTGGACTCCGCTGTTCGATTGGCCGGTCATGGCGATTCATGCCGCCCTGACGCCGGATGGCCGGGTGATGAGTTTTGGTGTCGACTACAGCGCCAAGGGGGATTGGAAGTTCTATTATGACGTCTGGGATCCGACGCTGGGCATTGCGGACGATTCCCACACGCTGCTGGAAAACACGACCGGCACCTTCCTGTTCTGCTCCGCGCAGATCCTGATCCCAACGACGGGCGAAATGCTGGTGCTGGGCGGAGACCTGATCCGCGGTGGTCGTCCCACCAGTACCGGTGTGCGCGATGTCAACCTGTTCAATCCGGCTGACAACTCGCTGAAGCGTGATGCCAACCCGATGCAGCTGCCTCGCTGGTACGGTTCGGCCACGACGCTGCCCAGTGGCGAGATCTATATCCAGGGTGGAACCAGCGGTGAAGAATATCCCGAGGTTCGTCACCTGGATGGCACCTCGCGTCCGTTGACCAGCATCAAGACGAACGAGACTTTCATGTCGGTCAACGGTGAAAACCGGTACTTCGACAATAATTACCCGCGCAACTTCGTCGCTCCGAACGGCAAGATCTTCGGCTTCGACCCGCACTACATGTACGAGATCGATCCCAAGGGCACTGGCAGTATCAAGATGTTCGGCGCTCACTGGGACATTCCGCACAGTGATCCGGTCGAACGTGCCAAGGAAACGAATTTTTATCGTGGCTGGTCGGGTGCTTCCACCGCTGCGTTGATTCGTCCAGGCTTGATTCTGCAGTTTGGTGGCATGGAGCCCCGTGCCACGCTGATCGACATCAACAGCGGCAAGCCCGAGCTGATCGATCTGCCCAAATTGTCGAAGAACTACTATTGGGCCAGCTCTACCGTGATGGCTGACGGCAATGTGCTGGTTTCCGGTGGTTCGACCAAGAACGTGCTTCTCGACACCATTGAGCCGATCAACCAGGACGCTGGCGAGATCAATTACGATGCGCTGATCTTCAATCCCGAAACCCGTCAGTTCACGACTGCTGCCAAGTTTGATGCCATCCGCATCTATCACAGCGTGACACTGCTGTTGCCGGATGGTACGGTGCTGTCTTCGGGTGGAGGGGCGCCGGGGCCGGTCCAGAACCTGAATGCTCAGATCTATCGTCCGCCCTATCTGTTCAATGATGATGGTACGCTGGCAGAACGCCCGGTGTTGGAAGGGGCCGATGGTGGCCTACCGCTGGTCGTCGATCCGGCCGCTGCCTTCAGTGTGAATTCGCCGAATGCTGCGGATATCGGGAAGGTGACGCTGATCAAGACTGGTGCCGTGACCCACGCCTTCGACATGGAACAGCGTTATCAGCAGGTGGACTTCAAGGTCAACGGCAACGCGCTGGAAATCCAGTTGCCAGCCAATAAGTACCTGACGCCTCCGGGCTACTACATGGTGTTCGCTTTCAATAAGGCCGGTGTGCCTTCGAAGGCTCGGATGATTCGGATCAACCCGACCACCAATCCCTGACCTTGATCCATCAACCGGTCAGAGTATCGGCCGATTGTTGGGATAGGGACGAACCCCAGCCTTTGGGCTGGGGTTTTTTTTGGGTGCGCCCAGCATGGGCGCACGCTGGCCAATGTGACACTCGACGAAGTGTATGAGGAGCTGGATGAATGGATCCGACTTTGGGGCGGAGCCGTGTGCTGTTGGTATGTTGATGGTTACCGACATATTCAGGCGCTGTGTATCGGCCTTACTTTGCCTTTTGTCGGTATGCTGCAGGCAAGTTCTGTCGCTTCCTTTAATTTGAGGAGTGTTCCAACCTTATTTAGCGGACAGCGTCTATCCATCCTGCCGGTCGACGATCAGAACCATGAAAAGAGCCATTCGAACAACGTCTACAGCAGTTCTACTGTCGGTGTTGCTGGGGGCATGCGCCAATTCCTCCGCAGTCAAAGACAGTAGCACGGATGGACAGTCGTCGACGGCAGCATCTTCTTTTGAAAAAATCGAAGAGGCACAGGTCGCTCGTGACCAGGGGGTCTATCGTGAAACTCAGGCTCGCATTGCCAATTTGAATTCCAAACAGGGCATCAGACTCGACAACTATGCCTTGGCCAAGGCACAGTGCTGGCTGGATGTAAGCTTTCATGAGTACAGCCGTAATGACCGGGGCGGGTTTCCGAAGGCTGCCTTGCATCAGGCGCAGGATATCCTGACGCAACTTGAGCGTGGTGTGATGCCTGATGTCAGCGAAACACCGCTGGTCAACAAAGCTCGTCGCCTGCGCGATGATCTGTGGTCTCGCCACGTCCAGATCCGCAATTCGGAAGGTCTGAGCTGCGCGGCGGCTCGGTTGGCATGTGCCGAAGTCGAGCTGGTACATGCCGGAAATGAGATTCGTCAGGGTGGGTGGCGGCATGCCAGCCCCTATATTCAGATTGCCGAGGACTTGACGGCAGAAGCGGAACAGGCGGCCAAACAATGCCAGACGGGTGGAGCATCAGTTGCTGAGATCGCTACTTCGGTGGCGAATTTGGAGGTGCGTTTCCTCTTTGATCAGTACGGCGTCAATGATATCCTGCCGTCAGATTTGGCACAGCTGCGCTCCTTTGCCGAGGAACTGAAGGCACAGTATGTCCGTATCGACAGTCTGAATCTGATCGGTTATGCCGATCGTATGGGTAATGCCAACTACAATACTCGTCTGTCGATGCAGCGTGCGATGACTGTTCGAGACGAGCTGCAACGCTTGGGCGTGACGCATCCGATGGCGATGGTGCCGATGGGTGCGGTTCCGGTCGAACCTTCCGCTTGTCAGGAGCTGAATCCACGTGATCGGGACGATGTTTTGCAGTGTCTGCAGCCGGATCGCCGAGTCAGCATCGAAGTCGTGGGGGTCAGGAAGCCTTGATCTTGTCTTCGAATGCACTGGGGTAAAACGCCGCGTCGAAGCGCGGCTTTTTGCACTGAGTTCGTCATCGAAATCGGTTCTCGTCTTCAAGATCGATTGGATTGTGTTCTTCGTTTCGGTCGTTCCCATTTTCGTTTCTCGATCGGCCGTTGCTTGTGATCCGATCTTTTGATCCGCTTCTGATCTTATTCCTGTTCTTTCGGTTGGAACCTGGCCAGTGTGTTGATCCTTCGACTGTCCTGCCGTTGTGATCCTGATACCGGGCCTGACACTTAGTTTGCGCCTGGATTCTTTTGTAAAGAATTCGTTTCCACCAAGACCGTCCAGTCAGCCCAGTACAGGAAGACATTTCTTGAGCTTGATCCGATACTGATACAGTGAGGTAATGAGATTGCCGGTATTCGATTTGGTCTGGTTGCAAGCTTCCTGACTGTTCGGACCAAGATATTCTCGCATAAGGAAAGGCTATGCCTGATGGCCGGTCAGGGTATCGAGGTAGCGCTGAGACGCGGTCCATAAATGGCGGCTTCCGGGGGGCGAGATCGCAGGGGCTGTCACCTGCGACGAAATGTCCGTTACCCAGGAGCAGCAGGTGATCGATCAGGGCGTCACCGCCCGGGTCGTTTTCCGGTGCCACTTCACACTGATTGCGGCGATAGCAGCCGAGCAATGTGTCGGTGATCTCGTTTTTCAGAAGGATAAAAGCCCAGGTTCTCGATGTCGATTCTGCCAGGAACTCATGGAAATCCTTGACGACCGGACTGGTGTGGCCGTGCCACCATCGTCACCAATCAGTTGCCCGTCGGACACTGGTATGCCTGGATCGATGAGCCGGAGCTGGCTATACAGGATCGGCTGCTGCGTACCGAGCGACTGGCGCTGATCGAAGGCATCCCAGCGCTCATGAAGAAACCGAGGTGCCCGAACCAGCATGAGCACGACCCACGAAGGCCTGGGCAATGGGGCTCATATCCGACTCATTGTCCAAAAAACGTACAATTCCGGAGGCGCTTTGCTCTTGCTTATCGGTCCTGCGGTCACGATCACCGGAATTGGCGGTCACGATGCCGGAATCCAGCGGTCACGATTATCGGAATACCCAGTTGTAGTCCGGGCTTCCAGGCGATGGCATGGCTGCCGTGGTGCTCGATGGGTGCGGGCGGTCGTAGGCAGTTTCGATCTGCAGGGCAGCTCGCTGACAGAGATCGATGAACGACGGGTATGGGGGTATGGTCGAGACGATGACTGCACGCCAGCCGGCACAGGTCGGCATTTCACGTTGGTGTCGGACCCGGCATGGTCAGATACATCTGAAATACTGGTCTGCCAACACCAACACCAACACCAACACCGATATCGGCATGGGTTTCGGCAACTGCCTGTCCGGCGAAGGTGTCCAACTCGTCACGCCGGATGCTGGTGCGTATGGACGGAATGTCGATGCCGTGGGCGCATCGGCGAATACCGAACCGGTCGCGGAAACCAGGGATGTATGGGGCGCTCCATCACGCACGCGTACGGCGGTGTTGTTGCACGGTATGTTCGGCAGCATCGACGTTTGGTCGGCGACGGCTTTGAATCTCAGTCGGGCGGGTTTGAATGTGCTGGCCATCGATCTGCCCGGGCACGGCGACAGTCGTGCTCAGGTTCGTTCGGTGGATGCAGTGGTCGAGGCGGTGGCCGATGTGTTGGTGGCAGAGCAGCCTTTGCATCCGGTGCTGGTCGCGCATTCCTTTGGTAGCCTGATAGCCGCGCGATTGCTGACGCAACACTTGTTTGCTGCCGAAGCGTTGGTGCTGTTGGCACCGTTGGGTATGGGGGCCGAAATCCGCCGGCGTTTCATCGAGGGTATTCTGTCGGCCACCGATGAGGCGTCATTGGCCGAGGCGCTGGCCTATCTGACGGTGAGGCATTATCGGGCATCAACCAGCTATCTGCGGGCGATGCTCGATCGGCTGGACGAGGGGCGGCCACAGCTGACGGCGCTGGTGCGGCAGCTGTTCGATGCCAGTGGTCGGGTGCGTTACCGTATCCTCGATTGCCTGCAGGCTTTCGAGGGGCCGCAACGCATCGTGCAAGGGCGTGCCGATGCGGTGTTACCCTGGCGGCATGTTCTCGATGCGCCGCCGCAGACGGCGCTGCATCTGCTGCCCGACACGGGGCACATGCCGCATTGGGAAGCCAATGCACTGACGATCCGGCTGATCCTGCAGACGATCCACTCGATCGAATGACTTCTCAAGTGCCAAGACGAGCCATCCGGTCGGATCAGTTTCCAGCGGCAATGGTGTCCGTCCGTTCGATCGGATGATCCTCCCAGTTGCAGGCCAGGCTCCGGCGTTTATGCCGGCAAACGGTCTTGCCGCGTGGAACACGGTCAGAGCAGGTTGTCGAAGACGCATTGGCATGCGGCCCGCGCGACGGATGTCGTGAAGTGGTATGGAAGCTCGCGTGGAGCCGCCTGCTCAAAGCGTTCCGAATTCTCCGGCTGCCAACTTCGTTTCGCAGGTCTGAAGCTGTTCTGCGGTGTTCATCACCAGTGTGTCGTGACCCATGATCGGCTCGTCGAGTGGTTCGCAGCTCAGCAGCACCAGCCGCGTATCCTGTAGGACGTCGATCGACAACTCGTCGCCTGCGGCATCCAGCAGCGCCAGTTGCGGTCCGTTGATCAGGGTTGGCCAATAGTGATGGCGGACTTGCCCTTCCAGCACCAGCAGCAGTGCGTACCAGCGGCGTGGCAGGGGCAAGGTGATGCTGTGACCGGCACACGCCTGAATCTCCCACAGCTGCAGTGGCGTGACCGTTTCGGCCGGCCCCAGTCGATCATTCCATTCGCCGGCGATCACACGCAAGTTGCCGGCGCCGCCGGGCAATTCCAACGTTGGAATCTGCGCCGCGGGTATGAACTGGCTATGGGGATCCGTTCCTTTGTAATCGGCTGGCAGATTGATCCAGAAACGCAGCAGTTGCAGCGTGTCATCCCGGGTTTGCCCGTCGTCATCACTCTGGCGTCCGGTGTCGAGTGGGGCTGGCAGATCTTCATACAGTGCGCCCCGGCCTGCGCCCTGCCACAGCACGTCACCGGTGCTCAGTCGCTGGTCGGTGTCGGCCGAGTCCCGGCACAGCAGCTCACCCTGTAGCAGCAGCGTGACACATTCGAAACCAGCCCGGGCCTGCACACCGGTGCTGCGCGGTTCGGCATCGGTGGCCATCGGCTGTGCTGGTACGTGGCTGGCCAGGATGGCGGGGTTGGTCTGACGACCCAGGCCCTGATAGCCAAAGAAGAGCTGCTCCTGCCAGGCGTTGCCAACCGGTTGTGCAGCGAGGGGACGTGTGACACCGATGATTGTTTTTTTCATGGCGTATCGTTGTTCAGAAGTGGTCCGGGTGCTTGACGCACGGGATGCGTCGATGCACCCCAGACATTGTGGGAGACGACCGGAGGGCGATCGTTGAATGACAATGACCGGAGGTCCTGCCATGTCTGCGATCCTGGCCAGGACCTGCCTGTCTGCCGTCAGCAGCCGGGCCGAGTGTTGCTTTGTGCGCGGGTTCACGCCATGGGTGCGATGACCATGGCCACTGACTACATGCTGTGGTCCCGGTGGGCGCCACCGCGCAGGTCGACCATTTCCGGTGTGATCTCTTCCATGCGCAGCAGTTTGCCGCCGTATTCCTGGATGAAGGCCTGTGCATCGGCTTCTTCACTGAAACTGGCCAACGTCGGCCCCATTGATCCTTTGCGTTTGCTGCCATGCACGTAGAGGGCCTTGCGTGCATCGATCCAGGCACCCTTGGGATCATCCCAATCGGTCTTGCCCATGTCTTGCACATAGACTGCGTTGACCTTGCGGACCTGTTCGGGTACCAGCAACGCGTTCAAAACCTCCACCGTGTCGCAATAGAAGACGGGTTCTTCCTGACCGGCGTAATGAATCTGCCCCTTGGGGCCGGGGTAGTCCGCCAGCAGCATGCCGTCCAGTTCGCAGGCGGTGTCGCGGGTGATTTCGACTGGTTCGGTGTTGGCTGCCTTTTGCTCTTCGGACTTGCAGGCCGATAGCACGGGCAGTGAGGCCAGCACCATCAGGCCCAGCATCATGCGCCGCCGATTCAGCCAGGATTCATCTCTTGAAGTATCACAGTGGTTACATTGGCAGGCGTAAGGCTGATGAGTCATCATGGTTTGAATCTCCAATTGGCAAGCATCAGGGGGGCAACGATCCAAGCCAGCATCACAGTGCTCAGAACACCGATGTTCGAGAGCGTGGGCGGCATCACATTGATCAGACCGTAGGCGCTTTTCACGTCTTCGGTCGAAAAGACATTGAGAATGCGGAACACATCGGTGGGGTTGAGCAGCAACAGATAGGGGAAGATATCCCCGCCGTAATGGCCGGCGGTTGCCACCAGGACGCCCAGCAATACCAGATCGAAGACCAGCACGAACAGAAACCACAGGATGATAGCGGCGCCCGAGGCCCGGGTTCTGTCGCGGGCCAGTACCGACACCAGCACCGCCAGACTCAGGAAGGCAAGCCCCATCAGCAGTGCGCTGATTACGAAGCCGACGTAATGGAACAACGCATCGTTGCCGAACTGGATGACGAGTACCACCCCGACGGTGGCCAGTCCCGCCAGCATGGCCAGCGCCAGTGCCAGCGCCAGTCCGCAGTATTTGCCCAGCAGCAATTCACTGCGCGTGACCGGGTAGGCCAGCAGCAGATCGAGCGAGCCGCGTTCCTTTTCACCGACGACGGCATCGAAGCCGAGCAGCAAGGCGATCAGCGGCACCAGATAGATGACGAGGCTGACCAGACTGGTGATGGTGAATTCGAGCGAACGCAATCCGACCGTGCCCTGCTGGGCACCGCCGGCATAGGTGATGACCAATGAGAACACGGCAAACACCAGCGCCACCGCCAGCACCCAGCGATTGCGCAGTCGGTCGTGGAATTCCTTGGAGGCCAGTGTGGCCACCTGTCGCATCTGAATCATGCAGGTCTCCTGTCGGGGGGATGCAAGGTTGTATCGCCATCGTCGGAAAAGAACATGTCTTCCAGCGAAGGTTCTTCGACATGGATATCGGCGATCAACAGAGATGCTTGCATCAGATGCTGCATCAGCAGCATCTTCTGTGGTCGGGGCACTGCGATCAGCAGCGTGGTGCGATGGTCTTCATCGGGCAGGCGCTGAAAGCGCAGCTTTTCCAGCGGGGCAGGCAAGGTGTCGATGAGCCGGGCGATGAGCGATTCGATCAGATCGGCATCCGCACCTTGTCGCGTGGTCTCGAGTCCGGATGTGCCAGGAGGGGGGGGGACGGCGGTATCGACCAAGGTCGCAGCCGGCATACGCGGTTGGCCGGTTGTGTCGGCCGGCTGTCGAAACTTTACTTCGACCCGCAGCGGTAGGTCGAAGCGTTCGCGCAGCTGCGCAAGTGAGCCCATTGCTTCGACGCGGCCATTGGTCATCACCGCCACCCGGTCGACGCGATGCTGCAGTTCGGCCAGAATGTGCGAGGTCAGAACGATCGTCAGTCCCTGTTCACGCAGCTCGGCCAGTGTGTCCCAAAAGAAATGAATCGCTCTCGGGTCAAGGCCAGTGGTCGGTTCATCCAGAAACAGCACGTGCGGGTTACCCTGCAGCGCCTGTGCAAAACCCAGGCGCTGGCGCATGCCCTTGGAATAGGCACGCACCGGACGGTCGCCGGCATGACCCAGACCGACTTTTTCCAGCAGGGCAGGGCAGTCCGCGGTATCGATGTGTTTGAGCCGGGCAAAGAAACGCAGGGTTTCCAGGCCGCTCAGATTGTCCCACAGCGCGATGTTCTCGGGCAGGTAGCCGATTTTCTGGCGTACGTTGCGTGCCTGCGGTCCCGCCACCGATTCACCTGCAATGTCGATCCGGCCTTCAGTGGGTGCCAACAGCCCCAGCATCATCTTGAACAGAGTGCTTTTACCGGCACCGTTGTGGCCGATCAGTCCGAAGACTTCGCCGCGATGGATGTCGAACGATACATCGTCGACGGCGGCAAAGCTGCCGAAGTGTTTGCTGACACCTTGCAGGCGGATGAGGGTTTGGGGGTCGTTGCCGGGCGCTGTTTCTGCTACGCCAGCATCACGGTCGTGCCCAGGGCCGTTCGGCAATGCAGTGGAATCAGGGGGCATGGTACAGGTTCTCTCGAGTTCGTTGACGCCATTGCTGCCATTCGCGGGAGCTTGGCTGCATTCTGGGCTGCTGCTCGACCACGCTGGGTACGCGAAGCACCGGAAACTGCTGGCCAACCACACGCAGTGCCTGTACGGCAGGACTGGCCAGCAACAGACGCACCGTCGGATAGCGCCAGATCAGCCGGTCGACCACATCATTGGCTTCGTAGGGAATGTCGCCGCGGCCGTCGTCGTTGCGGTCCCAGCCCCGGTAGTTGCTCCAGTAATTGCCGACCGGGCCACCCCAGCTCGTGTCGCGGGTCCCGGCGTACTTGATCTGTTCGCGGTTGTTGATGAAGTCGTTGCCGTCGACTTCGTTGCGGGCCGAACCCGACAGATGCACACCGATCCGGTTGTCGGCCACGATGTTGCCGCGTAGCTTCACATACTCGACATCGTAGACGAACAGACCGCGGCCGTTGCCGACGACCAGATTGTCGTCCACTTCCGCATCCTGAAGGGTGCGCAGCATGATGCCGTGATCGCTGTTGTTCCAGGCACGATTGTTACGGATCACCTGATCACGCACTTCCATCAGCGCCAGGCCGCCTCGGTTCTCCCAGGTATCGTTGTCTTCCCACAGGTTGTAGTAGGAATTCATGTAGTGAGTGCCGTAGCGACTGTGATGCAGCCTGTTCTGCTTGAAGATCGCATGGTGCGATACATCGATGTAGAGCGCGTCGCGAACGAAGCTGATCTCGTTACCAGTGATGCGTGCTCCCTTGGTGTTGTAGAGCTGCACACCGTTACCGCGCTGGGCACTGTCGAAGTCGCGCTTGCCGGTGATGTTGTTGCCGATGATCTGCACATCATCGGCTTTCTCGATCCACAGTCCGAACAGGTTGTAGCTGAGGAAACAATTGCGCACGACGGCACGGTGCGCTCCGGGCTGAATGTAGATGCCGGCATTCTGCTTGCGCAGGCTGCCGCCCGAATCCGACACGATCAACCCTTCCAGCACCACATCGGGTGCGGTCACACGGATGGTGTCGTCCTTGTCGCCTCCACTGATGGTGGGGCGGTCTATGCCCCGCAGTGTCAGGCTTTTTTCGATCAGCAGGTTTTCGACATAACGGCCACGCTGGATTTCGATCACATCACCCGGTGCCGCCCTGTCGATGGCATCCTGGATTCTCTCACCAGGGGAAACGGCCCAGGAAGCAGCCCAGACGGCGGGAGTGCCGGTCAGGCAGGCGACGATAAGCCACCATGTCATGAGGGTTGGTCGCCGGTACTGTCGTCGGTCCAGTGTGCATGATCGATGGCTGTGTGGCATCTGCGTGCGTCATCAGAGGGGGAAGGCTCCCGTCTGCATCAGCACCCAGAACAGCATGGCACCGACCAGCAGGTTTTTGAAAGATACATAGCTGAGCATGTCCATGATGTTGGCGTGGCGGTAGACCTTGCCCCACCAAGGGCCATCCTTGACATAACGCTTGCCTTTGAGCCGCACCAACACCTCGAACACGCTCCAGCCAAACCAGGCACCGATCACAGTCAGCGGCGACGCACTGCCCTGGGCTGCCAGTATCCAGGCCAGCGATGCACCCACGGCGGCAGCCGCACACAGGGCCACCAGCAGATGGCTGCTGCCCCAAGCGCTGCGGCTGAAGGGCCAGAGATGATCGAAGATTTCGCCGAACAGGCGCCTGAAGCCCGACAGGGCAGCCACCGGTGGTGAGGCCGGGTCGGTGGGTAGACGAGGGTCGACTCCATCGACCGGTAGCCGGGCCGGCGTCAGGACTTCCGGAATGATTGGTATGAAATAGCCGTCCTTGCCGATGGCTGTCAGCGGCTGGCCATTGCGTTCGCGCAGTTTGCGCTCCTTGGCCAAAGGTGGGCAGCCTGCCATGTCGGTATACAGAATCATGCAGTCCAGACAGTGTAGGCACTCGCGATGATCGATCTGGCCATCCTTGTTGATGGCTTGGGCTCCGCAGCCCTTGGCGCAGGCTTTGCATTTGTTGCAGTCGGGTTTGCGCTTGAGCCCGAACCACCTGAAGGTGCTGGGCATGGCCAGCGAGGCGCCCAGCGGACAGACGTATTTGCAGTAAGGCCGTTCGATGAATAGCGACAGGGCAAGGATCGCGATCACGAAGGTACCGAAAGGCCAGCTGCGGTTGAAGATGCCGATCAGAAAGGTGGTCTTGAAGGGTTCGATCTCGGCCAGATGTTCTGCTTCGACCATCGAGAACAGCGATACCACCAGCAAACCGAAGAAGACCGCGTATTTGATCCATTTCAGACGGTCGTGCCAGACCACCGGCAGCTGGAACTGGTAGCGTGCCAGGCCAAAGCGGTGGGTCAGTTTGTGCAGGCCTTCCTGAATCGAACCGAAGGGGCAGGTCCAGCCACAGAACAGCCCGCGTCCGAACACGAACACCGTGATGATGATGAAGATCCAGTACAGGAAGATGAAGGGGTCACTGAGAAACAGCGCCCACTCCCATTTGAACAGAATCGAGTGGAACCAGGTCAGCACTTGTGTGATCGAGGGCTGCGCCAGAAGACCGAAGCCGACCCAGACAGTGAAGATCATCCAGAAACTGTACTTGAAGGCATTGACCGGCCATTTGTTCTTGTGGGTCGAGCGGCGGGTCAGCTTCTCGCGAAATGCGTAGACGACCGCAACCGAAACCAATAGTGTGGCAAACAGCGCGATCTGTATCCAGCGGCTTTTCCAGATCTTCAGCCAAGAGGGGTCCGGGCGGACGATCTCCGGGCGACCACCTGTCAGATATTGTGCAGGCAACCAGTATTCGGTGTCGAAGGCCAGAAAGGTCTTGGCGCCGGTGTTGCGGTCGACCTTGTTGCCCAGAAAACTGAGTTTCCATGGATAGGCTGCCGAAAAGGCGGTCGAGCGGATCATGAAGATGCCTGACTCGGTGATGCGCGGCGCGCCCTTGGCGTTGATCCCGTACAGGTTCAGCGCATCGGTATCGCGGAAGGTGAATGTGTCGCCGTCCTGCCGAACCTGGATACGGTCGTAGATACCGCCGCGCACGAAGCCGGATCCCTTGAAGGATTCGCGGCCTGCCGTGCGTACCACGAAAATGGCGTTTTCGCCTTCCTTGAGCTGGCTCATCAGATGGCGCCAGCTGCTTTCGCCCAGGATGGTCGGACCGACGATCGGTGAATTGAGTGCGCCGAACCAGAGTTCGATGAAAGGATCGGGCGAAGCGGGTAGACCAACCTGCTGCGGCTGAATCAGCAGCCTGCGTATGGCTCCCTGTTTGACCAGCTCATCCCAGGTTGGGGGCTGGACGTCGGCGGCCGGTTGGACATAATCGACCGGTTTGCGTACCACGGGTTCGATGATGCCGGTCTGTTTTGCTACGGCAGCGGCCGAGGTCATGATGACCTGATTTTGCGCGATGACTGTGACCGTAGCGCCCGAAATGGCGTCCACGCCGATCACTTCTTCGTCAGGGCGGGACTGGCCGACTTCGATATTGTCCTTGACTGAGCGGCCGATGTACTGGTTGTTGAAATTCAGCAGGGCCGACTCGGGAATGCCCAGCAGCAGGATCGGTTCAGAGTGCTTGAGAATCTTGATGCCGACGAACTTGCCTTCGCGGTCCATGCCGATCAGCGTGACGACGGGCTTGCCCGAGTAGGCCGGGGTGTCAGTGATATCGGTGGACAGCATCACGTAGCCGAGCACCTCTTTGCCATCTGCTCCGCCCAACGCTTCGACATAGGGGGGCTGGCCTTTGCGTTCGGAAAACGCGGTGGCACCGGGAAAGACATCCTGGCAGGGCAGCAGCGAACACATGTCCCGGGTGCTGGCCAGTTCTGCCGGCAATTCCGCCTCGTAGGCCTGTGCGCCGCCCGCGCCCTTGCCGTGCGGGGCTGCCAAGGCTGCCGACAGCATCAGCAAACTGCCCAGGATGGCAGCCAGCAACCCCTTCCTAAAGAAGGTCCATTTCATGTCTTGCACCGAAGCAAACGGAATTCATCATGACAAACGAAAACGCCAGCCGCACATTCGTCATGTCGTACGGCTGGCGGAAGTGCTGGAGTGACTCAGGGTTCGACGATCATTCGGCCGCGCATCTCCAGGTGCAGTGCGTGGCAGAAGTTGGTGCAGTAGTACCAGAACACTCCCGGTCGATCGGCCTTGAAGGTGACCGATTGGGTTTCCTGCGGATTGACCACGAACTGGATGTTGTACTCGGGAATGCCCATGCCATGGGTCAGATCTTCGACCTTGTCGAGATTGGTCAGAATCAGCGTCACTTCATCGCCCACCTTGACCGTGAACTCTGACGGATCGTAGGTCGGGGCAAACGACACCATCTTGACCGTCACCTTGTTGCCGTTGCGGGTCACGCCGGCTTCTTCGGCGCTCTTGACGGCATCCGGGAAGTCGGACATTTCATAGACTTGCTTCGGATGCAGCCAGTCACGCTTGAAGATAACGAAGTCGTGTGGTTCGGGGCGGACGGCGTTGTCGTGCGCCAGAATCATTTGCTCGCCGGTGATGTCGACCAGCTGGTCGTTCTCCGCGTGGAAGGGGCCGACCGGCAGGAAGCGGTCTTTCGAGAACTTGTTACCCACTGCCATCCAGATGCCGTCGGCTTCCCTGGTTTCTGCGTTGGTGGCATTGATGTGTCCTGGCTGGTACATCACGTCCAGTTTGTGGACGATCGGATTGACACTCTTGTCGCCGCTGTATTTCTGGATCGCCTTGTCGATGTTCCATTTGCAGACCTGGCTGTCGAGGAACAGGGTGGTGTAGGCGTTGCCACGGCCGTCGAAGGTTGTGTGAAGTGGGCCAAGACCCACTTCCGGCTCGGCCACGATGGCTTTGTCCGGGTCGTCGAGCTTGCCGTCGAACCAGTCGAGCACTTTCTGCAGCTCGATCACCGTGCAAGTGGGCGAGAGCTTGCCTGAGCAGATGAAATACTTACCGTCCGGTGAAGCATTGACACCGTGCGGGTTCTTGGGGACCGAGACTCGAACGGCCAGCGCCGTTTGTGGGTCTTTGTTGGCTTCTTCCCGGCAATCGACAACCGGGACTTTCGACTCGCCGATCGTCGTGAACTTGCCATCTTTGACGGCTTGTTCGATACGCGCGATATTGAAAAACAGGCAGGCATCGCGCTCGACCGACATCATGTCGGTGTAGTCGGCGCCGTTTTCGGTATTGTATTGGTTGCTGGCTGCGAGCTTGCCATCGAAGGACGTGGCCACCAGATCACAGTTGCCGTCGATCAGCGCCTGCCAGCGGACATCCATGCTCTCGGCATCGACGCAGGTGAACAGACAACGGTACTTCTCGGGATCGTGGAGGTCTTTGCCGGTGTTCGGCATCGGTACATGGAACTCTTGGCCGCAGAAGACACGTGTGGTGTAGTTTATGTTGGGGTCGACCGGATCACGACGATCGGGGAAGATGCCGTGGAAGCCTTGGACGTTCGGCAGCTTGGTGATCTTGTCGCACAGCATGTAGTCCAGCCGCAGACGGGCCAGCCGGGCATTGAGCTTGTCGTTGATCCAGGCATACTTGCCGTCGTAGATGCCATCCTTGTAAGAGGCATGGATGTGGTGGGTGTCGCCGACCGTGTAGCGCAGCGAACCATCCGGGTTGGTGCCCATGATGGCCTTGGATGAGTTGGTCTGACCCCAGCCGACCAGCGCATCCGGCACGAAGCAGGGGATACGCAGCAATTCGCGGCCGGAGGGAATGCCGAGAATACGGACATCACCGGTATGGCCGCTGCTCCACAGACCATAGTGGGTATCCAGCTCGCCGGGCTTGACCTCGACCGAACCTGCACCACCGACGTGCGAAGCAGCCGCAGGAGCGCCCACGGGGGCTTCTCCTGCACCGGCAGCGGGTGCTGCTTCTTCTTTCTTGCAGGCCGCCAGGCCCACGCTGGTGATCCCCAGCAGGGCAGCGGTATTGAGGAAGCGGCGCCGTCCTACCCCACGGGATTCTTCGCCCGGGGCGGCGTCATGGCCATGTTCTCTCATTTCTCTCTCTCCTTTCGTGGGCGCGCACGCGCACCCAACTGACACACCTGACTTGTCAAGCGTAAACCACGGACTGTGGACATCGCGTTGACGTTTATCAATGTGAAAAAAGTGTGCTCAATGAGGAGTCGGAGGTGCAGGAGAAGGGTCGGATTCAGGCGTGCTGCTGGCAGAGACTTGCCGAGACGAAAGCGTCGACTTGGACGCCTTCAGCGTATGTTCCCGAATGACCTGTCAAGTGCCCCTTCCCTGGTTTGCAGGGGACAATTTTTGAGAGGAACGATGGGGCGAGACTTCTTGTCATTCATTTGAACGCCGCCCGTTCATTCGGCGATTCGATGTATCGATCAAGACAAGCGATGTTCATCGTCGTGATGAAAGGCCAGGAATATCTGTCCAGCGCCAGGTGGTGAGAGGCTGGTCTGGCGCTCCGTCCGGGTCGATGGCGTGCAGCCGGACTTTGTACGCAACTATTCGTCGTGATCGACTTGTGGGAGGACCTGCTCCTTCAGAGGGGCCTCCATGCTGGGAGCATACGAAAACGCCCAACCACCGGGGTTGGGCGTGAAATATGTGGTGGCCAAGGGCGGAATCGAACCACCGACACAAGGATTTTCAGTCCTCTGCTCTACCAACTGAGCTACTTGGCCCAAGCGTAACGGGCGCTGTCGAAAGCGAAGACAATGAAACAACGAACGCCGCGCTCTTGTTGAGCGGTGAGTATATTCGATGAAGATAGGCAAACGCAAACGGCTTTCGCTGCTGCCTGGACCGTGGGTTGCTTGCTGGCATGGCACCTCGTCGGGGTCGAGCCTTTATATACTGTTGCCATGAATACTTGTGACGTGGTCGTTGTTGGGGCAGGAAGCGTGGGCGCCGCTGCGGCATTGGCTTTTGCGCATGCCGGCAAGCATGTGGTGCTGATCGACCCGCGGCCGGATCCGTTTCCATCGGTGGCGGTCGGCAGCGGTTTTTCATTGCCCGGTTCCGCGCTGTCGTCCGGGCCGGGGGTGTTTGCCCTGCCGCCCGAGGTGCTGCCGATCGATCCGGACGACTGGGATATGCGCGTGTTCGCTCTGTCGCCGGCCAGCTGCCGCTTGCTCGGCCAGCTGGGGGTCTGGCCGAGGATGGCGGGCAGCCGGCTGGCGCCGGTCTACGATATGCGGCTCTTTCATGATGCCGATGGTGGCGGTCGGCAGGAAAGCCTGCGGCTCGAGGCTTATCAGGGGCAGATCGAGTCGCTGGCACAGATCGTCGAGGGGCGCCATCTGCAGGGGGCGCTGGACGCTGCTGTGGCCGATGCTTCGAGGGTGATGCGGTTGCAACGGCTGGTCGGTACGGTGGTGGGGCTCGAATTGCCGGCCGAAGCCGATCTGCGGGCCGGGGCCAGGCTGACACTGGCCAACGGCGAAATCTGGCGGACCGGGTTGGTAGTGGCGGCCGATGGCGCGCGCTCGCCGCTGCGCGAATTGGCGGGACTGGCCCATCGGGTGCTGGATTACCGGCAGACGGCGGTGGTGGCCAATTTCGACAGCGAATTGTCGCACCGGGATGCGGCCTGGCAGTGGTTCGATCGCGATCAAGGGGTGATGGCTCTGTTGCCTTTGCCTGCGCAAGATCGGCCGGCCGGCACGGGCCGGGTCAGTCTGGTCTGGTCCGCCCCCTCGGCCCGGTCGAATGAATTGTTGGCGATGTCGGGAGGGGCGCTGGCCGAGACCGTTGCAGCACAGGCCCGTGGAGCTTTGGGGAAGTTGCGGCAGATCACTCCGGCCGCCAGTTTCCCGCTGTGTTCGATCAGTTGCCCGCAAGTGATGGCGCCGGGTTTCGTCATGATCGGCGATGCAGCCCATGTCGTGCATCCGATGGCCGGGCAGGGACTCAACCTCGGCTTTGGCGATGTGCAGGCACTGGTCGATGCACTGCTGATGCCGGGAGCGGCGCAAGCTTGGCACAAAGGGTCTCCGTCCCGTCTGCTGTTGCGCCGTTACGAGCGGGCACGGCGCGAGCCGGTGGCCCTGATGCAGGCGACGATGACCGGTCTACATCGGGTGTTCGGTCCCGGGCTGCCGTCAGCAGTGGCCTCGTTGCGCAACGTCGGCTGGCAGGCGGTGTCCGCATCCGGTCTGCTCAAGCGTCTGCTGATCGGCCATGCCATTCGTTAGAGCGTGTGATGCACCGGATCATGCTCACGAAAGACGCTCCGGGCCAGGCCAAAGGCATGACCCGCTCCAGAGTGGCGAGTCGGAAGTCCCGTGCCATTGGTGTTGGAAGGTCCCGGTAGTATACGGAATCGCTCCAGGCTTCCGTGTGCTCCGGGCAACCTCCTGCCTGAAGGGCGGAGTTTTGTCCGCAGTTTTGTCCAGTTTTTAGAGAACTTTTCAGAGAGAGCTAACTACTCATGCTCGAAATGATGCGCCCCGAGGGGCAACCTACCCGTGTTTCCGAGATCATCGGTCGTACCGTGTTGGCGACGGCTACCGCCATGTGGATGGGCACTGCGCTGGCACAGGAAGCAGCTGGCGCTTCGGATAGTGCCAAGGCCGCGGATGCAGCCGGGACAACAGTAACGACCCGTACAGACCAAACCGCTCGAGGCGGAGCAGGAGCCGGAGTGCCCAAGGCGCATCGGGATGCGATCCGTCAGGCGGTACAGGGGCTGCTGCCTGCTGGAGCCGATGCCAAGGTCGACGATATCCGTCTTTCGCCGATCCCCGGCATCTACGAGGTCCGGGTGGCACAGCATCTGCTCTATATGGATGGCAAGGGTGAGTACGCCTTTCTGGAGGCCAATCTGCTCGATCTGAAGAACAAGCGCAACTTGACGCAGGAGCGCATGGATGACCTGCAACGGGTCGACTTCAAGAAAGATCTGCCGCTGGACAAGGCCATCAAGCAGGTCTATGGCAAGGGCGAGCGAGTCCTGGCCATTTTCGAGGATCCTAACTGTTCGTATTGTCGTCGGATGCGCACCACGCTGGGCGGTATCGACAATCTGACGCTCTATACCTTTCCCTATCCGATTCTGTCACAGTCCTCGTTCACCAAGTCGCGCCAGGCATGGTGTGCAAAGGATCGGGCCGCGGCCTGGAGCGAGATGATGTCGACCGGTAAGGTGCCCGACAATGACGGTAGCTGCGACACGGCCGTGGTCGATGAGTTCCTCGAACTGGGGCGCAAACTGCAGGTGACAGGCACGCCGACTCTGTTCTTCCCGGATGGGAAGCGCGTGCCGGGTGCCATTCCGGCCGAGCGCCTGGAGCAGATGCTGGCCGAGCAGAAGGGGAGCTGATGGTGCCGGTGGGGGTCAGCGCTTCGGTACCAGCACCCACATCCGCACCGGTGCTTTCATCAGTCCGGCGGCCATGCCGGCTTGATTGCCAAAGCCCCAGAAATAATCGGCCCGTCGGGCACCACGGATGGCGCCGCCGGTATCTTGGGCGAGCATCACCCGGCTGATCGGCTGTTGGCTGATCGGATGGGTGCTTTGGATGAAGACAGGGGAACCCAGCGGGATTTTATTGCGGTCCACAGCCAGTGAGCGCTCGGGTGTCAGCGGTACCCCCATTGCACCTACCGGACCCGCATTCGGATCGTTCTGATCGGTGGCCAGTTCCCGGAAGAACACCACGCCGGGGTTCGTCTGCATCACTTTGCGGCCCTCGGCCGGATTTTCTCGCAGCCAGGCCTGAATGGCAGGTGCCGTCACTTCTTCGCGTTTCAGTGCCCCCCGTCTGACCAATGTATTGCCGATTGCCTGATAGGGGTGTCCGTTTTGGTCGGCGTAGCCGACGCGAATCTGGCTGCCATCGCGCAACTGCACCCGGCCCGAGCCCTGTATTTCCAGAAAGAAGGCATCGACCGGATCGTCGGCCCAGGCGATCACCGGTTGGTTGCCGATACCGTATTGGCTCTCGTAGTCTTCGATTTGCTGCCGGTTGGCGTAGGGGATCACCTTTTGTCCATCCAGCCGGCCACGCAGGCGCAGGCCCTTGAGCTGTGGCGCCACGGAGCTGAGTTCGATGGTCAGCAGGTCGGGGGGCAGCGCGCGCAGTGGCACTTGGCCGGAATGCTCGCGTTCTCGGCTGCCGGTCAGCAGTGGCTCGTAATAGCCGGTCAGCAGGCCTTCCGGCAGGTTGTCATTCAGCAGTTCCCGGGCTTCGAAGCGTTGGTTCAGCCATTGGCGCAGCGACGGATAATCATGCAATCGGGCGAACTCGGCGCATAGCTGGGGCCAACGAGCCGGCGGTCGGGGCAGTCGGCATTGACGATTGATCGCCTGATCCAGGCCGCGCAGATCATCGTTGCCGATACCTGGAAGTTGGTCGACCGCAAGCGTGGCCGGCGGTGCGGGCACCGTCGGTTCGATGTCAGGGGTACTCTGGCAGGCGGCAAGCGAGACGGCTGCGGCCAGCAGAAGGAAGCGCAGCCCGTGGCGGGCGGAAAACCAGGAGGTCATCGAAACAAAGGGCAAAGAAGCGGAGGAACAGGATAGGGTGCCGGATGAAGACCGATGGCAGCGACCAGTGCGTATACGGCGTTCGATGGGGTGATTTGCTGCGCGACTTTCATGATCCGGGCTCCAGGGGATCGAGCATCTTGGTACGGCAGAGGGGATCGGACCGTGCTCCAGCCTCGGTATCTGGGGCAGTGGCTGCCGCAGGGGCGTTCAGTGCAGTGTGCGTGGCATGTTCAGCGGAAACTGTGGAATTTCGGCGTCGAAGCGCTGACCATCTTCGGTCACGAAGAAATAGCTTCCCTGCATTGTGCCACCAGGGGTGGGCAACTGGCTGGCGCTAGTGTACTGAAAGCTCTCGCCGGGCTTCAGCAGTGGCTGGTGCCCCACGACCCCGAGTCCCTTGATCTCACGGCAGTAGCCGTGGTCGTCCTGAATGATCCAGTGCCGGCTGATCAGCTGGGTGGGCACGGTACCCCGGTTGGTGATGGTGACGGTGTAGGCGAAGGAGTACACCTTTTCCGCCGGCATCGACTGTTCTTCGATATAGTGGCTTGCGACGGTGATGTCGATGGCATAGTGGTGGTCGTCTGTCATCGGCGTTTCCTCGTGATCGGCTGCCCGAAAGCATGAATACAATCGGATGATTTTAGTCAACAGCCAATATCAGGGCAGAAGAGAGGATTCATCATGATGTACCGGATCGCTCCCAGCATGCTGTCGGCCGATTTCGGTCGTTTGAAAGAGGAGGTCCAGGCGATCGAGGCGGCCGGGGCCGACCTGCTGCATTTCGATGTGATGGACAACCATTACGTACCCAATCTGACGGTCGGACCGATGGTCTGTCAGGCGTTGCGTCCGCACATCAGAATGCCGATCGATGTACACCTGATGGTACAGCCGGTCGATGCGATGGCCATGGCCTTTGCCGACGCCGGTGCCGATCTGATCACTTTTCATCCCGAAGCCAGTCGACATGTCGACCGTACATTGCAGCTGATCCGCGACCGTGGCTGCAAGGCCGGGCTGGTCTTCAATCCAGCCACGCCGCTGCACTGGCTCGACCACACCCTCGATCAGCTCGATATCGTGTTGCTGATGTCGGTCAACCCGGGTTTTGGAGGCCAGCGTTTCATCAACGGCGTGCTGCCCAAACTGCGCGAAGCCCGGCAGCGCATCGACGAGGCCAAAGAGCGTACCGGCCGGGAAATCTGGTTGGAGATCGACGGGGGCGTCAAGGTCGACAACATTGCCGAAATCGCTGCCGCCGGTGCCGACACCTTCGTGGCGGGCTCGGCCGTTTTCGGCGCACCCGATCCCGATGGTGGCTACCATGGTGTCATCGCCCGGTTGCGACAGGCACTGGCAGTGGCAAAACCTTGATCACAACAATGGCCGAGACAGGCCACTGGTTCCGACACTCGTCATGAACGACTCATCCTCTCCTCTTTCCAGGTCGACGGTTGTCCCGTCGGGTGCATGGCCGCCCGTTCCTTCTGGTCTGGCGCTTTCCATGCCCTCGATCCGTGCGGTTTGCTTCGATCTCGACGGGACTTTGCTCGACACCATTCCCGATCTGGCAGCCGGTGCCAACGGCATGATGATCGATCTGGGATTGCCGACCATCCCGTTGGAACGGGTGGCGACCTTCGTCGGCAAGGGGGCCGATCGTCTGATCGAGCGGATGCTGGCCGCTGGCGGTAGTCCGGCCTCGATGGACAGCCAGGCTTTTGCGTTGGCCCGCGAACGCTTTCATGCCAATTATGCCCGGGTCAATGGACAGGCTGCCCGCATCTATCCCGGAGTGGCCGAGGGGTTGGCCATCATGCGGACACTGCAGCTGCCCATGGCTTGTGTCACCAATAAACCAGAGGTCTACATTGCTCCTCTGTTGACTCATTTCGGGCTGTTGGATTATTTTGATTTCTTGATCGGTGGCGATTCCCTGCCGGTGCGTAAGCCCCATCCCGGTCCGTTGCTGGAGGCCTGTCGCCGGTGGTGTCTGCCGCCTGCCGAGGTTCTGATGGTGGGGGATTCTCTCAACGATGCCGAAGCGGCCCGCGCGGCGGCCATGCCCATCGTCATGCTTCCCTATGGCTATAACGAGGGCAAGTCGCTGGCATCGGTGGATGCCGATGCAGTGGTGCCTTCCATCGAGTACGTGGCGCTTTGGTTGCAGCAGTCGAAGCGTCCTGTGCACTGACGCAGGCACCCTGCGGGCGGGGGTGTCCATCGCATCGACGTATCATTCATCGTGCACGCCTCTGGGTACCCCCAAACCCGGCAGCCGACGCCATTCGTCGAGCCAGCCGGTCCGAACAGGCAGACCGTACATCCTCCGGGCCCCTGCGTCGGCGCGGACTTTCCTATATTGATATGACCGAACTCGAGTTCAAGGCCCTCGCGGCTCAAGGCTACAACCGCATTCCCCTGCTGACCCAGGCTCTGGCCGATCTGGACAGCCCGCTCGGGCTGTATCTGAAACTGACGGAGCCGGCCGACCGGCGCAATTCCTTTTTGCTCGAATCGGTGGTTGGTGGCGAGCGTTTTGGCCGCTATTCATTCATCGGACTGCCGGCACGCACGCTGCTGCGTGCCAGCGGCGACCATATCGAGGTGGTGCGCGATGGTCAGGTGATCGAAACCACCCAGGGCGATCCACTCGTCTTCGTGCAGCAGTTCCAGAAACGCTATCGTGTGCATCTGCGTCCGGGCTTGCCCCGTTTCTGTGGAGGTCTGGCCGGATACTTCGGTTATGACGTGGTGCACTTCATCGAGCCCAAGGTGGGCAAGAAGCCCAAACCCGATTTGATCGGTGTGCCCGACCTGTTGCTGCTGGTTGTCGATGAACTGGCCATCATCGACAACCTGAGCGGCATGATTTATCTGATGGTCTATGCCGATCCATCCGAGCCCGAAGCTTATGGCCGGGCCCGAAGCCGCCTGCGTCAGCTGGAGCAGCGGATGCGGCGTGCGGCGCTGGCACCGGAGGACTTCCCGGTGGCGGGGCGGGGCGAGGTGGTGCACACGCCGATCGAGCGGCCTTTTGCCCGTGAGGATTATCTCAAGACCATCGCCAAGGCAAAGGAGCACATCATCGCCGGTGATCTGATGCAGGTGCAGATCGGGCAGGTGCTGCGCAAGCCCTTCGGGCATTCGCCGCTGTCGCTGTATCGGGCGCTGCGCTCGATCAACCCATCGCCTTATATGTACTACTACGATTTCGGGGACTTCCATGTGGCCGGGGCATCGCCCGAAATTCTGGTGCGCCAGGAAAGGGGTGAACATCCGAAGGTGACGCTGCGTCCGATTGCTGGCACCCGCAAGCGAGGTCTGACGCTGGCCGAAGACGAGGCCGCCGCCGCTGAGCTGCTGGCCGATCCCAAGGAACGGGCCGAGCATCTGATGCTGATCGATCTGGCGCGTAACGACATCGGCAGGCTGGCTCGCACCGGCAGCGTCCGTGTCACCGAGCAGATGGCGATCGAAAAGTATTCGCATGTCATCCATATCGTTTCCAATGTCGAGGGTGAGTTGGAACAGGAGATGGATGCCATCGATGTGCTGCGCGCTACATTCCCGGCCGGCACGCTGACTGGTGCACCGAAAGTGCGGGCTATGGAGCTGATTGAGGAGATGGAGCCGGTCAAGCGTGGCATCTACGGTGGCGCTTGCGGCTATCTCAGCTATTCCGGCGAAATGGATGTGGCCATCGCCATCCGTACCGGTGTGCTGAAGGATGGCATGCTCAATGTGCAGGCTGCGGCCGGTATCGTCTTCGATTCGGTGCTGGAAAACGAATGGCAGGAAACCGAGGTCAAGGCTCGTGCCGTGCTGCGGGCTGCCGAGATGGTCGAAAGCGGCCTCGGCGGAGAGAGCTGAATATTGTCTACAGAACGGTGCGGTGATCGGGGCCCGGGGCGTGCTCGTCCCGGGCGATGACCGATGATCTTCGATCAACTGTTGGCCGGGTTGGCGCAGGCCGGGGCATTCGACATCAGCTGATCGCGCGAGATGCCGGTGTCATCCACGGTCTGGTCGGCCAGCGTGGTGAAGGTCACCGTGGTCCATGCCCCCGAGCTGATGTAGCGCGGTGCCGAGTTGCCGGCAGCCGTGATGGCCACACCGTTCAGGTTGTTGGAATCCGGTGGGTAGTAGTCGGCACCGACCGACAGCATGGCGCGGCCGCCACTGACCGAACGGGCCTGGATGCTGACGCTGAGTGCCTGTGCGTCGGACGGAATACGGACGAAGTCGAACCAGCCATGCAGCAGATTCGGCGAATAGGCGGTGGCGATCGGCGAACTGGTCAGCGTGCAATCGGTCAGAGCGGTGTAGGCACCGCAGGTGCCGATTTCAGGGAAGACGTCCTGGGAAAGCAATTGCCAGCGCTGGGTGTTGCGCGAGAAATAGAACACCGACATCCGACCGATTTCGACGGTTGCCGGACTGTAGCTGCCAGCCGGCCCCCCCACCGTGAACCAAGGCATCAGGCGGCTCCAATCACCATGGACGTGTTGGAACTGGGGCAGACGGGCTTTCTCCCAGGCGGGCCAATGATCCCAACCGCCCAGGGCACTGGTTGCGAATCCGGCGTGGGACCACGTCCACTCCGGATTGGCACCGGCCATATACGCATCACCTTCGCCCTGGTCCGCAATCATCCGTGCCGGTGTGGCGCAGACAGCATCGGTGGATTGGGCGTTGAGAGGGGATGCCATGGTGAACAGGGCCAGGCCTGCTGCTGCGATCAGGGATTTAGCTTTGAAAGAAGGCTTGCTCATAAGGACGGGGCGATCAGAGTTGAAAAGTAGTTGGAAAAATGGAGGCGGTCGATCACAGGCAATCAATCGGTGTCGAGGGAGGGAGTAGTGAGACGAAATCAAACTCTGAGATCCCCGGGCGAAACGGCTTGGAAATCCGCTGGAAAATGTTCCCTAATTACCTTTTGTTACGAAATCGACTCCAGAACCCTCCCGTGCTCCTCGCGGGAGCTTCCGGTCATGGCAAACGCGAGAGGGAAGCAGCTTGGCAATCGACAGCCAGGGCTCAGTTGGACCGGCTGCGATGCCTGCCTGAAAGAACACACCCGGGATTCATGGAAACCAAAGTCCAGCCTTCGCGTGATGGCATGGGGCGGCGGGGGAATTCATATGTTTTTCAAAGATTTGCCGGCGGTCGGTTGACCTGTGCCGACGAGCGGCTGGTTGGCTGTCTTCTTTGTATCAAACTGCAGGCAGGCATAACTGTAGACCCCAAATCGGACAAAAAATTTAGTCTTTGATACATAGATACAACAGTAGAGGGATAAAAAATGTTAAATATAACGATTTTTAAATAAAAGTTGTTCAAGGCATACCAAATGTTTCTCTCGGGGCTTGTCTGCCACTCTTTCCAGGAATCTGGCTGGGAAGAGTGTGAGCGGCGATTTGCCGTTAATTCTGGTCTTTTCAGGCTCTTTTTTATGAAATTTGGCGTCAATGGATGCCAATTTGTATCTTTGGCGGCGCTGTTTTCCGCCTTGTCCAAAGCACCGGGCCATCATGCCAGAAAGGCTTGAAACCCTAATATTTCATAGTTGTATCAAACGGCTTGCTATGTCGCTCCGGACGCTTCCTATAGGATTTTTTTCTATCAGCATTCGTTGATATTCGGATGGCCGGTTGCTGAGACATACGCGGCAGCCCCTTTTGGTCTTATCCTTGTCTGACCTCGATGGCTTTTCTGGCCGCCCGTCACGATCCCTTTCTGCCATGATCAAAAAAACGCTCGCCGCTTTGCTGGTGTCGATTCCTCTGATGCATGCCTCCGCCGCACATGCCGAAACCGTGCGCTGGGCGCGTTCGGCAGACCCCGCCACGCTCGATCCACACGCTGTCAACGTCGGTACCAATTTCAATATGCTGCATCAGCTCTACGAGCCGCTGATCATCCGTCTGGCCGACCATTCCCTGCAGGGCGCGCTGGCCACCTCCTGGCGTCTCACCGACGATCCCACCGTCTGGGAGTTCAAGCTGCGTCCGAATGTCCGCTTCCATGATGGCACGCCTTTCACCGCAGACGATGTCGTGTTCTCGCTCAAGCGTGCCCAGGCACCTTCGTCGCAGATGAAATCGCTGTTGTCCTCGATGCGCGAGGTCGTTGCGGTGGATGCTTTGACCGTATTGGTCAAGACCAACGGGGCGGATCTGGTCTTTCCTGACAATTTGACCAATCTGTTCATCATGAGCGAGCAGTGGGCCAAAGCCAACGGGGCCGAGGTGCCGCAGGATGTGGCCTCGAAGACCGAGAACTTTTCGACCCGCCATGTCAATGGCACCGGTCCCTATCGGCTGGCTTCGCGTGAGGTCGATGCCCGCACCGTCATGAAGCAATTCGATGGTTACTGGGGCAAGGGCGAGTTTCCGCTCGATGTCACCGAGCTGATCTACTTGCCGATCAAGTCACCCGCCACCCGTGTGGCCGCTTTGCTGTCGGGTGAGGTCGATTTTCTGCAGGATGTGCCGGCACAGGATGTGGCTCGGTTGAAGGCCGACGGCCGCCTGAGGGTCGTCGACGGCTTGGAGAATCGCACGATCTTTCTGGGCCTGAACATTGGTTCGAAGACGTTGCGCCAGTCCGATATCAAGGACAGGAACCCGCTATCCGATATCCGCGTGCGGGAGGCTTTCGATCTGGCCATCGACCGTGACGTCATCAAGCGGGCTGTGATGAGAGGCATGTCGGAGCCGACTGGCATGCTGGCCGCTCCCTTCGTCAATGGTTACGAGAAGGAGCTGGCTGTTTATTCCAGACCCGATCTGAAGCGGGCCAAGAAGCTGCTGGCCGATGCAGGCTATCCGGACGGATTCACGTTGACCCTCGACACCCCGAACGATCGTTATGTCAATGACGAAGCGATTGCCACCGCCATCGCCGGCTTTCTGGGGCGCATCGGCGTAAAGGTCAACGTGGCGCCGCGTCCCATCGCCCTGCACAACGCCATCCTCAGCAAGGGCGAGACCGATTTCTACCTGTATGGCTGGGGCGTGCCGACTCACGATTCCGCCTACATCTTCGATTATCTGGTCAATACCCGGGGCAAGAACGACCGTGGTACTTGGAATGTGACCGGCTACAGCAACCCGCAGGTCGATGCTCAGATTCTGTCTCTGTCGGCTGAAGCCGACCGGAGCGCGCGCAACGCCGCCATCCGCAGTATCTGGGAGGTGGTGCGGAAGGAGCGGTTCTACATCCCCCTGCATGATCAGATGATCAGCTACGCCTCTACGCCCCGTATCGAGATGCCGGTCCATGCCAACGACATCACCTATTTCAAACTGCTGAAGCTTGCCAGGCCCTGATCTGCGATGAGTGCGTATCTGTTGCGGCGCTTGGGCCAGTCGATTCTGGTCCTGTTGATGGTGTCGCTGGTTTCATTCCTGGTCTTCCGGTATCTGGGGGATCCGACCGTCAGCCTGTTGGGCGAGGACGCCTCGGTCCAGCAGCGCGAAGCACTGTTGGACAGCCTCGGCTTCAACCAGCCGGTGCCGGTGCAGTACGCGCACTATCTGCAGCAGGTGCTGCAGGGCGATCTGGGTATTTCCTACCGCTTCAAGCAGCCAGTGGTCGACGTGATTGCGGCGCGTCTGCCGGCGACGATCGAGCTGGCTGCGGCAGCGGCGCTGTTTGCCGTACTGGGTGGGGTGCTGCTGGGTGTGATGACCGCCATTCGGCCGCAGACGCTGTGCAGCCGCCTGGTCATGGCGCTGTCGCTGATCGGTGTGTCCCTGCCCACATTTCTGATCGGTATCGGTCTGATCTACCTGTTTGCCGTCGAGCTGCGTTGGTTCCCGTCCTTTGGCCGGGGTGATCTGGTCAGACTCGGTGGCTGGGACACGGGGCTGTTGACGGCAACCGGTCTGAAAGCGCTGGTACTGCCGGCCATCACGTTGGGTTTCTACAAGCTGACCCTGATCATGCGGCTGGTGCGTGCCGAGATGCTGGATGTGCTGGGCAGCGATTACATTCGTTTCGGTCGTGCCCGCGGCTTGCGTGAGCGTTCGCTTTACTATGGTCATGCATTGCGCAATACGCTGGTGCCGGTCATTACCATCGTCGGCCTGCAGATCGGCTCATTGATCGCCTTCGCCATCGTCACCGAAACGGTCTTTCAGTGGCCGGGGCTCGGATTGCTGTTCATCTCCTCGATCCAGGGAGTGGACGTGCCGGTGATCGCCGCCTACCTGTTGCTGATCGCACTGCTCTATGTGGTCATCAATCTGCTGGTCGATCTGCTGTATGCTTGGGCGAATCCCCGATTGAGGCTGAGCTAGGCACACAGCTCACCAGCCCCCTGATTGCTTCGTTCATGGATTCCAGTCCTTCATCCGAACCACCGCTTCGCAGCTGGCGTCAGTCCGATTCGGCGGCGCTGCGTACGCTGGCTTCGTCGAGCCTGACGCAGTGCGCTGTGCTCGTTTTGCTGCTTTGCATGCTGGCCGCCGTCATCGGGCCGTGGCTGGCGCCGCAGAATCCGTTTTCACCGGCCGAGCTCGAGCTGATGGATGCCTTCACGCCACCGGGTGAGCAGGGGCTGTCCGGCCAACGCTATTGGCTGGGCGCCGATGATCAGGGGCGCGATGTGTTTTCGGCCATTCTGTATGGCTTGCGGATGTCGGTGCTGGTCGGGTTGGCGGCTGTCTGTGGCTCGATGCTGATCGGCGTGTCGCTGGGCCTGCTGGCCGGTTACGTCGGCGGCTGGATCGATGCGCTGATCACTCGCCTGGCCGATGTGCAGCTGACTTTCCCGGTGCTGCTCGTGGCACTGCTGATCTTCGGACTGGCACGTTCCGTGCTGCCCGATGGCTACCGCGATGAAGCAGCGGTCTACATCATCATCCTTGCCATCGCGCTGTCTGACTGGGTGCAATATGCTCGCACGGTTCGTGGTGCCGTCATGGTCGAGAAGCAGAAGGATTATGTGGCGGCAGCCAGGCTGATCGGCCGCAGTCGTCTCGGCATTGCTGTCTTCCACGTGCTGCCCAACATCATGGCCTCGGTACTGGTCATCGGCACCATCAGCTTCGCACTGGCCATCGTCACTGAATCGACTTTGTCCTATCTGGGCGTCGGGTTGCCGCCGACCCAACCATCGTTGGGCACACTGATCCGCATCGGCCAGGGCTTCCTGTTTTCCGGTGAGTGGTGGATTCTGTTCTTTCCCGCATTGATGCTATTGGTGCTGGCCCTGTCGGTCAACCTGGTTGGCGACTGGTTGCGTGACGCCTTCGACCCCCGCCTGTCATGAGCCCCCTCGATCACATGTCTACCGACGACATCCCGGCGCCTGCTGGCCAGGTCGGGTCTGGGCCCCTCCGAACGCAGGGAACCGGGCCGACACCGGCTTCTGCTGCAGCCTGCCGGCCGGCAGGGGGCCCGGCCTCTTTCCGGGGACCCGAAGCAGCGATCCAGCAGGCATCTTCATCGTCCGGTCCATCATCGGTATCTTCTCCTGTCGCACTGCCCTTGTTGGCGGTCACGGCGCTCGATGTCACCTTCGATACCTACCGCGGGCCGGTGCAGGTGCTCAAGCAGGTGTCGTTCCAGATCGCCAGGGGCGAAATTCTCGGCGTCGTCGGAGAATCGGGAGCTGGCAAATCGATGACTGGCCTGGCCATCATTGGTCTGATCGATCCGCCCGGGCGCATTTCGGGTGGAACCATCGCTTTGAATGGCCGGCGTATCGATGATCTGCAGGGTGAAGCGATACGGGTGATCCGGGGGCGACGGATCGCCATGGTGTTTCAGGATCCGCTCACCAGTCTGAATCCGGTCTACACCATCGGTCATCACCTGATCGAAACCATCCGAACCCATCTGCCGCTGAGCGAGGCGCATGCTAAAGAGCGGGCCCTGGAGCTGCTCGAAGAAGTCGAAGTGCCTCTGGCTCGCTGGCGTTTCGATCAGTTCCCCCACCAGCTCTCCGGCGGCCTGCGCCAGCGCGTGGCCATTGCACTGGCGTTGTGTGCCGAACCCGAACTGCTGATCGCCGATGAGCCGACTACCGCGCTCGATGTCTCGGTACAGGCGCAGATCATCCGCTTGCTGCGCCGGCTGTGTCAGCAGCGTCAGCTGTCTGCGATGCTGATCACTCACGACATGGGTGTCATCGCCGAAGCGGCCGATCGGGTGATGGTGATGAACCAGGGCAGGGTGGTGGAAACCGGTTTGATGCGTCAGCTGCTCGAGCATCCCGTCGACCCCTATACTCGGGCACTGATGGCCGCCATTCCGTCCGTGACCCATCGTCAGCATCGGCTGGCGATGCCGGACGCGTCGGCTTCCGTTGGCGGAACAGACACGGCATTCGATGCGTCGGTGTCGGGCACCACCACTGAGGCAGATTTACCATTGCTGTTGCATGGCGGCATCGGGTCGGGGCAGGTGGCTGCAACGGTCCGGATTGCCCCGGAGGCGCAAGTGATGCCCGAGAATTCCGAAATGCGTCTTCCCTTGCTGCAGGTCAGCGGTCTGTCCCGTCAGTTCGATCTGTCCTCACCTTGGCTGGTCCGTCTGCTGTCCAGGCAGAAACGTCGCGTGTTGAGAGCCGTCGACGATGTCGGTTTCCAGATCCCGCGTGGCCACACCTTTGGCCTGGTGGGCGAATCGGGGTCTGGCAAAACCACGGTCGCCCGCATGTTGGCCGGGCTATTGCGCCCGACTTCGGGCCGCGTCGTTTTCGATGGCTTGCCGCGTTGGGGCGAAGGCGCCGATTCGGTTTCGGCTGCCGATCGCAAGGCGCTGTTGAGTCGCTGTCAGATGATCTTTCAGGATCCTTATGCCAGCCTCAACCCGCGCTGGCGGGTCGATGATCTGATCGCCGAGCCCCTGCGTGTGCTGGGCCTGGCCCGTGACCGGCACGAGATCGAGACACGGGTAGTCGACATGCTCGGGCGGGTGCGGATGTCGCCGGACGATGGCCGTAAGTATCCGCATCAGTTTTCAGGCGGGCAGCGCCAGCGCATTGCCATCGCCCGGGCGCTGATCAGCAAGCCGGAATTCATCATTTGCGATGAACCGACCTCGGCGCTGGATGTGTCGGTGCAGGCGCAGGTGCTCAATCTGATGCGCGACCTGCAGGATGAATTCGGCCTGACCTATCTGCTGATCAGCCACAACCTCGCCGTCATCCGTTTCATGTGCGATGACGTCGGTGTCATGCAGCGCGGCCTGATGGTCGAGCAGGGTACCGCTGAACGGGTGCTCGACGATCCTCAGGACGAATACACCCGGCATCTGCTGGCCTCGGTGCCGACCCTGGAGGGACGCCGGCTTTGAAGCGGGCCGTGTTTCCTGCAGCAATGTACGGGCAGTTGCCGACAGACGTGCCGTGAGGCCATGATGCAGCGTCCTACCCTACCTGATCTGGTCGACGCGGTGACAATACCTCGACCGTGCAGAATCCCGCGTCACAGCATGCTGGTGCCTGCATGCGTCCGTCCCTCCAACAGGGCCAGCAAAAATTCTCGGGCCAGGAATCCAGCGGTGAACGCCGCAGCACTCCTGCATCATCTAATCAAAGCCCTAGCTTTTTCGCCACGTAATCAGCGTCCTTGTCGCCCCGACCCGAGAGATTCACGAGAATGTGCTGCTCCTTGCCTTTCGTCGGTGCTTCCCGCATCGCCCAGGCCACCGCATGCGCACTTTCCAGCGCCGGAATGATACCTTCGACCCGTGACAGCGTCATGAAGGCGTCCAGCACTTCCTGATCGCTGGCCGTGGTGTATTCCACCCGGCCCGAGTCCTTCAGATAGCTGTGCTGCGGACCGACGCCCGGATAATCCAGGCCCGAAGCGATGCTGTGCACTGCGTCGGGCACTCCCTTGGACTTTTCCAGCACGTAGCAGGCCATACCGTGAATCGCACCCGGCTTGCCCTTGGTCAGCGTGGCGGCATGACGTCCTGCTTTGTCCAGCCCTTCGCCGGCCGGTTCGACCCCGACCAGATGCACATCGGCATCATCCAGAAAAGCCGTGAACATGCCGATTGCATTCGAGCCGCCGCCGACGCAGGCTGCCACGTGCTGTGGTAGCCGACCATACTTGTTCTGGAACTGCTCACGTGCCTCGCGCCCGATGATCGATTGAAAATCCCGTACCATCGCCGGGAAGGGGTGGGGGCCAACCACCGAACCGATCGCATAAAGAAAATCGGTGGGGTTGCTCAGATATTCCTCGAAGGCATTGTCGACCGCTTCCTTCAGTGTGGCGGCGCCACGCGTCACCGGAACCAGCCGGCAACCCAGAATGCGCATCTTGGTCACATTCGGGTGTTCCTTCTCGATATCCACCTGTCCCATATGGATCTCGCAGGGAATGCCCACCAGTGCACAGGCGGTGGCCAGTGCCACCCCATGCTGGCCGGCACCGGTTTCGGCAATCACCTTCTTCTTGCCCATGAATTTGGCCAGAAGCGCCTCGCCCAGACAATGGTTGATCTTGTGCGCACCAGTATGGTTGAGGTCTTCACGCTTCAGATGGAGCTGCGCACCGCCGAGTTTCTCCGACAGCCGTCGCGCATGAAAGATCGGACTGGGCCGGCCCACATAATCGGCGAACAGGGTGGACAGCTCATCCTGGAAATCCTGCCGCTGACGGATTTCCTCGTAGGCTGCCGCGATGTCATCCATTGCTTTCTTCAGGGCCGGAGGAACCAGCTGCCCTCCATAGGGGCCGAAATAACCGTTGGCATCGGGCATGGCAAAAGCATCGAGCGTCATGGGGCATTCCTTTGAAATCGGGCCAAAACCCGGATTTTCGCATTGATACCGTCTGCCCGGCGATTGGGGGAAAGCCCCCGATGTCGAAAGCGATGGCCGTAAACGCAAAAAGTTCGGGACCACCAGAGCACATCGGGTGGCCGTTCTGCCGCGGTGGACAGATGTGCTTTATTGCCCGCCGCTTGCATTCAAACTGTCCATCCAGGCAAACAGATCGTCCAGATCATAATCGCCACTGTGCGGACGATCCCAGGGTAGGGCAAAGTCCACTGCATAACCCCGGTTCTGCAACGTGGTTGCCAGAATAACCGGAATCGCCAGCGAAGTGTCGCGATCCTTCGTGCCGTGACGAATTCGCCAGTGCTGGGCCGGCACGGCTCCCCGGGCATCGATATAATTCATTGCATTCATCATCTTCACCGTCTGCGCATCGGCACGACCGGCATTGGCCACCGTGCTGTTTCGTTGTGAAAAATCGGTGAAGTGCTGTTTGTCGACTGCGGCGGAGCCGAACAGCTGGTTCTCACCTGTACTCAGATCCAGACCGTCGAAGGCGGGCGGCAGCTTCATCCGGCCGGCATGGCGCACATAGGCATCCCAGTCCATATCCACCACCCGGCCTTGCTGGACGTTCAGCCAGTTCAGCTGCGATAGATCAGTGCCTGTGTCCAGCGCCGTCTGGGCCGAAGCGATCACATGAGCCTTCACTGCATCCTTGAAGCTGCCGTTGCCATTGGCATCGAGCTGCAGGACCTCGCCGTGGGTCCCTTTCAATCCGAGGCTGTTCACATAGGTCGGGAACAAGGGTTTCAGTGCATCGGAAGTCTGAATCTGAGCGCTGGTCAACGTACCCGCCACTTCCCTGCGATGCATCTGATAGTCCAGCATCGAAATATCGATCTTCTTATAATCATTGACGCCATTGAACATCCACTCATAGGCGCTGTCGGCATGTTCCAGATTGGTGATTGGGCAGTAGGCCGAGACTGCGAAGATATTGTCCGGCGCAGGTGCTGCGCCCAGGGCCTGCAGTTCGTCATCGTAATCGTCATGGTTGCCGCTTGCACCCAGCAGTGCCGACAGGGCGCCGCCGGCACTGGTGCCGTTCGAGATGATCTTGCCGGCATCTCCCGGTATTCGGCCATCGTTGTAGCGTAGATAGCGCACCGCGGCCTTCAGGTCGACGATGGCTGCCGGCGCCTTGCCGTTGTACTGGCCTGCGGCATTTTGCGTGGTGCGTCCGCGTGCACCTGGCGAGGCCACTACATATCCACGTGCCAGAGCCTTGGCGATGGTGTTCGGACGCTCCGCCATACGGGCTGGTGGTCTGGCGCTCTGGTCCAGCTTGCCTGGTTCTGCCGGCATGTAGCCACCGACTTGATTCGGCAGAAAGATCGGTGCCGTCTCCGCCGTATAGATCCCGACGTTGCGGTTGCTGAAATACGCCTCTGGCACATAGATGTTCATCGACTGGTAGGTGCTGTCGACCGGGTTGGCCACATAGACGATGTTTTCGAAGGCGCGGACATGCACACGTTGGCCATCGACTCTGATCGTCCGCAGCTCGAACGCCTGGTCATCGAAGCGCAGCTTGGCATTACCCAGCCGGGTTCGGTTCTCGATCGGCGCGGGAGCTGCAGATTGGGAGGGGGTTTCAGTAGTCATCGTGCTGCAGGAGGCGGTAAGGCAACCCAGCGCCAGCGCGGCAGAAAGGGGCAGAGGGCGGAATCGTGTCATCGGACCGTCTGTTTCTATTGGTATGGTCAAGTCATTATTATCGATGATAGGCACATCGTTTACGATTTACCTGATAGCGCCGGCTGTGACGCAGGATTCTGATGTCTTGCTGTGCTGATCGCGTGTCGTTGTCTCGATACCAACAAACCGATCCGATGAATTCCATCCCTATCCATGTCCTTTGGCGCTTCCGGGTCCGGCAGGACGGATCCTTCATCGTTTTGCCGGATGGTTGTGAGGATCTTTTGTTGCTGGAATACCCCGATTCTCGCCGCAGCCTGACCATGGCCAGCCGCGATCTGGGCCCGAGACCGGTGCAATTGCGGGCTGGTCTCGTGTTGACCGGCTATCGGCTGCGCCCCGGTGTGCCATTGCCCACCGATGAAGTGCCTCATCTGCGGCCGGAACCTGATGAGATCGTTGCGTTCATTCACAGCCTGTCCGGTGGTGATGCCGAACGTTACGAGATCATCGATGCGTTGGCCGGGGAGACCGCGTCCATGACTGGGACGGCCCGCAGCGCTGGTGTCAGCCTGCGTACCTTGCAGCGGATCTTTCGGCGCTGGGGGCTTCCTTCACCGGATTACTGGCGACTGCTGGGACGGGCGCGTCGGGCTGCGTTGAGTTTGTCGCAGGCACCTTCATTGGTGGAACTGGCGCTCGACACGGGCTACAGCGACCAGGCCCACCTGTCCCGTGAGTTCGTTCGCTGGTTCGGAAAAACACCCAGTCAACTCCGGCAATCTCCCTTCTTGCTGGACAGCCTGGCGCAGCCAGGTCTGGGCAACTGGATCGTCCGATCCTGACCCCGCTCTCCTCGGCAGAGGGGGCGGGATAGCCTTCCGATGGCTTCAGCTGGCCTGCATGGCAGAGCAGATCTCGATCAGATAGCCGTTTGGATCACTCACATAGGCGGTAGTCTGGCCCCAGGCTTCCTCACGGACATCCTGCACCAGGAGGGCACCGGCTTGCACCGCGCGTTCCACGGCACCATGTACATCCTCGGTCTCAAAGGCCAGCTCGAACGTTGGTCGGCCGGGGGCTGGCTTCAGTGGATTCTTGCCCAGCTGCCTGAACAGTGCTGTCGAGCAGAACGACAGTTTCGTTTCACCGGTCGCCAGCTCACCAAAATCGCCGCTGCCATGTACAAAGCTCTTTTCAAAACCGAAGGCGCGACAGAAAAAATCGATCGATGCAGGAACGTCATCGACATAAAGAATGGTGTATCGAAATTTCATGAATTTTCCTGATGAATGTTCGAGATGTCCGTCCGACCCGTCTTAGACTGTTGCGGGAAGAGAGCCGGGCTGTCGGCCTGTTCCCACATTCCTACGGCGTGTGGACGGACACTGACCATGGTTTCACGGCGGGGGGCGGTCGTCTTGAAAAATGACGACAGCCAGAGAGTCGTGGCTCGAGGGCGTTCGGGTTCAGGCTCATGGTAAGATCGTCAACAGCGCCGGGGAGGCTGCGTGCGGCAGGGCCGTCGAGGCACGTGTATGGTGCCGGGGCTGCAAAGATCGCTGGCCATACGGTCTGAGCCTGCTGTTGCCCAAGTTGCCCGTGACCGGCGTCTTCCTTGTTCGAGCTTTCATCTGTTATGTGTGCTCCCGCTTCTATGGCGATGTATTCATGGTGCCGTTTCTTCTGAGAAGTGGCGCGTCGCTGCGGTTTTGACCCCCGCATCTTGCCGCTGTACCGGCCGGCAGGTGAGGTGCAGCAACGGGCTTGCGGCATAGCGGATCCAACCACCCCAGATTCTTGCCCGATGCCTGTACAACCCCCGTTCCCGATATCGGTCTCTCATGTGACCGGGTCGCGTCGCCATACCTTGGTCATGCCCGTCTGGGGACGTGGGCATGGTGTGTCCGTGGATGCCGGGATCTGTCCAGCTTCCCCGCAGACCGCGATTTTCATACTGCGGGTTTTCGGTTTGTGGTGCTTGCCATTTGCTTCGGCGCTGTTCTGCTTCTTCTCCTCTTCGCTGTCCACGCTGGGGATCGACTGTGCCTGCCTGCGCTTGCCGTAGAACGCTATTCACCATAAAAGGATCAGCATGTCCAAACTGTTGATGATCGACAACTATGACTCGTTCACCTACAACATCGTCCAGTATTTGGGCGAGCTGGGGGCCGAAGTCATCACCGTCCGCAATGATGCGATCGATATCGCCGGTGTCCGTGCCTTGGCGCCCAGACACATCGTGTTGTCGCCGGGGCCGGGCGATCCAGACCAGGCTGGCATCACGCTCGATGTCATCGAGGCCTTCAAGGGCCAGATTCCCATACTGGGTGTCTGTCTCGGGCATCAGGCGATCGGGCAGGCGTTCGGCGGCAAAATCACCCTGGCCAAACGGGTGATGCATGGTAAGCACGATGAGGTCATCCATCGCGGTGTCGGTGTGTTTGCCGGATTGCCAGAGCGTTTCAGAGTGGTTCGCTACCATTCTCTGGTGGTCGATCCCGATCATGTACCGGATTGCCTGGAAGTGACAGCCTGGACCGACGACGGCGAAATCATGGGGTTGCGACATCGCGAGTTGCCGATCGAGGGTGTGCAGTATCACCCCGAATCGATCGAGAGCGAGCATGGCCATGCCCAGCTGAAAAACTTCTTGAGAGGTGGATGATGAGTTTTACTCCCCAACAGGCCTTGCTGCGCACCATTGAACATCGGGAAATCTTCCATGATGAGATGCTGCATTTGATGCGGCTGATCATGAAGGGCGAAATGTCACCGGTGATGATGGCCGCCATCATCACCGGTCTGCGCGTCAAAAAGGAATCTGTCGGTGAGATTGCCGCAGCTGCCGAGGTGATGCGCCAGTTTGCCACTCCGGTCGAAGTGAAGGATCGAAGCAACTTCGTCGATATCGTCGGTACGGGGGGCGATGGCGCTCAAACCTTCAATATTTCGACGGCATCGATGTTCGTGGCAGCTGCCGCGGGTGCCACCGTCGCCAAACATGGCAACCGCAGCGTCTCGTCCAAATCGGGCGCAGCAGATGTGCTCGAGGCGCTCGGTGCCAACATCATGCTGAACAGTGGACGGGTGGCCGAATCCATCGCCCAATGCGGTATCGGTTTCATGTTCGCGCCCAATCATCATCCGGCCATGAAAAACGTAGCCCCCGTTCGCAAGGAACTCGGGATACGAACCATATTCAATATACTCGGCCCCCTGACCAATCCGGCCGGTGCACCGAACACCCTGATGGGGGTGTTTCATCCCGATCTGGTCGGTATCCAGGTGCGCGTCATGCAGCGGCTCGGTGCCAATCACGTGCTGATCGTGCACGGTCAGGATGGCATGGACGAGATATCGTTGGGCGCTGCCACGCTGGTAGGCGAATTGAAGGATGGCAAAATCAGCGAATACACCATTCACCCCGAGGACTTCGGATTGCAGATGGCTTCCAGCCGTAACCTGCAGGTCGACAGCCCCGAGGCATCGCGGCAGATGCTGCTCGATGTACTGGATGGCCATCACGGATCGCCACGCGACATCGTGTTGTTCAATGCCGGTGCCGCGCTGTACAGTGCCAATGTAGCAGATTCGATTCAGGATGGTATCGAGCGCGCAACCAATGCATTGGACTCGGGAGGAGCGCGTGCCAAGCTCGACGAATTCATCCGTGTCACCCAGGCACTGGCCGGTTGAGTTTCCGGGATGCGGAATCAGAAGCCGCTTGCTCATGAAGGTGCGACCTCAAACCCGTTTTCGTACGTCTTACATACCGGAGCACCATTGCAACCCTCGCGATTATCATCCAATAGTGCTGTGGTTTTCGCTTTGCTCTGGTTTGAACCTATTGCTTTCGTTGCATGAAGGGGCTTCTGATCCTCCATGTCTTGGTTATTATGAATGATTCGTAGTCTTACTGATTGTTTTTCAGCCGTTGTCCATAGGGGCTGACCTGGATGCGCGCACTGAAGAAAATGACGGGACGAACATCGTGCGGCACAGATGATTTCCCGGTCTTTGCCTTACAGACGCGCCGACAGGTGGATGCAAAATCAGGAACAAACCTTTCTCTGTTTTCTGGATTGTTTGGCCTTTGTGTTCGACCAGCATTCTCATGTGATGCAAGCATCAGGCAGACTGCCGGTCTATAGATCTGTTTCTACCGACAACCCAAATGAACGAATGAACGGGTGTTCACTGACCTTACTCGCATGAAAATTCCCACTATCCTCGAACAGATCATCGCTCGGAAGTATGTCGAGATTGAGTCCGCCCAGGAGGCACTGGGAGAGGCCGCGCTGCGCGAGCAGATCGCCGAACGGCTGAATCGGAATCCCCCGCGTGGCTTCGAGCGTGCGCTGCGTGAGCGCGTGAATCTGGCGGCACAGTCTTCTGCCGAATGCCCGGCCGTCATCGCCGAAATCAAGAAGGCCAGTCCCAGCAAGGGCATCATCCGACCCGACTTCGATCCGAGGAATCACGCCCAATCCTACGAAAAGGGCGGGGCGGTTTGTCTGTCGGTACTGACCGATCGGGATTATTTCCAGGGGCACGACGATTATCTGAAGCAGGCGAGGGCGGTGTGCGGCCTGCCGGTGCTGCGCAAGGATTTCACCGTCGATGTCTGGCAGGTGATGGAAGCCGCTGCCATCGGCGCCGACTGCATTCTGCTGATTGCCGCTGCGCTCGGCGATGCTCAGATGGAAGAACTGACTGCCTGCGCCCGAGAACACCGGCTGGATGTACTGGTGGAAGTGCACGATGGTGTCGAGTTGGACCGTGCTCTCCGGCTGAACACCAGCCTGGTTGGTATCAACAATCGCAACCTGCACGATTTTTCTGTCACGCTCGACACCACCCTGTCGCTGCTGTCCGAAGTGCCTTCGGACCGCCTACTGGTGACGGAAAGCGGCATCTTCACCCGCGACGACATTCGCCTGATGCGCGACAACGGCGTCCACGCCTTCCTGATCGGCGAATCATTGATGCGCGCCGCCGATCCCGGTCAGGCGCTGGCCGATCTGATCCAGCCTTGAAGCCGGTTTACACCAACTGCTTGCAGCTGACGAGCAGCGTTGTTTCGGCCGCAGTGACGAAACCCGCCGACTCGTTTTGTTGATTGATGATCTCCCGTAGCCGCAGGGGCGTAACCCTCCGGTGCGCCCCACCTTGAACCCCATCAGCCTTCCTTGAAGA
>JAUMUG010000006.1:74644-218697 GCA_030530775.1 Lautropia sp. | reverse complement strand
TTGCTCCTCCTTGCTTGCATGGTATGCCTCACACACAAAATTGCTGACAGCCTCCGTGACAATGCCGCACCGACTTGACCACCGGGGCGCTCGTTCGTCGCAGGCGACGATCGCCCCCGTGGACAAGTCTCTCAAGCCCTCACACACAGAATTTCTGATACTCCCCAGGGTTCCACCCCACCGAGACCCCGCAGGAGTTCGAATCTTTCCGCACGAACCCGCAGGAACCCTCACCAGCCCGCACGGCCCGATGCCAGGCCATTGATTTTCAACAAACTGCTCGATCGGTCCGCGCTTGCGGACTGCGGACGTTCAATGGGCCGGAAGCCGGCTCGCCCACGTTGCGAATCGTCGGGACTTGCCGTTATCTACCGACGAATCGGAACATTGCTCAGCCGGCACCGACCTGGGCCGTCACGGTCTTGGTTGACGTCGCTAGGCATGACTCCTCGTAGGCTTCGATGTCGACCTGCCGGTAGAGCACCCGACCACAGAGCTTCAGGAACTTGGGGCCCAGCCCCTCGCTGCGCCAGCGTTCCAGGGTGGCCTCGCTGATGCACCAGCGTGCGGCCAGTTGTTTTTGATTGAGGTGAACGACTTCCATCTTGGTCTCCTTCCGAATGAGTTGGCAGGAGTCCATGAAGGCGCTGTTCCGCCCGCGAGCCAAGGCGCAGCGCGGCCTGGCGGCGGAATGGGCGTAAATGGGTGTCTTTTTGGTTGTCTGCCCGCCAAGCTCAGCCTGTTTCGGATATTGCGATTATTCGTTTGTTTCGGTTATACTCCCTCCCATGATGCTGTTTGAAGCTCCCAGGAGGCTGCAATGACCACACTCTCTCCCACCCATTCGTTGCCGACGGCCGAAGAAGTAGCCATCGCCCGCGAGAGTGGCCGGGTGCTGTCCGCCTTCCTGCAGACTCGCGCGGAAACCCAGCAGATCGAGATCTTCGACGATAAGGGCGCGTCCCATCCGGTCCGCGTCCCGGTGTCGGCGCTGCGGCTGCTCGTGGACGTCCTGACCGAAATCGGTGAGGGCAACGCGGTCAGCATCATCCCAATCCACGCCGAGCTGACGACCCAGGACGCAGCGGACGTGCTCAACGTCTCGCGCCCGTTCCTCGTGCAGTTGCTGGAGCGCGGCGAGATCCCGTTCCACAAGATCGGCACGCACCGCCGCGTCCGCTACCAGGACGTGATCGCGTACAAGGAGCGGATCGACGCTGAGCGCAGCAAGGCCCTCGATACACTGGCAGAGCAAGCCCAGGCGCTCAAGATGGGGTACGAATGAATGAGTTCGAACTTCACCGTCATCTACGACGCATGCGTGCTCTACCCGGCACCGTTGCGCGACCTGCTGATGCGCCTGGCGCTGACCGATCTGTACCGGGCGCGTTGGACGGACATGATCCACGACGAGTGGACGCGTAACGTTCTGAAGCAGCGGCCAGATCTGAAGGCCGAAGACCTGGAGCGGACGCGGTCGCTGATGAACGCCCACGTCCGCGACAGCCTGGTCACCGGATTCGAGCATCTGATCCCGTCCGTCGAGCTGCCGGATGCCGATGACCGGCATGTGGTGGCCGCCGCCATTCACGGCGGCGCCAGCCTGATCGTGACCTTCAACCTGAAGGACTTCCCGCCGGAGCGGCTCAAGCCCTACAACCTGACCGCGCAGCACCCGGACGACTTCATCTTTGATCTGCTGGATCTGCACGCCGCCCGGGTGTGCGAGGCGGCTGCCAACCATCGTCGATCGCTGAAGAACCCACCCAAGACAGTTGATGAGTACCTGGACACGCTGCTCAAGCAGGGACTGACACAGACCGTCGGCCAGTTACGGGAGTGGAAGGTAGCGATCTGACGGACGCGGGTTCGATTCCCAAACCGGGAATTGAACTGGCCCCAGAAAGCAGACGAGGTTGAGTAGCCTTTCCGGGCACCAATCAGAGCGAAAAACCCGCTTGATCGTCCACGGCCGATGGCTGTCCCGGCAGGCCTTTCGATCCGCTTCGCACCGGTTCGCAGCAGCCCGCAGCGCTTCGATTCCGTACTTTCAATAGTCGTTTGGTGCGGGGTACCATCCCACCACCAATATCAAACCCCCAACCATTCTCGGTTGGTTTTTTCTTGCCTGATCGCGCCAGGTCCCGCATATTCGGAACATTGCTCAGCCGGCACTGACCTGAACGACGACCGACTGGCAGGTTGATATCTGCAGGCACGACTCCTCGTAGGCCTCGATGTCGATTTGACGGTAAGCCCCCCGACCGCAGAGTTTCAGGAATTTTGGTCCGATCCCGACGCTGCGCCAGCGTTCCAGGGTGGCCTCGCTGATGCTCCAGCGGGCGGCCAGTTGTTTTTGGTTGAGGTGAACGACGTCCATCTTGGTCTCCTTCCGAATGAGTTGGCAGGCGTCCGTGAAGGCGCTGTTCGACCGACGAACCAAGCGATTCTTCTGTGGATCTGAGTTATGCGTCGTCTGGCGGCAGTGGAGTGTCGAGCTCTACCGAGACATCTCCAACCAGCGATTGAATGCGTCGCATCTGCTTCGCAGTGATAGGCCGCAACCGTTCGGGGTGCGCGGCAATGTCTCGTTCGAGGATATCCAGAATGCCCCTCTCGGATGAGCTGATGATGGCACTTTTCGCGTCGTCTGAGTCTTTCTTCATGCGCGCGCCCCCGTTGAGGCGTCATCCAATACATAGCTCGTACTACGCCCGCCCGCATCCGATTTCCGAAGCACGCCCCGTGCAAGTAGATCGTTGATGTCGCGCAGGGCCGTGTCCGGCGAGCACCTGGCGATGGCCGCCCACTTGCTGCTGGTGAGCTTGCCTTCGAACCCGTCGAGCAGCTTGTTCAGCAACTTCACCTGCCGCTCGTTGAGTGGTGTGCTTGCCCAGCGCTGCCAGAACCTGGTTTTGGTCAGCACGGCGTCGAGTGTGTGCTGCGCCTGGTCGACAGCGCGATGGAGCGTGTCGAGGAACCAGGCGAGCCACGCGGTGACGTCCAGCGACCGTTTCTGGGTCTGCTCCAGGATGTCGTAGTAAGCCTTGCGTTCGCGCTGTATCTGCGCCGATAAGCTGTAGAAGCGTTGCGGGCTGCCGTCGGCGCGTGCGAGCAGCAGATCACCGATGGCCCGCGCGATACGGCCATTGCCATCGTCGAACGGGTGCAGCGTGACGAACCAAAGATGGCCGAGCCCCGCTTTGATCAGTGGCGGCTCGTTTGATGCGCCATCGAGCCAGTCAAGGAAGCGGCTGGTTTCTCCCTCCAGACGCTCGGCGGGGGGCGCCTCGAAATGCACACGCTGGCGGCCGATGGGTCCGGACACCACCTGCATCGGGCCGCTGGCATCGTCGCGCCAGCCGCCGACCATGATCTTGGAGAGCCCGGAGTAGCCGGTGGGAAACAGTGCGGCATGCCAGCCGAACAGACGCTCCCGTGTCATCAGTGCCTGGCAGTTGGTCGTGGCATCCAGCACCATCTCGACCACGCCCTCGACGTGCCGATCGGCCGGCGCAAGCGCGCCGATGTCCACGCCCAGCCTGCGCGCGATGGACGAGCGCACGGACTCGACGTTGAGCTGCTCGCCCTCGATCTCGCTGGTCTTGACCACGTCCTCGGTGAGCGCCGCGAGGCTTGCCTGGTCACGCAGGGCCATGCCGACGTCAGCCAGGCGACCCATCAACAGCCCCTGGGCGCGACTGACCTCAGCCATGGTTCCAGCCAGCGCGGCCAAGTCGAAGCGCCAGTTCGGCCAGTCGCCAGCCTGCCAGATGTATTTGTAATCGCCGCTATTCATGCGGAGATTATGGGCCGCAATCCCCGCATTCGCAAGTTATTCACCGCAAGTAGTGCGGTGATAGAGAGCGCCATTCACCGCGCAATGGGCCGTATCGCGCCGAAATGGGTATAAATGGGTGTGCTTTTGGTCAGCGTGACGGACGCCGGTATCGCGTACTTTCAATAGTCGTTTGGTGCGGGGTACCACCCCACCACCAGATGTGAAGCCTTTGCTGCTTCCGGGCTTTTTCCTGTAGCCCAGCAATCTCCCAGCGAGCAATAGCATCCGATGAATTCTGAAGACATCAAGATCAAGATCACGGATCGGGTATCGGCTTGTCGATACCATCACACTGGCCGAGCAAGCCCTGGCGCTCGAGATGGGGTACGAATGAATGAGTTCGAACTTCACCGTCATCTACGACGCGTGCGTGCTCTCCGGCACCGTTGTGCGACCTGCTGATGCGCCTGGCACTGGCCGATCTGTACCGGGTGCGTTGGATGGACATGATCCACGACGAGTGGACGCGTAACGTTCTGAAGCAGCGGCCAGCTCTGAAGGCCGAAGACCTGGACTTGCCTGAAATCCCCGCGCCTCGTGGGGTTCCGGCCACCCGTGCAGCGGGTGGCCACCACCCGAAACACCCGAAATCGGCCACTTTCTCGGCCAGAGCCGTCTCTGTTCTCTGTTTGGCCTGCGGGTAGGCGCAGATGGCGGTGCGGCAAAATCAACGATTTACGTGCCCTGGTTCATCGTCAACCAAGGCGACGAGTCTGGCATCGAACGCGATTGACGGGGTGGCAAACGTTCTCATCTTGCTCTATCATGAACCGTCAAGATGAATCATGATGGAGATGGCAATGACGACTGCTGTCCGCGAAAAGTTTTCCTCCCAGGCCGCGCCCGAGGTGCTGTCCGCGCTGCGCCAGATCGCAGAAAGCCAAGGTCGCCAGTTCCAGGCGGTGCTCGATGAGGCCCTGCGCGACTACATCGACCGGCAGCAGAAGGAGCGCCCCCGCCGCCACGTGATGGCTTCTTTCGCATCCAGTCTGGACGAGTTCGACAGCCTCTACCGCGAATTGGCCAAGTAAACCGTGGCTCACGATCACCTGACCGTGGCCGATGTGCTGGGCATGCATACGGTGCTGATGCAGCGTTACGGCGGCACGCCGGGCGTGCGTGATCCAGGGGCGCTGGAGGCCGCACTGTTCCGCCCGCAGACCGGCTATTACGATGACATCGTGGCTGAGGCTGCTGCCCTGCTGGAAAGCCTTGCAATCAACCACCCGTTTGTGGACGGAAACAAGCGCATCGCCTTTGCGTCGGCCGACGTGTTCCTGCGTATCAATGGCTGGCGCTTGCAGCGTGCGCCGATGCAGATCTATGCCGAGATGATGCAAATGTTCGAGTCGGGCACCTTTGATATCGCCCACATCGATCCCTGGCTGCGTCGATTTGCAAGGGTCGAAGGGGCGTGAAGTGACCGGCCAGATCGACACGCTCGATGCGCCGGAGCGTATTCGCAAGGGCATGGGACAGTATCCGATCCCCGTCGTGATCCTTGCCCGTCTGGCCGTCAGCCTGCAGGACCAGGGCCGAGGGATCGGCATCGGGCTGTTGCAGGATGCCATCCGCCGCACATTGCTGATTGCCGAGCAGGCCGGCATCCGGGCGAAGCTGACCCACCCCATCGACGAAGATGCGGCGCGGTTCTACACCCGCTTCGGTTTCATCGGCTCACCGCTGCGCGAGCAGCAACTCTTGCTGCTACTCAAGGACGCCCGCCGCTGGGTCAAGTGATCCGGCATCGAGCATCGAACCCGTCGAACACCCGCCACTGCTCGATCTGGAACGTCTGGCCAAGGCAGGCATGCAGACGATCCGGGCGGCAACCACTGCCGCTTCGCCGGCATAGCCAGGCGGGCTATGCCCTCTCCCCTGCCTCGCGGTCCAGCACCGCAACCGCCGAACGCAGGCGCTGCCAGGCCAGGCTTTGCTGCTCGCCAAAAGCATTCCACAGCGTATCCTCGCTCATCACGCTGTGTTCTCCCGGTGTCTCCAGTCGCAGTGACAGCCCATTCTCGACGGCTTCGTGATACTGTCTGAATTCACCGTCGAAATAAAAGGCAGACAACTTCTGCATGATCTCCGCACCCCGCAGCCAGTCCTGCTGGGCAGCCTCCAGGCGGGGCAACAGCTGGGTCCACTCGCGATACAGCGCCTGAATTTCGTCGAGGCGGGCCTGCATGGCGGCATGGGACGACCGGGGAGCGGAATCGGGTACGGACGGTACCGGTCGTGTAGGACGTGATTCGGTCATGGTTTGAGCTGAAGCAGGACATCGACTGCACCGATGATCGGCCGGTACGCCAGAGAAGTCAAAGCATCTCGGCAACACCGAAGTGCATCATCCACGCCGGAAAGACGACCGCGGGTTCAGCTTCCGGTTCAGACCCGTCCACACCATGCCACTGCCGTTGCCCGGGTCACTCGGGATACCTTCGAGCAGCTCCCTCATTTCCCAGCGGCATGGACACCGGATCGATCATCGACGCATTGTGCGGAGCCGGCGGCCCGGCCTTGTGTCACGGGTCGCCTCCGACGACGAAGAGATCACCGGGCGCCACCAGCGGTGAGCACCCGGCGTGGGTCAGCGTGCGCCCACCCGGATCGGCTCGACTGTCCGCCCCTGCAGCGCCGCCTTGACGACCGCATGCACATCGGTGTTGTCGACGTAGCTGCCGTCGTTCAGGCCGGTATGGCTGGCAAACTGCTTGTCCTGCCCGCGCACACGCTTGGCAAATGCTTCGGAGCCCGCACCCTTGGCCCACAGCGGCACCATTGCGTTGCTGTGATCACCGGTCGGCCGCAGGCTCAGACCGGGCATGCGTCCCTTGCCATTGTTGACGACCGGCTGAAACGGCACCTTCTGTGCATCCGGTCCCATCGGCATGCTGTTGTCGTGATCGGTCGTCACGATCAGCAGGGTCTCGTCCCAGCTGCTGTTCTTCTCGACCCATTCGACCACCGCCTCGACCGCATGGTTGAAGTCCTGCGTTTCCTCGATCAGGCGACCCAATTGAACTCCAGAGCAGTTCGGGTTGTACGACTTGCTCCATTCGTTGTCCTCGGCGCAGGAATCGCTGGTATGTGCGGCCCAGTCGGTCGCTCCCCCTTCCACCATCAGGAAAAAGCCGTCCCGAGCGGCGCCGAGGTGCCGCAACGCACCGCGGGTCATCGTTGCCAGCGTCGGCACGGTCTCGATGAATGCTTCACCCGACGGGTTGGCGGCATCCTTGCCGGTGAAACGGCCCTCGCGCCCCTGCTGCAAAGTGCCGTTGTTCGCCACATTCGGCAGACCGATCAACGGGCTTTCATATGTCTGCTCACCCGCAGCCATGGCTTCGAAATCCGCCTTGTCACGTATCAGCGTCCAGGGTCGATCAAAACCCTTCGGTACGATCTTTCCGACGCTCAGTTTCTGCCAATCGTCCTTGGCCAGATATTCATGAGGCGAATCACATCCGATTTCCGATTCATTCCTGGCCAACTGTCCGCAGGGTGTGCCATTGACGTTATAGCCCGGGCCACCCATACCCATGATCAGATCCAGCGTGCCTTCATTGAGCATCTGACGTGCGATGGCCTGATAATTCTTGCGTGACACGTTCTGCGCCCCATAGGCACCGGGCGTCGCATGCGAGAACGGCACCGATGTCACCACCCCGGTCGCCTTGCCCTGTGCCTTGGCATCCAATGTCACGAAACGTACCGGATTACCCCGGTTGTCCACGTTGAGGCCGTTGCGATAGGTCTTGACACCCGAGGCCAGCGCCGTACCGGACGCCGCGCTGTCGGTGGGGTCGTCATCCAGATACTCATAGCCCTTGAAAGGCATGCTCGGATCATCGAAAGGCTCGGTATCCCAGGCCTTGGCCTTGTCGTAGTTCACCAGCGACTCATCATCACCACTCGGTTCTTTCTCGTCATTCAACGGGTACGTCGTCATCCCATACTTGACGGGGAAATTTGCGTAGGGCGTGCGCTCACGGCTGCCATACTGCCAATAGGCGGCCGCATCCCATGTGCCCCAACCCGCACCGTCATTGATCATCACGATGACATTGCGCACCGGACGGGAAACCTCGACGTCCGGCGCCAGCACCTGTGCTCCCGGATCATGGGTCGTGCAGGCGGACAGCAGCACGCCAAACACCAACATGCCCAGCAGCCCGGGCCCTGGAAATCGTGCCGACGCACACAGCACCCCGTCACGGCGGGTGACGGCGGCAGCCGTTGCCCACCGGGATTCGGTAGAAGAAAACTGTAAACCTTTGACGACAGACATCGTTTTGGAAGAAGACATAGCAAACAGATAGCTCAGTAAGAGTCCACAGACGACAAGGCATCATGTTTTGGCCACGCACCCTGGAACCCGGGTGGCATCGACCGAAGCGTGACTCTAACGGGCCTCGCTTGACGCCACATGACAAAAGCATGACAGCCAAACAAAACCAGGCAACATCGACGATCGACCCGACTGAATTCGGTTACAAACAAAAAATACCCGTACAAAAATCAGGTCGACGAACAAATCCTCCGACAAAACCACCCGGCACGTCACAGCTCGTGCACCATTCTTCCGCACAGGCATGGTTGGTCTGCTAACGCTGCCGGGGAAGGCGGGCAAAGTCCGGAGCCGACCCTCGGACACCGATCATCAGATTCCGCCGACCCACAACCATACGCACGAAAGCCCCGGCATCCGTGGAAAGACCTCGACCCGTCCCCACCCGCGGGGGCAGCGTACTGCCGTTCAACTGCACACACCCGCCACGTCCGACGCTGCTGGACAGACGGAGGCTTGCGCGCGACCATGTCATGCAAGGGCTGGCCAGGCAAGCGTTGCGTGATGATCACGAAGGCAAACGACGGTGCTGCCGGAGCGCACTTTGCGGCCACGACCCATCCACGGCTCATCCACGGCTCAAAGCCCGGGACTCGACGCCCACGACCCCAGGCCCGACACTCGAGGCAAAAAGTTCAAAGGAGACGACATGCTATTGAAACGGAATCGAAGTGTGCTGGTCCTGGTGGATTACCAGGCCAAGCTGATGCCCTTCATCGCCGACGGTACGGCTGTTCTGCAGGAGGCGATCTTTCTGGCGCGGATGGCACGGCTGCTGGAAGTGCCGGTGATCGGCACGGCACAGAACCCGCTGCGTCTGGGTAACAACGATGAGACGCTGCAGGCCCTGAGCGACGCGGTGCAGGAGAAACGACATTTCGACGCGGCTGCCGATGATCTGCCCGGCCTGATCCAGGACGTCGCGCCGGACGCCACACAAGTGCTGATCGCCGGCTGTGAGGCGCACGTCTGCCTGCTGCAGACGGCGTTCGGGCTGCAAACAGCCGGTTTCGAGGTATTCGTCGCGCAGGATGCCTGTGGCAGCCGCAAGTCGTCGGACAAGACGCTGGCCATGCAGCGGCTGGCACAAGCCGGCATCCCAATGGTCTGCACCGAATCGGCCGCCTTCGAATGGCTACAGCACTGCGATCACCCGAAGTTCAGGGAGGCGCTGGCACTGATCAAACCCCACTGATCCACCGGACGGAACACGGTGATCATGCCGGGGATGCCATGGATCCCGTCGTCACGGGCGCCAACGGGATCGGCGCTCCCCGGCACCGATGATTCGGTGTCCGGCCGATCGGAGCGGCCGATTTCCAGATGATCAATCGTAGATGTCTTCGCGGCTGGAAATGACCCGGCCCGATCTTGCATCGACGATCACGTCGAAGACCTTACCGTCACCAGCCAGCACTTTCACCTCATAGAAGATCTCGGTCCGGTCCGAGCGGCGCTTGGCCTCGATTTCGGCTTGCATGGCGCGGCCGCCATCGTGTTCTTTCTCGGCCGCCTGCACGGCCTGTACCAGCGACACCGATGCGTCCTTGGTTGCCTGAATTTCGGCAAGGTCGGAAGCCAGAACCGGGGCGCTCACCAACATGGCGGCAATTGCTGCGACTTTGAGTGATTTTGCCATTTGACTCTCCATTGAAGACATTGGGAAACTGCTCAGGGGATTCCTAGTCTATGATGGAGACCGGCAGCAGGTTTGAATGGCTTATTTCAGGAGCAACATACCGGAAACATGATCAGCCAGCATACTTGGCCATGGCCGCCTTCATCTCGGCACTGCTCCAAGTGGTGCGGTGCGCCTCCCGGGTGCCGGGGTGGTAGCTGATGATTTCGCCGTTGCCGGTAAATTCGAAATCGTGACGGATGGTCTCGCCCGCCTTGGTGACGAGCACCTCGAAACGCCCGGCCACCGGCCCCTGCGCTGCCCAGTCCATGCGGGTCTTGGTGATCACCAGATAATGGGTACCTTCGACGCTGAAACTGCCGTTCATGCCCCCGGAAGTGAACTGCCCTTGCCGATCGGCCTGGAAATTCGCATCGAAATGCAGCTCGTCCACTGTCATGACCCGTGCACCGATGGCAAAGCGGGCCTTCTGCACACTGCTGCCCAGATTGGCGCTACCCGAACTGCTACCGCGCAGCAGTCCTTCGCTGACGCTGATCCTCACCGTATCGTTCAGCAGGCTGCCCCCCATCGACAACGGCTGATCCGTCCTGACCGCACCTGCGCTCTCGACCCCGCCGGTCAACACCAGCCCCGGCACCAGCGCCGGCACACAGGTGCTGAACACATAATGAGGCTTCGTACCCTCCTGGGCGATGCTGACGGAACCACCACCCGGGCAGGAGCCGGAATAGCCCACATACTGCGTCGCGGCCTCGCGCAGCACCGATTGTGCTGCACCATTGCCCACCGACAGCCGCACCGCCTGCGCGGTGGCGGCCAGCACATCGTGGTCCAGAGTCCAGTTTCTGTAGGGATTGACCTGCGCCAATGATCCGGCAATCGTACCGGCCAGCTCACCCACCACACCCGAGCTGGCGCTGCCGCAGCCGCTCAGCATCACCAGCAGACTCAGACCCAAAGCCGATTTCTTCATGATCATCCCGAACGCCAGAATGAAGGACCTGTTTCACAGTATCGGCAGATTAAGTGAAGCCGTCGTTTGCGCAAGACATCAATCGACAGACGGCCGGATCTCCAGCGGCAGAGGTGAAACAGAACACCCGCCCCACCCTTTGGCGGACGATCATCAGCCGGTCAATCTGGTCGGCCAGAGCGAAAGGTCTGGCCAGAAGGCGATCAGGATCAGTATGGCGATGCTGATCATGGTGAACGGCAGCACCTCGACCACCAGCCGTTCGACCGACATGCCACTGATACCCGAAGCCACGAACAAGTTTTCGCCGAGCGGCGGCGTCTGAAAGCCGATCGACAGCGCACAGATCAGCACGATGCCGACATGGGTCGGGTCGGCGCCCAACATGTACATGATCGGCATCAGCACCGGCACCAGGATCATGATGGCCGCCAGCGTCTCCATGAACATGCCGATGAACAGCAGGAAAACGATCAGGATCAGCCAGATCACATGAATGTCGCTGGTGACACCCAGCAAGTTCTCCGCCAACTGGGCGGGAATCTGCTCCTCGACCAGCTGACGGCCGAAAACGGTGGCGGCGAACAGGATCATCAATACCCGCCCGCTGATCCAGGTGGTGGCAACCAGCGCATGTTGCACCTTCTGCCAGTTCAGCTCACGATGCAGCAACACACCAACGACCACCGTGTAAGCAATGGCCACCACCGCCGATTCGGTGGGGGTGAACATACCAGAGTAGATACCGCCCAGGATGATGAACGGTGCGGCCAGTGACCAGACGCCATGACGCACCGACTGCAGAATGTCCCGTCCGTTCCAGCGCTCGGTCAACCCCCGGTAGCCCCGCCTGCGCGAGATCAGACAGTTCATGATGATCAGTGACACCGCCATCATCAGCCCCGGAATCACCCCGGCCACGAAGAGCTTGGGAATGGACACGCTGGCAAATTCGCCATGGGCTTCGATGGCTTCGTCGGGAACCTGTATGCCCAGGGCCGACACCCCGAAGATCACCATCGGAATCGAAGGCGGAATGATGATACCGATGCCACCCGAGGTTGCGGTGAGCGCGCCGGCATAGGATTTGTCGTAACCGCGTTGCGTCATCGCAGGAATCATCAGCATACCGACGGCCGCCGTGGTGGCCGGTCCCGACCCCGAAATGGCGCCGAAGAACACACAGGCCAGCACCGTGGCCACGCCGAGGCCACCGGTCATCGGTCCGGCCAGCGCCTCGGCGATGTCGACCAGGCGCTTGGAAATGCCGGCCGCCTCCATCAGCGCACCGGCCAGCACGAAGGCCGGCAACGCCATCAACGGAAACGAGCCCACCGAGGTGTAGGCGATCTGCACCATGGTAACCGGATCGATATCGAGCACCAGATAGCAGGCCAGTGCAGATACCGCCAGCGATACCGTGATGGGAGCCCCCAGCAGCAACAGCACCAGAAAGGAGCCAAACAATATGGTGACCAGATGATCTTCCATTCATCAGCCTCCTCTCATTTGCCGTGCGCCATATTCTCGATCTCGGCCTGCTCCGGATCGATCAGGGTTTCACCCTTGATGAACGTGCGGTAGTCGTTGATCAGAACGCGCAGTGCCATCAGCACGAAAGCGACCGGCAACACCATATAGAACCAACTCATCGGCAGCCCTGTCGTCTGCGAGGTCCAAAACTTGTTCATCCGATGAAAGATGAAGTCATAAGCCAACCAGGCGAAATACAGGTTGAACACGACCCAGATCAGATCGGCCAATGCTTCGCACACTTTCCTGACGACGGGCGGAAAGAACCGGAACTGAAAGCTGACGCGATTGTGCGCCGACAGTTTGGCGGCCACCACCGCACCGAAGTAGGCGAACCAGACGAACATGTGGGTGGCCAGTTCATCTCCCCAGGGAATGGTGTAGCCGAACAACTGACGGCAGACGATCTGCGCCAGCAGCAGTGAGATGAACCCAACCAGCAACAGCGAGCAGATGAACTCCTCCGTCCTGTCGATCAGGGACCAGAATCGGGTGGCCATAGGCAGCATACTCCATCACTTGCTTCCGACATCGCATGACTCGATATCACTCGATTCGCCATCGATTGAATCGATCCAGGCCGGATCGCTGTCACGCGACGCGATGTCTCTGAACGCGATATGTCCACCACCGGGGCACGGCCCGGCGATGTGTCCACGAACGCTCGTCCTTCGGGGCGGAAACCGCCACGGAACGGCAACCCCGAATCAGCGGCCCAGGGCGCGCTGGGTGGCTTCGACCTTGTCCTTGCCGCCCACGCTGTCATAAAACTGAGGCCAGACTTCGGTGGTGGCTTTCTCGATCCAGGCTTTCTCGCCGTCGGCAGGCTCCGTGATTTCCATGCCCCTGGCCAGCAGCTCGGCCTTGGTACGTTCTTCACTGTCGATCAGATACTGGAAACTGTGCGCGGTGGCCACCTTGCCCGCTTCGAGAATGGCCTGCTGCACATCGGCCTTCTGCCGTTTGAACAGCGGCTCACTGACCACCAGCGGCTCGAGCGAAAACACGTATTTGATCGGTGTGATGTACTTCTGCACCTCATCGAACTTCATCGCCGATACGGTGATATAGGGATTGTCCTGCCCATCGACCACCCGCTGCTGCAAGGCGGTGAAGGTTTCGGACCAGGCCAACGGCGTCGGATTGATGCCCCAAGCCTTGTAGGTGGCGATCATGATCTCGTTCTTTGGCACCCGGATCACCAATCCCTTCAGATCATCCAGTGTCGACACCGGATGCTTGGAATTGGTCAGCACTCGAAAACCCGAGAAAGCCCAGCCGACGATGCGCACATTGGCATCGCGCACGGTGTTTTCGACCAATTCCCGGCCGATGTCGCCCTCGATCAGCGTACGCGCTTCATCGATGCTGCGGATCACATAAGGCAGCGTCAGCACACCCACGGTGGGCGAAAACGGTGTCAGATTGTTGACCGCCAGCAACGAAAAATCCAGCGAACCCATCGCAGCGTTGTTGACGGTCTCTTCCTCGCTGCCCAGTTGGCCGTTCGGAAACAGTTTGAGCTTGTGCTTGCCTGCGAGCTTCTCTTCGAAGGACTGCTTGAAAGTGGTAGCCAGCTCCCACTGGGTGCCGCCCTGCGCATCACCGATGGCCATCTTGAAGGTACGTGCCACTGCCCCTCCGGACAGGCACGACAGGCTGGCAGCAACGATCAGAAGAGCAACGGCCCTGACAGTCGATTTCATCTTTGTCTCCCGTTCTGTTTGAATCCACGTGATGCCCGGCGCTATGAAACCCGGCCCCGAAAGAGAAAGAAAACGATCGCTGCATGATATTGACAACCTTGCTACGCCGTCGCATATCGGTATAACCACGCAATCCCTCCGACGGGCCGGTCCGGCTTCACGGGATCGATGGCAACCTGCTCTGCGGCTGTTCCCTGGTTTCCTCCCCGATTGATTCGACCGCCGGCATTCTTCCGGCTCACCGTCCGATCGACGGACCCGTGCACCGCATCCGGATGACCGCCGTCTCCGCGATCGTCTCCAGCGCCTCAGCGCATCAGCATCACCACCGCGAACATGAACAGCGCCACGAACAGAGTCTCGCTGATCAGCAGCACGATCGGCCGCCAGCCCAGCTGGGCTATTTTTTCGAAAGATGTCTTGACACCCAGCGCCGAAATCGAGATCACCAGAGACCAGGCCGACAGATCACTGGCCAGTTGCTGCACCGCTCCAGGCACCCAGCCCAGGCTGTTGACGATCACCAGCACGATGAACATCACCAGGAAAAAAGGCAGGATGGTCGGACGTCGCGCCACTTTGCCACCCGCGGCGACCGAGGCCACCACCTCCTTGCGGAACACCAGCGCCGTCACCAACACCACCGGCACCAGCATCGCCACACGGAACATCTTGGCCAGCGAAGCCGATCTGGCGACCTCCGGCGAAATGATGCTGCCCGCACCGACCACCTGTGCCACATCATGAATCGCCCCACCCAGAAACAACCCCGCCTCGGGCACCGACATGCCGACCAGATCGACCCACAGCGGATACAGCACCATCGCCACCGTCGACAGGCCGGCCACTCCGATGGCCGTCGTCAGCGTATAACGCTCGTTGTCGGCGTTCTGCGGCATGGTGGATGAAATGGCCATCGCCGCCGAAATGCCGCAGATGCCCGTAGCGCCCCCCGACAGCAGACCGAATATGGGCGAGACACCGAGCAGACCCGCCATCAACCGGCCGAAACCGATGGTCGACACCACGGCGCCGGCCAGACCCAGAATCCCCCAGAAGCCCAATGCCGACACATCGGCCAACACGATCCTGGCCCCCAGTAGCGCCACCCCGAAGCGAACCAGCTGCCTGGCCGAAAACTCGATACCCGCCCTGCAGCGCTCGTCGTCCGACAGAAAATGAAAGGCGATGCCGATCAACAGTGCATACAGGAACTTGGGACCACCGTAGCGCCCGGATACGAAACTGGCGGACAGCGCGATGACCGTCGCCAGCATGAAACCGGGCAGAAGCCGCGACAGGCAGGCCAGCCATTTCGTGCCGCCGGAAGGCACTGGGTCGGTGGATGACATGGTGGGTTCCTTGAAAGACCTTCCCTTCCGGTTTCGACCCGAAAAGGAGTGTCCGGTTCCATTCGATGAGACACGACGGCCAACCGATCCGCCCCTTCAATCCCGATGACCGGATCCCGCCGGCTCGACGTGGTCGGCAGGAACGCCATTGTCATCGAAGACGGGCGGCAGGTCACGGCCTTTCATGAAAGCCGCCAGGCCGCGGGCGCCGCAACATACAACCATGCGGCTCTTCGATGAGGACGATGCCGGCCCGCCCACCTCGGGGTGCAGATGCCGTCTCCCCCGATCGACAGGCGCCCCTCCGTCCGGCATGGGGCATTCCTGACCACATGAGACCCATCATGTGAAACCCATCGATCGGGCCGGGCGCCCCCTCCGTCCGGCATGGTGCAGCCGCTCGAACCGATCGGAAGACGAACTGCCCGCCAAGTTCCGGGCCCGTCGGTGGTGGCACAGACGCGACACCCCGTCCCCTGTTGCACGCCGGCCGTTTCGTTTTTAGGATGTCGAATGCATCCACCTCATTCTTCGTTTTTCGATCCCGTCATGAACCAGACCGCTTCCTACACCCCCGATCCATCACTACCGGCGCTGCTGCAAAGCCTGCAGGAACACGCAGCCGCCCGCCAGAAGAGAATCGTGCTGTGCGAAGGTGACGACCCGCGGGTCTTACACGCTGGGGTAAAAGCGCAGACACGTGGCATTGCCCGGATGGTCATCGTAGGCGCCGAAGCGGCAGTCCGCGGCTGCGCCGAACGGGAAGGCCTGTCGCTGGCCGGCATCGAGCTGATCGACCCGGCCACGCATGCAGGCACCGCCGAGCTGGCCCGGCGCCTGTACGAACGGAGAAAACACAGGGGCATGACGCCGGAAAAGGCGGCCAAGGAAATCGACAAACCTCTGGTCTTCGCCAACATGCTGCTGGCCGAAGGTCAAGTGGACGGCTCGGTGGCCGGCGCCGTGCACACCACTGCCGATGTCGTGCGCACCGCCATTCAACTGATCGGCCCCGCACCGGGCACTTCCCTGGTATCGAGCTTCTTCCTGATGGTGATGGACAAGCCCCACCACCCCGTCCAGGGCGGCATGATCTTCAGCGATTGCGGCCTGGTCATCGATCCCTCGGCCGAAGAACTGGCGCAGATTGCCGAAGCCGCGTCGGTCAGCGCCCGGAAACTGCTCGGTGAAGAGCCGCGGGTGGGCATGTTGTCCTTCTCGACGGCAGGCAGCGGCGGCAAGCATCCTTCGGTCGAAAAAATGCAACAGGCCACCGCGTTGTTGAAAGAGATGGCCCCCGCACTGAAGGTCGATGGCGAGCTGCAGCTGGATGCCGCACTGGTGCCTTCGATCGCCAAGCGCAAAATGCCGGGTTCACAACTGCAGGGCACGGCCAACGTGCTGATCTTCCCCGATCTGAACGCCGGCAACATCGGCTACAAGCTGGCCGAACGCATCGGCGGTGCCGCGGCCATCGGCCCACTGCTGCAAGGGCTGGCCCGCCCCGCCAACGATCTGTCCCGCGGTGCCACCACGGCCGACATCGTCAACACCATCACCGTCACAGCCCTGCAGGCTTGAAGCCCAGGCCGTCGGCAGATGTCCGGCCGCAACCCAGCGCCGGCACCTGCCTCAGCGGTGTTTCAGGCTTGATCCAGGTCCTTTTCGATCAGCATCCGTGTACATACCGGGAATACGGGATACCCATGGCCGTGGCTTTGGCCTCGAGCGCCGCCAACGGCGGCTCCGGCACACTCAAATGCGAACCAGCCGATTTCGGCTCGAACGCGAGGCGCATCGCCCGGCCTCCATCGCCGCGTCGACGGGAAGGGGAAGGCTTCGCCTCCCAATCACGACCCATCGATGATCAGACGTAGTCCTTGTACTTATCGAGAAAGCGCACCGGCCGGGACAGCGCATCGCGGCGGAACGGATCGCCCAGTTCGCGGGTGCACATCACTTCGATGACACAGGTCCTGCCTTCATTCATCTGCAGATCGATGGCTTTCTTCAAGGCAGGGCCGACATCTTCGAGCCGGTCGACGACGATGCCATCGGCGCCCATCGCCTGGGCGATGCCGGCAAAGCTCTGGTTGTCGAGCTCGCCCGCCACGAAGCGGCGGTCGTAGAAATCGACCTGGTTTTTCTTCTCGGCACCCCACTGACGATTGTGAAAGACCACGGCCGTCACCGGAATGCCGTGACGCACGCAAGTCATGATTTCACCCATGCTCATGCCCCAGGCACCATCGCCCGAGTAGGCCACCGCCGGACGCTCGGGCGCAGCGACCTTGGCGCCAATGATGGTCGGCAGCGCATAACCGCAGTTGCCGAAGCTCATCGGTGCGAACAGGCTGCGCGGACGCTCGAAACGCAGATAGCTGTGCGCCACCGAATTGATGTTGCCGATGTCGGTCGACACCATCACATCCTTCGGCATGGCTTTTTCCAGTTCGCGCAGCACCTGCCGCGGATGCAGATATCCACCGCCGCTGAAGGTCCTTTCCTGCTTCTGCTCTTCGATCATATCGAGGCTGAAAGGATCTTTTTCGTGGGTCCAAGCATCCAGCTCCTTTTCCCAGGCATCTTTTTCGGCCTGGATCCTGGCAGCACGCTCGGCGCTGGTGGCATCGCAGGCCAAGGTCCTGTTCTGCAGGCGGGCCAACAGCGCCCTGGCCACGGCCTTGGCATCGCCGCAGATACCGACATCGATCTTCTTGACCAGACCCAGCATCTTGTTGTCGGCATCGACCTGGATGATCCTGGCGTTCCTGGGCCAGTAGTCCATGCCGTGCTGCGGCAGCGTGCCGAAGGGGCCGAGACGCGTGCCCAGCGCCAGCACCACATCGGCCTGCGAGATCAGCTTCATGCCAGCTTTGGAGCCCTGATAGCCAAGCGGGCCACACCACAGCGGGTGACTGGCCGGGAAGCTGTCGTTGTGCTGATAGCTGTTGACGACGGCAGCCCCCAGGCGCTCGGCCAATGCCTTGCATTCCTCCACACCGTCGGCCATGACCACACCTCCGCCCGAGACGATGACCGGGAACCTGGCCTGGGCCAGCAGTTCAGCCGCTCGGTTCAGCGATTCCTCGCCACCGGCCCCACGGTCCAGTCGCATCGGCTTCGGAATTTCGGCCTCGATCTCACCATAGAAATAGTCGCGCGGGATGTTGAGCTGGGTCGGCCCCATCTCGGACAGCGCACGATCGAAGCAGCGGGCAGTGTACTCGGCCATCCGCGCCGGATGGTTGACGTGCCCCTGGTATTTGGTGAACTCCTGGAACATCGGCAGCTGGTTGCACTCCTGGAAACCACCCAGACCCATAGTCCTGGTGCCGGCCTCCGGCGTGATGATGACCACCGGGCTGTGTGCCCAGTAGGCCGCCGCAATGGCCGTCACACAGTTGCTGATACCGGGACCATTCTGACCGATGACGACACCATGGCGGCCACTGGCCCGCGCATAACCATCGGCCATGTGAGCCGCCCCCTGCTCATGCACCACCGAAATCATCCGGATGCCGGCCGGCGCGAAAATATCCATCGCATCCATGAAAGCCGACCCCATGATGCCGAAGATTTCCTTCACATCATTGGCCACCAGCGTCTCGACGAAAGCCTCGGAAGGCGTCATTTTCTGCACGCCTTCGACCACCTGCCGGCTGTTCCCTCTCGACCGTTTGTCCTCACTCATGCGCACCTCCTGTACTGAAAGCCCGTCGTCGTACGCAACTTCAGCCAACCACAAAAACAATGAAACATCCGTTCCGTTCGATGGAACGCGAGAATATTCTTGGAGTGACGCAGCGAGGGGGTCAAGCATATGGATATGCGTTAAAACGCGGACGGGATCCGTCCGGGCGTGATAAGTGGTACCGACACATCCCGGGGGCGAGAGGTTACCGGAACCTTTGAAGGCACCGATGGCCCCGTGGTACCGGCACATCCTGAGGCCGGACACACGGCTCATCAAAACCGAACGACCGAGACATGTCCAGGAAACGCATCAAAGTCACCACCAGTGCGGCAGCCTGTGTCCTACTGGCCGATTGCGGCAGCGCAACCAAAGTGGTTTGGTACAGACGAATTGCAACCAGCCCCCATTTGTTTGGCAAAATGTAAAACAAATGGAAACGTGTCGACAGACTACTAACAGTTTGCAAACCAATGACTGGAATCGTCAGTACCGTAAAGACCTAAGATGAACTCAGCTTCTACTGCAGACAGGTGAATTATGTTGTATAGAAACCACTCTTTGAGTGCGGGCGCAGCCTTGTTACTGCTGTTGACAGGATGCGGCGACGGCACGGGAACCACGACGGATCCGAGCATTCAGGCCCAGCTGAGCGCGCCTGACCAGAACAATCCGGTGGCGCTGATGAGTGCCGGCCCGCAGGAAAAGGCCTCTGCCAACGCATCCGTAGCGGCAACCGGCACCGTCGACACCAAGGCTGCGGTCGAAGCCGACAGCATCAGCGGCGAATTACTGGCCAACATGCTGATCATCGACACCAATGAAGCGGGTGGGCTCTTTGCACTGCAGGCCACCGGACCCATGCCACGTGGCGCGATCATGCCGGCACCACTGCAGCCGGCGCTGCGCGGCAACCAGCAGATCAGCCGCCACGGCGCACTCGTAGGCGACTACAGGGTACGCAGCGAAGTCGCGATGGCCGGCGCACTGTCGGAGTACGCCTATTCCGGCGGACGTTTTCACAATAGTCTGCTGACGCTGCCGATGTGGGTGAACGACGATCCCAACACCCCCTCGACCCGTGCTCCCTTCAGTCTGGGCTTTGTGCAGGACCAGCCGGCCGGCACCGAACTGGTCAAACTGCTTGCCGAGGGCAATCTCGAGATTGGCGGCGGCTTCGAGCCCAACTGGCTGATCGGCGGCGGAGTCAGCCCCGACGATGGGGGCGGCTCCGAAGCAGTTCAGTCCAGCAACGGGCAGGCCTTCACGATCCGTATGGGCGACCGGATTCCACTCGATACCGTGTTGCACACCTGGACGGGCGGCAATGGTGCCCAAGTCGAGCTGATGGTGCTCAAAGGAGCCACGAGCGGCGACCTGCGCCACTGCTTCAACATGCGCCTGGCCCGGACCAATCGGCTGTGGTGCACACTGTGGACGGTACCACGGGATTGGAAGCTCGGTGACGGCCTGGGTCGTGCCCGAGGCGTGTATATCGTCGATGATGCCAGCGCCTATCCGAACCAATCGGGTATGCGCTATTGGATGACGCCATATGGCGACGCCCGGGTCGGTGCCCGTGTGCCCGAAGGTTTGCGCAGCCTGCCCACCCGCCTTGCCGTCAGCCCGATCGGCATCAGTGGCGATGTGCTGGCAGCCATGCTCAGCCAATCCGGCAGCGTCGATGCCATCGCCCGGCCGTCCAGCGGCCCGATCGGCCGCGGCAAACCGAGCGCTGACACCGGCCGACCCGACGTTCGGGCCACGGTCGACACCTCCGGCATCGAAATCCTGGGCGCTGGAAGCACCTTTTCGCTGCAGACCCGCCAGCAGGATGGTGTCACCGCCTATCGCCATCTGCGCACGCAATTCGGCATGACGGCCTATCAGCAGCCGGAAGGCAGCAGTTCGACGATCAGCTTCGAAAACGGCGCAGCCCTGCCGCGCCATACACAACTGATCAACCTGACACACAACGCCCGACTGACCTGGACCAATGCCGATGGCAGCGAGACCAAGGCGATCTTCCATCCCACTCGACCGTTTGCGGCGCGCAAGGACAATCTGCTGACCTTCAACCGCGTGCTGCAGAGCTGGCGCTCGGTGGGTGGGCACCATATCGATCTGTTCGTGCTACGCGGCGAAGCTGCCAACCAGGTTCAGCTGTGCACCAGGGTGCAGATCCCGGCCATCCAGCGTATCACCTGCAGCAACTGGCTGGTTCCGGCCGGCTGGACGCTGGGCCAGCCGCTGACCCAGCAGGGCGTGTCGATTGCCGACGACCGGGCCGCCTATTCGGGTGACGCAACCGAGTGGTTCTGGCAATCGGCTGGCATCAACGACTGAACGTACCCCGCACCACGCAGGGACCGAAAACCGGGTGTCCGGGTCTGCAGCCCGGGCTTCCGGTCCCGCACGGACCACGACGACGGCCCGCCCCGGCACCCCGGGCAGAGCCGCTGAAATGCGGTGGTTCCGCCCTCCACGGGCCGCTCACCGTGCACCCGTACGTGTCGTGCGCCCGACCGCTCCACTCAAGACCCACCGGATGTACAGGGCAAGGAGCCCCGTGCCCACCACGACGGTCTGGCCACCTGCGGGGGCGGTCATTTCCACAAACCGCAGCGCTCATGCGACCATTGAGCCTCCTGGACTCTTTCGCACTCGCAGGACCGTCGTCATGCTGATTCCCGTCATCCTGTCCGGTGGAGCCGGTACTCGCCTGTGGCCCGTTTCCCGGGAGGGGCACCCCAAGCCCTTCATACGCCTGCCCGATGGCGAAAGTCTGCTGTTCAAGACCTATCACCGGGCAGCCCGTCTGGCTGATCCCGGCGAGATTCTGACCGTCACCAACCGCGAATACTTCTTTTTGTCGCGGGACGAGTACAGCGCCGCCCGGCCCGATACGGCGCACCCGCCCTCCTTCATTCTGGAACCCTTCGGCCGCAACACGGCACCGGCCATTGCACTGGCCGCGCTGCAGATCGGCGAGCGGATGGGGCCGGATACGCTGATGCTGGTGATGGCGGCCGACCACCTGATCAGCGATGAACAGGCGTTCATCGATACCTGCCGCAAGGCCACCGAACTGGCCCGGGCCGGCCGCCTCGTCACCTTCGGCATCAAACCGACGGCACCCGAAACCGGCTACGGCTACATCGAAGCGGGCGAAGCCATCACCACCCCGGCCCGCTGCGGGCAGCAGGTGGTGCGCTTCATCGAAAAACCAGAGCACGCCCGGGCCGAGGAATTCCTGGCGGCCGGCAACTTCCTGTGGAACTCGGGCATGTTCTGCTTTGCGGCGGGAACCATCATCGCTGCCATGCAGGCCCATGCGCCCGAAGTACTGCGCGCGGCCCGCGCCTGTCTGGTGAGCGCCCGCCGCGAGACCAACAGCCATTGCCGGCTGGTGGAAATCAACGCCGAAGACTTCAAATCGGCACCCGATATCTCGATCGACTACGCCGTCATGGAAAAATCCGATCAGGTGGCGGTAGTGCCCGGCCATTTCGGCTGGAACGACATCGGCTCGTGGGATGCGGTACGCAGCCTGTCGCCGGCGGATGCCGACAACAACCGTGCCGTCGGCGAAACCATCTTCGTCGACAGCCGCAATGTCTATGTGCGCAGCGAAGATCGACTGGTGGCCACCGTCGGACTGGACAATCTGCTGATCATCGATACCCCCGATGCCTTGCTGGTGGCTGCGGCCGATCAGGCCCAGCAGGTAAAGGAAGTGGTCAACCGCCTGAAAGCGCAGGACCATGAAGCCGCCCGGCTGCACCGCACCGTGGCCCGTCCCTGGGGCACCTATACGGTGCTGGGCGAAGGCGAGCGCTACAAGATCAAGCGCATCGAGGTGAAACCCGGTGCCAGCCTGAGCCTGCAGATGCACCACCACCGCAGCGAGCACTGGATCGTGGTCAAGGGCATGGCCAAGGTCGTCAATGGTGACGAAGAGAACTTCGTCGCCACCAATGAATCGACCTACATCCCGGCCGGCCACCGCCACCGCCTCGAAAACCCCGGTCTGCTGCCGTTGGTGATGATCGAAGTACAGAGTGGCGAATACCTGGGTGAAGACGACATCGTGCGCTTCCATGACGAATACGGACGTGCCTGAAGCGGCCTCTTTCACCGACACCGACGGCGCCATGGTGCCGGACGGCATCCCCGCCAGCGCCCGGGCCGCGACACAGACGCCGGCCCCATCGGCGACGAGGCACGATGCGGCAGGTATCACCGCCGTCGTCGTCACCTACAACCCCGAGCCCGGACTGTTGACTGAACTGTGCCGTCTGACCCGGCCGCAGGTCGAACACATCGAACTGGTCGACAACGGCTCGTGCCCCGAGGCACTGGCCGCCATCGAAGCGCTGTGCACCGACGGTATTCGGCTGACCGCACTCGGTCGCAACCTGGGCATCGGTGCGGCACAGAACGCCGGCATCGCCCGGGCCCGGAAACGGGGTGCCGACTACGTCCTGCTGCTCGATCACGACAGCCTGCCCGCGCCCGACATGGTGGCGCGGCTGCGTGCCGCCATCGAGAACCAGCCCCCGGACAGCGCCCCGGTCGGCGCGGCCGGCCCACGCTACGCGGATGAGCGCCAGACCACCAGCCCCTCGCCCTTCGTGCGGTTGGAAGGCTTCAGGCGCATACGCTGCGAATGTGCACACGAGAACGACCAGATCGAGGTCGAGCACCTGATCGCTTCGGGTAGCCTGATACCGATGGCAGTGCTGAACCGAGTCGGCGACATGGACGAGGCGCTGTTCATCGACTATGTCGACATCGAATGGTGCCTGCGCGCCTCCCATGCCGGCCATCGGATGCTGGGCATCTGCGATGCACGAATGCAGCACCAGCTGGGCGAAACCCCGATTCGTTTTCTGGGAAAGCATTTGCCAGACCATTCACCGATCCGGCACTATTACTTGTTTCGCAACGCGCTGCTGCTGCAACGCATGCCCCACATCCCACTGCGTTGGAAGCTGGTCGATGGCTGGCAAACGGTGATGAAATTCGGCTTCTATGCCCTGGTTGCCACACCGCGTTGGCCACGGATCAGAATGATGGCCCGCGGGCTGCTCGATGGGCTGCGGGGCCGCGGTGGTGCCTTTCAGCGTGCAGACGACAGCCAGCCCCGATGATTACACTCTCCATCGTCAGCCATGGGCAGCGCGACATTGCCCTGCGCCTCTTGCAGGATCTGGCCCGCCTGCAGCCCCCCCACGTTTCCGAAATCATCTACACGGCCAACATCCCCGAGCCGGATCTACCCGCCATCGAGTTCGGCCACATCCGACTGGTGATCATCCGCAACGAGCGCCCCAAGGGTTTCGGCAGTAATCACAACGCCGCTTTCTACCGCTCGAACTCGCGCTATTTTTGCGTGATGAATCCGGATCTGCTGTTTTCCGACGACCCCTTCCCGGCCCTGCTCGAAGGGTTCGACGAACCACGCCGTGGCCTGATGGCCCCCGCCATCTACAGCCCCTCCGGCAAACTGGAAAACACCGCCCGACGTCTGTACACCCTGCCCGAGCTGCTGAACCAGAAACTGCACCCCGAGAACCACGGCGAAGAACCGCACTGGATCGCCGGCATGTTCCTGCTGTTCAGCAGTCGAGCCTACCGTGAAATCAACGGCTTCGACGAAGGCTTTTTCCTATACATCGAAGATGTGGACATCTGTACCCGGCTGTGCATGGCAGGCTGGACACTGGCTCAGGCCGCCGATGCCCGCGTGGTACACGATGCCCGCAAACAAAGCCACCGCTCGCTGCGCTTCACGCTCTGGCACATCGGTGGCATGCTGCGCTACTGGACGCGCCCGCACTTCTGGCGCTATCGAGCCCGGGTGCGGGCTGCCGCCCGGCAGTCGCCACCCCTCTCCTGACCGATCCACGGCATGTCGGCCAAGCATACGATAAACCCTCCCAACGATCGCACACTTCGGCACCAGTCATCGCAAACGATACCACCCGGGGCCAGCCACGACCAAGGCACATCGCAGAACGCGAGTTAACATAGCCGGCCGCTCATGCTGCCTTTCGTTCGCCCCCATGCAATCCACGTCCTCCTCAACGGTTGCGCCCCCCTTCTTCGCCAATATCCAGGGACTGCGCGCCATCGCAGCCATTCTGGTGCTGTTGCACCACCTCTTCTACAACGAACAAAAGTACTTCGGCAGCCACAGCGTTCCCGCTCCCCTGGCATGGATGGGTGCCGGTGGCGTCGATCTGTTCTTCGTGATCAGCGGCTTCGTGATGGTGGCGATTTCGGGCGATCAGTTCGCCTCGCCCCGCCAGGCCATCGGTTTCCTGAAGCGACGTGCTCTGCGCATCTATCCGATCTACTGGTTCTATACCCTGATCGTGGTCGGCATCTGGATCGTCGCACCACATATGGTCAACGCATCGTCCACCTCGCACGGACAGCCCAATTGGTTCGGCACGTTCACCCTGTGGCCCGGCAAGACCGTCCCGCTGCTGGTGCAGGGTTGGACACTCACCTTCGAGCTCTACTTCTACCTGATCTTTGCGGCAATGATCGCCTTCGTGCCGCGCCGCTGGCTGCAGGCTTCCCTGCTGCTGTGGACCTTCGCCACCATCGGTCTGGCCTGCTGGGCCGTGGCCACCGGCACCAACACTGCCGGTATCCGCCTGATCTCCAGTACCCTGGTGCTGGAATTCATCGCCGGCTGTTTCTGTGCCCTGTGGTGGCAACGTACACCACAACGTGCCATCCCACTGGTGCTGGGTGCAACGGTCGCCGGCATAACGACGCTGCTGCTGCTTCTGTCGATGCATGGCTTCGAACCCATCATCCAGAAACGAGCCCTGTGCTTCGGCATCCCGGCGGTACTCATCGTCTGGTCAGCCGTATTGCTGGAAAAACGCCTGAATTTTGCCGCCCCCAAACTACTGCAATCGCTGGGCGACGCCTCCTATTCGCTCTACCTGTGTCACACCCTGGTACTGGCTGCCGTGCTTCGTACCTGGCTCATCCTGTTTCCGCAGATCGGCCTGCCGTGGGCGTCGCTGACCGCCTTCATCGCTGCCCTCCTGGCCGGCCAGCTCGGTTACCGTTTCATCGAGACGCCACTGAACCGGGCGGTACGGCGGGTAGCTGGTTGGCGCTTCGTGGACGGCAGCCATCTCACCAAAGCAAGGACGTCGTAGACAAGCTTACGACATTTCCTCCTTTCGACAGCATCCCCTACCCTGAATCCAACCGGACCCAGCACGCCGTGGCAGCTCTGTTCGCTATCATCAGCGCTGGCTCCACCGTTGTCCAGCCCCTCACTCGATGTCCCCAGACACTCCTCCCCTGAAACATTCCCACCATCCGTCCAACCGCGGACTGATCTGGCTCCATACACTGGGCGCACTGCTGTGCGTACTCTATGTTGCCCTCGCTCTGACCCCGTCTTCCTATGCACTGGGGTTGCAATTTCTGGGCTTGGAACCCGACGGGCTGCTGTTGGGCACGCCGAGAAAAGTGCGTTCGGATGAATGGATCGTCCTGACACCTTACTTTCAGATCGCGGTTGCCAACGGGCTGGCGGAAATCAATCAATTGTCACCCTATCAAGAATCGTTACGCACTTTTCAGGCGCTGCCGGTGTTGAACTGGGGTATGCTGTTCAAGCCCTACCACTGGGGATTTCTGGTGTTGCCGGCGGCCTATGCCTTCTCGTTCTTCTATATGACGATGATGGCGGCCTTTGTCGCGGGTTGGGCACTGTTCCTACGCCAGTTGCGTCTGCCGCCATTGCCGGCACTGTTGGTTGCATTGACGCTGTTCTTTGCACCCTTTGTGCAGGTTTGGTGGTCAAGCAATGCAGGTTCTTTTGCACTGGCTCCCTGGGTGGCACTTTGCTGGATATGCATCGAAAAGCGCTGGCTGCGCATTCTGCTGAGCAGCTATGCGCTGGCGGTCTGGATGCTGGCCAATGCGTACCCACCATTTCTATACACGCTGGGCTTTGGCATGCTGATTCTGGTGCTTGCCTTTCGGCGAGACATGCTGAGCCTGACACGCTGCATCGATGCGGTACTGGCTTCGGCTCTGGCTCTTGCCGTATTCGTGGGCTATTTTGGCGAACTGATCGCCATCATGCATGACACGATCTATCCGGGCCAGCGCATCAGCCATGCCGGGGGGCTTTCCTGGGCACGCTTCTTCGTGCATTTTTTTCCGGGGCTGACGACCGGCCAGAACTATGAGCCATTGCCCAAGCTCGCGGGCAACGCCAGCGAGATCGCAGCGCTGTCGAGCCTGCTGCCGATTTATGCGCTGACACTGATCGATACGGCCTCACTGCGCCAATGGGCACGCAACAACCGACCGGGCATGATTGCGCTGTTGGCGGGTCTGTCCTTCATCGCCGGCTGGTCGTTCCTGAAACTCCCCGACTGGTTCGGTCGCATCACCGGCCTTTATATGGTGGCGCCGGGCCGGGCGCTGCTGGCCTTTGGACTGATTCTGAACATAGCCAGTGCGGTGGCGCTGGTGCGCTGCGGCGTGCGTGTCACCTGGGCACGACTCGGATCGTTGCTGCTGCTCACCCTGGCGGGATCAGGGCTCAAAACCTTTTTCGCACCACAGGCATCTTTCGAACTGTACAGCTGGACGGACAAGCTGCCCTATCTATGCCTGCTGGGCGTAGCGGCACTATATGCGCTGCCGATTCTCAGACCCCATATGACGGGCGTGGTACTGATTGCAGCAGTCGCCTGTAACGCTGGCAGCTATGGGCTGTTCAATCCCATACAATCGGCCAAACCGATTTTTGCGCTTGACCGGGATGCGGTCGAACGGGAAGTCATGGCGCGTGGCGCGCAGAAAGCCGACGACGGCACACTGGCAGCTCCGGGCCATTATGGCGCCCTACTGGCCGGCGCGGGCCTGCGCAGTGTCAATCACGTACTGTACGCACCTCGATTGGCTTATTTTCGAACTCATTTCCCCGAACTGCCCACAGACACCTTCGAGACGCTGTTCAACCGGTTTTCGCATGTGTCGGTGGCTGGCAACGCACCTTATCTGATTCAGGCCGATCATGTGTCGGTGCCCGCCAACGCCTTTTTACACAGGGCCGCCCCACCGCAGATCACCCTTTCGCGTGGCACCGAACGTCTCCAGGTGCTGACTCAGTCAGATCTTCCTGCCGGATACATCGATGTCATGAACTACCGAGAGGACGGTGAGGTCACTTTGACGGGATGGCTGCGCACGCCATTGGATGAACCCACTGAAGTCCAACTGTGGGCATCCGTACCCTACACCGATGTTTCACTGACGCGCTTCGCCCGTCCCGATCTGGCGGCCGCAGTCGGGCCATCGCTGTTGAATTCCGGGGTCAGCATTACACTGACGCTTCCGCCCGACAAGGAAACGGTCGAAATCTGCCTGGTCGTACGCGATGCACAAGGCGCGGACAGCACCGTCATCTTTCCGTCCGGCCAAAAGGGATGTGTCCAGACTGGCACACAATGACCGTCTGTCCCGAACCCCAGGACCACGAGCCTTCCAGGAGATCCATCCGCATGCAGCGAACCGACATCATTCTGCAATCCATCAACCGAAATGGCCTGGGGATAGAAATCGGCCCCAGCCACAGTCCGATCGCCGCCAAGCGCGATGGTTTCGATGTACACGTCATCGATCACATGAGCCGCGAGGGGCTGGTCGACAAATACCAGGATCACGGCGTCGACCTCGATGCCATCGAAGAGGTGGATTTCGTCTGGAAAGGTGGCAGCTATACCGATCTCGTCGGTCAGCGCAATCACTATGACTGGATCATCGCCTCACATCTGATTGAGCACACCACCGATCTGATCGGTTTTCTGAATGACTGTGCCGACCTGCTGAAGGATGACGGTGTGCTGTCACTCGCTGTGCCGGACAAACGCTATTGTTTCGACCATTTCCGACCGATCACACCGCTGTCGCGCATCATCGATACCCATTTCAATCAGGAACGAGTGCATACTGCCGGCGTCGTTGCCGAGTACTTTCTGAACGTCGTGAAAAAGAACGGCCAGATCGCCTGGAACGACAATGACCGAGGCACGTTCGAGTTCGTGCACACCCTGGACGACGCTCGGAACGGCATGGAATCAGTCAGAAAAAACGGTGCCTATCTGGATGTGCATGCCTGGTGTTTCGTCCCCAGCTCTTTTCGCTTGATCATTCATGATTTGCATGCATTGGGACTGATTCCGTTGAAAGAAGTCAGCTTTCATCCAACCGCCGGGTTCGAGTTCTTTGTGACACTGAGCAAACGAGGGACTGATACACCTGCCATGTCTCGGATGGATCTGCTGCAGGCCATAGATCAGGAAATCGTCTATGGGATCGGAAAGCACAGGACTGCCGTTTCGGCCTCTTCGGCCGATCCGTCCCCGACTACCGGCACCAACACGTCTGCAGCCATCTCCAAGCGGTCTGTCCGCTTGGCAACGCGTATACGCAACAAGATGTCACGCCTGCTTCGCTGAAAAACCGAAGCAGACGCACCAACAACCTTTCACGCTGGACGCCGGGTTTCGCTGATGACGGCCTCTCCCACCCGAGACGGCCAGGCCAGCGAGAAATCACCGCTGTCCAGCGCCAGATTCAGGCTGTAGGCAGGATCATTCTGAAAGGCCCATGCCCAACGCTGAGTCATCAACTCGACTTCACTGACGAAGCGAGCGCGTTTCTCGCCGACCAGATCGGAGCCCCGGCTGGCAGATTCATGGTGGATGAATTCAGCGAACGGGGTATAGATGTTCCGATAGCCCTGTTCACGCACTTTGATGCAGAAATCCACATCATTGAACGCAACTTGCAGAGCCTCGTCATAGCCCTTCACTTCTTCGTAGATGGACTTTCTGACCATGAGGCAGGCGGCGGTAACGGCGCTGTAGACCTGATGCACCACGGCCCGACCAAAATAACCGGGGCTGCCCTTCGGTGTGCCGATATGGGGATGACCTGCAACCCCGCCCATACCCAGAACCACCCCGGCATGTTGAATGGTTCCATTGGGATACCACAGTCGTGCCCCCACACATCCTACCCCGTCCTGGCAGGCAAACGACAGCATTTCTTCGATCCAATCCGCCTGGATGATCTCGATGTCGTTGTTCAACAGGACGACATATTCACCTCTCGAGCTCTCAGCCCCCAGATTGACCAGCTTCGAGAAATTGAAGGGAATATCGGCCCGAATGATCCGGACGCGTACATCCTGTTCCATCTGTTTGAAATACGCCAGGGTTTGCGCATCGGTCGTACCGTTATCGACGACTATCACCTCGTAGTTCGGATATTGCGTTTTTTGCAGGATGGTATCGATGCAGGTGGAAATCAATTCGTAACGATCGCGGGTCGGAATCACGATGCCGACCCGCGGCGCCGGCGATGGGATGGCATGCCTGACACGCAGCAGACCAGGAAAACCTGGCACACGCGATACGGTGCTATCGGACCGTTCCATCCGCTCGAGGTGTGACTTCAGCGTTTTTTCCTGCGCGCTCAGTGCATAGGCTTTCTGGTCGACAGCCAGCGCAGTACTACCCGGCAGCACACGCCAATGGTACAGAACCCGGGGAACGTGCACCACTTTGTCATGACCGATGGTCTCGATGACACGCAAGGCCAGGTCCCAGTCCTGAGCGCCCTCATACCCCTTGCGAAACCCCCCGACCTGCTCCATCACGTCGCGGCGATAGACTCCGAGGTGGCTGATCATGTTCTGCGCCAGGAACAGCTCGTAGTTGAACTGACATTTGAAGTAGGGATCGTGCCTGACGTTGGCTTCACTGATCTTGTCTTCATCGGAATAGAACAGCCCGGCATCCGGCCGTTGATGAACGGCCAGTGCCATGTAGGCCAACGCATGTGGCGACAGCAGATCGTCATTGTCCAGTAGTGCCACGAAATCACCGGTGGCGATCCCGAGGGCTGCATTGGAGGCTGCCGAAATGCCTCCGTTCTGCTCACAGAACACCAGTTTGATCCGGGGATCAGCAGCAGCCATTTCGCTGAGCATGTCCTTCACTTCCTGCCGGGGCGAAGCATCGTCGGCGATACAGAACTCCCAATGGGGATAAATCTGCGCCTGCACGGATTCGATCGCCTGCCGCAGAAAGTCGAGCGGCGGGTTGTAGACCGGCATCACCACGGAAAAACGGGTGTTCAGATCCAGTGCTTCGATACGTGCTTTCAACGTAGCCAGAGTCGCCGCGTCGATCGGATCGTTCTGGAGCAGCCACTCGTGATACAACGACTCGGGCAAGGGGGCGCCGGGAACGCTGGTCGAGACCGGATTCAATGCTGCACCGAACCGGGTACGGATACCTTGCCATCCGTCACGCCGCAAGACATTCAAGGTCTGCCCCAGGGTAGCTTTGTAGCCTCCTCGCAAGGCGATGGCCTGACGGGTCACCCCTACTTTGTAGCGCGCCTGACGCAACGGACCGCCAACCCAACGGATCGGCGCCGAAGCGCGCCAACTGGACGACTTCTGGATCTCCTGCAAAGACGCATTCAGTCTCGCGACTTCTGTGACGGCCTGCCGATAGCCATCCGACACCTCCCGTAACGATCGGCTGGCTTCCTCATGCCGTTGCTTCAGAGCCTTCAGTTCACTCTGCTGCGCCATGGCTTCCTGCCGTGCAACGAGCAACTCGGTACTGCAAGTCGCCAGCTGCCGTGACAACGACTCGACCTCGGGCTGCAGATGACTGCTTTGATAGATGCCCAGGCTTCCTTCTCCCAATGCCCGAAAAAGCTGGTGCGCCGCTTCGGTATCGTTCCGACGGACTGCTGCCCGGATCTCGTCCGGTACCCCAGCCCCTAGAATCCAGACCCCCAGACCGTCGGCATGCGGAAAGAATGCGTCGGGCGCCTGTCCGATCTGTTGCTGCCAATACCGGGTGGCAGCTGTATCGACCGCCTGTGTGCCGACGACCAGTACGATGGCACGATCCGAGAGCTTCTCTTTCCAGTCCCGCATGTTGCAACCATCGGCAGCCTTCAGAGAACCATCGATCAGCAGCAGATCGAGCGACGCCCCATCGACGTTGACCAATGCCTGATCGGGACGCATCCGGGTGATCCATGAAAAAGCACCATAGGTACGGACGTTGTAATCACGAAAATCCGAGTACAGCTGCTCTGCGCTCGGCCCGCCAGGAATATCCGTTTGCCAGGTGGACACGGCATAACAACGACCGGACCATTTCTGCTCGGCCAGCACCTGGCAGACGGCAAAATAAATATTGCCCGTCGTCGACCCCAATTCAAGAAAAAGCCGTGGACGATGCTGCCGAACCAGCCATGCAACGAAAGGCACATGGCAGCTTTGCTCGAAAGGCGCAACCAGACGCTTGGGACGGAATGCAATCACTTGGGGAATCAGGTTATCCATGATTGAGGTCGATGCGGGGTCTGACAATCGGCTTGCCCAAGAGGGCATTCCAAGGTATCGATCAGGGGCGGACAGAGCATGGCCCAGCCTGCCGCCGGACCATGTGCTTTACATGAGCGGGATGGCTCAGATACGGGTTTTCTTGCGTACTGCACGCAGCCATTTCGACCAGCGCCAGCTCTTGGAATTCAGCAAGATTTCTTTTTCGTCTTCCAGCTGCTTGATGCGCGATTGATACTGGTCGATCTGAGTCAATGCAGCCACCAATTCATCATTCTTCGCGGTGTATTGCAAGGACGTTTCGGCACGCCCCTGCCGTTCCCTCGCCAGAGAGTCCTGCAAACTCTGCATCTGCGCTTCCAGTGAACTGACCGTGTCGCTCATCAGCTGGAAGGGACGCTGGGTGAAGGTAGGCAGTGTCAGTGGGCTGGGCAACCCGGACAACGCCCATTGGAAGCGGCTTTCCATGTCGATCCACTGTTCGACATCCTCCCGGGTGGCGTAGTGACCGCAAGCATCCAGCAGAGAAATCACGACCCGCGCGATCGACCCCAGGTGATCCCTGGGCGCCACACCGACGTGCAATGCGTGCAGCGTGCCACGCGTCACGACCCAACCTGCCGGCACACGACAAGAAACGACCCACTCCTGGTCGATCAGATGCCATTTGCCCGAGTCGTCGATCAGCACGTTGAAGGGCATGTAATCGACTGCATTGCCTGCCAAGGAGAGATTGCGCACCGCGGGTCCGGCCGACTCGTCCGCGCTCGCCGCAGGCGCGGCGCCACGGTTCAGGGGCGAGGCTTCGGTGGTGGCATCTGCCAACAGTGCCTTGCACCACGGCATCAAGGCGTCGACGATCGGTTCCAGAGAACCGCTGCGGACGTGCGCATCGAGCACTTCCCAGGTCAATTGCCGCGCCCGTACATAGTCGGATCCCGAAGGTTCCAGGCAGATGGTCTCGTCATTGAACAGTGGTACACATCGAGGCGCATCCGGATTCAGCCGGCGTTTGCCGACCCGGATCCGATCTTCTGCTTCGACCTTGAAGGTTGTTTCGGTCCAGTGCCCAGGCTGGCGCAGTGCGACCGAAAAAGTCCAGGCCAAGGCGTCTGGTCTCCACGATGACGTGTCTTTGCCTGTCTGTGGTTTGGAAGCGACGACCAGAAAAGAATTGCTGAAATCCGCCAGCAAGCCGTTGTGGGCCAACACACGGTTGACGAGCGCTTCGTCAAACAAGCGCAGCATGTTTCCACTATAGTCCTCGCTATCGCTGCGCACCAGAAGGTCGACCGCCTCGAAACCAGGGTGATGCAACGCCTCGTCGGTCAGCACCACGACCGGCACTTTATAGTCCGGAAAAGGATACATCCACTGCTGTTCGGTCAGGCCTGCTTGATCGAAAATCCTCGAAAGCGCCCGGCGACCAAAAGTGCGAATGCCCTTCTTGGGCGCATACAGATCCTGAATACCAGTAAAAGGCTTGCCGAGGTGGTCTTCGGCGCAACCGTTGAAGTACTTGAGCCCCAACTGGTTTTCGATAGCCACGACCACCTTGCCGCCCGGTTTCAGATAGCGCATGGCCGAAGCCAGATATGCCTGATGTGGGTCTTTGGCCCCTGAATAGAGCCCCGCATATTCGAGCACACCGATCAGTGTCACCCAGTCGTACCGTCCTTCCACGTCGACTGCCTGCAGATCGTCGACGATGACGGTGACATTGGGCAAATCCTTGCAGCGTGCCGCGGCCACCTTGGCCCGGGCCAAGCTGCCTTCGACCGCAACGACTTCTGCACCGGTTTCGCCCAGATAGCGTGTGATGGCGCCCGCACCGCAGCCCAGCTCCAGCACCCGGTCTCCGGTTTTGATGCCGAGCGGGCGCAACAGACAGTGACGCGTGCGGCTGAAATGGTAGCGGGTGGACCAGTCATCGATCCGTTCGAGCAAAGCCGTCGAGCTCGAACTGAGGTCTTCGACGGATTCCACGATGTCCAACAGCCGTCGTTCCGCGACCTCACCTTCGGAATAACCGAAGACCTCGGCTTCTGGCCGGTAAAACAGGTTGTAAACAGCATCCTTCTGGTAGCTCATGACTTCCCTTCGACTTCTACCCGCATATCAAAATCCGCCAACCCCTGACAACGTGACTGACGGCTGACGTGAACCAGTACGCTGTCATAACGCCGGTCCAGCGGCTCGACTTCGCCTCCGCCGATTTCCTGGGCCACGCCCAGCGAGATCAGAAAATCTCCGGCACCGATCCTCAGGTCCATCAGGAAGACGACGCGCACCAGCTCGCCCGCCCGTATGGCCGGCATGATCGGCCCTCCTGGAAAATCGCGGGAGTTGCTGCCGTAGACCGTCACGCCATCGGGTGTCTTGATGGTCAGCCCGAAGATGGGCGCAGACACATCGATCCGGAATCGCACCCAGACGGCCACCATGACCTGCTGACCGGTCTTGAGTTTGACGGTGTGCTCCCCCCCATCGGCCGTCACCATGAAATCGATGATTTCGACCTCGCGGGTGCCCCAACGGTACTCGTCCTTGTTGTAACCGGGCCGTTCCTCGAAAAGCCCCTCGGGACGACGGATGATACGCCCGGCCAAGGTACTGTAATCGGGTGACCGGGTTGTCTCGGGATCCGCGGCGGCGGCCGCCCGGCCCACTGGGGTATCTCCGGTCTCCCGGGTCTGATCAGCCTGGGGCATCTCGTCCTGCGAGGCGTCATATTGCCGATCGACCCCGAACAACAGGTCCAGATAGGTATTGGCCACGTCCTTGGGCGAGCCTGCGAGGCGGACGACACCACCTTCGAGCAGGATGGCACGGTCACAGTGGCGGGTGATCTGGTCGATGGAATGGGTGACGAGCAGGATGGTGGTACCGCGGGCCACGAGTTCCTCGAAGCGGCGGAAACACTTGGCCTGGAATTTGGCGTCCCCCACCGCCAGCGCTTCGTCGACGATCAGGATATCGGGTTCGACGCAGGCCGACACCGCAAAGGCCAGCCGCACATACATGCCGGAAGAGTACGATTTGACCGGCCGGTCGATGAATTCGCCGATGTCGGCAAAGGCCTCGATGTCGGCGAAGCGACGGTCGATTTCGTCTTTGCCGATGCCGAGGATGGCACCGTTCAAGTAGACGTTTTCGCGACCGGTGAATTCGGGGTTGAAGCCCGCGCCCAGTTCGAGCAGGGCAGCCACCCGACCACGCAGTTCGACCTGGCCGCCGGTGGGCGACAGTGTGCCACAGAGGATCTGCAGCAGCGTGGATTTACCGGCACCGTTACGGCCGACGATGCCGACGACTTCGCCGCGGCGAATGTCGAAGCTCAGGCCCTTCAGTGCCCAATATTCGCGAAAGTAGCGTGGTGGTTGGCGGCCCGTCAGCCTGGCGATGCGCCCGAGCAGTTGCTGTTTGAGCATGTGGGCGGGCCGGTCGTAGAGCAGGAAGCACTTGGTCAGGTCGTGCACACGGACGGCTATGTCGTCGGGTGCTTTGCGCACGCCCTCGCCTGCCTCGGGCGCATCGTCGAAGCCGGCATCGTGGTCGATCTGGCGGATGGTCTTCTGCCTGGCTTCATCCTTTGCCGCTCGGGTCGGCAGGCCGGAATGATCAAATGACATCGGCGAACCCCTTGCGTGTGGCCTGGAACCAGACGAAGCCGAGCCAGGCGAACACGGCCATGATGGCGGTATAGATACCCCATGCGCTCCAGTCGGGCATGTTGCCCCAGATCAGGACGTCGCGGGTCTGCCCCATCGGCAGCGTGAGCGGGTTGAGCCCGACCCAGGGACGCAGGCTTTCGGGCAGCACATCGAGAGAGAAGAAGGCAGGCGAAATGAACAGCATGACGGTGAGCACCACACCGATGGCCTGGCCTATGTCGCGCAGATAGACGCCGAGTGCCGACAGCCACCAGCTGCTGCCCAGCGCCAACAGGCACAGCGGCAGCCAGACGATGACGATCAGCGGCAAGGTGAACGGGATGGAACCGGTGGTGACGAGCATGGCCACCAGCAGCACGATGAAGCTGATGCCCGCCTGGAACAGCGCCGACAGCAAGGTGACGGCGGGCAGGATCTCCAGTGGGAAGACGACCTTCTTGACGTAGCTGGGATTACTGAGGATGAGCGAAGGCGCTTTGCCGGCCACTTCGGAGAAGAAGGAGTGGACGATGATGCCGGCAAAGAGGATGACGGCAAAGTCGGCATGGCTCTGATCGGCCCCGGTCTGCCAGCGCGCCTTGAAGACCACCGAGAAGACGAAGGTGTAGACGGCCAGCATCAACAGTGGGTTGAGCAGCGACCAGAAGACGCCCATGACCGAGCCACGATAGCGGGCGGCGATGTCACGCCAGGCCATCTGCATGATCAGGCCGCGATGGCGGTACAGTGTGGCGATGAGATGCCCCGGCGACACCGGGGAGGCAGCATGAGGATTCAATCTGTTCGTTCGTGCGGCACGAACCAGGGTACATCAGCCCGGGGGCTGTCTGATTACCCGGCAATGCAGCAAAAAGTATTCAGGAAAGACAGCCATTCTACTGCCAGGGTCGGGTGTAGCATTTTGCAATGGCCAGCGACGACATGCAGCTTTTGGTAAGTTTTTACAGGAAACGTTCAACTGTCGGACGGATGCGCCAAAGGTCGGAAGTCCGATCGTCCTGTACCCGGGGCGGACGCGAAAGCGCAAACGACCCGGCATGAAAGGATGACGGCTTCGCGGTGCACACAAGCACGTTGCAGGCTGTCGGCATCATTGGCCCCGGTCTGGATGCAGCAGCCAAACGACGTGACACGGCTCGGAATACGCCGTCGCCCCGATCGCTTTGCCACCGCCGCTTTCTGCTGTGTACGCTGTATCAGAAGTTTTTGTGCCTTTCAGACCATGACTGCTTCCTCTCCCCCGAACCCGGCAACCGACAGCGCTGCAGCCTCCCCGGGCCGCCCCGACACACGCGCCACGCCGGCCGAGCGACAGGCTTCGCTGCGAGCGGCCTTCGCCGGACGACTACTGACCGATGCGGCCGAGATGACGCCTTTTCTCGTGGATTATCGCAGGCGCTGGTACGGCCAGGCACTGGCGGTGGCACTGCCGGACACGGCCCGGGATGTAGCGGCAGTGGTGCGCTGGTGCCGTGAGTATGATCACGCCGTGGTGCCCCAGGGAGGCAATACCGGCCTGACCGGCGCTTCGGTGCCATCGGAAACGCGGCCGACGGTACTGCTCTCGCTGAAGCGGTTGAACCGGGTGCGTTCGGTGGATCCGATCGGTAATACGATGGTGGTCGAAGCAGGTTGTGTGCTGCAGCAGGTGCAGGAGGCCGCCGAGGCACGAGGCCGGCTGTTTCCGCTGTCGCTGGCGGCAGAGGGCAGCTGCACCATCGGCGGCAACCTGGCCACCAATGCCGGCGGCGTGCAGGTGATCCGCTACGGCAATATGCGCGAACTGTGCCTGGGACTGGAAGTGGTGACGGCCGAAGGCGAGTTGTGGGACGGGTTGTATGCGCTGCGCAAGAACAATACCGGCTACGACCTGCGCGATCTGTTCATCGGCTCCGAAGGCACGCTGGGTATCATCACGGCCGCGGTACTGAAGCTGTTTCCGCGCCCGGTGGCACGGGTAGCGGCCTTCGTGGCGGTGGCAGGCCCGGCCGATGCACTGCGGTTTCTGGCCCATGCCCAGACACGGCTGGGCAGCGAGCTGACCGCCTTCGAGCTGATTTCGGACGAAGCGATGACACTCGTGCTGCAGCACATCGAGGGCAGCCGGCTGCCGCTGGCCACTCGCAGCCCCTGGTATCTGCTGGTGGAAGTCAGCAGTCTGCACGATGAATCACGGGCGATGGCGGCGATGGAATCGATGCTGGTGGAAGCCCTGGATGAAACACTGATCGTGGATGCGGTGGTGTCGGCATCGATAGACCAGTTCCGACGGTTCTGGGCGCTGCGCGAACGTATTTCCGAGGCTCAGAGTGCGATCGGGCGCAACGTCAAGCACGATATCTCGGTGCCGATCGCCCGGATCGGCGAATTCATCGAAGCAGCACGGGCCAGCATCCAAGCCGTATTCCCGGCGGCCAGCCTGATCGTTTTTGGGCATCTGGGCGACGGCAACCTGCATTTCAATGTAGCGCCCACCGGCCAGCAGGCAGCACGATACGATCAGGCTTTCGAGGAGATGGAAGCAAGGGTGAACCGGCTGACACATGATGCAGTGCTGGCCCACGGCGGATCGATCTCGGCCGAGCACGGCATCGGTGTACTGCGCCGCGACGAACTGCCGCGCTGCAAGTCGGCACTGGAGCTGCGGATGATGCGTGCGATCAAGGCGGCGCTCGATCCGGACGACCGGATGAATCCGGGCAAAATCCTTCATCCCCGTCACCCTGGCTGAAACACTCTGACAATGCCATACAGAAAGCCTGAGGTCTAATGAGAGGTTCGGAACGGCCGTGTAGTGCACGACCCAGGAGAGTTTGCCATGTACGATCTTTCTGTGAGCCTGGCGCCCAGCTCGTCTGCGAGAGAGCACTCGCCATGTGACCGTCCGGACATGATGTCCGCCACGGCTCCGTGTCCGAGGCACGGGACGCTCCGTCCGTGCCGTCCATCCGTACCGCCCGCCATTCCGGCGATATCGTGCATCCACCGCTTTTCGTTTACGCATCGATGACTGCTCAAGTGACTGCCCCCCATCCGAGCCATTCCTCCGCCCCCCCGACCGTGCCGGGAGGCCGGACGACGGCGTCCTCGCAGACGGCGGCAGGCGGCATGACCAGCCGTGCCGGCGGACCCGAGGCATCGCCGGGCAAGGTGGCGATCATCACCGGTGCCGGCAGTGGCATCGGTCGGGCGGTGACACTGGCATTTTTGGCAGCCGGCTACCGGGTCGCCTTGGCGGGGCGGCGGCAGAATACGTTGGATGAGACCGTGCAGCAGTCGGGCCGGGCCCGGCAGGCGCTGGTGGTGCCGACCGATGTGACCGATCCTGAGGCGGTCGAGACGCTGTTCGAGCGAACCGTGGCCACCTTTGGCCGGGTGGATGTGGTGTTCAACAATGCCGGCATCGGCGCGCCGGCCGTGCCGCTCGAGACGCTCTCGCCCACCCAGTGGCAAGCGGTGGTCGACACCAATCTGAGTGGGCCGTTCTATTGTATTCAGGCTGCTTTCCGGGCGATGAAGGCCCAGAGTCCGCGCGGCGGTCGGATCATCAACAATGGTTCGGTGTCGACCCACGCCCCCCGGCCCATGACGATGCCCTACACGGCCACCAAGCATGCCGTCACCGGCCTGACCAAAGCGGCTTCGCTGGATGGCCGCCCCTATGACATCGCCTGCGGTCAGATCGACATCGGCAATGCCGCCACCGAAATGACGCAGCCGATGATGGCAGGCATTCTGCAGGCCGACGGCCGGGTGGCGGCCGAGCCGGTGATCGATGTGCAGCTGGTGGCCGATGCCGTGCTGCGGATGGCCGAGCTGCCGCTGTCGGCCAATGTGCAGTTCATGACGCTGATGGCGACCAGAATGCCGCTGATCGGCCGTGGCTGATGCCGGAGCATCGGGTCGGAAAAGACACGAACCCGTGGCGTATGCACGGCCAACACCAAAGATGCACCACTTCCAGCTTCGAGGCGTCGACGACGGGCGTGGACACGCAAGCCGCGAGCACGGCTGCGGCCTATTTGCGGCACGCTGTCTTTCCACTGCAGTGCCGGGCGATGCCCCGGGCCCGTCACGACGTCACCGGCCGTTGTTGCGTCGCAGCCATCCGCACAGCCCGCTGGTGCACCCAAAGCCGCCAAGCAGCCTCTCGGCGGGCCGCCCCCGGCATGACCGGTCCACAATGCCCGACTGGGGGACTGAAGCTCGGCCGACCGGGTCACCCGCCCTGCTCCCGCAGTGCGCTTCGGTGCGGATGGCGCAACACACCAGCCCTTGACCGGCCGACCTGCATACCTTTTTCAATCTTCTGTACTGGAGTACGTACCGAGATGCCCCGATCGAGAACCCCGGAGTTTGCCCGCCCTGCAGTGCTGAACTGCATGCTGGCCGCGGCACTGGGTCTGTCCTGTCAGCCTGCATCGGCCGAGACACTGAAAGAATCCGTCCTCATCGCGCTGGGCAGGCATCCGCAGATTCTGGGTGCGCAACGCAATGCCGAAGCGATCCGCCACGAAGTGACGGGTGCCCGAAACCAGAACAATGTGCGCTTCGGGCTGATTGCAGAACCGGCGCTGGGTTATCAGCGGGGCGAGGGGCGCAACCGGCAGGGCGATCTGGGTGCACAGGCGATCAAGCCGATTTATGACGGCGGCCGGATCGAGAACGAAACCGAGAAACAGTTGGCGCGGCTGCTGGGCGCCAACTACAGCACCGAAGCCGCACGCAGCGATATTGCGATGCGGGTGGCCGATGCCTACGTGGAGGTGGTGAAGCAGAGCGAGCTGGTCGGACTGGCCCGTGATTATGTGAATCGGATCGCCGCCCTGCGCAAGCGGGTGCAACAGATCGTGGCATACGACAAGGGCCGGGGCTATGACCTGCTGCAAACCGAATCCCGGCTGTCGCAAGCGCAGATCATCCAGGCCGACCGCGAAGGGCAGCTGGCCGATGCCCGCACGGCGCTGGAGCAGCTGACCGGCCAGCCGATCCACGGCTATGTGGCGCCGCCACCGGCCGATCCGCGCATCGAGAGCCTGCAGGAAGCGATGGCTTCGCTCAACGAGCACCCGGCGATCCGGGCCGGGCGCGCCGAGGTCGAAGCCGCCCGCAAGGCCGCCGCCGTAGCCAGCGCCTGGGACAAACCCAGCGTCAACCTGCGCGGCCGCGTCAACAGCCCCTATGACCGCAATGGCAACCGGCAGTGGTTCGGCGGCTATGACGTGGCACTGGTGACGGACTGGAACCCCTTCGATGGCGGGGTGGGGGCGGCGGCGGCCGCTGCAGCCAATGCGCAGATTCTGACGGCCGAGGAAACGGTGGCCAACACCCGGCGGACACTGGAAACCGATGTGGCCAAGCACTGGACCCAGATCGAAACCCGCAAGGGCCGGGTCGATACCCGGGCGGCGCTGGTGGAAAGCACCCGCAAGGTACGGGCCGCCTATTGGGAGCAGTTCCAGATCGGCAAGCGTAGCATCGTCGATCTGCTGAACGCCGAAAACGAGATTTATCAGGCCCGCCTGGGCGCTGCCATCGAGCAGCAGGAGCTGGAACAGGCCCGTTACCGCCTGTTGGGCAGCACCGGCCAGCTGCTGCCGCGGCTGGGTATCGAAGCCCTGCCCCCGGTGACCGAGGAAAATCGAGCCGCCTCCGGACAAAACCCCCGCACGCCGGCGTTGCCGGAGCTGAACTGATCCGGCAACGCCCTACGCACACAGGTTCTCTATGAGTACGATCGAAGACAAAGCCAACGAGACCGGCGCCGAAGCTGGCCAACGGGCCGGGCAGGCACACGCTCGTGCCGCGACCGCTGCCGATGGACATCCCGCCAGCGCCAAACCGGCGGACGCCCCCCCCAATGGCACCGGCCAGACGACACCGGATCGACATGCTGCCCAGACGCCGACGCAGATACCGCAGAACCAAGCGGGGCGTGCTGTACAGCAGACGCAGCCGATTCAGCAGCCGCTGCCCGACCCGCTGCTGACGGCGCTGTCGCAGATTCTGGCACGCTTCGATATCCACAAGAGCGAGGATGCGCTGGCCACCGGCATTCCGCACGAACGGCCGCTGCAGCCGGCGGGCATGATGCGGATCGCCGAGGCCCATGGCTGCAAAGTGCGTATCCAGCACCGGGCGATCGCCCAGATCAATCCGCTGCAGTTGCCGGTGGTGCTTTTGCTGAACGATCTGCGTGCCTGCCTGTTGCTGGAGCGGCGCGAAGACGGCACGGCGGTGATTCTGCCCTGCGAGCAGGGCGCGCTGGAAATCGAGATCGATGAAGCCGAACTGAACCGGCATTACATGGGCACCTGCCTGCTGGTGCGCCCGGCGGTGGCCGAGGACAAGCGCAGCCCGATCGAGATCGACAGGAGCAAGGGCCACTGGTTCTGGAGCACCATCTGGCGCTTCCGGGGTTATTACGCCCAAGCCGCCGTGGCGGCGCTGCTGGTGAACGTGCTGGCGCTGGCCGGCACCTTTTTCACCATGAACGTCTATGACCGGGTGATCTCGAACCAGGCTTACGTGACGCTGTGGGCACTGGCCAGCGGCGTGATGGTGGCGATGCTGTTCGAGTATCTGGCCCGCAATCTGCGCAGCTGGTTGATCGACAATGCCGGCAAGAAGGCCGATCTGCTGCTGGGTTCGATGTTGTTCCGTCAGGCGATGATGTCGAGACTGGAGCACCGGCCGCAATCGGCCGGCGCTTATGCCAACACCATCCGCGAGTTCGAGTCGGTGCGCGACTTCGCCACCTCTGCGACGCTGGCGACGCTGACCGACCTGCCCTTCATTCTGCTGTTTCTGTGGGTGATCCACATGATCGCCGGCCCGCTGTTCTGGGTGCCGCTGGCCTGCATCCCGATACTGGTCATCGTCGGTGCGTTGGCCCAGATTCCGCTGTCGCGCTATGTGAAGGAGCACCTGCGCGAAGGTTCGATCAAGCAAGGGATTCTGGTGGAAACGTTGGAGAACGCCGAAGCGATCAAGGCGCTTCGGATGGAAAGCCAGGTACAGACCCGCTATGAGCGCGCCGCTGCCCTGACCGCCCGCACCTCGATGAAAAGCCGCTCGATCACGGCGATGGTCAGCAATTTCACCGCCCTGCTGCAATCGATGTGCACGGTGGCGATGGTCTGCTGGGGCGTGTATCTGATCGGCGACGGCACGCTGACGATGGGAGCGCTGATCGGCGCGGTGATTCTGTCGGGCCGCACGATTGCACCGGCGGCCAGTATCACGGCCCTGGCCGTGCGCTATCAGCAGGCCAAGACCGCGCTGTCGTCGCTGAACAAGGTGATGAATACCCCGACCGACCGGGAGGCGGACCGCAACTATCTGCGCAAGACCGCCACCACCGGCGCACTTTCGGCCCATGAGATCAGCTATCGCTATGGCCCGATGTCGCCGGATTCGGTGAAGAATCTGAGTATGACGCTGAACCCTGGAGAACGGGTGGCGGTGCTGGGCCGGATCGGCAGCGGCAAATCATCGCTGCTGAAGGTACTGGCCGGGCTGTATCAGCCCTCGCAGGGCTCGGTGAAACTGGATGGTGTCGAGCTGCAACAGATCGAACCGGCCGATGTCCGCCGCCATGTGCTGTATGTGGGTCAGGACACCCGGCTGTTCTTCGGCACGCTGCGTGAGAACCTGAAAGCCGGCAACCCGCACATCGACGATGACTCGATGATGCGTATCGCCGATGCATTTGGCGTGCATCAGATGGCCAGCGCCCACCCGAACGGCTATGACATGCCGATCGGCGAAGGCGGCAACGGACTGTCGGGCGGCCAGCGGCAATCGGTGGCACTGGCGCGCGCCGTCATCGCCAACCCGGCGGTGATGCTGCTGGATGAGCCGACCAGCGCGATGGACAGTGCCACCGAAACGATGGTGATGCAGGCGCTATCGAGACTGTGCGGCCGGCAGACACTGGTGTTCGTGACCCACAAGCTGCAGCTGCTGGACTATGTGAACCGGGTGATGATCATGGACGGTGGCGTGCGCGTGGCCGATGGGCCGAAGGAAGCGGTACTGCAAGCATTGAAAGAAGGCAAGATTCAAGGAGTGCGTCGTGTCTGAGCAGGCTGAAAAGAACGACCGGAATCCGGGGTTGGACTCCCACACCGGCCCGGATACGGGCAACGGTGCGGCTGCCGGTACAGAGGGCGGTACGGCCGCGGGCGGTGTCGCTGGTGTCGTCGCCGGTGCGACGGCGGGTACTGGTGCAAATACGGGTGCAAAGGCAAGTACTGCAGCGGACGCTGCGGCACCCGCCGATCCGGGTTCGGGGAAAGATCGGAAGCGGACGGTGGCGCCGACCGCCACCGTGGCTGGTACGGGCGCTCCGGCAACTGCGGTGGCAACGGCCACCCCCGCCGGGGGTGTCGTGGCCCAGACCGGAGGGACATCGCGCGCCCTGCAGTCCCGTGACAGTTTTGCGCGCCCCGACTACGCCGGCAGCGGCAGTGATTTCGACTTCATGCGCGACATGCAGCAGGCGATGGTCAACGACCGGCAGAAGAGCAGTCTACTGCTGTTGGTACTGATCGTCTGCCTGCTGGCTTCGGCCGCCACCTGGGCTTATCACAGCCGGCTCGAGGAAATCACCCGCGGTGATGCCCGTGTGATCGCCTCCAGCCGCGAACAGGTGATCCAATCACTGGAAGGCGGGATTCTGGCCGAAATGTTGGTCCGCGAAGGTGCCACCGTCGATGCGGGCCAACCGCTTCTGCGCATCGACGAGACCAAGGCCCGTTCTTCGTACCAGGAAGGCTACAGCAAGCTGATCAGCCTGAAAGCGATGGCGGCCCGTCTGCGCGCCGAATCGCGTGGCACGCCGCTGAAGTTTCCCGACGACGTGCTGACCGATGCCGAGGTGGTCGACAACGAGACCGACACCTACAACGCCCGACGCGATGCGCTTCAGCAGGCCATGGCCACCTCCAAGTCGAGCCAGGCGCTGATCGCCCGCGAGATCGCCATCACCAAGCCGATGGTGGCCAAGGGTCTGGTGGCCGAGACCGAACTGCTGAAGCTGCAGCGCCAGTACAACGACCTGCAGATGCAGATGCAAGAGCGCACCAGCAAGCACCGTGTCGATGCCGCGCACGAGCTGTCGAAGGTCGAATCGGAGCTGGCCCAGGTGCAGGAATCGCTGACCGCCCGCCAGGATCAGGTGACCCGTACCGTGCTGACGGCGCCGGTGCACGGCATCGTCAAGAACATCCGGATGAATACCCGCGGCGGCGTGATCCAACCCGGTCAGGACATCATGGAGATCATTCCGTTGGAAGACCAGCTGCTGGTCGAGGCCAAGATCCGCCCACATGACGTGGCATTCCTGCGGCCCGGTCTACCGGCCACCGTCAAGATTTCGGCCTATGACTACGCCATCTACGGTGGTCTGAAGGGCGAGGTCGAGCTGATCAGCCCGGACACACTGCGCGATGACGAGCGTCGGGCGGCCCCCGGTGAGGATCGTTATTACCGGGTGCTGGTGCGCACCCAGGATTCCACCCTGAGCGCGGCCGGCAAGGAATTGCCGATCATTCCAGGCATGACCGCTTCGGTGGAAATCCGTACCGGCGAAAAGACCGTGATGGATTACGTGCTGAAGCCGATCCTGAAGATGCGCGAAGCGATGCGGGAACGGTGATCCACATCGGACCGGTGTCCCGATGCCGGAGAGGTTTCCACGGTGTCGGGCCGGCTCCCCCGATCGCGAGGACAGGCCCCACAACGTAAAACCTGGCAAACCCCGTACAAGCGCAGATCCCCCGCCGAGCGGGATCTGCGCTTTTTTTTGACCCTGCAGGCCATTGCCCCGACAATGCGGGGATCATGAGCGCCACCTCCTTCCTTCTGCTGATTCTGCTGCCGGCCACTGCGTTGATCGGACTGTATGTCGTCTGGCCATTGCTGCGCCACAGTTCAGGACGACAAGTGCCGACCAATGAAAGCGCCGAACAGAATCGTGCCATCATCCGCGAACGTCGCGCCCAGCTGGAAGCCGAACTGGCCGAGCTGCCCCCAGACTCGCCCGAACGCGAAGCACTGATTCAGGAGTTTTCGGCCGCAGCCCTGGCCGATCTGCAGCCAGGTTCGACAGCGGCGAGCCATGAAAGCGAGCCGGAGGCATCAGCCAATCAATCCCTTGCACACGACAGAAACGCTGAAGCGAACGCAGCGGTGCCCCAAACCTCGGCGACCGGGACGGCCCCTGCCCAGACAGCCTGTAACGCGGCCCCGGGTCACGATGAAGCCGTCGCGGGCACAAACACGGACATTGGTGCCACCCGCCGCCGGGCGGATACTGCTCAACCGGATGACGGAGGAGAGCGCTCCTCCCGCCCGCATCTGCTGTCGGCCGTGATTTTTCTGGTGGCGCTGGTGGCACTGCCGATCGCCTTGTATCGCACCACCGGTATGCCGGAAGCGGTTCAGCCCGATTTTGCGCAACAAGCCAAGGGCCAGCCCGACGTGGAAAGCCTGCTGGCCACGCTCGAAGAACGGCTGGCGGCCGACCCCTCACTGGTGGAAGGCTGGCTGATGCTGGGCAGGACCCGGCTGTCACTGGGCCAACGCGACAAGGCCGTTGCCGCGCTGGAGAAGGCGCTGGAAGTGGACAGCCCCGAGCCACGGGTGGCGGCGCAGATCCGGGTGGATCTGGCCGATGCGCTGGGCCAGCTGGCCGGTACCCGGCTGGAAGGCCGCCCCTGGCAGCTGATCCAGGACGCATTGACCAGATTCCCCAATCATCCGAAGGCCATGGCGCTGGCCGGCGCCTATCAGATGAGTCAGAACCATCCGAAGGAAGCGCTCGGCTATTGGGAGCCGTTGCTGGGCATGTTGGAACCGGGCACGCAGCCCTATCAGCAGATCGCCCGGCACGTGGCCCAGGTGCGTTCCCAGGCCGGTATGCCACCGCTGGAAACGACGGACGGCGGCTCGGCTTCGCCCGGCGCCCCCGCCGGGCAGGCATCCACCCCACCGCCGGCCCGCCAACCCGGGCAGCCCTCCTCTGCCGCCATGCCCGGGGCCACCGATCCATCCGGAGTGACAGCCTCCGCCAAACGGCCTGCCCGACCCACCACCAATGATCCGGTGCTGAAAGGCACCGTGCAACTGACCGAGACGCTGCTCGTCGGGACTCGGCCGGAAAACACCGTGTTCCTGGCGGTACGTGGTGTGGACCAAGCCGGTGAGCCGGTCGGCCCGCCGCTGGCCGTACAGCGCATCCGCGTGGCCGATCTGCCGCATCGATTCAGCTTCGACGACAGCGACGCGATGGGACCGATGGGCAGGCTGTCGAGCCAGCAACGGGTTGTCGTGATCGCCCGTGTCTCCAGGAGCGGTCAGCCCACCCCACAGGCCGGTGATCTGGAAGGCCGCAGCGCGGTCGTGGACAACGATGCCAGCGATGTGCTGGTCGAGATCGACACCCGACGCTGATCGATATTCTTCACGACGCATGACGACCATGGAACACCCGCCATCTGCTCATCGCCCCCGTTGTAGGGTGCCCTCCCCTCCCATCGACGCCACGGACAGAACCGATACGGACGGAACCAAAGCCTTCCCCACGCATACGACGATTCCCTGTGCCGGATAACGCTGCCGGCCCAAATCCTCCTCTGTGCCATTCAGTGCCCCACGCCCCCATGTCGCACCCTTCCGCCCGAGACACTTCCAGCAGCGCCTGGTTCAGCGGCCACGATCTGTGCCTGGAACGCGGGCGGCTGCGCCTGTTCGAAGGCATCGGTTTCGAAATACCTCGAGGAGGGATATTGCTGCTGCGAGGGCCCAATGGCTGCGGTAAATCCTCGCTGCTGCGAGCACTGTTGGGGCTGACCCCGCTGGTTTCGGGTGAGATCGAGCTGGATGGCCGGCGGCTGGCCCCCGGCAAAGGCGGGCTGCGCCCACACACGCTGTGGCTGGGCCACACCAGCGGCATGAAGGCGGAGCTGACCGCGCTGGAGAACCTGATGCTGGTTGCCGGGCTGGACGGCAGCGACAGTAGCCGCGCCGTACTGCGCGAAGCACTGGGCCGGGTCGGGCTCGGCCGGGCGCTGCATATAGAAGCCCGGCGATTGTCACAAGGGCAACGCCAGCGCCTGACGCTGGCCCGGCTGCTGATTTCCCCCCATCGCAGGCTGTGGCTGCTGGACGAACCCTCGGCTGCGCTGGATCAGGCTGGCAGCGAACTGCTGGACACGCTGCTGGACGAACATCTGGATCGCGATGGCTGCGCTCTGATCGCCACCCATCTGCCGGTGCTGGCCCATCGCCAGCCACCGGTGCTGATGCTGCCCGGACCAATCACATCATGAGCCGCGTACCTTCCACTTTCGCCTGGGTCCTGGGACGCGATCTGAAGATCGCTTTCCGGCGCCGCGCCGACACACTGAATCTGATCGGCTTCTTCGTGCTGGCATGCCTGATGTTTCCGTTCGCGGTCGGCCCCGAGACCCAATGGCTGTCGCGCATCGGCCCGGGCGTCATCTGGGTGATGGCGCTGCTGGCGCAGCTGACCGCGCTGCCGATGCTGTTTGCCAATGATCATCAGGACGGCAGTCTGGAACACATGCTGGCCAGCGGCCGCTCGGCGACTGCGCTGGTGGGCGGCAAGCTACTGGCGGTCTGGATGGTGTCGGCACTGCCGCTGATCATGGTGACACCGGCGCTGAGCATGATGTTGTCGATGGAGCCGTCACGCACCGGTCTGCTGATGCTGACGCTGTTGCTCGGCACGCCGACCCTGCTGATCATCGGTGCCATCGGGGCGGCACTGACGCTGGGTCTGCGCAGTGGCAGTGCGCTGCTGGCCCTGTTGTGTCTGCCTCTGTATGTGCCGGTGCTGATCTTCGGCAGCGGTGCCGTCGATATGTTCAGCTCTGGTCTTTCGGCCGGCGCGCACCTGGCGCTGCTGGCTGCTGGTATGCTTATGGCCCTCTGGGGCGGCCCCGTCACTGTTGCGCTTGCCCTGCGCACCTCACTCGAATGAGTCTATTCAGCTACGCTGCACCGCAGCGCTTTTATTTTCTGGCCGGCAAACTGATCCCCTGGTTTGCCGCGGCTGCCATCATCACCTGTGCCATCGGCCTGTGGCTCGGTTTCATCATGGCCCCGGCCGATTTTCAGCAAGGCGAAGTCTACCGGATCATCTTCATCCATGTGCCTTCGGCCTGGATGGCGATGTTCATCTATCTGGTGATGTCGGTCTACGCGGTATTGAACCTCGGTTTCCGCACCCGGATGTCGGCGATGATGATCTCGGCGCTGGCCCCCACCGGCGCGCTGATGGCCGCCATCGCGCTGTGGACCGGCTCACTGTGGGGTAAACCCACCTGGGGCACCTACTGGGCCTGGGATGCACGGATGACCTCCACGCTGATTCTGTTGTTCCTGTACTTCGGCTATATGGCGCTGACCAACGCCATCGAGGACCAGACCAGGGCCGACCGTGCCGGCTCGATCCTGGTGCTGGTCGGTTCGGTCAACGTGCCGATCATCTATTTCTCGGTCTATCTGTGGAACACCCTGCATCAGGGTGCCAGCGTCAGCCCGACCGGTGGCTCGAAGATGGCGACGATCATGTTGATGGCAATGCTGATCATGACCTTTTCGGCCTGGTTCTATTCGATCGCCGTCGTGCTGCACCGGGCGCGCAGCATCATTCTGGAACGCGAAAGCCACACGCAGTGGGTGCAGCAGTTGGTGCAGGAGCAGCGCGGCAAGCCAGAGGTATAGGCCCCGGGATGGCCTGGGGCGTGCAGGCACGCCCGATGCGCCCGGCACAAGGATCCAGCTTCTGACGCACTTTGGGGGCCGGCCTTTGACCTGCATCACAATGCCGTCGGCAAGCCTCACTAATATCCTGCCAGGGTCTGTTCGCCCAGGGCGCCGGAACGGTCTTCACCGCCTGCGCCCAGTCCGCAGCGTCCGGACATCGACGGTGCCGTGGACAGCGAGCACAGGATCACTGCCCCCGTCGGTGGACGATCCTCGATCCGTTTGCGCTTCTGGCTTTCGAATGCCAGCTTCATCGGCCCGCCTGCTGGCTGATACTCCCCCTCAACCGATGACCAGGACCGACCGCACCGTCATGTCGCATTGGGACTACATTCTGATCGCTTACGGCTTGAGCGCCGCCGCGCTGCTGCTCGAGATCGTGCTGCTGTTCAACCGCCGGCGCCGTGCCCGGCTTGCCCTGGAAGACCGCCTGTCATGACGCCTCGCCAGAAACGCTTCGTCTGGATCGGTGCCGGTATCGGCACGCTGGCCGTCGTCATCGGCCTGTTGCTGTATGCACTCAACAGCAATATCGTCTTTTTCTTTACACCGACCCAGGTGGCCGCCAACGAAGCACCATCGGGCCGCACTTTCCGCCTGGGCGGTCTGGTCGAACCGGGCAGCCTGCAGCGAGATGGCACCCGGGTGCAGTTCCGTGTCACCGACGGCGAACATCAGATCGACGTCAGCTATGTCGGCACCCTGCCCGATCTGTTCCGCGAAGGCAAGGGCGTGGTGGCCCAGGGCCGGATGGACGAAGCCGGCCGGTTCACCGCCAACGAGGTACTGGCCAAACACGATGAGAATTACATGCCACCCGAAGCAGCCGAAGCGCTGGAGCGCGCCGGCCACCCAGCCTCGATCAAAACCCTGGAACAGTAAGCATGAGCGCAGAAATCGGACATTACGCCCTGTGGCTGGCTCTGATCCTGGCCCTTCTCCAGACCTGCAGCGGGCTGTGGGGCGCGCAACGTGCCGATACGCGATTGATGCAGGTGGCCAGCCGCGCCACCCAGCTGCAGGCAGTGATGATGGTATTGGCCTTTCTGACACTGGCCTGGGCTTTCATCAGCCACGATTTCAGCATCAGGAACGTGGCACACAACAGCAACCTGAGCCTGCCGCTGCCCTACCGCATTGCCGCCACCTGGGGCTCGCACGAAGGCTCGATGCTGCTGTGGGCACTGATGCTGGGGGTCTGGACGGCGGCCGTGACCCTGTTCGGCAAGGCGCTGGGCTCCGTGGTGCGCAGCCGGGTCATCGGTGTGCTGGGTGCCATCTCGATCGGCTTTCTTCTGTTTCTGCTGCTGACCTCGAACCCCTTCCTGCGCAGTCTGCCCGCCCCCGAGAACGGCCGTGATCTGAATCCGCTGCTGCAGGATCCCGGCATGGTGCTGCACCCGCCGATGCTGTACCTGGGCTATGTGGGCTTTTCAGTGGCCTTTGCCTTTGCCATCGCCGCCATGCTGGGTGGCCGGGTGGATGCCGCCTGGACCCGCTGGGCACGTCCGTGGACGATTGCCGCCTGGTCCTTTCTGACCCTGGGTATCGCGCTGGGCAGCTGGTGGGCCTACTATGAGCTGGGCTGGGGCGGCTGGTGGTTCTGGGATCCGGTCGAGAACGCCTCCTTCATGCCCTGGCTGGTGGGCACGGCGCTGATGCACTCGCTGATCGTGACCGAGCTGCGCGGCACCTTCCGCAGCTGGACGCTGCTGCTGGCCATCGCCACCTTCAGCCTGAGCCTGGTCGGCACCTTTCTGGTCCGCTCGGGCGTGCTGACCTCGGTACACGCCTTTGCCACCGACCCGACCCGCGGTGTGTTCATCCTCGGCTTCCTGGTGGTGGTCATCGGCGGTTCGCTGCTGCTCTATGCCTGGAAAGCGCCCCAGTTGGGTGCCGGCCATGCACCGGCGGGCTTTGGCGCCACCTCGCGTGAAGGGCTGCTGCTGGCCAACAACCTGCTGCTGGTGGTGGCATGTGCCGCCGTCTTTCTGGGCACGATGTATCCACTGTTGCTCGATACGTTGGAGCTCGGCAAGATCTCCGTCGGCCCACCCTACTTCGAGGCGGTTTTCTTTCCACTGATGGCGCCAGCCATCTTTTTGATGGGCATCGGTCCGGTGGCCCGCTGGCGGCGGTCGCCGGTGCCCGATCTGTTCCGGCGACTGCGCTGGGCGCTCGCCATCACGCTCGTCAGCACGCTGACGATCGCGCTGCTGTCGGATCGCTTCTCGGCAGCTCGTCTGGCCAGCCCGGCCGAAGGCGGTGCGGGCGTGGGTGGCGCCATCATCTTTGCGCTGGGCGTGTTCATCGGCATCTGGTCGGTGGTGGCCTCGCTGGCGCTTCTGGCCGAACGGTTGCGTCCCTCGGCCAGTGATGCCAAACACGGCCGCACGCTGGGCCAGCGCGTCCGTGCCCTGCCGGCCAGCTTCCATGGCATGCTGCTGGCCCACATCGGCGTCGGCATCTTCGTGCTGGGGGTGGCCGGCGTCACCACGATGGAAAGCGAAACCGACGAAGCGCTGGCCCCGGGCCAGCGGATGGAACTGGGCGGCTATGAATTCCGGCTGATCGATATCCGCGAGGTGCCCGGCCCCAACTTCCACGCCACCCGTGCCCGGGTGGACGTGACCCGCGCCGGCAAACCCTATGATGTGCTCTACCCCGAAAAGCGCCTGTACCCGAGCACCGGCAGCACGCAGACCGAAGCCGCCATCGCCACCCGTATCCAGGGCGACCTGTATGTGGCGCTGGGTGAACGGTTGCCGGATGGTCGCTGGACGGTACAGGTCTGGATCAAGCCCTTCGTCGACTGGATTTGGGGAGGTTGCCTGTTGATGGCGATCGGTGGTTTCATTGCAATGGCTGATCGCCGCTATCGCTGGCGCCGGAGAAACGGATGAGCAAGAAACGTCGCTGGCTGAGCCTGCGCTACCTGCTGCCGGCCGCTTTTTTTGTGGTGCTGGCCGTCTTTTTGTTGCTGGGTCTGGGCCGCAATCCCCACGAACTCCCCTCGCCGCTGATTGGCAAAGCCGCGCCCGGCTATCGGTTGGCCGTGCTGCCCGACACCCCGCCGCCCGTGTTCGGGCCACTGCCGGATGCTGCCGCAGGCACAGCCGCAGACCACCAGGCAGGAGAAATGTCGATGACGATGGAAGCGGCTGCCGCAGGTCGTGGTGCAGACGCTGGTACTGCCGCCGGCACGGGAGCCGACGCGACAGGGGAATCGTCCACGGCAGAGCCAGACCAGGGCTCCACCGCCCCCTCCTCTTCTGCGTCTTCTGCTACGACGCTGGATTCACGGCAACTGCGCGGCCGGCCCTATCTGCTGAACGTCTGGGCCTCATGGTGCGCCCCTTGCCTGCAGGAACACCCCCAGATGCTGGCACTGGCCAAGGCCCGCAACATCCGCTTGGTCGGCCTCAATTACAAGGATCAGTCGCAAGATGCGCTCCGCTGGCTGAAGCGGCACGGAAACCCCTTCGACCAGGTGGTGGTCGATGCCAAAGGCCGCACCGCGATCGACTTCGGAGTCTATGGTGTACCGGAGACTTTCCTGATCGACGCCGAGGGACAGATTCGCTTCAAACACGTCGGCCCACTGAACGACGAGGTACTACGGCGCCAGCTGCTGCCGGCCATCGCAGCGTTGGGAGGTACATCGTGATGAGTCGCCACTCGATGATCCGCCGCTACGCGCGTCCATCGAGCCGGGGCCATCTCCCTTTCCTGACCCCGTTTCGATTGTCGATCCCCGCCCCTTTTCTTCGGCACCATGCACCTGGATCGGTACTGACGCGGCTGACGGGGGCGTTATTGATGGGCGGATGGCTCGTTGGGAGCATCGCAGCGGTGCAGGCGCAAACAGCCCAGTCAGAGTCGGCGACAAGCCTGCCCGACGCCATCATCGCCTCGGCTCCCGGATCGGCGACAGCACAGGCACAGGCACAGGCAGCGGATGATGACGTGAGACCTGCATTCCCTGCCATATCCGAAGCCCCCGATGCCGAGGCACGACTGCCCGATGACGATTCTCTGCCGACCGATGCCGACAGCATCGTCCGCACACCACGCTTTCGGCAGCTGGCGCACGAGCTGCGCTGCCTGGTCTGCCAGAATCAGACGCTGCTGGATTCAAATGCACCGCTGGCCCAGGATCTGCGCAACGAGGTGATCCGGCTGATCGCCTCGGGCCGAGATGACGGGCAGATCAAACAGTATCTGGTCGAGCGCTACGGCGAATTCGTGCTGTATCGGCCCAGCTGGTCATGGCGCAATGCGCTGCTGTGGTTCGGCCCGGCCCTGATGCTGCTGACCGCCGGCCTCGTCGGTTGGCGGCTGACCGGCGGCCGGCGTCGCAGCCCTCCAGACGCTGCACACAGGACAGCGGCCGTCCGCCGCAATGACGGCGCCGGCCGTGACGCGACCGGTGCCAGTGCGGGCACGGATGCTTCCGCTTCCTCCGTTTCCGCAACGGCGCCCACTTTACACCCCGTGGACGGAGAGGATGGAAAAGACGACCGCGACGTGCTGCGCGACGCCGAAACCACTCGGATCTCGAGTGCCGACGAAGCGCTGAAACGCGTCGATGCGCTGCTGGCCGAGGAGCACGATCCGCCCCCGGCGGCAGAGCATCGTTGAAGCGCCAGAAGCCCTCCCCGACGCCACCCATCGATCGGGTCGTCTCCAGCCGGCGCCGGTGGCGTCGACGACATGAGAAACCCGGGCGACTTGGGCAACAGGGTTGGGATTCATGGCATCGACAGCATCGTTTGCCGGGACGGCATCCGGCTGCACCCGTACACCACCGGACCTTCACCGGACCTTGATGGATGATTCTCATGAGTACGGCGCCTTCAACGGCTTCCACCACGCGGCCCTTTGCCCAGCTCGATCCGCACACCGTGCTGGATGCACTGGAAGCGATCGGTCTGCAATGTGACGGTCGGCTGCAGGCGCTCAACAGTTTCGAGAACCGGGTCTATCTGGTGGGACTGGAAAGCGGCAACGGCTTGGTCGCCAAGTTCTATCGGCCCGGGCGCTGGAGCCGCGAGCAACTGCTCGAAGAGCACCAGTTCGCCCACGAGATCGCAGCCGCCGAAATCCCGCTGGCCGCTCCACTGAGCCGTCCTGCACTGCAGCGCCCGATGGATGATGCGGATGACGACGAGGACCCATCCCCCTTTGCCGGCGATACGCTCTTTGAAAGCCACGGTTTCCATATTGCCCTGTTCGCCCGTCAGGGCGGCCGCGCGCCCGAACTGGATCACGTACGCCACGGCCCGGCGATGCGGGCGCGGATCGGTCGGTTCATTGCACGCATTCATCAAGTCGGCGCACGCCGGCCTTTTCGCTTCCGTCCGGCCATCAGTTGCCGGCTCGATGGCTGGGATGCGATCGAACGGGTATTGAGCGGTCCCTGGTTGCCACCCGAACTACAGGATGACTGGGCGCACATCGCCCGTCTGTGCTGTGAGCACGTCGAGGAACGACTGCATCCCGCCGGCAGCGGGGACAGGCCCTTCACACAGATTCGGCTGCATGGCGATTGCCACCTGGGCAATCTGCTCTGGACCGAGGCGCATGGCCCGCATTTCGTGGATTTGGATGATGCGCGGATGGGTCCGGCGATCCAGGATCTGTGGATGGTGGCCGATGCTGCCGGCCAGAGCCCCCCGAATGAAGGCTCGGATGTGGCTGCGTCGCAGGCCATGCAGGAACTGCTGGCCGGCTATGAGCAGATCAGGCCACTGGATCGCCGGGAGCTGCGCCTGATCGAACCGCTACGCACCTTGAGGATGATCCGCCACAGTGCGTGGCTGGCCGAACGCTGGACCGACCCCGCCTTCCCGGCCGCCTTTCCGTGGTTCGGCTCACACCGTTATTGGCAGGGGCAGATTCAACATCTGCAGGAACAGCTCGCCCAACTGACGCATGACCATGATTGGTCATGATCGGGATTGGGATCGGGTGAACCGAGCGAAGGCCGAAACGAAACAGCCCGGCCGCAGAGAGAATGCGCCGGGCAGGAAATGAAACAAAATAGAACGGCCCGTGATTCGGGCAGGCTCCTGATCCTGAAGGCGGCCTGCCCGGATGTCGAGCGGCTCAGTTGCGATTCTGGTTGGCGGCTTCCTTGAAGGCAGCGCCAGGCGAGAATTTCGGCACGTAAGCGGCTTCGATCTCGATCTTTTCGCCGGTGCGCGGGTTCAAGCCCGTGCGGGCGTTTCGCTTGCTGACATGAAAGGTGCCGAAACCAACCAGTGTCACCCGGTCACCCTGGGCAACGGCTTTCATGATGGCGCCCATGGCGGAGGTCAACGCGCGCTCGGCGGCGGCCTTGCTGATGTCCGCTTCGCTGGAGATCGTATCGATCAGTTCACTTTTGTTCATTCAATCCTCTATCTCACTGGCTGCACCGGTTCGCGGACATTGCGCGATTCAACGGAAAACCGCCCCCTGTCCGTCTGATTGGCGACGACAAAAAATCGATCGGGAACGACAGATCCACGCAGCACCCACCGGCGCAACAAAACTGCCTTTGTATGAATTTTGCCCCGCCAGCGGTGGAAAGAAGACCGTCGAACGCAGGACAGGAACAGCAGACCGGCGCCACACAACGATATGGCCAACCGCGACGGGTTGGCCACTGTCAGGAAGCGATGGTATCGGATGTGTGTTTCGGACGAACCGAAGAAAGCCACACAAGCCGAAACGGCCACTGCACGAGCCCGAGGGCATATGAAAGGATTCTACCGTGAATCCCGCAAAGAGAATGTCCGTCTTCGCGGGAATCTCACCTCCTGTTTCAGTCCTTTGCAGCCGGTGTCTCGTATTCCAGCAACAAATCGTGCGCCGCCACCGTCTCGCCGGTCTTGACGTGGACCACGGCCACCACCCCGTCACGTTCGGCCCTGATCTGCGACTCCATCTTCATGGCTTCGATGGACAGCAGCGGATCGCCGGCTTTGACTTTCTGGCCGGGCACGGCCGCCACCGTCACGATCATGCCGGGCATCGGTGCCGCCACATGCAGCGGATTGGAGCCGTCGGCCTTGGCACGCTGCGCAGCCGTGGCACCATAGCCCGCCTTGCGGATCTTGACGGTACGGGGCTGACCATTCATCTCGAAAAAGACCCGCGAGAAGCCTTCGGCATCCGGCGGCGTCGTACCCTGCAGGCTGATCACCAACGCCTTACCCGGGTCCAGCTCGACCGATATCTCCTGATGTTCCTTCAACCCATAGAAGAAGGCCGGCGTCGGCAACAGGCCCACATCGCCATATTTGCGGAAGTGTTCCCAGTAACCGGCTGTCACCTTCGGATACATCAACCAGGAAGCGATGTCATGCTCCTTCAGCGACTTGCCGGCTTCGGATTCCGCCTGCTCACGGACCCGGTCGAAATCGACCGGCGCGATCCGGTCCCCCGGACGGTAGGGAGCGGGCGGTGAGTCCTTCAGCACCTTGCGACCCAAAGCCTCGGGGAAGCCATCGGGCGGAAAGCCCAGCTCACCCTTGAACAGCGACACCACACTTTCGGGGAAAGCCACTTCACGATTCGGGTCGGCCACTGCCTCGGCGCTGAGGTCATTGGCCACCATCATGATCGCCATGTCCCCCACCACCTTGGAAGTCGGCGTCACCTTGACGATATCGCCAAACAGCTTGTTGACCTCGGCATAGGCGCGCGATACCTCGGGCCAGCGATGCTCGAGCCCGATGGCACGGGCCTGCTCGCGCAGATTGGTGTACTGACCACCCGGCATTTCGTGATGATAGACATCGGCTGTACCGCTGCGGATGTCGGACTCGAAGGGAGCATAGTAGCGACGCACTCCCTCGAAATAGTTGGCCAGCTCGCGCAGCGCAGCCTGATCCACCTTCGGATCACGGGCATCGCCTTCGAGCATCGCCACGATGGCATTGAGGCTCGGCTGCGAGGTCAGCCCACTCATCGAATCGAGCGCACCGTCTACGGCATCGACGCCAGCAGCCACCGCCGCCAGCACCGTCGCTACCGAAGCCCCGCTGGTGTCGTGCGTATGGAAATGCACCGGCAGGCCGGTTTCCTCACGCAACGCCTTCACCAGGGCCGCGATCGCGCGCGGGCGGGCCACACCCGCCATGTCCTTGATGCCCAGCACTTGGGCGCCGGCCTTTTCGAGCTGTTTGGCCAGACCCACGTAGTACGACAGGTCGTACTTGGCACGACTGGTGTCGAAGATGTCGGCGGTATAGCAGAGCGTACCTTCGCAGATCGCACCGGTTTCATTGACGGCATCGATCGCCACCCGCATGTTCTCGACCCAGTTCAGCGAATCGAAGACGCGGAACACATCGATGCCCTGGCTGGCGGCCTGTTGCACGAAGTGCTTGACGACATTGTCGGCATAGTTGGTGTAGCCGACCGCGTTCGAGGCGCGCAGCAGCATCTGCAACAGCATGTTCGGCATCGCCGTGCGCAGATTCCGCAAGCGCGCCCACGGGTCTTCCTTCAGAAAACGCAGCGCCACATCGAAGGTCGCTCCGCCCCAGCATTCCAGCGACAGCAGCTGCGACAAGCGGTGAGCATAGAAAGGGGCGGCCGGCAGCATGTCGTGCGTGCGCATCCGGGTGGCAAACAGTGACTGATGCGCATCACGCATGGTGGTGTCGGTCAGCAGCAGCTGCGGCTGCTCGCGCATCCACCGTGCAAAACCGACGGCTCCCAGCTTCTTCAGCCGGTCACGGTTGCCCTCGGGCAGCGGCGCACCGGCATCTCGCACTTGTGGCGTCTGTACATGCACATGGCTCAGATCGGGCGCTGCACGGCCTTTCATGTCGGGATGACCGTTGACGATCACATCACCCAGGTACTGCAACAGGCGGGTGGCACGATCGCGCCGACCGACGAAATCGAACAGTTCCGGCGTGGTGTCGATGAATCGGGTCGTGACCCGTCCGGCCCTGAAATCCGGGTGATTGATGACATTCTCGACGAACTGCAGATTGGTGGCCAGGCCGCGAACGCGGAATTCACGCAACGCACGGTCCATCCGGCGGATGGCCTCGGCAGCCGTGTGCCCCCAGGCCGTCACCTTCACCAGCAGTGAATCATAGTAGGGCGTGATCAGCGCGCCGCCATAGGCGGTGCCGGCATCCAGTCGAATGCCGAAACCAGCCGCACTGCGATAGGCCACCATCTGACCATAGTCGGGCGTAAAGCCGTTCTCGGGGTCCTCGGTGGTGATCCGGCATTGCAGCGCATGGCCATTGAGCTCGATCAGTTCCTGCTCGGGCACGCCCGAGCCCAACGCCACCAGCTTGCCGTCGGCATCGAAGGCGTCATCCCGCTGACCCAGCCGTGCCCCTTCGGTAATGCGAATCTGCGCCTTGACGATGTCGATGCCCGTGACCTGCTCGGTGACGGTGTGCTCGACCTGGATGCGTGGATTGACTTCGATGAAATAGAACTGGCCGGTATCGGCGTCCATCAGAAACTCGACCGTACCGGCATGACTGTACCCGACGGCACGGGCCAGCCTGAGCGCCGCTTCACACAGCGCCTGCCGCTGTCCATCATCCAGATAGGGCGCAGGCGCGCGCTCGACGACCTTCTGGTTGCGGCGCTGCACCGAACAATCGCGCTCGAACAGATGTACGACATTGCCGTACTTGTCACCCAGGATCTGCACCTCGACGTGGTATGCACGGCGAACCAACTTCTCGAGATAGACCTCGTCGTTGCCGAAAGCTGCACCCGCTTCGCGTCGGGCCGCCGGCAGCTGTACCTTCAGGTCATCGGCGTTCTCGATGGCGCGCATGCCGCGGCCACCACCGCCCCAGCTGGCTTTCAGCATCAACGGGTAACCGATTTCCTCGGCCAGCTTCAGACAGGCATCGATATCATCCGGCAGCGGATCGGTGGCAGGCATCACCGGCACACCAGCAGCAACGGCGGTTTCACGCGCCGAAACTTTGTTGCCCAGCCGGGTCATCACCTCGGGAGACGGGCCGATGAACTCGATGCCAGCCTCGGCGCAGGCCCGTGGCAGATCGGGGTTCTCCGACAGAAAGCCATAGCCGGGGTGAATGGCATCCACCCCCACCTCCTTGGCGATCCGGACGATTTCATCGATGTCCAGATAGGCCTGCAGCGGTTTCTTGCCTTCGCCGACCAGGTAGCTCTCATCGGCCTTGAAGCGATGCAAAGCAAAGCGGTCCTCATGCGAATAGATGGCAACGGTCCGCAACCCCAGTTCGGCCGCTGCCCGCATGACGCGGATGGCGATTTCCGAACGATTGGCCACCAGCACGGAGCGTAACCGTTTCACTTGCTCGTCCATTCTCATCAATCTCCTGAATCTGTCTCTCTCGGTGGTGAAAGCACCCGGTATCGGTCCGGGGAGAGTTCTGAAAGCCTGGGCCGCAGACCGCAAACGGACCGTATCGGGGTCTTGTACCAGCGCCCTGCTCCGTGGCCCACTGCCAGGGGCTGTCGGCCGGTCACCAAGTGCTCGGTGAGGTCCGTTTTTCCTGCGCAACTTCCGTACGTCAAGCCCCGGCGAGTCCTCACGCCGGATACCGGCCAGTCGTAGATTATGCCTCGAGATTCATTCACGGTTTTTGACATGCCCGCAGCACAGTTTTGTATCAACACCGATACACAAGCTTCGTCGTCCATCGGCTGTCAACCAAAAGACCCCCAAGAAAGTTATGAGAGCAACAACCACGAGGCGGTTTGGCTGCAAAGGCACGTTCATTTCATCGCGAATGCGTCATACCGCCCGAATTCGTTGTTTTTGAACCACATCATATGCACCAGCCGGGTGTGCGGCAGATACCGAGCCCTCCGAAACCCAAAACAAAACGTATTGCGTTTTTTCAAATAATCCATCGTTTCAAACGTTGGCAACCATGGCCCCGCTCTCTAAGATGCTCTCCGATCTGCACAAACTAGAATCGACGGGTGCAGCAGCGGCTCGAATCCGCCGTGCATCGCAACGGGCTTGCATTGCCAGAAAACCATCCTCTCCTTTCGATACCATGAGTCCAGCCACGAAACACCTGCACCGATGGTCACTTCCCCTCCTCGTCACCTTGCTGGCCGCGTGTGGTGGCAGTGGCGGATCGAGCAACCAGGGCAACGGCAACAACCTCTCGGGCAACCAGCAAGGTGGCGTCAGCGGCGCACCGGCCGTCGGTGAATATCTGAACGCGGCCAGCTGTGGGGTCCGCTATCGGATGACCGCCCCCGCCCCCCAGCGCACCGGCACCGATCCGCTGTTGCGCCAGCAATGGTTCCTGAACAACACCGGCTCGCTCAGTGGTAGCACGGCCGGCGAAGATCTGAACCTGATCGGCACTTGGCCCGCCGGCAAGGGTGAAAACGTTCGCATCGCCATCATCGACGACGCCGTCGATGTGATCCACAACGATCTGCTGCCCAACATCGTGGCAGGCGCCAGCTACAACTACCGCAGCTATGGTGCCGGCAATGCCTACCCGGTGCCCTGCGATACAGCCGACAACCACGGCACCCAGGTGGCGGGTGTGATCGCCGCCCGTGACAACAACGGTATCGGTGTCTCAGGAGTGGCCCCCCGCGCCAGCCTGGTCGGCTTCAACGCCATCGCCACCGGGGAAGACGCCCACGTGGCGGACGCCCTGGTCCGCGACTTCGACAAGAACGCCATCTACAACAACAGCTGGGGCGCCCAGGACGATGGTCATTTCTATTCGGCGCCGGGCTGGATGAGTGCCGCGCTCGAAAGCGGCCTCAAGCACGGTCGGCAGGGCCTGGGGTCGATCTACGTCTTTGCCGCCGGCAATGGTGGTTGCGTACAGAACGCACGGCAAGAGTGCGCCAGCACCGAACTGTCGAACTATGATGGGCACGTCAGCCAGCTGGGTACACTGGCGGTCTGTGCCGCCAATGCCCAGGGCAAACGCGCCCGCTACAGCGAACCGGGTGCCAACCTGCTGGTCTGCGCCCCGTCGGCCGACCTCGATCCTTCCCTGCCCAAGATCACCACCACCGAAATCCGCTCGGCACCGGGCGGCACCGCCGATCAGTACACCAACGGCTTCAACGGCACGTCGGCCGCCACGCCGATGGTTTCGGGTGTAGTGGCGCTGATGCTGCAGGCCAACCCGAATCTGACCTGGCGGGATGTGCGACTGGTGCTGGCGCAGACGGCCCGCAAAGTGGATGCCACCAATACGGGCTGGACCCACTTCGGCGGCCTGAACTTCAATCATGAATACGGCTTTGGTGTGGCTGATGCCAATGCAGCCGTGCAACTGGCGCGTACCTGGCAATCGGTCGGTGGCAGCGACACGCTCAAGCAGTGCGGCCCCTACGTCAGCAGCGCTGCGGCTACCGTCATTCCCGAAATGGCCAGAAATGCCGAGGAAGACACGATCGACTACAACGCCCGTGCCACCGGGGGGCTGTCCAGCGCCATCACCATCCCGAGCAGCTGCGACATCGACCGCATCGAGCATGTCGAAATCACGCTCAGCGCCAGTGCCACCGGAACCACCAGCTCCAGCAGCAATTCGCGCACCGAGCATCCGGATGCCGCCAACCTGCACATCACCCTGACCAGCCCGTCCAACCAGACCAGCACGCTGGTGACACCGCATGCCTGCCTGACGAACAACGGCAACGCTCTGACCCGGACCGCTTGCCAGGGTCTACAGAGCTTCACCACCGGCTTGACCCGCCACATGGAAGAACCGGCCGGTACGGCAAGCAATCGTAACTGGACACTCGAAGCCGTCGACCGGGGGTCGGGTAACAGTGGACAACTCAATGGCTGGTCGATCACGCTGTATGGCCGTTGATCTCCATTCCCGCTTCATGAATTCACCCCGAACCATGCATCGGCCCATTTCACTCGTTGCAGGATTCTTCCAGAACATGTCCAAGAACCCCCTCCCCCTCTCTCTGGCCACGGCCGGCCTTGCCGCGCTGCTGGCCACAGCCCTGCCCGTCCAGGCCACCGACGCATCCGAAACCATCGAAGTGCGTGGCGGCAACAACACCTCACGCCAGTTTCGGCTGGACGAAAGCCGCGTCGTGCAGTTTCCCGGCAAGAACTCCGAGAGCAACATTCAGCTGCGCTCGGCCAGCCAGGCTGAACGCAAACGGCTGAATACCCAGAAAAGCCTCGGTGCCGGCACCCCGGTCGACAACGTCACCACCGCCGAAGGCGACACGGTGTCGCCGGTGCTGACCGATTCCGCGGGCAATCCCTGGGCGCTGCCGGGTGGCCTGATCGTCACCCTGAAAGAAGGCGCCTCCGAATCCGAGGCCCGCGCCCGGCTGGAAGCTGCCGGCCTGACCCCGGAGCGCCGCATCAGCGAACGGGTCTGGGTCGTGCAGAGTCCGGCCGGCCTGGCCAGCATCGAGCAGGCCAATGCCCTGAACGCCAAGGGCATCTTCGCCGACGTCAGCCCCAACTGGTGGACACCACGCGCGCGCAAATAAAACCCGCAAATGAAGTGTCCGGTGTGCCACCTCGAGCGTTTCGGCTCGTGACGGCACACCAGCCCGGCAAGACAGTCACTCGAGAAGAACCGTCAGACGGGGCCATTCATCCATCTTTGCCCAAAGCGCAAAGCTTCCGTCCAGCCGTCGGAACCATCACCTCCCCACACCACTGCCCAGGAAACCGTGCAGTGGTTTTCTGCCCTTCGGCTACAGAAACCAAACCCGAGGGTCGTGGTTGCTTCGCCCATCATCCACGGCAACCAAAAGGGCTCGAGCCACCAGACTCGCCACGACGGTGCCGGCACTCGCCCACCGACAGCAGCTCGTGCCCGATTTGCAGATCCGATGGCAGCCGCCATGCAACCAGACGGATTCCGGGCGGCACCAGGCTGGCCCGTCTGCTGCCAGTATCATTCCCCAGCCACAACGCATAAGCACAGACGCACCGAACGCGCAAGTCCGCAGAGCGTTCGACGTCTGTCGGCCACAACAAACCGCGGCAAATTCACGACACCCCCGTCATTCTGTTGTTCAAACCGTACATCGATTGGCGGCGGGCAAGGCAGAAACAACTCTCTAAGATGCCCCGCACACCGAGCTGGCCAGCAGCGGCAATCACTGGTCAGCCAAGCCCTGGGGGTCTCTCCGCCGGGTCATCGACACACTTCTGCCCAAACCCGCCATGCGTTCCGTCCTTCCGCTGCATTCGACCCGTTGGCCCCTGCCTCTGCTGATCGCCATGTTGGCGGCCTGCGGTGGCAGTGGTGCGGGCAACGAGCCCTCCGCCCCGAACGGCTTTCTGGTGCTTTCGCCCGATGGCACGCCTGTTTGGCAAATGAGCGGCAGCACCGGCTCGAACGATTCCGAGACGAACGGCACGAACTCGATCGCAGTCGGCAACAGCACGGTCGATGGACCCAACGGAGCCGAATCGGACCCGTCCCGAGCCGCAGCCACCAGTCACAACTACACCAGCAGTTCGCACTGTCCGGTCAAGTATCAACCCGGTCCACTGCTGGCTCAGGGCAATGGTGCGGATCCCCTGCTGGCTCGCCAGTGGCATCTGAACAATACCGGCAGTCTGGCCGGTACCTTGCAGGGGGAAGACATCAACGTCAGGAATGTCTGGGGCAGTTTCAAAGGTGAAGGCATCCGGATCGCCGTACTCGACGATGCGGTCGATGTGCTGCACAAAGATCTGCGGCCCAACGTACTGCCCGGCGCCAGCCGGAACTACCGGGCCGATCACAGAAACGATCCGGTGCGCAGCACCTATCCGATGCCCTGCTATCTGAGTGACACCCATGGCACCTCGGTTGCCGGCGTGATTGCTGCCCGCGACGACAACGGCTACGACGTCTCTGGTGTGGCCCCCCGCGCCAGTCTGATCGGCTTCAATGTGCTGGCCACCAACCTGGACAGCGACATCCAGGACGCGTTGACACGCGAGCAGGAACGGAACCACGTCTACAACAACAGCTGGGGGGCCCCCGACACCGGACATTTCTACTCGGCTCCATCGGCCTTGCCCGTGACCCTGGAGGACGGACTGAAGAAAGGCCGTGCCGGTCTGGGTTCGATCTACGTGTTTGCCGCCGGCAACGGCGGCTGCCTGGGGACCGGGTCCGACACCAGCTGCCAAGGAAGCGATCTGGCCACCTATGACGGCCACGTCGGACTGTTGGGCGCACTCGCCATCTGCGCCACCAACGCTGCGGGCAAACGCGCCTTCTACAGCGAACCCGGTGCCAATCTGCTGGTCTGTGCTCCATCGGCCGCACATGACAACCAGCTGCCCGGCATCACCACCACCACCATCCAGGACAAGACCACTCATGACTTTGGTGGCACTTCGGCGGCCGCACCGATGGCCTCGGGCGTGGTGGCACTGATGCTGCAGGCCAACCCGAATCTGACCTGGCGGGATGTACGACTGGTGCTGGCACACAGCGCCCGCAAAGTGGACCCGGACAACACGGGCTGGACCCGTTTCGGTGACCTGAACTTCAACCATGAATACGGCTTCGGTGTCATCGATGCCGAAGCGGCCGTGAAGCTGGCACGCAACTGGCAGACCGTGGGTGGCAGTGACCGCCTGAAGACCTGCACGATCCCGATGAAAACCGTGGCGCAGGACGTGCCGGAAACGGCACAGCCGAACGGCAACGGCACCGACTACAATGCCCGAGCCACCGGGGGCCTGGTCAGTACCGTCACCGTGCCGGGCACGGCAGAGTGCAACATCAGCCATATCGAGCACATCAAGCTCAATATCTCCACCAGCGGTACTGGTCCCGACTCCTCCCACGCCGACGCCGGCAACCTGCACATCACCCTGACCAGCCCCTCGGGCCAAACCAGCACACTGGCCACACCCCACCCCTGCTACACGAATACCATTCTCGGGTTGGTCAAATCATCAAATTGTGGCGGTCTGCGTAACTTCGATTTCGGCATAACACGCCACATGGACGAGCCGGCGGTCAAGGGAAACAACCGCACCTGGACCCTGGAAGTGGCCGACCGCAGCGTCAACCGCGAGACCGGCACGCTGGCCGACTGGACGCTGACGCTGTACGGTCGCTGATCGGCCGGCAGGGCACAAGCTCCATCCGAACCGCGCATACATGGCCCCGGAGCCCGCCCTGAACGGCGGGACTGGTCACGCACCGGGTCGGGTCGGCCTGTACCCATGGCAAACAGGGGTCACTTGGAATTGAAAACGTGACGGGGAAGCGGTCTGATATCGCTCCCTGGGCAAAAAGAATCGGGGGTTCGTGACACCGGATGTCCGTTTTACTGCTGCCCGCCATCCGATGATCGGAGGAAACGAACCCGCCGAGGAAACTGCCGAAAAATAACCCCCGTATCAAGGGGGCTAATTTTCTTCGTTTAATCATATAGTTATTGATTCAACCTAGAAATGATCTCACATCCATGACGCGAATCGCAAGACGCTTTCCCGGGGTTGATGCGTAAAAGCAACGCCCACCCTTTTCCTTTTGACGCCCCGGACGGCAGATCATCGCGGATGGCAAAACCAAAATCACGGCCGGGCCGGAAGCCCGGCCGCCGGCACCCGACACCAGAAATCCGGAATCCGATATCGGGCATACGGCACCCTACATCGGGCTCTCGGCATCCCATGTCTGGCGGCGGACACCGTGCGTCGACATCCGACATCTGGCATCCGGTGTTGGTTCCTGATGTACCGCTGCCCTGTCCGATCTCCGACATCTGGCGTCCGGCATACGACTGAAATCCCGTTCATTTGCAGGCGGGTCCGGCCCTAACCGATACTACGGTCTGTACGCTGTTCGCGACGTGCGACCGCCGCGCTGCCGATCGCTCAAATGCCTGTCGAAATCATGGATGACACCTCTCTGCCCTCGCAGCCCGCCCCCCCCATTTCTGCTGAATCCTCGATCGATCCCCCGGCACCCCTCCCAAGCTGCACAGGCCCTCAGAGCATCACGGTTCACCGACGGGATTACCGTGCCCCGGACTGGCTGGCCGAAGGACTGGTGCTGCACTTTCGGCTGGATCGGTCGCGTACCGTGGTGACGGCCCGCTGCCGCTATCGGCGTGCTCCGCAAGCCAACGTGGGAACACCTCTGCTGCTCGATGGAGAAGGCTTGCTGACGCTCGCCATCCAGATCGACGATCAGCCACTGTCCGCGGAGCACTGGCAGATCGCCAACGGCCGGCTGAGGCTCGACAACCTGCCCGATGCGTTTACGCTGCACACCCAGGTGGTCATCGACCCCAGCAACAATCTGGAGCTGTCCGGTCTCTATGCCTCCGGTGACATGCTGCTGACCCAGTGCGAAGCGCAGGGTTTTCGGCGCATCACCTGGTTCCAGGACCGGCCGGATGTGATGACCACCTACCGGGTCATTCTGCAGGCACGGCAGGATGAGTTCCCGGTGCTGCTGGCCAACGGTAATCTGCTGGCCGCCGACGCGCCTGCCGCCATCGATGCGCTACGGGCGCTGGCCCTCCCCTTGCCGCCGATGACGCCCTGCTCCACCAGCGGCGAGCCTTCTCGGCACCATGCCGTGCCTGCCGAGACCGCCTCCCAGCCCCCCGGCCGGTCCGGTGTGCCGCATGCCGAGCACACGCACCAGAGCCACGACCGTGTCGACAGCGCGGCCGGGATAAGCGAGAGGCACGAGCATGGCTCCACCCAGATGGCCGTGGCGCCCCTCTCCGATCCGCCCGACGGCTGGCATCAGGCCATCTGGGAAGATCCCTTTCCGAAGCCCTCCTATCTGTTTGCGCTGGTGGCCGGCCGGCTGGCGGTCAACGAATGCACTCATACGCTGGCGTCCGGCCGCGAAGTGCTGTTGCAAATCTGGAGTGATCCGGCGCAGATTCATCGCACCGATTTTGCGCTGGCCAGCCTGAAGAAAGCGATCGCCTGGGACGAACGACGCTACGGTCTCGAACTCGATCTGGATCGTTTCATGATCGTGGCGGCCGCCGACTTCAACATGGGAGCGATGGAGAACAAGGGTCTCAACATCTTCAACGCCAAGTATCTGTTTGCCGATCCGGCGGTCAGTACCGACGAGGATTTCGTCTGGATCGAATCGATCATCGCACACGAGTATTTCCACAACTGGACCGGCAACCGGATCACCTGCCGTGACTGGTTCCAGCTGACGCTGAAGGAAGGGCTGACCGTCTTCCGTGACCAGGAGTTCAGCGCCGACGTGATGGCGGCCGAGGCCGGACCCGAGGCTGCCGTCAGCGTGCGCACCCTGCAGCGGATGGTGAATGTGCGCCAGCTGCGCCAGACGCAGTTCACCGAGGATGCCGGGCCGATGCGCCACCCGATCCGTCCGGACAGCTATCAGGCGATCGACAATTTCTACACCGCCACCGTCTATGAAAAAGGCGCCGAAGTGGTACGGATGCTGCAGACCCTGGTGGGTCGCGAGGGCTTTCGGCACGGCATGGATCTCTACTTCGAGCGCCACGACGGCCAGGCAGTGACCTGCGATGCCTTCGTGGCCGCGATGGGCGATGCCAATGGCCGCGATTTTTCACAATTCATGCGCTGGTACGCCACCGCCGGTACCCCGCACCTGCAGATCGACAGCGAATACGATGCCGACGGTGCCCGGATGCACCTGGACATCCGGCAGTATCTGCCCGACGACAGCAACCAGCTTGCCCCGCTGGGCAAAGGGGCGCTGCACGTCCCGATCCAGATGGCCCTGTTGTCCCGAGAGGACGGCAGCGAACAGGCATCCGCCCTGCTGGAACTGACCCAGGATACGCAGCGCTTCAGCTTCGAAGGCATCCACAGCCGGGACCGGCGTGGTCCGATCCCCTCGCTGCTGCGGGATTTCTCGGCACCGGTGGTCATCGACCATCACTACGACGACGATGAACTGGCTTTCCTGATCGCTCACGATGCCAATCTGTTCAACCGCTGGGAAGCCAGCCAACAACTGGCCGAACGGGCGCTGATGTGGGCCGTCGAACATCCGGGCCAAAGCAATTCGTCATTGGTGCACCTGGGTGAAGCCCTGGGACACGCCCTGCAGGATCCGGCACTCGACGACGGATTGCGCCAGCAGTTTCTGGTCTGGCCCGACGAAAACCACCTGGCCGAGAAAAGCGCGCTCATCGACCCGCCGGCCCTGCGCCGCGCCCGCCAAAGCGCCACCCGGCAACTGGTCCGGACACTGTCCCCCCTGCTGCAGTCGGCCGCCGGCAGTCGGCACTGGCAGACACCTTACTCGCTGTCGGTACCGGCCATGGGCCGCCGGGCATTGGCCAACACCGCTCTGATCCATCTGAACGGCATTCAGGCCGAAGGCAGCGCCGAACTGGCCCGTGCCCAGTTCGAGCAGGCCGACAACATGACCGACCGGCTGGCTGCACTGCAGGCGCTGATCAAGGCATCTCCCGAACAGGCCCAATGGGCGCTGGATCAGTTCGAGGCGCGCTATCGCGACGAAGCCAATGTGCTGGACAAATGGTTTGCGTTGCAAGCACGCATGCATCCGGCCGAAGGCCAGCGCAGCATCGACCGGATACGCCATCTCATGAAGCACCCGGCCTGGAACGGCCAGAACCCGAACAAGGTGCGTGCGCTGCTGTGGACCTTTTTTGCCGACAACCTGCCGGAATTCCACCTGCCAGACGGCAGCGGCTACCAGCTGTGGCAGGATGAAGTGCTGCGGCTGGATCGCAGCAACCCACTGTTGGCTGCCCGGCTGGCCCGGGCGCTGAACCGGCACGATAAATTCGTTGCCCCGCTGGCCGGACTGATGCACGATGCCCTGGAACGTGTCGCCCGGGATGCCGCCTCGCCCGACGTGCGCGAAGTCGTCGGCAAGGCACTGGGGCATGGTTGATCAAAGACTTTCGTTCATCCTACGGAACCATCCATCATGCAGCCCAAATCCAGACCCATCAGCCTGACCCAGTATCTGGTTGAAGAACAGCGCGCCAAGGGGCTGATCCCTGGCGAGCTGCGCCTGCTGCTCGAAGTGGTGGCACGCGCCTGCAAGCGCATCAGCCTGGCCGTCGGCAAGGGCGCGCTCTCGGGCGTGTTGGGCGACGCCAACGCCTGGAACGTCCAGGGCGAAGCCCAAAAGAAACTCGATGTGATCGCCAACGACACGCTGCTGGAAGCCAACCTGTGGGGCGGCCAGCTGGCGGCCATAGCGTCCGAGGAGATGGAGGCGCCGTTCCCCATCCCCAACCGCTACCCCAAGGGCGAGTTCCTGCTGTTGTTCGATCCGCTCGACGGTTCATCGAACATCGACATCAATTCATCGGTCGGTACGATCTTTTCGGTGCTGAAAATGCCCGAAGGCGTCGAGACCCCCACCGTCGACGAATTTCTGCAAAAAGGCAGTCGGCAGGTTGCGGCCGGTTACGCCATCTATGGCCCCTCGACCATGCTGGTACTGACCGTCGGCGACGGGGTGGTCGCCTTCACCCTGGACCGTGAAGCCGGTGCCTGGATGCTGACGACACCGAGCTTCACCATCCCGGCGCAGACCAAGGAGTTTGCGATCAATGCCTCGAATGCGCGCCACTGGTATCCGCCGGTACAGCGCTATGTGCAGGAGATGCTGGCCGGCGAGACCGGACCGCTCGGCAAGAACTACAACATGCGCTGGATCGCCTGCGTGGTGGCCGATGTTCACCGCATCCTGACCCGCAGCGGTATCTTCATGTACCCGGCCGACAAGCGCAATCCCGACCGGCCCGGCCACCTGCGGCTGATGTACGAAGCCAATCCGATGGCCATGCTGATCGAACAGGCGGGCGGTGCCGCCACCGATGGTCGTCAGCGCATCCTCGACATTCAACCCACCGCGCTGCACCAGCGCGTGCCCTTTTTCTTTGGCTCGCGCGAAGAAGTCGAGCGTGTAACCGGGTATCATCTGGCCGCATGAGCTTCCCACGTCTGCTTGCCCGCCTGGCGGCCCAGATTCTGCTGGGCATCGCCGGATTCCTGTGGATGGTCATCGCCATCCTCGACCCCAATCGTGCCGACGTGCGCCCGATCATCATCATCGGCGCCGTCTGCTGCCTGGCGGCACTGTTGCGCCTGGGCAAGAGCGGCCGCTGGGTGCCCTGGGCCGGTGCCATCGGCATGATCCTGCCCATCGGTGCACTGGCCCACGTCAATGGCGCCTCGCCCTGGATCTGGATCCTGTGGGCCGCCATCATCGCCGCCACCGAACGCTGGATTCGGGACGGGCATATGGTGCCGATGCAGGATTGACCGTGCGGCGCCTACGCCGCACAGACTGGCAGGAACCCCGAAACCCCGGCCGTGAACCGGATGCCATCCGGCGTGCCGCCGAGATCATCGACGCCCATATGCGGCACCACGCCCGGCAACTTATCAGCTTGCCCCGCTGGGCACCGTGCATTCGTGGACTTGCCGCGAGGCCCCCAACCAGGAAGGTTACCCATGCAGAAACCGCGGCGCAGTCACTTGCCTGGCTATGCCACCTTAGTCACCAGCAGCGCCAACGCCCGGCTGGCAGCCGCCAGCCCCATCGGAGCCGTGACCGTCACCAGCGAACCATAACCGGCGCAGGCCAGCGGCATACCGCCGCCCTCGGCCTGCGGTCGGGTGCCGGCGATCCGTTCCGGAGAGAAGATCGCTTCGACACCAAAGCGCGGTGCCTGCCCCTTCTCGACATCACCGCGCGCAAAACCATGATGGCGGCGCAGCCGGGCACGCACCGCCGACAACAGCGCATCACCCCGGGTCCGTGCCAGATCGTCGGTACGCAACTGCAGCGGATCGGTACGCCCGCCGGCAGCCCCACAGACCACGATCGGCAGCTTACGCACCATGCACCAGGCAATCAACGATGCCTTGGCCGCCACCGCATCGATGGCATCGATGACGACATCGGCATCGGCCGGTAGCAAGCCATCCTCCCCGCCCGGCTCGACGAAGGCGTCGACCGCCGTCACCGTGCAATCCGGCGAAATATCCCGGATGCGCGCCGCCATCACCTCGACTTTGGCCGCCCCCAACGTGCTGTCGAGCGCATGAACCTGCCGGTTGATGTTGGACTCGGCGACATGATCCAGATCGATCAGCGTCAGCCGCCCCACCCCACTGCGCGCCAGCGCCTCGGCCGCCCACGAGCCGACCCCGCCGACGCCGACCACCAGCGCATGCGCGCACCAGAGCCGCGATGCCCCTGCATCACCATAGATGCGGGAGACCGATGAGAAACGACGCGGCGTGACCTGTGTGTTGTGAGGATTCAAAAGGCTCAAACGACTCCTGCTTGAAGATTGAAGACTCACACAAGCCCCAAACGCATCCGATTCATTGCCCCGGTATAGTACTCTCACTGTCCGAGGAAGTCCGTATGACGAGGCGCTGATGCGGCTACCGCAGCACGATGCGAAAGGCCGCGTTTGCGCCCCAGGTCGCCACTGTCAAACTACCACCGTCGGGGGCTAGCGCCAGACCCACGGGGCTGCTCAGACCATCGGCTATCACCGAGCGCCGGCCATTGCGATCCACACGGCTGACCGTCGTGCCACCGTAGTCCACGACGTAGGCCGAATCGGCCCCCGCCCTCACGATGCCTGCACCAGGACTCGCCAAGTCGGAATTGATGGTGCGAGCACGTGGACTGTCCGAAACCAGGGAAATGCCACCTGCGATGTTGCTCACCAGCAAATCCCCGTCGGGAAGCTCGATGACACCCACCGGTGTTTGCAACCCCTCGGCGGCCACATCGATTTTTCCGTCGGGATGAACCGCCAGAATCTGGTTGGTTCGCCTGTTGGCGATCAGCAAACGGCCACCCGTATCGAACGACAGACCAGCTGGCGTCGCCAGTCCCCGCACGAACACGCTTCGGTCGCCGCCGGGCGTGAAGCGCCACACCAGATCCTCGCTGTACGAGGCTACGTAGATATCGCCCGCCGAAGAGATGGCCAACCCCGAAGGGCCAGGCAGTCCTTCGGCGAAGACACTGCGCTTGCCATCCGGAGAAAAACGCAAAACCGTTCCCGCCGACCAGTTGGCGACATAGAGATTGCCACTTGCATCATAGGCCATTCCGACCGGGGAACTCAATCCGTCATGCATGCGCTCGGGTTTCTTCGAAGTCTGCGTCCGTCCCTCCGTTACCGCATCCACCTGCGCAAGCACACTCGGCGCAACCGCTCCCGTAACGATGGCGGCAAATACCGCTCGAATCATCGACCGCTTCATGACGCGTCTCCTTGTGCAAAGACCTCCTTGGCCACAGACAAACCATTCAATGCAGCGGGAAATCCCGCATAAACGGCCATCTGCATGATGGTTTCAATCACTTCTTCACGGCTCACGCCGACATTGATGGCGCCTTGGATATGCACCTTGAGTTGAGGTGTCGCATTGCCAAGCGCGGTCAACGCGGCGACCACCGCGATCTCCCGGCTTCTCAGATCCAAACCGGGTCTGGAATAGATATCCCCGAAAGGGAACTCGATCAGGTAGCGCGCGAAATCAGGGGCGATGTCCTCCAGACTCTCCAGCACCCGTTCCCCGGCTTCACCGTCGATCTCCCGTAATTTGGCGAGTCCGCGTTCGTAGCGACTTTCGATGTTCATCAGCGTCTCCTTCATCAGCATTTGAACCCGACGCCAAGGACTGCTCGAACGAGCGGTAGTGCTCGATTTTCACTTGCAAAGCATCTGCGGATCGGCGCATCGCCTCGATTTCCGAAAGAACCGTTGTCAAATGTGCTTCCAGCATCTGGCGGCGCTCCGACACCGTCGAGTCCCCGGCGCCACGCAGTTTTGCGAACGTCCTCATCTTGCCGATAGGCATGCCGGTCGCTCGCAACCGCAACAGGAATTCGATCCAGGCCATGTCTGATGCCGCATAGCGTCGTTGCCCTCCGGGCGCGCGGCTGATCGGTGCAATCAAGCCGATGCGTTCGTAGTAGCGCAAGGTGTGGGCGGTCAGACCCGTGCGCTTTGCGACTTCGTCGATGGTCAGGCAGGATTCCATGGGGTCATCCTAGAAGTTGGAGCGCGCTCGAAGTCAAGCCGCTCATCGGGCACCATGCAACATGGGCACCGTCGACGGCAACGGGAAAGCCGGGGTGAGGAATCAGCGCCCGTTGGCCCCCACCCTGTTCAGCATCAACACGCCGAGGATGACGATGGCGGTGCCGGCGATCTGCAGGCCGCCGGCCGGTTCGCCGAGGATCATCGCGCCAAGGAAAATGGTCCAGGCCGGACCGATCATGCCGACCTGCGCCGCCTTGCCAGCTCCCAGTCGTGCGACGGCGGCGGTGGTCAGAAAAAGCGGAAACACGGTACAGAAGATGGCGGTCATCAGCGCGATGCCCTGCACTGCCATCGGCTGACGGAACAGACCGAAGCCGCCCATCACGAAGGCCTGCGCCACGCACAACACACAGGCCACCAGCGTCGCCCAGGCGGTCAACCGCATCGACCCCAACCGGCCGACCAGCTCACCCGCCCCCAGCAGATAAAAGGCGTAGCTGATGCAGCTGCCAAGCACCAGCAGGCTGCCCAGCGCGATATTGCTCTGGCCTGCCACGTCCAGATCGTGCAGGTAGACCAGAATCACGCCGAGATAGCTGACTGCCAGCGCCGTCCACTGCCGTCGGCCGACCGCACGCTTGAGCCAGAATACCGACAGCAGCAGTACGAAGGTCGGTCCCAGGTAAAGCAGCACCCGTTCCAGACCGACCGAGATGTATTGCAGCCCCAGAAAATCCAGATAGCTGGCGAGGTAGTAGCCGGAAAAGCCCAGCGCGATCACCCGCCCGACATCACCGGTTCTCCAGACCGAAGCGGGCTGCACATCAGCGGCAGGAGAAGAGCCCGATGAAGGAGAGGCATGAGCGGCATGCGGGGACTCGGAGGGAACGGCCATCGATGATGGTGCCTGCGACGGTGCTCCCGTCCGTCTTGCATCCAACCCCTGCCAGCGGCCCCGCTCGGCTGACGGCACGGCGCCTTTCACGCCGCGCGCCCGTCGCCACCAGCGCCGCAGGTTCTGCGCATCGCTGCGCCAGGCCACCCAGGCAAAGAACGGAGCTGCCCACAACATCCGCAGCCCCAGAAAGGTCTCGGTATCGACCCCGTGTCGGTACGCGAGCTTGATGAAGATACCCTTGCAGGCGAAGAGCATCGCACCGAGCACGCCATAGAACAGCCCGAGGTTCTCGGGCTTCCAACGAGACTCACGCATGCTGCGCTCCACCACGGACTCAAGGCATCCGGTGGGTGCTTCTTGCACCCCGTCCGCACCCCAGGCTCATGAACCTGGCCAGCGGTTCACACGTCGACAAGGCAGTGCACATCAACGCTTGGTACCCGATTTGCTACCGAGCAGGGAGCCCAAGATACCACGTACCAGCGCCCGGCCCACTTGCGAGCTCATCGTGCGCACCATGCTCTTGGCGGCGGTTTGCAGCACCGAATCGTTACGGCTGCTGCGCGAACCGGTACTTTTGCCCGAGGCACCACCCAGCAGTCCGCCCAGCGCGTCGTCCAGCAGACCACCGCCGGAAGACTGGACTGGTTGCCGTGCACCGGATTTGCCGGCAGCCCGTTTGTCACCCGCTCCCGCTGCACCAGCCCCTTCGGCCGCGGTTTCAGCCCGGGCGCGCAGCACCTCGAAGGCCGACTCGCGATCGACCACCTGTTCGTAGACACCGGCCACCGGCGAGCCGGCCAACAGTGCCTGCCGTTCGGCTTCGGTGGCCGGGCCGATCCGCGAGGCCGGCGGTGCGATCCAGACCCGTTCGACCATGGTCGGGCTACCCTTGGCATCCAGGAAAGACACCACGGCTTCTCCCACCCCCAGCTCGCCGATCGCTTTCTCGGTGTCGAATTCAGGATTGGCACGCATGGTTTCGGCGGCCGCACGGACCGCTTTCTGATCGCGGGGCGTGAAGGCGCGCAGCGCATGCTGCACCCGGTTGCCCAGCTGGCCCAGTACGGTTTCGGGTACGTCCAGCGGATTCTGACTGATGAAATAGACCCCCACCCCCTTCGAGCGGATCAGCCGCACCACCTGCTCGATCTTGTCGAGCAGCGCCTTGGGCGCGTCGTTGAACAGCAAGTGTGCTTCATCGAAGAAGAAGACCATCTTCGGTCTGGCCATATCGCCCACTTCGGGCAACTGCTCGAACAACTCGGCCAGCAACCACAGCAAAAAGGTGCCGTAGAGCTTGGGCGCGTTCATCAGCTGGTCGGCGATCAGGATGTTGACCATCCCCCGGCCGTCCGGCGCGGTGCGCATCATGTCCGACAGCTTCAACATCGGCTCGCCGAAGAACTGATCGGCACCCTGCTGCTCCAGCGCCAGCAGATTGCGCTGGATGGCGCCGATCGAGGCGGTCGAGACATTGCCGTACTGGTTGGTGAACTGCTTGGCGTTCTCACCGACGAACTGCAGCATCGAACGCAGGTCCTTGCTGTCGAGCAGCAGCAGACCGTTGTCGTCGGCCACTTTGAAAACCAGGTTCAGTACGCCTTCCTGGGTGTCGTTCAGCCCCAGCATACGCGACAACAGCAGTGGCCCCATGTCCGACACGGTGGCGCGCACCGGGTGGCCCGCCTTGCCGAACACATCCCACAACGTGACCGGAAAGCCGGTGAATGCCGGTGTCGACAGGCCGTACTTGTCCAGCCGCTCCTGCAGCTTGGGCGACATCTGCCCGGGCTGCGAAATGCCGGTCAGATCACCTTTGACATCGGCCATGAAGACCGGCACACCAATCGAGGAAAAACGCTCGGCCAGCTGTTGCAGCGTCACGGTCTTGCCGGTGCCGGTGGCACCGGTGATCAGACCGTGGCGGTTGCCCATGGCGGGCAGCACACAGGCTTCGGTGTTGGCGTTCTTGCCGACCAGCAGAGGAGACAGGGCTTCGGACATCGGAAAGGAGCTCCGGAGAATGTTGAAAGAAGCGGACGACTCGCATCGATCGACCCACGACACACACCGGCGCAGGCCGCTGACAAATGCAGGTTAAAATTCTGGATCCGATTGCAGGCTATCTTAGCCCGGATCGACCGGGTTGCTATGTTACAGCCGTTGAGATGGCCGGCATCGAGACAGCCTGCGCGACATTGCCACACGTTTGCAGTCGACAGCGTTGCAACACATACGGTCACACGCTGATCGAATACCGATTCCACCCCGGTTGGCCCGGAATCAGACCCCGACCGCCGCGAGGCATCGCCTGATCCCGACCAACCCGCCACACAGAAAGGACTCCAATATGGCCGGCCATTCCAAGTGGGCCAATATCCAGCACCGCAAAGGACGCCAGGACGCCAAGCGCGGCGCTCTTTTCACCCGTCTGATCAAGGAAATAACCGTGGCTGCCAAAATGGGCGGTGCCGACCCGGGCATGAACCCCCGGCTGCGGCTCGCCATAGAGAAAGCGGCCGACGGCAATATGCCGAAGGACACCGTGCAACGCGCCATCCAGCGTGGCGTCGGCGGTCTCGAGGGCGTCAACTACGAAGAAATCCGCTATGAAGGCTATGGTGTGGCTGGTGCCGCCGTCATCGTCGACTGTATGACCGACAACCGCACCCGCACCGTGGCCGATGTGCGGCACGCGCTCACCAAGCATGGTGGCAACCTCGGCACCGATGGCTCGGTGGCCTTCCAGTTCACCCACTGCGGCCAGCTGGTGTTTGCCCCCGGCACCGACGAAGACAAACTGATGGAAGTGGCACTCGAAGCCGGTGCACAGGATATCGTCGGCAACGACGACGGCTCGCTCGAAGTGATCACCGAGCCGGGCGACTTCATCGCCGTCAAGGCGGCGCTGGAAGAAGCCGGCCTGAAGGCCGAAGTGGCCGAAGTGACGATGAAGCCGCAGAACGAGCTGGAACTGACCGGCGACGATGCCGCGAAAATGCAGAAGATTCTGGACGCGCTCGACAACGTCGACGACGTGCAGCAAGTCTACACCAACGCCATCATCGTCGAGGACTGATCCCATGGCCGCACAGAAACGATGCCTGGTCGTCGGCAGCGGCGGCCGGGAACACGCCATTGCGCTGACACTGGCCCGCTCGAAGCAGTTTGAAACCGTGTTCGTCGCCCCCGGCAATGCCGGCACCGCACTGGAGCCGGGTGTGCGCAATCTGGCGATCAGCGACATCGACGCGCTGGCCGATTTCGCCGAAGCCCAAAAACTGGCCTTCACGGTGGTCGGCCCCGAAGCACCGCTGGCCGAAGGGCTGGTCGATCGCTTCCGCGCCCGCCGGCTGCCGGTCTTCGGCCCGACCCAGGCCGCTGCCCGGCTCGAAGCCTCCAAGGATTTCGCCAAGGAATTCATGCGGCGCCACGGTATCCCGACCGCCGCCCATCAGACCTTCACCGATCCGGCTGCTGCCAAGCATTACATCGCCGAGCAGGGTGCGCCGATCGTGGTCAAGGCCGATGGGCTGGCCGCCGGCAAGGGCGTGGTGGTGGCCCAGACCGTCGCCGAGGCACAGGCAGCCGTCGATCAGTTCCTCGGCGGCGATGAATCGGATGGCGCCCGCGTCGTCATCGAAGCCTTCCTGAGTGGCGAAGAAGCCAGCTTCATCGTGATGGCCGACGGCAGCCACGTGCTGGTGCTGGCCACCAGCCAGGATCACAAACGCCTGCTCGATGGCGATCGGGGCCCGAACACCGGCGGCATGGGCGCCTATTCGCCGGCGCCGGTCATGACGCCGGCGCTGCACGAGCGCGCCCTGCAGGAGATCGTCCTGCCAGTGATCCGTGGCATGGCCGCCGAAGGCACACCCTTCACAGGTTTTCTGTATGCCGGGTTGATGATCGGCACCGACGGCAGCCTGAACACGCTGGAATTCAACTGCCGGCTGGGCGACCCGGAAACCCAGGCCATCCTGTCGCGCCTGAAAACCCCGCTGGGCACGCTGATCGAAGCCGGTATCGAAGGCCGGCTGGATCAGGTGCAGGCCGACTGGGATTCCCGTGCCGCACTGTGCGTGGTGCTGGCGGCCAAGGGCTACCCCGCCACCCCGGTCAAGGGCGATCTCATCACCGGCTATCCTGCCCGGGGCAATGCCGAGGCCACCGACCTGTTCGTCTACCACGCCGGTACCGCCAGCAAGGACGGCGCGGTCGTCACCAGTGGTGGCAGAGTGTTGGGCGTGACCGGACTGGGCGACACACTGGCGCAGGCGCACGCGCGTGCCTACGAAGGCGTGCGCAACATCCGCTTCGACGGCATGCAATACCGCGCCGATATCGGTCGGCGTGGGCTGAAAGGATGACATGAACCGTGAGCCTTGCTTCCTCTTCTCCCCCTGATGGCATCTCATCGCCCACGCAGTCGCCCGAGACCGTAGCCGCCTGGTTCTCCGGACTGCAGCAGCGGATCGTCACCGGCCTGGAAGACGTCGACGGAGGCCGTTTTCTGGTCGATGCCTGGCGGCGCGAACCTGCCCGGCCCGATGCCGAACCGGCATTGGGCGGTGGAGGTGTCAGCCGTGTGCTCGAAGACAGCCGGGTCTTCGAGCGTGCCGGGGTGCTGTTTTCGGATGTGCACGTACCGAAGCTGCCGCCCACCGCATCGGCCGGTCGGCCGCAGATGGCGGGCCGCAGTGCCCGGGCCACCGGTGTGTCGCTGGTGCTGCACCCGCGCAATCCTCATGTGCCCACCGTACACATGAATGTCCGCTACTTCGTGGCGGCGGCGCGGGACTCCGGTGAGTCCGACATCTGGTGGTTCGGTGGCGGTATGGACCTGACTCCCTACTATGGCGAGGTCGAGGACGCACGACATTTCCATCGGGTCTGCCACGACGCGCTGGCTCCTTTCGGCCCCGAGCATTACCCGGCCATGAAAGCCTGGTGTGACCGCTACTTCTTCCTCAAGCATCGCAACGAAGCCCGTGGCATCGGCGGCATTTTCTTCGACGACCTGAACACGCCGGACTTCGACACCGCCTGGGCACTGACCCGGAGCGTCGGCGATCACTTCCTGGACGCCTATCTGCCGATCGTCGATCGCCGCAAGGACCAGCCCTACGGCGAACGAGAACGCGAATTCCAGGCGCTGCGCCGGGGCCGCTACGTCGAATTCAATCTGGTCTATGACCGAGGCACGCTGTTCGGCCTGGCCTCCGGCGGGCGCACCGAATCGATCCTGTGCTCGATGCCACCGTCGGTGCAATGGCGCTACCAGTATCAGCCGGAAGCCGGCACGCCCGAGGCAAAGCTCTACACCGATTTTCTGCCCGTAAGGGACTGGCTGTGCCCCTGATGCCCCCGAGCCCGTCCCGGAAGACCCCTGGCAAGCCACGGACCCGCATCGGCCTGCTCGGCGGCAGCTTCGACCCCGTCCACGTCGGCCACCTGGCCCTGGGTCATGCGGCCGTCGTCGCATTACAGCTCGACGAGTTGGTGCTGATCCCGGCCGGGCGTGCCTGGCAAAAGATGGCCGGCCAGCAGGCCGACGGTGAACGACGGCTGGCGATGTTGAAACGGGCGGTGGCGCCATTCGTGGCGACGGCTTTTGCAGAAGCCCCCAAGCCATCCTCCCCGGACCGCACGTCGGATCACGGTGGGTCCGACGTTGCAGAGGGCAACGCTGACACCTCGGACCTCGATATATCGACGAATGCCCCGAATACATCGCTCGAACCGTCAGCCATGTCCACCAGGGCGGCATATGTCGCGCCACCCGCCGCCGCCCCGTCTCCAGGCGCCGCCCGCTGGCGCATCGATGATCTGGAAATCCGCCGCGATGGACCGAGCTATACCCTCGACACGCTGATCGAACTGCGTCAACGATATGGGGAGCAGGCCGCGCTGGTGCTGATCATCGGCAGCGACCAGTTCCGAAATCTGGCCAGCTGGCATCGCTGGACAGAACTGCTCGATTACACCCACTTGGCCGTGACCCAGCGCGAACGGGTGCCGCTCGACGACCTGCCGGCCCCGATAGAAGCAATGCTGGCCGAACATGGTACCGACGCCCTGCCCGACCGTCCGGCCGGCAGCATCGTGCTGTTCCGGATGCCGGCCGTACCGGTGTCATCGACCCTGCTGCGCCGCCACCTGGAAGCCGGGCTGCCGGTCGATGGCCTGCTGCCGGCAGGTGTCGAGGCCTACATCCGGCAACATCGGCTGTATCGGAGCGGTGCCCCCTCCCCTTCAGCCCCGACGGCCTGATACACGACACATATCCACCGCAAAAGCCGAGATGGCCGCATGTGTATCGCGTCGGAACCTCCTTGCCCATGAAAGCCTGCAGCCCCACGGCATCGATGGGCGAGGCGGTCTGTTTGGGCGGCGTGCACAAACGGGTACCATCAGCGGCCGGGAGCGGCCAGCCCTTCCCGGATCGGATGCGCCATCGGGTTTCCCGGCCGTCGAAGCGTGGATTTCTGTTAACGTGTATTCGATCTTCGTACTTCTGCAAACCTGCCCATGGACATCAACCAGCTGCAACGTATCGTCGTCGATGCCCTCGACGATGTGAAAGCCCAGGACATCCGCGTCTTCGACACCTCGAAGCTGTCCGACCTGTTCGACAGTGTCGTGGTGGCGACCGCCACCTCGAACCGCCAGACCCGCGCACTGGCTGCCAATGTGCACGACCGGGTCGAGGCCGAGGGTTTTCCGGTGGTGTCGATGGAAGGCGAAGAAACCGGTGAATGGGTGCTGGTCGATCTGGGCGACATGATCGTGCACATCATGCAGCCGGCCATCCGTGCCTATTACAACCTCGAAGAACTATGGGGCGCCTCGCCCGTGGAGCTGACCAGGCTGCGGCCGGCTACCCGCCAATCCCCGGCCCGCAGCCCGGGTCCGAAGCCCGTTGCAGAGAATTGATCAAGCAGTCATCATTTGTTCGCCCAGGCCGCTGACATGCTCATCCGCATCATCGCCGTCGGTCAACGCAGCCCCAAATGGGTGAATGAAGCAGTGGCCGACTACATCAAACGATTTCCGAAGGAAATACGGGTCGAACTGGTGACGGTCAAGACCGAAACCCGTACCGGCGACCCGAGCCGCAAAACCGAAGCCGCCACCGCCACGCCGACGGCACGGGAAGCGCAGCGACTGCGCGAAAAATTCCCGGCCCGCGCCCGAGTGGTGGTGCTGGATGAACATGGCGACGATCTGCGCACCACGGCGCTGGCGCAGCGGCTACAGCGTTGGCAGCGGGCAGCCGATCCGGTTGCCATTCTGATCGGTGGTCCTGACGGTTTGGACCCCGGACTGAAGGCCGAAGCCGCCGAACGCATCCGGCTGTCGAGCCTGACCCTGCCACACGCGCTGGCGCGGGTGTTGCTGTCGGAACAGCTTTATCGCGCCTGGTCCATCAACGCCGGCCATCCCTATCACCGGGAATGACCGTCGAGCAGGCGCAAGTGCCTGCTACATCGACACACTTGCGGGTGCGCTTTCTTCAAAGGCAAGGCGGGCAAGGAACCTCCGATGGCGAACGGCGTCCCGGATACCGCTCAGGACGAGGCCGTCAGTCCCCGGCGGGCACGAAATGACGTCCCTGATCGGCGGGCATCAGCAGATCGACCCCTTTCTTGATACGCTCCGCCTGACGATGCGGCCGTTTCTCCAACGGCAGACGGGTCCAATCCACCTTGTCCAAACGGGCGAAAGCATCCTCGACGCCCTTGTCACGCAGACGGCTGTCGGCCAGAAAACGCAGGATAAAGTCGTTCCACTCATGCTTGTTGCCCCAGTAGTGGCCGATGGTGCCTTCGCAGGGGTAGAGCGGTACGTCGTGATTCAGGGCCACCGAAAATGCGAACTGTTCGATCAGGCGACGCGGGCATTCGGTCGCACACATCTCGTCGCAGACCTTCAGCGTCAGCTCAACCAGCTCCGTTGCCCGTGAAGCCGGCAGACCGATCACACCGGCATTCCACATCCAACTCTGGCTCTTGACGGGCACACCCGCAAATTCCTTGCCGGAAAGAATGCGGTCCATGCGTTCGACCGTGTGATCCTTGCTTTCGTTCAGCCGATATTCGGCACAGTGCATCAGCGCAGCGCCTTCATCCAGCAGTTGCACGATCGCCGAAAGGCCACTCGCCAGGAAGGTGTCGGAATCGATGTACATCAGGTGCTCGCCCGGATGCTTCTCGATGGCATGCTGAATGGCCTTGATTTTGATCCGCCAGAAGAAATGATGCTCGCCCTGCCACTCGTCCAGCGTGGAACGCTCGATATCGATGATCTCCAGTGACGGCAGCTCGCGACCATTGACTGCCTGACCCGATTTCCGCTCCAACCAGCGGTACAGATCCGGCTGATCGGTCATTACCATGACACGCGAAATGGCGGGGTCCTTGAAAAAGCTCAGGATAGCAAAGGCTGCCTGATAATGATTTTCGGACCTGGCCCCAAAAGCCAGCAGCAACAAGTTCATATTAAGTCCTTTGTCCTTTCCTTGGATGTCGTCATCCCCGGGCTCTCACGACAGCGGCATCGCCCGCACCCTGCACGGGCGCGCGCGTATGTCAGGAATTATTTCGTGCAATGATCGGGATTCGGCCCGTGCGGTGCAACAACAACCCGCCCCGGCATCCGGGTATTCGGAGTCGGATGTACCCAAAATATGCCAGATGGACGCACCTGGCCAACGTATCAGGCACCAGCTTCGGTCATCGCCAAAGGCCATCGGAAGATCGCGCGATGCTGTACACAACCGAGATTATCTTGTCTGAGTATCCATACGCCACACACAACTGTTACAACTTCCAAATTCGATAGATTTAAAGTAATGACACATTCGCCCCGCTTACCGCTGTTTTGTGAGACGGGGCGCCGTGGGAAAGACCGATATCCATCGTGATGCAGGTCGACCCTCTCAACCCGGCGGCTCGTCCAACGCCTGGATGACGGCATGGCTGCTTTCCGATCGGAAACGGTCTGCGCCGCCCTGACCGGCATCGGTGCACACGGGAGACCAAGCCGCAGAAGTCGCAAAAGCGAAGACAGATCCGTGAGAACGCAGTCTGTGTCCGGCCGGCAACCTCGGAACGATGGTGCGGCGGGACAGGAAACGGGTGCGTGACGCAGTCGGGTCCGGTTTCGCGGCCCTCGATCTTTCTGCGACCCCGGCACCGGCCAGGCTTGGCCGAGCGCAGCCCCGGAATGCCGATTCCATCGTTTCAGCACCGGCATCCCGTCACCACAGGAGACAGCAATGGCATCGATGCCTCCCTGCTCGCGCACTGCACTGGCCATGGCGCTGGCCGTTTCCACGCAAATGACACCGGCTTTCGCCGACGACACCGGCCCACGCCTGGGTCTTTCACCGATCGATGAAGTGATCCAGGCCATGACCCTCGAAGAAAAAGTGGCGCTGGTACTGGGCCAGGGCATGTCCGGCTCGACCGGCGACCGCCAGGGACCCGTCGTTGGCGTCGACGTGAACAACCGGGTACCCGGTGCAGCCGGAACCACCTTCCCGATCGAACGACTGGGTATTCCGTCGATCGTGCTGGCCGATGGCCCCGCCGGTGTGCGTATCTCCTCGACGCGCGACGATGCCCCTGGTCAGACCTTTCATGCCACCGCTTTCCCGATCGCCTCGCTGCTGGCCAGCTCATGGGATACCACCCTGGTCGAGCGTGTGGGTCAGGCCATGGGCTCGGAAGCCGCCGCCTATGGGATCGACATCTTTCTGACACCGGCACTGAACCTGCACCGCTATCCACTGGGGGGGCGCAACTTCGAGTACTACTCGGAAGACCCGCTGATTTCCGGCAAGATGGCGGCCGCCATGGCCCGCGGCATCCAGCATCACGAAGTCGGCACGTCGCCAAAGCATTATGCGGCAAACAACCATGAATGGAACCGCAACACCATCAACGTGAAAGTCAGCGAGCGCGCGCTGCGCGAGCTGTATCTCAAGGGATTCGAGATCACCGTCAAGGAAGGCGATCCGTGGACGATCATGAGTTCCTACAATCTGATCAATGGAACCTACACCTCGGAAAGTCCGTGGCTGCTGACCGAAGTGTTGCGCAACCAGTGGGGTTTCGAAGGCACGGTGATGACTGACTGGTATGGCGGCAAAGACGCAGTCGAGCAGATGAAAGCCGGCAACGAACTGCTGATGCCCGGCACGCAGGCCCAGCAACGGGCGCTGCTGCAGGCCGTGCAGAATGGTCAGCTCGATGTCAGTGTGCTCGATCGCAATATCGAACGCATCCTCGATCTGATCATGAGGACACGTACCTTCCGCAACGAGCCCGTCACCAACGAGCCCGATCTGGAGACCAACGCGCTGATTTCGCGCGAAGCCGCCACCGAAGGCATGGTGCTGCTGAAGAATGAGCAGAATGCGCTGCCCCTGCCGGCCAACGGGAAGCTCGCACTCTTCGGCAACAGCGCCTATGACATCGTGATCGGCGGCACCGGCAGTGGCGATGTCTATGAAGCCTATTCGATTCCGATGCCCAAAGGGCTGCAGGATGCCGGCTACACCACCGACCGCTCGCTGGAGCAGGCCTATACCGCGCATATCGAGGCCGAAACCGCACGTCGCCCGGCAACCAGCATCTATCTGGCACCCGACCCTCTGCCCGAACTGGAGCCCACGCCCGGCCAGATCGAAGCAGCCGTTGCCGCCAATGATGCCGCCGTGATCACGCTCGGCCGCAATTCCGGCGAATTCGTCGACCGTGAAGCCAAGGACGATTTCTATCTGACCGAGGCCGAGCAGACGATGCTGAAGCATGTCTCGAGCGCCTTCCGCAAGGCCGGCAAGCCGGTGATCGCTGTGCTGAACATCGGCGGCATCATCGATGTGGCCAGCTGGCGCGATCAGGTCGATGCGATTCTGCTGGCCTGGCAGCCCGGGCAGGAAGCCGGCAACGCCATTGCCGACGTGCTGTCCGGCAAGGTGAATCCATCGGGCAAACTGACCGACACCTTCGCGATCAAGCTCGAAGACTATCCGGCGGCCGAGAATTTCCCGGGCGTGACACTGCAGGGGCCGGATCCCAATGCCAGCGGAGAGATCGTCACCTCCGATCGTGAGGCCGAGATCGAATACCGCGACGACATCTGGGTCGGCTATCGCCACTTCAACACCCGTGACGTCGATGTCGCCTACCCCTTCGGACACGGACTGTCGTACACCCGCTTCGAGTATCGTGATCTGCAGCTGCTGCGTGAGGATGCCGGTCTGACCGCTTCGGTCACCATCACCAACACCGGCCACAAGGCAGGCAAGGAAGTGGTACAGATGTATGTGTCGGCACCGCAGAATGCGCTGGAAAAACCCGACGCCGAACTGCGCGCCTTTGCCAAGACCCGTCTGCTGCAGCCCGGTCAGTCGCAGAAAGTGGTGCTGCGCGTGGACCCGCGGGGCCTGACCTCCTTCGACCCGGACATCGGCCAATGGGTCGCCGCCCCGGGGCGCTACACGGTCAGCGTCGGCGCCTCGTCGCGAGACATCCGTCAGCAATCCCATTTCGACAAGGGCAGCTGGCTGCATTTCGCGCCCTGAGCACAGGAGCCTGAGCCGCAGAGGGATCACAAAGGCGCGACACGGATGCAGAATGCCAGCCGCTGCCGGGCGCGGGCCACCATGGACTCGCAACCGGTGATGGCTGGCAGACCGTAGCGCCCGATCGGTTCGCAGCCGTGATCCTTTTGTGGCCGAGGGTGGCCGGATGCCGGCAAACCGGCCTGGGCAAACACGGTTTGGCCCAGGCCGGTTCGCCGTTATGGCACCATGGAGCCAACCGTGAAACCCAGACTCACAGGAGACCCCATGGTTGCTCTGCGCCCCTGTCCGCGCACCGTCTTTGCCCTTGCGCTGGCCACATCCCTGCCGATGACGCCGGCCCTTGCCAGCGACCCCGCCCCCCAGCTGGGCATGGCCCCTCTGGCACAAGTGATCGGTGCGATGACGCTCGAAGAAAAAATCGCGCTGGTGCTGGGTCAGGGCGTGACCGGCACCGAAGCCGACGAACGGGCGCCCATCGTCGGCGTTTCGGCCAACGATCGCGTACCGGGCGCTGCCGGCAGCACCTTTCCGATCAAGCGATTGGGCATCCCATCGATCGTGCTGGCCGATGGGCCTGCCGGAGTGCGCATCGCACCGAAGCGGCCTTTTTCACCGGGGCAGACCTTTCATGCCACCGCCTTTCCGATCGGCTCGCTACTGGCCAGCACCTGGGACCCCGCCCTGGTCGAGCGAGTCGGCAGTGCTCTGGGCCACGAAGCTGCCGCCTATGGCATCGACGTGATGCTGGCACCCGCGCTGAATCTGCATCGCTACCCGCTGGGCGGTCGAAACTTCGAGTATTACTCCGAAGACCCGCTGATCTCTGGCAAGATGGCGGCAGCCATCGTGCGCGGTGTCCAGTCACACGACGTGGGCGCCACCCCCAAGCACTTTGCGGTCAACAACCACGAATGGAACCGCAACATCATCGACGTGAAGGTCAGCGAGCGGGCGCTGCGCGAGCTCTATCTCAAAAGTTTCGAAATCGCCATCAGGGAAAGTGAGCCCTGGGCGATCATGACCTCCTACAACCGCGTGAACGGCACCTACACCTCCGAAAGTCCCTGGCTGCTGAGCGATGTGCTGCGCGGCCAATGGGGTTATCGGGGAGTGGTGATGACCGACTGGTTCGGCGGCACCGATGCGGTTGCCCAGATGCGGGCCGGCAACGATCTGCTGATGCCCGGCACCCGCGGGCAGCAGAAGGCACTGCGCCAAGCGATCAAGAACGGCACGCTCGACGAGCAGGTGCTCGATCACAACATCCGGCACATTCTCGACCTGATCCTGAAATCCCGTACCTTCCGTGGCGAGGCCGTCACCAACGAACCCGATCTGAAGCACAACGCACGGCTGTCGCGCCAGGCAGCCACCGAAGGCATGGTGCTGTTGAAGAACCAGGGCGATGTATTGCCGCTGGCGGCCGGCCGCAGGCTGGCCCTGTTCGGCAACAGCGCTTATGAAAGCATGACCGGCGGCACCGGCAGTGGTGACGTCTACGAAGCCTATTCGGTGACGATGCCACAGGGGCTGCGGGCTGCGGGCTACCAGGCCGATGCGGAGCTGACCAAGGCCTACGCCGCCCACATCGAGGCCGAACGTGGCCGTCAGCAGAAAAGAAACGAATTTCTGGCCCCCGCCGCTCTGGGCGAGTTGACCCCCTCCCCGGCCCGGATCCAAGCAGCCGTGGCCCGAAACGATGCCGCCGTCATCACGCTGGGCCGTGTCGCCGGTGAGTTCGTCGACCGCAAGGCCAGGGATGATTTCTATCCGACGGCAGCCGAACGACAGTTGCTGAAGGACGTTTCATCCGCCTTCCGTAAGGCCGGCAAACCGGTGGTGGCTGTGCTGAACGTCGGCGGCATCATCGATGTGGCCAGCTGGCGCGATCAGGTCGATGCCATCCTGCTGGTGTGGCAACCCGGGCAGGAAGCCGGCAACGCCATTGCCGACGTGCTGTCCGGCAAGGTGAATCCTTCCGGCAAGCTTGCCGACACCTTCGCCATCCGGCTGGAAGATTACCCGGCTGCCCAAAACTTCCCCGGTGTACAGCTGAAAGGACCGGAACCCGAGGAGGCGCATGCGCTGGTGCCCAACGACCGGCAGGCCGAAGTCGAATATCTGGACGACATCTGGGTCGGCTATCGGCACTTCGGCACCCGTGATGTCAGTGTCGCCTACCCCTTCGGGCACGGATTGTCGTACACCCGCTTCGAATACAACGATCTGAAACTGCAGCGCGAGGACGCCGGCGTGAACGCTGCCATCACCATCACCAACACCGGCCGCAGGCCGGGCAAGGAGGTGGTGCAGCTCTATCTGTCGGCCCCGCAGGGTTCACTCCAAAAACCGGCGGCCGAGCTGCGCGCCTTTGCCAAGACGCGGCTGCTGCAACCGGGCCAATCACAACGCGTCGTGCTGCGCGTCGAGCCACGCGAGCTGGCTTCCTTCGACCAGAAGGCCGGTGTCTGGGTGGCGGCTCCCGGCCGTTATGCCATCGGCATCGGCTCGTCCTCGCAGGACATCCGTCAGCAGGCTCGTTTCGATCAGGCGGAAGAAATGAAATTCGCGCCCTGAGCATCACGGATCGGCGTGCTTCCCGGCTCACACCGGCCTGCACCTCGCACCATGACGTCCGGAGCGCCGACGCTTCAAAGACGAAAGACCGGACGGCACGCACCGGCCCACATCTGGTCTACCATCCCGTCCGGCGCTTTCGTCCGTACACCGTGAACCATCCCTTCGCCAGACCCGTACCATGATCTACCTCGCCTCCCGCAGCCCCCGTCGACTGGCCCTGTTGCAGCAGATCGGCATCGAAGCCCGGTTGCTGCTGGATGAGGACGAAGCCCGAGCCGAGGCACTGGAAGCGGTTCAGCCCGATGAATCACCGACCCGGTACGTGGAACGGGTGGCGCTCGCCAAGGCCCGGGCCGCACGAGAACGGTTGGAAGCCGCCGACCTGCCCGCCGCCCCGCTGTTGGCGGCCGACACCACGGTGGCCATCGGCGGCACCATTCTCGGCAAACCGGCCGACGAGCACGATGCCGCCCGCATCCTGGCCAAACTGTCGGGCCGCAGCCACCGGGTGCTGAGCACGGTGGTGGTGATTTCGGCCAATGGCAAGCGCTGCCTTTGGCGCACGCAGGTCTCCCGCGTCCAGTTCTGCCGTCTCAAACCCGACGACATCGACTGGTATGTGGCCACCGGCGAACCGATGGGTAAGGCCGGCGCCTATGGCATTCAGGGCGCTGCCGCTCGGTTCGTGCGTCGGATCGAAGGCTCCTACACCGGCATCATGGGCCTGCCGCTCCATGAAACCGCTCTGTTGCTGCAGCGGGCCGGACTGAAAATCAACACACAAGCCTGACGGAACCCCGTTCCCTGTCGCACATCCCTGTGCAACAGCAAGGATCTGCTCGTACCACCCCGATATCCCTACCCACGATCTGCCCTGCTTTGTTGTATCCTGATGCGCTGCCCCGCGCTTTGGCGGCACACGTTCGAAACCCGGCCGTCACGACGAAGGGAATCCGGGCATCGCCGGGCAGCCTGCGCCGTTCGCAGCCACGGGGTCGATACCAACCGGGCGGAGGCTGGATGCGTTGTACGGTTTTTCGCTCGGTTCACCGATCACATTCTAGAGTCGATCAGGCGCCTCATATTCTGCCGCCAGAACAAACATGAAAGACATCGCCACCGAAGAAATCCTGGTCAGTACCACCTCCCCCGAGACCCGGGTGGCGCTGGTACAGCAAGGTATCATCAGAGAATTCTACATAGACCGGCAAGCCAGTCGTGGTCAGGTCGGCAATGTCTATGCCGGTATCGTCAACCGGGTGCTGCCCGGCATGCAGTCGGCCTTCGTCGATATCGGACTGGAGCGCTCGGCCTTTCTGCACGTCACCGATCTGTGGCAATGTCGCAGCCATGATTCCAGCACCCACCTGCCGATCGAGAAGTATCTCTATCCCGGCCAGTCGCTGCTGGTACAGGTCATCAAGGACCCGATCGGCAGCAAGGGCGCCCGGCTCACCACCCAGATCAGCATCGCCGGCCGGATGCTGGTCTATCTGCCGCACGATCCGCATATCGGCATCGCCCAGCGCATCACCGATGAAAGCGAGCGTACCCGGCTGCTGGAGCGGGTCCGAACCCTGATGGACCAGGACACCGAGCCGGGCCGGCAGGAACAGGGCGGCTTCATCATCCGTACCGTGGCCGAAGGCACCACGGACGACCTGCTGCTGGCCGACATCGCCTATCTGCGCAGGCGCTGGGCACAGATTCTGGACGCCTCGCGTGCCAACGCCAGCGGTAAGCCTGCCGGCGGTCGCCGCCCCACCCAGCTCTATCATGAACTGGAACTGAGCCAACGTGCGCTGCGTGATCTGGCCGGCCAGAGCACGCAGCGCATCATCGTCGACGATCCCGACACCCTGGTCGGCATGCAGCAGTTCTGTCACACCTACATGCCCGGCCTCGAGCAGAAGCTACAGCTGCACAGCGGTGCGCGATCGCTGTTCGATCTGTATCAGGTCGATGAGGAGGTGGAGAAGGCACTGGCCCGGCGGGTGCCGCTCAAATCCGGCGGCTATCTGATCTTCGATCAGACCGAAGCGCTGACGACGATCGACGTCAATACCGGCGGCTACATCAGCGGTCGGAATTTCGACGACACCGTCTTCCGCACCAACCTCGAAGCGGCACAGACACTGGCACGCCAGCTGCAGCTACGCAATCTGGGCGGCATCATCATCGTCGACTTCATCGACATGCACAGCACCGAACACAAAGAAGCGGTGCTGCATGCCCTGCGCACCGCGCTCGCCAATGACCGCACCAAGACGACCGTCAATGGCTTCTCTTCGCTGGGCCTGGTCGAAATGACCCGCAAGCGCACCCGCGATTCACTGGAGCGGATGCTGTGCGAGCCCTGCAATGCGTGTCAGGGCAAGGGCACCATCAAAACCGCACGCACGATGTGCTACGAAATCATGCGGGAAATCGCCCGCGAAGCGCGCCAGTTCAACCCCAAGGAGTTCCGCATCATGGCCTCGCAGCAGGTCATCGATCTACTGCTGGACGAAGAAAGCCCGCACCTGGCGATCCTGGTCGAACACATCGGCAAACCGATCACCCTGCACGTCGACCCCCGTTATGTGCAGCAGGAGTACGACATCATTCTGGCCTGAAGATCAATCCACGCTGGGCGCAACGAAGGCACGGGGCGGTACCGCTGCAGTCTGCGCCACTTCATGGAAATACCGCGACCGCTTGACCTTGAAGGTTCCGTCGAGCCAGCGCTTGATACGTTCGATGCTGCTGCGCGGACGTTTTTCCAGCGGAAGGCCGTTCCAGTCGACATGGCGGATCTGTTCGATGCAGCTATCCAGATCGGCGCCGCACAACAGGTTGCTGGCCAGAAACCGCAAGATGAACAGATCCCATTCGGATTTGTTTCCCCAGTAGTGGCCGATGACATCCTGGCAGGACTGCAGGTCGATCAGCCGGTCGAGCGCCACCGAAAAGGCGAACTGTTCGATCAGACGGCGCGGACAATCGGTGCCACACATCTCGTCGCACAGCTGCAGGCTGAGTCGCACGATATCGTCGGCCCGAGGCGCCGGCAGGGCGACCACACCCGCATTCCACATCCTGCTCTGCGCATCGATGTGCACGCCGGCAAAGCTGCGCCCGCCCAGGCTGCGGAACATGCGCTCCAGGGTGCGACTACCCCCCTGGCCCAACTCATTCTCGAACAGATGCATGAAGCCGACCCCGGTATCGAGGCTGCTCTGCATGGCCGCCAATCCAGTCGCCAGAAAGGTGTCGGAATCGACGTACATCAGATGTTGACCCGGATAGCGCGACACAGCCAGTTCGACCGCCTTGATCTTGATCCGCCAGAAAAACTGATGAGGCGCCTGCCAGTCCTTCAGCGTCTGCCGATCGACGTCGACGAGGTCGACACGATCACCGAACAGTCGATAGAACTCGGGTCGGTCGGTGATCACGATCACCCGCTGGAGCAGCGGATCCTTCAGAAAGCTGAGAATGGCGAAACTGGCCTGATAGTGGTTTTCCAGCTTATCCCCGAATGTCAGCAGCAACAGGTTCATCATCTCTCTCGTCCGGTCACGACAGGCGCTCTCATCCCGATCCCGTCACCGACGACGCTTCGTGAAAACGGCATGATACGTAACCTGCATTGTGAAGACTTCCTCCTGCCTGACGAAAACTTCGTACCTGAAGTGTCGCTTTTGACCCAAGCGGAACCCCCGGCTCGGGATACGGAAGCGCTTTCGAAGCTTCGTTCCATGCAGACATGTGCACCGGGTCGAGCGCGTACGGCGGGAATGTCACGCGGACGGTATTCCGTACCGCGCCGGTATTTCAACCGTCCGCCGCCGGGACACGAACCGGCATCATCGCCTCGACGACACCAGCTGCGCCTGTGCCTGCCAAGCGGTATCGGACAGACCCGCCCAGCGGTATTTCCAATAAGTGCTCTTCGCATGCAGCCAAGCCAGGCGTAAGCCGTTGCGCCCGTCCAGAAAACCGGCACGCAGCAGATAGCCCCGCACAAAGGACCAGCCACCGTGCAGGCAGGCACTCAGCAGACCGCCTCCCTTGCGGGCACGCACTTTCTCGGCGCCCAGCCATGCGTACTGGCGCGATTTGCCGAGCGCATCCTCCAATGAATCGACGCTGTCGTGCAGCAACATACCGTCGAGCACGCGGGTCGGCCCATCGCAAATCAAGCGCTCGTGCACCCGATCGTCGCTGAAGCGCCCCTTCCGGCGCTCGAACAGCCGCAATACCCGGTCGTTGCCCCACAGCCCATGGCGAATGGCCTGGCCACAGAAGGAGGAACTGCGACGCAGCCAGTATCCGGCCACGACGGGTGATGAACCGGGAACCTCCGCCGTACCGGGCCGTGCGCTGTCTTTCCCTCCCCGCTCGGCCGATGCCGGCCCGTGTGCCGATGAGATGGCATCCTGTGCACGCAGCACCTGCACGATCTCATGGGCCAGTGCCTCGGACAGCTGCTCGTCGGCATCGATCGACAGCACCCAACGCTGGGTGCAGCGCGCCAGGGCCCGGTTTTTCTGCGGGCCGAAACCCGGCCAATCCGGCGTGACTTCGACCTCGGCCCCCAGATTCCGGGCAATGGCCACGGTATCGTCGGTGCTGCCCGAATCCAATACGACGATCTGGTCGGCAAAGGCCACACTCTGCAGGCAGGCAGCGATGCGGTGTGCCTCGTTCTTGGTGATGATGGCCACCGAAAGCCCCCCCGGCACGGCTGATTCAGGCATTCGCATCCCGTCTCCTCCGCGCTTTCACTTCCGACGCACCGCCCGACGGCAGGGCGGCCTGCGCCGTATCCATATGGTTCGACGAAACCGCATCGGAACCACCGGGCCGGGCAACCGACGAACGCCCGGCCGACATCATCCAGGCGCACAGCAGAAGATAGGCCAGCATCGAGATCTGCCGATCGAACATCGAATCGGTCAGTGAATAGGCGCTGTAAGCAGTGGTCAGCATCACCAGTGCCAAGGCCGCCTCGGGCTGCTGCCCATCCAGGAAACGCCGTACCCCCACCACCAACGGCCCGACAAACAGCATCACGATGACGAGGACACCGGGAATGCCGGCGCCGGCAAAGGCGGACAGATATTCGTTGTGGGCACCTTCGTACATCACCAGCATATCGGCCGGCAGCTCGCCGCTTTCACGCTGGCGCTTGATCTCTGCGCCCAATCCGTTGATGCCGACGCCGGTCAACGGCGCATGCAGACCGGCCCGCCAGGCCACGCCCCAGATCGCCAAGCGCTGGCCGATCTCACTGTTCTGGTCACCGGCCATGAATCGTTCGTACTGTGGACCGATGTCGGCAAAGCGCTGGCCCGTGAAGTAAGCCGAGCTGAGCACCAGCACCCCGCCCACGATGGCAGCCATCATCATCCGCATGCGCTGCTGTCTGGAAGCCGGGCCCGACGGAACACCGGCCAGTCTGCGCAGCCGCCGGCCACGTAGCCACAGCAGCAGCACCAGCATGAACAAGGCCAGTACCACACCGACCACACCGCCGCGTGCCTGGGTCAGCCCCAGCGCGCAGGCTCCGGAGGCAAAGCCGATCACCCCCAGCACTTTCTGCCAGCGGGGCTGGCCGGCCGCATTCACCAGCAGCAACAGAGAAAACAGGCCCAGCACACCGGCCAGGTCGCCCAGCTTGATGGCGCCGCTGCCGATGCTGCCCACACCCAGATGGCCATAGGGACGATATATATCCAGGACCCAGCCTTGCCAGGCCACCAGCACGAAAGCACCGATGGCCCCCACGGCCGCCGCCGGGAACAGCCAGCGCCGCAACGAACCCGCCTGCATCGGCACAGCCGACAGCAAGACACCGGTAGTCAACAGGAACATCAGCAGCTGGTCGCTGTCCTTGAGCTTCAGGTGCCCGATGGCCATCTGCCCCAGAATCAGCATCGAGTAGCCGGCCAGCGGCAACCACATCGGCCAACTGTCGCGCAGCCGCTGCCCCAGCGTCGGCGGCGTGCGCCACTGGCTGCCGGCAATGGCCGTCAAGCAGACCAGGGCCGCCAGCGGTGATTGCACCTTGGGCAAAGACAACAGGCTGGCCAGATACAGAGCCAGCAACAAGTGGCTCGACTGAACGACTCGATTCATCACCTATCTCCCACCGGGCGGTGCATAACGGTCGGACTCGGAACGCTGGGCCAGCCCGGTCCGTGCGGCCACATGGCCCGAACCACCCGCCTCGCGGGCGCGGATTTCATTTCGTTCGGCTGCCTCGCGCGAAGCTTCGGGATGCCACAGATGCAATACCGTGGTGGCAAAGCGACCGGACTTGAGCCGACCACCCAGATTGAACCAACGCAGCACCAAGTCGGTATCCTCGAAACCCCAGCCGACGATTTCTTCCTCGAAACCGTTCAATTCGACCAGGTCCCGTCGCCAGAATGCAAAATTACAGCCTTTGAAAATCTTCCAGGGCCGGCCCGACAAACGTCGCCATCCATGCCCCGGCAGGCTGAACAGCCCCCATGGCCGGTTCACCGATTTCATGAACCAGGCTCTCAACCAATCCCACCATCCCCAGGGAACGGGATCGAGCGTTTTCTTCTCGATGGACTCGGTCAACTCCCGCCCCAGCAGCACGCGGTTACCGGCAACCGCGTAGCCACGTTCGGCCAGGCGCTGATGCTCGGCCACGAAATCCGGCCGCATCAGACAGTCCCCATCGACGAAGATCAGCAACTCGCCGCAGGCATCTCGGATCGCCCGGTTGCGCGAGGCGCTGAGCCGGAAACCCTCGTCGGGCTGCCAACAATGCGCCAGGCGATCGCCGAAATGCCCCCGCCACTGCGCCACGACCCGGGCGGTTTCCAACCCCGAGCCATCGTCGGCCACCAGCACCTGCATCGGTGGCACGGTCTGCCCGGCGACACTGGCCAGCACTCGGTCCAGCGCCAACGGCCGCTGATAGGTCGAAATGATCAGGGACACGGAAGGCCGGGTACCGACCGGACTATGCGAAACTGCCGCCGCTGCATTCATTCGACCAGCGTGCCCCCTGCGTGCAAGCGAGCGTACACCCCGCCCAGTTCGAGCAGTTCGGCATGGGTGCCCGATTCCACGATCCGGCCCGCATCCAGCACCAGAATCCGGTCCGCCTTCTCGATCGTCGACAGCCGGTGGGCGATCACCAAGGTGGTCTGCGCGTGCATCAGCCGGTCGAGAGCGGCCTGCACATAGCGTTCTGACTCGTTGTCCAGCGCCGAGGTCGCCTCGTCCAGCACCAGGATCGGCGCATTCTTCAGCAATGCCCGGGCGATCGACAGCCGCTGACGCTGACCACCCGAGAGGCGGATACCGTTGTCACCGATGATGGTATGGATGCCATCGGGCAGGCTTACGACGAACTCGGTCAGATAGGCGGCATCGAGCGCCGCCCGAACCTCGGCTTCGGTCGCACCGCGCCGGCAGCCATAGGCGACGTTGTTGGCGATGGTATCGTTGAACAGCATCACATGCTGGCTGACCCAGGCGATCTGCCGGCGAAGGCTTTCCAATGTCAGCGACTCGATCGGCACGCCATCGAGCAGGATCCGCCCTTCGGTCACGGAATAGAAGCGTGGCAGCAGATTGGCCAACGTGGTCTTGCCGCCGCCCGAGCCACCGACCAGTGCCACCGTTTCACCCGGTTTGATGTCGAGATCGATGTGTTTGAGCGCCAGCGTCGTACTGCCCTCGTAACCGAAGCTGACATCCTCGAAGCGCAGCGCGCCGCGGGCCCGCTCGAGGGTAGCAGTCCCATGATCGTCTTCGATCGGCTCGTCGATGAAACGGAACACCGCATCGGCCGCTGCCAGCGCGCGCTGCAGCTGACCATTGACATCGGCCAGGTGTTTGAGCGGTGCCAGAATCATCAGCATCGCGGTCAGAAACGACACGAAACCACCGACCGTGGTGCGATCCTGCTGCGACTGATAGAGCGCAATGGCAATCACCAGTGCCACGGCCACCGCCGCCATGATCTGCGTGATCGGCACGATCAGCGACGAGGCCACCGTCATCCGGCGGGCAAAGCTGCGCAACTGGCCGCTGGCCGCCGCAAAGCGGCCCCGTTCGTGCGCCTGGCCTTCATAGACCTTGATGACCGGATTGCCATGAATGGCTTCGCCGACCACGCCGGTCAGCTCGCCGGTGTAGCGGATCTGCTCACCCGAGAGCCGGCGCATCCGACGTGAGAAGGATCCCACCGCCAGCGCCACTAGCGGAATCAGCACCAGAGCGATCATGGTGAGCTGCCAGTTCAGATACAGCAGCCAGCCGAGCAGACCGATGATCACCACCGAATCGCGCACCAGGATGACCAGCACACTGGACAGTGACTGCGTGACGTTCTGCACATCGCTGACCAGCCGGGCGATAACCGTGCCGGCAGCGTTGAGTGAAAAGAAGCGTACCGGCATCTGCACCAACCGATCGAACATCTGCTGCCGCAGATCGTAGAGTACGCGATTGGAGACCTCGCTCATCGCGTAGTTCATCGTGAAGGTGAACACCCCCCGCGCCATGAACAGCCCGATGATCATCAGCGGCGCCATCCACATCAGATTGGCGTCGCCTTTGCCGCCGAAACCGTCGTCGAGCAGGATCCGCATGATGGCCGGCAATGCCGGTTCGGTCAGCGCCGTCAGCACCATGCCGACGACACCGACACCGAAGGCGCGCCAATGTGGCCGGACATAGTGGAACAGGCGCAACATCAAAGCACGATCACTGCGTGCCGCACCGGCAGCCGGCGTCAGACTGGACATCTGATGACGTGCCCCGGTCGAAGCATCGCCCGGCCGCCCGGAGGCCCGCTCCCCGGCGGCAGCCGTACCCTGCCGCCCCTGCCGGGCTGTGTCCCGCAGCCCGCCCTTCGCCATACCCTGCTCTCCCGCCGACGACACACCCTCGTCCAGCGGAACGGCACCGGGCGAGACGCCCCCTCGGTTTTCACTCTGTTCAGTCAATGACTCTGTCCCGCTCATCGGTAACGCATTTCCACCCGTGCCTCGCTCAACCAGCTGCGCAGACCGGCCAGCAAGGCATCATCCGGCCGCACGGCCCATTCGTGGCCCAGGCGCAGGGCAGCCGAGGCGCAATCACTGTAATAATGAATTTCCACCGGACAACCCTCTCCCTTGGCGCCATCCACCCGATAGGGAGTCAGCATATCCTTCAGCCGCACCGCATCGGGACGCCCGGCAATGGTCAGCTTCAGTGCCCGGGCATGTTCGCCCCGGGCCGTGCCCAGATCCAACACCCGCTCGACCGAAAAGCGGTGCCCACCGCTGTAATCATCCTTCGACAGCTTGCCGTGCACCACTACCAGCTGGTCCTCCTTCAGCAAGTGCCGATATTGATCCCAGGCTTCCGAGAAAATAGCGATTTCTTCCGCACCACTGCCATCGTCGAGCACCACCCGCACCATCTTCCCCCGACGGGTCATCGCGGTGCTCAGGCTCGAGACGATGCCTGCCACCGTCACCGGCACGGCACCGAAATGCTTGCCGACGAGTTTTTCCAGCTCATCGATCCGTGTCTTGACGAAGCGACGGACCTCGTCGCGGCTGGCATCGAACAGGTGCCCGGACAGGAAATAGCCGAGTGCAGTTTTTTCTTCGAGCAAGCGCTGCCGCTCATCCCAGGGCGTGGCCGGCAACCATTCGCGCATCGGCGCACCACCGTCTTCCAGGAAATCATCACCGAACAAACCGCCCTGCCCGGCCTCCCGTTCGCGGGCGCGCTGCTCGGCCGCCTCCATCGCCTGTGGCACGTTGGCCATCAACTTGGCCCGGTCCCGGTCCAGCTTGTCGAAGGCTCCGGCACGCACCAGCGCCTCGATCGAACGGCGATTGATCAGGCGCCGGTCGATCCGTTCGCAGAAATCGAAGAGATCGATGAACGGGCCGCCCCGATGGCGGGCCTCGACGATGTTCTCGATGGCCGACTGACCCAACCCCTTGATGCCGCCCAGTCCGTAGCGGATCGCCCGTGGGCCGGCCGGCTCGAAGCGATAGGCCGAATCGTTGATGTCCGGCAGCTGCACCTCGACTTTGTTGTGCTGCGCATCACGCACGAAGATCTGCACCTTGTCGGTGTCGTCCATATCGGAAGACAGCGTGGCGGCCATGAATTCTGCCGGATAGTGTGCCTTCAGCCAGGCGGTGTGATAGGTGACGACAGCATAGGCCGCCGTATGCGACTTGTTGAAGCCGTACTCGGCGAACTTCTCCATCAGGTCGAACAACTGGCTGGCCAGATTCAGATCCTGACCCAGCTTTTCGGCGCCCTCCATGAAGATCTGGCGCTGCTTGGCCATTTCCTCCGGTTTTTTCTTGCCCATCGCCCGACGCAGCAGATCGGCGCCACCCAAGGTATAGCCGGCGATGATCTGCGAGATCTGCATCACCTGCTCCTGATAGACGATGACGCCGTAAGTCGGCTCCAGACAGTCCTTCAGGTTGGGATGGAAATAATCGATCTCCTGCTCGCCGCGCTTGCGCAGAATGAAGTCATCGACCATGCCGGAACCGAGCGGCCCGGGTCGATAGAGCGCCAGCACCGCGATGATGTCCTCGAAACGGTCGGGCTGCAGCTTGCGCAGCAGCTTTTTCATGCCATCCGATTCCACCTGGAAGATGGCGACCGTATTGCCGTCGCGCAAAATCTGGTAAGCATCCTGATCATCGAAACCCAGCTCATCGAGTTCCAGCAGCGCTTGGCCTTCACGTTGACGCCGCTGGTTCACGTACTCGACCGCCAGATCGATGATGGTCAGGTTGCGCAGGCCCAGAAAGTCGAACTTGACCAGACCGACCGCCTCGACATCATCCTTGTCATACTGGCTGACCACCGAGGAGGTACCGGGCGCCTGATAAAGCGGGCAGAAATCGGTCAGCTTGCCCGGCGCGATCAACACGCCGCCGGCATGCATGCCGATGTTGCGGGTCAAATCTTCGAGCGGGCGGGCCAGCGCAAACAGTTCGGCCACTTCTTCCTCATTGGCCAGCCGCTCGGCCAGAACCGGCTCGGCCTTCAGCGCCTTGTCCAGCGACAGCGGCTTGGCCTGCTCGATCGGGATCAGCTTGGAGAGCTGATCGCAGAAGTTGTAGGGCATATCCAGCACTCGGCCGGCATCGCGGATCACCGCCTTGCTGGCCATCGTACCGAAAGTGGCGATCTGCGACACGGCGTCATGGCCATACTTGCGCCGCACGTACTCGATCACCCGACCACGCTTGTCCTGACAGAAATCGATATCGAAGTCGGGCATCGACACCCGCTCCGGGTTCAGGAAACGCTCGAACAGCAGCGCGTAGGGCAAGGGATCGAGATCGGTGATGCCCAGCGCGAAAGCCACCAGCGAACCGGCACCCGAGCCCCTGCCCGGCCCGACCGGCACACCGTTTTGCTTGGCCCAGCAAATGAAGTCTGCCACGATCAAGAAATAGCCGGGAAAGCCCATGCCGATGATCGTGTCGCACTCCCGCTGCAGACGGGCATCGTACTCGGGCTGCTTCGCGGCGCGTACCGCCGGATCGGGGAAAAGTTTCTCGAGCCGTCGGACAAGCCCTTCGGCCGCCTGCTGGCGCAGATAGTCTTCGATGCTGACGCCTTCGGGTGTGGCATAGACCGGCAACTGCGGTTTGCCCAGCGTCAGGGTCACCGCGCAGCGCCGGGCGATTTCGACGCTGTTGGCCAGCGCCGCCGGCAAATCGGCAAACAGCGCCATCATCTGCGCACGGGTCTTGAAATACTGCTCGGGCGTGAAGCGTCGTACCCGCTTCGGGTCGGCCAGCACCTCGCCTTCGGCGATACAGACCCGCGCCTCGTGGGCACGGAACTCATCGGCGGCCAGAAACTGGATCGGATGGGTTGCCACCAGCGGCAAACCCATTTCGGCGGCCAGCCGTGCCGTGGCCCGGGTACAGGTCTCGGCGTCGTGGCTGCCATCGCGTTGCACTTCCAGATAGAAGGCGTCCGGGAAAACCTCGGCCAGATGCCGGGCCGCTGCCCGTGCCTTGTCCTGATTACCGGCGAGCAGATGTCGACCGACCTCGCCGCCGACCGCGCCGGACAGCGCGATCAGCCCGGTCGTGCTGTCAGCCGTCAACCACTCCGGCCGCAGTTCGGCATGGCCGCCCTTCTCGTTCTCGAGCCAGGCCTTGGAGATCAGCTCACAGAGCCGCCGGTAGCCTGCATTGCTGGCGGCAATCAGCAGCAGGCGATGGGGCCGCTCCGGGGTCCCGAGATTGCTGACCCAGACATCGACCGCACAGATCGGCTGGATGCCCTTGCCGGCCGCCTTCTTGTAGAACTTGACCCAGCCAAACAGGTTGAACGCATCCGACAGCGCCAGAGCCGGCTGGTCATCGGCCAACGCCGCATCCACCGCATCATCGATGCGGACGATGGAATCCACCACCGAATACTCGGAGCGCAGGCGAAGATGCACGAAGCCAGGACCGGCGTCGGTTTCGGCCGTGACGTCGGTGGCTGCTGTCGCGTCCTGCTCCGTGTCGGCCGCGGTAGCTGCAGTATCGCCCCCCCCCTCCTCGGTACCGGCGATCGAAGCAGCACGCTGGTCTGACGACGGCGCCACCGCCGGGTCGACCAGCACCGCATCCCCACCCGAGTCGACGATCGCCGTCCCGCCTGCCGGTATCGCAGGCTCTGCACCGGCATCGCGAGCCAAGGTCGTCGGCTCTACCCCGGCCATGGCGGCTGCCGAATCGTGCGATGATGTAGTCTGATCAGTCATCCGCCGATTGTAGTTCCCCTTGCCCGGTCGCAGGGCCTCGCAGCGCATCACTACCATGACGGCCGCCTTCTGCTTTCGGATAAACTCAAAGCGCTTTTGCAACTCTCCGAGTCGACCGAACCTGTCCCGTCCGCCCATGAGCCGCGCCCCAAACCCTGCCAAGCCAAGTGCCGAAGCCGGACAGGCCCTGCTGGCGCTGCATGGCCATCGACGTTTTGCCACCATCCTGGCCGACCCACCCTGGCAGTTTCAGAATCGCACCGGCAAGGTTGCACCGGAACATCACCGGCTGGCACGCTATGGCACGATGGGTCTGAGCGAGATCATGGCGCTGCCAGTGGCCGATCTGGCTGCCGACCCGGCGCACCTCTATCTGTGGGTACCGAACGCACTGCTGCCCGAGGGCATTCAGGTACTGCAGGCCTGGGGGTTCAGCTACAAAAGCAACTTCGTCTGGCACAAGATTCGTAAAGACGGCGGCTCCGACGGTCGCGGGGTGGGCTTTTACTTTCGCAACGTGACGGAACTGGTGTTGTTCGGTGTGCGCGGCCAACACGCCCGCACCCTGCCCCCCGGGCGCACCCAGGTCAACTATCTGGCCACCCGCAAGCGGGAGCACTCACGCAAGCCAGAAGAGTTCTACCCGATCATCGAAGCCTGCAGCCCCGGCCCATATCTCGAACTCTTTGCCCGTGGCCCCCGCCCCGGCTGGTCGGTCTGGGGCAACCAAGCCGAAGATTACTATCCCAGCTGGCCCACCTACGCCAATCACTCGCAGAGGGCGAGGGACGAGCCGGAACGCCCCGAACAGCAAAACCACCCTGGCCCGCAGCAGAGCCATACCGGCCCGCAGCACCGACACTGAAAGGAAAGGCACCGCGCCCATCCCCTCGACGATCCGGAAGAGCCTCGGGGGAGCGTGCCGGCATTGGCGTCACGACCGCACACACCGCTGCCGGCAAGCATCAGACCGGACACAACGAGCACATGCGTGCAGACGATTAGAATCACCCGATCATGCCCAAGAAATACCTGAACCTCGCCGCTTACCAGTTCACCGATTTCGATGCGCTGCCCGAGTTGCGCCGCCAGCTGCTCGACGCCGGCAAAAAGGCCGATATGCGCGGCACCATCCTGCTGGCCCCCGAGGGCATCAATCTGATGCTCAGCGGACCGGTCGAAGCCGCCCGCGGCTTTGTCGACGTGCTGCGCAGCATACCGCAGCTGGCCGACATGCACGTCAAGGAAAGCCTGTCGGATGAACAGAGCTTCAACCGCTATCTGGTCAAGATCAAACGCGAGACCATCACCTTCCGGCAGCCGCAGATTCGGCCAGCCGACGGCCGGGCCGCCACGGTGGCCCCCGGGACGCTGGCCCGCTGGCTGGACGAGGGCCATGACGACGACGGCCGCGAGATCGCCATCGTCGACACCCGCAACGAATTCGAGGTGCAGGTCGGCCGCTTCAGAGGCGCCATCGACCCGCACATCGGCAAATTCACCGAGCTGCCCGCCGCGCTCGAGGCACACCGCCCGGCATTGGCCGGCAAGAGGATCGTCACCTACTGCACCGGTGGCATCCGCTGCGAAAAGGCGGCGCTCTGGATGGCCGACAACGGCTATGAAAACGTGGTGCAGCTCGATGGTGGCATTCTTGACTACTTCGAGCAGACTGGGGGTAAACACTGGGACGGCGAGCTGTTCGTCTTCGACCGACGTGTCTCCTTGACCACCGATCTGCAGCCCGGCAGCTGGGAGCAAGATTTCGGCACCCGCGAAGTACGCCCGGCCGGCAGCTCCCCGACCGGTACGGGCGCCTGATCGAAAACCGGGGTTCCCAGCGCCGATACGCAGGGAGCCTCGTCCCCACGCCCGAGGCGTCTCTCCCGAGAGAGTGTCATACCATGGTACCAACGATGGCATGGCGTTCGACTCCGGCCACCGGCATCATCCGCCGTCTTTCGGCTCTCCAATCGATCTGGCAGCGGCCTCCGACAACCCGGTCGACCGCTGCCACTGCTCGGCTCGATCACCACCACCCCCGACCAGCCTCTTTCGTCTTCTTCTGCACAGACATGGCCACTACCCTGACCATCACGCTCTGGTTTCTGACCGTCACCCTGATCATCACCGGCATCGTCGGCACCATCATCCCGGCCCTGCCAGGGGTGGGTCTCATCTTCGGCGGCATTCTGCTGGGTGCCTGGATCGATGATTTCACCGTGATCAGCATTGGTGCCGTCATTGCCTGCGGCGTAATCGCACTCATTGCCTGGATGATGGAGTACATCGCCGGCATACTGGGCGCCAAGAAAGTCGGTGCCAGCCGCGAGGCGATCATCGGCTCACTGATCGGCACCATTGCGGGAATTTTCAGTGGCCTGTGGGGCCTGCTGTTCATGCCACTGCTGGGCGCGGCGATCGGTCAGTACATAGTGGATCGCGACCTGATTCGCGCCCGCAACGTCGGCATCGCCACCTGGCTGGGCATGGTCATCGGCATGCTGGCCAAGATCGCACTCAGCTTCCTGATGATCGGCATCTTCATCGTGGCCCTTCTGACGCCTTGAGCCGCATTGCCAGCCGGGCCACGCGCCGACCGTAGGCGTTGGCGGTGTCGATGTCCCCGACCGGCGGCTCCAGCTCCGGCGAGACGTTGCCGGCCTGTGCCGCCACGCCGATCGAGGAACCCAGCCGGTTCAGCCGATCCGGCGCACCGGCCGGATGGCCGGGCATCATACCGGTGCCGACCCAGATCATGCCGTGCTGCATGCCGAAATTCATCAGATATTGCAGCGTGCCGTGCTTGTCGCCGCACATATTGATCGAGCAGGTGAATCCGCCGCCGACCTTGTCCTTCCAGCCCTGCACGCCCCAGACCTTCGAGCTGGCATCGGCAAATGCCTTGAAGGGCGCCGATGGCCCGCCCATGTAAGTGGGTGCGCCGAACACTATGGCATCGGCGCCATCGAGCAAGCGCCAACCCGCCTCATCGATGCTCGAAACATCCAGCAGAACGGCCGTCGCCCCCGCTTCGGCCTTTGCCCCCAGCATCACAGCCTCGGCCAGCTTGCGGGTATGGCCGTAGCCCGAATGAAACGCCACCACAATCTGTATCTGTATCATCGCCACGCCTCGATTTCGTTCAGCCCCTATGCTGCCCTGCCCACAAGCGATCGACAAGCACGCCTGCCGCCCCGCCTACATCGGCCGCTTCGCGCCTTCGCCCAGCGGACCGTTGCATGCCGGCTCGGTGGTGGCTGCACTGGCCAGCTATCTGGATGCACGTGCCCATGACGGGCTCTGGCTGCTGCGCATCGAGGACATCGACCCCCCCCGGGTTGAGCCCGGCTCCGATATCCGCATCCGCCACCAATTGCACTTTCTGGGCCTGCACTGGGATGCGCCACCCTGGTATCAATCGGCCCGTGTCGATCGCTATCAGGCCGTCTTCGAGCGGCTGCACGCACAAGGCCGGCTCTACGGCTGCGGCTGCACCCGACGGGAGATCTCGGAAGCCTGGCGACGGGAAAGAGAATACCGGGCGCTGCTTCCGATCGACTGCCGCACAAACGAAAGGCATTGTTGCGAAACGAAGCTTCACGGGGAAACACAGAATTCTGCATGCAGCACATTCGTACATTCCCGCTCCCCGCTTCTGTACCCAGCCCATTTGACGCCGACGCCGGAGTCACCAACCGAATCCAGACCACATCGACCGGTGCACCCGCAGACCAGTCCGCCACTGGCTCCGGTCTCCAGCGACGAAACCCCTTACCTCGGCACCTGCCGAAATGGTCTGCCCCCGGGGCGGCAGCCGCGTGCCTGGCGATTCAAAGTGCCGGACGAGCAAGTGGCTTTCGAGGACCGATGGCTCGGCAGACAGCAGCAACACCCTGCACAGGACTGCGGTGATTTTGTATTACGACGTGCCGACGGCCTCTGGGCCTACCAACTGGCGGTGGTCGTCGATGACGGCGAAGCCGGTGTCACCGATATCGTGCGCGGTGCCGACCTGCTGTCTTCGACGGGCAGACAGATACTGTTGCAGCAGGCGTTGGGCTACCCCAGGCCCCGCTACCTGCACCTGCCGTTGCTGATGGGCGACAACGGCCAGAAGCTGTCCAAGCAGAATGGCGCCCCCGGCATCGATGATTCGGGCCGGATCGATGCAGCCACGATTCTCGATTCAGCAGCGCAGGCGTTGCAGCTGCGCCCGCCCGCCACCCGTGACCCCGAACGCTGGCTGCATGCAGCCACCGGGCAATGGCGGGAGCGATTCGGCAAACGTTGAAGCGGAACAACGGCGAAGCACGATGGGCCGCTTCTGCTGCTTCCCTTCGGAAATCGGCAGGGCGGTTCACCTGGCCACCACCCATCCGTCTGCTCGTCCTGGACCAGCCCACCGCACATTGGGCAACACGCTGAAGAATGTGCCGGAATACTTTACAAAAGAATCAGGCTCAGCAGCCAGACGACGATGATGCCGGTGACACCCTGAACGGCGGTGGCGGCAGTCTGTGCCCGCAGCGCCTGCGGCACGCTCATCCGTGAGAATTGCGTCACCACCCAGAAAAATGAGTCATTGGCATGCGAGACGGTCATGGCGCCTGCACCGATCGCCATCACACAAAGCACCCGACCCATATCGCTGTCCAGGCCGATCGATGCCAGCATCGGCGCCACCAGCGTAGAGGTGGTGACCAGCGCCACCGTACTGGAGCCCTGTGCCGACTTGAGTGCGGCCGCGACGACGAAAGGCATGAACACGCCCATACCGAGACTGGACAGTGTCGCCCCCAGATAGGCACCGACGGGTGTTTCCTTGATGACGGCGCCAAAGGCGCCCCCCGCCCCGGTGATCAGCAGAATCGGGGCAGCAAGCACCAGGCCCTGACCGATCAGCGTACTGATGTGCCTGGATTTTTCTTCACCACGAATCAGCAGAAAAGCGGCGAACATACCGATCAGCAATGCGCAGAGCGGTTTGCCCAGGAAAGAAAACAGTACGAACGCCCCGCCCTCACCCAGCGGCCGCGACGGGAAGGCGGCCACGGAACCGATGCAGATCAGGACGATGGGTAGAACGATCGGCATGAAGGCCATCGGGGTCGAAGGCATCCCGCCATAACGGCTCCGGTCCGCGGAAGCAGACTCTTCCGCCACCGGGATGGCCTCTTCTGCCTGCGGTTGCTCGTGAATGAACCGCCCCGCCCACAGCCATCCTGCCAGGATGGACACGATCGACACCACCAGGCCCATCAGGATCACCAGCCCCAGACGGTCACCCAGGCCCAGATTGCCGGCCGCGGCAATCGGCCCCGGCGTGGGTGGCACGAAAGTATGGGTCGCATACAGACCGGTGGCCAGCGCCACGCTCATCGCCACCGAGGACACTTTCAGGCGCTCGGCCAGCGATTCTTTCAGCGAATTGAGAATGACATAGCCCGAGTCGCAGAACACCGGCACCGACACGATCGCACCGATGATCGACATGGTGAGCGTGGGAAAACGATCGCCCAGCACGCGGATGACCGATTCGGCCATGACCACGGCCGCACCGGTTCGCTCCATCACCAGGCCGATGATGGTGCCGAACACGATCACCAGACCGATATTGCCGAGAATGCTGCCAAAGCCCGTACCCACGGAGTCGGCGATTTTCGACAGCGGCATGCCATAGAAAAAAGCCGTCAGGAAAGCCGCCAGAATCAGCACCAGAAACGGATGCCATTTGAGCTTCGACGTGCTCAGCACGATGAATGCAATGACGATAACCAACCCGATGACGGTCATGACTGCCCCCACTTCGTCGTGATCTACAGAGGCATCATACGCCTACGCCCCCCGCAACGCAGCCAAAGCCGCTCACGCCCTACTCAAGCTCGGGGAACGTTCCGATGCGCGGACCGGATCCCAGTCGGAATGAACCCTGCCCACCGAAACACGACCCGATTGCCTCGCTGAGTTCGTCCTCTGCCGCCCATGCGACCACACGCCAGGGTATTGCCGCTGCCTGGACATGCTCAACCGCCCGGCCGACCTCCCAGCAGCACGGCCAGCTTGCGCGGTGCACGGCCGGGCACGCGCGACAGCCCGGCATTGCGGGTCGCCGGCTGTGCGTCTTCGGCCGCGGGTGCCGGCGCCGATGAAGGTACATAGGGAGAATGGAACAGTGGATCGTCAGGCAGAGATTTGGCCGCCTGCCGGGCACCGCGGTGACGGCTTTCGGCCGAACGGCTGCCGCCGCGATCACCACGGCCCGGACGCTCTCCACGTTCGGCCCGGCGACCGGCGCTGATCACGCTGGTCGACAGCTGCTCGACCTTCAGTGAACGTTTGGTCAGCTTCTCGATTTCGGCCAACACTTTCTGATCGCGATCGGTCATCAGTGACAGTGCCATGCCGGAGGCGCCGGCCCGGCCGGTACGACCGATGCGGTGCACATAGTCTTCGGGCGAATGCGGCAGATCGTAATTGATGACGGCCGGCAGCTCGGCGATATCGAGCCCGCGCGCCGCCACGTCGGTGGCCACCAGCACCTTGATGGTGCCAGCCTTGAAACCATCGAGCGTCTGCAGGCGTTCCTGCTGCGATTTGTCACCGTGAATCGCCTCGGCCAGCAGCCCCTCTTTCTGCAGCTGCCGTGCCAGACGGCCGGCGCCGATCTTGGTGTTGGAAAAAACGATCACTTGCTCGATGGCGCGTTCGCGGATCAGCCAGGCCACCGCATCGCGCTTCAGATCATCGGATTCGACCCGGTAGACCGTCTGCTCGATGTTTTCGGCCAGCGAATTGCGCCGTGCCACCTCGATCAGCTGCGGGTCGTTCAGAAAGCGCTTGGCCAGCTTACGGATTTCATCCGAGAAAGTGGCCGAGAACATCAGATTCTGCCGCTTGGTTGCCAGCAGATTGATGATACGCTGAATGTCGGGCAGAAAGCCCATGTCCAGCATCCGGTCGGCCTCGTCCAGCACCAGCAGCCGAACCTGCGACAGATTGACCGATTTTTGCTGCACATGGTCGAGCAGACGGCCGGGGGTGGCGATCAGGATTTCGACGCCCATGCGCAACGCATCGATCTGCGGCTGCATGTCGACACCGCCGAAGACGGCGGCCGAGCGAAGCGGCGTGAAGCGGGAATAGGCTTTGACGTTGTCGTGAATCTGGTCGGCCAGCTCGCGGGTGGGCGCAATGATCAGGGCCCTTACCGGATGACGTGCCGGCGAAGCGCTGGTGTTGGCCAACGGCATCAGCGTATTGATGATCGGCAGCGAAAAACCCGCCGTCTTGCCGGTGCCGGTCTGCGCCGCAGCCATCACATCCCTGCCGGTCATCACTACAGGAATGGCTGCCGCCTGAATCGGCGTGGGATGAACGTAACCGGCAGCCTCAATCGCCCGCATGATGTCGGGGTGCAAGCCGAAATCACTGAAGGTGACGGTCTGCCCGGCGACCTCTGTGGGCGACGCAGGCTGGTCGGACGCGGGCGGCGTCTCGTTGCGCTCGGCGCCTTCGGGCGCGTCGGATATTGACAAAGTCATTTTTCGATTGTAACCGATCGGCGCCACAAGCGGTTCATCGGCAGCCAGAAGTGGCCGCATCCGCAGTTTCAGCACTCGGCGTCGGCCGGCAGCGTCACCCGTATCCGCAGTCCGGGCCGGGCATTGCTCACCGCAAAGCGGCCACCATGCGCTTCGGCCACCAGCCGGCACAGATAAAGCCCTAGCCCGATACCGCCGGCCCGCCGGGTTCTGGCACTGTCGGGACGAAAGAAAGGCTGCGCCAGGTGCTCCAGCGATTCATCCGGCACCCCCGGCCCAAAATCACGCACTTCGATCGATACACCGCCGTCTTGCGTGGCGGCCAGGAGCAGCTCGGGTCCCCGTTCTGCTGCCCCGTGGCGCAACGCATTGCTCAGCAGGTTGCGCACCAACAACCGGATGCGCGCGGCATCCAGCCGCAGTCCCGGCAGATTCCCTTCGATCCGGATCGACACGCTGTCCGCCTGCGCCGCGCATGCGCCCCCGGCACGATCGGGTACGTTTCCCTTCACTGACGTCTGCAGCCCCTGTCTCACCTCTGCCACCAGCTCGACCAGATTCACCGGCTCACGCTGCAAGGCCGCATGGCGTCCCGCCAGACGCTCGCTTTCCAGCAGATCACTGATCAGGCGGCTCATTTCCTGCAAATCGCGCATCAGCGCGTCGCGCTGCGGCCGTACGTCATCCGATTCCGGCAGCAACTCGGTATGCAGCCGGGCGCGGGTCAGCGGACTGCGCAACTCATGGCTGATGGCCAGCAGCAGAGCCCGCTTGCTCTCCAGCATCTGCTCGATATCCTTGCCCATCGTATTGAAGGTCCTGGCCAATGTCCCCAACTCATCCGACTTGCCGGCATGACGTTCGGGGATCGGCTCGGAGAAATCGCCCCGCCCGAAGCGCCTCGCCCCTGCCTCGATGGCAGCCAGCGGCTTCAACGAGCGACGAACATAGAGCCATGCCAACAGTGTCAGCGACAGCAGCACCGTCAAACCGATCAGTGGGCGGGCCGGATTCCGTCCAAACACCTGCTGTGCATCGACACCGAAGATCAACACATGACCATCGGCGGTGAGACGACAGAAATCCGTTTCCCAGCCCCCCGTTCCCGAACCTGAATCGACGGTTCTCACGTCGGAGCAGGACGACCCCGCCATGGCGGAGGAGTCTGTGACGGCGAACCCCGACGCCGACCTCGGCCGGGGGTCACTTCCCCCCTCTCCGTCCGGAACCGCCCGGTTGGCGATATCGGCCGGAAGGGGCTGCGATCCTTCGGAGGAACGGATTGCTCCGCCGCGGCCACCCGGTGCTCCCGCGGCAGAGCCGCCCAGGCAAGCATGCGAATGGGCATCTGGATGCGAAGACCAGTTCACCCGTGGCCCCCGTATGTCCAACGTCACCGGCAGCCGCCGCACCAATGCCTGCGCCCGACCGATGCGCGGCGAACCATCGATCACGACGTCCGCGACCAAGCGATCGACATAATCCATCAGCAACGGACGGGCCGCCTCGCGCCAACCCACGGCAAAGGTCCGCTGTGCCCCGGTCCAGAAAAACATGACCAACGCAACGGCCAGCAGCAGAAACACCAGCACCATGCGCAACTGCAGCGAGCGGACAAAGAGACCGGGCAGGCGCAGGAAACGTCGTCGCAACGCAACCGTGTCGATCCACTCCTTCTTTTTTGTTCCTTCGGTCATGGTTTCAACCCGATGCATTTTCCGCCCCGCCCGGGCCGTATCGCGAATGCGGGAAACGGCCCCGACCCACGGACGACCGACGAAAAGACGCCTCGATCACCCGCCCCGCACTCGCCATGACAAGGCATCTTCGACAAGGAAGATATCGGCCATCCGGCAATGGTCGAGGCAAGACGCCGTCATCTTGCTACAGGATGGAGTGTACGCCGCCACCCTACGCCCGCCGGGGCAATGCCAATGCATAGCCGGCATTGCGCAGTGTCTTGATGCAGTCGAGCGGCTCCAGTTTCTTGCGCAGACGACTGACCACGATATCCACGGCGCGGGTATACAAATCCGCCTCATGGCCACGCAACCGATTCAGGATGTCATCACGGCTGAAGACCCTGCCGGGTTCACGTGCCAGCATCAACAGCAATTCATATTCGGTGCCGGTCAAATCCACCTCCGCCCCCAGCCGCTGCACACTGCGCCGTGCCGTGTCGATCAGCAGATCATCGAAGCGCAACGAGGCGGCATCGGTCGGCGACGGAGAATCACTGTTGCGCCGACTGGCCGCCTGCGCCGAGCGGAAACGGCGCAGCACCGTCTGCACCCGCGCCACCAGTTCACGCGGTTCGAACGGCTTGGGCAGGTAATCGTCAGCCCCCAGTTCCAATCCGACCACCCGATCCGTCAGTTCACCGCGTGCCGTCAGCATGACGACCGGCAGATCGCTGTCGCGTCGGATGGCCCGGCAAACTTCGAAGCCGTCCATCTCGGGCAGCATGATGTCCAGAATGGCCGCATCGAAGCCACCGGCAGCCAGTCGTGCCAGACCATCGCTGGGCGTGAACGCCTGCTCCAGATGCAGATCGAAGCGCTGAAAATACTGCGTCAATGGTGGCCCGAGATCCTCATCATCGTCGATCAGCAACACGCGGTACATGACAGACCTTCCCCGGAAACGAATGGCGGCAAGCGTCCCGTCGGGTATCGTGCCCCGAGCGGCCCCGGCACGGCCCCCATGCTGGCAGCAAAAGTATCCTCCCGGGCGCTCGATTCGGACGGCTTCCGCAGGCACATACCAGGGGTGGCGCACGAACCAGGCGCCTTGCCACCGACACGGCTCCCCTCGCACACCCGAATCATCCTACTTGTGCCACCAGCCGTGGCGCTTGTTCAGCTTCACCCGCACCCGTTCTTGCTGCTCGGGTGTCAGGCTGTCATAGAACTCGGCCATTTTGTCCAAAACGTTTGGTCCCTGGGTCTGCAACGCCGAAACCCGCTGATCCAACATGCCCTGCGCCTTGTCGCGATCGAAGGTCGTGCCGGCGATCACTGCATTCATCTCCGCACGCGGATCATCGGCCGGTCCGCGCAACGCCTTGCGCTGTTCTTTCATCGCATCGGCCAGCGCATTCAACTTGGTCTTTTGATCGGCATCCAGATCGAGCTTGTCGGTGATGCGCTCCACCATCTTTTCCTGCCGTGCAGCCATGTCCGCATCACTCCAACCTCCCGGGCCGCCTCCCCACGAACGGTGCCCGGTGCTGCAACATGCCGTCAGGCCGCCCGCCAATACGGCAACCGAAGCAAAACCAATGACCAGACGTTTGATACCTGCTTTCATGATGAACTCCCTGAGAAGAAAACCGGGCTGAAAAATATGTTCAGCCGACCGAAGCAGCCATCGAATCCGATCAACCTATCCAGGTGACGAGGAGAGAGAGGAGAGAGCTCGACGCGCTGTCGACCAACCGGTTGGACTGCTCATCGGTCACTGAACATGGAAGCCATTTTGCCGTTCGACCGACATCCATTCTTCTCGCTGGCATCGCATTATTTTTCGTTTTGTTTCAGCACGCCGTATATCGGCACGCGGCCCCTGGCTCCGTCGGCAGGTTCATCGGACAGCCGGCAAGAGGCGCCGGCAGGCACCGAGCAGCAGCAAGCATGCCTGCCGGTATCGAGCGGCCGGCCCCCGGTGCCCAAGCCACAGACGATCACCCGGACGGGATGATCAGCCGACCATCTTCTCCGGACGGACCCACTCGTCGAACTGTGCCTCGGTCACATAACCGAGGGCCAGTGCCGAAGCTTTCAGCGTGGTTCCTTCCTTGTGTGCCTTCTTGGCGATCTGCGCAGCCTTGTCATAGCCAATGTGCGGGTTCAGTGCAGTCACCAGCATCAACGACTGCTCCATCAACTGACTGATGCGGGCGCTGTTCGGCTCGATGCCGACGGCGCAGTTGTCATTGAAGCTGCGGGCCCCATCGGCCAGCAGACGCACCGATTGCAGCAGGTTGTGCACGATCATCGGGCGATAGACGTTCAGCTCGAAGTTGCCACTGGCGCCGCCGATGTTGATGGCGACATCGTTGCCAAAAACCTGGGCGCAGGCCATCGTCAGCGCCTCGCACTGGGTCGGGTTGACCTTGCCCGGCATGATCGAGCTGCCCGGCTCGTTTTCGGGGATGGTGATTTCACCCAGACCGGAACGCGGGCCACTGGCCAGCCAGCGTACGTCGTTGGCCAGCTTGAACAGCGAAGCGGCGATGGTCTTCAACACGCCGTGCATGTTGACCTGCGCATCGGTGGCCGCCAGAGCCTCGAATTTGTTGGGCGCCGTTCTGAAGGGCACGCCGGTCAGGCGGGCGATTTCGGCCGCCACTTTCACGGCGAATTCGGGGTGAGCGTTCAGGCCGGTGCCGACGGCGGTGCCGCCCTGGGCCAGTTCTTCGAGATGCGGCAGCGCCTCTTCGATGTGCTTGAGCCCGTGATCCAGCTGGGCCACATAGCCCGAGAATTCCTGGCCCAGTGTCAGCGGAGTGGCATCCTGCAGGTGGGTACGGCCGATCTTGACGATATCCTTGAAGGCCTCGGACTTGGCTTTCAGCGTGTCGCGCAGCAGCGTCAGGGCCGGCACCAGCCGCTCCCGCACGGCCACGGCAGCGGCCACGTTCATCGCAGTCGGGAAGACATCGTTCGACGACTGACCACGGTTCACGTCATCATTCGGGTGAATCTTGCGCGCTTCACCCCGCTCGCCACCCATGATCTCACTACCGCGGTTGGCCAGTACCTCGTTCAAGTTCATGTTGGTCTGGGTGCCCGAACCGGTCTGCCAGACGGCCAGCGGGAACTCGCCATCGTGCTTGCCGGCCAGCACTTCGTCGGCTGCCTGCTCGATGGCCTTGGCCTTATCGGCAGCCAGTTGGCCCAGGGCGGCATTGACGGTGGCGGCGGCGCGTTTGACGGTGGCCAGCGCACGGATCAGCTCGGGCGACTGTTTCTCTGTCGAAATCTTGAAATTCTGCAGCGAACGTTGCGTCTGCGCGCCCCAGAGACGATCGGCCGGGACGGCGATCTCGCCGAAGGTATCGCGTTCCATGCGAACAGAATCAGTCATGAGGATGCTCCTTTGCTGGACGGTGTACGGAAGACGGCCGCGGGGCTGGCGCCCGGCAGCCACGGATGAGTCATCAACACTCCGTACTATAGAAGCCATCCTCGGGATGGGCAAACACGTCCACCTATTGTCCTCGGCTGCTGCCGTCCCCCATGGCCAGGCCGTGGGCAAGCGGGCGGCAGCGGCTCGGGTCCGCGCCCATGATGGCGTGCCACCGAATGAACCGAAACATTCAGCGAGGGTCCCGGGCAGCACGCCACGCCAATCGGACCGAGGCACCCATACCGTCCTTCACCAGTGTTTCGGTCCAGGCAGCCATGCCCGGCCGAAACGCATCCCCTCCCCGATACCCCGGGCTCCGCGCTCAGCGCGGCAGACCGATGATGTCGTCGATGTCGAAGGCTGGGCGGGAGTCCATCCAGTTCTTGACGACGAAGGACAGCGGCCGATCCCCCCAGCCCATCGCCAAACCAAAGGCGCAGATCTGCTCGAAGGTGAACTGTGAACCCACGATGGCGCTGGGTTCCGACGGCGGTGAAACAACCGCATCAAGCTCCGCAGCAGGAGTGACGGGCTCTGATCCGGCTGAGAAATGGGGGCTTTGCGTGGCGTCGGGCATCATGGCATCGGGCTGTCCGCCCGTCACAGCAGCTGGGAACGGCGACAAGCCTATCCCGCCCCTCGCGGTGCCCGAAGGCCGAAGCACTCCACCGGTCCACGCTATCAGACTGACGGCGATACCAGACGACAACTGCTTTGTCGCCATCCGGGTTCATCGCCATCCGGCAGCCGTCTGCCCGCAGCACCATACTGCCGTCACGATCATGCCGCAACCGGTCCCTCTACAGGGAACGGCCCCGCAACATTCATCCGCTTTGAGTTTGCAAGCCAGACGGGCGACATGACACGAGCAGGACGACGGCCGCCGCGAACCGTGGCGGAAACCGAGGAGAGAAGCGCAACAGGAGGGCCGGACCGCGTACCAAATGCAAAGTGGCAACAGAAGTGCTGTCCGAACCCTTCATCGGCGACACGCGACCTCCCATCGTCAAAACGCTGTCAAACGTGGCCCCCAGGCGCACAATGCATTCACCGGACAACCTGCTGGATACCAGGTCGTCCCGGGGTTTCTTTCTCTCCTGAGCTTGGATTGGCGGGTTGCCCCCGAAGAACGGGGGGACCCGCATTTTTTGTGCGGGTCTTTCCTGGCCGGTCAGCGATCCTCGCGTCCGGCCCTCGGCAGTGACACCGTCCGTGTCCTGCCGTTCTCACCCGGGAAATCGGCAAACAATGCATCGATCATCACGGGCATCTGCGAGGACACCGCGGCCGAATCGCTGTTGGTCACGATGCTGGATTCGTAAACCCGCTCGCCCGCCGAGCTGCCCTGCCCATCGGCATGCCGCACCCGGTTGATGAAAACCTGCAGCTGATGGCGGTAATAAGTGTCCGGCTCGGAGGTCCCACCGATGGGAATGCCGACGCCCAGACCCCAGCCGAAATGGGAGCCTCCACCGACCCCCATCGAGAAGCGGCTGGACGACACACGACCTTCGGTCACCAACGTGCCACCCGAGCCGTATTGAAAGCTGACGGCATAATCGGCGGCGCCCAGCACTGCCACGGGCTCGAGACCGTGCTTCTGCAACGCCTGCCGTACCCGCCCGGCATAGTTCGAGTATTCGAGGCTGTCAGCCTGGCCAGCAAGGGGCTGCACGACGAAACGCTTGCCCTGCCATGCCTGGGCCGACTGTTCCGCACGGTGAAAGGTCGTGATCTGCGCCGGGCGCGTGCCCGCACAGCCAGCCAGCAAGACACTGCAGAGCAATGCCGCGGCAATCCGCCCCGTGCAGATCCGCCCCATGCGGTGCGCAGTGGTGTGGCGTGTCAGGACGACTTCCGTCATGTCAGTGACCGCCCTCTTCGTGTTCGAGCAGGAAGTCTTCGGGGTTGCGGCCGTTTTCGATATGGCGCTTGAGCCAGTTGGGCTGCTTGCCACGGCCGGTCCAGGTGTTGCCTTCTTCATCGCGATAACGGATGGGCACCGGCTTGCGCGACACGGCACCGACCGGACGACCGCGACGCGGTTTCAGACCGGTCGACTTCGACAGCACATCCACGCCCGCAGCCGATGCAGCGGCCCGGCGACCGCGCCGCACGGGGGCCGCCGATTCCGAAAACAGGTCGGCAACAGTCAGATCATAATGAAGGATCGCCTGCCGAATGCGCTCGATCACGCCTTTCTTTTCACGGCTCTTGATTGCATCTGCCTGCTTCTGGAGTTTGGCAATTTTCCGATTGAGATCGATCAACGAAGCCATCGAGTAAATGTCCCTTGATTGGATACGTGACTGCAAGAATACGCCAATTTTGGCGCTTTGAGCATTCTTTTACTTATATACCGGGTAATTACCCTAGGAATTTATGGATAACACCATGCCAGATGCGCCGAATCGCCAGAGTTTCAACCATATTTCATGAATCCAGTGAATTCCTGCGTCAGGGATGGGCAATTTGTGCCCTGTCGCCGGATGCCGGGCTGCAAATAGGTACCATGGAGCAAATAGCAGGAACGAAATGCAACGCTGCAACCGGTTTGCAACCCACGCGCCATCCTGATCCAGACACCCGGAAAGCCGGACCAAGGAAAGATATCGTCAAGCAGTCCCGGCTGATACGGTGGGTCGGAAACCACGATGCATTTGATATGCGTGCGAGCCACGGTCGAAGCTCGTGTATGAGCGTTCGAAGCCGCGGCCGGGCGTGCCTCTGCCGAAACAGGCTCTGCCGGCGGTTTATGATTTCCTGCCGGGCATTGGGTAAATCTGCGCACGACCGATATCTGTACACGACCGATCCGATCGAGTCGACCGCAAGCGGCGGAAAACGGCCTGCCATGACGATCGGCAGGCATCGAACGCGACGATCCCGACTCGCCTCGAGCAGAAGGCTGCGAACCGAAAAGATCGGGAATGTTTGTCCGGCCTGCATGCCCGCCCACGTCGCTCCCCGACCGGAGCGGTTTTTCCACACTGGGCATCACCCGGGACGCAGCCCTCGTCCGGAGCAAAGAATCCGGAGCAAAGAACCCCCTGGACACTGAGAGATGGTGGGCCGTGTTGGGCTCGAACCAACGACCAAAGGATTATGAGTCCTCTGCTCTAACCAACTGAGCTAACGGCCCGCGGAATGCCTTTGCAAAAACCGGATGGCTTTGGTGTTTCGGCGAAATGGAGGCACGGCCTCGCGTACCGAACATCCAGCCAAGCGCCCCGCCGGCATCTTCTGCCCGACCCAGGCGAGACGGAGAACGCCGGGCCCCAGGCCCGCCGCACATACGGGGCTGTCCGCGATTATGGCATAGTCTGCCCCCCACCACGGCCAGTCCCCATCCTGCCACAAAGCTGCTTCATCATTCTGCCAACGCACGCCAAGCCTGCTATTCTGCCGGGCTTGGTGTGCTGCCCCGGTATGCTGTCCGGTTCAAAGGCTTCCTTGCCATGAAAGCACCTTCGGGTCCGGTCCGGCCCATACCCCATACCTGTCGGGACTGTCGGGATTGCGCGGCCGACATACCGGAGCACCGTTGCAAATCCCCGCAATGTCCCTGGTATCGCTGCGGCTCACGCCTTGCCCGATAACCCGGTTCCTTCGCTTTCGTCGATTGCAGGAACCAATGAGACTGCACACCGGTTTTTCGTCCGTCATTCCGTTCGTCCTCATATGCCTCTACCGCTGGAACAACGTCTTGCCACCGAACTGTCGATCCGTCCGCAACAGGTGCTGGCCACCATAGGTCTGCTGGACGAAGGCGCCACCGTCCCCTTCATTGCTCGCTACCGCAAGGAAGTGACCGGCAATTTGGATGACACCCGGTTGCGGCAACTGGCCGAACGGCTGACCTATCTGCGCGAACTGGATCAGCGCCGCCAGACCATTCTCGACTCGATCCGAGAACAGGGCAAGCTCACGCCCGAGCTGGCTGCGCGCATCGACGAGGCCGACAGCAAGCAACGGCTGGAAGATCTGTATGCCCCCTACAAACCGAAACGTCGCACCAAGGCGCAGATCGCCCGTGAAGCCGGTCTGGAACCGCTGGCCGATCTGTTGCTCGGCAACCCGCTGCTGACTCCGGAAGCAGAAGCGGCCAACTTTCTGAAAGCCCCCTTCACCACCCCGGATGGCGACAACCCCGGCGTGGCCGACGCCAAGGCGGCACTGGATGGTGCCCGCCAGATTCTGATGGAGCGTTTTGCCGAGGATGCCGATCTGGTCGGTCGACTGCGCGAGCGCCTGCAGGAAAAAGGTGTGTTGATCTCGAAGGTGGTCGACGGCAAGACCGAAACCGGCGCCAAGTTCGCCGATTATTTCGATTATCAGGAGGCGCTGGCCGAGATCCCTTCGCACCGGGCACTGGCGCTGCTGCGTGGCCGCCGCGAAGAAATCATCCAGCTGAGCCTCAAGTTGCCCGAAGAAATCGAGGGCGTCGAAGGCCCGGGCTGGTGCGAGCGGCAGATCGCTTCGCAAGCCGGCATCAGCGATCAGGGCCGGCCGGCCGATCCCTGGCTATTGCAGACTGTGCGCTGGACCTGGCAGATCAAGCTGGTCTGGCAGATCGAAAGCGAGCTGATCACCACGCTGCGCGAGAAAGCCGAAGAAGAAGCGATCCGTGTCTTCGGTCTGAACGTGAAAGATCTGCTGCTGGCCGCACCGGCCGGCCGCAAGGTCACGATGGGGCTGGACCCCGGCCTACGCACCGGCGTCAAAGTGGCCGTGGTCGACGACACCAGCAAGCTGGTGGCCACCGCCACCATCTACCCTCATGCCCCGCGCAATGACTGGGACGGCTCGATCGCCCAGCTGGCCAGACTGTGCACGAGCCATGGTGTGGCGCTGGTGGCCGTGGGCAACGGCACCGCCTCACGCGAGACCGACAAACTGGTGGCCGACCTGATACGCACCCATCCCGAGCTTCGCATTGCGAAAGCGATGGTCTCCGAAGCCGGCGCTTCGGTCTATTCGGCCTCTGAACTGGCTGCCGCCGAGTTCCCGGAGCTGGACGTGAGTCTGCGTGGCGCGATCTCGATTGCCCGCCGCCTGCAGGATCCGCTGGCCGAGCTGGTCAAGATCGAGCCGAAGGCGATCGGCGTCGGCCAGTACCAGCACGATGTGAACCAGACCCGGCTGGCCAAGGCGCTGGATGCGGTGGTCGAGGATTGCGTCAACGGCGTCGGCGTCGACCTGAACACCGCCAGCGTGCCGCTGCTGACCCGCATTGCCGGTCTGGGCCGTTCGCTGGCCGAGAACATCGTTCGCCATCGTGATCAGAATGGTCCCTTTGCCAACCGCAAGGCACTGCTGGACGTCAGCCGGCTGGGCGCCAAAGCCTATCAGCAATCGGCCGGTTTTCTGCGCATCCAGGGCGGAGACAATCCGCTCGACGCTTCGGCGGTGCATCCGGAAGCTTATCCGATCGTCGAAAAAATGCTCAACGACCTGAAACTGGGCATCGGAGATGTGCTCGGCAAACAGGATGTCATCCGCAAGCTGGACCCGGCGCGCTATACCGATGAACAATTCGGCCTGCCGACCATTCAGGACATTCTGAAAGAGCTGGAAAAACCCGGTCGCGATCCACGCCCCGAGTTCAAGACCGCCACCTTCAAGGAAGGCGTCGAGGACCTGAAGGATTTGCAGCCCGGCATGACGCTGGAGGGCGTCGTCACCAACGTCGCCAACTTCGGTGCCTTCGTCGATATCGGTGTGCACCAGGATGGTCTGGTGCACATCTCGGCACTGTCCGAGCGCTTCGTCAAAGATCCGCACCAAGTCGTCAAGACCGGAGACCTGGTGAAAGTGAAAGTGCTGGAAGTGGACATCAAGCGTCAGCGGATCGCGCTGACCATGCGCCTGTCGGACACGCCGGGCGCCCAGAACGGCGGTGGTACGGGTCGTGCCGATGGTGCCCGCGGCCAAGGGCCGCGTGGCGACGGCGGCAACCGGGGCCGTTCATCCGGCGACCGGGGCGGCCGCCGGCCGGAGCCGGCGCAAAGTGCGCTGGCCATGGCCTTTGCCTCGGCACGCAACAAGAACCGCTGACCCTCACGAGCGCGCAAGCAGCCCGGCTGGCTGGCTGCAACGGGCCCCGGCGCCCACGGGCAGGCGGGGCCCGGCCGCCCGCGACCGTTCCGCCGACCAAACCTTGGAAGCAGCTCCGGTACCCCAGCGCCGGGAGGCGTTCGGAAGCCCGGACTGTGCTCGTTCCACGGTTCGAACGCCTGGAAACGCCCCGGCGAGAGCCTGTCCAGCCGCCGGGCACGGGACAGGGCCCTCAATCGGCGTCGGCGAAACGGGCATGGCCCGGCATCCGCATCATCGACAACAGGGCCGGCAACTGAGTGCACAGCAGGCCGAGGATGATCGCCACCGGCAGCAGAACCAGCCAGGCTGCGGCTGCCAGCACTTGCCACTCGGCTGCCTGCCTGCCTGCCACATCGGGCGACAGTGCCGCCACGGATTCGGACAGCAGCACCACGGCCGCCGGCCAGACTGCCGAACCCAGCACCCGGGCAAACAGGAACTCCATCCAGCCCATCAGAAAGCAGGCCAGCAGCGCCACCCAGATGCCCGGACGAATCGCCGGCACCAGCACCCGATACAGAAACTGCATGAAACTGAAGCCATCGGCCATCGCCATCGCATCCAAACCGGGCGACACGCGCGACAACCAGCTGACCAGAATCCAGACCGCCACCGGCACCGCATAGACCAGGTGAGCCACACCCACGGCCGCCGGCATACCGCGCCAGCCCAGCACTTCGTTGATCTGCACCATCGGAAGGGCCAGCACCACCGCCGGCATCATCATGCCGATCAGCATCAGCGTGGCCATCAGCCGATCACCAGCCAGCATCCGGCGCGACCATGAATAGGCCATCGGCAAGGCCAGCAGCACGGCGATGAGTGCCGTGACGACGGCACGCGCCATGGTCCGTGCCAAACCGATGCGCCAGACGGGGTCCTCCATCACGGCCACGAAATGCCGAAAGCCGATGCCCCGTTCACCCGTGTCCGGCGACTCGATCGACAACGCCAGCCCGGCCAGCCAAAGCAGGGGCAACAAAGTGAATGCAAAATACAGGACCAGAACCAGCCAGCGGCCCAGGCTGGACATCGCCCCCGAGGGCAGACGGCCGAAGCGTGGCCCGCTCCGGGTCTCGTCGACCCATGCCGCCTGGTTCTGTATCACGCGAGGGCTGCGGCCGACCAGCACCAGCATGGCCACCATCAGCGGCAACACCAGCACCGCCTGGCCAACCGCCATGTACATGCCGAGTACCGGCACGGCGGCCGGACCGATGTGATCGGCCGATGACAGCAATGTCGGCAGCAACCACGACAGGGGCGCCTGCCCCGGTACGGCCACCATCGCCTGCATGGCCTCCCGGTCGGAGACCATGGCGGCCAATGCCCCATCCTCGCCGGTGACCAGGATGTTGAACAGATCGACGTCGACCATCACACCGGCCAACAACCGAAACAGCACGCCCAGCGCCAGTACCCGCCGAACCAGCGGCCACTCGAGCAACTCGAAGGCATGCCAACCCGTACCGCCGTCGAAGCGCACCGCCTGATAGCGTACCCGCTCGATCGAGCGCAGACGCGCATAGCACAGCAGGGCAAACAGCGGCACCCACTGCCAGAGATCGCGCAGCAAGTACAGCGTCAGACAACGGTCCGCCTCGGCACTGGTCAGAACGGCCGGCACCGAGGACAGCATGTCCGTACCGAACCAGCCGTCCAGCGTCGACACCAGCCCCATGTTCAAATCCAGCAGCAACTGCCAGCCCATGAAGGACACGGTCGACGGCGTCAGCAGAGCCAGCGCAAGCACCGCACACCAGACGCCCGCCATCACCCCCCGCACCGGCAGCAGCCTCGCCAGCATCAGCCCGAATGACACCTCCAGCACGATGGCCAGCAGCAGCCGCGCCACTTGCAGCGACACCTGCTGCTGCACGATATCGTCCCGCCACAGATGCATCAGCATCCGATAACCGCCCCGCAGCGCTTCCGGCGACAGATCGAGCACCAGTTGCACCATCATCGCCAACGGCAGCAACCAGAGCACCATCAGACTGATGGAGCCGGGTACGACCAGCCAGACAGGAAACCAACGCCCGCGATGCAAAGCACTCATCACTGAATCAGTCTCCCATCGACGAAAAATAGACTGTGGCGATTGACGATCTGCAGCGCCAGACGTCGTCCCGCCGCCGGTGCATATGCCATCGCCGCCAGATCATAGGCATGCGCGGTCTCCACCGGCACCTGTGCCGTGATGCTCACATCGGTCTCCGGCAAAAAGGTGTGTAGCCTCATCCAGGTACCGTGGTCCTCGATCCGCGCCAGCTCCACTTCGATACAACCCTCTTGCCCGGGGCGCCCCAGCGCCACGTGCTCGGCACGGATCGCCAGTTCGATCCGCCCAGCCGGAAACTGCCCCTGCAGCTCCGACAGCCACAGATCCAGCTGCGGCGGCACCGGCAGCATCAAGGGCAGCCCCCCAAAGCGCGAGATCCCCTGATCGGAACGCGCCGGCACCACGTTGAGATTGTGCCCACCCAACCGACGGGCCACCGCCAACTGACGCGGGTACTGCAGAAACTCGGAAGGACGGCCCTGCTGCAGAATGCGGCCCCCGTCGAGCATCACCCATTCGTCGCCCAGCCCCATCACATCCGGCTGGCCCAGCGTGCTGATCACGATGCACAGCCGGCGACTGCGCTGCAATTGCCGCAGACAGCCCACCACCCGCCAGCGGGCCTCGTCATCCAACACCTCCATCGCATCGTCCAGCAGCAACAGCCCCAGATCGTCACGCGTCAACACCCGCCCCAGCGCCACACGCTGCGCAGTCGAAGGCGACAGCAGGCCGGCCTGCCAGTTCAGACAATCCAGCAACCCCAGCAATGACGCTGTCTCGGTCACCTTGCGCTTGACCTGCTCCTCCGGCGCTTTGAGACGCCGCAACGGGAAGGCCAGATTCTCGTAGACCGACAGCCCCGGATAGACCACCGGTGTGGCCGGCACAAGCGCAACCCGCCGCTCGAGCATCGACAGACGGGTGATATCGACACCATCCAGCACGATCTGCCCACGCTTCAACGGCACCAGCCCGGCCAGCACACGCAGCAGCATCGACTTGCCTGCGCCCGCGGCGCCGAACACGGTACAGATGCTGCCTTCATCCAGCATCAGCTCGATATCGCGCAACCCGACCCCGGCACTACCGCCCAGCCAACCAGGCAGCCAGGACCGCCCCCCGGCATCCAGGGAAGAAACCCGCAAGAAAGCCATCGGTCGCCCCCCTCAGCGCAGCGCAAAAATGGTCGTATCGTCCACGGCGTCCTGCTCGTCCCTGCCGACCTCCCGCTGCGGCAGGTTCCGGCTGGCGCGCTCCAGAGCCCTTTCCGGCCGTTGCACCAGCGTACCGGCACCATCGAACAGATACAGCGCCCCCGGATCCACATACAGCGTGATCGTCTCGCCTGGCGAAGGGCGAAACAGCGACGGCACGGCCACGATCAACGGTCCGACACGACCGCGGCACTCGAGCCGGGTACCATTCACACTGCAGGAAATCCGCTCGACCCGGGCTGGCAGCATCATGTCGCCCAACCCACCCTGCAGACGCAGATCCTCCGGACGGATACCGACCAGCACACTCGATTCCTCGAGTGACAGCGGCGCAATCAACGGCACCGAGGGTCCCTGATCGATGAGCACCGTGTGATTGAGCAGCGCAGCCCGCAGCAGGTTGATCGGCGGATCACCAAAGACACGCGCCACGTTCAGCGATACCGGCCGCATCAGCACGTCGATGGCATGCGCCTCCTGCTGCAGCCACCGCCCCTGTGCCATCACCACCGTCGGCCCACCGAAGGCCAGCGCCACGGTGCTGCTGCGGCTTGCCAGTACCGTGGCAATGCCATATTGCCAAGCGGCCGCACAAATGGCCGGCAGATCGTTCAGGAACAGCCCGGCCTCCATGTCCGACAGGCCGCCGAGCGGATCATCCAGCAGCAACAGCGCCGGCCGGCTGGCCATCGCCCGCGCCAGCACCAGGCGCCGGCGCCCCTGCCGCGACAGCTCGTCAGGCCGCAGATCGAGACAATCACCCAGGCCGACATCGTGAGCCAGCATGATCACCTGCTCCTCGACCCGCTTGGCCTGACTCAGCCGCAGCGGCACGGCAATGTTGCCCCAGACCGAAAAACCGGGATAGTTGGTGCTCTGCGGTGTCACCAGCGAGACCTGCGAAGAACGCTCACCATCGAGCAGCACCTCGCGGCCATGAATGTGCATCCTGCCCGCGTGTGGCCGCACCTCGCCGGCCAGCGCCTTGAACAGCGCCGACTTGCCGGCGCCTGCCGGCCCGACTATCACCAGCGGCGAGCCACTGGGGATGTCCAGTGAGAGCGCCCGCAACACATCCCGCCCACCATCGCGCAGACAGACGCAATCACAGCGTATCGTCATGATGGAGCCCCACCGGCAGCTGCCGTGCGGGGAGCCCCCCGATCCGGGCGGTTTTCTCGTTCATGGCACGAATCGAGATCGTCCCGACACCGGCGCCAAGGGGCCAAGCAAACGGTTCCAAACAAAAGCACAGCGGATAAAGTCGATTGGGCCACATAGGAAGTCGGTGCACATTACAGATCAAAACGTGTTCTTTGGCAACTTATGCAACAAATAGAAAACCAAAAACCATCGTCTCCCCTTTTTTGCACTTGGCGCGGCCAAAATGGACGCCACACAATAGCGCCACTCTCCCTGTATCTCTCCTCAGGAAACCAAACCCATGCGTTGGCAGAACGAACGTGAAAGCAGCAATGTCGAAGACCGCCGTGGACGAAGCAGCGGTGGTGGAGGTCTTCCGCTCGGTGGCGGCCGCCTCGGTCTCGGCACCCTGGTCGTCATCCTGATCGGCGGCTGGCTGCTGGGTATCAACCCGCTGACGCTACTCGGCATACTCGAAGGCGGCAACCTCGGTGTAGGCCCGCAGGCCGGCTACACCCAATCCAACGTACCCACTTCGTCCAGCGCCGGAAACGACGACGCCAGGCGTTTCGTCTCGGTCGTGCTGGCCAGCACCGAAGACGTCTGGCAGCCGATCTTCCAGAAGGCGGGCCGCACCTATACCCCGCCCACCCTGACACTGTTCACCAACGCCACTCCGACTTCCTGCGGTATGGGCCATGCCGGCGCCGGCCCCTTCTATTGCCCGGCCGACCGAAAGATCTACATCGACCTGTCCTTCTTCCGGGTGCTGCAGCAACAGCTGGGCGCAGCTGGCGACACGGCCGAAGCCTATGTCATCGCCCACGAAGTGGGCCACCACGTACAGAATCTGACCGGCACCCTGCAACAGCTCGAACAGGCCCGCCGCCAGATGAGCGAAGCCCGATACAACGCACTGTCGGTGCGTCTCGAACTGCAGGCCGATTGCTATGCCGGTATCTGGGCGCACCACTCCCAGCAGGCACGCAACTGGTTCGACCCCGACGACATCCAGGAAGCCATGAATGCCGCGGCCGCCGTCGGTGACGACAACATCCAGCGCCGCAGCGGTGGCCACGTCCATCAGGAAAGCTTCACCCACGGCAGCTCGCAACAGCGTCTGGCCTGGTTCAAGATCGGCTACGAATCCGGCTCGGTGGCACGCTGCGATACCTTTTCGAACACCCACCCCTGAGCTGTTTCTCCCGCGAAGCGGTCGCTGCTTCGGGCCTGCACGAATAGCAGGCACAGCCCGGACTGGCAGGCGGTATTCGGCTGTTTGAACGTAGCCATCATCAGCCGCCCGATCTCCGTCGATCCAAAGTTTCTCGAGGGCGTGCTCGTCGCATGGGCCCCCCGGCCAGAAACGCCGCCGGCTGCCGGTGTCCAGAAAAACTGGGGCATCAGCCGATGCCGCCTGGCAGACATTGGCCCTGCCCCGCAGTCAGCGGGCATGGGCTGATATGCCATATCCCCGGAACGTGAAAGGGCAGCCCGAAGGCTGCCCCATCACCAGTGCGAAGCGGCGAAAGCTTCCGCCTTCCGTTCCCGAATCAGGCCCCTCCCGGCTCATAGGTTCTGTCGGGAACCGACAGCTCACGCCACCACCAGCGCGAAGGCCCGGGAACGTCCACACACAGGGTTTCGTCGGCACCGACATTCTGCAGACTGTTCCGCAGCGTACCCGGCCCACAGGTTCCCCGCGCAGAGGAAGTCTGCGTGCAGTTGCCCGAGGTACACGGCGGGGCCGGCGGCTGCGTGAGCACCACCGAACGCCCCGTCCAGTCATTGACGGACCAGCCGCCGACGGCCGTGTCGTTCTCGTTGATGATCCGGTTCCTGTCGGTGTCGACCACCGCCTTCCGGGTCATGGCACCGGACAAAGGATCGAGCAGCAGATTGAATCCGGGCGTGTTGATCTTCCTGCGGCACGCATTGTCGGCTTCTTCGGTCGAGAGCACCGGACTCATCGTCTCGAACAGAGCAAGGCCGGTCACCATCTGCGGCGGCAGGATCGAACGCTGTCCCCCGACCAGCAACATCGTCAGAGGCAGACGCCAGCCGCGCTCTTGCGTCCAATCCGGCACCGAGGCATCGATGGTTGCATACTGACCGCCCAGGATCAGCGTCGCACGGTTGTCCCGAATCCTGTCGGCCGTCACGACTTCCTCATCGACCCAGCTCATCCTGCCATCGATACCGGTCTGCAGGCGTGCCTTGTCCCAGACACCATAGACGGATTCCACATCCTTGGTGTTCTGATCGCCCTCATCGAACAGCTTGCCGGTTCCGAAGAGCACCATCGCCCCACCCAACGGATGGGTCACCACCGCCGGTGCCGCGCTGATCGGACGTGCCTTGCCGGCAGAGTTCGCCGTGTTGAAAAGTGGCTTGCCGTCCAAGGCCACTTTCCAGTCGGAAACCCGTTCAGACGAGAGATCGAACTTCCACAGATTGCCTTGCAAATCGCCCGCATAGGCTGCAGTGATCACCTGATTGCCATCCCTGACCAGAGTCACCCCGCCCAGGCCATTGGGCCGTGTCGCCGAACGCTGCTTGCCCTTGTCGGCATCCAGCCGGGCCAGCACGTCGCCTGTCTTCAGATCCACCACGAAGAGCTGCGCACGGAAGGACTTGCTTTCGTAGCCGTTGCCGAACACAGCCACCCAGCGGCCGTCACGGGTGATCCCGACTTCGGGAGCGGCCAGCACATGCCCCAGCTCGGGCTGTTTGATGGCGTCCAGCTCCCACAGCACGGTGTTCTGATCCAGTGAATCCTGCCGCGTATCGTCGACATTCAGGGCGAACACCGATCGCGGCCCCGCACCGGTGGTACCCACCAGCACGTTGTGCCATTCGTTGTCCCAGTAAGCATCACGTTCGATCAGCGGCCCATCCATCAGGAAACGGACCGAATAGTCCTTTCTGGATGAGCGTGCCATCTCGCTGGCAACGGCATGGGGAATGAAACCATAGGTTTCGACACCGGTCTTCGCGTCGAAAGCGTGCAAGATTCCGTCATTGCTACCGATGAAGACGGTGCCCGGCCGAGTGGTGCCGGCTTTCTTGCGGCTCAGATACTTTTTGTAGGCACTGGCTCCGGTGTTCTTGCCGCCAAGTGTTTCCGGTAGGAAACGATAGCCGCGGTCGATCTCGGCGCCGACGTACACGGGGGGAGAGTTCACGATATGCCCGATGCGGCTGCGGATTTCCCTCCCGCGGAAAAGCGCGGCATCCTGCGTCTTGTCACCCCGCAGATAATCGATCAACAAGGCCCCCTGACTGGCGTTCAGACCGGCGCTCGTCAACAGGGACGTTCTGAGCGCGCTGGGCAAATGGTTGCCCCAGTTGAAACTCGCACTCCTGGCGCCGGTCGCCTCCCCGGTGCCCACGAACAGCCGGCGCAGCGCGGGATCGGGCAGCTTTTCGTTGGCATCCCACAACTTGTCCACTTCGGCACCATCGGCATCCAGCTCATAGGCCTCCAAGTTGCCGGTCCATTGCTTGGTCACGAACGATGGAACGAACTTGATGTTGCCGGCCTGCAATGCCTGCGAATTGACGGTCACCCCCGCAGTGCTGCCCTTTCGACCGAGAATGGCCTCGAGCATCCGCTGAATCTGCGACATGAAGCCCGTGCCGTCACGCACGTTCACATACTCGCCCCGGGTGTTGACCGCGGCATGCCACAGGTCATCGATCGTCTGGGCGGAGTTGGGCTCGATCGTCGAGGGCCAGCTCTTCGTGCCGGCCTTGATCGCCTCCAGGTCTTCGGGTGCGCTCAGACTGCCCTCGACACCGAAGCTCAGCGTGTACATCGTGAGATGTTGCCAGAATGCCGGACTGGAACTGTCCGATACGTCGTTGGTCAGCTTCGGCTGCAGATCACGATTCCAGAAATGCATGGCATAGTCCGCCAGCGTACCTTTGGTCGCGCTGGCAAAGGGCCGCTCCGGTTTGTACTGGAAGGTCTGCCCATCGGGGCCGGTAATGACTGGTCCAATGACATTGTCGGCTTCCAGATTGAATCTGGTCGGGTCCTGATCGTTGTACTGACCGTCGGTCATCAGCACATGATAAGAACGCCGGCAGCTCAGCGGTTTGCTCTTCGATCGTTTGGCGGGATCATTGGACCACGGACCACCATCGTCCTCACGCTCGAAATACTTGCCCACCACGTTGGTAGCGTTGAGCAACGGCGTGGCACCGGAACCGATGTTACCGTTGAGCCAGCTGAAGAAATCCTTACGGTCTTTGCCCTTGAAACTTCTGACACCACGCTCGATCACGGTGTGCCGCTTACCATCGATATCGTTGTTGTAAGTGTTGTTGATGCGTCCGTAGCCGACCCGGACTTCCTCGGGCAACGTCATGAAGGCCTGCCCCACCGCCGCAATGGCCACATGCATGCGGGTGCGATGGTACTGATACCAGTTGGCAAAATTCTGGTACTCCTGTGCCTTCGTGCAGAGACGGGTGTTCGCATCACTGCCTCGCGCGCAGTCGGTACGTTCTTTGCCGCGCTGGACCGTACTTCCTTCAGCCATCTCATGGATGGAATACCGTCGGTAGTACGCAATATTGTTCTTGTCGGCCTCGGTCGGATTCTCCGGCCCGATGAACTCGTACCAGGTGGCCGGCATGATGCTCCTGATCGAAGTATCGTCGGGGCAGCTTCTGCCCGCGGCGCTGGCCGACGGCTGTGACTCACGACAGATCTCCAGATCACCGCGTGGCTGCACCCCGGTCAGATCGACTCTCAGATTGCGAATGTACTTCCCATTTTCCTGAAAGCCACCATCACGAACAGTCTGGTTCGGCACCAGCCGACGCAGTTCCTCCACACTGGGAAAGCCCAGATGGAAATAGGCTGCCTTGGGATCGGCATTCGCCAGGTAACGGCTCGTCTCCGGGTCCACACCTGGTCTGAAATCTGGATTCACCCAAGGCCGATACAGGATTTCCGGGTTGTAGTAGATCTGATTGATCTTGTATGCCCGGCGACGTGCCCCCAGCACGTTGTTGTCGGTGGTGGCCAGTACCCCTTGGGCATGAAAGTAGTACCGCCTCGGCTCTTTCGGGTGAAAGGCGAACGACTCTGACCCCAGGTCCTCATCGGGCACGAAGTTGTACGCCATCGAACCCGAGTCATCGAGTGTGAATATGATGTTGGGTTCGACGGCAATCGGATCCTTGACGATCAGCGACTGTTGGGCGATTCCGGCGTGCGTGGCAGAGGCCGTCGCGGCACAGGACACCAGAAACAACGCACGCTGAACGTGTAACCCGATCGATCGCGGCGCAAAAGCACGGTCGGAACGCTGCTGTTTGAACGGAATCATGATCTCGGAAAGCTGAACACGGTTGGATCGAAACCTGCCAAGGCAGGCATTGAGTGCAAAGATTGAGTGCAAAGCCAAAACGGGGTTCTCGACGATATCTCAGCGCCAGCAGCTCTGAATCGTGTTGCCTGCCTGGGCACCGTACAAGTACTTTCTGCCGGTATTGCTCATCTTGAACTGACCACAGGGCTCCTTGTAACCTGATACCGGCACTGCCGTGAGAATATAGGCATGGGGTTGCGCATCGATCGTGAGACGGTATCGTGCGGTTCCCTGTCGGGGAGATTTCTTGAGCGAATCCGGCAGCTCGAATGCTTTACCGTTCCGATCCTTGTCGTAGGCATTGTTGACGGTATAGAAACGCTGTAGATATTGCGCTGCCTCCATCATGATCGCCTGCATCTCGGCACGATTGGCCCGCCTGACGTACTCGAAGTACGAAGGTACCGCGATGGCCGACAGAATACCGACGATCACCAGTGTCACCATCACTTCGATCAATGTGAAACCACGCACCTTCATCACCTTGTCGCCTTTCTGTGCTGTCCCGCCGTTCATTGAATGCTCCGGATCATGGATTGCAAACGCACTTCGGAACCACGAGTGTTCTGGTAATCCCAGCCGTTTCCGCTACTCAACGCGGGGGCCGCCCGATAATCCGGGCTGAACCCCCTGGCAGTGATCCGATAGAACACGAGATGATTGGCATCGAATCCACGCGACTCGGCCGTCACGGAGCCGGCCACAGGCGGATTGATCTCGCGCCATTCATCGATGGTGAAATGCCGAATCATGCACTGCGGTGCGACACGCACCGTATTCGGCATGCCCAGCGTGTTCAGAGACACTTCGTGTTTGTAGTCCTTCCAAAGCGATTCGTCCAGCCATTCATTTCTGGGAATCACTTTCGAACTCGACAGTTCTCCGGCGATCATCAAGGTACCGGCCGGATTGTCTGTGATCATGGTTTCACAATGGCGCAAGGCCATTTCCGCTGCCTGAAAGGCCAACTGCCTGTTGCGTAGGTTATGAGCCACCATATCGGTATTCATCGATACTTTGACGGCCATGGCCGTCCCCATCGCCATCACGGCCAGCAGAATCAGGGTCATCAACATCACCACACCCCGTTGATCCTGCGATGCCATGAATTTGGCTGCGTCATCATACTTCATGGTGTCGAAATCCTGTTCCGAATGGCGACCGTGGTCGAAAAGGCCTGGCGAAACCGGCGGTCGTTCTGTGTCTGTACATGGCCGTCGCAATCGACATAAGGCGCATTGGGCTGATCGACTGCATTGTCTTCACTGCGCAACACCACACAGATGCGCACGCTGTTCACCGAACACCAACTGTCCGCCACCCGATTGGACGACGAACAGTTCGTCGTCAATGCACTTGCCGAAACATAACGTGCCGTCCGCCCCTCGATCGAACGCAGATCGAAGATGGAGTTGTGGGTGTTTGTTTCAGCATTCAGCGGCGACAACCCGTAACGCACGCGGAACTGCTCGACGTTGTCGACGATCTGCTCGGCACGATCGCCGGCGGCCTGGGCACTCGAGCGACAGAACAGCCCCGGATTGCCGGTTGCTGCGTCGGCCACGAAGTAACGCTCTTCGATGACTTCCTGGGCCGTGACATTGGGAGCCGTCTTGTTGTTGCGTTGCGCCGCTGCCTGTGCTTCGGCCAACATCGATGCGTTGAGGATATCGTTACCCGCACAATCCCAGTTCCGCCCACCTTCCTGCACCTGAAAGCGCAGGGCCAGACCATCACTGGACCGGGTGCCGGTCGCCCCCCGGCACTTCAGTGCATTCCATGCGGCACCGACATCCTCGAATCCGCCATCGCACCCCCGTATCGGCAGTTCATTGTCCAGCAGCGCGTCCCCCGCCGTCACTTCCGATGGTGGCATCCAGAAACCCGCCATACGGGCGTGTTCGGTCAGCTGGTTCAATGCCATCTGGCCCATGTCGTGCATACGGGCCTGCACGTCCTGCTTGCGCCCCGAAGCCGTGGCACCGGTCACCGTGTAAAGCACCGCCCCGGTCACCACCAGGCCGATCGCCACCGAGATGATCATCTCGATCATCGAAAAGCCCTGTTGTACGGCGCCCGAGCGCCCAGGAGTTCGGGGCGCGCAAAGATCACGGGCAGCAAGCGGGAATTCCCGGCGCCTGCTGCCCCTGCCGCCTTCTGCACCGTCACACGGGCGCAATGCGATTCCGACGGCGTCGCGAGCTCGTTTGCGCATGATTTCGCGTTTCACAACATCACTCCCAAAGGCATGCACTGCGGAACGATCGTCGGCCGGCCGATCCCCTGCGGACACATCGACGAAAATGAAATGTTCGGGTCTTCATCATCTTCCGAACCGGCAGAGCTGACCGGCTGCAGCCAGAGTGCCCAGATGTTCATTCGTCCCTGCCCCAGGTTTTCGACATAGAAATCCCCCCCTGGCAGACTGTTGCGAATGGAACGGCGCAGTTCGCTCAGATCGAAAGCAGCCATCTGTTCAGGCGTACAGACGGTCGTGTTGCAATTGGTGCCTGCTGCGGGGATGTTTCTGTTAGCGTCGTAGGCCACGGTGAATGCATAGCTTGCCGCAGCACCCGAGTTGGCTCTGATCCGGTCCGAAAGCGCAGCACTCAACTGCAAAGCAATGCCCCGCAGCTCGGCGCTGCGCTCATATTGCATCGACTTCGATTGCGCCCACAACATCGACAGCATGCCAACCGACAGCAACACGACCGCCACCAACACCTCGATCATGCTCGAGCCCCGCTGACGGCCGGAGACGTCATTTGCCCGCGCGCAGCAGCATGTTTTGCCCGTCGGCCTGTGTGGTTTCTGCATTGGATCAGCCCCCCTTTCAGTCATGAGAAGACACCATCGAGCAGGACGGGTCATGAGCAGCTGCCCGGCAACAGCACGCCATTGGACGTCAGACAAACGGTGTGTGTGAGACTCTTGTAGGATCTGTCGTTCGCATTCAAGGGCGGCGTAAAGGTGAACTGACGCGCCCCACCGCTGCGCAATACCCCATTGCCATTGAAGCGGATCGCACCTTTGACATTGGCCGTGATGCTGCCGCCGGAACCATAGGGCTGCTGCGCACGCAGGAACTGATCATTTCGGTCGACACTGCCGACGAACACCAGATAGCCCTGCCCCCAGTTCGTTGCCTCCGCATTGCAGGATGGCTTGATGACATGCGTGTTCTGGCTCGGACACAACGACACTTCCTTGCCTCTTTTCAGTGCCTCCGAACGCGCCAGACGCAAAGCGCCGGCCAGATCACTGACCTGCACCGCGATCGAGCGGCGCAGTGCGTAGTCCCGGAAACTGGGTGCAGCAATAGCCGCGACGATACCGAAGATCGCCATCACGACGAGCATCTCGACAAGGGTGAAGCCCGCAATGGGTCTGTGTGCCGCTTTCATACGCTCCGCATCCAGGACAATGAAGCCCGACAGAACACAGAGTCTGGGTAAGCATCCGTCGCTTGGCAACGGCGGCAGGATGAGCGGCCGCGCATCGATTACTGATGGTCAGCGGCCGTATCGGCACGAACGGAAAGCCACGGCCACTGGTGGTCAGCACGCCATTGAGCGACTTGCCGCTGTTGCGCCACCACCGCCGGCTGTTGGCCGCCACTTTCTGCGCCAGCCAGGCCGGAGCGCCCAGCGCCAGCAGCTCTCGGTAGATCGTCTTGCCACGTTTCCACTGCTTCAGCTGAATGCACCGCAATCGATGGCGTATCCACTCGTCCAGCTTCTGCCAGACGCCTGATGTCTGCGCCAACCCAAAGTAGTTCTTCCAGCCCAGCAGGTAGATGCGTAACCGATCCACCACCTGTTGCAGGCTTCGACCGCCTGAACGCCGTGTCAACGAGCGTATCCGTTGCCTGAAGCTCCAGCGCCTTGTCCACTTCGTCCAGCATCACGTTGGCCAGCAGTGGCCACAGCGGAGCTCCTTGCGGCGTGCCCTCCTGTCTCGCACTGACCAATCCGCCATCCATGATGCCGCTGTTCAGATACGCCCGTACCAGACGGATCACCGCCGGATCCGGAATGCGTCTGCGCAGCCGATCGATCAGAATGTCGTGATTGACCCGATCGAAGAATTTCTCCAGCTCCACATCCACCACGATCTTCCTGCCCGCCTGCACGACTGACTGTGCGGCCAGCACCGCCTGATGCGCACTGCGCCCAGGCCGAAAACCATAGCTGTGCGCACTGAAGCCCGGATCGAGGATCGGTTGCAGCACTTGCAGCAGTGCCTGCTGGATCAGCCGATCCATCACCATCGGAATGCCCAGCTCCCGCTCGCCTCCCGTCGGTTTCGGGATCAACACCCGTCGTACCGGACTGGGCCGATACGCCCCCCCGTTGCAGTCATTCGCGTATGTCCGGCCAGGTGTTCAGCAGCGCTCGGGCCGTCTGATCAATGTCCAGTCCGTCCACGCCCGCTGCACCCTTGTTGGCACGAACCTGCTTCCACGCTTGCAGCATGTTCGCTCTCGTCAGCATCGCATCCAGCAACGCCGACCCTGTATCCTCATCCTCATGAGGCGGGCAAGCCGTTTGCTCACGTCCCCGCTCGCCTCGGGCTTCACCCTCCGCTACACGGGGCCGCTCTGCCTTCGCAGACATCTGAGCCCCTACGCCTTGCATCCTCATGCCAAGTGGTACTCCTTCTCGTTCGGTCCTTCGCCGACTGCTGTCGGCTACTACGACCTCTGCTGACTCCTCGCTCCGGCTCGACGCCGTTACCCTTTCAGGATCGAGGCGAGGTCTCCCCAGGTAAGAACGCACACCTTCACTGCACAACCGCCGGATTTACACCGCTTCGCCTTGATCACGAGCGCTTTGCGGTTTCATGCCCGCTCGCCCTGCTCGGCAGTGCCTCGTATCCGGTTCTCGTCCATCGGCTCGCAGTTTATGCTCCACGCTTGCTCCCCACATTTGGTCGCCCGCATGCAGTTGCGCTTCGCTTCACTCACCGTGATCAGCTTGTGGGAGGACTTTCACCTCCAGGTGTCCGCCCATGCTGGGCGCACAAGAAAACCCCCGGTCGGGCGAACCCGATACCAGGGGTTGGATGGCCACCCGATGTGCTGCCGGATGGCGGTAGTCGATCCCTCCGGATGCGCTCGCCGAGGGACAAGCGAGCAGTCCGAAGCGGGCAGTCCGAAGTGTACGGTCGACCTCAGGCGGTGACTTCAACGGGAGTCCCATGGTCCGCCGGTGTCCGAAAGACGACGGCAGAGCGATGTCGAGGGCCACTGTGCCGCCCCGGCGCTGGCTGCAGAGCAACAACGCGGCACGGCACGATGTCCGGCCTCACTGCCCTTCCAGGAAGCTCTTGAGCTTGTCGGCGCGGCTGGGATGGCGTAACTTGCGCAAGGCCTTGGCCTCTATTTGCCGGATCCGCTCGCGGGTCACGTCGAACTGCTTGCCGACCTCTTCCAGCGTGTGGTCGGTGCTCATCTCGACGCCGAAGCGCATGCGCAGCACCTTGGCTTCGCGCGGAGTCAGCGAATCCAACACTTCCTTCACGACATCGCGCATCGAATCATGCAGCGCCGCATCCGAGGGCGCCAGCGTGGTGGTGTCCTCGATGAAATCGCCCAGGTGCGAATCGTCGTCATCGCCGATCGGCGTCTCCATAGAAATCGGTTCCTTGGCAATCTTCAGAATCTTGCGGATCTTTTCTTCCGGCATGTCCATCTTCTCGGCCAGCGTCGCCGGATCCGGCTCCTGCCCGGTTTCCTGCAGAATCTGCCGGCTGATCCGGTTCATCTTGTTGATCGTTTCGATCATGTGCACCGGAATACGGATGGTGCGCGCCTGATCGGCGATAGACCGGGTGATGGCCTGCCGAATCCACCAGGTGGCATAGGTCGAGAACTTGAAGCCACGGCGGAACTCGAACTTGTCGACAGCCTTCATCAGACCGACATTGCCTTCCTGGATCAGATCGAGGAACTGCAAACCACGGTTGGTGTACTTCTTGGCGATCGAAATCACCAGACGCAGGTTGGCCTCGGTCATCTCGCGCTTGGCCTTGCGCGCCTTCATCTCACCCATCGCCATCCGCTTGTTGATCTCCTTCAGATCAGGCAGCGGCAGCACGACCCGAATCTGCAAATCGATCAACTTCTGCTGCAGATCCTGAATGTCGGGAATGGCACGGGTCAACACATCCGCATAGGGCGGATTACCGGCCAGCTCGTTCTCGACCCAGGCCAGATTGGTTTCATTGCCCGGGAAACTCTCGATGAAATGCCGTCGGTCCATGCCGACACGGTTGACGCAGATGTCGAGGATGGTGCGCTCGACCGTGCGAACCTCATCGACCTGCGCACGCAGCATATCGCACAGTTTCTCGACGACCTTGGCCGTGAAGCGGATCGACATCAGTTCGGTCTGGATGGCTTCCTGCGCCGCCAGGTAGCTGTCGGACTTGTAGCCCTCGGTTTCCAGCGACTGCCGCATCTGCTCGAAAGAAGCCGCCACACGATCGAAGCGGGACAGCGCCTCTTCCTTCAGCTCCTCGAGCTTGGCGTTGTTCATCGCCGTGACGCTTTCCTCGTCATCGTCGTCATCCGCACGTGCCGGGCCAAAGGACAGCTCCTCTTCGGCTTCCGGGTCCAGTAGACCGTCGACGATCTCGTCGATGCGCAGCTGCTGGGCCCGTACCTTCTCGGTCTGCTCGAGCACTTCGGCAATGGTCGTCGGGCAGGCCGAGATCGCATGCATCATGTCTTTCAGACCTTCTTCGATCTTCTTGGCGATGACGATCTCGCCCTCGCGAGTCAACAGCTCGACCGAACCCATTTCACGCATATACATGCGGACCGGGTCGGTGGTGCGGCCGAATTCGGAATCGACCGACGACAGCGCGGCTTCGGCTTCTTCCTCGGTGTCATCATCGGACGAGGTGACGGTGCGGTCGTTGAGCAGCAGCGAATCCGAGTCCGGTGCCTGCTCGTAGACCGAAATGCCCATGTCGCTGAAAGTGCCGATCATCGAGTCGATCGCTTCGACTTCGGTCAGCCCTTCGGGCAGGTGGTCGTTGATTTCGGCATAGGTGACGAAGCCCCGCTCCTTGCCCAGCTTGATCAGCTGTTTCAGGCGCGAGCGCCGCGCTTCCATCTCTTCTTCGGTCACGCCCTGCTTCACGCTGGCCAGCGCTTCCTTGATCAGCGCCTTTTCGCGCGAACGCTTGTCGCGGCCACGTCCCTTGGGCGCCGCTGCCACGTCTTCACCGTTGTCTTCCGTGTCGATGTCCGGATCGTCACCATCGTCCGAAGACATCACATCGAAGTCTTCGCCCGAATCGAAACCATCGTCCTCATCCATGACTTCGGTCTTGGCGGACTTCTTCTTGGCGCCACCGGCAGCCTTTCGGCCCGGCTTTTTGGCCGTGCCATCGGCCTTCTTGGTCTTGGCTGCGCTCCTGGTCGACTTGGCCCGGGTCTTCTTGGCCTCTTTCTCCTCGACGACAGGCGTCGATTCATTGTCCGACACGTCGGTCTCGTCCTGTGCTTTCGTCTGTGCTGAGTTTTTTGCCACGTGTATTTTTCCTGCTTCGCCCGATCGGGCCGTGTCGACACCGGAGGCCCACGTCCCTTGGACGGGACGATGCCTGCCGGCGCCCTGGCCGATCATGCCGTTGTGATGCGCACGCCCCATGGCAGCGCCGAATGATTTCGCCCTACTTGCCTGCAGTCGCCTGGGATGGGCCGGTCTTCGCTGATCCTCTGATCCATGTCGACATCACCCTTTGGGGCTCTTTGTCGCTCTCTCGTATGGAAGACACCGCCGGTCCCCTGCCGCCGCTTCGCCATCTGCCGTTGCCGAAACGTTCCCGGAGCGCGTCACCCCGTCATCACGTCGCTCCGGCGACGACACGGGTGTGATCGAGTGCAAAACACGCTCCGAAGAATTTTCTATCATATCAGCCACGCATGTTGTCTGACAGTGCTTGCTTATCGCCCTCCAATTCCTGTGTCAGGCGTTGCTTCAACGCCTCCACTTCCTTATATCGTGTCTGCACCCCGGGTTTATCAAGCCCCTCGGCCACCAGTCTCACACTTTCCTGCTTGGCACCAGCCAGCGTCAGCCGGCGCAATGCATCCTGATAGGCCGCGGCGGCCGCCTCGGGCGTCATCGTGGCCAGCACACCGGCATCCCTGGCATCCAGATTCTCGATGAAACGGGCCATTTCCGGTGCCCGTTCGCGGGCATCGGCCATCACGCCGGCAAAATCCACTTCCCAGGGCAGCGCTGCCAACTGCTCGCGCCACCGCAGCAAAGCCGCCGGCAGCATCTCGGCATTGTCCACCGCCTCATGGGCCAGCGCCGGATAATAGGCCAACAACAGGCAGACATGCTGCTGAAGCGTCGGCGGCATCCGCCGGACCCGCTCGGGTAGGATGCCCGGTGGTAGCCCCCGATCACGTCCGTCACGCCCACGGCCGCCCCAATCTCCGCCGCCCCTGCCCTGTCCGGCAAAGCTGACCGAATCCTGACGCGGCCCACCCCGGCTGCGCCAGCCGTCGCCCACCGAGTGGGACCGTCCGTCGGCCGGCCCTCGCACGCCGCCCTGCTCCTGCCAATTGGCCGCAGGCCGCCGTGACGATGACGAGCGGGCACCGATACCGCAATAGGCAAACAGATCTTCCGAAGGCACACCCAGCCTGGAAGCCATCTCCAGCACGATCTGTGTACGCAACGCGATCTCGGGCATCTGTGCAACCAGGGGCTTCAAATCCGCCTGCATCCGCGCCCGTCCTTCGGGCGTGCCGGAATCGCCCCGGCTGCTCAGCTCCCGCAGCAAGAAGGTCGACAGTGGCAGGGCCTCGTCCACCTGCTTCTCGAAAGCTTCCAGCCCATGGGCCTGCACATAAGAATCTGGATCGTGCTCGGGAGGCAGGAACAGAAACTCCAGCCGCTTCGTGTCCGACAGCAACGGCAAGGCGTTTTCCAAGGCCCGCCAGGCCGCCTTGCGCCCCGCCGCATCGCCATCGAAGCTGAATACGATCCGGTCGGACAGACGCATCAACTTGCCCAGATGGGCCGCGGTCGTCGCCGTGCCCAGCGTGGCCACCGCGTAGCGGCAACCATGCTGATGCAGCGTCACCACATCCATATAGCCTTCCACGACCAGCACACGACGCTGGCTGCGGATGGCCTCGCGGGCCTCGAACAGCCCATAGAGTTCGTGGCGCTTCGAAAACAGCGGCCCCTCGGGCGAATTCAGATACTTCGGCTCACCCGGGCCCATCAGCCGCCCGCCAAAGCCGATCACCCGCCCACGCATATTGCGGATCGGAAACAGCACCCGCTCGCGAAAGCGGTCATAACGCCTGCCGTCCTCGCCCTTGATCACCAGACCGCATTCCTCGGCCTCGGCGGCGGCATAATCCGGCAGAACACCATCGAGGTTGCGCCAGCCCGCCGGCGCATAACCCAGCCCGAAATGGCGGGCGATTTCACCGGTCAGTCCACGCTTCTTCAGATAGGCGATGGCCGCCGGCGTTTCTTTCAGTCGCTGACGATAATAGGCGGCGGCCTGATCCAGCCACTGGCTCAGCGTCAGGCTCCGGCGCGTTGCTTCGGCACTGGCCTCGGTCCCCGGCCCTCTTTCCTGTGGCACGCTCAAACCCACATCGGCCGCCAGCTCCTTCACCGCGTCCACGAAGCCGAGTCCGTGGTGCTCCATCAGGAAGGTGATGGCCGAGCCATGGGCGCCACAGCCAAAACAGTGATAGAACTGCTTGGCAGGCGAGACCGTGAAAGACGGCGTCTTTTCATTATGGAACGGGCACAACCCATGCAGGTTGGCCCCCGCCTTTCTCAGCTTGACAGCCTTGCCCACCACATCGGCGATATCGACGCGGTCGAGCAGCTCCTGAATGAAAGATTGCGGGATCAAGTGCCAACACCCCGGGCGGAGAACACCCCAAGTTGGAAATCAGTCGGGCCCGAGCACCGGGCCTCGCCAACGAAAGCCGGGCGCAACTGGCCTGCAGCCAGTGACATGCCGCACGCCATCACGCCGTACCCCCTGCACGCGGATCGCTGTGCATGCTGCACGCGCCCTGCGCCCCGACTCTCCGCGATCACTCGATCAGATCGGGCAGAAAGCCGAGCCGCTTCAGTATCACCACCAGGCTTCAGACTTCGACGGCAAACCGCCGGACAATGCCTCCGACACCCTGACACCCGGGATGCAAAGCGTCGACCGCCATCGATGCATGGCTTGCGCCAAATATATCTCAGGCCGACAGCCTGGAGCGCACCCTTGCGGACACGGCTGCGAGATCGGCCTGACCGGCCAGTCTGGCCTTGACGATGGCCATCACCTTGCCCATGTCGGCCATGCCACTGGCGCCGCTTTCGGAAATGGCGGCCTGCACCACCACGTCGATCTGCTCCGGGCTGGCCTGTGCCGGCCGATAGGCATCGAGCACCGCCAACTCGGTGCGTTCCTGCTCGGCCAGCTCGGTACGACCGGCCTTCTCGAACTGTTCGATCGAATCACGGCGCTGCTTGACCAACTTTTCGATGATGGCCAGTACCTGGGCATCATCGAGCGTGATCCGCTCGTCCACTTCCTTCTGCTTGACGGCTGCCAGCAGCAGACGCAATGCTCCCACCCGCTCCCGCTCGCGTGCACGCATGGCATCCTTCATGTCGGCATCGATACGTGCCTTGAGCGTCGATTGCCCGGCCGAAGCGACGGGCGCCTGGTTGTTTGTCTGCTCCATGAATCGAAACTCCCCGTGATGGACGCGGATGACGAAAGACAAAGGACGAAAAAAGACGAACACCCCACATCCGCCTCACCGTGCCGCAGGCCATCGAACAGGCGCCGCACCGGCGAATGGATGGAGGTGTCGATGGGCTGTTGTTCTGCATCATCGGTGCCTTTCGATCCCAGAAAGCCCATGTCGTGGCACACCATGCAGACAGACCGCACGCCTCGGCGCAACCGGCCCCTTCATGGTTTCCACGGCTCGACCCCCTGGTGGATATACCCGAGATCAGCCCCTGCTGAACGCGCATGACCCGGCTGCCGGATCATTCCTGCCGACACCGAGAACCCGGAACGTGCCGGCCTCATCGGGGCAGCATTGGCAAAAAGCCGTGAGATATCCGGGCCGAACGTCTGCCCACGCAAAACGAACGGATCATCGGACCCCAAGTCTGGACAGCGCATCCCGATCCCTTCGATTGCCTCCCCAGTTCCCGGGAGGCAGATCCGACAGCCGTACCCTCAGCATGGCATCGCCTGCAAGAACGTACGCCCGAAAGGACCGGCCAATGCGTTGTTCAGACAAAACCGGCCAGGAAAGCCAAAGCCCCCGGCCACAAAGCACATCAAAACCGCCGGCCATCCACACGCGGACAAGCCCCGCACGCAGCGGCCAGACGTAGGAATCAGTACTTTTTCTTCGGCAGCATCTGACTGCGCAGGCGCTTGTGATGACGCTTGACAGCAGCCGATTTTTTGCGTTTGCGCTCAGCGGTGGGTTTTTCGTAGAACTCCCGAGCACGAAGCTCGGTCAACAGCCCGGTCTTCTCGATGGTTCGCTTGAAGCGCCGCAGGGCAACATCAAACGGCTCGTTTTCCTTGACTCGGACCAATGGCATGTAAAAACCTTCCCTGAAACGTTGTGAAAAAAAATTTCCTATGACGATCCTGTGATTATAGCGCGTTGCGAAATTTCTTGCCAAGATGCAGGCCCCGAAATTCTCATCAGCGATGACGATTGTCTGCGCGAGGCCGCAGATCTCGAACACCTGCCGTATGACACAGGCGACAGACATCCAAATGGCGTTGCAACGAGCCAGGCGCAGTCCGGCACGCCCCGCTCACCGGCCCCCGTTTGTCGATCCCTTGCGGACCTCGACGAACCTGCCCGGCCAAGAGTGGCTCACGGTATCGAGCCGACAAAAACATCCACCACACCGACCCGGATCAGAACGTCCCCCGTTCAATGGTGATGAGGGAACGTAAGTTGCCTGGCCACGTTCACCCACTTCCTGCCAAACGACTGGCCTGTCGCATATGGAGGCAGTCGACCTCGGGTGTCAGCCAGGCGCCCGGGCGCTGATCGCTGTCGCCGCCGCATGGGCCGACGACCAGGCCCATTGAAAGTTGTAGCCCCCCAGCCAACCGGTCACGTCCACCGCCTCGCCAATCCAATAACTGCCCGGCACCCGCCGCGACTGCATCGTCCGCGGGTCCAGCTCCCGGGTCGCCACCCCGCCGACACTGACTTCGGCCTTACGATACCCCTCCGAACCGGCCGGCAATACCGGCCACGCCTTCAGCGACCGCGCAAGCAGACGCAGCTGCCCATCGGCCACCTCGGCCAGGCGCATGCGATCGCTCAGCTGCCCCAGACCACCGAACCGCACCGGCAGCATCGGCACAGCTGCCGACAACCAGATCCGCGCCAAGCGGGCTGGCAACAACGCAGCCAGAATGTTGCCCAACCTCTGCCGATGCGGCTGCGCGCCAAGCTTCTGCACCATTTCGTCCGACAGATCACCCGGCCAGGACCCCGCCTTCAAGTCAAGCAGCACCGCTTCTGCGCTCAGCCCCGGCAACAGATCGATCACCAGCCCCTGCCCCGGCTGCCAATGACTCGAAATCTGCAAGGCCGCCGGCCCCGACAGCCCCCGGTGCGTGAACAACAAATCCTCCTCGAACACCGGCGCCCGCACCGAACCGCGCCCGCCGACCCCATCTCTCTTCAAAGCGGCGGATTTCTTGCCGCCATCGACTCGATGATTGGCGTTGGCGTTGGCGTTGGCAATCATTCTGTCCTGAGGAACCAATGTTTCCTTCATCCCGGAGCCCAGCCCGATCGACACCGGCAGCGCCACCCCGGACAGCTCCCGGAACGGCTCCCAGCCTGCCGCCGTGAAGGTCAAGGGCACCAGACCGGGCCGAGGAGGCACCGTATCGATGCCCCAGCGCGCGGCCAACCGCCAGGCATAATCGGTGGCACCGATCGCCGGAATCGACAAGCCACCGGTAGCCACCACCAGTGAGCGTGCCACGAACTCGGCCGGCCGCCCCCCGGTCTGCTGCGCACCCACCACGAAACCACGCGTCTCCCGACGCACATCGCACACCGTCACCGGATGGCGGATCTGCACCCCACCCGCCTTGCAGCCTGCCAACAGCATATCGATGATCCGTTGACTCGACTCATCACAGAACAACTGTCCCTTGTGCTTCTCGTGATAGCGAATCCGTGCTGCCCGCACCTGCTCGATGAAACGCGCCGGCGGATGCGCACGCAGCGCATACCGCATGAAGCGGGTATCGCCCGACACATAACGACATTCGTCCGCACCGTTCAGATTGGTGAAATTGCAGCGACCGCCACCGGAAATGCGGATTTTCTCGCCGACCCGTCGAGCATGGTCCAGCACCAGCACCCGCTGGCCACGCTGCCCCAGCATCCAGGCGCAATAAAGTCCGGCTGCGCCTGCACCGATCACCACCACGTCAAAAGCTTTCAAGTCCGCCTCCCTCGGGCAGCCGTCATGATAGCCGCCGACGTGCAATGACATCGCTGTAGCGATCGTTGGGCTCCGGTACTTCCTTTGCACGATGCGAAATCCGGATTGTCGGATTGTCGGATTGT
>JAUMUG010000006.1:0-74634 GCA_030530775.1 Lautropia sp. | reverse complement strand
GGGTCGGCTCGGCGGAGCGGCGGATCGTCGGCTCGTCGGATCGTCGGGTTGCCGGGCATACGGCTTCGACTGTGGGCCGCCGAAGCCGGGGGTACGGCGACTTTCCTTCGAAGCGACTCGGCGAATCTCGCAAATTCGAGATGCCCCGCTATCATTGCCTCATCCATCAACCGCGTCTCCCCACCATGCTGGTACTCGGCATCGAATCCTCCTGTGACGAAACCGGCGTCGCCCTCTACGACACCGACAAAGGCCTGCTCGCCCAGGCGCTGCACTCCCAGGCCGACATGCACGAACGCTATGGCGGCGTCGTGCCCGAACTGGCCTCACGCGACCACATCGAACGCCTGACCCCGCTGCTCGAAGGCATCATGGAGGATGCCGACTGTGATTTCGACGCCATCGATGCCATCGCCTACACGCAGGGGCCGGGCCTGGCTGGCGCGCTGCTGGTGGGCGCCTCGGTTGCCTCCGCCCTGGCCTTCTCGCTCGACAGGCCCATCATCGGTATCCATCACCTCGAAGGTCATCTACTGTCGCCCCTGCTGTCCAACGAGCCGCCCGACTTTCCTTTCGTGGCGCTACTGGTGTCCGGCGGCCACACGCAGCTGCTGCGCGTCGATGGTCTGGGCCAGTACACGCTACTGGGCGAAACCGTCGACGACGCCGCCGGCGAAGCATTCGACAAGAGCGCCAAGTTGCTGGACCTCGGTTACCCAGGTGGCCCGGCACTGGCCAGGCTGGCGGCGACCGCCGGCGACCCGAATCGGCCCGATGCGCCGGCCTTCAGGCTGCCACGCCCCAAGCTCAAGAGCGACGATCTCGATTTCAGCTTCAGCGGCCTCAAGACTGCCGTGCTGACCCAGGTGAAGAAGGGGCTGGCCGATGAACACCGTGCCGATCTGGCCCGCGAGGTGGAAGAGGCCATCACCGACGTACTGGTCGGCAAGGCATTGAAAGCACTGGCCGAGACCGGCCTGCACCGGTTGGTGATTTCCGGCGGCGTCAGTGCCAACCAGCGGCTGCGCGCCAAGCTGGCCGAAGCTGCCCGGAAACGTCCCCGAAACGCCCAACCGCTGGAGATTCATTTTCCGGAACTGGCGCTGTGCACCGACAACGGCGCGATGATCGCCTTTGCCGGCGCGCTTCGGCTGCAAGCGCAGGCTCGCGCGCAAGCCGCTGCCCTCCGAACGTGGAATCGACGTCGGGAGCCGCCCCAGAATCAGGAAGAAACACGACGTCCGCCCCTCGATCGGGTTCGCGGACAGACAAAGATCACCGAAAGCCTCGACACCCATCCTGAAGCCGGTACGACGGCAATGCCGACAGACACAGCCGCCCAGGACCGTGCAACGACCGGAGCCGATGCACCATCGGCCGACCATCCCATGCCGGCCCCCGCCACACGATCTGCGCAGCCCTCCACCGGTGTCCCGCTACATTTCGAGGTCTACCCGCGCTGGCCGCTGGAAAGCCTGCCGAGCGTGTAAACGCACCACACAGAAAAGCCGGCCTTCGAGGGCCGGCCCCGTTTCAGACTCCCCGCCGTTTCAACACCGCCGATTCCAAAGCCATCAATGATGCCTGTGGCCGTGCTTGCGTTTGCGCGGACCCAACGGGTGCTGGTGCGGGTGATGTCCATCGGCCGACTCGGTATCCTGTTGGGCGGCAGCGTCATTTTTTTTGCTGCCGATCTTGCTTTCCTTGCCCTCGAGCAGATTGCCGATATTGCTGCGGTGACGCCAGATCAGCAATAGGCTCATGATCAGCACGGTCAGCGTCGAAGCGTCGATACCGTAGAACAGGCCCCAATAGATGGGTGCCATGGCAGCTGCGGTCAGCGCAGCCAGCGATGAATAGCGGCTGACCCGGGCAACCACCAACCAGGTGGCCAGCACCGCCAGGCCATGAAGCGGGTTGAGTGCGAGCAGCACACCGGCCGCGGTGGCCACCCCCTTGCCACCGGCAAAGCGGTGAAACACCGGATACAGATGGCCCAGAAACGCGGCCAGCCCGACGCCCATGATGGCCAGCTGCGACAACCCCAGCGTGGGCGCCAGCCAACGGGCCAGCAGCACCGCCACCACACCCTTGCCGACATCGCCCAGAAGGGTATAGAGAGCCGCCTTGCGATTGCCGGTGCGCAGCACATTGGTCGCACCCGGATTGCCGGAACCGTAACTGTGCGGGTCGGCCAACCCCATCATGCGGCTGACCAGCACAGCAAAGGAAACCGAGCCGATCAGGTAGGCCGCGAGCCAGACCAGCAGCTGTGTCGACAGAGAAGCAGAAGCCATGACAAAAAATATCCAGAAAACAGACGGTGTCTGGACCAGGCCCGATAGAGGCTTTCGTGTCCAATGCACCGTACCCGATCATCCTGGAAGTCTAACCCGGCTTGGAAGCCGGCGGAGGAGGTCAGCGCGTGTCATGACTCGACGAAACCTCGGACGTGTCTGCGGGGGGCAGCGCAAAGCGTGCAGCTCGGTGCAGATCGCCCTGCCTGCGATGGGCAAGCGGCGCGGACACCTCACCCCCTCCGTCGACAGGGCCACGAGAAATACAAGCTAGCCCCGCGGATGATGCCGGGCATGCAGGATCTTCAACCGGGCGCGGGCGACATGGGTATAAATCTGCGTCGTGGAGATATCGGCGTGACCGAGCAGCACCTGCACGGCGCGCAGATCGGCACCGTGATTCAACAGGTGGGTGGCAAAAGCATGACGCAGCGTATGCGGTGACAGAGGCGCCCTGATGTCGGCCTGCACGGCATAGCGGCGGATCAGAAACCAGAACATCTGCCGTGTCATGCCGCTGGCACGCTGGGTGACGAACACGGCATCGGACTGCCGCCCACCCAGCAGGTGAGGCCTTGCTTCGTTCAGATAGCGCAGCAACCATGCGCGAGCCTCCTCACCCATGGGCACCAGCCTTTCCTTCGAACCCTTGCCCATCACGCGGACCAGGCTGTCGACCATCGACACATTGATCAGCCCCAGCGACACCAGTTCGGACACGCGCAACCCGGTCGCATACAGCAGCTCCAGCATGGCACGGTCACGCAGACCCAGCGCCGTCTCGACGTCCGGCGCGGCCAACAGGGCTTCAACCTGCCCTTCGGACAGCGAGGAAGGAAAGCGTTCCGGCTGACGCATCGCCTTGATACGCAGGGTCGGATCGTCGCGACGCCGATGTTCACGCAACAGATAGCGGTAGTAGCGACGGATCACCGTCAGGCGCCGGTTGCCGGAACTGGGCTTGGACCGCCCCAGCGAGTGCGCCATGTAGCCAAGCAGATCGGCTTCGGTCGCTTCTTCGAGCCGAACGGCACGTGCCGGCAACGCCAACCAGCGCGCCAGCTGCGCCAGATCACGCCGATAGGCCAGCAAAGTGTTGGCCGACAGACCATCCTCGAGCCACAGCGCATCACAGAAGCTCTGGATCGAGGCCTGCGCTGCACTCAAACGCCCGGCCATTTCGATGGCCTGCTGTCTCGTCCCAGCGGCAGCACCGGCATCCGTACCAGCATGAGCACCCGCATCCACAGCCGCTGAACCAGCGCCTGCACCTGAACGTGCTCCCGGCCTGGATCTCGGCCGGGAGCCCATTCCGGGTCCTTCACCAGCCATGGTACTGGCAGGAGATTCCTTCCCGTCGCCAGCCACGGTACTGGCAGGAGATTCCTTCTCTGAACCGTTCATCGTCCGCAAGCAACCTTTTGATCACCACAGCCAGGACACGAGTGGCTTTGTCGGCATATGAATTCAAAGCACGGCACAATCAGACACACTCGGTGCCTGGGCGGCAGAAGGATCACGGACGCCTTGGAGTCGGGTGGCCGCCCGGGCCGCGTGTCACATCCACCGAATGCCTGCCAACCCAGTTGCCGACGACAAGTGAAATGGCAAAAAAACAACGGTAAAAGGTTCTGAATTGCAACACTACCCTCTCGCCGACGAACGGCAAACCGACCGCTGGGGACGTGCACTGGCTGTAGCGCTGTCAGAACAAAGCCTTGGCAAACAAGCATTTGTGATCACCTTGCAGGGTGATCTGGGGGCCGGCAAAACCACCCTGGTGCGCTCCATTCTGCAGAAGCTGGGGGTCGAGGAGCGGATCAAAAGCCCTACCTTTGCGCTGGTGGAATTTTATAATCCGTCCAACTACCCCGCCTACCACTTTGATTTATATAGATTCTCTTCGCCGGAACAATGGTTCGACGCAGGGTTTGACGATATCTTTGCCGGCCCCGGCCTGATGCTGGTCGAGTGGCCCGACAAGGCACGGGGCGCCATGCCGGCAGCCGATCTGGACATTCAGATCCAGCTGACCGGTCAAGAAGATGCCCGTGAAATCGTCGCCCATGCACTCAGCACACCTGGACAACAATGTCTGAACAGACTCGCCACCATCCTCGCCAGCGACGACGACGCCTCCTGAAGCTGGGGCTGAGTTCGCCCTTGCTGCTGCCTCTGCAGGCGGTGGGCAGCAGCGCCGTGTCCGGTGGCCAGGCGGGCACTGCGACACCCTCTGCCATTGCAGCGGTACGTATCTGGCCGGCGCGCGAATATACGCGGGTGACGCTGGAACTGGGTGATCTGGTGCCCTTCAAGGCGCGGATGATCGACAATCCCCTTCGGGTGATGCTCGACCTCAGCGGTCTGCAAGTCGAATCGCGTGTACGTGAGCTGCAATCCAAAGTATCCGCCACTGACCCCTTCATCAGGCAAGTACGGATCGGTCAGTTCACCCCCGAAACGATGCGAATCGTCTTCGATCTGAAACAGCCGGTCGACCCGCAAGTGTTCACGCTCAAGCCCACCGGAAACTATCAGCATCGGCTTGTGCTCGATTTCTATCCCAAGTATCCAACCGATCCACTGGAGCAGCTGATCGCCGAACAGGATGCACGCTCGCGCCAGCTGGCCCAGGCTCCCCGCAAGCCCGGCGAATCCAAGGCTACGACCAAGCCTGGTCAGAAAGCACCGCGCAAATCGGCGCCGGCCGAAGCAACCCGGACCTTCACCGTGGTACTCGATCCAGGCCACGGCGGCGAAGACCCCGGAGCCATCGGCCCCAAGGGCACCTACGAAAAGGACGTGGTGCTGGCCGTGGGCAAACGGGTACGGCAGATGCTGGCCAAGGAAGAGAACCTGCGCGTGGTACTGACCCGCGATGGCGACTATTTCGTGCCACTGGCCAAGCGGGTGTCCAAAGCCCGTGGCGTACGTGCCGATCTGTTCGTATCGATTCACGCCGACGCCTTCATCAAGCCCGAGGCTCGCGGCTCGTCGGTCTATGTGCTGTCCAGTACCGGTGCCAGCAGCCTGGGGGCCAAATGGTTGGCCAAGCGCGAAAACAATTCCGACCTGATAGGGGGAATCAACATCAAAACCAGCCTGCCGGAAACCGCCAATCTGCTGATGGATCTCTACACCACCTCGCAGATACGCGACAGCCGAGCGGTGGCCAAACTGATGCTCAGCGAGCTGGGTCAGGTAGGCTCGCTGCACAAAACCAGTGTCGAACAGGCGAATTTCGCCGTGCTGCGTTCGCCCGACGTACCCTCGGTACTGGTTGAAACCGCCTTCATCAGCAACCCGGAAGAAGAGAAACGGCTGCGCACGCCTCAATACCAGGAAGAGTTGGCACGCGCCATCAGCAAGGGCATCCTCGACTATCGCAAAGCCAACCCGCCGGGACCACGCGGCAAGGTGTCCTGACATCTTCGATACCGAAGTTTCGAATCGCAGGCAAAAAAAGCCGAGGACCCCGCCCAGAGCCCCCGGCCAAAAAGGTGGCATGTTCGTCTGCGACTACCGGAGAATCTGGTCTCCGGCGACCTGCCATCGCAGTCGAAACCTGCCTCGTTCTGTCAAAACGACTGATCCGGCTTGCGGCGCGACCGTTCATCGGACGCGATCGCGCAAGCCTTCGATGACACCTGCAAATCATGCAGGCATCTGTCACACCAATTACCGCACGTACTCCGCAGCCGCCTCACAGGCCGGCTTTTTCTGCTGACCACGACCGATGCCGACATAGCGGAAACCCAGATCATGCATGGCGTCGGGCTGATACTGATTGCGGCCATCGACCACCAGCGGGCTGTTCATCTTCTGACGCAGAATATCGAAGTGGGGCGAACGGAAGGACGGCCATTCGGTCACCAGGATCAGTGCGTCGGCACCTTCCACCGCCTCGTACTGTTCATCGACGAAGACCAGCTGGCCCGATGCTTCGGCATCGACCGGCATCACCCGCCGCGCAGTCTGCGTGGCCACCGGATCGAAGGCCTTCACCTTGGCACCTGCCGCCACCAATGCATGCACCAGCGGAATGCTGGGCGCTTCACGCATGTCGTCGGTGCCCGGCTTGAAGGCCAGCCCCCAGACGGCGACCACCTTGTCCTTCAGGTCACAGCCCAGCTCCGACATCACCAGTTCGAACAGGCGATTCTTCTGTTCACGGTTGCGGGTTTCGACGGCGTTGAGCAGATGCGGTTCGAAGCCTGCAGCCTTGGCCATGCTGGCCAGCGCACGCACATCTTTCGGGAAGCATGAACCACCATAGCCCGGACCGGGATGGATGAAGCGATGACCGATACGCTGATCCGTGCCTATACCGAGGCGGACGTTCTCCACATCCGCACCCAGACGATCGCACAATCCGGCTATCTCGTTCATGAACGAAATTCGGGTGGCCAGCATCGCGTTCGCGGCATATTTGGTCATCTCCGCATCCCGAACCCCCATGAAGATCAGCCGCGCACCTTCTTTCACGAAAGGACCGTAGATCTCGCCGATCATCTGCCGAGCGCGCTTGCCTTCGGCGCCGACGATGATCCGATCGGGATGCATGAAGTCCTCGATCGCCACCCCTTCCTTCAGGAATTCGGGGTTGGACACCACGTCGAATTCGATATCCACGCCGCGCTTGTCCAGTTCGGCCTGCACCACGCCGCGGACTTTTTCGGCCGTACCCACCGGCACGGTGGATTTGTTGATGATCAGCGAATGGCGGTCCATGTGACGACCGATCTCTTGTGCAACCGCCAGCACGTGGCGCAGATCGGCAGAGCCGTCCTCATCCGGCGGCGTGCCGACAGCGATGCAATAGACATTGGCATCGCGCATGGCATCGGGCAGCGATGTCGTGAAGTGCAGACGATCATTGGCCACGTTCCGACGGACGATGCCGGACAGACCAGGTTCATAGATGGGCAGCACACCATTCCTGAGTGCTGAAATTTTCTCTTCACTGACATCGACGCAAGTCACGTGATGTCCAAGTTCTGCGAAACATCCACCAGATACCAAGCCGACATAGCCTGCACCGATGACGATCAGTTTCATTTCCTGGTTTCTCTCTCTTCCAGATTAAATTAGGCTACGAATACTCTCCTGTCTTCATACAGGAAATACAACCACGAAGCCCTCACCGAGGCAGTTTCAGTATGACCTGAAGACCACCCAATTCACTACGACTCAAATCGAGCTGGCCATCATAGGTTTCTGCGATATCACAGGCGATCGCCAGTCCCAAACCACTTCCTTCGACGCTTTCATCGAAACGCTGCCCCCGCCGCCTGGCGCGGGCGATTTCACCTTCATCCAATCCGACACCATCATCACTGATCAGAATTTCCAGAATGCTGCAACGTGGGCCGTGACCCGACTCACCCATGGCATCCAGCACACGCACCTCGACCTCGACCCTGCTGCGAGCCCACTTGCCGGCGTTGTCGAGCAGATTGCCGAGCATTTCTTCGAAGTCGGTCTGCTCACCCCGCCAGAACACCTGATCCGGCTGCCGCAGATCCCACTGCAGACTACGCGCAACATGCAGCTTCTGCATCAGTGACACCAGGCCATGCATACAGTCGCTGACATTGATGCGACGGCGGTCACCCGCCCCGCTGCCCGCCCGCGACAAATGGCGTTCGATCAGCTGGTACATGGCGCCCACCTGCTTGTGCACCATACCGGCATCGACCGCATCGCCCTTCGCATCCGCCGCCAGCAGAGCGAGCGGTTTCTTCAACGCATGACTGAGATCTGCAACATAACTGCGTGAACGGCCGACGATCCGGGCGTTTCTGTCCAGCACTTCATCGATCTCCTCGGCCAACGGGTCCAGGTCCAGCCCATAACCGGTACCGACGCGATTGTCAACGCCGTCCTGCACCCGTTTGAGCGCCGCATGCAGCCGCCGCAACGGGTTCAATCCCACCCGAGCCTGCAGGCACATCGCCAACAGCAACGCCGTCGACAGACCCGCCAGCATGATCAGCAGAATGCGGTCGATGCGCGCCAGATCGACACGCGTATTTTCGCCCGGTGCGAACACATACAGTTTGAACTTCTTCCCATTCAGTACCACATCCCGTTCGATACCCAGCAACAACTCATTTCTCGGTCCCGTCAGATGGAAAAGACCATGCTCGCCATCCAACGGCACGACCTCACTGGTCTGCAGACTGCTGTCCCACAGCGAACGCGAACGCTCGACCTGCGGCAAACCTTCCAACTGCCAGTACCAGCCCGAAAAGATCGACCGGAACTCATCGTGCACCAATCGATGATCGAGCACCATCTGACCACCTGCTCCCACCTGCAGCCCTGCGGCAATGCGATCGGCGCGCTCGGCGATGACACCATGTACGCTACGCAGCACCGTGTCGTACAGCCGGCAACGCAACATCCAGCCGCCCACACCATTGACCCCAAGCACTGCCAGCATGCCCAATACGATCAATCGAAGTGCAAGAGAGTCCCTGCCAAATACCTTCATGCATCACCACGAGATTCCGACTTTTCCTCATCGCCCTCGTCATCGGGCAATACCAGCGAAAACCCCAGGCCTCTCACCGTCTTCAGCATCGGGTAGCCCAGCTTGCGACGGATACGACCGATCAAAACGTCCAGTGTGTTCGAATCCGGATCGCAATCGCGTGCATAAACATGCTCGGCAATTTCGGAACGGCTGATCACAGCCCCGGGGCGATGAATCAAGTAAGCCAGAATGCGCTGTTCTTGCGCCGTCAGATTCAGGCGCCGTCCCTCCATCGAAAAACGCCCCTGATTCGAGTCATATTCCAGCGGACCGATCTGCAGCACCGGATCAGCATGGCCATGGGCGCGACGCACCAGAACCCGCAACCGCAGAACCACCTCTTCCAGCATGAAAGGCTTGGTCAGGTAGTCATCGGCCCCGGCACCGAAACCGGCCAGTTTGTCGCTCCAGCGGCCACGACCTGTCAGGATCAGCACCGGGAAAGTCCGTCCCTGCCGGCGCCATTGAGACAGAACCGAAATACCGTCCAGCCCCGGCAACCCGAGGTCAAGAACGGCCGCATCATAGTTTTCGGTACACCCCAGAAACGAAGCCTCGTTGCCATCGCTGGCAATGTCGGAAATCATGCCGGCCTCGTCGAGTACGCTGGCCAGGCTGTTGGCCAATTCGCGGTCGTCTTCAACGATCAGCACGTGCATCAGCGAACCTCCATTTCCTCCTCACCCAGCACCCGGCCCGACGCAGGATCGACCCAGATTTCCGTCAGCCGGCCTTCACTCAACAGCAGATCGATTTCATAGTAAGGCTGCTGATTACTGTCGTATTTGAGTTCGGCCTCCAGCACCGTGCCTGGGTAGTTTTTCTGCAAATCCTCAAGCAAATCGGGTAGAGACTTCATATTCGCCGAGGATTTCACATATTCGATCTCGGTGACCAGTTTGCCACTGGAAGCTTCGACGAAGACGCTGCGGATGTCACCGTCTTCCTGCAGGACCCGCACGAGATAGATGCCGTCGAGGTGTGCATTACGTTTCAGATCGACGTCGATGACGCGGCCCGGATACACCTCGAGCACCTTGCGCAGCGTATCGGCCAACGGAGGAATGCCCGGCGACTCCGGCTGCACGACCTCCTGCCCGGTGACGGCATCGATGTGGATTGCCTGCCGGCGCCCCTTGGCATCGAGCATCTTCACTTCGTAGATGTGCCGTCCATCCGGCTCGCGCTCCAGTTCCACATCCAGCACGCGTGCGTCGTACTTCTTCTGCACGGACTCAAGGATGTCTGCCAACGGCTTGTAGCGTCCGGCCATCACGGCACGACGCACATCCTCATGCTCGACCGCAAGCGCACCTTTGGGCAGGGCACCGACAGCCAGCACGAACAGGCAGAGGGGGAACAGCAATTTCTTCATGGCAACAATCCTAGCGAAGCTTTCCTAAACGCAGAGTGAACTGCAGCGTCAAAAAACATTCATCATCGATCAGCGACAATGAAAGCCATCACCACACCCGAAGGACCGTCCGGACGCGGTCGGAGCACCTGTGCGCGGTGCGTACCGCGTCCTCGTCGGGCTGTGTTTTCTTTGATACAACCGAGGTGACTGCAGCACCTCCGCTCTCATGACAACGACATCCTCCAGCGACCGACGCCCACGCATCGCCCTTTACTCCCATGACACCATGGGGCTGGGTCACATCCGGCGCAACACGCTGCTGGCACAGGTCCTGATCAAGCCGCCGCTTCAGGCCAACGTGCTGCTGATTTCCGGCATCCGCGAATCCGGTGCCTATCCGCTGCCCAAGGGCATCGACAGCATCACTCTTCCCGCCTACCACAAACAGCCCGATGGTACCTATCGCTCGCGATCGCTGGACATCGACGTGGAACGCCTGATCGCGCTGCGCGGTGCTGCCATCGGTGCGGCACTGGGCGCCTTCGACCCCGACCTGTTCATCGTCGACAACGTGCCGCGTGGCGCGATGAAGGAACTGGATGCGCCGCTTGCGCAGTTGCGGCAGGGCAACACCCATACCCGTATCGTACTGGGATTGCGTGACATCATCGATACACCCGAGACCGTTGCCCGACAGTGGCAAAAACAGGACAACTTCCGGGTCGTCCATGATTTCTTCGACGCCATCTGGATTTATGGTGACACCCGCCTCTACGACACGGCCCGCGCCTATGGACTGGACCGGATCGGAAACAAGCAAATCGTCAATGTTGGTTACCTCGACCCCTGTGAACGTCAGTTGCCTGTAACCAACCATGACCGGGGTGACGCTCCCTTCGCTCTTTGCCTGGTGGGCGGCGGCCAGGATGGCTTTGCCGTGGCCGAGGCCTTTGCCCAGGCACGCCTGCCTGCCGGGTGGCGCGGCATCATCCTCAGCGGAGCCATGATGCCGGGGCCCAAGCGCCAGCGTCTGCGCGAACTGACGGCCCATCGTCAGGAATTCGAAGTGTTGGATTTCGTCAACGAACCAATCGAACTGATCCGCGAGGCGCGCGCCGTCGTGGCGATGGCCGGGTACAACAGCACCATGGAAGTGCTGGCCCTGAACAAACGCGCCATGCTGGTGCCCCGTGTCACACCCCGCGCCGAACAGTGGCTGCGCGCCAGCCGTCTGGCCGAGCTCGGCCTGGTCGATTGCGTCCACCCCGAGGCACTCAACAGCGATACCCTGTCGTCCTGGCTGGCCGATGAGCGTGGCGCACCGCCGCCCGCCCGTCGCTCGCTGGACTTCAATGGTTTGAACCGCGTCGCCGAGCAGGCCGCACTGCTGCTCACCCCTCAACCCAACCTCTGAACCGCCCCATGCAGCTCACCGCCCCCGCCCTGAAAATCGGTTATGTCCTGAAGCGCTATCCGCGTTTCTCCGAAACCTTCGTCGTCAACGAAATCCTTGCGCTGGAAGCAGCCGGTGTGAACATCGAGATTTTTGCGCTCGGCCCCGTCCAGGAAACTCACTTCCAGGAAGTGATCTCCCGTGTCAAGGCACCGGTACGCCGTGTCCGCCATCAGTTCAACGATTCGATGCTGTTCTGGCAGCTGCTGGTGCGAGCCCGTCAGGAACTGCCCGGCTTCCGTAAGCATGCCGATCTGGCCGAGCACTACGATGCCTACACCGTGGGTCAGGCCATCGTGCTGGCGATGCAGGTGGTGCGCTCCGGCATTCAACATCTACACGCCCATTTCGGCACCCTCGCCGCCAACCAAGCGCGACTGGCAGCTGCCTTTGCCGGCATCACCTACAGCTTCACCGCACACGCCAAGGATATCTATCACCAGTACGAAGAACCGGTCGAGCTGGATCTGAAAATCCGTGATGCCGCCTTCACCGTCACGGTGTCGGATTACAACCTGCGACATCTGCGCAACACCTTCGGTGCCACCGAAAACAACAGCTTCCGCATCTACAACGGTCTCGATCTCGACCGCTTCCCTTATCAAGCGCCGACGGCCGGCAAACCGCACATCATGTCTGTCGGTCGGCTGGTCGAGAAGAAAGGTCTGCCGACACTCGTCGAAGCGATGGCACTGCTGCGTGACCGCGGCATCGACTGCCACTGCACCCTGATCGGCGACGGCCCGATGCGCGACGCACTGACCGAACAGATCAACGGGCTGGGCCTGCAGGACAGGGTCAGTATGCCGGGGGCCAAGGCGCAGCCCGAGGTCATCGACATGCTACGCACCGCCTCGGTGATGGCGGTGCCCTGCATCATCAGCAAGGGAGGCGACCGCGATGGATTGCCGACCATTCTGGTCGAGGCTATGGCGCTAGGCACACCCTGCATCTCCACCGCAGTGGTCGGCATTCCCGAGCTGATCCGCCACGAGCAGACCGGTCTGTGCATCGAACCGAACGATCCGGTCGCCCTGGCCGATGCCATTGCCAAGTTACTGGCCGATCCCGCCGAATGCCTGCGTCTGTCTCGCAATGCCCGTCAGTTGGTCGAAAGCGACTACGACGTGCATCGCAACACGATCGAGCTGCGTGACCTGTTCCGGCGCGCGATCGAAGCCAACGCCCGGGCACGCGCAACCGATGAGCCGGCCAATCGACATACACAGGCCGGCTCCACCGAGGCCCATACCAGCAATGGCGCGGCTGCGCTGTAAAACGATGGCCTCCCGTCCTTTTCCCCGATCGTTCTCATGAAACACATCGCTTATCTCTGCGCCGACGCCGGTATTCCGGTCTTCGGCACCAAAGGCGCCTCGATCCATGTCCAGGAAATCATCCGTGCCTTTCTGAAGGCGGGCCATCGTGTCACGCTGTTTGCCAACCGCTTCGACGGCGATGCGCCGACCGGCCTCGAAGGACTGCAGGTCGTCGAGTTGCCGACCGCCCCGCGCGGCAAGCTCGAAGAACGTGCCCGGGCACTGCTGGACGCCCATGACGACATGATCGCGGCACTGGACAGGGCCGGCCCTTTCGATCTGGTCTACGAGCGCTATTCGCTGTGGAGCGATGTCGGCATGCGCTGGGCACACCGTGCCGGCATTCCGGGGGTGCTGGAAGTGAATGCGCCGCTGATCGAAGAACAGCGCACCCATCGACAGCTGGTGCTGCCCGAACGAGCCGAAGCCATGGCCACCAGTGCCTTCGGCCACGCCAAAGCCATGGTCGCGGTCTCGCCGGGTGTTGCCGGCTACCTCGAGAACCGGCCCGAAGCCAAGGGTCGCGTGCATGTCGTGGCCAATGGTGTCAATCCGGCAGCCTTTGCCGACGCCAGTACGAAGCGCGCAGCCCGTTTGACACGGAACCCGGAGACCGTCATCGGATTTCTGGGCACGCTCAAGCCCTGGCACGGCCTGCCCTTGCTGGTGGAAGCCTTCGTCCAGCTGAACCGCCGGCATGCCGACACCCGTCTGCTGGTGGTGGGCGACGGACCGGGGCGGCTGGACATGGAGACACAACTGCGCCGGTACGGTCTGCTGGAACACTGCAGCTTCAGCGGTGCGGTACAGCCGTGGCAGGTGCCCGAGCTGCTGGCGGCGATGGACATTGCCACCGCCCCCTACCCCCAGCAGCGGGATTTCTATTTTTCACCCCTGAAGATTTACGAATACCTGGCAGCCGAACTGCCGGTGGTGACGACCCGTGTCGGCCATCTCGACCAGATCGTGCAACACGACATCGACGGATTGCTGGTGGCACCGGACGATCCGCTGGCACTGGCGGATGCCATGGCCTCGTTGGTCCGGGATCCTGCACGCCGCTCGCGCATGGGCCGTGCCGGCCGTGAACGGATCGAATCCGGTCACAGCTGGGATGTCGTCGCCCGACGGATCCTGCAGATCGCTGACAGAGCCCCTTCTCTGAACATTACGGAATAAATGACGCAAAACGTGAATCAAGCCAGCACCTCGCGAGAAGACAAACCTCTGCGCCGTGTCTGGCGTCGCTTCCGTCCCTATCTGAAGGGACAAGGCATGATGATCGTCGGCTCTCTGGCGGCGCTTCTCATCATGACGCTGATGCGGCTGGCGGAGCCCTGGCCGCTCGCCTTCGTGGTCGACCACGTGCTGGAAAAGAGCCGATCGGGTGATGCCAATCTACCGCTCGGGCTGCAGATGATGGAGCTGGTCTGGCTGAGCGCCGCCGGCGTGATCGTTTTTGCGGCACTTCGCGCACTCGGCGGCTATCTGTCCACCATCGGTTTCGCCCGCATCGGCGCCTCCGTGCTCAGTCGGGTGCGTAACGATCTCTACAGTAAGCTGCTACACCTGTCGCTCGCCTTTCACCAGAAGCAGCGTGCAGGCGATCTGACGCTGCGCCTGGTCAACGATGTGGCGATGCTGAAGGAAGTGACGGTTTCGGCCCTGCTGCCGATGCTGGCCAACGTGTTCATCCTGGGCGGCATCATGCTGATGATGTTCTGGCTGAACTGGGAACTGGCGCTGTACTCGCTGATCCCATTGCCCATCATGTGGCTGTCGGCCCGGCGCAGCAGCCGCCTGATCCACGAGGCCAGCCGCTATCAGCGCAAGCGTGAGGGAGCGCTGGCCTCGACCGCCTCCGAAACCATGTCGGCGATCCGCACCGTGCAGTCACTGGCGCTGGAAGGTGATTTCGACCGCACCTTCCGGGGCAGCGAAGGCAAGGCGATGACGGCAGACCTGCGCACCAAGCGCCTGTCGGCCGGCCTGGAACGCTCGGTCGACCTGCTGGTGGCCGTCGCCGTGGCGCTGGTGCTGTGGCAGGGGGCCATCCAGGTGATCGAAGGCGCATTGACGGCGGGCGACCTGCTGGTCTTCATTTCATACCTGAAGAACTCGATGCGTCCGGTGCGCGAATACGCCAAGTACGCGGCCCGCCTGTCCAAGGCGCTGGCTTCGGGCGAGCGCATTGCCGACATCCTGGAAGAGCCGAACGACATCGTCGACCTGCCCAACGCCAAGCCGGCACCGGCTTTCCGGGGTGAAGTGAACTTCCGCAACCTGCACTTCGCCTACGACCCCGTGAACGGTCCGGCAGTCTTCTCGGGCCTGAACCTCGACCTGAAAGCCGGGGAACACGTGGCGATCGTCGGTCCCTCGGGCATGGGCAAATCGACGCTGGCATCCCTGCTGCTACGCCTTTATGAACCACAGAAAGGCACTGTCGAAATCGACGGCCGGAGCATCCGCGACTGGACCATGGCCAGCGTCCGCGCTCAGATCGGTCTGCTGCCGCAGGACACACTGCTGTTCGCTGGCAGCATCCGCGACAACCTGACCAGTGCCGCCGGTCGCGAGGTCAGCGACAAAGAAGTCGAACTGGCGGCATGCATGGCCAACGCGCACGACTTCATCATGGAACAGCCCCACGGCTACGACACCGTCATCGGCGAACGGGGCGCCACCCTGTCGGGTGGCCAGCGCCAGCGGATCGCCATTGCCCGGGTCGCCCTGCGCCGCTGCCCGATTCTGGTGCTGGACGAACCCACCACCGGCCTGGACCGTCAAAGCGAAGCCATCGTGCGCCGAGCCATCCAGCGTCTGATCGCCAACCGGACCACCCTGATAATCACGCACGACCTGGACCTGGCCGCCAGCGCCGACCGCATCGTCTATCTGGAAAAAGGTCGGATCGCCGAAACCGGCACACACGCCGAACTGCTGGCCAAGGACGGCCCCTACGCCGCGCTGTGGGAATCGCATCGCCAAGCAGTCAGTACCACCATGGACAGCTCTCTTTGAAGGAACACGCATGTCGTCGAGCAATGCCGATGCGGCCATCGTCCAACGCGACCCCAGCCTGCCCGGGCTGGCCATCCTGCTGGACGATGAACGCCTGACCGAGTGTCTGCATCGATCCCCGCAGGGTGCGGGCATCGTCCGGGCCGAAGTCGACTACCTGCGCTACAAGCCGGCAACGAGTTGCATTGCCGGCCTGCGCCTGTACGACCACCAGGGCAAGGTCCAGCATGCCTTCGCCAAGGCCCTGCCGGTAGGCAGCCGCGATTGGGCCTGGCAACGCCGCCGGCTGGCCCGGCGCAACCTCGAAGACGGTTGCTTCTCGACTCACATGGTCGAGGAGGCCGGGTTGCTGATGGCCGCTCCCGAACACGACCGGCGGCTGACGGCTCTGTCACAGCTGCTGCTGAAAAGCCGCCAGCGGCTGGGCCCACGCAGCGACACCAGTGCCCAGCACGGCATTCCGGCCCTGCCGTTGTTGCTGTCGACACCGCTGAGAGCACTGGCCGAACACCTGCCCGAACCAGCCTGGCTCGATTGTCAGATTCTGCGCTACAAACCCGAACGACGGTTGGTTGCGCGGCTGTCGCACAAGGACCGTATCGTGGGGTTGCTGCGCGCCTGTGCGAACCCCGACTATGGCCAGACGCTGGCCGGCGCCCGTCTGGCCGAGGCACTGGGTGGAGCCACCCTACTCGCCAGCGATCCCACCCACGATTGTCTGGTCGGCAGCTGGATCGCCGGCGAAAGCCTGCACCCGCACCAGGCCAGCGAACTGCCGGATGCCCGGACTTTTCAAGCCATCGGTCAGCTGCTGAAGAAACTGCATCAGGCCCAGGTCTCACACCCGATCATCCGTCAGCGCCAGAACGACATCGATGCCATCCGCCAGGCCACCGGCAGCCTCGGCCTGCTTCAGCCCAGCCTGTCCGAGGCAGCCCGTGCGCTGCAGCAACGGGTCGGCGATGCGCTGCGCCATGCCGACTGGACGAGCTGCCTGAATCACGGCGATTTTTCGCTGGAGCAGGTGATCCGCACACCGAGCGGTGATCTGCAGATGATCGATTGGGACGCCGCCAGCATGGGCGATCCAGCGGCAGACATCGGTTCGATGCTGGCCCGCCTCTGCATGCAACATCTGGAAGGCACGTTGCCGGAAGCGGCGCCCGCCATGGCACTGGAGAACCTGCTGGACGGCTATCAGACTTTGCCGTCGACGCAGTTCGTCCAGCTGATCCACTGGCATACCGTCGCCGGTCTGATACGCCTGATGCCCGAGGGTTTTCGCAAACGCAAACCAGGCTGGGCCGAAACGATCGGCCGCGCCCTGCAATACGCCATCGACATGGCCGACCGGATCGATGCCACCAGAGCGCCACGCGGCACGCCGCAACCCAGCAACCAGGGAGAGCTCTGGCCGCTGAACGATTCGCTGCAGATGCATGGGCCCATCGCCAACGCCCTTTCCCTGCCCGTCGACGGCTTCCGCCTGGCACCGGTACGCGTGCTGCGCCACAAGGCCGGACGCCGTGCATTGCTGGAATACGTCATCGAAGTGCCAGGTCAGGCCCCGACGACGCTGATCGGCAAATGGCGCCACAAAGGGGTGGACCAGAACGGCTATTCGATCCAACAGGCATTCTGGCAGCAGGGCTTCGACCTGCCCGAACTGTCGGTGCCCGAAGCAGTGGCGATCATGCCCGAATACCGGCTATGGCTGCAGCGCAAGTGCGCCGGCGAAATGTACACCCTCCAGCTGAATCCGGACAGCCCGACCAACCCGGCCGCGCGCATCGGCCGAGCCATCGCCTCACTGCACAACAGCCGCGTACCAACCAAACGACAGTGGACGCTGGACGACGAACTGAAGATGTTGCACGAGCGCCTGCGCATGGCCATCCGCCTGCGCCCGATCTGGGCAGAACGCATCGAAGCATTGATTCCGGCCACCCAGCGCCTGGCGGACCGATTGCCGGCCAACCCACCGACCGGCATCCACCGGGACTGCTATCCCGACCAGATTCTGGTCGACGGTGAGCGGCTGCTCTGGCTGGATCTCGACCTGTACTGCGAAGGCGACCCGGCGCTCGACATCGGCAACTTCATCGCCCACATGATCGAGCATGCGCTGCGTCATTACAACGATCCACTGGCACTGGAACCCCAGCAGCAGGCGCTGCAGCAGGCTTTCGGCGCGCACAGCAACACCCCGGTCAGTGATACATCGATTGCGGCCTGGACGACTCTGGCACTGACGAGGCATATTTATCTCAGTACACAGTTTCCCGATCGCCATCACACCACGGCGGCGCTACTGGAGTTGTGCGAAACCCGTCTGCACACGCCCCCCGACACCTGAAGCCTTCGCGCTTTGGCGACACGAGAAGCCGGAAAGTCCCGACGCCTGTACAGGGCGTCGGTGCCGCACCGGCACCATGACACAACCAACAAAGAGGAAAACATGCCCCAAGCATTGCCCCCCCACCCCCCCGGTCCCGTCCGGCGCACGGGCGAGACCATGCTCACCACAACCCGCGCCGGCACCGCTCGAGGTTCGCGCGCCTGCGCACCGCTGCTCTGCTCACTGCTTGGCCTGAGTCTGCTGGCTCCCGCCCTGAACGTGAGCGCCCAGGAAACCCCCGCCCCCGGCCTGTACCTGAAGCCCCGGGTCGAGTTCGAGTTCGAATCCCACCGCAACCGACGGCTGGAAGCCAACGACATCCGCCGCATCGACGAATACAAGCCCTCGGCCATCATGGCGCTGCACTGGCAGAGTGAAAGCAGATGGGCGATCTTCAACGAAACCGAACTCGCCTACGAATACGAACGTGAAACCAGCCAGGGGGGCGAAAGCACCACCCGCCTGAAGATCAACAAACTGTATGCCGAAGCACGGCTGCCTGAATGGAACAGTCTGGCCCAGGTCGGCCGCTGGGGCATCGAAGATGAACGTAACTGGCTGTTCGACGACGAACTGGATGGTGTCAAAGGCACTTACTTCCACGACCGATGGACGGTGGAAGCCTATGCCGCCCGCCTGAACCGCTGGGAACGCGATCTGCTGCACGACACCGCCACCCGCGGCGAGCGCTCCAACCTGATCGGCGTGACCGGCAACTATGCGCTGAGCAAACGTCATTCGCTGATCGTGCGGGCCCTGTCGCAGCGCAACAGTCATACCGACCTGCGTCTGACCCACCTGTCGATCGGCTCCTTTGCCTCACCCCGCAAAGGCCCGCTGCAACACTGGGCCCTGTTCAGCGTGGTCGATGGCAAGGATCAGGGCGACAAGGTCAGTGGCCAGGCCATCGACATGGGCGCCACCTGGTTCTTCGCCAATGACGACTGGCAACCGCGGGTGACCCTCGGCTATGCCTGGGGCAGCGGCGACAGCAGCAGTGACGGCACCCATCGCCAGACCGGCCTGCAGGACAACAAGGCCCGCATGGGAGGTCTGACCAAGTTCAAGGTCTATGGCGAAACGCTGAACCCCTCGCTGTCGAACCTGCATGTGCTGACCGTGGGCACCGGCTTTGCACCGGGTAAGAACAGCTCGCTGGACCTGGTCTATCACCACTATCGTCAGGATCACGTCGCACCGCTGACCGGCACCTCGCTGCGTCCCCGTAGCGACCGGCAGACCAGCCGCAACCTGGGCTATGGGCTCGATCTGGTCTGGGGCTGGCGTCCGACCAGCAAACTGCGCGTCGAGGCTGTCGTGGGCATGTTCGAACCGAATGACCGCTTCCGCAACAGCAGCCGTACCGACGCGGATGCAGCCAAGACGTCCTACTCGGGCTCGATCGAGTTCAAGTACCAGCTCGATATCTGATCTGACCGGACCGACGCGGAGCGGACCGGCTGAAGCCGGTTCTTGGCCATCATCAAAGAAGCGGAGAAAGCACAGTGCTTTCTCCGCTTCTTTGAAAAGGCCAATCGCACAGCCTTCTGGAGGATGTCTGCGCGATGTCCGCACAGGCCAGGGCCTGCCCCAGCGGTGTGTTTCGGGGCGCCGTTTTACTCGGCCACCGCCGCCTTGGTCTTGGACTTGAAAACCGTGTGGCGCAGCACTTCGATCACGGCCGGCAGTGCCGGAATCACGATCATCGCCAACGTCACCCAGGAGAAATGCGCTTTGACCCAGGCCGAGTTGCCGATCAAGTAACCCAGACCCGACAAGCTGACCACCCACAGAATGCCACCGACGACGTTGTAAGTGGCGAACTTGCTGTAGGTCATTTGTGCCACACCGCCCACGAAGGGGGCAAAAGTGCGGATGAAAGGCATGAAACGCGCGACCATGATAGTGATGCCACCATGCTTTTCATAGAAGGCATGCGTGCGGTCGAAGGCTGCCTTGTTGAAGAAACGGCTGTCTTCCCAACTGAACACCTTGGGCCCGAAGTACTTGCCCACCGAGTAGTTGACGGCATCGCCCAGAATGGCAGCTGTCGTCAGCAAGACCATCAGGAGCCCCAAATCGAGCCCGCCGACGGCCGCAATGGCGCCAGCCACGAACAGTAACGAATCGCCCGGCAGAAAAGGCATCACGACCAGACCGGTCTCGATGAAGATGATGGCGAACATCAAGGCATAGACCCAGGTGCCATAGTTCTGGACGACCACTTCGAGGTGTTTGTCCAGATGCAGAAAAATATCGATCAGGGTGGAAAAATCCATGGAATGAGACAGAGTGTCAACGGAAAGCCGCGTGAACACGCGCTGGGCCAAAGGCGGACACCAGGCGATGACGAGCACGTGGCAGGAAGGAAAACGAGCGCCCTGGCGCCCCGATATCATCCGGAGCAAAGACCCGTGATTCGAAAGCCCTGGCTTGCACAGACACCTCTGGCCGACCTGAAAGCCTCGGCCCCGATGGAAGACCTGGGCGCACCTGAAAGCCTCGGTCCAAACGACGGGCCATGGAACGAGCGTACTGGCCGCACGGAACGCGGCCCGGGCCAAATTCGAGAGTTTAACCGAGTAAACCCCGATTGCCCGTCATTGTCCGCCTGGCGTTGCATCCCGCAGCCAAGTTCCACACGCCGTGCAACATCCGCAAAAGAAACTCTACAAAATTGCAGACTCGAGGCGTCATTGGCGGCAGAGCGTGCCCACGCCCCTCATACAGCGCTCCCGATCCGGCCGCTTCTCGAAAGTCATCATCCCGCGGTACATGAAAGCAGCTGTTTTGGTGACGGAAGCCCCCGACCGGATGGACGTCATCCTATGGAACATCGAGACAACCCGGCCATCACCAAGCATACCCCCTTTGTCAGGGCATCATCCTGTGGCACCTGGGGTCGACCGTTCAGTGTCGACCGTCCTTCATCCATGTCGACAGTCACCGTCGTGATGTCTGCGGCGGACCGGTCTTTTCCAGCGGCTTTGCTCCTGCCTCTGTTTCATGAACGCTTCCTGCAGTCCCGATAGAATGACAGTGTGACTCGGCAGTACTCCCCCCTTCGCACGCCTCGATGCGATAGGAACGGAACGGGTCGGAACGGATCGCACCGATCCGGCGCAGTGTGGAGAGAGCCCCTTCCTCTTCTTTTCCAGGTGTCCATGCCCCCATCATCCAGCACTCAGTTCTCCTTGCCCGCCGCCGGTGACGACTCCCGTGGCGTACGACGCCGTCCGATCGCGCTGCTGCCCGACGTGCTGATCAGCCAGATCGCCGCCGGCGAAGTCATCGAGCGTCCGGCATCCGTCATCAAGGAGCTGTTGGAAAATTCGCTGGACGCCGGCGCCACGCAGATCGAAATCCGCATCGAGGAAGGCGGGCTGCGGCGGCTGCAGATCACCGACAACGGCTGCGGCATTGCCAAGGAACAGCTGCCGCTGGCCCTGACCCGACACGCCACCAGCAAGATCCGCTCGCTCGAAGAACTGGAAAAAGTCGACTCGCTCGGCTTTCGGGGCGAAGCGCTGGCCTCGATCGCCGCCATCGCCCGTCTGGTACTGGCCAGCCGGCCGCTGGATGCCGAGCACGGCTGGAAAGTGGATGTGCAACCCGGCCAAACCGTGCCGGAACCAAGCCCGGCCGCCATCTCGCCCGGCACCGTCATCGACATCATCGACCTGTTCTCGGCCACACCGGCCCGCCGCAAGTTCCTGAAGGCACCGACCACCGAAGGCGCTCATTGTGTCGAGGTCATCCGCCGTATCGCCATGGCCAGCCCAAAGGTCGGCTTCGTAGTGCACCAGGACGGCAAAGAAGTGCGCCGTTGGCCGGCCACCACCCAGACCGCCCGCATCGAAACCCTGCTGGGCGATACCACCGCACTGCTGGAAGTCCACGCCGAAGCAGGCCCCGCCCGCATCCAGGGTCTGCTGGGCGAACCGGACAGCGCCCGGGCCCGCGCCGACCGCCAGTACCTGTTCGTCAACGGCCGCTTCGTGCGCGACCGGATGCTGGCCCAGGCCATCCGACAGGCGTTCCGCGACCGCCTGCACGGCGAGCGCTACCCGGTCTTCGCCCTCTTTCTGGACATCGATCCGATGCTGGTCGACGCCAACGTCCACCCCGCCAAGATCGAAGTGCGCTTCCGCGACCCCTCCGCCGTCCGCTCGCTGGTCTTTCATGCCATCGAAGACACACTGATGCGCGCGAGCGTTTCGGGCACGGCTGCCGGCAGCAGCCGCACCATCAACCTGGGGGTTGGCGCACCCGGCCGAAGCGGCACCACGGCACCAGCCGGGTACCGGCCAGCCCCGCCAGCAACCGACGGCCGCCCCGCCCTGCGGGGACGTGGTCATGGCAGTAACCCGGCCCATGGCGACGCCGGCAGCGCCCGCACCCATTGGAGCACCAACCAGACGTCGACAAACCGGCACAGCCGCTCATCATCGGCGACCAGCCATGGCCATATCAGCCGCGCCGAACAGGAAGCCAGCTTCGCCTTCCAAGCCCCCCTCCCGACCGCCCCTGGTCCGGCCCCCGTCTGGCAACAGACGGAACTGCGGGCAGCACCACCGGCGCAGAACAGCGCCTCGGCTTCCCCGGCGTGCCCGGATTCTCCAACGGCGACCGGGTATCGGATCCAGGGCGTGGGTCACGACGGCCCTGCCAATGGAGAGCCCTCAGCCACGCCGGCTTCCGTCTCAGGCCACAGCCCGGCCCCGGACTCACCCGCCCATTCGGCCAGGGATGTACATGCATCGACCCCGAGTGTTTCCCCTGATGCAGAGAGCACAGACGCAGATCCCCGGACAAGGTCTGAACGGGCGGCTGCACCGGATCAGTCCAATGCCCGGAACGCCCAGCCGTTCTCTGCCGACGGCCCCATCGGTTCGCCCACGAATCATCAGCTCGAAGAGGCACTGCCGCCCTGGATGAAAGCGACGTCCGATGAGACGACGAACGCTCGACGTCCGCCCGAATCCGGCTCGGTGCCCAGCGGCAGACGATCCCATTCCTCGACCCATCACGCAAGCACGATGCATGACGGCACAGCTCCGGACATCGGTGCAGCAAAGGGGGCGACCGCTGGTGCTGGTGCCGCTGCCGATTCCAGCACCGAGGCCCATGCCGATGAGCATGTCGGAGCCGGTGCCGATGCCGAACGACAGCAGGCATGGGAGACCGCTGCCCCCATGGCCCGGATGCCGCCACTCGGTTACGCCCTCGGTCAGCTGCACGGCATCTATCTGCTGTCACAGGCGGCCGATGGTCTGATCATCGTCGACATGCACGCCGCACACGAACGCATCGTGTTGGAACGTCTGAAACGTGCCCGCAAGGACCGGCCCCTGGTTGCGCAACCGCTGCTGATTCCCGCAGTCTTTCAAGCCACCGAACTGGAAGCCGCCATCGTCGCCGATGAAAGCGCAGCCATTGCCGAACTTGGCATCGAGTTGGAAGCCCGGTCGGCCGACACGATTGCTGTGCTGAGCGTTCCGGCGCTACTGTCGCGTGCCGACCCCGAGCGCTTGGCCCGGGAAGTGCTGGCAGCCTGGCAGGCACCGGCCCGTCACGACGCACTGGGGAAACGCCTCGACCGTCTGCTGGCCACCATGGCCTGCCATGGCTCGGTGCGTGCAAACCGGGCGCTGACCCTGACCGAAATGAATGCACTGCTGCGCGACATGGAAGCCACCCCGGACGCCGATTTCTGCAACCACGGCCGACCGACCTGGTTCCGGTTGACGATGGACGAGCTGGACAAGTGGTTCATGCGTGGACAATGAGCCAAAACCCGACCGGCAATTCCACGGATTCGGTTCGCAGAAAACCGAAGTGACGATTTCGTTCGTTGCAAGTCGTTGCAAGCGCTGTCATACGCGCGGGCGGGACGACACCTGGGCCGCCCACGCCATTCGAACCCACACACCGGATAGGCCAGTCATTCCCCCACATTCATGAACATGCGTGCCCTGATGATCCTCGGCCCGACCGCATCGGGCAAAACCGCACTGGCATTGGCGCTGGCCCGGCACTGGCCGATGGAAATCATCAGCGTCGATTCCGCGCTGGTCTATCGCGGCATGGATATCGGAACCGCCAAGCCCAGTACCGAAGAACAAGCACGGGTGCCACACCATCTGATCGATATCCGCGACCCGTCCGAGAACTACAGTGCAGCCGAATTCTGTACCGATACCTGGCGCCTGATCGACGAGATCGAAGCCCGCGGCAGACTTCCACTGCTGGTGGGTGGCACCATGCTGTACGCGCGCAGCCTGCTGCATCCGATGGATGACCTGCCCGGTGCCCATCCGGAGATCCGTGCCCGACTGGATGACGAGGCGGCCAATCGGGGATGGCCGGCGCTGCATGCACGGCTGGCTGTGCTGGACCCCGCCACGGCGGGTCGACTGGCACCCCATGATGCACAACGTATCCAACGCGCACTGGAAGTCATCGAGATCACCGGTCGGCCACTGTCGGAATTACAGCAGGCCGGCCAGAAGCCCAGGAATCATCCCGACATCCGAATCATCAGCCTTGAACCCGGCGACCGTGCCACGCTGCACCAACGCATTGCGCAGCGCTTCGACCAGATGTTGGCCGATGGCTTCATCGATGAAGTGCGCACGCTGTATCGGCGCCCCGACCTGCATGGTGAACTACCCTCGATGCGGGCAGTCGGCTACCGGCAGGTTTGGCAGATGCTGGCCGGCGAACGCACCGAGGCCAGCCTGCGCGATGCCGGCATTGCCGCCACTCGCCAGTTGGCCAAGCGTCAGCTCACCTGGCTTCGCTCACTGCCGGTCGATCTACGTCTCGATTGTCTGGAGGATCACACACTGGAGAAAAGCCTGCATTTCATGGCTGCTCAATGCGGATGAATCCGTACCCGAATATCCGACCCGATCGACCAAGCGTCCCACGCGCCGAGCCATGCGTCTGCGCGGAAGGAACGCGATGCCCTGGATCAGCAGGGTCAGCGCATGAACCGATGCGGCAGCACACCTCATGCAGCGGCCTCTGCAGAGCATGCCCCCGACACGCCGAGTCAGACGAAAACGATCGGCGTGGCAAACATGCCCCGGCTATGGGATCAACGGACACGGACGGGAACTTCCGAAGCAACGGACCGAGACCGTACGGATCCCTATCGATTTCTGCCCAGGTCACACCCTGCTTCATCGCCCGAATCTCTCCATCGATTCGGCCGGCCGGGTGACTGCAACGCATACTGATGCCGAGCCGCAAGCCGGCGCACCGTCACGACCCGCTCGGCGGTGTCCGGGTGCGAAGACAACCAGCGCCATCGGAAACGTCCCGCATTGCCTTCGGCATGTTCATGAGCGGTCTCGGCCTTGGACAGCACCTCGAACAACTGCACCATGCCACCTGCGTGCCGGTAACGGGCTGCCAGCGCATGTACCGCAGCGCTATCGGCCGCTTCTTCCAAATCGCGACTGTAGCGCAGACTGGCCAGCTGGTTGACCGCCGCCAGGCCACTGACATTGCCAAAAACGATCGAAGATGCCAGCCCCAACAACACCCCGTGCGAAGCGCTGCGCAACGGATCGCGATGGGCAATGTGCGCGATCTCATGTGCCAGTACAGCCGCCACCGCTTCCTCGGTCGGCAGACATTGCAGCAACCCCGACATCAGCACCACCTGCCCCCCCAGCGTCGCAAAGGCATTCGGCACGGACGAATGATCGATCGACACTTCGACCGACCCCTTGGGCAACTGCATGCCGAGCGCCAGCTCGTCGGCCAGATCCTGCAGTGCCGCATCCTTGCGCATGTTTTCGGTCAGTGCGCTCAGTACCGGCGCAAGCCATTTTTGCTCGTTCTCGATGCTGATCCAGTACGGCAGAGAGAACACCAGCAACCTGATGATCAGCCATAGCACCGCCAGCAGCGCCAGGCTCCAGCCCACCATGCGCCACAGCTCGCGCGACGGAGGCTCATGCGCCACGTTGGGATTCAGACGCTCATCGAGATGGGGGTTCTCATATTGCATCGGAGGCTTCCTTTCGAAGGGCATGCGTGTTCCCGCGGACGATGCTGAGCTTTCCTGTTTCTGAAGCCTCTTTCACATCATCGTCCATCACCCGATGCCCCATCGACGCTCCGGTGCGCCGGGATCAATCGCTCTTGCCCAGCCGCCCCGCCGTCCCGTATGCCAGCACTTCCACGGTGCCGCTGACACCGCCGCCGCCAGCGGTCTGCGACAGCGACGATGTATCGAGCCGGACATTGAAGATGGCATCGGCGCCTTGCAAGCGTGCCTGCGCCTTCATCCGCAGGATGGCTTCACGTCTTGCTCGATCCAGCAGACTCTCATAGCTCTTGACATCTCCCCCGAAGATCTGCCGCAGGAAAGCCACGGTGCGCTTGAAATAATCGCTCGACACCACCACGCTGCCTTGCACCAGCTGCTGATCACTGAAGAACTCGGGCGGTTTTCGAGAAGAAAACGTCAGAATATCAGCCAGTTCCCGCTCTCGCCGCAGAATGCTGGCGTAATGCCGACGCTCATTATGGGCGCCCACGAAGAAAGCGATCAGCACCAGCAGCAACGGCAGGCCGATATTGAACAACAGTGCCAGAACGACGCTGAATTGTTGGTCACTCATCATCAGCCCCCGCGCTCATTCCAGCATCACGGCTGTTCCATAGACGAAGATCTCTGCAGCACCGGCCGCCACCGAAGAAGTAGAGAAGCGGATGTTCAGAACGGCATTGGCGCCGAGCTGCTCGGCCTGTGCCTTCATCCGCTCCACCGCCTGCTCACGCGACTCATTGAGCAGATCGGTGTAGCTCTTGAGCTCACCGCCCACCATGTTCTTGAAGCCGGCCATGATGTCCTTGCCCATGTGCTTGGCACGCACGCTGGAACCCTGCACCAGCCCCAGGTGTTTGACGATCTTGCGATCGGGGAGAATTTCGAGATTGGAAATCAGCATGGCTGTGCCTCGTCACGGCAAATACGGCACCATAGAACTTAACACAGCTCAACCGCACCCCGCCGCCGACAGAAGGTCGTCGCTGCTTGCGCAACGGTCATCACCCCCACTTGCGCGCCAGTGCCTGAATACTCCCGGTCAGTTGCTCGATTCCGGGCTCGGACAGATCGTCGACCAGCAGGGTGTGACGGCGGCTCCAGTGAACGAAGTTGCGGCCCAGGGAGCGACGGTACTGCGGATCGTAATGCTGCTGTATCAGCTCGGCGAACAACGGACGCAGTTCCACCGCCTGTGCCCACTGCTGCCAACGTTGCACGGTTTCGCGACCCTGTAGCTGCACGAACCGATCCAGCTGCCGGACGAGTTTTTCGGGGCTATGACCCAGATAGACATAGTCACGCAGCAGATAGTCGAGCCGTGCGTCCTCATCGGCATCGATTTCCACCAGCCATGTCGAAGAACGCAGCTTCTGCACCAGTGGTACCGGCAGGCTGATCAGGCCGATACGGGCACTTTCGCTTTCGACAAAGATCGGCCGATCGACATCGAAGCCGCTCAATACAGTAAACAATCTGGTCTCGAACTGTTTTTGCGACGGTTGGTCGGCATCCGGCCATGCGCCCAGCATCGATCCCTTGTGACGTGCCAAGCCTTCCAGATCCAGCACCTGTTCACCCCGCCCCGCCAGACTTTGCAGCAGCCGGGTCTTGGCGGTGCCTGTCTGGCCGCACAGCACCACCAGGCGCAACGGTTCGATCAGACCAGGCAGCCGCTCGACCACATGCCGACGATAAGCCTTGTAGCCGCCACGCAATTGCTGCGCGTCCCAGCCGGTCATCCGCAGCCAGGTCACCATCGAGCCACTGCGCAGCCCACCGCGCCAGCAGTACACCAGCGGTCGCCAGTTTTCGGGCATGTTCGAAAAAGACTCGGCCAAATGCCTGGCCAGATTGGCCGCCACCATGCCGGCTCCCACTCGCCGGGCCTCGAAAGCGCTCTGCCGTTTGTAGATGGTGCCGACGATGCGACGTTCCTCGTCGTTCAGCACCGGATGATTGAGTGCACCCGGCAGGTGATCGAGCCGAAATTCGGAAGGAGAACGAGCGTCGATCAGGCTATCGAAATCGCCGATCGATTCGACGCCGACAGGGCCGCGATGGTAGCTCATGAGACGGGATCAATATCCAGGAGAATGCCAACGAAGCATCCAGTATAGTGAAGCCCGTCCATCACAAGCACCAGAGGACGACGGACACGCCGGGTGTACCCACGAAAGAGGCCGGGCCATACGGACTACGGACAAATCACGCGCGGACACGGCCATCCCGCCACCCGAACCCGGGCTTGGGATCGTGGCGGCCAGCGTACGTTGCCGATCAGGCGGCTCATGCCGAAACAGGCACTGGAAAGTGGCGGAGGGAAATGGGAGTCGAACCCACCCGGCGACGCATGGCGTCACCCACCGGGTTTGAAGCCCGGCCGACCCACCGGGATCGTCTTCCCTCCATCGAGACAGGACTTGGATCGCAGCCGTCACGACCGCGAACCGGGCCCGGCAGACTCGGTTCGCGCCCTGCCGATTGCCGCGCCACAGGAGCCGGGATTGTGACACGACCAACGGATTTTTCCAGCGGTTGCCACATCATTCATCCAAAAAGAGTCGGCTTTCGGGCCGCAGCAGATGCTGATCGCCCACGCGACGGCACAGGCCGATGCGATCGAAGAACTCCAGCACCTGCACCGCCCGCTTGCGCCCCAGACCGCTGGCATCGCGGAACTGGGCTACGGTGACGGCCGAACGCCCCGCATCCGGACCATACCTCGGCTCATCGGTATCACGATTGGCCTGGGACACCGTGGAAAACCGGCTCGTATGTTGCCTTACATCCGCACCCGTCCGGGTTCCCGCCGATTGCACCCGTTCCGCCACGGACTGCCGGTTCCGTGCCTGCCCCGATGATGGGTGCTGTACGAGGAGCGCCCGGGCAGAAGCATCCTGCGGCCCGTCCCGTCCATCCTGCTCCGCCTGCGCCCCGATCAACCGCCGGAACAACCGCCCCAGCGCTGTGGTGGTGGCCTCGTCTTGATAGAGATCCTTGACGATCTGATAGACCCGGCCACTGCGGGCCAGACGCCCCATCGCCGCACGCATCGGCCCCGGTTGCTCACCGGCCAGCACGGCCAGATCGCGCAGCCACGCCCCCTGTGCCCCCGCCGTCTGCAGGGCAGGCATGATCCGCCCGACCAGCGCTTCATCGCGCGCCGCCAGCTCCACTCCCTGTTCCGGCAGGTGCACAAAGGCGCCGCCGAGACAGACATCGCCCGTCTCCAACAGGCTGTCGAGCACTGCGCCCCAGCTGCTTTCCTCGATGCGGGTACGGGTCAGCCGCCGCAGACGGGCCGCATCCGGTCCCAACTCATCGGGCGATTGCTGGTGAAACTCACGCAATACCTCCAGTACCCGGGCGCGCAGCCGCTGCCAGGCAGCCTCGCCCATCACCAGATCGGCATTCAAGCGGCGGTGGGGTATTTCGGCCAGGGCTGGTCCGAACACCTCGATGCTGGCCAGGCCCAGACGTTGCCGCCAATCGGACAACGACAGTCCCCCCTCCAACGAAGCCAGCATGCCATCCAGACGTGCCGCCAGGGACGGCTGTTGCAACGCCGCCAGCAATTGCAGACGCTGCCGGGTGCGCCGATAGCGCACGGGGGCACGGATATCCAACACCCGCCCACCGGCCAGCACCCGCTGGCCCGAAGCATCACGCAAAATCAGCCGATCGCCATACCAGGCAGCCAACGGGCGATGAAGCACCAGCTGCACCAGGCCGCACTGTCCCGGCGGCAGCGTCTGCCGATCGAGCACCGCCACCGACGCCGTGCTCATCGCCGCCCCCAGATGCACATGCACCTGCATGCCACTACGCAAGGCACGCTGCTCGCCCGGCCACAGCCGCAACTCGATATCGATGCGGTCACTGGCCACCGCCAGCCCCGGCTGCACCAGCCACTGACCGCGCTGCAGCGCCTCGCGCTCGATACCGACCAGACCCATTGCGCAACGCTGCCCGGCATGCGCACGCCCGGTTTTCTGGTTCTGGGCATGCAGCGAACGCACACGGATGCCGTGCAGCCCGCCAGGGGTTTGGTCGACCTGGTCACCCACCGAAACCGTACCGGCATGCACGGTGCCGGTCACCACCGTACCGGTGCCCTCCAGGCTGAACACCCGATCGATGGCCAGTCGAAAACCCATGGATGCCAATGAAACCGCCGTTACCTTGGTCTCCCAGCCGATTTCAACGCCAGACACCCAGGATTCGCCGGAATCCGCATCCGGCTCCCCGCCATCGTCCATACTTCGGCGATTGTCTGTGCCTCCTCCAAATCCATGCGATACATTCACCTGTCCCGACCCGGCCGTCGGGGTACCCTCCCGACCCAACGAATGCATCTGGGCCGGTCGTTCACAGGCAGATTCCAACGCCAGCAAACGGCGTGCCTCGACCCTCAGCAGCACCCGCAGCGCCTCCATACCCTCGCCCGTCACGGCCGAAACGGGCAGGATGGGCGCACCCTGCAGGCAGGTGTGCTGCAATAGGTTTTCGATCTCGAGCCGAACCTCCCGCACCCGTACCGGCCCGACCCGATCGACCTTGGTGAGTACCACCGCCCCTCGATCGATGCCCAGCAGCGACAGCACCGCCAGATGCTCACGGGTCTGCGGCATCACACCGTCATCGGCCGCCACCAGCAGCAACGCAAAATCGATGCCTGTTACTCCGGCAATCATCGTGTGCACCAGTTTCTCGTGGCCGGGCACATCGATGAAACCAATGTGATGATCCGCCGGCGAATCAGATCGGGATGACGTCCGTCCCACGGCGGCAGGCAGCGAGGTCCGGGGTGAAACAGTATCAGGGAGACGGGCTGCTACGGCCCCCCGATCGGCAGATGCCGCCTCCTCGACCGGCATGAATGCATAACCCAGCTCGATGCTCATGCCGCGCCGGCGTTCTTCGGGCAGGCGGTCGGTCTCGACGCCGGTCAGCACCTTGACCAGCGTGCTCTTGCCATGGTCGATATGGCCGGCGGTCCCCACAATCATGATCGATATCCTTTCAGGCGGAGACAATGGGCAAACATCGAAGACCTCCCCGCCTGTTCAAAAACGCTTCATTCAAAAACCAGGCGGAATCACCCGGGCCCATGACGGTCCCCACCGCTCGATCCCCCATCGCCATACAGGCCATGGCAACGATGAGCCGGCCCGCGTCATCGGTGGCTCGATGCTGCCAATCCCTCGCACTGTGTCGTGAATTCGGCTTCCTCGGCAGGCTGCAGACAGCGCAGATCCAGCCACAGCGCATCCTCGGCCACCCGGCCGATGATCGGGCGTGGCAGCGCACGCAACGTGGCCGCCAGTGCCTTCAGGTGACGTCCGGCCCGCTTGCCGTCGGCACGACGGATCACGAAGCCGGCGCTCGGCAGCACATCGACGGGCAAGGCCCCGCTGCCGATCTGGCTGAACATCGGCACCACCTCCACCTGCCAATCGGCGCCCAGCGCCCGCCGCAGCACTGGCTGAAGCTTCTCACTCTGTCGATGAATCTCATCCTGCGGCCGGGTCAGCAGCTTCAGCGCCGTCAACCGCTCCCGTAGACACTCCGGGCTCAGATACAGCCGAAGCAGCGGCTCGATGGCCGCCAACGTCAGCTTGCCGACACGCAGCGCACGCTTGAGCGGGTTCTTCTTGATGCGGGCGATCAGCTCACGGTGTCCGACGATGAAGCCGGCCTGCGGACCGCCCAGCAGTTTGTCGCCACTGAAGCTGACCAGATCGGCACCGGCCCGCACCGTCTCCTGCACGGTGGTTTCCTTGGGCAAGCCCCATTGGGTGAAATCCACCAGACTGCCACTGCCCAGATCCACCGCCAGCGGCAGCCCGGCCTGATGGGCGATATCCGCCACCGTACTTTCCGGAACCGCACGCACAAAACCTTCCACCGAATAATTGCTGGTATGCACCTTCATCAGCATCGCAGTGCGCGGGCCGATGGCGTTGCCATAGTCGGCTGGATGCGTGCGATTGGTAGTGCCGATCTCACGCAATCTGGCACCAGCCCGCGACATGATGTCGGGGATACGGAAAGCGCCGCCGATTTCGACCAGCTCGCCGCGCGACACCACCACTTCCTTGCCGCGCGCCATGCTGTTGAGCATCAGCAGCACGGCAGCCGCATTGTTGTTGACGATCGTGGCGTCTTCCGCCCCGGTCAGCTCACGCAGCAGATCGGTCACCAGATCATCCCGATCGCCCCGGCCACCGCTCTCCAGATCGAACTCCAGATTACAGGGGCTGCGCAACGCCGTCACCACCGCCTGCACCACCGCCTCGGGCAGCATCGCCCGGCCCAGATTGGTGTGCAGCACGGTGCCGGTCAAATTGAAGACCGGCAACAGCCGGGGGGCCAGCTTCTGTCGTATCCCGGCAGCGATAGACGCCGCCCAGTCCGGTGCAGGCCGCTCGATCGTCGTCCCGGTCATCGGCGTCGTCACCGGATGTGTGTCCACCTCCGTTCGCCCGGTTCCGGGCAGGCCGCCGGCCGTCTCCCCTTTGTCTGCCCCGACCGACTCGCGGGACCAGGACGGTTCCTCCCCGTCACGGCTCCGCCGCCAGCGCCGCACAAGCTTTTCACGCTGCTCGGCCAATACAGCGCGCACGACCTTCAGTACCAGCGTGTGGCCGTGCTCAGCCACCAGTGCCTGCACCGTCGGCAACCGCAGCACGGCATCCACGGAGGGCAATGCGCCGCGATCTCCGGCCAGACCCCGCTGCGCGTTGCCATCCCGTGTCCCCTCACCCACCGATACCGACGGAGAAGATGCCGGAGTCTGCGCGGACTGCGCAAGGGTTGCGTTGCCACCCGTCATTTTCCGATACACCCCGTTCAATGCACCATGGAACCGTCTGAATCCGGCACGGCTCCCCTGTTCGAGCCGCCGTCCGATGTCGATGCACGGTCTACCCCGTCTGCGTCCGGATGCAGGTCATCGTCGCCCCGGGCGTCTGCGCCCGGCACCGCCTCGACACCATCCCCGGCTTCGGCGTCCATATACAGGAACGGATTGAGACCGGCACGAGCGTGGTTTTCCTCACCCATCAGAATATCGAGCATCAACGTCGCCAGATCGTCCGACAGCGCTTCGATCGCATGATCCTTCTGCAGATCGAAAATCTTGCGATAACTGCCACAGTTGTCGCACAACTCGGCCATGCAAGCCGACGCTGCCTCGTCGGGATTGGCCGCAGAAGAGACCGGACCGGCTGCCATACCGGATACGGTCCTGCCTACGGCCGCCGGACCGGATGCAGGATTTTCGGGTGCAGACTCGGGCCGGGGACCTGCCGACGGGGCCAGGCCGGCTCCCGCGGTCCCGGAAACGCTTGCCGCCGTTTCGCCCCCACCCTCCTGTTCGGATCCCGGCTGAGGCACCACCGCCCGACCATCCATGCGCCGGTAGCTGATGCCTTTGGTCGAGGCACAGTTGCTGCACTTGACCCTCACCATATGCCATTCGGTGGCGCAGATGCCACAGTGCAGGTAGCGCAGACCGGCACTCTGACCATCGATGCGGATGACGCTGGCCACCGGATGGCTACTGCAGACCGGGCAGACCGTCGGTGGATCGACATAGGGTAGTCTGCCCAGATCGAGCGTAGCGGCGCGGGTACTCATCACCACCTGCACGGCAGCCATCACAAATGGAGCCTTGGCCCGACGGCTTTCGTTCAGCGGAGCCCCCATCATCACGGCATCCACCAGCCGCAGCACCGCTTGATCGTCCATCGCCTGCAATTCATCGATCTGAACCACCTGAGCCCCGCCGGTCTCCGGTGCATCGCGCATGATCTTCAGCAAACCGTCCAGTGCGGCCCGCCAGCCCTCGCCCAGATCACCGGGCACCTGCCAGAGCGGCACGGCAAAGCGCTGCGCCCGCTCGTAGACCGCGTCGTCGATCGCGGCCGGCACGCGCAACGCCCCGGACACCTCGTGCTGGGCAGCCATCAGCCGGGCCACATAGCGCAGAAAACCTTCGAGCGGACTGCCGGCGGCCAGATGCCCAAGACGATGGCTGCGGTCCAGGAACAGGCTGCCGGGCTGCGGCAAGCGGATGCGGGGGAAGGCGGTACGATCCAGGGCTTCGATCTCACCGGGCTGCAGAATGCGTTGTTGCATGAGGGCTCCCGTTGGCTCAGAAAGCAGATCATAGCCGGGATGGAAGGCTCCTCAAACCCTCCGACTCGCCTGACATCCAGAAAACAACCCCGTGCTCTGCTACGATGGACCCAACGGGCCGCCCTCCTCGACGACGGCGACGAGAGGTGGTTCGAAGGCCGTCCAGAACGCGAAACGAGGACAAGTTTGGCGTGAAACCTCAGCTTGGCGTAGGATTATCGGCAACATCAAGCAGAATCTCGTTTTAACCTTGATGGCTACCCCTGCTCAAAATTTCTCGGTCGACACACCGCCGGCAGAGCTGCTGGCGCATTTTGTCCCTTTTCTTCGCATTGCCCACCAGATTCCCGGTCGCGTCCGCTTCAAGTTCGACGCCAGCGCGGGCAATGGTGTCAAGTTCGATGCATCCACCGCCGACAGCGATACCTTGACGGCTGTGCTGAAACAGACTCGCGGCATCAAGAACATCGGCTGGAACCTGCTTGCCCGCTCTTGTACCGTCGAGTACGACCCCCAGGTGCTCCCCGACGATGCCTGGGCCGATCTGCTGGCGGGCCGCAGCAGTGCAGCCACCGCAGTGTTGCACGCCATCCTGGAAGAAACTCATGCCAATCTTCGCAATGCCATCAACCGCCGCAGTCCACCGGAGCGCTACCGCCCGGGCGATCCGGGCCGCCCTGCAGAATGAGTTGGCTGCTCAGGCTTTCCATCGCAGCGTGCTGATGGGCTTCGGCACCACGGCACCCTGGCCGCAACTGGCACGGGCCAACGACCTGCGTATCAATCAGTTGATGCTGCAGGCGCAGCGCTGCCGTGCACCGCTACCGCCACAGGCGCCAGTCGATCCGCTCCCGATCGCGTCGGGCTGGCGCTACAACCTGGAGCGCGGGTTGCACGGCTGCGTGTCCAGTGTCAGCAGCTATCAGCAACTGATCGCCACGGTGCCCGATCCCGCCGTACGCTCACTCTTTCAGCGCTTTCAGACCGAGCTGCTGACCCAACACATTCCTGCCCTGCAACGGGCATGGCAGGCTGCCGCCGACCGCGAACGCTATCACGCCATGCAGGGCATCGACCCCAGTCAGGCCTATAACTCACACGGCCTGATCGGGGACACCGTCGAACAATTGCTGGCCTTGCTGACACGTCAGGGTGGCGTGTTCGGTCTGGCGGGTACACTGCTGCGCGCCGCCCATCCGGCCCTGGTGGCAGGCGCACTCACCGGCAGCGCGGCCATACAGGGTGTCCGCCTTCGCAAGGCGCTGACCCCCGCCAGCAAAACCTATACACAGGAGGATTGATCCATGTTGCCCTTGCTTCCCTTCGTTGCCGGTGTAGCCGCAGGCGCGACCGCCTCTGAACTGCTGCGCCGCGGCTCGGTCAGACGTGGTCTGAACACTGCAGGCAAGAAACTGCGTACCGCCGCCAGCAGCGGTATGGAAACCGTCCGCCAGACCAGCGCCCATCTGCGTGAAAGTGTCTCGGACACGATCCAGAAAGCATGGCCCGGACGCGAAGACGCTACACATACGGCCCGCAGACAGGCAGGTTGTGGCCCATCGCGCCAGGCCGCCAAGGCGGCCCGGGCGCGTGCACGCGCCTCGGCCCGAGCCAGCTCGCAGGTGTCGGCCCGTAAACGGCATGGCCCCCGCGCCACCACGGCCCCTGCCACAGCGCCGGCCAAGCGCAGCCGTACGCGCAAGGCAGCCGCCTGAACCCATGCTTGCCTGAACCCATGCCTTCGACAAAAGCATGAAACGACGCCATCTTCTGCAAGAGCGCCCGGTCTACCGGCCGGCGCCGCTCGGTCGCCCCGGGGCACCCGCCACCTGGGAGCCGGTTCAGCGCACGCTGACCGATGAGTTCATCCGCGGCAGCATCACCACCGGTATTCTGGCGGCCCTGCAGGGCCCCGGGCCGCTGGGCAGCCTCGATCGGCGCACGTTGCGGCTGGCCCTGCAGGGTGGTGCCGCACTGGCCGCCGGCACGGCTGCCGCACAGGCTTTCCGCCAGGCCCGGCATGGCCGTGCCCTGTTGGCCGTAGCCGCAGGCGCCGCCGCGGTGGCTGCCACCGAACATTTCCTGAACGACTCGTCTTCCCTGAATTCCCCTAAGGAGCAGCTGTATGCCGAAGAAGAAGAAAAACGACTACCCACAGTACACCGCTTACGGCCAGCCGCCCCTGGCCGGCACGAGCTACGGTGACGACAACGACTGGAATCAGACCATTCCATCGCCCTGGGGCGACCCCGGCAATGCCTACTACTACGGCTATGGCATGCCACCGGGCGGCTATCCGGGCGCAGCCCATCCCGGTGCGCCGGCAGGCTATCCAGGCACATTTTCAGGCTATCCGCCAGCCGGCAACTTCGGCACCCCGCCTCCGCATGGAGCCGGCATTCTGGGCTGGCTGGGCAATCGGCAGATGGAACAATTCATTCTGGGCCTGCTGCTGGGTGGAGCCGCCGCCTATGTGCTGGGTGACCCGGAAAAACGCGCCAAGCTGATCCGGATGGGCATGAAACTCTACAGCGGTGTGGCCGGCAGTTTCGAAGAGTTCAAGGAACAGATCGCCGATCTGAAGGCAGAAGTGGCCGCCGAACGGGGCATCGATCCCGACGCTTGATCGCTGGCGTCCCTCACTCAGCCTGCATTGCCGACCGGCGCGCAGGCTTGCGTCCGCCGGGTGGGCTGGCCAGGCCCCCGGACCGCTGCGGTTCATGCCGTCGATATCGTGTCCCGTTCCGTTGCCGGATCCTTTCGACGCCGTTGTGCTCATTCGTTTGATGCCGCACGGTGTGTGCTGACTCTTGCTCTCATTTGCCTGCCTGAAATGCCAAAGCCTGCCGTTCCGCGCCTGTTTGCCTCGCTGACGCCCGTGCACCAGACTGCACGGCGTGTACGCTATCGTTATACGCTGCGCTCGGGTCTGCAACCACTGACGCCACACGCACTGGAACGTGTCGTCAGGGATCTGCCCGGCGTCACTCGGGTCCGGCTCAACCCGACCGCCCATTCATTGGCCGTGGATTTCGACCGTGCCGTCACCCGGGTGGATTCGCTGGCGGCGGCGCTGCTGGCTCTGCCCGCGATGGTGGCCACCGGCGACAGCGGCAGAGCGATCGGCGCTGCGGCAGATGGCGATGCCGACGAGCATCCGCTGGGTGCGGCCGGCGAGGTGCTGGCCAGTGCCGCACTGCTGCTGACGACCAAAGCCAATGCCCCCAATGCGGTCAAGAATTCCGCTACCCTGGCGGTGTCGGCGCCGCTGTATATCGAAGCGATCAAGGATCTGTTCACCGAAGGGCTGAATTCGCACGTGCTGGAAGCGCTGGCGGTGGCCATCTCGACCGCCAGCGGCGATCGGATGGCAGCCCACACGACTCTGTTCATGCTGGCTGTCGGCGAATACCTCGAGCGTTCGATCGCACGGCGCTCGGACGATCTGCTCAAGCATCTGCTCCACCCGGAAACCGAACTGGTCTGGGTCGAACGCGATGGCCACGAGGAACAAATCGACGCAGCCGATGTGCGTGTCGGTGACACGGTGATCTGCGCCGCCGGCAACATCGTGCCAGTGGACGGCACGGTGCTGGGTGGCGAAGCCACGGTGAACGAAGCCAGCATGACCGGCGAAGCCCTGCCGGTGCAGCGCAGACGGGGCGACACCGTGCTGTCCGGCACGGTCGTGGAAGAAGGCAGGATGCGTGTCTACGCCGAACGGGTCGGCGAAGGCACGGCCAGCGCACGTATCGCCAACTACGTCCAGCATTCACTGCAGACCAAGAGCAACACACAGCTGTCGGCCTCGCGTCTGGCCGACCGGCTGGTGCCGGGCGTGCTGGGCCTGGGAGCCATGTCCTGGCTCATCTCTGGCGACTGGCGCAGGGCTGCCGCGGTGTTGCAGGCCGACTATGCCTGCGCGCTGAAGCTGGCCACCCCGGTGGCCTTCAAAGCTGCCATGTATGCCGCCGGCCGGCAAGGACTGCTGTTCAAGGGTGCCGATGCGCTCGAACGACTGTCAGAAGCCGACACTTTCGTCTTCGACAAAACCGGCACACTGACCACCGGGCAGCTGACCGTGACCGATGCACTGACCTTCGACAAAGCCTTCGGGCCGACCGATTTGATCGATCTGGCGGCGTCGGTCGAAGAACATTATTTCCATCCGCTGGCGATGGCCGTGGTCGAAACCGCCCGCCGTCAGGGCGGCCGGCACTTCGAACACGAGGAAGTGCGCTTCATTGCGGCGCATGGCGTGGCAAGCGTCGTGCAAGGCAAGCGTATCGTCATCGGTTCGCGCCACTTCGTCGAAGACGATGAAGGTATCGAGATCGGCGCGCACCGCACGGCACTCGAAGCACTGACCGCCGAAGGCAAGACGCTGCTGTACATCGGCTTCGGAGGCAAGCTGCTGGGCGCCATCGCCCTGAAGGACACTGTCCGCGAGAACACCGCCGAGACGCTGCAGCGGCTGCGCAAACTCGGCGCCAAGCGCCTGATCATGCTGACCGGCGACCATGAAACCCGGGCACGCGAACTGGCCGAAGAACTGGGGCTGGATGCTTATCATGCCCAGCTGCTGCCCGAAGACAAGGCGGCACTACTGACCCAGTTGAAGGCCGAAGGCGCCAAGATCGCTTTCGTCGGTGACGGCATGAATGACGCCCCCGCCCTGGCCGGAGCCCATGTCGGCATCGCCATGGAACGGGGTGCCGATCTGGCCCGCCTGACCTCCGACATCGCGCTGCTCGAGGACGACATCGGTCGGGTGGCTGATGCCAAAGCGTTGGCCAACGACACCATGCGCCGCATCGACAGCAACTTCAAACTGACCGTCGCAGCCAACACCGGCATTCTCGCCGCGGCTGCCACCGGTACGATCAGCCCGATCACCTCGTCGGTTCTGCACAACGGCAGCACCATTGCCATCCTGCTCAATGCGCTGCGTGGAGGGCTGGCCAGCGCGCCGGACAGGTCGCGTTGAACACCACCGAACACAACGGCAAGCGCGAAAGCGATGAACGCGCTCCCGGCAGGCAGAATGATGGTCGGTCGGATGTGCTCGGGTCGATGACTCGTGGCTTGCGCCGTCCCGTCATGGCCTTCAGCAGGAATCTGGTGCGTAGCCCCGCAAAACATCCAAGCCCGAAGCCGGGAATCACGATCTGCAATTCCGGCTGCAGAAACGCTGCGGTTCGTCATGCCGGCTCTGACAGCTGCCGCACATAGCGGGTCGCGAACATCCCGCCGGACACCCACATCAGCGGGAACGAGCACTGCCGTCATGCCATGATGCATCGATTCACCCAGGATGAATCGCCCGTATGCGGATCGAAGACGGCATTTCGCTCATGTTCCGATCAATGTCTGCACCAGGCGATCCACGGCGGCCTCGGCGTCCCGTAGGGAGCCTGCCAATCGTTCGTCAGCGAACTCATCGTATTCCACCGCGATACTGTGATGCTGCGTGATGCCGATATAGGCAAGTGCCGTGAATATGGCGGGCTCGACGTGGTTCTTGCCCTGCATCTTGCCGCCGTCGTAGCCGTAGTCACCGCGAGATGTCAGCAGCACCGCCTGCTTGCCGGAGTCCAGCAGTGGCCAATAGGGATCGCCTGCCCGGCTGCGATCGAAGCCGAAGGTCCGGCCGACGCGCACGATGTTGTCGATCCACGCCTTGAACTGTGTCGGCGGACCGAAATTGTACATCGGTACGCCGGCCACGATGATGTCGGCTGCCATCAGCTCGTCGATCAACTCATTGCTTTCACGCAGCGTGTCGCGCATCCAGATTTCCTGCTTGGCATCAGGCGTGAAAGCAGCATGAATCCAGGCACCGGTCACGCAAGACGGCGGATGCTGGCCCACATCGCGATAGATGACCCGAACTTCAGGCCGATGCAGGCGCCATTGCTCGACGAAACGTGCAGACAGCCGCCGGGTGTGCGACCCGAAGGGATCCGTGCCGGAAAGTCCGGGGCGGGCGCTGGCATCGAGGTGCAGAATCGTGGTCATATGGCTCCTTCAGGATGAATCGAACGGGTCTGAAGAGCATTATCATCACCGGTACACGACGCTACAAACGATGATTTTTCATCTCATGGATGAGACGACCTCACTCATACAGACGAAAATAAATGCTGCCGGCCCCCGATGATCCGACACCACCTGCCGTCACTGGAAGCCCTGAAGATTTTTGAATCCGCTGCCCGCCTGGGCAGTTTCAAGGATGCCGCAGCCGAGCTTTTCGTCAGCCCCACCGCTGTCAGCCACCGCATTCGCACGCTGGAAGACAGCCTGGGCTGCGCTCTGTTCACCCGCAAGGTTCGCGCCGTCGTGCTGACGCCGGAGGGGCATGCCCTGCAACTCACCTTGCGCGGTAGCCTGGATGCCATCGCGACCACGGTCGAGCGGATCCGCCGGCCCAGTCGGCACAGCATCACCCTCTCGGTGACACCGGAGTTCGCGACGCAATGGCTGGTGCCCAAACTGGCGGACTTTCAGGCTGCACACCCGGACATCGATCTGCATGTGCACGCATCCTATTCGGTCGTGGATTTGAATGCCGGTGCTGCCGATCTGGTGGTCCGCTATGGCAATGGCCTATGGACGGACGTGCAGATGCAGCCCTTGTTTCAGGAGCGATTCGTACCAGTGGCGGCCCCGGCATTGAAGCAGCAGCTTTCTGATGACCCCACCCAATGGCCACTGATTCACATGAACTGGTATCTGCCTGCACAGCAAGCCTTCGATTGGACGCGCTGGGCGGCAGCCGCAGGCGTGGATGCGGACAAGCTACGGCCGGGTACCCGATACTCGGATGGCACGCATGCGGTACAGGCGGCCGTGGCCGGCCAGGGAGTCGCGTTGCTGGGCGTGCCCTTGCTTGAGAAAGAGCTGCGCATGAAACTGTTGGAGGTGGTGACCGGACCGGAACTGCCCGGCCAGTTCTACTACGTGTGCACGCCAGCCAAACGGGCCGTCTCAACCGCCGTCAGAACCCTTGAACAGTGGCTGCTGGCGCGCAAACCTCGACTGGGATAGAGCGTCGTTTGCTGGCCCCCGGCTCGCCATGACGCGACCGACGCCCCACGACCCCGCTCACGGCACAGTACGAACGGCCCCTAGTTCAAGGCGACACAGAGATTTCAGGTCTGCCTCGATGTCGGGATCGTCGCCGAAAGCAAACCCTGTTTGGTACACTGGCCATGGGCTGGCAGGTCCAGATGCCGTTCGAAGTTCAAAAAAACATTCCGGGCCGCAGGCTTTGGGTCATCGATCGTTTCGGCACGCCGTGGATGGTGGATGCCGTACTCAGCGCGGCGTGAGACACCGGACGGTGGATTCACCCTCACAAACACACCATGACACTGAAGACCTGCGCAGGAGGTTTCCATGCTGATTTTTATCGTCGGCTGTCTGATTTTCTTTGGCATCCATTCGATATCGATAGCCGCTCCCAACCTGCGGGCCCGTGCGGTCGAGCGTCTCGGCATCGGACCCTGGCAAGGCATCTACAGTCTGATTGCCCTGGTCGGCCTAGTGATGCTGTGCTGGGGCTACGGCTTGGTTCGTGCCGAGTCATCCTGGCTGTACGTTCCACCCGAGTGGGCTCGCCCCCTGGCGTTCGCGTTGATGCTGCCGGTATTTCCGCTGCTCGTCGCCACCTACGTGCCGGGCCATATCAAACGGATCGTCCATCATCCGATGCTGCTGGCCACCCTGCTCTGGGCCATTGCGCATCTGCTCAGCAACGGCCGGCTGGCCGATGTGATCCTGTTTGGCGGTTTCTTGCTGTGGGCTGCATTGGATCTATGGTCGATGCGCTGGCGCGATGAACGCAGCATCCGACGCCTGCCCTCCGGACGCTGGAACGATGCCATTGCCATCGTCGTCGGCCTGTCGATCTATGCGCTGTTCGTGCACCATCTGCATCGTGTCGTCACAGGTATTCCGTTGATGTGACCATCACAAGCCCTCTCCGGGCGTCGTCGATATCGATACTGCGACAGAGCGCGAGCATTGGCCTTGAATAGCGTCAATCGCCCTTGCTGCTGCACATCACACATCACTTCAGCAAGGTTTTGCGGTGCACCAGCAAGTGCACCCCCAGGGCGGCGACGAAGGCGCTGCCGGAGACGATATGGCCATGCTTGGCTCCGGCGACAGCCAGGCCCAGCGATGAACCCAGGCTGAGCATCATGCCGCGTTTGGCATAGCGGTTGGCGGTTCGTTGCCATCGCCCCTTGCCATGATTGTGCCGTCCGGCGGTCTGCATCCATTGCGCGACGTTCCCGAGAACAGGAGCCACCTTGCCCACGACATGACCGACCGTTGTTTGACGCAGAATGCGGGCATCGGTCACATCGGTCTTGTCGGCCTGGTTGCCAGGTACGGAGACGAAGGTACGCGCTTGCGGGAAGCAAGATCCGGGTGATGGGACCGACGAAGGCGGGTAGGCCCGCTGCCAGGCAGGCTGCCAGCGTTCAGCTTCGTCGTGCACCTCATCGACATGCGGCACTCCGTGCAGGACCGCGGTGCTCGCCCCGGCCTTTGCATCGACCGTCTTACCATGACCATTGCCTGCGCCGCCGTTCGCGAAAGCGCTTCCGGCCATGTGACGAGTACCGCCCTCCCGCTGTCGCGCATCGGTCTGCCGCAATCTTTGCAACACGGTTTCCAACTGCTCCAGCGCCCTGGGCTGCGGCAGACGCAGCGAGTCGTAGCGCATCAGCAGGCTGCCAACACGGTGATTGGTCTGCACCTCCACCACACCGGGGATGGCTTCCAGCAGACGGGTGGCTGCTTCCAGAATATGCGGCTGACGCAGCTCCTGCCCTCGCAGACGAACCCGGCCAGGAACATTGGAGGCGAGAACATGATTCATAATGAGAACCTATACTATGAAAGACAACAGCAGCAGAGTTCGAAACGAGACTGATTCTATCTCACACCCGTGACGAGGGCGGATATCGGAAAACCGATATCCGCCCTCGTTTGCCGTCTGGGCCGGACGAAAAGACGCCCGGCCATGGGCCTTTCGCCCCGTTCAGATCACGAAGCGATACAGAACAGACGCTGATGCGCCGTCAGCCTTCGTCACCCGTCATCTTGCGATACCAGGCGCGGTGGTGCTGCTTGGCCCAGGCGCGCGTCACCGTACCGTAGAACATGGCACGGATGGTGCCCCGGGTCCAGATGGCGGCATAGACGTGCAACACGATCAGCATGATCATGCCGATGGCGGCACCGGCATGCACGACCGACGCCAACCGCACCCAGAAGATGGGCACTGTCACCATGCTGCGCCACATCAACACACCGGAGATGCTGAGCGCCAGCATGCACGACACCAGCCCCCAGAACAGCAGTTTCTGACCACCGTTGTACTTGCCCTGCTCGGGCATGTCATGGTCGTCGCCGTGCACCATCTTCTTGATGTCCATCAGCCAGGCGATATCGCGACGCTCGATGAAATTGAGTTTGGCGAAGCGCAAAGCCATGATCAGGAAGAAGAAGGCCATCACGATCCCCACGAACGGGTGCAGGATGCGCGTCCAGGCCCCACCACCAAACAAGTTGGTGAGCGGAAAGAACGCCGGATGGAAAAAAGCCAGGCCGGAGAGTGCGAGCACGATGAAGCACAGACCCACGATCCAGTGGTTCAGGCGCTCGGATGCGTTGTAGCGGACGAGATCGCGTGGATTGCGTTGCATGATCAGACCTCCTTGCCCGGTTGGTCAGCACCATTCCGGGCGTTCCGGCGGCTGGCGGCTTCGGCTGCAGCCAAGCGGTCTTTCTCTTCCATTTCATCCTCCAGTTCCTTCGAGATTTCGTTCGGACCCTTGGTGATGTAGTGGAACAAACTGCCCAGCGCAGCCGCCCCCATGGCGGCGATGGCCAGCGGCTTGGCGATGCCCTTCCAGAGACTGACCATCGGGTTGATGGTCGGGGCATCCGGCAGCCCCGCATACAGCGACGGCTTGTCCGCATGATGCAGCACGTACATGACGTGCGTGCCGCCGACACCGGCCGGGTCGTATAGACCGGCCTTGTCGAAACCACGGCGTTTCAGATCCTCGATCCGGGTGGCGGCCTGGTCCTTCATCGCCTTCTTGGTGCCGAACATGATTGCACCGGTGGGGCATGTCTTGACGCAGGCCGGCTCCATGCCGACGGCCACCCGGTCGGAACACAGTGTGCACTTGTACGCCTTGTTGTCCTTCTTGGAGATGCGCGGCACGTCGAAGGGGCAACCGGTGACACAGTAGCCGCAACCGATGCACTTTTCTTCGTGGAAATCGACGATACCGTTGGTGTACTGGACGATGGCGCCGGGCGAAGGACATGCCTTCAGACAACCCGGGTCCTCACAGTGCATACAGCCGTCCTTGCGAATCAGCCATTCCAGGTTACCGCTGTCCGGGTTTTCGTACTCGGTGTAGCGCATCACCGTCCAGGCGTTCTCGGTCATGTCACGAGGGTTGTCGTAGGTGCCGCCACACCCAGCCAGCACTTCCGGCCCGAAGGCCGTTTCCGTCATGTCCTCGCGCAGATCGTTCCACTCCATACAGGCGGTTTGGCACGCCTTGCAGCCGATGCACTTGGAGACATCGATCAACTTGGCGACCTCGCCCGAGCGTGGCTCTCGCACTTGCGGCGGCGTCGTGGTCGTTGCCGACAGGCGTTTGATATCAAGGGATTGCAATGCCATCGCGTGCTCCTCAGATCTTCTCGACTTTCACGAGGAAAGTCTTGAACTCGGGGGTATTGGTATTGCCGTCGCCCACGAAAGGCGTCAGCGTGTTGGCCAGAAAGCCCGGCCGCGTCACACCCTTGAAACCCCAGTGCAACGGTATACCCACGTGATGGATGGTCTTGCCGTCGATTTGGAGCGGACGAATCCGTTTGGTGACGACGGCAACCGCCTTGATGTAGCCGCGCTTGGACGAGACCTTGACACGGTCACCGGCCTTGATCCCCAACTCGAGCGCCAGCGCTTCACCAATTTCCACGAACTGTTCCGGCTGCGTGATGGCATTCACCAGCGCATGCTTGGTCCAATAATGGAAGTGCTCGGTCAGACGATAGGTCGTGCCGACGTGCGGGAACTCGTCCGGCTTGCCGAAGGTTTCCCAGATCGGTTTGAACACTCGCGCCGCCGGTGAGGATGTCGCCGCGGGATTGTTCCGATACATCGGGTTGTAGCCCAGAGGGGTATCGAATGGCTCGTAGTGCGTCGGGAAAGGACCTTCGGCCAAAGCTTTGCGAGCAAAGAAGCGCGCAACACCTTCGGGATTCATGATGAACGGTCCCGCGCCGGAGGCCGGCGCCAGCGTGGCCCCGAAATCGACGATATCCGGTCCGACCCAGCTTTGGCCATTCCATTCGACCAGCTTGCGGCGCGGGTTGAACGGTTTGCCCGAAGGATCGCAGGAAGCACGGTTGTAAAGCACGCGCCGGTTGGCCGGCCAGGCCCAAGCCCAGTTCGGCGTGTTGCCGATACCGGTCGGATCAGAGTTGTCCCGCCGAGCCATCTGGTTGCCTTGCTCGGTCCATGAACCTGCCCAGATCCAACAGCCACTGGCGGTCGAACCATCGTCGCGCAGCTCGGCAAAGCCCGACACCTGCTCGCCGGCCTTGCGTACCAGCTTGCCCGTATCCTTCAGATCATGCACATCCTGCAGCGCCTTGCCATTGAACTCCCTGGCAATCTCTTCCGACGAGGGATGGTACGGGTCGGCATAATCGGACCAGTTCAGATCACGGATCGGATCCGAGAACACACCGCCCTCCTTCTCATACAGTGCCTTCATCCGCATGTGCAGATTCGACATGATGAAGATGTCGGTGTGCGCCTCGCCCGGTGGCTCAGCCGCCTTCCAGTGCCACTGCAGCACCCGCGACGAGCTGACGATGGAGCCGTCTTCCTCGGCGAAGCAGGTGGTCGGCAGACGAAACACCTCGGTCTGGATCGAGGCGGTGTCCACGTCGTTGTATTCGCCGAAGTTGCGCCAGAACTCGGAAGTTTCGGTCGCCAGCGGATCCATCACCACCAGGAACTTCAGCTTCGACAGGCCATTGCGCACCCGGCCGCTGTTGGACAGCGCCGCGATCGGATTGAAGCCCTGCGCCAAATAGCCATTGACCTTGCCTTCGTTCATCGACTCGAAAATCTGGAGCATGTCGTAGTCACGATCCAGCTTCGGCAGATAATGGAAGTTCCAGTCGTTCTCGGCCGTGGCCGTCTTGCCATACCAGGCTTTCATCAAGCTGACGAAGAACTTGGGATAGTTCTGCCAATAGCTCATCTGACCTGGACGCAGCGGCTTCTGCGTGCGCTTGGTGATGAACTCGGAGTAGGTCTGCTCCGCCTCACGCGGCAGCGTCAGATAGCCCGGCAGACTGGCCGACAACAGGCCCAGGTCGGTCAGCCCCTGGATGTTGGAATGACCGCGCAGCGCGTTCATGCCACCGCCGGCGACACCGATGTTGCCGCACAGCAGCTGCACCATGGCGGCACAACGCAGGATCTGCGAGCCGATCGAGTGCTGCGTCCAGCCCAGCGCATACATGATGGTGGCGGCACGGCCTTCGACGGCGGTGGAAGCGAACTGCTCGGCCACATGCAGGAACTTGTCCTTTGGCGTACCACAGACGCGCTCGACCTGCTCGGGCGTGTAGCTGGCGTAATGCGCCTTCAGCAGCTGATAGACACAACGCGGGTGTTTGAGCGTCGGGTCGGTATGGACATAACCATCCTCGCCCAACTCGTAATCCCAGCTGTCCTTGGTGTAACTGCGTTTCTCTTCGTCGTAGCCCGAAAAGATGCCTTCGGTGAACTTGAAGTCGTCCCGGACGATGAAGGAGAAATCCGTATAGTTGAGAACGTATTCGTGATGGATCTTGTCGTTCGTCAGCAGGTAATTGATGATCGCGCCCAGGAAGACGATATCGCTGCCCGACCGGATGGGGGCATAGAAATCGGCTACCGAAGCCGAACGGTTGAAACGTGGGTCGACCACCATGAAGTGCGCATTGTTGTGCGCCTTCGCTTCGGTCACCCATTTGAACCCACAGGGATGCGCTTCGGCGGCATTGCCACCCATGATCAGGATCACATCGGCATTCTTGATGTCGACCCAGTGATTCGTCATCGCACCACGGCCAAACGTCGGGGCAAGACCTGCCACCGTCGGACCGTGTCAGACACGCGCCTGGTTGTCGAAAGGCAACAGCCCCCAGCTGCGGGCCACCTTGTGGGTGATGTAACCGGCTTCGTTGCTGGATGCCGATGCGGCCAACATGCCGGTGGTCGTCCATCGGTTCACCAGTTTGCCATCGGCCGTCTTCTGCACGAAGTTGGCGTCGCGGTCGTCCTTCAGGTGACGGGCGATGCGGTCGAGCGCCTCATCCCACGACATGTCGACCCATTTATCGGAGCCGGGGGCACGATACTGGGGCCGCAACAGACGGTTGGGACTGTTGATGAAGTCGAGCAGACCCGCCCCTTTCGGACAGAGCGTGCCACGGTTGACGGGATGGTCGGCATCACCCTCGACGTGGATCACCGAGCGCTTGGCGTTCATGCCGCCATTACCCAGCGAATACATCAGAATGCCGCAACCTACGGAACAATAAGTACAAGTCTGACGGGCGACGACGGTGGCGGTCAGCTTGAACTGCCGCACCTCGGCCAGCACTTCACGAGGCGAAAAGCCCATCAGCGCCATGCTGGAAGAAGCCAGTGTCGTTCCCGTCACCTTGAAGAACTGCCGTCGGGAGATCTGCTCCATGGCACTACCTTTCAAGTTGGAGAATCACAAAAGATGCGCATCGTCTGAAACGGCACTCGAACGCGCCAATTCAAACAAATGCGGAACGATCACATCTATACCACAATCGAGCGTGAAAGACTGCAAACAAAAACAGCATGGCTGCGGCCGCCTGCCGGACGGTCCACCACGCTCTTTACAACCCGGATGCAGTTGTTGTATTCGAATCGATTCCAAGCCCCCATCAGCCACGCCACGGCACCATGCCACCATGCCACCATGCGCACGATCGGCTGCCGGCCGTTGTCAAGCACGACCTGGTGCAGTCCCTGCGATATCGATGACTGCGGCACGATGCCCGGAGACGTCTGTCCAGTGGCGGATCAGATACTTGGAATCCAACGGCAACGGTTCATGCCTCGTCAGGCCACCACGGCCGCCGGTCCTCCTTCGGTACGGGGACGGATCACTCCCAGCTCGAACACTCGTTCGCCGGCGGCCTCCAGTGCACTGCCGACCGCGGCGACATCGCCGGCGGCCACCGCCACCACCATACCGATGCCACAGTTGAAAACACGGTTCATCTCGTGCTCGTCTATGCCGCCCTGTTGCTGCAGCCAGTCGAAAATGACCGGCCGGATCCACGAACCGGCCTCGATATGGGCGGCCAGATTCCCTGGCAGCATGCGCGGCACATTCTCCAGCATCCCTCCGCCGGTGATGTGAGCCAGCCCACGGATCGGCCGGGCCGGATCACGCAGCAGCGGCAGCAGAGACTTCACATAGATGCGGGTCGGCGCCATCACATGCTCGGCCAGCGGTTTGCCATCGAGCGGCTGCCTCAGTGCCTGGGCCGAGACCTCACCACAGGCTTTTTCGATGACCTTGCGGATCAGCGAGTAGCCATTGGAGTGCGGGCCGGACGATGCCAATCCCAGCAGCCTGTCGCCAGCCTGGATGCGGCTGCCGTCGATGATCTGCGAGCGCTCGACCACACCGACCGCAAATCCGGCCAGATCGTATTCGCCATCGGCGTACATACCGGGCATCTCGGCGGTTTCGCCGCCCAGCAGCGCACAGCCGGATTGCTCGCAACCGGTGGCCACACCGCCGACCACGGCGGCCCCCGTCTCGACATCGAGCTTGCCGCAGGCAAAGTAATCGAGGAAGAACAGCGGCTCGGCGCCCTGCACCAGAATGTCGTTGACACTCATCGCCACCAGATCGATGCCGATGGTGCTGTGGTGATCGAGGGCGAAGGCCAGCTTCAGTTTGGTTCCCACCCCGTCGGTGCCCGAAACCAGCACCGGTTCCTTGTACTCGGCAGGCACCTGAAACAGTCCGCCAAAGCCGCCGATGCCCGACAGCAGACCAGGACGACGCGTGCGCGCGGCCAGCGGCTTGATCCGATCGACCAGTGCGTCGCCGGCATCGATGTCGACGCCCGCGTCGCGATAAGAAAGTCCTGAATTTTTAGTATCCACCATACGCCCCTCTCGCCCGCCGTTCGGACTGACCGCGAAACCCGGTCAACACCCTGGCGAGGGGATTCTAACCCGGCGGACGGGCGGTGCAGAAAAGCCGACGAGCCGTCCAGATATAGTCACCCGAGTGATCGGCAGTCTGCTCCCGGAGCCCGGGTCTGTAGGTAGAATCATCCGATGCAAGCGCTAATCCTCCCCAGCCCCTTCAGCCTAGGTTGACCGCGACATGGACCGACAACTGACGCTGGATTTCGGGCCGCCTCCCCCTCCCAGTCTCGACAACTTTGCACCCGGCCGCAATGACGAATGCCTGGCGACCTTGCGCCATCTGGCCGACAGTCTGCAAAAAGGTGGGCAGCCGGCACAGCGCTTCATCTATGTCTGGGGCCCGCCCGGCTCGGGCAAGACCCATCTGGCCACGGCGCTGGACAACCTGAAGAACCCGAAGCTGATGGTGGTGGACGATGTGGACGCCTACAGCAAGGGCCGACAGCGCACGCTGTTTCATCGTTTCAATGCACTGATCGAGCAACCGGACCATGCGCTGGTGGTCTTCGGCAACCAGTCGCCGCTGCATCTGAACAAAATGCTGCCCGAGCTGGCCAGCCGGCTGAGCTGGGGCATCGTGTTCAGTCTGGAACCATTGAACGACGAAGCGCTGGCCGAGGCACTGGCGCAGACCGCCCGTGAACGGGGGCTGATCTTCGGCAGCGACCTGAGTTCCTATCTGCTGCGCCACACCCGGCGCGACATGGCCAGCCTGAAGACCATTCTGGACGGACTGGACCGGATGGCCTGGGAACGCAAGCGGCCGCTGACGCTGCCGCTGCTGAAAGATTATCTGCAGAACCGAGCCAGAGGAGCGGCCGGAGCAGTTTGAGCTCCCATTCTCGAGTGCACGAGGCGCCCGCACCCCATGACGGAAACAGCCGGCAAGTGCCGGCTGTTTCCGTCTGATCGCTCGAGCGACAGGAAATCAATTCGTCACCCACAGCAAGATGGCCAGCAACTGCGGCAGGATGATCCGCAAGAACATCACCATCGGGTAGACGGTGGCGTAGGCCAGTGCAGCCGCGCCGTTTTCCTCCTTGATGGCGTTGGCGAAGGCCAACGCCGGGGGGTCGGTCATCGACCCCGACAGTAGGCCACAAAGCGTCAGGTAGTTGAGCTTGCCCTTGATCCGGGCAACGACGCCGGTGATCAGCAAGGGAATCAGGGTGATCAGCGCGCCGTAGAAGATCCAGGACAACCCCTGACCGCTGAGCAGAGTGGCAAAGAAATTGCTGCCGGCCTTCAGACCGACCACCGCCAGGAACATGACGATGCCGATTTCACGCAGTGCCAGATTGGCACTGGGGGGCATGAACCAATACAGACGGCCCAGGCCACCGATCCGTGCCAGGATCAACGCCACCACCAGCGGACCACCAGCCAGCCCCAGTTTCAATGCCACGGGAAATCCCGGCACATAGACGGGGATGGAGCCCAGCAACACACCCAGACCGATACCGATGAAGATCGGCAGCATCTGGACCTGCTGTAGTTTCGCCTGGGCATTGCCGATCATTCCCAGCACGATATCGAGATCCTCCTGCCGGCCCACCAGGTTGACCACGTCACCGAACTGCAAGTTCATTTCACCATTGGGCACCAGTTCGACACCGGCACGGTTCAGGCGGGAGATGACCACGTCATACTGCGACTGCAGCCGCAGATGACGAATTTTTTTGCCAAAGACCTTTTCATTGGTGACGACCGCCCGCAGTGAGCGGAAGGCCGTGCCACGTGTGGACACCGAGACGTTCACCTCTTCGCCCAGGATCAGCTGCATCTTGTGCAGAATCGCCGGTTTGCCGACCAGGTGCAGCACGTCCCCCAGCTGGAGCACCGTGTCGACCTTGGGCACGATCAGCTCTTCGCCCCGCTTCAGACGCGAATAGATCACGTCGTGACGTTCAAATTCGAGGATTTCCTTGATCTGCAGACCATCGAGATTGTGGTTGGTGAGCTTGACGTTCATGCTCTCCAGCCCGGAGGTGCGGCGCTTGCTTTCGGATTCGAAGGCTTCGGCCTCACGGTCGATGTCGATTTTGAAGATCAGACGGATCAACCACATGGACAGCAGGATGCCGATGATGCCGAATGGATAGGCAATGGCATAGCCCATGCCCATCGCTTCGGTGATTTCGGCCCCGCCCAGCTCCCTGAGCACCTGTTGCCCGGCCCCCAGTGACGGGGTGTTGGTGACGGCACCCGAAAAGATGCCGAGAATGATCGGCAGCGGCACGCCGAAGATCTTGTGGATCAACACCACCAGTACACCGCTGAGCGCCACGATCAACGCGGCGAAGCCATTGAGCCTGAGCCCGGAATGCCGCAGCGAGGAGAAGAAACCAGGCCCCACCTGAATACCGATCGTATAGACGAACAGGATCAGGCCGAACTCCTGAATGAAGTGCAGCGTGTGTGCATCGAGTTTCACGCCGAGCTTGTTCATGAAATGGGATACCAAAATCCCACCAAACAACACACCACCAATCCCCAGCCCCACACCGCGAAACTTGAAATGCCCGATAAAAAGGCCAAGAACCGCAACCAGGGACAGCAGACTGATAGTGAGTGCAATATCACTCATTACTGCCTCGTTTTTTAGAGAAAATGCCCGCCGATTTTATCAAAGCGCCCTCTGCCGCAGGCCAGAAGCCGCCAGGAAAAGGTAAGATCATCAGCGAAATGTTTTATTTTGGCCTATTTGCGGCCAAGCGCTGGATATAGGCCGTAAAAAACTGTTTTGGCCAATATTTCAGCCAAACATTCCGTCACGTAGCCGCGGAATCCGGTGTCCGCTGCCCCCACCTTTGCCACGCCCCAGCACTGCATCGTCTGGGCTCGCAGTCCGGGCTCGCAACATGAGGGAAGCCGTCGGGAATCCAGGCCGACGCACACCACGCACAGGCCGTAGATCGAGACAGGCAGCCGCCCGAGGCGGCAAAGACACGCCGAGACAGTAGGAAATCGGGGGGACACGCTCTAGAATAGACCGATGAGAAGACTCGCGCTGTTCGATCTCGACCATACCCTGCTGCCGATCGACTCCGACAACGAATGGGGGCGTTTCCTGTGCCGCACAGGCCGTATCGCCGACCCCGATGCATTTGCCGCACGGATCAACGCCTTCTTCGAACAATACAAGGCGGGCAGGCTCGATCCCGAAGAGCATCTACGCTTCGTTCTGAGTGCGATTGCCAACCGCCCCGCGGAAGAAATCGAAGCCTGGCGGCAGGAATACGTGGACACCGTGGTCGAGCCACTGGTCACCGAACAGGCCCTTGCGCTGGTGCGAAAACACCTGCAGGCCGGTGATCTGTGCATCATCGTGACCGCCACCAACAGCTTCGTGACCACACCGATCGCCCCGCTGTTCGGCGTGAGCCATCTGCTGGGTGCCGAAGGCGAGCAGCACGACGGCCGCTATACAGGCGAGCCACGCCGTGGTGTCACGATCACCTTTCAAGGAGGCAAGCCGATCCGGGTCCGGGAATGGCTGGGCGAGCAGGGGCTGAGTTTCGACGATTTCGACGAAATCTGGGCCTATTCGGATTCGCACAACGACCTGCCCATGCTCGAACATGCCTCCCACCCGGTCGCCACCAATCCGGATCCCTCCCTGCGCCAGACCGCCCAGGCACGTGGCTGGCCCATCATCGACCTGTTCCCTCTCGGATAAACACGACGTGTTCGACCGACTGATCAACTGGATGTTCGGCCGCCCCGCCCGCAAATCCTCTGCCGCCGGCAAACGCCGCCCACCACTCGACGCCCACATCGAAGTACGCACCCACCCGGCGCGTTCACTGGGCATCTCTCACAAGGAAATTTCCAGCGCAGCGATGCGCACCTGCGAAGGGCTGCACAAGGCGGGCCATGCCGCCTATATAGTCGGCGGCGGCGTGCGGGACCTACTGCTGGGTCTGCCTCCCAAGGATTTCGACGTCGCCACCGATGCGCCCCCCGAAGTGGTGCAATCGCTGTTCCGGCGTGCTCGCATCATCGGCCGGCGCTTCCGGATCGTACACGTGATGTTCGGCCGTGAAACGATCGAGGTCACCACCTTCCGGGCCGCACAGGAAAACGCCCAGACCGATGAGCACGGCAGGATGCTGAACGACAACGTGTTCGGCACCCGGGACGAGGACGCCAGCCGCCGCGATTTCACCGTCAATGCGCTCTACTATGATCCGATCGCCGAGGAACTGATCGATCCGCTGGGTGGGGTCGAGGATCTGCGCGAACGCATCCTGCGCATGATCGGCGATCCGGAAACCCGCTATCGCGAAGATCCGGTGCGCATGCTGCGCACGGTGCGCTTTGCCGCCAAGTTGGATTTCGATGTCGATCCACCGACACTGGAACCGATCCGTCAGCTGGCGCCACTGCTGGAGAACGTGCCGACGGCTCGGCTGTTCGACGAGATTCTGAAGCTGCTCGAAAGCGGTCATGGTCTGGCCTGCATCCGCCGACTGCGTGAGGAGGGGCTGCACCATGGCGTGCTGCCGCTGCTCGATCTGCTGTTCGAGACCGACGAGGCCTTCATCACCGAGGCGTTGACCCGCACCGATGCGCGGGTGCGGCGGGGCAAATCCGTTTCGCCCAGTTTTCTGTTTGCCGCCCTGCTCTGGCCGCAGGTCCGGGTTCGCTGGCGGAAGATCATGGCCAGGGGCGAGCATCAGTATCCCGCCCTGCATTCGGCTATCGACAGTGTGCTGGACGAGCAGGCCAACAAACTGGCACTGCAGCGTCGCTATCAGGCCGACATGCGCGAAATCTGGGTGATGCAGCCCCGGCTGGAAAAACGCGGCCGCAGCGCCCATGGGCTGCTGTCGCATCTGCGCTTCCGGGCCGGCTACGATTTTCTGCTGCTGCGCTGCGCTGCGGGCGAAATCGATGCGGCGCTGGGCCAGTGGTGGACTGATTTCATCGAGGCCGACGGCCAAGGCCGCGACCACCTGGTACAAAATCTGGGCCTCACCGACCAAAAAAGCCGCAAGCGCCGGCGCCGCGGGCCCAAGAAGCAAGCGGCACTGCTGGCAGCGACCGGCGTCGGCACGGATGCGGATGCAGGCGCGACTGCCGTTGCGAATGCCGGCGCTGGTGCCGCCGCTGCCCGTCCCGGTGCAGGAGCCGTTGCCCGGATTGATACGCTTACGGGCACGGGTGCCGATGATGACGTGGCATGCGACGCGCAGAAGGACGTCGTGGACCGCGATACGGACGACGGAAACGATGGCCCGCAGACCGGGGCCGGTGACGAAAGCAGAAGCGAAGCCCCCGTCGCTCATACCAAATCCCGCCGCCGCCCGCGACGTCCGGCGCGCAGACGCCCACCCGCGGACGCTGCCGTTGCAGCCTCGACCGGCCCCTCGACGGAAGCCGGCGACGAGGCGGCCCGTACCCACGACGCCGCCCCGCCTGGCGACTCGACAGACCATCGCAACGACGGACACCACCGTCGCCGCAACGGCACGGGTGATCGTGACCCGGACCACGAGCAGCGCCACGCCCCATCCGATCGAGCCCCGAAGCGCGGCCACAGGCTCGATGACCCATGGAAACATCCCACCGACGACACGGCCTGATGAGTACACACACCTCGGCCTGGATCGGGCTGGGTGCCAATCTGCCCAGTCACGTCGGTTCGCCGGCAGATACACTGGCCAGCGCATTGGCCCACGTCGCCCGCCTGCCCGAGACCCGGCTCGATGCAGTTTCGGGTTTTTATCAGAGCAGCCCGGTCGATTCCGATGGGCCGGTCTACGGCAATCGGGTGGCGCGGATCAGCACCGCGCTCGGTGCGCAGGCATTGCTGGACGGACTGCGGCTGATCGAACGGGCATTCGGTCGTGAACGCCCCTACCGTAACGCACCGCGCACGCTGGATCTGGATGTGTTGCTCTATGGAGAGCTGGGCACCGAACGGTGTGACAGTGCCGAGCTGACACTGCCACACCCGCGGATGCACCAGCGGCTCTTCGTGCTGATGCCGCTGGCCGAGATCGATCCCCTGCTCGAAATTCCCGGCCATGGCCGGGTCGATGGATTGCTGGCGGCACTGCTGGCCAGTGGCACCGACCAGATTTGTGAAAAGCACCCCACTGGTTGATTGCCGCACGATGGGGCCAACACTGGCACACGGGCGCACAAGCACCGGTGCAAGTGCAGGGGGTCTTGCTTGCGCACGCGATCTTTCCATGCTCCAGAGCCCCAGCGCCATGTCGTCGCGCGTGGAAGAAAACCGACTCCGTCGACCACACTACCCCGCAACGCCGGCAGTTCCAGCCCCGAGTTCGGCCGTGGTGGCGGTGGCGGTTGCCGGGCCGTGGGCATCCACCGCCCCTTCGCCGAGCGAGGTCTCGCTGCCGATGTCGCTGCTGACCAGATCCAGTACCTTGCGACGTGACAACATGCCGACGAATTCCTCGTGGTCGCCGGTGACGGCCAACGGTTTGTCGCTGCGCAACAGGTAGCCCAGCACGGTATCCAGACCAGCCGTGGTCGGCACCGACGCCATTTCCTCGACATAGCCCGAGATATCTCGAGCACCATCCTCGATGGCCTGCATGATGCTGCCGATGGTCAGCACCCCGCCCAGCAGCTTACCGTCGAGCACCGGTGCATAGTCGAAGCGCTTGGACTGCAACAGTGCCATCGCGTGCCGCGGACGAGTCCGCGTGGTCAGCGTCAGCCGGGGACCTTCCTGCAGCACGTGGCCGGCGCTCAACACCTTGCTGCGGTTCACATCCTGCAGGAAAGCCTGCACATAGTCGGTGGCCGGCGACAGCAGGATGTCCTCGGGTGTGCCTTCCTGCACCAGTTCGCCATCCTTCAGAATGGCGATCCGGTTGCCCAGGCGCAGTGCCTCGTCCAGATCATGCGTGATGAAGACGACGGTCTTGTTGAGCTGGGCCTGCAGCTTGAGCAGGGCGTCCTGCATCTCGCGGCGGATCAGTGGGTCCAGCGCCGAAAAGGCCTCATCCATCAGCAGGATTTCCGCATCGGTGGTGAGCGCCCGCGCCAGACCGACACGCTGCTGCATGCCGCCGGAGAGCTGGTGCGGATACTGGTGTTCGAAACCACTCAGACCCACCTGGTCCAGCCAGTGCCGCGCCCTTTCCTCGCGCTGGGCGTGCGGCACTTTCCGCACTGCCAGCCCATAGGCGGCGTTGTCCAGTACCGTGCGATGGGGAAACAGCCCGAAGCGCTGGAACACCATGCTCATCTTCTGTTGACGGAAATGCGCCAGATCGCGCTTGCCCAGCGCCCGCACATTCTGACCATCGATGATGATCTCGCCTGCGGTCGGCTCGATCAGCCGGTTGAAGTGGCGGATCAGCGTCGATTTGCCCGAACCGGACAACCCCATGACGACGAAGATGCAACCTTCGTCGATCGATAGCGAGATGTCGCGCAGCCCGAGCGTATGGCCGCTGCTGGCCAGCAGATCCTCCTTGCTGATGCCCTGCTGCGCCGCCTCCAGCCAGCGCCCGGGATGGGCGCCGAAAATCTTGTAGATATTGCGGACTTCGATCTTGCTCATCAGTGCTCCCCCCGATGTCGACGTTGCCCATAGGACTGGGTGATCCGATCGAACAGGATGGCCAGCACCACGATGCCCAGCCCCGCCAGCAGGCCGCGGCCGACTTCAAGCCGGTTGATGCCCAGCAGCACTTCATTGCCCAGGCCGGCAGCACCGATCATCGAGGCGATCACCACCATCGACAGAGCCATCATCGTGGTCTGGTTGATACCCGCCATGATATTGGGCAGCGCCAGCGGCAGCTGTACACCGAAGAGCTGCTGCCACAGTCCCGCCCCATAGGCCCTGGAAGCCTCGAGCACCTCCTGATCCACCAGCCGGATACCGAGGTCGGTCAAACGGATCAGTGGCGGCACGGCATAGATGATGGTGGCGATCAGCGCCGGAATCTTGCCCAGACCGAACAGCATCACCACCGGTATCAGATAAACGAAGCTCGGCATGGTCTGCATCACGTCCAGCAGCGGCAACAGCACCGAGCGCAGCCAGTCGACCCGCGCCATCAGGATACCGATCGGAATGCCGATCAGCACCGACAACGCCGTGGCCAGCAGCATCAGCGCCAACGTCTGCATGCCGGCATCCCACAGCCCGAGCCCCCCCAGCAGACACAGCAGTGCGCCCATGGCCAGACTCAGGCCGATCTTGCGGCTGACCGCCCAGGCCACCAGCACCACGGCCAGCACGATGCTCCACCAAGGAGAAGTCCGCAGCAATTGTTCGATCCAGACCAGCGCCTTCAGAAAAGGCGCCGACATGGCTTCGAGCGCATCGGCATAATTCGTGACCAGATGATCCACGAACCGATCGATGATCTTGCGCAGCGAAGCCGGGGAAAAGACTTCAGGAAACATCGGGCGTCCTCACAGGTTGGACTCGACGCGGCCAGCCACGTCTTCGGGCACCCACTGGCTCCACACATCCTGGTGATTCTTCAAGAACCAATCGGCGGTCTCGGCGGGCTCCAGATCGTTCTCTTCCATCTGTGCCAACGTGGTATTCAGCACTTCGGTCGGCACATTGACCTTGCCCAGAAACTCGACCAAATTCGGAGCACGCTTGACGAACTGGCTGTTGGCCCCGGTCAGCACCGGATTCTCTGGATAACCGACCACTTCGGGATTCGCGCAGTTGGCATCGGTCAGACACTGATGCTTTTTCTCGTCATAGGGGGGAAATTCCAGTTTGACCAGCTCGGTCGAACCCACCAGCGGTGTCGGTCCCCAGTAATAGAAGACGACCGGGCGCTTGCGCTTGTAGGCCGTCATGATGGCGGCCTTCTGTGCCGCTCCGGTGCCAGGCGAATACATGTTGAAGGCTTCCGCCAGTGTCTTTTCCGCCTTGAAGATCTGGGAAATGACGACTTCGCAGCCCCATCCGGCCGGACAACCGTAGAAGCGTCCCTTGGACGGATCCTCGGGATCGGCGAAGTCTTCCTTGAAACGAGGCAGATCGGAGATCTTCTTCAGATCCGGCAGCTCATCGGCGGTATAGCGCGGGATATACCAGCCTTCGAAGCCGGTGAACACATTGCCGATCGATTTCACTTTGCCGCTGGCCAGTGCCTTGGCCCAGGGTTCGGCGATACTGTTCTGCCAGATCTCGGTGTTGATGTCCAGATCACCCCGCTCCAGCGCGGCCAGGGCCGGCAGCGTTTCGGTCGGCAGCACTTCAGTCTTGCAACCGTAGCCTGCTTCGATGATCCGGCGCTCGACTTCCGTCAACACCAGATTGGATTCCCAGTTCATGCCACCAAAACGCACCGGATGATCGACCTCGCATTCCGGCGCAGCTTCGTCGGCCGATGCAGGTGTCGATACCGGAACGACGAACAGCGCAGAGGTGAACAGGGCTCCCGCCAGCAGCATGTCACGCACAGGCGGGAAAGGACGGTGACCGTACGATGATTCGTCGGCTAATTTATTTTCATGGAACATGGAACGGAACATGACAGATTTCCTCCTCATGAACGCGGGCAGAGCCTGACGCGGACAGCCTCGACACGTACACGGCCTCATGGCCTCATGAGCGCAGCCGGGCATCGACCCGCCGGTCGGTCGTCGGGCAACAAAAAAACGCTGGAAAAGCCCGGAATGAACAAGGCGGCAGCCATCGATGGCCGCAAGAGCGCCCGGTTGGGGACCGACACAGACAAAGGGATACGCCAGTGGTATCCAACACAGCCGGGTAAAACGCACGGGCACCTGACGCCCGGAAAAGCAGCCTGGGAGGCTGACCCGGCACGAAACATCACCCCGGATCGATGACGTTGAAATAATGAAGAATGCGGGGTGATCGTGGCTTGATTATAACGGACACCCCGATACGGGCAGAAAAATCCCTGCGGGCCTGCTTTTACCCATGAGGAAGTCGGAGAAATCCCTAGATTTCCTGCGAGACCCGTTCACGGCAACTCGACCGGAAAATCGGCCTCGCCGACACTGTCGACGATGGTGACGAGGAGAAAGGCGGGCACGGAATGTACCGATGCCTTCGCTCCGATCAGTAGCCGTCCGGATTCTGCTGCTGCCAGCGCCAGCTGTCGGCGCACATCTGCTCCAGACCGCGCTCGGCGCGCCAGTTCAACATCTGGGCCGCCAGTGCCGGGTCGGCATAGCATTGCGCCACATCGCCCGGACGGCGTGCGACGATCTGATGAGGAATCTCCCGGCCACTGGCACGCTCGAAAGCCTTGACGATATCGAGCACCGAATAGCCTTTGCCAGTGCCCAGATTGACGGTCCAAGCGCCCGGCTCGACCATGACGCGTTCCAACGCCGCCAGATGGCCCAACGCCAGATCGACGACATGGATGTAGTCGCGCACACCGGTTCCATCGGGCGTCGGGTAGTCACCACCGAATACCGACAGCATCGGCCGCTTACCGACCGCCACCTGGGTGACGAAGGGCATCAGGTTGTTGGGAATGCCCTTGGGATCTTCACCGATGCGGCCCGAAGGATGGGCGCCCACCGGATTGAAGTAGCGCAGGATACCGATGGCCCAATCGGGGCCAGCCACGGCCAGATCGTTCAGGATGTGCTCGATATGCCATTTGGTACGCCCGTAAGGGTTGGTTGCCCCGGTCGGGAAGTCTTCGCGGATGGGCACCGAGGCCGGATCGCCATAGACGGTGGCCGAGGAGCTGAACACGAAGCGGCGCACGCCTGCTTCTTCGAGGCATTCGAGCAGCGCCAGCGTGCCACTGACGTTGTTGCGGTAGTAGGCCAACGGCTTGGCCACCGACTCACCGACGGCCTTGAAGCCGGCGAAGTGGATGGTTGCATCGATCGGATGCTGCTTCAGCAGCTGCCGTACCAGGACGCGGTCGGCGATATCACCTTCCACCACCACGGGCCTGCGGCCACCGCTCAGCTCGGTGATCCGGTCGATCACCTTGGGGGTGCTGTTGCTGAAGTCGTCGAGAATCACCACGTCATGGCCGACATTGAGCAATTCGACCACGGTATGGGAACCGATGTAACCGGCACCGCCGGTGACCAAAAGGGTGTTCTTTTTCATAGTCCGATATTTTACAAAACCCGGTCTGCCGGCAGGATACCCTGGTCGACCGACCCCTCAGCCGATGCCCGCCCGACGGACATTCCGGCCCACGTTCCTTGTGACACCTTCAGATCAAACCCAGAAACTCTCTTCGCAGGCGGGCGTCACGCAGGAAGGCGCCCCGCATCACCGAAGTCGTCATCTGTGCCTGGTCCTTGACGCCACGCCAGTGCATACAGAAGTGGTCGGCCTTCATCACCACCGCCAGCCCATCGGGCAGCAAGCGCCGCTCCAGTTCATCGGCCAGATTCTTGACGGCTTCTTCCTGAATCTGCGGCCGGCTCATGATCCAGTCGGCCAGGCGCACGTATTTGGACAGACCGATCAGGTTGGAGTCGGCATTGGGCATGAGTCCCACCCACAACCGGCCCATGATCGGGCACAGGTGGTGCGAGCAGGCCGAGCGCACGGTGATCGGACCGACCACGATCAGCTCGTCCAGTTTCTCGACATTCGGAAACTCGGTCATGGCCGGCGCGGGCTGGTAGCGCCCGGCGAACACTTCCTGCAGATACATCTTGGCGACACGGCGCGCCGTATCCTGGGTGTTGTGATCCGAGCTCGTATCGATGACCAGCGACTGCAGCAGCGCCTCGAGCCGCCCGGCCACCTCGTCCTGCAGCGCGGCCCGCTCGGCATCGGAGCGGATGAAAGCCGCGATATTGTCATTGGCATGAAAGCGCTGGCCAGCCGCCTGGATCCGCTCCCGGATCACCGTCGACATCGGACGGCCTTCGGCGGGAAGCCCGTCGGCATCGAAAGGCTCGTCCGGGCGGCATTCATTGAAAGACATCGATCAAATCCTCCTGCGGTGCCCCGCTGACGGGGGCTCCCAAAGAAAACGGACGTTCCACGCAAAAGCCGTTCGACGGACGGCAGGGACGGGAGATGGTCCGTCACCCCGACTGCTGCAGACTGTCTTCATCGAACAGATGCCCTCCGCGGCGCAGCTTCGTCACCAGATAGCGCTGATTGTGCGGGTTGACTTCGCCGAGAACCGCCTCACGATCGAGCACATCGATACCGGCATTGCGCAACGCGGCGATCTTGGCCGGATTGTTGGTCAGCAGATTGATGCGCCTACAGCCGAGCGCCTGCAGCATGGCGGCAGCCACCTCGAAATGACGCTCGTCCATCCGGAAGCCCAGCGCATGATTGGCATCGAGCGTATCCAGCCCCTGATCCTGCCGGACATAGGCGCGCAGCTTGTTGGCCAGACCGATCCCCCGCCCTTCCTGCGACAGATAGAGCACGATCCCGCCGCCGCTGGCGGCCAGCCGGGCCACCGTGCCGCGCAGCTGATCGCCGCAGTCACAGCGCAGGCTGCCGAACAGATCACCGGTCAGGCACGAGGAATGCAACCGCACGCGGACCGCATCCCCGCCCGTCAAATCCGGCTCGCCGACGACGACCGCCACATGCTCGAAATCGCTGTCCAGCTCGCGGAACAGCACGAAACGACTGCTGGCATCATCGGCCAGCGGCACCGGCGCTGCACTGACCTGCTGCAGCTGCACGGGTCGGATTCGGGCATGCTCGAGCACCTGCCCGGCATCGATCTGCAGCACGTCCTGCAGCCAGGACCAGGCAAGGCCCGAGCCGACGGCCCCGGGACCATGAGACGCCTCGGCCTGCGGGGCAGGATCGATCCCCGGAGCACCATCGGACGAGGAGAAAACGGCTTCCCCCACGCGATCGGACGGACTGCCGTTTGCGAAAGCCACATCCAGGCCCCCATACGGCCCCCCCCCCCCGCGCCGATCCGTCGGGTCTTCGCTTTTACCCCGATCCACCGGCAGCCGCCAGCCTGCCACCGCCGGTACCAGGCGCCCCCGACGGGCCAGGGTCAGCGCGGCTGCCGCTGGGGCATGGGAGGACTCGGGCTTCAACCGTGCGCCGTCCGAAGGAGCTTCATCGGCCCCGACGTCCAGACCCGCCCAATGCCACAGGCTGCCCAGGGACATTCCTTGCGACGACAGACGAAAAGGCAGCTCGTGTCCGGCCTGCTCCAACCCGAGCGACTCCGGCAGTGGTGCCACGCCCAGGGCGACGGCACGCTGCGCCGACAGGAACAGTTGCCCGTCGCCGGGCAGCTGCTGCAGCTGCTGCCACGCATCGGGCGTCAGACATTCGACGGCGACGAACAGCCAGCAACCAGCCTCGGGCGACCGGACCACCAGGCCGCGTCCACGCCGCAGCTCTGTCGACGCGCGATCGATGAACAGCATGGCCCGCTGCCAAGGCCAAGCCGGCGAAAAAGGGGAGTGAACACTCATGGCTCCGCATTGTAGGCTGGCTGCCGTCCGGGCGCCATCGAGCATGCCGCATGGCCGCGCAAAATCACTCCGGGCAGTGGCTACTGCGCCTTCGTTGCGTTCAAGACTGCCGGCGCCCGGCGTTTCGGCCTGAGTTATTCTCATGGTTTCATATATATCTCTCGATTGCCTACGCTAATACGAATCGTTATTATTAATCTGTCGAAAAAACGCTGGCCATCCACCTACCCGTCGACGCACCACGCCAGAAAAGCAGCAGTCGATGCTGCAGCACGGCTTCGTGCACGACTGAAGCGCCTTCCCACCCCGGGTAGATCACCTGCCCCGGATTGACGCCACTCTTTTCCTTTCCTGTGTGAATCCACCTCCCGTTCATCCGTCGCCCGCGCCGCCATTGCCGGAATCAGGGAATGCCCCGAGCGCCGAATCGGCCGTGCTGACGACGGCGCTCGACAAAGATCACCCCATCGCAAACAATTGGCAATTAGTCCCGGTCGTCACCGGCGTGGCGCTGCTGCATGCCCTGGGTGTGTTGGCCATCGTCCACGCGCCGACGGTGACCATCTCCGGTGGAGACGAGATGCCGGTCTATGTCGAACTGATCACCGAAGCGCCGAAGCCTCCGGTGATTCCCGAGCCTGCCCCGGCGCCACCGCCTCCAGCCCCCGAGCCCGACCCCGAACCCGAGCCGGACCCCGTGGTGGCCGAGCCGCCACCCTTACCCGAGCCCAAGCCGGTCTTCGAAGTCGAGAAGAAGCCCAGGCGCAAACCGAAGCCCAAACCCGAGCTCAAGCCCAAACCGAAGCCCAAACCCCGGCCGAAGCCGCCCGAACCCCCTCCATCGGCCCCCGAGCCACCAGCCGAGGCACCACCGGCTCCAGCCGCCCCATCGGTCGAGGGAACGCCCAATGCACCGGCCGGCGCCACACCGCAGGCAGGCAGCGGCCGCCCCGGCCCGTCGGATGAACCGGTGCGTCTGAACACGAAGTCCGTCAGCTATGTGCGACAGCCCGAGGCCGTCTACCCTGCCTTCTCGAAGCGCGCCGGCGAAACCGGCACGGTGCACGTCGATGTGCTGATCGACGAGAAAGGCTTACCCGTCGAGGTGACGATCCGGAAATCCTCCGGCTATCCGCGCCTGGACGATGCGGCGGTGGCCGCTGCCCGCGGCGCACTTTTCAGTCCCCATATGGAAAACGGCGTTGCCCGCCGAGCGACTGCCACGATCCCATTCGTATTTGAACTGGAGTAACTGAACGTGAACGAACCCACCCCACTCGGCTTTGCCCATTTCATCGCCCAGAGCGACATGGTCAGCAAGACGCTGCTCGTCGTCCTGGTGCTGATGTCCGTGGTGTCCTGGACATTGATCATATCGAAGGGCATCAGTCAGATGATCCGTCGCCACCGCTCGGAACGCTTCCTCAAGATGTTCTGGGAAGCCTCGTCACTGGAAGCCGTGCAACACGAGATCGCCCACACCGGTATCAAGGACCCGTTCTCGCGACTGACCGCCCATGCGATGCAGGCACAGGTGCACTACGCCCGCTATGGCACCTCGAAACTGGCCGAGGCCGGCAGCAACCGCGACTTTCTGACCCGTACCATCAAGAAAGTGCTGGACGAAGAGACCGTCCGCCAGGAAGACGGTTTGACCATCCTGGCGACCGTCGGCTCGACCTCTCCCTTCGTGGGTCTGTTCGGCACCGTCTGGGGTGTCTACCATGCGCTGGTGGCCATCGGCCTGTCGGGCTCTGGCTCGCTGGACAAGGTGGCCGGACCAGTGGGCGAAGCGCTGATCATGACCGGGCTGGGTCTGGCCGTGGCACTGCCGGCGGTGATGGGCTACAACTGGCTGACCCGCACCAACCGGGTGCTGTCGGCCAAGCTCGACGCCTTTGCCTTCGAGCTGTTCGCCTTCCTGTCTTCGGGCCAGACACTGCGCGGCCAGCCGCGTCCGGGCAATGGCAACGGCACGCAGGACGTTCGCTGATTCCACCTCCCTCCATCTGCACGAAAAGGATTCGATCATGGCCTTCGCCAGCTTTGATTCCAAACACAGCAACTCGCCGATGGGCGAGATCAACATGGTGCCGCTGATCGATGTGATGCTGGTGCTGCTGGTGATTTTCATCGTGACGGCGCCGCTGTTGACCCACTCGGTCAACCTGGCACTGCCCCGCGCCACCACCAACGAAACCGACAGCACCCCGCCGAAGATCGATTTCTCGATCGATGCCGACGGCAAGCTGTTCTGGGGAGCCGACCCGGTCAGTCGCGAAGAAGCGGCCGAACGCTTCAAACGGGCCGGCCGGGAAAACCCACAGCCCGCGATCCATCTGCGCGCCGATGAGGAGACGCCCTACCGCTATGTGGCACAGACGATTGCCGACGCATCGAAAGCTGGTCTGGCCAAGGTGGGCTTCATCACCAAGCCCGAAGAACAGCAATGAAGCCGGCGGAATCTTGGAATACCGGGACAACGACGACGCCTCGACACGGGCGCCTGGCGCCGCCTCCCAATCCCGGAACACATACATACAGCAGTATCCAAGGTGCCGACGATGGCCCTTTGTCGTCGATGGGCCGGCCGGCTTCCGATCCGCTGCCTGCCTGTTTCCGATTCGTTTCCGAACCGCCCCGGACCTGCACCCAGACGGCATTCGGCCGGAACAGCCGGCTGGAAATCGGTCCCCAAGCCTGAATCCCGCCCCCTGCCATGTCCAACGGAATCACCTTCCGCCCGCTTTCTGCCGATGATCTGCCCGCCGCCTGGCAATTGACGCAGGCGCTGCGCTGGCCGCACCGGCTGCAGGATTGGCAGCAGATGATGGAATGGACACGGCTCGGTGGCTCCTCGCTGGGAGCCTTCCATGACCGGAGACTGATCGGCACGGTGCTGGCCTGGCACTGGGGCGAACGACAGGCCAGTATCGGCATGATGATCATCTCCCCCGGACGACAGCGGCAAGGGCTGGGACGGCAGCTTCTGGAGAAGCTGCTGCAATCGCTGAACGGGCGCGAAGTGATGTTGCAGGCCACCGAAGCCGGGATGCCGCTCTACCGCCGGCTGGGCTTCGTGGAACTGCGGCGCTGCGCCCAGTATCAGGGCACGCTGTCGGTCCACACCGAGGCGACCGGATGGTATCGGAGCGCCTCCCCACCAGCCGGCCCGGCAGGAGAACCCGATCCCTGCGCGTCGGTGCTCGACGATGGGCGCGCGGGCTGCCGGATACGGCCGAGTGGCGGCGATCTGCCCTGGTCCGCCCAGGCGGCTGCAGCCGACGCCCGTCACGACCGACACTACCGGGCGATCCATCCGGATGATTTCGGTCCCCTGTTCCGACTGGATGCCGAAGCACGTGGACTGGACCGGCGCTGGCTGCTCTCGTCCATCTGGCAGTCCACCGTCCCGTCTTCCGGCGCCAGCATGTGTGCCAACGCCAGCACGCCCGTCGGAGCCGAAACTCAGGTGCTTCCCGGTACCAAAGGCCCCGCCCGGGCGAGCGCTCCGAATGGCACGGGCCGCACGTCCACCGTCGACGCCCGCATGACAAACGCCGTGACCGGCATCGTGTCCGATCACCGGACCGCAGTGCTTACAGGCCATGACGGGCAGCCACTTGCCTATGGCGTGCTGCGCCGCTTCGGACGCGGCTGGCTGATCGGACCACTGGTGGCCGCCGATGAAACACAGGCGGTGGGCCTGTGCCGATATCTGTGCCGTGATCTGGACGGCCAGTTCCTGCGTATCGACCTGGCAGCCACCCCGCATCCGCACGGCCCACTGCAACACTGGCTGACCGCTGCCGGCCTGACTCTGCTCGACCGACCGATGAGCATGATCCGGCCTGGCCCTGCCCCGAGGCCGTATCGACACGCGACCCCGGTACTGGCGCTGATCTCGCAGGCCACCGGTTGAGCTGAACCGATGAGAACATCGAAGATGCACCCCCGAGCCCCGATACACCTCATCGGCAATGACAGACACTCCATGGCCGGCCCCGGCACAAAATACCTACTGAATTGATTGAGATAGAAAATGATGTCGATTCCTTTTTATAAAATACGATCGGTGCGAGCGCTGCCCTGCCCTCCGACGAGCAGTCGAAGCATCGGGCACACGCCGTCATCCGGGGGTATATGCCTCACAAGTATCCGATTCAACGGTATATCTGCCCCCGCTCCTGGCCCGACGGGTCGGAAACCGTATTTCAACAATCTGCCAAGAGCCTGAAACGCTCGTATCTCCCGTTCGAATCCTCTGAACTTCTGCTCCACCTATGATCACACGCACATCTTTCAGCAAAACTCTGCTGGCAGCCGTGGCTGCCGCCCTGTCGGTCTCTGCCGCTCATGCAGCACCGAAGGAAGTCACAGACATCCAGGGTCGCAAAGTCAAGATCGAATCACCGTCGAAGCGCGTGCTGCTGGGCTTCTATTTCGAGGACTACATGGCGGTCGGCGGTGAAAAAGCCTTCGACCATGTCGTCGGCATCTCGCGCGAAGCCTGGGAAGGCTGGCGTCCGGCCAATTGGGCGCTGCACACCGCCCATCGCCCATCACTGAAGAAGATTCCGGACGTCGGCGAAGTCGAAGTGCAGAATTTCTCGGTCGAAAAAGTGCTGGCGCTCAAACCCGACGTGATCATCCTGGCCAAATGGCAATACCTGGGTCTGGGCCCGGACGCCGATCGTCTGGAACGGTCCGGCATCCCGATCGTGGTCGTCGACTACAACGATCAGGAACTGAAGAATCACGTCGCCAGCACATTGCTACTGGGTGAGATCACCGGTCAGCAGGGCCGTGCCAAAAAGATCGCCGATGAGTACGAGGCGGCCATCGACGAGGTAACGAGTCGCATCGCCAAGGCAAAGGTGGCCAAGCCCAAAGTCTATGTCGAATTCGGCAACAAGGGGCCATCGGAATACAGCTTCAGCTATGGCAAGAACATGTGGGGCCCGATGATCACCACGGCGGGCGGCGAGAACATTGCCAGTCCGTTCGTGGCGTTCTGGGGGCCTCTGAACCCCGAGCAGATTCTGGCCGCCAAGCCGGACATCGTGCTGATTTCGGGCACCGAATCGAAGAAGAACCCGACGGCCATGTTGATCGGTGAAGGCATCGAGCGCACCGAATCCCAGAAGCGTCTGACCGGCTTCACCAAGCGTGCCGGCTGGGCCGATCTGCCCGCCATCAAGGATGGCCGCATCTACGGTGTCTATCAGGGCGCCTCGCGCAGCATCACCGACTACCCGTCGATCCAGTACATCGCCAAGGTGGCCTACCCCGATCTGTTCAAGGATCTGGACCCTGAAGCCAATTACATCGACTTCTACAAGCGCTACCTGCCGGTAGTGCCGAGCGGCACTTTCTATACCGGCCTGAAGTAAGACAGAGCGGCCCTGGCGCACCATACCGGTGCACCCCGGCACCCGGCATGCAGAAATCACGCAGGCAGCCCCCAGGCGGGCTTGCCTGTGATGACACACGCCCGGCACCGGTCATGATGCAAGCGCGCAGACGGGATGTCCGCTCCGATCGAGGTGCCGTCCGCGGTTCGCACCGCTGTTCCTGCGCCCCTGCCTTCCGAAAACCAGCGCCGATGCCGGTGCTTCCCATGCAGCCCGTCTCATCGACCGAGCACACCGTCATTCGGTTGCCTCTTTCCATCCCGTTCCCATCATGAACACATCTACCGAGCCTGCTGGTAAGCTGCGGCAGGCACTGACCGGCCAGCGTCGGCGTGAATCCAAGCGCGTCCGCTGGCTGCTGGTTCTGATGGCCGTGCTGCTATTCACGGTCGTGCTCGACATCGCCACCGGCCCCTCGCTGATGCCGCTGGGTGACGTTGCCGAAACCCTGCTCAAGCCCGACGAAGCCTCGATCGGCACCCGCGCCATCGTCTGGGACATCCGCCTGCCGATCGCGCTGATGGCCATCGTCGTCGGCGCAGCACTGGGTCTGGGCGGCGCCGAGATGCAGACCCTGCTCGACAATCCGCTGGCCAGCCCCTATACCCTGGGCTTGGCGGCTGCCTCGGGCCTGGGTGCAGCGCTGGGTTTGCACGCAGATATGCTGGGCATCGAAATCGAGCCGCTGATCAGCGTGCCGCTGGGCGCCTTCATCATGTGCATGCTGGCCGCCTCGGTGCTCTTCGGCATCGCCATGTTCCGGCAGGTCGATGCCCAGACACTGATACTGGCCGGTATCGCCCTGCTCTTTCTTTTTCAGTCGCTGCTGTCACTGCTGCAGTTCATGTCCTCACCCGAGCTGAACCAGCAGATTCTGTTCTGGCTGTTCGGCAATCTGTCGCGCAGCACCTGGAATTCGCTGACGATCACCACCGTGGTGACGGTGATCTGCACCATCTTACTGTTGCAGGATGCCTGGAAACTGACGGCGCTGCGGCTAGGCGAAGCCCGCGCCCGCAGCCTGGGTGTGGATGTAGCCCGGCTGCGACTGAAGACGCTCGTGCTGGTGGCACTGCTGACCTCGACCGCGATCAGCTTCGTCGGCGTGATCGGCTTCATCGGTCTGGTCTCGCCACACATCGCCCGGATTCTGGTCGGCGAGGATCAGCGTTTTTTCATTCCGCTGTCGATGATCTGTGGCGCCGTTATGCTGTCGGCCGCCTCAGTGCTGTCCAAGACACTGATTCCGGGAGCGCTGTTCCCGGTCGGCGTGGTCACGGCCATCATCGGCGTGCCCTTCTTTTTCTGGTTGATCCTGGGCTGGAGGAACGGTCATGCTTGAAGTCGATCGACTACATCTGCACGCCGGCGCCCACCCGGTGGCCTGCGGTTATTCGGTCAACTTTCACCCCGGTGAAGTCACGGCGATCATCGGCCCCAACGGCTGTGGCAAGACCAGCCTGATGCGCGCGCTGTTCGGCGAACTGACCCCCAGTGCCGGCCATATCCGCCTCAATGGCGACGACATCCGTCAGATCCGTCTGCCGCTGTGGCGCCGGCGCTTCGGCTATATGCCGCAGGACACCCGGCTGAACCTGGACCTGAGCACGCTGGAAGTGGTGATGCTGGGCCGGCTGGACCGCCTGCGCATGCGCGTCGATGACGACACCGTGCTGGCCGCACTGAATGCGCTGGATGCGGTCGGGCTGATGCATATCGCCGACCGCCCGATCCACACGCTGAGCGGCGGTCAGCGGCAGATGGCGCTGTTTGCCCAAGTGCTGCTGCGCTCGCCCGAAGTCATGATGCTCGACGAGCCGGTCAGCGCGCTGGACATGCACCATCAGGTCGTGCTGATGGACCACCTGCACCGCCAGACCCGGGCGCAGCAATGGATCACCGTGGTGATCCTGCACGATCTGAATCTGGCGGCCCAGTATGCGGACAAGCTGGTGGTACTGGCCGATGGCGAGCGGCAGGCCTTCGGCCCGCCGCAGGAAGTGCTCTCGGCCGATCTGATCGAGCGTCTGTACGACGTGCCGGTCGATGTACAGCTCGATCGCTTCGGCCACCCGCATGTGCGCACCATCCGCTATCAGAGCACCGAGGACGAGCCTGCCGTCCATGGCTCACCGGACTGACTGCTTGATCTCGATTTCCTTCTTTTCTCGACGAGTCCTCATGAAAAAAACACGATCGATTCTTTCCATGCTGAGCCTGAGCGCTTCACTGCTGTTTGCCGCCGCGCCCTCCCATGCCGCCGAGCATGTCGTCCAGATGCTGAACAATGGCAAGGACGGCAGCATGGTGTTCGAACCCGCCTTCCTCGAAGTGGAAGTCGGCGATACGGTCGTCTTCGAACCGACCAATTCAGGCCACTACGTGCGCTCACAGGCCGTGCCCGACGGCGTGACGCCCTGGAAAAGCGAACTGGACGAAAAATTCACCGTCACCATCGACAAGGAAGGGCTGTATTTCTATGACTGCCCGCCGCATCTGATGATGGCGATGATCGGTATGATCCAGGCCGGCAGGGCCACCAACCGCGAAGTCGTCGAGAAGGCCGTCGAGACCAACCGCCGCCGGATGATGATGAACGGCGAGCGCGCCGATGCACTGCTGGAGCAGATCAAATGAAAACGGCCGATCGACGATGCTTGATCACCGAGCCGCAGGAGATTCAAGTCTCCGGGCCACTGCGGCGTGGCCGGCAGCGATCCGAGCGGCCAGACACGGTGCGCCCAGGCACACGACGGTCGGCGGCGTGGGCGCCGTTATCTGCCGAGCGGCCGAAAAGGGCGCGACCCACCTGGCGGCCCGTCGACGCTTCGGATGCGACCGGCCCCTGCCGAGGCGCATCGGCAGAGGTCATCAACGCCCAGTCGGCCGTATCATCCTGCGCCAGCAGTTTGCTCAGCACCGGCATGGTTTCGCGCAGTGCCGGCTCCAGCGTATAGGGCGGGTTGATGACGAACAGGCCGCTGCCGTACAGACCATGACCATCCTCGGGCGGCCGACCGACCCACAGTTTCACATCCAGCCAATCCCGCGCGGGCAACCGGGGCAGGTGCTCGATCAGCAGCATGGCCTCACGTCGGCGCACGAGAGGATACCAGAGCACCATCGTGCCGGTGGCAAAGCGCTCCAGGGCTTCGAGCAGCGTGCGGCGTGCCCGGGCGTAGTCGCGCTTGTCCTCATAGGACGGGTCGATCAGCACTACGCCGCGTCGCGACACCGGAGGCAACAATGCCTTCAGGCCCTCGAAGCCGTCCTCGCCGAAGATCTGTACTCGCCGGCCGGCCGCGGCCAGGTTACGCCGCAACACCTTGATTTCATTCGGATGCGCCTCGAAGCAGCGCATCCGGTCCTGCGGCCGCATGGCATGCAGGGCCAGCAGCGGAGAACCCGGATACCACTGCGGCGGCCGGGAAGATGCCCTGCTGCCGGAGCGCTCCGCCGCCCCAGGGGTGGTCGCAGCGGCCAGCCCGGTTCGCTGCGACTGGTCGAAATGGGCTATCGCGTCGCGGTATTCGGCCAATAGCACCGGCAGCCGCGGCTGCTGCCACAGTGCCAGTACGCCATCCTCGTGCTCGGCATTCTTGCGCGCCTGGCTGGCATCCAACCGGTAGCAACCGGCTCCGGCATGGGTATCGAATACCCAGAAGGCCTTGTCCTTGAGCCCCAGATGTTTCAGGATGGCCACGAAGATGGCGTGCTTGAGCACGTCGGCATGGTTGCCGGCATGGAAGGCGTGACGATAGCTGAACATGGTATCGGGGCGGAAGTGATCGGCACAGTGACCGAAGAGGAAACGATCGCGCGGTCATGGCGGCCGTCCGGCGGGCCATCCGGCATTCCGGAAAGCCACGCTGCCCATTCCGGCATCCGCCCGCTTGGCACGGAGCCAAAGCAGCAACACCGCAAAGACCACGACGAAGCCCTTATGGTATCCGCCCCTGTCCGGCCCGACATTGCTATATTCGGTGCCTCCGACCGTTTTCGAGAATGCGGCCCGTCCAGTCCGGACATCCCGGCGTCGACTTCCGGGCAGACGTACCGGCGAGCGATAAACGCATTCGTTCTCTTTTTCAGCATCGTCGATGGAAGCATTCCTTTTCTCTACCGGCATCGTGACGCTGGCTGAATTCGGGGACAAAACCCAACTGCTCGCCCTGCTGCTGGCGGCCCGCTACCGTCAGCCCATCCCGATCATCGTCGGCATCCTGTTGGCCACGCTGATCAATCACGCCCTGGCCGGCGCGTTGGGTGCGCTGATCCACGGCTGGCTGTCGCCCGCCGTGCTGCGCTGGTTGCTGGGGCTGTCCTTTCTGGTCATGGCCGGCTGGATGCTGATTCCCGACCGGAGCCCGGCCGACGAGCTGGAGCGGCACGGCCGCCTCGGCGCATTCGCCGCCACTCTGCTGACCTTCTTTCTGGCCGAAATGGGCGACAAGACCCAGGTGGCGACGGTGGCTCTGTCGATCCGACACGAAGCAATCATCGCCGTCATCATCGGCACCACACTGGGGATGATGCTGGCCAATGTCCCGGCCGTCATTCTGGGCGACCGGATCGCCAACCATCTGCCGATCCGGCTGATCCACGGCGTGGCGGCCCTGCTGTTCGCCTTGCTCGGCATCGCCATCCTGCTGGGCGTGGCCGGACGGCTGGGGCTCTAGCAGGCTGTTGAAATACCCCCCCAACCTTGGCCTGATTCTGCGATCATGGGGCCAGGCCATTCAGGAAAGCAGAGCATGCGAGGCGCAGACGGATACAGCGAGCAGTTGTTCACACAGATCAGGCTGGAGGACTTCGTGCCGCCGTCGCATCCGCTGCGACCGATCCGGCAGTGGGTCAATGAGGCGCTGGTCTCGATGAATGATCGGTTCAAAGCCATGTATGAAGCCGACATCAAGGGAGGTCGTCCCAGCATTGCACCGGAGAAGCTGCTCCGGGCGATGTTGCTGCAGGTGCTGTACAGCATTCGAAGTGAGCGGCAGCTGATGGAGCAGATCCACTACAACCTGTTGTTTCGCTGGTTTGTTGTGCTATCAGGGGCATGTGCTGACGGATAACCGTCATGGGCTGGTCGTCGATGTGCAGGCCAGTCGGGCCAATGGGAGAGGCGAACGGGAAACGGCGATCGAGATGCTCGCAAGAGTGCCGGCAGGTTCACGGCGAATCACGGTGGGGGCGGATAGGGCCTATGACACGAGAGGATTCGTGAAGTCCTGTCGGGCGCATGGAGTGACCCCTCATGTTGCCCAGAGCCTGCACCGCCAGGGGGGAAGCGCCATTGATGCACGAACCACCCGGCATGCCGGCTATGGCATCAGCCAGAGAAAGCGAAAGTGCATCGAGCAGTGCTTTGGGTGGGCCAAACAGATTGGCCCGATGCGCCAGGTGATGGTGCGAGGGCTTCAAAAGGTTGAGCAAGCGCTGACGCTGACGATGGCAGCCTACAACCTGACGAGGCTGCGAACACTGCTGGCAACCGCCTGCCCGTGACAGGGCGGAAAGGGGCGATGGTTGATGCGGGGTTGATTACTGGCCGATCAGGGAGCAACGCCACAAGGACAAACCCGTTCTTCGGTCGGGTTGGCCGCCCATCAGCAAGAAATGTCGGTGGATGAAATCCGGAAAGACTGAAGGTGGCGATTCTGCGGGTATTTCAACAGCCTGTCAAATGGGATTAAGTCATGAAAAAATACATCACATTAGCCGCATTTTTCTTGGGGCAAGGACTGACCGGCACAGTGATTTCCCTGCTTACCCTGACTTCAGCATTGGTGGGTAAACAGCTGGCTCCCGTACCGTCACTGGCGACATTGCCGATTACGATGACGGTTTTGGGTTCTCTGGTGATGTCGTATGGCGGTCTCAAGAGTCAAGTGCAACACGTGATCGGGCATGGTTGTCGAGGATCTG
>JAUMUG010000011.1 GCA_030530775.1 Lautropia sp. | reverse complement strand
GATCCTCGACAACCATGCCCGATCACGTGTTGCACTTGACTCTTGAGACCGCCCATGTCGATCCAGTGCATTGGCTGCCGCATCGAGTATGGATCTGCCGTTGAATGTCAGGAAGACAGGTGCTTGTGTCCCTATGGTGGTGGCTCAGAATTTACGAGGCCATGAGGCCATGAGGCCATGAGCGATCGAGAGCGTGATGCATGCGGGATCCGAGCTGTTGCCATGATGTTTCATGCTTGATTTTGAGAGGTGTTTGATGAATATTGCTTCTGCTGGATTTGCCGCATTCACGCTGCGCGAGCAGCCAATGTCGAACTTTGACTTTCCCCGCTGGCAGTCGGTGGCTGCCATCACGCTGCTTGGCGTGCTGACGGGGCTTGATCCGCACATGACGGCGCCTCAGCCTGGGTTGCCTGAGGCGGCGGTGATGTCGCCCGGGATGGCGATGGGTTTTTCGGTGGTGCTGATCTGGGCCTGCTTCCTGATGGGATTCTGGGTGGTGCGCTGGTGGGTGCGGCGCGGTGGCCGGTGGGATGGGCAGGGCGATCTGTTCAATCTGGTGGCGGCCATGTGGTTCGTGCCGGACACGCTGGCGGCGGTGTTGACGATACTGGGAGTTCCGGCCTTGCTGGTGTCGGTGCTGTGGTTGTATTCGATCTGGGTGGCGGGCAACGCGCTGGAAGGTGCCATTCCTCGGGTATCGCTGGGTTATGCCATTGGGGGGATTGGCATCAGTGTGGTGCTGATGATGCTCGTGCTGGGTGTTTTTTCGGTAGGCTTGGGTGTGTTTCTGATGGGAGGCATACCACCGGCACCGTCGGGTGTTGTGGGTGCGGGAGGAGGCTGATGGCGGTGCGGGAATCAGGGTCAGCGTACAGGGGGGCGCTGGCGTTCGCCGTCTCGACGTTGACCGGGCTTGTGCTGACGGCTCCTTCCTTCGCAAAGGCTGCGGGGCAGGAGGATGTTCCGGTGTCTGGGAAGACGCTGCAGATCCTGCTGGATCTGGGGCTGCACGATGCCTTCCGCCTCTTCGAGTAGGAACCCAGGCTTTACAGCTGGTAGGATCAGCGGATGCCGGGATTTCGGCGCAATGCCGGGCTGCGCATCGATCTGATCCTGGTCTCGGACAGCCTGCGCCCCGGCATCGATGCCTGCTGGATCGACAAGGTCGACAAGGCGCCGCGCAAGCTGGAAAAGCCCAGTGATCACACCCCGGTGGTGGTGTCCTGGCAGGGCTGATGGATATTTCATCTTGGCAGCAGCGGGGTTCTGCCTCATCGTCCCGGACCCAAAGGGGCGGGGCGTTTCATCCCGTTTTTTTCGACCGTACCTGCGTTTGCCACGCCCGATTGGTCGTGCCATCGACTGCAGTGCAGTGCGATGAAGCACGATGAGTGTCGTCGGTGGCATGCCTGGCGAAGCAGGATCCTGCTCATTTTCCGATCCCGGTCGGGACTTCGGCTCATACACATCCGTGGGGCCGCCTCGGTTTTTCATTGGAGAGACAGACGCTCTCGGGGAAAGACGGCACAACCGCAATGGGCTTTCCCTGAATGGGATGCCAAGGAGGTTTTTGCATGAATCAACTGAATCCGTCGAGCGAGAAGAAGTTCATTGCTTCGCTGCATGGTCTACGAGGCATTGCCGTTCTATACGTACTGCTGGCACACCTGGGTGGAAACAGCCTGTTTCTGGTGCCGATTCCCCATGGATCGATCGGCAAGGTCGGTGTATGGATCTTTTTTTCCCTGAGCGCTTTTCTGTTGACCAGCAATCTGCTGCGCGAATCGTCGAGTGCCTCATCGAAGTGGGGAGCGCTGCTGCAGTACGCCGTGCACCGTGTATTCCGGATCTATCCGCTGCTGATCGTCGTTCTGGTGTTCTACTGGATCCGGGGCGATATTTCCGCAACGGGCATTGTCGAGAATCTGTTGCTGGTGGAAGGCGAAGACGTGCTCTGGGCCATCCCGGTCGAGTTTCAGTATTATCTGATCATACCGATGGTGGTGGCCGCTGCGGTCCGTCTGTCGTCGAAGCCGGTCTGCCGGGCTCTGTTGGCGGTTTCGGCGGCTTCGTTGCTGTACGGCGTCGTGAATCCGGGCAGCGTGTTTTCAAACGGCCTGAACATATTTCCGAAGATCGTGCCCTTTTGCTTTGGCAGTATGCTGGCGTTGGCTTCGTGGAGATCGTCTTCATCCACCCAGGTCGGCACCAGTGGCCGTGCACATCCGATCGTGCCCTGGGCATCGGTGGCCGGATTGCTGTTCGTCACGGTGCTGTATCGCTTCGTTTCGATCGGCGAGCTGTCCAATCGATTGGCACCATGGGTATCGCTGGCGATCGGCGCCGCGGTATGCGGGACGATCTATTCATCCTTGCATGCGGGGGCATTGGCGAGATTTTTGTCGGCCAGACCGCTGGTCTATCTGGGCAAGATCAGCTTCAGTATTTATCTGCTGCACATGTTCGTCATCCACTGCGTGAGGGCCTGGATCGAAATCCCGGCGTCGGCGCAGGGCTGGCTGGTGGTTGCTTTGACGATGCTGATCGCATCGCTTTCCTACCGTTACATCGAGCGGCCCGGCATCGAAGCAGGCCGGGTCTTGGGCAATCGGCTGCAGGCGGCCCTGATCAGAGTTTGAACGGTGAACGAGGTGAGGGGACGGGAAATGCCGGCATGCCGGCGGGATCTTTCAACTATGGACTGCATTCAGACCTTGAAAGGAATGGTCACCGGCCCATCGTTGATCAGGCTGATCCGCATGTCGGCACCGAAGCGGCCGGTTGCGACGATGGGATGCTGCCGGCGAGCCAGGGCGACTACTTCATCATAGATGGCCTCGCCTTGTGCCGCCGGCGCCGCGCCGGTAAAACTCGGGCGGCTGCCCTGCCAGACATCGGCAGCCAGCGTGAACTGGCTGACGATCAGCAGGGCGCCACCGATATCTTGCACGCTGCGGTTCATTTTGCCGCCTTCATCGGCAAAGACGCGCAGCTTGAGCAGTTTGGCGACCGCACGGCGGGCCTGCTCGGATGTGTCTTCTGGTTCGGCGCAGACAAAGACCAGCAGCCCTTTGCCGATTTGGCTGTGAAGGGTCTCGTTGATGTGGATGCTGGCGCTGGATACTCGCTGGATGAGCAGGTGCATGGTTATTTTCCACGGCCCCAGCGTCCCGACGGATGTCGGGGGCGCGGCAGGCTCGATGTGTCGGGATCGTGGGTCGATGCTGCCGCTATTGTTGCAGATCTTTCCTTTCAGATAGCCATGACGGCGACGAGCATGAAGCCGAATGCGACGGACAAGGCAGTCGCCATCAGTCCAGGAACGAGAAAGGGATGGTCGAAGACTTTCGTTCCCAGTTGCGTCGATCCAGTGTCATCCATATCGACTGCAGCAAGCAGTGTGGGATAGGTTGGCAGGATGAACAGACCGGACACGGCTGGAAAACATGCGACCACGGCGGCTGGGGCGATACCGATGGCCAGTGCCGTCGGCAGAAGCGCTTTGGCCGTTGCTGCCTGTGAATAGAGCAATGCCGAGGCAATCACCAGAACCACCGCGAGCATCCAGGGCGTGTTGCGCAGTGATTCAGCCGCTATGCTTCCGATCCATTCCTGATTGTTTTCCATGAAGGTCGTACCGAGCCAAGCCACCCCAAGGATGCATACGCAGGCTGTCATGCCGGTTCGAAATACCGAGGCCTGCGGCAGGGCATGGATATCCGCTTTGCACAGTATGATGATGACTAGCGCGACGGTGAGCATGGTGGCGATTCGCGCTTGCCCTCCATCCATTGCGGGGGTATCGATGATGCCCAGTTTGGGGCTGATCAGAATGGCGTAACCCAGTACCACCACGAGTCCAATCAGAAAAATGAATACGGATCTCTTGGCACCGGGATCGAGTGGGCGAGGCGCCGCTCGTCGACGCGGGGTGATTTTCCCTTCGGACTGACGCTTTCTGTATTCCGGTACATTTTCCAGAATATCGTGACCTCGTGCCTTGTCCCAGAGCATGAAGAACAGGGCGGTGGTCATGACTCCCAGAAAGGTGGATGGGATGGATACCGCGATCAACTCCAGATACCCCCAGCCGGTTTTCCCTTCTTCGAGCATGCCTGACAGAAAGACGACGGCCGCCGAAATGGGCGATGCGGTAATGCCCAGCAGAGATCCCGCGACTCCCACGGAAAGGGCTCGGGTCGGTCGAATATTGTTCTCTTTGCACACTTCGACGATGACTGGCATCGTGGCAAAGGAAACCTGCCCCGTGCTTGCCATCAGAGTGAGCATATAAGTGACACAGGGGGCCAGCAGTGTGATGTAACGCGGATGTCTGCGCAGAAATCGATCGGTGAGATCGACCAGATAATCCATGCCACCCGCAACTTGCATGGCCGATACGGCGACGATCACGACGGTGATGAATACGATCACCAGCATGGGCAGGCTGCCGGGCGTGGCACCAAGAAATCCCAGTGCCAGCACACCGGCACCACCAGCGAAGCCTACGCCGATTCCACCCACGCGCGCCCCGAGAAAGATGAAGAACAGCAGCACGATGAATTGCAGCAGGATCATGGTTACACCTCCGAGGTGGACTGATGCGGCTTCCGGGTATCGGGATCGAGGCGGTTCGAACGAGCGGCGCAATGCCGGTGGATGTGCAGGCGTAGGCTTTGCGCAGGACCGATTCCAGGAGCCGGTGGGCAGGCGGTGGGTCGTGGCCGCTTGTCCCGCGATGAAACTGGGCGGACGGCTCGAGCCGTCCGGTTCGCCCGATGTCCAGCAGACTTACTTCGCCAAGCCGGCTGCGCGCATGGCTGCGGCAATTTCCTCGCCGGCACCGTCGGCGAGGGGACGCAATGGCGCACGAACGGTGGCGTGCTCGAGAATTCCACGTGCCACCAGCGCATGTTTGAGTGCGACCGTGCCTTCCATGTGAGAACCACGGTGGTAGACATTGCGGGTTACGGGCATCAGCCGATCGTGAACGGCGCGGGCGGTGGCGTAGTCCTTGGCCTTGCCGGCTTTCAGCATTTCATACAGAGGTTCCGGCGCAATGCAGCCGTATCCGATCAGTGCTCCGTCCACATCGAACATGGTGTGGAGCAGATACTCGTCGTGGCAGGTCAGAACTTTGAGATTCGGACGTTCTTTGCGGATGAAGGGGATTTCGACGTCCCATCGGCGCATGTTGCGCACGCCGTTTTTCATCGCTACGACTCCGGGCAGTGCTGCGATATCGAGCAAGGTCTGCAAGCTGTACGTTGCTTTGGTGACGTCGGGGTACTGGAACAGAATCAGTGGTAGCCCGCTTTCTTCGTATACGGTCCTGTAACGTTCCTGGGGGGCTCCGTCCTGATAGCCGAAACGCAGCCAGCCATGATTGGGGTACAGCAATCCACCGGAGGCCCCCGCGTCCTTGGCACGCTGGGCTTCTTCGGCGGCGAGTCTGTCACCTTCTCGGGTGATGCCGGCAATGATCGGCAGTTTGTCATCCACGGCTTGGACGAAGCTCTTGATCACTTCCAGTTGCTCGGTGGAGGATAGATAAGTCCCTTCGCCGGCGTGTCCAAGTACCACCAGGCCACGCACCCCGTCCACACCGGCCAACCATGCTCCGATGCGTTGAATGGCATCGTGATCCACTTCGCCGTTGCGGGTGAAGGGGGTGACGGGAGCAGGCAAAATGCCGTTGAAATCGATGGTCAGCATGATCGTTCTCCTGAAATCTACTGTGTGTCTGTGATGCAGAGGGTCGAAGGTCGTTGCCCAGCTGCACCGAGCCTTGCGTCAATCACGAGTCCAGTATAGGAAGATCGAGATATGCATTGAAGAAGATGATCATATATTTCAGATATACTCGACCGAGGATATCCATGGATGGTCGATGTCATGAACCAGGAGCTGTGGCAGCTGTTTGTCGACGGTGCTGAACTGGGGTCATTGAGCAAAGTGGCTGCGGCTCATTCCACTAGCCAGCCCTTTGTCAGCAAAAAGATCAATCATTTGGAGAATCAGTGTGGCGGGCGTCTGTTCTACCGTACCGGGCGTGGCGTCGTTCTGACCGAACTGGGAAAACTGCTGTTACCCAAAATCCGTCGCTGGCTGAACGATACGGCAGAGCTGCGCAGTGATATCGAATCGATGGTAGGCAATCCTGCCGGGTATATCCGGCTCGGGGCGTTGCCTTCCACCATTCTGCCGATGGTCGTTCCACTGTACGAACAATTGCGTGAACGCTATCCCTTCATTCGTCTTTCAGTGCTGGAAGGGCAGGGCGCGCAGTTGGAGTCGTGGCTGGATGAGGGGCGTATCGATCTCGCGCTGCTTTTCCGGCATCAGGGCCAGCGGCAGGCGGGAGATCATTTGCTGGCCCGTTCTTCCACTTATGTGGTTGCCGAAAGGGGCAGCCCTTTGACCCGCAAGAGCACATTGCCTTTCTCCGCCTTGGACAATGTGCCGATGGCGGCCTTTTGTCGTCCAAACAGTTGGCGTACGGTGCTGGATCGGCTTGCCGCAGGGCAGAGTATTCGTTTGAACATCGTCTGCGAGGCGGATTCGCTCACGATGCAGATGAAAATCGCGGCCAGTGGTGATGCCTGTATCTTGTTGGGTGAGTCGGCGCTGGCGAGCGCGCAGGCTCACTATCCTGTCAGTGCCGCACGCATCGTTCAACCGGAAATATTCCATCATCTGGTACTGGGCATGAGCCGACATGGAAAATCCGGTTCCGCTGGCAAGACGCTGATCGCGTTGATCCGGTCCATTGCGCAGCAAACGCCTGTCTCCAGCACTGGCGTGCCGAGTCGCCAGCTGCACGCGGGGCGGGTATGGTGATCCGCATGAGTGTTTCGGCAGCTTTGATCCGATTCCTTTCGGTCGCCGGGATCATGTTCAAGCTTCCGGAAAACCGGGTGTACATGGGGCAGCCGATGTCCGAGGCGACAGCCTGTCTTGCTGGATTTTGCCGATCGAGAGGGGTTCATGGCGTGGATTGATCTGAACAGTGATCTGGGCGAGAGCTTCGGTACTTGGCAGATGGGTGATGATGCGGCCATGCTCGATATCGTCACCAGTGCCAATGTGGCTTGCGGTTTTCATGCCGGGGATCCGGTTGGCATGTTGAATACGCTGCGCCAGGCGGCTGACAAGGGGGTGGTCGTGGGGGCACACGTCGGTTATCCGGACTTGGCGGGCTTTGGGCGGCGCAACATGGACGTGGCCTCGAAGGAGCTGCGCGCCGACACCATTTATCAGATCGGTGCACTGCATGCATTGGCCCGCGTGGCCGGTGCGCGCGTGGGCTATGTCAAACCGCACGGGGCACTCTACAACACCATGGCGTACGACCGGCGGCAGGCCACCGATGTGATCGAGGCGATCCGCAGCCTGGATGATTCGTTGGCGCTGGTGGCGTTGGCCGGTTCGCCGCTGGTCGACTGGGCCAGGGAGGCCGGGCTGAAGGTGGTGGCTGAAGCCTTCGCCGACCGGGCCTATACCGCACGGGGCACGTTGGTGTCGCGCCGCGAGCCGGGCTCGGTGTTGCACGATGCCGGCCAGGTAGCGGCACGCATGTTGCGGCTGGTACAGGAGGGGGTGATCGAGGCGATCGATGGCAGCCTGGTGCAGGTGCAGGCGGATTCGATCTGCGTGCATGGCGACAGCCCCGATGCCGTGGCAATGGCTCGAGCGGTACGGCAGGTGCTGCTGAGCGCGGGCGTCGAGCTGAAATCTTGTGTTTGATGGAGCACAGCGCCCGCAACGGGCGCTGCTGGAATCCCTGCTCGTCGGGGAGGGGTGGATGTCAAAGAAACCCTGACTCGGCAAACTGGAAAAATCTCATGCGTGTTCTTCCCGTCAATCTGGACACGGTGCTGGTGGAGATGGCCGATCTGGCCGAGACGCTGGCGCTTTTCGATGCGCTGCAGGCCGAGCCGATTGCCGGCGTGACCGAGATGGTGCCGGCGGCGCGCACGATTTTGATCGGCTTCGAGCCGGCGTTGCTGAACGCGGCAAGTTTGGTGATGCAGCTCGAGCGGCGGCAGTGCGGCAAGGTGGAACGTACTGGCGGCGAGGTGCTGCAGTTGCCGGTGTGTTACGACGGCGAGGATCTGGCCGAAATGGCCGATTATCTCGGCGTGTCCGTGGCCGAGCTGATCCGTCGTCATGGCGCTGCGATCTGGCAGGTGGCTTTCATCGGATTTGCACCGGGTTTTCCGTATATGAGCGGGGATGACCCCCTGTTCGACGTGCCCCGCCGCAGTAGCCCGCGCACGCGGATTCCGGCGGGTTCGGTGGCGCTGGCCGGGCGTTTCTGCGGTATCTATCCGCGTGCCACACCAGGTGGCTGGCAGTTGCTGGGTACCACCGATGTGCCGATATGGGATTTGCGGCGCGCACCGCCGGCATTGCTGCCGCCCGGCCAGCGGGTGAGGTTCGTCGATGTGGCCTCTGAAGCGGGGGCCGCGCTGCAGGCGGCATGGCGCGAGCGGCTGGCTGGACGACCAAAGACGGAAGCGGCATATGGGGCTGGAGAAATCGAGCCGGTTGATTCGAAGACGGTGGGCGATCGACAGTTCGTCTCTTCCGGGGCTGCGTCTGATGGCCAGCGGCATTCGGTCGACACAGCGCAGACGGGCAGCCATCAAACACCGACTGATGCCAAAGGACTCATTCCACTGCGACAGGCCTCTGGAGAGGGTGTGCCCGTTCAATCACCGGAGCCCGCACGGCTCCACGATGTCTCGACTGGTCATCCACCAGCGGCCAACGAGCCGATGCCGGTGTTTGAAGTCGTCGACACCGGTCTGCAGGCGCTGTTCCAGGATCTCGGTCGGCCGGGCCTGGCCGGGCAGGGTATATCGGCTTCCGGTGCGCTCGACCGGGGCGCCTGTGTGTCGGCCAATCGGCTGGTGGGTAATGCTCGGAGCGCCACGGTGCTGGAACTGCTGCATGGCGGTTTCGCGCTGCGGGTGCTGCAGCCGGCGGTGGCGGCCGTCACAGGGGCGGCGGGGCCAATCACGTTGCGCCATGCCGATGGTACTGCGTTGCCGGTGCATCGGTGGGTGCCGTTTTCGTTGGAAGCGGGTGATCTGCTGAACATCGGTGCACCCGAGGCCGGGCTGCGCACATATCTGGCGGTGCGTGGCGGCTTCGAGGTGGAGCCCGTGTTGGGCAGCTGCGCCACCGATACTTTGGCGGGGGTGGGGCCAGTGCCGCTTCAGGCCGGCCAGTCGCTGTTCGTGGCCGGACGCACCGTCGGCGCGGTGCAGCCGCATCCGGACCTTCCTCCCCCCGATCTGCCGCGTTCGATCGGCGATCCGGTGCTGAATGCCGTGACGCTCGACGTGGTGCTGGGGCCGCGTACCGATTGGTTCGATGACGAATCTCTTGGGTTGCTGCAGAGCCAGTATTGGCAGGTGAGCCTGCAATCGAACCGGGTAGGCCTTCGCCTGGCAGGCGATCGGCCGTTGCAGCGTGCGCCTGTTTACGTGGGGGTGGAGCTGCCGTCCGAAGGCACGGTCGTGGGTGCCCTGCAGGTGCCCACCGATGGCCAGCCAGTGCTGTTTCTGGCGGACCATCCTCTGACCGGCGGCTATCCGGTCATCGGTTGTGTGGCACCCCACCATCTCGATCTGGCCGGGCAGCTGCCGGCTGGTGTCATGATTCGTTTCCGGGTGATGACGGCTTTTGAAGAAGTCACCGTGTCTTGAGTGTGGAATGTTCGTCCCGGGGCTGCGATGTTGCAGACATGGCGCATGCGCGAGCTCGGGAAAGGGGCCGGAACGATCGGCCGTGTCGGAGCGGTTCGCCGGAGAGCATTTCGTCGTATTGGTTTTTTGGGAAAACGAACACCAGGCTTTCGATGCCTGTGAAAAGATAAACGTCTAGGCATGATCAAGAAAGTCCTGATCGCCAATCGTGGCGAAATCGCGGTTCGCATCGTGCGTGCCTGTGCCGACTACGGTGTCGGAAGTGTGGCGGTGTATGCCGATCCGGACGCGGAGGCGCTTTTTGTCCGGCTGGCGGATGAAGCGTGGGCGCTGGACGGTGAACGGCCTGTCGACACCTATCTGAACATCGACAAGTTGCTGGATGTGGCGCGGCGCAGTGGTGCTGATGCGGTGCATCCCGGCTATGGCTTTCTGTCGGAAAACGCCGGTTTTGCACAGGCGGTGCTCGACGCTGGTCTGATCTGGATCGGACCCGGACCCGGGACCATCGCGCAGCTGGGCGACAAGGTGGCGGCCCGCCGCATTGCGTTGCAGGTGGGCGCGCCGTTGGTGACGGGTACGCCCGGGCCAGTACAGAGCGTATCCGACGTGCAGACATTTGCGCGCGAGCATGGTTTGCCGATTGCCATCAAGGCTGCGTTCGGTGGTGGTGGCCGGGGTTTGAAAGTGGTCTGGCAGATGGAGGAAATTGCCGAGCTGTATGCGTCTGCCGTTCGCGAGGCGACTGCCGCCTTCGGTCGAGGCGAGTGCTTTGTCGAGCAGTTTCTGGACCGGCCGCGTCATGTCGAGGCCCAGGTGATGGCCGACCAGTACGGCAAGGTGGTGGTGCTGGGCACGCGCGATTGCAGTCTGCAGCGGCGCAATCAGAAACTGGTGGAGGAGGCGCCCGCGCCATTTTTGAGCGATGATCAGCGAAGCATCATTCATCAGGCGGCTCATGATATCTGTGCGGCAGTGGGGTATGTGGGGGCTGGTACGGTCGAGTTTTTGCTCAGCCGCGGTGGTGCGATTTCCTTTCTGGAAGTCAACACACGGCTGCAGGTCGAGCATCCGGTCACCGAAATCACCGCCGGTATCGATCTGGTGATCGAGCAGTTTCGGGTGGCCGATGGCCTGCCGCTGTCGATCGATGCAACACCTGAACCGCTTGGTCACGCCATCGAGTTTCGGATCAATGCGGAGGATGTGGCGCGGGGTTTCATGCCTGCACCTGGCGCCGTGCGCGTATTCGAGCCACCGTCGGGACCGGGAGTTCGGTTGGACAGCGGTGTGGCCTGCGGCTCGATCGTGGCGGGCCAGTTCGATTCGATGTTGGCCAAGTTGATTGTGTATGGAGCGGATCGGGCGCAGGCATTGCAGCGCGCCAGGCGTGCATTGGACGAATTCCGTATTGAGGGCGTGCCGAGCGTGCTGCCCTTTCATCGGGCGGTGCTGCAGGCGCATGCCTTCGTGGCCGGCAGCGCCGAGGGGTTTCAGGTGCATACCCGCTGGATCGAGACGGAGTTCGGCGACGATCTGGCGGCTGCTGCACGACCGGTTCCACCGCCGCCACAGACGATGCTGCGGGTGCCGCTCGAACTGGATGGACGGCGCATGACGTTGGGGCTGCCCGTGGGTCTGTTGGGCCTGTGGGCGCAGGGGCCGCATGCTGGTCATGATGGGACCGGAACGGCGGCGATGGGCTCGGTTGTGGGGCATCGATCGGCGCAGGCAGGTGGATCGTGCTCCGAGACCGGTCCCGTCGTCGGGAGCAAGCAGTCGCTGTTCGCACCGATCGCCGGAATCTTGCTTGCGTGGAAGGTGGAGGATGGCGCCGAGGTGACCGAGGGGCAGCTGGTGGCAGTGATGGAGGCGATGAAGATGGAGTTGCAGGTGACGGCCCATCGCGCCGGCACACTGCGGCAGCGGGTTGCCGCCGGTCGGTCGGTCACGGCAGGCACACCGCTGGCCGAGATTGGTTGAGGTCACGTTCCGTGATCGATGACTGTGATTGTGGTCTTACGCAGGAAGCAGGACGCGGAGAGCCCGTGCGCAGCGGGTAGAGGAGAGGGTAGAGGAAAGGGTAGAGCGCGGTGTACGGGGCCGAAAACCAAGAACCGAGAGGGCAAAGAGCGGTAGTGCGCGAGGCGCGGAAATGCGGAGGGTCGCGATTTCAGAGCCGGGTCGTGCCCGAACGGCAGGGGTGGCGTGCAGATGAGAATGGAAAGAACGATCCCCGCTTGGCATCCCGTGCTTTTGCGGGGATCGGGACAGAGCTTCACATGAAACGCCGCTGTGGCGGCGTTTCGGAAGAGCCCCCGGACGGATTTCTCCGGACGGACTTATTCGTTGTTGGGATGGGTGTTCGGCATGCTGTTCAGCGGCAGCTCGGGCATCAGACGGGCCGAGGCCGGTACGGAACCCGACAGGGATTCCAGGAAGGCCACGATATCGTTCACGTCTTCCTTGGACAGCTTTTCACCCAGTTGGGCTTCACCCATGATGCTGACGGCCTTGTCCAGCTCCCAGACGCTGCCGTTGTGGAAGTAGGGGAAGGTCTTGGCCACATTACGTAGGCCTGGCACGCGGAAGAAGAACTTGTCGGCTTCGTCCTGGGTGACTTCGAAGCGGCCTTCATCATGCTTGCTGCTTTCGATGAACTTCCAGTACGGACCCTTGACCAGACCGAATTTCTGGAAGGAATCTCCGCCCAGGTTCACGCCCTTGTGGCAGGCGATGCAGCCATTGTCGATGAAGGCGCTGAGGCCCTTGCGCTCCTGGGTGGACAGCGCCTTGACGTTGCCTTTCAGATAATCATCCCAGCGTGTCGGCGTCAGCAGTGTACGCTCGAAGGCCGCGATGGCGACAGTGATGTTCTCGAAAGAGATGGCGCCCCCGTTCTTGGGAAAGGCTTTTTTGAACATTGCCTTATATTCGGGAATATGGGCGATCTTCCGGACGACCGATTCCTTGTCGGGGTTGGCCATTTCGACCGGGTTGACCAGCGGACCACCTGCCTGCTCTTCGACGTCTGCCGCACGGCCGTCCCAGAACTGCATGCCCAGCAGGGCAGCGTTCAGCACAGTGGGCGAGTTGCGGCCACCGAAGGCGCCCTTGTGCCCCTGGCTGGTCGGCAGATTGTCGACCCCGGCACTGGCCAGGTTGTGACAGGAGTTGCAGCTGACCGTATTGCCCAGCGACAGGCGCGGTTCATACCAGAGCACCCGGCCCAGTTCGACCTGCTCCGGTGTAAAGGCGCGAATCTTCTGCATTTCTGCCGGACTGGGCAGTGCTTGGAACAGTGACTGCGCCTGTTCCAGCAGATCCTTGTCTGCGGCTGAGATGGCGGTGCTGGCCGTCTGTTGTGTGGCACGGGCCTGCGTTTTTGCCGGTTCTACCGCTTGTGCGCCAAAGGTGCTCATGGCCAGCAAAATACCGAGGCTCAGCGCAGTTTTGCGAATGGCATTGCTCATAATTTTTTATGCCCTTGATACATGGGGGTTTGAATGATTTGAACTGCCTTGTGAATTATAGAACCCCTGTTGGCAGGATGGTCTTGTTAAATCAGGTTAAATGTTTTGGCATTTTGGGAGCGTCCAGATGGGTTTCTTGCATAGAGTCAATAAATAGAAGCGATTGATATTTCTTTTCTTTCCGGTCCCCTGCATTTTCTTTGGGGGCTCACTCGGTGTCGATATTGCTGTGGTGCAACATTATTCGGATGTTCCTGAATCCGAAGTTGGGCAGAGCATGAAAAGTGAACGGGCAAATCTTTCCGATTATAGGCCGGCCATGCGCTCGTTTCGCGGCCGGCGGTGGCGGAACGGGTCATGAAGAGTGGTATTCAAGCCTTTGTCTCGGGCCGGAGGGATGGCGTTCAAGTCTTTTGTCAGGTGTTCGAGTCTGAGTGCTTCCGGTCGGAGGGCCTGCATGATCTCGAATGGTCGGCCGGGCTTTGGCTGCGGCCTTGGCACCTGCTTTGGATTTGGCCTTGACTTTTGCCTGAGCATTGGTCCTTGCTCTGGTTTTTTATTTGCTTTTGGTTCTTATTTTTCTTATGGGTGATTCTGATTGTATCCATGGCCTTGGGTTTTCTCGTGCCGCGCCCTTGTGCTTGGTTCGGGATGGGACCCGGGTTTTGCCCTCACCCTTTGGGTGTCAGCTGCAGGGACGGATCGGCACGACCGCGGTACGCTGGCTGGCCGTGGTGATGATTTCGGATTCGATGCCGTAGACGGTACGCAGGCTGTCAGTACAGACCACGTCACAGAAGCTGCCCTGACCGGCGATCATGCCCTGGTTGAGCAGCAGGATGTGCTGGGTGTGCTGGGCCGCGAGATTCAGGTCGTGAATGGCGATCAGCACCAGCGCACCGGTCCGCTGCACGTAGGCGTTGAGCCGTTCGAACACCTGCATCTGGTGGCGGATGTCGAGTGCGCTGGTCGCTTCGTCGAGCAACAGCAAGCGGGGTTGACGCAACAGGCGCTGAGCCAACAGCACCAGCTGCTGCTGGCCACCCGACAGCCGGGTCATACTGCGCCGATGCAGGTGGGCGATCCGGAAGTCTTCGAGGATGGCGATCGCCCGGTCGATGATCGATCGGTCGACACGGAGCCCCAGGGCTTCGTGTCGGCCCAGCAGGATGGTTTCCAGTACGCTGAGTTCGGCCCGTACCTGGCAGCTCTGCGGCATGAAACCGATCTCTCCGAGACGCACCGGTTGGCCTTGCCACAGGATTCGGCCCGAGAAGGGCTGCACCGTGGCGATGGCTTTGATCAGCGTCGATTTACCGGTGCCGTTCGGCCCGATCAGGCCGACGATCTGGCCCGGTTCCAACCGGGTGTCGATACCGTTCAGAATCAGGCTGTTGCCATACCGGACGCGGACCTGATGCAGTTCCAGGCTCATCCGATGTCTCCTCGGCGGCTGCGCCGCACGATGATGGCGAACAGCATCGGTACACCGGCCACCGCCGTGATGATGCCGACCGGAATGACGGCGGCGGGTGAGATCAGCTTGCCGAATACCGAGGCGCCGATCAGGATGATGCCGCCGGTGAGTGCCGCCAGAGGCAGCGCGAAGCGGTGGTCCTCGCCGACCAGCGAGCGGGCCACGTGCGGTGCGATCAGTCCGATGAAACCGATGGTGCCGACGAACGACACGGCGGCCGCCGTCAGCAGCGCGACGATGATGAAAGTCCGTCGGCGGATGCGTTCGACATCGATGCCCAGGCTGGCGGCGTTGGCGTCACCGAGTCGCAGCGTGGTCAGCGCCCAAGCATCGCGGATGACGAAGGGTGTGCACGACACCAGGATGCCGGCGCAGACGGTCACACTGGTCCAACTGGATTTGAGCAGGCTGCCGAACAGCCAGAAGACGATCTGCTGCAGTACTTCGGGCGAAGCCAGGAACTGCAGCAGCGATTGGATCGATTGAAAGAAAAACAGCACGGCGATGCCGCCCAGGATCAACACGTCGGGTGATGCGCTGCGCAGCGTGGCCAACAGATAGATCAGCCCGCAGGCGCCAAGCGTCATGGCAAAGGCGGCAGCCGGCACCACGATGAACGGCGGCAGTGGCAAGGCAGCTCCGAACATGATGGCCAGTGCCGCACCGAAACCGGCCGCAGCCGAAAAGCCCAGGGTGAAGGGGCTGGCCAGGGGATTGGACAGAATGGTCTGCATCTGCAGACCCGCCAGTCCCAGACTGGCACCGACCAGCAGACCCATCAGCGTCTGCGGCATGCGCAGCTGCCAGAGGATCGTGACGATCTTTTTGTACTGTCCCTGTTCGCCGAAATCGTGCGGCCCCTGCCAGATCGCCGTCAGCACATCGACCACCGGCATGCCGGAAGGACCCGTGGTCAGATCGAGCAGGGTCAGCACCATCAGGATGAGGGCCACGGCCGCCAGTATCCACAGACGATGCCCCAGACCGCTGCGGTAATGCCCATGGATCGCATGGGGTTCGACATCCGGGCGGGCCAGCGTCGGCATGGCCGCTCCTCACTTGGCGTCGGGCTGGTAGCGCGTCATGAAGACGCCATCGGCCTCGATCGGCAGCCAGGTCCTATAGAAACGACGCAGGTTCTCTGCCGGGTCGACATCGGCAAAGGCTTTGGGGTAAAGCTGTTTGGCGATGTATTGGGCGTAGACGTAATCGGAGAGCGTGCGGGTGCCCCCGTGGTAGATGGCATGCAGACCGTTCTGCTTGACGGCCGGCAGGTCGGCCCAACCGGTACGCTGTGCATAGGCACCCAGACGTTCATGGGTCAGCGCGGCATCGGCGCCGAAGCCCATCGCGACGGCCTGTGGTTTGTTGCGCCATTCGGAGCCGGTCAGAAAAACCAGATCGGGTTGCTGCTCGAGCACATATTCGGGGCTGAGCGGCCCCCAGTTGCCGATCTGGCCGAGTGCGATGTTCTGGCCACCCAGCTGGTTGACCAGTGCACCCCACATGGTGTCGCCATAAGAGTTGCCGACCGTGCCTGGACCGTTCTGGGCCAGTTCGACATAGACCTTCTTCTTGGAAGGTTTGTGCGGAGCGATGCGTGCATCGATGGCCACCATCGCTTCCTTGTATTCAGCCGCCAGTTTTTCGGCACGTTCTTCCTGACCCATCAACTTGCCCAGCGCCAGGGTCGAAGCCACGTGTTTTTCGACGGTCTGGGCGTTGTAGTCGAGTACCAGTACCGGAATGCCGGCTGCTTCGATCTGTTCGACCGCTTCGCCCAGCGCGTCGTAGTTCCAGGCTCCCAGGATCAACAGATCGGGGTCGGCATCGATGACTTTTTCGACCGAGAAGGTACTGTCTTCGCTGCTGCCGACATCGGGAAGGTTCTTGAGTCGGGGTAGGGCTTTTTCATAGGCGATGAACTGGTTGGGACGCCAGTCCTTCCAGGTGGTCAGTGACAGCGCCACCACCTTGTCGATCGCCTTGGGGCCAACCACGGCCAGATAGTCCTCGTAGTAGAAGCCCAGCACGACGCGCTCGGGCACCTTGGGAACGGTGACACTGCGGCCCACCGCGTCCTTCACGGTGATTTCGGCACGGGCCGGTGAGCACAGCAGGGCAAGCGCGGTCAGCGTCAGGGTTGCAGCCAGGCGGGCTTTGGTCACGGCAATCTCCTTCATGTGATCGATGCGGGCACGGTGGGCATGTTTCGTCTTTGTGATGCCGGCGGTCCAGTCTCATCGCGGGCGTTCGGCGTTCACACGTCGTTCCCCGGTGTGAGCGGGCGCTACACTTCGTCCCACCCGCCTCCTGCTGAAAAGCGGCAGGGGGGTCGGTGCCACCAGTCGGAATCCGGCTATTCTTCTATGCCTTGCAAAGTGACGTGCTTGATCCCGATCAATTTTGGGGGGATCGACTTTCGTTTGGGCGGACGCAATGTCTGGCGTGGGGAAACATCGACACTGGGAAAGGTGTTCAGGACTTCGCGCCGGCCTGCGTGATCATCCAGCGTGGCAGTGCCCGGTTCGAGCGCCGTCATGGCAACGGGGGTTTTCGGCCGGTGTGACATCGATGTCGATGGCGCGGGGAGCTCTTTCATCAGGACTATGCCGGCGAGGCGGGTTTCCGGTCCTCATGCTTTCCGCGGATCAGGCTCGGACGGGTCGGAATCGGTGATCAGAGCGAGATACCACCCGAGACTTCGATCACTTCGCCGTTGATGTAGCTGGCCTCGTCGCTGGCCAGGAAGGCGTAGACGTTGGCGATTTCTTCGGGCTTGCCCAGACGGCCCATCGGCACTTTGGCGCACAGGGCTTGCATGACTTTTTCGGGGATGTTTTCGAGCATCGGAGTGGTGATGAAGCCGGGGGCAACCGCATTGACACGTACACCCTTGGGACCCAGCTCGCGGCTCCAGGTCTTGGTGTAGCCGATGACGCCGAACTTGGTGGCGGCATAGTTGGTCTGGCCGAAGTTGCCATAGAGGCCGACCACCGAGCTGGCGTTGAGAATGACGCCGCCGCCCTGTTCGAGCATGGTGCCGGCTACGGCCTGCGAGCAATGGAACACGCCACGCAGGTTCACATCGATGACTTGCTCGAATTGGGCTTCGGTCATTTTGACCAGACGTGCGTCTTGGGTGATGCCGGCGTTGTTGACGAGGGTGTCGATGCGGCCGAATTGCTTCAGCACCTTGGCGACCACGGCGTCCACCTCGGTACGCCTGGTCACGTCCATACGGTAGCCGACGGCCTGGGCGCCCGATTCCTGGCACTTCTTGGCGACTGAGTCGATCGCTGCTTCGTTCAGGTCGCAAATGATGACGATGGCGCCTTCGCGGGCGAATTTGAGCGCGGTGGCTTCGCCGATACCCTGTGCGGCGCCGGTGATGACGCTGATCTTGCCTGCCAGACGGCCATTCGATGCGGTGCGGTCATTCATGGAATCACGTCCGAAGATACTCGAGAGCGCCGATGATCGCATAGACGGCCCATGAATGGTGCACTGCAATATAAGAGAATGTTGCTCAGCCGACGGCTGGCGCGGAGAACATCGTTTTATGGCGAAAGCCTGCATCCACCAGAGAATGGTCCAGGGTGGAGAGCCTGTCGCAACGGGTTGGACCGGGTCATGGAAAGATCGTCCGATGCAAGCAGCCGTGCCCCCGGTCGGGGAAAGACTGCCCGTTACGGGCGGACGGGGCGGGTGTCCTGCACACCCGCGTCTCGCCTCATGCCCATGGCATTTGCCATGGGTTGCGGCCGCTGACGAAGCGTACCTGGAAGGAGGCGGTTTTTGCTTTCGCGATGTCTACCGTCCCCGCATCCGGGATGTCGTCCGTTTCATGGCTTTCAGTGACGGTGACTGGTCAGCGGCCCAGCATCCGGGGCAGCACGTCGTTGCCCCTCATGCGATGGATCGGCACCATCAGGATATGGCCGATCGCCAGAGCGAACAGAATCCAGGCCAGGTTGCTGTGGAAGTTGCTGCCGACGTCGATCATCCATTTGATCGGCGTGGGCGAGCCTTGCATGATCTGCACACCAAAGACTTCCAGCGGCCCACGGGCGCCACCGTATTGCCGGATCATGGCGACCAGCGGCACGACGAACATCAGTGCATAAAGCGCCAGATGTCCGACCTTGGCGGCCAGACTGTCGGAAGGTGGGCGTCTGGCATGGTTGATGACAGCCCAGATCACGCGCAGCACGATCAGTACCATCAGAATGAAGCCGACGGATTTGTGGTAGTACATCAGGCCTTTGGTCCATGGCTGATCCTCTGCGAAAGTCCACGCCAACGCGGTGAAGAGCAGGAAGGCGAAACCGGCCGCCATGCTCCAGTGCAGAAAGCGGGTGATGACGCCGTAGTATTTCGGTGTATCGGTGATCAGTGGATGGTCGGTGGTATCGGGAGGGTGAGATTGATGGCTGTGTAGTCCCATGGTTCTTGGTTCGAAGTGGGTTGACGGGAATCGGGGCCACATGGCCCGGATGGACGATACGGCCTGGCTTCGGGCAGACGCTTTTCGAACGTCCGGGCCGGGATCCCGGACTGCGGACTGCAGACATCGGGAAAGTGGAAACCGACAGGGGCGGAACACGGTCTGTGCGCCTGTGCTGCTGCACCCCGGCCACGGCCATGGAACAGGAAATGGTTGCAGCGGCTGCGGCAGGTGTGTTGTCGCGATCGGTGTCCGCCATGGTTTTTCCGATCCCACGTTTCCGGACAGGACGTCGTTTTGAGCGGTCCGGCTTCGATGAAGAGGCGTCATGCCGAGCAGGCTTGGTACCGATCATACGGGTTCGTTGTGAAGCCCGCATGACCGGGTTGTAAAGATGCTGCAGCCGGGTATAAAGATGCTGCGGTCGGGCCGAAGGCTTACTTCCGGCGGCGGCCGAGCGTCATGCCGAGCAACATCATGGCGGCGGATGCCAGCCAGATCGGCCAGTTGCCACCGGCTTGGGCGTAGGGGGTCAGACCGCCGTGGCCCTGTACCGTGGCTTTCAGTACACCGGCTTCGTGCATCGGCAGTTGGCGGTCGACCTCGCCATTGGGCAGGATCACGGCAGTGACGCCATTGTTGGTGCTGCGGATCATCGGGCGGCCGGTTTCCAGGGCGCGCATCCGGGCGATCTGCAGGTGCTGTGGCAGCGCATGCGATTGGCCATACCAGCCCAGATTGGTCAGGTTGGCCAGGATGGTGGCGCTGTCCTGGTCACCGCCGTCGGTGCCGTGCAGCACAGGCAGCAGTTCTTCACCAAAGATGTCTTCGTAGCAGATATTGAAGCCGATCCGCTGATCGGCTACCGGCAAGGGTGCCTGGTTGACGGGGCCCCGACGCAGATCGCCGAGCGGGATCTCCATCATCTCGACGAACCAGCGGAAGCCGGGCGGGATGAACTCGCCAAAGGGCACCAGATGCCGTTTGTCGTAATACAGGGGCTCGATGTCGTCGGCCAGTCCGGTACGGTCGAGCAGCATGACACTGTTGGTGAACTGCATGCCTTTCCAGGGGTCATTGGGGGCTGGATCGGGGTTCTGTACCAGCCGGGGGATCCCGAGGGCCACCGCGCTGCCGGTTTCTGCAACGAAGGACAGTATCCGGGCCAGGCCGTCGGGGTCGGTATTCTGCCAGGGAATCGTCCAGGCGGTTTCGGGCAGCAGCACCAGATCGGCCGGGGAGGACTCGATCATCTGCAGATAGTCGGCACGCGCCCGGGCGCTGAATACCGGGTCGAATTTCATCTGCTGGGGCACATTGCCCTGCAGCAGGCTGACCGTGATCGGTTGACCATGGCCGTGGGTCCATTGCATACCGTCCAGCGAGTCGGCCACGGCGATGACGGCCAGGCCCGGGATGATGTGCCAGGGACGCAGTCGATGAAAGGCCATGGCGATGCAGCCACCGATCAGGCTGGCAGCCAGCGTCACGGCGTAGACACCACCCACTGGAGCCAACGAAGCCAGGGGGCTGTCGATATGAGCGTAGCCGATGCCCAGCCAGGGGAACCCGCTCAGAATGCTGCCGCGCGACAGTTCGGCCAGGGTCAGGGCGCCCGCCATCAGCAGCATGAAGCCGAAGGGGCGACGCGGGTTGCCGAAACGGCCGAGCACGGCGGCAGCCAGGGCTGGAAAGATCGACAGGTAGCCGGCAAACAGCAGTACACCGGTGGCCGACAGCGGAGCAGGCAGGCCGCCGAAGCGATGCATGGCGATATAGAGCCAGCCGACCCCGGCCGTGAACCAGCCCAGCCCGAACAGGGCCCCGGTCAGCGCCATGCGCCGGATGCCGGCACCGCGTGCCGATGCATTGGCCAGCAACCAGCCGAAACCGCCCAGCACCGCCAATTGCAGCCAACCGTTGCCCCAGGGGGCGAAGGTGAAGGCATGGGCCACACCGAGGGCGGTGGCCAGCAGCAGCTGCCAGCGTGGCGGTTTGTCGCGCTTGGGCGTGCAGCTTTCCGACGTGACCGGTGTCGAAGTGGACGACGGGGCGCAAGGAGTGGGTGGTATCGATCGAGGGGGACGGGATTTCGATTCAGACATCAGGCGTCAGGCAACGGGCGACAGGCACGGAGTACATGCGGTTGAGCATCGGGCGGTGATCAACGGGGCGGGGGCATTCGGCATCGAGCGTCGTTTGGCAGGTCGCATGCCGAGGCTTCGGGCAGTCGATCCGAGTGCGGGGTGCTGTATCCGACATCGGGCTCAGATGTCGGTGGGCAGGGTGTAGGGGTCATCGATGCGGAAACGGCGTAGCAGTGCGATCTCGAGTGCTTCCATTTCGGCCGCCTGTTCGTCGTCGAGGTGATCCATGCCGTGTGCGTGTAGCACGCCGTGGATCACCAGATGGGCAAGGTGATTGCGCAGGCTTTTGTGCTGCTCGAGCGCTTCCTGGCGCAGTACCGGCAGACAGATGACGACATCGGCTTCGACCACCGGCGCGTTACCGTAGTCGAAGGTCAGTACATTGGTGGGTTTGTCCTTGCCGCGATACCGGTGATTCAACATCCGGCTTTCTGCCTGCCCCACGAAGCGCAGCACCAGTCGAGCATCACGTTGCAGAGCGCTTTGTACCCAGCGGCGCAACTGAGCGCGTGTTACCGGCAGTTCGCCTGCCTCGGCGTCGTGTTGCACCTGAAGCGTCAGGTGTGGCCGCGCTTCGACACGGGACGCGCGGCGGCTTTTCGTGGTGGAGCCGTCGACTGATCGAGCTGTCTTGGTGCGGGTAGGCATGTGTATCCGTTTACGCTGTCATCGGGCCGAGGGGGGCACGCGCTTGCGGTTGTCGAGGTGTTTTTCGTAGGCTTCGACGATGCGGGCCACCAACGGATGACGGATGACGTCACCGGCATCGAAATAGTTGAAGCCGATGCCCTCGACTTTCTTGAGTACTCTGTCGGCCTGTACCAGGCCGCTTTTCTTGGGGGGAGGCAGATCGATCTGCGTCACGTCACCGGTGATGACTGCCTTGGAGCCGAAACCGATCCGGGTCAGAAACATCTTCATCTGCTCGGGCGTGGTGTTCTGCGCCTCGTCCAGGATGATGAAGGCGTTCGACAGGGTTCGTCCGCGCATGTAGGCCAGCGGCGCGATTTCGATCTGCTGACGCTCGGTCAGCTTCACGACCCGTTCATAGCCCATCAGATCATTCAGCGCGTCGAAGAGCGGGCGCAGATAGGGGTCGATCTTCTGGGTCAGATCACCGGGCAGAAAGCCAAGCCGCTCGCCGGCTTCGACCGCCGGGCGGGTCAGGATGATGCGTTCGACCTGATCACGCTCCAGTGCATCGATGGCACAGGCCACCGCCAGATAGGTCTTGCCCGTGCCGGCCGGGCCAATGCCGAAGGTCAGATCGTGCGACAGGATGTTCTTCAGGTATTTGCGCTGATTGGGGGTGCGACCCTGCAGATCTCCGCGCCGGGTGCGTAGCACCGGATTGTCGAGCGATCGGGGGGGCAGCACTGGCGTGACCGGCGGGTCGCCCGGGTCCGTATGACGGGATTCGATGATGGCCAGTTGCAGGTCCTCCGGGCTGATCGGGTGGCGGCCACCGGCATAGAGCCGTTTCAGCAGAGCGGCCGTCCGGGCAGGTTCGTTGTCTTCGCCGTCGATGATGAAGCTGGATCCGCGCCGGGTGATGCGTACGTTCAGAGCCGGTTCGATCAGACGCAGATGCTGATCGAGCGCGCCGCACAGGCTGGCCAGGCGGGTATTGTCGGGTTCTGCAATGGTGAACTGGGCTTGGGTGGGATGTCCGGACACGGTGTTCTGATCGGTACTATTCGCGCTTCATCACGGCAACACCGTTGATTGTATCGGTGTCGGCACTGTGCGCTGGATTATGCACCGAATAGCTGAAACCCATATGACTGGCTTGTTCACCGAAGAACGCGCCATCGATGCCGGCACGGCAGTTGCCGCTGCCACACTTCATCTCGTCGTTGCTGCCGATCGACTGCACGCTCAGATCACCGCTGAAGGTGTTGGATGTGCTCATGTGGAGATTGCTGTTGCCGATGTCGATCAGGCGATGCTGGGCGTCGAACCGGGCGCCATCGCTGACCATCCGGTAATGCTGATCATTGCCGAATCTGATCTCGCCTTCGATGGCGACACGGGTGCCGGTGCCGGGGCCGAACTGGACCAGACCCTGACCCGAGAAACTACCGGGCCGATATTGGCCACTGGCGAAGGTTGGGGCAGTCGCGCCGATCAGCTGATAGCGCGCCTGGCCTTCGGTGGGCATGGTGACGGTCGGTGTACCTGCCAGATAATGGATGCCCTCGGTGTCGCGCAGAGATTCCTCGAGTGAGATCAACAGATGACGGAGGCGTACCGAACCGTCGGTCCAGCGCCCCCAGCTGACATGGGGTGTGCTGCCGCTTTCGGCAATCGTTGCCGTACCCAACGACAGGCAGGACGGCAGCAGCCCGCAGTCCCCCGACTGTTGCAAGCCGAGGTTTTCATCCAGCAGCACATCGGGGGCATCGTCCTCGAATCGGTGATTGAAGGGCCAGGGGGTATTGAGCAGAGTGAGCCGGATACTTTCACCGATGTTGGTGCCGATCTGCAGGACATTCTGTATCGGCCCGGATGGCACGGCTGGCGTATAGGCCATGTCGGGGTCGGGCAGTTCCGGCTGAACCGGTGCGTTGGCACCGGACCACGATCCGGAATCGGCGCCGGAGGCCGTACTCGATTCCGAGCCGAAACTGGCGTCGTCTCCGGAGCCAGGCCTTGTGTCCGGGGCAGCGCCCGGGTCCGCACCGGAGCCGGAGTCCGATGAACCGGAACCCGATCCTGATCCAGAGCCCGACCACGATCCGGTTCCCGATCCAGAGCCCGTCATTGCACCGATGCCGGTGTCTTGGCGGGAGCCGGTCCCTGCGTCGGCACCTGCCTTCGAGCCGGTGTCCACGCCGGAACCGGAGTCGGTGCTCGATCCCTTGCCAGGATCGGAACCGGAGCCGGTGTCGGAGCCCGGTTCAGCATTGGTTGCTGCGCTGCCCGCATCGGCGTTTGCGCCGGCTCCGATATCTGTACTTGAGCCGGAACCGGTGTTCGTGCCGGAATTCGACCCGGCATCTGTACCGTCATCAGGCGCGGTGTTGCTGCCGGTGTCGGTGGATGGGCCCGGGCTCGAATCGGAGTCGGAACCCAACCCCGAACCAGCATGGATGTCGGAGCCATGGTTCGTCATCGTGCCGGAACCCGGCGAGGTGCCCGATGAATCGTCTGCGTCGGCATGGTCGTCGGATCCGGTGCCCGTACTCCGTCCGCTGGTGTCGTTGGTGTTCGGGTCGGAACCCGGTCCCGTGTCGGAATGGCCGCCCAAACCCGAACCCGAGTCGGAGCCCGAACCGGAGCTTGAACTTGAACTGGCTCCCGTGTCCGTGTTGGAGCCCGTGCCGCTGCCGGAGTTGCTTGCGCTGGCATTGCCTGCATCGGTGGTGGTGTCGTTGCCGTCGGATCCGGTGCTCGTGCCCGTTCCGGGTCCACGCGCGTTGTCGGCCGGGCTGTCGTCATCGCCGGTGTCGGCCGAGCCCGAGCCGTCTATCCGGCCCTTGTCACCGCTTTCGGAGCCGCTGCCACTCTCTGCATCGCTGCCCGAAGCATTGGAATCTCCTGAATCATCCGAAACACTCGAATCGTCAGCGTTGCCCGTATCCTCTTCCTCTGAGTTGTCCGAGTCATTCGGGTCATCCGCCGAACCGTTCATTTCCATCGAACCAGCGGAACCGTCCGAATCCTTGGCGTCATCCGTGCCATCGGTGCCATCAGCGCTTTGTTCGGCTTCGGCACCATGGTGGTGCTCCTGCTCTTTGGCCTTGTGTACGGCTTTTTCTTTTTCCGTACGTTCCTTCTCGGCCGCTTCCTTTTCCTTGCGGGTAGGAGGGGCGGTCAACACCGGCTTGATGGTGGTGGGCTGAGGTTGGCTGGTGGCCGAAGCGACGTAAGTGGCACGGCCGGCGCTCAATTCGATCGAGCCGGCGGTATTGAAGACGAAAACCCGGCCGCTGCTGACGGCGACGTTCAGCCCTTCACGTTGGCCCGGAGCGCACCTGGGGGCGCAACGGGTTTCCTGTACCAGAAACTCGGTGCCTCGGATGCCGATCGAAGCCGAAGGCGTGTTCAGTTGGAAATCATCGGGATGGCGTTTTCCGATCTTGCCCGAAATGGCGCGGATGGTGCCTTCGAACAAGCGATAGAAACCGCGTTGCTGATGCTGGTCGAAGCGGTACTGGTCGATCTGAAAGCGTGAGCCGGGCTGCAACGAGATCAAACCCCCGTCGCTGAAACGGATCTGGGCCCTGCCATCGGCGCCGGTGATGATCAGCTGCCCCGGTTGCAGCCAGTCGCCGCTGCGTGCGGGCTGCCCTGGCGCTCCAGCTTGCGGACTGCCCGTCGTGTGCTCGATCCGGACGTCGCCGCTGGCCAGGATCAGACGGATCTGCTTGGGGAAGGGTTGGGTCTGCGGGGCGCCACTGCCGGGCGTCTGTGCCAGCGTGTGGGCGGCGGGCAGACCGAGCACCAGCATCGGCAGTCCGAACCGGACGAGCCAATGAAGGGACGGACGCCATGGCCAGCCGGGCCGTAAGGCCGGGCCGGGGACAGGCGCACCGTCGGCGCGAAAGCTGGGGCTCGGGTGTTTCAAGAAGATGATCGGCGCAACAAAAAATCAGGGCACGCGCCCCGAAGCGCCCACTCGTTCAGGCCGTCTGCAAGGAGCCATGCAGGGGCGGCGAGCGTGGTTCGGGGACTGTGATGATTGTCCTGTTTGCGGCCGTCCAGGGGCAGGGGGGCAGCGGCCGACCATCACATGCGGTGGCCCGTCAGTCAGCGGAGGGGGCCAGCTGCCATTTGTACGGCCGACGGGAGGCGGGCGTTCCGTTGGTTCGTTCCGGTTTTTGGCTCGGGCATGTGACGGTAGGCATCCGCCCATCTTCATCCTTGACATACCCCCAAGCGTTCCGCACTGCAAGGCATGGGCAAGTATGGACCCGCTCGGTCGCGGCTCGGCACCCAGTTCTGCGGCAGAGGCGTCTCGATGTCTTTTCGCTCAGCGTCGTTTCGGCGGTGATCTCGCTCTGCACAGGCGACAGCCTCAATACCGATACTGCAGATTCACCGACAGCTGGGTGCGGCGGAAGTCGTTGGGGGCCAGGGTGGAGTGGTTGCGGCTGAAGCTCAGTTGCGGGCTCAGGCTCAGGTGTTTGCCGAGCGGGCGTTCGGCACCCAGTCGGAGGTCCAGCTGCCGGTCGTGGCGGCGTATGCCGAACAGCGGGTCGGGGCCGCGATGGCGGCGTTCTTCCCACTGCAGGCCGAGCGAGCCACGCCATTGGTTGCCGAGATCGTGCTGATAACCAAGCCGCAGGCCGGCCAGTGCGAAACTCAGTGTCGGCAGATCATACCGCGTATGTTCACGGCCCAGATAGGGGTTGACGATCAGCACACGGCCGGCCGGCTTCTCCAGGGCGTGGGCGAGGGTGGCACCGGCTACGCTGCGCCTGGCGTCGCGGATCGGCTGGTGGTTGAAGTCGAGCAGGAAATGCTGGGCATAGGCACCGATCTGTGTCTGTCGGCTGCGCTGATACTGCCATTGCAGCATCAGTCCGCTGGCACGCCGAAAGCGTTTCTGATCCAGCAGCATCTGCTGCAGATTGAGGGCGGACGACAGTCGGTGCGCGCCTCGGGTCAGGGCCAGACCGCTCGACAGGCCCAGCACACCCGGATCCTGCGGGTGCTGTCGGCTGTTGATGCGTTGATTGGCAGTCAGGGTGGTGCTCCATTCCAGCTGCTCGGAGAGCGGGTACAGGTAGTGGAAGTGGCCGCCCAGATCGAGAAACGGGCTGCCTTGTGGCTGGCTGCCCGGCAGCGGGGTCAGCGCCTTGCCATCGTCGATCAGCCAGACCGACTGGCTGCTGCCGACATTGACGTTGTCGTCGTGACCCGTGCCCAGATCCACACCCAGTCGCCAGCGCCGGTTTTGCTGGTCATTCCGACGGGCGATGATGTCGAGGTAGCGCTGGATGCTCCGTTGGGTTTCGTCGGGCAGACCGGGGGTGTCCATCAGCTGCCGCAACTCCTGCTCGGCCGTCTGATGCTCTTTCAGCATCAGATAGGCACGTACGATGTCGGTGCGCGCAGGAATGTCGTCCGGGTACTGCATCAACACTCGCTCCAGTGCGGTCACGGCTTCGCCGGGGCGCTTGCTTTCCAGTGCAGCCAGGCCCAACAGGTAGTCGAAATCGCGTGAGCCGGCGTAATCCCAGGTGTGCGGCTCCAGCAGCTCGTAGGCAGTCTGCGGATCATACGGCAGCAGGGCACGGGCCTGATTCAACAGGGCTGGCAGAGCCGAAAAGCTGCCGGCTGGGGGTAGGGTTTCCGGTCGAGCCGGTCGGTCGGTCGCGAAGGGGTGGGACTCGGTCTCGGTCAGGGCAGATGCCGTGATGCTTCGATCGATGGCGTATGCTGGTCTTGGCTCATGCCGTTGCCCGTGTCGTGAGCGCACGGCCTGCTGAAGCGCGGTGGAGACGGGGAGCGACTGAATCGCAGTGCCAGCCGCCGGTGCATTGGTCTGAGTGTGTATATCGGCCAGTGCCCTTTGGCCGAAAGAGACAAAACCTGCCAGCGCCAGCGTCAGCGTCAGGCTACGGGCCATGGGTCTGGCGTGTGTCACGTGCTTGTTCACGCGGGAACGCCCGGGGGCATGGTGCGCTCCAGGTGGATTCAGGCCGGTCGGGTTCATCGGCGCATCAGATCGAGGCTGCTTGCGCAGGAGGCGTCTGAATGCCGGCAGGTGAGGGGGAGTTCATGGCTGCATCCTCGACCAGTTCACCGCGCAGGGAATGGCTCAGCGCCGAAACGATGTCGACATCGACCATCTGCCCGATCAGCCTGGCCTCCCCGGGGAAGTTGACGACGCGGTTGTTGGCGCAGCGGGCCGAGAGCTCGTCGGCATTCTTGCGCGATCGGCCTTCGACCAGCACCCGTTGACGGGTGCCGACCATCCGGGCGGCATGGGCCTGTGACCCCTGTTGGATCAGGGCCTGCAGGCGCTGCAGTCTTTCGACCTTGACGTCCTGTGGGGTGTCGTCGGGCAGGTTGGCTGCGGGGGTGCCGGGACGCGGGCTGTAGATGAAGGAATAGGCGTCCTCGAACACGATATCCTCGGCCAGCTTCATCGTCTTCATGAAATCGACTTCGGTTTCGCCGGGAAAACCGACGATGAAATCGGTGGTCAGCCCGATGCCGGGGCAGGCGGCACGCAGCCGGCGCACGATCGAGCGGAATTCCAGTGCCGAGTAGCCACGTTTCATGGCTGCCAGGATACGATCGGAGCCCGACTGCACCGGCAGATGTACCAGCGGTGCCAGCTTGGGCAGACGGGCATGGGCATCGATCAGCCGTTCAGTGAACTCGCGCGGATGCGAGGTGGTATAGCGGATGCGCTCGATGCCGGGAATGTCGTGGATGTAGTCGAGCAACAGCGCAAAATCCACCGGCGCATCGAAACCATCGACCCGGCCCAGATAGGCGTTGACGTTCTGACCCAACAGGGTGATCTCGGTGACACCTCGTTCAGCCAGCGTGATCACCTCGGCCAGCACGTCATCGAAGGGACGTGAGATTTCCTCGCCGCGGGTATAGGGTACGACACAGAAGCTGCAGTATTTGCTGCAGCCTTCCATGATCGACACGAAGGCGCTGCCGCCGGTCTTTCGCGGCGGTGGCAGGGCATCGAATTTTTCGATTTCGGGGAACTGGATGTCCACCTGCGCACGACCGGTTTCGCGGCGCAGCTCGATCATCTCGGGCAGCCGGTGCAGGGTTTGCGGGCCGAACACCAGGTCCACATAGGGGGCCCGCGAGACGATGGCTTCACCTTCCTGGCTGGCCACACAGCCACCGACGCCGATGATCAGGTCGGGGTTTTCGGCCTTCATCTGCCGGAAGCGCCCCAGATCGGAAAAGACTTTCTCCTGGGCCTTTTCGCGAATCGAACAGGTGTTGAACAGCACGATGTCGGCTTCTTCGGGGTTGTCGGTCAGCTCGGCACCCTCGGCATCGGCCAGCAGGTCGACCATCCGGGTGCTGTCGTAGGAGTTCATCTGGCAGCCGAAGGTGCGCAGGTACAGTTTGCGGGTCATTCGATATCGTCCTTGCAAGGTGGCGCATCGGGCAGCGGCTGCACGGATGCACGGTGTCCGCAACCGCTGCCGGAGCACGGCAGCGAAGAGGGCATCGGGGGTCCGAGGCGGGCGGGGGCGGGTTGCGGGAAACTGCGCCGCGAGAGATCGCGTGCTGCAGGTCGACTGCCCCACTGGTGTTTTGCGCCCGGTTCCCGGGCATTTGCCGTGTCTATGTGCCACATGCGACAAAAACCGCCGTCAGCGCCGTTTGCGCAGCGAGCGGTACGCCTCTTCACTGAGAATCCGGATGGTTGCGATGTCATCGAGCACGCCGGCCTGGCGGGCGACCAGCAGGCAGCGGCCCTGAACACGGGCCCGGCGGCACGAGGGTGTTTCCCTGATTCAGACTCCGTACGTCGTTTCCGTGTCGCATGGCTTTGCCATCGGGCGTGGCGACAGGGAATGGGCCGAAACGGATCCGTCCAAACTGCGTATTGTCCGGGAAAAGGCGAATCCGTGCTGCAGTGGCCGGCACGATCATCGGATCGAGCGCCAGTCATCTGTTGTTTTTCTATGCATGCCGGTGATCATGGATGGGTTTTTTCGCCCGCCTTCGGTGTCATCTGAAAGCTCGGTCCTGTCAACAGAGGCCGACAGTGAAGGTGTGGTCGGTGGAGATATCCAAGGCATCTTCGCGTGAGCTGCCGAACACCGCCGTGTATTCCTTCGGCACCGATCCGCTGAAGCTTCTATTGCGGAACCCAGACCGGTGGGGCGGATGCGACCGTGACCGTCGATGTGACTGCAGCCCGACGCGACCGGAACGCGCACCGAAGGCCGAAGGGGTAAACTGCCGGCTGTGGCGTCCCGGGCAGAGCAGGGTGTGGGCTGCAGCCGGGCCGTGCTGGTGTCTTTCCCGCATTTTGCTGCGTAGGCCGCGATGGGGTGGAAAGTTGGAAGGAGCCGTGCCCGAGTTGGTACGAGCCGTGCCCGCCAGTGGGGCGTTTCCCCTCGCGCCGGGTCTGGGGGCTTTCATCCCGCAAGCCCTCCTGACACGGCGTACGCGTGAATCGATGAGGTCGTTCCGGATGCCGATCCTGTGATGGTCACGGCGGGCGGTGCGGCCAGTATGAAGACGGCAAGAAACGAGATGAGTGGTGGAACGTGCCGGTGGCTACGACGCGCCGGGCTGAATCTGATGCTGGTTGGCGGGCTGCTGCTTGTCGAAGGAGGGCCGGCCGCCATGCCTGGACACGGTATCCATGACGGGGGTGGGGCGCTGCGGGCAGCGCTTTCCGTCGGTGGTGTGTCGAATGCGCGTGTGGCATCGGTCGTCGCCCTGCCGTCGACTGTCATCGCTTCGGCACCGAAGGGGGCCGATTCGGGGCGGACCGAATCGGTCGAGGTTGTGCCGGCCGACGCGTCGGTGGCGGAAGCGGTGTCGATCCGCGATGATCTGGGCCGCCTGGTGAAGGTGCCTGCCCGGGTGGATCGGGTGGTGTCGCTGTCGCCGGCGCTGACTGAATCGGTCTGTGCGTTGGATGCCTGCGGGCACCTGGTTGGTGTCGATCGCTACAGCAATTGGCCGGCATCGGTGCAGAAACTGCCGAAGCTTGGCAGTCTGAACGGCTTCAATATCGAGGCGGTGACGGCACTGCGGCCGGATCTGGTGCTGGCGCCGAACGATCCGCATCTGTTGACCAGTCTGCAGCGGCTGGGCCTGAAAGTCCTGGTGCTGATGCCCGAGCGCTATGCGGACATTGCCGGGGTTCTGCAACGCGTCGGACAGGTCTTGGGGCTGCCGGCCGAACGTGCCGAGAACCGCTGGCAGTCGATCGAAGCCGGGATGAGTGAGTTGGCGGCATCGATGCCGACGGCTGCCCAGAGGCTGCGCACCTATGTCGAGGTCGATCCCACCCCCTATGTGGCGGGGCCGGATTCCTTCATCGGCGAGATGCTGCAGCGACTGTCCTTGAAGAATGTCGTTGGTGAGCGTGGCAGAGCCTTTCTGCCCATCAGTCGCGAATGGGTGCTGCAGGCGGATCCCGACTTGATGATGGTCGGTGATCCGGGGCGGGTGGGGCTCGAGGCGTTGAAGGCACGCCCTGGCTGGCGACGTCTGCGGGCCCTGCGGACCGGGCGGGTCTGCCAGTTCAGTGGTGAAGCACTGGACACCATGGTACGGCCCGGGCCACGTGTGGTGGAAGGCGCCCGACGGATGCGGGACTGTGCCGTTCGGCACGTGCCTGAATGATGATGATACTGTGCGGGCGCCGAGCCAAAGGCGTGGTGAGAAAGGCGGGCAGGCCTGGCATGTCGAAAGCCACGGGATGGCAGATACCGGGGGTTTCGGGCGTTTTTCGAATGCGGGGTGGATGCACCCATCCCATTTGTATTCCACCACAACCTCAGTACGGAGAGACTCGATGGAAATAGAAGCGGCGCCGACCGAGCGTCCCTATGAAAGACCGCAGGGTGAACGACGTGGTCTGATCATCGTGAACACCGGCGATGGCAAGGGCAAGAGTACCGCTGCCTTTGGGTTGGCGATGCGCGCCCATGGCCGGGGCAAGCCGGTGCATATCTATCAGTTCATGAAGGTGCCGAGCGCACGCTTCGGCGAGCACCGGGTCTTCGAACGGCTGGGTCTGCCGATCGAGGGGCTGGGTGATGGATTCAGCTGGAAAAGTCAGGATCTGGAGCGTTCGGCGCAGCTGGCTCGTGACGGCTGGAAGCGCGCCCGCGAAAAAATCATGGCCGGTGAACACTTCATGGTGGTACTGGATGAGATCACCTATCCGCTGATCTATGGCTGGCTTCCGCTGGAGCCGGTACTGGATACCCTGCGCAACCGGCCCGGGCACGTGCATGTGGTGCTCACCGGACGCCGCTGTCCGCCCGAGATCATCGAACTGGCCGATACCGTCACCGAAATGACCAAGATCAAACATGCCTTCGAGGCCGGCGTACCGGCTCAGCGCGGGATCGAGGATTGAGGGGGGAAGTGGATGTGGCGAGCATGGGGCGGGCCGTCTGGGCTGGTATGAAACTGGATGACACTGAAGCGTCGCCACCTGTTGGTGAGGGATCACCGGTGCGGCTGGCCCGTTGCGTGATGGTGCTCGGCACCACCAGCGGGGCCGGTAAAAGTTGGCTGTGCACGGCGCTGTGCCGCTGGTATGCACGGCAGGGCTTGCGGGTGGCACCTTTCAAGGCGCAGAACATGAGCAACAACGCGCGTGTGGTGGCTGGTGGTGAAATCGGCAGCGCGCAGTATTTTCAGGCGCTGGCGGCCGGTGTCGAACCCACCGTGCAGATGAATCCACTGCTGCTCAAGCCCGAGGCTGATACTCGTAGTCAGGTCATTCTGCTGGGCCGGATCAGCGAAGAACTGACGGCGATGCCCTGGCGTGCTCGACATCGCCATACCTGGCCGGTCATTGCCAGCACGTTGGATGCGCTGCGCCGTCAGTACGATGTGATCGTGATCGAAGGCGCGGGGTCTCCGGCCGAGATCAATCTGCGGCGTACCGATGTCGTCAACATGCGGGTGGCGCGCCATGTGCAGGCAGCCTGCCTGCTGGTGGCCGATATCGACCGGGGTGGCGCTTTTGCGCACCTGTACGGCACCTGGGCCCTGATGCCGGAGGAAGACCGGCGGCTGTTGCGCGGTTTCGTGCTGAACCGCTTTCGGGGAGATGCCACGCTGCTGGCACCTGCCCCGCAGATGATCGAGGAAATGACGGGAGTGCCGGTGGTGGCCACTGTGCCGATGTGGATTGGGCACGGCCTGCCCGAGGAAGACGGCTGGTTTCAGTATCGGGATCGACAGTGTACAGAGGATCGATCGATGGACACCGACCCCTTTGTACCAGGGGTAGACATACCCATGTCATTCGATGGCAAATCATCGTTTCGTCGAGCCCATGTACCTCTGGAAGATACGCTCGACCAGGGACGGGTCGAACGACTCGAAACCGATGCTGCGTCTGTCATCGGTCATGCGACGCCATCGTCGGTGCCATTCTCGTCATCGTCGGGCGAAGCTGCCTCGTCTTCGGAACCACGACCTGTGTCCATGACTTCATCGGCGATGCGCGCCCGGGTGCATCAGATCATATTGATCGCACCCCCACGCATCAGCAATCTGGATGAATTCGAGCCACTGTCTGCATTACGGGGCGTGCGTCTGATGGCCGTACGCGATGGCACGTCGCTACCGGCGATCAGCGATTGCGACTGGATCATTCTGCCCGGCTCCAAGCACACCAGCAGTGACTTGGCCTGGGTCAAGCGGCAGGGCATCGATGACTGGGTGCGCTCACATGCCGCCCGTGGGGGGGCCGTGCTGGGCATCTGTGGTGGTCTGCAGATGCTGGGCGAGCGGTTGGTGGACGAGCACGGTGTCGATGGTTCGGCCGATGGTATCGGATTGTTGCCGTTGCTGACGAGCTTTGGTCGGGACAAGGTGCTGCGCCGTCGCAGCGAGTGTTTTGGCGTGCTGCCCGATGGTCCGTGGTCGGCGCTCTCGGGCATGCCGGTCGGTGGCTATGAGATTCATCAGGGGCGCACCGAGCAGATGTGTGGAAAGGCGGCTGATGTCGGGACGAGTATCGGCGAGCGAACGCTGCAGACGCAGCCAGACCATGATGTGATGCCTGGATCGGATCCTTGCTGCACCGTCGACGGCGTGCGGGTGAATCAGCCGTCGGTACGGGGTGTACTGCCGGATGGATTGGGTTGGTGCAATGCGTCCGGTAATGTGCTGGGGGTTTGTCTGCATGGGCTGTTCGAGAATGATGCTGTGCTGACTGCGCTGTTCGGACAGCGGGCGAGACCTATACAAACCGTGTTTGATGGGTTGGCGGATCATCTGGAGGCGTCGTTTGATACGGCCTTTCTTTCTGCATTGCTGTTGGAAACGACCGAATGATGTCGGGGCTTTGTATCGGTTCCGTGGGCGGAGGGCCTTGTTCCGGATGATTTTGTGATGAGGGGCCGGGGTGGCAAATTGGTGAGCGGGATGTGTGGCGTTCGAAGGACGTTTTGCCTGGTGTCCGGATGAGGTTTGCCGTACTTGGACGAGATTTCCGTATGTCTGAATCTGCCTAGCGGCCTGGCAATCGGAATCGTCAGCGCCTGATGAGTGTGGACCGGCCCGGAGTCGGAGCATTCTGTTTTTGCGTCGTGGTAGAGAAGGAATGATGAGTATGGAGCGTGTTTCCAGCATGAATTGGGATGAAATTCCGGTGATCGGACCCTTGGAGGATGAAGGACGGGCTGCTGCGATTCAGCAACGGCTCGATGCGAAGGCACGACCGCCGGGTTCGCTGGGCAAGCTGGAGGCACTGGCCGTGCGTATCGGGCAGGTACTGGGAACGAGTTCGCCGCGTTTGCGGGAGCCGGTCATGTTGCTGTGTGCGGGCGACCACGGTCTGGTGGCGCAGGGCGTGTCCGCCTGGAGGTCGACGGTGACGACATTGATGATGCAGACGATCCTGGCGGGAGAAGCAACGGTGAGTGTGCTGGCGCGTCAGCATGGGCTGGCGCTGCGCGTGGTGGATTGCGGTGTGGTGCAGCCTCTGCCGGCGCAGCTTGGGCTGCTGTTACGTTCGATCGGACCCGGGACGGCCGACGCCAGTCAGGGGCCGGCGATGACGATGGCGCAGTGCCGGCAGGCGATCCGCAACGGTCGGGAAGTGGTGGCTGATCTGCCGGGCAATGCCGTGTTGCTGGGAGAGATGGGCATCGGCAATACCTCACCCGCTTCACTGCTGTTGGCGCGTCTGACCGACCAGCCAGTCGAACGGGTGGTGGGCAAGGGAGCGGGGCTCACCCCCGAGGGCTTGGCGCACAAGCAGAAGGTGCTGGCCATGACGCTCGAGCGCCATCGACAGATCGAAGAACCGCTGGACGTGCTGGCTGCCATGGGGGGATTCGAGATTGCCACTCTGGTGGGGGCCGTGCTGCAGGCAGCCAAGGAGAACCGTGTGATCGTGGTCGATGGCTTCATCACCAGTGCCGCCGTATTGGTGGCAGCCAGATTGCAACCAGCAGTGCTGGAACGCTGCGTGTTTTCGCATGTGTCGGCCGAACCCGGCCATCGTCTGATGCTGCGGGCGATGGCCGTCGAGCCGTTGCTGCAGTTCGATATGCGCCTGGGCGAAGGCTCGGGCGCCGCTTTGGTCTGGCCGCTGCTGGAATCGGCCTGTCGGGTGCTGAATGAAGTGGCGAGCCTGCAGTCGGTACTGGCGCGCGGGGTGTCGGAAGCCGGATAGAGCGTTGCCGCGTCATGACGAGGATGTGAGGTGATGGATTCGTACCGTAAACGCCCTGGTAACGGCTTGCGGCATTTTCTGCTGGCGCTGCAGTTTTTTACGTGTCTGCCAATGCCGGCCCGGATGGCTGCTTGGGTAGGTTTCGATCCGGTGATGATGAAGGCGGCGGCCGGGCATTTCCCCGGTGTGGGTTGGCTGGTGGGCCTGGTGGCTGCTGGCGCGCTTGGCGTGGCATCGATGCTGCTGGGTACGGCCAATCCGGCGACGATGGTCGCCGTCGTGGTGTTGTCGATCGTGGCAACCGTGGGGTTCACCGGTGCCTTTCACGAGGACGGGCTGGCCGATGTCGGTGATGCGCTCGGAGGTTTTGCGCCGCCCGAGAAAGCCCTGCAGATCATGAAGGATTCGCGGCTGGGCAGCTATGGTACGTTGACGCTGGTGCTGGCCTTGCTGTTGAAAATCTGCCTGCTGACGGCATTGCTGCCGTTGGGTCTCTGGCCCACCGTGGCTGCATCGTTATCCGCCCACGTGCTGTCGCGCTGGGCGCCACTGTGGTTGATCCGGTGGCTGCGCTATGTCGGCAGCACCCGGCTGATCGGGAAAAATGATCTGCCCGCAACGCGGGCGCATACGGATACGAGCCCGGGTGGCTGCGCAGGCAACGGCAGCAATGGTAACGACATCACCGGCACGACCGTCAGCACCTGCTGTGGCGGTGCAGGTGGCAGAGCAGGTGCTGGGCCTCGTATCCGTCGTGCAAGTGCAGGAGCAGATTTGGGCCAGGAAAAGAGCGCGCATACGGACACAGCGCAGGAGGTCGTAGCCGACGCCAGCAAATCCCGCGGGTTGGCCGAAGACATCAGTCGAGGCGCACTGACGACCGCATTGCTGTGGGTATTGCCGGCCTGGCTGTTGGTGGGACTGGTATTCGGCTGGGCGACGATGCTGTTGGTACTGGCCATCGGCAGCATGCTGACCTGGCGGCTGGGCTTGTTTTTCCTTCGTCGAATTGGCGGTGTGACCGGCGATTGCCTGGGCGCCACCCAGCAGCTGAATGAACTGGCGTGCTATCTGGTACTGGTGGTCTGCACCGGCGTGGGCCATTGAGCCGACGCACCGGGAAGGGTTGACGGAGTGAGTATGTCATACCATATGGAGCTGGTGCGCGGGCCAAGCAGTTTGTCGGCAGGATCGATGTCCAACTCCAGACCGGACTCGAATCCGGATCTGTCCTCGACTGGAACGCCAACCCGCATTCCCATACGGCTGGCGGGAAAACCCCGTGCACGTCCATTGCTTTGGCTGGTACGCCATTCCAAGCCCGTGATGACCCCGGGGCTCTGCTATGGACGGCTGGACCTCGAGGTGGATGTCAAAGATATCGAGCGGACGGCCGGACACCTGGCCAAGACGCTGCCGCATGGGATCGTAGTGCGCCATTCTCCAGCGAAGCGCTGTCGACTGCTGGCCGAGGCCCTGCATCGACTGCGACCAGACGTGCAGCTGTATGGCGCAGCCGATGGTCTGGCAGAAATGGATTTCGGCGCCTGGGAGGGACGTCCCTGGGCCGATTTGCCTGAAGTGGAGCTGACTGCCTGGACCGATGATTTCAGCGATTACCGACCGGGAGAAACCGGCGAAAGCGTGCGGCAGTTTCTGGCGCGCATCGAACGCGAACTGCAGCGGGTTCTGGATCATCATGATGCCGAACCCGAACCCGAACCCGAACTCTGGATCACCCACGCGGGCGTGATCCGTGCCGTGGCATGGCTGTTGGATCGGGACACGAACGGGGCGATGCCAAGTGCCGATCGATGGCCGGCTTTCGAGGTCGGTTATGGTGAGATTCGAGTGATTCGAGCAAAGAGCTGAGCATCGGCAGCGACAAATGCGCGGTCGACGCTCCCGAGCAGGCAGATTTGGCCATGGCCGGGTTGGATACTGTAACGACTGCTGATATGGTCAAATCACTGCATTGAATTCCGGACGGAACATCGGTATGTCATGCCAATACACGACCAGCACCCACCCCGGCCCTGCTGGCCGTTCCGACACGCAACACGTGCCGGCACCGGAGCTGGCTCTGCCACATCCGCCTGCCGCGGTGATCTTCGACATGGATGGTTTGCTGCTGGACAGCGAACGGGTGATTGCCGAGTGCTTTGCGGCGACGGCCGAAGCGCAGGGAGCCGAGCTGCCGGCCGATATCTGGCTGCATATGATCGGCAAGAGTGACCCGGTCTGCCGGGAAATGCTGACCGGGTACATGGGTGAAGCGCGGGCACGACAGCTGCTGGATATTGGCAAGTTGCGCTATGCCGAGCGGGCCCGGGCGGGGATTCCGCATCGGCCGGGGGTGGTTGAGTTGCTGGATTTCCTGGTGCGGCACGATATTCCACGTGCAGTCGGCACGACGACCCGGCAACCCCTGGCCAGCCAGAAGCTGGCGGCGGCCGGATTGTTGGGGTATTTCGAGGTGGTGGTCAGCAGCAGCGATGTGGCCCGGCCCAAGCCGGCGCCCGACACTTATCTGCGGGTGGCAGAGCAGCTGGGGGTCGAGCCTGCCCGATGTCTGGTGCTGGAGGATTCTCCGACCGGCGTGCGTGCCGCGTTGGCGGCGGGTATGACACCGATTCAGATTCCCGATCTGCTGGTGCCGGATGAGACGGTTCGGGCTCTGGGGCATCGGATCGTCGTTTCGTTGATCGATGTGCAACAGCTATTGGCCGGGATGTTGGCACGGTAATCAAACACTGAATCCGGTGAGACGTCTGGGAGACCAAAAAACCGCGCCGCAGAAATCACGCCGCTGAACAGCGCGGGTATCGGGTATCGGGTTTCGGCATCGGGCTTCGTTCGATACGAATCTACTATCTGTGATCCGTTCGTGGCCCTGCCTTTTGGTTCTGCTCACAAGCGGCGGGGTGAATCCGGAACACGTACAGCGGTGTTCCGCCCCCGCCATCCGGTCGTGGCTCGTTCCCAGGGATACCGGACGGTTCGAATGGCGGGCTTCATCACTCTTTCAGACGGCAGAGAGCGGGCTTGATCGCCCGATCTTCATGGTGCCGTGTCGCGAGCCTTGCGTGCCGTATCCGGAAAATCGCTGAACAGTCCATCGACGCCCAGCCGGTAGAAGCGTCGGTATTCGGCCAGCGGGTCGCCCTGGTCGTTGGATACCAGGCGGCGCGGCTCGTTGCGGAAGGTGTAGGGATGCACGAACAATCCGGCCTTGTGGGCATCGGACAGCACGGTGGTGGCAGGCAGCAGGGTGCGGTCGCGTTCGTCGATGGTGCCGTCCCGATTCAGATCGACCGGCTTGCCGTCGGCATCCAGGGTCAGCTTTGACGGGATCAGATAGGGCTTCCATGGCCCGATGCCATCGGCGTAGGTTTTGATTTCGGCGAGGCCGGCCGGCGTCAACAGATCCCGGAAGGTGCGCTTGTCGCCGGCAAGGGTCAGATCGTAGGGCTGTCCATAGGGCAGAGATTGATCGATGCTGCCATCGGAATTCTGGTCTGCGCCGTCGATCAGTTGCACCAGCCGTACCTGGGTTTTGCCGCGCAGGTATTTCAGGTTCTCGGTTTCGAAGGATTGGATGATGACGGGTGAGTCCTTCCGGGTGTAACCGTGCTGTGCGAGGATGTCGAGCAGCCTGTCTTCGAGCGGCAGGTTCAGGTTGCGGTGATAGGTGGGGTGCTTGGTTTCGGGGTAGATGCCAATGGTGCGCCCGCTCGCCTTGCCTTGGGTCTGGGCCAGCTCGATCACTTCCTGCAGGGTGGGAATCTGATGTTGGCCATTGTGCTTCTGATCGCGCTCGGCCAGCGGCTGCACGGCGCGCAGGGTCTTGATTTCTTCCAGTGTGAAGTCGCTGGCGAACCAACCTTCTTCCTCGACGCCATCCACGGTCACCTTGCGCTTGCGGTCGGCGAACTCGGGTCGATCCTTGACGTCGGTCGTGGCAGTGATGTTCGGCTCGTGCCGAGCGATCAGTACACCGTCCTTGGTGGCCACCAGATCCGGCTCGATGAAATCAGCCCCCAGCTCGATGGCCCGCTGATAACTGGCCAGCGTGTGATCCGGCAGGTAACCGCTGGCACCACGGTGGCCGACGACCAGTGGTTTTGCGCCGTCCAGTGTCGGGTAGCGGGACGCGGTCGTGGCACTGCCGCAGGCCGACAGACCCAGCGCTGCTGCGATCGACGCAGCGACGGCCAGTTTCGATGGGATCGATGGGGTCATGATGATTTTCTCTCTCTGAGGTGGCGATGTATGACGATTCATCGAAGACCATAGTACAGCGCATCGACAAACCGGTGAACAAAACCTCGATGCGGTGCTCCGTTAGAAAAATGCCAGCGGATGGCTGGGGACGGGTTCGGCAGGCATCGCTTGCGTGCGGGGAGCCCGCTTGACGGCGGCTCTCGGGTCGGCCTGGCGACGCATCGTTTGCCTGGGGAGCCCGTGCTGCGGAGAGACAGATGTCGAAACGATGATGAATATGTGTTCTTTTTTCGGAAAAACAGGGTGCCGAGAACGGTGGGCCGAGCGTTTCGTGCACCGTATCGGTCGTCGGGTGGACTATGCGCTTTGCAGTGTGGAGCGTTTCGAAACCCACACCCTGGAAGCGGCCCGTCGTCAGCCGAACAGAAGCTCTGCGTTGCGCAGCAGTACATACAGCCCGGTGCCGGCAAAGATGCTGAGCAGCGCATTCTTGAACAGCAGATGCAGGACGACCGTGCTGCCGATGGCGATGATCACCGGCCACAGGCCGACGGTGGGTGCGTCCTGCCGCACGAAACCAGTCAGCGTGTGAATCAACAGTAAAGCCAGAATGGCCGCCGGCAGGAAGCGGCCCAATTCGCGGATGATGCGGTGCCGGCGCAGAAAGCCGGCCGCTACGAAAGGCAGTGCGCGCAGACCGAAGGTGACGGCAGTCATGACGAGGGTGGCTTTGATGGCGTCCTGCGCGGTGATCATGTCGACGTTTCCTTGTGAGGTGAGCGTGGTCGGTTCGCCGGCTCCGGTCGCGCTGCGGCCCGGGGGCACGATCCGGTAGACTCGGGAAAATGGACAATCGATGCCCCTGCTGGAGAAAGCACGGCGGGCTTTCATGGCGGTTTCGAGCGCAGGCCGAGAACGATGCAGACCAGTACCGACAGCGCAATGGCCACCAGCAGTGCGTGCGTGGGCATGACGAACCAGGCGATGGCATAGCTGAGGGCTGCGGTGATCAGCGGTGTCAGCTGATGGTGGGTACGCCATTGGGCCACGACCAGAATGGCAAAGAGAGCGGCCAGGCTGAAGTCGAAACCCTGCAATGCAGGCGAGAGGTTGCTGCCGATCAGCGCGCCGATGGCACTGCCCAGAATCCACCAGCTGTGGTTCAGCATGGCGATGGCGACCACTTGCCGGGGTTGCGCATGGGCGGGCAGGGTGGTGATCAGCGAATAGCTTTCATCGGTGAGAGCGAAAGCCAGGTAGGCACGTGCCAGCAGACCGTCAGGCAGACGGTCCAGTACCGACAGGCCGTAGAAGATATGGCGCAGATTGACGACCAGGGTTGCGATGGCAATGGCCACCAGGGTCTGGTCGGCGGCCAGCATCGGTATCACCATGAACTGGGCCGCTCCGGCGTAGACGAACAGGCTCATCAGCGGTGCCAGCCACCAGGCGGCACCCGCCTGCGTCAACAAAAAACCAAAGGCCATACCCAGCGGGATGTAGCCCATGGCCACGGGAAGTGACAGCCGGAGAATGGACAGCTCGGCAGGCGCGGTGCCGGAACGTACGGGAGACGTGCTTGGGGCGGCCAAGGGGGGCTCTCTGTTTTTACGGATGGATGCCGGTATGCGTGTACCAGCGTGCCGACCGTTGGACATCGAAACATCGTGCCTTGAACTATATCCCATGTCCGATCATGCTCTTCGCAAGGCAAGGCAAGGCAAGGCAGTGGCGCATACCAGGAGAACCGATGGGGAGGAAATACCGGCCGGAGCGCACCTGACGGAGCGTGGCATTGCCAAGAAAGGCAGCAGGGGGGAAGTGGTAGAGAAGGGTGGACTTGAACCACCGACCTCACGATTATGAGTCGTGCGCTCTAACCAGCTGAGCTACATCTCCACGTTTGCTGCAGCGGCAACAGCCGTCATTATACATAGATTCGGTTTGTGCCGTCAGCTGTTTTGGATGTCTCGCCGGCCGATTTGGTAAACCTTGTCAAGATGAGCCCCTTGGCTGGATACGGGCCGTAGGGGCTGCTTTGTACGTGGGTCCCATGAACCGACGGCCTCGGGGCTCGTCTCGTCTGCCATCTCGCAGGCTGCGTCCGGAGAGGCTTTTTCGCTCGACGGTTGTTGCGGAGCGGGCTTTGGCGGGGCTTTTCCCGGCGCCGCGATGGCTACGGCCCTGGCCGTCGGAAACTGTCCTGCGCTTTGACTTTGGCCGCACGGATGGAATCACGGGTCAGCTGTGCGACGTTGCGGGCCGCACTGACATAGTTGGCACCATTGGAGGCGTAGAGGATGGCACGTGACGAGTTGATGATCAGTCCATAGCCGTCGGCATCCAGACCGGCCTGGACCGTGACATCGATGTCGCCTCCCTGTGCCCCGATGCCGGGCACCAGCAACGGCAGGTTCGGGGCCAGCTGACGCACCCGGGCCAGTTCATGGGGGACGGTGGCACCCACCACCAGACCCATCTCGCCATTGCGGTTCCAGGGTCCGGCGGCCAACTGAGCCAGATGCTCATACAGTCGTTGGCTTTGGCCATTGTTCTCATCGGCGGTCTGCAGACTGCCGCCGCTGCTGATGAAGCCGGTTCCGCCACGGTGGCGTTTGGTATCCGGTGCTGCCTCGCTGCGGACATTCAGCGTCTGCAGGTCGTCACCCCCCGGATTGCTGGTGCGGCACAGCAGAATCAGACCACGACCTTCCCATTCGAAATAGGGTTCGATCGAGTCGAAGCCCATGAAGGGGCTGAGCGTCAACGCATCGGCCTTGTAGCGATCGAAGGCTTCGATCCCGTATTGCTGGGCCGTACTGCCGATGTCACCGCGCTTGGCATCCAGAATCACCGGGATGCCCGGGTACTGCTGATGGATTTCCTCGATCAGATCGGCCAGCAGTGACTCGGCTCCCAGGGCGGCAAAGTGGGCGATCTGTGGTTTGAAGGCGCAGACCAGATCGGCGGTGGCTTCGATGATATTGCGGCAGAAGCGGCTCAACGCGGCGTGACCGACACCCAGATGTGCCGGGATGCGGCGCGGATCGGGGTCCAGCCCCACACAAAGCATCGAATCGGCGTCATGCCAGCGTTTTTTGAGGGTTGCGGTGAAACTCATGATGAACGAGGAGCAAAGAAGGGAAGTGGTCGGGGTCCTTTCGGGGCTCATCCCCGGGTTTTTTCAAAATCGCGCATGTATTCGACCAGTGCTTCGACTCCGGCGCGGGGCATGGCGTTGTAGATCGAGGCGCGCATGCCGCCGACCGAGCGGTGGCCCTGAAGGTTTTCCAGCCCGCGTTCGCGGGCGCCCTGAAGAAACGTGCCTTCCAATGCGCTGTCTGCCAGGGTGAAGGGCACGTTCATCCGTGAGCGGTATTCGCGGGCCACGGGCGACTGGTAGAAGGTGCTGGCGTCGATGGCATCATAGAGAAGCCGTGCTTTCTCGATGTTGCGCCGTTCCATGGTCGCCAATCCACCCTGCGCCTCGAGCCACTGGAACACCAGCCCGGCCAGATAGATCGAATAGGTGGGTGGGGTATTCAGCATCGAGTCGTTGTCGGCCAGGCTGCGGTAGCTGAGCACCGACGGGGTACAGGGGCGTGCGGTTTCGAGCAGATCGTCGCGGATGATGACCAGCGACAGCCCGGCGGGGCCGATGTTCTTCTGTGCGCCGGCATAGATCATGCCGTAGCGTGACACGTCGAAGGGACGGGACAGGATGTTCGACGACATGTCGGCAACCAGCGGTCGGTCGCCGACATCGGGCGCCTGCTGGTATTCGACGCCGCCGATGGTTTCATTGGCGCAGATGTGCACGAAGGCCGCCGAGGGGTCGAGATCCCATTCGGCACGGGATGGCACCGAGGTGTATCTGTCGGCTTCGCTGCTGGCGGCCACCCTGACGTCGCCGTAGCGTCTGGCCTCCTGGATGGCTTTGCCGGACCAGACACCGGTGTCGATGTAATCGGCCGAGGCGCCTTCGGGCAGCAGGTTCATCGCCAGAGCGGCGAACTGCAAGGTGGCGCCGCCGGCGCTGAACAGAACCCGGTAGTCGTCGGGGATGGCCAGCAATGCACGCAGATCGGCCTGTGCCCGGGCGTGGATATCCCTGTAGTCCTTTTCCCGATGGCTCATCTCCATCACCGACATGCCGGTGCCGTGCCAATCGAGCAGTTCGTTGCTTGCCTGTTGCAAAACAGCTTCGGGCAGTATGGCGGGGCCGGCGCTGAAATTGAATGGCTTGCGCATCGAGCGATACTCCAAAAAACGGCCGACGGGCAGGGTGCGAGCGGCTGGGGGCTCATTTTAATGGAAGTGCCCGGGTTGGTCCGTCGTAGCTGTTCGGGGTCCGCGGCCGATGGTGTGCTGACGAACGGTCGTGCTCGGATTGGCAGCGGGCGGCGATGTGCAGGATAATTGCCGCCTGCCTGGGAGCCTGGGTTGTAGAAGACGGGCTTGCAGATCGGTGACGGACCGTACCCCGGCCCCACCGTGCTTCGCCATGGGTGATCTCCACGGCCCGGCTGCCGGGCGAGGATGGAATGTCAGCGACCGGTGATGGCCGACTGGCTCATGCGGGTCACGGGGCGCGCCGGGTCCGGTGTGCACCGTTTGCCTATGGTGACCGTTGAGTCATTGTTTCGATATCGGGCGGAATGGCCGCCAGGAGATAAAGCATGTCGACAGTTTTTGAACAATCGGGTGTGGCGATTGCATCGGCAGCGCCCGCGATCGCGAAGCCTGGCATCCGCCGGCATGGACGCATGGTGACGGCGATGACCGTGGCCGTGGCCCTGGTGGTGGGTGGTTGTGCCGCAACCGATGGCATGACCGATGCCCAGCGCCGGACGACGATCGGCACGGGCATCGGTGCCGCCGTGGGGGCCGCCATCGGCGGTAATCAGGCTGGTTCCAAGGGCGTGCGCAACGGGGCGCTGATCGGCGGTGCCATTGCGGGTATCGGCACTTATGTGTGGTCGCGCCAGATGGAAGAGCAGAAGCGTGCGATGGAAGCAGCCACCGAAGGTACCGGTGTGCAGGTGACACAGACCCGTGAAAACCTGCTGCAGCTCGATATCCCGAGCGACATTTCCTTCGATGTGAACCGTGCCGTGATCCGGCCGGCCTTCAGGCCGATTCTGGACCGCTTTGCCCAGACGTTGGTGGCCAATCCTGCCACCACGGTGCAGATCATCGGGCATACCGACAGTACCGGCAACGACACCATCAACAACCCGCTGTCGGTGAACCGTGCCGCAGCCACCCGCGACTATCTGGTCTCCCATGGGGTGCTGGTGTCGCGGATCATGATCGATGGTCGAGGCAGCCATGATCCGATTGCCGACAACCGTACCGCACAGGGGCGTGCACAGAACCGTCGCGTCGAGATCTATGTGGGTCAGGCCGCCGATCAGAGCCAGACTCAGAACCGCCAGCAGCAGTCCCAGCAGCGCAGTGGCTCGGGGCAGTGGGGGAATGTCAACCAGGGCGGCTATCAGAACGATGGTTATGTCCACACCATCCAGTAATGGCTGAGGTGTGATGACAAAACCGGCAGATACCCTCGGAGTGGGCTTTCTTTATCGTGAACTCTGGCGGTTTTCTGCCGGCAAGCGGGGCACCCTGCTGCTGGCGGTCGCCTTGCTGATCGGCTCGCAGGGTTTCAAACTGGCGGTGCCGGCGCTGGCGGGCACCGCCATCAATACCCTGCAGGCGCAGGGCATTGCCGGTCTGGGATATGCCGGGCAGCTGCTGGCGCTGGTGTTTCTGGCCACGCTGGCCAGCTGGCTGCTGCACGGGCCTGGCCGGATTCTGGAGCGCAATGTGGCGCTGGTGGTTCGCCAGCGTGTATCCACCGATCTGATGGAGCGGCTCTATGCCGCGCCGTTGCGCTGGCACGAGACCCAGCACGGGGTCGAGACTGCGCACCGGGTGCAGTTGACGACCCGCGCACTCTACGACTTTGCCCAGAGTCAGTTCATCTATCTGCAGAGTGCGGTGAGACTGGTCGGGCCAGTGATCGCGCTGTGGGTGATTTCGCCTTGGGTGGGTGGTGTGGCCGTGGTCGGCTATCTGATCATGGCCGTGGTCATCGTGGCCTTCGACAAAGTGATGATGCGTCTGGCCGCGCAGGAGAATGCGGCGGACCGTGAATATTGGTCGAGCCTGTCCGACGGTCTGGTGAATGTTCTGTCGGTACTGGCGCTGCGACTGCAACGCGGCGTACTGAAACTGGTCGAGACCCGGCTGGGCGCCGTGTTCGAGCCGGTCAAGCGCGCCATCGTCTACAACGAAGGCAAGTGGGCCGCAGTCGATTTGCTGAATTGCCTGCTGTGGATCGTGCTGTTGGGGCTCTATGTCTGGCTGTCGGTTCAGGGCACGGTGCCGGCCGAAGCGGTGGCGGGCGCCGAAGGTGCCACCGCCGATCAGGGGGTGCGCATCGGCAATCTGTTCATGGTCTATGAATACGCATTGCAGGCCGGTGGTGTGATCACAGGGATCGCCGCGCATTTTCAGTCGTTGACCCGTCAGCAGGTCAACTATCAGAGCGGCGACGAAATCCGTGCCTTGCCGCTGGCGGCCGAGCGTGCATCCGATGAAGCCGGCGTACCGGCAGTGCCGTGCGACTGGTCGCGGATGCGCTTGTCTTCGGTGCAGTTCGAGCGTCAGCCGATCGATCCCGGCAACCCGGAATCGGCCGGTGGCTCGTTGCTGGGGGTCGACCTGCAGCTGGAACGCGGCAAGCGCTATGCGTTGGTGGGACCGAGCGGTTCGGGCAAGACCACGCTGCTGCGTCTGCTGGCCGGACTGTATCCGCCCAGTGCCGGGCAGTTGCAGATCGATGCCCATGGCATGTTGCCTGCGTCGGCGGTTGCGCCGGCCCTGCGCTCGGTGGCCACGCTGTTGCCGCAGGATGCCGAGCTGTTCGGTGGCACGCTGCGCGAGAATCTGGCCATGGCCACGGTGGGGGCGTCGGCCGACGGGGTCGGGGACGCAGGCATCGCCGTCGAGACCGGGCATGGGCCGGCCGACGGCGATGCACCGACGCAGGCCGGGCTGGAGTCACGCTACGAGAAGGCTTTGACGGTGGCGCAGGCCAGCGATTTCGTGGCCCGGATGTCGGCCGGGCTGGATAGCCCGGTGACGGCGCGGGGAGGCAACCTGTCGGGCGGCCAGCGCCAACGTGTGGCCATCGCCCGGGCATTGGTGGCAGCCGAGGCCAGCAGTCTGTTGCTGCTGGACGAACCCACGTCGGCATTGGATCCGTCGACCGAAGCGGCGCTGGTCGAGGCTTTCTTCGAGGCGCGTTCCGACGCGGCCATCGTTGCTTCGATCCACCGTCCGTCTTTGTTGCCGTACTTCGATGCGCTGATTCTGGTCGAAGCAGGGCGGGTAGTGGCTTCCGGTCCCCTCGGGTCGGTGCATTCCGATTCGCCGCAGCTGGCTTCATTCCTGAAACAAGGTGAAGAGGCCGCGCGCAACCAGGGGTCGGCGCATCGACTCTGAAGGCCCTGGGTGCAAAATCGCGCAGACGAAAACCAACCGGCTGTTTTCAATGTGTGCCAACCTGCCCGATGCGCCCGCCGTGGAACTGCATGCCGAGTGGTGGGTCGAGGCGCAGCCTCCGGAGGTTGCACACGGTGCCGATTCCGCAGCCTGGGCTGTCTCAGATTTCGTCATCTTCGAGCGCGCGGCTGATTTCTTTCATGCCGGTTCGCGGATCGCCCCTCGGGGTTTGGTTTGAGCCGGCCCCGGTTTCTGGTACGGAGTTTCTGATGCGAACACCCGCCGATCGCATTCGGCATATGCTGTTGTTTGAAGTGACGGCGCTGTTGATCCTGATTCCGGTCGGCGTGCTGTTCTTCGGCCTTGATCCGACCGAAATCGGTGTGTTGGGCATCAGTACGGCGGCAGTGGCCGCCGTGTGGAACTATGTGTACAACGTGGGGTTCGACAAGTTGCTGAAACACCTGACCGGCTCGGTGCACAAACGCCTGTGGGTGAGGGTACTGCACGCCGTACTGTTCGAGGGGGGCTTGGTGGTGATGCTGGTGCCTTTCATCGCCTGGTGGCTGGACATCAGCCTGTGGCAGGCGCTGGTGGCGGATATCGGCCTGGTGGCGTTCTATGTGGTGTTCGCTTTTTTCTACAACCTGGCCTATGACCGGATTTTCCCGATCCCGGAAGATACGGTGGGGAGAAAGCAGAATTCCGTCGAATGAGCCGACATGGCTCATCGAATCCGTCTGTGATGGTTCGTCCTGCAGCCATGGGGGGCGGTCATGGACAAATGGTGCCATGACCGTCGTCGTCCGTGTGCGGTCCCACTTCCCGTTCGCTTGCAGACCGGCTGGAGTCAGTGTTTCATTTTCATGTCCGGCAATCAGGCCTTCATGAAACCCAGGCCACTGTCTCTCGGGAAGTTCATCAGATTGGGCAGCGCGTCATACAGTTCGCTCTGGGTCAGCCCGAACCATCGACCCAGTACGGCCGCGTATTGTTCGACCGAGTACTGTGGCACCAGACGGCCACCGACGTCGTCGCCGGCGTCGACGCCGAAAGTGGGAAAGCGGCCATATAGACGGCCACCGTCGACGGCGCCGCCCAGAATGAAATGGTGCGAGCCCCAGCCATGATCGGTGCCGCCGCCGTTGCTGACCATGTTGCGACCAAAGTCCGAAGCAGTGAACAGGGTGACTTGGTTTTGCATGCCCAGCGCTGTCATCTGACGATCGAAATAATCGAGCGCCTGATCCAGTTGGCCCATCAGTCGGGTGTGGGCGTATTGCTGATCGTCGTGAGTATCGAAGCCGGGCATGTTCAGAAAGAAAATCTGCCTGCGTATACCGATGCTGTTGCGACTGGCGATGACGCGGGCCATCAGCCGCATCTGGATGGCCAGCGGGTTCTTGGTGCCGGCGGATTCCGCCAGATCGGGCACCGCCAGCAGGCTGCTGTGATTCTCGTCGATCAGACCTTGCTGCAGCGTGCTCTGATAGTCGAGCGTGCGACGATGCAGATTGGCGAAGGTCTGGGCCAGCAGGTTGCCGCTGCGTTCGGCATTCAACACGGCGCGCAGGGCCTGCTCGCGTGCGCCGATGCCCATGTCACCCAGAAACTGCACGCCGATCGCGCCTTCGGTGGGAATACTGTAGGGGCTGATCTGGCGGCCGGCCAGCCAGGCTGCGGGACTGCCGCCCGCCGAGATGGCACTGGCGAACAGGGCAGAGGCGTTGTGGGTGGAAGCCAGTCGTTCCACCATGCGGCCACCCCAACCGGCGGCATTGCCTTCGGGCGAGAAAGTCTGCCAGGTGGATTGCTGATCATTGTGAGAGAACAGTCGGCGTGGCACGCGGGTTTGCATGTAGCGATACTGTTCGGCCGTCGTCGGCTCCACCAGCGGACCGACGTTGGAGATGATGGCCAGCTTGCGCGCCTGGAACAGGGCCTGGGTCTTGCTCAGTCTCGGGTGCAGACCCAGTGTCAGACCACTGTTTCCAAAGCTTGCCAGATTGCCCGGGGTGATCGGCAGCAGCGCGTTGCCGCCGCTGCCGGGGGCTGCCAGTGCAATGGTGCCACCGCGCATGGCCTGATAGTTCTTCCACGAGTCACCATTGGTGGCGACGACGGTGTTGGCGTGGTCGTTGCCGCCGTGCATGAACAGACAGACCAGTGCCTTGTAGTCACCGGCCGTCTGTGCGACGGCGGCGTTCATGTTGGCCAGATTCAGCGCAAAGGCGGCCGGACCGGAGACTGCCAGCCCCAGACCGGACTTGAGCAGATGGCGACGGGAATGGGAGTGGCTATGGTTCATTTCAGCACCAGGTAATCGGTTGACATCATCGAGAGGTAGATGGCGACGGCGACACGGCGCAGATTCGTCTGCGCAGTACGGGTGGCATCCCCATTGGTGGGGTAGGTGATGCTGTTGACCGCATCGATGATGTTTTTCTTGGTGTCGGCCTGCATCTGGCCATTCATCAGCAAGGTATCGAGGTGGTCGACCAGTTTGTCGGGGGTGGAGGCCAGCTTCATCTCCGTGCTGTAGTCCGGATTGATGTCCCGACGGCGGATGGTCTTGCCCGAGTTGTTCGGGTCCGGATAATCCCGCATCTGACCGATTCCATAAGAAGAGCTCCAGAAGGCACCGGTGACCACTCCCAGATAATAGGCATAGCCGGCGGCGCTGCTTTCCTGGGTGATCTGCATCTCGGGGGCTACGAAGCCGGCATTGGAAATCGGCGTATTGGTCGGGCTGTAGCCGGGACGGTAGAAATTGAAGACCGATGGTGCGCGCATGACACTCATGTTCAGATTGCGCGGTGAATCGGTGCGGTTGACCCCCCAGCGTCCGGTGAAGGAGGACGCGTTGAAGGCGCGCATCCAGTGGCCGAGCCGCAGCAGCGGTTCTCGGATGCGACCGGCTTCGGGGCGGTTGGTGTACTGGCTGTCGCGGGCCTCGGGGTCGAGCAGAATGGCGCGGATGACGGCTTTCATGTCGCCACGCACGCCGGCGCCATTGTTGTTGAAGGCCGTGGCCACGCGCTGCACGTAGGCTGGCGACGGGTTGCTGGTTACCAGCCGTTGAATCAGCTGCTTGCCGATGAAGGGGCCGACGTTCGGATGGTTGAACAGCGTGTCGAGTGCGATTTTCATGTTTTCTTCCGGCTGGGCCATACCTGCCGGAATGGTGACGCCGAGAAAGCGTTTTTCCGCGATCGAATGGAACTGGGGGTAGGACACCATCAGCCGAGTGTCGCGTCCCGGATTGGTGGTGTCGTTGCAGCTGGCGTGCCAGCCGCCGAAGCAATAGGTCGAACGCACCGGGCCATGCCAGCTCCAGCCGGTGAAGACGCGGGCCAGCCCCTGGACGTCGTTGTTGTCATAGGTCGGCAGCGGATTGCCATGGGCGTCTAGCTTGGGCGTGCCATCGAGATTCAGCTGTTCCAGCCCGATGCTGAACAGCTGCATCACCTCGCGTGCCAGGTTTTCGTCCGGCACGCGGTGGGGCACCCCTTCGGGCGTGAATTCTTCTTTCTGATTGCGCAGATGCGTCAGATACAGACCCATCATCGGATGGCGTACCACATCCTCGAGCAGCTGGCGATAGTTGCCGAAGGCGTGTTTGGACAGCGTATCGTAGTAGTGCGCCATACCGCGTGGATAAAAGCCGGGGGCGCCGGCCGACGAGATCACGAAGATCTGCGACAGCGAATAGGTAACCCGCTGGCGCAACTGATCATCCTGCATGGTCGAGAACCACCAGGCATTCTGCAGATCGTCGATGGTGGGGGCTTTGGCTCCAGTCTGTCGCATCCAGGTGTCGATGGTCTCGAGCAGCGACATCGATGGTTTGGCGAACTCGTTTTCGATCCAGGCGTTGGCGGTCTGGTTGACGAGGGTCCGCAGATCCTTGGGCGTGGCGCCATAGCCGGCCTGCGACAGGAAACGGCCGACTTCTTTCTCGTTGGCCAGTTTCCAGGTGCTCAGCGCCTGTGGTGCCGGTGAACCGATGGCGGCGGGCATGCTGCTGTGCAGGCCAGTGCCGTCATTGGTCTGATTCGAGTTCTGAATCTGTTGCCAGGTCTTGACCAGATTGTCGACATCATTACTGCCGCTGCAGGCCGACAGCAACAGCCCCAGGGTGGCTGCCAGTACCAGCTTGCGGGGGCGTGATGACGCTGAAAGGGTGGTGTCCGCTGCGTGCATCTGACTGTTCCGTCCGAAAAAGGTGGGGCAAGCCTAGCGATGAAGTGTGGCTTTTTTCACAGCGGAATGATCAATGGCTGTTATGGGCTGTTTTTTGGTGGATCGAAACCCGTGGACTCATGAGACATGCGGTTTGACTCATGCTGCTCGACCGGCGTCGTTGCCCGATGGGCCTTGGATGTCATCGGACGATCGATGCCGTGCTGCGGGGTTCAGTCGCTGCGCCTGCATCCGCTGTTTTCCGCTGGCGGCCGCTGCATGGCCGGGGTCGTTCGGGGACCGGAGCGGCTGAATCCCGCTTCGCGTCGGACCCCGTTTCCTGTGATGTGAAATCCGTTACGACATCTCTTGCCCTGCGTGTCACATTTGATACGGAAACGTCCGTTCCTCGCCGTATTATTCTGTCGGCCATCATCCGCCGGGCCGAAGAACTGCGAAATTTCGGCTCGATGGTCCTATCATGGCTTGGTTCATGTCAGCTCTTTCGTGCAGGAAAACTGAATGAGACATTCGATTTCGCTGGTCATGCTGTCCGTGCTGGTTGGCGCTTGCACCAGCCTTCCCAATGAAGACGACATACGTACCCCGTCGACGGTACGCGTCTGTACGCAGGGTACCGACTGTGCCGATCAGCCACGCAGTCGGGTCACGACGGAGGCGTTGGCGCCCGATACGCCGCAGCAGGCTCAAGAGGCGGCCAGGATGGCCGCGCTGGAAGAGAAGGCCGCGAAGGAACCCCGTGCTGCCTTCGACCTGGGCTTACGCTTCTTCCGGGGTGACGGCGTGCAGCGCGACAGCTATCGCGCCGTGAGCTGGATGCAGAAAGCGGCCGAGCAAGGTCAGGCCGAAGCTCAGCTGGCGCTGGGGCGGCTCTACTTGTCGGGTTTCGAGGAAATGGGCGCCGATCCGGCCGCCGCTGAATCATGGTTGTCGGCCGCTGCCCGCCAGGGCAACAAAGAAGCGCAGAAGCTGCTGGCCGAGGCGCAGAAAGCCAAGCAGGACGATGCGGCCTACCGCCGGTGGGTCGACACATACCGTGCGGCGTGGCTCGATTATTGGTGGCATGGATACCGCTACCATCTTCATTGGGCCGGTGCCGGCTGGTATTTCTATTGATGTGGGTTGATGGATTCCGGATCGAAGTCCGTTGGGTCCTCCATTCGTGAAACGAGGAGTGTTTTCGATGTTGTCCAAGACATTCGTGCGGCAGCTGCTGGTGCTGTCATCGGTTGCCGTGCTGGCGGGTTGCGCCTCTCTGGGTGGAGGCTCGATTTCCACGGGCACCAGTTCGACTGCTTCCAAGGGAGGGGCGGCCGGTAGCACCAGTGTCGACGCCAATGATGGCCTGGAGCGTTGTGAAGAAGCGCTGGGCACGTTGGCCGTCGACGATGGCCGCCTGCAGACCGGCTTCTATACATTGAGCGACACCCGTTCGACGCAAGTCAATTCGTTGCTTCGTCTGGCGGTGCAGCAGTCCAATTGTTTTGTGATCACTTCGATTGGCAACAGTCGCACCGAAAGCAGGATTTCCGCCATCACCGACAGACAGCGTAATTCGGGTGAGTTCCGCGCCGGTTCCAAACAGCAAAAAGGTCAGCGTGTGGCTGCCGACTATATGCTCGAGCCGGATGTCGTGATCGACAACAGCGCGACCGGCAAGGTGGCCGGTGGTCTGGCCGGCTTCTTGCCAGGGGCGCTGGCCGGACTGGCCGGTTCGCTGGAAACCAAGGTATCGGTGGTGACCCTGACGCTCTATGACATCCGCTCGGGCACGCAGATCGCTATTTCCGAGGGCAACGCCAAGTCCTCCAACTACGGTGCGGCGCTGGGCGCGCTGGGTGGTAGCGCGGCGGGTGCGCTGGGTGGCTTCTCGAGGACGCCGGAAGGCAAGGCCACGGTGGCTGCTTTTGTCGATGCTTACAACAACATGGTGGTGTCGTTGCGTAACTACAAGGCACAGACCGTCAAGGGTGGGCTGGGCCGTGGCGGCCGCCTGAAAGTGGCGGACTGATCCCCGCGCTGCAACCGGGATGATGGGCCGGCCGCATCCGGTTGGCCATGCTTGGAGGAAGGGCTGTTCCGCATCGAGCGGGGCAGCCTTTTTTCAGTGCGCCCGGCACGGGCGCTCATGAAAAAAGGCCGTGTCACGGGCTGCTACCCAGGACACGGCCTTTCGGTCTTTGTATTGGGGGAGAGCCTTCCCGGTGCTGCGCTGGAAGGCCCGTCCCCGGCAAGACGACCGGGGGAGGGATTACATACCCATGCCCATGCCGCCCATGCCACCCATGTCGGGCATGGCCGGACCAGCGGCCGGCTTGTCTTCCGGCGCTTCGGAGACCAGGCAATCGGTGGTCAGCAGCAGACCCGCGATCGAAGCGGCGTTCTGCAGGGCGGTACGGGTCACCTTGGTCGGGTCGACCACACCCATCTCGACCAGATCACCGTATTCGCCGTTGGCGGCGTTGTAACCGTAGTTACCCTTGCCTTCGGCAACCTTGGCCACGATCACGCTGGCTTCTTCACCGGCGTTGGTCACGATCTGGCGCAGCGGCTCTTCGATGGCGCGCAGCACGATCTTGACGCCGGCTTCCTGATCGGCATTGCTGGCCGAGATCTGAACGGCAGTCTTGGCACGCAGCAGAGCGACACCACCGCCAGGAACGATGCCTTCTTCGACGGCGGCACGGGTGGCGTGCAACGCATCTTCGACACGGGCCTTCTTCTCCTTCATCTCGACTTCGGTGGCAGCACCGACGCGGATGACGGCAACGCCACCGGCCAGTTTGGCGACACGCTCCTGCAGCTTCTCGCGGTCGTAGTCGCTGGTGGCTTCTTCGATTTGGGCACGGATGGCCTTGACACGGGCCTCGATGGCCTTGGCATCGCCGGCACCATCGATGATGGTGGTGTTCTCTTTGGCCACTTCGATGCGGGCAGCGCTGCCCAGCTCGTCCAGCGTGGCTTTTTCGAGCGACATGCCGGTTTCCTCGGAAATCACCACACCGCCGGTCAGAATGGCCATGTCTTCCAGCATCGCCTTGCGACGATCACCGAAGCCCGGTGCCTTGACGGCGACGGTCTTCAGGATGCCACGGATGTTGTTGACGACCAGGGTGGCCAGGGCTTCGCCTTCGATGTCTTCGGCAACGATCAACAGCGGACGGCTGGCCTTGGCAACCTGCTCCAGCACCGGCAGCAGATCACGGATGTTGCTGATCTTCTTGTCGTGCAGCAGGATGAACGGGTTTTCCAGCACGGCAACCTGGCGGTCCGGGTTGTTGATGAAGTAGGGCGACAGATAACCGCGGTCGAATTGCATGCCTTCGACGACATCCAGTTCGTTGTTCAGCGACTTGCCGTCCTCGACGGTGATCACGCCTTCCTTGCCGACCTTGTCCATGGCTTCGGAGATGATCTTGCCGATTTCCTCATCGCTGTTGGCCGAGATGGAACCGACCTGGGCGATTTCCTTGCTGCTGGTGGTCGGCTTCGACTGCTTCTTCAGCTCCTCGATCAGGGAGGCGACGGCCTTGTCGATACCGCGTTTCAGATCCATCGGGTTCATGCCGGCGGCCACGTACTTCATGCCTTCACGGACGATGGCCTGGGCCAGCACGGTGGCGGTGGTGGTGCCGTCGCCAGCGTTGTCGCTGGTGCGCGAAGCCACTTCCTTGACCAGCTGGGCACCCATGTTGGCCTGCTTGTCCTTCAGTTCGACTTCCTTGGCCACCGACACACCGTCCTTGGTGACGGTGGGGGCGCCGAAGGAACGCTCCAGCACGACGTTGCGACCTTTGGGGCCCAGCGTCACCTTGACGGCGTTGGCCAGGATGTTGACGCCTTCGACCAGTTTGGCACGGGCGTCATCACCGAAATTGACTTGTTTTGCAGCCATTGATTGAAAACTCCTGAGATTGGGATACGGACATGACTGCCGACCGTCGCCCCGCCCGGGGCGATACGGGCAGCGATGCCTGTGATGAATCGGGGGGTTGCGTCGATGCCGGTCTTTCGGGGGATCGACCGGGATGGTGTCCGATGGCCGCCGCACCGAAGGACCGCATGCCGGAAGGCGTCGGTCGGACGTGTGTCCGGCCGGGTGGATCGTGCAGTGCGGGCAGCCCGTTCGGGCAGCCGGGCATTCGTCTTACTGAACGATCGCCATGATGTCTTCTTCGCGCATCACCAGCAGCTCTTCGCCGTCGACCTTGACGGTCTGGCCGGAGTATTTGCCGAAGAGAACCTTGTCGCCGACCTTGACGGCCAGCGGGCGGACTTTGCCGTCGTCACCGATCTTGCCGTCGCCAATGGCCAGCACTTCGCCCTGGTCAGGCTTTTCGGCCGCATTTTCGGGCAGCACGATGCCGGAGGCGGTTTTACGCTCGTTGTCGAGGCGCTTGATGATGACCCGGTCATGCAAGGGGCGCAGTTTCATTCAGTTCACTCCTGAATTGGGGGTTGAAACAAAAACGGTTTCCAGCACTCGACACGAGTTCTGGAATCGGATGTCATCGAAGCTGAGGGCGGCATCCGGAAATACAAGCCCTGGATCACAAAAAATTTCGATCGATCGGTCGGGGCCAATAGGTCACGGTAACCGCCGGGAAGCCGTCGTGCATCTGATCGATGTCCGCGACCAGAGCAGTCTGCCAGGACGAGCAGATCGTCCCGGTGGAGCCTGCCGCCCGCGCTTCCCGGCCAACGGCCGGGTGCCATGCGATCCGGCCAGGCCGTCACGATTGGCACTCTCCATCGGAGAGTGCCAATGATAGGACAGGCGCCGCGGCCGGCGCAAGCCGCAGCGGGGGCGGGCTGCGGGGGATTGGTCATTGGATGACGTGTGGGGCGGGATCTCTTTCCGGATCATGGCAACTGTCTACCGACGAGTCCGATGCCTTTCATGGGGCGCGTGCATCCTTGTCGCCCTTGTCGGTCGCGGCCTTTCCCTTGGGCTTGAATCGGGCCCCGGCTCTGTCCCCGCCGTTACGTATCGGACCTGTCCAGTGCGGATCGGCCGCTGCGCCCACTGTCGCGGATCCATCACTGTGGGTGGCGTGCCGATGATCACCGGTCGGCCTCTGGCGGTCGTCCGTCGCCTGTGAGTCTGCAATGTTGGGCCGCAGCCTCACCATTGTCTTTTCTTGAAGCACGATCTGGGCTAGAGGGCTGGTCCGTGGAAGGATCGGGGACGACCCGCAGGCACGAACCGTGCCTGCAGGGGAGCGTTCTGCCTGCTGCGTGTCTGCGTCCGCAGGCTCCTTTCTGCGGCCCGGGCGTCCGGGGCCTGGATCATGGATGGATCGCTGCTGCAGATCGGCCGCGACGACAGATGAAAGAAGACGATCGGGGCAAGGCTTGATGGAGTCGGGTGTGCAGAAAGACTATGGTCGGGGCGTGCTCCTGTGGGGGGCGATCAGCCTGTTGTCGATGGGTGGAGCATTGGCGGCGGATATACACCAACCGCAGCCGCTGCGCAACGGAAGCATATTCCAGCCGCTGGTAGCCGGTTCCGCGCCATGGGTGCAGACTGCAGCCGCTTCCGTGTCCCGGACCGGCACGGGGCTTTCGTCGACGGCCGGGCCGTCGAAGCACACCGATGGCCCCCATCTGCGGCTTGCCCTGGCGCCGTCCGCTTCGGACGGTGCCGTGGCGGGCGAAGCCTCATCCATGCTTCCCTCCGGATCGGTATCCACTGCCGCCGTGTCCCGTCGGGACGGCGGGGTACTGCAGACGGCCGCCATGTTCGAGTGGCCGATGACCGATGCCGCCGAGCCGGTGGTGCTGTCGGAAGACGCGATGACCACGCTGGCCATTCGCAACCTGACCATGGCCGGCATCGACGCGCGCGCCTTCGGTCTCGTCATTCAGCCATTGAGTGACGAGGGCCGGCTGCGTGTCGACCATCTGGGTGCGCAGCCTTTCAATCCGGCTTCGACCATGAAACTGGTGACGACCCATGCGGCCTTGTCACTGCTCGGGCCGAACTACCAGTGGGCAACCCGCTTCTATACCACTGGCGTGTTGCGCGATGGGACGCTGCATGGCGATCTGATCATGCAGGGTGGTGGCGACCCACGTCTGTTGATCGAAGACCTGCGGGCGCTGATCGGCGAGCTGCGGGCCGGGGGTCTGCATACCATCCGGGGCAATCTGGTCATCGATGACAGCCGCTTCTCGGCGCCGGCCGCCGGTGGCAGCGCCTTCGATGGCGATGCCAGCCAAGCCTACAACGTGCATCCCTATGCGGCGCTGATGAACTTCAAGGCGACCCGCCTGTACGCCGACCCCAAGCGCCGCGAGCTGACCATCGACCCGCCGCTGGCCGACGTTCAGCTGCGCTATGAAGTGAAGGTGCTGAAAGGGCGCTGCCGCGCCGTCGGTGGCCGGGTGGGGGTTCACGAAAGTATCGCCAAGAACGGCAAGCCGGTGATCACCGTGCGTGGTACACAGGTGCGTGCCTGCGGCCCGCAACAGTTCCACGCCGCAGTGCTCGATCACCAGCGCTTCGTACACGGCATTTTCAAGGCTGCCTGGCAGGAGGCGGGCGGCAAGTTTCAGGGCCGCACCGTGCTGCGGCCGGGAGCGGCCAAACGTGCCCGGCCTTTCCTGACCTGGATGTCGGCCTCGGTGCTGGGCGATGTGGTGCGCGACATCAACAAGTACAGCAACAACGTGATGACCCGGATGTTGTTGCTGGAAATGGCGGCCGCCCGGGGGCAGGGCGCCGTGACATCGGTGGCGGCCGGGCGTTGGCTGCATCAGTGGTATCGGAGCCAGGGCCTGCCGATGTCTTCCCTGGTGATCGAGAACGGTTCCGGCCTGTCGCGTCTGGAACGCATCTCGGCCAACGACATGGTGGCGGTGCTCAAGCATGCCGCCCGCAACGACAGAGACGGCTGGTTCGAAGCCTCGCTGCCGGTGGTTGGTATCGACGGCACCATGCGCACCCGCCTGCGCCATGATCCCGTGGCCGGCCAGGCCCAGATGAAAACCGGGACCCTCTCCGACGTGCGGGCCATCGCCGGCTATGTGACGGCCGCCTCCGGCCAGCGCTACGCCGTTTCGTTGATGATCAACGGCCGCTTCGACGCACGCCGCGCCCTGGCTGGCCAGGACGAACTACTGCGGTGGGTCTATCAGAACGGGTGATGCTTTCGCGACCTGTGCGGTAACGAACCGGATACTGATTCCAGTCTCCATCCCTGCCGGAACAAACGCTCGGTAAAACTGGCTATCGGCGGGGCTCATTCGTCCTGGAAGCCAATTGCTGAACACAGGCAGCCATCGAATCACCCAGTATCGTGCCTCGAGGCGGTTCGGTTACCAGGCAGCGGTGGAGGATTTTGGGAGGCACCTTTCCAATTATATCCGGATGATTTGACGGAGAGGGCGGTCTCAAGAGTCAAGTGCAACACGTGATCGGGCATGGTTGTCGAG